>NZ_WINI01000004.1 GCF_009497155.1 Glaciimonas soli
CGTGGCCGATAGTACCGACGTTTACGTGCGGCTTGGTCCGTTCGAATTTGCCTTTTGCCATTTTGAACTCCTAATGATTTGATAAGAATGCTCAGGCACACGCCCGACTGCGACTACAGATGAAAAACATTTACTTCTTTTTTGCATCAATCAAGAAATTGACACAGGAATTCTTTGGTGCTCTTGACGTGGATTGAACACGTGGCCTCTCCCTTACCAAGGGAGTGCTCTACCACTGAGCTACAAGAGCTACGCTTCATTTACGCTAAACACAGAACTGGAGCGGGTGAAGGGAATCGAACCCTCGTCTTAAGCTTGGAAGGCTTCGGCTCTACCATTGAGCTACACCCGCGAGATCATTTCCACATTCACTACCACGTTATTTTCACTACTGAATCCATTTGGTGGGGAGGGCTGGATTCGAACCAGCGTACTCTCTCGAGGTCAGATTTACAGTCTGATGCCATTAACCACTCGACCACCTCCCCGCACGGAACCCAAGACTATAGTGAAAGACTCGTCATTTGTCAATATTTATTAGCAGCTTTACCTAAAATATTTCTTTTAAATAAAACACCATAAAAACTGCGGCGAACCCAATCACGTTTGGGTCGCGCAGTATACTACGAGATTTTTCAAAATCACAAGTGGAATACAGTAATTTTTACTGTTTTTTTTAACTTTCTATAAAAAGCCTAAGTCAGAAGCGCGTTGCACGTGCGGCTTGTAAAAACCCATCCAAAATTGGGGTGCAATCGAGCAATGCCGGGCCGCTTGCGCGATGAAATTCAGGGTGCCACTGCAATCCCATGACAAACGGTGCTTTGCGGTAACGAATTGCCTCAATGATGTTGTCATCGCAAGAAATCGCCTCCACCGTTAAATCTCGCCCCAAATCCTTGACGGCCTGATGATGAATGGAATTGACGACCCACTCTTTCTCAGAATGAAACAATCCTGCCAGTGACGATCCTGGCGGAAACTTAACCGCGTGATGCAGACGCTCATAATCCTCGTTCACGTGAGTAATTGAGCTTGGAACATCGCTTGCAATATCTTGATATAAGGTGCCGCCTAGTGCCACATTAATTAACTGACAACCACGGCAAACTCCTAAAACCGGCTTCCCTGCCTCGATGAATTCGTGCAACAACTCCAATTCATACATATCACGAACCCGATCACCACCCCACTCCGGTCGGGTCACCGCTTCTGCATAACTTTGAGGCGAGACGTCGGCACCGCCTTGCAGCACAAGGCCATCCAAATGTTTGGCGTAATCACGCAAGCGGATGCTGCTGGGATGCACCAGACCATTGGTATTGACCGTCGGAATCATGAATACCATCACATCACGCGACATCACCCATTGCGCAATGGATTCCTCCAAATATTGCAAAGTCCGCCCACGCAATCCCTTCGCCCCCTCTTCCGGGTGAAAAATCCGCGCTGAAATACCAATCTTCAAGGTGCGCTGCATCATGCGGCGCCCGGCCTTATCAGACAATGCGCGGAAACGTGCGGCAATCAAATTCCACACCTGCCCCCACGGCGCCTCATCGTTCTTCAAACTGGAAACAGACTGCGCCGGTTGATGATTTTGATTTTGCGCGGCGGTTTGCGATAAAGGTGTCTGAGTACTCGCAGCGGCGGATGCAGGTTGCGCACCATACGAATCCGAAGCAACCGCAACCGCAGGATCAATTGCGTCAGGAGTGACTGAATCAACACCTGCATCAGGTTTAGTATCCATATTTTTTATATCAGCCATGTTGTCCGAATAGAAAAGAAGAATATAGGTAGACTACAAGCAACGTAAAAATATCCCCGCCCCATACGTAAAATTGTCCCGATAACAAATTCACCAAAGCTTGTTATCGCTGACAATACAGCGACAAGGCAATGTGATTCGACACTGCCAAAACGATTTTGCGTCAGTCCGATAACAAAGTATATGCTTAGTACACAGCCAGCAATCGCAACCACTATGAAACCGATACCGAATATTTTAGTTTTGTACGCCCACCCGACTCCGCATCATTCGCGCATCAATCAACGCATGGCCGATTCAGTGGCTTCATTGGCGCATGTGCATTTACATGACCTATATGAAACTTATCCCGACTTTCATATCGCTGTGCGCCGGGAGCAAAGCTTGGTGGCCGCTGCTGATTTGATTGTGTTTCAACATCCAATTCAGTGGTACAGCATGCCAGCACTGCTTAAACAATGGGTCGATATGGTGCTCACACCGGGATGGGCATACGGCCCCGATGGCAACGCGTTGCGCGGTAAGGATTTCTGGTTAGTCGCCACAACTGGCGGCAGTGAAGCGTCTTATCGGGAAGAGGGGCACAATCGGCTACCATTCTCAGTCTTCCTGCCGCCTTATCAACAAACGGCACAACTATGTGGCATGCGCTGGCTACCGCCGCACATTTTGCATGGCGCTCATCAAGCAAATGAAGCCGCTTTACTCGCCCACATCGATCTTTATCGCGAGCGCCTCGCAACTTATCCGCATTGGCCTGAATTGCAGACAATCAACGGCTCTCCCTCATCAACTCACGAAGTCGACTAAATTCATGGAACACAATCTTCTGTTCAACGCATTAGTTTATTTGGGCGCAGCAGTAGCCGTGGTGCCGATTGCAAAACGACTTGGGCTGGGTGCAGTGCTCGGCTATTTACTGGCTGGCATGGCGATCGGTCCGTGGGGATTTGGCTTAATCACGGGCGTTGAAGTCATCCTGCATTTTGCTGAATTTGGTGTCGTATTACTGTTGTTTGTGATCGGACTAGAACTTGATCCTAAGCGTTTATGGTCGTTGCGGCGACCTATCTTTGGCTGGGGCGGCGCCCAAGTAGCCAGCGTCACGCTGGTTTTATTCGGCGCGGCAATCGCCTATGGCGCTGATTGGAAAACCGCGCTGATCGCTGCTCTGGGCATGTCCTTGTCTTCCACAGCGATCGTCATGGCAACTCTGGGCGAACGCAAACTGACATCCACGTCTGCCGGCACTGCTGGCTTTTCCATTTTGTTGTTTCAGGATATTGCCGCTATTCCGATGATTGCCATCGTGCCTTTTCTCGGCGTAGCTGTCGCTCATGGCAGTGGTCAAGGCTGGCTGACTGCCGTCAAAGTAATAGTCGTCATTGCCGCCTTGATCATCGGCGGTCGCTATCTGATTCGCCCTTTGTTACGCATGATGGCGATGACCGGATTGCGAGAAATTTTTACCGCTTTCGCGCTTTTTCTAGTCATCGCCACTGGTTTATTGATGGAATGGGTCGGTATGTCGATGGCTTTGGGTGCATTTCTGGCCGGCGTGTTGTTAGCCGATTCGGAATATCGTCATGCACTGGAAACCGATTTAGAGCCTTTCAAAGGCTTGTTGCTAGGTTTGTTTTTTATTGCGGTAGGCATGTCTGTCGATTTCGGCGTTTTCATCACCCATGCGTTGCTGATCGTAGAATTGCTGGCCACTTTTTTGCTGATCAAAATCTGTGTGCTATACCTGCTCAGCAAAGCGTTCAAGATCCCTCGCGAACAGCAATTCTTGTTCGCAGCGTTGCTATCGCAAGGTGGTGAATTTGCTTTTGTGGTGTTTGGCGCAGCGGCCACCGCCAAAGTGTTTTCTCATGAAACGGCCTCTATCCTGATCGCTGTGGTTGCCCTGTCAATGGTCACCACACCGTTTTTACTCATCATCTACGACAAGCTGGTCGCACCTTATTTTGCTGCCGCGCGAAAGCGGCCAGATGACGATATCGATGACAACGATGATCACGTCATCATTGCAGGCTTTGGCCGCTTCGGCCAAATTATCGGCCGCTTGCTACACGCCAATCGGATCAACTTGACGATACTTGATCATGATCCAGATCAGATAGAACTGCTACGTCAATTCGGATTCAAAGTTTTTTATGGTGACGCCACCCGTATCGATTTACTGAAGACTGCTGGCGCCGCCAAAGCGCGAATGCTAGTGGTAGCCATCGACAATCCAGAAGACAGTGTGCGGCTGATCGCCGCAGCACGCCACGCTTTCCCACAATTGCCAATAGTTGCGCGGGCGCGTAACGTCACACATTATTATGATCTGATGGATCTGGGCGTCACCGTAATCGAACGCGAAATGTTCGATTCAGCTTTATATCTGGGCCGACGTGCACTGCAAGAGCTTGGCTTTGGCGCCTATCGCGCACGACAGGCCGCGATGAAATTTCGTGCTCACAATATCAAGACCGTACATGAGTTTTATCCGCATCGCGGAGACATGACAAAATTGGTGCCTTTGGCCAAAAAGGCGCGCGAAGAACTGGCAGAAATGTTTGCACAGGATCGTGTGCTACGTGGCGATACGCCGAATGAAAGTTGGGATGATGATGCGCAAAACATGCACGGACATAGTGAGAAGTAAGATAGGTGGATGAAGCGTAGCGATACCCATCCCACTATTTGCGTCCTCCTTACAAAAACCGCGCCAGCAAAAATACGACCGTCGAAATCAATATAGTGGAAGCAAATGGCAAAGAAAAAACTTTGCCAAATAATTTGAAACGAAAATCGCCCGGCAAACGCCCGATGCCTAGTTTTTCCAACCACGGTAACGCGCTTGAAAATACAATCACCGCAATAAAAATCACTAACAGCCAGCGTATCATCGCGTGCTTTCCGAAAAACGCCGTAAAGAAAAATGGGCCATTAAATACCTAAGCGATGGCTACGGTCTTGACGTAAAAAACGTTCTGGCAATGCTGCATTTATGCCGACCACCAGCACCTTGAATAACTCCCCCATTTCTGCGGGCGATAACAACTTTTGCATCGCATTGGCTTGCGGGAGATAGCGCATTACATTTTCCGGCGGCGTTCGCAGCAATAACTGGGAAATGCCAGCTTCCAGTAAAAATCCGGCTTGACTGGTATAGCCCAACACATCCAAACCACCGGCCATCGCCGCCTCGGTCATGGCAGTGAAATCAACGTGCGCGGTGATATCCTGCAAACCCGGCAAATAAAATGGATCGGGATGCGCGTGATGGCGGTAGTGACACATCAGCGTGCCCTGATCACGCTGCTCTAAATAATATTCAGCCGCGGGAAAGCCATAATCAAACAAGAATGCCGCGCCACCTGCTCCGCCTTTCAGCATCGCCGCCAAAGAATGCATGAAACCGATTGCAACCGGATGCACTTCGGTCAAATAATCAACTGCCAACACATCAGCGTCAGGAATTTGCGCCACCAATGCTGCATCAGCCGGTCGATCAATTGTGGAAAATACGATCTCATCACCCACAGATTCATGCAACCCCACGCCGCGCTGCAGCCAGCCATGCTCGCCTTTCAGCACCAATTCAACCGGCATCGCGTCCAACACTTCATTCGCAACCACCACGCCTGAAAAAACTGCAGGTAAACTATCTAACCAGCGCACTTGCGGGAATGCGCTTAATTTCTGTTCCTGGCGCGCCCGTAATTCGGCCGACAATTCAACGATGTAATACGCATCTATTGAACTGCCGATTGTTTGCAATTCCGTCAAGATATCAAAAGCCAGTTGTCCGGTGCCAGCGCCGAATTCCAAAATATTCGGCGATAATCCATCCTCTGGCGCAGAAATTAATTCTGTTGCCAAATTCGCCAATGTTGCACCAAACAACGGCGTAATCTCTGGCGCGGTTGTAAAATCACCGTCTTTTCCTAATTTTGCCGCTCCGCCACTGTAATATCCGAGCCTGGGCGCATATAGCGCCAACTCCATAAAACGTGAAAATGGAATCCAACCTGCATGAGAGTGAATTTCTTGCGCTATGCGCTGCTTGAGTGCTTGAGACGCAGCCAGGGCGTCTGGATGTGGAATGGGTAATTGCATGCCCGGCATTATAGTGAAACTGCGAGAAACTGCGGTAAAACTGCCGCAGTTTTAAGAAGCAAGCGCGCTAAAAACAGCAGAGTAGCCACCAATTGAACAAAATACGATGACGCTATCTAATCAAATTAAACAAACAAACAAAGTTGCCGAGCTTGCTAAAGTTGCACTAGTCACCGGCGCGGCTCAGCGCATAGGTCGCAGCATTGCGCTAGGACTTGCCAGGGATGGCTGGGATATCGCTGTGCATTATGGTCACTCTGAAGAGCAAGCATTGGCAACTGTTGCCGATATCACCGCCTTAGGCCGCCGCGCTGTCGCCCTGCAATGCGATTTAGGTGATGAAGCTGATGTGAAAACATTGCTGCCACGAGCGATTGCTGCACTGGGCTCGGTATCTTGCATTGTGAATAACGCGTCGCGCTTTGAATATGACAGTGCCTCCGATTTTTCGCAAATCCAGCTTGATCCACATATGCGCGTTAATCTGGCTGCACCGATTTTGCTGGCGCAGGCATTGCATGCTGCCACACGGCCCGGCAATCAAGCGTGCGTGATTAATTTACTGGATCAAAAGTTGGCGAATCTGAATCCCGATTTTCTTTCTTACACCTTATCGAAAGCGGCGTTGCAAGCGGCCACCACGATGTTGGCACAAGCTTTAGCGCCAACGGTGCGGGTAGTCGGTCTTTCACCCGGCATCACGATCGTCTCGCCGCATCAAAGCGATGTCAATTTTGCCGCTGCCCACAAGATCGCACCATTGGGGCAGTCCAGCGTACCCGACGATATTGCTGCCGCCGCTTGTTATCTGGCCAGCGCCAGCGGCGTTACCGGCACCACCTTAATCGTCGATGGTGGCCAGCATCTGCTGTCATTGCCACGTGACGTCACGTTTGTCGCCGACTCAACCGCGCAGCCCAACACGCAAGCCAACCCTACTTCTGAAAATAACTAACATCATGCTCTCAGCCCTGACCCATCCTCAATTAGCCGATTGTCGCCGCCTGTTTTTAAGTAATTACGAGGTGATGATCAATATTGGCGTTTATGAATTCGAAAAAAAGGGTGAACAGCGTGTGTTGATTAATATCGACCTCTACGTACCGCTGGCGTTGACCACTCCAAAGCAAGATCAAGAAAGTGAAGTCCTCGATTACAACCTGATGCGCAACACCATCAAAGAACGTATGGCGCAAGGTCACGTGCATCTGCAAGAAACCTTATGTGATGACATTGCAGAACGTTTGTTGTCACATCCGTCAGTGCGCGCAGTACGTGTTTCAACCGAAAAACCAGATGCCTACCCTGATTGCGACAGCGTCGGTGTCGAAGTATTTAGAATCAAGTCATCAGTTTAGAAAGAGTTTCAGCAACATGAATATCGTACAAAAAATTTTTGCACCCAACCTGTTGGATTTACCAACACCGAGTGCAGCAACCGAGCCAGTCACTATGACAACCACGAATAGTAGTGTGAATAGCGTCAAGCAAATCGAAAAAATTGCTCACGAAAATAACAAATTACACAAACGCTTGTGTCGTCAGGTCGGACAGGCGATTGGCGATTTCAACATGATCGAAGATGGCGATAAGATCATGGTCTGTTTATCGGGCGGTAAAGATAGTTATGCTCTGCTCGACATTTTGATGACGCTGCGTGAACGTGCGCCCATCAACTTCGACATCATTGCCGTCAATCTGGACCAAAAACAGCCTAATTTCCCGGCTCACATTTTGCCGGAATACCTGACTAAACTCGGCGTTGCTTTTCACATTGAAAATCAGGACACTTACAGCATCGTCAAGCGTGTGATCCCAGAAGGGAAAACCACTTGCTCGCTATGTTCGCGACTACGCCGCGGCATTTTGTATCGCGTCGCGACGGAACTGGGCGCGACCAAAGTCGCCCTCGGCCATCATCGTGACGACATCATGGAAACGTTTTTCCTGAACATGTTCTTTGGCGGAAAACTCAAAAGCATGCCGCCAAAATTACAATCAGATGACGGCAAACAAATCGTGATCCGACCATTGGCGTATGTTGAAGAAAAGGATCTGACGCGCTATGCAGAGGTCAAACAATTCCCCATCATTCCATGCGATCTATGCGGTAGTCAGGAAAATCTGCAACGCAAACAAATCAAGGGCATGCTGCGTGAGTGGGAGAAAAAACATCCTGGGCGCGTGGATAATATTTTTGCATCGCTGTCCACTGTCGCACCATCACATTTAATGGATCGAAAGCTGTTTGGCTTTACTGATTTAAAAGCCGATGGCGTAGCGGACGCGAACGGCGACATCGCATTTGATGACGAACCGTGCGCAACACCGACGTCAACTATCCCCAACATCATTCCTTTGCGAACTATGGACGAGTAATAAAAAAAAGACGCGAATCGCGTCTTTTTTTATAAGAATACTTAATCGATAATTTTACGGTATTACCGCAACGATCCCGATTCCCCGATCAAAGACGACACACAGTAAATCAATAACAGGTCCGCTAACACCAACCTGGTCGTCACCAAAATACAACGGAATAGCCGTCTTTTCGGCAAATTCGCCTCAAGTTGAAAGCAATTGTAAGGCACGTATTCTTTCCGCACGGCATTTGTTTACACTCCTGTGTCCCTTTTTTGGAGTTAATATGAATCGCCGTTCCTACCGCAATACAGTTTTGGCACTGACTGCTGTGACCGTACTGTCACTCACCGGCTGTGTGGTCGAGCCTCCGCACCAGCATGTCGAACACGTGCAACCGCGCATAGTTCAAGCCCCGCCTGCACCGCTAGTTGAAATCATTCCTTCTGCACCCTCTCCTGATGCATATTGGGTTGGCGGACATTGGAAATGGGAAGGCAATCGCTACGTCTGGAACAACGGACATTGGGAACAATCACGTCAAGGTCAGGTATATCAACAGTCTTACTGGACCCAAAATGGCGGTGAATTTGTTTTCCATCAAGGTCACTGGGTAAACATACAACCTGCATATAACACCGCACCTATCATCATTAACGTCGCACCGCCACCACCAAGAATCGAAATCATCAGCGCCGCACCAAGCCCGAATCATGTCTGGATCGGCGGTTACTGGCGCTGGAATAACAATAATGGCCGCCACGAATGGGTCAATGGTCATTGGGAACAACGTCGCGATGGTCAATTCTGGGCACCAGGTCATTGGGTCAGAAATGGTAATAGCTGGTCGTTCTCAGGTGGCTTCTGGCAGCACTATTAATCTCTGAAATAACGTGTAGCTTGTTTGACGAGGCCGGGAAGCGTTGCGCTTTCCGGTCTTTTTAGCAATTCAAGCGATACATATTGCATTCACCGGCACTTCCTCTTGAGACATATCGTCAATTCAGGTCGCGTGCTAAAATTTTGACCTTCCCTCTTATTCGTAAAGTCTGCTCTTATGAACGTTGTTATCCTCGCCGCCGGTATGGGCAAACGCATGCAATCGGCACTGCCTAAAGTGTTACATCCTCTGGCAGGAAAATCGTTACTCGGCCATGTGATTGATACAGCACGCACGCTGTCACCGAGCAAGCTATGTGTGATTTATGGCCATGGCGGCGATGCGGTGTTAAAACAATTTGATGCCGCCGATCTGGTGTTTGCCAAACAAGAACCACAACTAGGTACCGGACACGCTGTGATGCAAGCGGTGCCACAATTGGATGAGAGCGTGCCGACTCTGGTGCTATATGGTGATGTGCCGCTGACTTCCAGCGCCACACTACAGCGTTTAGTCGATGCCGCAGGCGCAGACAAATTAGCGATTTTGACGGTGCAGCTGGATGACCCGACCGGTTACGGCCGGATCGTTCGTGAAGATGGGAAAATCGCCCGCATCGTTGAACAAAAAGATGCCAACGCAGCCGAACGTGCTATCACCGAATGCAATACCGGCATCATGGTAGCGCCAACCAAACAGCTCAAACAATGGCTGGCCAATCTGTCCAATAACAACGCACAAGGCGAATATTATTTGACCGATATCGTCGCCAGCGCGGTCGCTGCAGGCACACCGGTGGTATCAGCGCAACCGGATGCCGCATGGGAAACGCTCGGCGTTAACAGCAAAGTACAGCTGGCGGAACTAGAACGTATCCATCAACGCAGCGTTGCCTATGCTCTGTTAGAACAAGGCGTGACCTTGCTGGATCCTGCCCGAATCGACGTTCGCGGCACCTTGCATTGCGGTCGCGATGTCACGATTGATATCGGCTGTGTATTCGAAGGCTGCGTCACGCTGGAAGACGGGGTCAGCATCGGCGCCAACTGCGTCATCAAAAATGCACATATCGCGCGCGCATCCAACATCAAACCGTTTTGCCATGTTGAAGATGCGAGCGTCGGTGCAAGTTCACAAATCGGACCTTACGCACGTTTGCGCCCCGGTACAGAACTTGGCGAAGATGTTCACATCGGCAATTTTGTTGAGGTCAAAAACAGCCAGATCGCCGCGCACAGCAAAGCCAATCATTTAACGTACATCGGCGATGCCACCATAGGATCACGCGTCAACATCGGCGCTGGCACCATCACCTGCAACTATGATGGCGTCAACAAATTCCGTACCGTGATTGAAGATGATGCTTTCATTGGTAGCGACAGTCAGCTAATTGCGCCAATAACGGTCGGCAAAGGCGCAACGCTAGGTGCGGGAACAACGCTGAGAAAAGATGCGCCAGCCGGGAAGTTGACCCTGTCACACAGTAAACAGGTGACGCTTGAAGGTTGGGAGCGACCTGTGAAAATAAAGAAATAGATCTGAAAAATTAACGCCATGCTTGTGTTTAAGTCCGGCGCAAAATAAAAGAAACAAAATGGCCGGAGTGCTAGCTTCGGCCTTCCGCCAACGTGTAAGCTTGATTTTTATCGCGTTTCCCTACCGCCAGCACCAATACAGTGACCGTCATGTCGTTGACTTCATATACCAAGCGATAACCAGCATCCCGCAATTTGATTTTATAAGCATCTTTCATATCTCTGCCATGTAAACGCGCAGAAGGAACACGCGGCGTTTCAAGGCGTTTCTCGAGCTGCTTTTTGAATTGCACTTTGATCGAAGGATCAAGTTTTTTCCATTCGTTTAACGTATCCTAATGAAATGCTAGCGTATATATTCCTGACATAACTCACGCTTCACAGCTCATCTAGCGTTACTTTCACCACTTTTCCACCACGGCGATTGCGAACTACGTCCGCTAAAGCAATATCCTCCAATTTTTCCAACATTGCCTCAAATGCCTCTGCTGGCACCAGATAGGCTGTTGCCCGATTGTGATTAAGTATCGCAACAGGGGAGTTTCCCCCCTCTTCGATAACCTGCCCGGGATTGCGTCGTAATTCGGTAATACTCACTGTTGCTCTGGCATGGATGGCATTTGTCATACTCATGATAATGTCCTTTAATAAACTCATTTATATTGCGCATAACTATACGCATTTTTATGTGCTTTATTATTCCCGCAACATCCTCAATGTCAAACCGCAATCCGCGTCTCAAACTTACTGCGCAAAATCGAAAAGTACGCCTTCACATTACGCACATTTTTTTGCGCAGCAAATACTTGATGCGCCAGGGCGTGATACGCCGCCATATCGGCCACCTGCACCACCAACACAAAATCAGGTCCCGGTGAAACCCGATAACATTGCAATACTGCGGCAACGTTAGCGACTACTGCTTCAAAAGCAAGCTGATGCTCATCACCCTGATGATCCAGCGTCACTTCCACAATCGCGGTCAAACCGCTGCCAACCTTTTCTGGCGCTACCAAAGCCACCTGACGTGTGATTACGCCGAGCTCGGTTAAACGCTTTACACGACGCAAACAAGTTGCTGGCGATGCATGTATCCGCTCAGCTAATTGCTGATTGGTTTGCGATGCATCGGTTTGCAGTGCATTTAGAATCCGCTTATCCAGCTCATCCAAAGTAATATCCATTTTAACCCTTGGTAAATTTGAAATATAAATTCAATATTTATTAATAATTGATATTTAATTTCACAGTAAAGTCTTTGTGAAATAATACATCGATTATCTATAAATTTAGATCATTTATTTCATTCACACTAACCTAAGATACGCGTATTCCATCTTTCTATTCGAGGTTGCTATGTGCGGTATCGTCGGCGCGGTTGCGCAAAATAATGTCGTTCCAGTTTTGCTAGAGGGCTTAAAGCGGCTTGAGTATCGCGGTTATGATTCGTGCGGCATAGCATTGCATGTCGACGGCAAATTGCAGCGCTCGCGTAGCACCTCGCGTGTGGCGGATCTCGAAAACCAGATCGCCATCTCCGGCCTGGCTGGCTTCACCGGCATCGCCCACACTCGTTGGGCCACGCACGGTGCGCCGGCAACCCACAACGCCCACCCGCATTTTTCACGTGATCGCATCGCACTGGTTCACAACGGCATCATCGAAAATCACGATGAACTGCGTGCTGAATTGCAAGCGGCCGGTTATGTGTTTGAAAGTCAGACCGACACCGAAGTGATCGCTCATCTGATCAATCACATGTACACCGGTGATTTGTTCGAAACCGTACAGCAAGCCGTCAAACGTTTAACCGGCGCTTATGCCATTGCCGTATTCAGCGTCGACGAACCACATCGCGTCGTCGCTGCGCGCCAAGGTTCGCCGCTGATCGTCGGTGTCGGTAACGGTGCCAATTATGTCGCATCAGATGCAATGGCACTGGCTGGCACGACCGATCAAATTATCTATTTGGAAGAAGGCGATGTCGTTGATCTGCAATTGCAGCGCGTCTGGATCGTCGATGTCAACGGCAAAGCGGTAGAACGCGAAGTCAAAACCGTGCACGCATATAGCAGCGCGGTTGAACTCGGCCCGTATCAGCACTACATGCAAAAAGAAATTTTCGAACAGCCGCGCGCCATCGCCAACACATTAGAAGGCGTCACTGGCGTGATGCCGGAATTGTTTGGCGATAAGGCGTTTGGCATTTTCAAGCAGGTAGACTCAGTCTTGATTCTGGCTTGCGGTACCAGTTATTACGCAGGCCTCACCGCCAAATACTGGATCGAATCGGTTGCTAAAATTCCTGTCAGCGTCGAAATCGCCAGCGAATACCGCTATCGCGATAGTGTGCCAAACCCGAATTCATTAGTCGTCACCATTTCGCAAAGCGGCGAAACGGCCGACACGCTTGCCGCACTAAAACACGCCCGTGCGCTAGGCATGCACCACACGCTCACCATCTGCAACGTCGGCACCAGCGCGATGGTGCGCGAGTGTGCATTGGCGTATATCACACGTGCAGGCGTTGAAGTCGGCGTCGCGTCGACCAAAGCCTTCACTACGCAATTGGTCGCCCTGTTCTTGCTGACTCTCGCGTTGGCACAAAGCAAAGGCCGGCTCAGCGACGAACAAGAAGCCGCGCACTTGAAAGCATTGCGCCATTTGCCCGCCGCATTGCAAAGCGTACTGGCGCTAGAGCCGCACATCGTCGCCTGGGCCGAAGCCTTCGCCCGCAAAGAAAACGCCCTGTTTCTCGGGCGCGGCATTCACTATCCGATTGCTCTGGAAGGTGCATTAAAACTCAAAGAAATCACCTACATCCACGCTGAAGCCTATGCTGCAGGTGAACTCAAACACGGCCCACTGGCACTAGTCACCGAAGAAATGCCAGTCGTCACCGTCGCACCAAACGATGCACTTATCGAAAAACTCAAATCGAACATGCAAGAAGTCCGCGCCCGCGGCGGCCAGCTATACGTCTTCGCCGATGCCGATTCCCGCATCAACTCCAGCGAAGGCGTACACGTGATTCGCCTGCCTGAAAATTATGGTTTGCTGTCGCCGATTTTGCATGTGGTGCCGCTGCAGTTGCTGGCGTATCACACGGCGTTGGTGCGTGGGACGGATGTGGATAAGCCGCGGAATTTGGCTAAGTCTGTGACTGTGGAGTAAGGTTGGGGCAAGGTCTGGAATGATGAAAACAAACAATAAAGTCTGTCGGGTGGCAATATAGTCTGTCGGGGGATACTAAATTCCATAGATATCTTTAATTCTCTTTTTTTAAGAGTTATCAGTGGCTTTAATGGAATGAACGCTCCTTTAGTTAAGCGGGTAATTCTCACCCTCACTATTTTGGCACTTTGATGCCGTTTTGAAAGGGGGCGTCCATTCCATTAAAGCCCAGATAAATCAAAATCAATCACGTTTCACACTGAACTTCAAGCAACTATTGGGATTCAATTTTATAGAAATTTAAATACTGAATCATCAATTGAGCTTGGCCCAGGAATTCATTCGATATATTTTAAGCAGTCAATCCCCAAAGATTATTTCCAACGAGGGAACGTCAATGCTCGCAGATAAATTTCATCGTAGAATTCTCCCATATTTGTTCAACACGTCCGTAGATGCATAGTCGCATCAATATGACCACCATTTCGCGTCTTAAAGTAGGCACACATTCGCATTTCAAAATAGCCGCCACAAGCAAAGTTCGATTCGCGCGTCATCGAAAACTGCCAAATGTCGCATGCGATCATTTTGAACCGATTCGGATTACTGGTAATCCAGCAGCACGGTCATCGCGCCGTTAACCGTCCCCGGCTTGATTGTTTCATCGGTCTTGATATAAGAGGCCTGCATCGGAATCATGTACGAACCGCCGGTTGCCTTGTTGTACGCGTTTACCATCTTCGACATCCCGAAGACCGCAGCGATGCCCTGGTCGTCGGTGATCCGAATATTCACGCCACTCGCGGTCGAATCTCCGGTAAGTGGCAACACGCCCGATGAGCTTGAGAGCATGCCTCCGATTGGTGAAAGCGTATAGCCAATCCGATTGTAGCCCGCCGGACAATTGTTGATCTGGATCCGAAAGTTCTGCGACCCGGCCGTTGAACCGATATCACCGAAATTACGCACTGGCGCGGTGGGCAACGTCACGGTTTGGGCCGGCACTGAGCAAGTGCCAGAGATCGGTGTGATCTTACCGCTCAAATAGATGGCTTGGTAAGTTGTTCCTTGCTCTTGCGAGTAAAGGATGAAATAGGACGCTGAGCCCGATGCGTTGATGCCCGCGAGCGAACCACTGCGAATTGGCTGTCCGTTGCTCAACAATTGTACCTCGAGCGGCTGACTGCTCTGTAGCGCGGGAGTGAACCTCATCGTCGGATATGCCTGTCCGTTGATTAGGAAACGAGTGGACACGCCGGGCACGTTTGTGGCGATCGTCGGTCCCGGAGCGTTAGCCTGGCCGCCATTCGGATAATTGAGAATTTGGGAATAATTACAAGTCGGCTTTCCGCAAGCTTCCAACGGTGAAATGTAGTGCCGCGCCAGCACAACTCCGCTAGGCGTGTTCATCGGTAGCGATATCTCTCTCCCAAAAGCATAAATCGCGCTCATCGCTGATGGCGAGGTGCCTATGCCGACCAGAAAAACAAAAAAGAACACGACTGTATGCAATTGCCGCATGATCATCGTAAGTGCATCATTGTTATGTTTCATCTCGATCGTCACCATTAAATTTCCTCTTTCCTGATCATTTTGTCTTTTCGTACCTGCATAGCCTAGCGGGCGGACAACGCGACGAACCCACCCTGTTCGCGGCTCAGCCCCTCCAGGGACTACTGTGTGGCACACACCGCGTCGAGCCGCCGCACCGTATTCCTGTATGCCATTTCATTGACCATCGGCAGCGCATAGGAGATCGAACACAAGGCCCGCGCGTCGTCGCTCCAGCGCACGGTCAACGTCCCCTTGTCGTCTAGCCCTCGCGCGAAGACCCGGCTACCCTGTCCAACTACGCCGACCTCCTTGCCCGTTGCATCGACGACCGCCGCGCCGAACGGCAGTCCGCTGCCGTTTGGACGCCGCGCGTCAATCACCGCTGACTTACCCAATGACGTCGGGAATGTCAGCATCAATACCGCACCGGCACGCGGCGCAACCTGCTGCGTCGTCGTCTTCACTTCAACGTCGGTGGATAAGCCTTCTGGATCAATCTCGACCGAGTTCATCGAATACGGCGTCAGGTACGGCACGACGGCATAGCCATGTCCATCCACCCGCACTCCCTGCGCATTGAGCACGCGCGCACCGGCCGCATCCGGTGCGTTGACGATCGCGAAAGTCTCTGACAGCGGCTGCGCGAGTGTCACGCCGCCGCGATGCGCAACTGCCGCGCCGCGAATGCCGAGCGAACCCTGCTGATAGCCGGTTCCCGCGCCCGCCGTCGCCGACACTTCACCGTAAGCACCGCGATACACGAGCGTGCCGCTGCCGTCGTTGCTGGCGCGGTCAACGCCGCCGGATGCCCGGTTCCCCGTTACGCTGTACGACAGCTGATCATCGCGGCCTGCCGAGCCAGACAAGGTCGTGGTTGCCTGCATCTGCCCGTTTGTGTTACGTGAGAAACTGGCTGTCGCCATCGTCGACGATGCGCGACCGAGCGGAATCGTCGCGCTCACGTAGTACGTCGTCTCGCTCCGCCCCATCCGACTCCTCTCGCGCAACGCCGATACGCTGTAGCTGACCCTGCGAAAGTTATTCGAATAGGAAACCGAATAGTTGAGATCCGAGCTGTTGCGATTCCAGTAATTCACCGTCGACACGCTACCCGCAAGTCGCCCGCCGCGCTGACCGAGAGCCTGATTAAGCGACAGCGACATGCGGCTACGCTGCCGCACGACCGAATCGACCGATCCGTATTTTTCGACCTGCTCGCGCACGCGCATCGCGTCGTTCAGCCCGAAATAGCCACTCGTCGAATAGCGATACGCGGCGACCGTCACGTCGGTCTGCGTCTGCCTGATCGACTTCGAATAACTAATCCGCGCACTAGTACCGGTGAAGCGCTTGACGCCCGGTACCGAGGTGCCGGCCTGCGCGACATCTATCCCGATCGCTCCGACCGGCGTGTTGAACGCGCCGCCGAGCATTCCCGACAGATAGCCCTGTGCGATGGTCATGCCGCCGTATCCAGTGACCAGGTTCGTAATGCCTTGCTGCCACGTGCCCTGCATAAATAACGGATTATTGTTACTCTGCATATCGCGGACCGTACCAGCGACAAAGTTGTAGCGATGCATGCCGGGCCGCAGAGACAACGGTATCGCGGCATACGGTACACTGAACTGACGTACCGAACCATTAGCTTCAGTCACCGTCACATTCAAATCACCGCCGTATCCGGTCGTATACAAATCATCGATCTCGAAGGCGCCAGGCGCAACCGTGGTCTCGTAGATTGTCAGGCCGTTCTGGCGAATCGCCACCTTGGCATTGCTATTCGCGACTCCGCGCACGACCGGCGCATAGCCGCGCATCGATTCCGGCAACATCCGGTCGTCAGAGCCGAGCTGCACGCCGCGAAACTGCGTCGAATCGAACAACTCACCCGTCGTATACGATTCGCCGATTGTCAATTGCGCTTTCAGTGCCGCGAAGTCTCGGCGCATGTAGGTCGCGATGTCCTGATACTGGCCACCGCGAGTAGTTCCCCAGCTGTACGTGCCTTCGTGCCGAAAGCGCCATTCATTCAAGTTCACCCCTGCGGTCAACCCGACATAACCCTGCGTGGTCGTCGCCCTTCCCGCGCTGCGCTGCGCGTAGACATTGGCGTTGTAGTTCAACATCCCCATCGTCACGCCCTCATCCCAACGATCGGGGCCGACATAGCCACGCGGGCTGCGGCGCAAGGCGGATTGAGGAATGCCCAGACGAAGGCGCTGATCGTCGAACACGAACGCGACCGCAGCGTTCGGAATCGCTTCCGCCAATTCCATGCACGCGCGATCCTCGCTCAACCGCGCGCGTGTTTGTTCGGACAGACGCTCGACATCCACGCCTATGTTTTGTAGCAAGCTTGCATCGAAGCAGGGTTGAGCATCCGGCGAATGCGCCGACACCCGGAACGCGATCCGCTCGCTCTTGACGAGATTGTCGTTCACGTAAACATCGACGCGATATATGCTGGGTAACACGGCATTGCCCTTCTCAAACCGAGACAGATCCACCTCACGGCGACCATTGTCGGTCAAAAAACCACTGTCGAATTGGACTCTTGCCACCTGCGTTGCAACTTCGCTTGACGTCAACGTTCCGCCGTTCGCTGACTCGTGCCAGCAGATGATCGCCGTTAGTACCATCGAATAGAGCAAGTTCAGGCGCGGCGCATAACGCAAGTCGGCGTCGCTTTCGTAAAACCAATTCATATTCACTCCGATTTTTATTTCATATTGCGAATCTGCCCGCCTGTAGATCGCAAATTATTCCGCACCGCGCAGAAGTCAGATGGCAGCCACTTCACCGGCTATTTTTGTTCTGAACGGAAAAATTCTTATCTCTAATGGACATCAATCGCTCGGCTTGTCGCTGATCGAGATTGTTTTCTGCGGCCGAATCACACCCCAATCATCAATCACGCTGTAATCGACCGTCGCGCGGACGGGGGCGGTTTTCACCCCGTGAGCCGACAACGTCACGGACTCTCTGGGGCGTACGAAGCCTGGCTGTAACGCATACTTGTGACCATCAGCGACGAGTTCAATGCTGCCGAAATTCACGACATATGCACTCGGATTCGTCACTTTGACGGCTAAATCTTTGTCGTCAGGCTGACGGACGATTTCCCAGCGCAGTTGTGTCGCTGGGGTAGCCTTATCCGGCAGGCCAGCAGGGCGAAACATCAGCTTGATACGCGTACGGAATGCGAGCTGAATGCGGTTCGCGCCATCGCTGCTGCTTGCCTTCGGCGGCACTTCCAGTACGTTCAGCCAGAACAGCGACTCGCGATCTTCCGGCAGCGGTTCGCCGGTATAGAGCAGCCGCAGCGACTGCCCGTTGCCCTGATCCAGCCGGAATATCGACGGCGTCAGCGCGAACGGCACGACGATCTGCTCCGGCGGCTGCTTTTCGTTGCCGGTATCGATCCAGGTTTGCACCAGTGCCGGCGTATCACCATCGTTCAACAGGCGTACCGTGACTTCACGGTTCTCACCCGGAAAAATCACGCGCGTTCCGGTGATGACGACGCTTGCATGCGCACATTGAGCCCACATCGCCGCACACAGGGCGAGCGCAGCCATGGATTTAGGTATCCGCCAGTTCATAGGTTAACTCGTTCGTTTAATCGAATTCAAGCAGCCGGACGAACTATCGGCGCTTGAATACAGTTAGATATGGGGATGGAGCGTGAAGCCGTCCGACATCGCGTCGAGCGGCCTCCGCGGGAGACTTACTGATAGTCCAGCGAATACTGAATACGCGAGTTCGCGGAGCCAGCCGTTGCCTTGCCGGTCGCGAAGTACTCGGCGTAGTAATTGAGCGTTGCGGTGCCATCGGTCAGCGCGACGGCCTGGGAGTTCTGCTGCAAACCTGCGGCACCCACCTTGATCGGTTGTTGTACGTCGTTGAGCAGATTGATCTGCACGTTGCCTGCAACCGTATCGGCGTCGCCGGAGGAAACGGGCATCAGGCGACCGCTTGACATATCGACGGTATCGCCTGCTTCAAACACCGTCGACACCTTGGTCGAATCGCCTGTGCAGCCACTTAGTTGAATCGAAAACGGCGTACGACCAGCCGCTACACCGGTATCCGCAAGTGCGCTTACAGATACGCTGGGCAGCTTGACGCTCATGTTCTTACCGCCGACTGCACCGCCACCGGCACTGATCGTGCAGGTCGTCGCCAACACCTTCCCGCTAAACGCGATCTCGCCGTCGGCCGCCATGGCCGGTAATGCCGCCGCCATGGCAGCTACTGTAGTCACACACAGGATCGTGCGTTCAATGTTCATTTTCTTACGCATATGTCTTTACCTCAAAAAAATCAGATTATCGAAGAAAATAAAGCGTCACCTTTGCATCACAAGTGTTTTCGCTTAACTTCGATTGAGATTATCCCAAGTGATGATTCACATGAATATGAGACATGTACCAAGCTCATGAGGTATTGACTAGTACATGTCCTATTGCAGCCTCACGGTGAGCACAATCCGATTTATAGGGAGCGCTGCAACGACGTTGCGCTGTCAAAGTCGCGTTGCCGTATCGAACTGCGCCAACGCAGTTTCTACGCGCTCACCGAGATGTACCAGCGCGTGCGTGAGAGCCTCACTTTCGCTGATCGGATCGTGCGCGAGTTGCGTTTCGATCTGCCGGCACACCGCCGCAACCTCGTCAAGTTGCAGCATCTTGAACGCCCCTTTGATCGAATGGATCTGAGCGGAAAACGTGTCCCAATCGTGGCGCTCTAGTGCGTCGTGAGCTGATCGAAGTGACTTTTCCGTTTGCTGCGCGAGCATGCCCTTCAAGTGTGCGGGCCGTGCGACTGGCGAAACGTGAGCCGCGCCGCCAGTCGCGGCACTTGGTCCCATCGTTTTTTTCAGACAACGGCGAACGACCGCATCAATCAATGCCAGCGACATCGGCTTAGATAGGATCGCCGATATCCCAACCTCTTGAAAACGCATAGTGTCCGTGGCGGTGACATCCGCCGTAATCGCGATGATCGGCGTATTCGCTCCCTGATTGCGCAAGCACGTCGCCAGCGCGTAGCCGTCTAATTTCGGCATCCCCAGATCGGTGAGCACAATATCGTAATGTCGTTCATTGAAATAGCGAAGCGCTACGAGCCCGTCTTCAGCAAGATCGCAGGTATAGCCGAGCGTATGGAGCTGATCGCGGATCAGCTCACGGTTCACTTCATGATCCTCTGCCACTAACACGTGAATACCACGCAGTTCCTCGTCCGTGACTTCCGGCTCGGTCGATACCTCCATTTCGTCGGCGCTGGTGGCGAGTGGCAGCGTCACCGTAAAGATGCTCCCGCGATCCGGCTCACTCGTGACTGCTATCGTGCCGCCCATCGCCTCGACGAGCCGCTTGCAGAGTGCAAGCCCGAGGCCCGTCCCACCGAAGCGGCGCGCGATCGTTTCGTCCGCTTGACCAAACGCCTCGAAGATTTTGGCCTGCCGTTCCGTCGGGATGCCGATGCCGGTGTCCGTCACTACAATGTCGAGCCCCTGCGCAGAGCTCTGGCTCGTTTGCACGCTAATCGCCACGGCACCACTGTCCGTGAACTTGATAGCGTTGCCCACGAGGTTCACGACGATCTGACGCAATCGCGTCGAGTCGCCGATATAGCGCAGCGCGATCGAGGCATCGACCGTCTCGGTCAACGTCAGTTTCTTGTGTTGCGCAAGCGGCATCAACATTGCGACGGTGTCGCGGATCATCGCACGAACATCGAAGCTGCTCGACTCGAAGCGCATTGCTCCCGCTTCGGCCTTCGAAAAATCGAGAGTGTCGTTCAAGATGTCAAGCAACGCACGCGACGATGAGGTCACCGTGCGCAGCCGCGCTGCAATCGGTGCCGACTGGGGCAAGCGCTCGATTAATTCCAGATGACCAAGGATCGCATTGAGCGGCGTACGAATCTCGTGGCTTATCGTCGCGAAGAACACACTCTTTGCCGCATTCGCACTGTCCGCCGCCTGTTTCGCCACAGTCAGTTGACGCGCGAGTTGCCGCTCTGCCGTCACATCCGAGAATGCTGCAACCATCACCGGACGTCGCTGGAAATGTGCAGGCGTCAGCTTCGCCACGACGTCAATCGCACCATCATCCGTCGTCGGCAAATGCAGTTCGACGTCAACCGTCTCCGCTTTTTCTTCGCGCCGCTGATGAAACGCTGTCGGTGCGTCCTGACTCAGCGCACCTCCGATCAACCCTTTTCCCCGTTCATCCAACTTCGCCCTGAGCGCCTGCATGTGCGCATTCTCCAGCAACGTCGAATGGTCGCTTGCATCGATCAACGCGAGTCCTACCTGGGCCGTCTCGATCAACGTACGACTTAGGTTTTCGCTGTCGAACACGCGTTCGGAGCGCTCGAACAGCGGAACCATAATCTTTCTATGAAAAAAGAGAACAAATATCCACAGTATTGCAACGGCGATTGCGGCGACAGCGGCCGACGTTGCCATATCACCGGCGACGACATGGAACATCACGCGCCACGGCAACGTATAGATTATCGTAAAGCCGGTATCGCCGAGCGGGCTCGCCAAGGTAAATGCGCCCCTCTCAAACGCCTCAGCGATATTACGCGGCGCGGTGTGCAATATCGTCAGTGCCCATGCAATAGTCGATACTGTCGGTCTCTCGGAAGAGGTGCTGATGATCGGCTCGCCACGTGCGTCGACAATGGTATAAAAGCCCGTGAGCGAACGACCAGCCAGGCCCTCGGTCAACAAGGACGTGCGATATTCGCCGACCACCACGCCGAATGGAGTACTCCCGTCGAATGCAAGCGCGGAGGCGCGAAACGTATCGCGCCCGGACAACCACCCTGTGTCCGGCGGCAGCCATCTAATACTACGCTTTCCCTCGCGCCGCTCGGAGGCCCATAGCACCACATCGTCGAGGCCAGCGCTGAAATAGCGCACGAGACGCGCACGATCCTTGAATGCGGCCGCAATAGCCGGGGCGTCCAGATTCGGTGCCGGCCGTATCGCGACGGTTGATCCCGACAGCGTCACGAAATAGATCCTGGGATCCCATAGGACTCTCGCGGAGTCGGTTAATATGTCGAGCCGACGCTCGCCCTCTCTCTGCACGCCATGCACCAATTCGATTACATGCTGTATGGTAGCGCCATCGTCCGGCCGTACCGACGGCAACCGTAGCATGAGCCCGGTATTCTGGCCTAGGCCATCGAAACGGACCAATCCGGCGCGCTGGAGTGTTGCGAGATCCGCCTCATCTCCTTGAGCAGCATGTTTCCACAAATACTCGGCATTCGTGGCGCGGAGTCGTACACTCGAGCTGATCGAATTGATGTTCGTTATCACACGAATGAGGTCGTTTCCGAACACATTGCGCTCATCCGTAAGCAACTGGCTCAAGGCGCTGATCGTTCCCAACACGAACCCAAGCAGAAGGAACAACGTCAACACACCCGCGCCGGTGAAGAGCAGGCGCAACTGATGGACTCGAAACCGGGAAAATAAAGTAGAAAGGGTTTGTGAGTACATGAAAGATGGACGATGTTAGATAGTGTGGCCGAGGCTTTTCATTCCTGATCGCAGTAGGTATTCAAATTCCTGTACAACACCCGGAAAATTGCGCCCCGACTGCGATATACTTCATTCGAAGCGCTACGCCATATCTGAAAGTCAGCGCTGAAGACATACATTCGACAATAGGCTAGCACAAATATCTTGAACAGCAAGAACCCATTTTTGATCCGCGTTATGCTTGCCGACGATCACCCGACGGTGCTTAGCGGACTTGCCCACGCACTGACGCCGATCAGCAGCGTGAAAATCGTCGGAACAAGCCAGAATGGCAGAGAACTGTGCGCAGCGCTCGCAAAGGAGTCGTGCGACGTAGTCGTCTCCGACTATTCGATGCCGGGCGGTCAACATAGTGATGGGCTCACGCTCTTTGAATACATCCAGCGCCAATATCCAGATGTAAACATTGTCGCGCTGACGGCGATGGACAGTCCGTCGGTCATTCAATCGCTGCTCGCAGTTGGTATTTCGTCGATTCTAAGCAAGTCGGATGCCATCGGCCACATCATCACGGCCATTCACGCGAGCTTTAGCGGCGGCGCATATCTGTCGCCAATCATCGACGACATTGTTCGCCAGCTCTCCAGCACAGGCGACGTCGGGCATCCGCTGTCACCGCGCGAGCATGAAGTCGTGCGACTTTTCGCGTCTGGACTGACGATCGGTGAAATCGCAAAGCGCCTCAATCGCAGCAAGCAAACAATCAGTTCGCAAAAGACATTCGCGATGCGTAAGCTCGGTGTGACGAACGATGCAGACTTGATCCGCTACGCGATAGAAACGCAGCTTGTCGCGTCGACTCCCAAGGATCGCTAGCCCTGCGCCGTGTCAGCTTGGCGGGTGTAATACCCTGTCAAAACCCAAGAACAATTTGTGGCCCACGTCGAAATTCGTATATTCCACTTATGTGTGATGCTAAATCGCTGACTAGCGGTTACTTTCACATGCGAAGTCGTGGCTACTTTAATGCGGATATGCAAGACATTCATCATCTGTTCAAAAATGCATCGGTTCGGAATAACCTCGAAAGCCGCGTGAATAAAGGGCTCGACAGACTATATTGCCTATTTCAACTGAAAATTTAAGATTCGCTATTAGCCCGACAGACTTTGCCGTCGATCTCTCGATTTTTCTTTTTCATAAAAATCAGATACTTATGAAATGCGTTTCCGACAGACTTTATTGTTCGCTTTCAAATACGTAAAGCGTTGCGGAAAATCTATTTCCCTTGTTTTTCTGAATTCTGTGTAAAATCAAAATCAACTTTGATGCAAACAACGGCCAGGGACGATATGGTCTATCGAGCCAGTTCTGACTCCCGAAAATACAGTCGTCAATAGCGAATATCGCTACTATGTAGTTATCCAAAACACAGGAGGAGCGAACACTTCGAAATGTCCAGGTCGTGACAGAAATGACAGGGGAATTGAGGCACAAACCATCTGCAGCTCAATTTGAGATGACGAATGCATCTGATACTGACCTTCATCCTGGCGACGAGCGGCGGGTTAATATCCTCTCTTGGCCGTATCCAGCGATCCAGTCGGGCATGCTTACCAGTTCTTCCGGTAAGACTTGGTATCGTGGAGGCGTTGTCAGTGTTAGCGTTGAATACTCCTTGGGTCACACGCATTTTCCATTTTGACTATATGAAACAACCCATGTTGTTTGATCCACTTCCGGGCGGGCAAAGCGCTCCAGACGCTTTTAACCCTTTCCGTGATCCAACTCATCAATTAGGATCATGATTGATTGTTCAGACGTTCGTCAACAGACCTTCATTCAAGTTCACTTGGTCAGCTATTGCAATATGCTTCACTCCTTTTTCTTCATGGATTTCTGATATAACGTGCTCAAGAAGTTCGTACATGGTTCAAACATCGTCCATTGTTAGGATTTCCAATTGTGGAAAAGTGACATCTAACGAAATATTTGCTTGCAGCGTACTCGTTTCCAATATGCTTTTGTTCCAATTTTTCGGGTCGTAGTATGGTTTGATAAGGGCAGCAGAATGCCCGTACGAGTTTCCCTTGCCATTTGAAAGTACAAGTACCGCTGGCTGTCCAGCTTTGGTCGGAGGTATGTCATTATCACTTATGGTTCCAACGCCCGCTCCTGATGATTTCAAAAGGCTCCATTTTGATCCGTGATGCGTCGCTTCTAAATGACTTAAATTCGCCTTTTGCTGGATTGGAATGTACGAATAGGAGCAGTCGCCAGGTAAAAGAATTTTGAACCCATTGGCTCCACTTATTGTGGCAGCAACTGAATAATTATTATTTTTATCCCATGAACTTTCACTTTTTGTTGACGCACTAAGCACCACATTATTTGGTATCAATGCTGCCGCTACTACCGTTACTGCAGCAAAATCTACACCTTTCCAGGCACCAATTGAATTTTGGGCAAAAGCGGGAATAGTTGGACCTCCTAAATATAATGATGGAATCCCTTTATTTTTTCCTGCTAACAGGATTGCACTGACTATGCGCTCGACAGTAGGGCCTTTTATTCCATAGGACGGAGAAAGGAATGTATTACTGGTCAGAAGTCGACCTAACGCTAAGGTACTAAGGCGGTAATGATCGCGATCCCAATGAGACAAGCAAATTGCCGCTTCTGACTTGACAATTTCACCGACTAATATTGTCATACTAGCGGAGTCAGCGGGGCTACCAAATCCAATATCGTGCCAGAAAAACACCTTACTATTTCCACCAACTGTTGCATTTAACGAGTGGCACGCACCTTGCCCAATATTGCGCACAATCACTGTATCAATTGAAGGGATCGTTACATTGGGGATTCTGAGTTTCGGTATGGGATCATTTTGCTTTACTGGAACCGGTATATTTTGAAAGAGTTGATCCAACAACGGTCCAATGACAGGTTCTAAGGTAGGAGTTAAGAACTCCGCAGCAATTCTTGCTGGGAGTTCAAAAACCGTACCGATTGTTGTCCCCGCTCCAATATTTGAGCCACTGATATAGGTATCAATTGATGAGGTGCCGCTACCAATTGTTTTTGCCTCAAGCTTATGCCACTCGCCAGGAACAATCCCTTTAATCTCATTATCTGTAAGTGGAATAGTTATAACGAAAGAAAATCCGAGGAATGCGTTTGCAATAAACGCAGATAGTGAAGCCGTATCTGTCATTAGTGGACATAAGAGGCAATCGAAAACTGCTATGAAGTTCCCGGGCTTATCCTCTACAGGATCAAGCGAATCCAGAACACCGATATATCTCCGTCCAAAATCATTTCTAACAATTGTCTTTGTATCTTCTTTAGCTTTTTGCCTACTGCGTGCAAGCGAGAGTTGAAGTTCTCTAGCTCCTTGCGCTTTATTTTGTTCGACGATCGCTTGGTATGTTAACTTTTCCTTGGCTTCTTCCAATTGCCATTTTTTTGTATCCCTAACCCATTGTTCCAATGCTTTCTGATACGCTATTTCTTCGGCATTATTATGTCCCCAAAGACTCATTTGAAATGCAACTGTAATAATAGTAAACGCGGCAAGCCCACCGATTATAGCTATACCTTCCAAACCAAGCGCCATCTCCGATATGGACGTGGCCATCAAACTATCAAATTCACCTAAAACATCTCCAAACAAAAAACCGGCATCGGCATCCATCCCATCTGCGCCAATACCATACTCTTTATCCATTAGTTTGAATAAATCATCCAACTCAATATCTGCAATTCCATTCAATTTGGATTGCGATGCAAGGGATTTAGCAGCTAACTGCATTCTTACTGAAAAGCCACTTTTATATACTTCTTTTGGATCAACAATACTTGAGCTCAACGTTTGCCGAATTTCATTTAGATCGTTTTGCCGAGTTACACCTTGTTTCATACTTGAATTAAAGATCGCTGCTTTCAGTTGGTTGATTTTTTGGTAGTCATCATTACCAATATTGGCGAGCGATTGAAGCAAAGTTATTGCCGCACTTACGGAAACTTTCCTCTGATAGCGTGGTGGAGTACTGTCATACTGTTTTTGACTTGCTAATGTCTCCTCAATTCGTGTTGTGACTGTTGGCAAGTTAAGCGCACTAGGAGCTGCAAGATCCTGAAGCCACTTTAGCTTAGTATTTAGGCTATTTGAGGAGCCTTTTAGCGATGACAAAACGGCTGCGGTTATCATACGATGCATCCGAATTTCCAGCCCATTTGGCACCTGGTCATTCAACATGCAATTCGCAAGAGCGCCAAAGCTGAGTGATTCCACTTTGGCGTTGCCATCATTTCCTGACGAGCCCACTGCTCCTGGATTGCCCGGTATGCCGTCAGGTCCATCTTCACCACATGGAAAACGGCTGGTAGCAGGTGATCCTTTCCCGCCTTTACCTAGAGTGCCACCTTTCCCACCTTCTCCAGCTGTGCCTCCAAGTGCCTGCACCAACAACTGTTTTTCTAAGCCGAGTTTGTATTCTGCTGAACTCACAGCGATAGAAATTGAACCGCCATTGCCACCTTTACCCCCATTTCCACCATCTCCACCATGGCCACCCGGCCCTCCGCTTAGCGGCGGATGTCCAGGCTGCAATGGCGGAATATCCGCGCCGGGAAACCCAAACATGCCCTCAGCACCATTTCCACCAGCACCTCCATTTGCCATAACGGATAACTTACTTGAGTTGTCATCAAAATCGATCCTAACTGCATTTATACTTATCGCTCCACCAGTAAATCCTTCATCGCCTACTTTGCTAATTTTAGATTTCCATCCCAGAGCTGTGTCAGTTCCGGAAAAATTAACGGTTACATGTCCGACTATTTTGATAGTCTCACAATCAATACGTAAATCGATCGGACTCACCCCAAGAGCCGCCTGCCACGACGTATCGTCAACCAAAATAACTTCACGCGCAAAAATTCTAATAACACTTCTGTACGGATTTTTAGCTAGATACTGAGGTAACGAAACAGTATCGGCAACATACCAGGTTGGTATGTCACCTTCAGTAATTTGCCATATTGTCTCTTCAGGATTATTCGAGAGCGATTTCATTCATGTCTTTCAAATTATTAATTTAGAGACAATAACACGCCTTGATATATTTCATATAAGAACTATTTGCGTCACTTCCAGAGCGCCAGAAAAGTGCTTTCCACACTCCTGCAACACCGACCGTCAAAGGCGCTAACCTCCGCGCTGTCCATCAAAGAACCCACCCCGCTCGCTCGATCCCCCTTCTGACGAAGCGGGAGTCTGCGCTCGACTGGCTTCGCCAGTACTGCCGCCCAAACTATTTTGGTTCACAATCTGATTGGTTTCAGATGTTGGTTGTCCAGAATATCGCTGACCGGTTCTTTGACTCTCCTAACGTTGCTCTGCACTGATCTCGTTATCCGACTCCATGACACCTTTATGGCCGTGTGCATAGACTTTCTTTCCATAGTAGCCAATTGACGTGTACGGATTGATTCCCAAGTCTGCGGCTGCGCCGGCTACACCCCTGTCCTTTTTACGGTTGGCTGCGAACTGGCCACATAGTTGATGCAAAGTCAACAAAAATTCAGTTCCCAGTTTTCTTATTTTTTGCTTATCCGCGTTAATCGCAGGAACATTCTCTTGTCGATTGCTGCCTGGTCGCGCAAAGCTTTGTTGGCACCGAACCAATCCTTGATCTTGCGGGTTGAATGACCGCTTGCAGGATTTGCGAATGTCCCTAATGGGTGGTTGCTGACTGTCGCAACACGTATTAGTTCGTAATAACGTAACGTGTGATCAACGATGACCCCATCTCAACGTATCAAGACGTTTTGTTTTCGACTTTATTTGTTGGATGAACGTCCCCTCTGGCCTTTCACATTTGTGTTTTCGACTTTGGACAATTTGTAATTAGATTTGAATGGCCGGGAACCAGCATGGATGCTAGTGGCTTGTTTTCGACTTTAATGACACGGAATAAATGATATTTCTTACGCCACATCCAAGCCGGATTATTCCTTGCCCTTGATCGGCTTGGGGTAATCCTTCATCACATCGATCGGTTGCGCATATGCCGAATCCCAGGTTTGCTGGTGCAACTCCGCGATGCGTTGTGCCATCTTCTCATTGCGCAGCACGACTTCCAGATTGCGCGAATTATCCAGGTAGCCGCCGCTCCAGTTACTGGTGCCGATCCATGCCAGTTGGCCGTCGATCTCCATGGTCTTGCTGTGGATCACGCGGGCGAACGGAATGAAGCCGGTGCTGGCCTGCGGCAGCGTAACGATCCTGATTTCCATGCCGGGCAGCAGCGCCAGACTTTTCAGATAAGCGATCGCCGGTTTTTCGGTATTCCAGTTTGACACCATTAGCTTGACCTTGACGCCGCGCGCCAGTGCCGCGCGGATCGCATTATCAATGACCGCGTAATAAGGACGTGTACGATGCGGGCCGTAACTTAACGGCGCATAGTCGAGCAACTGGATCCGAACCTCGGATTTGGCGGCGGCCAGCAGTTTCGGCAATTCGGTTTCCGAGTCGCCGACGCCGGGCGGGTTAAAAGCATTCGGGCTGGCCACCAGAAATGTCGCCTGCCGGTCGTTGGCCGCCATCACGCCCTGATTGAGTTTTGGCACCTCCTTTCCTTGTGCAATCAGTTCCTGCGCATGCCAGTCGTGCTCGAAAATATTCTGCAGCTGGCTGACGACCACGGCGTCCGTGATGCGCAAACCGGTTTCATGAATGTGCACAAACGAGCGCCAGTCGAAATTCTGGCTGCCGACATAGGCGGCACTACCATCGACCACCATATATTTTGCATGGATGATGCCGTTGCCGGTCAGCTTGGAATAATCGAGATAGCGGAATTCCAAATTCGGAATCTGCTTGAGCCGTTCGATGGTTGCCATGTCGGAGGCGAATTTCCCTTTTTCCTCCATCAGAAAGCGGATCTTGACGCCGCGCGCGCCGGCGGCTGCGAGCCGTGCGATCACCTGCTCAAATGTGGCACCAGGTTGGCTCGCCACATAAAACTGGCCCAGCACGATCTGCTGTCTGGCGGCGTCGAACATTTCGCTCCAGACTTGCAGCGGCTCACGCAAATCGGGCGTTGCCAAGGTGGTTTCGACCGGGGCAGTATGCACCAGTTCGTAACCGGGGATGCTGAATTCGGCATGGGCGCTGCCAGCACAAACGAACAGCGTTGCTATCAAAACGATCAATTTACGCATGGAATTTCCGAGAAATATTCAGTTAAGGTTAATGCACGCGCACAATGCGGCCGTCCGCCTGTGCGCTGCCGGCCGGATGGCCATCGTGTTCGCTCGCGCTCAGATAATGAGTCAGGGCATCAAGGTCATTAATGCCGGTGTCGACGCGGTCGGCCCCTTGCGTCAACAGGCTAAAGCCGTCGCCGCCCTGAGCGATAAAGCTGTTGACGCTAAGCCGGTACAGTCCCTGCGGCTTTAAATCGACGCCGTTCAGCTTGACGCTGCCGGGCAGCACCCGCTGTCCGAGCGGCCGCCTGGCATCCCAGCGATAACTCAGGCCATGCGAGACTTGCAACATGATGCGGCCGCTGGGGCGGTCCTGCTCCAACCAGCTTTGCTGCTCCAGCAAAGCAAGCAACTGGTTGCCCGTGAGCGACAGCAGTATCAGCGTATTGCCGTAGGGTGTGGTGGCGGCTATCTGGGCATAGTTACTACCGTCGGCGCCGCTGTCCAGACTCTCGCGAATGCTCTTGTGATTGGTCACGGCAATTTGGGCGCCCAACTTGCGCGTAGCTGCCAGTTGCGAATCGGCGATGACGTCGCCCAGAGGCGATTCACCGGCGTCATCGATCTTGCTATCGATGCGTGCGACCGCAATGCGTGCAATCGGTTGTACCAGCACCACATCGCTGCGTGCTTTCAACGTTTGCAGGAAAGTCGACAAGGCAGGATCTGGCGCAAAGTGCTGGTTGTCCATCAATACGTTCTGGGCCCGGATAGCCGTGATTTTCTGCTGCAGATCGGCGATGCGCGGATCGATGGTGAGCTTGATCCGCGTTAGCATGTGACCAAACGATTCACCCTGCGTCACGGTGCGACCGTCGACCTGGCAGGTATAGCCGTTATGGGTATGCGCGCTGATCACCAGCCGGATCGCCGGGTCGAGACGCTTGACGATATCGACGATAGGGCCGCGCAACCGGGTGCATGCCGCCATGTCGAACGGCTCGGCAGTCTCGCCGCCTTGATGTATCAAGACCACGATGGCGCTGACGCCCTGTGCCTTGATCTCCGGGATCCATTGATTGATGGCGTCGGCTTCGTCGATGAAGCTGACATTGCTGATGCCGTCGGCGGATACCATTTTCTCGGTTTCGCGCACTACGGCGCCGATGAAAGCGATCTTGATGCCGCGCACCTGTTCAATCCGATAGGGCGCCATCAACGGCCGGCCGCTGCTCTTGTCGATGACGTTGGCCGCCAAATAGGAAAATTTTGCGCCTGAAAAATGCTCTTCAAAATGACAGGCTTTGTCGGGCCGGTTTGACTTGCAGCCACCATGTTGATAGCGCAGCAGTTCGGCGCTGCCCTGATCGAATTCATGATTGCCGACGGAACTGACACGCATGTCGAGCTGGTTGAGCGTGCTGATGGTCGGCTCATCGGCCCAGATTGAGGACAAGGCCGGGCTGGCGCCGATCAAGTCGCCGGTGCCAACCAGCAGCAGCTGCGGATCTTGGGCGCGCCACGCGTTGAGAGCACCGCCTATGGTGGCGATGCCGCCAACCTTGGATTTGTGCGGTATGGGATAGTCGGCGCTGACATAGCTTCTGGTTTCGGCTTCCAGATGACCATGCAAATCATTAATCGCGACCAGGTTAATTTCAAGCGGCGCGCCCGGCGTTGTGTTTTGTAAGCTGGCGCACGCACTCAGGAACACCAGCGCCATGTAGCACAACAGCCTGGATAGCACTACAGATTTTGCGCGGAAATATTTCAAGCTGTCCTCGATTCAATCCTGATCAGGCGAGATGCAATTTACCGGATTCTGCCGGCGCCGCTTTGATACTGTTTTTTATGTCGCCACCAGCCAAGCGGCCGACGCAGGCACGCAACATCAACACCTTCAAATGATCGTTGATGCGTTCGATCCGTTCCTGGAACATATTAAAGAAAAACATGCCGATTACCGCGATGCCGATGCCCAGAGCCGTTGCATACAAAGCGGTACCTATGCCTTGCGACACCTGGCCCGGATCGGATACGCCCGATACTGCCAGCGCTTTGAACGTATCGATGATCCCCAAAATCGTACCGAGCAGGCCGAGCAGAGGAGCGGCGGTGACGATGGTGTCCAGAATCCACAACCGGTGCTGCACTTCGCCGCGGTTGGCGATGTAGACCGATTCGCTGAAATCTTCCAGATCCTTGTCGCTGGTCAGCTGATGTTTTTCTGCCAGGATGTCGGATACCAGAGTCAGCGGCAAACTGGCACGCGATGTGAGCGCCGCCGGCAGTTCACGCACATGCTGCACAGCGTGCGTCATGGCGCGTTCCAGGCCGATTGCCTGGCGCAGCGTGTAATTGAAAAATAGTCCGCGCTCGACAATCACGAATATCGCGAGGGCGGCACAGGCGTACATCAGATAGAAAGCGAGCTCGTGGAATAATTGCATGTTCATGGTGACCTTTCTGCGCACGAATGCACGTTTGTTGCAGCGGCGAACCCAACTCAGGATCCGCCACCAGGGATTGCTAGCCAGGAATTGCGCCAACTAGATTAAAAATCCGCCATCAGCGTCACGCTGAAAGTGCGTGGAGAACTGACATAGAACAACGGCGCGCTTGCCGGTGCGCTGGAACCAATCGCAACCGCATTTGTGGTGAAAGTGCTGCCACTGCCGGAGCTGAGACTCAGATACTGTTTGTCGAAGATATTGCTGAGGTTGAAGCGCACGGTCGGTTTTTTCAACCAGGTCGACGACGGGAACGTATATCCGGCGCCGGCGTTGAATACCGTATAACCGCCCAGGCTGTCATCATTGACCAGCGTGGTGTAGCGCTTGCCAGTGTATTTGGCCTGTCCGAACACGTACCAGCTGTCTTGCGCATATTGCAAGCTCATGCCGCTCAGCCAGTTTGGTGTATCAGGAAATTCCTTGCCGGCGGTCGGCAAGGAGAAATTGGCGGCAAACGGCATGTCGCTCTTCATCTTGCTCTTGATGTAGGACAGCGATCCGTACATGCTTAGATTCCTGGTGAGCGCATAACCGGATTCCAGCTCGAGACCCTTGGAGGTGGAATCGCCGACGTTGAAGTCGGTGCGATTTTGGGTATCGGGATTGTAAGAGGTGGCGATGCGATTTTGGTAGTCGATAAAAAACAACGAGCTTGAAAATGTCCACTTGTCGCCGGCGTAGCGGTAACCGAGGTCATAGTTCCACGACGTTTCCTTGTCCACCAATGGATTGCGTACGGTGCCGCCGGTATACGCGCCGTTGACGATATTGCCGCCCGAGATCAAACCGAAATAAGAGAAATTACCTGGCGCCTTGAAGTTCTTCGCCGCGTTGAAAAATACCGACTGTGCAGGATCAAGCTGATAGCGGATACCGACGCTAGGCAGCAAGTCGGAATACGATTTCTGCAAAGTATAGAAACCGGGTGCGCTTTGGCTCGGATTGTTGGTGAAGTCGCGGTCGATGCTCGAATAACGGGCACCGAGTTGCAGGTTCAGCTTGTCCTGCATCAGGCTGATGTTGTCCTGCGCAAAAGCGGATTTCCCGGTGCTGATGGTCATCGTGTCGCGGTATTGTACGAAAGAGCCGTCCTGGTTGCGCAGCCATACATCGGGATTGTTTTGCCAGACGTCCGCGGAGTTGCCGTTGTTGTCGATCGGTGCATAAGGGCCGGTTTGTTGATGACGTGCGCGTTCGTACCAATAGCCGACCATCAGTTTGTGGTTGTCGATCTGCTGGTTGTACTTGAGCGTGACGCCTGGACGATAGGTGCGGGTACGACTGCCTTCGTAAGCGAACACGGTGTCCTTGGTGTCGCCGTCGCCGTTGGCGTCACGCACGCCGCCGCCCAGCAAGCTGCCGGAATTGCCTTCCGTGATGGTTTGTAACTGATTGCCACCGGTGCCGAAGCCATACCACATGTACGGGCTGACATCGACGCTGGATTGCGGCGCCAGCTGGAAGTGGGCGTTCATGGTGGCAAGCCAGTTCTTGAACGGATTCAGGTTGTAGCCGTAGTACAGATTTTTGTTGCCAGTATTGATGCCGGCGTTCGGTCCGTAGGTCGAATCGTTCTGCGCACCGGGGCCGCCTGGCTGGTGGACCGGAGCACGGGTGCCGAAATCCAGATCGGGCCCGAATTGGGCGATCTGCGCTTTGGTCAACGAGCGATAATTGTTGTTCAGAGCCGAGTTATACATGAAGCCGGTATCGATAAAACTGCCGCCGTCCAGATCGAATTTGCTGTTGAAGTCGACGTGTTCCTTGTCGGCACGGCCGTCACCTTTGAACTTGTCGGCCTGGGTCTTGGAATAAGAGACGAAGAACTTGAAGCGATCATTGAGCAATTTGCCGGAATCGAGACGCACGTAGCCCTTCCACAAACTGTTCGAACCGAAGGTGTATTCAGTACGGAAGCGGCGTTGGTCTTCCGGAGTACACATGGTCATGCCGATATTGCCGCCGGTGGCGCCGACGTGCGGTGCTTCTGTGTCGGTCGAACCTTGGGTGACGAAGATGTCGCACAAGTTTTCTGCATCGGTGTATTCCTGCGGATAGACGGCGAAGCTGCCGGAATCGTTGACCGGCGCGCCGTTGATGGTGAAGCCGAGCTGGTCGCTGTTAAAGCCGCGCACCCGGATGTTACCGCCGAACAGGCCAGTGCCATCGGTATCGTAGCTATTCACGCCAGGCAGCAGATTAATCATCTGGAACGGATTGCTGGTGGTGCTTTGCTTGTCCATATAATCGCGATTGACCGAGCTGCGCGCTTTTGCCGATTCCTCTTGCTGGATCAGGCCGGTGTTCAGGCCGCCGTTGGCATCGCCTTGCACTGTGACCTTGCCGACGTCAGACGTATCGGCGGCGTGAACCAGCGGACTGGCGGCGATGAATAACCCGGAAATCAGCAGTGCTAGCCGGGTGACTTTGAATTGCATGGCATTACTCCCTGTACGTTTTTTTATGAAGTGTAAAAATTAAGTCTTCCAGCAGCTAAGTTTTCAAGCTGCTAGATATTCAAACCGTTGCTGGCTGTTTCTCTATCCCGCTACCGGGATGAATTCCAGCTCGGCGCTGAATCGATGTGTCGCTTCCCCGGCCCAGCTAGATTCGGGAAAAGCAGAAAAAGTGGCGCGGTTGATGGTCTTGCGGGCAGCTTCGTCGAGCAGCATGGAGTTCGATGATTCTTCGATGCCTTGTTCCGCCAGGGTGCCGTCGCGATTCAGCACGAACCAGATTTTGACTTTGCCTTGCGGCCGCTGCAGGCTGGCCTCGCGGCCTGTCGGATAGCGTTTGATGCTGTTCAGATGTGCTCGCACCTTGGCGACATAGCTGGCCTCGACGCTGGCGCTGTTCGGTTTGGCTACAGGCGGCGCAGGTTCCGGCGCCGGTGATGTTGCCGCCACTACAGGGGCGGGCGCCGCGACGATTTTTGGCGGCGTTGGCGGCGCAGCCACCTCTGCGCTTGGGCTGTTGGTGTTCGGTGTGGCGCTCACTGTCTGCGGCGGTCGCGGCGGCCGGATCGGCTGGATTAACGGTACCGGCTTCGACACTTGCGGCGGGGTCGGGGTTGGCGGCGGCGTGGGTGCGGTTACGGGCGGCATCGGCGGTTCGGGTTCCATCAATGCAATCTGCACCAGCGAATCGTCGGTGTGGGCTTCACTCTTGGCTGCTTTCTGGATGCCGGCAAAGATCAGGATGGCGAGTATGAGTATCGAAGGCAAAATTGCCAACGCGTCGCGGAATCGGTAGAAGAACGGCATCGTCATCATCGCTTGCATCACGGCTTGCGAGTGGCAATGGAAATCGATTCGAAACCGTTTTGTTTCAGCGTATCCATCACCTCCACCAGACGCTGCACCTCGACCCCGCGATCGCTGTTGACGATAACGTTCAGTTTTTCACCGCTCTTCTTTGCTTGATTCAAGCGTGCTGGCAGATCGGTGATTTTGGTGTCGACGCCATCGACTTGCAATGCGTCATTGAGACCGATCGTGACTACCGCCTTGTTTTGCGGTTTCAGATCCTGTGAGCTACTGGCTGTCGGCAAATGCGTTTTCATGCCGAGCGCAGGAATAACGTTGAGGCTGATCAGCACAAAAAACACCAACAGGAACATCATCACGTCGATCATAGGAATAATTTCGACGCGGGCTTTCCGCTTTTTTGGTTCGTCCCAACTACGCATTGCACTACCCCGAAGAAAGATGCGCGGTGCTAGCGTGAATTCGCTAACCGCTATAATTTTTATAACCGTCGGCAGAATAGCGAAGAATTATTTCGGCAGTATTACAATCGATAATGATGTGACGATCACACCGCGCAAAGTTAGGCGGAAGATCGCGAGGTGCCCTGAATATACGTGTGCGGTGTGCGCGCTGCTTACTTGCTTAACGGCGTGGCAACGGCACGAAAGACAGCAGGAACTTGATCGCATAGACCACGATCAGAGAGCCGGTCAGGTCGCCGATGGACATCACGACCAGGCCCGACCAGAAATGATAGGAGATGCCGCGCATTACAAACCACACCAGCTGCAACAACGGATTGGCGAGGCCGTACAGCAGGATGCAGGTCAGCAAGCGAGTGGTGGTCAGATTGCTCAGCGATCGCTGCAGACGCATCTCCTGCAATGTGAATCTGTAGGCAAGATATGGCGCCAGCGCCGAGATCGCGCTATAGCCGATGGTGGTGACTGGATCGCCGGGAAAGATGGCGTAGATGCTGGAAGTCAGTATTGAGGCAAGCAGGATGCCGAATACGCCCGCCTCGGCAAATAGCAATGTGCAGATCAACCGTATTCCGGCCGGCAAATAGATCCAGGCGATTCCTTGGGTAAACTCGATGTGTTTGAATAGCCAGTCGTTGGTCATGTACACCAGCATATAGACGATCACCGTGGTGGTGATTGTCAGCAGATTGAGACGCAATTTTTCGACAAGGGACGGGGTAGTGATCATGACGCGCGTATATTACCGAATTATCTGCGCGGGTGCTGTAAGATACTTGCGATTGCGATGAAATGACGGGTATGATCGATATAAAATTAACAGCGTTAGCAGAGTGAAACTGACATTTCTGACAACAGCTTACAATAGTGCTATGGATAAAAATAATAGACCTGCAGATATCTATGTGCGTTTTTTACAGCTGGCGAATGCGCTACGCGGCTTACCGTCGCTGCCTTCGCTAGATCCGTTGGAAGACCGTATTTTGGCTTTTGTTGCGCGCGCAGGACAAGCCAAGGAGCGCTTGTCGGTACGCGACATGATGGCGCAAAGCGAACTCGGTTCGCCGGCCATGCTGCATTCGCGTCTGAAGTCGATGCGGGAGAAGGGCTGGATCGTATTGACGGATACTGACGATACACGCCGCAAGCAAGTGGAGTTGAGCCAGGCAGCGTGGCTGCATTTCGATAAATTGTCGAAGTGCTTGCTACAGGCAACGCGGGATGCCGGTGCATAGTCTTGCGGGTTGCAGGTTTAAGATTGCACCGGTGCCGATGAAAAAAATTATAGTTATCCCGTTCATTTCCATTGCCTTCGCATCTGCCGTACATGGATCTCCTCTCGCCATCACAGCGGGTGGCGCAACAACGGTCCAGACTCGGTCACCTGCCATGACAATTGAGAGCGCCTTTTCTCCGGATGATGGCGCTGAGGCGCTCGTTCTCAAGGTGATAAATAGATCTGTTTCGAAAATCAGGCTCGCAGCATACTCCTTCAATTCGCCTCATGTAGTCGAAGCTTTGGTTAACGCAAAGAGGCGCGGTGTCGATGTCAAAGTAATTGTTGATGACCGGCGCAATAAGCGAAAAAACAGTATTGCTGCCCTAAATCTTTTGGTTAATGCAGACATCCCGACGAGAACAATTTCAGTTTATGCCATGCATCACGATAAATATATCGTTTCTGATGACTTATCCGTTCAGAATGGAAGCTTCAATTACAGCAAAGATGCAGCCACATCCAATAGCGAAAATGTAGTTGTAGTGTGGAACAATCCAGAATTAGCGAAAGCGTTTCTCGGTCACTGGGAAAACCGCTGGTCTAAGGGTATCGACTATAAATATTCAGATGATAAAGGTGACGCAGGCAGCCGTTAAATCCAAGAAGTGACTCTCCCACGACACTGCCTGAGCGATTGCAGTCGGCAGAACTGTGCGATTCGTGAAGACGGGTTTCGATGCCAAATTGTCCATCACATCCTGTCAACTTTTCCCTAAAAAAACTAGGCCCATCATATAAACACGTCGACGGTCACACCATCACTGGTTGACGTGACACATCCAAATTGTTACGGCGACTCAACGACGGTTCCTTGGTGGTAGACAATTTTCCATTCTCCGGTAGTGCGTCGCCAAAGCGTTGCCCGACGGGTAGTTCTGGAACCCTGTAACAACGTATAGGTCAACAGATAGGTATCAGGCGCAACTTCCTGGCAGAAGAAGTCTTGCGTCTCCCAATTTTCCTCGATTGACTGGCCGTATCGCTCTTCGAGAATGTCAAGGACGTGCGCCCGACTGTATCGGCGGCCAGACGCACCGACCTCCCAGAACTCTGCGTCTGTCATCAACTCGAAGGCGGCACGCGTTGTTCCATGTTCGGGCCGATGGAAGATCGGTTCTCGCGCCGACAATTCGTCTTGCACGGCCATAAGCCGTATTTCTGTGATTCGAGTAGGTTCCATATGATTGCCGCTAAGGCTTAATAACGGATTTGTCCTTTATCGACTCAATTCTCGGGTAGAAATAGCAGCTTCGTAGCCTGCACCAGATTGCATGGATCAGTCTCCACCAAAAGACGCCGTGACATGAGCCGATGGCACGACGAATGCCAATAGTATGACCGATAATTTCGCAATGCTAACTCCCTAACAGATATGGTGCTCATGCGGGCCGAGTTACGTAAATTGCAGGCATGAAAAAGCCACCTCCTCGGTGGCTTTTTTATTCCAGGTAAAGCCTTGCGGCGGAACTTTATGGCGCGCGTTTCGCTTCTTCCAGTTCTGCTTCTGCATGCGCCAGTTTGCTTTTGCTCTTGGCGATTTTTTTGGGGCTGCCGCTTGCTTGCGCCCGCTTCAGATCAGCTTTCTTTTCCTCGACTGCATGCGTCTTTTCTGTAATCTTCTCCTCGCGCTCTGCTGCCAGGCTGGCTTCCGAGCAGTTGTTTCTGACTGCGTCCAGTGCCGTCTGCAAACCAGCGATCCGTCCGCTGTTGCCATGGGCCTTGGCATAGTCCATTTCTTTTTCAAGCGATGCTCTTTTTGCCGCACATCCAGCAGGTACAGGAGATTGTGCCAATGCTGGCAGGCTGATCAGGATAGTTGCGGCCAAGGTGGCGGAGCGTAAATAGCGCATGGAGGTCCTTATTTGAATATGGGATGATTATTAAAATCACACGTAAAGATTGGCCAACTATACAACATATGAGTATTCGAAAGCAAAGCCATACGCACCAAAACAATGTTAACTTGATCCGTCATAGGCTCACAACACTCTGAATTGATGACCGCCTATGGTCATGAGTCCCAAGCGTCTGACAACCGATTTTTGAGACGACAAAATCATAAGGGTACGTGAAACAATTTGCATGGCCTATGTCCGACGGAGTCTGTGCTCGCGTCCGGCAAAAAGTTTACAGATCGAAATTGACGATTAGTGGTGTGCCATTAACTGATTGAACTTTACGAAACGCCTTTACTGCCTGGGTCTGTAATTCCACCGGCAATGGCACCAGTCCGGACTGCTCAATCGAATCGTCACCTTTGTTGAATGTCCAAAATATAAAGCGCAATGCTAAAGTCATTTTTTTGTCGTTCACGGCTTTTTGCGGGAGAACTATATAAATCGGCAGAAGGATAGGCCAGTTCTGACCAAGGTCCATGGCGGTCAATCTGCGCACACCATAACCGCCGTCTGTCGTTCTGGCACCAACTACGCCAGATCGAAGAAAACCCATATCTGCTTTTACGATTGAGCCGGTTGGGTGCTTTAGTTTTACAAACGTCATTTTATTTATATTGCCAATGTCCATTTCGATATAAGAAATCGCTCCGACAGTATCGTGAATCGTTGTTTCAAGGGTTTCGCCGCTATGCAAAAGCTGGACGGTACTTGGCCACCTGACCAATTCACCCGCTCCTATCTTGGTACTGAACTCGGTAGAAGACTTAGAAAGAAAAGAAGAGATCGCGAGCGTTGCACCTGAAGCATCGGATCGCGCCAAGGGCTTGATACGTATTGAAGGCAGACTCATACCTGGATTTAATGCGCGAATTGACTCGTCATTCCAAGCAGTGATTTCACCAGTCATGATCTTTGCCAATACCAAGCCATTGAGTACTAACTTATTCGACTCGACTCCTGGAAGATTCACGACTGGGACAATTGCTGTAACCATTGATGGAAACTGAATAAGCTTGCGCTCATCCAGTTCCTTGCCTGTAAGTGGAATATCAGTCACGGAAAAATCCACGGCACCAGATGCAACGCTCTTGGCGAATTCTTCCGTTTTCCCACCCGTATATTTTAATAAGAGTGGATTATCGATAGAAGCAAAGTCGTCGGCCAGAGCCATGTACAGTGTTTGCATGTACGGAACGCCCATGACATTAACGGTGACGCTGTTCTCGCTGAACGCCGGGTTCACTAAGAAGATCGATGCTGCCACTATCCAAAACGTTTTCAAGAATAAATTTTTCATAGTCCCTATATGGATAAAAAAATATGAAAGGCGCGTAACTGAGAGGCGGCTCCACTTGTCAGGCATGGTAGCGGAGAGTAAAGCTATCAACGAAAACCCAAGCTCGCCTTGTCGAGGCGCGTCTGAGTTGTTAGGACCAGAGCGTTTTACGTAATGCTGATACAGATAAGTTTTAGCCCCGTACATTTGTCGAAAGCATACAAAGACTTATCGCACCCGTTACCGGTTCACTGGTAGCTACCGAACGGCACCGTCATGTCATTTTCGTTTTACTGGTTGACGTGCACCGTGCGGATATCCGAGACCCAGGCTGCGGCTGACAAGCCAAGCGAGAGCGGAATTACTATAACCGAATAATTGTTCGGCTTTCAAGTGTTATTTGACAACCCTGCGTATCATTGTTCTCTCCATCAACCGTAAGTCTGAATGATTTAGACAGCATTTCGGCTATCTGGGCGAGAACCGCAATCAAGAATGGGCAGTACGCTATTTTTACTGATCCAATGTAAACAAATACGCTTGCGCTTCAACTCCCCGCATGTCCGAATAGCAAATACGTTCGTGCGGTAGCTTGTTTTCAACTTTATTTAAGCTAATATGCGTTGCCGTCAGTTTGTTTACGGCAATATTGTTAGTTTACGCCTTGAAAACGGGGATTTCGAATGGCCGAAGCACAATCGATAGATAATCCGATCGCTGTAAAGCACTATCAGATTCATGGTCGTTTGGGTGAAGGTGGCTTTGCTCACGTTTATGAAGCCTGGGATAGCAAGCTTTGTCGCAGCGTTGCCATCAAGCGCCTTAAAAATATCGATGGTGTCAGCAATGCCAAAGACATGCTGCGGGAAGCGCGTTTGTCGTCATCACTCAAGCATGCCGCCTTTGTCAAAATTCACGCTTTAGAAGAAGACGATAACGATACGGCCTCTATCGTCATGGAGTTAGTGCCAGGCCGTAGCTTGAAGCAGTTACTGGCCGAAGCGCCCGTCTCGGAACTGCAAGCGCTGCAGATAGTACAGGCCACTGCCGAGGCTATGTGCGAAGCACATGATTCAGGTCTGACTCATGGCGATTTGAAGCTCTCGAACCTTATGATCGAGCCATCGGGAACCTTGCGCATACTCGACTTCGGCCTGGCGGTGCACAGCGATCAGCAAGTCACAATCACATTACAGCAAGCAGATCCTCAGGGCACAATCGCTTACATGGCGCCAGAGCGCCTGCGAGGCGCCGCACTGAGTCCGCAATGCGACATTTACGCGCTCGGCGTGGTTTTATACGAATTGGCGACGGCAACGCGACCGTTTCCGCATTTATCAGGGCTCGCACTAGCCGCCGCCCATCTGCAATCTTCATCCGAGCAATGGCACTACCCGGTTACGATGCATGCTCAATTAATCGGTTTGATACACAGAATGACCGCCTATTCGAGCGAGCAACGGCTTCAATCCATGCGCGAGACGCATAGCCAAATCGTTGAGGTTGTGAAAGCACTGCAATCAGATTCATCCACCACTTCCGCGCCGACCGCGTTGATGCCGACTGTTTCGGCACCATTGCCGCCGGTAAGCAAAAATACGCCGCTCTCCCGGCTGGGGCGAAAACTCCCGCTGGCAATTGCACTGACAATTGCGCTCGCCGGTGGCGTGTGGCTGGCGTCGCCGTACGCATCGTATTGGTTAACACTGGTCACACCGAAAGCACCGTTCAGTGAAGCGCTGGAAATGAAACAGGGGCTGGCAGCGCTGCAAGCGTGGGACCGTCCGGGCGAACTGGACGACGCGGAAACCAAATTCACGACCGTACTCCAGCACGATTCGAGTAACGCTGCTGCCGTCGCAGGGTTATCGCAGGTCTACAGCCTGCGCTACAAGAACGACAATCTGGACGATACCTGGCGACAAAAGGCCGCAGCGGCGGCCCAACAGGCGCTCAAGCTGAATGACCAATTGGCGCTGAGCCATGTTGCCTATGGCAACGCACTGTTCAATGAAGGCAAAATCGAGGACGCGTCGGCAGCTTACGAACACGCGCTAAATCTGGACCCGACGAACCTGTTTGGATTATTAGCCAAGGCGCAATCGCTGGACAAATTGCATCGCCCCAATGAAGCGCTGGCCGCAGCGCAAAAGGATCTACAGGATTACCCGCATGAGCGAGCATTTGCCGACCTGATCGGTACGATATTTTATGAGCAGGGAAACTTCAAGGCGGCGGAGCAGGCATTCCGCCAGAGTATCAAGATTCAACCGGACGCCGTATTTTCATACGCGAATCTGAGTGCCGCGCTGCTCAGTCAGGATCGTTCGGCCGAAGCCATGCAAGTGCTGCAACAAGGCTTGCAGATCAGGCCTAGCGCCTGGCTGTATAGCAACCTGGGCAACGCCTTGTTCATGCGTGAAGATTATGTCGGCGCTGTCGCCGCTTTCGAGGCGGCAGTTTCCACAACCAAGGGTAACCCCAACGATTATCTTGGCTGGGCCGATCTTGCGGATACCTTGCTGTGGATACCAGGGCGTGAAGCGGAAGCCCGCACTAGTTATCAACACGCGATCAACCTGCTGTCGACACGCCTCGTACACACGCCAAACAATGAAAAAATGCTATCGCAAATGGCGTTGTACCTTGCCAGAGTGGGTAATCGAAGCGAGTGTGAAACTCTGTTACAGAAGGTGCTAAAACTGGCCCCCGACGATGCTTACGTTCATTTTCGTGCTGGCCTCGCCTACGAATTAATCGGTAACCGGAGCAAAGCGCTGGAATCCATCGCGCGCGCAAGGCATTTGGGGTTTCCTGCAAAATTTATCGAGACCACACCGGAACTGGTTGGACTACGCAAAGACCCGGGGTATTTAAAAATAGGGGCAATTCCGTGAACAGAAATGAGCCTGGCACGGCTTGTGCATTAGATAGCATTCGCGTCACCTTCATGCCAACGAAATAATTCGGAACCCAACCCAATTTCGGCGGCCAATTTAATACCCGGAGAAGTTATATGACTCAAACGAAGCAACCTATAGCCTACACTAGCACTTTGATTCCGTTAGACCAGACGATCCGTTCTGCTCCATACGTACCATGGGTAATTACGCCGACGCCAGAGCATACTGCGGAACCGGGTAAACTCGGCGGAATGCCGTGGTTCAGAGCGGGGGACACAATCACTTTTAACATCCAGGGCGTTGAGTCGGGCTCCGGCAAGAGCACCCTTACTTTCGCCAAACTCCCGCCGATGGAATCGACTTTGCCGACGCCATTCAAACAGTACAATAAGGAAAAACACCCGCACTCACCGTATCATTACAAACTGGGTGAGGTATTGGAGTTTGACAATATCGCCGGGCAGGAAGCGCAGTGGAGTTTTACCTTGGCGCATGATGCTGGAAACGGCAATCACCACGTACTGGAACTTGACCCGGAACTGCGGGTTGGTACTGGTGTTCAAGGCTGTGGCGACGATAAAAGTTAAACGGCCTTAACGATCACAAGATAATGGCGGGTGAAATCCGGAAAAATCCGGACTAGCTCGCCAACTACAATACCCGCAGATAACGCCTCAATGGCTCCGCGGGTGTCTTCAAGCGCGACGCGCACCGCTCGACGTTTCCGCCGCAATCGACCATGGCCTGACGAATTTCCTCCAGCGAAATGCTGTCCAGATTACGAATCTGAGGATGGGCTTCCAATAACTTGTACATTGACGGGCGCGATATCCCCAGCGTTTGTGCGGCACCCTGAATGTGCCAATCGTTCTTCTCCATGGCCGCCAATATCTCCGCCTGCGTCAGATCCACCAACCGCCGCCGGCCCGATACAGCGCTGGCCCTGGCAACACTCGAAAGAGCGCCGGTGGCGGGTCTGATCCGGGCAGCATCAGCCCTGGCATCAACCAAGGTGTAAAAGTCCGGCGCTGGTTCGCCCGGCAGCAATAGTAATAAGCGATTGACGGCATGTGTTAGCTGACGCACATTTCCCGGCCAGTCGTAGAGTATAAATTGCGCGATCAGCGAGGCCGGCAGCTGAAGTTCAACCCCCGTTGATAAGTTGGACGACGCCAGCAAATGGGCGATCAGCGTGCCGATGTCTTCACGTCGCTCACGCAGTGGCGGCAAATGGATGGTAAAACTCTCCAGTCGGCATAATAACGCCTGATTAAACATAAACCCGGTGTCATATAAATTCTGATCAGTAGCGGTAATCAGCCGCGCGCTCGATCGTACGTCGTGCGCCGCACCAAGCGGACGGTATTCACCCGTTTCCAGCACGCGCAGTAGCATGGGCTGTACTGCCGCCGGCGTGTTGCCCACTTCATCAAGGAACAGTGTGGAGTCCTCCGCTTCGGCGAACAGGCCGCTGCGGGCCGTTTGTGCCCCGGTATAGGCACCGCGAGTAGCGCCGAACAAATCTGCCGCCGCCAGTGACTCATTGAGCGTTGCCATATTTACACTTACCAGACGCGCCTTGGCACGCCGGCTCAATCTATGAATACCGCGCGCCGCGACCTCTTTTCCGGTACCGGTTTCCCCCATTAGCAAAACGGAAACATCGGTCTTGGCTACTTGCCGAATCTGGTCACGCGTGGCGATTGCGGCACTGCCTATTCCCAGCCAGCCATCGACCGGATTATCTCTGGGAAGACAGTGCATCCAATGCAGACATAGCACAACCATCCGGCCCAGACTCAATACCGCGCCAGCGGTAATTTGCTCGTGCGACAGAAAAGTGCTCTCGCTGATGTCGTTACCATTGATTTCGAGCGCCATGCGGGTATTACCCGATGGTTGAATGACAATACCGCCCTGGCTCTGTGTGATTCGCAGCGGCGCCCGTGAAATCCCGCCATATGCCAAGCCTCCGGCCTCCCCTCCTGGGCGGCGAAACAAAGGCTCAAAACGCGATAAATCCAACGGCGTGGATGGATCCGCCCACAAGAATTGCTCGCCTATGCGCATCGCATCCGGATGCCAAGCGATACTGAGGGCCAGCAGTGGCACATCCTTTTGCGCACCGGCGAATGAAGGCGATGGGATGGTAAAGTCTGAATTGATCATTGTCCGCCAGAAACAGTCTGAAGGGCGAATGTAAATGAGTGCGGGGCGAGTGTCAACTCGCCCCGCTACAGGCAAATGCAGCGCCGATTCAAAGTCAGATTTTGGCGGATACTACTCAGCAAGACGGCGAGGTATCGTCTTGCTGAGTAGTATTGTTAGAAATTACACGTTAGCCGGCGAACAAGAAACCACTCCGCCCAAGACATAGGCCTTTTGCTGCTGGATCGGGGTCGTGCCGCTGATCACCGGCGGTCCAAGCGTGACAGTGACCGATCCCGACGACGACCCAGCATTGATTTTTTGTACCGAATAAGAGCCTGAGGCTCCGCCGAAATCGAACATGCCGAGTAATTTAAGTTGTACCGCGGCGTTAACCTGAAAGTCGCTGGTGATACCACTGGCGTTGGAGCCGGCAAACGTGATGCTGATGGTCGGTTGCTGGCTGATGACGAAGGTTTTGAGACGCGACAAGGCTTTGCCCGGTCCAAACAATTTGGCCACATCGAACTCACTACCTTGCAGCTGGTAACCGGTCGCATCTTTTCCAGTCTGGGCAGCTATTTCCTGCAAAACATCGTCCGCATACCAACCCGTGGTGTTATCGGCCGATAGCACGCTCGGATTCGACGCAAACATGGTCACGCCCGGATAGGTAACGTTCATGGTGATCTTGGACTGCGACGTAATGTAGCGCGACAAATCGTGCGAGGCACCGGCGTTGACCGCAATGTCCAAAATATCGACGATGGGAATAGTGAAGCTGGCACCACCCGCAATGCTCAACTGTGCGCTGTAGGAACCGAAGTCGGATATATTGATTGCCACACTAATCGCATTGGTACTGGCATTCAAACCCACAACCAATTGATTAGCGGTAGGTAATTTGTTCGGCGTAAAGCCAACATAATCGTCCATATCACTAACCTGCATGCCCCCATTAGTTTGTGATGGCTTAGTGACGTTAGCGACAATTGCCGCAAGACGCGCGGTAGCGGCATAGTAGCGGTTGTGCAGCACATAGCTGTCACCAGATATGCTGTGGTATGCAGCGATCGCGTTACGCAAGGAATGCAACGAGGCTGGCATGTTGGGAACCGAGCCGTATGTCGCATTAATTTGATTGAATATATCCTGTAGTTTTCCACCAAAAGACAACGGCTTTTTGTACCTGCCGCCGACGTTCTCAAACTCGCTCAGGATAGCTGCGATCTGCGCGCTGGCAACCGCGTCTTGCCTCGCCATTATCGCCTGATCGTACTGGGAGAACGAGAACGTAACGGCACCCATGATCCGCGCATACAGTCTGGAAAAACCACCGGCGATGAGTTCTGGCCGACCATTGCTTGCCACACCCAGCAAGGTGTCGATGTCTTGCAGTGCGGCCTGATTATAATAAGTGTTGCTGCCGTCAGTGATACCGTAGTTAAAGCCAGACGGATAGTTAATCATGCTGAATGCGCCGTCGAGCCTGGTCGACAATAACTGGGTAACCTGCTTCTCGACACCATCGATGAAAGCTTGTTGCATCGGTAACACGCCCGCCCTGGCCGCCTGCACCTTGGGCTTATTCGGAAAAGTCAACGCGCGGCACTTCGACAGCAAAGGTGGCGCAGGAATTGGTTTGGCAGCGACCCAATTGGCGTAACATTCTTGTATGGCCGCAGCTGAGGAGGATGCAACGACTGTTTGTACCCAGTCGTATAGAGGGGAATTGGTGGATGGGCGAGCAATGCTGACGCGATACGCAGGCATGATGGTAAAGGCTCCGGATAAAATGATGGTTCAAATAAATGTCGGACGTGAACGGTTTTCCAAATCCGTCACACACACCGCACCTGATGCCAGGGTGACAGTGCCGATCATCGTTACTGCATTTCGACGATCGATTCTTCCTCCACTAACAACATTATTTGCAAACATCATGCCAAGCCAAAAAGCACCGGTTTTAAGCAGATCTCCATCACATCTGTGTAAAGTCGCCGATAATTTTACACACCGCGATTTTCTTTACACACCTTCTTTACACACCTTGCCGTGACAATAGGAAGTGCCAATGCGTCCATCTTCTCGTCATCGATGGATTCGTCTGTGCTCAAACCATAACGTAAATCCCGAGACGGAACCTCGGGACGTTAACGAGATAATTACTGTGTGCATACGCTATCGAGCGCATCCACACAGTTCTGCCGTTCAGGCGGACGCGCGCAACGTCCTGGCTGCAGCAACCATGTTGTTCAGCGCAGGAATGACTTCTGCCCATTGACGTGTTTTCAGACCGCAGTCCGGATTGACCCACAGACGCTCGGCAGGAACACGCTCTGCGGCTTTTTTCATTAGTTGCACGATGTGTTCTTGCGTCGGAATGTTAGGCGAGTGAATGTCATACACGCCAGGTCCGATTTCATTAGGGTAGTTGAAGTTATCGAATGCATCGAGCAACTCCATGTCCGAACGCGATGTTTCGATCGTGATCACGTCGGCATCCATATCGGCGATTGACGCGATGATGTCGTTGAACTCCGAATAGCACATGTGAGTATGGATCTGTGTTTCATCGTCGACTCCGTTGGCGGTGATACGGAAGGATTCGACAGCCCAGTCCAGGTATTCTTTCCATTGCGATTTGCGCAGTGGCAGGCCTTCACGCAAAGCTGCTTCGTCAATCTGAATGACGCGCACACCCGCTTTTTCCAGATCCAGTACTTCTTCACGGATAGCCAGTGCGAGCTGCTTGCACGATACCGAACGCGGCTGGTCGTCGCGCACGAACGACCAGTTCAGGATCGTTACAGGACCGGTGAGCATGCCTTTCATCGGCTTGGTGGTCAACGATTGCGCGTAGGTGATCCATTCGACCGTCATCGCCTGCGGACGGCTGATGTCGCCGAACAGGATAGGCGGCTTCACGCAGCGCGAACCGTAAGACTGTACCCAACCAAACTGGCTGAATGCGTAGCCTTGCAGTTGCTCGCCGAAGTATTCGACCATGTCGTTACGCTCTGCTTCGCCGTGCACCAACACGTCCAGACCCAGTGTTTCTTGTTCACGGACGCTGCGTTCGATTTCGGCTTGCATTGCAGTCTTGTAAGCTGCGTTGTCGAGACGCCCTGCCTTGAACTCGCTACGTGCATGGCGGATTTCTGCAGTTTGCGGGAACGAACCTATGGTCGTCGTCGGATACGCCGGCAATTTGAGCAAAGCCGCTTGTTTCGTTGCACGTTGCAGGTAGACGCTGTCACGTTGACCGAGTTTGGCATCGATCTTGGCAACTGCGGCTTGCACTGCAGGATTGTTCACCCGCGGCGATGCACGGCGCGCAGCCAGAGCAGCTTGATTGGCGGCCAACGCAGTCTTGACGGCATCGCGACCTTCGCGCAGTGCCTTGCCGAGCACACGCAATTCGTCCAGCTTTTGCTGCGCATAGGCCAACCAGGACTTGATCTCACCATCTAGTTTTTGTTCGCCGTTCAGATCGACAGGTACGTGCAGCAGCGAACACGAAGGAGCCACCCACAGACGGTCACCAAGGCGTTTAGCCAACGGTTCGATCCAATCCAGCACGGCAGTCAGATCGGTCTTCCAGATGTTACGGCCGTTGATCACGCCGAGCGACAACACCTTGTCGGACGACAGCAGGTCGATCAGCGGCAGCACGTCGTTGCGGCCGTTGATTGCATCTATGTGCAGACCGGCGACCGGCAGATTGGCGACGAGCTTCTGGTTTTCCAGCAACTGGCCGAAGTAAGTTGCCAGCAATAGCTTGACGCGGCTGTTCTTCAACTGACCGTAGGCAGTATTGAACGCATTTTGCCAGGCAGCGTCTAGTTCGGTAACCAGCAGCGGCTCGTCGATCTGCACCCATTCCACGCCTTGTGCAGCCAACGCGTCCAGCAATTGTGCGTATACCGGCAGAAGACGCGGCAATAGCGCCAACTTGTCCGAGTCGTCCTTGGCTTTACCCAGCGCCAGATAAGTGACAGGGCCGACGATAACCGGCTTGACCTTGACGCCTTGCGTCTTGGCTTCTGCCAGTTGCTCCAGCAGGCGCGAAGTATCCAGCTTGAATTCGGTTCCTGCGTTGAATTCCGGAACAATGTAGTGATAGTTGGTATCGAACCATTTGGTCATTTCGCCTGCGGCAACACCGCCGCAGCATGCGCTATGGTCCTCAGCGCCTTGGGCCGAACGACCGCGCGCCACGCGGAAATAGTTGTCCAGCGTATCGCCATGGAAATCACTGACACGTTGCGGCAGATTGCCTAGCGTAAAGCTCATGTCGAGTACCTGATCGTAGAACGCGAAGTCGCCGACTGGAACCAAATCCAGGCCAGCCTGATTGTCCCAGTGGCGCTTGCGCAGTTGCGCGCCGAGATCCTTCAGCGCTTCGCGTGAGGATTCGCCTTTCCAGTAAGACTCAAGAGCAAACTTCAGTTCGCGCTTGGCGCCGATGCGGGGAAAGCCCAAATTGTGGATGGTGGTCATGATCTATCAGTTTCCAATGGTTAAGAATGGGCTGATAGTAGACGTCGAATTTAATGAAGTAAAATGGTATTATTTCAGCAATCCATGAATTTTACTCATATAACATGCTAGAACGTATCCATTTGGCGGTCGTCCAGGAAGTCGAAAAAACCGGCTCTCTGACCGGTGCCGCAAACGTCCTCTGCGTGACGCAATCTGCCCTGAGCCACAGCATGAAAAAGCTGGAACAGCAACTGGGAACCGACATCTGGCTGCGCGAAGGACGCAACTTGCGACTGACACAGGCCGGAGAATATTTGCTGGCCGTCGCCAATCGTGTACTCCCCCAACTGGCCATGGCTGAAGAAAGGTTGCGCCAGTTCGCGCAAGGCGAGCGCGGCGCATTACGCATCGGTATGGAATGCCACCCCTGCTATCAATGGCTGTTGAAGGTGGCGGCACCTTATTTGACGGCGTACCCCGACGTTGATGTGGACGTCAAACAAAAATTCCAATTCGGCGGCATTGGCGCACTGTTCGGTTATGAGATCGATTTGCTGGTTACGCCGGATCCGCTCTATAAACCGGGCTTGAAATTCGTGCCAGTGTTCGACTACGAGCAGGTGCTGGTAGTTGCTCGCGGCCATGCTCTTGCAAAGGAAAAATACGTCAAGCCGCAACAGCTGACAAATGAAGTGTTGATTACCTACCCCGTCGCCACCGACCGTCTGGATATTTATAATCAATTTCTGATGCCGGCCGGCATAACACCCAAGCGTCACAAAGCCATCGAAACCACTGACATCATGATGCAAATGGTAGCCAGTGGTCGCGGCGTTGCGGCCTTGCCGCGCTGGCTGGTGGCGGAATATGCCAGTAAAAGCGAGGTTGTTCCAGTCCGCTTAGGCGCTGGCGGGATTGCCAAACAAATTTTTCTCGGCGCGCGCGAAGCGGACCTGGAAATCGACTACCTCCAGGCCTTCATTGAATTGGCTCGCAAGCACTCTACAAAATAGTGCCCAATGCTGGCTCCTACGTTTCAGAAAGCAATTATTTCAATCCTGATTGGCAGCAAGCCTTCCGGGGCGAAAATTATTCCGGACTATTAGCTATCAAGAATAAATATGAAGCCGATGGCTTGTTGTTTGTGCATCATGGTGTAGGAAGTGAAGAGTTGAGTGCTGATGGCTGCACACGTATATGTCGGCGCTAAGACAGCTAGTCCATGATGAAAATTGCTCTTAATTGAATGCGTCAGCAATGTCAGCGCAATGATGCTGCGGGGGCGACATTTTTGCTATGCTAACGCCTTTCCATAGTCGGCGCCAATGGCTGCGCCGACAGACCCTATATACGGAGCAGCACATATGGCCTCTTTGCAAGAGCAATTTTTGAAAGCCGGTTTAGTTGACAAAAATACAGTCAAACTGGCCAATCAGGATAAGAATAAGCAGAAGAAGGCCGAGCGCCGAGCCGGCACGGTTAGCGTCGATGAAACGCGCCTGGCCGCACTCGAAACGCAGCGCAAGAATGCCGAACGGGCCCGCGAACTCAATGCGCAACGCGATGCGGCCGCCACCCAAAAAGCAATCGCTGCGCAAATTGTTCAGATGGTGCAGAAAAATCGCCAAAGCCTGGGTTCCGGTGACATTGCCTACAATTTCACCCACAACAATAAGATCGAACGGCTGTATGTGTCCGCCGCGGTTCAGGCGCATTTAATCGCTGGGCGCCTGGTGATCATTTGCCAGGGCGACTCCAGAGAATTAGTGCCCCGGATCATCGCCGATAAGATAGCGGAACGCGATGCCTCGCTCGTCGTGCGGGTGAACAAAACCAGCACTGAGATCGATGCGGATGATCCGTATGCCGCCTTCCAAATCCCCGACGATTTGATGTGGTAGTCCCCGCGACAGTCTGCTACCGGAAAATAAACACCTGCACAGAAAATTGCGCATCGCTCGCTTTTTAAGTCTAGACAAAGCGAGTGAATTTCGATTTTGAACAGAGTCAGGCGGACATGCCACCACCTTAGGGATAAGTTTGATCTGCACTTTTTCCGATAGAAGGCAATGACGGAAGGATCGCATCGCACGCCCACTACACTTCGTCAGGTGCTCAGTGCGTCCAGAACGAAGTCGAGACGATCTTGTCCAAAGAACATTTCCTCACCGACGAAGAAAGTCGGTGCGCCAAAAGCGCCGCGCTTGATCGCTTCTTCCGTGTTCGCTTTCAGTTGGTCTTTAACCGCCTGGTTTGTGCTCATGGCAAAGATTTCCTCAGGATTAAAGCCAGCCTTGACTAGCATGTCAGCCACCACTTCAGCTTTGCCGAGGTTCAGTTGATCGATCCACATGCCGCGAAAAATCAAGTCCGTGAAGCCCATAAAACGGTCGGGCTGGTGCATCTGTACCGCCACGATCATGCGCATCAATTGCAGCGTGTCGATGGGAAAGTGCGGGTTGTAATTGAACGGGACCTGATAGCGGCGGGCAAAGCGTTGCAAGTCCGTGATCATATGCATCGCCTTCGCTGGCACCAAAGCCGGCGAGCCGTTGCCTGTCGCTTTGAATACACCGCCCAGCAGTAGCGGCTTGCGGTCGATCTGGGCACCTGTGGCGGCTTGAATGCGAGACATTTGGGTCCAGGCCAGGTAAGTTGTCGGACTGCCGACGTCGAAATAGAACTCCAGAGTTTTGTTGGTCATGGCCTCGCACCCATTGGTAAGTGATCGTTAGGTAAATGACCATTATGCTATCATTAAAATCTCAATGTCAAGCCGACGACTACAGATGCGCTACTCAAAGACTCACAAAGAAGAAACTCGCCGCAAGCTGCTGGATAGCAGTCGCGCACTGGTAAAGCAAGGTGGATTCGACTCGACTGGCGTCGACTCGCTGATGTCCGCTATCGGCCTGACGTCTGGCGCTTTCTATACCCACTTTCCTTCCAAGCAAGCGCTGCTTGAGGCCGTTATCCAGGAGGAAATCGACAATTCCGTTGAGTTGCTCTCCGTGCCGGAAGTCGGCAACATCCAAGACGTGAACCATGCCGTGGCGCTTTACTTGAGCAATGCCCATGCGCAGCACCCCGAGACGGGCTGCGTACTCCCGGCGCTTGGCGCAGAAATCAGCCGTACACCTCCGAAGATTCGATTCATTGTCGAGTCCGGACTCAAGCAACTGCACGGCAACTGGGAGGCTATCATTGGTGACAGCGATGCCGCCTGGTCGGTAATTTCTCAATGTGTGGGCGCCCTGACAATCGCCAGGACGGTCAAGTCTGAGAAGGCTCGCACAGAGATCCTAGAAGCCAATCGGCGCCACATTGGAAGGCTCGTGTCACAGCTTTTGTCACTCAAGTGACGGCTTAAACCAACAACAAATTTCCCTGCTTGACAAGCGAAGACTTTGCGCCACACAATTACATAACGATCATTTACCAATAGGGAATTTATGCCGCAAAATAAATCCGCCAAGAAGGTTGCCTTAGTGATTGGCGCGGGAGACGCAACCGGGGGCGCCATTGCCAAGCGCTTTGCGCGCGAAGGTTATGCAACCTGTGTGACGCGTCGCTCTGCGGACAAGCTGCGGCCTCTGGTTGACGAGATACTCGCCGCGGGAGGAGAAGCCCATGCCTTTGCATCTGACGCACGCAAGGAAGAAGAAGTCGTCGCCCTGATTGAGAACATCGAGTCGACCATTGGACCTATTGAGGTCTTCGTTTTCAACATTGGTGCCAACGTGCCCTGCAGTCTTTTGGAAGAGACAGCCCGTAAGTACTTCAAGATCTGGGAGATGGCGTGCTTCTCTGCCTTCCTGAACGCGAGGGAAGTTGCCAAGCGCATGGTCAAGCGCGAGCACGGAACGATGTTGTTTACGGGGGCCACGGCTGGCATGCGAGGCTCGGCCAATTTTGCTGCGTTCTCCGGTGCCAAGTTTGCCCTCAGATCTCTGGCGCAGAGTTCGGCGCGCGAATTGGGTCCACTGGGAATTCATGTTGCCCACATCGTTGTGGATGGCGCCATTGATTCGGAGTTCATTCGTACAGCCATGCCAGGCAAATACGCTCTCAAAGATCGCGATGGCATCCTCAATCCAGATCATATCGCGGAGAATTACTGGAACCTCCATTGTCAACCTCGCGACGCATGGACCTTCGAACTCGACCTTCGTCCATGGACAGAAACGTGGTAATGAAGGATTCCCCAAAAGTCCGATAAGTTGACTAATCCTAGCGAATTGCAGCACCTGAATTAACCGCTGAACCTATCGGCAACACCGAGCCTGCAACATTGCCTCTGAACGGCAGGGTCGCGGGGTTTACTTCTCAACTGTAAAAAAGGAGTTACTTGCATGCCCTATTCCATCGACTCGAAACTCGGCGAGTTGCTCGACAACGAAGCTACCAAAGCCATCCTCGAAAAATACATGCCAGACATCAATGAACATCCGCAGCTCAGCATGGGCCGAGGCTTCCCGTTGATGGCGGTGATCAAATTCGTTGGTCTAGCGATCCCGAAGGGCCAGCTCGAGATAATCGACGCGGAGCTAAGGACGCTCGGCTGATTCGATACCTTCCACTCTTCATATAGAGATGTCCGCTTTGGACTGAATTCGCCAAACTCGGTCATTCGCAAAATACCAAACTCTCCCCATTGCAGGCATACGTAATTCCAAATTTGATCAGTAATTAATTACACTAATTGGCTGATCAAATTTGGTAAACCTCAACAGCGCTTACTTAACTTTCGTCATTGAGCGGGAATTTGCATAGAAACTGAGCCAGGGCCTTTTGGTAAATTCAATGGCTGCCCTGCGGCCATGCCACCAGAACTCAGTTCAAATGCGCCGTTTACTACACTGCATTGATAATTTTCACACACCTCATTATGGTTCGGTGTCCAGACCGCATCGCCGCTTGCTTTGGTTAAGCAAAGCAGCATGTTAAGATTCGGCAAATTTCGATTCATTTGCCGACTGATGACAAACAAACAGAAGCCAACTCCGACAGATATCACTGGACACAAACGCCACGCGAAGTTGCGCCTTTCTTATGTCGTAGGTAGTCTTGACCGCATCATTCGGCGCAAGTTAGCCGAAGCGCTCACTCCGCTTGGCCTGACCATCGGGCAATTCACAGTCATGTCCGTTCTCGATGCCGGCGGTCAAACATCCAATGCAAAGCTTGCGGAACGTTCCCTGATAACGCCGCAATCGGCCAACGAAGTCATGAGCGCTATGGCCTTACGGGGCTGGGTTACCAGACAGCCTGATCCCAAGCACGGGCGAATTGTTTTGCTCCAGCTGACCGACGAAGGGCGTGAAATCCTTCGTCAATGTGAGCAGGCAGTGCAGGTAATTGAAGAACAGATGCTCAGTGGCATGGCACCAGACGTTGGAAGCTCCGTCCAAAGTTCTCTCGAACTTTTCGTGCGCAACCTGCGCGCCTAAGTCCTTTTCCTTTTTTTGTTTTTTTTGCCCAATCGGAATAATCGCGTTTGACATATCAGGCTACCTGATATAAAGTTGATTTCAAGGTTGGTGAGCGGCAAGAAAAATCACCTGTTTTATTGGATATTCATGAAGGAGTCTGCAATGAGCAATTACGAAGGTCGTTGGAAAACAGTAGAAGTAAAAGTCGAGAATGGCATCGCCTGGGTGATGCTCAATCGTCCCGAGAAACGTAATGCAATGAGCCCTACGCTAAATAGCGAAATGGTTCAGGTACTCGATGCCATTGAACTGGATGATGCAGCCAAGGTGCTGGTGTTATCCGGCAACGGCACTGCCTGGACCGCAGGCATGGATTTGAAAGAATATTTCCGTGAAGTCGATGCCGGCCCTGAAATACTGCAAGAAAAAATTCGTCGGGATGCATCGGAATGGCAGTGGCGTCGCCTGCGGATGTATACAAAACCGACTATCGCGATGGTTAACGGCTGGTGTTTCGGTGGTGGTTTCTCACCTTTGGTTGCTTGCGATCTGGCGATTGCGGCTGACGAAGCTGTGTTTGGTTTGTCAGAAATCAACTGGGGTATCCCACCTGGCAATCTGGTAAGCAAGGCAATGGCCGACACAGTTGGTCATCGGCGTGCGCTGCACTACATCATGACGGGTGACACGTTTACCGGCGTCGAAGCAGCCGATATGGGCCTGGTCAACAAAAGCGTACCACTAGAACAGCTGCGTGCAGAAACAATAGCGTTGGCCGCGAAGCTGACCGAAAAGAATCCCGTCGTATTGCGCACAGCGAAGCACGGATTCAAGCGTGCCCGCGAATTGACCTGGGAACAAGCCGAAGACTATTTGTACGCGAAACTCGATCAGGCACAATTGCGCGATCCGGAGCACGGCCGACAACAGGGCCTCAAACAGTTCCTCGACGACAAGTCAATCAAGCCTGGCCTGCAAGCTTACAAGCGTTGAATTGACGGCACTGCTCTATCACTACTCTCTATAACTATTCAGGAGATCGTCAAATGAACGAAATTACCATGCTAATTGGCGGCAAAAAGGTACAAGCTACCGACGGTCGCACCTTTGAGCGCCGCAATCCGCTGAGCGGCGACGTTGCTACCCGCGCACCAGCCGCGAGCCTTGCTGACGCCGATGCTGCGGTCGAAGCCGCTCATGCGGCGTTTCCGGCATGGGCCGCGTTAGCGCCGACCGAGCGCCGCAAGCGACTGCTTAAAGCCGCCGATCTGATGGATGCGTGCACCGTTGAATTCATTGCTGCTGGCGCTATCGAGACTGGTGCAATGCCGAATTGGATAGGCTTTAACGTCATGTTGGCGGCCAATATGTTGCGCGAGGCGGCCGCCATGACGACCCAGATTGACGGCAGCGTGATTCCGTCTGACATACCGGGAAATCTCGCACTTGCAGTGCGCCAGCCATGCGGCGTCGTGCTCGGTATCGCGCCCTGGAATGCGCCTGTGATCCTTGCTACGCGCGCAGTAGCGATGCCCCTGGCGTGTGGTAATACGGTTGTATTGAAAGCGTCGGAACTGTGTCCTGCCATGCACGCGATGATCGGCTCCGTGCTGCACGAAGCGGGGCTGGGCGATGGCGTGATCAACGTCGTGACCAATGCCCCGGAGGACGCAGCCGCGATTGTCGAAAGACTCATCGCGAACCCTCATGTGCGCCGCGTAAACTTCACAGGTTCCACGCATGTCGGACGCATCATCGCCAAACTTGCTGCGCAACACTTGAAACCGGTGTTGCTGGAGCTGGGCGGTAAAGCAGCGGTTCTGGTACTGCACGACGCAGATCTGGACGCTGCTGTGAATGCAGTGGCATTCGGCGCTTTCTTCAATCAAGGCCAGATTTGCATGTCGACCGAACGCGTGATTGTGGATCGTAAAATTGCCGATGCCTTCGTCGAGAAACTCTCTGTGAAAGCACGTTCACTTGTTGCGGGGAATCCGAGTGACGCAAATAGTGTGCTCGGCGCCATGGTCGACGCCAATGCGGTAACGCGCGTAACGGAACTGATTGCGGACGCGAGCGCCAAGGGTGCGCATTTACCGGTTGGCTGCAAACACGAAGGCGTCATCATGCAGCCTTCCATCATCGACGGCGTCACCCCGGAAATGCGGATCTATCGCGAAGAGTCGTTCGGCCCGGTCGTGACCGTACAGCGCGTGGACAGCGAAGCAGAAGCGGTGCGGATTGCCAACGACAGCGAATACGGGCTTTCATCGGCCATTTTCAGTCGCGACGTCTCGCGTGCGATGACGCTTGCAAAGCAGATTCAATCCGGTATTTGCCACATCAACGGCCCGACCGTCCATGACGAAGCGCAAATGCCATTTGGCGGCGTAAAAAACAGCGGTTATGGGCGTTTCGGCAGCAAGGCGTCGATAGGCGAATTCACCGAACTACGCTGGATCACCATCCAGAACGAAGAACGGCATTATCCGGTGTAGACCTGGATGCAGTTATAACCACAGGCCACAACGCCGTCATTTAGAAAGGCGGGCCGCAGTAGAAAAGCAGGAGACAAGAACATGACTAGTGCTGAAGCTGGCATAGGTGCGCGCTATAGAGATGTGGCAGTAACTACGGCAACGCCGGAAATCGTAAAAAAAGGCAGCGCCTGGTATCTGCGCTCGACAGAAGCGTTGCAAGCCTTCCCGCTGCGTTTGACCGACCGCCTGGTCAGTGGTGCGCAAGCTCACCCGGACCGAATTCTGGTCGCACGCCGAGACGAACACGGTGCGTGGATCAAGATCACCTATGCAGACATGTTGCGTCGCGCGCGGGCTATCGGCCAGGCGCTTCTGGATCTTGGCTTATCGCCTGAACGGCCACTTGCCATTTTGTCCGGCAATAGCCTGGAACATTTACAACTAAGCTTCGGTGCGATGTTGGCGGGCATTCCTTTTGCACCGCTTTCGCCGGCCTACTCTCTCATTTCCAGTGATTTCGGCAAGCTCCGTCATATGATGGAACGGCTGCGTCCTGGATTGGTGTATGCCGATGATTTTGATACGTATTCTCGTGCCATCGAAGCCACCGTTCCGATTGATGCAAAACTGGTGACGAATCAAACGAGCCACCGTTCTATGTCGTTCAATGCCCTGTTGGCGCATACGCCAACCAATATCGACGCAGTGTCGGCAAAGATCGACGCCGACACGATAGTAAAAATACTCTTTACTTCCGGTTCGACAAAACTGCCTAAGGCGGTACCGACGACCCATCGCATGTTGTGCAGCAACCAGCAGATGCTCTTGCAAACGTTTCCTGAATTTGCAAAGGAGCCGCCAGTACTGGTTGATTGGTTGCCGTGGAATCACACCTATGGTGGAAGTCATAACGTCGGCATTGCTTTGTACAACGGCGGCACACTCTATATCGACGATGGCAAGCCGGTCGGCGGCAAGTTCGAGGAAACATTACGCAATCTGCGTGAAATTTCGCCTACCGCATACTTTAACGTCCCAAAGGGTTGGGAGGAGCTGGCGATTGCATTGGAAACCGATGAGGTATTGCGACAGCGTTTCTTTGCCCGCGTGAAGCTATATTTTTTCGGCGGCGCAGGATTATCACAAGCGGCGTGGAACCGATTGGAGCGAGTCACAGAACGATATTGTGGCGAGCGCATCCGCATCATGTCCGGCCTCGGCATGACAGAAACGTCGCCGTCCTGCCTGTTTACTACCGGTTCGATCGCTCGTGCCGGTTATATCGGACTGCCTGCTCCTGGCTGTGAGACTAAGTTGGCGCCAGTTGATGGGAAATTCGAAGTGCGTTTTCGCGGCCCCAACGTCATGGCCGGCTATTGGCGCCACGACACAATCGGCGAACAAGTTTTCGATGAAGAAGGATTTTATTGCTCCGGGGATGCCGCCACTTTCGTCGACCCGGAACGACCCGAGATCGGACTGCAGTTCGACGGACGTATCACGGAAGATTTCAAACTGAGTTCTGGCACGTTCGTCAGTGTGGGGCCGTTGCGCGCTCGCGCGGTATCTGAAGGTGCACCTTACGTTCAAGACGTGGTGGTAACCGGCATTAATCGTGGTGAAGTCGGTTTGCTGATATTTCCGCGTATCGACGATTGCCGCCGATACGCACAACTCCCGCCTGGCACTGAGGTGAAAAATATATTGACCGCAGAACCGCTGAGGGCATTTTTTTCTGACTTCCTGACACGCGTAAATCTGCAAGCTACGGGCGGAGCGACGTTTGTTGCTCGTCTGTTGCTGCTCGAAACTCCACCGTCATTAGATCTCGGTGAAATCACCGACAAAGGATCTATTAATCAACGTGCAGTGCAGCAGCATCGGGAAGCACTGATCGAGGCGATGTACGCCCCTGATTCAGATCATCCACATGTAATCGCGAAGTGCAGTAAGTAGTCGATGGAGGAACTAAGTTAGCCGTGCAGTACGCAATTGCAAGTCTAAGTTGTATCAAAAAAACCAACACATATACTAATAATTGATGGGGACAACGAATATGAAATCACTTGGCGCTGAGCTGTCAGAAAGTAAGGTATCTGACGGGCCTGCTTTCAAATCCAGTACGATTACTACATTGGGATTGTGTTTTGCCGTCGCCTTGCTCGAGGGACTTGATTTGCAATCGGTTGGCGTTGCTGCTCCGCGCATGGCACGCGAATTTGGTTTGTCGGTTAGCCAAATGGGACTGGTATTCAGCGCCGGAACATTCGGTTTATTACCCGGCGCCATGTTCGGAGGACGGCTGGCAGATCGCATCGGGCGCAAACGCGTGCTGGTGATTTCGGCTTGTCTCTTCGGTTTGCTTTCAATTGCTACCGCACTTGTCAGTGATCTTCACACGCTCGTGATTGTACGTATATTAACTGGCATCGGCCTGGGCGGTGCGTTACCTAATCTGATTGCATTATCGTCGGAAGCGGTGTCGCCGAGATTACGCAGTACTGCCGTGAGTGTCATGTATTGCGGCGTCCCGTTTGGCGGCGTGATTGCAGCGGCTGTTGGCGTATTGTTTGCAGGTGATGCCGACTGGCGACATATTTTCTATGTTGGCGGGGTCGGTCCGCTTGTATTAGTGCCACTAATATTGATGTTTCTACCGGAGTCGACAGCATTTGTGCGCGCCTCAGGTAACGGCAACGTAAAACCTGCCCCGGTGAAGAAGGTACTCTTCGGCGAAACGCGCAGCCTGTCTACATTGCAAATCTGGATCAGTTATTTTTGCACGCTGATCGTTCTCTATTTTCTGCTCAACTGGCTGCCCTCGTTAATGGCTGCACGCGGACTTAGCCGACCTGAAGTCGGTTACGTACAGATATTTTTCAACATAGGCGCCGGGCTAGGCGTACTGTTTATCGGTGCGCTAATGGATCGCATACGTGCAGGTGCAGTCGTAACGGGCATGTACGTTGGCATCATCGCGTCGCTTGCAGCCTTGTCCATGGCACCGGATTTCACTGCTCTTGTTGCATCTGCATTCTTTGCTGGCATGTTTGTAACTGGTGCGCAATCCGTTCTGTACGCACTGGCAGCCGCGTTCTATCCAACAGCGATGCGTGGCACTGGCGTAGGAGCGGCTGTTGCGTTTGGTCGCCTCGGTTCGGTGGTCGGACCGTTGGCTGCCGGTCAATTGCTGGCAATGGGAAGCAGTTCAGCAATCGTCATTGGCGCAAGCATTCCGGTCACGTTGGTTGCCGCAGCTGCCGCCCTGTTGCTGATCGGACGGCCACGCGCAAACGATTAATGCACTTGTTATCCCTCAAGAGATGCGCAGTGAAACACACATTGCAATTTTCCTTGAGGGTTATCAGTTGTCAATTACCGGCCGCTAGTAACTACGAAACACGAGATCTAACGACTATCAGTTAGACACAGTCATTATTATGACAATCCTCCAATGAGTTTAATGAATAATTAAATGCTCTATTGCCGCCTCAGAATGCCCCAACGTAGTTCTCTGCCAACGATGTAGCCAAAGCGCGTGAGCTCACAATGTTCTCCAATTCAGCGCGTTGCATCTCGCGTTCAAACGGCGTGGCGTCGGCGAAGGTGTGCAGCAGACGCGTCATCGTCCACGAGAAATATTCCGCGCGCCAGATGCGCTTCAATGCATCCGCCGTATAACTGTTCAGAAGTTCTTCTCCGCCCTTGCGATAGAACTGCTCCAACCCGCGTGCCAGTAACCAGACATCTGACACGGCAAGGTTCATGCCCTTGGCCCCTGTCGGCGGCACGATGTGCGCAGCGTCGCCCGCCAGGAACAAGCGACCGGCTTGCATAGGCGTAGAAACGAAACTACGCATGCCAATGATATTTTTCTGGAAGATGCGGCCTTCCTTGAGTTTCCAGCCATCGCGATTTTCCAGTCGTGCGTGCAACTCGGTCCAGATGCGGTCATCGGACCAGTTGTCGGTACGGTCGCTGGGATCGCACTGGAAGTACAGCCGCTGCACCGTCGGCGAGCGCGTGCTGACTAACGCAAAACCTCTCTCATGCTGCGCGTAGATCAGCTCGTCGGATGACGGTACCGATTCCACCAAAATGCCGAACCAGCCGAACGGGTAGATGCGTTGGAAATCCTTGCGCAGATTCTGCTCTGGCATCGCCGGACGCGCCACGCCGTGGTAGCCGTCGCAACCGATAACGAAGTCCGCTTCCAGACTGCATGCCTCACCGCCGTGGCGGAAAATCACGGATGGCCGCGACGTTTCGACACCGTGCAGTTCGACATCACTTACTTCAAACAGCAACTGACCCTGCGCCGCCAGCCGTGCCGCCACCAGATCCTTGATCACTTCGTGCTGGGGATAGACGGTAATGGCTTTGCCGGTCAGCTCAGTCAGGTCGATGCGGTGACGAGCACCGTCGAAGGCCAGTTCTATGCCGTGATGCAGGGCACCCAGGCTACGCATACGCTCGCCTACGCCGGTCTCGTTCAAGAGATCCATCGTGCCCTGCTCCAGTACGCCTGCGCGGATGGTGGATTCGATATCGGCGCGCGAACGCGATTCAAGGACGACGGATTCTATTCCTTGAAGATGCAACAGGTGGGATAACAGCAGGCCGGCCGGGCCGGCACCAATGATGGCTATTTGGGTACGCATGGCGTGTCTCCGATGTGGTTTAGTTATGACTGCATCGTAGCCGCGCCGCACATCAAAAAACATGGATGAAGCAGCATAAAACTTGTACTATTTTGACACACCGTATGTTTTAGCTACTTTCACTACATGCCCGATATATCCAAACTCGCTTCCGCCGACATTCCTCAGTTTGCTCTGTACGGCGAACAAACACGGGCGGAAAACGCCGAATTCGTGCATATCGAGCTGATCGAAACACGTAGCCGTCTGTACAATTGGCATATCGCCAACCACACCCATCCTGGCTTGTTTCAGGTACTTTTTTTATTCGGTGGTCAGGTTCGTGCGAACGTCAATAATGTGGTGTGGGAATGCAATGGACCAGTTGCCATCACCGTCCATCCATCGGTGGCACACAGCTTTGATTTTTCGCAGGAAGCACAAGGTTATGTACTGACGGTGGATCAAAATGTGATCTTCGCCGTGGCGGGGAGCCACGCTGACCTCTATTCCTCATTGTTCGTACAACCGCTTGCAATCGCGCTGGCCGAACTGCCGGAAGTACACAGTCGGTTAGAGTCGCTACTGAAAAACTTGTTGGCGGAAGCCTCTTGGCCACAATACGGTCATACACTCATGCTGGAATGGCTGGCGCGTAGCGCCCTTCTGTTGCTGGTGCGCGTGCATGCGGAACATCGGTTGGCCGATCAGTCTGGCCGCAACGACTTTGAACTTTTCAGCCGCTTTCGCGCCGAGGTAGAACGGCATTTCAAGGATCAATGGCAGGTCAGCCAGTACGCCGATGTGCTACGCGTCACACCGACGCGACTGAATCGGCTTTGCCTCAAGCTGTCCGGCAAGTCGGCCTTTGACATCACGCAAGACCGGTTGATGCTGGAAGCCTGCCGCAAACTGACCTATGTCCCGACCAGCATCGCCAGCATCGCTTATGAACTCGGATTTCAGGACCCTGCTTATTTCAGCCGGCTATTCAAAAAACGTATGGGCGTCACGCCCAAGGAATTCCGTCGTCATCCGGCCGAAGCGACAGCAGAAGATTAGAGCAAGGCGTTCAGTTCAACCTGAATCTTGATCATCGCTGGCAGACAACGCTCTACCATTTGATCGATAGGCATGCGACCGGCGTGCACACTGATGTTCATCGCTGCCACTACTTCACCACGGAAGTTCTTCAACGGAACTGCAATAGTGCACAAACCAAGCTCCAACTCCTGATCCACCAACGCATAACCGCGCACACCGGCACGCGCGATGTCTAGCGCCAGGCGTTCCTTGTTGACGATGGTGTGCTCTGTGATTTGCTCTGGCCGTGCACGCTCCAGGAAAGCCTCGATCTGCTCCGGCGGCAGGCTGGCCAGCAGCATGCGGCCGTTGGCGGTGCAGTATGCCGGCACCCGCGTGCCCGGCTGCAGCGTGGCTGACACCAGTTGTCCGGCACTGACTGCCGCCACGCACACCAGCTGGTCGTGATCGAGTACGCCGACCGATGCGGCCTCGCCTAACGCATATGCGAGGCGGTACAGCAGCGGCTGTACTATTCGCGGCAGTCGCGCCGAATGCAAATAGGATTGCCCTAACCGCAATACCATCGGCGTCAACGAAAACAATTTATTCTCGTGCCGCATATAACCAAGGTGAGTTAGCGTAATCAGGTAACGTCGCGCCGCTGCGCGCGTCAGACCAGTACGTTCGGCCACCTCCGCGATGCTCAGACGGCTGCGTTCCTGGTCGAAGGCTTCGATCACTTGCAGGCCTTTTTCCAGTCCGGCGATCAGGTCGCGCTTCGCAGGCAGGTCGATTTCTGTATTCATGGTGAAAAAACGTCGATTTGGGCGCTATTCGCACATATTGTGCGTATAGCGAATATTACACGCCTTTCCTCCCTTGTGATGAGGCAATTGCTTGCATACCATCGTCTTCATCCCTGCCGCCTAACATACAAGGAGTCATGCTTTGAAATTTGATGCTATCGAGCCCGGCGTTTATCCGGAACTGATCTATCCACCCTACAAATCGACCGCCAAGCGCGGCCCTGTTCAACCGTCGCTGCGCATCGCCGCAGGCTTGCCGGTAGAACAAAACATTGCGCCATCGTCACGTATCATCTTGCCTCACGATATGGATCTGACGGCACAAGGCGATGCTGAACCGCTGGGCGAGAAAATCGTCGTCACCGGCCGCGTGATGGATGAAGACGGCAAACCCGTGCGCAACTCCCTGTTAGAAGTCTGGCAGTGCAACTCTGCAGGCCGCTACCGCCACAAACGCGACCAGCATGACGCGCCGCTCGATCCAAACTTCCACGGCTGGGGCAAGATGATGACCGATGATGACGGTCGTTACCGCTTCGTCACCATCAAACCCGGCCCTTATCCGTGGGGCAATCACGACAAAGCGTGGCGTCCGGCGCACATCCATTTTTCCATGTTCGGAAACGTGTATGCGCAACGTCTGGTAACGCAGATGTACTTCCCTAACGACCCGCTGTTCGAATACGACCCTATCTTCCAGAGCATTCCAGACCTGGCCGCACGCCAGCGCCTGATCTCGCGCTACAGTCTGGAACACACCGTTGGTGCCGAAATGCTGGGCTATGAATTCGACATCGTTCTGCGCGGCCGCGATGCCACGCCGATGGAAAAATAAGGAGAGTACACGAATGAGCAAAATCACGACTTCACAAACCATCGGCCCGTTTTCGCACGAAGCCTGGAACTGGGCGACCGAACTGAGCGCCGCCGACACTCTGCAAACCACTGCGCCCACCATCATCGTCAGCGGTACCATCTACGACGGTGACGGCAACGCTATCAATGATGCTCAGATTGAAAGCTGGCAGCCAGCAGCCGCTGCTGCGGAATCCGGCCAAGCCATTCCTGGCTTCCGTCGCATACCCAGCGACGAAGAGGGGAAATTCAGCCTGCGCTTGTCTGTATCTCCACAAGCCCCGGGCGAACCGCTGGCCTACGTAACGGTATTCGCACGCGGTTTGGTCAAGCACCAATTCACCGCTGTATTTCTGGAAGACGATGCCGGACTGAAGCAATCTGCGATACTGGAACAAGTGTCGGCCGCTCGCCGCCCCACGCTGCTTGCTACCCGTACAGCCGACGGCCAATACAGTTGGAATATCCATATGCAGGGCGAACAGGAAACGGTATTTTTCGACTATGAATAACTCTAAATCAGGGCTTACGCAAGATTGTCCCGGCAAGACGCGACGACGAAGACAGTACGAACGTACCGCTAGGAGAAGCAACGCAGCTCGGGTAGTTTTGCGAAAGTCCTGCCAATATGAACTGGAGCTGCAGTGAGTGTATCCATCTTCGATAGCTTCCTGACTACCACCGACATGATCGCTGTGTTTGACGATACGGCGATCGTGCAAGCCATGTTCCGTTTTGAGCAAGCACTGTCGCAGGCACAGGCTGACGAGGGCCTGTTACCACCCACCGCGGCGCGCGCCATCGCCGCCGTCTGCAATGCCCAACTTTACGATATCCCCGCCATCATCACTGCCGGCCGCCGCGCCGGCAGTCTGGCGATTCCATTGGTGAAAGAACTTACCAAGACCGTCGCTCTGTACGACGCAGAGGCTGCCACCAAGGTCCACTGGGGCAGCACCAGTCAGGACGTGATCGACACCGCGATGGTACTTGCCACGCGCGACGCGCTGCAATTGCTGGACGATGGCCTGTTCGACCTCACCGGCCGATTGTTGCAACTGGCGGAGCAGCACCTTGCCACACCAGTACTGGCGCGGACATTGATGCAGCCGGCACAGGTGACCAGTTTCGGTTTCAAGCTGACCGGCTGGCTGGCGCCGCTGGTTCGCTCGCGTGCGCGTCTGCGCGAGTGTGCTGCTCGCGCGCTGCAATTGCAGTTGGGCGGCGCCGTCGGCACCCTGGCCGTAATGGGCGAACAGGGTCCGGCAGTTGCCAATCGCGTGGCCGCTATCTTGGGCTTGAAGGTCGCCGATGCGGCCTGGCACACCCAACGCGACGAATGGGTGCGGCTCGGTCTGGAAGTCGCGGTTCTGTCCGGTAGCCTGGGCAAGCTCGCTACCGATTTGAGCCTGATGGCACAGGGTGAAGTCGCTGAACTGGCGGAACCATCTGGCAATGGCCGCGGCGGCTCGTCAGCGATGCCGCATAAGCGCAATCCGGTCTCGGCCATGATTGCACTTGCCGCCGCCACGCGCACACCGCAACATGGCGCTGCCCTGCTCGCCAGCATGGGCCAACAACACGAACGTGGTTTGGGAAACTGGCAAGCCGAATTGGCCGAATGGCCGGGGCTTTTCCTCAGCGCGCACGGTGCACTGCAGGCGTTGAACGATGCCTTCCTTGGCTTGCAGATTGACGGCTCGCGCATGCTACGCAATATCGATGCGTTGCAAGGCTTGGTATTTGCCGAAGCGACATCTGCTTATCTGGCAGGTGTCATCGGCCGTCCTAAATCGCATGAATTGCTGGAAAAGATGACCGACGTCGCGATATCCACGCAACGCCATCTGGCCGATGTACTGACCGAGGCGGTGCAAGCCGATCCGGCATTACGCGACCACGTAGATCTGATGCATCTGCGGACATTGTTCGATCCCGTCGCAGCAACTGCGCCGGCTCACCGCCTGGCGCAACAACAGTTGCAAAGTCTGCGCAGCGATATCGCTGCCTTGAACCTCGCCCACACCTTTCATCAATAAATGAGAACAACATGAGCTACGATCCTATCGACCACGACTTCGAGCGTGGCCTGAACAACCGCCGTAATATTCTGGGCGACGCCTGGGTGGAACGTTCGCTATCTAACGCCAACAGCTTCAATGCCGATTTCCAAAACCTGATCACCCGCTTTGCGTGGAACGAAATCTGGGGGCGACCCGGTCTGGAACAAAAGACCCGGCGCGCCATCGTCCTGTCGATTACTATCGCACTAGGTCGCTGGGAAGAGTTCGATCTGCACGTACGTGCCGCACTAATGGGTGATCCATCAAACCGTCTGACGCCGGACGAACTGAAGGAAGTGTTAATACAGTCGGCCATTTATGCTGGCGTACCAGCAGCCAATACCGCGTTTACACATGCGCTGGTGATCCTGCGCGAAATCGCTCCACAGATCGGCTACGTGCTGGAATCCATGGCACCAGCAGGTGTCACGCATCCCGGCAACGGCCTCGAAGGCCGTTGCAGTAGTAAGCCAGCATTACATTACTCTGTGCGCGCACGCCATAACGGCAAGGCGCCGCGCCACACTGTGGTGTTGAGCCACGCGCTGGGTTGCGACTTGACGATGTGGGACGAGCTGGCCAATTTGCTGACCGAAGATTGCCGCGTGATTGCTTACGACCATCGCGGCCATGGTAGCTCAGAAGCACCTGCTGGCATGTACGACATGGCGTCGTTGGCCGATGATGCAGCCGCCCTGTTGCGCGAACTTGATACCGGCCCGGTGGTATGGATAGGTTTGTCGATGGGTGGTATGGTCGGCCAGGAACTAGCTCTGCGTCATCCGACGTTGGTAAGTGCGCTGGTGCTGGCCAATACCACGTCCTCCTATACAGACGCCGCGCAGGCTATGTGGCAGCAACGCATCGCTACTGTACAAGAGCAAGGTGTCGAGGTTATCGGCGATGCGGTAATGGGACGTTACTTCACGGAAGAATTCCGTGCTAGCCATCCGCTTACGGTTGCACGCTTCCGCAACCGTGTAGTCAATACCGATGCCGTTGGCTACGTCGGCTGTTGTCATGCAGTCGGTAACGTCAATACGACTGCGCGGCTAGGTGGAATTGCTATTCCGACACTGGTAATTGCTGGCGAGTTGGATCAGGGTACGCCAGTTGCGATGGCGCAAACGCTGGCAGACGGTATATCCGGTGCGCAATTGCAGATATTGAAAGACGCTTCGCACCTGAGCTGCATCGAACAGCCGCAAGCCTTCAACCAAGTGGTGCGTGCCTTTATCGAGAATCTGTAAACAACTGCTGCGGCGTCTTCAATCAAGTGCCGCAGCATTCAAGCTTAAACGCCCGGATCGCGCACCTTATCGACCTTATCGAACTCCATGTTGTAGTACGAACCGCCATTTGCTTCTACCTTGCGGATATACACCGTCTGCACGATGTCGCGCGTAGTGGCATCAATGCTGATCGGACCACGTACGCTAGTCCACGCCATGCCTTTCATCGCGGCAAGCAATTTGTCGCCGTTGCTGTCACCGTTGGTTTGCTTCAGCGCCTGATACAGCAATTGCATGCCATCGTAGGCCCCGACCGAATGGAAGTTCGGACGCATACCTTTGTTCGCCTTGCTGAATGCCTCAACGTAGGCCTTGTTCTCTGGCGATGGATGCGCCGCCGAGTAATGATGGCTACTGACCACGCCAGTGGCGGCTGAGCCGATGCTATCCATCAGGTCATCATCCAGCACGTCTCCGGTACAAATCAGGCGTATCCCGGCTGCAGCCAGCCCACGTTCGGTGAACTGCTTGAGCACCGCAGCGCCCTCGCCCGACGGCACGAAAACAAATAGCGCATCCGGCTTGGCATCCTTGACGCGTGCCAGGAACGGCGCGTAGTCTGGATTGCGCAGCGGTACACGCAGACTGTCGATCACCTTGCCACCGCCTTCGGTGAAGCCCTTGACGAATACCTTCTCCGCATCCAGACCAGGACCGTAGTCGCTGACGAATGTGACTACACTTTTGATCTTGTTCTTCGCTGCCCACTGCGCCATCGGCGCCGTTACCTGTGCCAGCGTGAAACCGGTACGTACGATGTATGGCGAGCGCTGTGGGATCACCGATGTAGCGGCGGCCATCACTATCATCGGTACCTTGGCTTGTGTGGCGACCGGCGCGGCGGCAAAAGCCAGCGGCGTCAAGCCGAAACCAGCCAACACCTGCACCTTATCGCGCGCAACCAGTTCCTGCGCCAAACGCTTGGTGACATCCGGTGCCACTCCGCCATCGTCCTTGAGGATGATCTCGATTGGGCGTCCCGCCACAGTAGAACCGTTGCGCTGCATGTACAACTTTACCGCGGCCTCGATCTGGCGTCCGGTCGATGCGAACGGGCCGGACATTGGCACAATCAAGCCGACCTTTACGGGCTCGGCGGCGCTGGCGATCATTGGTAGCGCTCCCGCCGACAGTGCGGCGGCACCTAGCAGAATAGTTCGACGCTGGTGATTGATTTTCTCTGTCATGTTGTCTCCCTCTCGTTTTTATAAATGACCAGATACCGTGATAACTGGTCTGTTGTAGAACCCTATAGATCCAGCAGCAGCGTTGTGCTCTTGGCGCGCGAACAGCATGGTGTGAATTGATCGTTGGCGGCCTGCTCCGCTTCATCCATATATAAATCGCGGTGATCCGGCACCCCATCCAGAACCCGTGTCAGACAAGTGCCGCACACACCTTGTTCGCAGGAGGCCGGAATGAACACACCAGCATCAGTGAGCACCTGCAGCACCGAGCAGTCAGCCGGGATGGTGTACACCTTGCCGCTGGAAGCCAACTTGACCTCGAATGCCTGGTCGTTGGCGGTATCTGGTGCGGCGGCAGCGCCGAAGTACTCCAGGTGGATCTGATCTTTCGGCCAATCGTGCGCCTTGGCCGTAGCCAGCACGTGGTCAATAAAACCGGCGGGACCACACAGGTAAATATGGGTCTTTCGATTCAAGCCAGTCAGCAACGCCGGCAAATCAAACTTCTGAGCCGCATCACCGTTGTCGTAGTGCGTATGCACCTGCTCAGAGTAAGGTGCGCGCGCGATGCGATCAAGGAAAGCGGTGCGCTCCGGCGAACGTCCGCAGTAGTGCATTTCAAACGCAGCGCCCTGCGCGGACAGTGCCTCGGCCATGCAAAGGATAGGCGTCACGCCGATGCCACCTGCCAGCAGCAGGCTACGTTCAGCCTCCACTAACGGAAAGTGATTTTTCGGCACGCTGATCTGCAGCGTCATGCCGGCGAGAATATCATCGTGCATCGCCTGCGAGCCGCCGCGTGAAGCGGCATCGCGCAGTACACAGATCAGATAGCGATGCTGCTCTTGCGGCGAATTGCACAGTGAATACTGTCGCACCAGACCTGGACGCAGATGCACATCGATGTGCGAACCGGCACTGAAGGGCGGCAACGGTGTGTCGTCTGCGCTGACCAGTTCGTAGCTGCAAATGTCATCGGCCTCATCGACCTTGCGCGCCACCTTCACTTGCAATGTCGCCTCGCTCATGCCTGCTGCTCCTTCTGCAGCCACTGATCCAGCACGCGACGCGACTGCACGCCACCGGCATCAATATTCAACATCAGCAGCTTGCGCTCTGGATAGCGCAGCATATTGGCTTGCTGCAGTTCCAGCATCTCACGGTCTTCGCTGAATATCTTGCCCTGACCTTCTCGTATGGTTGCCGTCAGTTCCTTGTCTTCAGGTTTAAAGTTGCGTGCCATGCCCCAGAAATACCAGTGCGACGTTTCAGTTTCCGGCGTGATGAAGTCCACGACGATACTGGATGCCTTGTAGCGTGGATCGGCATCATAGCCGCCCTTGCCCGCATGCGCCACACCAACCTCAATCATCACATGGCTGGGCGGACTAAAACGGCAAATCTGCCAACGGTCCACCGGCACATCGTCAGCCAGTCCATTGCCGCGCAAGGCCGCACGCCAGAATGGCGGCGCCATGATATTTTCCATGTAGCGGCTGGTGACGACCTGCTCGCCTTCGACCGTGGTATTGACGGGCGCCTCGTCGATTTCTTTCTGACCTATGCTGGATGCGTGCACATAGGTTTCGTGCGTCAGATCCATCAAGTTGTCGATCATCAAACGGTATTCGCAGTTGATGTGATACAAGCCGCCACCATAGGCCCACTCGGGATTGTCTGCCCATTCCAGATGGTGGATCAGTGCCGGATCAGCCAGCTCTTTGTCGCCGGTCCAGACCCAGATGAAACCGTAGCGCTCTTCCACCGGGTAACTGCGTATGCACGGAAAACCGCGCACGCGCTGACCCGGCATGCTGACGACCTTGCCATCGCAACCCATATGCAGACCGTGATAGCCGCAGACCAACTCTCCGTCTTGGACGGAACCGAGTGACAGTGGCGCACCGCGATGCGGGCAAAAGTCCTCGACGGCGGCGACTTTGCCTTCGACGCCGCGATAGAACACGATCTTCTCACCGCAAATCTGGCGTCCTAACGGGCCGTCTTCAATTTCGCTCGGCGTACATGCGACGTACCAGGTATTTTTTGGGAACATTTTTGTCTCCTTGTTCGGTTTTCTAATCTTATATTCAGTGTGCTGAATGTTGTAAAGTATAATCCATTAAGCGACGAAGTAAACCGCCGCCATCAACTTTCGATATTGCGCTGCACAACCAGAGAAACCGCCATGCCAGAAACAGAAAGCAAACTGATAAACCTGTACGAACACCCGGGGCATTTGCTACGCCGTGCACAGCAGATTTCGGTGTCTATCTTCTATGACGAGATGGGTAACGAGCTGACGCCAGTGCAATACGCCATGCTGCGCAACCTTGCGGATCACCCTGGTACTGACCAGGTCTCGCTTGCGGCCCTCACCGGTATAGATACATCCACAGGCGCCACGGTATGCGCGCGCCTGGAGGAAAAATATCTTTTGGAGCGCAAGGTAATTCCGCACAATCGACGCCAGCGTGCGCTGACCATTACATCGGCTGGCGAGGAACTGCTAGACAGCCTTATCCCTGGATCACAACGTTTGCGGCGCCGTATTCTGGCACCGTTGAGCGGTCCGGAGCAGCTGCAATTCATGGAGCTACTCAGCAAGCTGGTCAATACCAACAACGAACAAAGTCGCGCACCGCAAGCAGTAGCGGGCGGCGACTAAATACATAGCTCAGGCGACTGCCACCAGGCGATCCAGCTTATCGCCATCTGCCAGCAAACTCGCGCTATCGGAGTCGTGAACGATGCGGCCCCGATCAAGTACGATGGCGCGCTGAGTCAACGACAGCGCAAGACGCGCGTGCTGCTCGACTACGATCACTGACATACCTTCGTCCTGCACCAGCCTGCGAATTACGCGCACCAGTTCCTGCACAATGATCGGTGCCAAACCCTCCATCGGCTCATCCAGCAACAGGATACGAGGATTAGTCATTAATGCGCGGGCAATCGCCACCATCTGTTGCTCACCACCGGACAACTGATTGCCGAAGTTGCTGCGACGTTCCAGCAATCGCGGGAATATCTGGTAGATTTTCTGCAGATTCCAAGGACCGGAACCAGCGCCTGAACGCGCCACCACTGTCAGATGTTCTTCCACTGTCAGCGACGGGAACATATGACGTTCCTGCGGAACCCAGCCCAAGCCAGAGCGCGAACGCTTGTAGGTCGGGACACGCGCAATCTCTTTCCCACCCCATCGGATACTGCCGCTATGCAAATGCGTCAATCCCATCAACGTCACCAGCAAGCTGGTTTTACCGACACCATTGCGCCCTAGCAGAGCAAGGCTATCGCCCTCATTCATTTTGAAAGACACATCTTCCAGCACGATAGACTCGCCGTAACCGGCGGTGACTTTATCGAGCGCCAACAACTCACGCATGTTCTGCCTCCCCCAGATAGACTTCCTTAACACGCGGGTCTGCCGCAATTTCTGCCGGCGTACCCTCGGTCAGCACCTTGCCGCCCACCAGTACCGTGATACGGTCGGCGAAGCGAAACACTAATCCCATGTCGTGTTCAATGAAGACCACGGTAACATCGCGCGGCAATTGGGCGATCACTTCAAACAGCTCTTTGCTCTCGGCTTGCGGAATGCCCGCTGCCGGCTCGTCAAGCAACAATATGCTTGGCTTGGTCGCCAGCGCCAGTGCGATCTCGACCAACCGCTGCTTACCGTAAGCGAGGCTGCGCGTAATGCTGTTTGCCTCTGCCGACAACTTGAGTGTAGTCAGCAAAGCCATCGCTTCGTCGACAACGTCGGTATGCTTTTCGACGGTCTTGTACCAGACCGAGTGCAGGCCGCGCCGCTCGCAGATCGCCAAAACCACAGACTCCAGCACCGTCATACCGGCAAACAAGGTATTAATCTGAAAGGTCCGTGTCATGCCGCGCTGCACGCGCTTGTGCTGCGGCAGCTGTGTGATGTCTTGATCGCCCAAATAGACTTTTCCACTACTGGGCAAGAAGCCACCCGTCAGCAGGTTGATGAAAGTGGTCTTGCCCGCTCCGTTAGGACCGATCAGCGCGTGGCGCGCACCCTTTGCGAAGGTCAGACTCACATCGCTATTAGCGGCAAACGCTCCCCAACTTTTGGACAGCCCTTCGGTACGCAGGGCAATATTTTGCTGCGTCATATTTGCTCCTTGCGGAAAGATGTTTTAATGCGCTGGACAATCAGATCAAGTCCACCCAGAATACCGCCGCGTGCAAACAGCACGATCAGGATCAACAACAGTCCTATATAAAACTGCCAGTAGGCCGGGTTCAGGCCGGAGATATAGTCTTGCGCCAGCATGAAGACCGCAGCGCCGATCAGCGCACCATACAAGCGTCCGGTTCCACCCAGAACCAAAATGATCAGCAGTTCAGCCGAGCGCGGGAAGCCCAACATGTCGAGGCCGACAAACTGTGTGGTCTGCGCCAGTAATGCGCCGGCCACGCCAGCAATGGCGGCGGAGATGGTGAACACCGTCACCAGACGACGGTTGACGCCCGCGCCAAGCGCAGGCATGCGCTTCCCACCCTCGCGAATACCGATCAGACTCAGGCCGAACGGCGACTTGACCAGTCTACGCATCACCACGAACAAGATAAACAGTATCGCCAGGCTATAGCAATAAGCGACCTTTCCATTTAGGTCAAACTCGAACAGACCGAGCAGCTTGCCGCCGGTCATGCCGGACAATCCATCGACACCACCCGTGATGAAGGCAGCTTTATTGGCCGCCTCAAACAGCATCAAGCCTATGCCCAGCGTAACCATCAAGCGGGTCAGATCCTGGCCGCGTACCACGAGGAAAGAGGTAATCAATCCAAACAGACCGGCCACTATGGCGCCAGCCAGCAGTCCGCTCAACGGCTCGTTCCAGCCATGGACCGACAGCAAACCGGCGGTGTAAGCACCTAAACCGAAGAATGCCGCATGACCCAACGAGACTATGCCGGCGTAACCCAAAATCAGATCCAGCGACAGTGCGAACAAGCCGACGATCATAATCTGGCTGATCAACACCAGGTAATCCGGGAAAAGGAAATAAGACACCACCGGTAGCAGCCAGAAGGCTATCTCCAGCGGCTTCCAGCGGTCATTCGGCAAATGTAATGCAGATCTCATATCGGATTTATTCATGTTCGTTGGCACAGGTATAGTCACCGCCTTGTCGGCAGTTTTGGTGATAGCGCTCATGCTTTCCTCCGCATCAAACCGGCAGGGAACAGGATCAGCAGCAACACCATCAAGCCATAGATGACGAAGGCACCCACTTCCGGCACATAGTATTTTCCGGCAACGTCGAACACACCAAGGATCAGCGCCGCCACCAGCGGCCCTTTGATCGTGCCAGCGCCGCCCACCGCGACCACTAATAGAAAGTAAACCATGTACTTGATCGGGAATGTCGGGTCTAGCCCCAACACGTCAATGCCCAGACCGCCGCCCAAACCCGCCAGGCCGGAACCCAGCGCGAAGGTCAGACTGAACACCAGACTGACATTGATACCCAAGCCGGCGGATGCGGTTGGGTTATCGACTGCAGCACGGATCTGCGCGCCAAAACGCGTGCGTTCAATCAGTAATCCCAGTGCCACAGTAATCAATACCACCACGCCGATCAGGAACAAACGATAGGCTCCCACATCCAGCCCGAACAGCGAAACCTGACCGCGCAGCCAATCCGGCAACGTCACCGGCTGCTGTGTCGGCCCATACAGCCATGTGGCACCGGCGACCGCCATGAATGTCAGGCCGATGGAAAACAATACCTGATCCAGATGACTGGCATTATATAGACGTCGATATAACAGACGCTCCAGCACCAGTCCGACCGCCGCCGACGCCAAAAAGGACAGCAGCAGCGAAGGCAGAAACGGCACGCCAAAGCGTGACAGCACCGTCACGCTGACATAACCACCCAGCATGGCGAAGGCACCGTGTGCCAGATTAATGAAGTTCATCATGCCCATCGTTACCGACAAGCCGACACTGATGAGGAAGAGAAGGCTGCCGTAAGCGATGCCGTCAAATAGCACACCGACCAAATTGCTTAGCATGACTGCCTCCCGCGCGAACGCGATGTTCCGCGGACTTTATTGCTGCTTATTTGCTTATTTATTTGCGTATTTATTTTTTTATTTATTTTGTTATTCATGGTGTCTCCTCCAGTATTCAATGTTGCGCCCTCATACCCGTTCAATGACGATGGCAATGCCCTGTCCTACCCCTATGCACATGGTACATAGTGCATAACGGCCACCAGTACGAATTAATTGATACATCGCCGTTGTTACCAGTCTCGCGCCACTCATTCCCAGTGGATGGCCCAGTGCAATCGCGCCGCCAAGAGGATTGACGCGCGGGTCATCGTCACGCAGGCCCAGCTCACGTAGTACAGCTAATCCCTGCGAGGCAAAAGCTTCATTCAGTTCGATGATGTCCATCTGCTCCAGCGTCATGCCCAATTGACGCATCAGCTTCTGTGTAGCCGGTGCCGGGCCGATTCCCATCACGCGTGGTGCCACGCCGGCCGTCGCCATGCCGACGATACGCGCGCGGGGCGTCAGACCATGACGTGCCGCGGCTTCGGCGCTGGCGATTAACAACGCACATGCGCCGTCGTTGACACCCGAAGCATTGCCAGCAGTGACACTGCCATCAGCGCGTACCACGCCTTTCAATCTGGCAAGCACTTCGACGCTGGTTTCGCGCGGATGCTCATCCTGTGTGAAGAGGATGGGATCTCCCTTCTTCTGCGCCAACGACACCGGCACGATCTCGTCATTGAACAGACCGTCGCGCTGGGCGTTGGCTGTCTTTTGTTGGCTAGCCAAGGCAAACTTATCCTGGTCTACACGGCTGATCTTGTAGTCATCTGCCACATTTTCAGCCGTCTCCGGCATTGCATCGACGCCGTACAACTCTTTCATTACTTTGTTTGGAAAGCGCCAGCCGATGGTAGTGTCGTAAATGGCGGCGTTGCGCGAAAACGCCGTCTCTGCTTTGCCCATGACGAAAGGTGCACGCGTCATTGATTCCACGCCGCCAGCAATCATCAGGCTGGCGTCGCCGGACTGAATTGCCCGCGCCGCCGTACCAACCGCGTCCATGCCAGAACCGCACAGACGATTGATGGTAGAGCCAGGAACTTCCTGCGGCAAACCAGCCAGCAGCGCCGACATACGCGCCACATTGCGATTGTCTTCGCCGGCCTGATTGGCACAGCCGTAGATCACATCGTCGACTTCTTTCCAGTCAACGCTGGCATTTCGACGCATCAACTCACGCAGCGGCACGGCGCCAAGATCGTCGGCGCGCATATCCTTCAACGATCCGCCGTAACGGCCGATAGGTGTACGGATTGCATCGCAGATAAAAGCTTCTGTTACTTGTTTCATAATGTCCTCACTTATTTCGCCTGCGGCAGCAAAACGACGGCGGTCGCAGCCTGTAATTCTTCAAAGGTCAGTCCAGGCGCCATTTCCAGCACCGACAGTCCGGCCTGCGTAACCTCCAGGACGGCCATATCGGTATAGATGCGATTGACACATGCCACACCCGTCAGCGGATAACTGCACGTTTCGACGATCTTGCTTTCGCCGGTCTTGGTCTGGTGATCCATCATCACAAACACCTGCTTGGCACCAATTGCCAGATCCATCGCACCGCCAACTGCCGGAATGGCATCCGGCGCTCCGGTGTGCCAGTTAGCCAGATCGCCGTTCGCAGCCACCTGGAAGGCACCTAATACGCAGATATCCAGATGCCCACCACGCATCATCGCGAACGAATCGCTGTGGTGAAAATAGGCACCACCGACCAATAACGTTACCGGCTGCTTGCCGGCGTTGATCAGGTCTTCATCTTCCTCGCCCGGTACCGGCGCCGGCCCCATGCCGAGCAAGCCGTTCTCACTGTGAAGAAATACTTCGCGCTCGGTCGGCAGGTAATTGGCAACCTTGGTCGGCAAGCCGATACCCAGATTGACGTAGGCTCCTTCAGGAATATCCTGTGCCACACGGGCAGCTATCTGTTCGCGGGTGTAACGATTTGTCATACGGCCTCCTGTACAACACGTTGGACGAAAATACCTGGAGTGATAATCGCCTCCGGATCGAGCTCACCCAGCGCCACCACTTTCTGCACTTGGGCGATGGCAACTTTGGCTGCCATCGCCATGATGGGACCGAAATTGCGCGCGGTTTTACGATACACGAGGTTTCCCCAGCGATCACCGTGCAATGCCTTGATCAGCGCAAAGTCGGCGTAAATCGGCGATTCCAGTACGTACATTCGACCATTGATCTCGCGCGTCTCCTTGCCGGCGGCCAGCAACGTGCCAAAGCCGGTCGGCGTAAAGAAACCGCCGATGCCGGCACCTGCGGCGCGTATGCGTTCGGCCAGGTTGCCCTGCGGGGTCAGTTCCAGCTCAATCTTGCCGGCCCGGTACAAGGCGTCGAAGTGGTGGGAATCGGCCTGACGTGGAAAGGAGCAGATTATCTTGCGCACCCGCCCCGCCGCTAGCAATGCGGCCAGCCCGGTGTCGCCGTTGCCAGCGTTGTTGTTGACGATGGTGAGCTCGCGTGCGCCTTGCTCAATCAGTGCATCAATCAGCGCCGCTGGCATGCCGGCGTTACCAAAACCACCGATCATGACGGTCGCACCGTCATGAATATCCGCCACAGCGTGACTGATTGATTCAAATGTTTTGTCGATCATATTCCGTCTCTGTAATGCATACGGCCTCTGACTTGCTGTCGTATGCTGTCGGCATACCTTGGCAAAGTATGCAATATTGTGCGATAATCGAACTAATGATTGATTACCGCACAAATAGTGTATCCAGCAAAGACTGCTCTGGTCAAGAAAAAAAACATCTTTCAAGCCCAGCTCTTGCATTAAAATCACCCTATGCCCAAGACCACCAACACCAAAGACAAGACTGTCGCCGAGACAGCGGAGGGGTTCGAGCCAACCATCGCCGAACAGATCGACGCACTGGCCGACCCCAGCTTCATGACGTCGCTGGCACGCGGCCTCGCCGTGGTGCAAGCCTTCAGCGATTCGCGCAAACCACAAACCATCGCCAACATCAGCCAGAAAACCGGCATCCCGCGCGCAGCCGTGCGGCGCTGCCTACATACATTACGGGAGCTGGGTTATGTGGATGCGGAGCTGAATAATTTCTCGCTACGGCCAAAAGTGCTCACTCTCGGCTACTCTTATTTATCGTCGACGCCGCTGACGGTGTCGGCTCAGCCTTATCTAAACAATATCAGTCGCACGCTGAATGAATCGAGCTCACTTGCTGTGCTGGACGATAGTGAAGTGCTGTACATTGCCCGCGCCGCCACCTCACGCATCATGTCGCTTGCACTGAATACCGGCAGCCGTTTGCCCGCCTACTGCACCTCACTTGGACGTGTCATGCTGGCATACCTGCCGCAAGACCAACTTGACGAGTACCTGGCCCGCACAAAACTGAAACCGATGACTAAAAACACGGTAGTCAATGTCAAGCGACTGCGAACGATCCTGGCTGACGTACGTCAGGCTGGCTACGCTATCAATAATGAAGAACTGGAACTTGGACTGCGCTCTATCGCGGTGCCGGTACGCGGAGCAACGGGAACCGTCGTGGCGGCGTTGAACGTCGGTGTTCAGGCAGCGCGCGTTAGCGTCGATCAATTGGAGCAAGAATTCCTGCCCGTGCTGTTGCGCGGCGCTCAAGAGTTGTCCGTTCTGCTGCCTTGACGGCAAGCCAAACTGTAACGACATTCCGGCAAGTCAAAAAAATGACAGCATCCCCGCATACGAGAAGCGGATGCTGTCATCAAAAAATACCGGCAGATGCCGGCATACCATTATCTTTAGAACGAGTGGCGCAATCCGCTCATCACGCCATTCTGCGTTCTGCCTGGCCCACCGATTGTTCCGCCTGCATCCAGCGCCAATGCTGACGTGCCAGAATTATCCATGCGACCATATGCACCGTAGATTGCCGTACGTTTCGACAGGTTGTACGTCAAACGTGCCACGAATAGTGTAGCGTTGGCATCCTGATCCTTAACGTCGAGGTGCGACACCTGAACGTCAAGGGTGGTTGCCGGCGCTACCGGATAACTCACGCCCAGGTAATACAGATCGGAATCCTTCTGGCCGGTCACAGCGTGTGTAGAGCGATCAATCACGCCGCCGCCTATTTTGCCCGCGCCCACCATCACATAGCCATTGACGGTAACGCGTCGGTCGCTGTCATCACTGCTAGTCAAACCGGCTGCTGCGCCAGTGTTGCCGTACAAGATATCGTAGGATGCATTAAGGCCATAGGCTTTGCCCTCGTAGCCGACCAAGGCTGTGATCTGGCGGCAGGCCTTACTGTTGCCAGCCACTTGCCCTGGACAGTTGGTAGCTGCAGGGCCGCCAGCGCCCGAAGCGTCGCGACCAGTACTGTATGTAGCACCTACTACGAAGTCGTTGAAGTTACCCCAGTAGCTAATGGAATTGTCACTACGCGCATTTGGAAGGTAGCTATCGATACTTCCGATCGAGAATAGGTTAGGTCCAAGTACATCTGATTTCAATGTGGCGATATAGGTCATGTTGATCTGGCGACCCAGCGATACAGTTCCATATTCATTTTTCAGCCCTACCAAAGCCTGGCGACCAAACAGTCGATTACCCTGTCCCATACTGCCATTGTTCACCGCCAATCCGGCCTCCAGAGTGAAGATGGCTTGCAAACCGCCGCCCAAATCCTCAGTCCCGCGAAAGCCCAGACGCGACGGAAATGATCCCGTTAGCGTTGGCATCTTAACGGCCGATTGGCCGGCAGCGTTGGCGTTTGTTGTGTAGACCAGTCCTGTATCGACAAGGCCATAAATCGTCACGGTGCTTTGCGCCATTGCTACAGATGCGCTCATCCCGCCCAGAAGCGCGAATGCGCAGCTGATAGTTTTTTTCATTACTGTCTCCCGTTGTAGTTTTATTTTCATGTGCGATTAACGAACATTAGGTTGTTAATCGCACATAAATTAGATAATATGGATGTCACGTAGTGTTGTCAACAAACTCTGACCATCGCAATTAGTGATGATGCGCACGACGTGGCAATTGCAACAGTCAGTCCTTCATAGACAAAAACAGCAGCAAACAGGAGACAAAAATAATGATGAAAAAAATTTTGGCAATAACAACACTTGCGGCCGTAAGCTACGCTGCAGTGTCGCCAGCCTATGCGGAAGACACCATTAAGATCGGTGTGATCGCTGCATTTTCCGGCCCCTTCGCGAATTACGGCAAACAGATGGAAGGCGGTATCAAAGCCTACATGGCGCAGCACGGCGACAGCGTGGCTGGCAAGAAAATTGAAATCATCATCAAGGACACTACCGGCCCTTCTCCGGAAATAGCCAAGCGACTGGCGCAGGAATTAGTTGTCCGCGATAAGGTTGATTTCCTGGCTGGCTTTGGCCTGACGCCGGAAGCATTGGCTGTCGCGCCTATCGCAGAGCAGGCAAAAAAACCAATGATCGTCATGAACGCGGCGACCTCTGCCATCACCACCAAGTCCAATTACATTGCCCGCTTCTCGATGACTCTGCCACAGGTCTCGGCACCGATGGCAAAGTGGGCAGTGAAAAACAACATCAAGAAAGTGGTGACGCTAGTTGCCGACTACGGACCTGGCATCGATGCGGAAGCCGCATTCAAGTCAGAATTGGTTAAGGGCGGTGGCGTCGTGACCGAAGCGATTCGCGTCCCGCTAAGCAACCCTGATTTCTCGCCTTACATCCAACGTATCAAGGACGCCAAGCCGGACGCCGTATTTATTTTCGTACCGGCAGGCGAACAAAGCATCGCCTTCATGAAAGGCTATCGTGAGCGCGGCCTGGCTGAAGCAGGCATCAAGGTGATCGCCACCGGCGATCTGACCGATGACCATGTGCTGCCTTCAATGGGCGACGCAACGTTGGGCGTGATCACCACTTTCCACTACTCGGCTGCACACAAGTCGCCAGAGAACCAGGCTTTCCTGAAGAGCTTTGCGGCCGCCAATCCAAACGGTGGACGTCCTAACTTCATGGCTGTCGCCGCTTATGATGGCATGGCAGCGATTTATGAAGTCGTACGCAAGCTAAACGGCAAGATCGATGGCCCGCAAGCGATGGCCATCCTGAAGAACATCAAGTTGAACAGCCCACGCGGTCCGATTGCCATCGATCCGAATACGCGCGACATCATTCAAACTGTGTATGTACGCAAGGTAGAGAAAATCAACGGTGAGCCATACAACGTCGAGTTTGACAAATTCCCAGATCAAAAAGACCCGGGAAAATAAGAGTCATTGATGACTGCTGTTGTCCATCCAGCGCATGCCCGACATCGCGACCAGGCTGGGCAAATACTGGCGCTAAACACCGAACTGTGCTTAGCGCCAGATTTCCTTTATCAGTTAGTTGCGCCTGCTTCGCTACAACAACGCACTCCATGCTCGGCACGCTGAGTTAGTGTCTATAGATCCAATACAAGAATTTTTGATGTGGCGCGTGAGCAGCAAGGCGTAAATTGATCGTTCTTTGCATGCTCCTGATCAGTGAAATACATATCGCGATGGTCAGGAGTTCCGCTTAGCACGCGGGTAATACACGTGCCGCATACACCCTGCTCACAGGAAGTCGGAATCTCGATACCGTTTTCCTCCAGAATCTGAATAACCGTCCTGTCGGCCGGCACGACGTACAGATTGCCGGTACTCGCAATCTGTACCTGGAATTCCGTGTCGGCTGTCGTGTCTTGCGCAGCGGCGCCAAAATATTCCAGATGAAGCTGCTCGCTGGTCCAACCCAGACCTTTCGCGGTGCCAACCACATGATCAATGAATCCCGTCGGCCCGCAAACATAGATATGCGTGTCGGGCTCTGGGCGCGCGATCAGATTTATCAGATCCAACTTCTGTTCCACTGAGCCGGCATCAAAATGAAAATGGACGTTATTAGCAAATGGCGATGCCTTGATCCTATCGTGAAACGCCGTGCGCTCCATAGCACGAGCACAGTAATGCATGTCGAAATCTGCATTGATACGGGTCAGCCGTTCGGCCATGCTGAGTATAGGAGTGATGCCGATGCCGCCGGCAAACAGCAAGAATCGCTTCGCATGACCCAGCGGGAAATGGTTCTTCGGCGCGCTAATCTGGATGACATCGCCTTCATTAACGGTGTCATGCATGGCCATCGATCCGCCCCGTGAATTCGGATCACGCAGCACACCGATCAGGTAACGATGTTCTTCAATAGGATCATTGCACAGCGAATACTGTCTGGTGATATCACGGCTAACCTGCACATCGATGTGCGATCCCGCGCTAAAAGGCGGCAACGGCGTACTGTCTGCGCTGATGAGTTCGAAACTGAAAATATCTTCGGCTTCCTGGACTTTTCTGACAACCTTTGCTGCGATGGTATTCATAATTTAATTAGCATATTAAACTGCGAAAATGGCGCAATGCATTGCGCCATCCTGTCATGCAATACCCGCTCACTGCTGGCTACACAGACGCTCGATGACGCGGCGTGCGCGATTGGCACCGGCATCAACATGGATATCTATCGTCGGGTTGCTGCCAAAGCGGGCCATATTGCGATATTGCGCATCAATGATGACGCGATCTTCTTCAAATGTTTGCTCGGTTTGCTGGTATACCAGTTCGCTGGTATCCGGCTGATCTGGGTGCGAATTGCTGGCCATGCTCCAGAAGTAATGCGAAGTGGTTTCGGTTTCGGGCGTGATGCCATGAAAGCCGCGCATATGGAAACCGCCGCGTTGCGGATCGTCGAGCGCCTCGGTGTCCGCATCAACGGCACCGGTCCAGATCGCCAGATAACTTACATGGAAATCGATTTCCTGCCAGCGATCGAGCAGTCCCTTGAACGGCCATGCAGCACTATAGGTTGCCGGCGCTTTCGAGGATTTCATCCACCGTACCACGCGGACGGTATCGCCATCGCTATACACGTTGGTGGGCGCTTCCATGTGCAATTTCGGGTTGCCGCCTATGGTTTTCAAATGCACGTAACCGAGATGACTCAGATCCAGAAGATTGTCATGGATCAGCTGATACGGCGCGTTATAGTGAAACACGCCGCCCTTGTATTTATATCGCGGATCGTCGTGCACAGCATAGTTTGGCGGCGGCATCGTCGGTTCGCTGCCAGCCTCTGCTCCCATCCAGATCCAGACGATCTGATTACTTTCGACCACTTTGGAAGCCGCGACACAGGCCTTGCCGGGAATCTTTAACTGACCGGGGATTTCGATACACTTGCCGCTAGGTGCATACAACAGGCCGTGGTAACCGCAACGAATGCCGTCGCCATCGAGTGTGCCGCAGGAAAGCGGCACGCTGCGATGACAGCAACGATCTTCCAGCGCGGCGACTTCACCGCTAGCCGTGCGGAACAGTACCACCGGACGATTCAAAAGAGTACGGGCAAGCGGCTTGTCCTTCAGCTCCCAGGCAAATGCAGCGACGTACCATTGGTTCATCGGAAACATGATTTTTTCCTTTCTAAGATAATTAATTCGATCACTTACCTGGGTCTTTGACACCGTCGTAACGATCGATTTCAGTGGCCACCAACTTGCCAGGGCCTTGTTTGTCTATCCTGCGGATATAAATGGTTTGCACGATATCGCGGGTGGCCGGATCGATGCTCACCGTGCCGCGCGGACTTGATGATGAATATCCCTTGACCGCTGCCATGAAAGCGCCGGCATCGGTATTGCCGTTGGTCTTGTTTAAGGTTTTGGCGATCAGCGCCATGCCGTCATAGGCAGATACGGCGAGAAAACTGGGCTTGAATTTGCCGTGTACCGTTTCCGCAAACGCGGCGAGAAATTTGGCGTTCTCGGCACCCGGACGGGTAAAAGAATAAAACCCGGCGGTATAAATACCGACCATCGCATCGCCACCCGATGCCATGATATCGTCATCGGCCCAGCCTTCACCGCCTAGAAAGCGGATGCCAGCCTTATCGAGCCCCTTCTCGCGATACGCTTTGATGAAGGACGCCATCGGCTGGCCATTTGGTAAAAACACGTGAATCGCATCCGGCTTTTCATCCTTGATGCGCTGCATGTAGGCGCTGTAATCGACGGTTGAGATCGGCACCCGCACCGAGCTAATAATCTGACCACCCAAAGCAGTGAAGGTCTTGCTGAACCAGGTTTCTCCATCCAGTCCTGGACCGTAATCTGAAACGATAGAAAAGACACGACGCGATCCGGTTTTGTAGGCCCATTCAGCCAGCGGTTTCACTGATTGTGCGATGGTATAAGAGGTCCGCGTGATATACGGCGAACGCGTGGTGACGGCCGACGATGCAGCATTCATCACGACCATCGGCTTTTTGGCTTGATCGACCACGCTGGCAACTGCCATCGCATTTGGGGTAAAAACGAAGCCGGCAAAAATATCAACGTTGTCGCGCGCAATCAGTTCGGTAGCGAGCCGCTTCGCGACATCCGCCTGTGGGCCGGTGTCGTCCTTGTAAATGACTTGCAACTTCTTGCCGCCAGCGGTATCGCCATTCAGGCGCAAGTAAGTTTCAATCCCCGCCTTCATTTGCTCGCCGCTTTGTGCGGCAATACCAGTCAATGAAGTGATGATCCCGATTTTGACAACTTGATTTGATTCTGCTGCGTTCGACGTCATGACCGCGAAAGTCAAGCTGGCGCAGCATAGCGTGGCTAGTATGCGTGACATATATGATCTCCTTTATATTTTCCCCAACTCATTTTTGGTCAGGTGATTTCGGGCAATCATGAGCTTAGCTACATTATTTTGGAATAGAATATTCTTAATAATGTTTATTTGAATTGTTAATATCATGGAATTTGATCTGAATCTGCTGCCGGTGGCACTGGCGATCTATGAAGAGCGCAGCGTAAGCCGGGCCGCGCAGAAGCTGGGCATGAGCCAGCCGACAGTCAGCGTGGCGTTGAATAAGTTGCGCGTTGCACTCGGCGACCCCTTGTTCGTCCGGACATCTCACGGCATGGAACCGACGCCACGCGCGGCGTCACTGATCACGCCGACCAAAGATATATTGCAGCGCATTAACGCTGAAGTCTTGTCCAGTACCGCATTCGATCCTGCGGTGACCACACGCAAGTTTACGTTCGCACTATCGGATATCGGCGAAATGACGATATTGCCAAAATTGATGGAACGCTTCGGAGCAGAGGCGCCGTTCGCATCGGTATCGTCGCTGAACTTGCCACCTGAAGAAATTTCGGCCGCACTTGAAAGCGGTGAGATTGATCTGGCAATCGGCTATTTCCCGGATTTGAAACACCGCAATTTCTTCCAGCAGCGACTGTTTTCACATTCATTCATTTGCTTGCTGAATGCGTCGCATCCCCTCAAGCAGAACCGCATCAGCATGAAAGAATTCTTGAAGCTGGGACACGCCGTGATTAAGGCGGAAGGCAGAAGCCAGGAGCTTGTCGAACAACTACTGGAGAAGAAGAAAATCCAGCGCCGTATCGTGCTATCGACACCGCACTATATGACGATTCCATTCATTATCGCTTCCACCGAGCTGATCGTAACAGTGCCGTATGCAGTAGGTGAATCATTCGCCAAGCTGACCAATATCAGACTGGTTGAACCACCACTGGAAATCCCGCATTTCGACCTCAAACAACACTGGCACCGAAGATTCAATAAAGATGGTCCCAACATGTGGTTGCGCTCCATTATTGTCGAGCTTTTCGGGGAATGACAAGAAATGCTCATTAACGCTGTGGGCAAGCCAGAAAACTCTGCGTACCCGAACGACCGCACCCCGTTTAGAGAATCGCTTCTCCACAGCGTCAACCAATGCTTACATTACAGATCTCCACGAAGAGGGAATCTTAATATGTCCCCGGTATCAAAATTTGCTTGTCCACTTTATTGACATCGGTGAGCCCGCAAAATGCCATGGTCAAATCTAACTCATTGCGAATAATGTCCAGACACTTGGTCACGCCAGCCTCGCCCATCGCACCTAAACCATACAGAAAAGGGCGGCCAATGTAGACGCCTTTGGCGCCCAGGGCAATGGCCTTAATCACGTCTTGGCCGGAACGAATACCACCATCCATATGGATTTCAATTTGCTTGCCCACCGCATCGACGATCGCGGGTAGCGCACGGATACTGGAAAGTGCGCCATCGAGTTGGCGGCCGCCGTGATTGGAAACAATCAGCGCATCAGCGCCGCTCTCCACTGCCAGATGCGCGTCTTCCGCATCCATGATGCCCTTGATAATCAGTTTTCCGCCCCAGCGCTGCTTGATCCATTCCACGTCCTTCCACGAAAGCGCCAGATCAAATTGTTGCGAGGTCCACGATGAGAGTGACGACATGTCCGACACGTTACTCGCGTGACCGACAATGTTGCCGAACGTACGACGTTGCGTGCCCAGCATACCCATGCTCCAGCGCGGCTTGCTCATCATGTTCAAAATATTAGGGATCGTCAGCTTGGGCGGCGCCGACAGCCCGTTTTTCAGGTCTTTGTGGCGCTGCCCCAGAATCTGCAAATCCAGCGTAAGCACCAGCGCTGAACAGTTTGCCGCTTTTGCCCGATCGATCAAGCGGTTGATGAAATCGCGGTCTTTCATCACATAGACCTGAAACCAGAATGGCTTGCTGGTGTGAGCCGCCACATCTTCAATGGAGCAGATACTCATGGTTGACAGCGTGAACGGGACGCCAAATTTTTCGGCAGCCTTGGCAGCAAGAATTTCGCCGTCGGCATGTTGCATTCCGGCCATGCCGGTTGGCGCCAGCGCTACCGGCATGGAAACTGCCTGCCCCACCATCGTCGTAGCAAGTGTGCGGTTTTCCATATTCACAGCGACACGCTGGCGAAATTTCATGTCCGCGAAATCACTGTTATTGGCACGATAGGTTGATTCGGTCCACGAGCCGGAATCGGCGTAATCGTAGAACATGCGCGGAACGCGCTTTTGCGCCAGAATGCGCAGGTCTTCGATATTCGTAATCACGGACATGGGGAGAGCTTCCTTTTCTCAATAAATAAAGTAAATCCGATCTGCAGGCCTCTCAAAATTTATCGTATTTAAGATATGCTTCCTGCGGATCGACATCTTCCAAAATGGCTGTTCGCACCCGATTCTCCTGAGTCGTTGCCGCCTCGGCCAGCTCCAATACCGATTCGATCACATCCTTAGGAATGCGCGTCAAACCGTCAAAATCGCCGAGCAGGTAATCACCGGGTAATCAATACATCGCCGATTTTGACCCGCTGACCGAATGCATCAGGTAACCAGTAACCGACCACATCGCGCGGCGAAAAGTAACGATGCAAAACCTGAAAGCCGAGGCCGATGATGAACTCTGCATCGCGTACATCGCCATCGTTTATCACGCCACGGATGCCCTTTAAGTTCAGCGTTTCGGTCGACAGTTCACCCACGTTCGAGACAGTCGAGTCGTTCGGTTGAATCGCCAGTATATGGCCAGACCTGGCTTTTGATTGCATTCCGGTCCATTGGTACAGTGTTTCGTGCGCGTCACTGCCAATGTTAACATGCCTGCCCGCCGTGAACCCCGGACCGCGCAGTTTTAGCCCGGGGATCAGCGGTCGCGACGTTGGTGACAGGGTGAAAATTCGAAGGCAAGGTGCCGATCAATTGCGGGAGCAAGTGATTCTTCAGCAAGGCAAGCACTGATGTCTCGCCAATATCCTCGCTTCCGGCGGCAAGTCGCCGTATGCCACCTTCGAAAAAAATCGGCACTGAATAACCACCGTTTGCGTCATCGAATCGCGCAGCCATCAGGTGCGCCTCCGCATCGCCGAAAATACTTCCCGCGTCTGCAATCGAGATGTCAAAACCAAGTTGGTTACGTCGTATTTGTGAAATTCTTTGATAACCATTGGTTATGCAAATAAGAAAAAGTGCGTTTTTGTTCTGTAGAAAATTGTTGAGAATAGCTACGTCATTAAATCCAAATCGCCATTAAGTGGCAGCAGCCTAGTCTTACCACGGCGCAGAAACATATAGCTTGGAACAAAATTATTACAACAGAAGGAGACGTAAGGTGGGGACAGTCAATACAAAAAACAAAACAAAATTTATCTGGTGTGGGATTGTGTGTGCGGGACTATCGATGCAACAGGCGCACGCCGATTCGTATCTGATGAGCCAGCTCGCTAACTTGCCTGAATACAGTAGCGGAAATAATGGCGGCGTGACGTTGTATGGTTCGGTTGACCTTGGCGGGTTGTACACTAAAGCCGACAATGCACCCAGCAATTTTCAAATGCAAAGTGGCGGAATGTACACCTCAAAATTTGGCTTGTATGGCCAAGAGGATCTGGGCGGTGGCCTGAAGGCGGAATTCAAGCTCGAATCCGGCTTCCTGGCCAACACCGGAGCCATGCAAGCGAGCGCATTATTCAACCGGGAATCCTGGGTCGGACTCAAGTCGAGCGAGTGGGGAACGGTGCGCTTTGGGAATCAGATCAATGCCATGCTGCCGTTGTTCATTGATCCCTTCGGACTTGTCACCACTAACTCGGTGTATGGCTGGGTTGGAGGCGGTGTGGTGCAGAGTTCCAGGGGAGCGGGTTATAACACCGATCTCGGCGTTGGTGCCAGTTCTCTGCTTACCCGAGTGCCGAATGCCATTACCTATGCGACTCCGCGTGTTGGTGGCGTCGACGGCCAACTCATTTATGCCACCAACACGACCGGCGCAAACAATCCTCGCGTGGCTAGTCAAGGCGGTGTCATTTCCTATCTGACTGCCCCGTTTTATTTTGCCGCGAGCTATAACCAGGTATGGAGCGCACCTGTGGCATTAACTCCGGATGCGGCTCCCGAGGGCATACGCACTGACATTCCCGCCATTGGCGTGATCTACGACAATGGGAAATTAGTGCTCTCTGCATCCTATACGCTGATGGCGCCAAAAGTAGCTCAGGATGGCATTGCGCGCATCACCACTTTGGGTGCCATTTTGCCGCTTGGCCGCTTTACCTATCGCGCCTCAGCAATCTACCGTGACACCTCTGACGTCCGCGACAGCACCGGCAAGGAAGTTCACGATGCGGCGTTGGGCATCATGTTGGGTTCTGATTACGCTTTTTCAAAGCGGACTACGCTGTATGCCCGCTTGGGCGAGGTCAGAAACTACGGTGCTTCTACTATCATTCTGAATAGTACGCCGCTACCGTTTGAGGCAGGTACGTTTAACCCACAAACCGGGATCACCACCAAATCGCTTGCGGTAGGTATGAATCACAGCTTCTAATTGGCTGGAGTCCGACGGACACGTGATCAGAATGTGATCACGTGAACCGATGCAAAGTCGGAGCTCTTCAACGCCAGAATCAAAAAAATCCGTCATCCTCGCGAACGCGGGGATCCAAGTTACGATCTCAGCATGGATTCCCGCGTTCGCGGGAACGACGAATTGAATTTAGGTAGCATGCCTTTAATCCGGACAAACATCATAAAATCTTGGCCAGATCCATGACGCACCGAATGAAATACTCTGCCGGCCGCGTAATAATTGCACCTTCGCGCTGAATCAAAAAAAGCTTTACGTCTGCTGGTTTTTCAATAAAGTCGAGTTTGCGAAATTGCCCCGTCGCATTGACTACTTCGAATATTGGAGATGGCCATGAAATCACCGAATCACATGTCAGGGCAATGCCAAACAGCAGCGCCTGAGACGTGCACTTCGTCATGCGATGCGGCGCTGGCAAGCCGCTCCGTTTGAATAACTCCGCGATATACAACGGATAAGTGTCCGATGGGTCGATATATAACCATTCAGCGTCGCTCAGGTCTTTCAGCGAGGTCGCTTTGGCTAACAGGCCATTTTCCCGCACCACAAATACCGCTGAATACGTCGCCAGTTCTGTGCTGTGCACAGATGTATCTGCCGGAGCGCGAGAGGCTGAGATCAATGCAAAATCGAGCGTGCCTTGACGTAGACTGTCGAGTAATTTTGACACCGGCTGCTCTAGAAATTCGGCTTTGACTTGAGGCATATCTTGCCGAAACCGTGCATAGGCACTTGGTAGCAGCGTCAGCGCTGCGAGAGCCGTTAAACCAATTGTGACTCTTCCTTCCTGAATCCCTCTTTCCACTCCCATCTGCTCTTCTGCCCGTTCTATCTCATGGACAATTAGCCGTGCACGTTGCAAGAGTGACTTCGCTGCTGGCATTAATGTCACGCCGCTGACACTGCGACCCAGCAGCGTTACCCCGACATCGGCCTCAAGTTCGCGAATCGCCTTGGTGATGGCAGGTTGGCTGACGAACAGCGCACGGGCAGCTCCAATGATACTGCCGTAGTCGGCAACGGCTACCAAAGCGCGGAGTTGATGCAGTTTCATTCCCATACACTACCTCTGAAGTTTCATTCTCATACGGCCTCCCAATATCGATGCCATAACTAAACATTATAGGCATAATATTTTTTCATTTTTTAAATATGTACTCTCGTCATAGACTGGCTTTCCAGTCCTGCCGTCATTGATATTGCACGGACATTATTATTTCAGTCTACATGAGGAGATCGCGTTGTCACGAATTATAAATATTCTTCCCGAGGTCAAAAAGCATGCTGCCGAATTCGTTGAGTTGCGTCACCGCATTCATGCTCATCCTGAATTAGGTTTCGAGGAAATTGAGACCAGCAAACTGGTGGTGCAAAAGCTGCAGGAATGGGGTTATGAGGTAACGCCGGATGTCGGTGGTACCGGGGTAGTTGGCCGCCTCAAAGTTGGCCAGGGTTCGCGCACTATCGGTATTCGTGCAGATATGGATGCATTGCCAATTTTGGAAGATACTGGCTTGTCCTATGCGAGCAAATTGCATGGAAAAATGCATGCCTGCGGACACGACGGCCACACCGCAATTTTACTGGCTGCTGCATATTATTTTTCTCAAACAAAACGCTTCAACGGCACACTGAATCTGATATTTCAGCCAGCAGAAGAAGGTTTAGGTGGCGCGCAGCGCATGATGGCGGACGGCTTATTCGAGCGCTTCCCTTGTGACGCCATATTTGCTCTGCACAATGCACCGGGGCTGCCTGTTGGCATGTTTGTCGCGCAAAGCGGCGCCATGGCGGCATCGTCCGATTCGGTGACGATCACCCTTACTGGCAAGGGCAGCCACGGTGCAATGCCACAGTTTGGACGCGATCCAGTTGTGGCCGCTGCCAGCATCGTCATGGCATTGCAAACTATCGTCTCGCGCAATATTTCAACGGCCGACGCGGCGGTTGTGACGGTAGGTTCAATCCAGGCCGGCACTGCCCACAACGTCATCCCGGAAACTGCAAAAATCCTTATCACCGTAAGGACCCTCGATAAAGCGGTCCAGACATTGATTGAAAAGCGTTTGCGCGAGATTGTCGAATTTCAGGCACGCAGCTTTGACGTCACGGCAGAGATAGCTTATCGGCCGATCTCTCGCGTACTGATGAACACGGAGCAAGAATCGGGATGGGCACGCGAGGCGATTGCGGCATTGGTCGGCATGGATAATATCGTCCCGCTACCAGCGGAGCGTATGGGCGGCGAGGATTTCTCCTGGATGCTCGAAAAAGTGCCTGGCTGTTATGTTGCGCTCGGAAATGGCACTGAGGGGAACGGTGGTTGCATGATCCACAATCCCGGTTACGACTTTAATGATGATGCACTACCGATAGGAGCTAGTTATTGGGCTCGTCTGGTTGAGCAATATCTGGTGGCGTGATGGTAGAGGGATACCTGGATGACATCGGTGCCTGGACGTTTAAGGTCAACTGCTATCCGATTCTTCCATCGTCCGTTCTTATACATTGGGTTTGATGCAATGTACTGCGCATATCAGTAGGAAATCTAAAAAAACAGTTCTCACCCGCCAGCAACTACGTATCAAGATTTTTTGAACGCCAGCTTGCTTGCGTGTGCAGAACTGTCATCGCGTCCAATTTGGAAACATCATGAATACTTTATCTGTCCCCGCAACGGTGCCTGTTAATACCGCACTGCCTCAACATGCCAAGGCTGCACCGTCTCGACGGGTAATAGTCGCTGCCGTACTTGGCAATGCGCTTGAATTGTTTGACTTTACGGTTTACAGTTTTTTTGCCGTAATCATTGGCAAACTCTTTTTTCCTGTCGTTGGAGAATATAGCCAATTGATGCTGTCTTTCGCGACGTTCGGTATCGGCTTCCTGGCCCGGCCTCTCGGCGGGATCGTATTAGGAATCTACGCCGATCGCGCTGGACGCAAGGCCGCTATGACCCTTACGATACTGCTGATGGCATCGGGTACTGCGATCATTGGTTTAGCGCCAACCTATGCGCAAATTGGCTTGGCAGCGCCATTACTGATCGTGATCGCACGCTTGATTCAAGGATTTTCAGCAGGTGCCGAAACCGGTATAGCGATGACATTTCTGATGGAGTCGGCACCACCCGGAAAGCGAGGATACCTTCTTAGCTGGCAGGTTGCGAGCCAGGGTGCCGCCGCGTTAGCCGGTGCCGCCTGCGGAGTACTTCTTACGCATATGTTGTCGCCTGCAGCGCTCGAAAGTTGGGGGTGGCGTGTTCCGTTTCTGTTGGGCTTGCTAATTGGCCCGGTAGGCATGTATATCCGCAATAATCTGGAAGAAACGCATACGGAGCAGCGCAGATCGAATGTTGTTCCCAAGCGTCTCCAATATGACATTCGCCGCATCATTTTGGGCACTTTGATAATGCTCAACAGTACGGCGACCATGTATATCATGGTGTACTTTTTGCCTTCGTATCTGGTGCGGGTAGCGCATATGCCTGCCTCAATGTCACTCTATTCCGGCTGTTTGGCGGGATTAATTTTAACGATAGGAACACCTCTCTGCGGCAAACTCGCTGATCGACTGAGCAAGCGCAAACCAATCTTATACGTGACAGGACTGTTCGGCATGGCTGCCATTTTTCCAGTCTTCATCACTATTCTGAAAACGCCGGAGTTGACCACGGTACTCTCGGGTGTAGCGCTAATGATCATTGTGATGGCACTGCAAGGTCCGGCGGGTTCGCTTATTCTGCTGGAGGGCTTTCCACGCGAGATGCGCGTGCGATCGATGGCGATCATGTACAGCATCAGCGTCAGTATATTTGGCGGTTTCTCACCCTTTCTCGTTACCTGGATAATCAAAGAAACAAACAACCCCTATGCGCCTGCATGGTATCTGTTCGGCTGTGCGTTAGTCAGCCTTATCGCGCTCATTTTGTTTGAAGAGAAAAAAGTGGATTAACGAAGTAAATTGCGTCGCTCGGCTTACTATTTATCATCTCCAGACAGGCAACGAATGCGTAATATGCGGTAACCGTTCACTTTCAGAGGTGAACGTGGCACCGCATCCTATGGTGCCCGCCCGACCATGGCACAAACTGCAATGAACGACTACTGCACTCCCCCTACTTACCCAGCAACGCCAGAGAATGATTCCATTCTGTAGTCCATTCTTGCAAAAATTCATACGTATTAAAAACTCTTTTCAGATGTGAGACTGGTACCCGATACACATCATTCAATCCCAATGCCAACGTAATCGGATTCCACGCGGCTTTGTTTTTTGCTCTTTTAGCGCTGCCTTTAACCCTTGCTCCCTCATCACCAAATATGCCGCCGCCACTGCTCAGGGCCTGGTCCAAATCAATTTTTACCAGACTGGCAAATGCTATTAACACCTGCTCTTTGCTGATACCACTCTGTGATTCCTTTGCCAGTTCAATGTTGGCAACTTTGGGTTCGGCCTCGCGTTTGAGTTTACTTACCAGACGCTCCAGATCTTTCTTCAGAAAACGTAACTCATGCAAAGACCTTCTAAAGCCTGGCGGCTTGAGTTTCGTCACTATCTTATAGACGTCTTTCGTGATCGTGATGAGCACGTCCTCACTGCCGGCGGCAAGTCGTTGGGTGTCGCCTTCGAAAAAAATCGGCGCCGGGTAACCGCCGTTCGCGTCACCGAACAACGCGGGATAGTCGGCGTCATAGTCCAGCCAAACGTAGGGAGTCAAGCCGCTTTCTATCATGCGTGCCAATGTCCATTGCGTGCCTGTTTGCTGCGCAAGCCAGTCGCAAGCCTGCTCAGTTGTTGCCCGAAAAGGCAGTTCGATCATCGTCATTTTTCTTTCTTTCACATGCCAAAATTGCACTGCTGGCATGACTTGCACATTGCTGTTAGTCCGCTGGTCTTTTATATGGGTCCAGGCTGAGCAGCCAATATATAAGTTTTCGACTTTATTTGTTGGACTAGTTTCACTGCGGGGAAGTCCATAGCAGCGACGAATCGATTTTGTGCAATTGAGGTTGTCCAGCCAGCGCCATTGCCACTTCCAATTCCGTTTGCAGTACGGTCAACATGTGCGCCACGCCTGGCATCCCGCCTACGGCCAATGCATGCAGAACAGGTTGGCCGATCAATACTGCCGACGCGCCTAAAGCAAGCGCCTTGAGAATATCGGTGCCACGCCTGACACCCCCATCGACCAGCACCGGCACACGTCCGGCAACAGCCTGCGTCACAAATGGCAAAACGGCTATGGTCGCTGGTACCGTATCGAGCGTGCGACCGCCGTGATTGGACACAATAATGCCCGCGCATCCGACACGCAGAGCAGGTTCAACATCCGCCGGATTCATGAGTCCCTTGACGATCACCGGCAACGCGGTCAATTGGCAAAGCCATTCAATATCCGCCCAGGTCGGAGCGCCCTTGAGCATGCCCTGGAATACCGGACTACCGGCGCGGGCTCTGATCGGCGGAGTAGCTTTGAAACCGCTCAGGTTGACGGCGGATATCTGCTCTGGCAGCCGGAAACCTGTTCTCTGCTCTGCGTTGCGAATGCCGCTGACGGCCGCATCGATAGTGACAACGATAGCCTTGTAACCGGCCGACTCAGCGCGCCTGATCAACGCGACCGTCTCTTCCCGCTCAGCGCGCATATATAGTTGAAACCATAACGGCGTACTCGCGGCGCTGGCCACGTTTTCAAGCGTCACGCTGGCTTGCTGACTAACCGTCATCCAGGTTCGCGTGAGCGAAGCGGCCTCGACCGTTGCCAACTCTCCGGCAGGATCAACCAGCTTATGAAATGCTGTCGGCCCAAGGATAATGGGGTAATCCAGCGTTTCGCCAAACAGCATGGTCTTGGCGCTGGCCTGCGACATATCGACCAAGGCGCGTGGCAAGATGTGCAAACGGTCAAAAGCTTGTCGATTTGCACGTTGTGTGATGCCATCCGCGGCCGCACCAGCGATGTAAGCTGCCACTGCAGTATCCACATGTTCGTGAAAACGCAGTTCGTAGTCACTCAGCGCAACGGTATCTGCAGGAATGTTCATGATGATATGGTGTGGAAATTGATGAAGAAACTGCGGTTGCGTTACAACTCTGCCCAGCGTCGCAACAAATTATGGTAATGATTGACCAGCCCCAGAACAGCCGGGCTATCGTCGCCGAGCTGGCCGCGAATTGCCATGATCGATTGATCGAGTTCATACAACGTGGCGCGCTCCCCATCGTCTTTGACCATCGATTGAGCCCAAAAGAACGAAGCCCAGCGGCTCCCTTTCGTGACTGGTTCGACCCGGTGCAAGGTCGATGCCGGGTAAACGATCATGTGCCCCATCGGTAGCTTGATTGCATGCGTACCGAAAGAGTCCGTCATCACCAGCTCCCCTCCTTCGTACTCATCGGGATTCGTCAGGAAAATGGTGCTGGAGACATCTGCACGCATACGCGCTCCACCACTTCCCGCTACGGATTGAATCGAATTGTCGACGTGCATCCCGAAGGTCATGCCTAAATCATAGCGATTGAATTTCGGCGGCAACACGCGCAACGGCAGTGCCGCCGAATGGTAGGTCGAATTCCGGCCAAGCGCATGCAAAATGATATCGCCAAGTTCTTGCGCCTCGGCGCTCTCGGCAGGAAGCTGCAAATTGTTCTTGAATTTGGCGGCCTGGTCGCCTGCAGTCACGCTGCCATGTACCCATGCCGAGCGCTCAAGCACTTGCCTGCAATGCTTTGCCTCCTCGGGAGTAAGTACATCCGGGATGTGAACCAGCATGGTGCTTGCCTTTCATTTATGAGAAAAGCCATACATGATCGTCCAACCATGTATGGCGTTTTATTCGCAAAGCGATAATCTGATCGACAACCCTGTCGGAGATAAGGCTGCCGATCTTAGCACGTCAGAATGTCGTGCCAAGATTTAGAGTAAACGTGCGGCCCGACGTTGGCACGGCGCGTGTTGTACCGAAGTACGACGAATAATTCTGGTGATCGGTCAGGTTATAAGCATTCAGCGAAATGCGGTATTTGTCCAGCTTGTACGCGACCATTGCATTGACAGCCAGCGTGTTCGGAATCTGTCCGGTATTGGCCGAATCAACCCAATAAGAGGACGCGTATTGAACACCGCCGCCCACGGTCACCCGACCCGGTAAAGGCAACAAACTACGGGGAACGTCATAGCTGGTCCAGACGGAAAGATTATTCCGCGGAACACCCGGTGCTGTTTTACCGATAGAGGATGCTGTGCTGGAATAGGTTACGGTGCCATCGAGATAGGCGTAAGCCAGATTGACGGTCCAATTGCTGCTGATACGACCCGTCAATCCCAACTCAGTACCGCGGATACGGTAGGCTTCGCCGCTATCGGAAAAGCCAGCTGCCACCATACCGGTATCAGGATCGATCGTATAGGAGTTGGATTTCTTGATCTGGAATATCGCGCCTGTCACACCCAGACGCTTGTTCAGGAAGTCCAGCTTGGCACCGGCTTCAATACTGTCAGAGCGCTCAGGCTCATTGCTGACACCATCTTTCGGCACTTCAGATTGAACCCCGCCAACCGCGACGGAAATATCCGTCCCGATCGGGCGGTACGTGCGTGAGAAAGAAGTGTAGAGCATCGTGTCTTGATTCGGCTCCCAGATTCCGCTCAAGGACGGACTCAGCTTCTTCGAATCGGCCGAGCCGCCAATCGAAGACGCGTTGGTCGAATATTCACTACGGAAATAATCCCAACGCAAAGCACCTAACAACGAGAACTGTTGCGTCAGCCATAAACGATCATTGGCAAAAACGCCGACATCGGAAGCGCTCGATTCACGGGTGGTTGCGCCATAGGCAACCGATGCACCCGGGGTCATGTCGTAGGTCGGGTTGACGATGTTCTGGTTATTGACGCGGCCAGTCCAGGTGCCTTGATCGCGATGGTCTTTCTGATAATTCATGTCCAGGCCGACCATTGCCTTGTTGCGGAATCCACCCAGATCAAAATCGCCTTTCAGGCTGCTCACATTCTGCACGGCCCATCCGCGTTGCTCATACGCCATCCCGCCACCGGCACCATATGCCAATGGGACATTGCGTCCCGCAAACAATTTTTGCAAGTTAGCATAGCTGACACTGGCGGGGTTGGTTGCCGAGAAATCCCGCTCGTAGACGCTCAGGCGCGTATCGTTGTTGATCGTCATGCCATTATCAAGCTTCTGGACGAAGGTTGATGTCACCATATGCGTCGTCGATACGTCTTTATCCGTGCTGCGCACATAGGATGTCGAGTCGGAAAACCCAGGAACATCATATTCGGTCAACGGTAGATAGATACCATCGGCACCTTGTGCCATTGGTACACCATAATCAGGCTTGCCATCGTTATGTTGATAGGAGTAATTGAGATGCCATTCGGTGCTGGTATCCAGACCGGTCCCGAAATCAATCGCAAAACCCTGACGATTATCTTTCACATGGTCACGATCGGCCACGTTGCCGCTCTGGTACATGCCGTTGATACGGATGGCATTGGTGTCATTGATACGAATATTGCTGTCGACCGTGGTGCGATAGGTGGATGCCGATGCAAAACTCTGATCGATGCTGGTACTGTTTTCGAGGCCGGCCTTCTTGGTAGTCTGATTAATGAGACCGCCCACATTGCCGACACCGAAGGCTTCGCCGGAAGGTCCCTTGATGACTTCGACGCTGTCCGTATTGAAGCTATCGCGCTTGTAAGCGCCGAAATCGCGCAAGCCATCGACGTAAATATCACCTTTGGCAGACATACCCCGAATCCGGAACTGATCACCATTCTGACCGCCATTACCTTCGCCGGTCGACATCGTGATACCCGGCACATTCTTCAATACCTGCTCCAGCGACGTTGCACGTTGCTGTTCAATCATCTCTTGTGAAATCACATTGATGACTTGCGGCGTTTCTTTGACCGTTCCCGGCATGCGGGCGATACCGGTGGTTGCCTGATTGGCATTCTCGGCCTTTTCCGTCACCGTAACCATAGGAAGAGATGTCAATGCATTGGGTGACTTTTTAGCGTCTTCCTCTGCGTCTGTTTTCGTCTGTGCTTGTACCATCAACGGCATTGAAGACATGGCGACGGCGAATCCGGCTGTTGCTGCTCCCGAAGCTACTACCCGAATTGCATCCGATATAACGTTTTTTTTCATCGATTACTTTCTAGTTATTGCGTTGTAAATTGGCTTGTGAATTGCGTGGTCAATGGCGCTGCCAGTCACGGCGCTCTCATTGAAATTCGTCTGTGGATGACTGCTTCAGGAGCAAGGAAACGAAGAGGGATAGCAATACTTCACGATCAGAGACTGATCCTTCCCTCGCCATTTCGGACAACATCTCCTTGCGGGTTTTGCGCGCCTTAACTGGCGTCATAAAAATTTGTCAGCAATTTCCTACGAATACAAATGCAAATCAGAATGATTCTTATTATTACATAATGTAACCGGAATTTACAATTCTCCAACATATTTTTTGCGCGCCGCCATTGACTTCCAAGGCAAATTGATAGTTTCCAAAAAGAATCAATGCGGTGGAGCGGTCTTCACATAGACATTGGTGACTTCGAGTCAAGAATGTAATGTCACGACAACGGTTTTTCTTCGCTAGTGAAAGACCCATACTGCGAGGCCTCTTTACCAATTCAGGAAGAAAATCATGCCTCTCGCACTATGGGCACTGACACTCAGTGCTTTCGCAATCGGGACTACAGAATTCGTTATTGTCGGCCTCATTCCAACTATTGCCGACAGTCTCGCGATTTCTGTTCCCTCTGCCGGTTTGCTGGTCAGTCTCTATGCCTTGGGGGTTGCGATCGGTGCGCCAGTACTGACTGCTTTGACTGGCCGCGTTCCGCGCAAGCAGCTTTTGCTGGGCTTGATGGCCTTGTTCACAGTCGGCAACCTGGTTGCATGGGCGGCGCCGAGCTACGAAGCGCTGATGGCGGCGCGGGTACTGACGGGGCTAGCGCATGGCGTGTTCTTCTCGATCGGTTCGACCATTGCTACTAGCCTGGTACCGAAAGAAAAGGCCGCTAGCGCAATTGCGATTATGTTTACCGGGCTTACCGTAGCGCTGGTCACGGGTGTGCCGCTCGGTACCTTCATTGGTCAGACTTTTGGCTGGCAGTCGACATTTCTGGCAGTGTCTTTGTTAGGAGTGATCGCATTCATTGGCAGCTGGATCCTGGTGCCAAACAATATCGCCAACAGCCAGCCCGCATCTTTGCTGACCCAGGCAGCGGTGCTGAAGAAGCCACGGTTGTTGTTGGTATATGCCATTACGGCATTGGGTTACGGCGGCTCCTTTATCGCCTTTACCTACCTGGCGCCAATTTTGCAGGAAATATCCGGATTTTCTGCCTCTACCGTCAGTCTCGTGATGTTGGTATACGGTGTTTCGGTAGCGTTCGGCAATATCTGGGGCGGCAAGCTGGCAGATAAAAAGGGGCCGATACGCGCATTGCAGATTGTGTTTGCCATGCTCGCGATCGTCTTGTTTGTATTGACTTTTACCGCTTCTAATCCATGGTTGGCAGTCTTGACCGTGCTGGCATGGGGCGCTTTCGCCTTCGGCAATGTGCCTGGCTTACAGGTATATGTGGTGCAACAAGCCGAACGTCACGCTCCGCGCGCAATAGATGTCGCATCCGGTTTGAACATCGCCGCGTTCAATGTCGGAATCGCGCTCGGTGCCTGGGGCGGCGGGTTGATCGTCAGTCATTTAGGATTGATGGCGACGCCTTGGATCGGTGCTCTGATTGTGCTCGGTGCGCTCGGGCTGACAACACTTGCTGGCCGCTTGGATCGCGAAGACGGCATCGCCCCTCTTGCCAAAGCATCACGCGCCGTTTCAGCGCATTAATTCATCCTTATACTGATAGCGGAGTGAAACGACTCCGCTATCTTGATCTGCTCGTCTCCGATTCCCTCTTTCCTTGCCCGCTTACGCAATTGGCGGCCAACGGCCACCACTAGCATCTATAGCTTTCGTCAATACATCTCCGTCGAGTCGCCACTCTTGCCTTAACAAGACACTAAACAAGACACAAAACAAGACACTAAAAGCATCAATATTTACGACTTTTTTATACGCGAATGTGTAACCTAGCCCGATATTTTTACTTATCCAGTTTTTCGAAATCGGCCGGCTAGCCTGGTCATCGATGTAAGAGATTCACCAGATGAACATTTCAATACTTCAGGAAGCTTTCAGCGCATTCATCCGCACTCATGGCCTGGAACGCCACTTCCAGCGCCTGGCCGTGTTCGACATCGGCAAACGTAGTGAAGCAGACAATGCCTTGGCTTCGACGTTAACAAAAAAGCTGATTTCCGCATCGAATACGCCGGCCGAGGCGCTGCTGTATTCGCTTGGCACGCATGCTGACGGCCTGACAGAATTGCAGGTTGCCAGCATACGCGAAGAGGCAGGATTCAATGAGGTTGGACAAGCGAAAATTTTGCGTTGGTGGATGCACCTGTGGCATTGCTATAAGAACCCTTTCAGTTTGCTGCTCACGGTGCTGGCAACGATCTCCTACTTCACCGATGATGCCAAAGGTGCCATCGTCATCGGTTCCATGGTGGCGCTTGGGACGCTGATCAGGTTCATGCAGGAATCACGCTCCAACAAGGCTGCGGAAAAACTGAAAGCGATGGTCAGCAACACCGCCACGGTTCTGCGCCGCAGCGTCACAGAAGACGTATTGGGGACAACCCGCGAGTATTTCAGTCTTCCTGAGCAACGCCATCAGTTGCACAAGATTGAGATTCCGATCAACCTGTTGGTCCCCGGCGACATCATCGCGCTGTCAGCAGGTGACATGATCCCGGCTGACGTGCGCCTTTTGACCGCCAAACATTTATTTGTCAGTCAGGCCGCGATGACCGGCGAATCCCTCCCGGTCGAGAAATTTACGCAACAAACGGTCGAAGACATATCCAACCCGTTGGATCGCGACAACCTGTGCTTCATGGGTACTAACGTAATCAGCGGTGCTGCCACAGCCGTCATCGTCAGTACCGGCAAGAACACTTATTTCGGCATGCTGGCTGACCGCGTCTTGAAGACTGACCGCTCGCCTACCGCTTTCCAGCGCGGTGTCAATGAAGTCAGCTGGCTCTTGATACGCTTCATGTTGGTGATGGTACCGATGGTACTGATGATCAACGGCTTCACCAAGCACGACTGGTGGAGCGCGTCATTGTTTGCGTTGTCGATTGCAGTCGGATTGACGCCGGAAATGCTGCTGATGATAGTCACGGCGACGCTGGCGAAGGGCGCCATCTACTTGTCCCGCAAAAAGGTCATCGTCAAACGACTCGATGCAATCCAGAATTTCGGTGCCATGAACGTGCTGTGTACCGACAAGACCGGCACTCTCACGCAAGACAAAATTTTCCTGGAGCGGCATACGGATATATTTGGTGTCGCTTCGGACAACGTATTGGATTATGCCTACCTCAACAGTTATCACCAGACCGGACTAAAGAATCTGCTGGATGTCGCGGTGCTGGAACATGTTGAATTGCAAAGCAAACTGAACGTCGCCAGCTGCTTTCGGAAAATCGATGAAATCCCATTTGATTTTCAGCGACGCCGGATGTCGGTCATCGTCTCTGAGCGTGACGATCGCCATCTCCTGATTTGCAAGGGTGCGGTCGATGAAATCCTGTCGGTATGCAGCAACGTCCATATGCACGGCACAACCTCCGCATTGACATCTGAATTACTCGAGCGTATCCGCAAGGTCACGGGCGCCCTCAATGAAGAAGGATTGCGCGTGGTTGCGGTGGCGGCACGCGAATGCAGGCCGAACACGGAAAGTTACGACGTCAAAGACGAAGCGGAACTGACACTGTTCGGCTATATCGCCTTCCTGGACCCTCCGAAGGAATCCACGGCGCCAGCCATCGATGCGTTGCAAAGACATGGCGTCAAGGTCAAAGTCTTAACGGGCGATAACGATAAAGTGACAGCCAAAGTTTGCCGTGAGGTGGGCCTGGCCTTTGACGCCATATTACTCGGTGCGCAAGTTGAAGCCATGTCCGACGCCGAACTGGCCGTGGCTGTGGAAAACTATGACATCTTTGCCAAACTCACACCTTTGCACAAGGAGAGAATTGTCAGAGCGCTGCGGCAAGGCGATCACATTGTCGGCTTCCTTGGCGACGGTATCAACGATGCTCCGGCATTGCGTGCGGCCGATATTGGCATTTCGGTGGACTCGGCAGTCGATATCGCCAAAGAGGCTGCAGATATCATTTTGCTGGAGAAAAGCTTGCTGGTGCTTGAACAGGGTGTGATGGAAGGACGCAAAACATTCGCCAATATGTTGAAGTACACAAAAATGTCCGCCAGCTCCAACTTTGGCAACGTTTTTTCGGTGTTGCTGGCCAGTGTCTTCCTGCCATTTCTGCCGATGCTGCCGCTGCAGCTCCTGGTGCAGAATCTGCTGTACGATTTTTCACAAGTAGCGATCCCGCTCGATAACGTAGATCCCGAATCACTGGCAATGCCGCAACGCTGGAACTCTGGAGAAATCGGTCGCTTCATGCTGTTCTTCGGTCCCATGAGCTCCGTATTCGATATCGCAACGTTCGGGCTGATGTGGTACGTCTTCCGCGCCAATAGTCCTGATACGCAAACGCTGTTTCAATCGGGTTGGTTTGTTGAAGGCCTGCTGACACAGACGCTGATTGTTCACATGATCAGAACCCGTAAAATTCCGTTCGTGCAAAGTCGCGCGTCCTGGCCATTGCTTGCCACCACAGCGACGATCATGGCGGTTGGGATTTTCCTGCCGATGGGGCCGTTCGCAGAGTACTTCAATTTGCAAGCCCTGCCGTTGAGTTATTTCGGTTGGCTGGCCGCAATTTTACTAGGCTACATGCTGCTGACACAGGCGATGAAGAGTTTTTACGCGCGCCGCTACGGTTGGGATTCTGCCCCACCAAAAAGAATGTTGAGGCCGCGTAAAATATCAATTGGGTCCGGTGAAGGGGTGATCTCGCAATGAAGCGAATACCTGGGTCAATTTTCGGGACGCGGAAAAACAACTAAAAAGAAAAGGCATGGCCGCGCTACCGGCCTGCCGCTCGATTTTGCATGTCGATCCAGCTTGCTTCGCACCATGCGCCCATCAGTCGGCAAGGCCTGCCGTAGCGATGAACGCGTATAAGGCGACGCAAATACTACTTCACCAGTTGACCGTCACGGCGCTGCCAAATATGCAGTGGATTAGCGTCTTGTACTGCCGCAGGCAACAAATCCTGTGGCAGATTTTGATATGACACCGGGCGGAGGAAGCGATAAATCGCGGCGCTGCCGACCGATGTACTGCGGCAGTCCGAGGTCGCCGGGAACGGTCCACCGTGTACCATCGCATGGGAAACTTCAACGCCGGTCGGGAAACCGTTTGCCAGAATCCGGCCAACCTTGCGCTCCAGCAGCGGCAACAGGCGGCGCACTAATGGTTTATCACCGTCATCCATTTGCAAGGTTGCGGTCAACTGCCCTTCCAGATGTTCAGTCACCTGCAACAACTCCGCTTCGTCGTCGCATGCAATCATCAACGATACCGGGCCAAATACTTCTGCGCTCAAGTTCGAATTGTTCAGAAAGGCCTTTGCGCTAGTGGTGAACAAAGTAGGCGTTGCCTGACAACCATCGGCAGCCGCACCATGCCCTAACAGTTTGACATCGGCTTGCTCGGCTAACGTGGCGACACCGCGTTGATACGCCGCATGGATACCGGCAGTCAGCATGGTAGCCGCGCTGCGCTGCGTGAATTCGTTTCCTGCCAGCTGTCCAAAACGCTCAAAATCAGCACCGGCCAGACCCAAAACGAGTCCCGGATTGGTGCAGAACTGACCGGCTCCCATGGCAGCTGAATCGACAAAATTCTTGGCGATACTGTCGGCACGTGCCGCTAGTGCTGCTGGTAACAAATAAACCGGATTGATGCTGCTCATTTCTGCATATACCGGTATCGGCTGTGGCCGGGCCGCAGCCACTTTCACCAGCGCCAAACCTCCCTGACGCGAGCCGGTGAAACCAACTGCCTGAATCTGTGCGTTTTGCACCAGCATCGTTCCGAGCGCATTGCCAATACCGGTCAACAGCGAAAACACACCTTCCGGCAATTTACTGGCTATCACCGCCTGCTGAATCGCACGCCCGACCAACTCCGAAGTTCCGGGATGAGCCGGATGCGCCTTGACTACCACCGGACAACCGGCTGCCAGTGCTGATGCGGTATCGCCGCCGGCAACTGAAAATGCCAAAGGAAAATTACTGGCGCCAAACACCGCTACCGGACCAATCGCAATATTTCGCAGGCGCAAATCAACGCGTGGCAGCGGTTGGCGCTCAGGCATCGCCGGATCAATGCGAGCATCATTCCACGAACCTTCGCGCAACACCGTTGCAAACAGATTTAACTGAGTTATGGTGCGACCCCGCTCACCTTCCAGGCGTGCACGCGGCAAACCGCTTTCAGCCATGGCGCGAACGATCAGTTCATCGCCAATGGCGAGAATGTTTTGGCCTATCTTTTCCAAAAATTGCGCGCGCACTTCCGGGCTGGTTTCCCGATAGGTATCGAATGCGGCTTGCGCCAGATCACAGGCCCGATCAACTTCGCCCTGACCCGCACTGTAGAAATTCGGTTCGATCTCCTTCCCTAAGGTCGGGTCGAAGGCAAGAAATGCCGCGCCGTTGTTATTGCTGCAACTGCTGCCGATCAGCGATTGTCCTGTAATAGTCATCTTGTTCTCTTATTCTCTTCGTTGGCATTCGTTTAATTATCAATAACTTTGCGCGCAAACAATTCCAGATAGTCGATCAGCGCGTTGGTTCCCTTTGCTGCATTCTGTGGATCGCCGTCTGCGACCGAAGAGGCCATCTGCAGATGGCATTTGGCGCCTTCGACGATATCTCCCTCGTGCTGGAAGGCATACCAGAAGCGTCGGCACTTGATGATCAGCGGAATCACAGCCGTCACAGCCGAGGGGTTGCGACAGGCCGCGTGAATCACATGATCGAGCTCTTGATCCGCTTGCATATAAGCACTCAGATCACCCTTTTTAGCTGCCGCCACCATTCGTTTGGCGCAAGCCACTAAATCTTTGCGTTGCTGCGGCGTAGCCAGGCGTGCGGCGCTTTGGGCGATCAGTTGATCGAGTACACGGCGCGTTTCGATCAGCGTCAGATGTTCGGCTGCTTCAATGTCACTGACGATCAGACCGCGCCTCGGCATCTGTTTGATCAAGCCATTCGCGGTCATCCGCAGCAACGCTTCACGCAGAGGAGTACGCCCGTGCCCGGTCATTTCTATCAGCTCGGCTTCAACCACAGGTGCGCCAGGCTGTATCTGTAGTGTCACGATCAGGTTTTCCAACGTGTCGTACGCAATATCGGCTGCACGCAATTTGGGAGCGGGCAGGATGCGGCGACTTGTTTCAATTTTGCTCATTACGTTTTACTACCTTTATTTTGATTGCATTACTTGCTGCCTTGGCTAATGCAAGTAGTCCGGTGACATTATCATCAATATCATTAGATTCACGCCAATGACTTTTTCGCGTCCAGCGATATCATTTATGCCGATTCTATCAAGATTCATGCGCAATTCTGCACAGTATTGGCGGCGTTCATAAATTGCATGGCCGCCGACTTTTTCGTACGCTTGATTTCCAGTTTGCACCGCTCCGATTGCGCCATTTAAATATATTGCAAATATATTTGCAAGGTATTATTCTCACTACTCAGCATTATTTTTTTCGACACTGGTGTGTGACATCCGTGTGTTTTTTTCTCAAAGGAGCTGTAAATGTCGTTACCAAAATGGGAAGGCGTATTCCCCGCAGTCACCACAAAATTCAAGGCAAATGAAGAACTCGATCACGCTGAAATGGAACGGCACTACGCCTTCCAGATCGATAGCGGCGTACATGGTCTGGTCACATGCGGCTCGCTGGGAGAAGCCAGTACCTTATCGTTGAATGAAAAACTGGAAGTGACCAAGATTGCGCTGTCTGTTGCTAACGGTCGCGTGCCGGTGCTGGCCAATGTGTCTGAATTGCGTACCAAAGACGCCGTGCATTTCGCTGAGCAAGCTGCCAAGATGGGCTGTCAGGGATTGATGGTTATGCCGTCAGTGCTGTATGTGGCCGATGCCCGCGAAGCCAAGGATAATTTGCGTACTATCGCCAACGCCGCACAGCTGCCGGTGATGGTCTACAACAATCCGGTTGCTTACAAAGTCGATCTGACTCCACAAGATTTTATCGATCTGGCCGATTGCAAATGGATGGTGGCGATCAAGGAATCAACCGATAACATTCGTCGCATTACCGATCTGCGCAATGCCTTGGGCGACCGTTATCAATTGTTCATGGGCGTCGATGATCTGGCTTTTGAATCACTGGCCATTGGTGCTGACGGCCTGTTGGCGGGCGTTGTTGTCGCCTTCCCGAAAGAAACCGTGGCACTGTACAACCTGATGAAGGCAAAGCGTTACGATGAAGCGCTCAAACTGTATCAATGGATGACGCCGCTGTTGCATCTGGACGTCTCAACCAAGCTGGTGCAAAACCTGAAATTGATTGAAGCGATGGCGGGTGTTGGAAATGAATACGTACGTCTGCCACGCCAACCATTGGCCGGCGCAGAGCGTGAGCGTGTTATGGCGATCATTCAGAAGGCGATCGACACACGCCCTGATCTGAGCAAATTCAATATCGCTTAATAAAGTAAAGTAGTGAATCGAGCAGCAAATAAAGCAGTAAATCAAGCCGTTAAGCGCTACGCCGTTAGTAAGTTCACTAACGGCGTAGCGTCATCAAAGTAGTCAATCTGGAAATTACGCCCGGCAGGGCAAGGACGTATAAGTAAGGCCGCATAAGTATTTAGGCAAGGCGGAGGCAACAACGTATAAATACTTATGCGGCCTTACTTACGATTTTTATCAAATTAGTCCCTTATTAATTAATAATAATTCAGGAGAAACGAAGATGAACTTTACGAACAAAGCAATTTTTCTGGCCTGCAGCTTGCTAATCAGCGGCGTATCGACGGCGCAGGAAGTAGTCAAGATCGGCCTCACCAGTCCGCTGACCGGCTCGCAGGCACCGGCAGGAAAAGACAATGAAAGCGGTGCCCAAATGGCGGTCGAACAGCTCAACAAGAGCAAGTTCACCATAGCCGGCAAACCGGTAACGTTTCAGTTGCAATCAGAAGACGATCAGGGCGATCCGAAAGCAGGCGTTACGGTTGCTCAAAAATTAGTGGATAGCAAAGTCAAAGCAGTCCTCGGTCCATATAATTCCGGCGTAGCGATTCCAGCGTCCAAAGTCTACAACGATGCCGGCATCGTCATGGCCACTGTCGGCACCAATCCAACTATTACCGAACAAGGCTACCAATATGTGTTTCGGTTAGATCCTAACGATAACCAGTTGGGTGGCAATATGGCTGTATTTGCGGCCAAACAATTGAAATTAAAACGAATTGCAGTCATCGATGACCGCACTGCCTACGGCCAGGGCGTCGCCGACGCCTTCCTGAAAGCGGCCAAGGCCAACAAGATCGAGATTGTCGATCGTGAATACACCAATGATAAAGCCAGCGAATTCAGTGCCATCTTGACATCGATCAAAGGTAAGCAGGTCGATGGCATTTTCTACGGCGGGTACTTCACCCAAGCCGCGGCGATGAAGCGTCAGATGAAAGCATTGGGTATCGACGTGTATCTGCTGGGCGGCGACGCCATCTGCAATTCGGAAACCGGAAAACTCGGTGGTGAAGTGGTCAACGACAAACTTTACTGCGTACAAGGTGGGACCGTATTAGGTACCAAGGCTACCGAAAAAGCTTTCCTGAGTAATTACCAGAAAACTTATGGCAAAGCGCCTCTCACCTACGCACCGTATTTCTACGATGGCATGATGATGGTCGCCGAAGCGATGAAGAAAGCCAACTCCACCGATCCAGCCAAATATAGTCCAGTGCTGGCGACGATGAAGTATTCGGGCGTGGTCGGTGACTACGAGTTCGATGGCACGCACAATCAGAAGAACGCACCGGTCACTATCTATCAGTTCAAGGGTGGCGAACCGATTCCGGCTCCGCTCAACTAACTTGCTCAACTAACTTGCTAAATTAAGTTGCTTGGTTAGATTGTTCTGTGGCTGCTAACGTTGAATACTGGTGAGTACGGCAGCGTAGTCAGTTTAATAAAAATTATATCAATCCAATCTGCGTCGTCCCCGCGAACGCGGGGATCCATCTTACGTTTGACATGGATTCCCACGTTCGCGGGAATGACGGATTTTTAAAATTGATTACATTGGATCACTCAGCAGCCATATTATTTTTCTGTGTGTATGATAAGAGAGCGCCAACTGCCCCACTATCATAATGAAACAATTAGCTGCACCTACAACTGTTCTGGCCGAGCGCCTCCTGCTGGGGGCATCGCTGGATAATGTCTTTTTTGCAGAAATACTGTTTGATGCATTACCGGATGTCGTATTTTTCGTCAAAGATAAACAAGCCCGGTATTTGCTTGCCAATCGCACCCTGGTAACTCGTTGCGGGCTCGTCGATAAAGCCGCGTTACTGGGGCGTACCGTCAGCGATATTTTCCCACCCAGCTTCGGCACCAACTACCTGGAACAGGACTTACGGGTATTAAATACCGGCATCGACATTCACGATCAGCTGGAATTGCACCTTTACCCTAACCGTGCACCGGGATGGTGTGTAACACATAAAATAGTGCTCCGAGATCGCGATGGCGGCATCGCCGGCATGGCAGGTATTTCGCGGGATCTGGCGATGCCGGATAAAAATCATCCTGTCTATAAACGCGTTGCCGCCGCTGCGCGTTTTATCCATGATCATTACGATCAGCAATTGCAAATCAGCGACCTCGCACAAATCGCCGATTTATCAGTGTCGCAACTAGAACGCTATTTTCACAAGATTTTTTTCCTGAATCCACGCCAGATGATCATCAAGACCCGACTGGATGCCGCCTCGGTGAAACTCGCCGGCGATGACAACATCACCGAAATTGCCGTCGCGTGCGGCTATCACGACCACAGCGCTTTCACGCGGCAGTTTAAGGCGACGGTCGGGATGACACCGCGTGCATATCGGTTGTTGTTACGATCCAGATAAATCCGATTTACGCAAAGCAACGTTGAGCACTTCCACAAAAAAATTTAGCGTCGCCAAGGCTGCTGCTTTTGACGTTGACGTTGACTTTGACTTTGAATTTCGCATTGGACGTTGCCAAATGTGACGACTGTCATTCGGAAAAAGAGGGAAGACATGTCTGAGCGCAGCGAGTTGGTCTTTCCTCCCGAATGACAGTTGACACATTTGGGGACCCGCCAACGGCGGGCAACGGCTCTGCGATCGCCTTCTTTTTGGTTACTTTTTCTTGGCGAAGCAAGAAAAAGTGACTAGCTGTCGGGCTACCCCCGACATTGCCAGCACCACGGAGTACCGACCTAATCAAGATAACCTATCGGAACAGCATTATCAGTCCGCCAGATCGCAAACTCGCGCAGCACCCTCATCACGCAAGGAAATCAAGCTACCAATCCGCGCAGGCGAAACCGGCAACCGCACCGAATCCGGCTTCCAACCAAACAGAAAATCCGTAGCGCCACCACAGACCTTCCCTTGACATGGCCCCATCCCACAACGCGTATGCAACTTCGCACTACGCCAACTGGCATGCGACTGCAAGCTGCTATAAGCGACATCTTCGCAACGACAAACCAGCGTATCAGCGTCGCACAAATTACGCAGTTCCGGCCGCAATGCGAAGGTCTTGCTCAAACGTCTGGCGAAACCCTGCTGGCTACGCCGTTGCGCCAGCCAGTGGCCGTCGGTAACACCGAGCCCACCGGCATGAGCACCGGCGATGTAGCCCTCTGCCAGCGCCAGATCAACGCCGCCAACACCACTGCCCTCACCCGCACAATACACATTTTCGACGCTGGTATGCTGACAGGCATCCACTTGCACTGCACCGTCAACGATGTGACAACCTATTGCTTCTGCCAACTCTGTATTCGGCAACAAGCCGTATCCGCAAGCAAGATAATCACAATCTATCGTTTCGCTCTGACCGCCACGCATTATTTGTACCGCACGTAACTGATAATCTCCCTCCGCTCGCACGACATAACTGTCGGTGTGATAGGCAATGCCTGCCAGTTGTCCACGCAATTGCCAGGCCTGCTTCAATTTCGCTGGTGTGCGCGTGAGTTGCAAGGCAAAGCCAGCCAACTGACGCCAATTGCTTTGCTCCAGTATTTGCAGCACGTGTGCACCACGCTGTTGCAAAGTCGCCGCTACCGCTAACAACAAGGGGCCGGAACCTGCCACGATGATGCGTTTGTCATGGACTGGATAACCACCTTTAACCAGTGCCTGTAAGCCGCCGGCACCAGTCACCCCGGCTAAGGTCCAGCCAGGAAACGGTAACAAGCGTTCTCGCGCGCCGGTTGCCAGTATCAGTTTGCGATAGCCCAGCTTAACCGCCTGCTGCGGTGTTTCCAGCAACAATTGCGCGGGGCCAACCAATCCCACGATACGGCTTTGCATGCACCATTGAACGTTGCTCATCGTTTGCAACTCAGTCCATAATTTCTTAGCTTGAGGATGCGTGCTGCGATTCGGACCGCCGCGCCAGATCTGACCGCCGGCCAGTGGATTGTCGTCAATCAATGCGATGGTGACACCGCTTTGTGCGGCGCTATGCGCAGCGGCCAAACCCGCGGGTCCAGCACCAACGATCACAATATCGACATCGCGCATCATGATGAGACCTGCGCAGTTTCTATCTGCATACCCGCTACGCAGATGGTCTGGCAAGCCAGGCTATACGGATTGCCATCGATGGTGACTCGACATTCCTGACAAATGCCCATGCCGCATAATGGTGCCCGTAACATGCCGCTGACCGAGCGCCGGGTAATTCCCGGTGCGCCTGCGGCGGCTAGCGATAGTGCCGCCGCCACGCTGCATCCATCAACCACGGTCACGCGATGGCCATTGATGTGAACGGTAATAGTGAGGTCATCTGCCATATTAATTTCTCAATTGTTCAAAACGCGCTGGCAAATACGGCGCTATCGGTATCTTCGACTGCTGCCCCACGATCTGTGCACATAGCAGCTGTGCGGTCGCCAGAGAAGTGGTAATACCCAACCCCTCATGACCGGTCGCCAGCCAGACATTCGGCCGCGATGGATGCGGTCCGATCAGCGGTAAACCATCGCTGCTCGCAGCGCGCAAACCCGTCCAGCAACGTAAGGCGTGCAAGTTCGTCAGCGCCGGCACGAAACTGGCAGCATGCGCCAGCATGCGCGCCAATATCGCCGGTTCGACAGTTTTGTCGGTCACATCGAACTGGCGCGAAGAGCCAATCAACAGCTGCCCCGTCGGACGCGGCTGCAGATTGAAAGCAACCGAATCGCCATCGGCTGCGTGTGCACTCTTGATATAGCCGAGTTCGACCAGTTGGTGATTGATCATGCCGGGATAGCGGTCAGTGATGACGATATGACCTTTTTTGTGGCGAATCGGTAATTCCGGTAGCAGCTGTACCGATGCGCTGCCATTCGCCACCAGCACTTTGCTGGCGTGTATTTCACTGCCATCGGCCAGTAACACGCCGTTGTCGTTGATGGCGATAACTTGTCCGCTACACAGCCTGGCGCCACGACTCTGCGCCCGTGCCAGCAGCAGGGCGGCGCTTTTTGGCGGATACACCACGGCGTCGGCGTTAACACGCAATCCACCGCGCAATCCGGGCCGCAGCTGCGGCTCGCATGCATACAATGATGCGGCATCCAGCATCTCGCAAGCAATGCCGTGCTCGCTCAACGTGTGCTGCTTTTCTCGCGCAACAGCCATTTCCTCATCATCGGCAGCGATCCATAGCGTGCCGCAACGACTGTATTCATGGCGTCGGGGATCAGTGGCAACCAGTTGCCGCCATAGCGCCACTGAATAAGATGTCAATGCGAGTTCGGCAGGGTTATCATCCATCACCACCAGATGCCCCATGCCAGCTGCGGTCGCACCGCTCCCGACCGCTTCGCGCTCGACGACCATCACCGCCAAACCTTCGGCCGCCAGCGCATCAGCGCAGGCGGCACCAATAATTCCGGCACCGACTATCAGGACATCGATGGTCAAACGATACCCCACGCGAACGGATCGTTCTGATTGAAAATAAAGCTGCTTTCGGCATTGACGTGGGCGCTGCCGCGAATGATAGGCAATATCTGATCACCGTGGCGTCGATACGAAGCGTCGAATACGCTGCCGATGATACTTTCCTGACGCCAGACTGCACCTTCCGTCAGTTTGCTATCTGCGGCCAGACAGGCAATCTTTGCGCTGGTGCCGGTACCGCAAGGCGAGCGATCGTATGCTTTGCCGGGACACAAAACGAAATTGCGGCTGTGATTGCCATCTTTCAGTGCTGGCGCAAACAGTTCAATGTGGTCAATCGGTGCCTCGTTTGCACCAGTAATGCCAGCCAGTTCCAGACTCTCGCGTACCGCCCACGAAAAATCGGTCAAAGCAGCGATGTTATCTTGCCGCAGATCCTGCGCATGATCGCCGATCAGGAAAAACCAGTTACCGCCCCAGGCGATATCGCCCACCACCTGACCGTAACCGGGCACCTGCAACGTCACGTCCTTGCGCAAGCGATAAGCGGGAATATTATGCACAGTCACGCTGCCATCGTCGTGCAGTTCGGTTTCGACCACACCGACCGGGGTTTCTATCTTGTAGCGCCCGGTACTTATGCGTCCCAAATACGCCAACGACGCAATCAGACCAATAGTGCCGTGCCCGCACATTCCCAGATAGCCGACATTATTGAAGAAGATGACGCCAGCGGCACAAGTCGGATCCTGCGGCGCGCACAGCAACGCGCCGACCAGCACATCGGAACCGCGCGGTTCGCACACCACCGCAGTACGCAAATTATCATGTCGCGTGCGCAATATCTGCAGCCTTTCGGATAAAGGTCCGTTTCCCAGATCGGGGCCGCCGTCGAGCACCAGGCGGGTAGGCTCACCACCGGTGTGTGAATCGAGAATTGAGATTTTTTTCATGTTGACAGAGTAACCTTGCCGACTCACCTTGTCTTGCTATTACGCATCGCAATACATGACGAAATCGGCATAGTTTTATACTGTCCATAACTGTCGCTATCAAGCGTGTTATCGCGCCGTACCGTTGGCAGATGCATGCGTCAGGTAGCTGCCCGCGTTGTTCCGGTGATTTGTAATACGCCGACTTCACCGTGCACTTCGAGTGGCGGGATACCGTCGCCGTGTGCGATAAGGCCACCCGTAATTGTTATTTCGCGCGCCGAACCACCGGGCTTGATGCTCAAGCCGATCGCACTGAGCGTCGTGACCACGCCTTTGACCAGCGAATCACCAGTGCCACCAAAGGTCTCGATCCCGCGAAAGACTTCCAATTTGCCGATCGGCTGGCTGATCTGTACGCCGACGGCACCATCCGCATGCGTCGTAATGCGGTCGAACTCAGCCAGATTGACGGTTCCGGCATAGACATTAAAGCCTCGTGCGCCCTGGCCGAAGGTTTCAATCGGTGCTTTGACTCTCAGTTCGTTCACGATGCCGAAGTTGACGAAACCGATGCCGCTGGGGCCGTAAGACGTGATCTTGTCTTCAGCATCCCAGCAATCCACTTGCCCCCAGTTGTCCAGCACCATGTCGTTGACACCGTACGTCACGACCGGAGCCAGATTGCGGACGGTGTCCACATAGGCACCATGTACAGTAAACACGCCACCGGTGATGACATCCGGCGTCCCCGGTGCAATGCGTCCATCGCTGTACACCGGCCCGGTCTCAAGCAAGTGAACACTTAATCTGCCTTTGCCGAAACCCGGTCCGCTCACGAAAATTCCACTCCCCAGTACCGGTGCAGCCGCATGACCCGCGGACAGGTCAACCAGATTCGCGCTGATGACGACCTGATCGTCAGCCTGCATGTTCCATAATGTGAAGGCGCCCTGTATGACATGTACACCAAACCCGACGGGACGATCGCTTTGCCCGCGGGCATCGGCGGCGATGATATGCAAGCCATCAACTTCTACATGCCCACTACGCACCTTGTCGCGCGCCAGCAGCTGCACCTGTCCCACCGTTTCCACGTCAAACAGGTGAATATGGCCCAGGCTGTCAACGCTGGTGTCGTTGAAAATTGCCCGGTGCTCGACAGACGTTTCAATGCGAAGATGAATCACCTCATTGTCAGTCGATAATTGCAAGCCATCCTGCCCCGCAGCGAATGTCAGCGTGGCTTGCTCGTCATAGCCTTCGATCGCCTGGCCCGGAGCTAAACGTATAGATGAGGAGTTGGCAAGTCGACCTTGTACGATGATTCTATTCACCTCAGTATCTTTGATCGCTGCCATCAACTCGGCTATGGTTGAAACGTTCTTGTATATATCTGTCATGTTTACTCCTGTACCGGCTTAACGACGAAGGGACCAAAATTTCACCAGCCACGCTATGCGCTGCAATAACTCTACTTTGGCTACGCTGCATTGCGACGCTTGCGTCTGCTGAACGCAAAGAACAGGGCGATGATCACGATGATTAACGCCCCTATTCCCGCTCTCGCTGCAGTTACCAGATTGGATGAAGCGCCACCGGCGCGTAGCGTTTTCACTTGCTCGACGCTTACCGAGGCCGCAGGATTGCCATAATTCTTGATCAGATAATTGCCAAGAGTGGCGATCTGCTGATCCGACAGTGCATTTTTAAAACCCGGCATCAACACCTCGGATGTATCGTTCTTCCGCTGCACGCCCTCAAGCATTACCATTACCAGATTGTTGGTATTGACGCGGCCTAGCGCCGTGTTGTGAAACAGAGGTGGCAAGCCGCCATCAAAACTTCCTTGCCCGCGGGCCTGATGACAAGTCGCGCACTGAGCGTCGTAGAGTTGCGGGCCGGTCATCTGGTTGGTATCTGCGGGCAAGGCCACACCCCGGATACTGTTCAAGTCATCGGCAGCAGCGCCAAATGCGTATACCGGACTAGTGTCAGCCGCATCGTGTTGTGCGGGCACGGTTTTCAGATAGACCGCAATTGCGTGCAAATCGGCGTCGTTCAAATGGCGCAGACTGTTATCGACCGCCTCCGCCATTGGTCCTGCAGCCTGCGCCTTGTTGGCAGTGTGGCCGAGGCGCATGTAATCGATAATTTCCTGCTCGCTCCATCCGCCGACACCACTATTCACATCCGACGTAATGTTAGGCGCATGCCAAGTGCCAACCTCGCCGCCGCCGAGTTCACGCGACAGGTTTTCTGCCATCAGCATATTTCGTGGCGTGTGACAGGTGCTGCAATGTGCGAGCCCAAGCGTCAGGTAAGCGCCGCGATTCCATTCCTGGCTTTTGCTGGCATCAGGCGTGAACGGCTGCTTGTCGAGATAAAGCAGATTCCAGGCCGCCATCGAGATCCGCAGGTTGAATGGGAACGGCAAAGCAGTAGCTGGCGCGCTAACATCGACCGGCGCTACGCCCTGCATGAAATACGCATAGAGCGCCTGCACATCGTCATCACTGACTTTCGCGTACGATGTATAGGGCATCGCCGGATAGAGATGTCGCCCATCCGCACGTACCCCTTTGCGCAACGCATCGCTGAATTGCTCAAGCGTGTAGTTACCGATGCCGTTCGTTTTCGAAGGTGTGATATTGGTCGAAATAATCGGGCCGAGCGGCGTTGGCAGCGACAGACCGCCCGCCATCGGCTTACCGTTCGGTGTGGAGTGACAGGCAATGCAATCGCCCGCGGTGGCCAGATACTCGCCACGCTTGATCAGGTCGGCATTGCCGGTGTCCGACGCTGCCGCAGCACAAACGTTCAAGTTGACCAGCGCCAGCACGATGGCGCCGAAATTAACGTGCAAGCGTGTCATCAATTTCATTGAAGGCTACCTTGACGATTAGGATGTCGACGTAGCCGGACCCGGCGTACGTACGTTGAATTGCTCTAATATGTGCTGTGTAGTTCTGAGCGCTAACGCCACGCCGGTCTGCGTCGAGTTGCAGGTCGCCGCCGTCGGCATGACGCCGGTGCTGACGATGAACAGATTTTCGTGATCATGCGTGCGACCGAAGCCATCAACGACCGAGGTTTTCGGGTCATTGCCCATACTCATCGTGCCGGTAATGTGCTGATTGTTGGCGTAATTGCCTTCCGGGCTGTAACGCAGATCGGTACCGCCCATCAATTCCGCAATCCGCGTAAAATCGGCTTTGGACACATCCGCGCCACGCCGCGTGTATTCATCAATCGAATAACTCGCCTGCGGTTTCGGAATACCCATGCTATCTTTTTGCGTGCTGAGGGAAATACGGTTTTCCGGATGGGGAAGCACTTCCAGAACGTTCTTGACATTGACCTGATGCGCGGCACGATAACGCAACTGCTTCTCGAATTCCGCGCCATATACTCCCTCCGCAATCAATGCCTGAGTGGAACTGAGCACTTGTGAAATATTCGTAAAATCAAGGCGATACGCTGCATGCTCGGAACGGAATGCTCCATCGCGCAGGGTATTGATGGAACTTGGACTTTGCGGCCCGCGCCCTAGCCACAACTCATCCTCTGCATAGAATGTCAGTGAAGTACTGGGGTGGTCCATCAGATTACGACCAACCATGTCGGAACTGTTCGCCAGACCATTTGGATATTTATCGCTGGACGACAGCAGCAACAGTTTCGGACTTTCTATGCCGTTGGCGGCGAGAATAAAAGTTTTAGCCGTAACGCGATGTGAATTCTTGTCAGGATCGTAGTAGAGCGCGGCCACAATGCGACCCTGCGCATCATGTTCGAGTTTGTAGACGTTGGCATTCGGAATCAGTTTGGCACCAGCGGCTTCGGCGGCTTCCGCTGCCAGACCTCCGTGATACTGAGCATCAATCGGGCAAATCGGTTGGCAGCTGTTATTTCCGCAGCACGCCGGACGGCCATCATAAGAGCGGCTATTGCGAGCGGTGGTATTGGCGACGACTTCGTAACCGCCAGGTGCAAGCCGCTCACGGAAACGCCGCATCGCCCAGGTTTCTTCTACAGGTTCCATCGGGAATGGTTTACTGCGCGGCGATCCGGTATTGGCAGCGCCCGACACTCCCATGATTTCTTCGGCCTCCTGATAAAATGGATCGAGCTCTTCGTAGGTCAGCGGCCAGTCGACTCCGACGCCATACAGGCTCTTGATGCGCATGTCATTCGGTACCACACGCCAAGCCTGTGCCGCCCAATGCCAGGTGGTTCCGCCAACCTGCCGGATGTACTCGGCGGGATACGGATAAGGGCCAGCCTGCACCAGATAACCGCTGTCCTTGGGCTGATAAATTGGATGCGGTGCCGATGGCACGGATGGATAGGGCGACATCCAGTCGCCCTTGCGCGGAGAGTTGCGAAAGCGAGCGACGATTTGGCCACGGTTAACGCGCGGGCCGGCCTCCAGAATCACGACCGAGGCACCTTGCTTCAACAGCTTGAGTGCGGTCAGTGAGCCAATGATTCCTGACCCGATTACAACGAAGTCTGCCGACAATTGATCCGACATCTGGCGCTCCTTAAAGTGGTTTTTTTGCCCAGCTTCCATACGTCCCATAGGCGTAGGTAGGTGGTTTCAACACATCTTCCACAATCACCGCATTCAGTGCAGTTTCATAGGCTATGCAACGCGCCTTCTCGCTATCGCCAACGATGCCCAGGCACCAGGCCGTCATGATTTTGCGCGGTAACGCGGCCAACGGTGAATGCTCGTCGTCCAGCGTTTTCTGCAAAGCGACAGGATCGATTTTTCTGTCGTTGATCAGCGTCAGCAATGCCTGTGCGGCGGCAGGAAATCCGGAGTCATCGGCGGTGAGTGCGTCATACAGACGCTTTGCCTGCACTGCGTCGAGCGCCTGACGGCCAACGAGGATCGCTGAAACCGCCACGAATGAACCTTGCTCGGGGTTCGCTACCGGTTGCGCCAGCGCCCACGGAATCAGCGAGGCACTATAGGCGGACAGCAAGCCGATCAATAATGTGCGCCGCGTCAGATTGGATGGAGCGGTGGTTTCCGTAACTTCCTCCGCAACTTCCTCAGTGATTTTTCCAGAGTGATCCATGATGCTTTCCTGTTTCAAAAAGGCTCAAAAGGAATGGCGTATACCCGCCATCAGGACGGTCTGATTACGGCCTGAAGATGGCGATCCGTTTTGTGAATCTCCGACCACGGCCACCGCATCGACCGGATCGCCGGTCCCTGCTGCGCCCAGCGTCGTCCCCTTGGCGAATTGATAGGCTACTAGCAGGTAAAGCGCTGTTCGCTTGGAAAACGAATAAGTTTGTTCCATCGCCAGCTGTTGGTGCTGGGGCTACTGTATAAACCGTGTTGAAAAAATTAAATCTGGGCAGTCGATCATGATCCGGGATGCTTGACTGAAAAAGCATCCAGCACCCGCGCCGAATACACCATCGCAGCACCCGCGTTGATCGCGATCGCAACGCCTAGTGCTTCGGCGATTTCCTCGACCGTAGCGCCATGCCTGGCAGCGGCATCCGTATGCACTGTGATGCAGCCGTCGCACTGCCGGGTAACCGCCACCGCCAAAGCAATCAATTCGCGCGTCTTTGCATCAAGCTTGCCCGTCTTTTGGCCAGCCGTGGACAGTGCCTGATATCCGCGCAGCGTATCTGGACTAAGTTTGCCAATCTCGCCGATGCGAGCCATCAACTCTTTCTGGTAGTCATTCCACTCGAGCATCATGTTGATTTTCCTTTCGTAGCAATCAAGATGGGTGTGTGCAAACGCAGTCAGTATGTTGTAGTGCCATAGGCCGTTCGAAACGAGACACGCTTCGACTTTTGTTCATACTCGGCGTGTTTTCAAATTTCGTCAAGGCAATAAATATTACTGCCGGCTTCATCGTAAGCTTCGATCAATGTCAACATGAAAACCAAACAAAACGTTTTATAAATCTGTTCACAATGGTGAAATTTCGACAAAGGTTACATAGTGAATTCTTGCTAAAAATGTCGCGTAAATTCTGATCGCGTACAGCAGGTTCTGAACGATTAAGGTCTCGCCAACGCGTCAATACCAAGAACGCTGGCATCGTCGGCACCATGTCCTGCTGCAATGAGTTGATCCATTCTGGCGGCGATTCCAGGTAACGCCGCCATCGGTCTGTCATCCGCCGTCTCCAACATCAGACCAACATCCTTGCGTGCCATTGCCAATTCAAAACTCGGGGTGAAGTTACCTTTTGCCATATTCAGCCCGCGCCCCGCTGCCATCGCATTCAAATCAAACAGCCCCAGCAACCGGATGGCATCTTCGCCGTTAACGCCGCTAGCCTGCGCCAAAGTCAGAACATCAGCCACCACTGCAGAGAGGCCAATGATCATGGCATTTCCAAACAATTTGTTGGCTGCAGCAAGATCGGCACGTTCGCCCAGATATTCGAGACGTCCTGTCATTTTGGCGAGATCCGCCTCGACCGATTCGAATAGCACCTTTGGTCCAGCCACCATCATCGACCCCTTGGCATCTCGCGCCGCCAGTGGCCCCATGAAGACGGGACAGTGCAGATATTTCAAGCCAGTCGCGTGGAAGCGCTCGGCCCGTACAGCGGTCAACGCTGGCAAAGTCGTGGAGTGATCAATCAGGATCGCGTCAGGAGATAATCCACTTTGCGCTGCTGCAATAACCGCCTCGACCGCTGCATCATCCTTCAGCACAAGATGCACTCTTGAAGCACCCCGAACGGCTTCGGCAGAAGTCTCAGCTGCCTTCACACCGAATGGCGCCAGAGCGAGGGCTTTGTCCGCAGAACGATTCCATGCAGTGACAGAATCACCACGTTTTGCAGCAGCCTCAGCGAATGCACTTCCGAGCAATCCAGTACCGAGAAAAGCGATATTTGCCATGATCATATTCCTTTTAAATTGAACCTGAACTTAACAGCGGGATGTTGAAATATAGCACCGGAACAATTTTGTCGAATGAAGTTGATCGCTTTAGGGGCGCTTACGACCTCAAGCCACCAATCAAATCTCACTTCGAATATGCTGCGGCCAGCCTTGAAAATCCATTAAGCGTACACTCGAATATCCGTTTCAAAGAGGAGACGACCATGAGTGAACTACGGTACCCAAACGAAAGCAGAGAATATCGCGACTCGCGTGACGCATTGCTTAAAGACGAACAAGAGCTTGTCGAAAAAGTAAAATCGGTAGCAGAAAAACGCCGCAACCTTCCTCTCGGCGGAGAGTTAAAAGAAGACTACGCTTTACTATGGGCCAACGATGGAAAAGTAGGAAAGAGTGTGAAACTCTCCGAACTGTTTGCGGACAAAAACACCCTGCTGCTTTACTCATTTATGTACGGTCCGAACTGGGACAATCCCTGCCCGTCCTGTACCTCGCTGGTCGATGGATTTGATCGAAGTTGGTATCAGGTCAACCAAAATGCCGCATTTGTCGCCATTGCCAAAGCGCCAGCCGAAAAAATCAATGCATGGGCCACACAACGCGGGTGGTCGCAGATTCCGCTGGTTTCGGGATCGGAGTCAAACTACCAAGCCGATTACAAGTGCCAGAGAGACTCTGATGACATGCAATTACCAGTGATGCATGTGTTTAAAAAGAAGGATGGCAAGATTTTCCATTTCTGGGGAACTGAACTATCGGGGAATCATGTCGACACGGTCTGGCCATATTGGAATCTCATGGACTTCACCCCAGAAGGTCGGCCAGACATTCTCACTCCGCCACAAAATTTCCGATCCGAATTTTTGGAAAAAAACTATCTGAATAAAGAGTAAGGAACAGTTGATGGCGGATTGCGAGCTTCAAGCCACTGGGTCGTAACCGGTGAATAGCCTGAATACATTTTCATCACCCCTTATTCCTGGCCGATTGTAAACGTTGTTGGGCGGCGACTTACGACCCAAAGGCGACATAGAGATTTCTCGAAACCGGCCATTCAAATATGCAAGCGGTGTTTGATACTGCTAGAGTTGTACTAAACTAGAAAAGGCAATGTCATGTTCGATATTGATGGACCATACAGAAAAACCGAACCAAGCCGCTTTGAACGCTGGGTCGAATTTCTCGCACTGATCGGCATCGCCATAAATGCAATCGTAACGTTGTTTTCTTTGTTCGAATGACTTCCCGGCGGGTCAAGATCAGACGTCGGCTTTTCGTCGCACACCCAATGTTCCAACCAATAACAAGCCGCATGAAAACGCAAACATCCCCAGAACAACGTGACGACCTGTAATAACTTGTTGATCTAAATAATTCTGGGTTGGTGGCATTCGGTTGTAGATTTCGACATCATTAGCATAAACACGAGTAATCATCTTGGTGCAATATTCGGCGCGCACTAATGTGCCACTCTTGACCGGCTCCAACTCCCGAGCAGGTCCGACGCAGCCGCCTTTGCCACAAAATGCAATTTGAATAATTTGATTCCGATTATTACGGACTATAGCCGAACCACCTACCCGCCATAACGATCCGTTTACTACCCGCGTGGGGCTGACATATCCAGAAGGCGATATTTCACAAACTGGTGCAACGGCTGGATGCAATATACCTCCTACATAAAGCAATATTGATGCTACTCCGAGTATCGCCCCCGCGAAAATCAATGACCACCATTGACTTACTTTCTTCGTTTGTTCCATTAGATTTCGACTTTAAAAATAGGAGTGAGCACAAGCCTTAATAAGATGCTTTCCAATTTGCGGTTAAATACTTTTACGCGCTCTTTGCCAAGGTTGCTCTTTGGAGTCGCGCCATGCGTGCCAGCCCAGAGGTAAGTCAGCAAGTATTACAATCGCCTCATCAATTTCAACGATGTTCTTTAAGCTAATCAACGCTGCATTGCTAGCATCCAAAGCATCTGCTGGAAGAAATTGCCAGGCACCATCACTTTGATCATGTGAGACATAGACTATAGAACTGGTTCTATCAACAATTTTCCGGTGTGTAAATACCGCGACATTTGGCGGGTCGCCGAATTTCCATTCCATCATCAGATACCTTTAATTTAATTTGATTTTCGTAATGGCCGCATTTGGCCGTTTTGAGCCAGCCGTTATCTAATCATTAGTGACAATATAGTTTTGATACATGCATCACAGTTGAGGCGTAAATAAACACAAAAAGAGGGATGAGTACAAGCCCCATACGTCCAAAACCGGAAAACCCGTAGATTTTCATAAACTGAAATAGAAACACTAATATTGGTATAGCGATACCCAATGCAAAAAATAATCCTAAGAAAACAGCTTTGATTCCTCGCCAATTTTTTACGCCAAGAAAATTACAATCCAGCCCCAAGCCCAAAGTGATAACAATAGTAAATGCTATGAACGAGACAAGGAGCCATTTGTTTTTAGCCATCATTAAACCTTAGTGATTAATGCATTCATCCTGCTGGATCGCGATGGAAATTTGCCTGTTACGGCAGTGACCGCTGCTGGCCGAACTGAGCCGCCCGTGAAAGACAGGTTACACCATGCACTCATGTCACGAACTAGGTTTGAACAGCATTTTTGATATTATTTTTCAGCCAAGCTATGTCGTCAGCAGATGAGCTTTTCCCTGTTCGCACCAGCCATATCCCGAACGTCAGCATAATGCCACTTATGGCAATTCCCTCCAATGCACCCTGGTTATGCTCGGATACCAGCACGAATACGCAAAGAGCGAAGATAGAGATAATTCCGACGATCCATAAAGCTAAAAAAACTTGGACATTGGGGGCCATCGCGAATTTCCCTGAAAGAACAACCTGTCCGTCTTGTTGCTTAAATCGACCGGTGAATACAGGATTGAATGAACTTTTCATTCCTCGTGTTCGACGTTGAAGAGTAACGCTCGACGTTTTTACTGAGCCAACCAGCCATTCTGAAACGAGTGTATCGGAGTTATATGGAAGGCACACAGACGACAAACGACTCAGCGATTCCGGTACTGAATATTTACTTTGAAAACAAATGCCTGTATTTCCACCAGGGAATCCGCATAGAAGCATCACGCAAAAAACCACACAAATAACCGACACGGAAATAGCAGCTATTAAGATGAGTAATGAGATTTGCATTGGTATCAGCCATAGTAGAAAAATAGTTGGGGTATCCTGCCACAAACTCTAACAAAGAATGTGCAGAGGCAGCTTTAGAGCATTTTTTGGAGAGACTGCTTCTGTCCGATTGCGGCCAACCAAATGATTTAGCGAAACCACGCAAAAAAAATTGTTTTGGTTAATCTTATAGTTGATAATTGTGGCCATGAACGATACCCAAAACCGCCCCCAACTTCCTGATCGGCTCTCGGTCGATCCTCGTAGCCCCTTCCATAATGCAGCCATATTTGAACATGATGTTGGCATTAAACTCAACGATAAAGAGCGTTTCGAAGTTGAGGAATATTGCATCAGCGAGGGATGGATCAAAGTCCCGGCCGGGAAGGCGCTAGACCGGAAGGGTAAGCCCTTAATGATTAAAGTAAAAGGCAAGATCGAACCTTTCTATCGATAAGTCTGTTCTTTGATTATCATTTCTTCACTTCTTTGATTCTGTGCAAGGACGTGTGCGCTAAGGTTTTTTTCGATAGTGCATACGCCTGCTCCGGGCCGGTTCCTGCGCTTACCCTACCTAACCCCGCCCGAACGGCAAAACGCATCCCACAACAGTCGGTGCGACTTATCCAATGACCGCCGCAGTGACCGGGGAAACTATCGTCCAGCCAATCGCCTTATACAGCGCGCGACCATCTTCAGTGGCAACCAGTACTCCTATTGTTGATTCGCTGGCAATGGAAACATTGCTCAGTGCTCCCATGACAATGCGCCCCAGGCCTTTCCTTTGATGCGCTGGCTCAGTCACTATTTGGTCAAAAATTGCAAAGCCATTGCTTTGCGCTACACGCCCTCGCGCAGCTAATTGTCCTTGATTGGTCCTCAGTTCCGCATCGGTGACCGCACTATTTGTGTGAATTGATAGCTGGTAGTCATCGCGCGCAATGATGGCGTGTTTGCGTAATTCTGCAGCCATCAAATACTCCGGCGGCTGAACCGTCCAGATATCAGCAAGAAAAGGCGCTACCACTTCCGGACTAGCGCAGACTTTAAGCCATGTTCCCGGAACCGTTAAGCTGATCGATAGCTCGCGCAAAGCTTGCGTATCGAAATTGCTTACTACATGGCGCTCGAGGTGGTCGGGTGCGCCCAAGTCAATTTTGTATCCATACGTTTGATTTACAGGGTGAGCTTTCTCCCTCGTAAGTGTCCACCCTCGCGCCCATGCTTCTGCAGTAGCCATCTGGTTAAACGCGCAATGACCATTTTCCAATATTGTTCTCCATTTGCAAAAATACGGTAGAGCCCATTTGGCCGATAGAAATCGCTCCAGACCGTCAAATTTTTCTAATGCGTCTCGTAACGCAAGACGGAACATCGACAAGAATGCTGGTCCCAAAAATTGAGATCAGCATTGCTTACGAATGTCATCAGTGCCTGTGGCCAAAATCCCCAAGATCAAAGCGCGCGCGCACCGCATTTATTTCTTCTTCCAATTCGTCAATTCGTCGTATCAACGTCATGGCCAGCGTCATACCGGCGTGATCAAGTTCAAAATCATCCCGCAACTTGCGCGCCATGTTTGCGGTAACAACGTAGCGCAGATGAAACAGCTTGGGCTGAGCAGCTTCGTCGAAAGGCACGATGACGCCGCTTTCAATCAGCTCATCGAGCTCTTCGGTTGTCAGGCCAGACACTTCAGCCAGATGTTGCGCCGAGCAGGTACCTTGTTCGTCGAGCAAAATGTATTCCGAAAGTGTAAGTTTCATTTCGTCCCCTTTCCGACGGCTTCACGCACATTGACTTTTGAGGCGGCAGCAAGCTGCTCATACAATTCTTGTTCTTGCTTGCTAACCGTTTTGGGCACCACTATCTGCACAACTGCGTACATATCTCCGGCAGTGCCACCCGGCGATGGCAAGCCGCGGCCGGTAAGTCGAAGTCGCTGGCCAGACGAGGTGCCCGGTTTGATCTTGAGTTCCACTGTACCGCCCAAGGTGGGAATTTCGACTGAGGTGCCAAGTACCGCTTCCCAGGGTGCCAGCGGCAGATCGCTATACAAGTCTCGCCCGCTGACACGATATTGTGGATGTGGCGCGATCGACAGAACGATGTACAAATCTCCTGCTTTACCGCCGTTGTGACCGGGGCCGCCTTTGCCGGTAAGCCGCAGGCGCTGACCTTCGGTAGCGCCTTTAGGAATGGTGACCCGAAAAGTGCGTGAAACCCGATGTGGCAAACCGTGTTCGTCGTATTCGGGGACCTGCACCGAGACATCCATTTCGCCGCCACTGAAAATCGTTTCTAGTGGGACTGAGGCATGCACTGAATAGTCTTCGCCGGGTTCCGGGAAGCTTGCGCGCGCTCTGCCGCCGCTGTGACCGCCTTGTCCGCCCGACCTGAAAGCATTCAAAATATCGGAAATATCGACGTCATCAAAGGCCGAGGCGTCGGAGCTATAGCGATGTTGCCATTCTGGTGGCGGGGTGAAATTGTCGCCAGCTGGACGCTTGCCCAAATTATCATATTCCTCACGTTTTTCAGGATCCTTCAAGGTCGCGTAAGCTTCTGCGACTTCCTTGAATTTTTCTTCGCCGTCAGGATCTTTGGAAATGTCTGGATGGTACTTATGGGCGAGCTTGCGATACGCCTTCTTGATATCCGCGTCTGACGCGGTTCGCTCCACACCCAACGCTTTGTAATAGTCCTTGTATTTCATTGCGACTCCACATCGAAAGTGAAAAAACTGGGCAAATTTCGTACAAATACGGTGCTAAGGAATGCTTGCTGCTAGCCTTGCAATAGATGCGAATCAGATTTGGGATTTATCCTCGATTATTCAAATCCGATTGATTGTAATTGATATAAGTAAGTTCAAATAATCACGTTGAAAATAACCTATTTGATATTACTTATCTGGGTATTTCATCAACTTCATCACTGCCTTTAAATTACCACATTCTCATTACTACATCCTCTTTACTGCTTGAGCCGCAACTATCGCCACTCTCAAACGACGGGTGCAGTGGCGTAAAACCACAGCGTTGCGTACACTACCGCCGCTATCAATTTAATTATCCTGAGCCATGACCATCACTATCAACGAAGACCTGCGTGCCTATATCGATCCATTGACCGAAGACGAATACACTGCACTGGAACGCAGTCTGCTGGCCGAAGGCTGCCGCGATGCGCTGGTGTTGTGGGGCGATCTTCTGGTGGATGGACATAATCGCTACGGCATCTGCCAAAAGCACGCTATCCCTTTCAATACCATGCAGAACACCACGTTCAAATCCATAGACGATGTGCATCTGTGGATGATAGACAATCACCTCGGGCGACGCAGCGTATCGGATTTTCAACGCGGCGTTCTTGCACTACGCAAGAAAGAAATCGTATCGGCGCGCGTAGCACAGACGCAAGTTCAGCAAGCGCCGGCAGTATCAACCACATCCGATACCCCTGTTCAATCCGAGAGCGAGCCACAATTAACCAGAGAAGCCGTTGCACGTGCCGCACGGGTGAGCAGCGCGACTTTGGGACAAATCGAAAAAATCCAGAAGACAGCTGCGCCTGAACTGGTCGGCGCCGTAAAGTCGGGAGTCATTTCCATTAATGCTGCGGCCGCCGTCGCTTCCTTGCCTAGCGAGGAGCAAATAGCGGCTGTTGCTGGTGGCAAGAAGGAACTGAGGTTGGCGGCAAGACAAGTGCGTGAAGCCCGTCTGCCGCCCAAGCCGAAACCTGAAGTGGAACCGCTACCGAACGATGCCACGCCAGATCAAATAGAAATCCATCGCTTAATGCAAGTGGTTGCCGAACTCACCGAAGAACGCGATCAGTTGAAAAAGAAGGTGCAGCATTTGACTATTGCGCTGTCGGAAGCACGTAGCGATCAATAGTTTGTTGCGGGTGTAATCTGGCGCTGATTTCGACTGGCGGCCTTAGACCGGAAATGATTATGTTCATGCGTATCGCCGCATGATAAAGTTACCCAACATCTTTACCTCATAACCGCTATCTCTCGGCCAAGAGCATGAAGCTAAAAACAGAAACAACGATACTTGCCGCTGATCTGGCGGGCACCTTTGTTTTTGCCATTGAAGGCTCTCTCACTGCTATTCATGGTGGCCTGGATTTGTTGGGGGTCATGGTGGTTGCATTCGTTACGGCACTCGGCGGTGGCGTGATACGCGACTTGCTGATCGGTGCCTCGCCGCCGAACGCTATCCGCGACTGGCGTTATCCGATGCTGGCTTTTGTGGCAGGATTGCTCACCTTTATTTTTCATACCAGCATACAAGCAATCCCAGCCTCACTGCTGATCGTGCTGGATGCCGCAGGTCTCTCACTGTTCGCCATGGCCGGAGTCGAGAAGGCGGTGTTGTTTGGCATCCGTCCGTTCGTGGCGATGCTGATGGGTACCGTTACCGGCGTGGGCGGTGGCGTGATCCGTGATATTTTATTAGCCCGAGTGCCGCTGATACTGCTCACTGACATTTATGCCACTGCAGCTTTTGCCGGCTCTTTTGTGGCGCTGACATGCCGCCGTTACGGATTGTCACCCGCCGCCTCAGCCATTACCGGTGGCCTGGTATGTTTTGTGTTGCGGCTTGTGGCCGTTTCGCAAGGCTGGCATTTGCCTAAAGCGGTGAGTTAATCAACCGCTATCAGACTGCATCTTATTTAGGCGGGCTCAAGCTTGGAAACAATTTCACCAACACTGTTTTCAACACTTTGTCGGTTCCCATGTCTTCGGCTGCATTGGCGACAACCATCACGCCCGAGTCCTGTGCCGGAAATAAAGCGACCATCGCGAGCCAATTGCCATCCGATCCCTGATGTACCAAGGCGGGGCCTTTGCGTCCAGCGACAGATTCTTGCACACCCCAATCGAGCCCTGCCGGACCACCCAACTGTGCTGTCTGCATCAAGTGATAGGACGCGGGAGTGAGTAATTTGCCGTGCCCTCTGCTTCCCGCCAGTTGATCCAGATTGAACTTCGCCCAATCATCCAGGCTCATGTGCAGAAAACCGGCCGGTGCGAACATATCTGGCGCGCCGTCGTCGTACTTTTTCATTTTGAGCATGGGATGACCATGCTGATGTCCACGGTTTTGACCATCGCGTGTATTGCCAAATCCAACATGCGTCATTTCCAGCGGTTGAAATACTTCTTGCTGCATCAACTCCTCATAGCTTTTACCCGTCGCTTTTTCGGCGATAGCCGCAGCAACCAGAAAACCGGTATTGCTATATATGAAAGTTGAGCCCGGCGCGGCTTCTGGCGCATCCCGCAGCGCAGCACTGATGTAGTCCAGACGTTGTTGCGTAAATGGACGCCCATCGGTAAAAAATTTCTGTGCAGAGTTGAGATTCTTCATATCGCGGGGCAAACCCGATCGATGAGAAAGCAACTGAATCAAAGTCACCTTCCTGTACTCCGGTCGCATGCTTGCAGCAAAATCCGGTAGCATTTTTTCCAGTGGTGTATCCCACGCAAGTGTCCCCTGCTCCACCAATCTGGCAATCATAGCAACCGTCATCACTTTCCCGGTTGAACCGATCAGCCAGACATCATCCAGCTTCACACGCGCATTGCCATCGTTACGGCGCACGCCATAAACCGCCTCCTCGGTGATTTTCCCGTCACGTATCACAAGTACGCCAACAGCCGGAACCTTAGAGCCAGCCATGGCCGTTTTTACAATCGTTTCCAGATTTTCAGACGCCATTGCGGGAGCGGTAATGACCAGCGTGAGTGCGACTATGACAGCAAAGAGACGAGACAGCATGGTGATATCCAATCAATGAAGTGAGCTAAATGCAGCAGAGTATAGACATGCATCCTATCCAAATCGCACGTCAAACGACGAGTCGATGAATAAGAGGCACAGGATGCAAATTATGGGGATAATCAGTGCCCCGAAATAGCCCCAAGCGACTTATAGCGATCTGATCAAGGATTTGCCAAAAGCGGTAAGACACTTATTAATTATCGAATTGCCAGGGATATGCGTGATATGTGGCGGCGACCGTCGGCGGAATCGGCGCTTCGATGCCGGCGCAAATGGCACGCAAAATATCGGCGCTGGCAATCGGCAATTCAGCGCCATTGTCAGCCACCGCCAGCAGGGCTTTGACCAGTTGCGGCTTGGCAAGCGGTGCCAGTTGATTGGCATTGTCCAGCGCCAGCCTTACTCGCGAGAAGCTGAGACTCGCACCATCACAATAATGTTGGGCGGCGAGCTTGAGCTCAGGGCACAACTGGACGCCGCGCAGGAAAGCCGCCAGGCGCGCAGCGATAGCATCGTCATGACTAGCCGGCACTGCCACATGCGCCACCAGCGAGAACAATACGGCAATATCGCTGCCAAGTTCCGATAATGCGTTGAATTTGATTGGCACCAAACGCCCTGAACGCGGCGCCAAACGACGCGTCAATACGGTCTGCAACACAAATTCGCTTAACGTGATGCGACTATCGGTCGCAATCAGCATATCTACCAGCGCCAGTAACTTGTCGCGTTCTGGCTGCGACAGTTGACGCAGTGCTGGCGCAGCCAAATCGACTAAAGGTAGTCTGGCACTCAACGGCAATTGCTTGATAGCCCCAGCTAAATGTGTGATCAAAGCGGCTTGATGAGGAGCCTCCTTCTTGAGCAACGTCAGCTGCCCTTCACGCTCTGCGCCATTGCCTAGTAATAGTGCATAGATCACCGCGCTAGCTGCGATCGGGTCGCGTACGGCACCGTCGAGCTGCGATGCCAGCGGCGATCCGCTATCACTGCTATTACCGAATTTTTGCGATGGCGCCAATAATCCGCTGGCGATCGGCGGGATTATCGACGTAGCTGCAGCATCTGCCAGATCTGCCGCGCTGACAGAAGTGAATGGCAGGTCCGGCAAACGCACTTTGCTGGCGATAGATCGTGTCACCAATTCTGGTGCTTCCAGCAGTGACATGCTGCGTCCGTAAATGCGCTTTACCCGGTCTTTCAGCGGCGGATGCGTGGCAAACCAGCCGCTCAGAAAATTGGGACGGGCACAACCGAGGAATAGGTGCGAGAGTTGCTCTGCATTCAGATGATTGATTTGCGAGCCAATTTTTTTCCCATCGGTGAGGCCACCAATCTTACGTAAAGCACCGCCAATCCCATCTGGATTACGGGTGAACTGGACGGCGCTGGCATCGGCCAGGAATTCACGCTGCCGTGACACCGCGGATTTGATCACGCGTCCAAAAAAGACCCCGATATAACCGACTGCAAAAAACATCGCACCTGCCGGGAACAGTACAGCCTGCCATGGTGGTCCCCTGTCATCGCGTTCGTCGGTCTCGTAGCGGCCAGCATCCATCATTTGCTGACCGAGGCCGGCAATCATCTGGATGCCAAACAAGACACTGATCAAATGAATATTCAAGCGCATGTCGCCATTCAGGATATGGCTGAACTCGTGGCCTACGACGCCCTGCAATTCATCTCGGGTTAGCCGGTTCAAGGTGCCGCGCGTGACGGCGATGACGGCTTCATTCTGGTTATAACCGGCGGCAAACGCATTTATTGCATCCTCTCGCTCCAACAGATAAACCTTGGGGCAGGCAATGCCGGAAGCCAGCGCCATTTCTTCCACCACGTTCAACAACCGTCGCTCTTGCAAATCGCCAGTGGCGGGTAAAACAATACGGCCGCCGGCCATCAACGCCACGGCATCGCCGCCATCACGTAGATTGAAGGTCTGGATCAGGGTACCGCCGCCAATCAGCAATAGCGTAACCGCGGTATTGGTTTCGAAGAAACCTCTGGGATATTGGCGCGGAACACCGTGATAGGCACCGAACTTGAACGTCCATAGCAACACCATCACCAGATTGACGGCGGCGACGATCACAATCACCGCCAACACAAACAAGAACACTAATTTTCTGGTTTCCTGACGTGCCTGATGCTGCTGCTCAAAAAAAGTCATGTCTGCAATCGCCGAGTTCTACGCTGGATTAGAACGTGACCTTGACCGCTTTGCGCTCTTCCGGCGTTTCGGTCGCCTTCAGCAATTCTGCTGGCTTGAAAGAATACATATTGGCGAACATCGAACCGGGAAATTGTTCGATGGCGGTGTTGTAATCCATCACGCTATCGTTATATGCCTGACGTGAAAAGCCGATTTTATTTTCCGTCCCGGTCAACTCTTCGGTGAGTTGCATCATGTTTTGATTGGCCTTCAGATCCGGATAGGCTTCCGACAAGGCAAACAATTTTCCCAGGCTAGCGCTAAGTGTGCTTTCGCTAACGACCATTTTCTGCACGGCAGCGACATCCGTGGCGTTACCAGCAACCCTGGCATTGGCACTGACCGCCTGATTACGTGCAGCAATCACGGCCTCCAATGTTTCGCGCTCATGCTTCATGTATTCTTTGGCGATTTCTACCAGATTCGGAATCAGATCGTAGCGGCGCTTGAGCTGTACGTCGATCTGCGCAAATGCGTTCTTGAAACGGTTACGAAAACTCACCAGACCGTTATAAATACTAATCATCCAAAATACGATACCAAGCATGATTGCCAGACAAATGATGAAACCGACCATGGTTTTTCTCTCCCAAAAAATGCCATATAACAATTTTCTATTTGGCAACGTTATATGATGGAAATGAGAAAAAAGCAAGTCTATTACAAGCAAATTCCTGTATTTCAACGCGATACGAATTATTGACCGACATTCCTTGACGCCGATTACGCGGACGTATCAGGTGATCGCGTTGACCGATACGCGATTGTTTTAAGGATTTACCGGTACCTTTGGAACGCGCTGTGCCGGGTCGTAAAAAAACTGTTCTTCGGCTATGCGCTCGCCTTCCCATCGTTGGTATGCCAACTCCTCCATCTCGGTGACGCTTCCATTCAGCCATTCGAAACGAAATATCCAGCGCACGACCACCTTGTCGCCATTCACGAAGACTGGACGAACGCATGTCGACGTCAGCGAAGCCGCCCTGGCTAAAACGTTCCGTTCATTTGCCACAAGATGTTCACGTCCGACTCTGGGTGCTGACTGATTTTCTTGCATCGAAGCGTCTTCTGTATAAAATTCTTCGAGAGCTTCGGCGTGAGCATTCTGCTCAACTCTTGCGATGAATTTTTCTATGGTTGCTGGTGTAGGCATAGTGTTTTCTCATTAAGTTATTAATAAAGAGCGCAAACAATAAAACAGCTGGATACACACATGGATGTGATGCATCATTTTTCAACTTTGACCAACGCTTACACCGCCCAACAAGCACAGCCTAGCGCACCCCAGAACGACTTCAGGTCGCTAATGGGCAGCTGGCTAGTCCAGGCTGTTGCATGTTGGTGTCCATGTACTCCGCAGGAATGACTGCAACCGCATGCGGCTGCAAACTTGTGCGTGTTTTTGCCTGAGTTGGTACTGTGAGTTTGCGCCCATGCACCATAACCACCGAAAGTACGAACCGGCGACCAATCCGGCATGGCTGGCGGCGGTGGGTTATCGTCAAAGATGGTAAATTCACCAGCGCCATACACCACGCGTCCGCCAACGACGGTGAGTTCGCATGCGATGTCAGTTATTTCGCTTTCGGGACAACTAAAATAATCGCGATCCGGAACCGTCAGGTCCGCGAACTGCCCGACCGCGATTCGTCCTTTTTTTCCTTCTTCGTTTGAGAACCAGGTGACATTCTCTGTCCACATGCGCAAGGCAGTCTCACGATCCAGACAGTTGGCGCGAGGATAGAGCTGCATGCCACCAACCGTTTTTCCGGTCACCAGCCACGACAGCGATACCCAAGGATTGTAAGAGGCAACGCGGGTAGCATCGGTGCCGGCAGATATTTTTACTCCCGCTTCGATGATACGCGTGACCGGCGGCGTCGCCTGTGCAGCACCGGGACCATAGCGCTCGACGAAATATTCGCCTTGATACGCCATCCGGTGTTGCACGGCGATGCCGCCACCTAATGCGGCGATTCTGTCGATTGATTTGTCGGATATCGTTTCGGCATGATCGAAGAACCAATTCAGACCTGCGAGCGGAATATCCTGATTCACTTTTTCGAACACATCAAGTGCCCGCGTAATGGTTTCGTCGTAGGTCGCATGCATGCGCCATGGCCAACGATTTTCAGCGAGGATGCGAACCACGCCTTCAAGATCTTCTTCCATTTCCGGCACCATATCGGGCCTGGGCTGACGAAAATCTTCAAAGTCCGCGGCAGAGAACACCAGCATTTCACCCGCGCCGTTGTGGCGGAAATAGTCATTGCCTTGCTTGTATTTCGAGGTTTTCGTCCAGTTCAGGAAATCCTCTTTTTCACCCTGCGGTTTCTGAGTAAAAAGATTGTAGGCCAGGCGTATAGTCAGCTGTCCCTCGTCGTCGAGTTTTTGTATGACCTGATAATCCTCTGGATAATTCTGAAAACCACCACCTGCATCAATCGCGCCGGTTACACCCAAACGATTCAAATCACGCATGAAATGGCGCGTCGAATTGAATTGATATTCAAAAGGAAGTTTTGGCCCTTTGGCCAACGTTGCGTAAAGAATCGCAGCATTTGGTTTCGCCAGCAGCAAGCCCGTCGGTTCGCCAGCGCTGTTATGCTCTATTTTTCCTCCCGCTGGCGCCAGCGTATCTTTGGTATAACCACAAGCTCTCAGGGCTGCGCCATTGAGTAATGCACGGTCGTACAGATGCAGAATAAATACAGGCGTATCAGGCGCAATGGCATTAATTTCTTCCAGCGTCGGCAATCGTTTTTCCACAAACTGATGTTCTGTAAAGCCGCCGACGACGCGCACCCATTGTGGGGCGGGCGTGATGGCGACCTGATGCCGCAACATCTCCATCGCATCGGCTAGCGACCGGACACCGTCCCAACGCAACTCCATATTGAAATTCAGTCCACCGCGAATGATATGCAAGTGATTGTCGATCAGGCCAGGAGTGACACGGCGCCCTTTGAGATCAATCAGACGTGTATTTTCTTTTGCCAGCGGCAGAATATCTTCATCGCGGCCCACAGCTGTAAAAACGCCATCACGAATGGCAACGGCAGTGGCGGTGGGGTTACGACGATCTAGCGTGGTGAACTGGCCGCGATACAAAATCAATTCGGGTGCTGGAAGAGTAGCGGACATAAGTCATTTCTCCTAAGACAACTTCTTGACGTTTAATCAAATGATCTTGCAGCTGAATACCGACATCCTCACAGCCAATCCGCACTATATCAGGCATGGCAAAACCGCACTTCAGGTTCAGCTGAACCTTCAGCGAAGCGCAGATCAGCTCACATTGAAAAATCTTAGGTAATCGCCCGAGCGCTTACGGGCAAAGAGGTGCCTGTGAGGAAGTCGGTTGACAGGATTTCTCGTCAACCGCATCTATTACTTCAGGTTCATCGACAGATGCCGACCACTGCAAGCCTGCATAAGAACCTGCAATATCCAACTGTCGGTAGAAGTTCCCATTCAATTGCGTGTGCTCAATCAGGTAGTTTCTAAAACGTTGGTAAAGCTCACCATTGACTGGTTGTTCTTCAGCTTGCCTCCAGAATTGGTCCAGTGAACCTTGAAAAGTTAAGCCCGGGATATCGTAAATGGCCTCGCCACACACCATCAGAGGCGTGCTGTGATGCAAGGCAGAAAGACCCACGGTGCTGTTCACTAACACCACGCCACGTGCGTGCTCCAGCAGTGTTGGCAAATGCTGATCATGGATATAACGTACGCTGTCCTGAATGCCATGCCTCCGGGCCAGCTCGGCAATCAGCCGTGTGTGGTCGTGATAGCCCCTATCCATAGGATGGTGCTTGATGACTAAATGCGTGCCGGGCGGTGCGAATTGGGCGAAGGAAGTCAGCGTGCAATCAATGAAGGCGGCAATTGATTCAAAATCAGAATGTACATGCATCTGCGCATCGTTGTGTACCTGCAATACAACCAGATAGAATTGCTTCGTCAACGTCGACGACAATTCTGCCTGACTGCCTTTTTCCTTACGCGCGAAATATTGCTTGCGCCAGATACTCCTAAGCCACGGAATTCCCTCCCAAAGGGAAAGCGGCCGATGATGTTCATAATGACGAAAAACTGGCCGTAACAGCGCACTGGCCAGGTAATATGACATCGCCCACCATGTCGCATGCCAAAAGGCATTGCCGACCGCGATATTTTGTGGAATATCAACGATAGGCTTGTTCAAATAAACAGCCGGATCGCGAGGAATCTGAGAGTAGCCATTAACCCCAAACCGCTCCAGAGTAATGTAATCAGGTCGAACATACCCTTCTTCAAATACCCCTATCTCAATGCCGCGTCCTGCTGCAATTTCATGGGCAATACCATGCATTGCCCGGCAATCCCCGAACAACAACACGACGTCGATCTTGTGTTCGCTGAGTACCCGCTCGAAAAAAGCCGGCCACTCCTCGACTCTCCCTCTGAACAGAATGGATCCGCTGGAAGAAAACAGCCAGTCACCGCCATTAAAATTAACCTTGGAAACCTGCGCGCCTGCGCGTGTCAGATCGCGCCCGAGTTTCTTGAAAAATGGGCCCAGCGGTCCCTGCAATAATAAGACACGCTTACTTTTGAATTCGGAGAGTCCACTCTTAATCACCGTTTACTCCCGACTATACGTAATGCTAAAAGTAAGCCCATTCGTAATACTTTTCGCCACCATGGCATCCGCTTCGGCGTCGCCGCACGCCAGGCCAATAACTCATCCAGTGCTTGCTCTGGCGTCGTAAAACCACTTGCCACACTACGGCTGATATAAATCGGATACAAAATCAGTGTTCCAGCCACCAACGCATGCAGGGATAAATGGCGGGTACGGCGAGCCACTGGAATGACATCCTTCGTCAATCCCCATCCCGCGTAAAACGGTTGCCCATAACAAGTCACCGGCTTATCGCGCAATAGTGCCTCGAAGCCTGCCAGCGAAGTCAGCACGTGCACTTCATCGACCGCAGGGAGTATTTCCCCCATCGCAATATCCATCACCACTTCGTCACACCATTGCCGCGCGGTGCGCTCACCCTGACCTTTGGCGCGCAGTCCGGCCACGACGTCTGGATGCGGTTTATACACGACGTAAGCATCCGGGTTCGCTGCCCGCACCGCTTGCAACAAACCCATGTTGCTGACGATTCCCGGTGCACCAAATTGAATCGAGGCATCCGTTTCCACTTGGCCGGGCACCAAAATCACCCGCTTTGCCAGTGACGGACGTTGCCAATTACCGGAACCAACGTTGTATTTGGTGAGCCCGTTTTCCACAATCCGGCGACGCAAGGAATATGCCCGTTCCAGCAACTCGTCGGTAAATTCGCTAGTCTGTAACAGATACTCCAAATCCGATGGTTGCGTGGCATCGTAATAAATTCCTCGCTGATCAATCACCCACGAAACCGGATGGATCAAATCCGCACCTAATCCTACGGAGCGCAAAAACCCGTCTTCCATCCGAATGACCTGAACATCCGATGTCAGCCCTGCGGGCAAAGGATGGCTCCCCCACAATAGCAAAGCGCTTCCCGACGGCAGATATTTAGCATGCCCCGCACGAATAAAACGCACCGTCACATTCCCGATAAAACGGCGGACGATAGCGCGCTTCCGGAAAGAAAATCCATAGGCAAAAACGCTGGCAGGCAAGGCACGAATACCTCCTGCAACACTCGCGGAGTGCGTCATTTCACGGTCTCCTGCAAACGCTCCAGCAATTGCTCAACCAACTGAAAATGCGTTACCCATGTAGGCGGCACGAAATGCACCATGCGATTTAACTGTGCAGTTCGCCCCGGAGAGTCAGTATTGGTATAGGCCTCGATGCGTGTCATCCAGCCCATAACGTCCAGCGGATCCAGATAATCGGGGATATCGCCTGCAATTTCCCGAAATACCGGTAAATCACTCGCGATGACAGGAATCCCAGCCGTCAACGCTTCCACCAGCGGCATGCCATAGCCCTCAACAAAAGACGGAAACAGCAAAGCTTGCGAATGATGCAGATAAGTGGCCAGGTCAGCATCGGAGCAATCCGGCAATTCTGTTACTACTCCACGCAAGTCTTCACAGCGTTCAAGTAGATCAATGACATTTTCACATTCCCAGCCGCGCTGCCCGATCACCACTAACTTAGGTGCACGCGTTCCCATGCGCTCCACCAGGCGCCGCCAAAGCTGCAACATCAGCCAGTGATTTTTACGCGGTTCAATGGTACTAAGCATGACGAAATACGGCTCCGCCATTGGTCGGACGAAAGCAGGTGCAGTGAACTGCGGCGCCGCTAACAGCGCAACCATCGCCGGTGGCATAGGCTTGCCAGCCTTTTGCGCAAAATGGTTCAACTCGTCCAGCGTCGCTTGTGAATTCGCAATCACGCCGCTAGCCAGATCTAATACATTGTTCATCCTGATCACATGCTTACCCTGCTCTCCGGGCCTGCAATATTCCGGATGGGTAATCGGAATCAAATCATGCACCACAAACAATGGTCGTACGCCCTGCCGCCGCAATTGCCTCGGATAAGATGTTTGCTCCAAACCGCTGTGGCCGGTATTGAACAGAAATGCATCTTTCAGATGGCGATTACCCGGCCATTTGAAACATTCCCGCCCTACCAGCCATCGCACTGTCCGATTGAAATCGGCAGAAGGTGTTAGTAATTTGCTGAACAATATTCGCGACGCTGCCTGAGGCAGCACTATCGTGCGCCCACTGACACGCACCAGCGCTTTCGCCCGCTCAGAAAAATGCCGTATATACGCCAAACCGACGCGATCCACCCCTGTTGGTAATCGTCCCGTCATGGAACGATCCAACAATCGGGTCACGTCGATTAATATTTCACGCATGGGCAAAAACCGAATGGGTAAAGCCAAACAATTTACCTAGAGATGCTGACGACACTAGCCACTGGATAAATTGCGGAAACGACTAAATTAAGAAATTTCTGCAGCTCAGCAGCAGGCGCATTTGATACGTACAACACATCCTTGTTTTCAATCGGGAAGCTTTGCGCAACGAAGAAGGATGCCGGATCCTTGAGATTGACACGATAAATCACCGGTATTTTTCCTTCAGGTGTCATCTCTACTTTCTTACCGCCTAAATCAATCGCATCAGGCGACTCGAAGCGGAAAATAAAAACACCTTGCGCATCGGCGCGGCTGTCCTGCAGCCCACCGACGCGAGCCAGAGCCTGAGCCAAGGAAATTCCCTTCGCTTCGAAATTCATTTCATCATTCTTGCCGGTCGCTCCGAGCACTGTAAAACTAAGCGACTGAAATAACGACGTAATCACATCACCTGGCTGCAGAACGATATTTTGCTTCGGATCACGGATAATCGTATCGAGCGGTAAGGCCTGAACCTGATCGCCACGCGTAACCTGCAACGTCATCTTGTTAACCGGTTGACGTACTCCTCCCGCCGCGGCCAATGCATCCAACAGCCGCTCGCCACGCGCAGTCAGCGGCATGCGCGTGCTGGCAGTCACCTCGCCAACCACAGTCACGTTCGCTGTGTTGTTGCGAATCATTCGGACCAACACTTGCGGTTGATTCGCTTTGCCTTTCAGTCGACGCACAATCTCAGCTTCAATTTGTTGCGGACTGCGCCCGTTAGCGGGTATCTGTCCTGCAAACGGAATATTGATCGTCCCGTCGCTGCTCACCATTTGTTCGGGGAGGGTAGTTACACGTGTGGTAGCCGGCCCTGAACTCGCATCCATCGCACCACCACCAAACAGTGCTGCAGGCGGTGCCTCCCAGATTGACACTTCAATCACATCACCTGAACCAATAACATAGCCAGCTTTCGCAGGCGCGTTAAATTTTTCAGAAAACAGACTCTGCTTTTGGTTGGCAAGCAATTTGCGGGTTACAGCGTCATTAACATCCACTATCTGGATACCGGTCCCAGGTTGAGCGTCAGTGACCGCTTGCACTTGCGCATAGTTCGGCCCTGAAGATGGCAGCCAACTTGGCGAGACGGCACAGCCGGTTAATGTGATTGTTATGGCGGCAGCCGCACAGCCAGTAATCAGCCGGCGGCAATCCTTTTGCGATAATTTCATATTATTTTATTTCCGGACAACGACATCGGATTTTGCAAAATTGACGATATCCTTGGCGTTGAGGTGAAACTCTGGCAACAAGGAAGATGCGCATGCAGCGATAAATACAAGGCCGCTAAGCATGTAAGCAAACGAAGTGAGGACACTGATGGAACCAAGGACCAAAGGAATCAGGCTGAGTATGATGGATGTTCCATATGAAATTCCCATATATCTCAAAGAGAAAAACATAATCAATGACAATACGATGGATTTAGAAATGCGAAAAAATATTTCCATAAGGTTCTTTATAAGTTGAGGTTGAAATTAAAATTGAGGTTTAAATTTAGAATGCAAATCAAGGCCTAAGAACTGCGTCCATGTTTTTTGGTGGCGCCTGACGTAGTCGTAAATACTCTGCTGCTTTTCCCGTAACACGCAAGTACCAGTCATCCGGCAAAGCACAGCCATCTTGATTCAGAAAAACCATGGTTGCGCCAGTGGGTAGTTTGTCTTTACGCGTTTCGACAGGGAACAGAGCGGTTCCTTCATCCACTTCATCGAACATGGCGGCATACAGCGTTTCAACATGTGCGTCGAGCAGATTGGAAACCTGATGCCAGAGGAATTTCCCACAATTACGTGGAGTCCGATTAAGGACAGCCTGATCTTTATTACCTCTATTGGTCATCAAGTTATACCAGGAAAACCCAGGAGAAATCACCGGCATATATTCCAGTTTCAAACGCTTAGTCTCGGCAAGATCGGGAACAACATTATTTTTTATAAATACGTCGGCCTCTTCGTCGTTGGAAAAACGCCCAACAGACCATGGACTAATGACGTCGTAACTGCGATACACCTTGGCCCAAGATGGATCCGACTTAGAGTCACCGGAAAGGGTACGCCAGTGCGTCGGTACACCGCCGATTAGCGTCACTGCTTGGAGACCATCATGCCCACCTTTCAAGTCGTTGATCAGCGCGGCAACTTCATCCGCTGTGCCGGGGCGATCTCCGAAACCAAAGCCCCATAACTGAAGCACAGGTTTACCGTGTTCCTTTAAATAGCTGGGACTTGTTGTGATTTTCAACTCATCCACCAAATGGTGCCAGTCGTTGCGAATATCCTCGACCACCGTTTTGGGATTAGCTCCAGAAACGTCATAGGTCACATAGAAAACCCGATCGCTAGCCACCGATGCAAGACGGACATTCTTTATGACATTATCGCCACGACGTTTCTTCTCTGGGGTCACTAGTTCCCCGACGAAACGCTGCACCGCAGCACCATCAATGCCATGCTCAGCCATCCAACGGAAGTGCGTCGCAACGACACGTTGGTTCTGCGACGAAAAAAGCAAAATCGCACTTCCATCCGGCCTGCTAAGTCCTGTATCACATAGATCTTCCGCATCGATTCCGCGAATCGAAGGCAGAAGATCAACAGTGAAATGATCCTGCTGGACGCGACCCAAAAACCAGTGCTGCCAATTGTCATTTTTTTCAAAATCGCCTGGACAACCGAACCAGCCTTGATAACCCACAATCATCTTTCCCGCTAGACCTGTTTTCGCATCTGAAGCATGTCCAACGCTACACATTAGTAATGCCGAGAAAACGCAAAATGCGGTAGTCAACCATCCCCTAAATATATATTTTATTTTTATCATCATTATCTTCAATGATCGGTGTCGATTGCTTCTTCATCACAAACAACCTCGTTCAACAGAGCGCTCTCTCGCATCAACTCTTCATCAAGGGCACTAACCGCCTTTTCATGAGTGGTCCTTTCCGACGAGTAATGAGACATAAACAGGCGCATCACATGGTCAACACCTTCTGGCTTTACCGAACGTAAATCAGTCTCAAAATATTCTCCTTTAGTGTAGTGTCCTGTAACAATTTCGTAGGAAGGAAAATATTCACACATCGGATTACGCTGACTAACTTCTTCGGCGGCAGCTCGCAAAACTGCCTTGCTGTACGTCGTGGAAACAAGAACATGGCGATCCTCATATGTAGCAATCAAGGGAACCGGGGAAACCGTCACAAGCATCCTCGCATGAGGATTCACTCGCAAAAGCCGCTCTACAAAGGCATTCATGTCCGCCACAACATCTGCAACGCCAAAATTCACAAACTCGTGAGTATCCGGATTCAATTCACCGGCAACAACGCCTGGCGCAAGGGGATACACCGCTCCATCGGACCGACACCGCCATGTTTCGGTCAGGCCCAGCGTAAATACGAGCACATCCAGATTTTCAAACATCTTGCGAACCGATGAAAAATGCTCCTCGCGAGATCGCTCGAGTTCTTCAACTGAAGCGAATCCGTCAGGTTCAATCTGTGGACGGAAAGGGTCCGCAAATCTGCCGTCGCCACGTATCCAGTACCGCTCAGTTGGAACGAAGATTCCGTATGCCCGATCAAATAGCTGTACCAACTGACGTGCTGTGTACAAGTTTCCGTAACGTGCTGAGAAAACACCGAAATTTCGCCTCTGTGCCTCTTCAGATGAAAGAGCATCCCCGCTCTCTGAAATGTAGTAGTTAAAACCATTTTTTTGCAACGTACGCGAGATGTGTTGGGCAAAACAACTCCCCGCTGTTGCCACTTTGTGTTCGCGATTAAGAATCATGCTGGACCGTACGACAGGATCGACGTCCTGCATAGGCAGTCGTTCAATCGCGCGACGCCAAAATTGATGGTCGGGTAAGCCCTGATAGGGGTTGCGCCCAATTCGGGATGTATCTGGCTGACTTACAGTGGAAACAGAAATCTTGGCAGAATTCGATATTTTTCTTTTCTTCAGAAAATTGCCTAATTCCTGATAGCGCGAGGAAGCGAGACGAGCACAAACCAAATCTTCTTTAGAGTATTTAGAAAACGACTCAAAAGAATCCCGCACAAACTCCGCCAGCCCAAGCATAAGAACCGGCTGATCCTGAGGACAAGATCCGCGTGCCTTTTTGAATTGATAGTGGCCGACTATATTCAACTTCCGGCCAATTTCGGGGTAAAGCGGCCAAACAGGTCCCTGTGCCAAATCATCATCAACAAACTGCTCTACATTTGATAATGCAGTTATACCTTCACGAGCCAAAATAGCCCGCGCCAAATCGGCAAGAACGAACAATTTAGGATGATTCGAGGAATACATCCATTCCCCCGTTCGGGACCATTTATCAATCAAATGTTCCAACGGTAGTCCTGTTGCTTTACCCTCTTGTATCAACGACTCCTTGCATGCATTCCAGTAATCGAAAAACCCAAGTTTCCCGAATACATCTTCGTTGTATAAATCGATTGTCTCTTCAACTGAGCAACCGTTTGCCCAACCGTAAAATGCGATCGTAGATTGATACTCGCCAAGCGGCCCCTTGATTCTGCTATTTTGAAGATTTGATATGTAATCCACATCGGGATGGAACGCCGAAAATGCGACTCTCGGAAACAATTTAGTTTTGCCTCGGGCATGAATAAATTTTTCCTCAAAAATCTTTGGAATTTCCGCATGCGGATGCAACAATATCAAATCACTTTGCGATACCAATAATGAAATGTCTAGGTCGCCAGACTTGAGACGATCGGTTGTAGCGGGTAATGCTTCTATGGTAGTTGTCACCACATTGCCGACCATTGCTTGAATTAAACGGGCGACGCCCTTAATCTGGCAATTACCAATGATTAATATTTTTATCGGTGGCAGACCAGTTCCCGTGGCTTTAGATGCAGGTAACGCCTTCAATTCAATTAAATTATCGAAGCGCTTACTTCTTGAAAACTCTCCCGATTTAATCAAAGTCTCGGCAAGTGCTGTTTCACTTTGCGCTCCCATATGCGCCTTGATGGTCTGTTCGGATTCGGGCTCACGTCCGAGGAAAAATCTGAATCCAAATATAACCGCATCTTTTGAAACTGCCATTCATTGCTCCAATATATTCGTAATAAGTCGGTCATTGGCTCCGGGCCAAGAAATTAAGTAGGCAGCCCATAGATCAATTCACGTAACGCTCCTGCTGTCTATTGAATCTCGTCCTTTTACACAAATTGCTGTTGCATCATTTTTTTTATTTCGGTCGTAGAAACATCTTTTGTTCGCGGAAGATAAATAACGTCACATAAATCTGACAGATCATCAAATTTCCCAATCCAATCGTCCCCCATCGCAAAAATATCAACATTTAGTCGTGTGATATCAGTGCGCTTTTGCTCCCAGCAGCATTCCGGGAAAACTTCATCCACGAACTTTGTAGCCTCTACAATTTGTGCCCGCTGCTCATAGGGAATAATTGTTTTTTTCCCTTTCAGGGAATTAAATTCGTCGGTTGATATTCCAACGATCAATCTAGCTCCAAGAGCTTTCAAATTCCTTAACAAGTTAAGATGCCCGATATGGAATAAGTCGAATGTTCCGTAAGTTAAAATAACTTTTTCGCATAACTCCGCTTTTTTCTTTACCTGCATAATGGAACCTTCGCGTGAATTGGATACAAATTATTAGCGCTTTGCAGCATCTCAACTATCGAATTCACACAACGATCCGCCGCTTCCTCACCTAAACAATCAACCATCATTCGAACAGTGTGGCTCTTGTCCGCAAAGGCTCGACTATCCATTAACAACTCCTGCTGCGCTTTCACAGCAATATTAATTTCCTCGCGAGGAACGAGAGTGCAAAAATCCCAATACACATCTGTATGAGGAATTCGCAACCGCGATTCATTTTCGAAAAATTTGGCATCGAAATCGGGAACACGCTTCATAGTTATGCACACGACAGGTTTTCCGAGCGCTGCGAATTCGATTGCTGTCGATGAAATGTCAGATACCAGAATGTCTGCCAAATGATAATAATCACTTATTGACTCATTTCCCCCCAAAACTCGAACACGATAACCAAGATCAGAAAACTCTTTCGCGTACTTCACATCGCCGTCATGAGGTATGGCAAATAAATTATCCGCATTGTCAAAGAATCGCAAATTGAATAGGCCACAATCACGGTCACCGCCACTCCAACTTGGTGCGAACAGAATCAATTTTTTTTCCGGATCTAAATTTAAATTTCTGCACATCTCAATTCTCTTACTAGCAGAAAGGGAGACTGGTGATTGTAGTTTTGGATAGCCTACGACGCGGCAACGATCAATCATTTCTGGATATATCGAAATAAGTCGTTTCGTCCAAAGTACCCCTGGCAATAACACCAAATCGTACCTACGATAGTGCGGGCTATATGTGTATTTTTTGAGGGGAGAAACACCATGCTCGGCATAAATATATCGGCCACGACATCCTGCGTTGAAAAGCTTTGCGTAAGGCGTAGCTGAAGATATAAGGAAATTACCAAGTAAAATATTATTCTTTTTTACGTAGTCGATCGCCGTATTTGTATCCATAAATTCAGCGGTATATCCAAGCTCGATAAGCCGCTCAAAAATCGGACGAAGACTATCAGCCTCTTTTTTTGCATCAAAAATGCACAGCAGAGTTTGTGCGCTCCCTACTGATACGGGGATATTGGAAATATAGTGGCTAAGGGGAATATCGAACCAAAGCTGAAACGCCAATTCTCGATTATCAGATGACAATCCCAATGACTGAGGGCTAATGGAGCCATCCGAGCTAAATCGAATAAACTTCGAGAGTTGTGAGCGTATCTTTATTTCATGGCAAGAATATGCATCGTCCAACGTTACGGTAAAAGATTGATCGCCGTCATCTATAGAAATATACCTCTTCTCGCCGGGAGATAAATAGTTGCAGCTCAAATACACACTGAAATTTCCATTGGCTATCAGTGAGGACTTCGCCGCACTCCAGACGAATCCAGATTCCTTACTATAAAATCCATCGGTGAGAATTATCGAGGTATCAGAAATTTTCCAATCAGATAATGGAGTTACCGCTGAAGCGATGTCATACGACAATTTCGCCTCTTCGTTGCGAGCCGCATTTATTGAAATGACGATCATTTTTTTTAGAACATCAGCGATAACATGCTGAAACTCTGTAGCGGAGGAAATCTTTGGAATGTTATTTGCTAATTCATTGGCATCTGGTTCGCGACCGGTAATTCCTATGAAAATTCCACGAACTAAATCTGGGGCCGCATTGCTGAAAAAATCTCTCCGAGCCAATTCGCTTTTGTTTATGCATGCAGTAAACTGTTCTAACTTGCCCTTGTTTTTTAAAATTGATCCATAAGTATCAAGTTCAGTTGCGTCAGGCGCACGACCCAATATTCCCTTAAAAATAGCACCCGCTATTTCATCGGACTTCCTTGCAAACAACATATCCCAGTGCTCCTGGGATTGCGTCAATGCCGAGAGCAAACCGCGCAGGTCTTTAGTTTGGGCCAGTTGCTCTGAGTACGTATGCAGCGCCTTGGCTTCTGGCGTTCTCGCCAGCAAACCTTGGAATGACGCTTCAACCAATTCTTCCGACCTTTGGCTCATCAGCCTTTCCCAATGCTCTTGGGATTGCGCCAATGCCGACAGCATCTGACTCAGGTCTTTGGTTTGGGCCAGTTGCTCTGCGTATGTATGCAACGCCTCAACATCCGGCGCTCTCCCCAGCAAGCCTTGGAAGGATGCTTGAACTAGTTCTTCTGATCTTTGGCTCATCAGCTTTTCCCAGTGCTCCTGAGAATGCGTCAAAGCAGAAAGTATTCCGCTCAGGTCTTTGGTTTGCGCCAATTCTTCTGTGTAGGTATACAAAGCTTCGGCTTCTGGCGCTCTCGCCAGCAAGCCTTGAAAAATCAAACGGACAAGTTCGTCGGGATGAAGATAAAAATTTCTTTCCCATGCCTCTCTAGATCTAGAGAAATCGCCCAAGATTGTCGAAAGATTTCCTGTTGATGCGATTTCTTTAGTGTAGGACGCTAATCCATTTTCATCTGGCTCTCGTCCCAGAATGCCTATATACGCTGAATGCGCAATCTTACGGGCATACAATTTCAAAACTAATTGGGAGATGTGCCGAGAGTCCATAGAAAATCAATCCACTTACTAAGTTGATGAGACTGAAGAGTTTTTCTCTTCGAATACAGTAGTTGTTGACGATTTTATTGATTTTCTTTCTGCAACAACTCGCTCTGCAAAACGCTCCCATTGCGGAATAATTTGCTCAGGGAGATAGCGCGACGACACTTCTCCTCCACGTTGACGCATTTGTTCTTGCTCTTGCTGCGCACCCTCCTCATAAAGCACTTTTTTGAGCGCCTTTACTAGGCTCATCGTGGCATAAGGATCAAAGTATTCGGCGGCATCTTCATATACTTCGCGATGCACCGGAATATCGGAAGCGATCGTAATACCGCCACTAGCCATAGATTCCACACCGGAAAAATCGAAGCCCTCCCCTAAACTTGGACAAACTGTCGCAGCCGCGTGACGATAAAGAACCCGGAGATCGGGCGCAGGAACTGCATTGAGCATGAACAGGTCGCCGCGGTCAATCCAAGATGAAAATGCTTTCGTAATAGAACTGTGTTCCCATCCCAATGTTCCAACTACTACCAGCTTGAGGTCCGGGTCAACATCAGCTTTTAGCACCTCCCAGGCTGCAAGAAGTCGTGTATGATTTTTTCTTGGCTCAATGGTTGATACAATCAGCAAATATTTGAAGTGTTTGTCTCCAAGCGAACGCTTATAAAAATTCTCTTTTTCTCGCAGACTAAAAAACTTAGGCAATAACTCAATTCCTTTTGATGGATCCCCCTCGTATAGTCGCGATCTGATAATTCCAGGCACACGCTCAAACGCAGAATTTTCCAAGAAATAGTGATGCGCCACCATATTGTGAATCGTCACCGCTCGATCGGTTACCTCTGGAAAAATTCGAATCAAATCCTGACGCGTTGCCTCCGAAACGCAGGCAAACCAAGCGCCAGATTTAACGTTACTCATCATGGCGTAGAAGTGCGTGGCCTGATGGAGCGATTTGTCCGATATGGTGTGCGGCATGAAAATCGGAATCGCGTCGTGGTAACGAATGACATAAGCCGTATCGGGATCGACTCGCGCTGGATAGGGTGTTTGACCGATGAAAATATCAAAGCCTTTCGTGTCCAGCTTCGGATATTTAGGTGTGGAGCGCCAGTTTAGAGTACTAAGACCGACTGTATGTAAGGTATGCCACGGCACGGAGCAGACACGGTGATTTGCCGGGGCGACCAACGAAAAATCAGATGCAGGCAAGGTCTTTGAAAAAATAGTCCGCCAAGTAAAATCTTCAAACGATTTGGATTCAAAACGCGTCAGCTTAATTTTCCCAAAACCACTGACCATCGAAATTTGCAGGCTGGCTACTTCTGCTCGCTTCTGGAAGTAATCCATAATAATGTCTAAAACGTTCCGGTATGGCTTTTCGGCCATCGAAATAATGACATTGGAGATTCGGTTATAGCGCCGGGCCGCCGAGATTTTCTTCCTGAAGAATCCCGTATCGCTGGTCCCTCGGGCTAAACGACGGTGCGATGTCTGCAACAACCCTTCAATATCCACAGACTCAATTTTGCGCAGCCCACGAAACAGCAATCTGACTTCTTGTGGAATACCGGCAAAACCGTCTAATGCAGGGCGTAATTCCAGTAATACTTTTATTTTTTTGTTCGCTTCATTTGTCATGTCAATTAATCCTGGGTCATACGTTGCTGTTGTAGTAGTCATATGCTGTATCAATGTCTGCAAAATCGTGCAGCAGGCCGTTGTGAATTACACAGGCACGATCACAGTGCTCTCGAATGTTGTGAACTTCATGCGACACCATAATAATGGCGCGGTCGCCCCGCTTCTCGAAAAGCTCTCGCTGGCATTTTTCGTGAAATCGGGCATCACCGACGGAAATCACTTCGTCAATCAAAAAGCAGTCAAATTCGATCATCATCGAGATTGCGAAAGCCAATCGACCACGCATCCCTGCCGAGTAGGTCTTGACCGGCTCTCGAAAATATTTCCCCAATTCTGAAAATTCCTGCACAAATTGAATTTTGTCTTCTGCGCTTGTCCCATACACGCGACAGATAAAGCGCAAGTTGTCTAGCCCGGTGAGACTTCCTTGAAACGCGCCGCCGAACGCCAGCGGCCAAGAGACGCTCATCCCACGGTTGATAGTGCCGCTGGTTGGTCGTTCGGCACCGCTTATAAGACGTATCAATGTGGATTTACCGGCCCCGTTGCGGCCCAGGATTCCAATTTTTTCACCACGCTTCACCTGCAGGCTGACACCATTCAGCACAGTGCTGAGCCCTTGTCGGGTCGGATAGCGCTTGACAATGTTTTCGATATGAATCATTCAGGTATTACCGTACGCGATACCACACGAACTTGCGAAAGCCCCAGCAAAGTTATGCATAGGTTAACCGTGCCAGCATAAAACAAATCGTAATGCGCATGAACCGCTGCGCCGAAGTAACCTTCGCGCAATATTTCGACAAAATGCACCATAGGGAAAAGTAGTACGAATTTTTGCGCGGGCGTGGGCAGCCAGTCGACCATAAAAGCTGCGCCAGATAGTGGGAAAAACAGGTAAGCCATCGGATGCCAGATTTTTTCAACAATTTCTGAGCGAGCACTCAACGCGCCAACAAGTATGGCCAATGCCGCACCAAACCAACTGAGCATTCCCCAGCCCAGCATGACTTTCAGTATGTCCTCTGGGGGTTTCATCAAGCCAATGGCGATAAAGACTATCCCCAACGTAATAAATGACGCGGTTGTGCCGGCGACTTCAAGAAGGATACGTGAAGCAAAAATATCGATGACTTTCACATTGCGGTGATACATCAATGCCAAGTTTGGCTCGATGGCTCCACTACAGCGACCAGGCATATTTCTCCATAAGAGAACTGACGAATACCCGGTGAGCGCAAACGCAGCAATGGGCAGACTAGACCCATGGTGGGCATTAGAAAAAGTCCATAACGCCGTCACACCAACTGTAAACATCATGGGTTCAACAAAGAGCCAAAGAAAGCCGATGTTATGACGTCCATAACGGGTAAGTATCTCGCGCATGAGCAGCGCGCCTATCACGCGAAACTGTATCGCTAGTGAACGCCTCAGTGTCGATGTATTACTCATAATTTAGGCTAGTCCTGATGCTCGCGCACGCTAGCCAGAAGCATGCCGAGCACACCCCAAGCGATCATGCCGAGTAGGAACGTAGTCAGTATGTTGCGTATCCGCCGCGGCTCTATTGCTACATCTGGTTTATTGGGCTGAACAATCCGCTCCAGATAGAGTTGTTTGCGCTGGGCATCGTTGCGGGCTTGTTCCAACGATGCTAGTGCGGCTCCCAATTGTTTATCGGCGAACGCGCGTTCCAAAGACAGGCGCTCATATTGTGTGGTCTGACTGGTCAACGATGTCCCGCCGCCAGCCACTTTGGCCATTTGCGTGTCCATCTCAGATTGCAATGTTGTCGCACGTTTTTGCAAGGCCGGAATCTGCGGATTATCAGGGGTGAAGGTGCGCACTTGGTCTAGCTGTGTTTTGGTGGCGATGAGTTCATCTTGAAGCTTGGAGATCAGTTGCAACTGGAGTGCTGATTGACGCTCAGGATCAAATATCGCTTTTTGGTTGCGATAATCTGACAATGCCAAACCCGCATCTTTAGCTTTTTTCTCCGCAACTTCCACCTCAGATGTTGCAAAACGAATCATGTCCTGTCGTCCACGTTCGTTTAGCTGGTTGACAAGGCGCTCGCCCATCTCCAGCAACGCTGCGTTGATACGATAGGCATCGTCAGCCGTGAAGGCACTCACTTTTAGCGATGAAATGGAAGATGCTGAGTCCAAGTCAATCACGACTTGCTTTTGGTAATAACGGTATAGAGCTTCAAAGCTATTGTCCCAGCCCAGCCCAGCAAAACGGCTGAATAAATCAACATCGTGATGGCCGAATGCTTTGTCGAGAGCCAGCTTCGCATTTAGTTGTTGCAGCGCGTCCCGAGAGAGCATGAAGTCTTGCACGCTGTAGGTATCATCCTGCGCGCGGGAGAATCCCGCACCTTGAAGTAGTGCGCCCAGGCCAGTGGCCGATTGGGGCTGAGGACTGCGCACCACAAAGCGAGATTCCGAAATATAGACATCGGAAGCGATCAACCCAAAGTAGACGGTCGCCACAATAGTGGGAATCGCTACCGTCACAAGAAATAAGCGATTGACGCGAACCAAGCGTTCTTTCAAGGCTTGAGGCCATGTTTTGGATGGCGATTGTAATTCTGAGGCAGATTGCATTTCCACGGGATTTCCTGCTGATGCGGTTTATTGTTGATCTTGTTTTGAATGCAGGTGAATGCAATCTCTACGGCTTACAAAAACAGTTGTTCGACTTCACTTACCCTTGACTGAATTTCTTCAGACACGTCCATAAGTGTCTTGGAAGCGCACGATATCGTCTTCACCAAGATATTCACCGCTTTGCACTTCAATCATGACCAGATTGAGCATGCCGGGGTTTTCCAGGCGATGTTTATGGCCTGCGGGAATGTAAGTAGATTCGTTGGTTCTGACGAACAGCTCATTGTCGCCATTAACGACTCTGGCCATACCGCTGACGACGATCCAGTGTTCGCTACGATGATGGTGCATTTGCAGAGATAAGGACGCGCCCGGTTTGACTTCAATACGCTTGATCTTGAAGCCAGGGTCTTCCTCGAGCACTGTATAAGTGCCCCATGGACGATGTACGGTCAGGTGATGTTTGTGGGCGTCGTGCCCTTGCGCTTTCAGTTCTGCATAGAGATGCTTAACGTCCTGCGCGCGGGATTTATCGGCCACCAGCAAGGCATCGGGTGTATCAACGATAATCAGATTGTCGATACCGACCGCACCAACGACACGCTTATTACTTTGGATATAGCAGTTGCTGACATCATGCAATAACGCGCTGCCATCAATCCGATTGCCGTTATCGTCAGCAGCCGACAGATCACCAAGTGCGCTCCAGGAGCCGATATCGCTCCAACCAATATTGCAAGGCACCACTGCTATCAGGCTTGATTGTTCCATGACGCTGTAATCAATGGAGCTATCCGGAACTTGCGCGAAGCTGGCTGCATCGAGTTCAAGTTCTGCGAAGCCTTTGCCTTCCGCTCTGCGAGATTGCTCAATACATGCTTTGGTTGCGGCAAGAATTTCCGGGCAGTGCTGCTCCATTGCCTGCAACATGGTGCCGGCCTTGAAACAGAACATCCCCGAATTCCATAAGAAGCGACCGGACTCGAGATATTCCTGAGCTTTTTCGAGAGAAGGCTTTTCTACAAAACGCAGCACTTTGTTGCCTTCGGATTCGATGTAACCATAGCCGGTTTCAGGCACATCCGGCTGGATGCCGAACGTCACAATTTTGCCTTGTTGCGCTAGTTCTGCTGCATCGATCACGGCGTTGGCGAATGACTCCTGGTGTTCAATCAGGTGGTCTGCGGCCAACACGAGCATGATCGCCTCTTCGCCATGCGCCTTGACTACATGAAGTGCAGCAGCCGCTATGGCAGCTGAAGTATTGCGCCCAAAGGGTTCCAGAATGAATGATGTCGGCAACTGAGCCTTGTTGACTTCCCTGAATTCATCTTCGGTCTTAAAGAAGAGTTCGCGATTGGTGACCGTCAGAACTTCCTTCACGCCGGGTAATGTCGCGCCTCGCAGGAAAGCTTTTTGCAACAGGCTTTGCCCATCTGCCAGGCGAATGAATGGCTTAGGATGAAGCTCACGGGAAACAGGCCAGAGACGTGAACCTGCACCACCACATAAAATTGTCGGAACCAAACGCATGGATATATATCTCACTCACATTTTTTATATATTTAACTATCCGTCGACGCTATTGTCATGCTGGCAAGCTACGACAATGAATTCATCAACTCGAGCTTGGCAGCCACGATTGCATCAGTTTCTCAGCGAATCACTGCCTTAAATACTGCTTAATTCGACCTAAGAAAAAACGCAGTCTTAAGACTGCGTTTTTTGTAAAAGTATCGTTTACACGCTTAACGCGCTCAAATGGCACGTGATATTGGCGGAAAATATTATCACGGGCCTTTTTTAAAAGATGTTATTCTTGCCATCAAGAAATCTTTGCACAAATAAAATGTTTCTTGACAATATCCCCCATAAAGCAATAATTAAGAATTTTCTTAAAGCAAGTTAAAAAGTGCATTCAACGCCTTAGAGTAGCGTCGAAAATTGACAAATTTCAGCGCTTCGTTATTTCCTATAAAACAAATTCCCAAAAAAAATCCGGCGTAATCCATCGTAGAAATTAGTTTTCTGCAGGAAACTTTCTTTGTTTTTTTGCAGTTATATGCAAACAAGTTTATATGCGTTTTTTGGGTGGACTTGACCGTATGTCTCAGTTTGAGAAATATCGATGTATTTGGACGCAAAGCTTCCTGCATAGAAATATATGCATACACTTTTTCATAGTCGTGAAGGGAATGCTGATTAATCGGCGATGTTGATCTCAGCTTTGACTTTCAAACTTCCAAACCGCACTTAACGAATAGTGCGCTTCTCCAATCCTTTGTTAAGAATGAAATCCACCAGCGGTTGCTCGCGCTTATTGGCACGATAGCAATGATCTGCCTGGAAGTGGTTGGTAAGCCAGATGACGGCTTTTGCCCAACGTCGGTGGCGCATCCGCCACGCATGCGACGAGATGGATTCCCATGCGTAGCCATTGAATACGGTGGCATTGACGAAATGGTCGAGCGCCCGCACACCTGCGCGGCCGCGTGCGGGGTTTCCTGCAAAACCGACAAAAACGATGATCAGATAACCCAGCAGTGCCAGCGGGACGATTATTGTCATCAATAAAAAACCAGCGATTCTTTCTTTCACAGCTGCTCTCTTAATGGTTCTATTGTTGTGCGTTTAAATACGGCCAAACTGATGCCGTTTTCTGAGCGGATAGTGAGTCGGCCTACCGGTTTGGGCATGTTACCAACCACAGATTCAAAACGGTAGCGTCTGGCTAACGTGCCAAGAATGAGGCTGGCTTCCTGCAAGGCGAATGACGCACCCATGCATACTCTGGGGCCCAAACCGAATGGCAAGTAGGCACACTTCAGGGAATCTTTGGCGCTTTCGCTAGCATAGCGATCAGGATCAAACTCATCCGGTCGCTCCCATAAGTCGCGGTGTCGGTGTATCAACCACGGAGCAATAATAATCGAGGCATTTGCGTGTACGGTTTTGTCGCGCATCTGCTGAGTTTCGGCCACTTGCCGTGCGATGAAACCGACTGGCGGATACAGGCGCAAGGTTTCGCGGAATACGTTGCGAATCAGCTCCATGCTTTTAATGTCTGCATATTCTGGCGGCTCACTCCCCATGACGACAACTGCCTCGTTGTGCATGCGCTCCTGAATATCGGTATCCATAGCCATCAAATACAGCGACCAGGACAGCGCACTGGCCGAGGTTTCATGGCCTGCCAGAAACAACATCGCGACCTGATCAACCAGCTCATCAAAACTGAAACCTTTTCCGGTAGCAGGGTCAACTGCCTCTAATAACGAGGAAAGAATATCGTCATACGCGCCGGGATTGCCCTGATGATAGGCATCGAAACGGGTGCGAATGAAACGCTCCAACACACTGCGAATCTCTTTTGCGGCGCGCTTGCTTTTGTAGATGGTGAACCAGGGAGCAAGCCAGTTGGGGAAGCGAAAGATGATCGGCATCAGAAGCCGCGGCGCCATTTCCTGGAAACGTTCGAAGGCGTGAAAGATGGTGCGCGCGTCGTCTCCTTCCAGAGGAATCGAGAGGATGGTACGGAAGATGATATCGGCAGTGACGTGCGTCATTTCCAGATCGACGTTGGTGGTCACGCCATCCGGCAGCGCGTCCATGCGTTCCACCATGGCGTTTGCGGCGGCATTCATCAGCGGGAAAACCAGCTTCAGACGCGTCTGGGCAAACGACTGATCCATCATGCCGCGCTGACGCTCCCATTGTTCGCCATTGGTAGTAAAAATGCTTTCACCCAATAGCGGTTCGAGCGCCTTTCCCAGCAAGTCATGCTTGGGAAAAACATTCGCATCTTCGACCAGCACCTGACGCACCAGTTTGGGCTCATTGACCATGTATAGATCCAGGCCGGGCAAATGCACCTCGCCCATTTTCATGCGATAACTACGCTCATACAATCCATCGAGCCAAGAGCGACGCTTGCCGAAAAACGTCCATAACACGGATGCTTTGTTTTTTTTGGGCTGGGGATAAACCGGACAGTGTCGGCTCATGAAAATACTTTCGGTCGCTTATAGTGTTGAACTGATGGCAGGGATTGATGGCGTTCTGCCAGCGTGAGATGGCCAGCGGTGATGGCAAAGTAGTCGTACTCGCCAGCCTTCTCGCTCGCCATGACATACTGAAAGTGCGTCCGATACCAATTGCGACGGATTTTTGCATACGTTGCTGGCGCAAACAATCTGGCAAAACGCGGAGACAACAATTTAGGCTTGGGCTCATCCGGGTTAACCTGCGAAATACCAGATACGGCGATGGGATCAACCAGCGCGAAACAGGCACCATCGGTAGGAGCCGTAAAATCTATCCAGTCCAATTTTTCTGCCTGCGCCAGCGTAGACAAAGCATCACGGAACTGCTGCGCTTGTGGCAACAGGCTGACAATCGGTATGCATTGACCCAATGTCAGCAGGCTGATGCGGGAGCGTTGCTGCTGCAGAAGCTCAGGATCTATCGCTAACGCGCGCGCCAGAACGATGGTCGCCATGATCGTTCCTGTACTGTGCCCGACAATCAGAATTTCGTCCGCATCGGAATTGCTGGCTTTAGCCACGATATGCCTAGCCATTTCATTGAGCCGCGCATCCAGATCCGGCAAATTGCCCAACCCCTGTTGCGCCGAAAACGCGTAAATTCGCAATAACCAATAGCTGTTCATGCGCCGCTCAAGCAAGCGTCCGCCCTGAATCAACAGCCCGAAGGCTCCCAAACCGGCAATTGCGCCCACCCACCATGGCATTTCAGCAAGCGCGATCAGTTGATATGCTCCGACCGCAGCACCCGATGCGAGACCCAACACAGTCAATAATATTGCCAACGGAAACAAGGCCGTGACAAATGGCGGCCAGGAAGCTTTCAGAACACGTGACAACGCGCCGCTGGACAGATAAATCCAAAACGCGCGTAAATAAGCTGCCAGCACCTGTATTTCATCGCGAACCCAATGTGCGCGAACAATATCGTCCCAATGCAAGAACTCATAATGGATTGCGGTGCGTTGATCACCAACGCCGGATTGGATCTGCCAACTGCTGGAGATGTCTGATGAGCGCCGCCGTGGGCCGACCTGCGCATTAAGTCCGCCAACGGCACATTGTTTCGCGGCCTCTCTCTGATACAGCAGGCGGTAAAATGCCGCTCCTCTGGGATCAAAGCCGCTTATATAAAAGACATGGCGTTTTTTTACAGTCAAAGCGAAAAGGTCCGGTTATTTGGTGGGCTGAAGAAATAAAGATGCAATTATAGTCATATCGGCTGTCTCAGAATTTTTTGATAAGTATGTCCAGACTTATGACAGCGGGTCGAATCTGATAGCCTAGTCATTTCATGCATCTAAAAAAAAGGGGATACGTCATGTCGTTTCAACATTATTGGCTTTTCCTTCCAGCCTGCTTCGCAGTCAACATGGCACTCGGTCCGAATAACGTGTTATCACTTTCCAACGGCGCGCGTTACGGTTTGCGCTATTCCGTCTTTGCTGCAGGTGGGCGGCTGCTGGCTTTCGCACTCATGATCGCGATCGCCGGCTTTGGTCTTGGCGCGCTTCTGCTCGCATCACAAACGCTCTTCACGGTGTTGAAATTTGGCGGGGCAGCCTACCTCGTGTGGATCGGCATCAAATTATTTCGCTCCGGTCCGGCTCTGCTGTCGCCCTCGGTTAACGACGATCCTGGCGAAAACTCCGCCGCTTCGGGCAAGCTACGTCGCCTTGCAAAGCAAGAGTTTCTGGTCGCCGCGGGAAATCCGAAAGCAATTTTGGTTTTCACCGCTTTTTTCCCGCAATTTGTCGATAGCTCAGCTTATACCGCCAGCTTCGTCGTGCTCGGTGCGACGTTTTTGTTGCTTGAAATGGTCGCCATTACCATCTACGGAATGATAGGTACACGGCTCGGGACAATGGCAAGTGACGCACAAGGATTTCGATGGGTCAATCGGATCAGCGGGACGTTGATGATAGGGTTCGGTTTGCTACTGATGTTTGTGCGGCGGCCTGCGACTTGATTGAGAAATGTACTCTGATAAAACGCCGACGCCTAAAGGAATATAGAAAATTGACTCGGAGCAGCCACCTGAAACAGCCGCTCCGAATCAATATTATTGACGATTAAGATTCATCAAATTACTCAGCAGCCCCCGCCAATCCTCGTGCCTCTAACAAAGGCCCAACATCCGGTCCACGTCCGTAGAAGTCCTTGAACAATCCACTCGGATCAGCGCTATAGCCGTGTGACAGCACTTTAGCGCGCAACAAGTCGCCGTTTTCGCGCTTTAAACCGCCGTGAGTGTTCATCCAATGTTCGGTGTCTTTGGCTAACACGTCGCTCCAGATGTAAGCGTAATAACCGGCTGAGTAGCCACTGGCGAATACATGCTGGAAGTAAGCGGTGTGATAACGCGGTGGCACTACATAACCTTCGCCGCTTGTTGCCGACTGCAATGCCCGTGCTTCAAATGCCATCACGTCTTTGGCGGCGGGAGTTTTGCCAGCAGGGATCTGATGCCATGCCTGATCAAGCATTGCTGCTGCCAGATATTCCGAGGTATCAAATCCAGCATTGAATTTTTGTGCTGCCAGCAGCTTGTCGACCAGTGCCTGCGGCATTGCTGCGCCGGTTTGATAATGTTTGGCATAGTTGGCCAGAACCTGCGGATTGTGCGCCCACATTTCGTTGAATTGTGATGGGTATTCGACGAAATCAGGCGGCACATTTGTACCGGAGAACATCGGGTATTCCACGTTGGAGAACATGCCGTGCATAGCGTGACCGAACTCGTGGAACATGGTGGTGACTTCTTCGAAAGTCAGCAATACCGGTTTGCCCGCTGGCGGTTTGACGATATTGATATTGTTGGATACCACTGCTTTGGTGCCGAACAGGTGCGATTGCTCAACATAGGTATTCATCCATGCACCACCCTGCTTATTTTCGCGTGCAAATGGATCGAACAGGAATAAAGCCAATGGTGAGCCATCTTTGTCGAATACTTCAAACACACGCACATCTTGCTGATACACCGGCAAGTCGAAACGTTCTTTGAAGCTGATGCCATACAGTTGATGCGCGGCATAGAACACGCCGTCTTGCAGCACATGGTTCAATTCAAAGTAAGGCTTGATTTGGGATTCGTCGAAGTTGTAACGCGCCTTACGCACTTGCTCCGCATAGAACGCCCAATCCCACGGCTGTAATTTGAACGGTTTGGTGTGGCTTGCTTTGGCCTGACGGTTGATCAACTGCTGCATCGCTGCAGCTTCCTTGCGGGCATTGGCGGCAGCCGCCGGTGCCAATTGCGCCAACATCTGGTTGACCGCAGCTGGCGTACCGGCAGTCTCATCTTCCAAGACATACGCGGCATGGCTTGCATAGCCTAACAACGCAGCGCGCTGGGCGCGCAATTTGACGATCTGAGCGACGTTGGCGACATTATCGGCGTTACCGCCATCGCCACGGTTAATCGATGCCTTATAAATGCGTTCGCGCAGCTGGCGATTTTTGAGTTGCACCAATATCGCCTGGTCGGTCGTGTTTTGCAATGCGATCAGCCATTTACCGTCGAGATTGCGTTTGCTGGCTGCCTGCGCCGCAGCGGCAATACGTTCCGACGACAAGCCATCCAGATCATGCAAACGATCGACTACCACCGCACCTTCAGTATTCTGTTTCAGCAAAGTTTGCTGAAATTGCGTGGTGAGTGATGAAATCTGTTGATTCATTTGACGCAGCTGATCTTTGTCAGCCGCAGACAAGCGCGCACCGGCTCGGACGAAGTCGGTGCGATAACGTTCCAGCAAGCGCAGCGATTCAGGATCTAGCCCCAGAGCGGCGCGCTGTTGATACAGCTGCTCGATGCGGGCGAATAGCTGCGGATCAAGAGAGATCGCATCCTCATGCGCTGCCAGTTTCGGCGCCATCTCTTCCTGCGTCTGATCCAGAATCGGGCTGGTGTTAGCGCCGATGAGATTAAAAAAGACGTCTTTAACCCGCGTCAGCATCTGACCGGAGCGTTCCAGCGCAACGATCGTGTTATCAAACGTCGGTGCCGCGGGATTGGTCGCGATCGCACTGACCTCCTGACGCTGCTGCGCCATGCCAGCTTCAAACGCCGGTTTAAAGTCCTTATCTTTAATCTTATCGAACGGCGGCAGATGGAAAGGCAAAGTGCTGACCTGCGCAAAGGGCGAGCTGGCAGCGAGTGTCAAGGCGGGTACTGCGGTGGGTGCAGGTGTAACTTGCGATGTCTTGACCGGCATATCGCAGCCCATCAATCCTGCTGCTGCGGTGAACATCAATCCAACTATTGAAATACGTCGTGGTGAAACTTGCATTGCATCTCCTGTACCGGTTGTTGATTTTTGTCGGAGCATTTTACGCCAGCATTCAATGCCGTGAGGAAAGATGCGATGTTTTGATGAAAAGCATGTAAGGCAGGACAGTGAAATATCCGTCCGGCCTTACCCGATTTTGGAAGCGCTGTTGAATCCGGTCGACGACACCGATCTGACTATCGCCATAAGCAAGATCATCACGCGATAAGCCGGGCACCATCAACAACGCTGGAAAATTGAAATGAGATACCATAACAGCGCATATCAGTGCATATCAGCGCTTTTCTCACGCTAACAATTTACTCTTCACCATAAATAATTTGAATGAATATGTTATCTCGACTTGATCTTTTTTCCCTGAAAGAACTTGCCTTGCGATCAGCCATGATCAGACAAGCATGCTCATGCAACAAAACGTCGTTAGTCGGCTGGGAGAGTATGCCGATATCGATGCCCGAAACGCAACTGCGCCAAATCGGTACGCTTATCGATGAGAATGAAGTGGAGCCGACAGTAAAGGAATACCATCCAAATGGTACCCATTATGCGTCTCTCGAAGCGCCGATTGCTCCACGTTACTTTCCCTATAATCGTTGCATTGTTTCGGAATGCATTGAGTGTGGGCGTTGCTACCTGCGCTATAACGAAGTCGGGGGTTATTTTTTCGACCAGAGGATACGTGCGCTTGATCCCTCATTAATTGTTGATGCTTTTTTGCCGGAATCTCCCGCCAAATAATTGGGTTCGCCGTTTTCACGTATTCAGCCACGGTAGATATTCACCCATATCCGGTATCTTTGGCTGGCACATTGGTGCCGAAAAACATCCGGTATTCCGCGTTGGAGAACAAGCCGTGCATGGCATGACAGAATGCATAGCAAAAACACGCAAGGCATGAGAAATATCTCATGCCTTGCGTGTCAAACACAGTGCGCCGCTTTCCCTTATCTGATTTTAGAAGCGATGCTGGATCCCGCTAATAACACCAGTCTGACTACTACCAAATGCAAGATCGTCACGCGACAAACCGACCGGCTGTTGGTTCTTTGCCTTGGCATAAGCCGCGCTCACATACAGGTCCGTGCGTTTTGACAATGCATACTTGCCACGTACCGAATACATGATCGGATCCGCATCTTTGCCACTGGCGACGTCCTTGATGTTCTGATAGTAGATAGCACCGATCAGCGTCACTACCGGCGTCACCTTGTAAGTGCCACCGCCCCAGAAAAAATCGCTGCGCAGATCAGGCGCATGTGAGGCCAGCGTTTTCTTGTAGTTGCGATAGCCCAGATCGAAAGACAGATCGTTGCTCAGTTTATAGTCACCTGCCACATGGATGCTGGTAGCTTTGTCATAGTCACCGTTGACGATGGCAGCCGTACCGTTTACTCGATCAAAGGTTGCGGCAACGCGGAATGGGCCAGTTTCATAACCTACGCCAAGTGCATATCGCGCATTGTCGCTGGCGCTACCGGCAGTTTGGCCAAAACCATAAGTCGCGCCCAGCTTGAAATCGCCGAACTTGCCTTGGTACTTGATCATGCTCGGCAGATTGGTCAACATGCCATCTTTACGACCGCCCGTAGCACCGGCCGACGTCACCCATGAGTACTGTCCTGAATAACCCATAGGGTCGAACGGCAAGATGAAATCATAGGTGGTGGAATACGAGCGACCGGCAACGATGCGACCGAAGCTGCCTTCCAGACCGACATTGGCTTGACGTCCGAACAGCAGCCCTTCGCTATCGAATTTTCCGGTATCTGCCCTGAAGCCGCTTTCCAATTGAAATACAGCCTTCAGGCCGCCGCCCAGATCCTCTGTACCGCGAAAACCGAGACGTGAGGTATTCATCGCTCCGGAACTCATGCGAACCAGGCTGTCCTTATGCGGATTGGCATTGTTGACATACTCGATCCCGATATCAACAAGACCGTAAATGGTGATGCTGGTTTGGGCGTAAGCAGCCGTTGTCAGCATACCGAATGCAGCGATGATTGCCGTCGCCAGGTGTTTTCTTTTCATTGTGAATCCTCCGTTATGTAATATTTTTGTGTTGACTGTGCGGTGTTACTCAAGCTGCACAAAGGCTGTTTTCGAACATCGGTATAACTCTCCCCCCCTTTTTTCAGTTCTTTTGAATGTCTGACTAGAACGCCCATAGCGAGGCTTGCGGCAATTGCAGCCAATACTCACCGGGTGCCAGCCGTTGCCTTGCGTAAGCGCGCAAGACGGTGCTATCTGTGCCGCTCGCGGCGGCGTTGTGAAACACGCATTCCCAGCGATCTCCTAGATACATGCAGGTTGACAGCGGCAGCTTGATGGCGTTTTCCACCGGTGTATCCGAGATGTTGATCTGCTCGACGCGAATAATCGCGACCGCGTCCTTGGCGTCGCTTTGGATAGCCTGACCGCGCAATGTCGCCTTCACATTGCCACCCTCGACCTGCAATAAGGCGTGCTCACCATCGCGCTGCAGCACCTTGGCGCGGAGGCGATTGTTGCTGCCCATGAACTCTGCGGTAAACAGCGTGTCTGGCGTTTCATACATGCGTTGCGGCGTGCCCTGCTGTTCGATCTTGCCGTTGTTGAGCAACAGAATGCGGTCGGAAATTGCCATTGCCTCGGCCTGATCGTGCGTCACCATCAACGCCGACAGACCCAACCGCACGATCAGCTCACGCAGAAAAGCACGTGCTTCTTCGCGTAGCTTGGCGTCCAGATTGGATAGCGGTTCGTCCAGCAAAATTACCGGCGGGTTGTATACCAGCGCACGGGCAATGGCGACGCGTTGCTGCTGACCGCCAGATAATTGATGCGGGAAGCGGTCGCCCAGATGACCCAGGCCGAGCTGACTCAACACCGTTTTGACGCGCTCGGCAATGTCGCTGCCGTTCATTTTGCGCAACTTCAAACCGTAAGCGACATTGTCGAATACAGTCTTGTGCGGCCACAGCGCGTAGGATTGAAACACCAGACCCAGATTGCGTTCTTCCGCTGGAATTTCCAGTTTGCGTTGGTCGTCGAACATGACGCGCTCACCAATCTGAATATTGCCGGACTTCGGCGATTCCAGACCGGCTACTGCACGCAGCAAAGTGGTTTTACCACTGCCGGACGGGCCCAGCAAAGCAACCACTTCGCCGCGCTGCAATTCCATCGACACACCTTTAAGAATCGGATTGGCGCTGGCGCCGCTGCCGTAATCGAGATGCAAGTTATTAACGCTTAATTCACTCATGATGATTTCCTGATTAATGTTGTAACTGAAGTAATTCTGCGTATCTATTTGGACTAGGCGGAGGTGGCGTCGTCTAAACAGTTACGCGGATTACTTAGTCGTGCAACTTGACGCCGAAGCGCAGCGCAACGCCGAGACCAATTGCCACCAGCGTGATGTTGATAAAGGAGAGTGTGGCAACCAGATCGACCGAACCGGAAGCCCACAACGAAACGATCAGCGCACCGATAACTTCAGTACCAGGCGACAGCAGATACACGCCAGTCGAATATTCGCGTTCGAAAATCAGGAACACCATCAACCACGCGCCAAGTACGCCGTAACGCACCAACGGCAAGGTGACATCGCGTGTCACCTGTGAACGGCGAGCACCGACTGCACGCGCCGCTTCTTCCAGTTCCGGGCCAACCTGCAACAACGCCGTGGTGATCAGACGCAAACCGTACGCCAGCCACACCACTGAATACGCCAGCCACACCGAGAAAATGGTGGAGCGCAGTTCACGCAATTGTGGAATGAAGTTTTCTACCAGCCATTGCGCTACGACGTTGTCATAACCCTTCAGCAGGTTATCGAGGAACGCCGGCACGAACAGGAACACCCACAGAAACGATAAGCCCGCCAGCAAACCTGGCACGGCGCGCGGGATCAGTACGCTGTAGTCGAGAAAGCGCGTGATGCCATCCGATTTGCGATGCATGGCCAGCGCGATACAGCAATAGCAAGCCACCGCAATCGCGCCACCGATGACGCCGATCAGGATAGTGTTGACGATGCCACGCATCAGCGGCGGCTGATCCCAAATATCGCGGAAATGCTGCAAAGTGAAAGTATCCATCAGTGACACGCCATAACCCCAGTGCGAGACAAACGCCCGTAAAGCAATGCCGGACAACGGAATCACGATCGTAAAAATCAGCCAGGCGGCGATCAGGCCGAACGCCAGCCATTTCCATTTGCCCAACGGCAGCGCCTTCTGGCGCGCACCCTTGCCCTTGATCGAGACATACTTGTTGGCCGAACGCAGCAGCCAGCGCTGAATCATCACCAGCGGCAGAGTCACCGCCACCAGACACACGGCAACCGCCGCCATCAAGTGATACGAAGGTGTACCGAGCTTATTGGTCAGCTTGTACAGATAAGTCGGCAATACCAGATGACCTTCCGGATCGCCCAATACCAGCACCAGACCGAACACCTCAAAGCCAAGGAAGAACACCAGCACGCCGGCATACGACAGCGCCGGCAAGATCATCGGTAGTGAAACATTCAACGCCACTTGCAAAGGTGAGGCACCGGCGACACGTGCCGCTTCTTCGACGTCAGCACCCAGACTCTTCAGCGCAGCGGAGGCGTACAGGTAAACGTGCGGCACGTGGGTCAGACCGGCGATGATGACAATGCTGGGGAAGGCATACACGTTCCACGGCATCGCTTCGATGCCGACCAGACGTAGCAAATCTTGCATCCACACCGTATAGAAACCGACTGGTCCCATTGCCACTACATAGCCGAAGCCGATCACCATCGGCGATACGAAAATTGGCACCAGCAGCAGCGGTGCGATCCAGTTGCGACCGGGAAGATCGGTACGCACCATCAGAAATGCCAGCATGCCGCCCAGCGGCACTGCGATCAATGCCAGACCGCTGGCCAGCAGCAAACCGTTAATGAAAGCTTCGCGGAACTCAGGATCATCGAAGATGAAACGATACGGTTCCAGACTCAGAGTTTTGACCGGCGCAAAAAATGGCGCGGACAAAAAGCTTTGATAAAAAATCAGTATCAGCGGCAAAAAAATGGCGATCGCCGCCAATGTAACCACCAGTCCACGCGGCCAATTAAGGCGCGCCAGCCGGGAACGGCTGGCCAGCGGATGGGGAGGAGAAATAGAAGTCATAGTTGCACCCTGCAGAAAAATCTGCGTCGTAAAAATCCGCCATTCCCGCGCACGCGGGAATCCAGGTTAGTAAATCAAATAAACAAAAATAAATTCCCGCCCGTGCGGGAATGAGGCCGCTGCCTTATTTCTTACCTGCCGTGGCTTTCCACTGTTTCAGGAACGCCAGGCGTTTGGTCTGATCCAGGTATTGCAACAAAGCCGGCGTAATCGGAATCGGTTTGAGTGCGCTGCCCAATTGCGTCGTCAGAGCACCCAGCGTGTTGTGGCCGCTGACATCCCCCCGCAAGGAATACAACTGAGATTCATTCGAGATGATGGTCTGACCGCGCTTGGACAGCAGGTAATCGACCCACAACTTGGCCGCATTCACATTCTTGGCAGATTTGTTGATGAACGCCACGCGCGACAGCACCAGGTTGTAATCCTTGGTGAACGCAACACCGATCGACGGATCCTTGGCCGCACGTGCCTGAGCATAGGAACCGATCACGTTATAACCGATCAGATTCTCACCAGAAGAAATTCGCTCCAGCATGGTGCCGGTTGATGATTGCACGCGAATGCCGACGTCGCCGAAGGTCTTTGCCAGATCCCAGAATTGCGGATTAGCTTGCGCATCTTCGGTGATAAAAGAAAATCCCACACCCGATTTTTCGATATCGTAAGTAGTCACTTTGTTGCGGAATTTGTCAGCCTTGGTAGACAGCAATTTCATCAGGTCAGCATGCGTGGCCGGCACTTCGTCAGCGCTGACCAATCGTTTGTTGTAAACAATGGCTAGCGGTTCGAAAGTAGTACCGTAAGCACTGTCCTTGTAATTGGCCCAGGCCGGAATAGCAGCCGCTTCCGGAGATTTATACGCTGCGGCATAACCTTCGCTGACCAGCTTGAATTGCAGATCCATCGCTGAGGACCACAACACGTCGGCAGTGGTGCCGCCGGCAGCAGCTTCGGAAATGAAGCGGTTGTATACCTCGGTCGAATTCATGTCATTGAATTCAATTTTCACGCCCGGGTAGAGCGTGCCGAAATCCTTGATCAATGGCTCTACCGCCTTGGAATCGGTGGCGCTGTAAATCACCAGCTTGCCTTCCTTCTTGGCGCCGTCAACGATCTTGGCGTAATCGGCAGGATAGTTGGCGGGAAGGCCGGCTGGCGCTTGCGCCGAGGCGTTCAGCGCCAAACTCATGGCCAGAATGCCGAATGTACTGGTCATTGTTTTTTTGATTAACATGGATATTGTCTCCTGATAGTTATAGTGGTTATGGTGCTTGCAAATACGCTGTAATAAGCGAGGTATAACGGCTCAACGCCTTCAAAATTAAGTATTCAAAAAGCGTGGGCGAGCCAAAGCCAGCCAGGTTGTGGCTGTCATTTGGAATTACTTATGGGTATGCCGGACCTATGGTCGCGGCCGGATTTATCGGATCAAACCAAGCTGGTCCGATATTTTGCGATAGTCGTCAATGGATTTTTTTACGTACCTGGTTAGTTGCTCGCCGCTCATCGCGAAGGGATACAGACCGCTGCTGGCGCGCATGCGATCGAACTCAGGGGTCGCCATCATTTTGTCGAAAATACCGACCCAACGTTTATAGTCGGCATCGCTGACTTGTGGTCCCATATAGACGCCACGAATGCTCGACCAACTGACTGGCATGCCCAGCTCCCGCGCTGTCGGCACATTAGCGAGCGCTCCCGGCAGGCGTTGATCGGAAAATACCGCCAGCACGCGAATCTCACCGTCTTGCGCATGCAAAGACGCTTCTGATGCATCGCCGGAAACCACTTGAATATGACCGGCGTGCAAAGCCGTAAATTCCTCGCCGCCGCCTTCTAATGCGACAAAGCGCAGATTCTTGGGATCAATCTGGTGCTGTGTCGCCAGCATGGAGATTTTCAACCAGTCCTGACTTCCGACGGTGCCGGAGGCGCCTATCGTGATCTGACTCGGATTTTTCTTGAGCGCATCCAGCAAATCGCGCAAGGTTTTATACGGCGAATCGCTACGCACCGCGACCATGCCGTAGTCGATCCCTACTGCCGCCACCCAGCGCACGTTGCGAACATCCGCTTCGCCGTATTTTCCTTGTGCCAAATTGAGCAGCGAACCGCCAGAAAATACAACTAATGTATTGGCCTCCGCCGGCTTCTGCGTGGTAAAAGAATTCCAGGCCACTGCGCCAACACCACCCGGCATGTAACTGATCTTGATAGGGTTATCCGTCGCGTGCGCCTGCAATTGCAAGCCTTTTTGAATTAGCTTGCAAGTCACGGACATGCCGCCGCCCGGCTTCGCTGGCGCTATACATTGCACCGGCGATTGCACCATCGATGGCACAGTCGAATGCGATCGCGCAGCCGGTTGCACCGGCGTTGCATAAGCGCTAAGCGTGACGCACGCACCGAGTGCGGCAATCCAGTTGATAGTGGAAGTCATTGTCTCCTGCCCATTCTATTGTTGTCACATCGCAATATTTTGCGATTATGCAACCAGGGTTTTATACATTTTTTTACATCATAACTGCCGGAGTCTTTCAGTTTCCTTTCAATCAGATTTTGCCAATCGGTGTTTTCTGTGTGAGTATTGACGACCCGTTTCAGAATGTTAGTCATTAATATTGTTCAAGAGTTGTTCAAAGCCATGCGGATTTTACTGATTGAAGACCATGTTGAGTTATCGCGCTGGTTGACCAAAGCGCTGCAAGACGCACATTGGTCGGTCGAATGCGCCATGAACGGTGCCGATGCGGACAGTTTGTTGCACACCCAACAATATGCTCTGGTAATACTGGACTTGAGTTTGCCAAAAATGGATGGACTGGAAGTCTTAAAGCGTTTGCGCGCGCGCGGCAGCAAAACACCAGTATTGATACTGACCGCGCGCGGCGGTTTGCAAGACCGGGTGCAAGGCTTAAATCTTGGTGCCGACGATTATCTGGCCAAACCGTTCGAGCTGGTTGAACTGGAAGCACGCGTCAAAGCCTTGCTACGACGGGCACAGGGCGGTGAAGCGCCGATCTACAGTTGCGGCGCTTTGCAATTCGATACGGTGTCGCGCATGTTCAGCTATGGCAATGTGACGCTCGCACTGACACCGCGCGAACATGCGGTGCTGGAGGTGTTAATCAGCAAAGCCGGTCGCGTGGTATCCAAAGAAAAATTGTTCGACGAAGTATTTTCACTGGTCGACGATGCCAATCCCGATGCGATAGAAATCTATATCCATCGTCTCCGCAAAAAATTGCAACGCACTGACACGGAAGCGGTCGCCATTACCACCTTGCGCGGCCTCGGTTATTTACTGGAAGTTGTCGCAGAAAAATGACACCAGCGCCTGTATCAACCGATTCGGTCAAGGCCGGACCTGCCAAATCTTTAGGCAGCTTGCGCAGCCAGTTATTGCGCTGGCTCCTGATTCCCTTGTTGCTAGTAGTAGCGCTGGATGCATTTTCGGTTTATCGCAACGCATTGAATGTGGCTGACCTGGCTTACGATCGCACCCTGCTGGCCTCAACCCGGGCGCTGGCAGAACGGGTATCGGTAGTCGATGGCAAGGTCGTTGCCGATGTCCCGTATGTCGCGCTGGACAGCTTCGAAACCGATACCCTCGGACGCATCTATTACAAGGTGACCGGCACACACGGCGAATTTATTTCCGGCTATGAAGATCTGCCAGCAATACCGTCGGACGTGCCACGCTCGGAAATTTATCCGGCACTGGTGCGCTTTTATCACGCAACTTATCACAATCAGCCAGTGCGCATCGCTGCCCTGTATCAACCTATGTATGACGATTCGATGCGCGGCATTGCGCTGATACAAGTCGCAGAAACCATGGATGCACGCAGCAACCTTACCCGGAAAATCCTGTTCAGCACCTTGTGGCGACAAGGTCTGCTGGTGACGGTGGCCGCGTTGCTGGTGTGGTTTGCAGTACGTTTTGTATTGCGTCCGCTGATGCAGCTGAAAGCCGCGGTGGAAGCGCGGGCAACCACCGATCTGGCCGATTTCGATGTTAATCAAGTCCACAAGGAAGTGCGGCCGCTGGTAATCGCCATGAACGGTTATATGGGGCGCTTACAGGCGCTGATCACCGGCCAGCGCCGCTTTATCGCCGACGCTTCACATCAGCTGCGCACCCCGCTCACCGTCCTCAAAACGCAAGCAGAACTGGCCTTGCGCGAACTTGATCGCAACCCAAACGATGCACATGCCTGGAAAAACCTGCGCGAAATCGTCGTCAGCATAGCTGGCACTACCGATGCTACCGTCCATTTGGCAAATCGACTGCTGATGCAGGCACGTGCCGAGCATGGTGCGGCCGAGAGCGACATCGAACCGGTCTCACTCACCGATGTCACGCGGCAGGTCGGATTGGAACAAGCACCGGCCGCCGTAAAAAAGCAGATCGATCTGTCGTTTGATGCGACTGACCAGTTGATCATCAACGGCAATGCATTATTACTACACGAATTGATCAGCAATTTACTCGACAACGCGATTCATTACACACCGGCCGGCGGCAGAATTACCTTGCGTGTGCGCCTTGATAGCGTGACACAACAAGCTGTTCTGGAGGTGGAAGACAGCGGCATAGGCATCGCCGAAGAAGACCGTGAACGTGTGTTTTCCTCCTTCTATCGTGCGCCGTCAGCGCAACAACAAAACCCCAGCGGCGCGGGACTTGGATTGTCGATAGCGCGTGATATCGCTGCTGCACATGGCGCGCAAATTACACTTTCCGCCGTGCATGACTGCAAAGATCAAACCCCGGGACTCAAGGTGACACTCAGTTTCCCCTTGCCTTTATCCTTGAACTCCTGAACTGCTTTGCTTTGTTAAAGCGCGAATGGAAGTTCATTTACGGTTCAAACATCCATCAAATCGTACTTGCTTCTGGCTAAAATCGACCAGCAAAAATATTTCACTGAAGAAATTTTTAGATGCCAGTCTAAGGGTATGCTATCGCCTTGAAATTTCACATTCCATGTTAAAAACCGTGGGCCGCAATTTGCGGTGACTGTCAACTTCCCACATAAACTTACTCACTAAGCGTCTTAATACTCATAGGAGTTCCAACATGCCACAACCAAAAATCACCGGCTTATCTGGAAATGAAATCTATTGCATGCAGTTGAAGGGCTACAAAGCCCGCGGTATTTTGGTGGGGAACAGCGTGCAGTCGATGGGTTTTCTTGGCAGTCTGGGCTCAGCCTTCCGTGGCGCCATGGGTGGCGAAATTCCGGCAGTAACCGAGATGATCCATGACGGACGGCAAGCGGCATTTGATCGCATGGCCGACGAAGCCGTGAGCGAAGGTGTGCATGGGATAGTTGGTGTCTCGTCAGAATTGCGTGGGCTGGCGGGCAATTCTGAATTTCTGTTTGTCGGCTCTGGAGTGGTTGGCAATAGTGCCACGAGAATGTTTTCCAGCGCAGGCGATGCGCAGGAATTGTATTGCCATATGGATGCCGGCTACCAGCCGATTCACTTTGCCTTTGGCAATATCGCCTACTCGGTTGGCGTAATCGGCGGCATCGCTGGCACGTTAAAAACCATGGTACGCGGCGAAATCAGAGAATTCAGCGACATCTTCAATGCCACCCGCCATCACGCACTGGAACGTCTGGTTAAACAAGCCAAAACGGCTGGTGCCAACGCCGTGGTCGGTGTGCGTACCAACGTGATGCGAATGAATGGCATGCATGAGATGTACATGACCGGCACCGCCGCCTACCACCCTAGCCTGCCGGGTGAATTTAACACAGCGCCAGTGACCAGCGATTTAACCGGAGAAGAGCTATGGGCCATGACCAGCTTAGGCTACGCCCCGGTCAAATTATTGATATCCACTTCGGTCTATTCCTTAGGTGCAATCGGCGGTGTGAAAGCGATGTTCAAAGGATTTGTCAAAGGAGAGATCAGCGATTTAACCACCTTGATCTATGACGCCCGCGAAAACGTATTCGACCGTTTGAATGCCGAAGCAACAGCGGTCGGCGCAGAAGAAGTGGTTGGCACAAAAACGTATATCGTCGAACTCGGTTCAGGCTTGATCGAGGTGGTCGCCATCGGAACCGCAGTACGTAAATTGCCTGGCTTTAGCGTACAGACAGCGGCTCTTCCTTGTCAGGCGATTATTCGGGATAAGGACACGTGGCTGAGTGGGGATGGTGGGTTTGATTTGCAATCTACTCGGGCTGGCGGGTGAGTTGTTGTTGCTTTAATCATCAGGTGCTTGTAAAGGATTAAAAGTATGCCCAGTACTATTTTTTTTATTCTACTTGTTATGCTGGGCCTACCCTATGTGCTTTATCGCTTAGGAAAATCTGACGAAGCCAGCTTTCATCGACGCAACCAAATCGATTCGCCACAAGGCATAACATTCGTTTTTAATCGCAGGGGCATTTTTTCAACGCTAGTTGTGTTTGGCGCAATCATCATTCCTTTACCCTTCATGATTTACGCAATGCTTCAGCGCGCTATTCAAGAAAATTTATGGTTACTCATGTTCGCGCTTGTTTTCATCGCGACTGGATTGCTCACCATTCCCATGGTTATACAGTTGGTTGGGCAGGTTACAAAATATCCGGCTGTTGTTCTTACTCCAAATTCGATTACTTACGAAAAATTAGAATTTAATTGGAATGAAATTGCTAGCATAAGCCTAGCCCATACCAAGGTTCCCACAGTTGTATTCAAACTAAATAGCCGGAGAATTACGAAATTGGGAATTTTTCATACTGACACCTTTTACATTCTATTGGACACCATTAAGGACAGCGATGGTTTACTGGGACATGCAAAGTATTTTTTCGAAAAGGCAACGCTTCGGAAAGCTGATATTGCCTTAGGTTAGTCATTATTCCCTCAGTTTAGCCAGCATCATGCTCACCCTGGAAGAACTACTCACCCTAGACCTGCTAACCCTGCGCGCCCATACCGAGCGTGCCGGCGATACACTCGATCCCGAGTTACACGCATCTCGCATACGTGAGTCGTTGCTGATTTCTCAGGTTTGCGCTGTGCGTCGTGATGGCGAATTGGTGGCTTATGCGATGTTGAGTCCAGAGTCGCCGACTGGCACTTGCTGGTTTGTTCTCGCCTTCAACACCCATCCACTACATCGCAACCCTGCGGTAATGTTTGAATTGTTTCAGGCATTTTTTGAGTTGGTGAAGCGCCTTGGTATCGAGGAACTTCGCAGCAACGTCTACAAAACAAACATCCTGTCGATGGCATTTCATAAACGGCTCGGGTTTCGGATTACAAAAGAGAGCGTCAAGGGTGTTGAGTTCTTTATTTCCGTCGCTGAGATCGCGGATAACCCAGCTATCGAACGCACATTGAAGAAACTGCGCGGGCAACCCGGCTAACCTCGAATAAGACATCGCAAGAAAAAAAAAGGCCACATTTGCATGTGGCCTCATCATTTCCAGGACTTCAATTAACCCTATTCCGATTCATCACTGCCATTGATTCCGCGAGTGATCAAAATCGAACAGATCAAACAGATCGCCGATCGCCGGACTATTTGCCGGTACGTAGGCATTTCTTCTTTCCGCGATTGGATTAGGTAAATTGTCACGGCTGCGATTGCTGACTGGTTTTAACTTCCAATTACGTTCGATGAATTTCAGGATCGAAACGTGATCGGTGTAATCGTGCGAGACATGGCCTTTTTTGGCCAACGGTGACACCACGATGAACGGAATACGTGTACCGTCGCCGAAGAAATCCACTGGTTGCACATAGCCTGAATCGTAATAACCACCACCTTCGTCGAAAGTAATGAAGATGGCTGTGTCTTTCCACAATTCTGGATTGGCTTTAACAGCGTCAACGATCTTCTTGGAGAAACCTTCGAACAGGTCAAGCTTGGAAGAAGATGGATGACCATCGACCAGACCGCTTGGTTTGACGAACGATACTGCTGGCAACGTGCCTGCTTTGATGTCTGCGTACAGATTGGTGGTGTCCTGGATATGCGCAGCAACTACAGCAGGTTTGCTCATGATGGACGTGTCGTATTGGAACGGATTACAGATGTTGCAATACTCGTCTGTGTTCGCACCTTGTGCACCATAGTTCAACTGGTAAGGATCATTTACATAATTGTTCCATTGGTCGCCGTAGTATTTCCAGGAGACGTTGGCAGCAATCATGCTGTCACCAATACTTGGCACCGACGATGGTGGAATGGTGAAGACCGTGTTGTTAGGGCTGTTATCGATGTAAGCATTATTACCGTTACCGAAATAACCTGGATTGTAGTTATTCAATAAATAGTAATGGCCAGCTTCGCAGTTTGAACGAATCGGATGTGGCAACGATTTCAGATAGTTGGCGATAGGGGCAACGCCGGGCTGGGTAGTATCGGCACAATTGCTATAAGAACCGCCACCATAAGATGCAGAGCCGTATGAACCACCGCCATAACCGTCTTCTGAATACCAATTGTTGGTACCGGCAGCAGCATTTGGATTTTCAACTTCATCGACGATGCCAGCATTTTTGCTACCGGCGGCCACCAAAGTATTGTGCGGAGGAGCCAATGGTTTGCCAGCACCATCACTGAACCAGAGTGCGTCGCCATGCCCAAGCATGATGTGATTTGCACCGGTACCGCCATTGACGGATTGATGGAAGTTGTCGCTGATGGCGTAACGATCTGCCAGATCTTTGAAGTAAGGTACGTCACCGGTTTTCATGTTGTAAAAACCAAGTGCGGTAGAACCTTCACCAGTAGTTTTCGCTGTCGGTGAATATTCAGTGCTGAAGTTTGCTGGCTCCGCATCACCATTGGCGCCGGCACCGACGGTGGTTTCAACCCATGAGAATAGCGACGAATCACAACCGGATGGGCGTGCTGGTGTTGCGTGCTTTACGTCGCAGTTAAGTTGCTGCCACATTTGATAGAAGCGATGTACCGGGCTTGCCGAATAATCGTGATAGCCAAATGTGCTGCCATTGGTCAGCTGGAACGGACCTGGCGGCAAAGCAGTGACATTGGTGATGCGTTGATCGGGTACGTGCGATGCCTGGCCGGTTCCACCGGCGACCAGGTATTGGTAATACTCATCCGGCAATCCATTTTCCGATTGCTGTGCAAGCGCCAAGCTGTTGCCCGTAATATAGGAAGTCTTCGGGCCACCTGTCAGCGGCGCTGGCAACACATTGCCAGGCAATGTCGTTTTCGCTGGATTTAACAGAAATTCATTAGTTTGCGTATCGCTGGCGGCTTGCTGCTGCGCGAGAGAGAAATTCGGTCCAGGTGTGCCATCTGCATTAACAATCCCCATCGAGCGCAGATTCCAGATGCCATGACCGTGTTTTGGTTCATACGTGGCAAATACATTATCGAAACTGTGATTTTCACCGATGATAACGATGACATGCTTAATTGGTGATTCAGTTTTGTAGGCCGCTGTATTTGCAGTATTCGGAACAGTTTGTGCTATTGCAGCACCCAACGACAACTGGAAAAGCGCGATTGAACTCAAACCAAGGCCCACGCCGCGCATGCCTTTTAATCTAAAATTCATAATTAACTCCCTAATCGTCACATGACAGCCAAGAAGGTACGCTTTCCACATGGCAATTAAATGAACGTTCTATGACAATTAGATGAAATTTTTGTGACCGCCTGATTTGAGTTTGTTATGGCTTTTTCAATTTACAAAGCATGTTTTGTTAGGTGTTTTTCTTGCTAATCTATCTCTGCGGGTTCCGTCTCACATAGGCGCGAAAGCGAATTTTCATTGCATTTATTTGAAATAATTTGCGCAAATCCCATCAAGATGCTGGCTGGTTTTTTTGCGGCTGCTTATCTCGCGCAATAACGCGAATCGTACCCATCATGCCTCCATCTTCATGTTCCATCAGGTGACAGTGATAGACAAAAGTGCCTACCGTGTTCGGATCGCGGAAATCCATGCGTAGTCGCACGCTGGGGTATTTCAACATACTGTCTTTGAAATAAGGGACGTTGACCGTATCGCGCAAGAAAGGCTCATCCACTGACATGCCTGCCCAATCCATCACAAGGAAGTGGATTTGATGAATATGGAAAGCGTGCAGTTCGTTGCTTCTGTTCTCAATGATCCAGTCTTCCACATCACCTTGATTGACCACCACATTGGGAACGCCGGAATGCGGATCGAACATGGTCGGCGTTTTACCATCTTCGGTAATATAAAAGTCGGTCGGACTATTCGGATCGTTTGGATTCGACGGCTTTTCGGAAAAGAAAAACTTCCGCACGCGTGTAGGCGTGACGTCTCCCAGCCAGGGAACGGTAGCCGCAGGCAATGGCACATGCGACATCGGCAGAATTGATTGCGGTTCCGGCGCATCGGCCTCTGTCGTAATTGATGCGAGCGCACGATTCGGTACATTTTCTCCGCCCGGCCCAGTATCGACTGTCCTTGTCACGAGCAAGCCGGGCACTCCGGCAGGCGGGCCGCTGACGATGAATTCGACCCGCGCACCCGGTGGTAGTCCGATGTGATTCACCCATTCAACGGACGTCGGATAGTCCGCATTGCTTTTTTGCGGAACGCCATCTATCGCAACAACCCCGAGTTGTTGCGCTCTGCGATTGGACAGCACCGCGAGGTTCAGATAGGTGATCGAAGATGCGTTAAGAACGCGCCACAGCTGGCGCTCATTTGGCTTCATTTTTATGCTGGCGGTTGGGTAATCCGGATATGGCACCGGCACAAAATTGAGGCTAAGATCTTTTGCCGGCTTACCGAAACCAGTGCCGTTATTCGTCGCATCACCGTCATTATCAAGCAGCGTTTTGGGGATGACAGGCTCTGACTTTGATGGTGCTGCATCCGGATTCTGCAAATCCTGATCGCGAATGATCAACACACGTTCTGGCAATCCCGCCACAGCCGGAATAGCACGTTCTATGCCTTCGATGATCAATGCGCCTGAAGCACCGCCCTGCACCTGCTTGCTGCTGAATCCATGAATATGCGGGTGATACCAATACAAACCCGGCGGTTCATCGCGCGGGATGTTGAAACGATATTCAAAGGCAGCATCGCCGGGTTGAATCGAGGTGTGTAGTACGTCATCCTGATGACACAACGGCGGCACTGTCAAACCGTGGAAATGGAGATTGGTCGAGGTGGCAGACATCATGTCACTGTTACAAGGGTCGGCTTTCTTATCAAACTTCATGCCGTGCATAGTCGATTTACTCAGCATCAGCAAATCCATGGCGCTTGGCTTAGCCGCGGATTTGCTCTGAGTTTTGTCTTCAACCAAATCATTCTTGAGCCGCAATATCAGCAGATCACCGGGATGCAATCGCAAAGTCGGCGATTGACTACCATCTGGAAGCTGATAACAGTAGCGCGTCGATCCGTCTGGTTCGTGGTAATTACGGATGGTCAGATCAAGCTTCAAAACGCCGTTCTGACTGCGCAAGTCTTCAGGCTCCGGTACCGGGCTGCCGGGTAGTGGCCTCGGACATAGCTGTGCAGCGGAATTTTGAGCAACGGTTGGCGGTAATGACTCGGCAGCCCATCCATTGAGCGAATAAAAACTGGTAAAAAATATAAATCCGATAAAACAGAGAGCAGTACGGGTGAAAAAATTGCGACAACCAAATTTGGAACCACGCATTTTATAATCCACAAAATCGTTCAAATCATGCCCTTTATCAGCTATAACGCTTAATATCGGATACCGTATCACTGTTAATTAGCAGCGATTATGTTGCCAGGCCCATCTAACGCGGCCTGTAAATGTGAATCAGTATAATTTTGGTTTATGACTAGATTAAGACGTGAAAATCTTTATAAATAAGGTCTATGTAAAGCAGGACTCAGCTAAGTTGCCGTTCGATTAAGAGGAGGGCCATTTGCCCGAAGTAGCTCAATAGAATGTGTTAGCGTCGCCAAGGCTGTTGCTTTTGACGTTGGTTTTGAATTTCGCATTGGACGTTGCCAAAATTACGGACAGCATTCGGAAAAAGAGGGAAGACATGTCTGAGCGTAGCGAGTTGGTCTTTCCTCCCGAATGCTGACCGTAATTTTGGGAACCCGCCAACGGCGGGCAACGGCTCTGCGATCGCCTTCTTTTGCTTACTTTTCTTGGCGAAGCAAGAAAAGTGAGTAGCTGTCGGGCTACCCCCGACATTGCCAGCACCACGGAGTGACGACTTAATCAAGATAGCTTACCTAAACAACGTCAATGCCCAACTTTCTTCCTACCCCCTGCTGTGTCATGGACCCCGGCATCATTATTCCGCGCCACATCCATGCGCAAGCCTACGCGACCATAGTGCTCGATGGCGGCTATCAGGAAGCGGGGGAATCCGGCCGCTGGCATGTGCGGGCTGGCGATGTGCTGCTGCATGCGCCATTTTCGGCCCATTGGGATCAGGTAACGCCACGCGGCGCCCGCGTGTTGAATTTGCCGGTCCAACTCTCCAACCAGTTATCGACATGCGGACAAGTAGACGATCTTGATCTGGTCATCCGCCTGGCAATGCACGATCAGACAGAAGCCGCTATCGCGCTCATGCAAGGCTGGCGTCAGAGTCAAGATGCGCTGAACGATGCGCCGGATCTTCTGGCACAAGCTCTGTCGGCCGCCGATCCGCTCGGCGTCCAGAACTGGGCATTGGAAAATGGCGTTTCACGCGTAACTGCTTTCCGCTGGTTCCGCTCTGTCTATGGCATCGGGCCGACGCAATATCGCGTCGAAGCACGCGCTCGGGCAGCCTGGCAAATGATTGTTAATAGCACCACTAGTCTGGTTGATATTGCCACCGATGCCGGTTACGCCGATCAGGCTCACATGAACCGTGATATCAAAACGTTCACAGGTCGTTCACCCGGGGCATGGCGCACCGGTTATGGATTGAAACATTCGTTCAAGACTGAAGCAAATTAACCTTGATATCGTTAGTTCATGACTACTTCCACGACACTGCGGATCGACCGCCCCTTCTTCCAGATAACCGGATTCAAGTTCCGTCTCTGGCCGATCATTCTGGCTGCTGTCTTGATGCAGGCAATGTTATGGCCCGCGCGCGAAGGCGCACGCTGGCTGGTCAAACATTATCCAGAATGGTTCCATCATCAAATATGGGCTTTCGTCGGTGTGGCGGAACTGTTCCAAATCATCGTCGGACTTATCGCCGTTCTGATCATGAAACGGTTGTTGCCGCAAGCCGATGCCAATCTGCGCTGGCCGCCGCAGCGCAGCTACGCCGGACTCGCTCTGTTGATTGGCGTAGTCATGGCGCTAATCATGCTGGTCGCTGATTATTGGCCGCAACTTCTCAGCCACACGGCACCCGATGGCGGTTACGAAATGACGCCTGTCGGTGTTCCGGGATGGTTGTTTGTGATGCTCGCTGCTGGTCCCAACGAAGAAATCATCTTTCGCGGCGTACTGGTCGGCATGCTGACCGTGCTGGTTCCGGGACGTGTGCGCATGGGGCGATTCGACATCCCGGTTTCCGGCGTCATCGTCAGTCTGTTGTTCGGCGCAGCGCATTTCAACAGTTTCTTCAGCGATCCTCTGTATCAAGCCGTTGCGCAACAAATCTATGCCTTCGCCTTTGGCTTGACTTATGTCTGGCTGATGGAACGTTCACGCAGCTTGCTCGCGCCTATGATTGCGCATGGCGTCAGTGACTTGGTGGAAGTGGGGGCGGTAATGCTGCTTACGGTAGCTTGGGGTTAAGAAAACATCGCGTTTCTTATTGTTCGAAGTTCAGTGGAAAATGTCACAATGCAACTTCGAACGATAGAAGGATTGTGGAGCGATATTTTACAGATGGCGCACAAGCGATTAAAAAAAGCAGGTTTAGCAATTATTTTTTTCTGGTTTTTAATCGGTGGAATCGGGCATTTCCTCGCACCGGATTTTTTTCTGAAAATCGTCCCGCCAGACTTGCCATTTCGCATCCAGGCCGTTTATATCAGTGGCTTTTTTGAGCTGCTTGGTGCCATCGGATTGTGCCATAACAAAACCCGCAGGATGGCAGGAATTGGCCTGTTCGTTTTGACCATCGCAGTGACACCTGCGAATGTCTACATGTGGACTCATCCTCAGTTGTTTCCAACCATTCCCGAGATCTTACTTGGATTGCGCCTGATACTGCAGCTGGCACTGTTGGCGACGATATGGTGGGCAACATTTTCTGACCTGGGTACAAAACATCCTCACCACATTTGATCTGAATTCACGCGGATTTCCAATAATCCGGATGCCTTGGCACCCTCTGCCATATCCATTGCCTATCCTGTCGTAATTAAGACTTGACCTCAAGTTAACTTGAACCGCTATCCTGACCACGACACAATCTGACACGACATTTAAAATCGGTAGATTGATAGCATGTTATTTATACTTCAAGAATTTAAGGAGCTGATGTGGACGCAAATTTTTGGCATAGCAAATGGGAACGGGGCGAGATTAATTTCCATATAAGTGAGGCAAACCCACTACTAGTAAAACATTTTGAAGAGTTACATCTGACAAAGGGCAGTCGTGTGTTCCTGCCATTGTGCGGAAAAACACGTGATATTGCATGGCTGCTTGCCTGCGGTTATCGCGTTGTTGGTGCAGAACTGAGCGAACTCGCCATCAGTGCGTTATTTAAGGAACTGGCCATAGAACCCGCAATCTCCACAGTTGGGAAATTGACACGCTACAGTGCTAAAGATATCGAGATACTGGTTGGCGATATTTTCGATGTGTCTGCTGAAAATCTTGGCCCCGTCACCGCAATATATGATCGCGCCGCTTTAGTTGCCCTCCCCGCTTCCCTGCGAGCACAATATGCGTCGCACCTGACGCGCATCACCGATGCAGCGCCGCAGTTGCTGATCTCTTATGAATACAACCAACTGCTAATAGATGGCCCACCGTTTTCAGTGAGTGCTGACGAAGTAAAGCAACATTATGGCGCTGCGTACCAAGTGAAATCTATTGAAAGCAGGAATGTCGAAGGCGGATTGAAGGGGAAAGTTGCGTCAACGGAAAGCGTTTGGCTGCTCCAAAAAATTGCTTCGAGCTCTGCCGAAGAAATCGTCCAGAAACAGCTCGACGCCTACAACGCGCGCGACATGGATGCGTTCCTTGCCACGTATGCGGACGAGGTTGCGCTTTTTAGATTTCCGAACACACCGTCGGCGACTGGCAAAGAGGAAATGCGCAAGAACTATACCGCACGGTTTAGCGATACGATTTTGCATTGCATCATCGTAAAGCGCATTGTTATGGGCAATACCGTCATCGACCATGAGCGCATTCGCGTCACGCTGCCCGAAGGACCGGGTGTCATGGAAGCGATTGCAATTTATGAAGTTCTGAACGGAAAAATCGCCAAGGCGACATTTATTTCCGGGAAAAAAACGCCCGGAGAAAAGTTATAAACGGATGAACGACGGGTCGGTCGTCGCCCGCCAGTCGCAAGCGTCATTTGGACAGGATTGACGTCCAACGTTTGGCGTGCGGGACGGTCTATGCCTCGGGTTCGTGGCAAACCACTTCGATGTTGTGCCCGTCCGGACCAATGACAAAAGCGGCATAGTAGTTCGCATGGTAGTGCGGGCGCAGACCAGGCGCCCCATTGTCTTTGCCACCGTGCTCCAGAGCCGCACGATAGAAAGCTTCGACTTGCTGGCGATTTTCGGCCGTAAACGCCAGATGAAGATGCGCCGGCTTCTCCTCGGTTTGGTACAGGCATAACGAAGCCTTCCCCTTTGGGCTAAGCTCGATACCGTATGTCGGCGTCCCTTCGGAGGCAACAGCTACACCCAGCGGTTGGAGTGCCTTGAGGAAGAATGCTTTGCTCGCTGCATAGTCGCTGACGCCGAATTTGACGTGGTCAAACATGAACTCTCCTTAAATGTTTAGGCTCGTGCAAGGCCAAAAGCAATATGGACCGTCATCGGCCCAGCTCAGGCAGCCTTGTTGCGCAAGCGCAGCAAACTCAGGCCCAGTACAACAAACATGCCGCCCGACACGTAGTTGAAAAGGCGCAATCGCTGGGGATTTGCGAATTGCTTCTTCAGTAAGCGCGCAAGCAAAACATAAAAGGTGTGCGATAAAAAAGCGCATGCCACGAATGTGGCCGTCAGCACGAAAAATTGTCCAACGATAGCTGCGTCATGCACCAGGAACTGCGGGAAAAGCGCCGTGAAAAACAGAATGGCCTTTGGATTTGTCAGCGCCACTGTCAGTCCGTGACTGAAAAGGCGCGGAGCCGCATGCACGCTGGTTGCGGTAGTTGCCACCTTTACATTTGCAAGGGTGCTTGATTTACTTCTCAATTGCTTGATGCCGAGGTAGATGAGATAAAGCGCGCCAGCAATTTTCAAGCCCATGAAAGCCGTGGCCGACGTCGCTAGCACCGCCCCCATTCCCGCCATCGCCACGGCCGAAACCACGAACAAGCCGATCGCATTGCCCAACGAGCCGATCATCGCACGGCGGGGCCCCACTGCCAGAGAGTTAGAGATCGCAAGCAGCACAGCCGGGCCAGGCGTAAAACTAGTCAGCAAGGCAATACCGCAGAAAATTAACCAATTCGAGATATGCATTTTCGTGGTCCTGACAAAGACAAAAGGTTGAGGCTGAAAGCTTACTGTAATTCAGTTCTGCATGCTGAGACTGCGCAAAAACGCCGCTGTCGCCGAGATTCGGCTGCCAATTTGCACGCCCTTTCCATCGAATTGCTTGATTTTCAATGTAATGCAAACATGACAACGCGCGTCAATGCCGCTTGTCGAACGCACCAAAGGACAGTCCATACCTTCCCAAAGGTGCCATTGCCTCTTTTGTATAGATGAAAGAGTATGACTCAGCAGATTTTCTTAGTAGTCGTATGGTTTTACGGACAGTTCGAAAATTACTGTCGGCTACGGTGGCGCATCCTAATCCGGTTTGCCTAAGCATCAGTGCCACGCAATTCGCTGTCGCTAACAAAGATATAAAGATATCTCCCAACCTCATTCTCACTAATAGCAATAGTTACTTTATCCATCTGGCAGGAGCATATATGGATTATATTTTTAATGGACAAGTGCTCAACAGCCTACATGCTGCTAATCAGCATATGGAGGAAAGAATTATTGGGATGTTGCCCCTCCTGATTGCAGTTATTCTGAGCCTCATTTTTTTTTGGTTCCTGGCAACGGCGGTGCGCATTGTTTTGCGGTTCATTTGTAAGCGCTTCGTCAAAAATCCGGCGAAATCACATCTGATTCAGACTGCTTCTTATAGCGTAGTCTGGGTGATTGGTGGCTGCGTTGCCCTGAATATTTTGGGAGCGGACGTAAAATCGCTCATCACCGGATTGGGCCTTGGCGGCGTCGCTCTGGGCTTTGCATTGAAGGATCTCCTTTCGAACTTCGTTAGCGGCATCAGCATACTGCTGTTGCAGACGTTCAAAATTGGCGATCAAATCGTCGTTGGTGAAACAGAAGGCACTGTAGAGCAAATAAATGTTCGCGACACCCACATCCGAACCTACGACGGGCGCCTGGTTCTAGTGCCAAACGGTCAGGTGTTCATGTCACGCGTAACCAATAACACAGCATCGGAACTGCGACGTGCGTCGGTGTTTGTTTACCTGGAATATGGCGAAGACGTTAATCGCGCAATGTCCATTATTCTCAACACCATCAATAACGTTCCCGGAGTGGCGACCGATCCTGCTCCATCAATACGGCTACGTGATCTGACAACGGAACATCTGTACATTGAGGCAAGGCTATGGGCGGACTCCCATCGGAAAAACCTCTGGGCGACGGCCTCTTTGGCACGCATTGCCATCGTGGATGCATTGACGAAAGAAGGAATGGCTCTGCCTAACCCACGCAAGCGTCAGGTAACGCTGGAAAACAATTCCGGTCAGTTGGTTGACCAGCCGTAGGAAACAATCATGGCGTTTGAAGTTAGACCATTTTCATCCGAACTACCTCAGCATTTATCCCGAAACGTGGCAAACAATGACTGCCGCCGTGCGCCTATATAGCGCATTTTGCGTGGGATGCCAAGAAGCGGCTTCCCGTCATCAGCGGCATTGAATGGTCATATGTGATTGAACTGGGCGCAGCCTATCCTAAGCATTAAATCGCCATATTCCGCAACATCTTAGAAGCCTCTCGATTGGCAATCAATTGCGTCCCGTCGCGCATTTGCAATTGCAGCTGCGATTGCTCATCGGCCTTCATCGATTCGACAAAGTCGAGATTAACCAGAGTCGAACGGTGAATCCGAATGAATTTGCCAGGGTCTAGCCGTGCGCTCAGTTCGGACAGGCCAATGCGAACCATGAATGTTCTTTTTCTGGCTGCAATCACGGTGTATTTTTCATCCGATTTCATGTATTCGATTTCATCCATCGCCAATGGAAAAATATGGCCGCGGTCGCGTACCAGAATGCGTTTGAGAAGTGAGGTATCGTGCTCTGCTGCCTGTTTCAGCACCAGTTGCAAATCATCTGAAGATGTCGCCGACACTTCCAACAAACGCTCGACCGCTGCATCAAAACGTTCGCGTGAAAACGGTTTGAGCAGATAATCGACGGCGTTGAGTTCGAATGCGGTTACTGCATATTGATCGTAGGCTGTCGTAAAGATATATTCAGGTCGGTGTATCAGGCGCTTCACCACTTCCAAGCCAGTCATCTCAGGCATTTGGATATCCATGAAGACAACTTCAGGTTTCAGCAATTCGATATTTTTCAAGGCCACCGCACCATCCGCCGCTTCGCCGATCAGATGCAGTTGCGGATGATCGTGTATCCAGTTGCGTAAGGTTTCGCGAGCAAGTGGTTCATCCTCTGCAATAAAGACGGTTTTGGTTTTCATGATGTCGAATGGTTTTTATTGGTAATCAATCGGTCTTCAATGGAATAGTCAGATGTATCGCGAACCCGGCTCCCGGCTCAGTATGAATCTCTACTTTCGCACGTTCGCCGTATTCCAGCGCCAGGCGTCTCTCTACGGTCTTTACACCAAGACCGCTGGCATTCTTCACCGTGTACAAATTGGAGCCGGGGCCGTCGTCGCTCACTACGATTTCCATGCTTACAGTATCCTCGTTCATCTTCGCGCTAATCTTCAGTGTGCCCGGTTGACTGCGGGGATTGAAGGCGTGTTTGATGCTGTTCTCGACCAGCGGCTGTACGCTGAGCGCCGGCACGCAGCGGCATAGGACAGCGTCATCGATATCCCATTCAACCGTCAAACGGGTGCAAAGTCGCAGCGATTCCAGCGCCAGATAGTCGCGTACAAAAGTGAGTTCATCATCTAGCATCACCATGGAATCGCCGCTTTTTTCGGTATCAAGCAGGTAACGCAGCATGTCTGAAAATTTCAGCAACGCGGTTTCGGCAGCGCTCGAATCCTTGCGGGTAAGTGCGATGATGGAATGCAGTGTATTGAACAGGAAATGCGGATTCAATTTGTTGCGTAGCGCTGTCAGTTCAGACTTTGCTAGTAAGGTTTGTGCCTGAGAGATCGCAATGGATTGCAAACGCGTCGTTTCTCTTGCACGCACCGCGTGAAAAATGCCAGCAATGATCGCATAGGTCATGAGATAAACCAGCGACTGCCAAGTCAGCATTTGCACTACCTCTGAGAGGTCATTATTTTGCTGATTGAAATGAAAAATGACGACGTAGTCCAGTGCAACACAAAATAATGTGAAGAGCAGTGCCAATCCCGCATGAATACCTAGCACTGCGATGGTACTGCGACCAACCCGCTGAAAATAGCCGGTTAAAGGCCATAGCAGAAAAAGTATGAATACTCCCGGACCAAGAATCAAACCCGCGTTCTTCAACCCTTTTCCCAACTCCAGATGACCATGAACTAGCCCTTCTTGCGTGGCGATTGCATAAAAGATAAAAACCGGCACCCAGGCGGCGAGGTAAAACGGCCAGATACGGCGATTCATGGTCTGTCCTTATGCATTATTTGATGCCAGATTGTCGCGCAGAATCCGCAACCGGCAATCTGATTTGGTATGAGTTGAGGAAATATGACCGTGAAATGCGAGGACCTAGCGGGAATGGATTTTGCATTATTGGAATTATGTCAACCCGCTAACGATTTGCACAACAAAGACTTCCTTTCAGCGCAATTGTGCTAACTTGTTCGTCAGCAACACAATAGCATCAGATAAAACAAAATAGATAGCCGGGACATAGCAGTGTTCCAGGCAGGAGACAGAAGTGCCAGATACATTCGAAAAACGCGCCAATATTCCATTGGTCGACGTCATGCTGCGACGTTTGAAATTGAAACCCTTGCTGATTTTTGAACGCGTGCTGGAGTCTTCTTCAATCGCCCGCGCCGCACGTGAGTTGAATCTGACTCAGCCCGCCGTTACCAAAGCGATTCAAGAATTGGAAGCCGACCTCGATGTGCCTTTGTTTGAACGCACCAATCGCGGTGTGGTGCCGACCTGCTATGGCAGTTTGCTAGGCGCGCGCGTCAAGACAGTGATCGCTGAATTGCGTTATCTGACCGACGAACTGAACGCCTTCCGCTCCGGCGATACCGGCCACGTCATTGTTGGCACGCTGATTTCAGCCTCTGCGCGATTGCTGCCGCAGACCATCACTAAACTGAAACAACAGCGCCCCGGCGTGCTGATTACTGTGCGCGAAGGGCCGACCGATCAACTGTTTCCGGCGCTGGCCAGTGGCGAACTCGACATCGTGGTCGGTCGCCTGCCAGAACGTGATTTGCCACTCACCCGCATGTTCGCTTTTGAGCACACCATGTTGTACAACGAAGCCATGTGCGCGGTGGTCGGTTGCCAGCATCCGCTATTGCAGCGCCCGGATATTCGGCTACCCGATTTGCTGGAATGGCCTTGGATATTTCCATTACAAGCATCACCAGCTCGCCTCACGGCGGAGCATCTGTTCCTGGATGCCGGCCTCAGCATGCCGATCAATATTGTCGAATCACTATCACTGCTCACCAACATCGGCCTCATGCAAGATTCGCCATCGATATCATTAATGCCACGCGATGTTGCCCAACATTTTGCTCGCCTAGGTTTACTGGCGATACTGGATCTTGGGGATCTGGGTAAATTCGGCGATATCGGTTATTCGGTACGCGCCGAACGTGCGCCTACTCCCGCCGCACATTTGTTCATTGAGTGCCTGAAACAAACGGCGGCGGAACGTTAGTACGACAACAACATCTCCGTCATTCTGGTACAGATGACGGAGAAAATTACACACATTCAAACTTGGCCAGCCATCAATTATTGGCATATCCAGATCCCTATATTTCATTATGTTTGATATCTGGCTCTCCCTATACTAGAAGCCAGACTGACCCGACCGCGCTGCGTATGGCACGCGTAAAGCTCGATAAAAAATCGACAAGGTCATGAGCCATAGGGAGACATAGTTGTGAGTATCAAAGTAGCTAAGCAATTACAGCATTTCATCGCTGGCGAATTCATCGCCAGCGAAAAAACATTTAAAAATATTTCACCGGTCGATGGCACCCTGATCGCCGATGTCTGCGAAGCTGATGCAGCCACTGTTGATGCCGCAGTGAAGGCTGCCCAAGCCGCACTCAAAGGGCCATGGGGCAAGATGGGTGTACAAGAGCGCGCTGCAGTGCTGCATAAGATCGCCGATGGCATACAAGCGCGCTTCGAGGATTTTGTCGCCGCTGAAGTTGCTGATACCGGACGGCCGTTACAGCAGGCACGCACACTCGATATCGCGCGCGGAATTGCCAACTTCCGTACCTTTGCCGACCTGGCAAAAACCGCCAATACCGATCTGTTCCAGAGCGATACAGCCGACGGCGCCGGTGCGCTCAATTACACCGTCCGCAAACCGCTGGGGGTGGTCGGCATCATCTCGCCGTGGAATCTGCCGTTGCTGCTATTCACTTGGAAAGTCGCGCCAGCACTGGCTTGCGGCAATACCGTCGTCGCCAAGCCATCGGAAGAATCACCGTCTTCGGCCACTCTGCTGGCAGAAGTAATGCGCGATGCAGGTGTTCCGCCCGGCGTATTTAATTTGATCCATGGTTTCGGTGGCAATTCTGCTGGCGAATTCCTGACCAAACATCCAGGTATCGACGCCCTCACCTTCACCGGTGAATCAAAAACCGGCAGCACCATCATGAAAGCAGTCGCTGATGGCATGAAAGAAGTGTCGTTTGAATTGGGCGGGAAGAATGCTGCGGTGGTGTTTGCCGATGCGGATTTCGATGCGGCGGTTGCCGGTGTAATGCGCTCGTCGTTTACTAATTCAGGTCAAGTCTGTTTGTGCTCAGAGCGGGTTTATGTCGAGCGGGCGATTTTCCCGCGCTTTGTGGCCGTCCTGAAAGAAAAAACCGAAGCGCTCAAAGTCGGTTATCCCGATGAAGCCAACGTCGACATGGGACCACTGATTTCACACGGCCATCGTGACAAGGTACTGTCTTATTACAAACTAGCCGAACAGGAAGGTGCCACCGTTGTCACCGGCGGCGCTGTTCCCATCTTTGGCGATATCCGTGACGCTGGCGCTTATGTACAACCAACCATCTGGACCGGGCTGCCCGACCATGCACGCTGCGTCACCGAAGAAATTTTTGGGCCGGTATGCCACGTCGCACCGTTCGATAGCGAAGAAGAAGTTATCGCGCGCGTCAACGATAGTGATTATGGTTTAGCCTGCGCGTTGTGGACGACCAATCTGGCACGCGCGCATCGTGTCGCGCCCAAGATAGATGCCGGTCTGGTGTGGGTCAACACCTGGTATCTGCGCGATTTGCGAACACCGTTCGGCGGCGTCAAACAATCCGGCCTGGGTCGTGAAGGTGGCCGCTATTCGCTCGACTTCTATTCGGAAGTCGTGAATATCTGCATCAAGCTGTAAGGCTGGACTAGCCATGACAAACAACCATCGTTTGTGCATTCAGTCAGCCGCGATTCCCGCACCGCGCTTTCATTACAGTCCCTGCGTGCAGATCGGATCATTAGTTCAGGTATCCGGCATGATCGCTCTCGACCCGCTCACCGGCCAGCTAGTGAGCGGTGGTGTCGGAGCCGAAACTGCATGCATTCTGGCTAATCTGCAACGTGCATTGGCCGACTACAAGGTCAGCTTGAACGACTTGTTGATTGCCAGGATTTTCACAACACGTTTTGAGGCATTTGCAGAAATCAATGCGGCATGGGAAGCGGTATTTAGCGGCGATCTGAACCCGCCAGCGCGTACCAGCGTCGGCGTCAGCGCCCTACCGCTAGGTGCCAGCGTAGAAATCGAATTCACTTTTGTTCAATCTTAGAGGACGTATGAATAACATTATTGAACAGGCCGCCGACCGTCTCTGGCAAGCCCACATAGACCACCAACCGTGCGCGCCGGTACATGATCTGATAGGGCTGACGGATATTGATGCCGCCTACGCCGTGCAACAAATAAACACCCAACGCCGGTTGCAACAAGGCCGCCGTTTAGTCGGTCGCAAGATCGGCCTGACCTCAAAGGCGGTACAAAAGCAGTTAGGTGTTGATCAGCCGGATTTTGGCATGCTGTTCGCTGACATGTGCGTCGTCGATGGCGAGCCGATTGACATTGCGCGCATCTTGCAACCCAAGATTGAAGCCGAAATTGCATTGATAATCGAACGCCCGCTAATCCACGCCAAACATACCGTTGCTGACATTATCAACGCCACTGCCTACGCGTTACCGGCGTTGGAAATCGTCGGCAGCCGTGTCGCCAACTGGGATATCAAACTAACCGATACCATCGCCGACAATGCCTCCAGCGGCCTGTTCGCACTTGGGTCGCGGCCAGTCAAACTGGCTGACTTCGACATCATCAATTGCGGCATGCTGATGGAACGCCGTGGCGATCAGGTTTCGATTGGCGCTGGTGCAGCCTGCCTTGGCAATCCGCTGTACGCAGCAGTCTGGCTGGCCGATGTGATGGTGCGTTTTGGCCAGCCTTTGCAACCGGGCGACATCATCATGACCGGCGCGTTGGGACCGATGGTAGTCGCCGCTGCAGGTGATGTATTTGAAGCGCACATCGAAGGCTTGGGGCGCGTCAGCGCTGCCTTCGCTCCGACCCGCTAACGATCTCAAAACAGGATAGAAAATGAACCAAAACCAGCATGATGACCAACGCATCAAAGTAGCCATCATCGGTTCCGGCAATATCGGTACCGATTTGATGATCAAGGTGCTGCGCAACGCCAAACATTTGGCTATGGGTGCGATGGTCGGTATCGATCCGCAATCCGATGGCCTGGCACGTGCTGCGCGCATGGGAGTCGCCACTACCCATGAAGGCATAGAGGGCTTGACCCGCCTGCCAGGTTTCAGCGACATCAAAATCGCCTTCGACGCCACCTCTGCCGGTGCCCATGCAGAGCACAATCGGATATTGCAACAACATAGTATTCAGGTGATCGATCTGACACCTGCCGCCATCGGCCCTTATGTTGTTCCGGTCGTCAACCTGCAAGAACATCTGAACAGCCCCAACATCAACATGGTCACTTGCGGTGGTCAAGCGACGATCCCGATGGTGCGGGCCGTATCGCGCGTAGCCAAAGTTCATTACGCCGAGATCATTGCCTCTATCGCCAGTAAATCTGCTGGCCCCGGTACCCGCGCCAACATCGACGAATTCACCGAAACCACTGCCAAGGCGATAGTCAGCGTCGGTGGTGCAGAGCGTGGCAAAGCCATCATCGTCATGAATCCGGCAGAGCCACCGCTGATGATGCGCGACACGGTGTTTTGTCTGGCCGATGCGGATGCCGATGAAGAAACCATACGCACATCGATCGAAGAAATGGTGCGCGATGTTGCTGCTTACGTACCCGGTTATCGCCTCAAACAACAAGTGCAGTTTGACCGGATTCCGGCGGATCAGCCGTTGAATATTCCTGGGCTCGGAAAACTTGCCGGACTCAAGGTCTCGATCTTTCTCGAAGTTGAAGGTGCAGCGCATTACCTGCCTGCCTATGCCGGCAATCTGGATATCATGACCTCAGCAGCGCTGGCAGCGGCCGAGCACATTGCGGCTGGTTACAGCAACACAAAATAAGGAATATCTCTCATGACTCCGAATAAGAAAATATATATTTCCGACGTCACGCTGCGTGATGGCATGCATGCGATTCGTCATCAATATTCGATTGCACAGGCGGTGGCAATTGCCAAGGCGCTTGATGCAGCCAAGGTCGACAGCATTGAAGTCGCGCATGGCGATGGCCTGAGCGGTTCTAGTTTCAATTACGGTTTTGGTGCGCATACCGATCTGGAATGGATAGAAGCGGTTGCCGAAGTATTGCAACACGCACGGGTAGCAACATTGCTGTTGCCGGGCATTGGCACGCTGCACGATCTGAACGCAGCTTACTCGGCGGGCGCTCGTACCGTTCGCGTCGCCACCCATTGCACCGAAGCAGACATTTCAAAACAACATATCGAACACGCCCGAAAACTGGGCATGGACACGGTCGGCTTTCTGATGATGTCGCACATGACCACGCCGAACGCATTGGCGCAGCAAGCCAAACTCATGGAATCCTACGGCGCGGAATGTATTTATGTGGTCGATTCCGGCGGTGCATTGTCGATGAGTGATGTGGCCGAGCGCTTCAAGGCATTCAAGGATGTGCTCAAACCAGAAACCCAAACCGGCATGCATGCGCATCACAATCTGGCGCTTGGCGTGGCTAATTCCATCGTCGCGGTGGAACATGGTTGCGACCGCGTCGATGCTTCTCTGGCGGGCATGGGCGCTGGCGCCGGTAATGCGCCGCTGGAAGTATTTATCGCGGCAATCGATCGCATGGGTTGGCAGCATGGCAACGATTTGTTCACGCTGATGGACGCCGCCGATGACTTGGTGCGGCCATTACAAGACAGACCGGTGCGCGTCGATCGCGAAACGCTGGCACTCGGGTACGCTGGTGTTTATTCCAGTTTCTTGCGTCACGCTGAGGCCGCATCCAAACGTTATGGGATTGCGGCGGTCGATATTCTGGTTGAGCTAGGACGTCGCCGCATGGTCGGTGGTCAGGAAGACATGATTGTCGACGTCGCTCTCGATCTGATCAAGCAACGCGGGGTGCCAGCATGATTGCCGCCGGCCTGCAAGCGCTGGCGACCACGCTCGACCGTGCCGCCATGGATCGCACTGAGATCGATCAACTCACGCCGCAACATGGATTTACGCTAGCGCAGGCCTATCAGATTCAGCACGCCTCGATAGCCCATCGTCATCAGCGCGGTGAACAACCGATTGGTATCAAACTCGGCTTCACCAGTCGCGCAAAAATGGTGCAGATGGGCGTCGATAGTTTGATCTGGGGTTTACTGACCGATGCGATGTTGCGCGAAGACGGCGGCATGGTTGATCTGGCCGATTTCATTCATCCACGGGTGGAACCGGAAGTCTGCTTTTTGACGCGTCGTGTGATTGACCGCCCATTAACTTTGCTGGAAGCCGCCAACTATCTGGAAGCCGTGGCACCAGCGATGGAAATTATTGATTCGCGCTATCGCAATTTCAAATTCACGTTGGAAGATGTGGTGGCAGACAACTGCTCGTCGGCAGCGCTGGTCGTCGGTACTTTCTCCGACAATTTGCGTGGACTGCTTAATTGCGGCGTGGCGATGCGCTTTAACGGCCACGCGGTGCAACTGGGCAGTACCGGCGCGATACTCGGCAATCCATTGCGCAGTATCGTTCAAGCATCACAATTGCTGACCCAGAACGAAATGGTATTACCAGCCGGTTCCTTGATCATGGCCGGTGCCGCCACTGCAGCCGAGGCCCTCACACCAGGACTGCATGTATCGACTGACATTAGCGGACTTGGGCGGGTCGAATTCTTTACTGCGGCAGGAGAACATCAATGAACAAGGTCGTCAATCCCACTCAGGCCATCGTTGTCTCTGGCAAAGCGCAGCCGCGCGGAAAATTCCCGCACATCAAACGCGCGGGAGACTTTTTGTTCATCTCCGGTACCAGTTCACGCCGCCCGGATAATTCTTTTGTCGGTGTCGAAGTCGATGCCATGGGCACTACCAAGCTCGACATACAGGCGCAAACCCGTGCGGTCATCGAGAATATGCGTGACATTCTTATGAGTGCCGATGCCGCCTTGTCAGACATCGTCGAAATTTCCACTTTTCTGGTCAACATGAACGATTTCGGTGGTTACAACACGATCTATGGAGAATACTTCGATATCGACGGACCGACCCGTACCACCGTCGCCGTGCATCAATTGCCGCATCCGCATTTGCTGATTGAAATCAAGGCGATTGCCTATAAACCGCTATAAAAAATCATAATAAGAATTATTCGATTCGCAAGGAGACTTTTCATGCTGACCTATGGCAAACCCTTTAATTTCCAGCACTGGCTAGAGCAACACGCCGATCTGCTCAAACCGCCGGTCGGTAATCAGCAAATCTGGCAAGACGCCGATTTCATGGTGACGGTGGTTGGCGGTCCGAATCAACGCACCGACTTCCACGACGATCCATTGGAAGAATTTTTTTATCAGATTAAAGGCAACGCTTATCTGAACATCATGGATAACGGCAAGCTGGAACGCATAGACCTCAAAGAAGGCGATATTTTTCTGTTGCCGCCGCATGTGCGTCATTCGCCGCAACGCCCTGAAGCCGATAGCCGCTGTCTGGTAATCGAGCGTCAACGCCCGCTCGGTGTGATCGATGCTTTCGAGTGGTACTGCCTCAACTGCAATCATCTGGTGCATCGAATCGAGATTCAGCTAAAAAATATTGTCACCGATCTGCCACCGCTATTCGAACAGTTCTATAACAACGCCGAGGTACGTGTCTGCAAACATTGCAACACCGTTCACCCGGGCAAGCATGTATCCGCTGCTACGACCCGACAACCCTCTACCAAAGTTAATCAAAAAGGGGCAACACCTTGAAGCAAGCCGCATCTTCTGTCATCGATATTCACTCACATTTTTTCCCGCCGATCACACAAGCGGAAGCAGCCTCGCTGGATCCGGAAAAAGCACCCTGGCTGCAGGTCAACGGCGATGAACATGGCATGATCATGACCGGCGATAAACCATTTCGGCCAGTCTATTCGGCGCTATGGGACCCTGCCCGCCGCATCGCTGAAATGGATGCCGCCGAGGTAGATTTACAAATCATGTGCGCTACGCCAGTGATGTTTGGCTATAACTATCCGATTGCGTTGGCACTGCCATGGGCGCAACGGATGAACGATTACGCAATTGAACTTTGCGCGCACAATCCGCAGCGTCTGAAAACGCTGGCGCAAGTTCCGCTGCAAAATATCGACGCCGCCTGTCAGGAAGCATCACGGGCAAAAAGCATAGGCCATATCGGCGTCCAGATCGGCAATCATTTCGGTAACAAAGACATGGATGACGCCGACATGCTGACCTTTCTGACGCATTGCGCCAACGAGGATATTCCATTGTTAGTCCATCCATGGGACATGATGGGTGGCGACCAGCGCATGAAAAAATGGATGTTACCGTGGCTGGTGGCAATGCCCGCGGAAACTCAGCTCGGTATCCTGTCGTTGATCTTGTCCGGTGCTTTCGAGAAGCTGCCGCGCTCACTCAAAATTTGCTTTGCCCATGGCGGCGGCAGTTTCGCCTTCCTGCTGGGACGAGTCGACAACGCCTGGCGCGAACGCGACATCATCCGCGAAGATTGTCCGAATCTGCCATCGTCTTATGTTGACCGTTTTTATGTTGACTCAGCGGTATTCGATACCAGAGCACTTGAATTGCTGGTTGATGTGATGGGCGAAGAGCGAGTGATGTTGGGTTCTGATTACCCATATCCATTAGGTGAGCAAAAGATTGGCAAGCTTATTCGCGATTCCCGTTTCAGCAGTCAGGCCAGAGATCGTTTGTTGAGTGGTAACGCTCGTCAGTTTTTTGGTATCTGAACGGAATACTTCCGCTCAGCGTAACACCTTTACATATCCCGGCATTCCGGGCAAAACAATTATAAAAATTCACCAGGAGATAGATCATGACGCATAGCAGCGATCATTTTCAGAAGGTAGTCGATCAGGAAAAAGGACTGCAACGCAGTCTGAGTAGTTCGCAGATGTCGATGATTGCCATTGGCGGTGCCATCGGTACCGGTTTGTTTTTGAGCAGTGGATTTGCAATTGGTTTTGCCGGACCCAGCGTCCTGATCAGTTATGCCATCGGCGCTGTGATTGCTTTGCTGTTGATGGGCTGCCTGGCGGAGATGACTGTCGCGCATCCGACTTCGGGTTCCTTCGGTGCCTATGCTGGTTATTACGTCAGTCCCTGGGCTGGTTTCATGGTGCGCTATGCGTATTGGGCTTCCATCGTTTTGGCAATCGGGGCCGAAGTGACCGCAGTGGCACTCTACATGCAGTACTGGTTTCCCAGCTCGCCATCGTGGGTGTGGATAGTCCTGTTTTCCGGTGGTCTGATTGCCGTCAACGCGCTCAGCGTGAATATTTTTGGGACGGTCGAATACTGGTTTTCTGCAATCAAGATCGCTGCAATTGTCGGTTTCATTCTGTTCGGTGCTTACATCGTCTACGGTGCACCAACCAGCAGTCCTATCGGCTTCAAAAACTACACCGATCATGGCGGCTTCTTTCCCAAAGGCTTATGGGGAACCTGGGTGGCGGTGATTGTCTCCATCTTCAGTTACCTGAGCATCGAAATGATCGCGGTCGCGGCCGGCGAAGCCAAGGAACCGGAAAAAGCCATCACACAGGCGTTCCGCGCTGCGATGGTGCGCCTGGTGGTGTTCTACATGCTGACATTGGCATTGATGCTGGCAATCGTACCGTGGTCAGCCGCCGGCACCGACAAAAGCCCATTCGTCAAGGTGATGGAAGCGGTACATATTGCAGGCGCGCCGGGCTTAATCAATTTCGTGATCTTGATCGCAGCGTTGTCAGCCATGAATAGCCAGCTATATATCACTACCCGCATGATGTTCAGCCTGTCGCGCGCCGGCTATGCCTCGCCACGCTTCGGTAAAATCAACAAACGCGGCGTTCCGGTACAAGCATTGGCGTTATCCTGCATCGGGATTGCACTGGCGACCGGCCTCAGCATTCTATATCCACGCGCTTCGTTCACCTTGATGATGGCGGTCTCGATGTTCGGCGCGATGTTCACCTGGCTGATGATTTTCGTTACCCATTATTGCTTCCGCCGCCGTTGGATCAAAGAAGGCGGCAAGCAACTGGCGTTTCGCATGTGGGGTTTTCCGGTGCTGACTTTGCTGGGCGCAGCACTGATGCTGGCAATCATGGTGACAACGTTATTTACCAATGAATTCAAGGCTACCTTGTTATCGGGAATTCCTTTTGTTGCGGTCCTGAGTGTGGTGTATTACCTTTGCTATCGCAAACCTGAAGCTGGCGAATTGACGCAGCAGGCAATTGCTGGTGAGGTTGAAACGCTGACGTAAATAAAGATGTAATTAGCAATCCATTCAAAATCTTCTTATCGAAATTATCGCTGCCTTTCTCCCGCAGGTGGGGGAGAAAGGCAGCGATACTCATCTGTTTCACTCTTAGCGTCAATCTCTTAACTTCTGCACGAAAAGGTGGCTATGTCAGCTTGCTGCTTAAAGCATGGCTAGCCCGGCAACTGTGTGATCGAAAGTGCATTCCAGAACATCAACGTTGTGTGCATTGAAAATCAAGTGGAGTATCTGATCTAAACAATGCGCAATGTGGAATGTAGAATATCAACGCTTCCCACATACATCCGTAATCACTCCATCGTCATTTCCGCGAACGCGGGGATCCAAGTTACGATCTTAATAACGTAAAGGAGAACCCTTCCCTCTTTGCCTTTCGGAAAATGGATTCCCGCGTTCGCGGGAATGACGGTGATGGGTACGTAACATCAGCAAATAAAAGGAAATTTATGTATAGAGGCGAACGTTTCAACGGTTATAGCCATCTGATTGGCGCAATATTTTCGGTTGCCGGCATGGTGGCGCTGATTGTTTATGCCAGCCTTTACAACGATGCCTGGAAAATTGTCAGTGCCGCTATTTATGGCAGTACGCTGGTTTTGCTCTATACCATTTCAACGCTTTATCACAGTCTGCAAGGCCGGGCTAAAGCCGTCTTTCAGAAGCTGGATCACTGTTCGATTTATCTGTTGATTGCGGGTAGTTACACGCCGTTTGCGCTGGTAACCTTACGCGGTCCATGGGGCTGGACACTGTTTGGCGTAAATTGGGGCTTGGCTATTATTGGCATTGTGCAGGAGCTGTGGATAGGCAAGCGCACACGTTTTTTTTCGTTGTTGATCTATGTGCTGATGGGCTGGCTGATTCTATTCGCCTTTAAACCTTTGATGGCGGCACTGCCGCCTGCTGGACTTTATTGGCTGGCAGCAGGTGGATTGGCTTATACCGCTGGGATAGGTTTTTTTCTGTTTGATGAAAAAGTCAGGCACTTTCATGGCATCTGGCATCTGTTTGTACTGGCAGGCAGCATTTGCCAGTTCATCAGCATTCTGGTGTACGTAGGATAAAGTCCAATAATAGATTACAGCACCGGTATCATCATTGCTTATTTGTCGCATTCAAACCCATCACCCAATGGGCAAATCTGTCAGCCTCTGCCGGTGTCAAGCCGACGTTGGCTGGCATTGCAGCACTGCCCCATTTGCCTTGACTCCCCTCAAGCATGCTTTTCTTTAATTTTTCGATTGCTTGCTGATCGTCCTTATAGCGAGCGGCGACTTCACGAAATGGCGGGCCTACCAGCTTGGCAGTCAGGGTATGGCATGCGCGGCAGGTGTCTTCGGTTGCGGCGGCTGCGTGACCGCCAGTTAACGCCAGCACTAACATCATCATGGAATAGTGCATTTTCATATTTCATCTCTCTGATTGATTGAATTAATGCTGCAGATGAAACTTAACTCAGCATGAAAAAAATGCCACTCAGTTTCAACACTGAGTGGCATAAAGCTTCGCACGTTAAACACAGTGAAAATCATTGCATCACGTGCACATGACCAGCATTCTGTACGGCGAGTCTTAACGCGATGGCCAAGGTTTGGCGGGCGCACCCATGACCGGCTTACCCAGCAGCGGAGATGCCAAAGCGTAAGCGCCGTTTTCCGTAAAAGCCCACATGATGTTGCGGTCGTATTCGGTATACATCGCCAGCACGCCCTTGCCGAGGGTGTAATTCGGCAGCTCGGTCTCATCTGCCAGTGGCGGCACGAAATAGCCCGCAATGGTCGGCTTCTCCGGATTCTTGACGTCGAAAATCTGGACGCCGGCGCTATAGAACGAATACGGAATGATGCCCTGACGCCAGCCGCCGGGTTGGCCGATGGCATTCGAACGCTTAGGACCGAAGTTGCCGCCGCGTTGGCAGAAGCTGGTGTACGGCGCACCCTCTGGTGGCGTCGGCATCGGCAACTTGGTTGCCACCTTCATATGCGACGGATCGTGCGCATCAACCACAAAAATGTCCTTGTACGGCTCATAGCAATCCCGGTTCATCGGATAGCCACTGGTCAGGACAAAGCCGGTGCGTGCGTACTGGCTGACGTCGGCGTTGTCAAATTCGGTGCCAGCGTAGCTAGGTGCCGTATTGACGTTACCCATCACTTTCGGCTGCTTCGGGTCGGACAGATCGAAGGACCAAAGGCCGAGGCCGCCCATCGCACCAAAGCCAATCTTGCCGCCGTTTTCCAATGGCTTCGGCAAGAAGATCGGAATACGCGAACCCATCCACGAGGTGCGGTTGCCGGCGCGCGGATTCTGCAGATAGGCCTGTTCGTGGTCCGCGTTGCCGAGAATCTGGCCCGGTACCGCAATCTGGGAAACAAAGGTCGGATTCGCAGGGTCGGACATGTCCCAAACCTGATAGCCCGGCGAATACAAATAGTTCGGATATTCCGTCAAGCCGTAAGTGTCGTCCGGCGCGGCCGACAGGATCATGTACTTGCCGCCGTAGTATTCAGGCGCATCCAGAGATCCGGAACCCTGCTGCTGCCCGACTGGTGCATCGGGATGTTTGTAGTCGGTGGTGCGGGTCGCCAGTAGTCGCCACTCGCTAGGCAGCGGACCATCCATCACGAAGACCTTGAACCCTTTGAGCGAATTGTAGTGACGTTGCGCCGCGACCTTGTCCGGCTGGTCGATCTTCTCGGTCATCAGGCCATAGCGTCCAATTTCGAACGAGGCGACGATGACCGGCTTGCCCAGCTTCTTGCTCCAGGCAATGGTGGCACCCCCGAGATAATCCTGGATATTGTTGGCATCGAATTTTTCAGTCGATCCTTTCGGACCCCAAACGCCGCCTTTGGAAAAGACTATCTTGCCATTGGCAGGATCGGTCACATCCATGATCCGCAAATAATCGCGGTCGTGAATGTACAGGTAACGGCGCCCGTTGAAGTCGGCGATATTGTTCCAGGCATGGAAAGGCGATCCGACGCCCGGATAAAAAGCCAGTACTTTGACATTTTTGGTAAAGGTGGACTTATCGCCCATCTTCATCTCACCGGGGAAGCTTTGCCCGTTATGCACTTCCGGCGTCGCTTTCGGCCAGACAAAGTTACCGGTCTTCGTATCCATCCCGTAGTCAACACCTGGGACCAAAGCCACAGGCCGGCGCTCAGGCGTCAGACGCAACCAGGCGGCAAGATACGGGTCCTGAACAGCGGGCGTCCCCGGTGTCGCTTGAACCGCGGATGCAGTCGCATCCTTGGCCGGTGCGGCTTGCGCATAGGCCGATCCTGACAGCAAGGTTGCTAATGCCACTGCTACTGTGCTGTAAGAAAAGATTTTAATGGTACTGCTGGTCCCATTCATTTTTTGTGTCTCCTAAGGTTTTCCTGGCCCGACTTTGCAATCGGGTTTACTCAAAATTAATTCTGCTTACCGATTTGTTGCTTGCATTTATTTGTGATCAGAAACCGTGTCGCAAGCCTATCTGCACGCCGCTGGTTGGTGTCGGATAGCTAGAGAACGTCACTGGATACTGAATCGCCGTTTGGTTCTTGGCGAGGATACGTGCGTAGTTGAAGTACATATCGGTACGCTTGGAAAAATGATAGTCATAGCCAACCACGCCACCATTGGCATCGGATAATGAGACGTTGTAGTCATCCTTGCGGCGAACATAGCTGGCAAAGAAACTGTGGCGATCACTCAGGTTGTAACGCGCGCCAATTTGTACATCCCAGCCCTTGCTCTGAAAAGCGGTGTACGGCGGGTAAGCGTAATAGCCGTTATAGGTGTGATAGATAAAGGTCGGTTCCAAATTGCCGAAGCTGTAGGTCGCTACGAAATAATTATCGCGTGAGGTCGGAATGTCGCTTGAATATAAATTCTTGGTGTTGGTCAAATCACTGACAATACCTGCGTACAAAGGACCGTTACGATAATCCACGCCGGTGCTCAGATAGCGACCGTTTCTGGTGCCATCATTGGCGCCAGTCGAATACATGAAGCGTCCCTGGAAGCCGCCGATGCGCGGCGTGTTGTAGTTAATGGAATTACTTTCGCGATATGGCGCATAGAAAAATTCCATATTGCTGACCATACTGAAGTCAGCCGACCAGCTTGGATCGGCATATCCTGCAACCCAATATGACGGTGTATTTTGCCGTCCTAAAGATAGTGTTCCGTAAGGACCGGTGGCGCCGACAAACGATTGACGTGGTGTCGGCCCGGCACCCGTGTTAGCGGCAAACTGCATTTCATAAGTAAAGAAGGCTTTCCAGCCAGCACCCAGATTTTCCGAATCGCTGAACACCAACCGCGAGGAATTCAACCCTCCACTAGACATGCCAACGGAGTCCCCGTTGGCTGAGCCTAACCGCTCCACGTTCACATCCACCCAACCGGAAATCGTCAGACCATCATCAGCATGCACCTGCGCACCCGCCAACAACAATCCAACTAACATCACTCCCTTGATTTTCATTTTGTCTCCTCTTTATGGATTTTTATTTGCCAGTTCGCTGATGACGCCGAATCGTGGCTGTTTTTAAAACGCTTACTCCCTCAAGTCACACCCTTTAATCATTAACTCATCTGCGACGTTAGCCATGTGCGCTACGGTCGAAAAACAAACAAAGTCCTGCTCACCATGCTCACGAACTGCAGCAGATGTAAAAAACGAGCAAGGCTTTTTAGCATTGCTCGCATCATTGTTGGGTTAGGTCACCGCTTTTTTAGTCAGGAACTGTGCTTGGTTCCATTCGTCTTTGACCATGATTTCGGCAATTGCCTGAACCGTGTCGTAGACATCGACATAGCGCACATATAAAGGGGTGAAGCCGAAGCGCAAGATATTCGGCATACGGAAATCGCCGGTGATACCACGAGCGATCAATGCCTGCACAATCGCGTAGCCTTGTTTATGCGTCAGCGAAACCTGACTACCGCGCACAGCGCTGTCGCGCGGCGAAGCTAATCCGAAATCGTACTCTGACAATTTTTCATCGACCAGCTTGATAAATAAATCGCACAACGCCATGCTTTTGATACGCAAATCATGCATGTCAACACCGTCAAATACATCCAGAGCAGCATCCAGACCCAGCATGGAAATCAGTGGAGGCGTACCGCATTGCATCCGATCCATGCCATCGGCCGGTTGATAATCCAGGACGAATTCAAAAGGCTTTGCATGACCGTGCCAACCGGACAACGGTTGACGCATTTGCTGATGATGACGCTTGGCGACATAAATAAAGGATGGCGCACCGGGACCGCCATTCAAATATTTGTAACCGCAACCGACCGCCAGATCGACCTCGGCAGCATTCAGATCAACTTCCACCGCACCTGCACTGTGCGCCAGATCCCACACGATTAACGCGCCGACTTGATGTGCTTTTGCGGTAATTTCCGCCATCGGATAAATCGCCCCGGTGCGGTAATTGACATGGGTCAGCATGGTCAGGCAAATGCTGTCGTCCAATGCTGCCAACACCGCTTCTGGGGTTGATTCAACATAACGAATTTCAAGGCCGAACAGTTCTGCGATGCCTTGCGCAATATACAAATCCGTTGGGAAGTTATCCAGTTCCGTCAGTATCACTTTGCGATCTGGATTAAGGCGTGCCGCAGTGGCCAGCGCTTTGTATAAATTGACCGAAGTCGAATCGGCTACCGTCACTTCATCGGCATTTGCCCCAATCAACCGTGCCACTTTGGCAGAAATACGTTTTGGCACATGAATCCAGCCTGCATCATTCCATGAGCGGATCAGACCATTTCCCCATTCCTTGACGACGACTTCCTGAATCCGCGCTGGCAGATGACTTGGCATCGCGCCCAGCGAATTACCATCCAGGTATATCTCGCCTTCCGGCAAAGTAAATTTATGGCGATACTCTGCAAGTCCATCGCGCTCATCCAAAGTAATACAATCTTGTCTCGTTACCATCTATCTATTCCTAATTTTCAAAAGTGCCGTCGAATTTGATGCTGAATCTTTTATTAGCTGCGTCGCCATTTCTGACTGCGATTTCTGGGATTGCCGACATTTTTTATCGCCCTTTAGCCTATCTCCATATCGCCGCGCGCTACATTCTTAGCGTTGTATATGACTTAGTATGCAACCCCGTTGAAATAAGTGAAAATGAATAATTCTGTCTTTGTTATGCCATTAATTTATAGGCAAAAACGCATCGTTATTGCTTAACTGCCTAAAGTTTGCAGGGGGATTTTTGAAATACAGACTTGGCAGGGCAATATTGCTATTGCACTGAAATGGTCAACGCTGACGTCAACCGAAGTAATTCTGTCAACAATCAATTTCGATAAATCATTGCATTTACGAAGATCGACAAATAGTTATATTTTTCCTCAACCGCATGCGCCTGATTTTAATATTTTCTTGCACTTCAAAGTAATGAAACATTGCTTAAAATCGCTGAAGACTTGCATGAAACCTGGCTTTACACCTGTAGTGATTTCTCACACGAGGCATTTGGCATTGGCGAAAAAATAATAGTAATCTTCATTGAACCTCCGTCGCTACTGCCTTTTCCCTTGCACCTCAGGCACAAAAGCAACAGCCGCTCTCCGCAGTAAAATAATATTGCTCGGAATAGTTCATTTTGGTACTATTTAAAAATGAACAGTAAAAAACGCATGCAGCAATCTGAAATTGAAAACCTCGTAGAGATCGCTCATCAAAAGGCGAGTGGAATCGGACTTGGTGACGTTCGGATTAATATTCTGATCAAACACAACAACGGTTTGATGCTGGATCTGCTCAACCTTCGTCTTGCGCCGTATGGTCTCTCCAGCGTCGGATATTTCGTCATGATGCAACTTCACAGCACGCACAATAATCTCGCAAATCCATCGGATCTGTGCGTGCGTAATGGCGAGACTCGCGCCAATATGACGCGCATTTGCGATGATCTGACCAACAAAGGTTTGATGAAACGTGTCACCAACCTGGAAGACCGGCGTCGTGTTGATTTGTCGTTAACGGACGAAGGTATCGCCTTGTTGCAAACTGTCGTGCCGGCGCTACGTAAAGATGTGGATGCGCTATTCAGCGTCTTTAACGAAGAAGAAAAAGCGACTTTAGTAGCCTTACTGGTTAAACTCAATCAGAAACTCGAAGCATTAGCGTGATGACCGCAACAGCCGGCCTCACGTTTTTTCTCAAGGAATTAATTACAAAATGAACTATCTCGTTAGATATCACATGCGATACGGCAAGTTACTTCCTCTCATTGCAGCCCTCATGCTGGCCGGTTGCGTGATACCGCCAGCCAAAGATCCGGCGCCCGTATTGAACCCGCCACAGGCAGGTGATTTCGCCAGAGCCGGCACTGCGCAATGGCCCGCCGCCAATTGGTGGAAACAGTTTAACGATCCGCAACTCGATGTCCTCATCACTCGCGCATTAGCAGAGTCGCCCAGCATGGCCGTTGCGCATGCGCGCTTTCAGCAGGCAACGGCTAGCGCAAGTGGCGTCGCCGCCAGCAGCGGTGCCAGTTTAGCGTTCGATGCATCAGTCTCGCGCCAACTCTATACGGACAACTATATCTACCCGCCCCCACTTGGCGGCGCTTATGACAACAGCGGCATGATGGATTTCCATTTCAGCTATGACTTCGACTTCTGGGGCCGCAATCGCAGTGCGCTCGAATCGGCTGTAGGTCAAGTTGCAGCAGCGCAGGCTGAGACTGCCGGTGCCGCTGCATCGTTATCCGCCGCTATCGCCAAAACCTATTTCCAGTGGCAAGCACTGAATGCGCATATCACGATGGTGCAAAGTATTGAAAGCCAGCGTAACAAATTGATCCAACTCGGTTTGAGCCGCGTTAAATCAGGCATTGATCCCGGCGATAATTTGCATGCACTGCATGCAGATGCCGCGGCACCGCGCCAAACCTTGATTCAACTTGAAACACAGCGCGAACAAACGCTCTATCAACTCAAATCACTGGTTGGCGGGAATGACGATCTGCATCAACTCAAGGCGGTCGCGCTGCCGCAAGTCAATGCCGATTTGCCAGCCGATTTGCGTTTAGATCTATTGGCGCGTCGACCTGACGTAGCGGCAGCACGCGACCGGATACAGGCATCGCTCAGCGCGGTGGATTCGGCACGGGCCGAGTTCTATCCCGATATCAGCATCAGTGCTTTCCTCGGTCTCAATAGTCTGCGCATGGGTCAACTACTGCGCGCCAGCAGCCGGGAGCAAGGTATAACGCCAGCGATTCACTTGCCCATTTTCGATGCCGGACGCATACGTGCCAATCTGAACATGAATCGTGCTGATGCGGCGCTTGCCGTTGCACAGTACGAGCAAGCGGTACTCAGTGCGGTGTCAGACGTCAACGATGCAGTGGTTCGACTCGACGGAATAGCACGTGAAAGCCAGCCACTCGAAAGACAAACCGAAGCACGCCAACACGATTTGCAAAGCGTTTCCCGCCGAGTTGAAGCAGGTCTTGCCGATAAGCGCGAAGTCTTGCGGGATCAACTCAGCATCGTCGCGCTGCAAGATCAGGAATTGACCCGTCATGCACAAGCGCTGGCGGCGCAAATCGATCTGATCAAGGCGCTGGGCGGCGGTTACGACAAAGCGGATGCAGATGCAAAAACACAAACTAAACAATAAGTTGGCACATTAAGCCGGCCAATCTCACTTTACGCATACGGAGCACCTCATGGCAACATCACCTGCACCTTCAGCTGCACCACAAACTCCCCCGGCGCCAGCCGGCAACAACAATGGGGGGCGCTTCAAAAAAATCGGCATCGCCGTCGCCGTATTCGCGGCCATTGGCATCGCTTATGGTGCTTACTATTTGCTCTACGCTCAGTATCATGAAGAAACTGACGATGCGTATGTCGCCGCCAATATGGTGTACGTGACGGCACAAGTAAGTGGCACTGTCACCGCGCTGGGTGCCGATGACAACCAGCCAGTCAAGGCGGGCCAGACATTAATAAGTCTGGATCATGCCGACGCCACAGTGGCATTGGCTGATGCTGAAGGACGCCTGGGTGAAACCGTGCGTCAGATTCGTCAACAATTTCGCTCGGTAGATGAGTCACAAGCTGTGGTAGCCCAGCGCAAGACCGATCTCCAGCGTGCGCAAAGCGATCTGAGTCGACGCACACCACTCGCTGGCAGCGATTCCTTATCCACGGAAGAGTTAGTGCACGCCAAAGAAGCTGTCGCTGCTGCCAAAGATGCATTGACGGTGGCGGAGAAACAATTAGCTGCTGCACGCGTTCCGACCGAAGGCACTACGCTCAGTTTGCAACCTAGCGTACTACGTGCTCGCGCTGCCTTTGTGCAGGCTTATCTCGCGGTTCAACGGAACGACATCCCTGCACCGGTCGACGGTTTTGTTGCGCGTCGTTCGGTGCAGGTTGGTCAACGCGTAGCACCTGGTGCTTCTTTGCTGGCTGTAGTGCCGCTCACGGATGTATGGGTCGATGCGAATTTCAAAGAACCGCAACTGCGCAACATCCGTATTGGTCAACCAGTGAAAGTAAGTACTGATATCTACGGCAGCCACGTCGAATATCACGGCAAAGTCGCCAGTATTTCTGCCGGTTCCGGCGGTGCTTTCTCGTTGTTGCCACCACAGAACGCAACCGGCAACTGGATCAAAGTCGTGCAACGTGTCCCGGTACGCATCACGCTTGATCCAGCCGAACTGAAAAAGCATCCATTGCGCGTGGGCTTGTCGACCGACGTTTCCATCAATACCCATCAACGCGACGGCGAGGTCAACACGTCTGTGTCGCAACCCAACCCGGCTCTCGACACCTCGGTATTTGATCAGCAATTGAAGATTGCAGAAGCAAAGGCTGACGTAATCATCGCCCACGCAGTGGGCCAAAGCGCAGGGCAAAACGAATGAGCACGCCTGCAGCTCCTGACGCACCTGCGTCAGCCCCGGTACCGGCGAACGCGCCGCTGCCCGCTGGCGTACTGGCGATCTTCACTGTCGCGGTTGCTTTCTCTACCTTCATGGAAGTGCTCGACACTTCCATCGCCAACGTCGCGATCCCAACCATCGCCGGAAATCTCGCGGTAAGTGCAAATCAAGGCACCTGGGTAATTTCATCCTACGGCCTTGCAGCTGCGATCGTGGTACCGCTGACCGGTTGGATTGCAAAACGTTTCGGCGAAGTGCGCACCTTCATCTGGTCGGTGCTGTTATTTACTGTCGCCTCGGCACTATGCGGTTTGGCCACCAGTTTTCCGATGCTGGTCGCTTTCCGTTTCTTGCAAGGTCTGGTTTCCGGTCCGATGGTACCGCTGTCGCAAACCCTGCTGCTATCTAACTATCCGCCACAGAAGCGCGGTATGGCGATGGCATTGTGGGCGATGACTGTGGTGATTGCGCCAATTTTCGGGCCGCTGTTGGGCGGCTACATTACTGACAATTCGTCTTGGCCGTGGATCTTTTACATCAATGCGCCGATTGGTATTTTCTCTGCCATTGTGACGTATACCATCTTGAAAAAACGTGAGACGCCGACCGCAAAGTTGCCGATTGATGTGGTCGGTTTGATTCTGATGGTGTTGGGTGTCGGTAGTTTGCAACTGCTGCTCGATAACGGCAACGATCTGGACTGGTTCAATTCCAACATCATCATTGCGCTATGTGTCACATCAGTCATTTCACTGACGATTTTCATCATTTGGGAACTGACTGACGAACATCCGATTATCGATCTGTCATTGTTCAAGACCGCCAATTTCCGCTACGGCGTGATCGCCATGGCATTGGGTTATATGTCCTTCTTCGCGATGACGGTGCTGTTCCCGCTCTGGTTGCAAACTGTGATGAATTACACGCCGACCTGGGCCGGTATCGCCACCTCACCAGTAGGGATTTTCGCGTTGCTATTCTCACCGATTGTAGGCCGCAACATCCAACGCCTTAATCTGCGACTGGTCGCCAGCTTTGCCTACGTTGTATTCGCCATCACAGCCTTTTGGTTTTCGACCTTTACACTCGACACTTCGCTCAATCAGATCTATTTGCCGCGTCTGGTACAAGGTATCGCCGTAGCCTGTTTCTTCGTACCGATCAACCAGATCATCTTGTCGGGAATTCAACCGGCACGACTGGCAGCGGCATCGGGGCTATCTAACTTCTTCCGCACACTTTCAGGGAGTATGGGAACCGCCATCGTCGTGACATTGTGGAGCCACCGCACGCAAATACATGCTGTGCGCCTGGCAGAAAACTTCACGCCCAACGGCGTAGAAACGCAAAACTACGTCGGCAAGCTCACCCAGCTTGGCAGCTCCACAGACGTGGCTTACGCTCAGGTACAAAGCGTCATACAAGCACAAAGCGCGATGCTGGCAACCAGTGAGGTATTCTGGGGAATCTCGATTGTGTTCATATTGTTGATCGGATTGGTTTGGCTGACACGGCCACCGTTTGGTGTTGCTGGCGGTGGTGGGCCGGGGCATTGATAGCATAACGGAACTTGCCTACGTATCCGGCGAGAGCTCCTTTCTCTCACAAGTGGGAGCAAGGAGCCCTACAGTCGGATCTTTAAATAAGCTCGTAGAAAGTAACATCGCGTGAAAATATATTTAGTCAGGCACGCGGAGCCGCTGTCCGCGTTAGGGTCGGATGAACAAGTGCCTTTGCAAGAAGCAGAAAATCACCTGTCTGCCAACGGTATGACGCAAGCTGAGAATCTGGCCGCTGATTTCTCTCGGATTCTCGGTGCTGAACCGGTCGAAATTTTCTGCAGTACCTTGCTACGCGCCCAAGAAACTGCCGAGCGGATCGCCAGCAAACTCGGCGTTGACATTCGTTACACAGCATTGCTAAACGAACGGGATTTCTCTCCGCAAAATCTGAAAAGCAATCTGGAATTAAAACAATTACAGCTTTGGTCATACAAAAATCCAGCGCTATCAAAATACGGTGAAGAGACAACACTAGCGCAACGAGCGCGCGTGCAGAAATGGCTTTCCGATTTCGCCAAAAATGTCCGGCTTGAGTCGGATATAAACTATTTGATCGTATGCCACGGCGGCACGATAGAGCACCTCGTTGCGACAATGATGCAGGCTCCGATAGACAGCATTTCCAGCTGCATTACCTTATGCGATCACGCCCATTACCATCAAATCTCAGCGATTTTGCCGGAACGCGGTTGGCTGGTCTGGCGCATTGAGGCAATTAATTTACCCTTTTCATCGTCGCTGTAATGGCAATCTTCCTGACATATTCAAAGCTGCTGCACGACCTTGCCCGCCCGACTGTCATACCAGCTATTTTCTGACAATCTGATTTCATGATGTCCACATCCGGCAGCTATCATCGGAAAACAGTTTTCACGCTGCTCGACCGCCACGTCGAGAAAAAACGGCCGCGGAGATGACAAACATGCGTCGATCGCATCATCCAGCTCAGAAGCCAGTTCGACCCGCCGCGCGTCCCAACCAAAGGCTTTGGCCAATGCAACAAAATCGGGCAACGCCTCGGTATAGCTATGGCTATAACGCGCACCGTGATGCAGTTGCTGCCATTGTCTAACCATCCCCATGCAACCGTTGTTGGAAAGGATCACCTTCACCGGGCATTGATGCTGGACCGCTGTCGACAATTCTTGAATATTCATAAGAATAGAAGCGTCACCGCTGACACACACGACCAACTTGTCCGGGTGCGCAATCTGCGCGCCAATCGCGGCGGGCAAACCGTATCCCATCGTGCCCGCACCGCCAGAAGTGAGCCAGCGGCGCGGTTCTTCAAACTGGAGATATTGTGCCGCCCACATTTGATGTTGACCGACGTCAGTGGAAACAATCGCGTCTTCACCGTGGAGATGAGCAGCGAGTGTTTGCATCAAGTGCTGAGGAGCGATGCTGTCGGCAGTGCTGTGTGCTCTCTTATATCCAAGAGAATCTTCGTTGCGCCATTGTTCAATTTGCACCCACCAGTCGGCAGTGCGCGCAGGCGCTATCGCCAGCATATCTAGCTGCGCTTGCAGAGCCTCAAGAACTTCCGCGCAATTGCCGACTAATCCGACATCCGCTTTAACCACCTTGTTGATCGACGCCGGATCGATATCAATATGAATGATCTGCGCTTTAGGGCAAAAATCTTGCAATCGACCGGTTACCCGATCATCGAATCGTGCGCCCACGCAAACGACGAGATCGGCCTCATGCATGGCCATGTTTGCTTCCAACGTGCCGTGCATGCCTAACATGCCGAGCCACTGAGGATCAGACGCGGGGAATGCTCCCAAACCCATCAGAGTAAGCGTACACGGCGCGTTCATCTTATGTACCAGTTCGGCAAATCTGGTACATGCCTCACGTCCCGAATTGATCAACCCTCCTCCGCCATAAACAACAGGTCTGCGCGAAGCGGCGATCAGACTGGCCGCTTTACGCAGAGATGGCTCCAGAGGCAAACTCGCCTTCGTTAAATTCGCGAACGATGGTCGTGCAGTCGTTTGTGTGTACTCCGTAGTAAACGTCTGTCCCTGTATATCCTTCGGCACATCAATCAACACCGGTCCCGGCCGCCCCATCGTCGCCTGCTGCACGGCGTGCCTGATCGTCGCTGGAATATCGCTAACATCGCGTATCTGAACATTCCATTTAGTAACCGTACGGGAAATACCGAGCGCATCGCATTCCTGAAATGCATTCGTGCCGATCACCGTCGAAGCGACTTGACCACTGATGCAAAGCACTGGAATCGAATCGCTTAAGGCATCGAGCAAACCAGATGTGGTGTTGGCAATTCCCGGGCCGGAAGTGACAAAGACCACACCGAGACGGCCTGTCGAACGTGCGTAACCCTGTGCTGCGTGCACTGCAGCCTGCTCATGACGCACAAGAATGTGACGAAGACGCGGTTCCGAATGCAATGCGTCATAGAGCGGCAATGCAGCTCCGCCGGGATATCCAAAAATCGTATCCACTCCGCATGCAATCAAGTTATGCAGCAGAACCTGTGCGCCGGTCAGCGGAGTTTGTGAGTCGGATGTCAACATCGGACGATTGGGATCTAGTTCATTATCAGCGATTTTCATATTTAAATGGTATTCCATATACCATTGAAAATGCTTCATAATTTAAGTGTATATAACTACTTTTCAGAAAATTAAATGACTATTCAGAAGAAATCAGGAAAAATTTTCGACAATCATGATCTTGCCATATTGCGCGTTCTGTTAAACGATTCACGCAAGAGCCTGCAAGACATTGGCCATGAAGTCGGACTATCCACGACTTCGTGCTGGAATCGCATCAAGCGTATGGAAACAGCGGGGGCGATACAAGGCTATACCGTCAAGGTTGACCTGGCTCAACTCGGATATCAAGACACAGTCATCGTTCAGGTGAATCTGGAAAGCCACACCGACGAAACTCTGTATGAATTCGGCCGTGTCCTTGCAACCATTCCGGAAATTGTCGAAGCCTATCTTGTCTCTGGCGACTACGACTATTACATCCGCATTGCCGTGCAAGATACAAAAGATTACGAACGCTTGTTAAGAGAAAAACTCTACAAGATTCCCGGCATTCGACACAGCAAGTCCAGCTTCGTATTACGCACCCTGAAGAAATCGGATACGCCGTTAATTTAACGTCTTGCGCAAGACGCAAGGATCAACTCAGCTAGCGTTGCAATGCCGACAGTCGATAATGTGATGAGATTCAATTTTCTATGTTGGCGATATAGAAGTAATATGTGGGTCAAGCAACTTTGGAACTAAGTAACGTTGTTTGCCCCGGCAAATAAATCAGCGCAATCAATTTTAAAAAAATCTCTGCCATTCCGGCGTTCCCGAGGATGACGACGGTGTTTTTTGAATTTCAAATTGATTACAACGAATTACTTACATTAGATAACACTGCATGGAGTCTATAAATGAATGATGCACCCGAACTCGAATACGTTGGATTTTGGGCCAGAGTCTGGGCCTGCCTGATTGACACTGTCTTGATGATGTTCATCATTGTCCCGGTATCGCTCGCTATTTTCGGGCGCAAGGAAATAACATCCGGCTTTGGCTATTTCGGATCACCGGATTTACTCGGGTCATCACATTTTTTTGAATCAGTTAGCGTTCTAAGCAGTTCGTCGAATTTTATTATTTCCTACGTATTGCCTGCTGTCGCAGTAATGGCATTTTGGATTGCCAGAAGTGCGACACCCGGAAAAATGGTGATCGGCGCAACCATCGTCGATGCCAAGACTGGCGGAACACCTAGCATTGCGCAGTTTGTTATTCGGTATTTGGGTTATTTCGTTTCGACGTTCCCATTCTGTCTCGGTCTGATCTGGGTCGGCTTCGATAAGAAAAAACAGGGCTGGCACGACAAGCTCGCTGGAACTGTCGTCGTGCGGCCCAAGCACAGAGGAGCGGAAGCGGTACGATTTGATGCATAGGTGAAAAGCTGGGCTTTTCAGCCCAAATCTGCTTTTATATCAAGCGATAGAACGCACCACACCGCCATCGACACGCACAGATGCACCGGTGGTGGCAGATGCCTGTTGCGATGCCAGGTAGACCACCATGTTCGCCACTTCTTCCACGGTCGCCAGACGCTTGATCAGCGAGCTTGGCCTGTGCTGCGCGATGAAGTCACTCTCCAATTGCTCCACCGTGACACCTTGTTCTTTCGCCAGCCCTTGGAAGAAATCACCGACACCTTCTGAACGTGTCGGCCCCGGCAATACTGCATTGACCGTCACACCGGTGCCAGCCAGCGTTTCAGCCAGACCACGCGAGACGGCAAGCAAGGCGGTTTTCGTCATGCCGTAATGCACCATCTCAACCGGAATCTGCAAACCCGATTCGCTCGATAAAAATAGTACACGTCCCCAACCTTGCGTCACCATTTTCGGTGCGTAATAGCGCGATAGACGCACCGCACTCATGACATTGATGTCAAAAAAACGTTGCCATTCGTCGTCACTAATGTCGAAGAATCCCTTGGCTTCGAATATCCCCAGATTATTGACCAGAATATCCGCAGCAGGTACCGCAGCGGTCAATTGGGCAATACCCTCGACAGTGCCAAGATCCGCCGCAATACCACGCAAACGTGCCGCTGGAAATTCGTCGAGAATCGCTGCCAGCGCGTGATTCACACGTTCCTGGCTACGACCGTTCACCACGACTTCTGCCCCCGCTTGCGCCAAGCCACGCGCAATCGCCAAACCGATACCAGCAGTCGAGCCGCTGACTATGGCGAGTTTGTTGTTTAGTTCTATTTTCATGATGTTTATCCTGAAAAATAACAGCCTTCGGTTCCGAATCGCATCTTAGTTTTGAGAAGCATGTCGCATGACATTAAAAATCTCATGCGCTGGGCTTAAATGAAAAATGGGAGAGGACTTTTCTCGTTTAAGAAAGTCTTCTCCCATTTTTTGAAGTGCTTATTTATTAAGCAGCAGGTTGCTCTGTGCTATCAGTGCTATCAGTGCTATCGTCGTCTTTTTTCTCAGCCAAATGATCAGTTACCGCTTCTACGCCCTTATAACCAACAACCGCAGCGATTCCTTCGGTTAATAACGATGCATTTGGATCTAATTTCTTAACGCCTTCAACGGCGGCCACTGCACCAATCACTTCTTCTAATATTCCCATCATTAACTCCTTGAAAATTAGCAAACAAAAAAATCGACCCTGCGAAAAACGCCGCCTCATCATAGCATGATGGCGGGCAGCTATTTTGCAGTTGCCTTATACTGAATTCATCGCTTCCATCAAATTTGCCTGGTGTGATTGAGTGCCTCAATGACGTTGGGTGTTTCCCAACCATCGTTTTGAATAGGCGTACCGACGAAGACAGTACTTTAGTACGGCCGGGAGGTACAACAACTTCAAAACGGTTGTTGGGGAACACTTATCTGGCAAACAACAGAAAGTCGTCCTTATGAGAAAGGGGGCGCAAAATGTTTCCAATTTTCGGGTTCGTAGGGTTAGCTATCTGCGTTTTTATACTGGTCATCTTGCTGAATGCGTCAGTCTACATTTTTCGGGAATATGAACGTGGTGTCCTGTTTACACTGGGGCGCTTCACTGGTGTCAAAGGGCCGGGGTTAGTATTGATTATTCCGGCTATTCAACAACTGGTGCGGGTTGATTTGCGTACCGTTGTGCTGGAAGTGCCGACGCAAGATGTCATTTCACGCGATAACGTATCGGTGAGGGTCAACGCGGTGGTGTACTTCCGTGTTGTCGATCCTAAAAAAGCTATCGTCGAAGTCGCCAATTTTTTCAATGCGACCAGTCAGTTGTCGCAAACCATGCTGCGATCAGTACTAGGTAAACATCAACTCGATGATATGTTGGCTGAGCGTGAAAAACTCAATCTCGCTATTCAGCTAGCGCTTGATGCACAGGCCGATTCGTGGGGAATCAAAGTTTCCAACGTTGAAATCAAACAGGTCGATTTGACTGAGACCATGATACGCGCCATCGCAAGACAAGCCGAAGCGGAACGCGAACGGCGCGCCAAAGTCATTCATGCGGAAGGTGAATTACAAGCTTCAGAAAAACTATACCAAGCTGCCCACGTCTTGGCGCAGGAGCCTCAGGCTATTTTGTTGCGCTATCTTGAAACGTTAACGGTCATTGGTGCAGATAAGAATACAACGGTTGTATTCCCGTTGCCGATGGATTTACTTTCATCGTTTTTGGGCGACAAAAACAAAGCGTCGCATTGAGTGCACTTAGCCTAAAAGCGTGAGCACAACTTTTTGTGCTCACGTTATTTACGCCATATCATGACAACGCCCCGAGTGCGTCGGTACAAATGCCAGTCAACTCACACTGTCGTCAAACAATCCGATCCGTCGTACTTATTTTCGTACTTGTTTGATTTAGTGAAGCGGCTCTTGTAGCCCGTTAACACCAACATTTCTGCCAACAGTCGCAACATTTCCCAAGATACTGAGCTGATCACAAACTCCATCGCGCAATACCAAATCCACATTCAATACTTCCAAGACCTTGCATAGTCGGTCAATACTGGCAGACGTTGGGTTGGCTTCTAATTGCGCATAACTTTGCTGGCTCACACCTAGCTTCTGTGCCAAGGCTGTTTGTGTCAGTTTGTTCGCTTTACGCAGACCTTGCAAAATAGAACGCAATTGGCTCAATGTATTTACCGGATATTCCATAATTGCTCCCATTCGGATAATGTTTTTACTAATAGTGACTCACGTAAATGGCTGACATACGCTGCTAGCCATCCATGTTCGTCATTCTTCAAATTTTTCTCAATGAACGCTCGTCTGGCCACATCACGCCGTAGCGTCCTCTGACGGCGTTGCAAGCAATTCGTCTTACGTCTTCACGTTCTCTGAAATTTCGATCCAACATGCAAAAATCGGATGCCCGCCAATCACCATCGGTGGCCCGGCACGATGTGCGTGAAAGCCCGCCTTTCGTAGCAAGCGCTCTATTCCAATCGGCGATACAGTAATGATGCGTTTGGCGCCACGCGCAGCTGCGCAAGCAATCGATTCTTGCAGCAAACTAACCGCGATGTCGGAAGAAAACTGTCCCAATGCCGAGCTGGTACGCTGGTTAAAATCAACTGCAGCAAAACGCGATAATTCCCAAATATCGGGCGAATTTGGCAATGGCAAACCATTCATTAATTCGGGAAAAACATCACCTAAAAGATAAGGATTATTCGTTGGCAGCATACGTGCGCAGCCATTCACCTGCCCTAAATCGTCTTGTGAAACCACGTAGACCGTATCCTGTCGGTCAAACTGGTCTAATTCGTGTCCGTTTTTGCAATCGAGGTCCCACTTTAGAGTCTCGACAAATACCTTGTGACGGTAACTCGACATCTTCGAACACAGCTCATTCGAAAGACGATCTGCAGTACCTGAGATAACGTTCATGGTCTATCCCTGAGAAATTGTTAATCGTTGTGCGACAGCACAATTCTGCAGCGGGGATAGGACGTAACGTAACTGTCAAAACCTACAGGTTTGCTAGACTAAATTTCTCAGTGTTGTTAATAATCAATTCGTCCGATAGCTGGATGCTTTATGTAACTCGAGCAACCTGAGGTGTTACGAGGTAAATGATTTACTAAAATGCATGGCTGTAGCTATTATTTATATATTGTTGTACTTGCCATTGCCATGTCAAAGAGTCAATGTATTCCTCAAGCAAAATAACCGTTCTGACGGGACCTACATCCTGGCGGTCACTATCTTGCAACATGAGATTGCTGCGCGGCTCCCCCACTCTTTGCAATATAATCTGCCCCCCCGAAACGACCATTTGCCAATCCCAACCAATCGTAATAGCGGGCGTACCAGCAGTCAGCCATTCGGTGTAGCCAGTGATCTCAGTTGCCACAGCCGCACGCGAGAAGCTAACCGGCATATCTTCGTCGAGGCCGGACATAAAATGTCCGAGAGAAATATGCAAGAGCTCATCGGGCGACAATCGGACATAACCGTCCTCGGATACGCTGAAAAAATTGTCAACTAATGATGAATCTCTTGGTGCTTTTGATGGAACATATTGTTGTGTCATGACATCGCCATAGTTATCTGGTAAGGGAAGAATTATGGTACTGCGTTTCGGGTTTGGCAGTAATGTCAAGGTTGACAGCTATTTCAGATCACCATGGTCATTAGAGAAATGAATAAGCGATTAAGCAACTGAATAAATATTCGTATAAAAAATTTGTACAATCCGTATTATGTGTATTACTGTGTAGCAATGAAAAGTACGCAATTACAGAATATGGTGAGGTCAGTTGTCGTAGAAATAAAGTAGCAATTTTCTCAAGTAGTCCTAGCCGTTAATTCGGCTGGGCCGACTACTAGATTATGCTCGAATGAGTAGTGAGGAAAATATGCTTAGCTGGGAAGAAGAACAGATTCAGTCATTGCTCAGTGCAAAGACCGAAACGGCATTTTTTGCCGTGTTGTCTCGCATTGCGCTTAAATTGGGCTTTGATTATTGTGCCTTTGGCATGCGCTTGCCTTTACCGATTGCCGATCCCAAGGTGATCACACTGAATAATTATTCGACCTCCTGGCAGCAGCGCTATACACAGGAAAACTATATTGCAGTTGATCCTACCGTCAGCCACGGAATGAAATCGACCTTGCCTTTGGTCTGGTCAGACGAGGTGTTCTCAAAATCTCGCGCTTTCTGGGAGGATGCACAATCGCATGGCCTGCGCATAGGTTGGGCACAGTCATGCCACGATAGACGTGGCGTCAGTGGGCTACTTAGTCTTGCCCGCTCTAACGATCAGTTCTCAATTTCGGAATTGAATGACATTTCACTCAAAATGTCCTGGTTGACACAAGCTGCCCAACAGGGATTGTCGCGTTTGTTAGTACCAAAATTTTTACCAGAAGCCAACGCCGATTTAACCCCGCGCGAGATTGAAGTATTACGCTGGACTGCCGATGGGAAAACCTCGAACGAGGTTGGCGACATCATGCATATTTCAGAACGCACAGTCAATTTTCATGTCACCAACGCCTTAATCAAGCTTAACGCACCGAATAAAACTGCCGCCGCCATCAAGGCTGCGATGTTGGGCATGTTGTAGTTATTACGTTTGCATTGAAAGCGAGCGCTTGATAAAGCAAGGTTTTATCTCCATTGCTATCCTTGCAAGTAATCCCAAGTAATTGATTTGAAGAATGCCGCCGTCATCCTCGCGAGCGCGCGTACCCAAGTTACGCACCATGGATTCCCACGCTTATAGGAATGACGAGGGTATTTTCAAAATGATAGATTGAGCTTACTTAACGTGAATTGGCATTGGCGGCGATTTGCTAACGCGCCTATGATGTGGGCTTAAGCAACAGACAAAGCCAACGCATATGCCATTTTCTACCCTAGGTTTATCTCCATCGTTACTGCTGGCGATCAGCCAGAAACAATATCTCGCTCCAACGGCGATTCAAACGGCAGCTATTCCGGCGATTTTGCGCGGGGACGATGTGCTGGCTTCGGCGCAAACAGGTTCTGGCAAAACCGCAGCATTTGTTTTGCCAATATTGCAACGATTGCTGAATCAGCCAGCGCAGCAAGCGCAACGTTCTGCATCCGCCAATAGTCGTAAAAATCCTCGCGCACTGATCCTCGTCCCCACGCGCGAACTGGCGATGCAAGTCGGCCAGACCTTAGAGCAGTTTGCTCATGGTCTTTCTACATCATTAAATTCCCCGCTTAAAATTAGTACGCTTTTTGGCGGTGTTTCTATCAATCCGCAAATGATGGCATTGCGTGGCGGCGCCGATATCGTGGTGGCGACGCCCGGACGCTTGCTCGACTTGATAGACCATAATGCGCTTTCGCTTTCTGCCGTCGCTATGCTGGTATTGGATGAAGCTGATCATCTGTTGGATCTCGGATTTTCCGATGAAATCACGCGGATATTGAGCTTGCTTCCCAAGCAGCGCCAAAACCTGTTTTTCTCAGCCACTTTTCCCAGCAAGGTGCAAACGCTGACTAAAACAATACTCAAGCACCCCATTCGCATAGCCGTGCCTGCGGCGCTCACCGACGATATCAACAATAGCGCCGACAACACCTCCGCGATCACACAGCGCGCCATCGCTGTCGATGCCAAGCGTCGTACGCAGTTGCTGGTATATCTGTTTCGAGAGCATCAATGGAGTCGCGTTTTAGTATTCGTCGCCACTAAATACTCGGCTGATTATGTCGCCGAAAAATTGCGTCGCGCAGGGATCAGTGCCGCGGCTTTTCATGGAGAACTCAGCCAAGGGCTACGTAACCAGACGCTGGCAGAATTCAAAAACAGTAAATTGCAAGTCGTCGTGGCCACCGACATCGCCGCTCGTGGCATCGATATTACGCAACTTCCGGTAGTCTTAAATTATGACCTGCCACGTTCAGCCGTTGACTACACACATCGTATAGGCCGCACTGGTCGCGCCGGTGAAAGTGGTATCGCCATCAGCTTTATCACGGCAGAAACCGAAGCGCATTTCCGTTTGATAGAAAAGCGACATGGCCTGCTCTGCCCGCGCGAGCAAATTGCCGGTTTTGAGCCAACCGAGTTGATGGGAACAGCATCGGCGGCGACACCACAGCTTGCCAATGGTGGCATCAAAGGTAAGCGCAAAAGCAAGAAAGATAAACTACGCGAAGCGGCAGCACAGTCATAGCAGCACCAGAGCAATTTTTCGTAGTCCTGATTGATAATAAATTATTGCCACTTGGTCTATAGCAGAGATCGCAAAAAAAATGTCTACTAGCGGATGTTGGCACCGGGCTTGTAAAACATTTCAGCCAACATCCCTTAGCATCTACCGAAAATAATCTGGAGAAGCATTATGAAATTAAATCCTTATCTGTATTTCAACGGTGACTGCAAAGCAGCGTTTACATTTTATGAAAAATGCTTGAATGGCACTAACCTCGTACTCATGACCCATGCCGGTACGCCTGCGGAAGCGACAACGGCCCCAGAATGGCTTGATAAAATTATCCATGCTCGCCTCACTGTCGGCGATGTGTTGTTGATGGGATCGGATGCGCCAACAGAGCACTTCAAAACACCGCAAGGGTTTTCGGTGACGCTGGGTTTTGATGATCCTGCAGAAGCTGAGCGCGTATACAACGCCTTGCTAGAAAAAGGTGTCGCCACCATGCCGCTGGCAGAAACCTTTTGGGCAAAGAAATTCGGTATGTTGATTGATCAGTTCGGCACGCCTTGGATGATCAATTGCGAGAACCGGCCAGCGTAATTTTTCTATGGCGTGTTGTACCGTCGCTATTAACTCATTGTGCCAATTTAATCTGGAGGAGCTATGTTAAAAATACTACTGGCAATCATCGTCGTCGCTGTCATCGGCGTTCTGGGTCTGGCATCAAGTAAACCCGACACTTTTACGGTCACACGCTCCGCCAGTATCAAGGCGCCTCCAGAGAAAATTTTTGCGCTGATTAGTGACTTTCATCATTGGAATGCCTGGTCGCCGTGGGAAAAACGCGATTTGGCAATGAAAAAAACACTGAGCGGTGCTAACAGTGGAGTAGGTGCCGTATATGAATGGGAAGGTAATAGTAAAGTCGGCGCCGGGCGCATGGAAATCGTCAACGCTACGCCATCGTCTCACATCGCCATCAAACTCGATTTTTTAAAACCTATTGAAGGTCACAACGTGGCGCAATTTACGCTCACACCACAAGGAGACACGACCAACGTCACTTGGGATATGACTGGCCCTACACCATTTATTTCCAAAGTCATGCAAGTATTTATAAGCATGGACAAGATGGTAGGGGGTGATTTTGAAACCGGCCTGGCTAACCTAAAAGCGCTGGCTGAAAAGTAAGTATCATGTAAATGATTAAAGGGCACGGCATGCCGTGCCCGTACTTTCTATCCGTTTATACTACGCGCAACATCTGCAATCATTTCATATGAATGCAAGCGCGCTTTGTGATCAAAAATATCCGACACAATCATTAATTCATCCGCGGCGGTAAAACTGAGTAGCTTTTCCAATCCGGCGCGTATGGTTTCCGCTGAGCCGATGATGGAGTTGCCCAGCATGTGTGAGGCTTGCGCTTTTTCTGCTGGCGACCAATATGTTTCAATATCATCGATCGGCGGTTTACTCAAACCTCGTACGCCGCGATGCATATCTGCGAAACTCATTTGCTGCGTGGTTGCCAAACGACGTGCCTCGGCATCGCTATCGGCGGCAATGATGTTGACACCAACCATGGCGTGCGGCGTTTTGCTTTGTGCCGATGGTTTGAAACGCGCGCGATAAATACGCAAAGCGTCCACCAGTGCATCGGGCGCAAAATGCGAAGCAAAGGCGTAAGGTAAACCGAGCTCAGCTGCAAGTTGCGCGCCAAATAAACTCGACCCTAAAATCCATAAGGGCACTTGCGTCCCATGTCCCGGCACGGCGACGATGCGTTGACCTGTCTCGATAGGCGCCAGGAGTTTTTGTAATTCCAGCACATCTTGCGGAAATGATTCAGCACTGGCGTATTCTCGTCGTAACGCACGTAAAGTGGCCTGATCAGTACCAGGTGCCCGGCCCAGCCCCAAATCTATCCGATCAGGAAATAAACTGGCGAGTGTGCCGAATTGTTCAGCAATTACCAGCGGTGCATGGTTGGGTAACATGATGCCGCCAGCGCCTACCCTGATAGTGCTGGTGCCAGCGGCTACGTGGCAGATCGCCACTGCCGTTGCAGCGCTGGCGATACCGCGCATATTGTGATGTTCCGCCATCCAGAAGCGGCGATAACCCCACGCTTCGGCATGACGCGCCAGATCGCGGGTATTGTCCAGTGCGGCGCGGGCATCGCTACCTTCTCTGATACGCACTAAATCTAAAATGGAAATTGGGATCATAGGATTTCCTTGAGTCGAAGTTACTTAGGCAATTGCCAAGTATATAGAGCTCTACTCAATTGCGTATCCCGGTCACTATTTCCGGACATTGGCGTGTAACTCCTGCAAGGCTTGTGCGGCGCTCAGCGTTCGCGCTCCTTGCGCCACTATCTGCCGCATAAAGTCATGATATTGCTGTTCAAACCCCGCCACCGGACTCATACAATCAGTAATTAATATCAACTTGCCAATGTGGGCAGGACCGAAATTTTCGGCGATATGTTCCGTTGTCGCCTTGACGCAATGGCTACCGGCTTCTCCAGCGATATAGATACGATCGGCTTGTGCGAGATTAGTCAGCAGACTGCGATTGGTACCGGTCGACGCGTCATCGGGATCTGGCACTTCCGCGCGCACGGCGGAGTAATGCTCTGTCCACGGATTACTTCCCTTGCTCACTTTGGCAACCGTGTTTAAGGTCTTGAGCTCCCAGCCGTGATAGGCATGTTGGATGTCAGTATGCACATTGTGTCCCCACGACCCAATTTCGCAATGGACCGGCCACACCATCAAGTGATAACGCCCGGCGGCTTCCAATTGGTCCAAATAAGAAAATACCCGTGGCAAGGCATTTTCCATACGCGGTACATATTGTCCAATGCGCACATCAGCGGCCGTGATCTGTGTAAATGGCGGCACGGAGTCTCCATTTTTGTCGCACCAAAAAGTGGGATGAGCGATGTCCAGATAATGATGCGAATCCAGAGTGATGGTGATTGTTCTCAAGCCGTCGCCGCCATCAGTAATCAGCTCGGCCAACCGCACCATATCTGCATGGGCACCGGGCACTGGCAACGATGGAGCTATCTTTTGGCCCTGACCGTCTGGCGGTAAATATGCTGCAGGCAAGTCACAGAAATCATTTTGTGGATCAATGATGAGCAGATGAAAATTGGCGTGAGTATGCATGTTCAACTATTCGCAGGTTATTTTGAATCTCGGAAAACTTCTAACGCCGTCGAAACCAACCCGTCAGTGACAATCTTTCGCGCGTTGCCGCTAGTACTTCATGGGGTAATGCGGCAGAAAGAAACAACACCAGGCTAGCTCCCAGCGGCAAAATATCCCGCTCCGGTTCGCCTTCAGGATACAAACGCAGCGCACCGCCATGTTCTGGCAACCAGTCTTGATTCAAGTAGATCACCATAGATACAACACGATGATCATCGTCGTGAAACCTATCCACATGCTTTTGATAAAAAGCACCGGGTGGGTAGAGCGCGAAATGGCATTCAACCTCTTCCAGGCCGAGATAAAGCTCCTGATTCAAGCGGCACCGCAATTGCTCGATGATCTGTAAAAACTGGTCGGTCGGGTCCGATTGCCCTGCTTCCAGCCATTGAATATGATCGCCGCGTATCCCTTGTTGTACCGTCCGTTCGGTGCCGCGACCAACCCCTGCCGCGATCAAATTTCCGGCGGCGGCATTCGCCCGGCATTGCGCCGCTAAAGCAAGTGTCAGCTCTGGCGACAAAAAGTCACGCTGATGAGACCAGCCATGTTCTGCCAGGTCGTCGATAATACTGTGGTTAATCTGTTGCATTAAGGGAGAGGATATAGACATAATGTCCGATTCTACCAGTGACGTTACTTCAACAAAAATCGATAGCGCAAATACTGATTGCACCGCACATATCCACTATTTCAATAAATGAAACTTTCCAAACTTGCCGAACCGTACGCCATGCTGCGCTATCTATTGCGCTGGCTAGTCCTTTCAGCGATGGTCGGCTTGCTGGCAGGTGCCGCATCCGCAGCGTTATTACTGGCGCTTGATTGGGCCACCAACACTCGCAGCACACATCCATGGTTGCTGTGGCTGCTGCCGGTGGCCGGCTTTTTTGTGGGCTGGATTTATCACCACTTTGGAAAATCAGTCGAGGCTGGTAACAATCTGCTGATAGATGAATGTCACGATCCACAACGCATCGTGCCAAAGCGCATGGCACCCATGATTTTTGTCGGCACCATCATTACGCATTTATTCGGCGGCTCTGCCGGGCGTGAAGGAACAGCGGTGCAGATGGGTGGTGCGTTCGCGGACTTCATTACGCGTATATGCAAACTCGGCAAAGAAGACAGACGCATCTTGCTGATGGCCGGAATCAGCGCTGGCTTCGCGTCGGTATTTGGCACACCGTTGGCCGGTGCGGTGTTTGGATTGGAAGTACTGGCGATTGGACGGCTGCGTTATGACGCCATCCTGCCTTGCTTTATCGCCGCCATCGTTGCGGATCAATTACCGGGTTTGCTGGGCGTACATCACACGCATTATGTGATCCCTTTTGTACCTCACATCAGTTTGCAGGGATTTGGCTCTGCCATCATCGCTGGTATTGCTTTTGGCTTGGTCGGCATGCTATTTGCCACCAGTACGCATGGTCTGTCGCGCGTAATAAAACACTGGATCAGCTATCCGCCGTTGCGGCCATTTGTTGGCGGTTCGGTGGTGGCTTTAGCGGCAACTTTGCTGGCAACCGATCGCTATTTGGGGCTAGGTATTCCCACTATTGTGGAGGCATTTTCGCAACCGCTACCAGCCTATGATTTTGCCGGGAAAATTGCTTTCACCGTTGTCACCCTGGCGTCCGGATTTAAGGGCGGTGAAGTCACACCGCTGTTTTATATCGGTGCGACGCTGGGCAATGCCTTGAGCTATGTGCTGGCGCTGCCATTACCGGTTTTAGCCGGATTGGGTTTTGTGGCCGTGTTTGCCGGCGCCGCCAACACGCCGCTTGCTTGTACCATCATGGCGATGGAACTATTTGGGGTGGAGATCGGTACTTTGGCTGCGATTACCTGCGTTGTCAGTTATTTGTTTTCTGGGCATAGCGGGATTTATCATGCGCAGCGGGTGGGTGAGGAAAAGGGTAAATAATATTTGCATAGAGCAGCGGTTAAGGCTCTTCAACACCAAAATCAAGGGACCGTCATCCTCGCGAACGCGGGGATCCAAATTACAAGCTCAACATGGATTCCCGCGTTCGCGGGAACGACGCATCGGATTTAATGTAAAAATTGAACGGCACTTCAGCCGTGGCGAATATGAGTAACATCAGGTTTTACCTACGCTCATAGACCAAACTTACGTACTGCATCCAACGCCAGCCCCGCGCCAATACTACCGAACAAATCACCCTCAACTGCTTTTGCCGTTGGTACTACCTTGGCGATCTGTTGGCGCAGCAAACCAACGCCACTGGAGCCACCTGTGAAAAATACGGTATCAACTGCATCAGCCTTGACGCCAGCATCACGTAATAATTTGACGACCGTTTCCTCTACCGACGAAACCAAATGTGTGATGCTGGTATTAAATTCGCCACGTGTCAGTTGCAGCGTATGACTTGGCGATAAGCGGTCTAATTCCAGAGCAACTTGCTCCGCATCCGACAGTGCAATCTTCCCCTCCTCGACTTTCAACGCCAGCCAATGACCGGCGCGTTGCTCCACCAGATCTAGCAAACGATTAAATTTATCCCGCTCGCGCACATCACGGGCAACATCTTGCAATTGCAAGCCCATCTTGCGCGTGTAGATCAAGTTGATGGTGTGCCAGGTTGCGAGATTGAAATAATAACTGGAGGGAACCTCGCTGTTATTGTTCAATTGGCTGCCATATCCCAACATGGGCATCACACTCGCCAGACTCAGATATTTATCAAAGTCCGTACCACCAATATGGATACCGCCGGTGGCGAGAATATCGTCACGGCGATCGGCATTTTTTGCCCGCTCCGGCGATAAACGTACCAGCGAAAAGTCCGACGTTCCGCCGCCGATATCGGCGATCAACACTAATTCCTCGCCACTGATGGTGGATTCATAATCAAACGCCGCAGCTATCGGCTCATACTGAAACGCGATATGCTTGAAACCGACTGAGCGCGCAATTTCTTCCAGTGTATTTTGCGCGCGCTGATCGGCGTTGGGATTATCATCCACAAAAAACACCGGACGACCTAATACGACGCAATCAAATCGCTTTTCTGTTGCACGTTCTGCACGGTTTTTCAGTTCGGCGATGAAATGCGCCAGCAAAGCTTTAAAAGGCAAAGCGCGGCCACCCACTTCGGTTTGCCCATCAATCAAGCTGGAACCCAGCAGACTTTTTAAAGAACGCATCAGGCGCCCTTCATGTCCAGCCAGATAACCAGTTAACGCAGCCCGACCATAACTGAATGCGTCATCTTCTGCATTAAAAAAGACCACCGATGGCAATGTAACCTTGCCATCTTCCAACGGTAACAAAGCAGATTGTGCTGATTGCAGCGTCAGAGTTTGTTGCGTTTGCCGTTGCCAGCCTACCGTCGAATTAGATGTGCCGAAATCGACACCGCAAGCAGCATGAGACATGTCACATCCTAAAAATAAAATCGGGCGCAATCATAACGCGAATCAAGTAAAGTAAACAATGGCGTAAAAAACCACGCTTGCAGACCATTTCAAATTATTGCATCATGGCATTGCTTTATACAATATGTTACATAGTGATTTTCTAACCGATTCAAACCTAAAAGTAATCTTATGAAAATATTATTAATTTCTATTCTTGCTCTACCATTTTTGGCTGGTTGCGCTGCACCTGCGACCGATAGCGCAACAGCGTCGAAACGTCACGAAGATGCTGACTATCAGATTGGTAGTAATTTACCTAAGCACAATGGATCGTCAGTGCAAACAGTTTCGCCAGAAGATGCTGAAAACATGGCGGGATTTGCTCAAACCCGCGCGAAAAGTAATTAATCGCAACAGCAAGTTTACGTAAAACGGGGCAGCGTAAAACGCTGCCCCGTTTGTTTTCTGGTACTAAGAATTAATCTTAGAAATTAAGTCTTAGAACTTATGACGCAAAGCAATGCGCAACAATGATTGTTGTTGGCTATCAGATACGCCACCAGAACCAGGGATGTAAGCATCGCCTAAGTACGAACCAACTGAACCAGTGTCGCCGCTAACTTTTTGGAATAACAATTGGCTATAAATGTCAGTGCGTTTAGACAAGTTGTAATCTGCCATCAAACCGAATGAATTCCATTTCAGTTTGCTTTGGCCAACTGAAGTGTCATAGTTAGCATGTGTATATACATACATTGCGCCAACAAAGAACATTGGAGTAATTTGCTGTTTCAGGTTCAACTCATAGTTTGTGAACTTGAGTGTAGACAAAGTAGCACCGCCACCTGGCAACAGATTTGTATTCGTACCGTCAAAATACGAAGTAGCTGTTGGGTTGTCCAGATTTGTACCGGTGTACACGAAGCCCAATGTAGTTGCTGTTGGGAATGTGTAGTTAATACCAATACCAGCTGTCTTTTGTTTCGAAGCTACGAAGTTATAGTCATTTCCAACTGAGCCACTTGCTTGATTGGAAGGCGCGCCTGGATTATTCAATTGCATGAAACCGGCAGCTACTGCCAATGGGCCGTTCACATAACTTGCGCCAAGACTGTATGTGTTGTTTGTATTAGCGCTACCTGCAACACCACCAAAACCATACAAACCGCCGAATGTGAAGCCGCTGTAATTTGCGCTGGTGTATTTCAGTGAGCTATTGATACGGAATGAGTTATCAGTGTTGTCGTTATCCAGTGGATGCGAGAACAAATAACCAGACCAGTTACCATTTGATGTCAATGGGCCGATGTAGTCAACGATAGAGTCATATTGACGACCCAATGTGATAGTACCCGCTGTCGTGCTAGACAAACCTACAAATGCCTGACGACCAAACAAACGACCGCCTTGACCTAATGTACCTGTATTCGCGGAAAAACCGTTTTCCAATTGGAATACTGCGCTCAAGCCGTTACCCAGATCTTCTGTGCCTTTAAAACCAAGACGGCTACCTTGTACATCGCCGCTGGCCATTTGTACACGAGTTAGACCATCAACGTTGCTGGTGTAATTCAGGCCCAGATCGATGATACCGTAGATAGTAACGCTGGTTTGCGCTTGTGCTACACCGGCAAAACCGGCCAATATACTTGCTGCCAAGATTAGTTTTTTCATGCAGTTTGCTCCCAAGATGTTTAAATAATTATTTATACAATTAATACCGCTATTGCTTTATTTTTTTAGTATTTAGTCCCAGCCTCCCCCTAGAAATACCGCCTGAAACACGAGGCAGATATTCGTAGAAGCAGTTAGGATGCCACAAGCTATCAGCGATGAACAGAAACAACATAGGAGGTGTTGCATTCTGGCGGCATGGCTTGCAATCTATTGCAAAAACGCATATAACCATGTTACAAGTACGGGTTCGGAATAAATTTCTTTCTTTTTGCCTTAGCTCTGTAAAGACAAAGCCAGGGTTTCTTTAATTTCCTCCATCACTACATAGCTTTTCGACTGCGCCGCCCCAGGCAGCTGTAGCAGCATGTCTCCCAGCAAAGTGCGGTATTGCGCCATTTCTCGAATCCTGGCTTTGATCAGATAATCAAAATCACCTGATACCAGATGACACTCCAGCACTTCAGGGATACGTAACACCTCGCGCCGAAACTGCTCAAACGCGGTTGCCGATTTGTGATTCAGCGTAATTTCCACAAAAACCAACAATTGAGCACCTACCGCCGCCGGATTGACGCGCGCATAATAACCAGCAATCACACCATCACGTTCCATACGTTTGACGCGCTCTATACATGGCGTGATCGACAAACCGACTTGTTCGCCGAGTTCTTTCATCGACATTCGGCCATCTTGTTGCAATAAATGCAAAATATGGCGATCAAGTTTATCCAAAGTGCGAATAGATGCCTTTTCAGTTCTCATGATGGTCTCAGATAGAAATTTATTTTCAGAATTATTTGCTAAATTTTACTATTTATACAGTAACAAAAACTGCCTTACTTTACTTAGCATAGCGTTAATAACTAAAGATGTTTGCTAAATTAAGGAGATGCAATGCGAGTGTTAATTCTGGGTAGCGGCGTGGTCGGTGTGACCAGCGCTTATTATTTGGCGCGAGCGGGCCATGACGTCACCGTGATTGATCGTTTACCGGGGCCAGCGCAAGAAACCAGCTTTGCCAACGCTGGTCAGATCTCGCCCGGTTATGCCTCGCCCTGGGCCGCGCCTGGCATTCCGTTAAAAGCATTGAAGTGGATGTTGCAAAAGCATGCGCCGTTGTCGATTACGCCTGACGGCAGCTTGTTTCAATTGCAGTGGATGTGGCAAATGCTGCGCAACTGCAACGCCACCAGCTACGCCATCAACAAAGAGCGCATGGTGCGTTTGGCAGAATACAGTCGCGACTGCTTCAAAGCATTACGCGCTGACACTGGCATCGCTTATGAAGGCCGGCAACAGGGCACTTTGCAAGTTTTTCGCACTCAGCAACAAATGGACGAAGCTGCCAAAGATATTCAGGTACTCAAGGAAACTGGCGTACCGTTTGAAATATTGACGGCTGACCAGCTAGGCAATGCGGAACCGGCACTGGCTGCGGTGAAGCACAAATTGCAAGGCGGCTTGCGTTTACCGAATGACGAAACCGGCGATTGCCAGCTATTCACCACCCGATTGGCGCAAATGGCGGAACAACTCGGGGTGAAATTTCGCTACGGAATACAAATCAATGCGCTGACTTTTGCCAATGGCCAGATCGCTGGCGTGCAATGCGAATACGATTATCTGCAAGCTGATAGCTATGTCGTAGCGTTGGGTGCTTTCTCGACCAATTTCCTGAAAAATATCGTCGACATTCCGGTGTATCCGCTTAAAGGCTATTCGATCACTGTTCCCATCACCAATGCAGATGCGGCACCGGAATCGACCATCCTTGATGAAACCTACAAAATCGCGATTACGCGTTTTGATAACCGGATTCGGGTTGGCGGTATGGCGGAGATCGTCGGCTTCAACAAAGCGCTCAATCCCAAACGTCGTGCGACGTTGGAAATGGTGGTCAACGATCTGTTCCCCAATGCCGGCGATACCAGTGTTGCCAGTTTCTGGACAGGCTTGCGGCCTATGACGCCGGACGGCACGCCGATCGTGGGCGCAACGCCTATCCGCAATTTATTTCTCAACACTGGCCACGGTACGCTAGGCTGGACCATGTCTTGTGGCTCTGCGGCGTTATTGTCGGACCTGATTTCTGGTAAGCGTCCGGCGATTGCGGCTGATGATTTGACTGTAGCTCGTTATACAAAGCAAGGGGTGCAAAGTGCTGGGCATTCTTATGCGTGATGGTATGTAAACTTGCCGCGAAACTTATCTGATAAGTTATCTTGATGGGGGAGTCACTTCGTAGTACGGGCAATGTCGGGGGTAGCCCGACAGCTACTCACTTTCTTTGCTTCGCCAAAGAAAGTAAGCAAAGAAAGGGCGGGAGCACTGCTCCTGCCAGAGTCGTCACTCGTCTTTGACGAGTGCTCCCCAAAATTACGGGCTGCATTCGGGAGAAAAGACCAACTCGCTGCGCTCAAACATGTCTTCCCTCTTTTCCCGAATGCAGCCCGTAATTTTGGCAACGTCCGATGCGAAATTCAAAGTCAAAAACAACAACATCGGCGGCGCTAAAATAATTTACGACACAGATCTGGGGAAACGACTTCCCTCCTAACCGAAAGACGTTTCCTCATTCCACCCAATTAATGCCCATCGGCATCCTCATTTGCGAAGATTTGTTAAACTGACATTCTTTGCCTCTCTTTACTTGGGCGTATTATCCGCAGCCTTAGCACGCCGCATCAACTTCACAAGTTATCAATGAAAAATCTTCCCTCTACGTCCTCGGAGAAAATGCTTCCGGGTTGGTTGCTTTTATTAGGCGCGTTAACTGCGATCGGCTCGCTGTCGATTGATATGTACTTGCCCAGCTTTCCCACCATCGCCAATGAGTTAAACGTTGGTAGCAATCTGGTGCAACTGACACTGGCTAGTTTCTTGATTGGGCTGGCGGTTGGGCAGATGTTCTATGGTCCGCTCAGCGATCGCTTCGGTCGCAAACCACCGCTGTACTTTGGCTTGGCGCTGTATACCATCGCCTCCGTCATCTGTTTTTTTGCACCGGATGTCACTGTATTAATTTTTGCGCGTTTGTTGCAAGGTTTAGGCGGCTGTGCTGGCATGGTCATCGGCCGCGCGGTGATTCGCGATCGCATGGGTGCTGCCGGTTCAGCCAAGGCATTCTCGCTGTTAATGCTGGTGATGGGTCTGGCACCGATACTGGCGCCTTTGATTGGCGGTGAAGTACTCAAATTGTGGGGATGGCGCGTTATTTTTGGCGGGCTGACAGCATTCGGCATGTTTTGCTTGTTCGCTATTCATTACACGATGGAAGAAACATTAGACCGACATCAAGCTGCGCCGCTGCATTTAGGACGCACGCTGAAACAGTACGGCAAATTACTATGCGATCGGCAATTCCTCAGTTATTCGCTATGCGGCGGATTGATGCAAGCCGGGATGTTTGCCTACATTACCGGCTCACCATTTGTCCTGATTGAACTGCATGGCATCAAACCCGAAAATTTCGGCTGGGTTTTTGGCAGCAATGCCGCAGGCCTGATTGCAGCATCACAAGTTAATGCCAGACTGGTTGGCAAAATGACTTCAGATACCCTATTAGGCCGTGCGTTGTGGCTCCCTGCTGCGGCATGTTTGCTGATCACGCTGTTGGTGGCGTTTGGTTTCGATCATTTATGGTTGCTGTTATCAGGATTTTTTGTTTATCTCGCTAGTTATGGCTTCATCAGCCCGAATGCATCGGCAATTGCATTGTCTCAGCAAGGAAAACAAGCCGGCGTTGCCTCGGCCTTAATGGGAACAGTGCAATTTGGTCTGGGCATTATTGCTGGTACTAGCATGAGCTTGTGGCACGATGGCACAGCACTGCCATTAATGGTGGTGATGAGCATCTGTGGCGTGGGCGCGTTGTTATTGCATCGCTATATCGCACGCCCTGAACATGAACGCATATTGGCGCAGGCGGCACAATCATCATAAGGTGTTGTCTGCTTGCCTTTAATTTGTTGCGTAGAATACGATTTACTTTTCGGCAATCTCTGGTTTTCACTCAGCCGTTTCAACTTTCTTACGTTAGCTGCCATCATGCAAGCAGGTATATTCCTCGCATTCGCTTCTTACACCATCTGGGGTCTGTTTCCACTCTACTTCAAAGCGTTGCAAGACATTCCGCCGGTCGATATCGTCATGCATCGGATGCTATGGTCGTTTCTATTTTTAGTGCTGATTCTGGCTTATCGTAAACAATGGGCCTGGATAGGTCCGGTCTGTCGCCAACCACGTGTGCTGGCAGGTTTTGCCGCTAGCGCACTGCTATTGGCAATCAATTGGCTGACCTACATCTGGGCCGTGAATAACAATCATGTAGTGGAAGCCAGTCTTGGTTATTTCATCACACCGCTGGTCAATGTCGCATTGGGATTTGTGTTTTTACGCGAACGCCCACGTCTGGTGCAGTGGATTGCGATTGCAATGGCAGCGCTTGCCGTCCTCTGGCTAACCTGGCAAGTTGGGCATCCGCCATGGATCGCATTGGCTCTGGCCTTATCGTTCGGCAGCTACGGTTTATTGCGCAAAACGGCCAGCCTCGGCGCCCTGCATGGATTAACCCTGGAAACGACGTTGGTACTGCCATTGGCATTGGCTTATCTGGCGTTCACCACGCAACAAGGGCACAATAGCTTTGTCGCCGCCTCTGGCAATACGCAATGGCTGTTAGCGGCAGCTGGTCCGATTACTTCGATTCCGCTGATCATGTTTGCTGCCGGGGCGCGTCGCATCCCGCTTTCTACGCTCGGCCTGTTGCAATACATCTCACCATCGTTACAATTGCTGTTGGGCGTGTGGTTGTATCACGAACCATTGGATGGAAATCGCTTGATCGGTTTCATCATTATCTGGTGCGCGTTGTTACTTTATACAGCCGAAGGTTTATGGATAACGTGGCAACGAAACAAAAACACAGAAGCGCCCACCTTGGGCTGAAATCCAAGATCGGTTATCCTTCGCCATCTTTATAAGTCTCTTTTTTAATTTTTTCCAAGAAAAATACCATGGCGCAATACGTCTACACAATGAACAAGGTCGGCAAAATCGTGCCGCCTAAACGTCAAATCCTGAAAGATATCTCGCTCTCATTCTTTCCCGGCGCGAAAATCGGCGTACTCGGTCTCAATGGTTCGGGTAAATCGACACTGCTCAAAATCATGGCTGGTATCGATAAAGATATCCAAGGTGAAGCGACACCAATGCCAGGTTTAAACATAGGTTATTTGCCGCAAGAGCCGCAACTCGATCCGGAACAAACCGTGCGTCAGGCGGTTGAAGGCGGTCTCGGTGAAGTGTTTGAAGCACAAGCAAAACTGGATGCTGTGTACGCCGCGTATGCGGAAGAAGACGCTGACTTCGACGCATTGGCTGCCGAACAACAACGACTGGAAAACATCATTTCCACCGCTGGTGACGGCAATCTTGATCTGCAATTGGAAATGGCTGCTGACGCATTACGCCTGCCACCCTGGGATGCAAAAATCGGCGTTTTGTCCGGTGGTGAAAAACGCCGCGTCGCGCTGTGTCGTTTGTTGCTGTCCAAACCCGACATGTTATTGCTAGACGAACCAACCAACCATTTGGACGCTGAATCGGTCGAATGGCTGGAACAATTCCTGTTGCGCTTCCCTGGCACTGTGGTCGGTATCACCCATGATCGCTACTTCCTGGACAACGCCGCCGAATGGATATTGGAGCTGGACCGCGGCCACGGTATTCCATGGAAAGGTAATTACAGTTCATGGTTGGAGCAAAAAGGCGATCGCTTGAAGCAGGAAGAAGCGACCGAATCTTCGCGTCAAAAAACCATCGCTAAAGAACTGGAATGGGTACGTCAAAATCCAAAAGGCCGCCAAGCGAAAAGTAAAGCGCGTCTGGCACGTTTCAATGAATTGAGCGAACACGAATACCAAAAGCGCAATGAAACACAGGAGATATTTATTCCCGTGGCTGAACGTCTCGGTAACGAAGTAATAGCATTCACCAACGTCTCCAAATCATTCGGCGACCGCATGCTGATCGATAACCTCAGTTTCAAAATTCCTGCCGGTGCCATCGTCGGCATCATCGGCCCTAACGGCGCCGGTAAATCGACGCTGTTCAAAATGATCACCGGCAAAGAACAACCGGACAGCGGTGAAGTCGTGATCGGTCAGACTGCACGTGTGTCGATAGTCGATCAACATCGTGATGCACTATCGGATGCGAAGACCGTGTTTGAAGATGTCTCGGGCGGTGCCGACATTCTTACCGTTGGCCGTTTTGAAATGCCGTCACGCGCCTATCTTGGCCGTTTCAACTTCAAAGGCGGCGACCAGCAAAAAATCGTCGGCAATTTATCCGGCGGTGAGCGTGGCCGTTTGCATTTGGCGAAAACCCTGCTTCAGGGCGGTAACGTTCTGCTACTCGATGAACCATCCAACGATCTCGACGTAGAAACGTTGCGCGCGCTTGAAGATGCCTTGCTTGAATTTGCCGGTAGTGTGATGGTAATCAGCCATGATCGCTGGTTCCTTGATCGTATCGCCACACATATTCTGGCGTTTGAAGGCGACTCACAAGTGAGTTTCTTTGATGGTAATTATCAGGAATATGAAGCAGACAAACGCAAGCGCTTGGGTGAGGAAGGCGCTAAACCTAAGCGGATTCGCTATAAGCCAGTAACACGATAAGTTGGAAAATAAACGTGGGTACAGCAATGTACCCAGAGCTGTTCAATCCTGTAACTAATGTTAATTCGTCGTTCCCGCGAACGCGGGAATCCATGTTGAGATCGCAACCTGGATCCTCGCGCTCGCGAGGATGACGGATTTTTTAATTTCAGCGTTGAATCGTCCTGGCAGCGTACCCACGTTACCGCTTAATAATGCAACGTCGCCAACAGTCCCAGCACGACACCAATCCCCGCCGCGCCGTACGATACCTTTTTCAGCCAATTTTTCCGCGTCAACAAAGTAATCGCTGCCATCGCAATCGCGATTTGTATCGCTGTCATCGCTTGTGCCCAACGGTGATGTTGATGCAGAGCTTGCTCTGATTTTTGATCCCAGGCAGTTGACTCTGCTTCCAGCGCTTCAGCCTTCTTTTGTATCTCTTCTTTTTCTGATTTATAGCGCGCAGCTTCGGCCGTGTAGTGCGCAGCATCGACACCGGGAATATGCATGGCTAGTTCGGCCAGGTTTTGGCGACTCGATTTGGCCTGATAATAATTCCATTGATTCGCGGCTTCCGTTTTTTTGATGGCGGCATCATTTTTATTCATCGCCGCTTCACTTTCAGTGGAACCGGCTTGATAGCTGAACATCGCTCCGACCGTAGCCATGATGGCGGTCATCACTGCGATCTTACCGGCAAAATTATCGCCGCTTCCATGCGCATGCTCGGTCACATGCTCGACATGATGCTCATGTGGACTGGGAACTTCAAACTCTTCGGCCATAGATACTTTCGTTAATGCGATATAGTTGCTGTATAGCATAAAAATTTATGCCATTCAAACGAAAGAAATGAAAATGACACTGCTTCTTAACCGTCTGCAAAACGGAATGATCGTCGCATCATGCGGTTTGGCGGTATTGCTCACCCTCATTTCACTGCCTGGCAACGCCGCTGAGCCGGTGCTGGAAATTCATATCGGTCAACAAGTCAAACAGCTTAGCAGCGCCGAATTATTAAAATCTCCAGATGTCCGTACTATCGAGATTGCAGATGACGTCTCCTATAAACGCAAAACACAGTATCGCGCGGTGCCGTTTACGGCATTAATCAGTGCGAAACAGTTAGCGCAGGCGGAGACCGTGCAATTTACGGCGCTTGATGGCTTTGTTGCCAATATCCCTGGCACATTACTCAATAGCGCGGCGCAACCCTGGCTGGCAATTGAACCGGCAGATAAACCATGGTCGCCGTTGAAACCGGGAAAACCTAGCGCCGGTCCGTTTTATCTGGTCTGGCGAGCTCCCGGAAAAGCAGCCGTATCGGCGGAACAATGGCCGTACCAGATCGCGACAATTACCGAAACTATCGCTTTAGAAAAACGCTTCCCGCAAATCGTGCCTAAAGCGTCGGCAAGCGACCTGAGCTCTAAAGCCGCTTTACGTGGCATGCAGGTATATATCGCCAATTGCTCTGTATGTCATAAGATAAATAATGCTGGCGATGCCACCATCGGCCCCGATTTGAACAGACCATTTAGTCCAACCGAGTATTTTCAAGATGCGTTTTTGCGCAAGCTGATACGCGACCCAACGTCAGTACGTAACTGGCCGCAAAAATCCATGCCTGGCTTTACCGCGACCAATCTAAGTGATGCTCAGTTAAATGACTTGTTGGTGTATTTGCAGCAAATGGCTAAGCAACGTTAACCATTTGATTTCAAGGCTGAGGCTGAGACAGAGCAGCCCGATTTAAGTAAGGCCGCATAAGTATTTAGACTAGGCGCCCCGGCACAGACAGTACGACTGCACGGCAAGGCGGAGGCAACAACGTATAAATACTTATGCGGCCTTACTTAATTGTTTATCGGAGCTGTTTTGAATAATCGCAAGCTTGGCAAAGTTGCCCATAAAGTCGCGGCGACAATCAAGCCGCCGCCCACCCACGCCAATCCACTGAGTTGCTCACCCAGCCATATCGCAGCGAACAAGGCGCCGAAAACCGGTTCACTTCCCATTAATAATGCGACGCGCGTGGGATTGCTACGGCGCAGCGCATAGATCTGAGCGAAAAATGCAAACAGCGTACAGAACAAGACCAGATAGATCGTATTTCCCCAGAATGCCGTTGCAGTTGGCAATGCCGGTAAGCCGTCTTTCAGCAGCACCAGTGCCAGCAGCAAACTTCCCAAACCAACGACTCCGGACTGCACTGCCGTCAAAGTAAGCGATGAAATATTTTTGTTTTCGGTGAGTCGTTTAGTCATACACATCATCAACGCCCGCAACAGCGCTGCAACCAACATCAAACCGTCACCAAGGTTGAACGTCAAACGCGCACCATACGTCAGCAACCATGTGCCGAACAAGGCGATAAAGGCCACTATGAAAGCACTGATCGCTGGCCGCTTGCCCATCACCATCCACTCAACAAACGGCGTAAATACAATACACAAGCTGATTAAAAATGCAGCATTCGATGCTTGTGTTTGTGCGACGCCAAAAGTTTCGCAGACAAAAATCGATAGCAACAACAACCCCAATGGCAAACCTACCCAAAACGCCGCACGTCCTTCGGGCCGTAGCAATGGCCGCAGAGTCGGCAGCATGACCGCAAAAGTCAGACAAAAGCGGATCGCCAAAAATCCGAGCACCGGATAATAGGCCAATGCTTGCTTGGCCATTCCGTAACTACTGCCCCACACTATGGCAACCAGCAACAGCATCAGATCAGCGATCCAGAGGGATTTAGAAGGTGTGTTTGTTATGGTCACGGGTCGGGTCAGCTTTTTAGTTAGTTTAGTGTGATATTACTTACTCTTGTGTGCCAGAACACGATGGATGATTTTGCCAGAAGATGCGCTAATAAGTTCTTCATCCAGCAGCAATGCACAACCACTTAATTCCTGTCGAATCAGTTCACTATCGAAAGCGGTATAGAGACGTCCCGCAGGATCACGTAGATCGTCATTCAGCGTCACCCGCCAACTCAGATACAACATCCCGCCAGGTTTCAGTACCGCAGTTAAGCGACGTACCGCCGCCGGTATGTGTTCTTTATCCAAATGCATGATCACGGTTTCGCACAATACATTATCGAAGCTCGCATCGGCGATACCGTCCAACAAGGGCAAGCTGGCCTGCATAAAGGTCAACTCCGGGTAACGCGCTTGCGCCTGCTGCAACAATCCATTGGACGCATCATACCCAATCGCGGCAAAACCATGTGTCACCAGCCACGCCACTTCACGGCCACTGCCACAACCGATATCAGCGGTCAGTCCGGGATGGAAATGACGCGCTACGGTTTCATACAGATCGACCGGCGCTGATTGACTATGCCAATCGTCCGCATAATCGGCAGCCGCCGCATCATAGGCTTGCAAGGTCTGAGTATCCATAAAGTCACCCTCTTAAAGTTGATTACACTTCCGTTACCGCATATTGCAAACTCGCCCTTGCCATCTGAATTATCTGTGTTGATAGGGCTTGCGTGAGTGGCGTCTGGATATTCCAGGCATGCCAGATCAGCGGTACATCAAAACCATCGCCGGGAGTGAGATCCACCAACTCTCCACTCTCCAACGCATCGCCGATTTGCAAAGTCGGCAACATGCCATAGCCTAAACCCATTTTGACGCATTTCTCAAATGCTTCTGCCGACGCAATCGAATGATGTGGGAATTTTCCCTGCCAGCCCAGCCGCCAGTCCAAAAAACGCGCATGCAGAGCATCTTTTTGATTGAATACCACCGCTGGCGCTTGTCCCACTGCCGCGGAGGTAAAACCATCGCCGAACCAACGTGCTGCAAATGCGGGTGACGCGGCGCAAATGTAGCGCTCCACGCCCAACGGCGTGGCAGTGGTGCCAGCCACGGTTTCGTTAGAGCTGGTAACGCAGGCAAACACACTGCCTTCACGCAGTAATTGTAGCGTGTGATCTTGATCGTCAATCAACACCGTCAATTGACATTGCGGCGGATTGAGTACCGGCGCAATCGCATCCAATAACCAGGTTGCCAAGGTGTCGGCGTTCACTGCAATCGCAATATCGGGCAAGCTGCCGGGTTCGCCGACATCAATATCCAACGCCGCTTCCATCAATTTGACCTGACGGAAATGCGCAATCAGCCGCTGCCCCAATACCGTCGCCACCGCCGGTTGCGCACGAATGATGAGCAACTGACCGGTCATATCTTCCAAAGTACGGATACGTTGCGACACGGCTGACTGGCTGATGAAAAGCGCCGTAGCGGCCTTCTCAAAACTGCCCAGAGTGGCGACTGCGTCGAGTGCGGCCAAGCCGCGATAATCAAGATTTTTCATACGGGCAATTATAAGCAATTCTAATCAATGAGTAAAATCATTCGTTTTACTTATATTGTGCGGCGCAGTATTCTGATGCCATGAACTTAAGCAATAACGCAAGAGGTTGAAAAGTAGAAGGAGTACATCATGGAAAGCACAGCATTCATCAAAGGATTAGGATTAGGTGGCAGCTTAATTATGGCTATTGGCATGCAAAATACATTTGTTCTGCGACAAGGCCTACAGCGCCAGTATGTGCTTACATCTGCGTTAATTTGCAGCCTGTGTGATGCCATGTTGATTGCTTTAGGCGTGGCAGGTGCCGGTATATTGATCGCTGATAATCCAACATTATTGACCATAGCAAAATGGGGTGGTGCAGCATTTTTACTCTGGTACGGCCTGCGCTCTGCACGTGCCGCGTGGAAACCAGCGGTACTCAATCCAGATGCAAAACCATTAGCGCCGCCACGCCATGCAGCAGTCATCGCTAGCGCTTTGGCGTTGAGCCTGCTAAATCCACATGCTTATTTGGATACGGTAGTACTGTTAGGCTCCATCGGCGGCCAAGAGATCGGCATCGGTCGTATTCTGTTTGCCGCTGGTGCAATGCTGGCATCGTTCTTATGGTTTATGGGTTTGGGATTTGGTGCCAGATATGCTGCACCACTATTCAAGAAACCACTAGCATGGCGCATGCTCGATAGCGTGACAGCCTTGATGATGCTGGCAATTGCGGTGTCTTTGTTGGTTTAGAAATTCTTGTTTGACAACAAAAAAGGGTGTCCAGATAAAACTGGACGCCCTTTTTATATCTTGCTTATTTACAGATCTTATTCGGCGTCAAAATCATACCGCCGTCATTCGCGCGAACGCGGGAATGACGGCGGTATGTGCGCAACATCAGTTATTCATGGTGCGCGTCGATCTTGATTCCTGCCTCACCATTACGCAACATCAATTCTCTTACCGGGAAAGGAATATTGCACCCGACCGCATTCAGGGTCGGCCAGATTTTCTGAGTAATGTCCCAGCGTACCGCCCAAAATTCACTGCTGTTGGCCCATATGCGTATCTTCAGCATCACCGCGCTATCGCTGTGATCGGTCACAACGACCAACGGTGCAGGCGTCTGTAACACACGCGGATCGGCATTAACTAATGCTTGCAAGGCTTTAATAGCGACTGCCGCATTATCTTTATAATCAATTCCAACCGGGATATCCATACGACGTGTAGCGTGACGACTGTAATTGATTAATGCACTATTCCATAGCTGATTGTTCGGCACAAACAAGCAAATCCCCTCCGATTTGGTCAGCTGAGTAGCAAATAAACCAATTTCGTTGACAGTACCTTCGATACTGCCGCTTTCAATATAGTCGCCAGCATGAAATGGTCGTAGAAACAACAGCATCATGCCGGCAGCAATATTTTGCAGTGTCCCCTGCAATGCCAAACCAATCGCCAAACCAGCCGCGCCAAGAACGGCAATAATACTGGCGGTTTGTACCCCAAACTGACCGAGCACCGCAATCAACGTAATCATGCGCACCAGCCACAGCAACACACTGCGCAACACTGGTCTTAAGGTTGCATCCACATTGGAACGAATCAAGACACGCTCAAACGCTTTGGCCAATGTGGAGGACAGCCACCAACCCGCCAGCAATATCACCAGCGCCAATACGGCGTTGACTGCGTAATGCATGGAGGAAGTCAGGAGGAAATCCCATAGGGCAGAAAATTGATTAACGGCGTGTATATTCAACGGAAACTCCCAGGACATAATAAAAATCTTCTCAAAAGTGGCAAAAAACCAGGCACCATTAGGCCGAGCCGTGCTTGTTTAGTTCGCCATTTTACTTCTTCATCTCACTTATTCGCGCTTGTAGATACGTGATCCCGCTGGCTTTGATACCATAGGGTTTTAGCACGCACGCATAGTCACTTCCATTACCAGCCCTATAATTACCAGCCGCATATCGACTCACCCTAACCTTCATCGACAGTATGAGCAAATTCTGGAGTTCTATCGTCAGCAAGCTGACGCCTTATATCCCTGGTGAACAACCTAAGATCGATAATCTGATCAAGTTAAATACCAACGAAAATCCCTACGGCCCATCGCCATTGGCTGTGGCAGCGATTGAGCGCGAAATCAACAGCAGCGGCGCGAGTTTGCGTTTATATCCGAATCCAGATTCGGAACAATTGAAACTAGCGATTGCAAAACAACATGCGCAGCATGGCATTACGCCCGCGCATGTATTCGTTGGCAATGGCTCTGACGAGGTGCTGGCGCATGCATTTCAGGCATTGCTGAAACATGACGATCCTATTTTGTATCCAGATATCACTTACAGTTTTTATCCGGTTTATTGCGGCCTGTATCACATCGCCTATAAAACGATCCCGCTCGCAGATGACTTCACATTGCGCGTCGATGATTATCTGAACGCAGGTAAAAATGGTGGCATTATTTTCCCGAATCCAAACGCACCGACTGGCTGTCTGCTGCCATTGTCAGAAGTCGAGCGTCTGGTTGCCGCACAACCAGATAGCGTGGTGATTGTGGATGAGGCCTACATTGACTTTGGCGGTAAAAGCGCGATACCTCTGGTCAGCCGCTACCCGAATTTGCTGATCATACAAACAATGTCGAAATCGTATTCTCTGGCTGGATTACGCGTCGGCTTTGCAATAGGTCATCCGGATTTAATCGCCGGGCTAACCCGCGTCAAAGACAGTTTTAATTCTTATCCGCTGGATCGCATGGCGATTGCCGGCGCCACCGCCGCAATAGAAGATAAAGCGTATCTCGATCAAACCTGCCAGGCAGTGATCAATAGTCGTGACAAATTAGTCGCCGGTATGACTGCACTCGGCTTCGAAGTATTGCCTTCCGCTGCCAATTTCATCTTGGCTCGTCATCCACAGCATGATGCGGTAAAAATCGCCGCGGGATTGCGCAGTGATGGGATTCTCGTGCGACATTTCAAAGACGCGCGCATCAATCAATTTTTGCGCATCACGATAGGCACTGATGCGGCGTGTCAGGCCTTGCTGGAAGCGTTACCGCGACATTTGGCTGGCGTTAACTAACTACGCAAGTTCTCTCTCCCGTAAGTAGGAGAGAGAAAACACATCTTAATAAATCCTAAAGGGAAATCGCCATCAAGCGCTTACAGTCCATCGCACTTCCGTTCTTTTTCATTCTGTTAGGAATAGTTTACGCAACGTGGGCATCACGCATCCCGGCGATACGCGATGCATTGCAGCTTGATCCGGCATCGTTAAGTCTGGCCTTGTTATGCGCTGGCCTGGGAGCGACCTTGTCGTTTCCATTGGCGGCATGGCTGGTCGCGCATTACGGGCCGCGGCACAGCGTACTGTTAGTCGGCGTATTTCTGCTGCTGACCTTGCCCTGCCTGGCATTGGCACCCCGTCTGCATTTATTGATGGCGGCAATGATTTTCCTTGGCACTTTTTCTGGTTGCTTCAATGTCGCGATGAATGCGTTAGCAACCCATGAAGAAAGAGCCGCCGGTCGCTCCATCATGTCGATGATGCATGCCTGGTATTGTCTGGGCACCTTATCCGGCGCACTGATCGGCAGCGCATTGGCGGGTTTGGGCATGCAAACCTGGCTGCATTTCGGCATGCTGTCGCTTCTATTACTGCTCCCTTTAGTGCTTTGCTACCAAGCGTTACCAAATGACAGACCAGAAAAAATTTCAGGCAACAAGCACTTTGCTGTGCCGCATGGTCCCTTGATCGCGCTTGGTTTAATAGGATTTTGCGGTGCGATTGTGGAAGGTGCGATTGCCGATTGGAGTGGGATTTATTTGAAGGATAATCATCATGCCAGTGATGGCATTGCGCCATTAGCTTTCGCTGCTTTTGCGGCGATGATGCTGATTACACGCGTAATTGGTGATCGTCTGAAAGAACGTTTTGGTGCTCGCAAAATCGTTGCAGCGGGCGCATTGACAGCCGGGCTTGGCATGCTGATCGCGCTCATCGCCAGCGCGATACCTTTAACGATTATCGGCTTTGCGCTCACCGGCGTTGGTGTCGCTACCTTATTCCCATTTGTCTTCAGCGCCGCTGGAAAACATGGGCCGACTGCATTGGCCGCAGTAGCAACGCTCAGTTACGCTGGCACCTTGGTAGGACCGCCAGCGATCGGTTTTCTGGCGCATGGTTTTGGACTACACCTCGCTCTGGTGCTGGTTGGGGTCTTGTGCCTGGCGGTGGCATTGGCAGCAAGTCGGGCCAAATGGCTGGAATAAAACGGCCGAAAAATGCAGTCTATTCTTTGTAAATAAGACAGGACTTTTGAATTTAATCCCAAATAGTCTGTCTATCACACACTTAGCAAGTTTTTAGAAGACATAGGCAACGCATTGCGTAGAAATCTATCTGAGAACTGACCATCACATTTAAAAGTTATGCATCATTTATCAGTTTGTTATCGATAAGCTAAAATGCCAGGCAAGCTTAAGTGCTGCCATAACCAAAGGAAAAACACATGTCTATGCCAACCTTTACACGCAGCTTGATGTTGCTAGTCGTGACTACCGCCACCTTGGCAGCCTGCGCCGGCCCAACCGCGACACCAATCAACTCATCGGCAAGCGATGAAGCGCAATTGATGGCGTCACGTTGGGAACTGGTCAAGTGGCCGGATCATGTGATACCGAATGGCGATAACGGCGAACCGGTGATGCTGAATTTCGCCAACGAAACTGGCCAGGGACATGTCAGCGGCCGTTCGTGGTGCAATAATTTTTCCGCTACTTATGCGCTGGCATCTGCGAACAGACTGACGATAGGTCAGGCAGTCGGCACACGAAAAATGTGTCCGGAACCAGCGATGCAATTTGAAAGCGACTTCCTCAATCAGCTGCAAACAGTAAACACTTACAGTTTCTCCGGCCCATTACTAGAAATTAGTACGAGCGACCATCAAACGTTGACGTTCCATCGTCGCGAAAAACCGAGCGCGGCAGCTAAAACTAAACTGGTTTATGTCGCCTCTGAAAAAGCACCTTGCAGCAATGGCGTAATGCGCACCACTTGCTATCAAATCCGTGAAGACAAAACCCAACCGTGGCAGCTTTGGTATGGCGATATCGTCGGTTTCAAACCCGAGCCTGGGATAGCTTATCGCTTGCGTATCTTAGAAGAAAAAATACCAAATCCGCCGCAAGATGCCAGTTCGATCAAGTGGACACTGGATATGGTGATTGAACAAGAAGTGATTAAGTCCCGTAATTAATTACTGTGTAACGGATAAGGAAAAGCCTGCAATCGATGAGATTGCAGGCTTTTTTATTTAGCCAGACCAGGCAGATAACTGCCAGGCGCTGAATCAGACTGTCTTGATGAACAGGGAAATCAGCTTGCGCGTGGTGGCGGTGTAAGGCGGGTAAAACATCTTCGCCAGCATGATGCGACCGCGCACTACCGCACGCTCGTGAGAAAACGCCAGGAAACCGTAGTGGCCATGGCCGCTGCCGATGCCGGAATTATTGACGCCGCCGAAGGGCAGATTCCCGTGTAGGAACTGCACCACGCAATGGTTAATACAGGCACCGCCGGAAGTGGTCTGTTGCATTATCTTGTCGATGTTTGCCTGCTTGCGGCTCCAGACATATAGCGCCAGCGGCTTGGGGTCGGCATTGATACGCGCGATAACTGTATCCAGATCGGTAAAGCTGATGATGGGCAGCAGCGGCCCAAAGATTTCCTCGCTCATGATCTTGGCGTCGTCCGGAATATCGTCGATCAGGGTCGGCGCGATATAGCGCAGTCCGGTGTCGACCTGGCCACCGGTCACCACCCGTGCGCCGCGTGCCTTGGCGTCATCCAGCAGAACCTTGACGCGTTCGGCATGGCGTTCGTTGACGATGCGCGCCAGGAATGGACTCTCGGCCTGCTCCGCCTCCTTGCCATATGCGTCTTCCAGCGCAGCGATGCAATGCTGCAGAAAGGCGTCCTTGACGCTGGCGTGCACATACACATGATCCGGTGCAATACAGGTCTGGCCGTTGTTGGTGAACTTGGCCCACAGAATATTCCGGGCAGCCGCCGCCAAGTCAGCCGTATCATCGACGATGGTCGGCGATTTCCCGCCCAGCTCCAGCGTCACGCTGGTCAAATGCTTTGCGGCAGCGGCCATGACGATCTTGCCAACCGCCGGAGAACCGGTAAAGAAGATGTGATCGAAGGGCAGCTCCAGCAACGCCTGCGCCACCGATGCCGGTCCTTCGAACAACGCCACTTCGTCCTCTGCGAATACTTCACGCAGGATTTTGTCAATCACGGCGGACGCATGCGGCGTCATTTCCGAAGGCTTGATGATCACCGCGTTGCCAGCGGCCAGCGCCGATACCAGCGGCCCTAAGCTTAGGTTGACCGGATAGTTCCAGGGTGCCACTATCAGTACTCGCCCCTTGGGTTCATATTGCGTATAACCCTGAGTACCGACCGACAGCCGCGACGGCCACACTTTCTTGGGCTTCATCCAGCTGCCTAGTTTGCGGATGGCGTCATTTGCTTCGGCGATCACCGGCAGGATTTCAGTCAGCTCGACCTCTGCTGCCGGCTTGCCGAAATCGGCAAAGCCAGCAGCAATAATCGCCTCGCGATTGGCCAACACTGCCGCTTTTAATTTGCGGATCTTGGCGACGCGTTCGGCTTTACCAGATTGCCGCAGGTGCAACGCGGTTGCGCGTTGCTGCTCAAACACACGCTGGATTTCGCTTTTGATCTGGTCGCACTCAAGCTCAGCCGTGGCTTCGTTCACGATAGCGTTCATGTTCTGCCTCTGGTATTTATTTTTATGTAAGTAATGTCAAACAATCGATTTGAAAACGCTGGTCATTCCCGCCAACGCGGGAATCCATGTTAACCCAAGGTGGATCCCCGTGTCCGCGAGGATGGCGATGCGGAGGTTGCTTGCCGAGCTTGCATCTGCAATTCAAATCTGTTTTTGTATCTTACTTGCAGCGCGTTGAATGAAAGGCGTTCAAAAGCATTCAAAAGCGAAACGCGCCGAATACCAAGTATCTTGGTCGACCGCCCGACCTGTCGTTTCCGCCGGAGGCTCGCTCTGAGCCTTCGGCGCGTTACCTCAATATCAATCCGCTTAGAATTTATAACCAACTGTCAGTGTAGACACCAAAGGATCAAGTGTGATTTTAGTAGTGCTATGGACCGTGCCTGTCGGTGTTTCCGTACTCAGATCAGCCTTGGTACTCAATTTGACATAGGCCAGGGATGCGTTAACAGACCAATTATTGTTGATATTGTAGACAAAACCGACATTCGCGATTGGCACAAAGGAGCTGCTCAGTTTTGCGCTGGTTGAAGCAGACGGATTGCCGGCCGCGACAAGGCCGAGTAATTGCGTCAAATTGTTCGTCAACTTAATATCGGAATACCAGACGTAAGCAACACCGCCACCGAGGTAGGGACGGAATGTACTGGTGGCCTCGCCAAAGTAATATTTTCCTAGCAACGCCGGACTCCACTGTTTTGCAGTCGCAATCTGCCCAAGCCCTTGGAGCAGCGCTCCTTGTCCATAGAGTTTGAATGTTGGTGGAACTCCCATATCCGCAGTTACTGCGAAATTGTCAGTGAAGAAATGGCTGAAATCCACTAGCAAGGTATCAGCGTTGCTGACTCTCGCACCTGTGCCTGGAATAGCATTTCCGTTAACGGATAACAGTTCGCTCGATTGGTTGAGACTGACATGAGCCCAACCTACATTGACGACGTTATCGCCAGCTTGTTGCGCCATGGCAGGTGCTGCAAATGCCGCCAATACCGATAAAGCAGCGAGTTTCGATAATGCTGTAAATTGCTTCTTCAAGTGTCTTCTCCAAATTTGTATTTGATTTTTTATAGTGCTCTTCATTACACGATGCGCCATATTTTTAGCGCTTTGCAGTACCGGTCAATTTAAGTTGCCTACCCTCCTACTCCAGTATTAGTCTGAATCTGCGTATCTTTATTGTTACCTGTAAAAAACAATTGCTGCACGATTCTATTTCATTGAATTCCAATTCAATAGCAATTCTTCGCTCAGCCAGCAGTCAGTTAAGCCCGCCGCGTTCAAGCCAGTTAACGGCCATATCACCAGCGCGAGAAATGCTCCTCGGTCACACCCACCAAGTGCTGCACCAGCCGTGGCTCAGCATTCGGTTCCGGTTTGACCCAACCGCTGAAACTACCTATCGGCTGGATATAACGCGTAACGGCGATCAACAGATTCTTGTTTTCGCGACGAGCACCTTCCGGCATGAATGTCAGATCCAGCAAACCGTCGTCGGTATAAATATGCCAGGGTGCTAACGGCGTGACTGGGTCATATTCGAAATGCGCGTGGCCCAGCGGATACAACTGGCCGTCCAGCCACAGCACGTTTTCTTGATTGCCGAAATAACCGGACTGCAAGTTGAAACCGATATCCAGTCCGTGTGCCGATGCCCAGCGCCATTCGGTTTCGCGCGCCAGCAAGCCGTTGGAATAGTCGGCGCTGGCAACACCGCCCTGCAAATCAAAACGCTGGTCGCCTACCAGCACCTTGCCGCTGAGCGGCATGCCAGGCGATTTTTGGGTCGCATGCACCGAACCGTTGGCGATCGGTCCGACCGCCAGCAACTGCGGTGTTGCGCCGCTGTCGTCGAATTCGGCTTCGATGCTGAACTGCTTGCTGTGCAAACTGAGTTGGTGCTTGCCGCCATGCGCACCGACCGGCGGCTGATAACTGATGCGGTGGCCGAAGCAGTTGAAGCGGCTCGCGCCGCCCGGCTGCTCGCTGACATGGGCGCTCAGGCCGGGGATGCCGTCCTGTGAAAAACTGGCGATCTGCTTACCCTGCAGGCGATCGAAGACATAGGCGAAGGCAGTATTGGTCCAGCCGACGTCGACAATCGCGATGCCGCAGAACAGTTCTGGTGTTGACAGCGCTACATACTGCCAGCGTTTGTGATGGAAACGCCGCCACCAACCACTGCGAGCGAAAGGTGCGGCCAGGGTTGACCAGTCGATGGTACCGGTCTGCCCGGCATAGCGGCCCATGCGCGGCTGGCCGCTCGCATCGACGACGTTAGCGGGAGCCACGGGCAAGTTTTGTATGGCTGTTGAAGAAAATGTCATTGGGATTGCACCGAAGACTGATGGGTACTGGCGCGCTCATACTCAGGTGGCGCCCACAGATGTTTCAAGCGTTGCCACAGACTACCTGGCTGCGCCACGTCACGCCACATTGCGATAAATTCGTGGAAGTTGAGGGTTAGCAGATTGTGGCTGTGAACCTGACGTTTGATGCCGTAATCGACGGCTTCCTGTTCTTCGACGTAGGTGCCGAACATGCGGTCGAAAATGATCAGCACACCGCCATAGTTCTTGTCGATGTAGCAGTCATTGCGGCCGTGATGGGCGCGATGATTGCTGGGCGTGTCGAACCAGTATTCCAGCACAGGATGTAGCTTGCCGACACTTTCAGTGTGGATGAAGAACTGATACACCAGATCGCACGCATACAGGATGAACACCACTGCCGGATGCACGCCCAGCAGCACCAGCGGCATGAAAAACAGCCACCAGCCGGTGATTGGATAGAGCAGTGACTGGCGCATGGCGGTCGTCATGTTCATGTGTTCGCCACTGTGATGTACCACATGGGCAGTCCAGAACCAGCGTACACGATGACTGCAGCGATGAAACCAGTAGTAACAAAATTCGACGCCAAGGAAAATGGGCAGCAGAGTCCAGCCGTTGATAGCAATCGTAAAGAAACGATGGTGCCAGAACCAGAATACCGCAGCCCCTACGAATATCACATGCGCCGCCAGTTCGAACAACTGATAACTGCCGCCGAGATTGAGGTTGGTGAGAATATCTTTCCAATAGAACTGCTGCCCTGCGCCGCGCTTACGCATGACTTGCCATTCGATGGCAAAGGCAATCAGGAACATAGGCGTCATGCCGATCAGCACCACCTGCTTCCATTCTATATGAGCGCCGAATGTGGATTCCATCCAGGCAATCAGATCCATCATGATGTACCGCTCCATGCGCATAGTTGATCTACTGGATTCTAGCTCTGGGGAAACTTAAAGGCTTGACCGCGACAGACAATTATTTGACAATTCTCGCCATGCATCCAACCATCGCAGAACAGCCGGTCCGCGGCGTTGTCCCCAGCACCTACGTGCGGCTATTGTATGAGTACCTTGAAAAACGGGGTGTGGCAACTGCCGCCTTATTGGGCGTCGCCGCGCCGGAAGCGGCCGACCGCGGCTCGCTGCGTTATCCGGTGACCGCCTGGCGCACCTTGCTGCAGCGCGCTGCCGAACACCTGCATGATCCCTTGCTCGGCCTGCATCTGGGTCAGACCATTACACCGGCGCATTTCGGTGTGATGGGCTACGTACTGCTGGCTTGTCCGAACCTCGGTGCGGCGCTGGCGCGTACCATGCAATACCAACGTCTGTTGTATGACGTCAATCCGATGCGCAGCACAATGGACGGCAGCGATCTGCTGCTGGAATGGGGTATCGAACAGGGCCGACCCGGACCGCTGGTGGACGAGTGCGCCATCACCGCGCTGCTGCAACTGATCAACAACGCGACCGGCCGCCGCATCGTCGCTACTGAAATCCGTTTCGTCAATCCTGCGCCGGCCGACATTCAACCCTATCGGGAATGGTTCGGCTGTCCGGTATTGTTCGATCAGCCGGAGACCTCCATTCGCTTTCCACAAACACTGCTGGCTTTACCGTTGCGGCAGCCGGATACAGTACTGCTAAATGTTCTGGAAAGACAGGCGGATGACTTGATGGCGCAATTGCCGCCCAGCGACGATTTCGAACAGGCGGTGCGCCGCTGCATCGCCCGTTTGGTACGCGAAGGTCAGCCGGAACTGGACCTGGTCGCCAACGAGCTGCACGTTTCGACCCGCACCTTGCATCGCCGGCTGGCTGCCAGCGGCATCAACTTCAAAGAACTGCGCGAGAACATCCGTCAACGCCTCGCCGAAGATTATCTGGCCGATCCACGCCTGCAACTGGCTGAAATAGCCCAACTGCTGGGCTATTCCGAGCAAAGCGCTTTTACCCGAGCATTCCGGCGCTGGAACGGACAAGCGCCGTATGCTTATCGGCTGAGCTTGCTTAGTTCCGCGGCCAACTGAGATCCATCGTCAAATCGATAGCGGCCACAAGGTCTGCTTCCGCCCTCTCCTTTTCAGGTCGTTCGCGCCTGGCGTTTTGCTGAGTCGCTTCTGACACGCTTTGGACAGCAAGTAAGCCGCGGCCATCTGCGATATTTTCACAACTCAATTTTTCCGAACGCAACACACTAATTCATCCGACGCAATGGACGGCTTACTCTAAATGCACCGCTCACTCTGAACGGCTTGTTGTTTTTAGAAAACCTGAAAGTTGTGACATCAGGAAGTAATATTTCTTATTGACAATAGAATATGATGCGAATGCATGCAGCCCTCACTGACCGATGCGCCCATGCACTTTTGCCGACTATAACGATCATTCCCATAATAGGATAAATTCATGAAACCTCGTTCCCTGGCGCTGGCATGCGCGACGCTAGTCTATCTGAGTGGCTGCAGCAGCAGTGGCGGTAGTTCGTCCGGCAGCACCGTAAGTGGCGTCGCGGCGAGCGGCAAAGCACTGGTTGGCGTCACCGTCACCATCACCGACAGCAGCGGCCAGAACATTCAGACAGCACTCACCGATGCCAACGGCAAATTCACACTGGCTCTCAAAGGTACTGCACCGTTCGTTTTGACAGCGCCGTTCAACGATGCCGACGGCAGTGCCGCGACGCTGTCTTCAGTCATCAATCCGAGCTCTGCACCGGGAAGTACAGGCAGTCCTGTGCAAGCCAATCTCAATCCACTGACCTCCCTGATCACCCAGCGCGTGCTCGGCCTGATTCCGAACGGCAGCCCGACTGCAGCACAAATCGGCGCCGCCAACATCAGTGCGGCCAGCATATCGAAAGCTGTCAGCGACGTCTCTTTGCCACTGCAGCCTTTGTTTACCGCGCTTAATGTCCCCGCCTCTGAAACCAGCGATCCGATAGGTAGCACGGTATACCAAGCCACTGCCGGCGACCCGCTCGACAATCTATTCGACCTGACGCACTTCACAGTCCATACCGGACAGATCGCTGTCGGCACCGACGCCAATCGAGCGGTGCTGACGATTCCGGCCACCGGCAACATCACGAGTGTGTTGCCAGCCACCGCAATCCAGTCCGTGGTGGCGTTAAACAATGGGCCGACCAGCACGCCGATCCAGAACGTCATCGTAGTCGTCGGCGAAAACCAAACCTTCGATGCGGTATTCGGTGCTTATCAACCGCCGCAGGGCCAAACCGTGAAGAACCTGTTATCGCAAGGCATCATTAACGTCGACGGCAGCCCCGGCCCGAACTTTAATCTGGCGCTGCAAAACCAGGGCACAACCCAGACTGTTTATACAGTTAACCCAACCCGCGCCAGCGCTTACGCCACTTTGCCACAGCCGACCGCGATTGGCGAACTCGCACCGCCGACCTTTCAGGATCCAGGTGGCGTACCGGATGCGCGCTTCCCTGCGAACTTGCCGAGCGGGCCATTCCAGCTCACCAAATATGCACCTTACGGCACCGCAAGCAGCGCCCAGACTGGCGATCCGGTCCATCGTTTCTTCCAGATGTGGCAGCAAACCGGCGGTGACAATTCCAAGCTGGATCTGTTCACCTGGGTCGCTGCCAGCGTCGGTCAAGGCGGCGACACCACCGGCATTACGCCAAGCAATCCAGGACAAGGAGGCGAGCTGATGGGTTTCCTCAACATGGCCAGCGGCGATGCGCCTTTCTTCAAATCGCTGGCACAGCAATATGCATTAAGCGATAACTATCATCAAAGCATCATGGGCGGTACCGGCGCCAATTTCTACTCCATCGCTACCGCCGACCTGCCGTACTTCAATGCTGGCGGTGCGGTTGGCGTACCACCGGCGAACCAGATCGAGAATCCGAATCCACTGGCGCAAACTGCGAATTTCTATACGCAAGACGGCTATCAGGGCGGTTCCTACGTCAACTGTTCCGATCCGAGCCAGCCTGGCGTCGGCGCCATTCTGAATTTCCTGAGCGGCAAAAAGGTCAAGAGCAATTGCGACGCCGGCAAATACTATTTGGTCAATAATTACAATCCAGGCTACGACATGAGCGGCAATGTGCAGCCTATTGGCCCCAACAATTACAACTACCCACCGCAAACCGTACCGACTATCGCAGAAGGATTGGCAAAGAAAAACGTCGCCTGGAAGTGGTATACCGGCGGCCGTGAAACTGCCGACGTGACAGCCGATGCTGCAGCTCTGGGTTTCCCAATCTCGATTACGCAATACATCCAATACAACACCATCGGCGATCCGCTGGTAGCCTCCAGCAACGTCATGAACAGCAACCTGAAGTCCAGCCTGGCTGGTCTCACAACCTTCTACAACGACGTCGCCAAAGGCACTTTACCGGCAGTATCGTTCGTGGTGCCGAAGAGTCTCGACAGCGGTCATCCGGGCTATTCTGCGCCAGCCCGCTACGAAGCGTTTCTGCAAGATCTGATCGCCAAAGTCAAAGCCAACCCGACGTTGTGGGCGCATACCGCGATTCTGGTCACCACCGATGAAGGCGGCGGTCATTTCGATACCGGCTACATCCAGAACGTCGACTTCTTCGGCGACGGTCCGCGCATCCCATTCCTGCTGGTATCGCCGTACGCACGCACCGGCTTCATCGATCACACCTACTACGATCACTCCTCGGTGTTGAAATTCATCGAACGCAACTGGCGCTTGGCACCTCTCTCGCCACGTAGCCGCGACAACCTGCCTAACCCAGTCAGCGTCGCCGCCGATAAGTATCGTCCGGTAAACACCACCGCCATCGGCGACCTGATGGCGATGTTCAACTTCTAAGTCCCATCAATTGGATCAGAGTCAGATGGATGAGCAAATCAATTCGACTCTGATCCCAATTGAATTATTGAAACGGATGTAAAGTTTTGAGTAGCAATCATCATTGGTTGGTTTGCAAACACTGGCATTTCGGTGCGGCATTGTTGGTCGCGACGCTGGTAAGTGGCTGTCACGATGCAGAATCGCCAGCCCAGGTTGCGCGTGCAGATGCCTCAGTGGCGGCGCGTGCAGCGCCGGCCGCGTCGAAACCGTCCCTGAAAATGTGGGTGCGCTACCCGGAACCGCCAGCAGCGCTGAGTGCCGCGGCGAGTTTGGGTAAACAAATATTCTTCGACCCATCACTGTCGGCTTCCGGCAAAATGTCTTGCGCCACCTGCCACAGTCCCGATCATGCTTACGGGCCGCCCAACGGTCTGGCGGCGCAACTGGGAGGCGCCGACATGCAGCGACAAGGCACACGCGCCGTGCCGTCGTTGCGCTATCTGGGATTCACGCCAAAATTCGCCCGCCACTACTATGTGCCGGGGCCGGACGATACTGAAGACGAAGGCCCTACCGGCGGCTTCACGCGCGATGGCGCGGTCGATTCGCTGCACGAGCAAGCGTTAATTCCTCTGCTCAACGTCAACGAAATGGCCAACCCAAACCCAGCCGCAGTGGTCGTTAAACTGCAAAATGCCAACTATGCCGCGCAATTTCGGCGCGTCTATGGTGATGACATTTTCGATCATCCGACCGCAGCGCTGGAAAAGGCAACACTGGCGCTGGAAGCATTCCAGACTGAAGACACTAGCTTTCATCCCTACACCAGCAAATTCGATGCAGCAATGGCTGGCAACGCCGATTTTTCACCCGCCGAATTGCGCGGTTACGGCTTATTCAACAATCCCAACAAGGGCAATTGCGCCAAGTGTCACGTCGATACTCCGGGACCCGGAGGACGGCCAGCGCAGTTCACCGATTTCGGCTTCCAGGCGCTAGGAGTGCCGCGCAATCCGGAAATCGCGGCGAATCGTGATGCCAAGTATGTCGATCTTGGCATTTGCGGCCCCGCCCGCAAGGACATGGCGCAGGAAGCAGCATTCTGCGGCATGTTCAAATCGCCTACCTTGCGTAATGTGGCAACGCGCCAAGTATTTTTTCATAACGGACGCTTCCACACGCTGGACGACATGATGCATTTTTATGTCACGCGCGATACCGATCCCGCCAAGTGGTACCCGCAGGTGAAAGCCAAAGTGATCAAATTCGACGATCTGCCGCCGCGTTACCGCGCCAATATCGATAGTCTGGATGCTCCGCTGAACCGCAAGGCAGGCGATGAGCCCGCTCTGAATGACGAGGAAATTGGTGACCTGATCGCTTTCTTGAAAACGCTCAATGACGGCTACTCGGCCAAATCCGGTGCTGTGCGCAGCGACTATCGAGTTCATGGGCCTGGCGCTAGTTAGTGATTTTATTTGGGGATGTTAAATATTTTTACTGAATTTATTTTGTAATATTCGTCATTAGCCCCGCAATTTAGCTCTATCCGGCAAATTTCCTGTCATTTCGCCCAAACAAAATCACGACAAGCACATTGACATCCCATTTATTTAGTCTATTCTATGCATATACATGGATGCATATACATCAGAAAGAAAGCTCTCATGACCAGCCAATGCACTTGTTCAAATTTACGCCAGCTGAACCGCAAGATGACCAGTATTTATGATCGTCATCTTGCGGCGGATGCGCTGACTATTAGTCAATATTCGCTATTGGCCCGCATCGGTAGATATGGCGCTATTGGTGTCATACCTTTGGCGGCAAAGATGGGTATGGATCGCAGCACCATGAGTCGCACGCTTAAACCATTAATTAGTGCGGGCTGGATAGAGATGGTGGACTTGCCGATTGAGATGCTGACGGATAAGCGTTCGTTCGGCGTCGAGTTAAGCGCGAATGGTGAGAAGAAATGGAAAGCCGCTTTTCCAAGTTGGCGTAAAGCGCAAAACCAAATCAACAAAATATTAGGTGAAAAATTGCATCAGGATTTAGTCGCATTAGTCGATGATGCGAATCTCAAATTTGAAAATAACTAGGCCAGCTCTTCATGAACTCAACTATCCAAACCATCATAGCGCGCACACGGATTAATTATGTGTGGGTCGTTCTTGGCATTACTTTTTTATCGCTGCTTGCAGCGGCCGGTATCCGCGCCACTCCGTCGGTGATGATACTGCCGCTGGAACATGAATTCGGCTGGAATGTTGCCACCATCTCGTTTGTGATTTCAGTCAATATTGCTTTGTATGGATTGATAGGGCCGTTTTCTGCTGCCGCCATGCAGCGTTATGGCATACGTCCCATGGTCTTGGGCGCTTTGGTGTTGCTGGCGATTGGTACGTTTGCCAGTACCTATATGACGATGCCGTGGCACATGGTGCTGGCGTGGGGAATACTGGTCGGTTCTGGTAGCGGTGTGGTTGCCAATACACTGGCTGCAACGATTGTCAGTCGCTGGTTTGAAACGCGGCGCGGTTTGGCGATGGGGATATTGACGGCCAGTTCTGCGACGGGACAAATGGTATTTTTGCCGTTGATGGCTTACATGGTGGGACATTTCGGCTGGCGCTCGGTGGCGATATTGGTCGCCGCTGTCGCGGCATTGGCGATTCCTTTAGTGGCGATATTTTTGCCAGAACGTCCGCAAGATATCGGTTTGAAACGCTATGGTCAGTTAGAAGATTTACCACCGGAAGCTACCGAGTCGAAAAAAAATCCTTTATCGATTGCATTCAGCGCGTTAGGCAAAGCAGTCAAAATCCGTGATTTCTGGTTGCTGTTTTTCAGCTTCTTTGTGTGTGGCATGAGCACCAACGGTTATATTGGTTCGCACTTCATTACCATGTGCGGCGACTACGGCATTACTGCGGTCGGCGCTGCCAGCATGCTGGCTACCATGGGAATGCTGGATCTGGTTGGTACTACTGCATCTGGCTGGTTATCCGACCGTTTTAATCCGCGCGTGCTGCTATTTTGGTATTACGGTTTGCGCGGCCTTGCTTTGATTTTTCTGCCGCATGCCTTTGGTCTCAGTTATTTTGGTTTGCCGGTGTTTGCGCTGTTTTATGGACTGGATTGGATTGCTACCGTGCCGCCGACTGTCCGTTTGGCCAACGATGTGTTTGGCCGATTGGCAGCGCCTATCGTGTTCGGCTGGATCGTCGCAGGTCATCAGCTTGGTGCCGCCAGTGCCACTCTGCTAGCGGGTTATTTGCGCAACAGTCTGGGTAGCTATACGGTATCGTCGATGTTGATGGGTGGCGCTTGCCTGATCGCCGCAGTGATGGTGTTGCGGATTAAAGGGCATAGTGTCAGCGGTGAATTCATACCGGTGGCGCCTGTACTGAATCGCTAAGCCAACATTTAATTGACTGATGTTAGGCACACTACTGTCATTCCCGCGAACGCGGGAATCCATGTTACTGAATCAAGTCCAAAGTGAGGACTATATATAGTCACGCGCGTATTCTTCGACACGAAGCAAGCGTAGCTTTACATGACGTAAAATGGATTCCCGCGTTCGCCGGAATGACGGTGATTAGATTGTCAGATTATGACTATGCGTAACAACAATTAGTTAAGCAGAAAAGGCATGCCGTGCCTCTGCAGTGCCGCTATTTTTGCAGAATACGTACTGCTTCTTCTACCGATGGCGCTCTGTTCACTGGTTGGCGGAAACTGATAGCCAAACGATTCCACGCGTTCATCAAGGTAATCGCGTACGTCAGTTCGGTGATTTCCACATCAGTGAAATGCTTTTTCAACTCATTGAATAAGTCATCTGGTGCATGCGTTTCAGCGATTCTGGTTACCGATTCCGCCCATGCCAAAGCAGCGCGTTCGCGCTCGCTGTAGAACGTGGTTTCTTCCCATCCCACCAGGCTGTTGATACGCTGCCAATCGTCGCCTTGCTTGATTAAGTCGCGCGCGTGTTTATCGATACAAAAAGCACAACCGTTGATTTGCGACACACGTAAAAATACCAGATCAATTAATTTCACACCGATGCTGGTAGCGGCAACTGCCTCACCGAATGCGAGCATAGGCTGAAAAAGTGAAGGTACTATCGTTGCGTAAGAAATACGTAGACCAGACATGATCGTTCCTTAAAATAGTATGAGGGGATTCTCATATCTATAAGACGTTTGATCATGCTGGTTTGTGACAGTTACTATTAATTTTTCTCGTCAATTCTGAACGCGGCATCCACGCCAAGCAATTTATGCGGATTGCGCAACGCGTAAAGCGCTTTTATTCGCGTTTTACCATGCTCGTCTGCTTCCAATACAAATGACAAGACAGAATCCAGCTTGCCATTCCCATAACGCAAAATTCCTGGCTCGCCATTGATGTCGGCCACCTGAAATGAAAGAATATCGCCGTGTTGGCGCGCTATCGCGTGGAACAAGCGGGCGATTCGATCCGGGCCATGCAGAATTCGCAGCGCCGATACCACCACCCCACCGCCATCGCCGGTAAACGTGGCATCGCTGGTGAACAACGCTTCAAGATGTGCACGGTCACCACTTTTACTTGCAACCATAAATTGCTGTAGCAATTGCAGATGCATTTCAGGACTCACCACATGCTTGACTGCGGCGACAGGCTTTGCATCCGACTGTCGCACGCGACCGCGCGCCCGGCTCACCAATTGACGGCAACTGGCTTCTGTCTTGTCCAACATGTTGGCAATCTCTGAATAATCCAGTTCAAACACATCATGCAGTAAAAACGCCGCTCGTTCTTCCGGCCCCAAGCGTTCCAGGACCACCAAAAATGCAGTGGAAACGTCGCTGGCAAATTCCACCATCCACTCGGGCGAATGATGATCAATGTCGGTCGCAATCAACGGTTCCGGCAGCCATGCGCCGATATAGTTTTCACGTTCCAGTTTGACTTTGCGCAAACGGTCTATGCACAATCGTGTGACGACTGTCACCAGCCATGCTTCCGGATTTTCCGGTTGCGCGCTCAACGCATGCCAGCGCAGATAGGCATCTTGTAAAACATCCTCCGCATCGGCATGGGTTCCCAGCATGCGATAGGCAATGCCGAATAATCGTTTACGGTGCTGATGAAATGCTGAGATTTGTGTATGCATAAAAAACTCCTTCGTTTCTTGATCTTCATGATCATAAAACGAAGGAGTTTTTGTGGTGTTGCAAATGTAGAATATTCTTTACAGCGCGATACGCTTGCGTGCCGCCTGATATTCCGATTCCAGCCTATCCACCATCGCTGCCACGGTTGGAATATCGTCCATCAAGCCCACGCCCTGACCTGCGCCCCAGATATCGCGCCAGGCTTTGGCAGCGTTACCGCCGGAACCAAAATTCATTTTCGACTTATCTGCGTCTGGCAAATTATCGGGATCCAGTCCGGCGTTGACGATGGATTTTTTCAGATAGTTGCCGTGGACACCGGTGAACAAATTGGTGTAAACGATATCGCCGGCAGTGGACTCGACTATCGCCTGACGGTAAGTTTCATCGATATTCGACTCTTTCGTTGCCAGCCAACGTGAGCCGATATAGGCCAGATCAGCACCCATCGCCTGCGCTGCCAAAATCGCATCGCCAGTTGCAATCGCGCCCGACAAAGCAATCGTGCCATTATAAAATTTACGTACTTCTCCGACCAACGCAAACGGCGACAGCGGCCCGGCATGACCACCCGCGCCAGACGCCACCAGAATCAAACCGTCAACGCCCGCTTCCAAGGCTTTTTCTGCATGACGGATTGAAATCACGTCATGCAAAACGATTCCGCCATAACTGTGAATCGCATCCATCATTTCCTTCGGCGGCGCACGCAGGCTGGAAATAATAATCGGCACTTGATGCTTAACGCACATCGCCACGTCCTGCGCCAGACGATCATTGGATTGATGGATGATTTGATTAACTGCAATCGGGCCAACTTTAGTAGTTGGATTTTCAGCTTGATAGGTTGCCAACTCTGTTTGCAATTGCGTCAGCCAGACATCCAACTGATCCGCTGGCCGTGCATTCAGCGCCGGGAAAGCACCGACGATCCCCGCCTTGCACTGCGCTGCGACCAAAGCCGGGCCGCTGGCAATAAACATCGGTGAACCGATGACGGGAAGGCGTAAATTTTGCAACGCGACGGGCAATGCCATGACAACCTCTTGAATAGGAGAAAGAAATTGATTATAGAGGTAAAGTCGAAATTAAAAGCACGATCGTGCTAGATTTTTGGCTCTAAAAAAGCGGATTACCATTTAATAGTAATCCGCTTTTTGTAAACATTAACTTAATGAAATTCAATTAGGCCATTACTTTGCTGCACCAAACCACATCCGTCGCAATGTCCCATCTTTGCGCACAAATTGATGCCATAACGCGCCCAGAATATGCAAGCCGACCACATAGTAAACAGCATTACCAATAAATTCATGCACTTCTTTAATGCTGCCTCTCAGCGCTTTATCAGGCGAAATGAAATGCGGCAAAACCCAGCCCAGGAAATCTACTTCTTTACCGCCAGCTTGCGTAAACAACACACCGGTAATCGGCAATGCAAACATCACCAGATATAACAAAGCATGCATCGCATGTGCGCTCCAGATCTGCCAACGCGGTCCCGACAGCGCAGCAGGTACGCCAAAACTGAAACGCGACGCCACACGCAGTACGACAAATACGAACACCAATTGCCCAAATAGCATGTGGTTGTGCAGAATTATCTTCTTGTCCGGATCGCCTTTCGGCAAAAAGCCACGATACTCAATCAACGCCAGTGCGGCGGCCATCAGCAAAAAAATCGCCCAATGGAAAAAAATCGATGTGGCGTGATAGTGCTTAGAATTGCGTTTCTGATTCATATACGTGGCACCAATAAGGAGGACAAGTTGAGCATTCTAGCGTCATGATTGCCATATGGAAAATAAATTATGTAGCCTTATGTAGTGCTATGTAACCAACGCCCGACGTTGTTTTATCAACACCCAAACCGCCCGTTTTTGTCCGTCACTGGCACGCGACCATTTGGCAATTTCATCCAAAGTCCGTGCACAACCTTTGCACAAACTTGTTTCGTCATCAATCTGACAAACGTTGATACAAGGGGAGTTGGTGCCGGTTTTGTCCGGCTGAATCTGGCGCTTGGTGTTCACAGTAGTTTGTTCAGCTAAATTGGTGTGGCAAAACGAAAAGAGAAATTATTGATGCGCCCGAACGGGATAAAACGCCATCATACTGTTTCACAGCAAGTGCATTGTATATAAAAATACAATGGCATTTTTTAACGCATGGAGGGTGACGACCATCCAGAATGGCGATCCTCCCTTTGCTTTTTCTAATACATATACGCCACCCAGTACTAACCCGGCGGGGAAGACAATAACAACGTAGAAAATGCTGTAGTAATGCGATGCGGCGAAGAGCCCCGCCGAAATAACGACTGCGACAATTGCACTGCATCCGGGGATCTTGCGAAGCAGATTGATGCAAAGCCATTGAAACACGCTAGTTTCGTAAAGCGGTGCAACAATGCATGCCATAACAATCTCAAGGATGACTCCATGTTTAGCAACGTCAGGACTGCCGATATGGATATCTGGGAAAAATAGCGCGAACAGCAAGGCGACGGGAATCGGCACTGTGAATAGCGCTAGCAAGGCCAGTGGAATCAGCTTCCATGCGGGAGTTTTGACCCAATACTCAAGCATGCCGGTAGTCGTCAGCGGCCACCGTCTGGTAGATATTGATGTCATTCCGATTTTCCTGTCATTTGTTGGTTGGGACAGTTACTAACCCGCGAATATAACCAACGCATTGTGCCATCGAAAGTTTCCAAAAAATAAGTATTTCCTTTTGGAATTGCATTAATTGCATGTCTCGGGGCTCGGAAAACGTCATCATCCAGGCTGGCACCAAGCGCGGATGATTTTAGACAGATGGATAGAATTCAGCTCTGGATAAAATTTAGTGGCGTAGAACTACGCAGCTGAGTAGCAGGTTGTGCTGGTCTGACTACTGGCTAAACCGCTTCCCCATGCTGATACGCTCTTCCACTTCGTAACCCAGCTCTTTATAAAAAGCGACGACGGCTGCATTGGTGGAGCGCACTTGCAAGTTGATTTTAGTGCAACCGAGAGCGGTTAAAGCCTGTTCAGCATGACGAATTAATTTCGTTCCAAGGCCCTGCCGACGATGTTGTGGGCTGACCGTGACGGCATAAAACCAGCCACGATGACCGTCATAACCGGACAAAATGGTTCCGGTAATTTTCCCCGCCTCTTCACTCACGAAAAACAATTCTGGCTGGTGCGTGATTTTTTGTTTGATGACAAGCGCCGGTGCGTTGTGCGCCGGTTCATCAGGGAAAACTTCCTGCCACAATGCGCTGACAAGTTCGGTATCGGTTTCTTTAAAGGGTCTGATATGCATAAAAATATCTAGTCGAATTACAGCCGTTAAGGTGCTACAGAGAAATGATCAGTTAGTGCTCGCTCTCCTGCTGCCGTAAATTTCACAACGCGTGAGTCTTTGCTGCGTGTTGCCCAGCCAAGAGCGACAATCCTCGTCAATAAAGATGCGCCCAATGCTCCTGCCAGATGATGACGGCGTTCGCTCCAGTCGAGGCAAGCACGGCAAAATGTGCGGCGCTGCGTTGCCAGAGTATCGGTAGCGATACCGATTTGAGCAAATAGTTGATGGCCGCTGTCGCTGAGTTTAAGACCGTCAGCACCAGGTAGCAATATCCCCCGCTGCAACATGCTTTCATAAATGCTCACACCCAGCTCACCTGCCAGATGATCGTAGCAAACCCGGGCTTTGCGCAATGCAGGTTCGCGCGGACTGCTGCGGATTCGTACCGCCCCGACTCTGAATGCAATACCCATCAGCGATTCCAGCAAATGCGCGACATCACGATCCGCCAGCCGGAAATAACGATGTCGTCCCTGACTTTCCACGGTGATCAATCCGGCATCAACCAACTTGGCCAAATGGCTACTAATTGTCTGTTTGGTCACACCGGCAATATCGGCCAGTTCGGTCGCAGTCAAGGCGCGATCGGCCAGCAAAGCCGTCAAGACTTCTGCCCGCGCATGATCACCAATCAGCGCAGCAATTCCAACAATGTTTGGGCCATCTTTCATAGTTCGATGTTAGCCGAATCATCTCGGTACGACAAGCGTCTATGCTGCACTATATCTACACCAAAGGAGAATCACCATGAACACCATCACTTGCTTTATCCGCTACGAAATCGATCCTTTTCAGCGCGACGCATTCAAAGCGTACGCAGAAAACTGGGGTCGCATCATTCCACGCTGTGGCGGCGATCTGCTAGGTTATTTCCTACCGTACGAAGGCAGCAACAACATCGCCTGGGGCTTGATTGCGTTTGATAGCCTGGCATCCTACGAACGTTATCGTGCGCGCCTGAAAACCGACTCTGAAGGCCGCGCCAATTTTGAAATGGCGCAAGCGAAGCGGTTTATCTTGCGCGAGGAACGGACATTTCTAGAAGCCGTTCCACCTTCCGTCCCCCGCCATCCAGCGTGGGAGTAGAAAAATGATTGCCGTTATCTTTGAAGTCATTCCGCACGCAGAACAAAAACAAGCCTATTTCGATGCCGCTGCCGAACTACTTCCGCATTTGAAACAGATAGATGGATTTATCTCGATAGAGCGTTTTGAAAGTCTGACGCAGGCTGGCAAAGTGTTATCGCTATCTTATTGGCGTGATGAAGCTGCGGTGCAGCAGTGGCGCAATCTTGAAGTGCACAGACAAGTTCAACTAGCCGGGCGAAAAACCATCTTCGCTGATTATCGTCTGCGTGTGGCACAAGTGATGCGAGACTATGGCTTGCATGACAGAACGCAAGCGCCGGAAGATTCGCGAGACGCGCACAAAGAACCTGTCGCCATCACAAGGGAATAACTGTGTCAGATCTCAATACCTACCTTGCAAAAAACTACTTTAATGCAGAACAGTTTGCCGCCGCTTGCGACATGACTGTCAGCGAACTCAACGCGCTGATTCAAGCCAGTCTCATTCCTGCACCCTCATACGTCGTCACACCTTCTGCGACAGTAAGGTCACATGTCTTTGGTGAAATGGCAGCCCCAGGTGCAATTCCCGGGGATTATTTTCATCCCGCTAACGTGGTCTGGGTGAATGTCGCACGAGAGATCGTCGCTCGTAACGATCATCAAACACCTTTTGCGTCGTTGAAAGAAAGATATTGCAGTCATTTTCAGAAAGCACTCTCCGACTTAAATATCACGACCTGGCGCCTAAAAGACTGCTTCCATGATGATGGTGCTCCCATAAAAGAGGGATTGCATATACGTACCGAGTTCGCATGGGAGCAATTTCTTTTAGGGACTTTTGGTTTGTGCATTGCCAACCCAATCTCGGAAGCGGAGATTGCTCTGAAAGAGGTGTTACAGGAAAAGCTCGTGGCGCTAAGCGAAAATGGGAGCAAGATCACATTCAACCAAACTGATGCAAAAATGATGCTAACTCTGATAGACGCGTACCAAAACGCAGCTATGCCATTTTCGCCAGTTGAATACCATTTAAGTAGTCGCAAACGACTGGTTGATGATTTGCGACGGCAGATCAATCAAAAGAAATAGATGACATAGCAAGGCTTGGGCATCAATATGGCAACCTGAGCGGAAATGCATGCGTATTTACCACTCGCGTCACCGCTTGTGATAAATTCGGTCAGCATATTTCACCGCACTCAACTTATTGCCTTTCTCAGCCCGGACAGTTTCAATGACCAGACCCAAGCCTTTTTCAATGATCCGTGAGTTTCACCTCGCCGATTGGTTCACCCTCAGCAATGCCTTTTGCGGCGTCGGCTCCCTTTTTTCCGTCATGACCTACCTGCAGACACGCAACGTGGAGCACTTGCTTTGGGCATGCTATTTAATTCCATTAGCACTGATTTTTGACGTGCTAGATGGCCGTATTGCGCGTTGGCGAGCGAAAAGTTCAGCCATGGGGCGTGAACTTGATTCATTGGCCGACATCATTTCGTTTGGCGTAGCACCTGCGGTCATTGCTTACGGCTGCGGCATGCAAGGCCTTGTGGATCGCATCATATTGGTGTTTTTTGTCGCAAGCGGCGTATCACGCCTGGCGCGCTACAACATCACCGCGGAACAACTTTCCGAAGGCGGCGACAAGGTGAAGTACTTTGAAGGCACACCGATTCCCACTTCGCTGGTACTGGTTATTGTATTGGCTGCCGCTGCCTGGTGTAATGCATTAGGCGAGCAATTATGGTTCGGCGTGGTATACGTAGCAGGATTTCAGTTCCATCCGCTGGTCTTGATGTTTGCCGCATCTGGTGCGTTAATGGTGAGCCGAATTCGGATTCCGAAGCTATAACGATCAATCGCAGATCGGAAGACGTTGCGCTTTTCCGACCTGCAAATTTTCGTCTTACTAAAGATTTTTGCTACAGCTTCTCACTAACGTTTCATACTAACGTTTCTTACTAAAGCTTATTACTCAAACCTTCAAAGCCACATCCGCCACCGGTGCAGCCGTCATCGCCACCAATTGTTGTGGCGTCAAATTAAACACCGCATGTGGATGTCCCGCAGCGGCCCAGACACTTTCCAACTGCAATAAATCCTGATCAATCAACATCACGGTTTTACTGGCGTGACCAATCGGACAAACGCCGCCGATGGCGTAGCCTATACGTTCTTTGACGAAACGGGCATCGGCTTTACCCAATGCGCCGACGATGGCAGCAACTTTGGCTTCATCGACGCGATTGCTGCCACTGGCAACCACCATCACGGCGGCATCGTCGCTCAAGCGACGAAACACAATCGACTTGGCAATTTCGGCAACGCTGCAACCTAAGCCCGCAGCGGCTTCGGCGGATGTCTTGCCAGTTTCTGGCAGCATCACAACTGATTTGTCGTGACCAATCTCACGCAATAATTCCGCCACGCGTTGTGCGGTGTCTGGGAGTTTTTGTTGGTTGGCATTTTCCATAAAACGATCTCTCTTGGCTTACGCAAAACTACAAAACAGAAATGGCGCAAAAGCGCCATTTCATTTTCTACCACTTTTACATTAATGACTATGCATCTTACCAAACATCTTTGGCCAATTTTGCTTGCAATGCCGGAATGGTTGCACGCGTAAATCCTGACTAGTTTTACTTGGTAGTTGGTGTAGCGGCTGGGAAATATGTGGAAAAAATCTTATTGTAAGTGCCGTCGGCTTTGATCGCGGCCAGACCTTGATTGATTTTGGTCTGTAATGCCACATTGCCTTTCTGTACGGCGATGCCGTAATACTCTTTCGGCGAAGTATCATCGGTCACAATTTTAATGCCTTTGGTGTCATTGTTGGCCAGGTAATGCGCCACTACGCCGTTATCAGCGATGACTGCACTGACGCCACCACTTTGCAACTCTTTTAATGCCAATGAACTGAATTCAAAACGCTTGATATTTTCGCTGTTATCGCCCTGCAATTTTTGCATCATGTCATCGGCAGTTGAACCCTGTACCACGCCTACTTTGAGTGACTTTACATCGGCAATTTTCTGTATGGTCGATCCTGCCGGCACCACAATAACTTGCGCCGCTTCGAAATAGGGATCGGAAAAATCCACCGTTTCTTTACGTTTATCCGTAATTGTCAGGCCAGAAATAATGATGTCTCGGTCACCCTGCGCCAGCGCGGTAAAGATGCCATCAAACGGTGTGTTGACGAATTTGAGTTTCATCCCCTCTTTCGCCGCTATTGCCTTCAACACATCGATATCAAAACCAACGATTTCTTTTTGTTCATTTTCAGATTCAAAAGGCGCATAGGTTGCGCCAGTGCCGACCACATATTCTTTTTCTGCCGTGGATGATGAGGTGTCTGTATTGCTGTGTTTACCGCATGCCGCCAAAGCCAATATGGTCAACATGACGCATGCTGTTTTAACTAGTCTGATTTTCATTGAGCTTCCTTTTTCATTAAGAATTCAACCAGACTAGTCCAGTCAAACTCAGTTATCTATTACGCGCTTGGCCGCAATCGCATTACCGGCACGGCTAACAGCCTTGCGCCCGAGGTGGGTTGAAATAAACTGCCCGGCATCGACCACTTTATCCAGGTCTATGCCGGTTGCGATGCCCAGCCCATTCATCATATAAAGCACATCTTCTGTGGCGACATTACCGGTTGCGCCTTTGGCATATGGACAACCGCCAAGCCCGGCGACCGAAGAGTGATAAATCGAAATGCCGACTTCCAGACTGGCATAAATATTTGCCAGAGCCTGCCCGTAAGTGTCGTGGAAATGTCCAGACAGCCGTTCGATAGGAAATTCTTGTGTCAATTTTTGCATCACCGTTTGCACCTTATTCGGTGTGCCGACGCCGATAGTATCAGCGATATCAATCTCATCGCAACCCAGATCGTGCAAACGTTTCAGTACGTCAACTACAGCAGCGACATCAACCTCGCCTTGATAGGGACAACCAAATGCGCAACTGATGCTACCGCGCAATCTTTTGCCCGCCTGCTTAGCCATTAATGCTACTTCCCGGAAACGTTCTATCGATTCGGCAATGGAACAATTAATATTTTTTTGTGAGAACGCTTCAGATGCAGAACCGAAGATCACCATCTCGTCAGCATTCGCCGCCAATGCCGCTTCCAGGCCTTTCATGTTAGGCACCAGAGCAGAATAAATTACGCCCGGCTTACGCGTAATTGCGGCCATGACTTCGCTTGATGTTGCCATCTGCGGCACCCATTTCGGCGAGACGAAAGAAGCTGCTTCGATATTAACGAAACCGGCAGCAGTCAGTTGATTGACCAGTGCAATTTTAATGTCGGCGGGAATGGTTTCTTTCTCATTTTGCAAACCATCGCGTGGGCCAACCTCAACGATTTTTACTTTGCTTGGGAGTGACATTTATTTTCCTTTTCAAAACCTATCGTGGCATGTGTAGGCTGGGCACGCTTTTACACCCATGCGTATCACCATCATTTTTATTTTTTATCTAAGTAATCAACTTGAAATTTAAAATCCATCTCCGTCATCCTCGCGAACGCGGGGATCCATTCTACGACTAACATGGATCCCCGCGTTCGCGGGAATGATGGGGATTTTTTAAAATTGTTTACACCAATTTACTTACCGCATTCAATGTTATTCCGAGTGGACACAAAAGCGCAGCCACTCTACGACGGTCTCATACCATCAATAGCCTTGCGACCTGTCCACCAAACCACTCACCGTTTCCCCACGCTGCAACGCGCGTATCTTGCCGGTGATCTGCAATACGGTTTGCTCTTCCACCGACTGCGCTGATATATGCGGTGTGATGGTGATACGCGGCTCTTTCCAAAACGGATGTGTTTCTACTAACGGCTCATGCGCAAATACATCCAGCGTCGCGCCGGCGATCTGCCCAGCTTGTATCTGCGCCAGCAAATCTTCTTCCACCAGATGCCCGCCGCGCGCCACATTAATCACATAAGCAGCATGCTGTAACTTCTGTAAATTAGCACTATTGACGATACCGCGTGTCGCCGGCGTCAACGGCAAAATACACACCAATACGCGCGTCGCCCGCAAGAATGCATCGAGCTCTGCGTCTCCGGCATAGCAATGCATGCCCGGCACAGATTTTTTAGTCCGACTCCAACCATGCAAGGGAAAATCGAAATGCGCCAACGCTTCGGCGATCCGCGAACCTAAAACACCCAGTCCGAGAATCCCAACGCTGAAATCTTTTTTATTCGGCGGTGCCAGCTGCTTCCACTCACGCCGCGCAGCTTGTTGCTGGTAAATGTCAAATTGACGGAAATAACCCAACACAGCATGCGTCACGTATTCCGCCATCGGAACCGCCATGCCGCCATCATCAATCCGAATCACCGGCACGTCTGCGGGCAAACTATCACCTAACTGCAGAATCGCATCGACACCAGCACCCAGATTAAAAATCGCCTTCAGATTACGTCGCCCGGCAAACATCTCCACTGGTGGTCGCCATGCCAAAATATAATCAGCATGGGCGTTATCGCCCGACCGCCAATGACGGCACTCAGCCTCAGGCAAAGCGGCGCTAAATTGCGCTATCCAATCTTCCATGCCGCTGCCTGATGGCGCGTGGAATAACACTTTCATAGATCACCTATGCAATCGTTTTAGGTTTGAACATACCCGAACTGATATTAAAATTACCGTCATCCCCGCGTTCGTGAGAATGACGGAATTTTTAATGTCCAAATAATTGTGCTGAACTAGTCAATCAAGCGCCTTTAGTCAACCTTAAACGCCAGCAACTGCGCCGATTCCGACACTTGATCACCCACCGCATATAACAACTCTTCCACCAAGCCATCCGCCGGTGCTGCGATGGTGTGCTCCATCTTCATCGCCTCCATAATCAACAACGGTGCGCCCTTTTTCACTTGCTCACCTTGCGTTACCAACAGCGCGACAATCTTGCCTGGCATCGGTGCAGTCAGACGACCACCGTCGCCTTCGCTTTCACCGGCATGCGCCAGCGGATCGGCATAAGCCAAGGTATGTTGATGACCTTCGGTGAAAACATGGAATAACTCACCCTCGCGCACTACCGTACCGCGCACGGTGCGGTCAGCCAGGCTGATTTCAAAGTCATGCTCGCTTTGCTTTAGCAAGGTCATCAGGCTGAAATGTTGTCCATGCTGCAGCATGTAACTGCCGTTTTGATACAAGACCGCGACTGCGCTGGTTTTTCCTTCATCAACAAACGTCAGCTGACGTTGCAAATTGCTGTTGGCGCGCCAGCCGTTGGTGTTGGCCCAAGGATCAGTGCTAGTAGTATTTTCCGAGGCTAACAATGCTGCTGTCGTCAATGCCAATACAGACATCGCAACCGGTTGCGGTGCAGGGAATAAAACATCCTGATGGCGTTCGATTAATCCCGTATCCAGATCTGCGGAAGAAAATGGCTGGCTAAGTATCAAGCGCTGCAAGAAATTGATATTGCTGGAAAGTCCGACGATTTGATACTGCGCCAATGCGCTGACCATACTTGCCAACGCCTGTTGACGATCTGGTGCCCAGACGATCAGTTTGGCAATCATCGGATCATAGAATGGCGAAATGGCGTCGCCCTCGCGTACACCAGAATCTATCCGCACGATCACATCCTTAGATGCACTGACCGCAAATTCACGCGCCAACGGCGTACGTAAATGACGCAAGGTCCCGATGGAAGGCAGGAATCCTTTTTCTGGATTTTCTGCATAAATTCGCGCTTCGATCGCGTGGCCATGCAATTGCAACTGCTCTTGTTGCAGTGGCAGTGCTTCACCAAACGCGACCCGTAATTGCCACTCCACCAAATCCAGACCAGTGATCATTTCAGTCACCGGATGCTCCACTTGCAAACGCGTGTTCATTTCCATGAAGTAGAACGAACCATCTTGATTTGCAATAAATTCCACCGTGCCGGCACCTACATAGCCAACTGCTTTTGCCGCCGCCACCGCCGCATCGCCCATCGCTTTGCGACGTTCCGCGGTCATGCCGGGCGCTGGTGCTTCTTCCAGTACTTTTTGATGACGACGCTGCACCGAGCAATCGCGTTCAAACAAATACACGCAAGCGCCATGGCTATCGGCAAAGACCTGGATTTCGATATGGCGTGGACGCGTCAGATATTTTTCGACAAGTACTTTGTCATCGCCAAAACTATTGATCGCTTCCCGTTTGCACGATGCCAGAGCAGCTTTAAAATCTGTGCTCCGTTCAACGATACGCATGCCTTTTCCGCCGCCACCGGCACTCGCTTTCAACAGCACTGGATAGGCAATTTTGTCGGCTTGCTGTTGTAAAAAATCAGCATCTTGATTGTCGCCATGATAGCCGGGTACCAAAGGCACCTCGGCTTTTTCCATCAGCGCTTTGGCGGCCGATTTGGAACCCATGGCTTGAATCGCCGTCGCTGGCGGGCCAATGAACACTAATCCTGCGGCAGCACATGCTTGCGCGAAACCGGCGTTCTCAGACAAGAAACCGTAACCCGGATGAATCGCCTGCGCGCCTGTGGCTAACGCGACTGCGATAATTTTATCGCCTAGCAGATAGCTTTCTTTCGCCGCTGCCGGGCCGATCAATACCGCCTCATCACAGACAGCAACGTGCTTGGCTTTGGCATCGGCTTCGGAGTATACCGCTACCGTTTTAATGCCCATGCGGCGCGCAGTAGCAGCAACACGACAAGCAATTTCGCCACGATTGGCGATGAGAATTTTGGTGAACATCACGTCTCCATTTATATTTTTGTTTTGGTTAAAAACAGTGTTGTATCAATACTGTTCATTCACTTTTGGCAACGAACGCATTGAAACATCTTTCATAAATCACGCCTAGGAAACTCCCTCTCCCGCCCGCGGGAGAGGTGCGTAAAACATTTACGCTTGCGTTACATCACAACGCGCATCTATCGCAGTTGAACGTGTACGCATTCCTAATTTTTCCAATAATGCACGGTCTTCTTCAACTTCCGGATTGCCAGTCGTCAGCAATTTATCGCCGTAGAAAATCGAATTAGCGCCTGCCATAAAGCACAGCGCTTGTATCGCTTCGCCCATCTGACGACGACCGGCGGACAAACGTACTCGCGCTTTTGGCATGGTGATACGTGCTACCGCTACCGTGCGGACAAACTCCAGCAGATCCAGTTTTTCTGTACCGAACAAAGGTGTGCCTTCCACTTGCACCAGATTATTGACAGGGACCGATTCCGGATACGGTGTCATGTTAGCCAGTTGCGCCACTAAACCTGCGCGCTGCAAACGTGATTCACCCATGCCGACGATACCGCCGCAACAAACTTTGATGTCAGCGCCACGCACGTTTGAAATCGTGTCGAGACGATTTTGATAATCACGGGTAGTGATGATGTCGCCATACAGTTCTGGTGCTGTGTCCAGATTGTGATTGTAGTAATCAAGACCAGCCGCTTTCAAACGCTCAGCCTGACCTTCACCCAACATACCTAGCGTTGCACAAGTTTCCAGACCCAGCGCTTTGACTTCGCGCACCATTTCTTCGACGTGCTCCAAATCACGATCTTTCGGTTCGCGCCATGCAGCCCCCATGCAGAAGCGGGTTGCGCCATGCGCTTTGGCTTCACGTGCGGCAGTTAATACCGTCTCTAATGGCAGAATTTTTTGTGCGACAACACCAGTGTCGTACCGCGCCGCCTGTGGGCAATAGCCGCAATCTTCTGGACAACCACCGGTTTTAATCGACAGCAGTGTCGCCAGTTCGACTTCGGTAGGGTCAAAATTTTCTCTATGAATTTGTTGCGCACGGAAGAGCAAATCGTTGAATGGCAAATTGAATAATTCCAGCACCTGCTCTACGCGCCATGCAGCATCGACTAGCTGAACAGGTTTTTGTTGAGCGATGCCCGGTTGAAAAGCGATAGGCTGTGAAGACATAATTAAACTTCCTTTGTATAGAGAGAATGAGTTGCTGCCTTATTAATTACAGGCCAACCCGGTAAATATGAAAAATCTAAATAAGGCGCTGCGTTTGCAGCGCTGGGCGAATCTAATCGCGGTACGCAACCCAACAACGGAGCAGGAATGCGCGACGTCAGCGCTGCGATCGTCGCATCGCTGTTGAGCATGGAGGCATCGACCGTATTGATCACCCATCCTGCCAATGGCAGGCCGCGAGCAGCAATCGCTTCGACCGTCAACAGCGCATGACTGATACAACCTAAACGCAGACCTACCACCAATACCACCGGCAAATTCAGCTGCTGCGCCATATCTGCGGTGTCATGCTCATCATTGAGCGGGACACGAAAACCGCCCACCCCTTCCACTATGACAGCATCAGCCTGGGTTGCTATCTGTTGATAGCAATGCAGAATATGTGGCAAGTCTATAACGCAATTTTCCAAGGCAGCAGCTATGTGTGGCGCGGTTGGCTGTTGCAACAGATAGGGCGTGGTCAATGCAACCGGTAAAGCCACACTGGCTTGTGCCGCCAATGCATCAGCGTCGTCGTTATGCCAGACGCCGCCGCGATTCTCTGCGCCTGCAGCAACTGGCTTCATGCCTGCGCTGCGCACGCCGGTTTGCGTCAGCGCATACAACAAGCTACTGGCGATCAGGGTTTTGCCGATTTCCGTGTCAGTGCCAGCAACGAAATAAGAACAATGATTATGCATTATCAATCACACTTTCAAACACGGCAGCGGTACGAGCTGCCAGATCATCACATTCTGCATCGTCGAGAATATACGGTGGCATCAAATACACCGTACGACCTATCGGACGCAACAGTAATTCGTGTTCCAGTGCCTTGCTAAAAAAGCGCCGCGAAAACGTCGTGGCAGCGGCGTCGCTCATCACACCATCAAACGCCCAGATCATGCCGCGTTGTCGAAAGTGCTGGACTTGTTGATGCTGTGCTAACGGTTGCAATGCCGCCGTAATGCGTTGCGCTTTGCGTCGATTCGCATTAAGCACGTCGTCCTGGTCAAAAATATCCAAAGTCGCCAGCGCCGCACGACAAGCCAAGGGATTGCCGGTATAAGAATGCGAATGCAAAAATCCCCGGCGCACATCGGTATCGTAAAACGCTTGATAAATCTCGTCACGCGTCATCACCAGCGACAGCGGTAAGTAACCTCCGCTAATGCCTTTCGAGAGGCACACAAAATCCGGCCAGATAGCCTGACCATCAGACGATGCAGCTTGCTCCGACGCAAAAAAAGTCCCGGTCCGGCCGCAACCAACGGCGATTTCATCAAAAATCAAATGGATTTGATAACGATCACATAAGGCGCGCACTTCGGCTAAATACACCGGATCATGCATCGCCATGCCGGTAGCACATTGCACCAAAGGTTCGATGATAAGCGCGGCAATATGAGAGCCGCGCTGCTGCAATAACATTTCCAATGCATGCGCTGCGCGAAGCGCCACGTCAGCCGCAGTTTCTCCCTTTTGTGCGCCGCGCGCATCGGGCGACATCACCACATGCGCCCGATTGGCAGACAACATCGGACCATATGCATCGCGGAACAAAGATACATCGGTGACGGCGAGTGCGCCTATAGTTTCGCCGTGATAGCTACCTTGCAAGCAAACGAATTCCTGCTTGCTGCTGTGGCCCAAATTGCGCCAGGCATGGAAGCTCATCTTCAAGGCGATTTCCACCGCCGAAGCGCCATCAGAAGCGTAAAAACAATGGCCTAAAACATTACCTGTAAGCGCGGATAATCTTTCCGACAATTGAATTACCGGTTCATGCGTAAAGCCAGCCAACATCGCATGCTCGAGTTTGTCCAACTGATCTTTTAAGGCTGCATTAATGCGTGGATTGGCATGCCCAAACAGATTGACCCACCATGAACTGATGGCATCCAGATAACGCTTACCATCGGCATCGTATAACCACGCGCCGCGACCATGCGTCACCGGAATCAGCGGTACTGATTCATGGTGCTGCATTTGCGTGCAGGGATGCCAGACGCTTTGCAGACTGCGTTGCATCAGTTGCTGGCTGTTTGTTGGTGTGCTTGTATTCAAATTGCTCTCAATTATTTCTTTACTATTCATTTCAACATTTCATCATCCTCGCCAGAGCGGGAGTCCGGAATGATATTTTTGGCCACATTTTTCAACGCCGCAATTAACTGTTCGACTTGTTCTTCACTATGCGCAGCGCTCAACGAAATCCGTAACCGCGCGGTACCTTTTGGCACTGTCGGTGGCCGTATTGCAGGCACCCAAATACCTTGTTCATATAGGGCTGCCATTAAGTCTAATGCCAGCTGATTATCTTCCACGATCAAGGCTTGTATCGCCGTTTGCGATGGCAATAAACGCCACGGCAAATCTGCCAAGCCTTGTTGTAATTGTTGTATCCGCTCTTGTAAGTGCTGTTGTCGCCAGTATTCAGTTTCAAATATTTTCAGCGTTGCCAATAAAGCACTTGCCAACATCGGTGGACTAGCGGTGGTAAAAACATAGGTACGTGCGCGTTGCATTAACCAGGTAATCAGCGTTGCATCACCGGCGACAAATGCCCCCGCTACACCAGCCGCTTTGCCGAACGTACCCATATACAAAACGCGTGGCGATGCCAAACCAAAATGCGCCAGACTGCCGCGCCCTTGCGGACCCAACACGCCAAAACCGTGTGCATCATCGACCAGCAACCACGCGTCATATTCTTCACACAACGCCAGCAATTCCGGCAGACGAGCGATGTCCCCATCCATGCTGAATACACCATCGGTGATGATCAGTTTGCGTGGGCTTGTGTTTTTGGCCAGTAGCTGCTTTAGTCGCGTTATATCGTTGTGTGGGTAGATGCGAAATTCAGCGCCGGACAGTCGTGCGCCATCGATCAGACAAGCGTGATTTAAACGGTCGCAAAACACCGTATCGCCAGCACCGACCAAAGCCGGAATGATGCCCATATTGGCCATATAGCCATTGGAAAAATGCAGCGCACGCGGCATGCCAACAAATGCGGCTAACGCCACTTCCAACTCTTCCATTACACGGCTGTGACCACTGACCAGCGCCGAGGATGCTGCACCAACGCCGTAACGGTCTATGCCTTCATGTGCGGCGGCGATTAACGCAGGATGATTGGCGAGGCCGAGATAATCGTTGCTGGCAAATGCCAAAAACGGTTTGCCGTCGACGGTCATGACCGGCCCTTGCGGCCCATCAACGATACGCCGTTGGCGCAACAGCTTTTGCTCTTGCAACGCCAGCAGCTGAGTACTGATATCGTCCACTAAATCAGGCATACGCGGCCTCAGTTGGCGATGATGACGATGTCGCGGCAGCAGTGAAATGCAACGGCAAGGCATTCAAACTGCGATAGACCGCGTTCTGCCCCCATGACTGGGTATCGGATGGATTAGCGAGCGTCAAACCGGGCATGCGTCGCATCACGCTGCGCATGGCGATCTCGGCTTCCATATACGTCAGTGTCGCGCCGATACACACATGCGGGCCATAGCCAAAGGATAAATGCGCGCCTTGATTACGATGAATATCCAGCGCATCCGGATCCGTAAATTTGGCAGGATCACGATTCGCAGCGCCGATCAAAGGAATCACCAGATCGCCTTTTTTCATCGTTTTCCCGTGCATTTCCACATCGACTTTGAGGCGACGCCCGCTGTATTGGACGGGACTATCAAAGCGCAATAATTCTTTTAGCGCAGATGGCAACAATGCCGGGTTGTTCTGCAGCGCCTGCCATTGCTGCGGATGCTGCAGCAATGCCAACATGCCATTGCCAAGTAAGTTACGGGTAGTTTCGTGACCAGCGAATAGCAAGGTGCAGCACTGCGCCAATAATTCTTTGGTGGTGATGATGCCGCCGCTGGCTTCGGCAATGACGAGCTGACTGATCAAGTCTTCACCGAGGTGCAAACGACGCTGCGCTAATATGCCGCGGAAATATTCATTCATCGCAATCAGACTGGTTTGTGCACGACGCGCAATGTCTATCGTCGGTGTCGGACTGCCTATAAAATCAGCAATATCGTCTGACCAGGCAACAAATTCGCTGCGATCTGCACCATCTATGCCTAACATCTCGGCAATCACCAAAGCTGGCAATGGCCGTGCAAACGCGGACATAAAATCAAACTGCGCATTAGCCGGAATTTGATCTAATAGACCATCTACCAGCTGTTGAATTTTCGGTGCCAGCGTATGTAATGCGGATGGCTTGAATCCGGCGTTCATCACTTGCCGCAAACGCGTATGTTGAGGCGCATCAACAAATAATAACGAGCGCGAAAATATCCGCTTGAATTCACGCAATTCCTGCATCGCTTGCGGTCCGCTGCTGTTGGCCCAGCCACCGGCTCGACGCACCGAGAAGCGCGGATCGCGCAAGACACTGGCGACGTCAGCGTACTCCGTTAACAACCAGGCTCCACCGCAAAATTCTTCGTTCCAATGCAATGGCCCCGCTTCTCGCATGGCCTGATAGGTCGGATATGGGTTGTTGTGAAATGCGCTATTGATCATTAACTTACTTTTTAATTGCGTTTTTAAAAACATGCTGCTGGTGAAGATAACCGAACCCGAGATTGTAGCTGGATTAAGGCTTATTCATACGCAGGTCGGAAAAGCGTAACGCGTTCCGACACTGCTATATATCAACTTTCATCGCTGTCATTTGAAGCGCATGTAGGAAGGCGCTATGCTTTTCCGACATGCATTCTCAAACCAACCATGATGGTTTGCGCTTTTCTAAAAATGCCTTCACGCCTTCACGCCCTTGTTCTGAAGCCCGGCTGCGCGCTATACCTTCGACCGTGGAGGCAATCAATGCATCCGTCAGCGGTTGCCCGGCCACATCTCGCACTAGGCGTTTTGCATCGGTAACAGCATGCGGGCTGGCGGCAAGCAGGTTTTTTAATAAAACGTCAACGCTCTCATCCAACGCTTCAGCCGCCACCACTTCGTGTACTAACCCTATGCGTTGCGCAGTCGCCGCAGTAAACCGTTCAGCAGTAATGAAATAACGCTTGGCAGCGGACTCACCAATGGCTTTGATGACATACGGTGAAATGGTCGCCGGAATCAAACCTATCCTTACTTCTGACAAACAGAAATGCGCTGCTTCAACTGCTACCACGATATCGCAAGCTGCAATCAAGCCCAGACCGCCGGCATAGCAATCACCCTGCACTCGTGCGATAACCGGTTTGGGGCAGTGATAGATGGTTTTCAACATCGTCGCCAATTGTCCGGCATCGGCACGATTTTGTTCTGGCGTGTAATCCGCCATCGCCTTCATCCAGTTTAGATCACCACCGGCACAGAATGCCGCGCCATTTGCAGCCAGGACAATGGCGCGTATTTCAGGCGCGGCGCTCAACTCGGTAAAAGCACGTGTGATTTCAGCAATAGTGTCCGCGTTGAATGCGTTACGAACATCCGGCCGATTGAGTGTGATGGTGGCAGTTTGCGCTTGCTGCTCTATCAATAAAGTCTGGTATGTCATCTGCTGTATCACTTCGCCATCTCCCCACGAACAAAATAAATTAAATCGATTTCCGGGCAGTCATAACCCATGCTGGTTAACGCGGCGCTGAGTTGACCGCGATGATGTGTGCCGTGATTAAAAATCATGACCTAGCGTAGCTGTAAATGGCGAGCTGACGGCTACGCCATCAGCGCGTTTGTAATACAACAAACTATCGTATCGTTGTGGCGGCATCTCGCTCAAAAATTGCTGCCAGGGTTGTACCGCGTCGCGTAGTCTTGCATCTAGTGCGGGTCGATCTGTTTCAACCTCTGTATTGAGCGCCAGCGACAACGCTGGTGCGCCACTGAAACGTGCATACCAATGCAGATCGCCAACCAGCATGTGATTCAGCGTGCCGTGTATCGACTTGAAGAACAAACCACAATCTTTGCGATAATCTGCTTCATTAATAGTCGCGATCTGTTGCAGGATTTTGTCGGTCGCCCAGAGATGATAACGCGCCAGAGTGTTGAAATAATCTCGCATCATTACATCCGGAACACGCCAAACTTGGTCTCATCTATGGGCGCGTTCAACGCTGCACTCAAACCCAGACCCAGCACCATGCGGGTATCCGCAGGATCAATCACACCGTCATCCCACAGACGTGCGGAAGCGTAATAAGGATGACCTTGATGTTCATATTGCTCACGAATCGGGGCTTTGAATGCGGCTTCCTCTTCGGCGCTCCACTGCCCGCCTTTGGCCTCAATACCATCGCGCTTGACGGTAGCCAGTACCCCTGCGGCCTGATCGCCACCCATCACGGAGATACGGGCATTTGGCCACATCCACAAGAAGCGCGGTGAAAAAGCACGGCCACACATGCCGTAATTTCCGGCACCGAAACTGCCGCCGATGATGACCGTCAATTTTGGAACAGAAGTGGTGGCAACCGCCGTCACCATCTTGGCACCATTGCGGGCGATGCCTTCATTTTCATATTTTCGGCCAACCATGAAACCGGTGATATTCTGCAAAAACACCAGCGGAATTTTACGTTGCGAGCACAGCTCGATGAAGTGCGTGCCTTTTAAGGCCGCCTCCGAAAACAAAATTCCGTTGTTGGCGATAATACCGACTGGCATACCGTAAATGTGAGCAAATCCGCAAATCAAGGTGGTGCCATAACGCGCTTTGAATTCGTCGAATTCACTGCCATCGACCACGCGAGCAATCACTTCACGCACATCAAATGGTTTACGCGTATCGACCGGAATCACGCCATACAATTCGCCGGCGGGATATTTGGGCTCGACCACCGGGCGCAATACCATCTGTTGCGGCTTTTGACGATTCAGATTAGAGACAATGGTGCGTGCCAATGACAGCGCGTGCATATCGTTTTGCGCCAGATGATCGGCAACGCCGGACAATCGTGTATGCACATCAGCGCCGCCGAGATCTTCGGCGCTGACAACTTCACCTGTGGCCGCTTTTACCAATGGCGGTCCAGCCAGGAAAATCGTCCCTTGATTTTTGACGATAATGGATTCATCGCTCATCGCCGGCACATAAGCACCGCCGGCGGTGCAAGAACCCATCACGACCGCAATTTGCGGTACGCCTTTGGCAGACAATTGCGCCTGATTGTAGAAAATGCGGCCAAAGTGATCGCGATCAGGGAAAACATCATCTTGATTTGGCAAATTGGCGCCACCACTATCCACCAAATAAATACAAGGCAGATTATTTTGCTCAGCAATTTCTTGTGCACGTAAATGCTTTTTGACGGTCAACGGATAATAAGTGCCGCCTTTGACGGTTGCGTCGTTACAGACGATCACGCATTCTTGTCCGGCGACTTTGCCGATACCGGTGATCACACCGGCAGCAGGTGCGGCATCGCTGCCGTCTTTATCTTTGTAGACGTGATACGCCGCCAATTGCGAAAATTCCAAAAACGGTGTGCCGGGATCTAGCAGCATTTGTACCCGATCGCGCGGCAATAATTTGCCGCGAGCGACGTGTTTGTTGCGCGCAGTTTCACCACCACCTTCGGCAATCTTTGCGACTTTTAACCGTAAATCATCCACCAACAGGCGTAAGGCCAAAGCGTTTTGCTGAAAATCTTCACTACGTGTGTTTAACTTGCTTTCTAATTGCGGCATTGTGTATCTCTCTCTTTGTTCATTTTTATTTAGGACTACGCAGTAGGAATATCTGGCAACTTTAATTCTTCGCTCATCGCTTCACGGATTTTGAATTTTTGTATTTTCCCGGTAATCGTCATCGGAAATGCTTCTACAAAACGGATATAACGCGGCACTTTGTAATGCGCAATCTGCCCACTACAAAATGCACGTAATGCCTCTTCATCAGCCACCTGCCCTGGCCGTAAAATAATCCACGCACACAATTCTTCGCCGTATTTCGCATCCGGTACGCCAACCACTTGCACATCTTGCACCGCTGGATGGCGATATAAAAACTCTTCTATCTCGCGTGGGTAAATATTTTCGCCACCACGTATCACCATGTCTTTGATGCGACCAACGATCTTGACGTAACCCTCGCTATCCATCACTGCCAAATCGCCGGTATGCATCCAGGCGTCGGCATCGATTGCTTCCTGGCTTTTTTCGGGATCTTCCCAATAACCCTGCATCACGGAATAACCACGTGTGCATAGTTCACCAGTTGTGCCGATCGGAACGATCTCGCCAGATTCGGGGTTGATCATTTTTATTTCCAAATGTGGCTGCACTCGACCGACAGTGCTGACCCTTTTTTCCAATGGTGTGTCGGTTGAGCTTTGACAACTGACTGGACTGGTTTCTGTCATGCCATAAGCAATCGTCACTTGCGCCATGTGCATGTCACGCACCACGCGCTTCATCACTTCGATCGGGCAAGGTGAACCTGCCATGATGCCTGTCCGCAGAGTGGATAAATCAAATTCAGCAAAGCGCGGATGATCAAGTTCTGCAATGAACATGGTTGGAACCCCATGCAGTGCGGTGCATCGTTCATCTTGCACCGCTTGCAAAACGGCGAGCGGATCGAAAGCATCGCTGGGATAAATGATCGTCGTACCATGGGTCAGACACGCCAGATTACCCAACACCATACCGAAACAGTGATACAACGGCACCGGGATGCACAGCCTGTCCTGCGCCGTCAAGTGCATAGCTTCGCCGATAAAGAAACCGTTATTTAAAATATTGCGATGCGTGAGTGTTGCGCCTTTAGGGAAGCCGGTGGTACCGCTGGTAAACTGAATATTGATGGCGTCTGTCGCCTGCAGGCCGGCACTTATTTTTTTGACCTGTTCGTCCTCATGCTCCCCACTAAAAGCCGGAGCCATCAGATCGGAAAAACGCAACATGCCTGATTCGACTTCTGTACCAAGATGAATAATGGTTTTCAAATCTGGCAAACGTGCCGCCTGCAATTGTGGCGATGTGGCAGTCGCCAATTCAGGAACCAAGGTCCGCAACATGTCGAGATAATTGCTGGTCTTGAACTCAGTCATTGTGATCAAGACCTTGCATCGAACTTTGTTCAGCGCATATTCCAGTTCACTGACGCGATAAGCCGGATTGATGTTGACCAGTATGATGCCGACTCGCGCCGTCGCCAATTGCGTCAACAGCCATTCGCTGTTGTTATGTGACCAGATACCAAGCCTATCGCCGGGTTGCAGACCTAATTTCAAGAATGCACTCGCCAGTTTTTGGGATGCCAGCTGTAACTGGCGATAGGTCATACGCACGTTTTGATGGCGCACCACTAACGCGTCATTATCTGGAACGCGCGCTACCATTGCGTCAAAGCAGGCCGCAATGGTGGACTCTATCAATGGGGTATCTTTATTACCGCTTGCTGCACTTAGTTGCGTCATTTTCCTGTCTCCTGCTCCACCCGTATCGGCATTTGAGTTCTTTCGAAACCGTTGCGGGCATATTCATCATGCACAGCTGGTGAAGAATGCAATTTTTCGTTATTTTTGTGGGAAAACACCATCTACATAAAACCATCGCCATTCTTGATCGTTGCTACCCTTTTCCTGCTCCCTTACAAAATTGCTGATTTCGTGCAATCTATGCGCGCGTCCTGCTACTTTGTAACGTGCAACGAAATCGACAGTTGCGTGATTTGCATCGGCGGCCGATGCATTGCCCGAATTACGGACTTCTAATCCCAGCCACTTGGTTTCTGCATCGGTGATTCCACCCTTTGGGCGCGTACTGTGATGCCAGGTCGCGCGCAGATAAGTGTCGTCACACAAAGTGAAGGCGGTATAACGTGAACGCATTAATTCTTGCGCAGTCTGCGGCACATCTTGCGATGCGATAAACCGGCCGCAGCATGTCGAAAATAAACCACCGCCGCATGGGCACAATGCCTCAACTTTACTCATGACTAATTTAGATTTTTCCGAATTCCAGCATCGCCTCAATTTGCGAGAAACGATCAAACCCCCAAAACGACTCGCCGTCTACAATCACGAACGGTGAACCAAACACGCCACGCGCCATCGCCAGATCCATCTCTGCTTTCAGCTGGTTTTTAATCACGATGCTGTTGACGCCCTCCGCCATGCCTGTCGTATCAAAGCCGCCTTTTTTCGCAATCTCCAATATATGCATAGGTTCAGCGATATTGATGCCATCAACGAACATGGCGTGATATATCAACTGGGCAAATTGGATCGCCCCTTCCGCACCACGAAAATTTTGCACCCACAACATCGCCCGTGCCGCCACCGTTGTTGGCAATGGAAAAGCCGGCGGTTGTTTATATGGGATGCCATGAAAGCGCGCAGTACGTTCAAAGTCGCGCAAGGAATAAGCTCCCTTCATCGGAATCTGCGTCAACACCGCAGAACCGGTAGTCTTAAACACCGCACCCAACAAAATCGGATGCCATTCCACATCCCGCCCATACTTAGCCGCTAACGCATCAATTCGCATCGCGGCGAAATAGCCGTAGGGAGAAGAGAAGTCAAAATAGAAATCAATGGCTGTGCGCATGTGCCTCTTTCTAAAAATTTTTATGGCGTTAATTTAATGTTAATTTTTGATTCCCAATTAAATCGAGCCAGAATATTTTGCACTGAGTGCAAAATATTCTGGCTCTTTAGGGATAACGCGTCAGCTAGTTAGCCTCAATACACACTAAAACATGCAAACAGTTACACCAACTCAATCGCCACCGCAGTCCCTTCACCGCCGCCTATACACAACGATGCCACACCGCGCTTGCCACCTGTGGCCTTCAACGCGCCGATCAAGGTAACGATGATACGAGCGCCGGATGCGCCGATAGGGTGACCCAGCGCACATGCGCCGCCGTGAACGTTGACTTTGCTGTGCGGGATATTGAGCTCTTTCATGGCAGCCATTGGCACGACAGCAAAGGCTTCGTTGATCTCAAACAGATCTACGCTATCAGTGGTCCAACCGGTTTTTTTGTAGAGCTTTTCAATCGCGCCCACCGGTGCAGTAGTGAACCATTCCGGTTCTTGCGAGTGACTGGCGTGAGCAACTACTTTTGCGATCGGTGTCAAACCGAGTTTTTTAGCGGTCGATTCACGCATCATGACCAATGCGGCGGCGCCATCGTTGATGGATGACGACGATGCTGCAGTAATGGTGCCGTCTTTCTTGAAAGCGGCACGTAGCGATGGAATTTTATCGACTTTGGCTTTAGTCGGACCTTCGTCTTTGTCGATCACAGCTTCACCGGCACGGCTGGTGACGGTAACAGGCGCGACTTCCCATTTAAACAAGCCATCGTTGGTCGCGGCTTGTGCGCGCTTGACTGAAGCAATCGCGAAATTGTCTTGCTCTTCGCGGGTGAAGTGATATTTGGCTGCACAATCTTCACCAAAAGTGCCCATAGAACGGCCACCGCCATTGTCGCCTTTGGAATATGCATCTTCCAGACCATCCAACATCATGTGATCAAGAATAGTACCGTGACCAATGCGATAGCCACCGCGCGCTTTCGGTACCAAATACGGTGCGTTGGTCATGGACTCCATACCGCCAGCGACGATTACGTCATTGGTACCGGCTAGCAGCGCATCGACCGCAAAAATTGTTGCTTGCATGGCCGATCCGCAGACTTTGGAAATCGTTGCTGCGTTAGTGCCTATCGGCAAACCGGCTTTAAGTGTCGCTTGACGCGCTGGTGCCTGACCTTGACCAGCAGACAGCACATTGCCAAACATAACAGCATCAACTTGGGCTGGTTTCAGGCCAGCGCGTTCGACTGCAGCTTTAATAGCAACTGCGCCTAAGTCGCTAGCGGTCAACGATGAAAAATCACCTTGGAATGCACCCATAGGGGTACGAGCTGCACTGACGATTACGATAGGGTCGTTCATTTTTACATCTCCAGATAAAAGCGGGGATCAGTATCTTCAAAAGCCTCGCCTTCCTCGCAGAACGGAAATGACGATTACTTTTAAAATATCTTTACGCCGCTAGGTTAATTACATTCTGTGCGCTATTTGTACTGATATTTGGTTGAAAACTAAAACGATATTCTTGTGGATAAGGAAATACATCGTCGAAGTGACCTTCCAGAATATGCTGCTTGTGCTGCTGCCAATATTGCTGTGTTAACAAATCAGCATGGTGTCTCATAAAGTATTTTTTGACGTTGGGATTGCCAAGTAAAAAAACACCGAATTGTTCTGGGAATACATCGTTTTTAGCGACGGCATACCAAGGCTCTGCGGCCATTTCATCTTCTTCGTTACGCGGCTGCGGGATGACACGAAAATTGCAGTCGCTGATGTATTCAATTTCATCATAGTCGTAGAATACAACTCGATTATGACGCGTAACACCAAAATTTTTGTACAACATGTCGCCGGGAAAAATATTGGCAGCGATCAATTCTTTGATGGCATTGCCGTATTCGATCACGCCATGTTCAAGCGCGGCCTGATCATCATTTTTTTCGGCGTTACTTAAGTAAATATTCAGTGGCACCATGCGCCGTTCAATGTACAAATGCTTGATGATGATCTGATCCCCATCTTCTTCGACCACAGATGGCGCAACTTGTTTCAGTTCGGCCAATAATGCTTCATCAAAACGACTGCGCGGAAAAGCAACGCTGGAATATTCCAGCGTGTCGGCCATGCGGCCTACGCGATCATGATTTTTTACCAGCAAATACTTTTCTTTGACCAGCGCGTTGGTCGTCTCTTTCGGCGGCGGGAAGTAATCTTTGATGATCTTGAATACGTAAGGGAACGATGGCAAAGCAAATACCACCATCACTAGCCCGCGAATACCCGGAGAGATTTCAAAGCGATCAGATGAGTGCCGCAAGTGGCGCAAGAAATCGCGATAAAACAGCGCTTTGCCGAGTTTTTGCAAACCCAGTATGGTGTAAATTTCGCTACGCGGTTTTTCTGGCATCAAAGTGCGTAAAAACTGCACATATGCCGACGGCACTTCCATATCGACCATAAAATAGGCACGGGTAAACGAAAACAATATCGCCAGCACTTTGCGGTCATATAGCACTGCATCTAATATCAGCTCGCCTTCGCGGTTATGCAAAATCGGCACGACAAAAGGGTATTCACGGCTGCCGTTAATGATCTTGCCGACCATGTAAGCGCCTTTGTTGCGATAGAACAGCGACGATAGCACTTGAATCTGATGATTCGCTTCCATCGCATTGGTATCGAAAATTTTCTGAAGATGCTGTTCTACGATGTTGACATCGCGCTCCAGATTCGCAAAGGGTCGTTGCAGCTGGAAGTTCGTGATGATGCGCTTCAAGGTGTAATGCAATCCATCTTGTGCCGGGTAGTACACGCGGTACGTCGGTGATAAAGCACCATCATCCAGATATTCGGTCGACACTGCTGGCCGGACAAAAATGAAATCGTTATGGAAATACGTGCGATGCAAAATCTTGCAACAAACTGAATTGAAGAAAACTTCCGCCAATTCCGGCTGCTTGTGATCCATTAACAAGCCGATGAAATGCAGTTTGACCTCGCGCCAGACTTCGTCGGTTAAATCGACGCTTTCGTATTCATCTTCCAGTATCTCTACACATTCGTCTACGCGCTTGTCATAAAAAGCAATCCGTTCACGCGCTTCGGTTTGCGCTATTTTCCAGTCGCCACTTTCAAAATGCCTATGCGCTGCCTGACTCGCTTCCCGGAATAAGCGGTAATGCTTATCGAAGCCATCCAAAATCGTCCGCGCAATGTCGAAGGCGATTTGTGAGGAAAGCAATTTTGGGAAGGCAGGAGCGATCATCAGCGTCTTTACTTAAAGTGAGAATTGCTCTTTCCAGCTAGCCAATGCGACAAGATTCACGCCTATGCCACCACAGACTACAATCAATGGACGCTTAAATGGTTGCAATACGGGTAAATTTTGATACGCCACTGCCAATGCGGCACCACAAGCTGGCTCAACCAGTGTGCGCATATCATCGGCGAAAGACAAGCACGCAGCAACCGCTTGCGTATCACTGACGACAATGCTGTGCACGGTATGACGGCGAGTCCAGTTGAATGCTTCTGCGGCAACTTTTGATGCGCCTAAAGTAGTCGCAATCGAGGTAATCGCCGGAAGCGAAACGAGTTCATCGGCTTGTATCGCGACGTGTAACGATGCTGCGCCTTCGGTTTCGACGGCTATCAATGGCACGTCTTGCAATCCATTCCGATGCAAACCTTGCAACACGCCAGACATCAAACCGCCACCACCGACCGAACAGATCACGGCATCAAAGCTGCTGCCTTGTTCTGCACATTGGGCCACAGCCTCATCAATCAACGTCGCATTGCCATCCCAGATATCGGCGTGATCGAACGGTGGAATATAGATAGTGTTGGCTTGTTGGCAAAGTTGCAGCGCATGTTGATTCGCGCGCTCCCACACATTGCCATGCACAATGACCTCGGCACCGATATCGCGAATCCGTGCAATCACGGCGGCAGACGTTGTTTCCGGCACCACGATGGTAGTTTTGACGCCAAGCGCTGCGCCAGCATAAGCGGCCGCAAATCCCGCGTTACCACCCGATGGACAAACCAGTTGCGTTGCACCGGATGCCACTGCACGTTGGCACAGCAAACCAATGCCGCGCAGCTTGAATGAGCCGGCTGGTTGCATGTTTTCCATCTTCAGCCAGACTTGTTTGTGAAGTTTTGCTGACAGTTGCGGATGTGTTTGCAGGGCAGTTTGTACGTGAAGTGATGGCATCTTGTGTTCTTAATCCGAAAATTTCATTCTAACTGCAGGCGACTACAATTTGTAATTTGTAGCCGCCACACATACAGCTTCTGCACTTCTTTACATCGTTTCGGCAAATAATTCACGGCCAATCAACATCCGGCGGATTTCACTGGTGCCGGCACCGATTTCATACAACTTGGCATCGCGCCACAAGCGGCCGACCGGATATTCGTTAATGTAGCCATTACCGCCCAAGGTCTGGATTGCTTCACCAGCCATCCATGTGGCTTTTTCTGCAGAGTACAAAATCGCGCCGGCGGCATCTTTGCGCAATGCACGCGCTGCTTCTGGTGTTTTCGCACGATCACAAGCCTGGCCAACCGCGTAAACATAGGCTTTACAAGCCATCATGGTGGAGTACATGTCTGCCAGTTTGCCTTGCATCAGTTGAAATTCGCCAATGGCTTGACCAAACTGTTTGCGATCATGGACATAAGGCACAACTGCATCCATACAAGCTTGCATGATGCCAAGCGGGCCACCAGATAACACGGTACGTTCGTAATCGAGGCCAGACATCAGAACATTGACACCTTTGCCGATGCCGCCTAAAACATTTTCTAACGGGATTTCACAATCCTGGAATACCAGTTCGCCGGTATGTGAACCGCGCATGCCGAGTTTGTCTAATTTTTGCGCAACGCTGAAACCTTTGAAATTCTTCTCAACGAGGAAGGCAGTCATGCCACGCGGGCCAGCATCCATATCGGTTTTGGCGTAAACCACCAGTACATCGGCGTCAGGGCCGTTGGTGATCCACATTTTTGTGCCGTTTAAGACATAGCGATCGCCCTTCAGTTCTGCGCGCAGCTTCATACTGACAACATCGGAACCAGCATTGGGTTCGGACATGGCAAGTGCGCCTACATGATCACCGGAAATCAGCTTCGGTAAATATTTGTCTTTTTGTGCGGCGTTACCATTGCGACTGATTTGATTAACGCATAAATTGGAATGCGCGCCGTAGGAAAGACCGACGGAGGCCGATGCGCGGGAAATCTCTTCCATGGCGATGATGTGCGCCAGATAACCCAGGCCAATGCCGCCATAGGCTTCATCGGCGGTAATGCCGAGCAAGCCCAGATCGCCCATTTTTTTCCACAAATCCATAGGAAACTGGTCGGTGCGATCTATCTCGGCTGCGCGCGGTGCAATTTCTGCCGCAGCGAATTGTTGAATGCTCTCGCGCAATGCGGCGATATCTTCACCGTGATCGAAATTAAGGCCTGGTAGGTGGATCATCTTGTCTCTCCGTTTTTATAATTGTTCGTGTCTGTTTTGAAACTTCATTCAAGAACATCGAACAATGATTATTTAAATATTAACACTACGCGAGATTTGCCATCGCTATTGCATCACATGCGTTGGCTAATCTTGTGGTCGTTAGGCTTTTACTGCTCTTACATTGCTTTCATTTGATTGCTTTTTAATAATTCAGCACACTCGGCTTCGTGCGCGGTAATTTCTGCCAATGTGACGGCGATGTCTTCTCGTTGCTGCTCCAGCAATGCTCGATGCCGGGCCAGAACCGCCAAAAATCCCTCTAATTGCACGGTTGAGCCTTTTGGCGAATCGTACATATCGACCAGATTCTTGATGTCCGAAAGACTTAACCCCAAGCGCTTACCGCGCAAAGTCAGCTTTAATCGAGTACGTTCCCTTGCGGCGTAAACGCGATTACGGCCACCAGCACCATCACGGCTGGGGCTTAGCAAGCCTTGATCTTCATAGAAACGGATCGCACGCGTGGTAATGTCAAATTCGCGAGCAAGCTCAGTAATGGTATAAGTTGACATAATGATTAAATTTTCAATGTTGTGGTGCGTGCGAAGTAAGGTCTTGCTATAGTCGGTAGAATTACGGAAGTTGAAATAATATTGCAATCCCGCAGTTAACGTAAACGTAAACCATTTTGTGCTCATGCACAATATAAATGTCCTTATGATTTATTCGAATACAAAGTTGAAAGATCACCGTGAACGCACTTGAAGCACAACTTGACTACGCATTTGGCGAAACACTCCCCGAAATTGGCGCCACAATTGAAGTCGCACCCGGCGTACGCTGGTTACGCATGGCACTGCCATTCGCGTTAAACCATATCAATTTGTGGTTGCTGGAAGACAGCATAGAAACCGACAACGGTACACAAAAGGGTTGGACTATCATTGATTGCGGGATTGCTAACGATGCCACCCGCAGCGCTTGGGAGAGCATTTTCGCGACGCAGTTGAACGGCTTGCCGGTGCTGCGCATATTGGCGACACATTGTCATCCTGACCATATTGGCAATGCAGACTGGCTTTGCCAGCGTTGGCAAGCGCCGTTATGGATGAGTGCTGGCGAATATTTTTTTGGGCGCGTGTTAGTCGCGGGAATGCCGGGAGCAGACGGCAGCGCCGCATTGCCGCATTTCGAATCGCACGGCATGCGCGATCCGGACATGGTTTCCAAAGTAGGACAACGCAAATCGTATTTCACCGATATGGTGCCATCGATACCGCATGCCTACCATCGCTTGAGCGATCAGCAAGATGTCCGCATCGGGAATAATAAATGGCGCGTCATCACCGGCTTTGGGCATTCACCGGAACATGTGTCGTTGTATTCACCGGAGTTAAATGTGCTCATTTCCGGCGACATGGTGCTGCCACGCATTTCCACCAATGTCTCGGTATTCGCGATTGAGCCTGAATCCAATCCGGTGCAGCAATATACAGATTCTCTGAATAAATATCGTCACCTGCCCGCCAGCACATTGGTACTGCCTGCACACGGCAAACCGTTCCGCGGTTTGCAAACCCGCATAGATCAGTTGCAGCAACATCATCAAGAACGACTTGCCGAAGTGGTTGCGGCATGCGCAACGCCACAATCGGCCAGTGACATCGTGCCGGTCATGTTTCGCCGGCCGCTAGACGCGCATCAGATGACATTTGCGCTGGGCGAAGCGTTGGCGCATTTGAATAAATTATGGATAGATGGTGTGTTGACGCGGCGTTTGAGTGAGGACAAGATTTATCGGTTTCAGGTTAAATAAGGCTGCTTAACCAATTTGATAGCTGTCACATCCTCAAAATTTGTGTCGTCCCCGCAAACACGGGAATCCATCTTGCGTCTAACATGGCTTCCCGCTTTCGCGGGAATGACGGATTCTTTAAATTGTTTACTTTGAGTCACTTAGTAAATAAATCATCTCTGCAAAGTAGCGACGACCATCGCCACGCCCAGCATCAAACTCCCTGCGATCCTGTCAGTGACGCGTGCATAACGTGCTTGTGTCGCGATATTTTGCATTTTGCCTGCCAATACGCCATAGCCGAGCAGAATAAAAAACTCTGGAATCACTGAACCCAACATCAGCCATACCATCTGCATCGGTACATTGCCAGTCGGATTGACGAACTGCGGCAGAATGGCGATGAAGAAAATCAAGGCTTTGGGATTGGCCAATTGCAGTGTCATGCCACTCAACCAAATCTTCCATCCAGAGGTATTTTTCTCATTCAGCTTTGAAGCAGTGATCGCTGACGGTCGGCCAAATAGTGCGGAAAGACCGAGATAGCCCAAATACGCCACGCCCAACCATTTCACGGCAGTAAACAAAGTATAAGAAGCGGCAATCAACGCGCCGACACTGGTTGCCGACAGTAAGAAATAAATGATATTTGCCGTCAAAATTCCAAGAGTTGCAAAGACTGACTTTTTCCAACCAGCAGTGATGCCATAGGCAACCACTAACATCACCGCAGGACCCGGTGAAACAGACAACGCAAATTCGGTCAGAACGTAGAGAGAAAAAGTATTGAAATCCATGAATTTATTCGGCAAGAAAAGAAAAAATGAAGAACGGACAGGAAGCACGCCAGAGTATCCATCAACATCGGACATGGCAAGGAGACACAACAACATCTAAACATTTTTTTGGTTGCACTTAAGACTTATCGACCTCAAGTACGATGATAAATAGGCCTGACTCCAATGTCTGGCAGCGCACCACCATGCAACAGCGTAAACAAATGGGGCAAGACCGTCACTCTATCGACAATTTTCCAATTTTCTGAATGGGCCAATTTAGTCAATGCTTCTTCTGGCTCAAAAGCGATGGCGTGCTGCACCAGCTGAAAAACCTCTGCATCGGAAGTAGTGTCGCCAATTGCCAGGGATTGTTGCAGATCTTGCTCAATGCGAGCAATCAGTGCAATTAATAGAGCCGCTTTTTGCCCTAAACGCGCCGGTGCGGTGAGCAATTCAGCGACGCAATATCCTTCATGAACTTTGATGCGCGCGCCTATGCCGTAATTGATGCCAAGATCCGCAATGGCGATGTCGATAATTTCTTGTGGGCTGCCGGAAATAAGAATGGTTTGGTAACCGCATGCTGCCAGTTTTGACAACGCCGGTCTAACATATGCAAACAAGTGCTCACGCGCTTTTCCCCATACTTTGGAAGCGACATCTCGGACGTGACTGTGCTCGACGCCATTCAAAGTGCGACTATAGTTTTGATAAAACTCATCGACAATCGTAGACTGACTCACCAATCTTTTTTTACGGCGCTGCAAAGCCTCGATAATGGCATGCGAGGTTTCCTTATGTCCGTGCTCTGCATCCAACAATCCCTGGATCATGTCGGAAGCTAAGGTTCCGGGATAGAGCGTTCCATCCATATCTAAAATGGCTAAGGGCATCGGTATCCTTTGAATAATTAGGACTTACGCGAAATTGCCCCAGCAACGAGTTTGCAAGACCTCGTTCTATATGAACATTACAATTCATAGTATGTACACACAACGCTGCTGAAACGGTTTTGCGTATTCCTATGCAAGCAATAAGAATATTCCCACACAGAAGCGCAGGAAATATTAACAGCTTTTACTTTTTCAGACAGCGGACTGCATGCTCCTTTATTTGCGTTTCTTTTGCGGTGCTCTGGCAAATGCGAAGTCATACACGCAATTCGGCAATAGCCGCAATAATTTTGCCACCACGCCCATTTGCCACGGAATCACTTGATAGCTGCGGCCAGCCGTAATCACCGCGACAGCCTTGCTGGCGAAGCTTGCTACCGGCATCAAAAACGGCATGCGATAGTGATTCACCTGTGTCATCGGCGTATCAATATAGCCCGGCAGTATCGTCACCACCTTGATGCCACTCGCACGTAATTCGACACGTAGTGCTTCGCAATAGCTGATGACCGCTGCTTTCGAACTGCTATACGCGCCACCCCCAGGTAAACCGCGTATCCCCGCAACGCTTGCGACACCGACCAATCGGCAATCACTCTGCCCGGCTTTTGCTTGTTGCTTCATGGTCGCGATGAAAGGGCTAAAAGTAGCGACAGTGGCCAGCACATTGGTGGCGATCACCTGTTCAAATACTTGCAAATCTTCCGCGTGCTCAGTCAATGTTCCATGTGAGATTCCGGCGCTGGCAATCACCACATCAACACCGCCGGCTTGGGCGATAAAATCTGTCGCCGCAGTCTGCAAAGCGGCATGATCGTTCACGTCCAATACATAGAGTTTATGGCGCTCTGGATGCGGCAAACTATCCAGCAATTGCTGCAATTGCTCATGTCGCCGTGCTACCAAACCTAACATCGCGCCTTGAGCGGCATACTGCTGTGCGAATGCAGCGCCGATACCGGAAGATGCGCCTGTGATGAAGATGCGTTGCATAAGATCCCTCGCCTCAAATACATATTAACAATACGATGAATACAAATAAAAAGTCCGCCCTCTTATGAGAAGCGGACTCTATGAGAGGTTTTTAATCTCTTATTTCTTTGCCGGTGTTTTCGCTACTTTAGTATTTTCTAACGCTTCAGCTTTTGCAATCAAACTATCGATAGTTTGCATCGTAGCAGCAAATAATACCGAGTCTGCGACGTTGCTTGGCAGAGACTTGCTGGCATCAAGCGGGGAAGTCATGTACAGCCCATCGATCGCAAAGTACGGGACACTATCAATCTTGTAAGCTTCTTCCATTTGCAACGCTTTTTTCACTTCAGTATTCACCGCAAACGAATTGTACATTGCGCTAAATTTTGCCTTATCAATGCCTTGCTTAACGACCCAGGCGAGAATATTGTCATCAGTATCTAAAGCCTGACGCTCAACGTGAATGGCGTTGAAAACCTTCGCGTGCATGGTCGACACCAAATTCAATGCCTCTAACGTGTAATACAATTTTTGCTGCGGAATAAAACGTGGATCAAATTGAACCGGCACACGTTTGAAAATAATTTTGTCACCTTGTTTGGCAAGCCAGGCTTCCAAAGTAGGCTCCAACGCATTGCAATGTGGGCAGCTATACCAGAAAAATTCTGTGACCTGAATCTTTTTACCAGCCGTATCGGTGACTAACTTCTGCGGCAGTTGGGTGTAATCAGTACCCAAAACCGGATTAGCTGGTGAAGCACTTGCCGTAGCTGCTACCAAACCAAGACTTAAGCTCATCAGCGCCAATACATGTTTAAGAAAACGCATAAAAATTCCTTCTACACTTTAAAAATTTACACATAATAAAAAAGTCCGCCCTCTTACGAGAGACGGACCATGTTGGATTTTTTAATTTCTATTATTTCTTAACTGCTGCTTTAGCCGCCGGTTTTGCTGCTTTGGCTTTTTCTGCTGCTTCTGCTTTTGCAATCAAACTATCCAGTGTTTGCAAAGTCGCCGCAAACAAAGCGTCGTTTGATGTTGGAGGAGGATTCATCGCCTTGCCAACGGTGGCTGGGGATGTGATGTAAAGACCATCAACCGCAATGGTTGGTACGCCGTCGATCTTGTAAGCGTCTTGCAATTGCTTGGCCTGCATCGCTTTAGCATTCACAGCAAACGAATTGTAGATATCCGTAAATTTCTTTTTATCGATACCTTGTTTTACTGCCCAGCCGATAATAGCGTCATCGTTATCCAGACGTTGTCCCTCAACGTGGATAGCATTGAACACCTTCTTGTGTACCGCTGGCACCAAATTCAATGCTTCTAGTGTGTAATACAGTTTTTGTTGCGCTAAAAACCGCGGGTCAAATTGAATTGGTACACGCTTGAAAGCAATCTTGTCGCCTTGCTTGGCAACCCAATCTTCCAATTTTGGCTCTAAGTCATTGCAATGCGGGCAGCTGTACCAAAAGAATTCGGTAACCTGAATCTTTTTACCATCTGTATCGGTAGGCTGTTGTTGCGGCAATTGCGTGTAATCTTTGCCCAAAACAGGAGCAGAAGGAGAAGCACTTGCGGAAACCGCAACCAGACCCAGACTTAAACCCATCACCGCTAATGCATGTTTAAAAAAACGCATGAGAAATTCCCTTATTAATAAGTTTATTTTTAGTTAATTCGATAGTATTTTATTTTGCTGATCGTACAACAGCTGCATTGATGCCGTTATCAGACAGCTTGCTACGCATACGGTTCATTGTTTCTAAACTACTAAATGAGCCTATTCGTACGCGATACAAAGACCCTTCGTCGGATGGTCGTTCACTAATAGTTGCTTCGAATCCCATCAAAGCCAAGCGTGCCCGCGCATTTTCTGCCTCAGCCTGCTCACGGAAAGCGCCGACTTGCAGGTAATAAATCCAATTGCCACCTGCATCAGCGGTATCAGTCTTGGTGCCGGTACTGTTGCTGGCACTGTCAGCAGCAGCCTTTTTAGCTTTTTCGGCAGCAACTTTATCTGAAGTTGACTTGCTGACAGCAGGGACTTTTGCTTCTTTCTGCATTTCCTGGATTTTTTCACCGATTAAATCCGGTTCCTCTGTTGATTTAGGCGCTGCAACAGGCGTTTCCGGAGTCGGTGTTGTTATCGACGGCGCCGGAGTGATGGTGCCGCGATTGCCGTATAAAGGCTTGTTCGGATCTGACAATTGTTCTGGCGTTGCCACTACATCCGCACTTTTATCTGCTTTAATGTTTTTATTGTTAAATGGCGATGGTGTTTTAGTAATCAGTATCGCCACCACGACGGCAATGGCCAAACCTATAATCAGACCGATAATTAAACCCAACATGGTGCCGCCGGCCTGATTTTTGCTGTGATTCTTGCTGTGATTTTGTTTGCGCATACTTTCCGACTTCCTTGGAAATTGTGTCAATGAAATACCTACTTGTTGTGCCTCTCTCTCCCGCAAGTGGAAGAGAGAAGCAGTCACTTTTTACATACGCTCCGGCGCAGATACGCCAATCAACGCCAAGCCATTGCGTAATACCTGGCGCGTTGCCACCATCAATGCCAGACGCGCCATTTTGAGCGCCTCGTCATCCACCAGAGTGCGTTCAGCATTGTAGTAGCTATGCAATTCGCCAGCCAGATCGCGCAGATAAAATGCAACCTGATGTGGACCCAGCTCATCCAACGCGTGTTGTAGCATATCTGGATAAGCAGCCAGTTTTGCCATCAGCAAAGCTTCACGCGGTGCGGTCAGCGGAGTCAGATCAACCGTATTAAGTACCGCTTCGCTTCCAGTCCATTGTCTTAAAATAGAGCAAATCCGCGCATGCGCATATTGCACGTTATACACGGGGTTTTCGTCCGATTGTGCCAACGCTTGATCGACATCGAACACAAACTCGGTATCGGCTTTGCGTGAGATCAAGAAGAATCGCACCGCATCGCGTCCGCGTACCAAATCCTGATTGCCGTTTTCGTCGACCGCATCGCCGGCGGACCACTCGATCAAATCGCGCAAAGTGACGTAAGAACCGGCACGTTTGGAAATTTTCACTTCCTCGCCGCCCTTCATCACTGTCACCATTTTGTGCAGCACGTAATCAGGATAGCCCTGTGGGATACCAACGTCGGCGGCTTGTAAACCAGCGCGTACGCGGGCGATAGTGCCGTGATGATCACTGCCCTGGACGTTGATCGCTTGTCCAAAACCCCTCTGCCATTTGACAATGTGGTACGCGACGTCAGGCACAAAATACGTGTAAGTACCGTCGGACTTTTTCATCACGCGGTCTTTGTCATCACCGTAGTCGGTAGTGCGCAGCCACAAAGCACCATCTAGCTCATAGGTTTTCCCTGCCGCGATCAAGGCTTCCACTGCTGCATTGACTTTGCCATCCTGATATAACGACGATTCCAGATAGTAGTTATCAAACTTGACGCCAAATGCCTGCAAGTCCAGATCTTGCTCACGACGCAAGTAAGTAACCGCAAACGGGCGAATTGATTCAAGATCGTCGATATCGCCGCTTGCCGTTACCGGAGCTCCATTACTGGCAGCGACGGTTTTCTTCGCCAGAAAGTCTTGTGCAATCTCAGCAATATAATCGCCGTTGTAAGCCGATTCCGGCCAATCCGCATCGCCGGGTTTCAGACCACGGCCGCGCGCTTGCACTGAATTTGCCAAGGTCGCAATTTGTACGCCTGCATCGTTGTAATAGAATTCTCGCGTGACCGCATAGCCTTGCGCTTGAAACAAAGCCGACATCGCATCGCCCAACGCACCCTGACGGCCATGACCGACATGCAAAGGGCCAGTTGGATTGGCGGAGACAAATTCCACCATTACTTTTTTGCCCGCGCCAGATGTGCTCTTGCCAAATTCTGCACCTTCACGCAATACCGCTTTGACCACTTCCTGTTTGGCCGCGTCAGTCAGACGCAAATTAATAAATCCAGGGCCAGCGATGTCAGCCGAGGCGATCAAATTCGCGCCAGCGCGGTTCGCCAGTACTGCGGCGACCAGAGTCTGCGCCAGTTCACGCGGATTTTTTTTCAAAGGCTTGGCCAACTGCATGGCAATGTTGCAAGCAATATCGCCATGCGACGGATCGCGCGGACGCTCCAGCGTCACCGCTGGTTGCAGACCTGAGTCAAGCACAATAGGCTGCAAAGCGTCGTTGAAAAGGTCGATGATCTGTTGTTTTTGTTGAGCGAGCATAGGATAGCAATCAATAAATATAAGCAAAATACGGCAATCGACGATTATACCGGCTTGCAACACCGTATAAGTAATGCTGTGTAACTATGCTGATAAAACATGCATATAGCATCCCGCTTTCGCAGAAGCCGCGATCATCTGTTAACTAGTCACCTTCTTACTTAGAGATAATGCCGCTAATAGCATCTTGTCTGCAAGCACCAAAAACTGCTGCTAAGATGCGCTTCTAATTTTTAGTTTGGAGTCACAATGACACGTACTGCCGATTACCCTATCAATCCCCAATTTGTTAACCGTTGGTCGCCACGCGCCTACACCAATGAAGAAATGAGTGAAACCGAGTTATTCACGATTCTGGAAGCCGCACGCTGGGCGCCATCGTCCTACAATGCGCAACCGTGGCGCTTTGTTTTTGCCCGCCGTGGAACGCCACATTGGACAAAATTGCTCGGCTTGTTAAATGAATTCAATCGCAGCTGGGCAGAAAATGCCTCTGCTTTGGTCATCGTTTTATCCAAAACCACTTTCGCGGCACCTGGAACCACAGAAGAAAAGCCAGCACCAACACATTCTTTCGATGCTGGTTCGGCCTGGGGTTATCTGGCACTACAAGCGAGCTTATCCGGCTGGTACGCGCACGGCATGGCTGGATTCGACAAAGAAAAAACGCGTATTGATTTGGCTATTCCTGCTCACTTCGCCATCGAAGCAGCAGTAGCGATCGGAAAACTTGGCGACAAAGCAACGCTGCCAGAGCATTTGCAAAAAGGCGAAACACCTAGCCCTCGTTTGCCGTTGACCGCGCTGGTTTCGGAAGGCACGTTTACCGCGTAAATTTGTACAGCATCAAGCGCAATCTGGGCTTGATGCTTTTTCTATGTATCTCCATCAAACTCCCGCATTTTAACTCCTATATCGCTCAACTCCTTCCATCTCACCATTTTTCACTATAACGCGCTTCGCCTTCTGAAAAATCTTTGGTTACCCGGCGTCAAATCCTATCGATTGCGTGTTAACTGGTTTCGTTAAAAAGATGATGACTTAACAGCGTTGATAGACCTGGTGATGCAGGCTGGCAACAACACTTCGCCAATTCCGGTTACACAGTATTACGCAATTCACACTCTTGACATAATCGGTCACTATGCTGACACATTATGTTTAGTACAACCGAACCTTCCCATCATGTCCCTCATGCCACCCCAGCAATGCGCAAGATACTCATACTAAGCGTCTCAGCCGGCAGCGGCCACATGCGCGCTGCCGAGGCAATCAAAGCATATGCAACAGAATTCCCCGATGTCGAAGCGGTGCATCTGGATGCGATGGATTATGTTTCCAGCGGCTTTCGTTCCATTTACACGGACTTTTACCTGCATTTGGTCAATCGCCACCCCGCTGTATGGGGTTACGTTTATCAAAAAAGCGACAATGCGCTGCCTAGTGCCACCATGCAAAAATTGCGTCGCGCGATGGAACGCCTTAGTACACGCGCACTACGCGCCGCGATCAACGATCATGCTCCTGAAGCAATTATTTGCACCCATTTCCTGCCCGCTGAAATGCTGGCGCGTGAAATCGCCAATTTGCGCATGACTTGCCCGGTATGGGTGCAAGTAACCGACTTTGATTTGCATAGCATGTGGTTGCAACCGCATATGCAGGGTTATTTTGCTGCCAGCGAGGAGATCGCTTTTCGCATGGCGAGCAAAGGTGTCAATCCAGCAGCGATACACATTAGCGGTATCCCCATCATGCCCGCATTTGCACAGCCGCTAGATCGCGCCCATTGCGCGGCGACTTTCGGACTCGACGCCAGACGTCCGATAGTGCTGATGATGTCGGGTGGTGCGGGTATCGGCGGCGTCGATAAAACGGTACAGCGCTTGCTGAGCATGGATGGCAACTTTCAATTGCTGGCCGTAGCAGGGAAAAATGTCGAATTGCTAGCGAATTTGCAGCAAATCGCGGACAAACATCCGCATCGCTTACGCGCGCTCGGTTTTACGCAGCAAATTGAGCAATTGATGGCATGTGCTGATCTGGCCATTACCAAACCCGGCGGCTTAACGACCTCGGAATGTCTGGCAATGGGCGTGCCGATGATTATTCATTCGCCGATTCCCGGACAAGAAGAACGCAACGCCGATTATTTACTAGAACAAGGCGCTGCGCTCAAAGCGGTTGATTTAAGCGCTCTGGAATATCGTCTGAATGTCCTGTTACAGCATCCGCATTTGCTGGCGCAGTTACGCAGCCGCAGCCAAGCTTTAGGTCGGCCACATGCGGGGCGGACCGTGCTGCACACTGTACTGCAACAGCTGGAAAGCAAGTCGCAGCAGAGGATTCGTAAAACCGACCATGTGCCACACTCTTCCACGTCGGTCGAAGATGCCGTAACGATATAATTTTAATAATAATTCATCATGCCCGTAACTGATCAAAATCCACATCCTAAACTCAGGCTATGCCTTATGCTGTTCTGGGTCCTTTTGCTGGCGTATTTTTTCGCCAATGTAGAAATTCAAATTGAAGGCGGTCATGGCTGGGCCACCAGCTTACCGACCTGGCGCATAGAGCATCACTGGCTACTCGATATTTTTTGGGGTGGTCGCGCCATGACCGGCTATCACGCGTGGGTATTTCCTTTTATTGCGCTGATGTTTCATTATCCGATTTTCTTCCATGATCGCTGGAATTGGCGCACTGAAGCACGTATTTTCGCCTCTATCATGGTGTTCTGGATTGCCGAAGACTGGCTTTGGTTTTTGATCAACCCGGCTTTTGGTTTAGGACGCTTTAACCCGACCGATGTGCCATGGCATAAAGTCTGGCTGGGGCCTGTGCCAATTGATTATTGGGTGTACTCGATTATCGCGATATTGTTGTTATGGCTGGCAGAGCGTAAAGTCCTTCCCCGAAAAGTCACTGTCAAACTATCGCCATTGCGTGACGGCGATCAAGTTTAATGTCGTTTTTATGCCTGCAACTGCGTGATGTCATGCACAACTTCAGTAACTGAATAAAAAACAGGCGAAGTACATTTCTGTACTCCGCCTGTTTTATTTACATCAACAACTTTAACAACACTTCCCTACCCCACCAGCATATCGCGCTTCCTGACGCTCGCGGAAAAACTCTTCATATGTCATCACAGGTTTGTCTGGATGCATTTTTTCCATGTGCGCCACATAAGTGCTGTATTCCGGTATGCCGACCATCAGTCGCATGGTTTGCCCGAGATAGCGACCTGCTTTGGCTAATTCATCTAACATTATTGACTCCTTACCACCGTTCTTTATGCGCCACTGACATTCGCAGGAAACGCTTCAAATGGTGTTTCTTTAGTTGTCGGCTTGTTGTTAGCACGTGCCACCATGATAGTCCGAATACCAAATACCAGCACGGCAAGCACGACCGCCATAAAGAAACCCGCCAACGCAGCATCGACATAATCATTAAATATGATTTGCTGCATTTCGGCCATGGATTTGGCCGGTGCCAATAGCTTGCCGTCAGCCAGTGCGTCCTTATATTTGGCGACGTGCGACAAGAAGCCTATGCGTGGATTCGCGTCGAATATTTTTTGCCAGCCAGCAGTCAGCGTACAAATCAACAACCAGATGGTCGGTACTATCGTGACCCAGGCAAAGCGTTCGCGCTTCATTTTGAACAGAACACACGTACCCAGGATCAGCGCAATTGCCGCCAGCATTTGATTGGCAATACCAAACAACGGCCATAAAGTATTGATACCGCCGAGTGGGTCCACCACGCCTTGGTACAAGAAATAACCCCATGCGGCGACACATAAACCGGTAGCAATCAGGTTGGCAGGCAAGGAAGACATGTTTTTCATCGACGGCACAAAAGTACCCATCAAATCCTGCAACATGAAGCGGCCGGCACGCGTACCAGCGTCAACCGCCGTCAAGATAAACAAGGCTTCAAACAAAATCGCGAAGTGGTACCAGAACGCCATCATGACCTGACCGCCGCCAATGCCGGACAAAATATGCGCCATACCAACTGCCAGAGTGGGCGCGCCACCCGCACGAGAAATAATACTGTGCTCACCGACATCTTTGGCCACTTGCAAGATCATGTCCGGCGTGACGTAAAAACCCCATTGCGAAACAGCTGTCGCCGCCGATTGTGCGGTGGTGCCAATCAATGCACCTGGGCTATTCATCACAAAATAGATACCCGGTTCGATCACCGATGCGGCAATCAACGCCATGATGGCGACAAACGACTCCATCAACATCGCACCATAACCAATGAAACGCGCGTGGCTTTCGTTTTCCAGCATTTTCGGTGTTGTGCCAGATGAAATCAATGCATGGAAACCAGAGACCGCACCACAGGCAATCGTGATGAACAGGAATGGGAACAAGCTGCCTGACCAGACCGGACCGGAACCATCGATAAATTTGGTAAACGCTGGCATTTTCAACTCAGGCGAAACCACCACGATACCGATAGCAAGTGCCAGTATCGTACCGATCTTGAGGAAGGTCGATAAGTAATCGCGTGGTGCCAGCAATAACCACACCGGTAATACGGAAGCAATAAAACCGTAACCGATCAGCATCCAGGTTAACTCTACGCCAGTGAAACTGAACATCGCGCTTAAGTCTGGATGATTGTTCACATACTGCCCACCGAACAGTGCGCCCATCAACAAAATGAAACCTATGATAGAGACTTCACCGATATGGCCGGGACGAATGTAGCGGGTATAAATTCCCATGAATAATGCAATAGGAATCGTCGCTGCCACAGTGAAAGTGCCCCAAGGCGAATTTGTCAGCGCTTTGACCACGATCAAGGCCAGCACAGCCAAAATAATCACCATGATCATGAAGGCGCCAAACAAGGCAATAACCCCCGGTACTTCACCCAACTCCGATTTGACCAAATCACCTAAAGAACGGCCATCACGGCGGGTCGAGATAAACAGCACCACGAAATCTTGCACCGCGCCAGCAAACACCACACCGGCCAGTATCCACAGCATGCCAGGCAAATACCCCATTTGCGCCGCCAACACCGGACCCACTAACGGTCCCGCCCCCGCAATCGCCGCAAAGTGATGACCGAACAAAACAACCTTGTTGGTCGGTACGTAATCCAGACCATTGTTATGTTTATAGGCGGGCGTCATGCGCGTTGCGTCTAAGCCCAAAACCTGATCAGCAATGTATTTACTGTAAAAACGATACGAGATCAGATACACGCAAACAGCCGCGATCACAATCCAGATTGCACCGATGGATTCGCCGCGATTAACGGCGATGTAGGCAAAGGCTAATGCACCTAGCAAAGCTAGCGCAAACCAGCCTAATTTAGATAAAACACGATTCATATTTCTCCCCCGTATGGGCCTCGTTATTAACTATTTTTGTTTATGGTGTCGTTTACTCAGCTTAAGGAATAAGCATTCAGCAGAACAATTCTAGCGCGAACGCACCATCATTGCGCATCAAATTCACCGTCAGAATTTAACCCAGTCGGCCTTCCTCTGCCAATTCCCGAATCACGCGTATGGTGTCGTTATCGGCCTCTTCATACGCCGAGCAACGGAACTGGTTATAAAGCTTTTCTTCCTCGCTAACTTCATCGGTAGCGTTATCCTCATAGGAAAAAAGTACGCGAAATGCTGACGGCTGCGGTTCCTCTATCGTCATAGTCATGTGGGAGCCTTCGATATCCAATTGTTTAGGCACCTCATAATGCACATGCGATTGCGACGTATAAGTAACGATGTCGCGTATCGTTACCTGACCATATCGACACTCCCGCGTTACGGAGTTCGTGGTGTGATCGAATAATTGACAATCGTCCAGATGCGCGACAAACAGCCTCGGCTCTTCCGCACGAAGAACCAGTCCGTGCCATAACTGGGTGCGTGTTAATGGCATGATTTCTGGGTGTGATGGATCGTTAATTACGATCAAATGTTCAAATTTCATGATGTGTTTAAAGCTGTAAAGTTGTGAGATGAGGGGATTGTCCCATAAGTAAGGCCGTATGACTGTTTAGACCAGGCGCGCCGACGCAGACGGTACGGCGAGGAGGAGCAACGACGTATAAATAGTTATACGCCTTACTTACCCGTAGCTGCTTTGCGTATGTGCGACCCTGTTAAAATGGCCGGCTTTACTTTACTCCCTTCTCCTATTCCAGCGCATGTCTTCCACTCCCAATTTAGGTATGAACGTCCCGCAGCGCGAGGCCGTCTATTATATGGATGGCCCATGTCTGGTACTGGCCGGCGCAGGTTCTGGCAAAACACGCGTCATTACGCAAAAGATTGCGCATCTCATTGAAGATTGCGGCTATGACGCCAAGCATATTGCGGCCCTGACGTTCACCAACAAAGCCGCGACTGAAATGCAGGAACGGATTGCCAAGTTACTAAAAGAACCAAAACTTGCCAAACATATCACGGTTAGTACCTTTCATTCGCTGGGCGTAAAAATTTTGCGGCAAGAGGCGCGTGAGTTAGGCCTGAAAGATCGCTTCTCCATCATGGATAGCGATGATTGCTTTTCCATCGTACAAGATTTAGCCGTCACCACCGACAAGCAATTAATACGTCGGATACAAACTGCGATGTCGTTGTGGAAAAATGGGTTGATCGATCCTGATCAGGCCCTCCAGCAAGCGACTACAGAAGATGAGGCGCAGGCCGCCCGTATCTATCTCAGTTATGTGGCAACCTTAAAAGCCTATCAGGCAGTCGATTTCGATGACTTGATCCGTTTGCCGGTGGAACTGTTCCGCAGCAATGAGGCGGTGCGCGATAAATGGCAACGGCGCTTGCGCTATCTGCTGGTCGATGAATATCAAGATACCAATACTTGCCAGTATGAACTGGTCAAATTGCTGGTAACGGGCGTCGGCAAAAAACCAATGTTCACGGCAGTGGGAGATGACGATCAGGCGATTTACGCCTGGCGCGGCGCTACCATCGAAAATCTGAAAACACTGCAAGTCGACTTCCCTGATTTAAAAGTCATCAAGCTGGAACAAAATTACCGTTCATCGACGCGCATTTTGCAAGCCGCCAATGCCGTCATCGGTAACAATCCCAAATTGTTTGAAAAAGCTTTGTGGTCAGAACATGGCTTGGGAGATCCGATCAAAGTCATGGCAATGGCCGATGACGAACAAGAGGCGGAGCAAGTTGCCATCATGTTGTCGGCGCATCGTTTTGAACGACGCGCCAAATTTGCTGATTATGCAATTCTGTACCGTGGCAATCATCAGGCACGCATCTTTGAAAAAGCCTTGCGCCGCGAGCGCATTCCCTACGTGATGTCTGGTGGGCAGAGCTTTTTTGACCGCGCCGAAATCAAAGACATCATCAGTTATCTGCGCCTGATCGCCAACGAAGACGATGATCCAGCCTTCATCCGTGCGATTACTACGCCCAAGCGTGGTGTCGGCCAAGCGACGCTGGAAGCACTCGGCACCGTTGCCGGGCAGTGGCAATGCTCCTTGTTTGAAGCGGTATTCAAAGGTGGGATTGAGTCAAAATTGACGGAGCGTCAGCTTTATCCTTTGCGTGAATTCTGCAACTTTATCAATCAGTTGGAAGCGCGCGCCAGTCGCGTAGGTGCCAGCGGCAGCGGTGAAAATGCGGCCGCGGTACTGGACGATATGATGAAGGAAATTAATTACGAAAATTATTTATATGACTGCTTCGATGACAGGCAAGCACAAAATAAATGGCAAAACGTCCTCGACTTTACCAACTGGCTAAAAGAAAAAGGCAATGGCGGCAAGGACGGCGATAACGAAGAAAAGAATTTGCTGGAATTGACGCAAATGGTGGCCTTAATGTCGATGCTGGAAGGTCGCGATGAAGAACCTGACGCGGTGCGGATGTCGACATTGCATGCATCGAAAGGCTTGGAATATCCGCACGTCTTTTTAATCGGCGTCGAAGAAGGTATTTTGCCGCACAAAGGCGATCCCGATGCCCCCATCGAAACGCTGGCAGCACGGATAGAAGAAGAGCGTCGCTTAATGTATGTTGGCATCACCCGCGCACAGCGCAGCTTGCATGTGAGTTGGTGCAAGAAGCGCAAACGCGCTGGTGAAAGTGTGCATTGTGATATGTCGCGCTTTATCAAGGAAATGAAACTTGATGAAGGCGATGCGATGCCAACGGAAGCCGAACAACTGACACCGCAAGAGCGATTGGCAAAGATGAAGGCGTTGTTACAGACTCCTAAAGTGGCGTAAGATTAATCATTCGTCTATCGTAAACCGAAAAGAAAGCACCATCATGACCACTGAATCACTCAAGAATGCACTGCAAAAATTACATGCGACGCTGGAAAGCGGCGCGCCTGTTGATGAAAAAACGAAAGAGTTGCTACGCGATCTGGATAGTGAAATTCAAGGAATTTTGGCAAAAACTCCTGAGGAAATTGCAGAGCAACCGAATCCGGATAATCCCGTCAGCTTGGTGCAAAGCATCTCTGCCAACCTGGCTGCACGCCACCCGCATCTGGAACCAGTGGTTCGCGAAATTGCTACAACCCTGACCAATATGGGTATTTAATTCCGGCGAAAAACTGCCGAGCATAGTTATTTTAGGGCTGACGCAAATTTGTTCCGGTTAGGCATATCTACGAAGACAGTACTTTAAGATATAACGCCGCTGGGACAAGTTTGCGTCAGCCCTTTGCCGTGTAAAATGGCGCCTCATTTTTAAATACGAAATACGGAAAACGCCATGTGGTTTAAGAATTTACAGATTTATCGCATCCCAGCACCGTGGGCTATTTCTTCTGAGCAATTGGAGAGTTTCTTAGCTAAGCAGGCATTTTCCTCATGCAGCAGTCTGGAATTGCAAAGTCAAGGCTGGATATCGCCGCGCGACAATGGCATGTTGGTGCATACGGTCAACCGTCAAATGATATTGGCTTTGGGCACTGAAAAAAAGCTGTTGCCTGCCACTGTCGTCAATCAAGTCACCAAAGCACGTGCCGCTGAAATCGAAGAGCAGCAAGGTTTTGCCCCTGGTCGCAAGCAATTAAAGGATTTAAAAGAACAGGTCACGGACGAACTGTTGCCGCGCGCGTTCAGCATTCGTCGCACGACATGGGTCTGGATCGATCCGGTGAATGGCTGGTTAGTGGTCGATGCTTCCAGCCCGGCAAAGGCGGAAGAAGTGTTGAAACTGTTGCTAGGCTCGGTCGATAAATTACAAGTCGCTGGTTTGCGTACGGTCCATTCGCCAGTAACCTCTATGACCGATTGGCTGGCAGCTGACGAAGCACCACACGGCTTCACGGTCGATCAAGATACGGAATTACGTGCCACCGGCGAAAGCAAAGCCACCGTGCGTTATGTGCGGCACACTTTGGAAGCCGACGACGTGCGTCGTCATATTGCCGCTGGAAAACAATGTACACGATTGGCGATGACCTGGGCGGATCGCGTCTCGTTTGTACTCACCGAAGGCCTGGCCATCAAACGTATAGCACCGTTGGATGTACTTAAAGAAGAGCACGACACTTCCAGCAAAAACGATGACGAACGTTTTGACGCAGATTTCTTGCTGATGACGGGCGAGCTCAATAAATTGATGGGTGATGTGGTGTTTGCATTAGGCGGAGAGCCGGCTGTGTAAATCATGTCTGCATAAAAAAGGGCGCAATGCATTGCGCCCTTTTTTTATTTCGATTGCCGCCACGCTAGACAACAAATAGTTATGCAATAGTATTCGGCCTCAAATTTAACTAGGCTCTTGCCGCACGTGCAATCGCTTGTGTGGCACTAGTGACATAGCCAGGCTCATCACTTGCGACGATCTGATTGCGACCTGCAGCTTTAGCGGCATACATTGCCGCATCTGCGCGTTGGAAAGCAATATCAATAGTCTCGCCAGCCCGATAATTGGTTACACCAATAGAGGCCGTGACGCCGCAACCTTCTCCAAACTGATTCCAGTCATATTGCGCCGTTTCGTCGCAAATCCGTTGCAACGGAGTCATTCCATTTGCCACCGTCGTATCGGTTAATACCAACACAAATTCATCGCCCCCATAGCGTGCGAAATGATCACTGAGGCGCATTTGACTGTGCACGATTTGCACAAATGCTTTGAGTACTTCATCACCAACTGCATGACCAAAACTGTCGTTGACACCCTTAAAGCCATCCAGATCAAGAATGGCAATGCAAAATGGGCTACCGCTGCGCTGAAAACGATTTTGTTCAACTGCAAGAAGCTCCTCTAAAGAGCGACGATTTTTGGTATTGGTTAAGGCATCACGCGTTGCAAGCTCCTGCACATGCTTCATTGCTATGCTTAGCTCTTGATTCTTGTCGGCCAAACCACGGCGAATGTTGCCGAGCATATTGGCGATCACCATACAGCGGCCTAATGTCAGAATAAATGACAGATACACCAATATTTTGGTGATATGACCCGTAATCGGAAAAGCAATTTCAACACCGACCAAGTGAAAGGGGATGCTTAGCGCCAACGCGCCAAGCAGCCAACTGGCCAGATACCAACCGGCAGTTAACCTGAGCATCCCAAAGGCATACACTGCAAATAAGTTGATCAGGAAAAGATAACCGACTTCAGGCGCGATGACCAAAAATCCCACTTGCATTAACGCAGCCGTCATTAGCTGCAAAAAAGTCATGCTAGGGTCTTTGAAACGGCGATTGAAACCGCTTTTAATCAGCACATAATAGACGCCATTAAAAAACAGTGAGAGCGCGCCATATAGCACCGCAATGCGACCATTGATGAGTCCTTCATGCGCGAAGCCAGCCAACAGCAAAGTGTCAAAAGTACAACTCAGCAGCACCCACATCAGCATGCGCTCAGATAGGGAGTTAATTTTATTGAGTTGTTGAGACGTCATAGGATCAGTAACACATAGAGACTTTAGCTTTATCGGCCTAATTCAATTAGGTTGAAGTGGCAGCAGATTCATCATTTTCCTAAGAAAAACGGTATAAAAGACTTACGCTTATACTTTAGGCATTTCCACCAGAAAACAATGGCAGAATATTACCCAGTAGAAAATAATTTTGGGCAAAAGTTCACGAGATTTAACAAATTTCTCGCTCTCGACTATGAAATCGCAAATGTCTGTGGGGTGTTGAACGCGATCTTGCCTAACAGAAAGTTAGTTGCGACATGGAAATTATATATTAATTTAGAATTTATACATATTGACCCGGCGCTAAATAATTAAGCGGCAAAAACAAAAAACCGTATCTAGCGCAAACTAAATACGGCCATTATTTAGGCATATTCTTTACAGAGCTGATCCTTCTGCATTCTGCGAGGCAATGCGTCGCAAGCAAGCGATTTCCCGCACGCCACAAACAGCATGTGCATTAAACACAAAAGCGTTTTACAAATAAAAATGCCCGCTTTCGCGGGCATTTATAATCTTGGCGGAGCGGACGGGACTCGAACCCGCGACCTCTGGCGTGACAGGCTAGCGCTCTAACCAACTGAGCTACCGCTCCTTGCTAATACAACTGTTTAATTGGTAGGAGCTGACGGGTTCGAACCGCCGACCCACGCCTTGTAAGGGCGTTGCTCTACCAACTGAGCTAAGCTCCCAATTAAACTTTTTCCAACCTCTGAAACGTTTGTTACTACGTCTAAGAGAGGCCGAATTATACATGAGTTTTTTTATTTTGCTAGAGTTTGTATAAAAATTTTCAAAGATTTTTTCTAGACACGCCTCCAGCGTTATTTCATGCCCTTTTTTATCTTCCTAATACATAGAAAAACAGCGACACCTTTCCAGTATACGGGAATTCTGCGCAGACCGAATGAGTCTGCTATCCTTCCAGCCTGAATCAACATCAAGGCCTCGTGCATGACGTGTGACTGCGATGTGATTCTTTTATGGATGTACTGCCTGTACGATCCGGTCAATATTGGTGATGGTTGAGGATAAGCTGCTGAAAAATGTGGCACTTATGCCGTCGACTATCGCTGCCATAGGAAGATACAATTAATACTATCGGTTATTTGTATATAATTTAGTTACTCTATTGAATAAGGAAATGCTATGAAAACAATCGGACAATCACTGGCACCATTTAGCGTTGTTGGCGTTAAACCTGGCTTTAATTTGCCAGAAGAAGGCGGCGTATCGGCATTTGAAGATATCAACGAGAAATCGTTCGAAGGTAAATGGAAAATCATCTATTTCTACCCAAAAGATTTCACATTCGTTTGCCCAACTGAGATCGTCGCTTACAACAAGCTGGCGCGTGATTTTGAAGACCGCGATGCAGTATTGATGGGCGGCTCTACAGACAATGAATTCTGCAAATTGGCATGGCGCCGTGAGCACAAAGATCTGAACAAACTTGGCCACTGGCAGTTCGCTGACATCACTGGTGCTTTGATCGACCAATTGGGCATTCGTCATCCAGCTGGCGTCGCATTGCGTGCAACATTTATTGTTGACCCACAAAACGTCATCCAGCACGTTAGCGTTAATCCATTAGAAGTTGGCCGCAATCCAGACGAAACACTGCGTATTCTGGATGCATTGCAAACTGGAGAACTGTGTGAATGCAACCGCGCACCTGGCGCTGACACATTGAGCCACACCAAGACTAAATAAGGAAACGTATGGATATGCTTCAACTACGGGATGCTATTCCCCCATATGCCAAGGACGTCTGGATTACACTGGACAACGCTTTGAACAAATCAGGATTAGCGCCTGAAGTGGCGGCAGCGGCAGGGATTGCTGCGGCAATTTCCGCAGGCAGCCCTGAATTGGTTGAAGCATTTTCCGGCTTAAGCAACGAAGCGGAAGCCACGGCAGCCAAAACTGCAGCGGCAATCATGGGCATGACCAATATCTGGTACAGCTATTTGGATTTGGCTGAAGATGCTGAGTTATCAGCCCAACCGCCGCAAATCCGTATGCAAGCCTATGCCACCCACGGCGGCGTCGAGAAAAAGCATTTTGAGATATACGCCCTGGCTGCATCCATCATCGGCAAATGCCGTGGTTGCGTTACGGGTCATATCGCTGAATTAAAAAAGCTCGGCGTCACTGCTGCAGAATTGCGTGATATTGGTAAATTGGCTGCGGCAGTTAATGCCACTAGCAAATTACTCAAGCTCAGGTAAATCAGCATTCAGCAACAAGCACGGCGAAATTTTATTTTCGCCTGAAAAAACGCCAGCTTAATGCTGGCGTTTTTTTATGCAAGTCCTGAATAAGTAACAAAGCATGACAGCAATATTCGCTGTCACACTCCGATGATAATATTTGCGCTTGGAAATTTTCCGCCCACAGATGCGCTCGGACATGATCACAACGAAAAAAATTACAGCTGCGATTTGCGCCAGCACGCTACTTTTAGCTGGCTGCAGCAACTTACTACCCAGCAGTGTAAGTAGCATATTTACGGGCACGAGTAATTCTGGCGCAGTCAGCCAGGCAGCATTAGGCGATTATAAGCAAGACGTTGCGCAGCGCATCATCGCGGCGAATCCAGGAAAAACATATACCGTTCGGCCACAAGCTTTATTACGCTCGGTGATTGTATTGAAGTTTTATATCGGTGCGAATGGGCAATTATTGCGCTCCGAAATCATGCGCTCTAACAAAGACCGCACCAATGAAGCGACCGCATTAGCGTCTCTCAAAAACGCGGCGCCGTTTCCTCAACCGGCTTCACGCTACTTAAGAAATGGTCGTGTCGAAATGATAGAGACCTGGCTGTTCAATGATGATGGGCGCTTCCAATTGCACTCGACCGCCGCAGAGCAAATGCACGAGTAATTACTGGCCGCGTACTTGTTAAATATGGCGATTGCCGGGCCTGCACTTGCATCCTCGGCGCTTCTGGCCTACCATCGTGCTACACCGAGTGAGCAATAACAATCTGAGATGTGCTCTGCAGCACAATAAGCTTGTCGCCTATTCCCATCCTGCTCCTACTTTTACGAAAATATTATGGATGTTAAACCCCCGATCTCTATTACCGGCTACGATCTTGAACGTATCGAACAATTACTCGATTCAAAGCTTTATCTGAACGCACCTGGACTCGACGCGCTAAAAAGCGAGCTTCAGCGCGCGAGCATATTGCCACAAGACAAAATTCCGGCGGGTGTGATCACCATGAATTCGGAAGCACGTTTTGTCGACGACAAAACCAACACCGAATACACTTTAAAACTCGTTTACCCACATCAAGCAAATCTACCTAACTCCGTGTCTATTTTGGCTCCGGTTGGTAGTGCTTTATTAGGTCTGTCGGTTGGCCAATCCATTTCATGGCAAGGACCTGGCGGCAGAGATTTGAACTTACGCGTACTAGAAGTGACATATCAACCAGAAGCAAATGGTGAATTGCATCTTTAATTAGTTTCACCAAAGTTCTTTTGATTTAAACCACCCTTAAAATAAGATTAGGGCCAGTGCATCATGTCACCAGTAGATTATCAACGCCCACCCAAGCTTTATCGTTACTCGCAACGTACTTGGTTAGAACGCTCGCTCACATCAGGCGAATTCCGCCTGCGGCCTCCGGTCGACAGCCTGCAAATACAGCATCTGCATCATGGACGCTCAACAATACAGCTGCTCACGCTGAGCATGACCAGCGTATTTAACGATGCGTTATTCGCTACCTTTGGCGACAATAATTGCTGCCTGGTGATCAATAACCCGGAAGAATTCGGCGAGCGCATTCATCGTGCAGCACAGCGTATGCTGCCCAATTGGGCTGGAATTGATGCCGCCATTTCCTATGGCAAGCAAAGCCCGTTAGGTACTGCGTTTACAAAGAATCAGCACGACGTATCTCAAAACGAATGGCTGTTTGCATGGCGTCCCGCGCAACCGACAATTGCCCTGCGTCCGGTCATTATCCAAATTGGTAATATTGAAAAGATTGCCGAACTGCGCGATCGGGTTTAGGCGATTGCGCATTCATACGGCATTGCATCTCTATGGGCGATTTCATCGGCAGCATGTTTTGCTATTGCCAATTACCGCAATCCATAACAATATGTAACAATCTGTAGCAGCAATAAGACAAAGATTGCCTAGTGCAGGGCAGTTTTTCAAAATTCTATTCGCTATACTTGTATTTTTTGGCAAGGAGTAACACGATGCATAGATCCAGTATAAGAACTACACGTGGTGATATCAAAACGCTCATCAAAGATGCGCAGGATATGTTTCACGAAGCGGCATTATCGACCGGTGAAAAAGCTGAAGATTTACGTATCAAGGGTGCGCAGTTGCTCGATTCTGCAGTTGTGAAGGCACAAAATGCCCAAGCGGTTGCAGTAGAAACCAGCAAAGAAATCGCCGCCACTACCGATGATTATGTACAAGAACATCCGTGGCATGCGGTTGTTGTTTCGGCCACGGTTGGGTTATTGTTTGGTCTTATCATTTCTCGTAAATAATCACTGCACATCATTGGAATTCTGAGTAGCACAATGCAGCGGAACTTATAGGCGGACATGGATCACTCATCTTCAGACTCATCAGCGCGTCATGAATCGCGCGATACGCATAGCAAAGCTCGCAAAACGCACGATAAGCATGCGCACATCGGTTTAGTCTCAGGCCTGATAGGTACGGCAAAGAATCTGTTTGCATTACTGATAAGCCGCGCTGAACTGGCAGCGTTGGAATTCTCTGAAATTGGCTCGCATATCGTCAAATTGCTGCTGGTATTTTCGCTTGGTATTCTGGCGCTCTTATTTGCGTTAGCTTTTTGGAGCGGCTTAGTCATCGTATTGGCGTGGGATAGCCTGGGCTGGAAGATAATTCTGATTTTGGCCGCTTTTTTCACTTTCGTCGCCATCGCCATGGGACTGTATGTGCGTTCAATTTTGCGCCAGGGTCGCATCGGGTTGCCGGCGACGATGAATGAATTGCGCAAAGATCGGGATGCCTTGCTATGAATGTTTTAGCTTATTTTTCTTTGAGGCACATATGACGCAACTTCCCAATTATGATCGCCATCGTTCCCTGGCCGAGCGCAAATTGCAATTGCTGCAAGAAGGTGCTGCCTTTCGTGCCGAAATGATTCATTGTCGCGATGCCGTCAGGTCCAATCTGAACACCCGCTCCTGGAGCAAAAATCTGTTGGGACGTGCCACTGGCATGGCGTATTCGTTGATTAAACAACCTGCAACTAAAGCGGTTGGCCTCCAGGTATTGGCACCGCTATTGGCAACCGGTGCTTCCTTTTTGTCCAAAAAACACTATCCACGTAAGTCACTGATCGTTGGCAGCGCACTCATTGCCGCCATCGGCGCAGGTGCCGCGTACTTTAGATTCAAGAGTAACAAATCTGTAGATAGCGAGTAGTAAGTCCACATAACTGTTTAGGCCAGGCGTCCCGACGCAGACAATACGGACTGTACGGCTAGTTGGGGCGATAACGCATAAACAGTTATGCGGGCTAACTTAACGTCGATCTGCAGCAACACTGCTGTTTTTTGAAGATACTTAACTTATGAAGGGAAACACAATGAATAAATTTAAGCTAGGTGCTCTCACATTGGCCGTTACTTTGGCTGCAACAGGTTGTGCCAATATGAATGACACGCAAAAAGATACCGGTATCGGCGCTGGCGTTGGCGCAGTAGCCGGAGCGGCTATTGGTGCATTAACTGGCAACAAGAAAAACGCACTGATCGGCGGCGCAATTGGCGCTGGCATTGGTGGTGTTGGTGGCGCGCTTTGGGGTAACAAGCAAGACGAACAAAAACGTAAAATGGAACAAGCGGCTCAGGGTACTGGCGTTACAGTTACTCAAACCCCAGACAATCGCTTGAAATTAGGCGTGCCGGCTGATGCTGGATTTGCTACTGGCCGTGCGGATATTCAAGGAAATCTTCCACGCGTTCTTGATAGCCTGGCGCAATCCTTGAATCAAAACCCAACCTCAGTTGTAGATGTTTTTGGCTATACCGATAGTACCGGTAGCGATGCGGTCAACAACCCATTGTCACTCAACCGCGCAAGTGCCGTGCGTAATTATCTGATCTCTCGCGGCGTTGCACCTAACCGTATTAATGCTCAAGGCTTCGGCTCGCAAAGTCCAGTCGCAGATAACAGCACTGTCGCTGGCCGTGCTGCAAACCGCCGTGTTGAAATTTTCGTTACTGAGCCTGGCCAACCACGTCAATAATATTGATGGCAATAAATTCACTCGCATATTTTTGTCGGGTGAAATAAAAATGCCGACTCACAGAGTCGGCATTTTTTATGTGCGGTTGCTATTTAACGCAGCAACGCAAATCTCGTTCACGTCATTTTGCAGCTGGTGCCGATGCAGTGCTTGCGACTGCTGCTGCGCTAGCCGAAGTGTCTGCGGTTGCCGCAGCAGCTGGCGCCGGCACTTCTGGCTCCTTAAATTTGCCGCCGGATTGATTGACCATATAGACCACGGCACGTGCAACTTCGACATCATCCAGATCAGGGTTACCACCCTTGGCCGGCATGGCACGCAAGCCACTTAATGCAAAACCAATAACTTTATCCTCACCAACCGCAAGACGTGGACCCCAAGCCGCAGCATCGCCAACTTTCGGTGCGCCAGCCGCGCCAGTGGCATGACAAGCGGAACAAGTTGACTTAAACACCTCTTCACCGGTCAAGAATACCCGCGGAGCGTTGACATCTTTAAACGTAAATCCCTCATCACCAACTGGTTTCAGACGCGCTGCAATCGCTTCTGCCGTCTGCCCCTCCGAACCTGCCCCGACTTTTTGTACGTTAGTCACGTACTGAACCAACAATATGATGCAAATGATAGGAACCAAAAAACCTGCAAGTACAGCAACAATTAACTGCTTCGGCGTTTTGATCGCCGATTGTTCTTCGTGATGTGCGTCGCTCATAAAGTCCTCAGTACATTTTTAAACTAGGAGGGTTGAAAATAGATGCATTCTATGCAACTCAAAGCTAACCGTTGATTATAGACGTAATAATTGCGATTTGGAACGATAAAACTTTGACTACAACGGACAATAAGGGCGACATGGCATGGACGTACACCCAGAAAAACGGTATCCTTCACGCCTCTGGTTATCAGCGAAGAGTCGCACCACTTAAAGCGGTATGGACTTGATAAGATTTGCTGATGATTACGTACACTTATGCGGCTGTAGCTCAGTGGATAGAGTATTGGCCTCCGAAGCCAAGGGTCGCTGGTTCGATTCCAGCCAGCCGCACTTATATTTTACCTATGAATATTGGGACTTTGTGTTTTTCAAAGTTTCCGATTTTCCCTACTTGTGCTACCCATGTGCTACCCGATAGATGTATTTCCAGATAAGTTGAAATAACTGTCTTCTGCCTTACACCCTTCCCCTACCTGTTACTTCTCACTCGTGGGTCTCTTCACTTTCCGAATTCGCTTTGACGTCACAAAAGTTTTGCCGTCATCCATGATCTGAGGAAGACCAAGCTCTTTGATTAGATAAGAGCAGCGGACTGGGGGCCATACTTCATTTTCGTCGTATACGTAACTCCAAGCCTCTTGAATGCACCTGATGTTTGCGCCGGTCAGGCCACATACCTTGTCAGCATATGGTTGGGGGATATGTGACTCGTCTATCCATAAATTTACGGTTATCACATCTACATTAAAAAGCCGACAAACAGCTGCAATACCTCCCAAGCGTTCAACGTAAAACATAACATCGTTGTTATTAGCAATGAAACGTGGCTTACCAGTAACTGGACTGATTTCTATCCGCCACTCTTGCATTTTTTTTATTGTATTGAAGTCCATCACAATGTACTCCTCAACTGCTTAAGCTCTACACCGCTGAGTTCCGCCATCAGTTTGGCTCTGTCAATATTGACGATCCTGCCTTGCTTAATCCAACTATGAATAGTCGTTCCGGATACCGCCATAACATTGGCTGACTTGGTTACTCCGCCGATCCTTTCCACGGCAATCTTTACGTAATTTTGTGGGATGGGATACATTTCTGTCCTTGTTATTTTTCTTATATGAACATAGCAATTACTTATTAACTGCCTGTCATTATTATTTTAGTTCAAGGAATGGACTGCGTTAAAAATACTGACAATAAAAATGAAAAACCCGCTGTTTAGGCGGGTCTAAGCACAACAAATTCATACTCCTTAGTCAGAGTGTCGCTTTGATCCTCGATAAATCGTCAGCATTCAATGCTCCAGAGCCGGCCAAGGGAATCAGCGCTGTTAAAAAATCTTCCGCACTCTCAAAAGGCTTCTTCTCGGACAACTCGCTAATGAGGTACGACACTTTTGACCGATACTCCTCTTCGCTCAATAAGCCGCTCTTGTTCAGCGCATAAATTTTTTCTACCTTGATCACCAGATCAGCAACTTTGGTGTGGGTAGCATTGATGGCGTCCTCTTCGTTCTCTTTACTGCGCTTCTCAGCAAGCATCCCAGCAATCTGCTCATTAATTTCGTTGGCACGTCTATAAGCATGATCAACACTTACTATAACAACAATAATCCAAATCGGCCAAAAAATTACCCAGCAAAGAACAGTTGCGATAAAAAATGCCACGCCCTGCGCCGTGTCCCCGTTGTAAAACTGGCCGAACCCAGCACACAAAATGCTCCAGATCATTGCAGCAGAAGGGTTTTTCTTTGGCGAGATAGCAGTAATGCCTGACACTTGATTAGACACCTGATTAATATCCATATCCATTATTTTGATCTCCCTGATTTTGTGTAGTTATTTACCCGACTTGATGCGTGACTGCCGGGATTTTTCGAGGACCGCATAGTCTTTGGTTGTGGCCCGGTCAAAGCCTCGGTCGGTCCAATTGCCATTTTCATCGGCATATCCCTGACGTTTTAAAGAGGTACTCGACATGTCGGCAAGATTTTTTACCTGTCCATCGTGCCGAGATCCCATTACCAAAAGGCCAGCGTCAAGTAGTTTGCGTAATCCCATGCTCACTCCTTCAATGATCGCTGCGATCGAAAAACATTCCACTGACAATTGTCACAAGCAACCCTGCAACAGCCAGTCCCAAGCCGCTACCGAATCCACTAAAGAAATTCCTGACACCTTCTCTAGTCCCATCCTTAGCGGCATCTTTAAAGCCGCTACCTTCATCTTCGTTTTCAGTAAATTGCGTCATAGTTCGCCCTGTGGGGGTTGTCATTCGGGGTTATGCCGCCTTAAGTGGTCGGTTTTTTAATTTTACCATTTGGTATATCACAACAACCATATTGTTTTCAAACACGACACAGCTTATTTCACACTGGGGGAATGCCAACCCCAATTAACGAAAAACTAGAATTTTCCCTGCGGCTGAAGCAGGCGCTGAAACGGAGTTCGAAGAAAATCGAGACTCCCACTGAGTTAGCGTTGCAATTCAACTTACGTCACCAACACGACTCTATAACGCCAGCAGCTGCGCAGAAGTGGATGAACGGATTAGCACGGCCTACACCGGACAAAATCGAAACCCTCGCAGAGTGGTTGAATGTGTCAGCACAGTGGCTTCGTTACGGTATTGCTGAAGATAGACCAGCAACGACTACTGGACGAAAGGTATCAGCAAGAAAATCAGCCGCAACAATCCAACCGACGGATGATGAGCTCAAATTGCTGATAAAGTTGCGGAGCCTAAGCGAACATCGGCGTAACTTGGTGGTCGAGGTCCTGGAGCAATTTTCTTTGGAACAGGAAATGTGGCGGGATTGATCGGGCAGTGCCTGATTTTCTGTAATCTCAGCCTGCTCAGACACGAACAATAAAATCGAGGCATGATTTGTATTGAATGTTTCAGATCGGCCAGAAGCGACTGCATGTTCAGATGTATAAAGCTACTCGCTATTCCATCTCGGCTGGAAGCGGTTACTCGATTAAATAGTAATTCGAACCGATCGTCTCGGATCACACATCTGAAAATATCGTTTTGGAATACACTTTAACGCTATACACATCACGTTGGACAATCCATGCAAATTGACATGACACGCCCGTCAAAACTCTATCGGTACTCAGAAAGAAAATGGCTGGAACGATCTCTCAATTTTGGAGAATTTCGCCTTCGACCAGCTAGTGACTACAAAAATCACGAAACCGATCACGCACGACACGATGATGAACTTATTCGAGTAAGCAAATCCCCGGCGAACACAGTCACCATTACGGTGGAAGGCACTGGGCAGCAACTGAAGCCAATCGGTGAAATAGTCTACCAGTCAGAAGTTGGTACAAATTACTTGACGATATGCTTCTCGGAGATTTGGGATGAATTGTTGTTTCAAGATTTCCCTGGCACCGATGCATGCCTCGTTATTCATGATGTAGAAACATTTGCTGAGAGATTTCACGCTGAGGCTCAATCGGCATTGCTGGAGTGGGGTGGCATCGACGCACCTGTCGTCTATGGCGGCGACAGTCCACTTGGGGCGGTGTTTTCCAAACCGCTTCCATTTATCCTCCAGAAGGAATGGCGGTTTGCCTGGAGACCGCCTGTGCCTATTCACCACATCGAGCCAATCACAATTAGTATTGGCAGCATCGCTAACATTGCAGAGATCATCGAACGTCCACGCCTTGAACCACACATCTAAATGACCTTCGATTGAACTAACGCATTCTTCCAGTACATCTACGCTGGACTCCATTTTCAATGTCCGGTTTGGGTTCTTCTGCAGCAATCAAATATGGCGACTTTCCACCGGCACTTCCTATTGGCACAAACCTGAATTACAACAGCAGATTCAATATTTTCCACCCCCATTGGTATAAGAACAGTGCTGTAAAACCTTCACTGTTCCACCTCTACCAAGGAGCCCCCACATGAACCAAGCAGTCCGAAGTTTCCTCCTGGTCCTGCTGATCGAGTCTATCTGTGCAGTTGCTGCATTCCTAAAAAGCTATTTAATGAGGCACATGCAAAGCGATCACGAATACGGCTTCAGTCACGATCACGAATCTGAATTCTCCTAAGCTGTAACCCCGCCGCACAGCTCACCGCTTCCCCTCTTCACTTCCGCAACAACATTCAACGTACTGACCTTGCTCCGGCTGCTTTTTCGCAGCGGCATCAGCACGTCTATTCACAACATCTAAAGGAAAAAATCATGGCACACATGCTTGAAACAATGGCCTATGTCAATGAAACATCCTGGCATGGCTTGGGAAACAAACTCACCGCTAAGCAGCCCATCGAAGTTTGGGCAGAGCAAGCGGGCATGGACTGGCAGATCAAGGAAGCGCCGGTTCGATTCATGACGGAGAGCATCGGAAGTCTTGGTGCGATCATGAGCTTCCCCGAAAATAAAGTGTTATTCCGGTCTGATACGAACGTCCCTCTGTCAGTGGTCAGTCAACGCTATCAGGTAGTCCAGCCACGTGAAATTCTTGAGTTCTATCGTGATCTTACTGAGATATCCGGCTTCAGTTTGGAAACTGCGGGAGTCCTCAAAGGTGGTCGTAAAGTATGGGCCTTGGCTCGTACGAATCAATCGTCAACGCTCAAGGGCAACGACACCGTCAATGGTTACGTTCTTCTTGCCACCGGTTGCGATGGAACATTGGCGACTACTGCTCAATTTACGAGCATCAGGGTTGTATGCAATAACACCTTGGCTATCGCACTTGCGAATAACTCCGGTGCAGTGAAAGTACCTCACAGCACCAGCTTTGATCCTGAAGCAGTTAAACGCAAACTGGGTATTTCTGTAACGTCATGGGACAGCTTTATGTACAAGATGAAGGCGATTTCTGAACGCAAGGTCAAATCTATCGAAGCCGCCAATTATTTCCTGCGAGTCTTCACCGATTCAGCCTTACCAGCATCGGGGGTAACAAACGAACGGGCAATGAAGAAAGTCCAGTCGCTATTCGAAGGCCACGGAATGGGCTCTCAATTGACTTCTTCCAAAGGAACGGCTTTCGGTTTGTTGAATGCCGTAACCGAGTTCGTGGACCATGAACGTCGAGCCCGATCGGTAGACCATCGGTTGGAAAGTGCATGGTTTGGCCCAGGTGCGACGCTCAAACAAAAAGCATTGGATCAGGCGTTATTGATGGTTGCCTGACACTTCGTTTCACACCATCCCACAAGCCTGGCTGAGCTAATCCTCTCCGGGCTTTTTCTATTTGAAGGAGCACGCAATGAGCATTGCCGAAAGAGTAGTGAAAGGAAAATCGAACCGTCCTGCATTACGACTGGTTTCAACGAAAGATCTTAATCGAGACGATTGGCTTGTTGTTCGTAAAAATGGAATCGGAAGTAGCGATGCTGGCGCTGCTGTTGGTTTGAATCCCTATCAATCACAGCTTGAATTGTGGATGATTAAAACAGGTCGAGATGCTGATCTTCCGAAGATCGATCCAAACGATGACACTACTCCCGCCTTTTTTGGAACGCTGTTCGAACCTCTCGTAGCCAGTCTTTATACACGCCGCACCGGCAACAAGGTCAGGCGCATCAACGCAGTGCTGCAACATCCCGATATTCCTTTCATGCTTGCCAATATCGACCGTGAAATTATCGGCGTTGACGATGTGCAAATCCTTGAATGTAAAACAGCAGGCGAGTTCGGTTCACGGCTCTGGCGTGACGGTGTTCCTGAGTATATACAATTGCAGGTACAGCATCAGCTAGCCGTTACGGGGAAGATGGCCGCAGATATTTGCTGCTTAATTTGCGGTCAGGAAATTCGTATCTATCGCATTGATCGTGACGACGCTCTTATCGCACGGCTCATGGAACTGGAAAGGCAGTTCTGGTATTACGTTGAAACAGATACACCTCCCCCCGCTGATGGCAGTGATTCAGCGGATGTTGCATTACGGTGCTTGTATCCAAACGATTCCGGTAAGACGTTGGATCTTACCCACGACAGAGAAATGTCTGCTGCATTTGCTGATTTGGTTTCAGTCCGTGATGATATTGCAGCCCGTGAAAAAGTCGAAGCACAGCTAAAGCAACGTATACAGCAGAAAATGGCTGATGCGACTAAAGCCAAATTCGAAACCGGCGAAGTCAGCTTCAAGCGCAGCAAAGATGGCAGCAGTCTGGATGTCACGAAGCTACTGCAAGATCAACCCGATCTGCTCCAGCGTTATCCCCTCACCAAACCTGGCTCTCGCAGGTTCCTCGTTTCAACGTAATCCCTCGCAGTTCCAACCGAAGTCAGTGCCTTGTTCCGCCAAGGCCGCTTGTGCACGCCTGCCCTTGCGGAAACCGGGGTGGGCACTATTAATTTAAAGGAGTCAACATGATCAAAGGTTTAGCAATCACACCGCCAATCTTGGGACGTATTTCAATCGGAAGGGTTGTCGAAAAAAACGGGAAACGTCTTCCTGAAAAAGATGACCAATTTACGATAACCAGCCAAGTACAAAACAAGGACGGTTGGATATTGCACCCGTTTGATGAAGGACTTCGCAAGGCAGCTATTGGGGGCAAGCTTCGATCCATTCCAATACGTGTTCTATTCAACGAGCCGGATCTTAATTTACGAGCCGAGTACAGCTTGTTTGATCGTCAGACTGGCAGACCACTGTGTACCGGCAATGGAGACGTTTGCAGACGCTACACGGCATCGGGAATTGAATCACTACCTTGCCCGTCACCTGATTCTTGCCAGCTCGCCAAGAGCGGTTGCAAGCCTTATGCACGTCTCAACGTTTTGATTGGGGACGAAAATGAAATTGGTAGCTTTATTTTCAGGACAACCGGTTATAACAGCATCAGAAGTTTGGCTGCACGGCTCAGCTACTACAAGGCGGTGTCGGGAAATCTGCTGGCCTGTCTACCGCTGGAATTGCGCCTTCGAGGTAAGAGCACAACCATGAGTCATCGCAGTGCTATCTACTACGCTGATATTACAGTCAGAGAAGGGATGACCTTAGAGGAGGCTATAACCCAAGCGAAGGAAAACGATGAACGACGAAAATCGGTAGGCTACGATCAAGTTGCGTTGGACGATGCCGCCGCAATAGGGTTTGCCAATGGAGCGTTTGAAGACAGTACGGAAGAAGTTGCGGAAGTCGTGGAAGAGTTCTTTCCCGGTGCTGTCGCTGGTGCTGATCCGCAGTCCACAACGTCAACTAGCAAACCCAGTCTGATGGACAAGCTGGATAAAAAAGTCAGTGGCAATGCCGAGGGTAAGTCATGATCTTCATCCGGTTCGTGCTGTTTTGCTTCGGCCTGCCAGTAGCACTCATTACCATTGGCATTATTTGGCTGTGGTTTGGTAATAAGATTGTCGGTTACGTATTTTTCGGCGGGTAGGTTCCGCCTTTGCTCCCGAAGTTTCAGGGAGTTTTTAGCCAGCATCAATTTGCGGACGTTGGCATCGGCCACTTCAAAATGTGATGGCGTATGCAACGCTGCCTAGCTGCGAAGCTGCTTGTATCGCTTCCTGTCCCTATCTATATATAGAGAAACAGAATCACCTCAAACCCAAAGTAAATACAGGCATTGCAGCCAATTAAGAACCCACCATTTCTTGAGTTTTTGTGGGCGCTAATGGCATGCAAGAGGGATGGTAGAACGTAAGCGATGATTGATGCAGATAGTCTAGCGTTCGCTTGATTGCCCATAAAAGTGCCGTCCACAAAAATTCTGATGTGAATTAACCACGATTTGTGAACGATTGCAAAATCCAGTTGTTGATTTTCAAAATGACAATTCTTAACATTCAAGATTTCACTAGACTTCTTCTCTTCTAGCAAGAACAACGAAGGCAGTAAAAAATGGGGCAGCGCCTTAAAAGCAAGGGGAAATTGGTCGGTTTTGCCAAAGGCATGGGCATGGCTTTGCTATGGGCGTCCGCATTACCCACCAGCCACGCTCAAACGGCACAAACGACAGGCAGCGAAGAGCTACGCCGCCGTAATCAAGCTGACACCTTGGAACGTCAACGCCAGCAGCAGGCTCCGAACGTTGATCTACAGAGCCAGGCTCTCGCAGAAGCCGCAGACACACCAGCATTGCCAAGTGAATCACCTTGTTTCCCTATTCAGCGCTTTGCGCTGGAAATTCCTAGTCAGCTATCACCCGCCATCCGGCTAGCCGGTGCCAACGATTTTCATCATAGTGTTATCTGAGTTTATTCATGCGTGGTAAGCGTAGGTACGTATAGATGGCTCCTATAGTGGTGTGCATTGCTGAACATCAACGCTGCGACTTCGGAAAATTTAATGAGATATGTGAGTGACTCAACAACAAATACATAGAGAGGAAAAATTACATGTCAGCATACGCAATTGTTCGCCAAGGTGACTCGACATCGCACGGTGGGACGGTTCACGAAGGTTTTAACTTTCCCCTTTATGGACGAAATATTGCTGGGGTCGGTCATAAAGGCTTTTGCCCTCAATGCAACTGTGAGTTCACCATTATTGGTGGTTCGGGAAGTGATCTCACCGTTTTAGGAATGACAGTTGCTGTCGAAGGCATGCTTACTTCATGTGGTGCTTATTTAATTGCCTCGCAACATGTGGCAACAATTGGTGGTATTCCCAGTGGAGTTCCTGCGCAAACGCCATTTGCTAGTAGCAATGCTTCAAATTATGCAGAAGCTAAAGCACAAAAATATGATGAGCAAATCCGCGCAATAGACCATGAGACGGGGAGCATTATTCCAAACATCGCTTATTTTATTAAAACCAATGACGGCGAAATTTATAATGGCTATACGGACGACTTTGGATTATGTCCACGAGTCTACACTGATCAAACAGAACCTTTGTCCGTTTGGTTTGGCTTTACGGCCATAGATATGCAGCTGGAGAAAAATAATGGCGGATGAAATAACGCATAAGCCAAGCGGGAAAGTAGCTACGAATCCAACAAAAAATTCTATAGCGGATATCAAACATCCTAGCCCAACTTTTATTTTATATGGAAGAATCGCAGCGGGTGTCATTGGATATGTTGGGGGATTAAATACTCCAGATTTACACTTCACATTGTTCATTGATGATGGTCAAGGCGGTTCAATTGGTATTGATGGGCAACCAACTCTGGATGTATACGCTGATAGCAGACCGTTTCAGAATGTAAAATTTATTCGCTCTAATTTTTACAGAAATACCACCATATCAGGTGTAGTTATTAAAATTCCACTACAACCACCTGCTGGAATGAGTAATCATATTTTTGCTCAAAAACTGATGGAGAAAGCGTACAGCTTTGCAAGCTATACACTGCCTTACTCTGCCCCTGAAAATATAGGTGGCACCATTATGCGAGAAGGGGAATATAACAGTAATTCATATATGGCTGGACTTTTGAACAGTGTTATGGGAAGTGTCCCGAAAATATCACATCCAAACTACCTAACTCCTGGCTGGGAAACGCCCATACCATCTTCTTACTTCAAAGGTGAGTCGGGAGAAAATTCCCAACCATGAAGAGCAAAGGCCGCACATTTCTGAATATACTGGCATGGTTTTTTGCCATACCAGTACTTTTCTACTTAACATCATTATTTTCGGAAAATTTTTCGAAAGCCCATCATCAGATCATCATTGGGTTTATTTACTTATTTTTTCTTATAACTGCAATTTTTATATATAAGAACAATGTTACATCGAAAAAAACTGCGCTCAAAAATGGATTTCAAATATTTTTGTTCGGCTCAATGATGATGGTAATTTTTTTTGTTGGGTTAGTTTTATCGAATTGGCTCATGATGTTTATTTATGATGTTATGCCGTAAGTAGACTCGTATGAGTATTTGTGCGTCGAAGCATCGTAGTCTACGATGTTTAATCTCTCTAGTATTTAGAAACGTATCGAACGGGCGGCGGTAATGAAGGCAGGCGAAAGTCCGAGGCCAACTTATTTCAGTCAGGGGAATACGATGCAAGCCATTAAATTTTGTGCCATTACTCTCCTAATATTTTTTATAAGCAACAGCTATGCAGCGACTACAAACCCGGAGTGCCTCAATCATTTAGGCGGGGCTTTTGCTGATGTAGAGTGTTACAACGGTCTGTCGAATGACTTGATTGAAGAAAATAAGATTTTAATAAACAAAATCAGTTCAACTATCCCAGCAGAAAATCCAAATAAAAACCTACTCAAGCAATACGCTCATCAACAAAAAGAATCGAAGAAGTACTGTCAGTTAAGTCGTGATTCATTAAATGCTTGGGTAACTGAAAAACCAGCCAGTAATCCACGATATTTTTACTATGATGCTGCTTATTACCAGTGCGTTTATGACAATAATAAGTACAGCAATGGATTTTTAAAAGAAATACTCAAAAACACTACGCAGTAATCATGATTTCAACCAAGAAATTTATTACTTCTTTTTTTTCATCTTTGTTTTTTTCATGCTCAGCTCTATGTATTTCTTTCTTCCCATTTCAGTCAGCATTTAGCGAGGATATATCAGATAACCTTTTGTATTTCTGTAATGCGAAGAAATCAGAAATCTCTATTGATCTTGCAGAACAGTCCCGCACGGTTACAAAGCCAGATTTCATCAAAAAAACGATTAACTGGGCAAAACTACTTCAGCTTGGCCCAGAAAAAAATGGTGGCGGTCAACCACTAAAAACCGGTAGCAAAATAGCTGTTCGACAATATGGGATGATTCAAATTAGAACGGAAAGTGGGTTTGTTAACGATAATCCGCAAGGTGAATCTGGGGCTTGGGATTTTCCAGTTATTGAACTACGCGTTGCTGAAAAAACTGTTTTGCAGAGAACGGCGCTAGATACTTGTTCTGCAAACGACAAACGAGCAAATATCTATTTTGGAACATGTCCCGGTAATTGGGCGCAATCAATTGAAACGAAAATGCTTGCTGATGGTCGTGTTGAAGTTGAAGTTAAAAGAAAATTTGATGATAGCGACGGTCAAACAAAAGGAACACGAGAAACGCAAATGATTACTGACTGAATTTAGATTGGTCGAACAATAACTGCTATCGAAAAATAGGTATTCCCTTTGATGAACTCCAAAAATGAACAAACAGCCATCCAAAATCCCTCCATGTGGTCATGTTTTACATCCTGACCATCCATTCCACGTTTTGGTCACGTACCAGCCACAACAAGGGCAGCCAGACCATGTCCGTGTGATGTGTGAGGCTATGGAGGATGGGAGTGTAATTTCAGCCTATCTCTCCCCGATACATGCGTTGATTGATGCTGCATTTAGCGCAAAACCACCGACTACATTTTATAAACACGTACCAATCCAATTATTCAACCCTCAAGAATTCATTACGGACTTTAACGGGCAATTACGCTTCTTATTTCACTGTGGTTACACTGCATACGACGGAAAAATAATTGTCAGGAAAAATGGTCATTTGGGTGGTTTTGGGTCTTTGCAAATTGAGGAAATTCATGCAAATGATATCAACAATATTGAATTCAAGATTGATAAAGACATTCCTGCTGCAATGAAACGTGTGTATGAACATGCGGGGTTGTTCGCATATAACGAAACTATTGAAAATAGCAGTAGATGGACGGAGCAAGAATGTCAGAAAGAGGTGTACGCAGCGGTCGAACGTATCGGTGAAACCGTGGATGCAGGATTTCAATACAATCAAATCGCCATTTACGACCCTGAGTTTAGGCAATGGCATTTTGTGCCGTTAGAAATTTATACTAAAGACGATTGAGGTTGTTGTTAGTAAAAATCTCCAGCCTCACTGCCCGCAAACGGTAGTGGGTCAGTTAGCTTCGCAATAGGTGATCCTTCCTATCAAATCGTGGAAGAGGCAGCACCGAAAGAAGCAGACGGTGTGGCAGCTCCAACAACGGAAACTGCACCGGAGAAAACGCAGTAAAGAAGTGAATCTGTCGCTGTTTTTTCAGCCACAAGATACCTGACGTACCAACCGACAGATTCATTTTTGATAAAAAATATTCACACGGAATTGATCATGAGCATCAGCATTTTTTCAGGCGCAACGACAAGCAACAAGGTCGATGAGTCGGTGAGCTTTGATCCCAATCGCTTATTCGACGCATTGCTCACCAAACTTCATTTAAAAAATGATGCGACGCTATCGTGCTTGCTCGGTGTAGTGCCAAGCCAGGAACGAAGGCGGAGCATGGGACTATGCGGCGTTAAAAGCCGAACATGGGACGCTGATAAATGCTGACAGTCTTGTACCAACTCGCATGCTAGCCGCTAGATATGGCGTTTCTGTGACGACGATAGAGAATGAAATTTATAAAAGCGGCAATCCTCCAGTCTTCCACAGTCACGATCCGTTTGGACATTGCAAACGCATGGCTTAACGATTTCTCTTTCACTCAAATAACAAGTTAAACGATTATGAAAACTACTCCATTCCTCAGCGCCACGACCGTCAAAAAACTCGATGAACCAGTGACGTATGATCCATGTTATCTGCTGGACGCACTGATCGAAAAATTACAAGTGAAAAATGATGCTGGGTTGTGCCGGAGACTTGGAATTCAGCCGCCCGTAATCAGCAAAATTCGGCATCATCGTAAGCCAGTAGGGGCAGCAATCCTGATCCGGATGCATGAAGAGAGTGATCTGACTATCTCGGAGCTACGTACGTTGTTGGGAGACCGTCGCAAAAAATTCCGCATTAGCGACAAGCAGTTTAAGCCTAAGCAAGGTTAATGGTTTAGCAGAGTATTGATGATGACTATTCACACCACTACGGACGCACCGACACGTAATCTGCTCGATGACCAGACGACCTATGACCCAAACCGGTTACTGGACGCATTGATTGAAAAATCCCACCTGAAAAATGACGCCGCACTTGCACGACTGCTCGAAGTTGCACCGCCCGTAATCAGCAAAATTCGACATCGCCGGTTGCCAATAGGTGCGACATTGTTGATCAGCATGCATGAAGTCAGTGGTCTAACTATCACTGAATTGCGAGCCTTGATGGGGGACCAGCGCAAAAAATTTAGCGGCAGCACTGCCTAAATCAAGTCAAAAGAAAATTAAAGCAACACACATCAACAATGCCCACTATTTAGCAATTTTAAGAAAGCACTTCATGGTCCCTTTTCGCCGCCTTGCACCGCTGATAGCATCCATTGCATTTATATCTGGCTGCGCTGCTCCTGGAGCCGAGCCGTTGATTATTCCAGATAACGCACCTCACGCTACAATTTTTCTGAGTGCACCTTTTCCGTATACCGAACTTTATTTAAGGGGGCCACTTCGATGCACATCGTTTCTGGGGCTCCCAGGTAAAAGCAGGGGTGGGACGAGACTGATAGATATACCGAAATATGGTCGTGATGAGAAAAAACAGCAGGCCAGAGTACCGGTTGGTGCCCATCTTACATTCGGTGTTGTGCAACCAGAGCGTGCTACGAATCAATACTCGCAATTGGATTGGACTATGCCGGTGGAGGCTGGAGCAACGTACATTGTGCGAGTCGATCCGATCCAGCACCTGGTAATATTTTTCTCAGGTTTTCATGTGACAGTAACGAAAGACGGGGTGCCTGTGCCAATAAAAATGCTACCTGTACCTATTAAATCCGATTGCCCGGAAGATTTGTCATAGGCCATTCATGCAGCAAGAATACCTGGCTCGTCTTCCCGTACGTAGGTTCCGTTTATCGTTCAATTACTGGAAGCAATCTATTCCATGCCTACGGAAAATAAAACTTCTTTTGAAAAATTCGAGAGAGTTATTCCACTCGTCAGCCATATAGCACAGGTCATCATAATGCTGCTGACAGCCGGTGGACTATATTTCACAGTAATTCCTCTTTATCAAAAGGCAGCAGTTGATGAGCAGGTTGCGAAGCAACAACTTAGGTTGGAACAGCTACAGCGCACGGTCGCAACAAATTACAAAAAAATGCGAGCTGAAGCAATACGTCAATATGTCTTTCTAGCAGGAGTAGATTGTACTGGGCTAATGACCCCCATTCCGCCGTTAGGCGTAAGATCTACAGGTGCGGATCTAAATGACAAAATTTTGGCTATCAATGTGTCTGATTGTATGCACGCAGATTTAACTACGGCCACTCTCTTGACTGCTCTTACCCCTGAGGATCGGGAAGCTCTGTCTGTATCTGTAAATAATATTGCCGCTGACATTGATATTGCTCGATTGGCTGCTAAGGTACGAAATTCTGCAGCTAAACCTCCCTTCAATGCAGCTGGCCCATTAGATTTAGGTCTAGGGGAGTTTGCCGAAATGCAGCTAGCGGTTATAAAAAAATTTGGGGCTACCGATAATCAAGTTAGAGCAGCCAGGGAACAGATGTCAGTGAATACGCAAAGAAACAAGATGACCGTGCAATACACTACATTCGCTCGATCAGAAATTGGGAAATTGAATCAGCTTGTATGGCCAAAAAATACTGATTAGATTCTACAAATATTTTGAATTGGGTACAGCCTAGACAGCTGCAAATTTTGCGTTGGTTCAACCACTTCAAACTCTTCAACCACACATGCAGCCAGAATACATTGCACGTCTTCCCTTAGATATTCGCACCTTGGTCGAAGAGATCGAACGGGCCAGCCGAGTTAAAATCACCGTCGAGGTGGATTCCGCCAGGGCACGGAACATACCAAGCCAACCGGACACCATGGCCTGCGAATTCAGTCCACATGGCGCAAAATTGCTAATCCCTACCTCCGACTATTTTCCCGACGGTTCAGTGCTGCACGAGTTGCTTCACGTTCGCAGGTTTCTGGTTGAAGGCATACCGTGCCTTGTTGACTGCCTGACTTACCAGCATTGGAGGCTCTACTTTGCTGCCGGGTTAATCCGCCTAGATAACAGCATTGAGCATCTCATCATCGTTCCAGAAGAGCTTCGTATTCGCCCAAACAGGAGAGAGTACTGGGAGCGAGTAATGATGCGTCTCTGGGACGAGCTTGCCTTGGACAGGCTCACAGAGTTAGCACGACGAGAACTGGCACTGATCAATTGGGCGTTCATTGAACACGTACTGCCTGGCAGCGCCGTACAATCTTATGCAAGAGTTGTATTGGCTAAATTTGATCTCACTGATCGGGCGCAGCGCTGTTGCGACGAATTGATACCAAGTTTGCAGGACAAGGAAAGCGCCATTAGGGTGTGCTTCAGCCACTTAGAGCTGCCGTTGGAGGTGGCTTCGCTTGAATACATCGATACCCACGCTGGTACACGCAGAGAGGTTCCCTTAGGCTAGTTGTAGATTATTCCTCCTGGAAATTAATCAGAAAAATTTGGCTGTTGCTACAAATGCCTTTGTTTGTCGTGCTGCAATCGTTGCAGCGAAACTGAAGTAGTTATCCGAGGTAGATGAAATGGCTGAACAACGTACGCCAAATGAGCATAATCACATTGGCACAACAACACACAGTTGGTGGTTAAACTCCACTATATTTATCTTGTCACTCGTAGCCACGAATCTTGTGACATATACCGGAATTTCATATATTGAAAAAGAAAAGATTGATGTCCCGGTCATGGGAATCGAAGATGCGAGTGAAAATAACGTTCTAGATATGCCCACTACAGGGCAATCTGGCGACGATATTTCGACAATTCCGAAGCAGCCTGAATTAGACCTTTAGTTTGGAGTGAAACCATAGGTAATTTCACAGATAAAAAACTGTTTTTTATATTTGAAGGTATGAGTGAAAATAATGTCGGAAATATGCCCGGTATAGGGCAATTTGACGACACTTTCCGGCAGCATCAAACCGGGCTATGAATTAGTTCATTTACCAAGGGCTGTATGTAGGCTCTTAAGGTGTGTGGCTCGGCGCTGAAAGCCCGGAAGGGGCGAGACAACGTTTTGTGTTGGCTCGATGCATAGCACGCCATAGCCGATTTTCGCGGGGGCGAAAATGCCCCAAACGTTTTCCAGTTTTTTTTAAAAAAATACAGATATATTTACTAATACCTGAATTTCGGTGCGGTGAAGTAAAATGCAGCCTTGAGGCATAGAAGCTTACATCGGATTTAGAATGAGAATATGGGACTAAATAAACGAGAAATTGCCGTTATTGCAGAGACAAATAGAGATAATTACTCCGTGGAAATTAAAATGGATGATGGTCGTTTGTCGCAAGCATCCATTACGATCATTCAGCCTGAAAAGCGCTATGAAGTATTCACGAGCCGGGGGGAATTGAAAACTTGGCGAAATCTCGCTGATGCAGTTATGTACATACAAGAAGTATGTCCTGATTGTAAAAATGTAACGTTTACTGTCGGTTCATGGTCATTTGTAAGGGCTTTATGAGGTAGGCCAGAGAAGGGGTTTTAAAGCAAAATCCCTTGGTCATATAGACGTTGTTTTACACCATTTGCAGCTTCACGTAGTGCCTGGTGTAAAAAAGCGGATAAGGGATTATTTTCTGCACGTTGATTTTCCAGTATTCCAACTTCCCGATAGAACACAGATTTTTCAAGGGAAATATACGCATTGGCAAAAATTGGAATTCAACAGTCGACTCGTTTAGTTGAGTTTGCCAGCAAATTTCCTGACACGAATCCAGTAGCAGTTCAATTTCGCAATATTTTCCGTAACCAACTACCATTGGTCAGTGATCGCCGGAAGATGGTGGAATATGAGTTGGCAAAAAACCGAATACAACTTTCTGCTCAGCGCTATCAAGTCATCACATCGTTTCTGGCCTTGATTGACGAAGGGCCGCATTACGGCGCAGCGACGTTCGATGAAAAAGCCGAATCAATTTGGATTGATCATATGGATGCAATACGTGCACAAGCAAAAAAATTAGAGCAACCTAACTAGGATTTGGAGAACCATGGCGTCGTTGTCTCACGTGTCGCACGACTGTCTCATGAGCATTTTTCGTCATGTGCCGATATCTATTCCTTCCGTCCAAGCTGTGAAGAGGCAACGTCAACAAGCAAACCCAGTCTGATGGACAAGCTGGATAAAAAAGTCAGTGTCAGTCCGGGGAGTAAATCATGACCGCCTTCAGTTTGTTGTTATTCGCCTTTGGATTTCCTCTTGCGCTCATTGCCATCGGCATTGTTTGGCTATGGTGGGGAAAGATGCTGGCCGGGTACGTTTTCTGTGGTGGCTAACGCCGCCATTTGCTCCTGCTGTATGGGAGTTTTTAGCCCAATTTCTACATTTTCGTTGCAGATTCCTATTAGTGAAGCCTGCTAGATATAATATTGTATTGCTCTGGCCTACAGCATTCCCCCATTAAACACTCAAGAAAACCGAATTTTGTGATTTTTTTGAAGACTACTAACAACAAGCCAAAATAGCGAGCTGAAAAGTGTGGCCACCACCGAAAGAAATAGTAACTTTATGGAAGAGTCAAGCCTCTCCCAACGAGTTTTATTAAGTCTTGATTGATCTTTAAATATTGCTTGTGCCTCTCCAACAAATCGTAGCTGTCCTGTTGGCTCAAGTGAACCAAGCAAATTTCCATTTTTAACAGTAAATTTCTCGAATGGGCTGGCATTAATTTTTGCACCATCCATCTCGAAACTCTTCACTCCCCCGGTAAATGACAAATCTTTTACCAATCCTCTTGATGTAATTATTGAGGCATCTTGATTAGATAAATTTTTTACACTAACCCAGCCGTTAATTCCATTAATATGAAGGGCGTTCTTTCTATTCGAGGAAAAGCTATCAACTGGTGTTTTTCGTTCTATTTGCAAAATAATTCCGACAGCAATAGCCATGTCTGAAATATTAACTTTAATGCCAGGAACGAATTTTGTTTTTGTTATCGGATTGCAATAAAATTTGTCCTCAAAATTAAGCGTTTTTTTGCTTTCAAAATTTAAATCGTATCTGACGCCATCGGCGTTAATTTTGATTCGCCTTGGTTGTAGTGATGAATTTTGCATCTTATCGCTTTTTATGAGATAAGTCGAAACGTATGCTTTCAATTTATTCGATGAACTCCAATAATCTAAAGTCGAATTAGATCCCGGAAAACGATTCAATGTAAGCAACTTAGTTTTTAAATCTTGAGAAAGCCAATATATATTTAAAGCCTCGTTATCTATTGCAACCTCACCGTTTGCGCCGCTCTTCGAATTTATTAATAACTGCGTGATACCTGAGTCAATTTCTACTTGTAAGTTATTGAGATTATCAAAAGTTATAGTATTGTCAGGCTGCGATACTTTGGTGGGAAGATTATACGGCAAGCAACCTGTGTAAAGCATTATGGAGCCCTTATAAATTCCTGGCCTGTCAGATTTTTTCCAACTAAATACGAGTGGGGTTTGGTTAATAACTTCTAAATCTCCATTGAAATTTCCTCCTTCAGAAAATAAACCAAATTTTTTCTCTGTTGCGCTACTTAACTCACCTTGTTTTTTAGATATGTTTGAAGTGTAATATCCAAAAGTGGATGGATCTAAAAGTATATCTATTTTGGCAGGCGTTAAACTGAAAAATAGGGTGCATACATAATACGCACTAGCGCTTACGGCGAATCCTATCACCGGAGGAGAGGCCAGTGCTAAAACACGCTGAAGGGATACATGGGTTCGTGTGAATGACAGTATTAATTCAGTAAATCTAAAAACTAGAAGTACATAGCTTGCGATAAGCAAGGAGCCGAAAATATTTGAAATGACACACTGAAAAATATTTATCTTATTTGAACCGTTGATTTGCACAAAGGCAGCATATAAATCCAATACCGTAAGTGCAAAACAAAAATAAACTATGGCAATAACAAAAACGTCTCGATAATTAGTAGCTTTCCGCACAAAAAAAATGAAAAATGCAGAAACTAGAGTAAATGGCCAAAGCATCCCGTTAAACCAAGTATTTATCCCGGGAAATTTGATAAAACTGTCACCATATGCGCTGGAGTAAATGCTGTTTTCAGGGCTAGTTAAAAGCGATAGCAAATAAAGTTGAAGGTATGGGCCGATACATAAGATCATGCCTAACCCAACAGAAAAAGAAAGAGCATGTGCCAGTGGAAGTGCCAGGCGCTTTCTCAGAAATTTCTTTCCCAATCCGCTTACTGATAGTTTTTTTTGCATGAGCTAGTAGGATGAAATCTATGGCAAACGGTGATTTTGGTTTAATTTAAAATACTGCTATGAAACTACTGTTTTTGTTACGAAATCTCCGTATCGATTTAGTAACCGAATACTATTAATATCTTCACAAGATCGCCATCACCCTCTATTGATCTTAGCCGTTCAATGCAAGTCAGACTCGATCATACACATCATATCTGGTGATCAACCCCAATTTTGTCACTTGCTTCACAAGTATTGTTCTGGCGTAGCTGACTATTGATGTTGAGTGTCGACTTAGCGCTGTTAGTGTCTATATAAACTTTGAGACTTTTCTACTGCTTCATTTACGCATTGAAAAATGTATTCATAGTCCTGATCGCCAATAGCGTTGGTCGAATACGAAGAAGCTTCAAAAAGTACGCTATATCGATTTAAGATGTCGTGAGCACGACGGAGTAGCGTTTCAAAGTCGTCCCACGACAGCGGATATGTATCGGCAATGCTCGTTGCCCTTGCGGTATTTCTTGCGTTGCGATGCGCCATCGTGCTACTTCTGTGAACTACCAATGTTTTTACTAGTGGATCTGAAATTGAGCAGGAGACTATATCTATTTCCAGAACGGAAATATCAGGTATCCGACTACCTACAGCCAAACTTTCTACAAAAGGATTTTCACATAGGCGATCTCTAAAGCCCTGATCCCCAAACAGTTGTTGATTTTCCTTGATTGTTCGCAGCCAACTAGAAAGGTGGAGGGATTTATCGTCCGTGTCATAAACTTTTGCTAGTAGGGCAAAGCTTGTTAGATTGAGTGCTTTAAGTGTCGTTGACCAAAAGGTATTGGACTGCTGCATTACCAGTGGATATTTATCTGCGGCTTTTATAAGATCCTTGCGCATCTTATGGTGGATATGGGCTCCCACAATATCGTCGGCTAGGCCATTCAATAGGCGTTTGAAGTCTGCTGCGTCTCGAATCTGAATCATTACATACCTCCGACGGAAAAAATAAATGCAATGTCGCTAGATAATAGACGAAAGATCGGCCCCAAAGGTGTCGGGTTGGTGTCGGGTCTAGCCGTACCCGTCGCCCCTAAAATCCAATATCTGTTCAACTTCCATACTCCGGTGACGGGTGTGTCGGGCTGTGAGAAAATCCATTAATATTTTTTATTCGGGCATAGATTTTTTCTTCCCGCATAGGATTAAGTCCTCCACGTCCCATCCTGCTCTTCTTTATTTTATTTTTGAATTTAAGTAAAAATCACGACACCCCGACACCTTTCGCACCAACCCTCATAATTGACTGAGACTTTAGTGGTGACGGGTACATGTCAGACCCGACACCAACCCGACACCACTCGTCACCTTTTAAATGTGATATTTTCCTGCAAGCGGAGTGATGGATAGCACTGGAGGCTCATCTGGCATTTGCGAGACGGTGAAAAGACAATATTCCACATGCCAGTACCGCCCAGCTTTATCCCTATCTTTTTTGAAACCGACACCTTCCAGACGATCTGCGAACTGATTACTCGCAAGTGTCTTGTAACCATTGTCAGCACTCCAGTCCTTGTAGTAGCCATACAACTCGGCACCTCGCACACAACGATTTGTATCTTCACAGGCTCTGAGGAACCCCTCTGCAAACTGTCGAACAGGATCCGAGTTCACACGATATTGCGTAACCTCTACCTGGCAGCTTGGCGGAATCATGAACGATCCTCTCGTCAACAGGTTCTGCAATCCAGCCACGGCCCAATTCAAGATACCTGGTAGCTCTGCCATGAGCCTGACTTCCCGTTGATTGTCCTGCTCGGCCTCAGTGAACTGACGATTGAGCCGTAAGATCATTGCCCTACGAAAGAAACCATCCGAGTGATCTAAAAGTCGGGGTAGTAGGTTAGTTGCGCCAATCAGACGTGAATATGGCTTGAACGAAAAAGGGCGTTCATTTTTGCGCTCAGCTTGAATGATGTCACCAGCCGTTATTTGTTTCAGATAGCCATCCGACACGGTTGCATGCGCCGACATCTCAGAACTGATATTGACTAGCTTGCCCTGTAGTTCTGCACGCACAAATTTTTCTCCCAAATTTTCTATTTGGGCGTAGCTGATGTTTACCTTCCCTATCAAAGCGGTTATTACAGCCAGAATCAGCGATTTGCCGTTACCGCCACCACCGACCATCCACAGAAATTTGTGAATGCGGGTATCAGGAATCTGACAGTAGCCGATATATTCCTGCAGCAATTGAATCTTCTCGGCCTTATCAGTATCTGGTGCAAATATTTCATCCAGAGTCTGGAGCCATAAAGGGCACTGCGCCAGAGCATCGTAAGCGATATCTAGCTTGTTCGTCAGGTAGTGATCTACCGTGTGCGGCAATAATTCCCTGGTGAGCGGATTCAACGTTCCATTGTTTAAGCAAATGAGCGGAGATTGTCGCTCAAACATTTCCGGCATAGATGCGTACTTAATTTTGACCAGTTCAAACACGCCGTTCACTTTAGATGCAGTGGCGTTATCATCCATTGCTTGGAGTATCGGCTGTTTAATATGGACGTCAGGATTCAACGCCGCCCAATAACCATTGGTGTAGGCGAGAGCTTGGCTGTTAAAATACGCAATGTTGCCGCCGTGGTGCACCATGGCAAATTCATTGGCAAATTCTAAAGCCGTTTTTTTCTTCGGTTGGCGTGAATTTTCGTCAACCCCAACTTTCTTTGGTGTCGACGCTAATGCCGGTGAAGGAGATGTTGGCTCAACTGATGTCACTGGTACCCAAAGCGCATCCCCGAACGATGCCAGTTCCGTTGCGGTCCATCCATCAGCTTCTGCATCAGCCAGGTCGTAGCCTTCAGCTAGCGGAGTCTCGCCTTTGACCAACAACTCCAAATTCATCACGGCGACGACTTCCGCACCGACGTCACCAAGCAATTCAATCAGCTTGCCGGTGTAATTCATAACCGCCTCGAAGTTCAGGCCCTTCGGAATCGAATGATGCAAAGCGAGTAGATCCTTAGCACGTGATACCGGATCGGTGTTTTTGATTGGCGCTACCGCTTCCACGCCAGCGTTGTTGCAGGTTACTACGTTATCTTGGAGCTTAATATCGCTCTCTTTTTTTGAATTAAAATACATTTATACACTTTCATATTATTGTTTTTGGCCGGTTAGAAAATTGCGTTTTCGTCCGGCTTTTTTGTTTTTCTGCTCGCCTCCAAAGATTTTCTCTAAGTCGCACTCTCCTTAAATCGTGGCCTCAACGAATCAACAGCAAACCCACTTGCTGCTGAAACCCTGGTAGCCATGTCCAGATTAGGAATGACACCGTGACGACACCACTTGCTGATCGTGCTGGTGGAAACCCGTAATTTTCCCGCGGCTATTTTGGCCCCACCCATGTTATAAATCGCTTTTTTTACATCTTGATTTTCTGTCATTTGAAATTTCCTTTATAAGTAAACGACAGTGATTTTTTCATCACTCTATATATATGTTAACTTCCGTTTTTCGAGTCGATGGGTTTTTGCGAAAATAATTTGCAAGAGAAAAGCGGATGCATCCTGAGTCGCAAATCCTTGAGACGTCAGTGTTCCTGGGCATTACCCATGCATCGTTTTCACATCATTTATTTACACGCTTGATTGAAAGCCGTATCAGCTTTCTTGAAACCCGTGCGTTGTCCCTTGCACCGCTGTTGCTTGATTTTTTTCAAGCTTCATTTTTATTTTGGCGGTGTGATAGATTCCTTGCTAATCAACAGAAATTTTCTTCTGCAATCGGAATCTATGCTTCCAGCGTACCGTATACAGACAGGCACTTTCAACAGGTTTCTGAGGACGAATATAACAAAGTATTTCGGGATATGAATGGCAGGTCCAGGCTGTCGGAAATCACGCAATCACCGCAAACGAATAGCAGTGATGGCAACTGAATATTTTATCGCTAATAGTGAAAACATCCTCCCATCCTCCCAACGTTGCTGCATTGATTACGAAGTGGGAAGATCGGGAAGATGGTTTGCCGTAAGCATGCAACCGGTCAGATGCAAGACCAGTTGGATGCGTGATCAAGCTGCAAGTGCTAGACCAAGATCGGGTAGGAGTTGAACAATTTTTGGCAAGATTGACGCGGGGCGGAAGTACTCTTTCCCTGCTTCTGTCGCACTGACCAACCACCACGATTGATTTGATTTCCGAGACGTAAACTCTAAAGCAGAAAGCTCACGTCCAAGCGTTATCATATTACCGGCATCAAAACCACGCTCCCTGCACCAAATCTTAAACGCCATAAAGATATCCTTGGATAACATACCGATTCTATCGGTAGACGCCACTAGACATTCTTCAGCAAATAGCCTTCCCGGAGAGATCTCTTCCCGGTAAATCTGCACGGCTTGTTCCGATGATTCCGGAATGGTGAAACGACCCTGCGCACGCAACTCGTACAAACCTTCGAGCCCCCACCGTATGATGCCCGGTATTTCCGGAATCAGCGATTGCAACAGATTTGGATTGCGTTCACTTTCAGCAAACTGTTGATTGAATGTCAGAATCATCAAACGGCGGAAATAGCCATCGCTGGTGTCCTTGCAATCTGGCATGTTGTTGGTCGATACGATCAAGCGCACGTATGGTTTGATCGTGTGCGACTGCTTATGTTTTAGTGCAACTTCGACCGCATCGCCTGAGACTATAGCCTTCAAGTCACCATCTGCCGTAATATTTTTCTTTGGCAAATCTGGCGACACATTTAACAACTTTCCATCCATAGTTGCACGTACATACGACAGACGCAGCCGATCCAGCATGGCGCTTGACGTGTTTGCTTCGCCTATGATTTCTCTGATCAGGTCCATTAATACTGTTTTGCCATTTGCACCTTCACCCTTGAGAATCAACATCTTGTGCATGCTACTGTCAGCAACAAGCAGATAGCCGATCCACTGGCGAATTAACTGGATTTTCTGATCACGGTCCGTGTCATTGGCCCAGACGCTGCTCAAGAACGTAATGAAACCGCCGCATGTAGCAGTGGCGCTAAATGGATGTGGAATTCGGTTCAGCAGCATATGCGCTGGGCTGTGCGGCCCCAAGATTCCGGTCGCAACATTCAGCGTGCCATTACTAAAGCAGATGAAATTCGGATCAGGTCGAATGACATCCATCGATTGATCGCATTGGATGAACACCATCTTGATTAGCTCGGCAACATGTCTTGGCTTAGCGTCGAGACCAAGGTGAGGTACGCCCTGCTTCCTATAGTCTTTAGCAGTAGAGATACACAATATTTCCCTGTCCTCACTCTCCACTTTCCATTGCGAACTGAGGCTGAAACCAACTTTTTCTCCATCCTTCTCGATCACATCTATCCAAGCCTGAATACCTTCCGCTTTCAAGCCACCGCCTCCATCTTGCATAGGATTTTTATCGGAACAACGAAACATTACGCCACATTCTATTATTTGCTGAAGCATGGCTCGCATCGTATCGCTTGACTGTTTGAGATAGTGGCCATCTCTCATACTCTCTACCATCAATTCTTTGAGCCAGTCTAGGTCATCGCTCTTCGCGTCTCGAATAATTATTTTCATTTTATCTCGCCGGATAAAGTACAAAAAAGGCGCTGTAAGCGTCTTTTTAATACTGTTTACATATTACTTCTATGATGCCTTTCTAACATTGCATACTAGCTATCAACGTTAGCCTAACGTATTCCCCAGAACGGTAGTTTCCTTTAGGCAAGACGAGAAAACGTCACAATTGCGCCAACGAAGTGGTGCCTAGTTGATGTGTCTAGTACATACTCGCAAACTTCCTCTTTGATCGTTCCGTCCGGCTCCCAACTGACTCCAAAAGTTTCGACGGATTCAACAACATCGCTACGCTGCCCGAGACCAGCTAACCACCTTTGATATTTCTTCTTTACTTCGACCTCCTTGACGAACGCTTCATGTAAATTTTGTGGCACTGGCGTTTCGTGTAATGCAGCGAATACGACAAATCCCAACACGCTCGCGCCAGTGTCCCCTTCAAGCCTCATGAATTCCAAATTCCGACGAAGATCATCCATTACCAATTTGCGTGCTGGATCGAAGCCTTTAAGTTCGATGGCGCAAAGTGGTTGCCGACCAAAGTATCCAGATTTAGGTGAGTCGTGATAAACAGCGATATCAATTCGGCCATTTCGGTCGATTTTAGGGGGTACTTTCGAACGCCGCTTAGTCGATCCACGAACCAATGGATGACCAAACTTGAACGGTAACAGGCAGTCTCGAGCAAACTTCTTAGTACTCTGCTCGATCCGAATTTCGTAAGCATGAGCAGGAACATAATTATGCTCGTCGATGGCATTTGCTGTATTAACTGTAAAAAGGTACTCTGCATTGAATGCCAGTGCCGGCTCATCCGTAAAGCTATGCATCGCTTGGCATGCCCTTTTCATTCCGGTCTTAATTGCTTCGATAATTTGTTTTTGATTATGCATAGACATTCGGAGGATAACAGCGACTTCTAGAGCCGCAAACACGATAATTGTTCATCGTTTTAGAATTCTCGGCGCTTTAGGTTACCCATATTTGGCGCTCTTTAACCATGTCTAAAATAGAGAACGCTCTCGGTCGAAGTGCGATTCGCAACGTACATGCGTGCTTTCGGATTTATTCCGGCCATCGATCGTTTGGAGTGGAAGTCTCCTCGATGAACTAGTTCAAGCCCACTATTCGACGCCATTTCACAAACGATTTGTGGGACATTGTTATATACGTCCTTGTAATACGAGTCCTGAACTACAAGCACACATGTGCCATTCCGCGCTAACACGCGACCAACCTCAGAAAGCGAACGGGAAAGCGACGCAAAATATTGAAGGTGATTCTTGAAGTAATAGGTGCTGGAAGCCACTGAAGAGTGATCATAAACGGCATCAAGAAAAGTTAAGCATGTCGGTCCCCAACTAGGATTAAGTGCTTTAGGCTCCTTTGTTACAGTTGAAGTCCCTGTGAGCGACCTCCGCAGACTGTCAAACTCGGAAGTAGAAAGTCCCAAAACGGCCAATTCGATTGCAGTCGCGACCGCGTAGTCGATACGTGTACAGTAAGGTGGGGAGCTGATAACAGCATCGGCGCTTGAGTCCGCGAGCTTAATGTCCTCCGCGTTTCCCATCTGCAAAGCGATTGGAATTACCTTTTTAGTCTTGACTTGTTTTTGCGAAAAAATTTTCACACTGAGGGATTGAACCTCGCTTATGAATGTCTCAGCAATGAGACTAGCAGATGGTCTTTTTCGATTCAGAGTACTCCGGGGAATTTTTGTCCATGTTGGGTTCGTTGGTACAAAATCCCGAAGTAAACGTCGAGTAGTTCTAAATAGTGCCAAATAAAAGAACGCAGCAAGAGCGGAGATTTCATTTAGAACAGAAGCCTCTTTTAACGATGCATATCGATCAAATGAAACCAGGGCACGATTGATCTCGAGTTCGAGTGCGCGTATATGGGTCGCACTTTGTGGCGTTAGCCACACCCTTAGCGGGTCGGCAGCGCTATCAAACATTTTGTGAACTTGCGCCCGATCAACCAGCAAGCGCGCAAGATGAGGTAGGCTAGGAGCGTCAGCGTAAGATACTGCATTTGCTTTAGCCACAACAACCATAGCCGGGTTTAGATCAAATCCGACAGCCTTGTAACCTAGGCTATTCGCCGCATTAGTTGTGGTCCCGCTCCCATTCCATGGATCAAGTACCAATGCATCCTTATCCAGCGAAAGAGACTTCAGTACATTCAATGCAAACGATGATGAGTACCCTGCGTAATACGGAAATAGCCTGGCCTCTTGCACCGACAACGTGTCATTGTTTCTTTTTGGGTTTAAAGTGTGGATACTCGAAAAGTTCTTTTCGACAATCGTGTCGTTGGAGCATTTGTTCATTTCAACTGTCTTAATTTGTCGTTTGTCACTATTGTTGCTTTACTATTTACGTTACGCCGCACTCCGATAGACTCCACGGTACCTTGGTTGCACAAAACTTAGATCAGAGGCATGTTCTTCAAGCGCTGATAAAAAATAGATACACTCCGCGTAAACTGCGTCCATTCTTAACACTAAGTCTGCCAACGTCCGTCCTTCACCCACTTCAGTAGCAGTATCCCGCCCGTGAGCGACGGCGTTCCGCTTATCAACTATCTCTTGTAAGTAGCCAATTTGTCTTGGCTCCGGCGTAGGCGGAAGATCAATCCCAAAGCAATGAAAAACCTCTTCAATAGTAGATGGATGCACATTGTGTAAGAACGTTCCGAACGCTGTGTTAGAGATGGTGCAAACAGAACTGTCTGCCATTTTTTCAAACAGAGCACGGCGCGATGGCCATTTTTTCTTCTCCCCAGCGTCCCGTACGGATGTAAGAAACGGGTCTAACGCGACTACGTTTACACTATATTCAAGATGGGCGTTCTGAACTTGAGACGCGCTAATGAAATTCAGCAAGCCTTGAACACCCTGCTCCACACAGTACTCTAGCGCTCCATATAAAGAGACATAGACCATCCCTCTAATTGTGGCACTAGTTGGGTCGTTTTTTGGGACTTCCGACTGGGGACCTCCGTCAATTTTTAGGAGGCCCAACATTAATCTAGCTTCTGCCAGCCGCGCGTTGACGCCAGTTCGGACGTGATCAAGATTCACAACAGCTTGTCCCTAGTGTATTCGATTCGTCCAATTACCATTCTCTTAGCGTTCGAGCCTGCCCCAGTAAATTTCTTTAGTTCATCGTCAGAAAGTAATGCAACTACAAGACCAGGGTCGATTTTTGATCCTGCACGCAATGCTAGTGCTGCACCCACAGAGACTGCCTCAAACAAATTAATTGGTGTAGCCTTCCGGCTACGCGATATACCGTCAGGTAAAGCCGCCATCAAGGCATCGAATACCTCTCTGAATAGTTTTAGCGTAACTTTGTCGATATCGATCTTTTGGTATTTTTTCATAAAGGCGTTAAGGAATTCCTTTACCGAGTGATCGAATTCTTTATAGCCATGAAGATATGCCAAAAATCGGAGAACCAATTCTTCATACATACCGTTGTTCTTGTCGCCGTCCTTTATCTTGACCACAGCTCGAAAAGCTGGGTATGCCGACATCTCCTTTATCGTATCGTTAAATGGTCCTCTATAAACACAGTTTCGAATCTCTTGTGCGGTCAACAGCACGCCGCCTGTGTTCAAACGTTCGAATAGGTCAAAACGCACCGACAAATCACTTTTGTCATTTAACACCGTAACTCGAAGCGGGCGGGTAAAGAAACGCAATTGCAGAGACTTCGGAAAATCTGCGAAGGTCAAATTATTTAAAGCGGTTAGTTTCTCAAGTCCTGTGATTGTTAAAGGCTTGTCCCTCGAAATTTTCTCAAGCAATATAACTGAAGCGACGAAATGAGACAGAGTTCCAAGACGCTGTACACCGTCAACAACCTCCCAAGTCGAGTCCGAATTTGTCGCCATAAATAAGCTTGGCACCGGTATTCCTAAAAATACGGATTCGATCAATGCAGATTGGCGCACAGGATCCCAAATAAACTGACGTTGGTATTCAGGCGGAACAAAAATATCCCCGCTTTCTACCATATCAAGTAGCTGTCTCACGGAAAGATCGTAACTATCAAACGAAACTAACTTGCGCTCTTGGTCAAGTTGTACTTGAACGTCATTCGGAGTTGCGACCATCATTTTCCTATCTCGTGGTTAATACGCATCACTCAGAGGCAACGCATCTGTTCTTACTTAGTAGTTCTTTCGCAGCCACCCGCCTTCCCACATTCGGCGAATAATCTTGAATTGCGTACCGATTCGCCCATCGCTCCCGAAATAATACGGTCACCCGTGGGCGCATCGCGCAGCATAACATGGACAAGTACTGCCGGTTGCCCCGTGATTTTTAAGCAAGTGAAGACGAGACGTCGCGCTCACGCGGGCATGCTCTCCTGCCTTGAACGTATTAAGGTGCCCTAATCCATGCCGAACTGTTTTTACAATCTGTCACCCACAGTACCGGGGCGATTTGAGTCTCATCCCAGTAGTTCTATAACTGGGATTGTGCCTCGCGCGGTTTTTTGCGCACGGACACAACCGCATGGTGAGAAGCCGCCGAAGGACGGCTCCCCTGCATATCATGATTACCATGCTGTCGCGTTTTTAGACGCACCAGCGTCGCGACATGGGAATCCGCACATAAATTAATTATTTGACACAATAGAGCCCAATTCTATTTATAACGGACAGCTACTCAAAGACCAAAAGCCTTTACTGAAAAAAATTAATACTGTATATTTAAACAGTATTAATTGAACTTGCTAGATAACCTTTTGGTCCTAATCATATACTCTGATGTTTTTTCATGAATTCTGAGCTGTTCTGGTAGCGAATATCATTTTTAGTAGCTAAATGATTTGACAAGGCGATCACAAGTATATAAATTAAGGTCGAATTAGCTGTCCAGTTTGCAAATGTCTTGCGACGGAGGCTTAAAATTATGCAAAATATCTTCTCAGAAAAAAAAGCCGCGCAAGTTGCCGCTTATTTCCTCTTTCAAGCCCGTGGTCGATTGCCAGTTCTGAAGCTGATGAAGCTAATGTATTTGGTTGAACGTCGATCCTATCAACAATACGGTGAGCCGATAATTGGTGATACGCTCGTCTCTATGGAGCATGGCCCAGTTCTATCGAGGACTCTTAACCGTATCAATGGCATGACGCCATCTGCTGAAGATGGTTGGGACATGTGGGTTTCAGATCGGGAGGGCTACGATGTAGCGCTTAGCGATGCTAGTCTCATTAGATCACCAGAAGAAGATTTACTCGAATTGAGTGATGCAGATTTGAGTTTACTTGCTGAAACGTGGGCTGAATTCGGTCATTTAAGTAAATATCAAATTCGTGATTACACTCATGATCATTGCCCAGAATGGGTAGATCCAGACGGGTCATCGGTAGCTATAAGCATCAATCGGTTATTTGAAGTGCTCGACTTCAATAATGATCAATCACAAACGCTTGCCACTAGACTCGAAGAGCAACGTGTAATAAACACCGCTTTTGCGTCTGCGATTTAATTTATGACAGTTTGGGTCCCAACTGCAGGGCAAACATTATTTATACCGTCTGGACCTGCTGGGGCTCATCTTTTTATAATATTAAATGACCCAGTTGCAATTCCCGACTATCCCGGCGCAGTTTGCCTTCTTGTGTGCGTATGCTCCAAATATCCCGACTTGCCGTTCGACCCTACCTGTGAACTGGCTCCTGATTGTCATCCCTTTGTAAGGCACGACAGTTACGTCGCTTACAGGCATGCTCGCATAGAAACGTCTACTTCACTTACTACACTAGTGGCTCAAGGGGTATTCACAGTAAATCAACCATGCGTGGACCCCCTGTTTTCACGAGTAAAAGCTGGGTTAAACTTATCCAGACACACAAAGCGCGCCTTTAAAAATCTTCCGATTTAGTTTCAAAAGTGGCTTAACTATCCATAGGCTCTTGTATAGTAAGGTATTGTTGTTCATAGATAAGTCAAGCATGGGTGAACTCTGTTGAGTTCACCCTATTTTTTTTGCCAGGTCTTCAGCTCGCAAGTGCGTGTAGCGCTTGAGCATGTCTAGTGTCTTATGTCCCGTGATCGCTGCAACTTCCATCACGTTCAAGCCTTTTTCAAACAGACGACTGGTGGCTTCGTGGCGCAAATCGTGAAACCGCGCCCCGACGATATTTGCCCTGTGTGGCTCGCAAGCGCGTTCGAACGCCTGACTCATTGATTCCGCCTGAAGTGCAAAGACACGGCCATCTTCTTTCACTCCGAACGCATTCAATGCTTTGACTGCAGCTCTTGATAACGGGACAGTTCGAGGCACGTCCGTCTTTGTTTTTGGTAAGTGTGCCGTTTGGTTCTTCAGATCGATTTCATCCCAGACTAACGAAGCTATTTCGTTTCGGCGCATACCAGTCTCAACGGCTAGTGTGACGATTGTTCTCAGCTCAAGCGATTCCGTGGCTTCGAGGATTTTTGCGATTTCTAATTCTGCAACACGACGGTCGCGCCCTCTTGGCTTGATTGGCTTTCGAACTTGCTCGGTCGGCAGTCCACCAGGCAGGGCAATACCCCAATCCATCGACGCAGTTTTGAGAACTCGATTGAGCAAGTTGATTTCGTGAATGACTGATTGCGGGCCGACTACTTTCAATCGCTGGTCGCGAAATTTCGCAATCTGAGTAGAGTTAAGGCTCGCCAAGCGGTAGTTACCAAATTCTTCGATTAGTGTCTTGATGCGCGACTTATCCGACTGTTCGCTTCGCTTTGTCGGCAATACTTCCGATGCGAATCGCTGCAACACATCCTTGACTAGAGTGGCTTCCGCCTCTGTGCGCGATACAAATACACCACGCTCCATTTCGGATTCGATGATCGTAGCCCATCGCTTAGCGTCTACCTCCTTGGTGAACGTTTTGGTTTGCGTAGGGTATCCCCGTTTGCGGATCTGAACGTGATATTGGCCTTCGCCTTTTTTGCGGATGGTTGGCATTGATGGAAAGCTACGCTGAAGGAAGGTAGCAGTGTGCCAAAATTGTGCCAACAATGGAATAAAATCTTTAACAGCCTTATAGAACCTTGCTGTATTTTGGGCCTCCGAAGCCAAGGGTCGTGGGTTCGATCCCCGCCAGCCGCACCAGTAAAATCAAGGTTCTCCGTCAAATCTTGGCAATTTTCGTTGCTCAAATTTGCGTCATAGCCAAAATGCCGGTTTTTACGATTAAATTGGCTCTTTGCTGCATGTCAAAAACTGACCGCCAGTCCCACTGACACACCCGAAACATTATTGCCAAACACGTATCGCGCAACAATCCGCGTGCGGGTCACGATGACGTTGTACTTGCTGGAGTCGAATTCTATCCCGGCGCCCAGTGATGTCAGGTCGTTGAAGCCCAATGCGCCACGTAAATCGCCCATGAATTCCGTGTGTGCCAGTTCTAATACATAGCGCACCGGTCGGTCCATCAATGTCATACCTGTAGGCGCACGGTAGCGCGCCCAAAGTCCCATGCTTTCCGAGGTGGCGTGTCCCTGCACGATACTTGAATTGGTGCCGAACGTCTGCAGGGCGATGTTGGTGTACCGCAGTTCAGTTTCGAATTCCCGCGCTGGGGTGAAGTCTTCGTAAACCAGCATTAACGACCCGCCCAAACCATAGGAATTGAACGTGCCGCCGTTCAGGAACTTGAAATCGGTTCCCAATTTGTCATTTACAAGCCATTCTCCGGCGGTTATATCGCTAGCGACAGTGCCTAAAGCAACGTTCAGAATTGGGCGTATCGCGAGCTTGTCTGTGATCGGAAAATCCCATCCTACGCCGCCGCTTGCCGTCACCGCATTCCATCGCAGCGGCAGGAATCGACTTTCGGTGCCGTCGCTGGCAACAAAAGTCGGGTCGTAACGGGTATATGCAGCAACGCCCTCCAGATAGAGTGGGAACGACTTGCTCATCGTAGCGCCCCCACCAAACTGGGTCGAGTAAATGCCGGGGTCACCGGTACTTGCGTTAGTGATCGACAGCGAGCTTGTCGTCACATCCGGCACAATCGCATAGCCGATCAGACCTACGACGCCATTGACGCGTTTTTGCAAGTTACCATCGATGATATTGAAAATATCACCGCCAGCTGCCCAGGCACAGTTCGTCCATATGGTAAACAGTGCGACGAGCAGCCAGAAAAAACCTCGAGTCGATTTTTGCGTCATAAATTTTTAAAAATATTTATCGACGTCGTCCGAAATGCCCCCTACTCATACCCATAGAAGACTGACGCAGTTGATTGGCTTGCATACCGCCATTGAAGCGCCCGCTTCGCTCCTGATTCAATTCGCCTATGCGATCTGCTCCGGCACCAGAGGGTGCCATTCCTTGCGGATTTGCCCGCTGAGCTCCCAGCCCGCCTGTAGCGTTACGTGTGGCTTGTCCTTGTGCGCTACCTGCTACCGGCTGCCAGCCGCCGTCGGTATGTTGTTGCCAGCCGTTGCCGGTATTGCGATAGACGTTACCGTCTTTACCGGCGTACACATCGTCGCCAACATGACCGGCATGGCCGCCATTTGGTCCAGATACGCCACCAACATTGGTCCATTGACCTGTGCTTTTATTGTAGACAGCACCGCGATTACCTGAGACCTGATTGCCGCTATAAGCATTACCCGCCGTCCCATGCGAACCGACGACGACATTGCCTGCCGGGCCTGTCGCCACTCCTCGCGCACCGCCAGCGTAGTTGCCTGAATAAACATTCGCGACACCACCGCGCTGTCCGGCAGACGCAATGCCGGTACGGGAATTATAGGAAGCACCAACTTGCCCTGCCCATCGGTTGCCAGTCCAGGCATCGAAGCCACCAGCAACCCGAGACACGCTAGCGCGGTTACCCCATTGTTGATAAATATTGCCGCTATAGCCGGCCCAACCACCTGGTCCCCATGCCACGGCACCACCAGCTGCGCCCCATGCGACACCGCCATACCAGGCTGGATAGGCCCAAGGGCCCCAGTAAGGATATGGTCCCCAGCCCCAGCCATACGCAAGGGTTGCTGCGCCCCAGTACCAGCCAAAACCGAAACCGTAAGCCCAACCCGACCAAGGTGTGTAGGCGATCGCCGCAGCATAACCATACGTGACAGAATCGCCATACCAAACTGCCCCGACCCATGGGCTGTAAGCGTAGCCGGTGCCGTAGACGACAACACCAGTAGTCGGGTCAATATAAGCCCCTTGATAACCCGGCGTATAACCAACGTAGACAGTATTACCTGATACTTCATAAATACGCACGAATGTCAGGTAGTAAAGTGATGAGCTTGGAGGAATAGCATAAATTTCGGCTGGTACGCTGGTGGCAACCGTCCAGTTGCCATTCAAAGAAGGAGCCGTAAACCAGACGCCGTTCTGCATTGCATAAACAGTCGAGCCACCAACACGCACTATCGGCGTAGACGTATTCGCGACATATTCCAATGCGGTTTCCGGGATAGCTTGGAATGCCGGAGTGCCATCAAATTTAGGAGGCGTCAGGGTAGTCCCTGCAATATTGACCGCAGCAGTTTGCGGCACAGAGGTTTCAATGACAGCGTCGGTAGCTTGCTGGGTTCCGGCAATCGATGCTTTGACGTTTTCGACAGGACTATCATCAGGAATCTGCGCGAAATCTGCCGGCAACGCATTGGCAGCAACATATTCCCAAGGTCCGTGATTATCTGCGGCGCGGAACCAACGACCAGATACCAACACATAGATCTGATTATCGGGTAAATGTTTAAACACATGGCCCGTGGTGTTTTCTACGTATTCCAGATGCGTTCCGGCCACTGCTACATATTTTGGTGCGCCGTTAGTGACAATCAATTCGGTCGGCTTAGTCACAACAAATATCGTCGGAACAATAGTTTTGAGGGAAGGACCAGGCTTGTCGGGTGCGGACTGACCGGTGAGCGGGTCGATCAGATGCGCATCAGAAGCTTGCTTAAATGCGGTATTAAGATTGGCAGGCGCATTGGTGAGCACGCGCCAAGGCCCTTCTAACGCCGATGCAGACATCCAGCCATCAAACAATTTGAGATAGTAAGTGTTGCTGCTGTCGCGCAGCACCAACGCGCGGGTATTGATCACACGTTCGTACGGCAAGCCGCTCATGGCACGATAAGTTGGTGCGCCGTCGACGTATATTTGCATCGATGGCGTGGTCGAGAAAATAAACTCCGGAGCAACGTTGCGAAGCGGCTTGCCTTCGATTTTTTCCTGTGCATGGGAAATGGCCAGTTGCTGCTGCAAACGATCGAGCGCAATGGTGCGCGATTTACCGGCAAAATCCTGCGCGATGGCACTGCTCCAGGCTTGCGATTGCGCAGCTGGCACCGAGCGGAAATCACTCTTGACGATGGTTGCCTGATTAATCGTGACGACGCGTGTGCCTTTATCCGTCAAGGTGGTAGCCTGAACAGTAATCACACCATACGAATTTTGCGGAGGATTGGTTGCCGACGTAGCGCGTACTGCGAGCCTGGCGTTCAAATGGTAGCCATCCCACGAATCGATCTGCGGCTGAAAGACGGTAAGTTTGGTGGAGCCCGAGGTTATGCTCAGCGGCCACGGCGATTCGCGGCCGATTGCCTGTGTTTTTGCGTCCACCTCTGCCGTATTTGCTGCATTTGCAAGATGGTTAGCATCAACCAACAAACAGGTCGTCAGTGCAAATAACATCACCGTAAATCGATAAGCGTAGGTCTTCATTACTCTCTCCGTTTTTGCACATTCAACTTGATCAGTCGGTCCCGCAACGAGAATTCGACAGGCGTTACCGCGCATCGCTTAGGCTGAAATACATGATGAAATCGAATCGGATGCCATGACAAAACTTACTGATCCTGAGGTCTCACCACGTATCTCTCACGGTTATAAAAATCATCAAACCTCATCCGTTTTTCGGACTATGCAACGGAATCCCAAGTGGCAAGTTGCGGTATCAATCGGCTGCGCCATCCGTGCCGCAGGCCGATAGCGACGACAGTAATTCGGGGCGCACAAATGTGAACCGCCCTTCATGACTTTTCGCGGGATCTGCGTATCCTTGGACCGTTGATCAACACTTGTTTCGCGCTGTCCTCCGCGTGGATTGTCGATGGTGCAGCAAGCGTGCTCTATTTTCCCGTGCTCCTGATACCAGTCTGTGGTCCACTCCCACACATTCCCAGCCATCTCGTAAAGACCATAACCGTTGGCAGGAAAAGCGCCGACCGGAGCGGTCCATTCATAACGATCTTGCAGCAAGTTCTGCCACGGAAATTCGCCCTGCCATGTATTGGCCATCGTCCTGCCGCCCGGCATGTAGTCGTCACCCCACACATAGGCCGCAGCTTCAAGCCCACCGCGCGCGGCGAATTCCCACTCAGCTTCGGTAGGAAGAGTCTTGCCGGCCCATTCTGCATAGGCCATCGCGTCCTCGAAACCGACATGTACCACCGGATGTTTCCAAATCCCTTTAAGCGAAGAATCCGGACCACGCGGATGCCGCCAGTTCGCGCCCGGCACATACTTCCACCATTGATATGGATTACCCAAATCGACCGCTTTCGGCGTCTTTTGGAATACCACTGACGACGGCACCAGCATTTCTGGAATGGCATTGGGATAATCGCTGGCATCAACCTCGCGTTCAACCAAAGTGACGTAACCGGTAGCATCGACGAATGACTTGAATTCGGCGTTGGTAACGGCGTACTTATCCATCCAGAATCCACCGACAACAACCTTGTGCGCAGGTGCTTCTTCCGGATAATGGTCATTCGATCCCATCAGGAATTTACCGCCCGGTATCCACACCATGTTCGCTGAAGGCAGCGTCGTCTCTTGATGTGTATTTCGCAGCGCAGCTTGCTGCGAATCTTGCATTGCATCGTCCTGTACTACTCTCACTTTTTCGGTAACGGGCATAGGGCTCTCTTGAATAAAAATGGCGGGTTAACGTCGTGAGTATTGTGCATGACCTTAAGGCAAATTATTGTTCTTTTTCTTTGCGATCCAGTATTTGGCAATACGCGCGACCGGGCCGCGAAACAGTAAATACGGCAACACGGCGAGAAAGAAAACAACGTTCAGCGCTTCAAGCACATGAAAAGTGCCCATCTTGTACTGATAAATCGCTTCCATCACCACGCCCAGCCCGATGATGCGGCTGGTCGACTTCAAACCTTCCAATATCCTGCCAACGCGTTCGGCCGGCTCGTGCAGAATCGTCCAAAAAAACGGCGTGCGTCCGGTACGCGCATCTTTGACCCCATCCAACCACGCTACGACAAGCCCCATCACCGGTTGCAGATAGAACCGGAACGCCATCGGACCGCTTGGCCGCGAGATAAGATCTGTCCAGAAACGTTGTGCTACTTCTTGTATTTCAATCATGGCGACCTCTGACAATTATGTACGTTGATTGTTGTCAAACCGGACCAACACTTTTCCGGCTACCTGTTAGCGATCGATCGTCGTTTCCCAACCACTCTTTAATGATCGACTCCACGCCCACACGAGGACCGATGTCGAATTGTTTATCCAAACCGTCACGTCGCAACAGGTCACGCACTTCGCCTGTCAGGTTTGAAATCTTGAGGGCAATTCCACGACCCGCCAGATCCTCCTTCAACGAAGCAAGCATCTCTGCCGCTGCCACATCCGAGTAAGGTGATGACGACAAATCAAACACCACCAGTTTTACGGGCGACATCTGTGCCGTGATTGCATCCATCAGATCACTCTTGACCTTCTCAACGTTGGCGTAAAACAGGCCGGCATTAGCGCGGAAAACCAACACGCCAGGTACGCTTTCATTGTGCGGATGACGCGCAAGATCGCTATACAACTGTGTCCCGGGAATGCGGCCGAGCAGAACCGTGCTTGGATTACTGGCGCGCCATACCAACATCAGCAGCGATAACACTGTTCCTATCATGACGCCTTCCAGCATCCCGAACGCCAATACACCGAACATGGCAGCAAGCGCGATCCAGAATTCCTTCTGACTGACGCGCCACAAGCGCTTCAATGCCGGAATATCGATCAACCCTTTCACAGCGACCAAGACCACCGCAGCCAGTATCGGTTCGGGTAAATTCGTGAATGCACCGGTGAAGAACAACACGATAACGCCGAGAAGGATTCCAGAAATCGCGCCGGCAAACGGTGTCTTCGCACCAGCCTGGTCATTGACTGCGGAACGCGACATGCTGCAACCCACCGGCATTGCCGAGCCTATGCCGCACAATACATTCGCCGCCCCGACCGCCAACAGTTCCTGATTCGCATCGGCCGGATATTTATGCTTGGCAGCAAACGTGCGTACCACGCCCATACCCTCTACGTACGACAACAAAAACACCGCAAATGCAGACGGTAGCAATAACTGGATATCGGCCAACGCAAACGTCGGTATTTTGAACGGCGGCAGCCCGTTCGGAATCAACCCGGTAATCTTGATACCTTGCCCACCAAGCGCGGTGAACATGATCAACAAAATCGACACTGCCACCACGACCAGCGCCCACGGCACACGCGGTGCCAGTTTTTCTGTAATCAGCAGGAATGCAATGCCACCCAAACCAAGCCCGAGCGCCCATATATTCGTCGTGCCGAGGTGGTTGAAGATATACATGATGCGTTCGATAAACTCCCCTTTTGCACCTTCAATACCGAACAGTTTGCCAAGCTGAGTGGTTCCGATATAGATCGCAGCACCGGCAGAGAAACCGGTTAGTACCGATTCGGAAATAAAATTGACGAGAAAACCAAGTCGCATCACCCGCGCCACAATGGCGATCACTCCGACCATTACCGCCAGCAGCGCAGCCAATTCCATATAACGCGCAGGATTACCATGCGCCAGGCCCGCAAGTCCGGTCGCTACCAAAATCGCTAATGCCGAAGTTGGCCCGATCGCCGCCTGGCGTGAGGTACCAAACAATGCATAGGCGAAGACAGCAAGCAAGCTGGCATAAAGACCGGCCTGCGGTGGCAGTCCGGCAAGACCTGCGTATGCCATGCTCTCAGGTATGCAAAATGCCGCTACCGTGACACCTGCCAACATATCGGCCCTGAACCACTCGCGCCGATAGTGCGGTGCCCAGCCAAGAACCGGCAGGCAGCGTGTCAGCAAAGACGGGGCAGCTGGAGGTGACGGAGACAGCGTGGTTGTATCATTCATATCGCCCTCTTCAACTTAATGAAAATGAAATTACATCTGGAATATCGCGTTGTCGTTTTTTTCATCCATGATGAAATTTCTCAAATATTCACATTCAAGTAGTCCCGTCAGCCAATTGCAGCGACATGGGAAATTTTTAATAATCATCAACTAAATGGTTCACGATTACTGCTGTACCAAGGTGATTTTTCTATTGCCTTTTGGTGCAAGTACGGAGAGTTACCTGCGTTGCGATCAATGACTGATGTTACGCACGCCTCACCGTCATTCCCGCGAACGCGGGAATGACGGTGATTGCCACTCAAAATATCAAAGCAATTTCACGGCGTTATTTGGCATCTTCGATTAACTCTATATTTGGCAACGGCCACGAAGAATCCAGATAGGCTTCCGTTGGCGCGTAAAGACGGAAATAGGCGAACCAGGCGCGGCCGGGAATCGATGGAATCCAATTTTGCTCATGACCAGAAATCGCTGTCGGTCCCACATACAGATCAACCGAGCCGTCAGCATTTTTTTCCAGCTCAGGCATACGTGAGGATTTATCGCCAATACCTTGCTTATTATCGATCAGACAACGAGTCCGCGTGTCGTAGACAGTCAAAGACCAGAACTGTTTTGCTGGCTGATTCGGCGGGACGCGCAATTTGTAGGTTTTTGCGCCATCAAACCAATTACCGTGCTGATCATGATAGGAACCCAGATACGCTTGCCCCAGCCCCGCTACGCGACTCATCATGCCTTTGCTGGCAGTCACCGCTTCATAAAACCATGCGGTACGCTGGTCGAGTTGCGTATTGTTTTCGTCTTCCTGATTTGGATCTTTCATTTCAAGGACATAGACCCAGTTGGCATCCGGCCGGTATTTGGCACCTTCGAAGCGCTTGTTGAACGAGAAATTCATTGCCATCAACTCGCCTACTTCAGCACCTTGCTGCAGTAATTCTTTCTGCCGGTTGTCCGGCGAAAATGGCTTGCCTTTTTCAATCCCGAGCGGAATCAGCATCGCCATCATCATCCGATCGCGTGCTTCAACTGGTTCTACCTGCAAGATGGAATTCAGACGCTCCCAATAAGCGAGGCCACGTGGCTGTCCCTGATTCCACGATTTGCCAGCAGGAGACAGCAGTTGTGCGGTTGATGGCTTTTCACGCTCGCTGAATGGGTAAATCGCCAGTTTGGCAATCAATGCCTTCGATTTTTGCGGATCTGGTTCAAGACTACGGACCCCGAACATGATATTGTTCATCGGCATCTGCACGACTTGAAAGCCCTCTGTCTGCGTTACTTTCTGACCTGGGCCTACCAGCAAATACTTCGCTCCCTGACCACGATCCGGTCCGGTTTCGCCCATGTCTGTCACACTACGTTGCCAAAAATCACCGACACCTCCGGCCATCGGCCCGGCTGGAAAATCGATTACCAACGGCCCGGTGCGCAACAGATTGGCAAATGCCATGATATAAGGCGTAGTCGCATTGGCAGTCAAGATGCCGAGCTTGTCCCGATAATTATCATAGATCACCAGCTGTCCATCTTTCGCACCGAATACATTCTCATGCTGATGCTGCCATTCGGCGAACGAAACGATAGGCAGCGCCCACAAATAGGTTTGGCAGGCGCGTTGGAAATCCAATTCATCGAAGAGCTTTTTAGAATCGCCAGCACCGGCCGGAAGGCCTTTTTCCAGCGTGATGCTGCCTATCCGTGTATCGATTTTCCCGCTGACCAATTTATCTTCAAGAGTGCTTGTCATGATTCGAATCCTCTATGTGCAATACAGATCAGCTTACGGCTGCAGGTGAAGGCAGCTTCCATGTACCGTTCATCGCCGCTTCGCTCGGCCCATAAACCCGGGCGACGAAACTATATGAAGCGTCCGGTGCGGGAATCCAGTTGCTTTCCTTGTCTGTACCAGGCGAGGCGTGGCCGACGTAGATCGTCAGTCCGCCATCGGCGTTGTATTTCAAGCCCTGGGTCCGGTCGCCAATCGAATAGCGGTTGAGAGGATTGTCGTAGAGGAAGCGATCTGGCAACGTGTAGAGCGTGATCGACCAGAAGAACTTCGCTGGCGGTAACTGATCCTTGGAAAAAGTTACCTGTATCAGTTCACGGCCATTGCCGACAAACCCGCCGTACCAGGCTTCCGCCAGATCGTTGCCATATAAGCCCATGGCCGCGGCAACGGCGCGCGTCAGGTAATCCTCGCCCTGCGCTTCACGCGAACCGAACAGGCCGTTGGAGCCGTGCGTCACCGCAATTTTTTTCTCGATCTCTTCCTGCGCGTCTTTTACTCCCGCGTCGATGGCGGCGAGTACTGCAGGCTCAACCTGACTGGCATTCCATGCCGCGCCCGCGACAATGCCGATTTTTTCCATACGCTGGCGCAAAACTACTTCGTTCGGATGCGGAGGCAGTGCGAGTCCCAACAGAAAGTTCAGGTAGCTAATGAAATCGTGGGAAGCAACCTTGGCCTTGTCATATGGCGGGAAACTCAATACTGGCGCGGCAGGCGGCGCCGGTTTCTTTTGAAACGCGCTCAACGGCCTGAGTTTGAAGCCGGCCTGCACCTGTTTAACGTTATCGATATCCTGCGGGCCGTTCAACTGCGTACGTCCCAGTATCCCGACAATCTCCGTCTCGCTCTTGAATACTTTCTTGATGCCGCCTGGCACATCACCCTGCCACTGAGGCCCGACGATCAGATAGTCGCCGGCATCGTTACCGGTAGAACGCGAACCGATGTAAGCACAGTTATAGGTAAAAAGATCGATGAACTGCAGCACGTAATAGCGATCGGATGGCACAGCCGGAACGCTGACGACAATCGGTTCGGCACGCAAGTCCAGCCACACCCAGGAATAAGGTGTGTCGTTGTTCGGTGTGACTACATCGTGGTTCGCCGGCGAGAAGAGTTGCGCGTAGTGCCGGAATTTGTTGAATCCACCGACATAACTCGGTGAGTCCTTGACAACCGCCTGCGGATACCATGTGTTGTAGTTTTCCATCATGGCGAATGCATAGACGTACGCTTCTTTGGCGATAGCTCTGGCGTCATCTGGTGCGACGTCTATCTTTGCTTGAGGTTGATTCATGATGTCCCTTAGATAACGACTATGCAGTAGCGCCAGCTGAAAATTGGCGTATTAAATTGACCCATAGCTACTTCCATATACAAGCAAAAAAACGGGCGCAAGAAAAACTGCGCCCGTTGCTTTTCAATCAGCGACCTGCATTAGAAGCTTCAGACATTTTTGTCAAAGCATCGTCAATCGTGAAGCTGCCTGGCTTTTGACGCGGTGGAAAATCTTTGAATGTGGCTGCGAATTTATCCGCCAGTGCGTAAGCGCCGAACAGTATGTAGGCGTGATAAAGCATCCATTCATAATAGCTATTCGACGTGATGTCGGCCCGTTCGTACGGATCGGTGCGCAAGTTGAATAACTTTGGCAAGCGCAAAGGCGTAAAAGGTTCAGCCCAGATTTGCAACGTCCCTTTGCAACGCTGTTCCATGAAGACGACCTTCCAGTTGTCATATCGCAGACCCAGCACATCGCCATCGTCACTAAAGTAAAAGAAGAATTGGCGCGGACTTTTCTTTTCCAGGCCCGTCAGATAGGGCACCAGATTGTAGCCATCGATATGCACTTTGAACTTCTGTCCATCGGCCTCGTGCCCAACTAGCAGCTTTTCCTTGACGTCAGGATCGCCGGCAATTGCCAGGAAAGTAGGAAGCCAGTCATGATGTTGGACCATCTCGTTGCAAACGGAACCAGCCTTGATCTTGTTCGGCCAGCGTACCAGCATCGGCACCCGGAAAGCACCTTCCCAATTGGTATCCTTCTCACTGCGGAATGGTGTCATACCGCAATCTGGCCAACTGTTCATGTGCGGACCGTTGTCGGTGGAATACATGACAACGGTATCTTCTGTGATACCAAGCTCATCAAGGTAGTCCAGCATTTCACCGACATTCTTGTCATGATCGATCATGGTGTCGTGATACGGCGACTGCCAACGCCCGGACTGGCCGAGGCTTTCTTTTTTTGTATGTGTGAAGAGATGCATGTGCGACGTGTTGAGCCAGACAAAAAAAGGCTTGTCAGCATCGTGCTGTGTTTTGATGAATTTCTTGGAAGCGGCGACGAATTCATCATCGCAGGTCTCCATTCTTTTTGTAGTCAGTGGTCCGGTATCGGTAATTTTTTGCTTGCCGACACGACCCCAGCGCGGCTCAACGGTTGCGTCATCTTCTTCTTGCGCCCAACTATGCATAACACCGCGCGGTCTGATGGATTTCACTAAACCTGGAAAATCTTTTTCCGGATAGTAATCGTACATTTCCGGCTCTTCTTCAGCATTCAGATGATAGAGATTACCGAAAAATTCATCGAAGCCGTGAACAGTCGGAAGAAACTTGTTCAAATCGCCTAAATGGTTCTTACCGAACTGACCGGTGGCATAACCCTGTTTCTTGAGCAGCTGGGCAATCGTGACATCCTCCGCCTGCAGACCGACCGTCGCACCCGGTATGCCGACTTTGGTCATGCCGGTGCGATAACCGCATTGCCCGGTAATGAAAGAGGCACGACCGGCCGTGCAACTCTGTTCGCCGTAAGAATCAGTGAACAGCATGCCTTCATGTGCAAGCCGGTCGATGTTTGGCGTTTGATATCCCATCAGTCCGCGTGAATAACAGCTTAAATTTGAAATCCCGATATCATCGCCCCAGATGACCAGAATATTCGGCTGTTTTGTGCTCGTCTTTGCCATGTCAATTCCTTTACAATTATCAAAAAGTCGATCTACACATTTTAAAAACCAAGGTCAGGCTCAGACCTCTTCCATTTCCCCGTTTCCTGCTCATAGCAACAGAGCCGGTCGAGATCACTACAAAAAATTCAATCTCATCGTCCGATCAGATTCCGTGAAATAAAACAACCAGAAATGCACAGGCTCCGATCATGATCAAACAAATCGCCACGCCCATAATCGGCGTTTCGATCGGAGCCTTGGCGGAACCTGCCAAAGGAATAAAATCCTTATTCCACAGGTACTGAGAAAAAGCCCGGTATTGCCACAACGCGACGAATAGTGACAAGACGCCTGCAGCAATCAACGCGAGCCCCAGATAGCGCGGCATTGTTGGATGCAACATCGTGCTATTGTCTGGACCGCCATAGGTATTTCTGAAAAACTGCACGATGGTGAAACCGAAGCCAATCAATGCCGTTGACGTTCTCACCCATGACATCAACGTGCGCTCCAGGCTCATGCGTGTGCGCAACCAGGAAAAATGACTTTCTGCAGTGGGTCTGACGTCGAACTTGCCATCTGACCTTCCGGAGCCGAGAAACCGGTCATGCAATCTGGCAAAGAACCCCGGCTTTTCAGGGAGAACATCGATCCCCGTATGATTTTCACTACGATCCCGATCCATTTTTGTTTAACCTTTCATTTTGATGTCGTCATCTAAAACAACAGGCCAGTCAGCTTGTTAACGATTACTTCGAACGGTGCCGCCATCAGGGCAACCGGCAAAAAAGGGAGTAAGGTCGCGACGGCAAGCATGATGATGCTTTTAGGATGTAGCGGAAGTAGCCACATGGCATAGGCGCGATCCACCACTTGAAACAGATCGGTGGCGGAAGAAAAGTCCGGCCGTTCCAGTACTGTCTCATCCAGCGGTGCATCGTGAGCGAACCATTTGCGCTCAAACTGAATGCCGAATTTATCTGCCAGCGCGCCGTATTCCAGCGTGCCGCGGCGCCATGCTTTGACCAAATGATTGAGAAAAAACAGCAACGGCGCGTTGAAAAACACCACAACGCCAACGGTGAAAATGATGACAAAAATATGATACGAAGTAACCGGTGCACCGGCGTAAATTTCGCTGGCGACCCTGCCGGCGGCAAGTGCCCCGAGCGCAGTCGCCAAGACGGTAAATGCCTGTGATGAGTAACCGATAAAGCGCAAACCGCCAGCGCCGTCCGGATGCATAGGCACCAGACGCAAGTTCAGACGCGACATAGCCCACACAAAGCGCGTCCAAAGGCAAAATCGCCATAACCAGGCTAACTGCAAAGCAACCAGAATCGGCATACTCACCAGCAATCCCCACCAACCCGCTGGCGACGGTGTTGTTGTAGCTGTGTTTTCTGCCAGCAGCCACGCTGGTATGGCTTTGGCAGACAAACTATGAAAAGCAAATGCAACGACTAAGTAGGCAATAACAATGACGGCAATCTCGGCCCACACTGCGTTAAGTAATCGACGTGTGGAAGTGATGACAGAGAAAAAACGTGCCTGATCTGCATCTGCGATGAGACCCGCATCGAGAAAATTAAAAGCCAGGGCATTCATGCGCGGCACGCATACTCCATCGGCAATAATGAACAGCGGAACGACGGCCAGATAGCGCACGTGCGCGCCGAAATCCGGCAGAAACGTCTTATCGGTGTCATGACCCGTTATGAAGTACAAAATGGCCAATGGCAGCCAGCACACGACCATCGCTAATAGTGCGCGCCTCACCACGTTGGATCGGCCAGGGCTGATCAGCCCTAACAGCGACTGTATCCGGTACAGCGGCCCGCCATCAAAAACCGTGCGATCCGATGCCGCGTGTTCGGATTTGAATTCATTACTGTTACCGGTATCAAGCTGCTCGTTGTGCTGCACTTGATCAGACCTCGAACGATCGCTATCACTGCGAGCGGACATCAGTGCTAACGTCGCAATGTTTTTCTTCCCTGCGTTTATAAAATTGAGGAGATTCAAGCCACGCAAGGTCAAACCCGTGGTCGACATGTTAATCGTCGCCGAGCTATCCAGATTACCTTCCCAACAGTACTTTCGGTTCATCGGATTACGCATGTCGTCTCTCGTTGCCATATGCCGACTCAATGAAAAGTCGACTGGATATGCCCGCATGGATTTTGAAACTCAACGGTGTCGGCAAAAAATATGCCGTTCATATACCGTTAAAGTTTTTCTATCATCGTGCAAGCCCGCATGGAAAGAAATCGGACCTTGGTGAGTACCAACATTGTCCTTTGGTGCATTTGATTTGCGACGCGAAGTTACATGACAAACAATTGGAAACAGCGATAGCGAAGCCTTCTCTCGTAAATGGGAGAAAGGTTGGGATGACGGTGCTTGCCAAGACCTGTAATATGAATAATTACGGCAGCCCGCAACTACCTACCCCTCTCCTGTTCACGGGAGAGAGGACGTAGCGATGTTGATACATAAAATTCAGATGAATTCTACGATTAGGTTTATTGCAGCTTCGCAGTTTCGACTGATAAGGCTTCACCTTCTGTCACCACAACTTCTACCTGATCGCCCTTGTTGACATGGGTCAGCAATGACAGATCATGTACTTGCAACGTCCGCGAACCGTTTACGCCGCGCAAAGTGACAGTACCCGTCTTGTGGTTCACCGCAGTGACATTGGCTATGATGCGGGTCTCGTGGGTAGCAACGATGCCGGGCTTATCGCCCGGTTGTGCAACGTGGGTGGCATCAGATTCCGTACGTTCACGAATACCGTTATGACCAGCTATTTTTTTCAGGTTCAGTACGACGGCCTCTGCTTGTCGATACACGACTTGATCGCCGGTCTTGATCTGGTCAAAATTTTTCACAACATCACTGGCCAGAACGACAACCTCTTCACCGTTTGGACGTTTAATCGTGAATTCACGTGTAGCAGGATTAACGTTCGTAATCGTGCCACGTGCAACAACCGCACCGGCCGCCCCAACCGAACCGGCTTTTCTAGCCACTACCACACCACCATCAACTGACGGTTTTGCGAGCGGCGCAGCATTTTGTGTTGCATCTTGTGCCGCAACCGAACCACTCACGATTAACGTTAAAGCGGCAAATGACATCCCAGCAATTTTTGTAAACATGGTGAAATTCCCTTTACTGTTGAAAAAACATACGTACGGGTCACACTTATTTGCGATCCCATTTCCACTTACCATCAACCTTGCAAAACACCACATCCGTAGTGTTGTTCAAGCCTTTATGATGATTTTCGATACGCGCCTTGCGGCAATCTGCACGTCCTGCAGGATCTTTTGAAGGAATGATGGTGCCGCCGTTTTGCGCTGCGGCGTTTTCCCATGTAACCGGCGCACCGTCTGCGCTATTTTCCAGTGCGTCGTGCACGGCTTTTGCCAGCAGTTTCATATCCGTCTTGGTAAATTTTTCGGCAGGAGTGTTGCTCAACCAGCCAAGATTGGACTGTGCTTCTGCCAACATCGTGGCGCTAGCCAATAACAGCATTGCGATGAGTGTTTTTTTCATGTTCATCTCCTTTAAAAAAGGCAATATTCAAATTCGACATCAAGTCGATACCAATTCCCACGTACGTACTGCTGAGCTCAACTCTAGCAAAATCACGTGGAAAGTGGCAATGAATGCAATATCAATAGTGATTGCAAACAACTCAACTATTATTTTGGAAAAATCAACGTGACCTGAAAACGGAAGTACCAATCCGGCGCATCGCTTGGTTTAACTGCGTTATAGCCCACACCGGCACTAAAATTCAACGGCACAAAATTCTTCGGTTTGGTCAACACGGAGAGTGCTGCGCCGATTGGGACTGTCCAGCGCTCGCCGGATTGATGTTCTGTCCAGTCACCAGTCACGGTGCCGATGTAGCCGAGGCTATATTTAGGGTTGATGCGATAGCTGATAATTGGTTGCAGAGAAAAATAATTGACGTTTTTGCGTTGACCGTCACCGGCGAAGGACCACACTTGCGTCACCAGGCCGCCAACCGTCCATTTTGCGGTTTCCTGTAACGCCAGAAAAGCCGGTCCGGCCTGCCATTTTCCCTGACCGAGCCTGTCATCGGTTGCCGTGGGCATAACGAAAATTGGGCCAAAGCCCCAGATCAGGCCGCCCTTTTTTGTTGGTGTCGGCGCAAAAAAACCTTCATAGGTAATGTCGCCAAGACCGGTAACTCTATCCTGACCCGGCACATGACCAGGATCGGAAGAAATAGGAAGGATGGCTCGGTTGATCAGTGACCAGCCGCCGCCCAGATTCATGGGATAGACCGGTTGAATGTTGAGCGTCTGTCTTGGTGTTTCTTGCGAGCCAGCGTTGTTATAGGTGGTCCACTGGAACGGCACCGAAATCAAATCCGCGACCGGATTGGCCAGCTTTGCCTGCAGATCTTCGTCGGCAAACGCTATGCTCGTGCCAGCAGAATAAATGACGGCAATTTGAAAACATAATCTGACTATGCGCATAGCGTTACCCATAAAAAAATTAAAATGGCTTTTCTTGACGAAATGCCTGGCCTTCGTTCGTCATGTTGCAATCATGAATACACGTTGCACATTTGAAAATTGGTTCATGGTGCAGATCCATGTGCCCCTTAAGGCAATGCGCGCCAAAGCAATGCACAAACTTGCATCACTGCTTTAAAATGCCTCGCCGACATACACGTACACCGAATGGTTATCCTTGGAAAAGGCAACGTCTAAACTCACATTGACCTTGTAAGCCTTGCTCGCTTGCCAGCGCACGCCGGCACCGGCTGATGCCATGAGTTTTTCACTCAGGAGTTCAGAAAATGAAGGAGCGATGGAACCGACACCGGCAAACCCCACTACGCCCCAGCGCTGCGTAAGTTTCCAGCGCACTTCACCTTGTGTCGCGATCAATGCACGGTCACGGTATTGTCCGGTTGCGTAACCGCGTAAATCGTTGTTTTGGCCAAACATGCAAAGGTTGGTAAACGGTACCCGACCGCCGACCACGCAACCTGCCACACGTGCAGCCAGTACAACTTTGGCGCTATATTCCCAATAGCGATTCCAGGAAGCAGTCAACTGGCGGAAGTCGACATCGCTGCCAAAGGCCTTATTGTAAAAATTAAGATTAGCTTTGGCCGACACGCCACTGGTCGGATAAAACGAATCGTCGCGCGAATCGTATTCAATCGCAGGACCCAGCGATGCGGTGTTGAGTTTCAGATCGGCTTCCGGAATTACCGCTCCCAGCACTGGCAACGCAGACAAATCGACAGTGCTCTTCAAATGCATATTCTCGTAGCGCATGCCGGCAAACCAGTGGTCGCCAACTTGATACAGCGCCTGTAGCAAACCTCCGGTGCCAACCTGATTCATCGGGATCGAAACGCCACGATCACCGGCAGCAGCGCCCACGCCATAAAAATGCAAGTTCAAGTCGGCGTAAGCAAAACCGCCTAGCAAGCGCAAGCGGTTTTGCATCAGACTTGCCTGTTGAACAGCAGCGAAAGCATGGCTGCTACCAGCGTACATCAAGCCGACACCAGTGGCCCATGGACGGTCGCTTTGATTCGGGTTGTACAGAGCCAAACCCACTAGCGTTAACCCAGAACCTAAGGCCGGATTCGATTGTGGAATGGGTAATGCGACATAGCTGGGCTTACTTTCATCCTTACCGGCCAAGGCACCAGCCTGATCAGTGCTGTCAGTGATTTCGCTAGTGGTCGCCATTGCATCGGATTGTGCGAAGCAAGCAACCGACGGATACAGTGCCGCCAGCAACCACAGCATGGAAAGCCGGCGTAAGGCCATCGTTTAGTTCTCCGGTGAGGGAATGAGGTAGTGAACTTGCGAATTACAAGAAAAGTAAACTCACACTCAAACCAAGAGAATTACCCTTAGGACGGTTTCTGGCTTCTACATCTGTGACCCAGCGAGCGCTCAGACTGGCAGGCGTACCGCCAAACTTGCCGCTCCAGGTAATGATCGGTCCAAGACCGACGGCTTGTCCCTGGAATCCATTGAGACGATCTGCGATTGGACCTTTATCATCGCCCAGTTGATAAATCACCCCGCCAACTACACCGAGGTTGGTTCCGGTTGCAACCCGTGTGGTCCACATTGCTTCAGTTACCAGCAATGGTGCGTTGGTATAGTCGGTGGCGTGATTGCGCGTATATAACTGCAGCATGCCCATCGCAGTGAATTCGCCGCCATCGCTATACAAATGGGTATAGGCGATCGTTGGCATGAAGGTCCAGTTGTTCTGCCCGAGGTTGGCGAGATTGCTGGCGCTATAGCTAGCACTTGGTGCAAATATCGACAACGACAGCGACATGTGGTCTGTTTTGCTGAAATGTTTGCCAGCGATGATGGGCGTAAGCAAAATATCGCCTATGCCACTGGTCGAATCCGACACTCCAAAACCACTGTTATCGGTAGCGACACTGGCTTTGATCTTCACGAATTCCAGCGGCGCACCGAAAGCAGAGGCAAAATTCCAACTGCCAGTACCAGTATCCCAGATATGCGTGAAGTTAGCCATGTTGTAAGAGACGCTGGCGTCAATACCCGAACTAATCTTCCCCCCCAGCGGTACCTGACGCGAACCACCGATGTCGCCGTTGTAGTTAATGCTAGATATCGACACTCCCCACCCAGGTTCCGGCGGTACGATACCCATGTCGGACGAAATTTGTTCCGCGGTAATAGGCCGCCCGAGTGCATATTCGGTGGCTTGACTACTGGCCGGCCACAAGGCTACCAGTGAACTTGTGATGACCAATAGTTTCCGTAACATCCAATGCTCCCAATTGTGGCAAATATAAGAGCACAGCATGAAGATAAGTACCCGCAATTGCACTTGTCTCTTGGTGACCACGCATATACCCCTTAGTGCAATGACTTTATGGGCGCAAACACCATGCCCAAACGTGCAATCAAAGCGGCCCCACCGAACAATATGCAAGTTTGCGGTCAAGGCTCAGTATGGAAATGAACAAGCGATGCAATTTAATCGCATCACATGATTGCTCTTGAAGCAAAACCGGTAAACGACGACAGCCTGACGATTTGATATTTTGTCCACATCGCATTAATCGTGTCGGCAAAATTAAGGCATCGCGTCGCATGCTCACTCTGGAGGTAAACAAATGAAGGTGAGCGTTAAGCCATGGCAGATAGCAGTGGTTGAAGACGATGACGGACTGCGCAGCGCCATCCTGCGCATGCTCACCACATGTGGCTGGAACTCGGTCGGTTTTCCTGCAGCAGAAAACCTGCTGCGCTCGCCCGTGTTACACGGCCTTGATTGTCTGGTACTGGATCTGTATTTGCCAGGCATATCGGGATTCGATTTTCTCGATGAAATCAAGGTCAGAGGATTGCACATTCCTACGATTCTCATCACCGCGCAGGATGATGAAAAAATCCGATTGCGTGTGCAAGAAACCGATGCGCTATTTTTGCCCAAACCATTTAGCGGCCAGTTGTTGGCGACTACCGTATTGGAGTGCATGAAAAAAGCTGACGCCGACTTAATCACAACCAAAAGGGGGAGTCGATAAAACAACACATGATCTGGCTAACTATTGGTCTGTCAACACACATCACCAGCCATGCCATTTATACCTAGCCATAGCTGGGTACGGAAGCACGGAAATGATGATTACCATCTTGGGCAATAACCGTTTGTCTTGGCGTTTTTCACGCTGAGTCAAATGCAGATATCACATCGAATAACTGTAAAGGAACTTTCATGGATCGCATGCCACTTACCATTCGGTCGTTGCTAGCCATCGCCGCCAGCTGCTTTTCTTTGACGTGCGTGGCGCAGGAGGCCCCGGCGGCTCCTGCAATTGATCCGAATGTGATCAAAGCGTTAGATAATATGGGTGAATATCTACGCACGCTGAACACGTTCGAAATACGTACCGCATCCGTTACTGACGCGCTTCTGGGTGATGATCAGACGGCGCAATACGGCAGTACGGCAATACTAAAAGTACATCGGCCTAACCAGCTGCAGGCAGATACCACCAATGATCGCGGCGATCACAAACTGTTGTATTACAACGGCCGCACCACCACAGTGTACGGCCCGGATACCAAGTTCTATGCCACCGTGCAGGCACCTCCGACATTGAAAGATCTGGTACAAGTATTGGCGCAAAAATACGGTATAGAAGTGCCGCTGACAGATCTGTTCTATTGGGGCACCGAAAAAATCAGCACATCAGATATCAAATCTGCAGATTATCTTGGAGAAGCACTGGTTGATGGCCATTCAACGTCGCACTATGCCATCCGCGAAAAAGATATCGATTGGCAAATCTGGATCGATAACGGCAACAAGCCTTTACCGCGCAAGATGGTCATCACTACAACCAGTGAAAAAACCCATCCGCAACATGCGACTTTGATACGTTGGGATCTGACGCCAAGCTTCGCAGCTGGCACATTCGATTTCAAAGCGCCGGCGGGCTCGCACCGAATCGCCATTGAGACTGCTGACGGAAAAATCGACAGCGTTGACCACTGACATCTATTTGCGGGAGAACGCTATGAATATGAATTATCCTTTGAGAAATCGTCTGTTTTCTATTGCGCTGAGCCTGGCGACAGCGGTGAGCTTTTTCTGCATTAGCACGAATGCTGAAGCCTTTCGCGAAACACGTGATATTGCCCGTACCAATGTTCATGGGAACGCTAATGTGAACCGTAACGTTAACGCCAATGTAAATCGCAACGTGAATGTGAACGTCAATAACAACGTAAATGTGAATGGCCATGGCGGCTACTACAACCATGGCGTCTACTACGATCATCCGGTCGCCACTGCGGCAGTGGTTACCGCAGGTGTCGCCGTAACGGCCGCTGCAATCGGCTCAATGGTGCGCACTCTGCCGCCAAGCTGCAGCACCGTGGTGGTCAACGGACTCGCGTATCAGAACTGCGGCAACGTGTGGTATCAACCACAATACGCCGGAACACAGGTGAATTACGTGGTGGTTAACGCACCGCGCTAATCCATCGCGAGCATCAGAATGCACGGCGTAAATATTGTTGATATTAACGTCGTGCCTTTGCCGCAGCTCTTTTAATTATTACAAATTTAACATAATTGCAGGCAGCTACCAGATCCTGAAAATCACTCGCTAACAATTCCCATCCTCGTGTTCCTCCCCTGAAAGAATGCGTTTTGTAACTCACCATGCTTGATAACAAGTACACCATAGGGCAGTTCTGACTGCCCTTTAGTACATATTTCGCCCGCTAATCACGCGCGATATTCTTGTCATCTTACGAAAGCTCCTAATATATTAATGGAAAAGATACTTCTCACATGCAACTTATTATGATGTAATATGCAATCAAAAGTAACACAATGTAACAATTAATATAGAATCCCAATTAGCGATATCCGGCACCAATCTGCACGAGGCACGATCCTTTTGAATACCATCACGGAGATCACGCATGAACACGTCAGCACTTCAGGATCGCACCGAAATACCCGTCATTCGCATAGTCGATGACGACACCTCATTCAGACGCGCACTTCAGCGCTTATTACAAGTTTCAGGATATAAGGTTAGGGAATACGCTTCAGTCGGCGACCTGTTGCTGGCCGGGATAGGTTCCGAAGATGGCTGCCTGATTCTCGATATCCACATGCCAGGCCCGAGCGGTCTCGATTTGCAGGAAATGCTGGCTGCCGATGGCCATCCACTGCCCGTCATTTTCATGACTGGTGAGGCCACGGTGCACGACTCCATCCGCGCAATGAAAGCAGGTGCTGAAGATTTTCTGCTCAAGCCACTCGATAGCCAGGCTCTGCTAGCTGTTTTGGAAAAAACACTGAGAAATGCTGCCTGCGACTGCCAAGAACGCCAGCGCATCGATGCACTACGAACGCGATACGCTACGCTTAGTCCGCGAGAGCGGCAAGTGTTGGATATGGTCACGAAAGGATCATTGAATAAGCAGATCAGCGCAGCACTCGATGTGGCGGAACGTACGGTCAAGGCGCATCGCGCACGTGTGATGCAGAAAATGGAAGTGCGCACTCTGGCAGAACTTGCACGCATCGTTGAACAACTCCATATCGTCACGGATTCTGTCGCATTGCCCTCCAGAGCAGCACGATATTCTTAACCAGCAGGACAATGCGAATCGGTCCTTCTGGTTATGCATCCATTTTGATGCATGCATACCCTATTCATTTGCGCACAAGCCTCAGCGCTTGTGCAGTTCTTTGCTGCTTGTCGGCATGGGCTTCGGATCAACCGCAGACGAACACCAAGACCATCTTGATCATCAACCCTGATGGAGTACTGTCGGACAATGTACAGGTGGTTGATCGGGCAATGTATGACGTTTTTGCAGGATCTCCGCAACACACGGAGATTCTGTCTCAGCATGTAGTGACACGTCCTGGAGTGGAGAACGAAGCAGAGATACTCGCCTTGGTAAAAGAAAAATACCAGGGACGCCATATAGACCTGATCATTGCACGCGGAGAGCCGGCATTAGACTTTGTAGAGCGCAATGGGGATTACTTGTGGCCGGGTACTCCGGCAATGTTTTTTTCCATTCCTGCAACATCAATTTACTGGCGTGCACGACCGCTTCACAAAAGCGGCATTTTCATTGACGATCATTACGCCGACACACTCGCCCTGATCCGACGGTTGCAACCATCCGTACATCGCATTATTCAGATGAATGTTCCAGGCGCTGATGAAGAAAAGCAAATGCCGCAAACCAACCTATCGTCTGCGGCAAAAAGTGATCTGGCTATCGAAACCCTGCCTGAAATGCCATTACCGACGCTGTTAAAACGTGTGGGCGAACTACCGAATGACACAGCGTTGCTGGTAATGGCAATTGAGGATGACCGCGATGCCCTCCTCCATTCGGCCGGAAATACATTGAAGACTATTTCGACAGCGACAAATACTCCGATGTATGGTCTCCACGAAAGCTATATCGGCAATGGCGTAGTCGGCGGACAAGTGCCGGATCTTGTCAGCCACGGGCGCCAGGCCGCGAAGCTCGCTTTAGAACTGCTGGCACATCCAGATGCGGCACCGATATTCCAGATCACCAGGCAATCGAACTGCGTTGTCGACAATCGACAATTGATGCGTTGGCAATTTGACCCGAATACATTGCCGCAACAATGCGAACGCCGCTTTTATACACCGACCTACTGGGATCGCTTCGGCTGGCAAATAATGACGTTCATATTCATGCTGGCGGCAATTTTGGGATTGCTGCTTTTGTTACAGGCGCAACGCCGCAGAAGAATAGGATCCGATAATGAGGCAGTCCGTCAACGTACAGCTCTCGCGCATGTCGCCAGACTGGGTAGTGTTGGCGAACTGACGGCGTCAATTGTTCACGAAATAAACCAACCGCTCGGCGCTATTTTGGCCAATGTCGATGCTGCCACCATGATGCTGATGCAACAGAAGTCACATGATAAAGAGCTGGTAGCGATTTTGATGGATATCCGCCACGATGATATGCGCGCCAGCCAGATCATTCAGAAACTCAGGACGCTATTGAGCAAACGTACGCTCGAATTAATCCCTCTGTCGCTTAACGAAATCATCGACGCCAGTAAAAGCCTGTTCGGCAATCTGGCAATCCGACATCACTCCACGCTGCAAGTACAGTTGGGTGAAAACCTGCCTTTGATCATGGGAGACAGCACCCATCTCCAACAGGTGCTGACAAATCTGATATCCAATGCGATGGAGGCCATGAGCCAGTTTCCGCCCGAGCAACGCATACTGACATTGATGACCGGAACGGATGAAGCAGGTTTCGTTTTACTGAAAATATCGGACTACGGTCCAGGCATCCCTATAGATGTCCTGCCCAACATCTTTGACTCGTTTTACACCACGAAGCAAGACGGTATGGGAATGGGGCTCGCGATCGTCCAAACCATCGTCCATGCACATCACGGACATATCGAGGTTTCAAACAATCCGCAAGGCGGTGCCACTTTTAGAATTAGAATTCCGGGGCTTTCGTCAACAACGGTAAGCACATTTACTCAGGATCAATCCGACAGATTTCTATCTATGCATTTTGAATGACAAGCAGGATTTTCCGCGAAATTACTCCAATATCCTACTCGCTCGGCGTCATCGCCAGGCTATCATTACGTTCGATCGCCGCCGACCACAACGTCAGGCCCAATGCAAGCACCACCACTACTACGCCGACAAAAGGCAACGTGGTCAACTGGAAACCGGCACTGATTGCCATGCCGCCAAACCAGGCGCCACCCGCATTGCCAAGATTGAAAGCGCCCTGATTCAAGGTCGAAGCCAGATTCGGTGCAGCGCTCGCGCGTTCTACTACCAGCATTTGCAACGGCGGCACAATCGCGAATGCCAGCACGCCCCAGATGAAAATCGTGATCACTGCTGGCAACGGTGTGCGCATGGTCAAGCTAAATATGGTCAGGATGACCGCCAGTGCCACCAGGAAGGCTATCAGCGACGGCATCAAACGCCAGTCGGCCAGTTTACCGCCAAGCGCGCTACCTACCGTCAGGCCGAGCCCGAATACCAGCAGCACCAGCGTCACAGCATGCGGCGTCAGCCCGGTGACATCTTCCAAAATCGGCGTAATGTAGGTGAACACCGAAAACAAACTGGCTGAAGCCAACGCACTGATTCCCAGCACCATCAAGACTTGCTTATCCTTGAGCACGGCGAACTCCTGCAGCAGACTGGTCTTTTGCATTTCGATCTTTTTCGGCAGCCATAGCGCCAACGCAATTGCCGCCAACACGCCGATCACTGTCACCGCCCAAAACGTCGAGCGCCAGCCCAACTGTTGCCCGAGGGCAGTACCAAACGGCACACCGAGCACATTAGCCAGAGTCAAACCGGCAAACATCAGGGCGATCGCCTGCGCGCGCCGGTTCGGCGCCACTAGTCCCGCTGCCACGACCGAGCCGATTCCAAAGAACGCGCCATGGCAAAACGCAGTCACCACGCGCGCCACCATCAGCACAGTGTAATTGGGCGATAAGGCGCACAAAATATTGCCGATAATAAATAGTGCTATCAAGCTCAACAGCGCTGTCCTACGTGGCAGGTTGGCAGTAGCAATCGCCACGATAGGTGCACCTATCGTCACGCCCAGTGCGTAACCGGTCACCAGCATCCCCGCTGCCGGAATCGTCACACCCAGATCACGCGCGACATCGGGCAACAAGCCCATGATGACGAATTCCGTCGTGCCGATGCCGAAAGCGGCAACAGCAAGGGCTAGTAGGGGCAAAGATAGCATTGATAATCATCCGGAAAGGGAACCGCCGACAATATGCTGCGTGGCGGTAAGAGGCGCGCATCGGGAACTTTGGTGCGAAGCGCGATTATATCAACGATGATTTATTTGCGTGAGCGCCGACAGATTTCCGACATGAAACTTGCCGGTTGATGAGGAGAGTGTTGAATTTTTTGTGGCCGTTCCAACGAGCAACAGCCGACAGCTCATAGCAAACTATTCAAACGCCAATTCCCGCCATGCTGCAATATCAGTTCGCTGCCATGGAATACCGTCAGGCTGCTGCGGTGGCCGACGCTGATCAGCATGACATCCGGCAGTTGCTTGCGCAGCAAACTATACATTGCGTGCTCCAGACCTTCGTCCATCGCAGAACTGGCTTCGTCAAGGAAGACCAGTTGCGGCCGATGCAGTAGCACCCGCCCCGGCGCCAACCGTTGCTGTTCGCCTGGCGACAGAATGTTGCTCCACTCGCTCTCCATGTCCAGTTCCGTCACCAGATTTCCGAGTTGTATCTGCTCCAATATCAAGCAAAGCGCGCTATCGTCCGGTTCGGCTGGCTCGGCCAAAGGGTAATACAGGGCCGATCGCAAAGTCCCCAGCGGCAGATAAGGTTTCTGCGGCAAGAACAAGCATTGCTGGCCAGCCGGATAAACAATCTCGCCGCTGGCATATGGCCACAAGCCCGCTATAGCCCGTAACAGCGTGGTTTTACCTACACCGGACGGGCCTCGCACCAACAGTGCGGCACCAGGTGCCAAAACAAGGTTCAGATGTGCGGTCAATATCGCACCGGTCGGGCTTTCGACCGTCAGCGCGTTGACCACGAAATTTTGTCCCTGATACGTAATCTGCGGCATCGTGAGCTGGTCGGCAGCATCGACCGTATCCAGGAAACCGGTGAGACGATTGACGATGGCACGGTAGCCGGCAAAGTCGTCGTATGAGGACCGGAAGAACGACAAGGCGTCCTGAACCTGACCAAAAGCCTGCGCCGTCTGCATCAGATCGCCCAGCGTAATCTGCTTGCTGAAGAAACGCGGTGCCTGCACCATGAATGGAAACACGACGGCCAACTGGTTAATGCCCAGATTGAAACCCTGGAATTTTAGTGAACGAAACACAATTGCCCAAGTATTCGCGATGACATGCGAGAAGCGCTTGAGCAAGGTGCCATGTTCCACCGCTTCACCTCGGAAGAAAGCGATGTTCTCTCCATATTCGCGCAAACGTATCAAAGCATAACGAAAATCAGCGTTCAGTTTTTCACTCAGAAAATTCAACTTGATCAGAGGTCGACCGAGTTTCACCGCAAACACCGTGGCAACCAGCACATACACATAAACCAGAAAAGTCATTGCCCGTGGAATTTCCTCGCCAAACAGCGTGAGTGTGCCGGATAAACTCCACAGTATCAGCGTGAACGAGAACAGTGAAACGGCAGAGCTGACGAGTCCCAGGAATAGCGAGAGTGAGCTACCGACAAAACCGGCGATATCCTGCTGAATACGCTGATCCGGATTATCAGTTCTGTTGGGCAGATGCTGGCTGCGATAGTAAGCCTGCTGCTCCAGCCAGCGCGCCATCAGGTTCTCTGTCAGCCACACACGCCAATGAATCTGAAACGCCTGGTTGAGGTAAAAATTCACCAGCGCGCGCAATACATGGACGCTCGCCAGGACGCCAAACACAGCCAGCAGCGACCAGAACGCAGCAGCGTCGAAATTTTGCAGCGAAGTGTACAAGCCATTGTTCCAGAATGTGAACAAGATATCCATGCGCACCGAGAACAAGGTCATCAGAATCAGCAGCGAAAGTTTTGCCAGTGGCCGCCAGTCGCGGACCGGTGAAAACCAGACCCACGTCACCCGTAAAAACTGTTGTCCCCAAGAGGTAAATTTTCCAAGCAGGGTCGTAATGCAGGCGATTGCCACCATGCTGATGACGAACGCTTTGCAAAGCCAGATGACACTGTCGAGCAGTTGATGATGCCAATCCATTTTGTTTCCGCCGCTTCAAAAAAAGGGACGTCATGCGATGATGCAATAACAAAATCTATTAAACCGGCAACCAATTCATATGTGTCTTCAAGCGGTGTAATTTGAGTAACGATACCTTACTTTGGCATACCGCTTATAAGCAGCATTGATACAAAATACGCTAGAAAATTTTACCCCAATATCCCGGCAATACCGGCGTACAGCCCCAACGCCGCCGTTATCGTAAAAATGATACTGACCACCCTCGCGTATTTCCCCTTAAGACGCAACGATTCGGGCAATTCGGTGCAAGCCAGTCGATATAGGAACCACAGCACGATCGGCAATAACAGTGCATTGACGACACCGGTGGCGATCGAAAGATTAACCAGATTGATACCCGAGCATACCAGTGCACCGCCTGCTAACAACATGACCGCGAATGACGCGTAGAACCAGGGCGCTTCGCGCGGATGCTGTTCCAGCGAATGGCGTACGCCGATAACTTCTCCCACCGACCAGGCAGCAGTCAGGCAGACCACGATGGTCGCTACCAGCGCACCGCCGCTGAGACCGACGGCGAAAACGATGCGTCCGAATGTATTTCCCAGCACAGCCGTAAACGCCTCAGCGATCTGCGGCACATTTTCCAGACCGGTACCGTGCTGACCAAGTGATGCCGCCGCAGCTACCAACACCGCAGCCTGCAATGTCTGACACAAGATTGCGCCAAACAAGGTCTCATATCGGGCGACTTTCAAATGCTTCAGCGACAAGCCTTTATCAATCAATGCCGACTGCTGATAGAACATTGTCCAGGGCATGATGCTGGTACCCAGATTAGCAGCCAGAAGATAAAGATAGCGACTATCGCCCAATGGCATTTTCTGCATCTGATCCAGCATCTGTCCGGTATCGGGATGCGCTTTCCAAGCAACGAACAGGAAAGCCAGTCCGAACAAACCCAAAAGAATCGCGATTCGTTCAACCGAGCGATAAGAGCCGGTCCATGTCATCACGAAGATCAGTATGACAATCAGTGCAATGGTTTGCCAAATGGGGACGCCGAATAATTGCCCGACGCCGGCAAGGCCGCTCATTTGCGTCAGCAATGCGCCGAAACAGCTAATGAGTAAAATTGCCATCGACAAAAAAGCCATGCCGCGCCCGAAGCGCAGACGTATCAATTCGCCGTATCCCTTTCCCGTACCGAGACCGAGCCTGACAGTCAGCTCCTGGGCCATGAATAACAATGGAATAGCAAGAAATTGCAGCAGTAACAGACGATAGCCCCACTCGGCACCGCTTTGCGCGGCCGTAATGACGCTGCCAGCTTCTGTGTCGGCAAGCATGACGACCAGACCTGGACCGACGGTAGCAGCGATACGCCAGAATCGGGTCGCCCTCCCGCCACCAGCCATCATCCGGATCGGCGACTTCGTTCGCTGTGCTTGCTCAGTGCTTGTATCCACGCTAAAGCCTCGTAACTGATTGAATTATTGGCGACAAATAAATTTCATCTCCGTCATTCCTGCGAGCGTTGGAAGCCATGTTGCTTAGCTCAACAAGCCTGGATATAAATCTCCCCAATTTGGATTGGATAAGTCAACACGATGTTAGCGTAGTTTTGGATTTCGTAAAATGGATACGCGCGAATGATAGTTATTACTTTTTTTTCTTGGTGGCGGCAATCAAAACACCAAAATCGGGGCCGATTTCGGCATCTTCTCCTGGGTACATGCGGGAGATGCTGCCGTCGAGATAAAGTGCATCGGTACAGCTAATCTTATCCCGTAAAAACTGTGCAAATTCGTAAAAATTGACGGGTTCACGCGCGATTGCCAGCACAACGTCGTGCGGCGACGTAATGCAGACCGCATTGCGAATCAAGCGATTGTCCGATGCCGCAGAAAACGTTGCATTGATTTTCCCATTCTGCAGCAGCAGCGGTCCCGATTGGGTCGCGTACAGCACACCCGGTAGTAACGCGTCGCGCTCGGCAGCAAAGCGGTCGGTATCGATGATCTCAGCCTTCTTATCGCGTATCAGGAAAATACCGTTCGGCTGTATATAGAAATTGCCATAGGCATTCTTGCGCACGTTCAATTGACGCTGCGTTACGCCATTCTCGATATACAGTCCCAGCGGTCGATAGTCTTGTTGGTAGATACCGGCATTGGTTGCGCACACGACGTCTTCTCCTTGCGCATGCAACCAGGTTTGCAATCGGGAGAATCTGCCAAGCAGCAGTTTATTGTCGTCTTTCCAAAACATCCGCACCGTGTCGCGCAGCAGATCGATCTTACAGACGCTGACCATCAGGTTGGGACTGTTGTATACGATCAATTCTGCGCCACTGGCCCGGCTCGCTGTGAGCGCCAGAAAGCCACAAAAAAATAAGCTGTTCAGGCTCAAATAACGTCTGTTCGATTTCATTAAATTGATTGTTCTGTGCGTGGTAAGCAATACTACAATACTAAATAAGCAATTAAAAAAATACCGCCATCATCCTCGCGAACGCGGGGATCCAAGTTGTGTAAGATGAATTCCCGCGTCCACGGGAATGACGAGGGTGTTTTCAAAAAAAATTTTTGGTCCTTCGTTACGTTAATGCAAAGTTAAAAAAATAAAGCCTAAATAAATAGGCTTTGTAATGCAATTTTTTGCAATGCTACAGTTTTCTAAGTCTTCGAAGCCCCATTCTTCCACAATCGAGGCCCGCCATCGCCGTAACGGTCGTCAAAGCGCTTTAACAACGCCTCGCATCCAGCATCCGATAGCCAAAGGTAAGTGTCGCCTTTTTCGATTGTTGCGTATTGCTCACCCGCTTTCGCAAGGTCATCGGAGATATGAAAATCCTGAACCCATTTGTCTTCTTGTTGTTTTTTTACTATATCAACAGTCGATAATGCTTTCGTCATTTCACTCTCCTCTGGTCAGCAATGTAATGAGAGACAACTCGCTCGGGCAGCAATGGATTAAGTCAATGTCACGAACCAGTCATAATAATGATGAGTTTATCCTCTCTGGAATTTACTTGTATTTTTTCTGCAGACTAATTTCTGATCCGCTCAACAAAATCTGAAATAGTTTCCACCCTGACAAAAATCCATACGCTCTCCGAATCACTCTGCGTCAATTTGCTTACATAACGTGGTGAGCAATACTACGTTACAAATATCCCCTCCCTAGTTACAAAAGTGTTCTCGTGGCAATAAGCAGCTTACATGTGGCAGGTTTAATAGAGTCTCTGTGGGACAAAGTTTAAGCACTGTAGGACTTATGCATGTGCCCCAGCAAGGCGTGCCGTGCGGCAAGTAGGCACAACGCCGCTGGGGCGGTTTTGCGTAAATCCACATTCATGTAAAAGGTTGGCGTCGTGAGTAAAGAAAATTTGAGTCGGGTAGCTAAGCCTTATCTACAACGCTATCTGCTCCGAAAAGCCGGGCTTTGGGTGGTAGTCATATTGTTACTGGCAGCTGTAGGTTTTACTTATTATCAGTGGGCAAGTAACCGTGACAAACCGCATTTCGTCACTGCCGACGTGACTAAGGGTGATATTGAACGTTCAGTTAATGTCACTGGCTCCATCAATCCGCGCGTCACCGTTCAGGTTGGCTCCTATGTATCGGGCACCATCAAATCACTGACTTGCGACTTCAACTCGCAAGTCAAAGCCGGGCAAATTTGCGCCAAGATAGACCCGTCCACTTTTCAGGTGGCCGTCGACCAAAATACCGCGCAATTAAATAGCGCCCGCGCGCAGTTGAACAAGGACGAATCGGCACTCGCTTACGCGAAAGACGTGTTTGATCGTGATACCAAACTTCGCGCTGATGGCATCGTGGCGCAAGAGGTCCTCAATAACGATAAGAATGTCTATCAGCAAGCCACGTCACAAATTGCGTTAGACAAAGCTGCCATCGTTGCGCAACAAGCATCGCTCAAATCGGCCATGGTCAATCTCGGTTACACCGACATCGTATCGCCGGTGACTGGCACGGTGCTGACACGTAATGTCGATGTAGGACAAACGGTAGCTTCCAGCTTACAAACCCCGACCTTGTTTTTGATTGGTAAAGATCTGACCAAAATGCAGGTCGATGCGAACGTTAGTGAAGCTGACGTTGGTCGCATCAAGGTTGATCAAGATGTTACGTTCTCGGTGCAGGCTTATCCCGATAAAACCTTTGAAGGAACGGTGAAGCAGATTCGCCGTGGGCCAATCACAGTACAAAATGTCGTTACTTACGATGTCGTGGTGTATGTCGATAATCCCGATTTACTGCTATTTCCCGGCATGACTGCTGATGCAGAAATTGTCACTGACTCACGTGAAGAAGTGTTGCAAGTCCCGCTTGCTGCAACCCGTTTTGTACCCGATCCAGCCGATATTTCGGACTCAGAATTTCACTCAGGCGGTGGCGGCCGTCGGAGAAATCCGGATGGAACGCGTCCTGATCGTAGCACTGGGGATAGCACTGATCATTCGCACAATAGCGCGCGTCAAAATGATCAGGCAGCGCAGGATAATCAAGAGGAAAATCCGCACCCGGCGTCTGCGAAGAAGCACGCCCGGGTTTGGGTACTGCGCGACGGCAAATTGCATCCAGTATGGATTACAACCGGTTTGGATGATGGCGAGTCGATCGAAGTAGTGGCTGGCAAATTGCAAGAGGGCGATAAGGTCATTATCAAAGAAGTACATCCAACAGAGGCAAAAAGTGCACCGATGCAGTCGCCCTTGAATCAGACAGGACGACGCGGTGGCGGTATGGGGATGGGACGAGGACGATCATGATAACGGCAGCAAAGCCAGATAGCGGGCTCCATGAGTCCGCTGATCTGGTGATCGATGTTCAAAATCTGACCCGCACTTATCAAGTCGGATCACAAGAAGTGCATGCCTTGCGCGGCGTGAGCTTTAGCATAGAACGCGGCGAGTTTGTCGCCATTATGGGCGCATCTGGCTCCGGTAAGTCTACGCTGATGAACCTGATTGGTTGTCTTGACCAAACGACCGGTGGTACTTATTTGCTGGAAGGCGTGGATGTTGCCAAATTAGATGAACAAGCACTGGCAAAAATACGCAGTCATCGGGTTGGCTTTGTGTTTCAGAGTTTCAATCTGCTGCCACGTACCACTGCCGCCGAAAATGTGTCGCTTCCGTTATTTTATTCGGGGCAGTTAGCCGATAGCGAAGAAAGGGTCAAACAGACGCTCACGCTATTGGGTTTGGGCGACCGACTCAATAATCGCCCCAATCAACTGTCTGGCGGACAGCAACAGCGGGTAGCGCTGGCGCGCGCGCTGATTAATAATCCTGCCATTTTGCTGGCCGATGAGCCAACCGGTAATCTGGATTCAGCGACCGCGAACGAAATTATGAGTTTGCTGCAAAAACTCAATCGTGAAAACGGTCTGACCATTATTCTGGTCACGCATGAACAGGAAATGGCCGATTTCGCTGATCGCACCATTACTCTACGCGACGGGTTGATGCTGTCTGATGTTCGAAAATCGGCAGTAAAAAATACCAGCCAACGTGTCATCACAAATATTGCACCAGCTGCCGCATCGTCCAAATTAAGCTTCACCGAAGTGCTGTCGTTTCTGATGATGGTCTGCGTTGCTGCGTTAAGCGCCATTGGTCGTAACAAATTGCGTTCGGCACTGACCATGCTCGGTATTTTTATCGGTGTGTGCGCGTTGATTATTATGCTGGCAGTTGGTGAAGGTGCGCGTGCAGCAGTGCAAGAGCAACTGAAAAGTCTCGGAACTGATTTACTGATTGTCTTGCCGGGCTCGACTCGCGGCGGCGGTGTGCGCGGTGGTTCGGGTAGCGCATCTTCGCTCAAAGTCGCGGACGGCGAGGCGATTCTGGCAGAAAATTCAGCCGTGGGTGCTGTCGCTTACGTGAATCGCCAATCCGCACAGGTAGAGAACGGTGACGAGAACTGGTCCACCAGCGTGCAAGGTGTTACGCCGAGCTATTTGACGATACGCAATTGGGCACTCTCAGCAGGCAGACTGATCAGCGACGAAGATGAGCGCGATGGTAAAGCGGTCTGTATTCTGGGGCAAACCGTGGTCGACAATCTATTTGGTGACGGTCAGAATCCCATTGGCGCCACCGTGATTGTGAAGAATGTGCCGATGGAAGTGATCGGCGTGTTGGCAGTCAAAGGCCATGCCGCTTCCGGCCAGGATCAGGACGATGTGGCGTTGATTCCATTTCACACATCGCAAGTCCGTGTGCTGGGCGTGTCGCAACCATCAACCAGCATGACCCAAGGCAGTACGGTGTATCCGGCACCGCCTAATCCATTCAACATTCAACCGAAGTTACAGGGTTTTGTGCAAACCATGTATGTCCAGGCACGCAGCCCGGAATTGGTAAAAACGGCCTTGCAGCAAGTCACCCAAACGCTGGAGCGACGGCATCGTATCAAACCCGATCATGATGATGATTTCAGCGTCCGCGATCTCACTGAAATTGCCGAAGTGGCGGATCAAAACAGTCGCGTCATGGAGTTATTACTTGCCGCTATTGCCTCAATTTCCCTGATCGTCGGCGGAATTGGCATCATGAATATTTTGCTGGTCTCAGTCACGGAACGTACGCGCGAAATCGGTATCCGCATGGCCATAGGCGCGAAGCGATCTCATGTATTGCTGCAATTTCTGATGGAAGCAACGCTATTGAGCCTGATTGGCGGTGGCATTGGGGTATTAGCGGGTATTGCGGGCTCCCAGATCATCGCCAAAGTCGCCCACTGGCCTACCCTGCTACATACCAGTGTGATTGTTGGCGCATTTTGCTTCTCTGCGGCCATTGGCATGTTTTTCGGATTTTATCCTGCGCGCAAGGCGTCTCTTCTCAACCCTATTGATGCGCTACGTTATGAATAAACATCGGAATAAACTTGCACCCACCAAACTAGTATTGCTAGCCATCGCAGCAGGCCTTGCCGGTTGCACTGTCGGGCCGGACTTCGTGCGTCCGGCAGCGCCAAATTTCAGTTCTTACGACAACGATCAGACGCCTGCCGCGACATCGACACAAAACGCAACTTCACCTGTCGCACTAGGGCAAACCTTGCCTGCGCAATGGTGGGAACTGTTTCGTACACCGGCGTTAACGGAAGTGCTTAATCAGGCCATAGGCGCCAATCAAACCTTGGTCGCTGCGCGTGCAACGCTGGCCCAAGCACAAGAGACTATCGTACAGGCGCGTTCAACCTGGTACCCTACTGTCAGCATTGGCGCATCTGCCGGAAGAAGTATCATCGGTTCCGGCACCAATCAATTTACACAAGGCCAAAGCTTTAACCAGTTTTCACTGGGTCCATCCGTCAGCTATACCTTTGACATAGCCGGACAAACCGCGCGCACCGTAGAACAAGCCAAAGCCAACGCGGAAAATCAACACTATCAATTAGCAGCGGCCTATTTGACGCTCACCAGTTCTGCTGTGACACAAGCCATCACCCTGGCTGTCACGCAGAAACTACTCACCACGACGGAAGAGCTGATCAGGAACGACGAGAAAAATCTGGAGCTGGTGCAGAAATCATTCCTTATCGGCACCGCTGCGCAAACCGACGTACTGACAGCGCAATCGCAACTTGAGAATGATCGCACGCAACTACCCGCATTGCATCAACAGCTGAGTGTCGCCCGCCATGCATTGGCAGTATTGGTAGGGCAAGCGCCATCGCAATGGCACACACCCGATTTTGATTTTGATACTTTCAAGATGCCCGATACGCTACCCGTCAGCCTGCCATCCGAATTGGTGCGTCAACGTCCTGATATTCTGTCCGCAGAAGCACTATTGCACGCCGACAGCGCTGCCATCGGCATCGCTACGGCACAACTCTATCCGAGCTTGACCTTGTCGTTATCAGACACCTACCAATCGACAATACTTAACCAGTTACTCACCAACGCCAGCAAAGCATTAGGTGCATCCACTGACGGCAATTGGACCTTGTTTCAGGGCGGTTCGCTACAGTCACAAAAACGTGCTGCGGTTGATGCTTACAACGCACAATTGGCCATCTATCGCCAAACAGTTTTAGTCGCATTTGGTCAGGTCGCCGATGCATTGCGTGCGATCGACAATGATGCGGAGTCACTACGATTGTCACAAAATGCATTACAGATTTCGACCACATCGCTGCGCCTGCAACGGGCCAGCTACAGCGCTGGAAAATCTAATGTCTTGCAGTTGATCACTGCAGAAAATTCTTACGCGCAAGCGAGTATGAATTACGTTCGCGTGCAAGGGCAGCGGTTGCAAGATTGCGTTACGTTGTTTGCGGCGCTGGGAGGGAATTGGCAGGCTAAAGAAGGAATAGGTTTATCGGCTGATAAGTAAGCCCAATTAGCCCATTTGAAAATTGTCGTCGTTCCCGCCTGTGCGGGAACGGCTGATATAAATTATATTGAACAGAGATTATCCTGCAAAAAACCGCTGCTGCATTTCTTCCAAACCCAGCGTCGACAACACTTCTTGCAAACGTTCTGTCGGGCGCTTCCGTGGCAAATCTTTATAGGTGGCGATAATCAATTCATTCTTCATTGAATGTTCCCAGCCCACCAATTCCGTGACGCTGACTTGATAACCGTGCGCTTCCAATTGCAGGCAACGTAATACGTTGGTTACCTGGCTACCAAATTCACGAGTGTGTATCGGATGCCGCCATATTTCTGTCAGCGCGTCTTTCGCCAAAGACTTGCCTTTATTTTTCTTTAATACCGATGCCACTTCCGCCTGGCAGCAAGGCACCAGCACCATGTGCTTCGCTTGCTTTTTCAGCGCAAATGCTATCGCATCATCTGTCGCAGTATTGCAGGCATGCAAAGCCGTCACCATATCGATGCGTTCTGGCAGCAAGTCTGATTCGGTTGAAGCAGCAACCGATAGATTCAGGAAAGACATGCCGGGAAAATCTAATCGTTGCGCCAGTTCTTGCGATTTTTTAACTAGCTCTTCGCGCGTTTCTATCCCATAAATATGCGATTGATCATTTAGCATTTTAAAGAAGAGATCGTACAAAATAAATCCTAAATAGGATTTCCCTGCACCATGATCAACCAGTTGAATATCTACGTGATCGCGCTTGATTTCCTCTAACAGCGGTTCGATGAATTGGTATAGGTGATAAACCTGTTTGAGCTTGCGACGGCTGTCTTGATTCAACTTGCCATCACGCGTCAATATGTGCAGCTCCTTTAGCAATTCATGCGATTGCCCAGGGCGAATCTCGTGCTTATCGTTATTCAACGTAGATAAACTGACATCTTCGGATTCTGTTTTTTTACTATTTTGCTTTGTGATATTTTTCATACTTTTTGCATTCCTGGCGGCAGCGCATTGTGCTGCAATGCCACCAGTATACCGGCTTAACGGCTTCAACTACTGCCTGTAGCGTGTGCCAATACCGATAAAGTAAGCATCTTCGGTTCTGGCACCGCGACAAAATGCTCCCCCAAAGGAGCATCAATACCCCGCGCATAACGCCCTAGTTCGATGTCATTTTGCAGTCCCATTTTTTTCATCGCGGACGTTTTTTGCAGACCAACCGTTTTGACACTTTTATTTAAACGCTTTGCAATTTCATGCAGGGTGAGACCTTCTACGTATAGGCGCAACACTTCGGTTTCTCGTGGGGTAGGCATTTTCACCAATGGGCCAGCGCGTAACATGTTACGAATCGATGTCCCGATGTAATGCGCATTCTGACCTTCACCCTGAATCGCATGGCCCAGCTCCGCCATCTCATCACTCACGTGTAGCAAGCCATTTACCCCGCCTTTGATAATTTGGTACAGCACCGCTGGCATGGCATTCATTGTGAAAACAATCACCCATAGCGCCGGATAATGTCGCTTAACATAGGACAACAGCGTTAAGCCATCGCAAATACGACTGATCGGCATGGAGAAATCCATAATCAAGATATCGCACTGCGTATCCGTTAATCGGGCCACCAATTGATCCGTCGTGGCAACCGTTGCGGTAATGTTAAACCCTGGCGAGCGCTCAATATAAGAGCGGACGCCAGCAACAATAATGGGATGATGATCAGCTAAAATAATTTGCCTCATAGTTTTATATGAGCACGTCCCGGTTGCCGCGACTCGCGGCATCCATTCAAATGCACATCCTTTTATGCAGGACTAAAGTAATGTTGCCCCGAGCAGGCATGACGACTGGCGCACCACGGTCATTGCACTGATGGAGTACATGCTTCATTTCCTGTAAATGAATATCTGCCGGTTCGCGATCTGCTTACTAGCCTAGCGCTACCCCAGCCTCCCTGATACAAACGGTCATGTTTCTGGTTATCCATATCTACACAGCTTTCGGTGCTTTAGCACTGTTTTGATCGTTATCAACAATTACATATTAAATAACTTATTTTTAGATTATCCCAATAAGCGCCAAAAGTGCATAAGGTCCAACTTAATATTTTTTTGGAAACATCCTGCGTCTGAATGAATCGGCCTAATCGCTCCATTCCCTGTTTGAAAATATTGCTGATTGGATGCCTTTTTCTCATGCTAGAGGTGAAAATTTATCGTTTGCTCAGGTCATGACTCAACTCCGACAATAGCTTCACCGTCTGCCGTCTCCCGTTTGCAGGGAGCACAGTCCAGCTTTTGGCTATGCAATTTTTTAGCTATCGATTTTTAATAATTCCAAAAACGGAGATACGCATGAGTGCAGCAAACAACAAACAACTTTATATCGGTGAAGGTTTCGAAGGCCCTGGCGTCAATCTTTGCCACGTCAATGTTTTAATCGGCCCACGTAATGGCCCTGCAGGATTAGCGTTTGCGACTGCGTTGGCCACACCAACAGCGGGCCACGCACCTTTTGTCGTCATTGCCCGCCCTGGTATTCCTACCAAACCGGCGACCTTATACGTTAACAAGGCGCAGATTGTGAATGACTTCCATGGCAATGCTACCTGGGGTGCCTCGCAAGCGGGCATCGCTAAAGCGGTTGCCGAATCACTGGAAAGCGGCATGTTGCCGCCTGAAGCAGAAGATGACTGGGTCGTCGTCACGGCTAATTGGGTCAACCCCGGCGCAGATGATCTCGATGCTGTATTTCTGAATCACTATAACGGCACCAAAAACGCCATCAAAGCTGCCATGCTGGGCCTACCGAAAAAAGAGGAAGTCTTCGCGGCAGCACGTCAAGTCAGCAACCCTTTCTACACGCCTAAATAAATCACGGTAGCGCTCTCCTGCTTGACCTTCTCCCACTTACCAAAGCATGGGCGGGCAGGAGCAAAACATCAAACAGCAAAACAAAGAATATCTACAATAATCAGGAGATTTTATGGAATATGTACGTCTCGGCCAATCCGGCTTGAAAGTGTCCAAACTGTGCCTTGGCACAATGAACATGGGCACGCCTGACTGGAAGCCTTGGATTTTTGATGAAAAGCAAAGCGAACCTATCGTTCGTCATGCGCTTGATGCTGGCGTCAACTTTATCGATTTGGCCGACTTTTATTCCACCGGTGTGAATGAGGAAGTGTTGGGGCGTATCTTGAAACGCAATGCGCGTCGGGAAGAAATCGTCGTCACCACTAAAGTCGGTTACGACATGGGTTCGTACCCTAACGCCGGCGGCCATTCGCGCAAGCATGTGATGGATGGAATTGATGGCTCGTTAAAACGGCTCGGCATGGAGTATGTTGATATTTTCATGCTGCACTATTTTGACATTAACACGCCCATCGAAGAAACCATGGGTGCACTTAATGACATCGTTCGCTCAGGAAAAGCGCGCTACATCGGCGTGTCAACCATGACCACCTGGCAGCTCGCAAAAATCCTGCAAGTCTGTGAGCGTAACGGCTGGGACAAACCCATCAATATGCAATTGCAATTGAATCTGGCTTATCGCGAAGAAGAACGCGAAATGATTCCGTACTGTCAGGATCAGGGAATCGGTGTATCGGTGTTCAGCCCGCTCGCACGTGGTTTGCTGACTGGTGATGCGAAGTCCACACGCAATCAAACCGATTTCTTCACCGAACAAATGTATGGTGATGAAGCATCCCACCGTATCGCCGAATCGGCTCAGCGCGTCGCCGCACGTCGCGGTGTTTCTGCAGCCCAGATTGCACAATCTTGGGTCGTCAATCACAGCGGTATTTCAAGCATGCTGGTAGGCGCTGATACGCCGGCGCAATTTGATAGCGCTTTAGCAGCGCTAGAAACCAAACTGGATGCTGACGAAATATACGAACTCGAACGTAATTACACGCCTTGTGACGTCATTAACGATTACACCGCGGGCAAAAGAATCGCCCGATTCGCACGCCCGGCCAAAGGATTTTTTGCGGGATAAGTATTGTAGGGAAACGCGTAAATCACTATGAGGTATCGTGTAAAGCGGCAAATTTATTGCCATAAAAATATTTTTGCCTGCTTTTTTCCTTAGAATATCAAAATGTCATTTTTGGCCAGTCTAACAATTTGCGATTTGTGCCGGCCAAATCTTTTTCGATGAAATCCGTAACGAAGTCCCTTGTGCCCTTCGCCATCCCTGCATTGCGAATAACCGTCACAGGTAAACCCATTCCAATTTCAGTTCGTTTGTGAACGCAGCTAAAGCTAGCAGACACGCGTAGTAAGGGCTAAAAACAAAGTTGCATTAATAGTATCGAAATGGATTGAGGCCTGCGCCCAGACAACTTGAGGTAACCAGCATGAGTAGTTATAACAGCGCCACAGCACCGAGCAGTCTCGCACCAGCAAATCCACCGTCGCATAAAACACATCAGCGATCCAGCGACCCAACAGGAAAAGGCCGCATCGCCCTTGACGATGTACCGGTAAACGGTTTTCATATCAAAATCGCTGGCCTTACTTTTGGCGCACACTTAACCGAAGGTTACGCGCTTGGCACTATTGGCTTCGCACTCGCTTCGCTGCAGCAACAAATTCATATAGATGCCTGGTGGATGGGTTTGCTGGGCAGCTCGGCATTAATCGGGATTTTCTTTGGCAGCCTTTTGTTCGGCTGGCTTTCAGATCGCATGGGGCGGCAAAAAATCTTCCTCACCAGTTTCATCATCATTACGATCGCCGCCTTCGCGCAATTCTATGCTGAGACAGCCCTACAGCTATGTATCCTGCGCTTTCTGATTGGCATCGGCATGGGCGGTGATTTTAGCGTCGGCCATACTTTGCTTGCCGAATTTTCTCCGCGCAAACACCGTGGCACATTATTAGGTTCATTCAGCGTGATCTGGACCGTGGGTTACGTCGCCGCCAACGTGATTGGTTTGTTCTTTGCTGATGCCTCTCCCGATGCCTGGCGCTGGCTGCTGGCTTCTGCCGGTATTCCTGCATTAATTGTGTTGATCTTGCGTGCCGGTACGCCAGAGTCGCCACGCTGGCTGTTAAGCAAAGGACGCAAAGCCGAGGCAGAGGCCATCGTGCATAAATTTTTCGGCCCCAATGTCTGGCTGGATGGCGGCAGCGCTAAAGAGCATGCGCACACTGGCTATGCACGCTTGTTCCAGAAAGACATGATCCGCCGCACCTTGTTTAATTGCATCTTCTTCGTGTGTCTGGTGATTCCTTATTTTGCGATCTATACCTTCTTGCCGTTGATCCTGAAAACCGTCGGCTTAAACGAAGATCATACAACCGACTTTATGCTCAATGGCTTGCTGATGGCAGGCGCGCTGCTCGGTATCTGGTTGACGATTAAACTATCGCGACGATTTTTCCTGATAGGGTCATTTGCAATCTTAACCGTGGCTTTATTGGCTTTAGCCTTCACGCCACAGAGCGCTTCCGTCGCCATGATCGTTGCCTTTGCTGTCTTTACCCTGATCATGTCGGCAGTCAGTAATCTGGTTGGCGTATTTCCACCAGAATGCTTCCCCACTGAAAGTCGTGCTTGCGGTGTTGGCATGGCGGTGGCGATTAGTCGTTTGGGATCAGCTATCGGTACATTTTTGCTACCGGTGGGTGTCGCTCAATTCGGATTTAGCATCACGATGATGATCTTGGCGGCAATTTTGGTCATCGGCATGATCGTCTCCATCATATGGGCGCCGGAAACTAAATCATTGACGTTAAATCAGGCCGCTGGGGAATAACGCCACGCATCATTCGTCTTATTGAAAACGGCTTGAGCAATGGTGTTGTTCAGGCCGTTTTCATTTGTCGCGCGTGTGCCGATCTAAATATCCACCGGGTCCACTTCCAACGACCATTTCACTCGCGATTTCATTGCTCGCAGTGCCGCCACCCATTCTGTCAAAAATGCCTGTAATGCGGGTCTAGACGGACATTCAATCAACAACTGTGCGCGATCTACGTTGGCAACGCGAGTCATTGTCATTGGAATCGGATCATGGATGATGATGCCATCATGCGCCAGACAGGTTGCCGCTTGTTGCAAAAATTCAATCGCCGTTTCTAACTCCCTGGCTTCGGCGCGTAGCAACGCCTGGAAAATATAAGGCGGCAAGTGTGCTTGTTGCCGCTCTTCCAATAACGATGTGGCGAAGTGATCATAATCATGTGCAATCACGGCAGCGTAAAGTGGATGCTGTGGATAGCGGGTTTGAATCAGCACTTCGCTGGGACTGCCACCTTCTTTTTGTGCGGTGCGACCAGCACGCCCGGCCACCTGCATCAGTTGCGCGAATAAGCGTTCACTTGCGCGGTAATCATGAGAAAACAAGGCTGTGTCGGGATTCAGAATACCGACCAAGGTAAGTTTTTGAAAATCGTGACCTTTGGCGACCATCTGTGTGCCGATCAAAATGTCCACATCGCCGCGATGTACGCTATCAAACGCCGCTTGCGCACTGCCCTTACGACGGGTGGAATCGGCATCAATACGCAACACACGCGCTTCCGGAAACATCTTTTTCAAACCCTCTTCCAGTCTTTGCGTACCGCGTCCTAGCGGTTGTAAATCGACATTCCCGCAAGTCGGGCAAGATTTGGGAATCCGCAGTTCAAGGCTGCAATGATGACAACGCAGCCGATGTTCGGGTTTGTGCAACACCATGAACGATGTGCAGCGTGTGCAGTTGCTGACCCAGCCACAGGCATCGCAAGCGATCACAGGCGCATAGCCGCGACGATTGAGAAATAATAAAGACTGCTCGCCGCGTTGCAAACGTTGCTTGAGAGCAGCAACCAAAGTGGAGGTCAAACCTTCGGTGGGTTTATCACGCTCCATGTCGATCAACCGCACAGCAGGCAAGACGGCATTTTTCACTGCTCGCTCACGCAGCTCCAGTTTGCGATAACGGCCAGATTGCGCGTGATGCCAGGTTTCCAATGAAGGTGTGGCGGAACCTAGCACTATCGGGATTTTTAACTGATGCGCTCGCCACACCGCTAAATCACGTGCGGAATAACGCAAACCTTCTTGTTGTTTGTACGAAGGATCGTGCTCTTCGTCAATGATGATCAGTTTCAGATGCGGCAACGACGCGAGCACAGCCAACCGCGTACCAAGGATAATTCTTGCTTGCCCGGAATGTGCAGCCAGCCAGTGGCGCAAGCGCTCACCCTCGGCCAAACCGCTATGCAGCGTCGCCACCATCACGCCGGGGAAACGAGCGCGGATATTTCCTTCCAATTGCGGCGTCAAATTGATTTCTGGCACCAGAATCAAAATTTGTGCAGGATTTTCAGCTGCTTCGCTGGCGGATTCAATGTTTTCGGTGTCACTTGCCAGCACTTGCGCTGCCGCTTGCAAATACACCTCCGTTTTGCCACTGCCCGTTACGCCATACAGCAAAATCGGCGCAAACCCGTTCGCGCCGGCAATCGCATCGGCGGCTTGCTGTTGCGATGCATTGAGTGCAGGGACATCAATCGGTGTTGCATCGTGCGTCTCATCGGTCTTCGATAATTTCTTCAAAGCACGATCCAGTGACACTGTGGTCAGCGTCCGCAAATTTTTGGGCAATCCGGGTAAAACCACCTCCCCTAGCGGACGTTGGTAATAATTTGCGGCAAAACGACATAAGGCTAACCATTCTGGTGCAAGCGGCTTTAGTTGATCGCGTACTGCCTGTATCTCTTTGAGTTTATCTACAGGAACATCGCTATGCTCACTGCTGCCGATCACCATTCCTATAACCTCACGTCGACCAAACGACAGCTGCACTAACTGCCCGGCCTGCGGTATTGCCGCAGCCGTCTCGTCACCTGCGGGCGAGGGGCTGAGATAGTCAAAACTACTGTCAAGAGGAGTGTCTAGAACGACTTGGAGGATAGGTTGTTTCACGAAGTTAAAGTGAATCCTGAGGAATGATGCTAACTATCGGTTTCATAAGCGCTTTTAAAACTATCCACAAGATCTGTGGATAACTTTGTGGATAAGCCCTGCTTGACAGTCGGAGACGGCCTATTTATGCGGCCTTCAACAAAATGCCCAAACAGACAGCAGAAAATAAATCGTTTTAAATCAATGAGTTACAAAGTCAAGTAAGTCATGAAAAATTTATTTTATTTTATTTTTCACGTGCACCAACAAGCCCCAATTTGTGCATAAGTTACTTTTAAAAGTGCATATGAAGAGCAATTTTTTGATAAATTGCCAAATTTACATGCTATCGATATCAGCACTGTGCCGGCCGTTTTGCGTCATCTCGTCGAATTGTAACTTAATGTAATACATGAAGAAATCGGCTAACTATCGGTTTCATAAGCTCTTTTAAATTTACCCACAGAAACTGTGGATAACTTTGTGAGTAACCTTGCCTTACCCTCGTCTAGCGCCATATTTTATGCGGCTTTCAACATATTGCACAAAGTAAACGCAAAAAATAAACCCTTATAATTCAATGACTTACAAAATTAAAAATCAAACAAATAATAAATATAGTTATAAACAAATACCGCACTGCATCAGATTTATTTTGTGCATAACTAAAGCGCTGTACTGTGCAAATGCAGCAAAAAAACCAATAATTACGGTGTTGAAATCACCAAAATGGTGAGCCGCCGACGTCTCACCCAAGCGAGAAAATACGCTTGCCGCAAGTACAGAAGTTTCATTGTAAAACCGGTAATGATGCTGAAAAAAGCCTTATTCAACGCATTTTTCGGCTAATTTCATGTACTGCATCTACCATAACGGCGACTGCGTCAGGTGGAGTGAACTGTGAAATACCATGGCCTAGATTAAAGACATGACCATGACCCGCTTGCGGCGCACCATAAGAAGCAAGTACGCGCTCTACTTCGGACCGGATTTGCTCCGGATTGGCAAACAGGACAACTGGATCAAGATTTCCTTGCAGCGCAACTTTATGGCCGACTTTGGCGCGTGCTTCAGTCAAATTGACAGTCCAGTCCAAACCGACAGCATCAGCGCCGATATCGGCAATTTGCTCTAACCACAAACCACCGCCTTTGGTAAAAACAATGGCTGGAATCGGGACACCATCTTTTTCACGCTTCAATTGCCCCATAACCTGGCGCATGTAATCCAGTGAAAACTCCTGATACGCGCCGTCCGCTAAAGCGCCGCCCCAGGAATCAAAAATCATGACAGCCTGTGCACCCGCATCAATTTGCGCGTTTAAATAGGCTGCCACGGCGGCCGTGTTGGTGCTAAGGATGTGATGCATTAAATCTGGACGGTTATACAACATGGTTTTAACCGTGCGGTAGTCGTCCGAACCACCACCCTCCACCATATAACACGCTAAGGTCCATGGACTGCCAGAAAAGCCTATCAACGGTACTCGACCACCCAGCTCCGTGCGAATTTGGGTAACCGCCTTGAAAACATAATCAAGGCTGCCCAAATCCGGCGCACGCAATGCCATCACCGCTTTTTCATCCCGTAAAGGACGTTCAAATTTAGGGCCCTCACCGTCTGCAAAATACAAACCCAGGCCCATCGCATCAGGCACAGTCAAGATGTCAGAGAACAAAATCGCCGCATCCAGCGGATATCGATCTAATGGCTGCAAAGTAACTTGAGTAGCGTAATCCGGATTCTTTGCCAATCCCAAAAAAGAACCAGCACGCGCACGCGTGGCGCGATACTCCGGCAAATAGCGCCCGGCCTGACGCATCAACCAGAGTGGTGTGTAGTCAGTCGGCTGACGCAGCAAAGCGCGTAGGAAAGTATCGTTTTTCAGAGGGGCAAATGTTGACATGAGGAAATCCAAAGCAGGGGCAATGGCGCATTATCGCATCCCATGCGGGATAGATGCTACCGCCAGACAATCAAGTGACCATCATCGGATGATGATAATGGTCACCAAAAAATTATTTGCCAATTTACCAGCCGCTCAGGCGTTCTAGTTGATTGAGCTCTTTCCAACTGTCACGCGCACGCACCAAATCCGCTAATTTAGCCAGCGCCGGCCATTGCGCCGACTTACGTGGCATATTGCGTGACCAGCGCATAAGCATCATGAGCAGGATATCAGCACTAGAAAATTGCTCGCCTAGCAAATACGGGCCATGCGCACTCAGATGCGCGTCAAGGTTATCCCACACATCCGCGATTCTCTGCTGCAGCGCAGTACTAATATGTGAAACATGTTCCGCAGTTCCCAGATCCATAGGATAAAACCAAAAGCGGTAAGTCGCGGACAGGTTGTTACTCAGATACACCATCCATTGCAACCAGGCAGCGCGCTCCGGGCTACCGATTGCCGGTGCCAGTCCGGCCTCGGGATGGCGCTCAGCCAATAGCATCAGCAAGGCGGCAGACTCCACCACCGGTTTACCGTCAACCACTAAAGTCGGTACTACGCCATGCGGATTGAGCTTCAAATATTCAGCATCGTGCTGTGCATCGTTATCAAAATCGACCAATTTCAGCTCATAAGGAGCACCAATTTCCAGTAATGCCTGATGCACTGCCATGCTGGCGGTACCGGGGGAATAGTAAAGCGTGTACATAATTGCTCCGGGTTAGTTGTAAATCGGCAGCGCCAAGAATAACTTGATCACAATTGCATTCGCAATATCAATAAAAAACGCGCTCACCATCGGCACCACCAAAAACGCTAAGTGCGATGGGCCGAAACGATCTGTCACGGCCTGCATATTGGCAATCGCAGTCGGTGTCGCTCCCAAACCAAAACCGCAATGTCCGGCCGACAGCACGGCTGCGTCATAATTTGAACCCATTACACGGAACGTGACAAAAACAGCATAGAGCGCCATCACTACTGCTTGCACTGCCAGAATTAGCAAAACAGGCAGTGCCAATGATGCCAAATCCCACAACTTCAAGCTCATCAGCGCCATCGCCAAAAACAACGACAGGCTAACGTTGCCGAGTACCAGAATTGCGCGCTCAAAAATCTTGTAACCAACCAGCAGCGACAAACCATTGCTTAACAGCACGCCGACAAACAAAACACAGACAAAAGTCGGTAATTCAAATGCCGTGCCGGCGAGCTGATTGGCAAACATGGTGCCAACCGACAGGCTGATGGCGATCAGTGCCAAAGCCTCAATAAACGCTTGCGCTGTTATCAGCTGAACCGCTTTAGGCTGCTCAAAACTCAGTGGCATATCGTCAGCCGGCACATCTTTTTGTACACCTGGCAAAGGCTGCTTCACTCGCTTGACTAAAAACCCTGCTACAGGTCCGCCAATCAAACCACCCAGTATCAGACCGAAAGTTGCGCACGCAATGGCAATTTCCGTCGCAGCCGCCAAGCCGTGCTGCTCCGCAAATACGCGGCCCCACGCGGCTCCGGTGCCATGCCCGCCCGACAACGAAATCGTGCCTCCCAACAGACCTATCAGCGGATCCAATCCCATGAGTTTCGCCATGACTAGGCCGATAGCGTCTTGCAGTATCAGTAAACCCAGCACCACACCAAGAAACAATGCAAGCGTACGGCCACCGGCTTTTAAGCTGGCAAGGTTTGCATTCAAACCTATCGTCGCAAAAAACGCCATCATCAACGGCCCCTGCAAGCTGCTATCAAACTGCACTTTTATGTTGGCAAAACTGTGTAACGCCAGCAATAGCAAAGCGACCAGCAAACCACCGACAACTGGTTCGGGGATGCTATAGGTTTTCAAAAATGTCGATTTCGCTACCAGCTTGCGGCCTAATAACAAAACCAGCGATGCTGCCACCAGGGTTCCCAATACATCTAAGGTCATTACTCGTACTCCTTTATAGGATCAACAATTAGATAATGCTGCTCAATACTTTCGTCCCATCCGGCGAACCAAGTCCAGTGCAAGCATCCCATCCCGGTTCTGCATTAAAGTTGCCGTTATTACCTTGCGTGATGTCATGAAACGCGGCCTGTTGTTGGTACAGCTTGGGATTGATGAAACCAACTGAAGTCCCTTTTGTATCGCTACCGGCACCGCTTCTTGCACTGTTAATGCAAGCAACCAGTGCCGCCCACAACGGCGCAACAGCGCTGGTGCCTCCAATCACCGTATCAGTCCCATCAACCCGTACCGCATAGCCGGTAGCCGGATCGGCATCGCCAGCGACATCTGGAACGCCGCGTTTGGTCAATGGAGACTTGATTCCGCTTTCCGTGGTGACGGTTAAATTCTGCTGCCAGACAGGTAAAGCAAACACTGCACTGACTCCACCGCCGCCAGCGCCACCCTGTGCGCCATCATTCCACACTACTTCACTGGTAATCGCTTTAGCACTGGCATGCAAACTGGTGCCGCCACACGCCAGCACATAAGGGCTAGATGCCGGGAAGTCGACATTGTTAGAACCACCGCTGACACCATCGCTAGAGCCGCTATCACCCGATGCGACGCAGACTGTCACGCCCATCGCAGCGGCCGCTTGCAAAGTTTGATTAAACGCTTGCATCGCTTGTTGGGTCCATGATGATTCTGGGCCGCCCCAACTGATGGAGATCACTGACGGCTTATTTTGCGCATCATGAATCGCGGTATTGACGGCACTGATAAAGCCCGCATCGGTATTGGGCGAAAAATAAACTGCGATGTTTGCCTTCGACGCAATCGCTCCAGCCACTTCGATGTCGAGCATCACTTCACCATCGGCACTATTAGCATCGCCAGTCGGCTGATTCTTTCCCGTACCAACGGCAATCGCCGTCACGGTTGGCGCTGTAATACCCAGGCCGCTAAAGTAAGTTTGCAAATCGCTGGCCTGATAACCGCCGCCCAATTCAATCAGGGCGATACATTGCCCTGCTCCGGAATTGCCGGGGAAATTGTAGAGCGAGGCAACTTGCAACGGCGTATAAGAGACATCGCTGCCTTGCGCCGCAGGATGAAACGGAGGACGAAAGCGGAAATGAGACCGCGCTTGTGGCCGGTTATCCAATCCCAGCACCGCAGTCACAATATCTTTCAGCTCTGTTGGAATTTCCAATACTCCAGTGCGTCCACGATAACTGCCTTGATGGGTTTTCTGCCGATGTTGATAACTATATGTACAACGCTCCAAATCAACATTAAACGCCGCATTACATTGCGCTACCGTTCCCGATAAAATCACTGAGGCGCTTGCCGCATTTTCGCTGACGACATGCAAACCATGCTGTTTTGCGAAATGCTCGACCTTGGCAATATCCTGAGCAGCAGCACCGAATTTTTGCGCAAATTGTTCGCGAGTAAGATGCGCAACTTGCTCGTTTCTGTTGAGTTTGTCGATCAACCCAGACAACGCGGCATCAGCCTGGCGACGCAAGATGACGATCACTTCCAGTTGTTCATTTGGATCAGCTTTGCCGACACAACGCGCGCCGCTTAGTATTTGCCGTTCACTGCCAGAAAGAGAAAATGCTGTCATGATCGTTCTCCGTTTGAATATAACACTACGAAATCCACGGCAAAACCTTATCACAGGCTAGGATAATGTAAGAGTGGAAATTTTGTATTGTCATTTTTTGGTGCTACATTGTTTAGCTTGTACAACCGGATTCCACGACCATCATGAAAAAATTTTTGCTCATCATCGCCTTGCTATGTTCTGCACTATCAACATCTGCAATGGCGCAAACCTCGCGTATGGACGAGATAATCAAAAGCGGAAAGCTGCGTGTCTGCATGACTGGCGATTACAAGCCATTCACCTTTTACAAAGCCGATAAAAGCTTTGAAGGCATTGATGTCGATCTCGCACAATCGTTAGCCAAAGCAATCGGCGTCGAAGCGCAATTCGTGAAAACCGGCTGGCCTACATTGACTAAAGATTTCCTGGAAAAATGCGATATCGCGATGGGCGGTGTATCGGTGACGTTTGATCGACAAAAGCAAGTCTCGTTTTCAACACCGCATATGGTAGATGGAAAATCTGCGATTGCGCGCTGTACCGATGCCGCCAAATTTCAGTCGTTAGCCGCCATAGATCAACCCGGCACCCGCGCCATCGTCAACCCCGGTGGCACCAACGAGCGCTTCGCCAAAACGCACTTCAAACATTTACAACTGATCGAACATCCAGATAACGTCACCATCTTCGATCAAATCGTCGCAGGCAAAGCAGACGTGATGGTGACCGACGCCAGCGAGACTTTATGGCAAGCGAAATTGCATCCAGAATTGTGCGCAATCAATCCCGATAAGCCACTACAGTTTGCGGAGAAAGCATTCATGTTGCCGCGCGGCGATGTACCGTTTAAGGAGTTTGTAGATACGTGGATGCGGCAGTTGAAGGCGACGGGTGAGTATCAGCAGATCTCGGATCGTTGGTTGAAGTAACCATGGCAGTTCAACGCTGAAATTAAAAAATCCGTCATCCTCGCGAACGCGGGGACGACGATACAACATTAGTTACAGCATTGAGCGGCCCTGCTGAAGTAACAACCACCAATGTGCAAAAATTATGGGCCTGTAAATAACTCTGCGTCATCGATCTAAGAAATGAGAACGATGACGCTCTTTAAAAGGCCATGCCTCACATATTAATCGTTAACGCCATTTGTACTGTTAGAGCTAACTGCATTTGTAGGTAGCTGCGTAACAACCGCATCTTGCTTTGCGGCTTGCTTGGCCGCTTTTTTTGCAGCTTGCGCAGCTTGTTTTACCTGTCGTTTCGACGCTACGCCATCATGCTCAAATCGCTCCGAACGAGGGCCGTACAACATGCCGTTGGGTGCTTTTGGATAGAGCAAACTACTGCTCGCAGTAGCAGAAAGTTTATAACTGATATCCCTGGAATTATTAATAATTTGCGTCAAAGCAGCCCCGATCAATGCACCAACTACGCCGCCACCAGCATTATTTTGCGGATTATCCACAACCGATGCTGTTCCTTGCCACAATAATTTTCCCGTTTGCAAATCAACTAACTTGGCATCCAATTGCACCGTCGCAACTGAAGCAAACACTTGGTACGACGAACCATATTGTTTCACCCTCACATACAACGCTGCATCTGCACCAAAAATACTGCGCAATTTTTCTATCGGTGCTGCATGCATTTCTGGCGGATTAACCAAACCATTTTGCTTGAACATTTCATCAACCAAGGTCACTGGCATGACGTAATATCCGGCTTCAGCCAATGGCCATGTCAATTGCGACAAAACACCATAAGTCGCTTTCACATCCGGCGAATCATTGATCGGTGGCAGTATCAAGATCGATGTTGGACGGCTTTCTTTGAATGCAGAATAGTCATAAGCAGCTTGCCGGTGTGCGCAACCGGTCATTAATACAGCTAGAGCAAGAACGATCAACATTCCTGCGCGATTTTTCAAAAACATTACATCCCCCTTAATTATTCTTAGGCTTCAATTTGCCTAGCAAGTAATCCATAAATGTGGCCGATTCAGGAAACAGTTTTTTCTCTGTTTGGTATTCCTGAACACTCTTATCGTCTTTCCCTTCATTCGCATACAACATACCAAGATGCGCGTGATAACCAGGAGGTAAAGGACGACCACTGGATTCTGCTTGCTGTGTATTTTTCTCAAGCTCTATGATTTGTGCAGTGCTATCGTTATCACTACTACTAAAATATTGATGCACTTGATCCTGATAATTTCCCCAGTAATAAGTTGACTTAGGTGCGGTATTACAACCGCCCAGTAAAAGACCAACACCGACGCACAGCACGAGGCCGAACGATTTTATTAAATCGCGTTTCATAATTTATACCTGAAAATATTTCTATGGATGCGTTCTCATTTGCATATCATCGTGAACGTGATGGCAACTCAGAAGCATTGCTAAAATATTGTGCCAACAACGTTCAGAATGAAAATGAGATTATTCTGCAGGACGCCATGCACCAGATTGCATGCCATTGACGAGATGATCGACTGCATCACGAATGGCCAGATCCAACACTTTCCCATTCAATGTTGAGTCATAACTGGCAGTGCCGCCAAAACCGATGATTTCACGGTTAGACAAACTGTATTCGCCAGCACCTTGCACGGAATAGACCACTTCAGAAGTCGTTGTATTAACAATGTTCAAATTCACTTTTGCATAAGCAATCTGTGATTTTCCACGTCCCAACAGACCAAATAATTGTTGATCACCGACTTCTTTGCGACCAAACTCAGTCACATCGCCAGTTACAACATAATCAGCACCCTTAATCTTCTGTGTCTGCTGTTTATAACCTGCCTCTTGCTTGGTTTCGGCTAAATTGTCGCGATCAAGCACATTGAAATGATTGCTTTGCTGTAGATGCGTGACCAGAATAGTTTTTGCCTGCCCACCCAAACGATCAACTGAATCAGAAAACACACCGCGCATAAAACTGGAGCGATTATCAAATTTCCCAATGGAAATGGGAGTTTTCTTGCCGATATAAGGTGTTGCGGCTGCAGCAACTTGTTGAATAGGCAAAATGCGCGATTCTTCTGTAGCACACCCACCTAGAACGGTAAGTATCCCGACAGTTCCTGCCAGCAATGCTGACATAACGATTTTTCTTGTCATATTAACTTCCCATTTTATTTACATAAATACAAATTTGTTAAATATTAACATAGAATAAACAATTCGCAGCTAGATCAGAAAACTGTCTTTTGTCCGCTTACTTAGCTTGGCCTTATTAATATTATGCTCAGACATTTAAGGAAAATCGACATGCCAAATAAGTTAACAAGTGATCTCATTAACTACATTGAAAACGTATTAGCGACCGCACAGATTGGCCTTACTTTTTCAAAAGACCAGTTTGATATTGAGCGATTCAACACATTGAAAAGCTTGTCTGCAGAACTGTTATCCCGACTGGAAAATGAAAAGGTCGTAAAAACATCCAAGTGGATTGCTTTGGACGAAAATTACACAACTCCCAAAATTGACGTGAGAGCCGTGATATTTGACGAACAAAAGAGGATCTTGCTGGTTCAAGAAAAGAGTGACGGCAATTGGACATTGCCTGGCGGCTGGTGTGACATCGGTGAATCGGCATCTGAATCTGTAGCACGAGAAGTAGAAGAAGAGACCGGACTAGAAGTAAAGGCGATACGCTTGCTCGCTCTTTTTGACAAACTAAAACACGATCACCCACCGCAGCTGCCACACGCGTACAAATGCTTTTTTCTATGTAACGTGAACGGCGGTACTGTCATCACCGAAACCAATGAGACCTCTGGCTGTGCTTATTTCAGCCTGGAGAATCTTCCCCCATTGTCCAGACACCGGGTTACAGCAAGTCAGCTGGTAAAAGTAGCAAAGCACGTGTACTCAGAGCAAGAGACTTGCCTCTTCGATTGAAGAAGTGGCCTGCAAAGAATAGCTGTGCAGAACGACAATTGATCGAATCAGCACTAAATTCAATCGTTTATGCATTATAGTTGACACTATTTAGTGCAATAATTTTTGCTCTGTTAATCAAAGGAGCATTCGATGAATATGTCATTACGTCAAAAGGTGCAAGCATTCGCCGTGTTCTCCGCATCTGTCCTGGTCGCCGTCCCGGCTCTGTCGGCGGGTCAATTTCAGGTCAGCAGCGATGATGTCAAGAACGGCCGGCTAGTCAACGAACAAGTGTTAAACGGTTTTGGCTGCAACGGTGGTAACGTATCGCCGCACATAGTCTGGAGTGGTGTGCCAAAAGGCAGCAAGAGTTTGCTCGTGACGATACACGATCCCGATGCCCCTACCGATGGTCTCGGCTGGACCCATTGGGTGATCGCTAACATCCCGCCGACCATCACCGAACTGGCAAAAGGAATCTCCATCGACAGCAGCAAACTGCCTGCAGGCGCGGTGCAGACCAATACCGATTTCGGTAAGGCCGGTTACGGCGGCCCTTGCCCACCCGTTGGCTCTGCGCATCGCTATATCGTCACGGTCAATGCACTCAAGGTAGAAAAACTTGCGGTTGATGCTAACTCTACTCCGGCGCTGGTGGCCTTCATGGCTAACGGTCAAAGCTTGGGTAAAGCCAGCTTCACGTCTCTTTATCAACGTGCGAATTAACGTATGACGACCGGCTCGACTAAACGCATCATTTGTAGCCGTGCCGGTATCGGGACGTCAGCGCATATCGTTCAGCAGCAGGAACTGCTATTCACGCATCTGGTTATCGACCAACCTATGCTGATCGTTGTGCTGCAAGGCGCAAAGACCTTACGCTCACAAGAAACCACGTACCAGCTTCGGGCCGGTGAAGCCATTGTTATTGCCGGCGGACGCAGTTTCGATGTGATCAATCACCTGTCGCCCCAAGGTCGTTATGAAGCATGCTGGCTGAGCTGGGATTCCGCTCTCATCGCTGAGCATGCTTCAGTTTACGATAAGGCGAGCATTCAATCAGATCGAAAAGTAAGTACCATCACCCAAGCGTTGCCATTGCGTCATATCGCGCCATCCTTCATGGATGCGATCAATGCGGCGATGGAAGCGATTCGCGACCAGGATGGGATCCCTGATGCGATTGCAAAGCACCGCTTAAGCGAGGTATTGCTGTGGTTGAGTCTGCATAATGCTCGCTTGTCATGCACGGAAGTCCGGACTTTGTCTGGCAAATTGCGATTGCTGCTGAGTTCTGCTCCCGGCAAATCATGGGCGGCCCCGGATATTGCACAACAAGTAGCGATGAGCGAGGCCACGCTGCGTCGTCATCTCGCGGCAGAAGACACGACATTAAGCGAATTACTAATGGATGTTCGCATGTCATTCGCATTAGGGCTGTTGCAAGCAACAGACAAGCCTATTGCGCAGATTGCATTCGAGAGTGGATACGAATCGGCATCACGTTTTGCGATTCGATTCCGTACGCGATTTGGTTTTCCTCCAACGGCGATTCGCGGTCATCGCCGTCGTCCGAACGAACAAACGGAACGAGGTACTAGCTACAACAATGTCATTTGACCTTCAACCCGGCCAATTTCGGATTTGCTGCTGGTGGTGTCAGCTTTAAGCTCTCCAGCGTCTCCAATACAATGCTGGCAACCGCTAAATTACGTTGCGTTTTAGAGTTTGCTGGTATCACATACCATGGTGCATGATCGGCGTCGGTCGCCTCGATGGTTTTAGAAAACTGCTTTTGGTATTCATCCCATTTTTCACGTTCGACCAAATCACCTTCATCAAACTTCCAATTTTTAGCAGGATCGTCGATGCGTTCTTGCAAACGTTCTGCTTGCTCATCTTTCGAGATGTGTAGCAAAAATTTGATGATGGTAGTTCCCGTTTCATACAGCATACGTTCGAAATCACAGATCTGTGCGTAGCGACGCTTGCATTCTTTTTCATCGATCAAGTCGTGCACCCGGGTGATGAGCACGTCTTCATAATGACTGCGATTAAAAACCGTAATTTCTCCGGCTTGGGGAACTTGCTGATGCACACGCCATAAATAGTCGTGCGCAAGTTCTATCGGAGTCGGGGCTTTGAAGCTGACGATGCGTATGCCTTGCGGATTAACGCTAAAGAAGACATCTTTGACAGTGCCATCCTTGCCGCTGCTATCTATCCCTTGCAAAACGATGAGTAGTTTATGCTTCTTTGTTGCGTACATCATTTCTTGCTGCTCTGCTATATCCTCTGCTAATGCTATTGTTTGCGCTTTGTCCTGAGATTTATCGCCACTGGTGATCGGCCTTTTCCCTGCATCCGCATCTTTAATTTCGGTTTTTTTGTTGGCGCGAAAATGCTCTAGTACTGTCATGGCAGTTCCTTTAGATTAATTTATACCCTAATCTTCCTACGTAAGATTAGGACTTAGCGCTTATTTCGTAATACATCTGGATTGACAACATTACTTGGGTGCCCACCAGCATACGCAACTATCTGATCAAAAATGTCAGTAAATTGAATCTCATATTCATCACGAGAAACGTAGCCGATATGCGGCGTGCACACTACATTTTCCATTTTTAATAATGGATGGGTAATATCTAAAACGGGCTCTGCTTCATAGACGTCTACTGCGGCCATCCCTGGGTGCCCTGTTTGTAACGCATGTTCCAGTGCGTGCGTTTCAATAAGCTGCGCGCGACTGGTATTAACGATCAACGCTGTTGACTTCATGCGCGCCAGATCTGCTGCTGTGACTATGCCACGTGTTGCTTCATGCAAACGCATATGCAAGGAAATCACATCGCAGGTAGCAAAGAAATTTTCTTTACTGCTCGCCACGGCATAACCATCAGCTTGTGCTTGCGCCAGAGATGCGGCACGCGCCCATATCACTACATTCATATTGAAGGCTTTTCCATACCCTGCAACGACTTTACCGATACGACCGTAACCGTAAATACCCAGTGTCTTACCACGCAAGGTATTACCAACACCGATCTGCCATTTTCCGGCTCTCAATGCTGACATTTGCTGCGGAATCTGACGCATTGCCGCGAGTATTAATCCCCACGTTAATTCGGCTGCCGCATACGATGGCGTGTCAGCATGCATGTTGGAAGAAACAATAATACCGAGACGTGTGCATGCCTCGATATCAATATGAGGATAAACGCTGCGTTGACTAATTAATCTGAGATTGGGTAGGCGCTCTAACAACGACCCACGAATCTTTGTACGCTCACGTATCAGGACCAATGTCTCTGTGTCTTTTAATCGTTCGACCAACGCGTCTTCGTCTTGCACATGATCGTTCCAGACAGTGATGTCATGACCGGTCAACTTTTGGAAACATGGAAGCGTGTGCAAAGTATCGTGATAATCGTCGAGTATAGATATTTTCATTCTTTACTCCTTTACCAATTACATAAACAAAGACGGCGTCAAACAAGCCTGGGGATAAATAAAAATTTATAGTACGCCGTGAAAGTTTCCTAATGCATGTTCCACTTTGATACAGCGATCCATCACTACTTGCAAACCGGCTTTGGTCGCTTTGTCAGCTGCCGCTTGATTGCTAATACCAAGCTGCATCCAGATACAATCCGCATCTATCATGATGGCTTCGCCAACGATGGGAGGAATATCTTCTGCTTTGCGAAAGCAGTTAACGATGCTGATCTTATGATCTCCTGCCGCCAGTACTTTCGCTGCCTCGAACAAATTTGCATAGCAATGTTCGCCAAGTATCAACTCACCTGCGTGCCTGGGATTAATCGGCACAATGCGATAACCATGCTCCTGCATATAGCGCGACACGCTATAGCTTGCGCGATGCGGCTTGTCAGATAAACCTACCACCGCAATGATAGGCAGATCGGTTGATGCTGGCGTTAAATTCACTGTTGCGGACATGATATTCACCTCATCATTTAGCAAAATACCTTGCGTAGATTTTGTCGTAAGTGCCATTTTCACGCAGTGTTTTTAAAGCTGCGTTGATCTTGGCAATCAGTGCAGTGTCTTCTTTGCGCACAGCAATACCATAATATTCTTTTGTGAAATCATCGCTGTAAATCAGCTTGAACCCTTTGCTGTTATTATTTTTAACGTAGTTCTCCACAGCACCATTGTCACCGACTGCCGCATCAACACCACCAGCATCGACTTCTTTTAATAGCAACGGCAGACTTTCAAAACGAACGATCGCTTTATTAGTCTTTCCTAATATCTTCTGAACCACTGTATCAGCACTGGTGCTAGTGGTAACGCCGACTTTATTGGCTTTCTTCAAATCCTCTGGCGTAGTGATATCTTTGCCGGGTGGGACCAGAATAACTTGCTTGGCTTCGAAGTACGGATCGGAAAACAGCATGCTTTGTTTACGTTCATCGGTAATGGTGACGGCCGATGCGATGATATCGATATCACCTTGTGCCAAGGTAGAAAAAATTCCTTCCCAGGGCGTATTCACCCAGACGATTTTGATGCCGGCTTGATCAGCAATTGCCTGCATGATATCCGCATCGAAACCAACGATTTTGCCAGCCTCGTTGACTGAACCAAATGGTGCGAAGGCTGCGTTCATGCCGACACGATAAACCTTCCCAGTGTCAGGTGCATGTCCGGCGCTGCTGGTTTCTGCTGGTTTGTTTTTATCGCAGGCGACTAAACCCAACGTGATCAGGGAAATGAATAAAAGACTTAAAAACGGGCGTAGAGATAACTTCATGCATTTCCCCTGGTTGTTGTAATCGTAAAATCAACATAGTAGAGGAAAATTGCATGAACGTCATGAAGTACTATTTTTCACAAATCTACCGGCAACAAAAAAGCAGCCGAAGCTGCTTTTTTGTTCAATACTTGCTGAATACTCTTGAGACGAATCAACGTCCTTTTTGACGCAATTTCGCAATCGCTGCTAATTGCGCAACGGCTGTAGCCAATTCAGCTTGTGCTGTTGCGTAATCAATTTTTGATTCTTTATTCGCTAATGCTTCTTCAGCCATTTTCTTAGCTTCGGTGGCTTTAGCTTCGTCAAGATCACTACCGCGGATTGCCGTATCTGCCAAAACAGTCACGTGATTCGGTTGCACTTCCAGCAAACCACCAGCGACGAATACAAATTCATCTTGCGCTTGACCCGGTACTTTAATTCGAACAGCACCTGGCTTGATGCGAGTGATCAGTGGTGTATGTTTAGGATAAATCCCTAACTCACCCGACTCACCCGGCAACGCGACGAATTCGGCTTCGCCGGAGAAGATGAGCTCTTCTGCCGAAACCACGTCTACGAGAATTGTGTTTGCCATTGTATTTGCCATTTCGACCCTTTGATTTCCAAGATAACCACCAAAATGTAATGTGATTCGCGCACAAGCACGAATCACTCACAAATTAATTAGTTAATCTTCTTGGCTTTCTCGATTGCTTCTTCGATCGTACCAACCATGTAGAACGCTTGTTCTGGCAGGTGATCAAGTTCGCCGCTAGCGATCATCTTGAAGCCTTTGATCGTGTCTTTCAGCGAAACGTATTTACCTGGTGCACCGGTAAATACTTCAGCAACGTGGAATGGCTGCGATAGGAAACGTTGCATTTTACGTGCACGTGCTACCAACAATTTATCTTCCGGTGCCAACTCGTCCATACCCAGAATCGCGATAATGTCGCGCAATTCTTTATAGCGCTGCAATGTGTTTTGCACTGCACGGGCTGTCTCGTAATGCTCTTGACCAACCACTTGTGGATCCAATTGACGTGAAGTCGAATCCAGTGGATCAACCGCTGGGTAAATACCCAAAGAGGCGATGTCACGTGACAGAACAACGGTGGAATCCAAGTGAGCAAACGTGGTTGCTGGTGATGGATCGGTCAAGTCATCGGCTGGAACATAAACGGCTTGGATCGATGTGATCGAACCAGTTTTAGTCGATGTAATACGCTCTTGCAGCTGACCCATTTCTGAAGCCAGTGTCGGTTGGTAACCCACAGCAGAAGGCATACGACCCAACAACGCAGAAACTTCAGTACCGGCCAAAGTGTAACGATAGATGTTATCGACGAAGAACAACACGTCTTTACCTTCATCACGGAAACCTTCAGCAATCGTCAAACCAGTCAACGCAACGCGCAAACGGTTACCTGGCGGTTCATTCATCTGACCGTAAACCATCGCTACTTTGGAGTTTTCTGGCGTTTCCAGATCTACCACTTTAGCATCAGCCATTTCGTGATAGAAGTCGTTACCTTCACGAGTACGCTCACCCACACCAGCAAACACTGACAAACCACTATGTGCTTTAGCGATGTTGTTGATCAGTTCCATCATGTTCACGGTCTTACCAACACCCGCACCACCGAACAGACCAACTTTACCGCCTTTAGCAAACGGGCAAATCAGGTCAATAACCTTGATACCTGTTTCCAATAGCTCTTGCGATGGCGACAGTTCATCGTACGCAGGTGCTTTACGGTGGATAGAAGCCGTTGTTGCATGGCTTACCGGACCGCATTCGTCGATTGGGTTACCCAATACGTCCATAATACGACCTAGTGTTGCTTTACCAGTCGGTACCATGATCGGCTGACCAGTGTTCTTGATCATCATGCCGCGACGCAGACCATCAGAAGTACCCAACGCGATAGTACGGACGACACCGTCACCCAGCTGTTGTTGAACTTCTAGTGTCAGCTCTGAGCCGTCCATTTTCAATGCATCGTAAATCTTAGGCATCGCGTCACGGGGAAATTCAACGTCCACCACAGCGCCGATACACTGAACGATTTTGCCATCAGCCATTTTCGTTCCTTCAATATAAAAAATTTAATAGTTGAACGCGGTTAGGCGTTGAATATCTTTTGCGATTAGCAATAATTAAGTAAGCTAAACCGCAGCAGCACCAGCGACAATTTCCGACAATTCTTTAGTAATCGCTGCTTGACGGGTTTTGTTGTAGACCAGCTTCAACTCACCAATCACGTTACCAGCGTTATCACTAGCGGACTTCATCGCCACCATACGGGCCGATTGCTCGGACGCCATATTTTCTGCAACTGCTTGATAAATCAGTGCTTCTACGTAACGCAGCAGCAAGTCGTCAATCACGCTTTGCATATCTGGTTCGTAGATGTAATCCCACGCATGTGCAGCTTTGCTCGCTTCGTCAGTCGTGAGACTTTCACTCGACAATGGCAGCAATTGCTGCAATGTCGGTTCTTGTCTCATGGTGTTGACGAACTTGGTGTAAACCATATACACCGCATCTAGTTGACCTTCTTCGTAAGCGTCCAGCAGAACTTTGACTGGGCCGATCAACTTATCCAAATGCGGGGTATCACCGAGTTGCACTACGTGCGATACAACTTTTGCGCCGACGCGGTTCAGAAAACCAAAACCTTTGTTACCGATCGCCACCGCTTCAATCTTATTTCCTGCCGCTTCCAGCTCACGCATCTTGGTGGTCAACAAACGCAAGGAATTGGTGTTCATCCCGCCGCACAAACCTTTATCGGTTGTGACAACAATGAAACCCACTTTCTTAGCGCCGTCAGACTTAACCATGAACGGATGCGTGTACTCTGGATTCGCTTGTGACAAGTTAGAGGCGATATTACGAATCTTGTCACTATAAGGACGTGCCGCATGCATCCGGTCTTGCGCTTTACGCATTTTGGATGCAGCGACCATTTCCATCGCCTTAGTGATCTTCTTCGTATTTTCTACGCTCTTGATCTTGCCCCGTATCTCTTTGCCTGTAGCCATGATTTCTCCTTAAGGATGACTCCTTATAGCTCCAGTCAATTAAGCGATGAACGATTTTTTGAAACTAGCTACTGCTTCAGTCAATGCAGCTTCTGTTTCTTTGCTCACGGCTTTCTTATCTTCGATGTCTTTCAAAATCGACGCATGGCTAGTTTCCAGGAAACTGTGCAGGCCGCTTTCAAATGGCAACACTTGCTTCACGTCGATATCATCCAGATAGCCTTTGTTCGCAGCGAACAGACTTGCTGACATTTTTGAAATCGACAACGGTGCATATTGTGCTTGCTTCAACAGCTCAGTCACGCGCGCACCACGATCCAACTGCTTACGTGTTGCTGCGTCGAGGTCAGATGCGAACTGCGCAAATGCGGCCAATTCACGATACTGCGCCAAGTCGGTACGGATACCGCCGGACAAGCTCTTGATTGCTTTAGTCTGCGCTGCACCACCAACACGCGACACCGAAATACCGGCGTTAATCGCAGGACGGATACCAGCGTTGAACAATGAAGTTTCCAGGAAGATCTGACCGTCTGTAATCGAAATCACGTTAGTCGGAACGAATGCAGAAACGTCACCAGCTTGTGTTTCAATGATAGGCAATGCTGTCAGTGAACCAGTTTTACCTTTGACTTCGCCTTTGGTGAAATCTTCAACGTATTTTTCGTTGACACGTGCTGCGCGTTCCAGCAAACGGCTGTGGAGGTAGAACACGTCACCAGGGTAAGCTTCACGACCTGGTGGACGACGCAACAGCAACGAAACTTGACGGTACGCAACAGCTTGTTTAGACAAATCATCGTAAACGATCAATGCATCTTGACCACGATCACGGAAGTATTCGCCCATGGCGCAACCGGAGTAGGCCGAAACGTATTGCATCGCTGCAGAATCAGAAGCGGTCGCAACAACAACAATGGTGTAATCCATTGCGCCGTGTGCTTCCAATGCGCGTACGATGTTTTTAACAGATGATGCTTTTTGACCGATAGCGACATAGATACATGTCACGTCTTGACCTTTTTGATTGATGATCGCATCAATCGCAACAGCAGTCTTACCTGTTTGACGGTCACCAATGATCAATTCACGTTGACCGCGGCCAACTGGAACCATCGCATCAATTGACTTGATACCGGTTTGCAAAGGTTGATCAACTGATTTACGCGCAATAACACCCGGTGCAATCTTTTCGATCGGGGCTGTCAATTTTGCGTTAACCGGGCCTTTACCGTCGATAGGCTGACCCAGCGCGTTAACTACACGGCCACGCAGTTCCGGACCGATAGGCACTTCCAGAATACGACCGGTACACTTAACAGTGTCGCCTTCGGAAATGTGTTCGTATTCACCCAGAATAACGGCGCCGACAGAGTCGCGCTCCAAGTTCAGCGCGAGGCCGAATGTGTTACCTGGGAATTCCAGCATCTCACCTTGCATCACGTCAGACAGACCATGGATACGGCAGATACCGTCGGACACGGAAATAACCGTACCCTGATTGCGAATCTCAGCGGTATCGCCAAGGCCTTGAATCCGGCTCTTGATCAGTTCGCTGATTTCAGACGCGTTGAGTTGCATACTAACTCCTAAAAATTTTTTGGCTAGGCGGTCTTGACTGCACTAGGCTGCTAAAGCAACTTGCATGTGTTGTAGCTTGGCGCGTACTGAAGTGTCTAACACTTCATCGCCAATCACCACGCGCACACCACCGATCAATGAATTGTCTACCGTTACCGAAGGATTCAGCTTGCGGCCGAACTTCTTTTCCAGTGTCGCTATCAGTTCTTGTACTTGTGCTGTCGTCAATTCAAAAGCGCTGGTGATATAAGCATCAGCAGCACCTTCTTCGGCATTCTTCAGTACATGAAACTGTTCACCAATTTCCGGCAGCGCTGCCAGTCGGCCATTTTCAACCAACGTAGCGACGAAGTTTTTGGCTTCAGCGCTAGTCGCTTGAGGCGACTTCAACAATGACAAGAAAGTATCGGCGACAACCTGAGGTACCAGACTAGGATTATGCGCTAGTGCTTGTACTTCAGGGTGAGCGGCAACCTGTGCCATTTCAGTAACTAAACCAGACCAGGCAGCCAAGTCTTTCGACTTAGCTACCCGGAACAGTGCTTCTGCGTAAGGGCGAGCAATCGTTGCGATTTCAGCCATGATTACAGCTCTGTTTTCAGTTGAGCCAACAATGCTGCATGTGCATCAACATTGACTTCACGTTTCAAAATCTGTTCGGCGCCTTTAACTGCTAAGGTAGCTACTTCGCCGCGCAAGTCTTCACGCGCTTTGGTTATTTGTTGCTCCGCGTCGGCTTTAGCGTTGGCGATGATACGCGCTGCTTCTTCAGATGCCGTCTTTTTGGCTTCGTCGATAATCAGTTGTCCACGCTTTTCAGCTTCGCCAATACGCTTTTGGCCTTCGTCACGTGCAGTTGCCAATTCAGCTGAAGCACGCTTTTCAGCGGCGGCCAAATCTGCTTTGCCACGGTCAGCGGCTGCTAAGCCGTCCGCAATCTTCTTGGCGCGCTCATCAAGCGCGTTCATCAATGGCGGCCAGATGAATTTCATCGTAAACAGCGCCAAGATAATGAAGACTACGAACTGTGCAAACAAGGTTGCATTTATGTTCATCAGTGTTCCTTCTCAGAATAACGTGTGCCGAATCAACTGATTCGGCATGAGAATGTGGCTTAACGCTAGATTAAATCTTTGCGGTAAGCCGCTCAAATTACTTAGGAACGAACGGATTTGCGAACGCGAACAACATGGCGATACCAACACCGATCAAGAACGCAGCGTCGATCAAACCAGCCAACAGGAACATTTTTGTTTGCAATGTGTTCATCAATTCTGGTTGACGTGCTGACGCTTCCAGGTATTTACCACCCATGATAGCGATACCGATACAAGCACCGATAGCACCCAGACCGATGATCAAACCACAAGCCAAAGCAACAAAAGATAGATCCGTCATGACAATTCCTTCAAAGTTAAAGTTAATACGAAAGGCAATACAAAATACACAAAACTGCTGATACTAAAACTGAAATACTGATATCGCTTTTAACGATATTTTCTACTTTTTTATTTAATTAATGCTTCTCATGTGCCTGACCGATATATACCAGGGTCAACATCATGAAAATAAATGCTTGCAACAACACGATCAAGATGTGGAAGATCGCCCAAACAGAACCTGCTATCACTTGCCCAACAAAGCCAAAACCTGTTGCTGTAGCACCCAGCAATGCGATCAACAAGAACAACAATTCACCGGCATACATATTGCCGAATAGTCGCATCGCCAGAGAAACAGTTTTTGCAGCGAATTCGATCAAGTTCAGTAATAAATTAAACGGCGCTAACCAGATACCGAAAGGTGCAGCGAATAATTCATGAATAAAACCGCCCAAGCCTTTGATTTTGACACTGTAATACAGCATTAACACCAGAATGCCTAAGGCAATCCCCATAGTGCCGTTCAGGTCAGCAGTTGGTACCACGCGATGATGAGAAATCAGACCATCCAGACCAACCAATTTGAACAATGAGGAAAACATGTCAACTGGCAAGAAGTCGAGCGAGTTCATCAATGCAACCCAGACAAAGACTGTCAAAGCGAGTGGGGCAATGAAACTGCGATCGCCGTGAACGATGGCTTTGGATTGATCCTCCACCATTTCAACAATCATTTCAACGAAGGCTTGAAAACGGCCAGGTACGCCCGCAGTTGCCTTGCGTGCTGCTAAATACATTAATCCACAACCAACCACACCGGCAAAAACGGACCAGAAAATGGTATCGATATTGAGGATAGAAAAATCAACGATCTTGGTTTGATGACCGTTGGAGAGATGTCCAAGATGATGGACAATATATTCGGAAGGGGTAAGTGCGTCGTTTGCAGCTGCAGTCATGATCGGCGTCTAAACAGTAAGATGAGGTAACTTTTCAGTACCACGATAAAGGCGGCAATAAATGCCAGCCAATTTATATCGTGATACAACCAGACAACTGCGCCCATCAGCGCAACTGTTGTAGCAATTTTGACAAACTCCCCGATGAAAAAGGACATCGGATTAGCTCCACCGGGCTTACGCGCGCTGAAGTAAAGACGGGCAGCAAACAGACCATTTGGTACTGCACAACACACACCGCCAAATAATGCAGAAAGAAAACCGGGGGTCCCCCCCAATAATCCAGCTACGACTGCGACTACTACCGTCACCACGAATTGCCAGAAAACAATGCGTAACATATTGTCTCCTTTGTTGACAAAACAGGGCACCCAGAATAGTGCGCTTACGGCAGTTTTAGAAGCCCGAGGATTATACGGTCAGCGCAGCCGCTTCGTCAAACTTTACCAGCAGAATCATATGCATATACGGAACTAAACGACAGGTTTATGTACATTTAGCGACAACCAGTTGCTCCAACCAAACACGTCCTTGCGGCCAATCACCCAAACCACTGGTCGAATTGATATGGCCGCGTGCACCAATATCGTGAAAATCTGCGTCCCACGCAGCAGCCCAGGACTGCGCCCGAGGCAAAGCGCCCCAAGGATCATCAGAGGAAGCAACGACAATACTCTTAAATGGCAATACCGACTGTGGCACCGGTGCAAAACCGCGCACGTCTTTCGGAAACTCTTCGCGCTCAACATCTGGTAACGCTACCAGCAATGCGCCTTTTACTTTATTGGCATGTGCTTGCTCGCCATGTTGCTGCGCCCACCAAACGGCCAACATACACCCCAGACTATGCGCCACCAAAATTACTGGTGTCGTTGCGGATTTGATGACTGTGTCTAACTGCTCCACCCATGTTTCTCTGGAAGGTGCATCCCACTCTTCCTGATCCACGCGATGTGCATTCGGCAATATTTGTTCCCAAAGCGTTTGCCAATGCCCTTCTCCTGAATTGTTCAGGCCGGGTAACAATAAAATAGTTGCAGAGCCAGTATCTGTAGTCATGTCGATTAAATGTCGTAAATAGTTAAACTACTTATCTATGTTAGGCACATCTCACCGTCATTCCCGCATTCGCGGGAATGACGGTAGTTAGATTATGCGTATACGTAACATCAGTTTCTTACTCAAACACACACTTTCTGCATCTACATCATCACACTTTGTATCCGATATAACTTTAAGCTTCCTGCTCAACACCTTTTAAACGTGCGATCAATTCATCCAAAGCATCCAGATCAGCAAAATCAATAATCAGTTGTCCACGATTTTTGCCGTTGGTTTTAATCGTTACTTGCGTCGCCAACGTATCTGACAGTTCTTCTTCCAATCGCGCAATATCGCGCGATTTTTCTTTACTCTTAACTGCAGGGCGAATTACATCGGTTTGTTCGGCGATGGTGCGCGTGACTAATTTTTCAGCATCGCGTACCGACATGCGTTTTGCCACTACCTGATTGGCCAACGTAATTTGTGTGGCAGCGTCGACTGCCAATAACGCCCGTGCATGCCCCATATCAATATCACCTGCCATCAACATGGTTTGCACTGGCTTAGCCAAATTTAACAAGCGCAATAAATTCGATACGGCACTGCGTGAACGACCTACCGACAGCGCGGCTTGTTCATGCGTGAAATTAAAATCCGTAATCAGTCTGTGTATGCCTTGCGCTTCTTCCAGCGGATTTAAATCTTCACGTTGAATATTCTCAATCAACGCCATCGCTGCAGTGGCTTGGTCATCCACATCTTTGACCAACACCGGCACTTCCGTTAACCCGGCAATTTGCGCCGCACGAAAGCGTCGTTCACCCGCAATAATTTCGTAATGCTGCGCACCGTTTTGTAATTTGTCTGATGCTGCGATCGGACGTACCAAAATTGGCTGCAACAAACCTTGTTCTTTAATCGAAGCGGCTAACTCAGTGAGCGCACCTTCATCCATACGAGTACGCGGTTGATATTTACCCGCCTGCATCTGCGTTACTTGCAACACGGATGGCGCACCAGGAATCGTCGGTACCGCTTCAGTGATATCAACAGATCCACCCAACAGCGCATCTAACCCGCGCCCTAAACCTTTAGATTTTTTCGTGACCATTTTGTGTTCGCTATTTTTGCATTACTCAATAAATTATTGTTCTGCCCTGCTGCATGCTGCGTATTACTACTTTTACATAGTCTTGATACGCTCTACCATTTCCGCGCCAAACTCAATGTAGGCTTGTGCGCCCTTGGAGGCAGGATCAAATACCACACCCGGTAAACCATACGACGGCGCTTCAGCTAAACGGACATTACGTGGGATGACGGTTTTAAATACTTTATCGCCGAAATGACTTTCCAATTCACTAGACACTTGTTGCGACAAGGTCATCCGCGGATCAAACATCACGCGCAACAAACCGATAATTTTCAAATCAGGGTTCAGATTGGCATGCACCTTTTTAATGGTGTTGACCAAATCCGATAAACCTTCCAACGCATAATATTCACACTGCATAGGAATGATGACGCCGTTGGCAGCGCACAAACCATTTAAAGTCAGCAGCGACAATGCCGGTGGGCAGTCGATTAAAATAAAATCGTACTCATCGGCCACCAATGCAAAAGCATCCTTCAAACGCTTTTCTCGATTTTCCAGTTCCACCATCTCAACTTCAGCACCGGCCAACTCACGGTTCGCAGGTAATACATCAAACTTGCCGGTTTCTGATGTGACACGTACACCTTTAATATCCGACATGCCGAGCAAGACTTGATAAATCGTTGCTTTCAAATCGGCTTTATTAATACCCGCGCCCATCGTCGCATTACCTTGAGGATCAAGATCGGCCAGCAATACGCGTTGATTTAATTGCGCCAGGCCAGCTGCCAAATTAACAGCTGTTGTGGTTTTTCCTACTCCACCTTTTTGATTTGCGACGCAGAAGATTTTTGCCATGTGTTGATTTTATTGTTAAGTGGTTTAACGAGCGGCTTATTTCAAACTTAATTCAGATTTGTTCCGAGCTCAATTCGAACTAAATTATTTATACGATTTAACTTGTCGTCAATTTGATACCGAAAGCTATCAGAAAAAGTCCCGCTGCTTTTGTTGCAAAGGCAGCGATACGACGATGGCGCGCCAAACTTTTAGCGGCTGCATTACCAACCAGAGTTAGCATGGTGCCGTACACCAAAGTGCAACTGCTAATGATCATGCCCATGGTTAAAAATGTGAGGCTTCCGCGATGCATGGTTGGATCGATGAACAAAGGGAAAAAAGCCATGTAAAAAATAATTGCTTTGGGATTCATTAACGTCACAAAAAAACCGCGACGCCATTCTTCAATCTTTAAAGTCGTTTCTGTCGCTGGGATTGTTTCGACTCCGACCGCACTGCTCTCTTGTTTTTTTTCACGTAACAATTTAAAACCAAGATAAGCCAAATAGATTGCACCCACATACTGCACCGCTTTAAAGACTAAAGGGTTCGCATGCAACAACGCAGCAACGCCGATGGCGGCCAAAAACATTAACACCATGTCGCCCATCATGACGCCTGCAACGGTAGAGAATCCGGCACGCAAGCCATTCTTGCTGGCACTACTCAAAATACAAAATGTGCCTGCTCCAGGCAACATCAAAAACACGATGGTCGCGGCAATCAATTGCCAGACATCGGTGATACCAAGTGTATGAAAGAAAATACTCATCGCTTACTTTCCACTGACTTCTCTTTGAATAAAAATCAAATGCCGTTCCGCATCCAAGCCAGGAACAACAATTGGTCTGATTTCAGTCACAACCCAACCTGCCGGCAAATTAGAAATTTCTGCTTCAGGTCGTACACCTTTAAGCGCAATGAACTGACCGTCATCGGCTAACAAATGCGCAGACCAATTGATAAAATCGGCTAGTTCCGCAAATGCGCGCGAAGTAATCACATCAAATTTCTGCTTTACCTGTAATTGCTCTACGCGTGCCGTATGTACACTGACATTGGTCAACATCAACTCTGCTTTGACCTGCGTCAAAAATGCGGTTTTTTTATGTACCGTGTCGACCATGGACACGCGCATTTCCGGCTGCGCAGATAACGCCCAAATTGCTAATATCATGCCCGGTAAACCGCCTCCGGCACCAACATCCAACACATTTTTTGCGTCCCTGAATGCGGGAATCACTGCCAGCGAATCGAGCAAATGGTGCGTCATCATTTGCTCGGGATCTCGAATAGCGGTGAGGTTATAAGTGCGGTTCCATTTCGATAACAATTCCAGATACGCCAATAATTTCTGCTGCTGGTCTTGATTCAGCGTAACACCACATTTTTCAGCACCTGCTAATAAGGTTGCATGCATTGCTTCAGCAGACATCAAGCAGCCTCATTATTGTTATTTTCATCACTTTTATTCTCGGCACTTAATCGTCTCATGCCATCTTTTTTAAGATGCACCAATAACAACGATAATGCCGCTGGCGTTACACCCGCAATCCGCGAAGCCTGGCCGAACGTTTCTGGCTTATGTTGGTTCAGTTTTTGCCGCACTTCCATCGATAACGCTTGCACATCCAGATAATCAAGGTCGGCAGGCAATTTCAAGTTCTCACTATGCTCATGCCGCTCTACTTCCTTTGCCTGACGGTCGATATAGCCTGCGTATTTCACCTGAATCTCCACCTGCTCTTTGAAGATATCATCTTCCAGACCTGGACCAGCCAAATCTTGACCTTCAATACCTTTTAAGGTCATCAAGTGATCGTAACTGACGTTAGGTCGACGCAGCAAATCGAGCAAAGTGTATTCTCTCTCAATTGCCTTACCCGCGACGCGCTCCGACTCAACTGCCGACACTAATTTTGGACTAACCCACGTTGACTTCAGTCGCTCCAACTCGCGCGCGACTGTTTCGCGTTTTTGCTCAAACTGTGCCCATTGCTGATCGCTAACGCAACCCAACTCACGGCCAATTTCAGTCAATCGCATGTCGGCATTGTCTTCACGTAAACTCAGACGATACTCGGCACGGCTAGTGAACATACGATAAGGCTCCAATACACCTTGCGTGATCAAATCATCAACTAGTACGCCTAGATACGCTTCATCGCGTCGCGGAGTCCAGGCATCGCGTTCTTGTGTTTGCAGTGCAGCATTTATACCTGCCAGCATGCCCTGTGCCGCGGCCTCTTCATAACCAGTAGTGCCGTTGATCTGACCTGCGAAATACAAGCCACTGATTTGCTTGGTTTCCAACGAGGCTTTTAATCCACGTGGATCGAAATAATCGTATTCAATCGCATATCCCGGGCGCAAAATATGCGCGTTTTCCAAACCACGCATAGATTGGACTAAGGCTAATTGCACATCGAACGGTAAGCTGGTTGAAATACCATTTGGATAGTACTCATTGGTCGTCAAGCCTTCTGGCTCCAGGAATATCTGGTGCGACTCTTTCCCGGCAAAACGGTGAATTTTGTCTTCGATCGATGGGCAATACCGTGGGCCGACACCTTCAATCACGCCGGTGTACATAGGACTACGATCTAAGCCGGATCGGATAATGTCGTGCGTTTGCAAATTGGTATGCGTAATCCAGCATGGCAATTGCTCTGGATGCATAGCGGCCTTACCCATCACGGAAAATACGGGCACCGGGTCCAAATCACTCGGTTGCGCTTGCATTACAGAAAAATCGATAGTCCGTCCATCTATTCGTGGAGGTGTTCCGGTTTTCAAGCGCCCCTGTGGCAACTTCAATTCTTTCAAACGTGCCGATAGTGAAATCGCTGGCGGATCACCCGCCCTGCCCGCTGCATAGTTATTTAAGCCTACGTGGATTTTTCCATCCAGGAATGTACCTGCAGTCAGTACTACTGCACTACTCAGAAATTTAATACCGATTTGCGTTACCGCGCCAATTACGCGATCACCCTCAACCAAGAGATCATCGACCGCTTGTTGGAATAACCAAAGATTGGGTTGATTTTCCAGGCGTGAGCGAATCGCCTGCTTATAGAGGATACGGTCGGCTTGCGCACGAGTAGCGCGCACCGCTGGGCCTTTTGAAGAGTTCAGAATACGAAACTGGATACCCGCTTCATCGGTTGCAATGGCCATTGCCCCGCCCATCGCATCGACCTCTTTAACCAGATGCCCTTTGCCAATTCCACCAATTGATGGATTGCAGGACATCTGACCTAAGGTCTCGATATTGTGAGTGAGCAGTAAAGTTTTTTGGCCCATGCGTGCAGAAGCAAGGGCAGCTTCGGTGCCGGCGTGACCGCCGCCGACAACAATGACATCAAATTTTGTAGGAAATAGCATAATGCGCCTCGATGAGACGGGTGAACAGAGGCGTGATTATAATTCCATTTCACACCACTCGCCCGTTTTCTGGGTCAACACTTACATTACAATCCTCAATCGCGTTGTTTAGCAACCAATGTTTCACGTGAAACAATCAACGATTTATATAAATATTAACGAACATGTAAAACCAAGAACGATTGTTTCACGTGAAACAATCGAAATTCACTCACTTGAAAAAAGCATCATAAGCAGTCTTAACGATTAATACTGACACCACAACTAAAAACAATTTGCGGACAAAAGCACTGCCATGCTTAATCGCAAGTCGCGTTCCCACCAGTGAACCAGCAACATTACAGATCGCCATCAATATACCCAACTGCCAAATTATATGTCCGCTGTAGCCAAACCATAACAATGCAGCCAGATTTGTCGCCACATTAATCACTTTGGAAACCGCAGAAGCTCCTAAAAAATCGTAACCAAAAAAACGTATAAATAAGAAAATTAAGAAGCTACCTGTACCTGGTCCAAATACGCCGTCATAAAAACCAATACTTCCGCCAATACAAATTGCCAGAAGCTTCTCTTTCATTCCCGTATGCAGTGGCGCATGGATACTGCCGAAGTCTTTCTTTTTGTAGGTATAGAGCGCGACAGCCAATAAGATAAAAGGCAGAGTTTTACGGATTGCTTCCGTTGGAATATGCGTAACGGTGTACGCACCTAAAAATGCAAGAGCAAAGGCGGCACCTGCTGCTGGCAGTGCCGCACTCCAGGCAATTTTTACGCGTCTGCTAAAATTGATCGCTGCCGCACTAGTACCAAAGATACCAGCCAATTTATTGGTACCAAAGATGGTTGCTGGCGCAGTATTAGGTAACATCGAAAATAAAGCCGGGATTTGAACCAGGCCCCCTCCTCCAACTACGGCATCAATTAATCCAGCAATAAAAGCAGCGCAACCTAGCAGTAGGAAATCAAACATAAGAAAAATCAGGAGTTATAGAGACATTGAGTAGAAACAACATTATAAATGCAGAACTTAACACTTTCACAAAACAACAAAGCCCGCACTGGTGATGCGGGCTTTTAAAAACTATCGCTTTAATTCCAAATCGATCGCTAGTTAATGCGTGGGTAAATGCTTTTTCAACAGCGCGCCCAACTCTCCGACTATGCCGCGCCGAAATGCCAACACGCAGACTATAAAAATAAAACCCGTGACGATGGTGACCGATTCATCCAGACTGTTAAACCAATCAATATGGGTAACCGCAGCCAACCAATTACCGATATCTCCTAGCTTATTTTCTAGCAGGATAATAATAACTGCGCCGACTATTGGACCTGTCAATGTGCCAAGTCCACCAACCAGCGTCATCAACACCACTAAACCGGACATCGTCCAATGCACGTCCGTCAATGTCTCAAAACCAAGTACCACGGTTTTCATGGCACCAGCCAAACCTGCTATTGCCGCGGACAATACGAAGGCCAATAATTTATAGCGATGCACGTCATAGCCCGGAGAAATCGCCCTCGGTTCATTCTCTTTGATCGCTTTAAGCACCAAACCAAAAGGTGAATTTACTATACGGGTAATGAGTAAAAAAGCGGCAATCGCTATCGCCAAGACAACGTAATACAAAGTCAGGTCGTTACTTAAGTCCAACATCCCAAGCAACTTTCCACGCGGCACACCTTGCAAACCATCTTCGCCGCCGGCAAAAGGTGCCTGAAGGAAAATAAAATACACCATTTGCGCCAATGCCAACGTGATCATCGTGAAGTAAATTCCTTGCCGACGAATCGCCAAACTTCCCATTACCAAGCCTATTAATGCGCCCGACAATGTACCGAGTAGCAAGCTTATTTCGACTGGTAATCCCAACAAGCTCAAGGCATAGCCCGTTATGTATCCGGCACCGCCAAAAAATGCTGCATGACCAAACGATAACAAGCCGGTAAAACCAATGAGTAAATTAAAGGCACATGCAAACAAAGCAAAGCACAATAATTTCATTAAGAAAACCGGATAAATTGCTAACGGAGCCGCCAACACCATTAGGAATAAAAGTCCGTATCCCATTTGGTAAATTGCTTTTTTATTCATTTTATTTTTCCTTACCAAACAGACCGGCTGGCCGTAATACCAACACGATTGCCATCACAACAAATACGACCGTTGCCGAACCTTGCGGATAAAACACACGAGTCAAACCTTCTATCACTCCCAACATTAAACCGGTAACAATCGCACCCAAAATCGATCCCATACCACCGATCACCACCACCGCGAATACGACGATAATCAGGTTGGAGCCCATGAGGGGCGAGACTTGTATCACTGGAGCCGCCAAGACCCCGGCAAAGGCCGCCAAAGCGACGCCAAAACCGTAAGTCAAGGTCACCATTAACGGTACATTAATACCGAAAGCTTCGACCAATTGGGGGTTTTCTGTACCGGCGCGCAAATAAGCGCCCAGTTTGGTTCTTTCAATCACAAACCAGGTTGTAAAACACACCAGCAACGACGCCAGCACAACCCAGGCACGATAGTTAGGTAACACCATGAAACCCAGATCAGTCGCACCACTTAACAATTCTGGCGCGGAATACGGCTGCCCGGAAACGCCATAGATAGAACGAAATATTCCTTCCACCATCAAGGTGATCCCAAAAGTGAGCAACAAACCATATAAATGATCCAGCTTGTAAAGCCAGCGCAGCATGGTGCGTTCAATCAGCATGCCGAATACGCCAACGATCAAAGGGCCAACAAAAAGCATCACCCAATAATTCAAACCGAAATACGTTAATCCCATCCATGCCAAAAACGCGCCCAGCATATAGAAGGCACCGTGGGCAAAATTAATCACATTCAGTAAACCAAAAATCACTGCCAGACCGAGTGACAACATGGCGTAGAAAGAACCGTTGACTAGCCCCAATAACAACTGGCTCATCAAGGCAGAGGCAGGAATGCCGAATATTTCCATAGTGGGATCGCAATTGAATCAATTGAATAATTGGTGTTACGCACAGCGCATCATCTAAACAATGTCATTCCCGCGCACGCGGGAATCCATGTTGCTTAGTTAAACAAGCTGCTACCGGGCACATTTAATCAAATTTCAAAAAACGTCGAACGTACTCGCGCATTACTCAACATGATGTAAACGTCACTTTGCATCTCGTAAAATGGATTCCCGCATGTGCGGGAATCACGCTAGTCAGATCATGGCTTTTCGTAACATATGAAATTAATTTATTTCCAGGCTGCGCACTTAGAATCCGCTTTTGACATAAACGCCTGGTCACCAGGAATCGTTTGAATCTTGTTTAAATAATCCCAGGGATATTTCGATTCAGCCGGCGTTTTCACTTGATACAAAGTCATGTCATGCACGACTCGACCATCAGCACGTAGATAGGCATTTTTGGTATACATGTCGTTAAACTTCATCTTGCGCAATTGTGCGATGACTTTTTCGCCATCGTCCGTACCTATCGCTTTTACCGCAGTCAGATATTGCGTGGCTGCCGAATAATCCGCCGCTTGCAAACTCGATGGCTCTTTATTCATTTTTGCAAAATAACGTTTAGCCCAGGCACGTGACGCCGCGTCCTGATCCCAATACCAGCTATCGGTCAAATACATTCCTTGCGTTTGCTGCAATGTCAGCGAATGGATGTCATTAATAAACACCAACATGCCGGCCAGTTTTGCAGTCTTTGTTATGCCGAATTCATTCGCCGCTTTGACTGAATTAACGAAGTCACCACCGGCGTTTGCCAGTCCGATAATTTGCGCTTTCGACGCCTGTGCTTGCAATAAAAACGAAGAAAAATCCGATGCATTCAACGGATGTTTAACCGAACCTAACACCGTTCCACCGGCCGCTTTAATGATCGCGGTTGTGTCTTTTTCCAATGAAGCGCCAAATGCATAATCAGCTGTTAAAAAAAACCAGGTCTTGCCACCGTGTTTTACTACTGCTGAGCCAGTCCCCTTACCCAAGGCATAAGTGTCATAAGCGTAATGCAGCGTATAGGGTGTACATTCCTCGTTAGTTAAACGCGTGCTACCGGCGCCAATTTCAAAAAATGGTTTTTTCTTTTCTGCCGCAATTTTCGCCATTGCCAATGCGGTACCAGAATTGGTGCCGCCGATCAGCATATCGACGCCATCCCGGTCAAACCATTCACGGGCTTTGCTCGATGCAATATCTGCTTTATTTTGATGGTCAGCGACCAGCAATTCAATTTTCTTGCCGTTAATGCTGCCGCCCATATCCGCAATCGCCATCTTGATTGCTTCTACGCCGCCAGCACCATCAATGTCCGAATACACGCTGGACATATCGGTGATAAAACCTATCTTCACAACATCACCAGAAATTTGTGCCGCTGCAAAAGGACTGCTGGCAAGTGCGGCTAAACACACCGAAGTTAACGCTATTTTTTTGAATTTCGCTGCTGGTTTCGTTGCTTTACGTAGTGATTTTTTCATAGTCTTCTCCATTTTTATACTCCTAACAAAGTATTCAACAGCGGCATTTTTTGCTCTAATTCAGTAGCTGAAAACGTCTCAACTATCTGGCCGTGTTCCATCACATAAAACCGATCAGCCAATGGTGCGGCAAAACGAAAATTCTGTTCCACCATCACAATGGTGTAGCCCTTCTCCTTCAACGTCATAATCATTCGCCCCAACGCTTGCACAATCACGGGCGCTAAACCTTCTGAAATTTCATCAAGTAACAGCAAACGCGCACCGGTACGTAATATTCGCGCGACTGCCAACATTTGCTGTTCTCCTCCCGATAAACGTGTGCCTTGACTATTTCTACGCTCGTATAAATTGGGAAACATCTCGTAAATTTCCGCAATAGACATACCCTTTTCAGTTTTGGAAACAACAGGTGGAAGCAACAAATTTTCTTCAACCGATAAAGAAGAAAAAATCCCACGTTCTTCAGGACAATAACCAACACCAAGATGTGCAATTTTGTAAGTCGCTAATGAGATCGCATCCTTCCCCATAATTTGAATAGCGCCAGAACGTTTTCCGACCAAGCCCATTACAGCACGCAAAGTCGTGGTTCTACCGGCCCCATTTCGACCCAACAAAGTAACCACTTCGCCTGCATGCACCGTCAAATTTACGTTATGCAAAATATGTGCTTCGCCATACCAGGCTTGTAAATTGCTGATGTTTAATGCAGGAATAGTTTGGAACGAAGGAACAGCAACTATAGGAGACAAAGATGACATTAATGTTCTCCTGCTAATGCAACGTCAGTCGTGCCCATATAAGCTTCCACCACTAATGGATTTTTTGACACTTCGTCATATGAGCCTTCCGCTAACATTGCACCGCGTTGCAACACGCTGATTTTGTCGCAAATGCCGGAAACCACATTCATATTGTGTTCCACCATCAAGATAGTACGTCCCGCTGATACTTTTTTAATCAGTGCGGTTACCCGTCCGACGTCTTCATGACCCATACCCTGAGTAGGTTCATCGAGCAACATCAACTCAGGATCCATTCCCAATGTAGTCGCAATTTCCAATGCGCGTTTACGCCCATATGGCAAATCCACAGCAAGCGTATCGGCGAATTTTTCCAGATCGACTTCTGCCAATAACGCCATCGCTCTCTCATTAAGTGCCGATAAAGTATTGGCACTTTTCCAAAAATGAAACGAGGTATTTAGCTTACGTTGTAAGCCGATACGTACATTTTCGAGGGTAGTTAGATGAGGAAAGACAGCAGAAATCTGAAACGATCGAATAATTCCCATACGGGAAATCTGCGCTGGAGCAGTAGAAGTAATGTCGTGACCATTAAACAAAATCTGGCCAGAAGTGGGGACTAAAAATTTGGTAAGAAGATTAAAACAAGTTGTTTTACCGGCCCCGTTAGGACCAATCAAGGCATGAATATGGCCACGTTCAACTTGTAAATTGACGTTATTAACAGCCGTAAAACCCTTGAACTCTTTACTCAGGCTTTTTGTTTCCAAGATGATGTCATTCACCTGGTCTCCTTTACGCTATTAGGTCTACATGCCTGATATTGCTATAAATACTATAGGAGCGGTTACAGTTAAGCAATAGCACAAATGATGGTCGAACAGACAATATCGTTGTTTATTTATTATCTAAAACGAATTTAAATTGATTTATAGGCAATAAATAACGTTTTTTTTGAAAAACATCTGTTTCTTCTTTAATTTAAAGATTTATATATAAAAATAGTAGTAATAGTAAACACCTGAATTTTCTGTGGATAGGTCGTTTTTTTTTATTGTAAACAACGGTTTAAGCTAAGGATAAATAGCCAGCAAAGCTTGTATTTGTTAACAATAATTACTGAATAAAAATAGTTGATCAGCTGTAAACATAAGCTATTCACATTGAAAGCTACCAGCTATCCAAAGACTTATCCACAGGCTGAAAAACAATATCGTCAAAACGATGTGTTTCACGTTGTTTTTGTGGATTAAAAATATTGTTTCAAAAGCAATTTCAAAAAAATAAAAAAACGAACTTCGCTTTTAGGTTTACAGGTTTATATATATGAATAGTGATAATAGTTAACGACATACTTTTCTGTGGATAACCCATAAAAAATCTATGAAATCAACAAGTTGAGATTTGGACAAAGCAAAGGAAATCGTTGTATGGAAAAAGAATAGAAGTTGGACAAAAAAAGCTGTTCATAAAAAAGCGAAGTTGTTTACATTAAAAGCAGTACTTACCCACAGATTTATCCACAATTGTTCATATTCGTGGCACGTAAACGGTTGCAAATTCGATTTTCAAGAATTATTATGCGCATAGCGTATATATTTTTGAAGGGAATTTTATGAGCGTACAACAACAAGTCTTTCTTCGTGATGCCATGCGTAGGTTAAATTTAACGCGGGAGGCATTTTCAAATCGCATTGGTGTTGGTCGTCGTGCTTTAGATACATGGCTATTACCCGAGGAATCTTCAGAATTTCGAAATATGCCAGAAATCGTAGAGCGCTTTGTTTCGGAAATTCTCAATGCAAATCTCGGTGAAAAATATACGCATAGCGTACAATTGGAGCTTCCAACCGATCTGATTTCTTTTGAAGGCAAGCCTCAATTATTATCTGTCAGTCAATTTTCACGTGAATCTGTTGAGACTTTGTTCCGGTTGGCAGATGTCATGCAACCGATTGCGCGGCGTCAGAAGGTCACGCGGGTGCTGGAAGGTGCCGTATTAGGGAATTTGTTTTTTGAAGCCAGCACACGCACGCGTGTGAGCTTTGCCACGGCATTTTGCCGTTTGGGCGGCTCGGTATGCGATACCACCGGGTTCACCTTCTCTTCCATGGCCAAAGGCGAATCGATTTATGACACCAGCCGAGTGATGAGCGGATATGTTGACGCGTTGGTCGTGCGGCACCCGGAACAAGGCGCTGTAGCCGAATTTGCACGCGCTACTAACATCCCCGTGGTCAATGGCGGCGATGGTCCTGGTGAGCATCCTAGTCAAGCCCTATTGGATCTTTACACCATACAGAGGGAGTTTTCCCGGCTCGGAAAAGTGGTTGATGGCGCACATATTGCCTTGGTAGGCGATTTGAAATATGGCCGGACCGTACATTCTCTGAGCAAATTGCTGGCACTATATCGGGGTATCAAATTCACATTAATCGCCCCGGCATCACTGGAAATGCCATCTTACATCGTCGAGCAGATGGCAAAAAATGGCAATATCGTTGAACAAACCTCCGTATTGCAAGAAGGCTTGAAAGGCGCGGACGTCGTTTATGCCACGCGGATTCAAAAAGAAAGGTTTGTGGATGAAGTGTTTGAAGGCTACACGCCTGATTTCCAAATCAATCTTGCATTGATCAACAATGTCTGCGACCAACACACCTTGATCATGCATCCACTGCCCCGCGATAGTCAGCCGGGAGCGAATGATCTTAGTACTGATCTTAATCACGATTCAAGATTAGCGATTTTTAGACAAACCGATAATGGCATACCGATCCGAATGGCAATATTCGCTAGTTTGCTTGGCGTCGATCAGCAAGTTGCGCATACCATGCGCGACGCAACCTGGCGATCACCGCGTTATATTGGTCCTGATGATGCGATTTTTCATGGTGTCGATTAATTACCCCGGCAAGAAAGCAAAGTACCTTATTTAATTTACATTAATTCGATTTCGTGAGAAGCAAAAATGCTATCTAAGGCTGGGCTAAGTTTAGTTGGGGAGAATACTGGAAACAATTTTTTGTAACCATTAAGGGACTGGGCTTGGATACCGCGAACAGTCGCGTTATCTTTTTAGTGTCAATTTCCGGATTGGCTGTTTAGTTTTCTTACACACAAAAAATTCCATCAGCCACAACGACAGAACGAAAGACTATGAACAATAAGACCGCACATACTTTGAGCAAGGTTCCAGAAGTCACTTTGCTCTTTTGGATAATAAAAATTGCTGCGACCACGCTGGGTGAAACCGGTGGCGACGCCGTAACCATGTCGATGAATCTTGGCTATCTGGTCGGCACGATAATTTTTGCAGTGATTTTTTTAATTGCTGTAGCTGCGCAAATCGGGGTGAAAGGATTCCATCCATTTCTCTATTGGGCAACCATCATTGCAACGACAACAGTCGGAACAACGCTGGCCGATTTTGCAGATCGTTCTCTTGGGATTGGTTATGCGGGAGGATCAACTTTACTGTTTATCTTGTTGCTAAGTTCTTTGGCTATCTGGTATCGCACTCTTGGCTCGGTATCGGTGGATACTGTCAATTCGCCGAAAGCCGAGATGTTTTATTGGGTGACGATCATGTTCTCCCAAACCTTAGGTACCGCGTTAGGTGATTGGATGGCGGACACGGCCGGCTTTGGCTATAGCGGAGCGGCGATTGTATTTAGCGCCATGCTGGCACTCGTCGTTTTTCTGTATTACAGAACCAAGGTATCGCGTACGGTCCTGTTTTGGGCGGCTTTCATTCTCACCCGTCCGCTTGGTGCCGTAGTCGGAGATTTTCTGGATAAACCGATTAGCGCAGGCGGACTGGAATTAAGCCGCTATTCAGCATCGCTTGCCCTATTCGGTTTCATTTTGGGTTGCCTCTTGATCTTCAAACAAAGAGCTGCAAGCCGAGTGCATTGAGTAGATTTTTTCGCAGCTTATGACATCTCGCAAATACTGCATTGCACAGTGTTTGCTACGGCCGCAACAGTGATAAAACGTCGCTGTTGCGGCACATGATGCGTTTCTCGCGGACTTCTTGCTTTAAGACTGCAGAGTCATCAAACTGGCATTTCCGCCGGCGGCCGTCGTATTGACGCACAGAGCGCGCTCAGAGACCAAACGCCACAAAGGAATAGCAGCGTGTTCAGAAGTCTCTAAAATCGGCACCAAAGCCCCGTCTCGCGCTGCTAGTAATGGACGCAAACGAACCAGATCGGCACCATCAACCAACGCCAGGTGAAGTGCTACATCCGCTTCGCTTGTCACGCTATTGGCGATGCGTATCGCATCGCGCACAATTTTTGGCAAGCCATTCGGAATCAAAGCCACAGCGCTTGTTTCAACCACCGGCGTATTACCGGTCGCAAGCACGGCCGTTAATTGATTAAGCAATGCGCCAACAGAAGCTGCGCCACACAAAATTTCACCGCGGGGAGCGAACGATAAACTGTTGCGTTCACCTGTCGGCCCCGGCAACACCAGAGAAGTACCTAGCCAGCTGTGACGGATATAATTTTCACCCAGTTCAGCAATCCGCTGATGGCCGTGCGTAGTCGCCCACTGTAATAAAGCTTGCAGTGCCGTGGCGCCATTTTTTGCTTTGTTATTTGAAGCATGAATCGTATGTGCTCCCAGCGACACAACCGGATTACGTTGCAAGCGTTTCAGATATAGAGGCCCACCTGCTTTCGGGCCGATACCGGATTTACCTTCGCCGCCGAATGGTTGTACGCCAACCACTGCGCCGACAATATTGCGGTTCACATAAATATTGCCGACATGCGCTTTACTGGTGATGAAGTCGATGGTTTCATCAATCCGTGAATGCACACCTAGCGTTAATCCATAACCAGTCGCGTTGATGGCATCGACCAGACTCGGCAATTGTTCACGCGCATAACGAATTACGTGCAATACCGGGCCAAATACCTCGCGTTTTAATTCTGCGAGCGAGTCAATTTCAATCAGCGTAGGCGGCACAAATGTACCGTTTTCTTCAGCCGTAGAAAGCGGCAATTGGAAAAAGTCTTTGGCAGTTTTTTTCATGCTGGCGATATGAGTCAGCAATTGTGCTTGTGCATCGGCGTCAATTACCGGGCCGATATCGGTAACCAGGCGATCCGGATTGCCTACGCGTAGTTCTTGCATCGCGCCTTTCAACATATGCAGCGTGTGATCAGCGATATCGTTTTGCAAGCACAGTACACGCAACGCTGAACAACGCTGACCGGCGCTATCAAATGCAGAACTGAGCACGTCCAGGACAACTTGTTCCGGCAGTGCACTGGAATCGACGATCAGGGCATTCTGACCACCGGTTTCAGCGATAAACGGCAAATCAATCGATTCTTCCACTGCACGTTTTGCCAACACACGATTAATCAATTGTGCGACTTCGGTAGAACCCGTAAAAATTACGCCTTTAATGCGCGGATCAGAAGTCAGCCTCGCGCCGACAATTTCACCGCGACCTGGCAATAACTGCAACGCGGCATGGGGAATCCCAGCTTGATGTAAGAGCTGCACGGCGCGGCTGGCAATCAATGGTGTTTGTTCCGCTGGCTTGGCCAACACGACGTTTCCGGCAGCTAAGGATGCGCTGATTTCACCGACAAAAATCGCTAATGGAAAATTCCAAGGGCTAATGCAAACAACTGGACCAAGCGCTAACGAATTGAGGCTATGCTGAGTTTGTGCTGCGTAATAACGTAAAAAATCCACCGCTTCGCGGACTTCTGCAATCGCATTCGGCAAAGATTTTCCGGCTTCGCGGATCGCCAAAGCCATCAATTCCAATTGGTGCGTTTCAAATAAATCTGCCGCTTTCATTAGCATAGCTGCGCGTGTAGCAGGCGACAATGTTTGCCAATCCATCGCGTAACTGGTCGCTGCATGCAACGCATGATCGACATCATCCGCCGTGGCTTCGACCACGCTACCAACGACATCGCGACGATCTGCCGGATTTAAAATTTGCAACGGTGTTGAAGTGTTCGTTGTCACTTCTTTTTCGGAAATCAGTGGGGTCGCATGCCACTGTTGCTGCCCAAACTCTTGGAAAGCCACATCAATTTCACGTAATGTATTTTCATTACTTAGATCAATCCCTGCAGAGTTTTTGCGTTCCGCGCCATATAAAGCAGACGGTAACGGGATATGTGGATGCGGTTCACCGCCAAGTTTCAGCGCAGCTTCCATCGGGTCTGCGATCAAGCTGTCGATAGAAACACTTTCATCAACGATTTGATTTACGAACGACGAATTTGCGCCGTTTTCCAATAAACGCCGGACCAGATATGCCAACAATGTCTGATGTGATCCGACTGGTGCATAAATGCGACAAGGCTTATCCAGATTTTCTTTGCCAACCACCTGGTCATACAACGTTTCACCCATACCATGCAGACATTGGAATTCGTAATCGGTGATTTTCTGTTCTTGCGCCCAGCTATAAATCGTCGCCAGAGTATGCGCATTGTGGGTAGCGAATTGCGGATAAATCACATCGCTTGCAGCCAATAATTTTTGGGCGCAAGCGAGGTAAGAAACGTCGGTGTAAACCTTGCGCGTGTAAACCGGATAACCCGGCATGCCATCGACTTGCGCGCGTTTGACTTCAGAATCCCAATACGCGCCTTTTACCAGACGCACCATGAATTTGCGACCACTGCGGCGTGCCAGGTCCGCTAAATAATCGATGACAAACGGACAGCGTTTTTGATAACCCTGCACCACAAAACCGATACCCTCAAAGCCCGCCAGGTCAGCATCAAACGCCAATGCTTCCATCATATCCAGCGATAGTTCCAAGCGATCTGCTTCTTCTGCATCAATATTCAAACCGATGTTGTATTGCTTGGCCAGTAGCAGCAATTGCTTCAAGCGCGGCAATAATTCCGTCATCACGCGCTGTTCTTGGGCGCGGGAATAACGCGGATGCAACGCTGATAATTTCACCGAAATGCCAGGGCCATTTTTAATGCCACGACCAGCAGATGCCTGGCCAATCGCGTGTATCGCGACTTCATAAGATTGGTAGTAGGCAGCCGCATCTGCTTCCGTTAACGCAGCTTCACCCAACATATCGTACGAATAGCGATAACCGCGTTTTTCATTTTCACGACTATTCTTTAGCGCCTCGTCGATGGTCTGGCCAGTGACAAATTGATTGCCCAGCATGCGCATCGCTACATCAACGCCCTTGCGTATCAATGGTTCGCCGCCTTTGCTGATCAGCTTGGTTAACGCCGAGCTCAAACTGTTTTCGCTACTTGTGCTGACCAGTTTTCCAGTGATGAGTAAGCCCCAGGTTGCCGCATTAACGAACATCGACGGCGATCCGCCTAAATGACTGCGCCAATCTCCTTTACTAATCTTGTCGGCGATTAATCTGTCCGCAGTCTGGCTGTCGGGAATGCGTAGCAAGGCCTCCGCCAGACACATCAGCGCCACACCCTCTTCAGACGATAGAGAAAATTGATGCATCAACGCATCTACACCTGAAGCGCGAGTCCGCTTTTCCCGGACTGCTTGAACCAGTTTGCGGGCCAGATTTTGTCCCACCGCATGCGTGGCAGAAGTATCTTTGATCTGCGTCAATAGCCATTGCACGGCAAGCGCTTCATCGCGTCGATAAGCGGCGGTGATGGCTGCGCGTAGAGGCGATGCGTCGCGTTTGATTTCTGAGTGAAATGTTGTAAAAGCAGCAGTAAAAGCAGGTGCTAATGGCGTTGATGATGGCTGGTTAGCGGACGTGGACATGGTGTTTTTCTCGGAAGAAGGATGTATATGAGAAACAATTTGTGAATCGTATGATTGTAGGGGGCATTGCGATGGATTAATTCTGGTAATACTGCCAACTATCAAAATTTTCTTAATAATGAGAAAATTTGGCCGAATAATATTTTTCGGATAAATCCCATGCTCGACAAAATTAGCAAAAAGATCTTGGTAGAGCTGCAAAATGATGGACGTATTAGCAACGTCGATTTATCTGCCAAGGTCAACCTGTCCCCTGCGGCCTGTCTGGAGCGGGTGCGTAAATTGCAAGATGCGGGTTATATCTTGCATTACAGCGCACATCTTAATCCGCAATTGCTAGATGTTGCGTTGCTGGTGTTTATTGAGGTCGTGCTCGATCGCACCACTCCCGAAGTGTTCGATGCGTTCAGTAAAAGCGTGCAAGTTATTCCGGAAGTGTTGGAATGCCACATGGTTGCGGGCGGCTTCGATTATCTGGTCAAAGCGCGCGTCAAAGATATGAATGCTTATCGCGAATTTCTTGGCAAATCCTTGCTCCAACTGAAAGGTGTACGCGAGACGCACACTTATGCGGTGATGGAAGAAGTAAAACATACAACCCGTTTGCCGATTCGTTAATCATCGGCCTTATGCAAAATCACCTCAATGGTGTTATGTCTGCGGCATGCTTTGTCGAGACAGTTTGCGTAAGCCCTAATATTTTCAAAGCTAGGTAGTCAATGCAGTCCCAAGAATATATGTTGGGTGTCGATATCGGCACCACCAGCACCAAAGCCGTGATGTTTTCCGCTGCAGGCAAAGTCGTGACGCAACATACCGTGGAATATCCGCTGTTATGTACCGCTACCGACATGGCGGAGCAAGATCCGGAACAAATTTATACCGCAGTACTGACGACAATACGGCAAGCGACGGCGCAAGCACACACGCTGGAAAATGTGCGCGCAGAACAAGTCATTCTGGTCTCGTTTAGCGCCGCGATGCATAGCGTAATTGCGATAGATGCACAACACCAGCCGCTGACCAACAGCATCACATGGGCAGATAATCGCGCAAGTGCCTGGGCCAATAAAATTCGTGATGAGATGGATGGCCACGCGATTTATCTGCGCACCGGAACACCGATACATCCGATGTCACCACTGTGCAAATTAATGTGGTTGCGGCATGATCATGCCGATATTTTTTCACGTAGTGCACGCTTTGTCGGCATCAAAGAATATGTGCTGCACAGGTTATTCGGAGAGTGGCTGGTTGATCATTCGATTGCATCAGCAACCGGGATGTTTAACCTGCAGAATTTGGCATGGGACGATGCAGCATTGGCTATGATTGGCATTACGCCGACGCAGCTGTCGCAGCCGGTTCCGACTACGCATCAATTGCACGGTTTAACACCAGGGATGGCGCAGCAACTCGGTTTGCTGCCTGATACACCATTTGTCATAGGTGCCAATGATGGCGTGTTATCTAATCTCGGTGTCAATGCGATTGCACCGGGTCAGGTGGCAGTCACGATTGGTACCTCGGGCGCGATGCGTACGGTGATAGATCAGCCTAAGACAGATCCTGCCGGACGTACTTTCTGTTATGCCTTGACTGAAAAACATTGGGTGGTTGGTGGTCCCATCAATAACGGCGGTAGCATTTTGCGTTGGGTGCGGGACGAATTGGCAACTGCAGAAACGTCAGCCGCAAAACAGCGAGGAGATGATCCTTACGATGCTTTGATGGCGATTGCCGCTAATGTCAGTGCGGGTTCCGGAGGCTTGCTATTCCATCCGTATCTGGCTGGCGAGCGAGCACCATTGTGGAATGCCGATGCGCGTGGCTCTTATTTTGGCTTGGCGCTGCATCATGGCAAACCGCACATGATACGCGCCGCATTGGAGGGCGTGATTTTCAGTTTGTACAGCATTCTGCCAGCGCTCGAAGACATGATAGGTACAACAGAACGCATGATGGCAACAGGTGGTTTTGCCCGTTCTCCTTTATGGCGTCAAATGATGGCCGATATTTTTAACTGTGAAGTGGTCGTCCCGGAAAGCGTCGAATCATCTTGTCTGGGGGCGGCAGTGTTGGGCTTGTATGCCTTGGGTCGTATAACTTCATTGGATGCGATAGCGCAGATGGTGGGGTCTTCGCATCAGCACAAACCTAATCCGGAAAATGTCGCTATTTATAAACGGTTGTGGCCGATTTATGCTGCGATTCCTCAGCAGCTGGAACAGCAATATCACGCGTTGGCGGAATTCCAGCGACATACTTAAGGGAGTAAGAATGAAAGCGATAAAATTTTTCTCTGGTTTATTTTTCGCATTTTCTTTGACATCAGGTATTGCACACGCTGCAGAAAATAATCAACCCGTCATCGTCGGTGCAGATGTAGATGCGCATGGCTGTAAGCCGTCAACCGGTTATAGCTGGTCAGTTTTGCAAAATGAATGTGTACAGTATTTCTCATACCGACCAAGACTGAATGATTTGCGTCGCACGACGCAGGCGGGTTTTTTCTGGATGAACCCAGAAAAAAAGAAAGTCGAATTCTTTGGCGGTGGATTTTCGCCCTCTTTAGTCCTGACTTTGCAACGCAATAAGTGGAGCCAAAGACATCCGCGTTATCAGTCAACGGATGGGCGATATATCTTTACGTCAGTTAAGGGAAAATGGGTGTTGTTAGATAACAGAGCCAAGACGACTAACAAGCGCTTGTTCGAACAAGAATAAACGCTTATCACGTCACGATATTTTGCTGCCGCATCTTATGCAAAATGCGCTTGAATCTCACATCGTTGTGATTGCCTAGTTCGCTTAATGGAAACCACTTCGCATCAAAGACTTCCTCTTCTTGTGCAGTGAGTGGCAATGTGGAATCTGCCGTGAGCAAATAAACGAAGTCATGATGTATGTGAGGGCCTTCATTCTTTTTAGGCTGCGCCGCTATCGCATGCGAATCAATATCAAACGGCGCTTTGTGGAGATCAAACCAGGGATGTAGTTGTACATTTTGCGCTCCGGTTTCCTCTTCAGTTTCACGCAGTGCCGATTGCCACAAAGGCACCGTCCCTTCATAGTGACCGCCCGGTTGCAGCCACAAGGCATACAGTTTGTGATGTATCAATAACGCTAACGGTGTCGGTGATGCCGCGAGGTCGATCACGAATGCACTGGTGGTGATATGACCGCGCATATTTTTGCGGTCAACGACATCTGCGGTATCCGTTTCTAACTGTGAGGCCAGTGCGGTTAGCCCTTCTTTTTCAGCAGGAAAATGCTGCAAATAGCGCGCAAATTCCTGCTCAGCTTGTTTTCTAAGCGTCATATTTATTTCTTCTCTGTTTCTTTCAATAATTGCGCCAAATAAGATTGCCAGACCGCTGCGTAGGTATGCGTCCCATGACCATGCGTTTGATCGCTGGCCGGAATGAGAACGTAGCGCCCGTTTTTGATTTTTTTCACCTGTGCTTCGGCGATCTTAGTCTCAGGAGGATTGATAAAATCATCTGCCGAATTGACCCACATTACCGGCGCCGTAATTTTATCTAAATTTGCTGACGGATCATAATTGCGCGATGCGCTGACCTGATACAGCACATCGTTGGCGTCGAGCGTAGCAAGGTCTTTTTTCACGTGCTCGGTGACATATGCATCCGCCGCATCGGCGGTGGGATATTCTTTTTGCAGCTGATGTGATGCACTACCGGCGATCAACAACATATCTGCAGCAGTGCGTAATCCTTGTTGCGGCTGGCTTTTATACTCACCACCTTGCCACGCCGAATCATTGGTAATCCCATCAATAATCATTTTACGCCAGGCACGATTGCGTCCGGCAATTTGTACCGGTTGGCAAGCCAATGGCATCAGCGCATCCATAAACGATGGATAGTTTTCACCCCACACAAATGAATGCATGCAGCCCATCGACGTCCCCATGACTAAGCGCAAGTGATCGACGCCCAAACCTTGTGTAACTAAAGCATATTGTGCGGCAACCATATCGCCATAGTCATATTTGGGAAAGCGCGCATGCAAGCCATCGCTGGGTTTTGATGACTTCCCATGACCGATACCATCCGGCAGGATGATGTACATTTTTGCGGGATCAAGCAAACCGCCCGGCGCAAACAAGACGTTGGCAAATTGTGGTCGCAGGAATTGATGGCCGTCGCCACCGGTGCCATGCATGACAATGACCGCATTGGTCACATGCCCATCAGCATCACGTTTTGGTGTACCCAGCGTGGTGTAGTGCAGCTTCAGCGTTGGCAGCGTTTCGCCGGAATCAAATTTGAAATCATGTACAACGAAATCACCTTCGCGCGTCGTCAGTGCAGGTGTGGACTGCGCGATCGCGGCGGTACTGACAGCGCACATGAAAACGGTGGAAATGAGTGAGGGAAATGATTTGGAAAGTAAGCGTGTCATAACAATGTCTCGTTGTTTTAGTTGTTGTTAACTTAACTAAATACTGACACTATGTCAATTTCAATTATTCCGCACGATGGCAAACCGCCTCAACCCGATTCCCGAATGGATCGACTAAAAAAGCCGCGAAGTAGTTTGGATGGTAATGTGGACGCACTCCGGGAGCGCCGCCGTCTTTGCCGCCATGCGCTAATCCTGCTTTGAAAAAAGCATGCACCTGGGCGCGGTCAGCAGCTTTAAAGCACCAGTGTCGTTTGAAGTCGATATTGGCTGTGCTTGATTGAAAAATGGCGAGGTAGGTATGCTGTTCCTCGCCTGCGCTGCAACGCGCGCCGTAACCAATCGCATCGCCAGCTAAGTCGTACACTTTTTCTGCGCCCAATGTCGCCATGATGGCGTCGTAAAACGACCGCACTGCATCGAGATCGGGAACGGAAATGGAGACGTGATCTAGCAGTTGCATATGGCTTATTCTTTGTGGCTTGCTTCGGTGATATGACTAAATTTATCGTGTGCAGTTTTAACCAGATGCGCGCGCAACCATTTATGGCCAGGATTGCGCACATCACGTTCATGCCACAGCATATCGACATGTACATCCGGTGTCTGGAAAGGTAACTCACGTGCCACCAATACATCGCTCATGCCAGTGGAATCAATCAAATGACGTGGCAAAACCGTAATCAAATCGGAACTGGAAACCACTCGGCCAGCTGTGAAAAATTGATTCACCGTTAGCAGGATGCGACGCTTGCGTCCCATCGCGGACAAGGTTTCGTCGATTAAGCCATGGGCGCGGCCAGAAAAACTCACTAGCAAATGATGGGCATTGCAGTAGCTATCTAATGTCAATGGTTCCTGCGCCAATGGATGGTCTTTATGCATCACACAGACGTATTCACCGGTGTACAGTCGCTCGTGGTGAATGGGGGAAGCCGATGTGGTTTGACTGCCTGATAATTGTTCAGTCACACCGGGGAAAAAACCGATCGCCAGATCGACATCGCCACGCACCAGCATCTGACGCGGATCGCGGGTGGTCAAAGGCACCATGCGGATGTTTAATTCTGGCGCATCGCGTTCTATCGTGTTGATCAAATCCGGTAACCACAACACCGCAGTCGCATCAGCCATCGCCATTTGAAAGGTAATGTGCGCGCGTGCGACATCGAACGCCTCTGGCGCAATGGCGGTTTCCAGCTCAATCAATGCACGGCGTATCGCCGGCCAGATTTCTTCCGCATATTGAGTCGGTTTCACGCCATGCGCAGTGCGTATCAGTAATTCGTCATTGAGCGATTCGCGCAAACGCTTTAATGCATTGGAGACTGCAGGCTGCGTCATCGCCAGGCGATTGGCTGCACGCGTCAGGTTTTGCTCGGTCATGACGGCATCAAAGACGCGCAGCAAATTTAAATCCAGCGTAAGGAAGCTCATGTCTCTAGTATTTTGTTTTAGGAAAGATCGGTATTCACGAAGTTTATAACTCTTGCACTAAAAGGCAAATATAATTTCAAATAATAACAAAAATGCTGCTTCGCAATATTAAAAACGATACAAATGATGTTGGATACTGGCATTGTTTACAGTTACCGCCATTGCAAAATCGTTCACAATTTAATACCGGAAATTAAATTTCATTTGAGATGGTTTGTGGCGTAGTTTTTGAAAAAAAACGCTGAGGTAAGATTTTTGATGGTGTATTGCGAAAAATGATTTACGTCGCGTGCGCAGCGTCAAATACCGTTAAAGGTGTCTGTACGCAGGAGCATGGCTTGATAGATGTGATTAAGCAACAGATAGGCATTTTATATTTCCAATTGCAAATTATTGCGACTATATTGGAAACAGTGTGAAACATTAGTCTTATTGCTTATCGGTATAACTGTTATCGACAGCAATAATTGGCATAATAGATGCAAATTAAATATACTGCACTGCAATATAATTAATGCTATTCTTCACACACATAACATGTCTTTTCTTACTTTGCTTTTCGCTGAAACGGCTTGGTTTGCTTTACCGTTTGAGCTCACAAAGATCACTGCCATTCTTTGGCCGCTGCTAGGGTTAGCCGCGATTGCCGCATTATTGATGCTTTTTAAGCCGCTGTTGTCCGGGATTTTGCACGCCGCATTGTTGTTGATGAAGCCTCGTAAATCGTTAGAGCAACGTATCGCAGAGCACAACGCAACTGAAAGAAAATTATTGCATCGCAAAGCCAATGATCAGGACGGTAGTCAAGTCGCGATTGCCACCGACTTACGCTTACTGCGCTGGCCTTAATACTGAACACGCAACATGTAGCATGATTGCCGAATGTCTCCTCCACCCTCCTCGGTGGATTTCCCCACCAGCTTGATGGCTCGTGGGGATTTTTTTGTGTTGAGAGTGTCGAATACAAAACAAAAAAAGCGCCATTGATTCAATCAATGGCGCTTTTTATAGAGCGGACAGTGCCGGGAAATTACTGCGTTAAACGTTTTTCCAGCTTCGCTTTAACCTCAACCAACTCCTGCGGCAAGTGATGCTTCAACTTCTCAAATAACTCCGTATGCAGCGCTGTTTCAGCTTTCCATGCAGCGTTGTCAATCGATGTGATCTGATTGAACTGCTCTTCGGTGAAATTCAAACCATCCCATTGCAGATCATTAAACTGTGGTGTTACACCGAACAAATGTTCAACCCCGCCAGCATTATTCTCTAAACGATCTAGCATCCATTTCAGAACGCGCATATTGTCGCCAAAACCCGGCCAGACAAATTTGCCATCGGCATCCGTACGGAACCAATTGACGCAGAAAATCTTTGGCAACTCGGCAGGCGATGCGGCGATTTTGCGACCCATGTTGAGCCAGTGCTGGAAGTAATCGCTCATGTTGTAGCCAATGAACGGCAACATCGCGAAAGGATCGCGGCGTACTACGCCTTGTTGGCCAACTGCGGCGGCAGTCGTTTCAGAACCCATGGTTGCGGCCATGTAGACGCCTTCGACCCAGTTACGTGCTTCTGTCACTAACGGGACAGTAGTGGAGCGACGGCCACCAAAGATGAATGCGGAAATTGGTACGCCAGCAGGATCATCCCAGGCGGCGTCGATCACAGGATTCTGTGTTGCGGCTACGGTGAAGCGCGCATTTGGATGCGCGGCTTTAGCGCCGGTTTCCTTAGCGATCGCCGGTGTCCAATCATTACCTTGCCAGTCGATTAAATGGGCCGGTGCTTCTTTGGTCATGCCTTCCCACCAGACATCGCCATCGTCCGTTAAGGCGACGTTGGTGAAGATTGTGTTGTCGCGCATGGATGCCATGCAGTTGAAGTTGGTTTTTTCGTTGGTGCCCGGAGCCACGCCAAAATAACCTGCTTCTGGATTGATCGCGTATAGCTTGCCATCCGCACCCGGTTTGATCCAGGCGATATCGTCGCCGATGGTGGTTACTTTCCAGCCTTCGAAACCTACTGGCGGAATTAGCATAGCGAAATTGGTTTTGCCGCATGCGGATGGAAACGCTGCTGCGACGTAATGCTTTTTGCCTGCTGGCGATTCTACGCCGAGGATCAGCATGTGCTCTGCCAACCAGCCTTGATCGCGACCCATGGTCGAAGCGATGCGTAATGCAAAGCATTTTTTGCCCAGCAAAGCATTGCCGCCGTAACCGGAGCCGAACGACCAGATTTCACGGGTTTCCGGGTAATGCACGATGTATTTGGTTTTATTGCAAGGCCATGCCACGTCTTGCTGGCCAGCAGTCAATGGTGCGCCGACGGTATGTACGCAAGGAACAAAGGCGCCATCAGTGCCGAGCACGTCATACACTGCTTTACCCATGCGCGTCATGATGCGCATGTTTACGGCGACGTAAGGAGAATCGGATAATTCAACGCCAATGTGCGCAATCGGTGAGCCCAGTGGACCCATCGAAAATGGCACGACATACATCGTACGGCCTTGCATGCAACCGTCGAACAAACCGTTCAACGTACCGCGCATTTCGGTCGGATCCGTCCAGTTGTTGGTTGGACCTGCGTCTTCTTTGTTTGCCGAGCAAATGAAAGTACGGTCTTCTACACGTGCAACATCGGTAGGATCGGAGCAAGCCAAAAAGCTATTCGGGCGCAGTGCCGGATTGAGTTTCTTCATGGTGCCGGCGGCGACCATTTCGTTGCACAGACGGTCATATTCCTCTTGCGAACCGTCGCACCAGTAGGTGCGGGCAGGTTTGGTCAGCGCCGCAATTTCGGCGACCCAGTTGATCAGTTTTTGTTGTTTAACATAGGCTGGTGCGCTAATGGTGCTGATGCCAACAGGTTGAGGATGGTTCATGGTGATACTCCAAGCTAAGAAAAATTCTGTATCAGGACTTAGTCAAAATTGCCCCAGCAGCGTTGTGCCTATTTGCCGTACATCCGTACTGTCTGCGCACGACACGCCTTGCTGGACTAATTTGGCGTAAATCCTAAGTATTTCTGGTGTCAATAACGGCGTCATGCGCAGTTCTGTGATCGCTCTTCTCGCGGCTACACAAAAAGCTAAAATGTCAGACGACTATTTCGTATACTGACCATATTAGGCCAGCTATTGACAGGAAAAGTTTGGCGATTGTACACCGCATATGTAGTAATAATGACCAAGTATTGTAGTAAGGTATATCCCATTCCTTTTATGCCGTTGCTTTATTACGTGAACTGCGGTTTGTGCCGATTTTATTAAGAAAATATTATTGAAAGATCATATGAAAATTGCCATCCTCGATGATTATCAAGATTGCGTCCGCCATCTGGACTGCTTTGGATTATTGGCCGACCATCAAGTCAAAGTGTTCCACAATTCTGCGCGCGGCGTTGGTCAGCTAGCGATTCGACTGGCACCGTTTGATGCGTTAGTGTTGATACGTGAGCGTACCGAACTTCCCAAAGCATTGCTGCAAAAATTACCCAACTTGAAATTGATTTCACAGACTGGCAAAGTCAGCGGTCATATTGATGTCGCCGCGGCGACCGATTGCGGCATCACCATCGTAGAAGGTATTGGCGACCCGACTGCTCCGGCTGAATTGACGTGGGCATTAATCATGGCCAGCGCACGACGCATTCCACAATATGTGCAACATTTGCGTGAAGGTCAGTGGCAACGCTCGGCCAGCGATCTGCAACATAACGGACTTGGTACGGTGTTAAAAGGACGAACCTTAGGGATATGGGGTTACGGGAAAATTGGCCGCATAATTGCTGGTTACGGCAAAGCGTTCGGCATGCGCGTGATGGTGTGGGGCGGCGACATGAGCCGTGCTGCAGCGTCGCAAGATGGCTATTTGGTGGCGGAATCGAAACAGCAGTTTTTTGCTGAAGCAGATGTGCTGTCATTACATTTACGCCTGCACGATTCGACACGTGGTGTCGTGACGGCGCAAGATTTGGCACTGATGAAACCGACCGCGATTTTCGTGAATACTAGTCGTGCCGAACTAGTCGCAAGCGACGCGTCGTTACCGGCATTACAACAAGGTCGTCCCGGTTTTGCAGCGATTGATGTGTATGAAACAGAACCTTTGCCGCATGATGCGCCGTTACTACGGATGGAAAACGTTCTGGCTTCACCGCATTTGGGCTATGTGGAAAAAGATAGCTACGAATTGTATTTCCGCGCAGCGTTTCAAAACATCGTAGATTTTGCAAAAGGTGCGCCACAGCATGTATTGAATCCTGAGACGATGAAAAATTAAGCAATTTCAGAAGTTGTTGGGCTGAAAAGCCCAACATTTTATAATCCGGATTTCTGAGCGGAATAAACTGAAACGCGATTTGTCTTAACTCAATTTAATCATCTTCTAGCTGACTACCAGCAGGCAAAATCAACGGCATAATTTTGGTAGCAGGCGTAACCATTTCCTGACGCTGCCACAGCCCCACCCAGCCGGGCGGCCAGGGTAATGGAGCGCCGCTGTATTCAGGAATGCCTTTGCGCACAGGAATAATCGGCAGGCTTGCGGGCATCAGCACATGGCTGGCCGGATTGCTATGGTCTGTATCCCAGGCCAGACTGTATGCGTAATCAGGCAAGAGTGCATCGCAGACCATGGCAAACCACCTGGCATGATCTTCATCCTGACCCAATGCCTGCGCCAGACCGTGCGGATCGCTACGCGCTAAAGCGCTGACTAATTCATGTGCTGATGCGCCGGGCTGGTCACCCCAGCCAAGAATGGGATTGAAATTGTAATCGGCACCAGAGCCGTACCAGCCTTCACGTCGTGGTCTGTCCATCCAGCTGCGATGCCCACAAAATAATTGCCAGCGCCAGTGCAAGCCCGACGGCTTCGGCCAGCTATAGAGATACAGACGTTGATACCCGGCTTGGTGTAATTGCCGCACCATCGCCATTAAACGCGCATGTGGCATCCGATCTGGCGGTGCATGACGAAACATGATTTGCTCGCCGTCAGCATGTTGTATTTCATCGGACGACAGGTTCAAATCCAGCGTCCGCACTTCGCTGCCAAACCTTGCGGATATCCAGCCGGTCAACAAGTTAACAGCTGTAATCACGCCGTAACCACGGTAACGATGGAAAATAACAGTGCCGGGAGCGATGGCTTTCATGGTTCAGTTGATGTCAGGCAGGTAGTATTGGGAATGGTATTGTATGCTCAGGCTCTTATGGCGTAGATATCAAATAGATTACATATGTTCAATCATCTCGGAAGCTAACTTCGTGCGTTCCGCACTTCGCCGTTTTGTGAGCATACAATGCCAAACTCGTTGCTGCATCGTGTAAATCTCTAGTGGATTAAAATAACCGAAAGATGATAGGGGAATTCAAAAAACGTATGGCTTAAAAATTAAGCTTGGCTTTTATACCGCCCTTAGTATAATCAGATCACCTATACGGCAGAAAGGACTCGCAACATGATGCAACGTCCACCTGATTCATCTTCACCAAGCGGGCTGGTCAGCGATCCGCTTTCTTCAGATTCCCCGCAACAGCATACCGCATCATCTTCAGATAAGAACCATGCTTTACCGCTACTTTCGCGACGCAATGTCTTGCTATTGGCCGGCGGGAGTTTTGCCGTAATGAGTGCGCCGCGCTGGCTACAGCAGGCAGCGGCACAAAATACGGTACAAAACGCGGCAGCGACGCAAGCTTCGCCAGCTGACAGTGATTTCTTGGCTTTATCCACTTTGTTGACGGCCAATCAGAAGCTTCAGCCGCAGACCAGCGCCCGCACCTACGCTGCATTGAGTGCGCAAGCCCCTGAGTTTCAGAAACAGGCCGCCGCATTATGGCAGTTCGCAAAAGCGCATCAACTCAAGAATGTTGATGCATTAGCTGCTGCTGTGGCCAACAATGCAGAGCTAAATGCGGTGCTGCATAAAATCATTAGTGCATGGTACCTGGGTGTGGTTGGCGACGGCCCGCAAGGCAAAGTGATCGCGTTTGAATCGGCGTTAATGTTCGATCAGGTGCGCGACGCGGTAGTGGTGCCGACTTACTGTCGTGCGGCACCCGGCTATTGGGTGACCAAACCTGCAGTCTTGAAAGCGAGGGTATGAAGATGGCGGAAAACTTGTCGGCAGATGTCGTGATCGTTGGCTCCGGTGTCGCAGGCGCCATCGTTGCCCATCAATTGGCGAAATCTGGCGTTTCCGTATTGGTGCTGGAAGCCGGCCCGCGGTTAGAACGTTGGCGCATCGTTGAGAACTATCGCAACACGCCGAGTAAAGACGATTTCATGACGCCTTATCCGTCGACCAAATATGCGCCCCATCCGGAATACACGCCAGAGAATAATTATTTGATTTTCAAAGGCGAGCATAAATATAACTCGCAATACATCCGTGCCGTCGGTGGGACAACATGGCATTGGGCTGCTGCCGCATGGCGTTTTTTACCTAGCGATTTTGAAATGAAAACGCGCTATGGTGTTGGACGCGATTGGCCTATCAACTATGATGAATTGGAACCGTATTATTATCGCGCTGAAGTTGAGTTAGGCGTATCTGGCCCTAACGACGGTACTGATTTGGGATCGCCGCGCAAGCAACCGTATCCTATGGATCACTTGCCTTTTTCGTGGAATGACCAACGCTTTAGCGCGGTGGTTAACGCGCATGGTCACAAGGTCGTATCGGAACCCGTCGCGCGCAATAGCCGTGCTTACGATGAGCGCCCTAACTGCTGTGGCAATAATAATTGCATGCCGATTTGTCCGATCAGCGCGATGTACAGTGGAATAGTTCACGTCGAAAAAGCCGAGAAAGCTGGCGCAAAAATTTTGCCAGAAGCCGTAGTCTATAAAGTCGAAATCGATAGTAAAGATCGCGTCAGCGCAGTGCATTACAAAGACCCCGGCGGCGCAACACATCGCGTGACCGGAAAATATTTCGTACTGGCTGCAAATGGCATCGAGATACCAAAATTGATGTTGATTTCTACTGATGATAAACATCCAAATGGCATCGGCAATAGCTCCGATCAAGTCGGTCGTAATTTGATGGATCATCCCGGCACCAGTGTCAGTTTTTTAGCGAATGAGGATATGTGGCCAGGACGCGGCTCGATAGAAATGTCATCCATCGTGGATATGCGCGACGGCGCATTTCGCTCGGAATACGCAGCTAAAAAACTTCATTTGAACAACATGGCACAGACGAATCATGCAGCGCAAGCGGCGTTGAAAATGGGATTGGTCGGTAGCAAACTGGATAAGGAAATTCGCCATCGCGCAGCACGCATGGTCAATATCAATAGCTTCCATGATATTTTGCCGAATCCGGAAAATCGTGTGCTCCCCAGCGCCGATCATAAGGACGCACTCGGTATTCCTCAGCCGGAAATTACCTACGCAATCGATGATTACGTCAAGAAAAGTGCCATTAAAACGCATGAAGTGTATGCCGACATTGCGGCCTTGTTTGGTGGCACCGAAGTCACTTTCGACGATAATTTCGCACCGAATAATCACATCATGGGTTCCACCATCATGGGGAGTGATCCGCGTGATTCCGTTGTCGATGCGCATTGCCGTTCGCATGATCACGAGAATTTATTTATTGCCAGTAGCTCGGTGATGCCGGTGGCCGGAACAGTCAATTGCACGCTGACGATTGCAGCTTTGTCGCTGCGGATTGCAGATACTTTGAGGACCGTGTTATGAAGATAACCCGATGTGTTCATTCGCTGCTGACGGCAGTCGTTGTAAGCACGGGTTTTACGTTCTTCGCGGCTGCTCATGCAGACGATAGTGCAACCGCTTCCGTCATCACAACCGGTGCCAATGCCGAGCAAATCAAACGCGGAGAATATCTGGCGCGCGCAGCGGATTGCATTGCTTGCCATACGGTAGACAAAGCCAAACCGTTTGCAGGCGGTTATCCGTTGGCGACACCATTCGGTACGATTTACGGCCCGAATATCACGCCAGATAAAGAAACTGGCATAGGTACCTGGAGTGATGAAGATTTCATCCGCGCGTTACACACGGGTGTTGGTAAAAATGGCGAGCATCTCTACCCTGCTTTCCCTTACACCTCTTTCACAAAATTATCGCGCGACGATGTATTGGCGATCAAAGCCTATCTGTTTAGTTTGCCGCCGATTCAACAGAAGACGCCGGAAAACAAATTACCATTTCCATTCAATCAGCGGATTATTTTGGCTGGCTGGAAGCTGTTTAATTTCACTCCTGCACTTTGGCAGCCAGATGAGGCTAAAAGCGTCGAATGGAATCGTGGTGCCTATCTGGTTGAAGGGTTGGCGCATTGTCAGGAATGTCATACGCCGCGCAATGGCACGATGGGACTTGATCACAAACGCGCATTTGGTGGCGCGCCGTTAGCCGGGTGGACGGCATATAACATTACACTTGATATGGAGAGCGGTGTCGGTGGTTGGAAAGATCAAGAGCTGGTGCAATATCTCAAAACCGGTTCGGTTCCCGGCAAAGCTTCGGCAGCCGGCGGTATGGGAGAGGCGGTAGAGCATAGCCTGCAATTTCTGACCGATCCTGATTTGCAAGCCATCGTCACCTATTTGCGTAGTGTGCCAGTAATTCATAATCCGATAGATACCAAGCCGCGCTTTGCGTGGGGCCAACCATCGCAAGACGATGCCACTTTGCGCGGCATCGCGCCAGTCTCTGTCAGTAGCGTCGCATCCGGTGGTGCAGAACTGTTTAGCGGCAATTGCGCCAGCTGTCATTCGGCCAGCGGCAGCGGCGTGACCGATGGGTATTACCCATCGTTGTTCCATAATAGTACGGTGGGGGCAAGCGATCCGAATAACTTGTTAATGGTGATCTTGAATGGTGTGCAGCGCCACAATAAAGGAACCTCAGACAAAAAAGGCGACGATGTCTTTATGCCAGGGTTTGCGGACCATTTGAGTGATGCGCAGATTGCTACACTGAGTAATTTCATCGTGCAGCAATACGGCAATTCAGCAACACCTGTAATCACGGCAGAACAAGTTAGCAAACAGCGCAAAGGTGACAGCGGCGGATTCTTATCGTCAATAGTCGCCTTTTTCCAAGGACTTTGGCGGCGCGTATAGTCTCGGTTGAGTTAGAATTTACCTCTGATTTAATTCGCATAACTAAAAAGGAAGTTGACTCTCATGGCATTACGTATCATCGCCACCGGCGGCACATTTGATAAACACTATGACGAAATCGCTGGCAAGCTGGGCTTTGGTGCCAGCCACTTACCTGAGGTGATCAAACGCTCGCGCATCACTATCGCCAACACGCTGGAAGAACTACCCTTGTTGGATTCATTAGAGATGCAAGATATCGATCGCCGTCGCGTACTCGTTTCTTGCAGTCATGCCGAAGAAAAGGCCATCGTCATCATCCACGGCACAGACACCATGCGCGAAACCGCAGCGGTATTGGGCGTAGCCAATCTGGATAAAGTTATTGTCATTACCGGTGCCATGATTCCATACGAAATCGCCAATTCTGATGCCCTGTTCAATTTAGGATTTGCTTGCGGTGTCGCACAAGTGTTGCCATCCGGGGTCTACGTGGCGATGAACGGGAAGATTTTTAACTGGGATAAGGTCCAGAAAAATCGCGGTGCAGGAGTATTCGAATCGTTGAGTTGATGTTGTGTTCATCGTAAACGGCAATAACGATCAATCCCATAGTGGTTTCGTTATTGCCGTTATTTTTCCTTCGTCACCCAGTCAAAACTCATCCTCACATTTAAGCTTTCAGCCAATAGTGATCGCAGCCTGACACTCTTATAATTTTTTCATCGTTATTCAAATATGCGAGTAGAAAAATGTCCGGATTGTTGACGTGTGATTGGCGTTTCTCGTTGAAATATAAGCACCGACAATCGGGCAGCTGCTTGATTGAAATACTGATCGCCATCGTTATCTCGGTTTTTATTTTACTGGCTTTGGCCGCTGCGCAATTGACGACGTTGCGGAATCAGACCGTTGCGCATGATCGTACTTTGGCGACAGTTTTGAGTGGCGAACTCATTGAACGCATGCGAGCAAATCGCGATGGCGCGCTTAATGGTAAATACAGTCCAGCGTTACAAAATTATCCGGGCCAATCAGCCAATCGGCTTACCAATGGCGCAGCGCCGGGCTGTGCAGATGCCATCATTTGTACATCATCAGAAGTCGCCGCAATGGATCTATACGAATGGCGCGCATCACTTGCTCGTGCAGTTGTAGGTGGTTGGGGGGAAATCTCAGGTTCAGCTCAGCAGGGTTTTGTGGTGAGAGTGTATTTCAAAGAATCTGATAACGAGGACGGTGTGACCGCACATGCCGATGATGCGGATCTCAGTAAAAGCAATTGTCGTATGGCGGTATTGGCTGCAACAACGGATAAAGATGTGCGTTGTCTTGCGACGATTTTCTCGCTGTGATGGTGTGTATGAAAATACTATCGCATTTCCCGCAACAGCAGTGTGGCATTGCACTGCCGATGGTATTGATATTTCTGATGGTGATCGTGTTGTTGACTGTGACGGCAATGCGTAACGTGTTATTAGAAGAAAAAATGGCCGCAAACTTACGCAGTCGGCAATTGGCATTTGAGGCCGCAGAGCTGGCTTTGCGGTATTGCGAAAGATTGGTGGAAAACCCGCCCGATGATGCCAAATATCCTCAATTAGACGCAGGATACAGCGCTACGAAGATGGGAGACAAACCTTGGAATTCGATCGGCAATTGGCGCAATAATGCGATCTCGATAGCGTTGCCTTCAAGCGCAAATGTGACTGTAGGATGGGCAGAGGCACCGCGTTGCATGATAGAGAAAATTGTGATGCGCGCAAGACAGGAATACCAACTGCAAGCAGATGACGCACCGCCCGCTTTTCGAATCACTGCGCGCGGTGTCGGCATGACAGATAAGGTCGTGGTGCTAGTACAAAGTTACGTGCGATTGTGATGCTCTCAATGACTTATTCCCTTCGAATTTGGTTCTCAATGTTATTTTTCATCGCCGTTTCGCTCTCTGTAAAAGCACAAATAGCGCAAATACCTTTAATGCCATCCAAGTCTTCCGGACTGATCTACGATAGCACCAAGCCCAATACAGAATCACTGGTATATCAAACTAGTTATAGCGAAAACGACTGGACTGGACATCTGCGGGCGTTCCACGTGCTACCGGATGGAAGCGCGGGAGCGCAATTATGGGATGCAGCAGATTTACTGCCGAATTGGGCCGGACGTAAGATCGTCACATGGATATCAGAACAAGGACGCGCCGTTAATTTTTACTGGTCGGAGTTAAGCGACGCACAAAAAACAGCGCTGTCATCTGAAAGTATGGTTGCGTATTTGCGCGGAAGTGATGCGCTGGAGGTCGGTCATACAGATGGCTATTTTCGTCGGCGTGCAAGCAACCTGGGCGATATTGTCAACTCATTACCATTCCTTGTAAAAAACGCGTCATTTGCTTATGACTTGCTAACAACGGAAAACGGCGGAGGCACGCTCTATCAGGCCTATCTCAGCGCCAAGCAAACGCGTAATCCAAACGGGATGTTATATGTCGGTGCAAACGACGGCATGTTGCACGCTTTTGATGCCAAAACCGGCATCGAAAAATGGGCGTATATACCGCAGGCTGTCTATCCATTTTTGAAGTCGCTTTCTGATGTCTCCTATGTCGCACCTAAACATCATTACTTTGTCGATGGTCAAATGTCGGAAGGTGATGCGTATTTACTGACCGCTTCCGGCACTGCACGCGCCTGGAAATCCATCCTGCTGGGGAGCACAGGTGCCGGCGCCAAAAGTGTATTCGCCATCGATATCAGCGCCCCAGCAGAATTCGAGGCAAAAAGCGTGTTGTGGGAACATGCAGATATTGCCAACGATGGTGTGCCAGATGATGACATGGGTTATGTACTGGGCAAAGCATCGGTGGTGTTACTGCGTAACGGACAGTGGGCAGCGTTGTACGGAAATGGCGTTGAAAGTAATCATCAAAATGCGGTGTTGTATTTGCTTGACGTGGCGACCGGTACATTGATCAAAAAAATCTCTGCTGCAGAACATAGGGACGATGCAAGAAATGGCTTAGCCACCCCCGCTCTACGCTTTAATCAACAGCGTGAAGTGATCGCGGCTTATGCTGGCGATTTACGCGGAGCGCTGTGGAAATTCGATCTGGCCAATAGCAAACCGGATACTTGGCAATTGGCATATAACGGTGTGCCATTCTTTAACGCCACAGATAAGTCCGGGCAAACTCAACCGATCACACAACAGCCTGCCATGACCGCCCATGCTAAAGGCGGTCGGATGATTTTGTTCGGCACCGGAAAGTTGTACGAGACGAGTGATCAGACAGACAAACAAATACAAAGCGTTTACGGCCTATGGGAAAAGCCATCTGATACAACGACGGGGATGGTGATCAGCGGTCGTGATCAATTGCAGCAGCAAACCTTAACCGCAGTAAGTAATGGTCGCCTGATCACACAAAACGCCATTGATTGGAAAAATCAGCGCGGTTGGTATGTTGATCTTTTGGATAAAGGCGAACGCGTGGTCGGCGCGCCATTCATCGTGGATGATAAATTGGTAGTCTTAACTTTTACACCGGGTATTGCTGGTGCGCCTGCATCGTCGCAGTTAATGGTGTTTGATTTGAAAACCGGCGGCGCCTCGGCGCAAGCGATCTTTCCCAATGCGCCAGCCAACCAGATATCGCTGACCGTGCCCGCATCATTGACAGCGCCTGTTGTCATTACCCTGCCAAATGGTCGCCGCAGTTTGGTATTGCAAACGCTGGAGGGAAAAACGAAATTTGTCGATATCACCACCGCTAAAAGAAAACCTCTGAGAACCTGGCATGAATTGCAGGTACAGCGACCGACACAGTGATGAAAAAATATCGGAAAAATGAGCGAGGAGCGAAGAGTGGTGCAGCGGGATTTACTCTATTCGAAATATTGATAGTCGCCGTGATCATCGCATTATTAAGTGCGATTGCTTTGCCCAGTTACCGCACCCATATCCAGCGCGGCAACCGTGCCGCAGCTGCTGCAGTATTACACGAAGCAGCCCATTGGATGGAGCGACGTTTTACGATGAACCATAGTTATGTAAATGGCGATGGCAGTGTTCCCACTTTGCCTGCTGGTATCAATCAGTCACCGAAAACTGGAAAAGCAATCTACGTGATCAATCTGGTAGCCGCTGACACAGGATTGACAACTTATAAATTACAAGCGGTTCCGCAGAAGCTGGACAATTGCGGTACCTTGATCTTAGATCAAAGCGGTGCACGCAGCATGGTGGATGCTACAGCAACGATGGAACAATGCTGGGGGCGCTGATACGACGCAAACACTTAGTGGGATGAGAAACAGTATTAGCGAAGAGACATGCCACATTGAATATACCTCATCCCACGACAACTAAATAATTAGTTGATTAGTGACTAACCGGGGCAGGTGCGATTGCTGGGGCCGTAGAAGTTGTAGCTGGAGCCACGGGATGAGCAGCCTGAGCAGCTTTTTGATTCGCCAGTTTATGCCCAACATAGCAGCCGCCAATGGCACCGATAACCGCATGATGACCAGCGTAATGGCCGGCTACGCCACCGACAACAGCACCTTTAATACATCCTTTAGCACTAGCAAAACCTGATGCGGCTGTAAGAGCGATGGCGCATGACATTACTGCAATAAGTTTGGTGTTCATTTTTCTATATTCCTCAAATCGATAATAGGCATTTGCCAGGATTTAACAACGGCAATGAGGGCATTGTGGTTGACCGCAAGAAGTCTTATTTTCCGATACAAAACCGCGAAAATATCACCCCTAGCAAATCGTCCGGCGTAAACGCGCCAGTAATGCTGCTTAAGCGATCTTGCGCCAGGCGCAATTCTTCTGCAAACAAATCCAGCGATTGATCGCTGACACTGGCATGTTCAGCAGCCAGCTCCAGATGATCGCGTGCAGATTTGAGGGCGATTAAGTGACGCTCCCGCGCCAGATAGCGCGATTCTCCGGTTTGCTGCCAACCAGCGATACGCAGCAGTTCTCCGCGTAGCAAATCGATACCTATGTGGTCAGTGGCGGATAAATAAATGTGCGTGACGTCATGCGCGATATCCACCGCGGCTTTATGGCCAGACTGGTCGATTTTGTTCCAGATGCGAATGACCGGGGCGCTATCGGGGAAACGGCCGAGGATTTTTTCGTCGGCCAGAGTCGGACCATGATTGGCATCGAGCATATGCAAGATGACGTCAGCTTTGGCGACCGCAGCCCAAGTGCGCTCAATGCCGATGCGCTCTACTTCATCGCTGGCCTCATCGAAATCGCGGATACCGGCGGTGTCGATGATATTAAGCGGGATACCTTCGAGCTGGATGGTTTCGGTCACCTTATCGCGGGTGGTGCCGGCAATTGGAGTGACGATGGCGACGTCTGCACCTGCCAGTACATTGAGCAGCGATGATTTACCGACGTTAGGTTGGCCAGCCAACACAATGTTCAGGCCATCGCGTAACAGCGCACCTTGCGCGGCTTGCGCGAACACTTGATCCAGCGTGGTGCGGATGGTGCTCAACTGGCCTCTGGCATCGGATTTTTCCAGGAAGTCGATTTCCTCTTCTGGGAAATCCAACGTGGCTTCGACCAGCATGCGTAAATTGGTGACTTGTCCGACCAGGCCATGGATCACGTTGGAAAATGCCCCAGACAGCGATTCTGATGCCGATTTAGCCGCAGCTTCGGTGGAGGCTTCGATCAAGTCAGCGACTGCTTCAGCTTGCGCTAAATCGAGTTTGTCGTTGAGGAAAGCACGTTGGGTAAACTCACCCGGTTCGGCCATGCGTAAACCGATTTCCTGACCCGCTTGCAAACAGCGCGTCAGCAGCATTTGCAAGACCACTGGCCCACCGTGCCCCTGCAACTCCAGCACATCTTCGCCAGTGTATGAATGCGGGGCTTTGAAATAGATGGCCAGACCTTGATCTATCACGCTGCCGTCCAGATTTTTGAAAGGCAGATAAGTAGCGTGGCGCGGCGTCAGCACGGTTTCAGTCACGCCGCAAACAGACTGAATGACCGTGCCCAGATTTTTACCGGAAATACGGACGACACCGATACCACCACGTCCGGGCGCGGTAGCAATTGCTGCGATAGGAGAAGAATCGAATGACATGACTTTGATTTTACGAGTGTTGTTGATTATCTGAAACAACCGCGAAAGAAAAAGCCCGTGAATTTTTAGTTCACGGGCTTTTTTACGACAGTTATTTCTACTTTTCCGACTTAATCACTTGCCGCTGTTATTTTGCGTCAACGATCTTCCGGGTAATTACCCATTGCTGAGCAATCGACATCAGCGTGTTGGTAACCCAATACAGTACCAGACCAGCCGGGAAGAAGAAGAACATAACCGAGAAAATCAGCGGCATGAACATCATCACTTTGGCTTGCATTGGGTCAGGTGGTGGTGGGTTCAGCTTGGTCTGAGCGAACATCGCAACCGCCATTACCACTGGCAAAATATAGAATGGATCCGGTGCTGCCAAATCGTGAATCCAGCCTAACCACGGCGCGTTACGCAACTCTACGCTGGCCTGGAACACATGATAGAGCGCAAAGAAAATCGGCATCTGAATCACAATTGGTAAGCAGCCGCCGAGAGGATTGATTTTCTCGGTTTTGTACAGCTGCATCATTTCCTTGTTCATTTCTTGCGGCTTGTCTTTGTAGCGCTCACGAATCGCGGTCATCTTCGGCGTGACTTTTTTCATCTTCGCCATACTGCGATAGCTAGCTGCCGATAATGGGAAGAACGCTAGCTTGATGAGTATCGTCAAAGCGATGATGGTCCAGCCCCAGTTGCCGAGGACGTGGTGGATTTGCGTCATCAACCAGAAAATCGGTTCGGCGATCACTTTGAGCCAGCCATAATCTTTGACTAGTGTCAGACCAGGTGCTGCATTTTCCAGCAGAACAGTTTCTTGCGGACCGGAGAACAGACGCGCATCCATAGTGACGCTGGCACCCGGAGCAATCGTACCCAATGGCAGGACGTTACCGATAGCGTATAGATTGTTGCTAACCTTCTTGGCGAAGATTTCGCGCTGGGCGTTATTTTGCGGAATGAAGGCCGAAACAAAGTAATGCTGAACGATAGCGATCCAGCCATCTTTGGCACTCTTATCGTAATCCGCTTTACCATTTTCTATTTTGTCAAAAGTGAAATTTTGATATTTTTGCTCATCGGTATAGACCGCTGCACCTGTGAAGGTGTGGGAGAAGCGCTGTTCACCTTCTGGGGCATTACCATCGCGTACCAATTGCAAATACAGTGAAGGCGAGATAGGTGCGCCGGTATCGTTGGTCACAGTGTGCTTGACGTCGATAACGTAATCATCGCGTTTGAAAGTGAAGGTTTTGGTCAGCTTGACGCCGCCTTCAGTTGACTCCAAAACCAATTGCACTTGATTGCCGTTGTCCAGCGAACGTGCGCCAGGCAATGCAACAAACGGTGATTTATGGTTAGGGAATGGGCCACCGATCAAACCTGTTTCTGCCAGATAAACCCGTTTGGCGCTGGAATCAAACAGCACCAGATTCTTGGTTGGATCAACTGTATCGCGTTGCTTCAACAATTCCAGATGTACCAGTTCGCCGCCCATGGTGTCGATCTGCGCTTTCACCAGATCGGTCGTGATAGTGATCAGCTCACCTTTTGCTGCAGGAGCAGTATCGGGTACGGCGGATGCCGGTGCAGCTTGTGCACTGGCAGATTGCGGCACGTCGGTGCTGGCCGCAGCATTCGCTGCTGCCGGAGTACTGGCCGGAGACGCGCCAGCAGCTGGCGCAGTTGCCGCAGGGTTAGGGAAAAACATCGACGGATGGCCATTGCTTCGTTGCCAGTTATCCCAAAGGAACAACAGCGACAGCGAAAAAATAACCCACAAGACGGTACGTTTGATATCCATAAGAGTAATTCTCTATACAGGGTAAGGGTAGGACTGAATTCAGGAATGGCTGCAGCGGCATGAGTGACGATCAGGATTAACTTCACGATCAACTTTAGCTGCAGGAGGAGCTACGGAAACGCCAGATGGGGGCGGCGGCACAGGATCCAAGCCACCAGCATGCCAGGGATGGCATTTACCTAAGCGGCAAGCTGCCAGTGCGCAACCTTTTACGGCGCCATGCACATTAATGGCTTCGGCGGCATATTCGGAGCAACTAGGATAAAAACGACAATTCTGTCCAAGAAAAGGACTGATTCCCAATTTATAGCAACGCAACAGGAACAGTAAAATCGTTTTCATGATCTGATCGCTTTTCGCTTAAATTTGCTTAGCTACGTAATAAAAGCATGCGCTGTGACGCAAACAGTTGCGTTAATTCGTCACGTAATTCCCGCTTCAGACGCGCTGTTGTGGCCGGACCGGCTTTGGTATTGACCGGTTTGGATAAGCGCACAATGCAGTCGAACGGCGGCAAAGACGTCTGGCGAAACAATTCGCGCGTCACGCGTTTCACAGTGTTGCGTGTCACCGCGCGCGGCGCTAACCGCTTTGCCGCGACTACGCCAAGGCGTGCCTGCGCACCAACTTGCGTATTCAGACGCGTATACAGAACAAAATGCGCGGTTCTAAATACGGGGCGCAAACGAAAAACGGATGAAAATTCATCCGTTTTAACGATACGTCGCTCACGCGGAAAACTCGGTGATGAGTTCAACAACGGGTTCAACGTGATATTCGCTGTAGCAACGTCGTAACGAAACGCTGTAGCAATTGCCGAAGCAATTAAGCTGCCAGACGTTTACGACCTTTAGCGCGACGTGCATTTAACACAGCACGGCCACCACGGGTTGCCATACGGGCGCGGAAGCCGTGGGTACGCTTACGGCGTACAACGGAAGGTTGGTAAGTACGTTTCATGATGGTCTCTAGGTAAAAAACTACTAAGCTACTAAATAAATCGGAAATTCACAGTTTTGCGCCACAGTTAAACACATTGCAGCTGCTGGATCCGCCTTAACGCCGAGCGGCTAAAAGGCTGACAAAACAGCCAAGATTTTAATCTTGCCATCCAGTTTTGCAATTCAACGCGCAGTGAACCTTGGATTAGAACGCATTTTCCGCTTGTTTGTCAATCACTTAGCGTATTTTCCTTGTAGTTTGTTGCATAAGAAAAATCACGGTGAATCGTAGAATAATGCCTCGTACCTGTGGATAACTTTGGTCAGCAAGGGTAGAATAGCGACATTGTGTGGCATGCGTAATCGCAACATCGGTCAACATTTTGACAGTCTCTGGCAGATTAGTTCAACACCGCCCACGGCATGTCAGAGTGTCATGACCCCCCTTCCACACCACACTTCACATAGAGATTCATGGATAATTTTTGGCAAAGTTGCTCCGCGCAATTGGAGCAGGAGTTGACGCCTCAACAATTTAGCGCGTGGATAAAACCACTGGTACCGCTCGACTACGACGACGGTCGTTTGCGTGTCGCGGCGCCAAATCGCTTTAAGCTTGATTGGGTAAAAACGCAGTTCGCAAGTCGCATTACTTCTTTGGCATGCCAATATTGGGAGCAACCGACAGAAGTATTGTTTGTGTTGGATCCGCGCACCAATGTTGCGCGTAAGCCAACATCTGCTGCAATGCCAGTTACTTCCGATGATGACAGCAATGGTTCATATGGTGGTTCGGCGCAGGCTGGCATATCGAATGAGCAAAATAGCTATCCTGGCAACTTTGAACGCGCGCCGGAAGTGCAGGCGGAGTCCACTGCTGTTACCGCACGTCGCGATCAATCCAAGATTAATACAGCCTTAAGTTTCGATAGTTTCGTGACCGGTAAAGCTAATCAGCTTGCCCGTGCTGCGGCAATTCAGGTCGCCAATAATCCTGGTGTTTCTTACAACCCACTGTTCTTATATGGTGGCGTAGGCTTGGGCAAAACCCACTTGATTCATGCTATCGGCAATCAGTTGTTGTTAGATAATCCGGCATCGAAGATACGCTACATCCATGCAGAACAATACGTTAGAGACGTAGTGACTGCTTACCAGCGAAAAGGTTTTGATGACTTTAAGCGCTATTATCATTCGCTGGATTTGTTGCTGATCGATGATATTCAATTCTTCGGCGGCAAGAGCCGTACCCAGGAAGAATTCTTTTATGCGTTCGAAGCATTGATTGCCGCAAAGAAACAAATTATTATTACCAGCGACACCTACCCGAAAGAAATCACTGGCATGGATGATCGCCTGATTTCGCGTTTCGACTCCGGTTTAACGGTGGCGATTGAGCCGCCGGAACTGGAAATGCGGGTGGCGATTTTGCTGAAAAAAGCAGCATCGGAAGGCGTTACTTTTTCAGATGATGTGGCTTTTTTTGTTGCCAAACATTTACGTTCCAACGTGCGTGAGCTCGAAGGCGCGTTACGCAAAATTCTGGCTTACTCGCGCTTCCATGGTAAAGACATCACCATTGATGTAGTCAAAGATGCATTAAAAGATTTGCTATCTGTACAAAACCGTCAGATCTCGGTCGATAATATCCAGAAAACAGTCGCTGACTTTTTCAATATTAAAATTGCCGATATGTACTCGAAAAAGCGCCCGGCTAACATTGCGCGTCCGCGTCAGATTGCGATGTATCTGGCCAAAGAGTTAACGCAGAAGAGCTTGCCGGAAATCGGTGAAATGTTCGGTGGTCGTGATCACACTACTGTCCTGCATGCGGTGCGCAAGATCGCCGGTGATCGCGCAAAGAATCCAGAATGTAATCATGAGTTGCACGTGTTGGAGCAAACTTTAAAGGGCTAAAGTGTGCTCATCGCGGTTGATCGTGGGCTTGTGGATAACATGGTTTAATTGTCGCTTTAAAAAAGATGAACAAAATGGCATGTGTGGTTTTTTTGCATAAGCCTGTAACCAAACTCGTAGACGATATTTAGACAAATGTTTACCGGTAATGTCATTCTTAAGTAGTTGAATTAAGTTACATTTATAGCTGTCCTCAATTTGTACTTTTGACGTATAAAAACAGTAGCAATAATGCAACATTGATAGCAATTTTAGAAGAAGGAAAAACTATGCAATTGGTCAAAACCAGCCGAGATGCCCTTCTCCGGCCACTGCAGATCGTGAGTGGTATTGTCGAGCGTCGGCACACATTGCCGATTCTGGCCAATATCCTCATACGCAAAGACGGCGAAAAAGTCTCGTTTTTATCAACAGACATTGAAGTACAAATCACCACCAATGCCGCAGTCGGTAGCGGTACTGATGTAGCAGCAACAACAGTCGCAGCACGTAAATTGCTCGACATTTTGCGTGCCTTGCCAGAGTCGGGCGATGTTTCGCTCACACTCAGCAACAAACGCATGACGGTGCAATCGGGTAAATCACGTTTTGCGTTGCAAACCCTGGCCGCGGAAGAATTCCCAACCGTGGCCCAGGCCGATAAATACAACGCGACTGTTACGCTGCCGCAAAAAACCTTGAAGCACCTGTTTAACATGGTGCATTTCTCGATGGCGCAGCAAGATATCCGTTATTACCTGAACGGTTTGTTGCTAGTGTTGGAAGGCAAACATGTGATCGCGGTTGCCACCGATGGTCACCGTCTGGCGTTTTGCCAGGTTGCGACCGATCAGGAATTTGAAAAGCAAGAAGTCATCATCCCGCGCAAAACCATTATGGAATTGCAGCGCTTGCTGGAAGATACTGATGAAACGGTGCAGTTGGATATTGCCAATAACCAGGTCAAATTATCGTTCGCTGATATTGAACTGATTTCGAAACTGGTCGAAGGTAAATTCCCTGATTACACCCGCGTCGTACCGAAGGGTTATAAAAACGATTTCACCATCAGTCGCGATCAATTGCTGCGCTCATTGCAACGCGCTGCCATCATGACCAGCGATAAATTCAAAGGTGTACGCTGGGTGGTGACGCCAGGCAGTTTGAAAATCAGCTCGACCAATGCTGATCAGGAAGAAGCGATTGAAGAAGTCGAAATCGACTACGGCGGCGACAGTGTCGATATCGGTTTCAACGTCACCTATTTGCTCGACGTATTAAATAATCTCAAGTGCGACCAGATCAATATCGCGCTTGGTGATGCAAACTCTTCGGCGCTGATTACCGTGCCGGAAAATACGGATTTCAAATACGTTGTAATGCCGATGCGCATTTGATTTTTTTGTATATTGTTAGTAGTGACAAGGGGCTTCGTGCCCCTTTGCCCATTTAAGTAATTCGTGATTGATGCATTTCAGCACTGTGTTTTTCTGAAAATGCACTCTCAGTAGTCATAAATTAAGCAGTCTTTACAGAAGGTAGCCATGTCATCCATCCCTCAAGACAACACCACACCGTCAACCTCAGATGCCGCACAAACTGCCGCCGCAAGCGCAGCAGGATCGAATGCCTACGGTGCATCCTCGATTCAGATTCTAGAAGGTCTGGAAGCTGTACGGAAGCGTCCCGGGATGTACATCGGCGATACTTCTGACGGCACCGGCTTGCACCATCTGGTGTTCGAAGTGCTGGACAACTCGATCGATGAATCGCTGGCCGGTCACTGTACCGAAATTCACGTCACCATCCATTCCGATAATTCGATTTCGATTGCCGACAATGGTCGCGGCGTGCCAACTGGCGTCAAGTTCGACGACAAACATGACCCAAAACGCAGCGCCGCCGAAATCGTCATGACCGAGCTGCACGCCGGTGGTAAGTTCGACCAAAACTCGTACAAAGTTTCCGGTGGTTTGCATGGCGTGGGTGTTTCTTGCGTCAACGGCTTATCAAAATTGCTGAAGCTGACGATTCGTCGCGACGGCAAAGTGCACTACATGGAATTCGTTCGCGGCGTACCGCAAAACCGTGAAATCGAAACCATCGACGGCGTGGTTGTATCGCCTATCAAAGTCATTGGCGACACCGACAAACGCGGCACCGAAGTGCACTTTTGGGCCGACGAAGAAATTTTCACGCACGTTGAATTCCACTACGAAATTCTGGCAAAGCGTATCCGCGAATTGTCCTTCCTGAACAACGGCGTGCGCATCAAACTGACCGATCAACGCACCGGCAAAGAAGAATTGTTTGCCTTCGAAGGCGGCACGCGTGGTTTCGTTGAATACATCAACAAAAACAAAAGCATTCTGAATCCGACCATTTTCCAGGCCACTGGTGAAAAAATGTCGGAACACGGCACCAACATCAGCGTTGACGTCTCGATGCAATGGAACGACGCCTACAACGAACAAGTGCTGTGCTTCACCAACAATATTCCGCAACGCGACGGTGGGACGCATCTCACCGGTTTGCGCGCAGCGATGACACGCGTCATCAACAAATACATCGAAGAAAACGAGCTGGCGAAAAAAGCCAAGGTCGAAATCTCCGGCGACGATATGCGCGAAGGTTTGACTTGCGTGTTATCCGTCAAAGTGCCAGAACCAAAATTCAGTTCACAAACCAAAGACAAATTGGTTTCCAGTGAAGTGCGCGGACCAGTTGAAGAAATCGTCGCCAAAACATTGACCGACTTTTTGCAAGAAAAACCAAACGACGCGAAAATCATTTGCGGCAAAATCGTCGAGGCAGCCCGCGCTCGCGAAGCAGCCCGCAAAGCGCGTGACCTGACGCGTCGTAAAGGCGTGATGGACGGTCTCGGCTTGTCCTCCAAGCTGGCCGATTGCCAGGAACGCGACCCAGCCTTGTGCGAACTCTACATCGTCGAGGGTGACTCTGCGGGCGGTTCAGCCAAACAAGGCCGTGACCGTAAATTCCAGGCGATTCTGCCGTTGCGCGGTAAAGTGCTCAACGTTGAAAAAGCGCGCTTCGAAAAAATGCTGTCGTCAGAACAAATTACCACGCTGATCGCCACACTCGGCACCAGCATCGGTGCCGACGAATTCAACGCCGACAAACTGCGCTATCACCGCATCATCATCATGACCGATGCGGACGTCGACGGCGCCCACATCCGCACCTTGCTGCTGACGCTGTTCTATCGTCAAATGCCGCAACTGGTCGAACGCGGTCACATCTACATCGCGCAACCGCCACTGTACAAAGTCAAACACGGCAAAGACGAACGCTATCTGAAAGACGACGCCGAAGAAGTCTCTTACATGATGCAAGTCGCGCTCAACGACGCAGCATTGATCGCCAGCGAAGGCGCAACACCGATCAGCGGCGATGCGCTGGCCGAGTTGGTCCGCCAATACAATATGGCCAACGCCATCATCACGCGCCTGACCCGCGTCATCGACGGCGCAGCACTATCGGCCATCATGACCGGCGTCACGCTGCAAATGGACAGCTTCGCCAACACCGAGTTATCAGCGCAAGCTTTGACCAAAGAAATCAACGACCCGTTTGTCGAAGTCATCGCCGAAACCGACGAACTATCCGACAAACAACTGCTACGCATCAACCGTCGCTATCACGGCAACATCAAAGTCAGCACCATCGACAGCGACTTCGTCAACAGCACCGACTACCAGGTCCTGCGCAACGCCGCCGCAACCTTCAAAGGCCTGATCGGCAAAGGCGCATCGATCCGTCGTGGCGCCGGTGAAAAAGTCAAAGAATCAGCCATCATCGACTTCCATCAAGCGATGGCCTGGTTACGCGACGAAGCAGAACGCGGCGTCAGCAAACAGCGCTACAAAGGACTGGGCGAAATGAACCCAATGCAACTATGGGAAACCACCATGGACCCAAGTATTCGCCGTTTGTTAAAAGTGCAGATCGAAGACGCGATTGCTGCGGATCAGATTTTCATGACGTTAATGGGTGATGATGTGGAACCGCGTCGGGCGTTTATTGAGTTGAATGCGCTGCAGGCTGGGAATATTGACGTTTGATTTTTTTGGCGACTCTGAATGCGAAATTTACGTCAAATAAGAGTTGGGCATTTTGTGTCCTAGGAATAAAGGTAAACGGGCTCTTGTTGAGCCCGTTTTTTCGTCCATTTCGTCAGTCGTATAACGCCATCTATCGAATCATCTTTTGATCATGACAGCAAAAAACATATCTGAAATAACCGATCTTCCCGACTACCCTTCTATCCAAAAATTGGCATCTGCTCTGCATAATTTTAATGGTAACCAGCGTGGCGCGGCCATTATGATAGGCGCGGGATTTAGTCGTTGTGCGGCTTTTCATGTTGGCCATACAAAGAAAATGCCGCTATGGAATGATTTCAGTAAAAAATTAATAGAGGGGCTTAATTCAAGCGATAAGGAATTGAGTTTTTCTGACCCTCTGCGGATAGCTGAGGAGTACCGTATTTACTTTGGTCAAGCAGCATTGAATGACCAGATTCGCACGGAGATTAATGATGATGCTTGGAGAGCCGGTGAACTTTATCAATCATTGTTGAACTTACCATGGTCAGAAGTTATGACCACCAATTGGGACACGCTTTTAGAGCGTGCCGCAAAAAATGTCCATAGTCGTTACTACACTTCTGTCACTAAACCTTCCGATTTAGCATGGGCACCATCACCACGAATCGTCAAGCTACACGGAACGATCGGAAGCAACGATACTTTTATTGCGGCTCAAGAAGACTTCAGAACTTATCCGGCAAAATTTGCTCCTTTCGTTAATTTTGCAAGGCAGGCATTTATCGAGAACGAACTTTGTTTGCTGGGTTTTTCGGGTGATGATCCTAACTTTTTGCAATGGGCAGGTTGGGTGCGTGATCACTTAGCAGAACACGCACGAAAGATTTACCTCATCGGTGCTTTGAATCTTACCGCAGCTCGCCGCAAATATTTGGAGTCAATTAATATTGCCCCGATTGATTTATGGGATGCGGTGCACAATATTGAAGACTCAGATCGCAGGCACCAAACTGCAACGGCCTTGTTTTTGAAAGAGGTGAAGCGTATAGGCGAGTCACGGGTTGAAAAACATAAGTGGGCTCCAACAAATTTACATCGTCAACAAGTATCTGAGGATGATTTCCATCGCCAGTTTAAAGAACCTGAGTATGCTGCAACTTTACTCAAACAGCAGTTAGCTATTTTAAAAAGTGATCGGGAATCGTACCCAGATTGGCTAGTATGTCCACCGGATTTACTTGGACGTATTCAATCTCAGATTAGTGACCCACGCCCCACTCCGCAAAATATTTCAGCATTAGCTGTAGAAGACCGCGCTAAGTTGCTATATGAAATTGTGTGGCGCTACGACATAACATTAACCTCTATTCCGTCCTGGCTGACGGATGTACTTTTTCAGTTTGTTAATCCTGATACACCATGCTCTCTTAGCAAGCACCAACAGCTAGAAATAGCATTGATATTACTCAAAAATAGTCGGTGGCTTGAAGCAAAAAATGAAGAGGACAAGCAGGCAATACAGACACATATTAAAGAGCTGACTGCTATATTAGAAAAGCACGTGCAACATTTTCCCGACTGCGCGACTGAATTGGCCTACCATCAAGCGTTAGTGGCACGTGATGCATTCGACTATCCGAATATGGAGAGCGCTGCAGAAAAGATAGTGGGTGATGATCCTATATGGAAATTGCGACGAGCCACATTATTAATGGAGTTGGGCAGGTCTGAAGAAGGAATAAAGATAATCAACATGGCATATGGTGAATTACGTGAAAACTACCGGGGTGATCGCGACTCCATATCTATTTTGTCTCGTTTTATGTGGGCACATTGGTTGTTGCAGTCAATCCATAGCTATCATTCAAATCAGAGACCAGAGAAGTTAGCTGCTTTTATTGAAAACATAACTCAGGAGTGGAAATGTGATCCATGGATCTGGATTGAGCATATCCGCGGCAAAGTTGGACAGCGCCAGGAAGAGTATTTTAAGAATCAGCATCCCATCGAACTGACATTTGAGCAGGGATCTTATAGGGATAACTCTAGCCACCATTCAAATAATAGCGGAGTAAGTGAATTTCTTCAGTTGGAAGAGCTGAGTAGATGTGTAGGTATTCCCTTGCGCATTAGCTCTGGTTTTATCGGTGTTAGCTTACTTTCAAATGCCGCCGAAAAATTGGTACTGTCTGGTGGTATTGGTTCTGAACTATTGAACTACATTTTGGCGATTCGCTCTGCTAGTAACGAAAGATCTTCATCGATTAATGCTCTTTTTACGCGTATTGGTGTAGCGTCTGCATCAAAAAATGTGGTTGACACTTTAGTTGAACGCACTCAATTAGCAATAACCTACTGGCGTGAGCAGCGAACCACAGGAAGCAAAGAACGACAGAAGCATGCGTTGTCCACCCTTGGTATAGTGATAGAGGTGTTAGCACGTCTGGTAGTACGCGTGCCATCTGGGAAGGCCAAAATAATATTTCGATTGGGACTCTCATTGGGGCAACAGAAAAATTTACAGTGCTATGATTTATTTGGTGTCGTCGCATCTTTGCTGGATAATTCCCTAAAAAGCATTCCTGCGTCAGAACAAGGGGAATTATTAGTTGACGCATTAGCGTTTCCATTGCCAAGTGAAATAATCGATCAGCAGGCTTTGTCGCGTTGGCATAATATTAGTATTCAATATCCAAACGAACGGAATGCCTATCGCCATGTTGGAATACGTATTGATGAACTAATTAATGCAGTCAAGTCCGATACCTCAATTACACGTACTGCCGCATTGTTACGTCTTTTGCCTTTGGTGAAAAAAGATGATTTCCTCAGCCAGGAGGAGAATGAAAAATTAGCAAAAGCAGTGTGGAACGATAACTTAGATTACCAAACTCTCCCAGCTACTTCGTACCTATATCCCCATGTTTTTCTCATTTTGCCAACACTAGATGAAGAACAAGTTCGAGCCCTAGTTCGCCATCATTTATATGAACATGGTAAAGAAATTCTGATGGATACGCGGGAAAAATTACGCACTTTCCCATCAGAAGAAATTCATCGGGCGACTATGGTTTACTCAGGGATGGCCCACGCAGCAAGCAATGAAATTACACAACTGTTTCCAACGTCAAAACAGGCGACAATCTTATTTGATCGCTTAATGGGATGGAGGGATCAAGAACCAGAAGCTGATGATTTTTTTCAAGAAATCAGAAGCGCAAACAAACTTATTGATGATATCGGCAATGCACTTTCCTATGCGATCGTCCCAGCCTTATCCAAAAAGAAAAAAACAGTTAAGCGTTTTGAACAATTACAGTTACTTTATGAAGAGGTGGAGAAGGCGTTCCATGTCATACCAGCCTTCGTTTTTTTTGTAGAAGCGAATGATGATGTTGCAAATGCAGTTGAAAAAATCATCCGTAAAGCTTTGCAAAGCAATCATGCCAATACAGTAAGTTATGCGGCTTTAGGAATACAAAAATGGGCGGAGTTATCCGAGGAAGTGGAGTTTCCCCACCTTGAGCGTTTGATTTCCAGATTAATTATCATAATCGAATCAGGACGCACGACAGGATTAGCGGCCTTACTTGATGTTGCAAATAACCTCGTCAAGAAGCAGCAATTGTCCAAGCAGCATATTGCGACGCTGATTGAGACTATACCCAGTATTTTTAGTGCAGTTTCCTATGTTGATATTAAATCTCATAGCCCTGAAGAGGTTAGTGCATCGAGCATTCGAGCAGCGTGTGTAAAATTGGCTGATGTACTTCTTAGACAAAACAAAGATGCCATTGCGTTGCGAAATTTGCTTGAGGAGTCTCAATCGGATGCTCTTCCAGAAGTGCGTTTTGCCATCAATTCAGAGGAACCATAAATTTCTTTTCTACTTTTTAAGAGTCCGATGAGTCGATTTTCGATATCGGATTGATGTCACGTGAGGCGCAATACGCTACGCTAATGACACCCTACATTACGTCTTCTCTTATTGTTCAACATCCTCTCCTAAGAGTACAATGCACCTGTCCCAAATAAAAATGGGAACTGGTTTCGCAGCCAGAGTTACAAAAAGCGCACGAGCCGCGCAACGCGGTTTTTTTACGTGTGTACTGTTGCGCCCTCAATGGGCGGCAGTGACGGGGAGCCTTCGGGCTGCCGGTTTTTCTTTTTGTGCCGGTCTGCGAACCCTGTCATTTGCCGCCCTCCCCGTTTCGCAGCGGAGAGGCGGTTTAACCATACAAAAAGAGACCAGCATGCGCAGCCCAACTACACCTGCACCACCTAAAAATCCGTATTTCAACAATCCCGAACGCGCACCATACGAACTCGGTCATTTGCTATTGCAACTACCCGAAAATTTTTCTCCCTTCATTCCGCAACCAGAAAATATCTTGCTTAAAGCCAGTGCGGCCGTCAGCCATGCTTACAGCGCCAATCACGTTCTAATGCACGGGCTGGAATCGTTAGGAAAAATGCTGATGGTCGTCGGCACCAATGAAGAATGGGCTATCGATAATGACGCGTTGATTAATCTCGGTTTGCTAATTCAGCATGTCGCCGTTGAGGCGCAATTTATGCAAGAGACGGAAACGCATTTGAGTTTCACTTTGCGTCATCAGGCCAAAATGCAATAACAAGGTTGGGCTGAAAAGCCCATCATTTACCCCGAAGTAACTGATGACGGTTGCCCATCACAATATCAGCTTGTCGTTTTTATGTTGTAACATTGTGGATATTATTTAATGTTACAATTTTGTTATAACGGAGGATGATATGAAAACAGTATTAAGAAAAATGGGAAATTCACGTGGTGTGTTGATTCCTAAGCCATTTTTGATACAAACGGGATTGGATATTGATGAGGTCGATATTCAGGTAGAGAACGATCGTATCGTGATTAGCCGTCCTGAAAAAACAGTGCGTGCTGGTTGGGCGCAAGCGAGTCAGAAGATTGCTGATAGTGGCGATGATGTTCTTGTCTGGCCGGATTTTGCAAATGAAGATGATCAGGAGCTTGTGTGGTAACGCGAGGTGAAATCTGGTTGGCTGCGCTAGATCCAACGGTCGGTAGTGAAATACAGAAAACACGCCCCTGCGTAATCATTTCTCCTGCTGAAATGCACGACCATCTGCGAACTGTATTGGTAGCGCCAATGACGACGGCGAGTCGACCGGCGCCGTTTAGAATTCCGATTACTTTTATGAAGAAAAAGGGCTTGATTTTGCTCGATCAAGTACGTGTACTTGATAAAACTCGCTTGGTTAAAAAATTGGGTACAACGACCGGTAAAACGTTGACGGAAGTTTTGGAAACACTGCAGGAAGTTTTTGTGGAATAAAAGAGATCGTGGATGTCATGTTGGCACAAATCTAGTTTGAAGACAGATGCTTGCTCAATCGTCTGTATTCAAATCTGTCTTAATGTGTCAACGATCTTAATTTTTTATCCTTACCAGCTTTTGATTAGTGACAATCAAGCTATGCTAAAACCACCTTTCAATTTAAATCTTCTTCGTTCACTGGATGTATTACTCGAAACGCGCAATCTGACGGCTGCGGCAAAAGCGCTTGGGCTGACGCAATCGGCGTTGAGCCGACAGCTGGTGCAATTGCGCGAACAGACTGGTGATCCTTTGCTGATACGCGAAGGCCAACGTTATTTGCTGACGCAGCAGGCTGAGGCGTTGCGCGGCCCGCTTAAAGCACTATTGGCAAATATGGAGGCGCTGCTGCTTGCGCCGGATTTCGATCCTGCGCTATGCGCGCGCCAATTTTCGATGTGCGGATCGGACTATATTGCCGATCATATGCTGCCGGAACTGCTGCAAAGTTTTTCGTTGCAGGCACCGCATCTGCGTGTTGACTTGCGCATGTGGGAACCGGGTCACTATCGATTGCTGGCCGATGAAGGAATCGATCTGGTGCCAGTGATTGCCGACGTGATTCCCGATAATCTTCATGGTCGAGCAATGGGCGAAGACAAGCCGGTGTGCGTGATGCGTAAGAGTCATCCGCTGGCACAGCTAAGCGATATCAGTCTGGAAGACTATATTTATTACCCGCAGATAAAAATCGCTGGCGGCAGCGACAAAAACAATATTATTGAACAGCATTTGGCGCGACTCGGCGTAAAACGCAATATCCGTCTTAGTGTGCCGTTCTACAGTTCCGCATTAAAACTCTGTGTGGATAACGATTTGTTGCTGACGATTCCAATGCATATCGCCATTGCTCTGGCACGCACCGCTGCTATCGTCTGGAAGCCGTTGCCGTTTGATGTGCCGTCGTACCGTTACTGGCTGTTGTGGCACGCACGCAATCATCACGATCCGGCACACCAGTGGTTTCGCAAGCAGGTCTACGATGTATTGCAACGTTCTATGTTCGGCGTGACGCAATTTAATGCGATCAGCGATACCTGATCGCCATTCCCTGCATTCATACCTACTATGCGTTAATCGCCATTGTTCCTTTAACTGCCATCCATTAGACTCCGCTCATCATCCGGTCGGGGGAGAAATCGCGGATGCACCGCTCCACCGGCAAACACTTTTATTTCGGTATGGCGTTGCTGCTTGCTGTGGTTGTCGTCGTTGGATTTTGTCATACGCTGCAATTGATTTTCAATTAAAGGATATGAGTATGAATTGCTCCAGGTTTATCGGCGTCGTGTTCGGTATTGTGTGCAGTTTTATCATCGGTATCACGTCTGCATGGGCAGATGAAAACAACTGGGTGGAAAGCTGGGCCGCTGCGCCTGATCAGGCAGGAAAACCATTGCAAGCGTTGACTGTGCGCGAGGTTGTTCGTACCAGTATGGGAGGCGCCAAGGTAAGGATCAGGTTCTCCAACCTGTACGGCACTGGTCCGGTCAGCATAGCTGCTGCCCACGTTGCGCTACATGCCAGCGGCTCAGCGATTCAGCCGGGCACCGACCATCCACTTACCTTTGGCGGTTCGCCTGTTTTGACGATGAATAAAGGTGAATCGGTATTGAGTGATCCGGTCAATATGTCCGTCGCGCCATTGCAAGAATTGGCGATCAGTCTATACATCAAAACCGATACAGGGCCTTCAACGATACACGGTGTTGCGATGGCGAGTACGTATATAAAAAACGATGTTGATGCAACTGCAGCGATCAACTTAGATGCAACTAAAACTGTCACCAGCTGGTATTTCTTGAGCGATGTCGAAGTTGCCGGCAACGATCATTCCGGCAGCATTGTTGCTGTCGGTTCATCGATTGAAGACGGCGTCGGATCAACCATGGATGCCAACCGCAGATGGCCGGATTTATTGGCATCCCGCTTGCAGTCCGGCGTCGATAATGCGGGGCTGGCATCAATTGGCGTGGCAAATTCCGGTATCGCAGGTAATCGTCTTTTGCGCGATGCTGATGATCCGTTTCGCGGATACAGCGTCTTGCATCGCCTGGATCGCGATGTCCTCGATAAACCGGGTGTACGTTGGGTGATACTCGATATCGGCATCAACGATATCGGTGCTTCTACGGTACTAGGGAAAGCCGATGCGCAAGCATCAGCCCGGCAAATTATCGATGGAATGAAAGAGTTGATTGCCCGTGCTCACGCAAAAAATATCAACGTAATCGGTGCAACGTTGACTCCCTGTGCCGGTGTTGACTTCGGTTCGGGAAAACATTCCTATTATTCAGTGGCAGGAGAAACCAAACGTAAGACAATCAACTATTGGATACGCAATGCGCATGCCTTTGACGGAGTGGTCGATTTTGACAAGATACTGCGCGATCCGAAGCGCCTGGATCATATAAATCCTACCTTTGATAGCGGCGATCATTTGCACCCAAATGATGCCGGATACAAAGCGATGGCGGACGCGGTTGATTTGCGTTTGTTCGGCTATAAACCGATAGTTCGTTGACATGGTTCAGGCTTCTGTGAAACATTACTTCACTACTCAATCGCAACTATCATATTCAGCATCTTTCAAATTATGTCACTTCAATATCGTTACGCAAATAAACAAGACGCAGCAATCATCGCGCAATTAATCAATAGTGCTTATCGAGGCGAATCAAGCCGGGCAGGTTGGACCACCGAAGCAGATCTCCTGACAGGCGATCGTATCGATCCGGAAGGCATTTGTGAAATACTTGACCGAAAAGATTCGGTGATCCTGTTGTGCTTGCAAAATGAGGCCATCGTTGGAACCGTGCATGTGGAAAAAATCGGCAACGCCGCTTATCTTGGTATGTTTGTCGTACAACCCCAATTGCAGGGCGGTGGAATTGGCAAACAACTCATGGAAAAAGCAGAGAGCCTGGTGCAGGCGCAATGGCATGTAACAAAAATATGGATGACGGTGATCAGTATACGCAGTGAATTGATCAACTATTATGAGCGACGGGGATACGTACGCACTGGTCGAATTGAGCCATTTCCTTCGGAAGTGCCGGATGAATTCAGACTTGTCAAAAATCTGCAGTTTGTCGAAATGGAAAAGCAGTTAGCCTGATTGAATAATAACGGTGAAAAACGGACGCTGTCATTATCGTATGTCGGCAATGGTTCACCATGAGGCTTTGCAAGTGGCGCGTTGGGTACAGTGCACTCACTCTACGATGCCGTCGCGTTCTGAATTCATCTCCCCTTACTCACTCATGCTTTCGGCCCGTAGCACCTATGCAGTGCTTGTCAGAGCGGGCGGCAATTCCTTGTGGGTAGTACTCATGATTTTGCATTAGGTATTAGTCACAGTACTAGTATATCCACTAGTCTTGTTCCAGTATAAAAGCATTTATATGATGCATTGGAGAGCGGACATCCGCATTTTTTAATGCTTCATTAAACTGAAGGAACAGGAAGATGAAAATCGCAGTATTGCCAGGCGACGGGATTGGCCCCGAGATCGTTGCACAAGCCGTGCGCGTGCTGGAAGTGTTGCGCACAGAAGGCTTGAAGATTGAAATCGAAGCAGCGCCGCTCGGCGGCGCTGCTTACGACCAGTATGGCGCGCCTTATCCAGAATTTACCCGGAAAATCTGCCGCGCCGCCGATGCCGTATTGCTAGGCGCAGTAGGTGGACCGCAATACGACACGCTGGACAGGCCGCTTCGCCCCGAGCGTGGGTTGCTTGGCATTCGCAAGGATCTTGGTTTATTTGCCAACCTTCGTCCGGCGGTACTGTTTCCGGAATTAGCCAACGGTTCGACGCTGAAGCCAGAAGTTATCAGCGGACTCGACATTATGATCATTCGCGATCTGACCGGCGATATACACTTCGGTGAGCCACGCGGGATGCGTACCAATGATCGCGGCGAGCGCGAAGCGTTCAATACCATGATCTACACGGAACCCGAAATTCGCCGCATCGCGCACGTCGCTTTTGGCATCGCCATGAAGCGCGATAAGAAGCTGTGTTCGGTAGATAAAGCAAACGTACTGGAAGTGAGTGAGTTTTGGAAAGAGATATTCACCGATGTCGCCAGGGAATATCCGCAAGTGCAGCTCTCCCATATGTACGTCGACAACGCTGCGATGCAATTGGTGCGCAATCCTAAGCAATTTGACGTGATGGTTACCACCAACCTGTTTGGCGACATTCTTTCAGATGAAGCGTCGATGCTGACTGGCTCGATAGGCATGCTGGCATCGGCTTCGCTCAACGAATCGAAGAAAGGTTTGTACGAGCCCTCACACGGATCGGCACCCGACATCGCTGGAAAAAATGTGGCCAATCCATTGGCGACCATACTTTCCGTTGCGATGATGATGCGTTACACCTTCAATAATATCGAAGCAGCTGATCGCATTGAAAATGCAGTCAAGAAGGTACTGGAAAAAGGATTCAGAACGGGTGATATTTTTGAACCAGGTATGCAAAAATTGTCGTGCTCCGGCATGGGAAATCAGGTGGTGGCGGCACTTGGTTAGTCGGAATGTTTTCGTCACGAAAAATGTTGATGTTTGCATCAAACTAACCCGTGTTTTGGTGGCTTACTGACGTCGAACGTAGGATGGGTGGAGCATAGCGATACCCATCAATCTCTTATCTGCCTATCGAAATCGACGCGCTTCGATAGGCAACATTCCTCAATAAACAGAATATACTGCCTATATAATTTTTAGCTCTTACCAATAAAACTCCGCTCTAACCCACTTGGATGCGCGCACAAATTTTCCGGTACGGATATGCGATGGAAATTGAATTAAAACTGTTACTCGATCCGGCCGATGTTGCGACCTTCCGACGACATCCATTGCTAAAGCAGCGGGCAATCGCTAAGCCACTTGCACAGCAACTCACCAGCATTTACTTCGATACGCCGGATCTCTATTTCAAGCGGCACGATAGTGCATTGCGCGTGCGCCGAGTAAACCGCGACTGGATCCAGACCCTGAAAGGCGGAGGACAGGTAACCGCGGGTTTGCACCAGCGCGAAGAGTGGGAATCTGAAGTGGATGGGCCGCATCTCGATTTGCCAGCGCTGAACGATTTGGTCGGACACGACACAAGCTGGGCAAAGATATTGGCCGTCCCAAAACTGGCAGATAAGCTGATTCCCATATTCACCACAACGTTTCGACGCACAACTTGGCAATTGCAGTCGGCCCACGGTGATGAAGTCGAACTGGCGCTCGACCAGGGCGATGTGCAACACGGCGCAACCCGGATACCGATTAGTGAAGTCGAACTTGAACTGAAGTCAGGGAATCCTGACGCCCTATTCGACCTTGCTCTGCAATTGCAGTATGCGGTGCCGCTACGCATCAGCGACATCAGCAAGGCGGAACGCGGCTATGCGTTGTACGCGCCGCAACCACCTGCAGTGGTCAAGGCCAGCTGCTTTGCACTTTCCACGAAATTAACTGTGGAGCAGGGATTTCATATCATCGTCGGTAACTGTCTGGCACAAGTCCAGGGCAATGAGGCCGGAGTTGTGCAAGGGCACGACCCTGAAAGCGTGCACCAGATGCGGATCGGCCTGCGCCGTTTGCGCGCGGCACTCACTCTATTTGCACAGGTAACGCCTTGTCCCGCCGCCTTGCGGACAGAGCTTAAATGGCTGGCAGCAGAGTTAGGCGCTGCGCGCGACTGGGAAGTTTTCGTCGGTAGCACGCTTGCCGTAGTCGTCAATGCCTGCGCCGATAAATCGGCATTGCATCAGCTGCAGCAAGCGGCATTGGTGATGGCTCTAAATAATAGGAAAAAGGCGGCAGCGGCTGTCAGCTCGGCGCGATATGCCCGCCTGCTGCTCAGCCTCGGCAGTTGGCTACAGAAATCGGATTGGCGTGCGGAGCTTGCGCAGCCAGAGCGGGAAAGGCTGGAGATGCCGCTCGCCAAATTCGCCACGCAGACGCTTAAGCTCTGTCATGGGAAATTGGAAAAACGTGGCAAGCACCTGAAAGAAGGCGCGCCGTCTGCACGTCATCGCGTGCGTATTGCGGCCAAGAACGTGCGCTATGCGACGGAGTTTTTCCAGTCGTTATATCCAGCCAGACAGGTGCGCCCCTTTGTCCATGCGCTGACCGGCCTGCAGGATGCGCTGGGCTGGCTCAATGACGCCACTGTCGCCGAAGGATTGTTACGTCGCCTCGCGCACAACCATCCCGCCCTGACACACAGTGCCGGTTTCGTTGCAGGTTACCTTGTCGCCAGAACAGAGCAAGATGCCAGACAACTTGACAAACTCTGGCAGCAGTTCAAGCGCTTGAAATGTCCCGATAGGAAATGATGCATAGCTTGAATCTTGTGACGATGCACCGAGATGGAATAAGGTTTACCCGCGATGATAGCCCGACGCAATCGCATCTGCCGATTGATATGCGTATACTGCCGAATTCAGCGCGGCGGGTTTAGCAAACCGCCCGCTTTTCTTGCAATAAGGTAAACGATGGGAAAATTACTCGCAATTGATGGTCTCAACATTGTCCGACGCGTCTACGAAGCGAATCCAGAACCCGATTCGCCGGAAAAGGCCAGCACTGCATTGCGACATTCTCTGTCATCGTTCAAGAAATTATTGGCAACGCACGAACCCACGCACGTTCTTGCTGCTTTCGATTTCGGCGGGCACACATGGCGACACGATCTCTACGAAAAGTACCGGGAAAAACGGCAAGCTATGCCAGCTGTTCTAAAAGAACGTCTTCCTGAATTCTACGAAAATTTATCCGCATTCGGATTAACGGTGGTGTCAGTACCAGAAGTCGAGGCTGATGATGTGATTAACACAGCAATAATGCGCTGGCTAACAGAAGGAAGAGGCGATGCAATCGTTGCGTCTACCGATAAAGATTTGCTGGTATTGATTTCACATGGCGCGCTGGTATGGGATCATTTCAAAGGCGAATGGCACGACCGCGCATGGGTAGTAAAGAAATTTGGCGTCGAGCCAGAAATGCTGGCTGATCTACTCGCCCTGATGGGGGATGCCTCAGATGATATTCCCGGCGTATCCAAGGTAGGTTTAAAGACAGCAGCAAAGCTGTTGCGCGCTTACGGCAGTCTGGATGCCGTGATGGCTGGAGCGGGAATTTTACGAGATACACTGGGCGAAAAATTGCGGAAAGAAGGCGATATGGCAAGGCTCTCGCGGAAATTGGTGGAGCTGAAATCGGATGTGCGGATTGGGGTTAGTTGGAAGATGTTGGAGGTTGCTTCATAAGCACGTTAAATAGGAATTCGTGGGATAACCTAGCTCTGTATTTTGAAAAATTTAGGACGGAACACAACCATGACTGAACATTCCCAAAACAATGATTTTGCCAGACTCCGCGAAGAAATCCGAATTTTCGTTGCCGAGCGCGACTGGGATCAATTTCATACTCCCAAAAATCTATCTTCTGCACTCATTGTTGAAGCCGCCGAACTTCTCGAGCATTTCCAATGGCTGAAAACGGGTAACAAAGATGAACTTGATGATGCAAAACTTGAACAGATCCGACACGAAATGGCGGATGTTTTAGTTTATTTAATTCGTCTTGCGGATAAACTGGATGTTGACCTGCCTGCAGCGGTTGTCGATAAAATGGTGCTTAATCGCGCCAAGTATCCTGCGGGAAAAGTGCGTGGTGATGCGCGCAAGTATTCAGAATATGAGCAAGAGTAAACCAATCAAATTCAGTAAGAAAGTTGAGCGCATATGAGCAAGAAAATTCGAGTTGCCGTTCTGTACGGTGGACGTTCTGGTGAACATGAAGTGTCGCTGCAATCAGCCGCTTCTGTGATTCGCTATCTGGATAAAGAGAAGTACGAGATTATTCCTATCGGTATCGACAAAACCGGGCGCTGGCATTTGTCCGGGCCGGAGGTGCTGGCTTCTACGACGAAAGCTTTGCCTATCTATCGCAACATGCCGGAAGTGGTGATGCCGTCGAATCCGGATGCGCTATCGACGGGCGTGGTTGCTCTCGCTTCCGGTGCTTCAACGCCGACGACGTTTAACGGAAAATTCGATGTGGTTTTTCCGGTCATGCACGGTACTTTCTCTGAGGATGGCACGATCCAAGGTTTGCTTGAGCTGGCGGATGTTCCTTATGTCGGCTGCGGCGTATTGGCTTCTGCGGTGGGCATGGATAAAGACATTGCTAAGCGGGTGATGCGTGATGCCGGTTTGCAGGTTGTTCCGTGGGTGACTGTGCGCAATGGTGAGTGGGCAAGAAATCCATCTGCACTCGAAGCGCGCATTGCTAAAGAACTTGGCTTTCCTTGCTTCGTGAAACCGGCCAATGCTGGCTCTTCAGTTGGCGTACATAAGGTGAAAACGGCTGACGCGTTAGCGGCTGCGATCAACGATGCGCTTCGATACGATACGAAAATCCTGGTTGAAAAAGCGATTTCTGTACGTGAAATTGAATTGTCGGTGCTGGAGAATATTCAGCTCAGCGAAGAGCCGCTGGTTAGCGTGGTGGGTGAAGTGACGCCGACTCACGAATTTTATTCTTATGAAGCCAAGTATCTGGATGAAAATGGCGCGGCTTTGCACATTCCCGCCCTGCTCACACCTACGCAGATGAAAACTGCACAAGACATCGCCAGATGCGTTTTTACAGCGCTCGAATGTGAAGGACTTGCGCGGGTTGATTTGTTTTTGGATAAAGAGTCGGGTGAATTCTACGTCAATGAAATCAACACGCTGCCAGGCTTTACGTCGATTTCTATGTATCCGAAATTGTGGGAAGCGAGCGGGATTTCCTACGCTGATCTTTTGAGTAAACTGGTCGATCTTGCGTTGGCTCGCCATACGCGGAAAAGCAATCTGGTGCGGGATTTTCTTGTGGAATGATTTTTTCTCCACCAGCGATGTTGCCAAAGTTGTTCTGCATGCTAAGAGAGATATCTTCTGGCTATTGATTAAGTTAGAATTTAATTCCCTAATGACAACGTTATGCTCACCCCCGAGGCTTATGTGCGTAATCTTTCCGTAATTAGTATATTAGCTATTGCTGCGCTCACCGGTTGTAGCAGTTCGACCATCAGTTGGCACCGGGATGGTGCATCAAGCACTGACGTTACGCTGGATAAAGGGCTGTGCGAGCATCAGGTAAAAGTGGCGACAGAAAACTATGGTGGAAGTGCGTCGGATCTCGCCACAAGGCGAACCGATCTGATCTACGATTGCATGGCATTGAAGGGTTACAGTCCACATTAAGTAATTCCTGAAACTAACCTTTCTAGCCAGATTGGCTTATGCCTGAACTGGTCTTGAATGGCATCGACAACGCAGATATGCGGAGGCGGTTTATGGTTCAATTGGTACTGCTGCTATTGGGTGCTGAATATCTGCGTAAGCGCTGGCGCAGCATTTATGTGGTCGGCTTGTTGTGGGTGATTGCCGGACTAGTGTTGTTTGTTGACGCACTGGATAATGCGATTTATTTTCCGATCAATTTTTTTGCCTATCTGTTTCTTGCAGAAGGTTTAGCGACACTTGCCGTGGCATGGACCGGCGTTGGTGGACAACGGGTTCTGCGTTATGTAAAAGGCAGCGCCGTGGTACTTGCCTCTGTGCTGATCTTTGCTAGTGATTATCATGGCAATTTCTTGCTGTCGATGATCTTCGGTACTTTGTTTCTGGTCGATGGTCTGTTGCAATGTATTTCTGCTTACATGGTGCGTTATCGTCGCTGGCGCGTGGTGATGTCATGGGGGCTTTTGGAGATCGGGCTGGCTATATTCTTTTACCAGCCTTACCCTACGCATTATGTGGGCACGCTGCCGTATTGTCTGAGTATTTTCCTTATTTTTGGTGGTGGAAATCTACTTGTGCTGGCGACGCGGGTCCGGCGTATGACCGCTAATCCTGCCTTGGCGAGGGAAGGACGACATTCTGCCTTCCAGCCGGACGACGCTACGGAAGGCTCGGCGCTCGCTCTTACGCAAGCGGAATGGGACGGTCCGCCTGAAGATCACGAACACGCGTTGACGGTACACGTCTGGACACCGACCGGCTCTGCGAAGTCACCCACGCAGTCGCGCCCGATTGTGAATCGCTATATTGCGGCGGTCGATGTCAACGGTGTGATTTCTACCGGACATGCGGCGTTAGAATCGGCGGAAGGAATCTATATCAGCTTGTACCCCGGCGTTTAAATTGATCGCTCACCCGATGAATTCGGACGGCTCCTGCGCGCAACCCATGACAACGACGTACCTGGCATATTTCAACCGGACTATGCAACTGAATCTGAAGCGTGGTGCCCGTCAACCGTGCGGGTGCGGATTCGCAATTATGATCCTGTCAGCCTGGAGAAATTTTGGCGGCGTTGTCGTGCCGATGCAACTTACAACCTGACTCACCGGAATTGCTCCAGCACCGTCTCGCAGGCATTGGAAGCAGCTATTGACGGCGCGGTTGGCCGTCTGCGTGGCAATGACGTCGGCTGGAGCGCATTCTTCCGCATTTTGGCGACACCAGAGCTGTGGGTCGCTGCGCAAATCAGAAAACGCGCGCTAACGATGGCGTGGACACCGGGCTTAACGCTGGACTATACGCGCGCTATCAGCATGCTGGCCGATCCGCGTCCCTTCGCATGGTGGAAGGTGACACGGAGCGCGTTAGCAAAAATAATCCAGTTCCGCCGTGAATGGCGGACGCAGGATCGGGATGCCATTGATGCTCCCTGAAAGATGCGACGCCTCGCATCGTTTTTCTTGCAGCTTGCAGAAATATCAAGTAAATTATATTTCCTTTCGGAAATAAATGCGGAGGCACATGACATTGCTTTTCCATGATCATGAAGATGGCTGCCGTAGAAAAAGGAACTTATCCAGTTCCTCATTTCCGAATTTGCCACCACGATCTGGGAGGAATGAAATGCAGTCATGTATCGCTTCTTGCTTGGTATCACCTTCAGTATCTCGCTCTGTACCAACCTCAGTTTCAAACTTTATATCCCATAAAAAAACATCCGCTCTCGCAGCCATTACCGGTTCGCTTTTATTTGCGTTTGGTATGTCTGCGACGGCTGCTGCGCTACCGCCCGGTTTTACACTTGGCTCAGCGAATGTGGCGATTGCAGATCCTGCAGTGCCACGGCCACAAACGCAACCTTGCAGCGTCGTTTTATTCAACAACCAGGCGTTCGCCGACTACAGTAACCACCCTTTTAGCTACGCGCCGCCAGCGGCCTGTCCTGGCCCATGGGCCAAGGTTGTGCTTGAAGTGGATATGTCGATCAACGCTGGTAACCAATACGACCGCACCGCGCATATCTGGCTGGCAGGCGTGAATATTTATACCGGTACGACTGAAGAGCCGTCGGCTACGATAGCGCGTAACTGGCATGTCGAGCGCGACCTCACCGACTACTCGGCATTGTTCAAAAGTGGGCAGCAAGGCAGTGTCGATCTCGGCAATGTGGTGAATGCGACCTACACCGGCGTATTGCATGGTACTGCCACGTTACAGTTCTATCCGGCGATACCGGGCTATAAGCCATCACGCACGCCGGATGCGGTCTATCCTATGTCGGCCTCGGCAACTGGCGGAGCGGTAGCCTTGAATACGTCGACCGATCAACTCAAGCAGACCATCACTTTTCCACCGAATGTAGAACGGGCATTTATCGATGTGCTGGCGCAAGGTCAGTCTGGTGACGAGTTTTGGTACACCTGCGTGCCCAATACGCTGACCAGTCAGCTGCAGAGTTGCGGTAGCACCGCGTTCCGCGAGGCGGAAATCAGCATCGATGGCCAAGCTGCTGGTGTAGCTCCGGTATATCCGTGGATATTCACCGGTGGCATAGATCCATTGTTGTGGCGGCCGACACCGGGCGTGCAGACATTGAATCTGCTGCCGTACCGCATCGATATCTCGCCGTTCGCCGGTCAGTTAAGCAATGGCCAGCCGCATACAGTCGCGATCAGTGTCTACAACGCCAATAGCTATTTCCTCGCATCCGGCGCGGTGCTGGTGTATCGCGATCCACGAACGGCGCACATTACCGGCGCTATCACAGACAACACCTTGGCAGCAGCGGTCGCTCCTATTATCACCAATGGGATCACTACCGATAGCCAAGGCAACGTATCCGGAACGCTGACCACCAGCAGTCGCCGCAATTTCAAGATTGCTGGTTACATTCAAACGTCGCATGGACGTATTGATACGGTAGTGACACAAAATATGCACTATCAGAACAAACAAGCATTCACCATCAATAACAGTGATTACGTGCAAAACATCAGCCAGCAAACCGATGTCGATACCGACACAGCGGTTTCAGGCAACGATGGTCAAACCCATGAACGCCATCACGCGAGCTTCCCATTGACGATGAATATCAACTACGCAAGCGCGCCCGGTCAACCGTCATCTCAGGCGACAACGGTGTCGCAAGCGTTCGACAATACCAACCGGCTAGAACAAAATGGCGTGATGATTTATCAGAGCGAAGTACACAACAAGGTCACACCTTCTGACACGATTGCGTTTGATGCCAATGGCAACTTCACCGGCAACAGCGGGCAGCAAAGCGTGCAGAAATACGGCTTTACCGATACCGCGGGGAGCTGCTACAAACGCTCAGTGACTTCAAGCGCAGGTCTGCTTACCGGCGTGACTGACGGACAAGATTGCCGAGGCAATCAGGATGCGTTGCGTTGGTTTGCCGATCCTTATGGGATTGCGTTGCCGGATGTATCGACGTTGAATATGTATCGATAGTAAACAGGCGCTCGATTTGCTCCTCTCTCACTCAAGCGGACGAGGGGAGCGATATCAATGGAACTTGTCTAAATATTAAAGTGACAGGAACATTTTACGCGGTAGCTGGTCTGTTAGAGTGAACACTTAACCTGTGAGACCACTATGCGCTTGCTTTTCATCACTATTACCGCCCTTTTAATCGCCGCTTGTGGCCACGTTACGCCCAATAGTGATGCTAGCGGTGGCAGCAGCATCACGCCCTATGGCGTGATTGATACCGGCGTTCAGGGCAGGTTCTGATAAACATGCCCTGTTAGCTGTACTTTCCAGTCTTAAATAGCTACCTGTCGCCCAATCAAAATCACCCTGTCTTTCGGCAACCGGAAGAAATCACTGACGTGGATGGAATTGCGTTCCATGACAGTAAACATACCTTCCTGCCATTCCACTAAACCTTGTCCGTCTTCGCGTGGAATAACTTCGATATGGCCGACGTAATACACAGCATCTTTGACGTTCAGATTGGGGTTTTGTAACGCAGCTTGTTGTAATACCGCTGGGATATCTGGTTTTTCCATAAACCCAAAACGTGCCGTCGCGCGCCAATAGTTGGGCTGCACTTCGGTTAGTTTCAAGCGTTCTGCTTCATGCACCCAAGGAATGGATTCACTGATCGCGTTCACTACCAGCAGGTGTTGGTGCAAAGCGCCATTTTGTTTCACATGCCAGATCATGACGGGAGGAGTGCCATCATCGCTTCTGGATAGGAATACGCCAGTGCCCGGTACGCGCGGAATATTGCGTGCGGTAAGCGACGCCATAAACTGATCAACAGGCACGGTTTGTTCACTTACATTTTGCAGAACAGCGTTGGAGCCGCGATGCCAGACCAGCATCGTACCGAATATCAAACTTGCCAGTAATAGCGGGACATAACCGCCCTCTGCAACCTTGGTCAGATTCGCCAAGAAAAAGGCAGTGTCAACGCAGATAAAGGCACCGGCAATCGCACCGCTTCTCAATATGCCCCAGCCCCAGACCTCGCGCATGGCAATGAACAGCAGACCGGAAGTCAACAGCATGGTCGCCGCGACGGCGATACCGTAAGCAGAAGCTAAGTTGTCCGATTTGCGGAACGCCAGCGTCAGACCGACGGTAACGATCATCAGCAACCAATTGACGACGCCGACGTAAATCTGGCCATACCCTTCTTCCGACGTTTGTTTGATGCGCAAGCGTGGCAGCCAACCTAGTTGAATCGCTTGGCGTGTCATCGAGAACGCACCGGTGATGATGGATTGGCTGGCAATAATGGTGGCGACGGTGGCGAGAATCACAAACGGGATCAACAAGAAATCCGGGGCGAGGCGGAAGAAAATGTTATCGGTAGTCGGCGTGCCATCAAGCACCAGCGCGGTTTGCCCTGCATAGTTCAGCAACAGGCTAGGCAGTACCACGCCCGACCAGGCGAAGCGAATCGGCCGTGCACCAAAATGCCCCATATCGGCATACAGCGCTTCCGCACCAGTGACGCACAGGAAAACACCGCCCAGTATCAGGAAGCTGGTATAGCCATTCGAAAACAGATAGCGCAAGCCATACATCGGATTGAGTGCGGCCAGTACCGCCGGATGTTGGGCAATGCCGATGATGCCGAACACTGCCATCACCACAAACCACAGCAGCATGATGGGACCGAAAGCTTTTCCTATCTTGGCAGTGCCGAGCGGTTGAATCGCGAATAGTGCAATTAATATCGTCACTGCGGCAGGCAAGATGTAAGGCTCCACATCTGGCGTGACCAGTTTCAGTCCTTCCAGCGCCGATAACACCGAGATCGCAGGTGTGATCGCGCCATCGCCGTAAATCAGCGCGGCACCAAATAAACCGAGGGCGACGATCATTGGCCGTTTGTGCTTTTTGATGCCGAGCAAGGACATCAAAGCCAGAATTCCACCCTCGCCATCGTTGTCGATGCTCATGGCAAAGGTTACATATTTCACCGACGTGATGATGATCAATGTCCAGACAATCAGCGACAGTACGCCCAGTACCACATCATGCGTAGGGGCGCCGCCCGTCATGCCTAATACAGTTTTGAGTGTATAGAGAGGGCTAGTGCCGATATCGCCAAAAACGATACCTAGTGCGGCTAATCCTGATACGGACAGTCCGGCGCTACTGGCGTTACGAATGGGATTGCTGGAATCAGGTGAGGTCGTCATGGAGGCGAACTTTCGTGATGTAAAGCCACGGTTATAAATGAAAAACGACCCGATCGCAATTGCGGTCGGGTCGCTAAGGCAAATAAAACGCCGATTACAACAGATTAGTAGTGACCGTGCTCGACGTCGTGTACTGCATGTTTTGCGGCTTCAAGCGCATTGTGAACGTGATTCAGAGCGCGGCCTTGCAGGTCTCTTGCTTCTGGATTGTCTTCAGGTCTGGCAAGATCGTCTTCTGCTCTTTTTAGCAATTCAACGGCATGATGCAAGCGACCTGGGCGATCCAGGTTGGCATCTTCGTGCGGATGATCCCGCAAGTCTTTGCCATCAAGCCATGAAGCTTTTTTGAGTTCACCGATGGCGCGGTCGATTTCGTCGATAGCGACGTCTTCCTGGCCGCTGACGGCGGCATCGCCCGGACGACTTTCTATATTCCCACGCGCATCGCGCAGATCAGATAGCGCGTGGAGGTAACCAGGATGTTGTCCTGGAACGTCGGCATGGGCTGCGATTGGTAACACTGCTGCAAGCACGATGGCTAGTGCGGATAATTTTAATTTCATTATGATGACTCCCTGATGACATTCGAAAAATAAACATGTGGCATGGCAGAAGCGTTGAGAACTGTTAAGGAGCAGTTAAGCTGTGCCTTGCTTACAGCTTCAACGATTTGCGCGCGCAAAAGTTTACTGGATAGCCCATCAGAAGTGTAAGAAATTATTTCCATGTGGAAATTTACAACAGCAGCGGTATCATCACTTCGCGTCTGCTTCACCTTCCCAATATTCCATCGTCGCCGTTTTACGATAACCCTCACCCATCAAGCGCACTCCCACGCGGCCGGAGTCGGTATATACCACCACCTCATTCGGATTGCTTTCACCGATCATCAGGAATTTACATACGGCGGGACTGTGATTGTATAAAGAGTGGCCAGCTTTTTGGCCCGCCGGGAAGCAGCAATATTGTCCGGCATGCATCACATAGGATTTATCGTCAAGGTACAGCGTCATTTCCCCTTCCAGCAGATAGAGATGTTCTTCTTCTAACATGTGATAGTGCGTGGGGCAGGAGCGTTTTCCCGGCGCCAGCTCTTCAATTGAGACACCAACATGCGAACCGCCGCCGAAATGGCCGAGACGTCGGAACTTGCTGCCGAATTTTTCGCCCTCTGCATATTCTTCGACAGGCACTTCATCGGCGGAAAAAGGTTCGTAGATTTTGTTTTCGTTGAGTGAGGATGCTCTTGACATGGAGGTCTCTTATATATTGTTAGAAAACGAAGGAAATTTGAATGACGATTACGTAATTAACCATATGGTGTATTATTAGTTTCCAAATGGAGGTGTATTGTGAGTGTTGTAAAAAATTCGGTTGAAAAACAACATCATGTAAAAAAGCGTGTACCTGGCGTGAGTGACGCTGCGTCTAAACGCTCTGCTAAATTAACTGAAACACTTTTAAAAAAGAAGCATGTCGTGCGGCCTCGAAAAGCACACTTGACAGCTTTTTCTCGGATTGTATCAGGTGAACTCCTTGCCGGATTTGCCGCTGTTAAGTCGATTCGGGAAGGATATCCGGCGCACATATTGAAATCAGCCAGCAGCTTTTTCGATGTGCCTGATGCACGAATTCAAAGCATCGCTCAGGTTCCGGCAACAACTGCTAGTCGATTGGAGAAAAAACAGGCCAACATCGATCCTGCTGCAACAGAGCGAATATATCGCATGGGCACTGTTACACGCATGGCCATTGATGTTTTTGAAAATCAGGATGCTGCGATTAAATGGATGTGCCAACCCAATCGCACACTTGGAGGTGTTGCACCACTAGACTTAATGGACACAGAACCTGGTGCTGTGTCTGTGCGGCAGGTACTTAACGCGATTGAGACTGGTGGCGTCGCTTGAAGCTATGGCGTATTACCAACAGAAAATGGGCGCTTGATAAACTTTGCAATGGCGCACGACGCGATGGTGGGCGTTGGAATCCGATCGGTTATCCAGCCATGTATGCCGGTACCACAATAGAAATTTGTGCGTTGGAAAAGTTTGTGCATTTGGCGGGTGCAATATACCCTCCTCTCGTGCTCGTTTCTGTTGAAGTCCCGGACGACAAAAAATTATCTATTCAACCAACGCTGGCAAGTCTCCCAAAAGATTGGTCAGACTTGCCAACTCCTGCGAGTGCGCAAGAGTTTGGCCGCCAATGGCTGGCTTCGACCAATCAATTGGTAATGTTTTTGCCATCAGCAATTATTCCAGAAGCGACGAATGCAATCATCAATCCCTCGCACCCAGCGTATCAGGATGTGAAACTGACGGTGCTAAGAGAGTTTAGTTTTGATGGCAGAATGTTTGAAGTGGGGTAATTACGATATAGGTAAATCACCTTGTATCAGCTCGGCGAAGCGCATCAAATCAATATTGCCACCAGAGACAATCACACCGACTTTCTTGCCTTTCAGGTCGCATTGCTGACTAAAAGCTGCGGCGGCGCTCAGGCAACCGGTTGGCTCGACCATCATTTTCATACGGCTGGCGAAGAACTTCATGGTCTCGACTAACTCTTGGTCGCTGACAGTGAGAATGTCATCTACTCGTTGTTGTATCACTGGAAAAGTAAGTGCTCCCAGTTGCTGGGTTTGGGTACCGTCGGCAATGGTGACGGGAGTTGCAATGCGCACAATTTGCCCACTGCGGAAACTACGCTGGCCATCGTTGCCCGCTTCCGGCTCGACCCCGATCACCGTGCAATGGGGATGCATGGCTTTGGCTGCAGTGGCGGAGCCAGAGAGCAATCCGCCGCCGCCAAGTGGCACGAACAAAACGTCGAGAGCGCCGACTTCGTCGAACAATTCTTTGGCGGCCGTACCTTGGCCCGCCATTACATGTGGATGGTCGTAGGGCGGGATCAGCGTCAGGCCGCGCTCTTCGGCTAGTCGTCGGCTAATTGCATCACGGTCTTCCGTATAGCGATCAAACATGATCACTTCGCCACCGTAGCCACGGGTTGCTGCGATTTTGATCTGCGGTGCATCGGATGGCATTACGATGACTGCTTTGATGCCGAGTAAGCGTGCGGCCAGTGCAATGGCTTGCGCGTGATTACCCGACGAAAAGGCGATCACACCACGCTTTCGCTGTTCCTTAGTAAATTGAGACAAGGCATTGTAGGCGCCGCGAAATTTGAATGCGCCAGCACGCTGAAAATTTTCACATTTGAAAAATATGTTCGCGCCGGTTAACTGATCGGCGGTGGTCGATGTCATGACCGGTGTGCGATGCGCAACACTGGCGATGCGCTCATGCGCATGGACGATGTCTTCGTAAGAAATGGGTAGTTGCTGCATTTTGTGTCTTTCGTAAGTTGCGTTTTTTTATAGAGCTTAGTCACAATTAATTCGGAACAGAGTGGGTACGCCATTTTTTATTCGTGCGGAGAACCCAGCTCAGGAAGTGGTTAAATTAAGAGATGGTTACTCAAGCATACTCCTGGCATGGATGCCGTTGGCTCAATACCGCGCGGGTAAAAAATGGCGTACCCACTCTGCTCCAGCGTCACGAATTTTGTCCCACCCTCGCCATACCGACAGTGGTGCAGTGATCTGTAATGTCGCATCAGACATCACATCTACCTGCATCCAGCCAGAACGCGGTGCTACCCACTGCCCGTTTTCTGTCAACGTAACGATTTCTCGCCAGTGATATCCATCCATTTGTCTGCTATCCAGATTAATCCGTAACTTTCCACTTTGTAATGTGATCACGGTATCGGCAGCGCTGTAAAAATGGAGTGTCTGGCCAGATTTGGCTGATTTTGCTGGCATGTTTGCAAAAGTGGACATGATGAATAGCTAACTGTGATTGGAGGAGATCACAGCTTAGGCCTATCAGCAGCGCGGAAAAATAGACAGTCTGCAGCTATCTGTACCGCATCACATGCAATTTTCAGTATCTGTTATGGTTCTCTTTTGCGCATTCTGTATCTATGCGCCACAACACATTCATTGGAATATGGCAGCTATGGACAGTTCATTACAAACACCCCATCAACCACTCTATCGGCGACTGGCTGCGCATTATCTGGACGCGATCAATGCCTCGACCTTACGCGCGGGTGATCGTATGCCTTCGGTGCGAGAGCTGGTGCGCCAGCATGCAGTCAGTCTTTCCACTGCACTGCAAACTTGTCGTTTTCTGGAAAATGAAGGCTGGTTAGAGGCGCGACCGCGTTCTGGTTATTTCGTCAAGGCCGCCAAACGTTTGGCGGTGCCGGCCATTACCGAACCAGATATGCGCAAGCCGCATGATGCTGCGCAGTTTGTTGGCATTCATGAAAAAGTATCGGAAATTATCAGCAAAGGTCAGCGCAAAATTCGGATTAATTTAGGCCGTGCGGCTGGTGCACCGGAGCTGTATCCGGGCAAACAACTGAATGCCTTGGCCAGTCGTATGTTGCGACAGCGCCCAAACTTATTTTCCAAGCAGACTTCGCCCACTGGTAACAAGACCTTTAAAACTGTGCTGGCAAAGCGTGCGTTGAGCAGTGGCATGACACTTAATCCAGATGATATTTTGGTCACCTATGGCTGCATAGAAGCACTCAATCTGGCACTGCGTGCGGTGGCACAGCCGGGCGATGTGATCGCAGTGGAGTCGCCGACTTTCTATGGTTTGTTGCAAGTGATGGAAAGTCTGGGCATGCGCGCGCTGGAAATTCCGACTAGCGCGCAGACTGGGATTTCGCTGGAAGCATTGGAACTGGCGATGCGAACCACCGACAATATCAAGGCCGTAGTGGTGGTGCCGCATTTGCAAAATCCTATGGGTAGCATCATGCCGGATGCGCACAAAAGACGCCTGGTAGCGTTATGCGAAAACCACGACATCGCACTCATCGAAGATGATTCATATAGTGCTTTGGTACATGACGGTTTGCCGCTAGCATCATTGAAATCGTATGACACCACCGATAACGTGATTCATTGCGCATCGCTGCATAAAGCGCTGGCACCTGGCCTGCGTCTGGGCTGGATGACGGCGGGACGCTGGCAAGCGCGGGTTAACATGCTGAAATATGCGCAAACCCGTTATAACGACGAATGGTCGCAATCCGTTGCCGCGGAATTCATGGCGTCGCCTGCTTACGACCGACATTTACGCCAGATTCGCACCGCCTTGCGCACGCAACGCGATTTGACCGCGGATGCTATTGCCACTTATTTTCCACCAGAGACGCGCTGTAGTTTGCCCAACGGCGGTGTTTCGGTCTGGGTAGAATTGCCAACGGGATCATCATCCAAAAAAATCTTTGAAGAAGCGCTCAAGCACGGGATTCTGACTTCTCCCGGGCTGTTATTTTCTAACTCGCACCGTTACGATCATTTCATGCGCCTTAACTGCGGCATGCCTTTTACGGATGAGGTGACGCAGGCTTACGCGCAGCTTGGGCGGATAGTGCGGGATGTGGCGGGATAGCCAGATTTAACTTCGAATGGTGATGTTATTTGACCCCAGGAAGAAGCCTTTCTCTGCGTCGCAAGATAGCTGTGAAAAAATAAATGCCATTATTTCAATATTTATTGTTTGGACGATAAAACTTCTCTTATAGAAGGTATTCCGATTCCCACATCTGTTTGGCGCGGTGGTATGCTTGCCTTCCGGGCAAATTCCCTAGACGTCATTCGGAACCTACTGTGCGTCCCTATATTGCACCTGTGATGCTCTCTGTACCTGCGTACGGCCGCAGAGATTAAGCATCGTCGGCACAATTTTGAGACGCTCGCTACGGTTCGGAAAGAAGTCTGATAGACGCATAACAATAAAAACGCGCTGTTTTTGCCTTCCATATCAACGCAAATATTCAGGTTATCCATGAACTCTCCCAATTTTCCACCATCAGCAATAACTCCTCGTATTCAAAGTCTGCGTGACACTATGAAAAAGCACAAGATTGATGCCTATCTGGTGCCATCATCTGATCCGCATTTATCCGAATATTTACCAGTACGCTGGAAGGGGCGTGAATGGCTGTCTGGTTTTACCGGTTCAATGGCGAATTTGATTGTGACGGCTGATTTTGTTGGATTGTGGGCGGACAGCCGTTACTGGTCGCAAGCAGAAGCGCAACTGGCAGGTACTGGTATCGAGTTGATGAAAACCGTTTCCGGCGCGAGTCTGGCGCATCTGGAATGGCTGGGTGAGCATTTCGCTGCCGGGCAAACCGTTGCGGTTGATGGCACGGTATTGGGATTGGCACCAGCGCGAGTATTGGAAGCTGTGTTGAAAAAAAGTGGCGCAATGTTGCGCACGGATGTCGATCTGTTTAACGACATCTGGACAGACCGCCCAAGTCTTCCTATGCCACCGGTATATGAGCATCAACCACCTTACGCACAGCTATCGCGTGCCGACAAGCTACAAACATTGCGCGCAGCGATGCACGGTCATGGCGCATCAGCGCATTTCATTTCTACTTTGGACGACATCGCGTATCTGTTTAATTTACGTGGCAGTGATGTCAATTTCAATCCGATTTTTATCGCACACGCGTTGATTAATGAACAAGGTGCGACTTTGTTTGTCGCCGACGGTAAAGTGGATGCAGCGTTGCAAAAAGTACTTGCGGCGGATGGCGTTACTATTGCTCCATACGCACAGGCGACTGTGACATTGGCAGAGTTAGCTGCTGATACTACCTTGTTAATCGATCCACGTCGTATCACGCTCGGTCTGCGTCAGGCGGTTCCGGCCAACGTCAAAGTGGTGGAAGCAATTAATCCGACAACGTTTGCCAAATCACGCAAAACCGATACGGAAGCCAATCATGTGCGTTCTGCGATGGAGCAAGACGGTGCAGCGTTGTGCGAATTCTTTACCTGGTTAGAGCAGGCTGTCGAGAAGCGCGAAGAAGAAACGCTGACGGAAGTGATGATTGACAAGCAAATTACCGCCGCTCGCGCACGTCGCCCCGGTTTTGTTTCCCAAAGTTTTGCCACTATCGCCGGTTTCAACGGCAACGGCGCGATGCCGCACTACAAAGCATCCGAAGAGTCACATGCCATCATTCATGGTGAGGGTTTGTTGTTGATCGACTCAGGTGGCCAATATGTGAACGGCACTACTGATATCACGCGCATGATGCCGATCGGCCAGCCGTCGCCTGCGCAACAACGTGATTGCACCTTGGTACTCAAAGGGGTGATTGCATTGTCTAGTGCGCAATTCCCGCGCGGGATCAAATCGCCGTTGTTAGATGCTATTGCCCGTGCGCCTATGTGGGCAGAGGGCGTTGATTATGGTCACGGCACCGGTCATGGCGTGGGTTATTTCCTTAACGTTCATGAAGGCCCGCAAGTGATTTCTTACTATGCCATGCCAGAAGCACATACCGCGATGGAAGCAGGCATGATTACCTCGATTGAACCGGGTATTTATCGCCCGACACGCTGGGGTGTACGGATCGAGAATCTGGTGCTGAATCAACCTGCCGCTACGACCGAATTTGGTGAGTTCCTGCGTTTTGAAACGTTGACTCTATGCCCGATTGACACGCGTTGTCTTGATCTCAGTTTGCTACGGCAAGACGAACGTGACTGGCTTAATGCCTATCACGCGCAAGTGCGTGCACGTTTGTCGCCGCTTGTGACCGGCGATGCACAGCGTTGGTTAGAGACCAGAACGCAAGCGGTGTGATGGTGTATTGACTACTGCAGCATGCGGTGACGACGTAATGACAAAAGGCATCATTTGATGCCTTTTGCTTTTTTGCAACATAAACCGACCGGTAGCGGTTGATGGCGCGGTTAAGGTGTAAAAAAAGCGTAAAATCCCCGACTCTGCAGGATGCACAATCGATAAGTAAATTCCATTGAGCAAGAGTGTTGATAGCGCATTAAGCCTGTGTATACTGCGTTACAGGCTGTAAAAGTTTTGTAAAAACACGAAGGAAACCATGAGCAATACGCAAACAGGCAATGCCCCTTTTAGCTCTGCCCGCTTCCATGTCATCACACTGGCGGCGCTGGGAGTGGTGTTTGGTGATATCGGTACCAGCCCACTTTATGCCTTGAAAGAAAGTTTTAGCCCAGATCACGGTATCCCATTTTCTCCGGCCTCGGTGATGGGGATTATTTCCATGTTGTTCTGGTCGATCATGGTCGTGGTGACATTGAAATACATTTATTTCGTCATGCGTGCCGATAATAACGGTGAGGGTGGCGTGCTGGCCTTGATGGCATTGGCACTACGCACGGCCAAAAGTGGCTCGCGCTGGGCGCACTTTTTGATGATGCTGGGCGTTTTCGGCGCCTGTATGTTTTATGGCGACGTCGTGATTACACCGGCCATTTCAGTATTGTCAGCGGTTGAAGGTATCGAAATTGCGACGCCAGCGTTTGCCCATTTTGTGGTGCCGATTACGCTGTTGATTTTGATCGGTTTGTTTTTGATTCAAAAACATGGCACGTCAGTAGTCGGCAAATTATTCGGGCCAGTCATGTTTTTCTGGTTCATTTCATTGGGCTTGCTCGGTTTGTTTAATATCGTCAAAGCCCCGGCAATTTTAGCCGCCATCAATCCTTATTATGCTGTTGCCTTCATGGTTGAGCATGCGAAGCTGGCATTTGTGGTGCTGGGGTCGGTGGTGCTGGTGCTGACTGGGGTTGAAGCGCTCTATGCAGACATGGGACACTTCGGCATCCGCCCTATTCGCTTCGCCTGGCTCTATACGGTGATGCCGTGTTTGATGCTGTGTTATTTCGGCCAGGGAGCTAATTTGCTGGTCAATCCTGCCGCCGTATCTAATCCGTTTTATTTGATGGTACCGGATGTCTTGTTGATTCCGATGGTGGTGTTGTCGACGCTGGCGACGGTGATCGCATCGCAAGCGGTGATATCCGGCGCATTCTCGCTGACCAGTCAGGCGATACTACTGGGTTTTGTGCCTCGCATGCGAATTTTGCACACATCAGAAGATGAGCGTGGCCAGATTTATGTGCCGGTGATCAACTGGATGCTGTTGATCCTGGTGGTCGCGGTCGTCGTTGCGTTCAAAAAATCGGACAATCTGGCAGCGGCTTACGGTGTTGCTGTGACGGCCACGATGCTCATTACAACGATTTTGGCTGCAGTGGTAATGCGCAATGTGTGGAAGTGGAATCCTTATCTGGTGGCCTTGCTTATCTCGTTCTTGTTTATCGTTGATTTCGGCTTCTTTGCCGCCAATCTGATGAAAATTCCAGATGGCGGTTGGTTCACTGTGATGCTCGGCGTGATTCTGTTCTTCTTGTTGATTACCTGGTACAGCGGGCGCATGTTGTTGCGCGCGCGGACTAAAGATGAAGGGATTCCGCTGGAACCATTTATCGAAGGTTTGTTAGCGCATCCACCGTACCGGGTCGAAGGTACTGCGGTATTTTTGACCGGCAATGTGGAAACAGTCCCAGTGGCCATGTTGCACAATTTGAAGCACAATCGGATTTTGCATAAACGCGTTTTCTTTTTGAAAATCAGTGTCTGGGATGTGCCTTATGTCGCCGATGATAAGCGTCTGACGTTAAAAGAAATGGGTGGTAACGTCTTCCAGTTACGCGCTGCTTTTGGCTTTAAAGAAGATCCCGATGTGCATACTGTGATGACTTTGTGTAATACACAATTTGGTCAGGAATTTGATCTGATGGATACCTCGTTCTTCCTGGCCCGCGATACTATCGTGCCAAGCAAATTACCGGGTATGTGGGAATGGCGTGAGAAGTTATTTGCATGGATGTACGCCAATGCCGCCAAGCCATCTGATTTTTTCCATATTCCGGTGAATCGGGTCGTGGAGTTGGGGACTAAGGTTGAGATGTAGTAAGTCTTAGGCAAAAATAAAAAAGGAACCGATGGTTCCTTTTTTAGTTAGTGGAGATAAATTGGATTATTGCAATGTGACAGGTTGGCTCATCAGTGGGTCGTAATTACCGAGGAAAGCATCAATATCTTCGACACTGGGTTCCGATGCAATTAGTTCTTCAACGCCTTGGCGGAAAAATTCTGCCAACGCGCCACCGAGAAAAATTTCGCGTTTAAATGATTTGTCGACGATTTCGTAGCCGCCGAATCGCAATGCTTCGCGTTGATCGTCGGCACCAAATTCAACGACGCTGTATTGGTCACTGTTGTAGATCAGGTTCATATGCGCTCCCGGTAAAGTTAGACAGAAGGTGATGATCGTTAAGCAGTTTTCAAGTCAGCAGGTGTAAATATTCTGAAATAAACGCTCCTTCTTATAAGGCGTGAATCAAATACAAATTACACTGATGAAGAAATGATGAAGCCGTTGTTGACGTTTTATTCATGTGAACGTACCGTCGATTTCAATACTACGCCTCCACCATTTTTTGTCACGTAATAAATGTCATTTGGCAAAACGCTGTTACAGTTTTTACCATCCTCACTCACTTCCCACTGAGATTTCGCTTCAGATGTCCTCCGATCGCCAACATTGCCCGCGTTGTACACGCCCAAAAAGTCATTGCGTGTGCGCATTTATCCCCCATATGGATAGTCGTACGCGTATCTTGATACTGCAACATTCCAGTGAAGTAAAACACGCGCTTAATACTGCGCGTTTAGCTGCATTGGGTTTGTCTAATGCGACGTTGCTGGTGGGCGAGGTATTCGAGCAATTACCTGCAGTATTGGCACAAACTCAATATCAAGCTTGTTTATTATTTCCTGGCGACACGGCACTTCCTTTGATTGCGTATGCCGAGCAAGCGTGCGCGCAACCGTTGCTGTTAATTGTGCCGGACGGCACCTGGCGTAAAGCGCACAAAATACTCCATAAAAATCCGTTGCTTGCTACTCTGCCGAGAGTCGCTCTGCCTGACGGTTTGCGTTCTCGCTATCGGCTTCGCAAAGCGCCGATGGATGGCGCGGTTTCGACCCTTGAAGCGATTGTGCATGCATTGAATCAGCTGGAAGCGCCGCACAATTTCGATGCGTTGTTAGCACCATTTGAGAAGTTGATCGATGATCAAATTACGGCGATGGGCGAAGAAGTGTTTTCGCGCAATTACAGTAAATAGTTGAAATTTCTCCTATCGTTAAAACATTTCGATAATGAGAAGTAACATTCATTTTTGCCAAGTAGGGTTACCATGTATCCGGCTAGTTTCCACGCATATACTGTTTGTCGGGATAGTGTCTCCGCTCTTTTACTACCGAATAAAGAAGGTGAAAATGCAACGCGCACTCATTATCGATAAGCATCCGTTGGTACGCTTGGCACTATATGATCTTTTGACTAATGAAGATTTTACCGAAATTTCAGAAGCAAATTGCAATGAGGATGTGCTTAAACATGCTCATCAGTTGCGACCAGAATTGATCATCATGGGAATTAATCAGTATGCGGAACTGATCCTATTGCAGAAACTCACTTTTTTACCTATTACGTCCAAAATTCTCGTGTACACAGCGGTATCAAAGGCGCATTTTTATGAGCATAATTTAGTCGCAAGTGTTGCCGCCATCATTTGCAAAACAGAACAATTATCTGCAATGAGAGATGCCATCAGAGGTGCCGCTCTGGATGGTCGCCGCATACATTAAGTTTCTTTCTCAACCGTCGCGAGATGTCTCTGACATTACTTTTCGCGCAAGGCCCGCCTATATTGAATAGCCTCCGCAACATGGGCTTTGGCAATATCCTTCACCCCAGCCAGATCAGCAATTGTGCGCGCCACTTTCAGCACGCGATGATAACCTCGTGCTGACCAATTGAGATGTGTCATCGCCGTCTGTAGTAGTTTTTCTCCTGCAGTATCGGGTTTGCAGAAGGCGTCAATTTCGTTAGTGGACAGTGCCTGATTTGCCTTGCCTTGACGCGTTAATTGTCTTGCATATGCCTGTTCAACGCGATTGGCGATGATGGCAGAAGGTTCGCCATCGGCCTGTCTTTGCAGTTCATCATGGCTTAACGAGCCGACTTGAATTTGCATGTCGATGCGATCTAACAACGGCCCGGAAATTTTGTCCTGATAACGCGCGATGTTGTCGGGTGTGCAGCGGCATTTATTGGAAGCATGTCCCAAATAACCGCAGGGACAAGGATTCATTGCGGCGATCAGTTGAAAGCATGCAGGGAAATCGGCTTGACGGGCGGCGCGTGAAATCGTGATGTGACCCGACTCCAACGGTTCGCGCAGCACTTCTAATACGCGCCGATCAAATTCCGGCAATTCATCTAAAAATAAAACACCACGATGTGCCAATGAAATCTCACCCGGACGCGGCGTGCCGCCACCGCCGACCAAAGCGATACCGGACGCAGTGTGATGCGGCGATCGATAGGGCCTTACCTTCCACTGCTTACTGGAAAAGCCGCTGGTAAGAGATTGAACGGCAGCAGATTCCAATGCTTCCCGATCTGTCATCGGTGGCAAAATGCCCGGGAAGCGAGACGCCAACATCGATTTTCCCGTGCCTGGCGGCCCCACCAGTAAGGCACTATGATTTCCGGCCGCAGCAACTTCCAAAGCACGTTTCGCTTGCAGTTGCCCTTTTACATCGTTGAAGTCTGGATAGCGTGGCGCATGTGTTTGTGGAGCGGGAATGTGACGAACTAAGCGACCGCTACTTTCATGCGCAGAAAAGTGAGCACATACCTGCAGCAAAGAATCGGCAGGAAATATTGCTGCATCAGTGACCAATGCCGCTTCGTCTGCATTGTCGCGTGGCAGGATGAAGGCGCGTTGTGATCGTTGCGAGTTTGATGCGGTTGACGATGAAGTCATGGCAAACGTCATGGCCAATGCACCGCGTATCGGACGTAATTTACCCGATAAAGAAAGTTCGCCGGCAAATTCATATTGATCAAGTTCACCGCCGGGCATTTGATCCGATGCGGCCAGAATACCAAGCGCAATCGGTAAATCAAAACGGCCCGATTCTTTTGGTAAATCGGCGGGCGCTAAATTGACGGTAGTACTTAAGGTAGTATTAACAAAATGAATCACACAGATTCGGCCCTAGGAACAGTGCCGACACGCTCAACTCGCCTACCAGGTGTAACGTGAATAGACTATTAAAAGTTGAAACGGTTAAAACTAGCCACGGCAAGGAACGCAAGACGACTTATCAATTCGATTTCACCTTATTTGGGTGCACTTCTTCAAACTGGCTCGGCATAGTACTGCAGAACATGGCTGCGCGTTCTTTAGTGTCGTCGATGCAGACACCAGATTTTCGCCTTTTTCGTCTGTTGCTCGAAGAGTTAAAGAACAACATCATTTGTAGAAATATTTACACGAAATATCCAGGCAATGTCACCCGTAAGGACATGCACATTTTGTTTGCGCAAATGGAAAATTGCCTAGAAGATAATTTTAACTGGGGGCCGGCAGTGAAAGCGAGGGCATCGATGCATTTTCGCCGATCAATGATTGATGAAATACCGGACGGTGCATTCGGAGAGTCACTAAGCCGGCACAATCTTTCATTTCAAACGAAACTCACTGGTCGTCACCCTCCCAGGGCGACATTAAGTGAAATGGATGTTTGTCCTGATGGATCCGGTCTTTCCCCCATTGACGCAATTCCGCATACAAATGTGCGTGATCTTAGGAGCCAGATATCTCAACGGTTAGATTTAGACTTAAACAAACTCATAAACATTTGTATTTCGGAAATAGATTTTTGGGCCGAAACCAGGAAAAAACTTGTCGATCTAGGAAGTCGGCGTTACAGCAAGTTGGAGCTAGCCGTGGCTTGCAATTTTCTAAAATACGGCGCGGACACACATCGCAACATACGGATAGTCGGTAGCATTAAACCCAGGCGTCTTATTGGGGCCTGTGCACAAGTTTGCCAAGATAAAGAGTTAGTCAAAGCAGGTTTCGTAAAATTGCGTGGAATGCCGTTAGCAATAGGATCCAATGTGCTTGAAATCCTTGGACTTGATAAAGAGCAAGTTCATAAAGTTCCGGCGGCGCAGATTCTGCAATTACCGCTGAGAGTACATTATTACGAAATCGCTGCCGCGTTTGTTTTACTTTTGGCCAATACAGCGTGGAACGCGAATTCGCTCAGACAGATGCCCGTAACCTGCATTCAGCGCGTGAAGAATGGATTTGTTATACAGGGTTTTAAACGAAAAACAGGACAGCATACTCCCGAGGTTTTCATCGATTCTGCCAACAAAGGAGGAATTCAGGCTCTGGAATTGATTCTCTGGAATCACGCGCAACTAAAAAGCTTCGGTTTTATAGCTGAGAACGACCACAATTGTTGGTATGCCTGGCCGAGGTCTAGGATAAAGCATCAAACCGAAGCAATCGAGGATTTAGGTAGGGCCATAAAATTATGGGTATCAAAGTATGGTATTCGCCGCTTTAGCTTAGATCAAATACGTACTCATATGCTCGTAAGGATTGCGGTCAGCCATGGCACAGCTGAGGCTGCTCGGGCCGTTGCTGGGCATTCTTCGATTTCCACAACGGGTAGCTACCTTGATCAATTCTTGACCAATTTATTGAGCAAGAGCATAAACCTCGAATTTCAAAGACGCATCGAGGCTCAAGTAGCATTTAATTCAGAAGCGACATCGTTACAGCCAGAAACAACTGACAACGAAGTGAGGCCTCATTCTTCACTCTTTAAGTCGGTTGGAGATGGTACGACATGCTCGAACCCTCGCAATCCGCCAAATCCCAGTTGGCTGTCAGACTCTCAGTGCGACGCAAGAAGTTGCCACTTAGACGGTGGGTGCACAAACAATCGTATAGAAATTACGAAAGATCGATTAGAAGAAATTGTTAGATTAAATTTTTACTATCAAAATCATTGGAGGCATCTATATCAAGAAAATTCAGAAAAATTCGAAAAATTTCACGGACAGGCCATTCTCTTCAACTCAGCATTATTCGAGTATCTGAAGAGTAGCGTTTTGCAGTCTGTTATTACGGCTTTGGAAGAAAAAATAAAAAGAGAAATTGCCTCATGACCCCGAACGCAGGAATTCGTCAGAACGATCAAAGAAAAATATCTTGCGCCGATATTAGAGAAGAGCTATTTCATGCGGATCTGACACTCAGTAACGATTGGGTGCTTGGATTGAAACGATTGGAGGCTAGACCCGATGAAAATCAATATTGGCGTTTCGATTTTAAGAACGCTCGACTCCCAGCAAATTCATTGTTTCCTTACGTGCAGAGATTCAGTGACCGTACTGAGCTAATAAAAACGGTATGTCTGGTGATGCAGCGATATCTATTGCGAAGCACGAACTCGAAAGAGCGTACTAACAGGGCGAAGACGACTTTGCATAACACCTTGATGGTGATTGAATTTCTTTGGATGCAAAACGCACTTAGCCTCAGCTCAGTAGTCCCAGAGAATTTCAATTCTTTACCAGAAAAATTAGCAAAGAATGGGTGGTATAGCGCGCTCGAAATATTGGAGCGAGCTAAAAATATTCAGCCTGCAAAAATGAAAAAACTCATCAAGGCCAGAACTGCCACAGAGAATTTTGAGGGAGGAGGAGCCAAGCAGTTTGATCTGCAAGAAGCTCTTGGGACTAACTGTAACAATGTCCTATCTTTTTTGAGAAAAAATGAAAATAAAGCCAGCCACAAAACTTCCAAAATTTTTAGTTCGCTTCCTGATGGACATGCCTCGGCAAGGACGATCACAGATAAGCTGACAATAATAAATCTACTTTACGACATTGGTCCGGAAAATGGGCTTTCGTTTCCCCCATTTGAAAAACCAGAAGCTACTGGAAATAAATTCGGAAGACCTAAGTCTCGAACTGCGAATATTCCGGTTGATATTGCCGCCAAAATAATTTCAACGGCTTATTTGTGGGTGTCTGAATACGGTTCAATCGTAGCAGAATTACTAGAAGAAGTTAGTGAAGAGGTAATCGCCGGTCGAACGCTAACTCGGAAATGGTTGGGCAGGCGACTGAAGGTATTCTTCGATAGATCCTCGAAAAGGAAGGAAGCATGTGCTGTCTTACCGTTCCCAATTGAGCTACTCGATTTTGGTCGACTCGACACGAAAGGGAAAAATTCATTGCGCGAAGCGGTACTTTGCACGATGACTAGTTGTTTCGTCGTGATCGCAACAATGAATGCTCGCCGCAAAGACGAAATATTGCATCGAAAATTCGGCCTTCGTGTAGGCGATTTGCGAATGCTTAGTGAAGATCACTCCCTGTTTGAAGTGGATTTTTATATCGAAAAAACGTATCGACGACGTGTCCCGTTCTATGTCAATCAGCTTACGGCGGATGCGATCAAACTATTAGAGCGAATAGAGAGGGCTTTTCACCGCATCGATATTAGCGTGCCTGCCGATGACATAGTAAGGACTGGCATAGCTGATCGAAGCCTATTTTCTTACCGCAGATTTAGCTTGATGAAAGGTGTGGGGAAAACCAGAAAGTGGTATGACTTCCAAGCTTATGCTCACGAGTCAGATGCAAGTAAATTCTTGGAACTGGCGTTAGCAGGGAGTAAAAAAATAGGAATCAGCGCGCACATGTTTCGTCGGATGTATGCGCTAGTTTTTTATTATCAGTATGAGAATGCAGATTTATTGGCATTGATGTATCAGCTGGGGCATCGAAATTTGGAGTCAACACTGATTTATGTTACGGATCCAGATTCGCGCCCAGAATTAGAGAAAATTAGTGCGGTCATGGACATTTCGACGACGGAAATGCAGCGTGCTAGAAGACAGCACTTGGCGATAGTAGAAGAAGAATTGGCTGAGGTAGGATTTGAAAAACATGCGGAAGACGTTTTCAATATCTTATCTGGAAAAATTTATGCCGGCGGTTATGCAAAATATGTCCGGAGGATAAGCACTCGTTTTAGCCAATCAGTGCGGATTGATGTCCGTAGCGAGGATGCAATACTAGCCGCGGTGAAGCAGCGCGGACATTTTCCTCGCCCCATGCAGCATGGTCAATGTATGGCAGGCAGGACATTGGCAATTCAATCGGCTCGATGTATAACGAAGGAAAAAGATCGGCTGCAGAGAGAGCTTGCCGGTGTAGAAATGTGTTCAAATTGTATTTTTCATCTTACGTCTCCTGCGTACTTGAAAAGTATGGATTTGGATCTTGAGCGACAAAAAGAAGAAGTTGATTTAATTACTCCCGACTCTCTAATATTTGAGCAAAGAAAAAGAGAAGTAGAAAATCTCGAAAGAGCTATTAATTTATTAAAAATTCGCTTTGTCAATACACCCCCTTTGTTAACTCGATGGGCAATGAGGATGGCAATGAAGAAGTCAAACAAGAAGCCAAGCGTGGCATATCGGAATCAAGCAGCGGCCGAAGAAAATATCCTAAGAAAATCTAAAATATTAGATGACGCATTGATCGGTGCCCGCGAGTCGATAGCTACCTATCCTCTATCGACTACACTTGTTCGACACGATGGAATGCCCATCAGCTATCCAAAAACCCTGCGCCAATTTAATCTGTGGGACGAAGTAAAAGGTCCATTTTTTCAGGGCCTAGATGCCATGCGAGTCGTTAGAAATTCAAATGAAACTCTTAGACGATATCCTTTGCATAAAAAGCATATCGAGATCATTCTTTTTTCGTTGAACGAATTGTCTGCCGACCGTTCCACGGTATCTAGACGTAACCCATTTCGTGTGCTGAAAAATAAGCTCGAGGAATCTGAACGTTTGAGGCAGCTGCTTGAGTTAGAACCACTAGAGTTAAACAGGGACTTTCGACAATTAGACGTTCAAAAATGTAGTTTGCAGCAGGAGCTTCTGCAACTAAGGCAGTCCTTTCAAAGTGAAATTTTGAAGGCCCGCGCTGCAGGACCTCGTACTTCTTCTCGTCGTTCGGCAACTATCTCGAAACTCCAAAAATGAAAAACAATGGGTTAGCGCCATGTTCATGGATAAAATTTTCTTGGCATGAAATTGATGGCAAAGACTATTTAATAGCTTACGATTTGGAAAATTATGAGCTTATAAAACCACTTATTGACTACGCCCTTCATTTATCTGATAAGCAGATGTTGGATCCGAAGACCGTTCGAAATGAAATGGTATTTTTGAAAGCTTTTTTTAAATTTTTAGGACCTAATGGAGTTTTGGTAAATGTCACTGACAGTACATTGATTGCGTTTAGAGACGACGAACTTGCTAAGATTGTCTGTAGCTGCAATTCCAGAGGCGATGATTTTATTAGCAAGCGTACTGTCAATTTGAAGCTTCGAAGAGTTTATTATTTTTTGAGTTGGTGCCAAGAGTCCAAAAAAATTCCTCCTGGAAGTATTGGTCAGAGTGGCTGTAAGGTTACTGCCAATTTTCAATGTCTCTCCCCGTATGCACCGTTCTCTGTCAGTCGTTTACGGCTTAAAAAAGTTCATTTCCCAGTTCTATTTCGAAAAGCAGGCGGTGCTTCAACAAATCGACCAAGACATTTTGCAACGGAGGACGAAAAAATTAAGCTGCATGAATATTTTCGAATGAACGGAACGGAATTTACTTTCATGAGGAATGTTCTTCTTATGGAGATTGCAGACAGAGCAGGATTGAGACGGGGATCAATCAACGCGCTCACGTGCAGGCAATTTGATCCTGATTATTCAACGATAACTTCTACCGAAACACTCGAAATATGTCCAAGTCAACAGAAATTTGGGAGTAGAAATATCTACAGAGTTGAATTTGACTTGAGACTTCGTGTGAATGCCTTCATAAAATCTTTTCGCGCCCAGTTTTTACGGGATATGGGTTGGAATGAGGACCGTACCGGCGATTGCATTTTTATTTCTGCCCGTGACGGCCGGCCTCTGACTGTTCAAGCCATTTCGGCAATTTTTGGGAAGGCGTTTAAGGCTATTGGCGCTCCCCATGGAGCAGGAATTCATTCATTTCGTCGAAAATATGCGGACGGTAAAGTGGAAAAAGAAATTCGAGCTCGAATAAGGCTTGGTCTTGATACTAGTGTCGCTTCTGTTGCGGCGTCAGTTGCGATAGAGATGGGACACTCCAATCCAGACTCAATCACCTCTTACGTGAATCGTGCTCAATCTCGAATGTTAGTAGAAAAATAGAGTCTGTTGACTGTCACTGAATTAGGTGGCTATATTCTCGTTGCTACTAGTTTGAACCAGTCTCCACGATTTGCCTGAGCGTAGCTTTCTGGCTGGCATACCAGCTCACGATACAGTCTCGATTGTGACAATTCCTCTCGCGATAATTCCATGCCTTCCGGGTGCGTTCCTTGAAGGAAACCTGATCGGTGACCGCGGCCTTTGCTTTGGCAAATACGCTCGCCAGTTCGAGGTCGTCCGCCGCTAATTCGCGGTCACCGCAAATCAGACGTTCTGCGTCTGAGCGGGCCTTGGTGCAATCGAAGCTGGTTTGAAGGGTGGGGTGCGGAGTCGAATCTGATCCAATTGCTTCAGCAGTACTAATTTTCATACCATTTGAATTGGCCCATGCAACCAAGGGAGTCGAGGCGATCGGCGTGTCACTCCAGACGAAACCATTGGCAACCATCTTGTTGGAAGTGAAATCGGATGATTCTTTATAGATCACATCCCCCTTCCCCGTTGCTTCATTAATTGCAAAAGCCGCATTATCCGAATCACAAAAATGAGCCTTACAACCATCTCCAAAGTAGTAGCCATCCTTCGATTGAATTCCATCTGCATTGGTAACTGCTAGGCGATCGGCGATCTTCCTCCATTCATTAGGTGAAACATCATTAAATGCAGCCCTGAATCGACGATCATTCACCACGTCAGAAGGATATTTTCCAATCAGCCATTTGAAATCGATCTGTGATCGATGAGGTGTTGAGGACTTAACGGGCACAGATGCCGAAATCTGCAATGTGGGCTTGTTGTCGTCTCGGACGTTCTTATCAACTGGATTTGAATTTTCCGATGAAATCAATGCCGCTCGCCCTATATCCTGCGGGCGATAGACGACGACAATCAACGCAAGCACCACAGTGATTCCCGCAAGCATCAATGCTTTAATGTGAACCGTATCCTTGGAATTCGGTACAACCGGACGTGGTGAGATTTCGTTCGTTACCAATGAATCAAACTTGGTATTCGCTTCAGTAATCTCAGCCAGCACCGAAACCTTCTTTTTTTCAAAAGATTTAAGCTTGTAGATACCATATAGGGCCGAGCCCACAATCAGAGTCGGTCCAAAGGTGAAATTCCCCATTAAAAGGAATAAGCACCCGAGAAGACTTAACAGAAATGGCCAAAAAAAAGAGGGGGATATTGGCCATGCCAACACTTTATTCCACAGCGAGGTTGCCGCTTCGTCCAACTCGCTACGATCACCCTGGTGATCTTCGCACTTCCTCTCTATCTCATAAAGTGCGATCATCGCCTTTTCCTTTTCGACTAGCGATATTGTTCCGATATCCACTGCTAGCTTAATAGCTTTGGTAGTCACCTCAAATTCTCGGGTAAGACTCCCGAGAAATTCCTGATGGTCCTCAAGTGTTACAGCGTCTGCGAGGTTTTCCGCGACGACATAGGCACCATGCGAGATGAAGTATTGCCGAAGCGCCTTTGTCGTTCGATTTTGTACTTGTGTCACAAAATCTCGCGTTACCTGCTCCCGTTTTGACAGTCGATCCGTACTGGCAGAGTCAATATGTTGGCTGGCCGAGACAGCAGAGCGAATAGGTCTTGCTGTTCTGCGAGCATTCAGGTTCTGGGTATGGCGAATTCCCGTTCCGGGAATGCTCGTGGTAAGACGTCCACGAGTGTTATAGGTAAGCCCTTTCCCACCGATTGAGGTACTTATACCGCTCTTGCTCAAATTTATCCGCACACCGGGTACTATTTTTATAGTTCTCCTGAAGCTCCACCCCATTTTCGCCCCCTTTATTTTCAATTCAAACAGACTAAATGTTATGTGCGTGGATAACGTCCGTAGATAGTCGGTTGTTATTCCTCAAAGGCGATTTAGTCGCGATAAAATCTGAGGCTGTATATATGACTGAGTTTGAACCAATACGCACAAAAAATGATTGGCAAACTCGACTAGTACTTACAACATTTTTTGTCTATTCAGATTTCCAGTCATTTGGATCAGGAATTTGGTTGCTTCATGCGGGGTCTGATCATGTCGTGCGCGTCCCTCAAAATAAAGAGCACATAGTCCGACAAATATCGAAGGTTCAACCCTGTAAGGTGAATTGTGATCGTATTCAAGAAATCCCATGGATTCGAGTGTCTCGATTGCGCTCGGGATTTCTTTTAACTCGCATTCGTTTTGACCTATATTCGACAATGCGGCAGATTCGATATCGTTAATAGAGAGTTCTCGCTCGCCTTCTAGTGCGGCACCGAGCACGGTTAGTACAATATTTTGTGCGCCAATTTCCAACTCTTGTATCTCGCGTTGAGCCATTTTCAGAACTTCGTCGTCTTTGCAAAGAAGGAGCGTACAAATAGCATCAATCTCGTTATCTTCCATCTGCAGGAATGACATTGCCTCTCTTGGAGTGACGTGTTTAATTTTAAGCGAGTCGATTTTTCCACTTGTTAATTCCACGGTGATTGCGCTGACGAGCTTTCGGTGTTTAAGCATGTCAAAGCCACTTATTACCCACCACTCATCTATGTTTGCATGCCGTTCCGCTTCAAACGCTTGCCGCTTTAAAGTTGCGGTGATTGATTCGCCACCCCCCTTTACTTTCGTCGCATTATTGTCGGCTTCCTTATTCGATTTGATTTGAAATCCTATCCTTTGCGTGTTTCCAGCGTCGTTCTCGAAACGTAATCTGACATCGACACCATGGTCTCGTATGTATTGCGTTGGTACCACCTCTGTGCCATATCGTCTAAATGATTCCAAGATAACTTCAATCTTTTCTGCCCATGCCGTCTCTAACCAGTCGTGGCTTGCACGTTCATTTGAGAAGAATTCCTTAGTGTCGCTCGCCTTAATTCCTCTCGTCCTCCCTATCAATTCGGACAAGATATCAAGCGGCGTGTATTCAGCATTGGTAATTCTCATATACTCGACCTTAAATTGAACGACATAGCTATGCTGAGACAACTGTTGATCCATGAAGGCTGAAATTTTGGATTAATGATTTGAGTCGAATTTATGGAAATTGTGATCTCCGACCATTGAAGAGAACAGTTCGAGAAGCTCTACTTTTGATCTACCTGCTCCAATAACACCGATGATTTTTCTGAAAGGAAACCTGATGATACGATTCAAACGAGGATTCATCAAAATTCCCTCAGACCATTCTGGTGTATCGTTCTCTACCGATGATGCGTAGCCAAGAAGCCAATACATAATAATTTGTCGATAGTCAGACGATGAAAAATGTCTGCCAGTGCATTTAACTTCGATTAGTTTTGTTCCAATCGAAAAATCACCTGTACCTGATGCGATCCATTGGTAGCCCGGTATAGCTGGCGAATGAACGAGCGATTCAGTATCAGAGCCCGAGTTCATCTTGCTTAGCATAGCGACCAGATTTCGGGACACCCATTCGGCGGCAACTTTATCCGCCGGCGATAGTGATACAGGAATCTTTGCGTCGAAGTGCCTCTGTTGTCTGGAGACTGCTACATCCAGGCATGTATCCCAAACAATGTGACCTTCTTTCTTTAGCAACTGTTCGGCAGCCGCGACAGCAATTTCAAACAACATCGCTCGTTCCAAACTACTACCGGCAATAAGGTTGGCAGGCAAAGGTGCGCAGCCAGCTACGGGATTAGATTCGCGATTGAAACTTGCTACGACACCCGGTGAAAGTTGTGGGAAAAGAGCATCAAATATTCCTGGAATATCGCGTGCAACAGTTCTGGGGTCGTTTGCGGAGATTTTCTTATTTGACATTTTCTGCCCACTTAACATAAATGGATGAAAACGTTTGCTTGCCTTTGCGTTCAATTCCCAATGCCCAGGCCTGGGGGAGGCTGTTGATAACTTGTTTGCGGAATTTTTCGCCATCGTCACCGAGTTCTGCAGCTGTCAACCAAAGCATTCGTTGTTCCTCAGTAGACAAGGTTTGCCATTTGTTTCGCAATCGGATGAAGGCATCACGGTCACGCCAATGTCGCCAACAATCGACACATGCGCGTTTGACAGTCTCCGATTGGGCCGAACCATAAAGATGCAGCAGATATTCGGCACGGGACTGCGTTTGCCTAAACCGAATGGTCCTAAGATAATGTAGGCAATTCGCCTCTGCCAAAAGCAAGTGAGGTGAATGGGTGGGAATGATATCAAGTAGTTTATCCACCCTATCGAAAATATCTTTGAATATTTCATCAGTCCGCAACGCGGCGACGCCTTTCATTATTTTTGACCACGAACCTCGAAAAGCATGCAAATTGGTCGGGGCAAGAAGGGTTCTGCAAAGTTCCAAGGCAGTTTTTGGCTCATGCAGCTTTAATGTTCTTCCAATTTGCGCAACAACGAACGTGTCCGGCTGACCTTTTTTGAGCTCAAGCTCGAGGATGGCACTAATTTCCAAGGTCTCGACGGTTTCTTTCAGCTCCTGGTAATCCGAGTCAGCAGTGTCAGAATAGGGATCGAAGTGAAGGTCAATATCGCGGAGCTTGTTTGCTTCTTCCCCTGAGCCACCAAGTTGCGTACGTACGTAATCAATGTAGTGCTTGCCGGTTAGCACCGTGGTTTTCGTTCTATTAAGGGTCAGCCCGTAGTCAGCCAATGCATGCGATAGAACAGAGAGCGCACGATAGGCTTCGGCATGTGTTGCCGTAATCAATACAAAATCGTCAACGTACCTACGCCATTGGATCTTCGCGTTGGTAAGGGTGCGATCAATTGATGCCATTAACAATTCAGCGAGAATACGCGAACATTGACCGCCGATTGGTAAACCAAACGATCTCCCAGAGGAAAATTTGTTCAGAAGCCGATCAATTTGAGTGGGGATGGTCGATCCACTTTGAAAAAGATCTGCGATACAGTTTTCCAGGCGATGGTGGTAAATATGTTCGTAAAAGCTTGAAATATCAGTTTGAACGACAATCGCTTTATCGCCGAAGGCCTCGCAATCGGCAATACTTGCTTCTCGAAACGAGCGCCAAGATGAGTCCCGATCGAAGAGACTTTCCCCTTGTGCCTTGAATCTGTAGGCATGAGCACGGTTGCTTCGAGTAGGCTCATGCAATTCCGCAATTGCAATTCCCAGGCCATTGAAATAGATATTCCAAAACGGGTGCACTTTCGTTGCAATGCGAAATCCAGAAATTCCAGAAGGAACCAGTAGTCGCTCACAAAATATTTGCAAAGAATTTATAGCATTGTTTGCGAAGCCTTTATTACCTGATTCCATTTCCTCGGAAAACGTAAATGCCAATTTCGCCAAGCTGTCCTGATTGTCAGCGATGAATCGTGTGTCGATATCAAATGGCAAGGTATCGTTGTCGCCATGGGCGCCAATGTCCGCCGCTGCGCGCTCAAAATGTTCCAGCCTTACGTTCGACATTTTCGTAGCTCTGGACTTCCCCTAATTCAGTAGACATTTAATAATGTCGAAACTGAAAAGAGGAACGAGCAA
>NZ_WINI01000005.1 GCF_009497155.1 Glaciimonas soli
CGGCACTGAAGGCACGCCTTTTGGAAAAATACGGAAAAATAATTACCCCTGTTTATATGCCGTCGCATTAATTTTGTTTGGGCCGTGGACAGTGATGCAAGCGCTCCCAATCGTTGGTCTGTCGAAGCATGCCACGCAACTATATAGCTATATTCGACGTTTAGCGCCACTCATAGAAGAATTGCTCATCACGCCATTTATTTCCCCGCAATTTTTACGCTATCTCCAAACACCTGCAGTGCGCTTGATCACCAAAGAGGCAGTGATCAAATCGCTACCACTGTGGTTTGAAGAAACCTTTGGTCATAACTCGGCAGAAGATCAACAAAAGGCGGCCCAAATATGGCAAGAAGAACCGGCATTGCGCCAATTGATACAGCGCTTGGATGCCTATTGGCCGCATCGTTATAAACCCACGGTGTGCCCGATGTGCAACAGCACCAGCATACAAAAAAGATATTGCGTGTCTAGCGAACAGTATTATGAGTGTACCGCTTGTAGTAGTCATTTTTCTGCTACGCATAGCACCCCGTTCCATCGGCTGCGTTCCGAACACTATCGGCGGCTATATGCAACGGCACTGGTATTGTGGGGAACATGGAAAATTAGCCGCACAACCCATGTCATTGGGTGCAGCATAGAGAAGCAAGTGCATACTTATATTGCGCGCTTGCAGCCATTGATAGACGAACTCGATGTGCGGCCACTGACCTCACGCCCATCCTTTCGATTTGGTATTACCCCGGCACAGCAAGGGATACGCTGTATGCGTTGCGATAGCGACGACTTAATTTTTTGGCGTCGTAATACCCCGGATAACCCTACGATAAAATGCAATAGCTGTCAGCATAGTTTTGCTTTACATGTTGAACGTAGACAATCATTGCCGATTCCCGACAGCATCTGTTGCCCTGCCTGTACCAGCAAAAATTTACTGCAAGAAAAACATCCAGATGGTCGGTATAAATATCGCTGCAAGGATTGCCGAAGCTCCTTTATGTATCCGCCCAAGAACCCCAACCAATCAAAACACGCGTCCAAAATTCCACTGCCACCAGTGCCTGCCGGTACGTCATGCCCATTGTGTGCAAGTGGAGATGTGTATGTTAAGGGATGGTCTCCAGATCGCAGGCCTGTATTTAAGTGTCGAGGCTGTGCACGACAATTTATCAGTAACCCTAAACGGCTTGCATCACAGACTCGCCCCTTGATTGAACAAGGGTGAGGCGAAAAGCACATTGGCCCGCGTCGCGTGCTTTAACTAATTTGTTTGCAAGTGAAAATCTGAAACTGAAAATTCAAATGAACAAAATTCGCGTGAAACTTGAAAGTAAAATTACTTCCTACTTTGGAAAAATGCATGAAAAAAACATGGAAAAACTTTTGCAAAATACACGCAAAGGCTCGGATAAGAGTGCAGAAAAACTTGCGGACAGTTTTATCAATATATCTACCGCACTTTCAATAGCAGGAGGACTCTCTGCCTTTTCTTTAACCACTCTTGGTGCTAAATACTTCATTGCGCATCGAGAGTTTTCACGACTTAATGTAATTGCTCAACTTAGGATGCCCCGCAACATCATGCTTTTTATCGGTGCTTTGGCTGTGATAATGCTTGGTATTTTTGTCGCTATCAATCTCCGAGACAGGGCATTTGCCATCTACGATGATCTTGAAAACAAAAAGAAAAACGAAGCTAGGGCCATAAAACGCAGACTTAGTATAAGACCGGGTACATCACGTCCAGTCTAATCACACGATCGTCCTCATTGCTGCGCTGGTAAGTAACTCACGGTGCGCCAAGCCGTTGATGCCGCCATTGACACGCTTAGTCACTCTCACGAGATCGCCCATGATGCAATCGGGTACATTACCTTCCCACCAAGCGATAGAGGCGTGAAGTGCGATTACAGGTTGCGCCAACAGATCAGGTGTATTTTCTAAATCGAGTTTGAGCGCTTTACCAACCACGGCATAATTGTCTTTACCAGTCACTTGCAGCAAACCCCGACCACGATATTGGTAGCCATCACCTGGTGTCGTGTTACCTAAGCGATTGCTATACACTTTATTCGCCAGTGCCGCTGGATTACGCAGATACGGCAGAGCTTGTTCGTTAGTGGGCTTTAATGGAATGGACGCCCTCTTTCAAAACGGCATCGAAGTGCCAAAATAGCGGGAATATCTCGCTTAACTGAAAGGAGCGTCCATCATGAAGATTACTACGATAGGCATCGATTTAGCAAAGATGGTTTTTCAGATTCATGGTGTAGATGGTTATGGCGAAACGGTATTGCGCAAGAAATTAGACCGATCCAGGATGCTGGAGTTTTTCATCAAATTGGAACCGTGCTTGATCGGAATGGAAGCTTGCGGTATCGCCCATTATTGGGCACGCAAGCTAGTAGAGATGGGACATCCCGAATTGATATAATTATAATACACAATAGCATCATGCAATTTAATTGCAGTACTCACGAAGTGGAATTGAAACGAAAGTTACACGGGAATATTTGATGTTGATTTGATAGTTGAAATAGAAAAACCCCTTGATTCCTAATGAAATCAAGGGGTTATATGTATTATTGGCGGAGAAAGGGGGATTCGAACCCCCGGTAGGCTATGAACCTACACACGCTTTCCAGGCGTGCGACTTAAACCACTCATCCATCTCTCCTGATACGGTAATGCTGTCTTCGCTTTCACGAAGCCGAGCATTATAGCAATAATTTTAGGAGTGTAGTTGTTTTCTGCCGCCACAACCTATCCTATTTTTATTGCGCTTCTTTTAACTGTTCAAGAATTGCTGGGTTTTCCAAGGTAGAGATGTCTTGCGTAATTTCCTCTCCTTTGGCCAAAATTCTGAGTAAGCGCCGCATGATCTTGCCTGAACGGGTTTTTGGTAAATTGTCACCGAAGCGAATTTCTTTGGGCTTGGCAATCGGGCCGATTTCTTTGGCTACCCAGTCGCGTAACTCTTTGGCAATCTGCTTGGCTTCTTCACCGGTTGGACGACTGCGTTTGAGTACGACGAAGGCGCAGATGGCTTCGCCGGTGGTGTCGTCTGGGCGCCCCACTACTGCAGCTTCAGCGACCATAGGATTGGCGACCAGTGCGGATTCGATTTCCATCGTGCCCATACGGTGGCCGGAAACGTTGAGGACGTCGTCGATGCGGCCAGTAATGGTGAAATAGCCAGTGTCTTTATTACGCACCGAACCATCACCCGCCAGATACACTTTGCCACCGAATTCGGCAGGGAAATAGGCGTTCTTGTAACGCTCAGGGTTATTCCAGATGGTGCGTATCATCGCTGGCCATGGACGTTTGACGACCAAAAGACCGCCCTGCCCGTTAGGCAAATCATGGCCTGCTTCATCCACAATCACAGCGGCAATTCCTGGCATCGGCAAAGTACAAGAACCTGGCACTAGCGGCGTTGCACCGGGCAGTGGTGAAATCATGTGGCCACCAGTTTCGGTTTGCCAGAAAGTGTCGACAATCGGGCAACGCTCTGCGCCGATATTTTTGTGGTACCACATCCATGCTTCCGGATTGATCGGCTCACCCACAGATCCTAGCAGTCGCAAGGACGATAAATCGTATTTGCTCGGATGAATATTGGCATCCGCATCGGCGGCTTTGATCAACGAACGTATCGCGGTCGGTGCGGTGTAGAAAATGGTGGCTTTGTGGCGCGCAATCATGTCCCAAAAACGACCAGCATTCGGGAATGTTGGAATGCCTTCAAAGATGATTTGCGTAGCACCAACTGCCAACGGGCCGTAAGCGATATAGGTATGGCCTGTGATCCAGCCAATGTCGGCAGTACACCAGAACACATCAGTCGGCTTGATATCGAAAGTCCATTTCATCGTCAACGCTGCCCACAGCAGATAACCGCCCGAGGAATGTTGCACGCCTTTGGGTGTGCCTGTCGAACCGGATGTGTACAAGATGAAGAGCGGGTGTTCCGCGCCAACCCATTCTGGCGTACATTCGGCCGCTTGTTCTTTCACTAGCTCATGCAACCAATGATCACGTCCCTCGGCAAATTTCACTTCGCCGCCGGTGCGTTGGTACACGATAACATTCTTGATGCACTCACAACCACCCAATGCCAGCGCTTCATCAACAATTGCTTTCAACGGCAAATGTTTACTTCCGCGTACCTGGTAATCTGCCGTCAATACTGCCACTGCGCCAGCGTCAATGATGCGCTCTTGTAATGATTTGGCAGAGAAGCCACCAAACACCACTGAGTGGGTTGCTCCGATACGCGCGCAGGCTTGCATGGCAACCACGCCCTCAACCGACATCGGCATATAAATCACGACGCGATCACCCTTCTGGATGCCGAGTGATTTCAAGCCATTGGCTAATTTGCAGACTTTCTCGTACAGCTGCTGGTAAGTCACTTTGACGACATCGCCACTATCGGACTCAAACACAAGAGCAACTTTGTCTGCATTGCCATTTTGCAGATGGACATCAAGGCAGTTATACGAAACGTTTAGCTGACCGTCTTCAAACCATTTGTAAAACGGTGCATTGGACTCGTCCAGCACTTGCGTAAATGGTTTATGCCAATGCAAATTCTCGCGCGCAAGGCGCCCCCAGAATCCTTGTTCATCCGTAGCAGCTTCGGCACATAGCGCGTGATATGCATCCATGCTGGAGATTGCTGCGGTCTTACTGAACTCCGCAGAAGGCGAGAAAATTCTTGTTTCGTTTGAGAGGGTTTCGATATTTGCCATACGCTTATCTCGTTTTCATTTATAGATATAAAAGCTTTTACACTTACCTGAAGCTTACACTCACCACTTCGAAGATCACCGCTTCAAAAACGTTAATCCGTCAAGACCATTACAATACCGCATGCATTCATCTAAATCCAACACTGTTTCCTATTCTCTCCTCACGCTGGCCATGCTACTTACCGGCGCCAACATCGGCTTTGGCAAAGCCGCAGTCGCCATCATGCCAGTGGTATTGTTTGGGCTGTTGCGCTATGTGATCGCCGTCATAGCAATGGCTCCGCAATATTTTAAAACTGGTACGCGACTGACTCGCGGCGAGTGGATAAATTTATGCGTGCAAACTTTTTTCGGGACTTTCTTATTCACCTTATGCATGCTTTACGGTGTGCAACACACCACTGCGACAGCGGCAGGTGTCATCACCAGTACCTTACCTGCGACCGTGGCGATTTTATCCCGCCTGATCTTAAAAGAACAACTCAGCGGTCGTACCATGATTTCCATATTACTCGCGATTCTGGGTATCGCCGTGCTGACGTTGGCGAAAACCGATACCGGTACGACCACTGCTACCTCTTCACTTATTGGCAATCTGTTTGTTATTGCGGCCGTGATTTGTGAGTCCATTTATGTTGTGTTCTCCAAACGCCTTACCGGTAGCTTATCGCCAATGCGCATCACTGCTTATAGCCACTTGCTTGGCTTATTTTTGATGCTGCCGTTTGGTTTAACGGCGGCCTGGTCTTATGATTTTTCTACTATCACTATCAACATGTGGGGCATCATTATTTGGTACGCATTAGCGGCCAGTGTGTTTGCATTTTGGCTATGGTTATCAGGCTCCAAGCACGTTCCGGCCAATGTCGCCGGTATTTTTACGGCATTTATGCCAATCGCCGCGGCCTTTGTTGGCGTCGTGTTTTTGCATGAACAACTAAGTTGGGCGCACTTAGTGGCACTGATATTAGTATTAAGCGGAATTGCCATCGCCAGCTGGCCTCAGCAATTTCGACGTCAGGAAGTGTAAAATAGCGCGGCATCGATCCTGTAACCTCTCTGCTCCCCTATGAACGATAATCAAATTACAGCACCCAATAAAGTCATTGGCTTTATTCCCAATTTAATTTTCATGAGCCGCTGGCTACAATTGCCTCTGTATCTCGGCTTGATTTTGGCGCAATGCGTATATGTATTTCATTTCTGGGTCGAGTTAAGTGATTTAATCGGTGCCGTATTTGGTAATGCCTCGTCGTTACAACATATTCTCGATGCAGTTGCCATCCCAGGCACGCCGCGCCCAGACAAATTAAATGAAACAACCATCATGCTCGTTGTGCTGGGACTAATTGATGTGGTGATGATTTCCAACTTGCTCATCATGGTCATTGTTGGCGGTTATGAAACGTTTGTTTCACGCATGAATTTAGAACAACATCCGGATCAGCCAGAATGGCTATCGCATGTGAATGCATCTGTATTGAAAGTAAAACTGGCAATGGCGATCATTGGTATTTCGTCTATCCATTTGCTCAAAACTTTCATCAATGCCGGTGCTTATGACGCTAAAACATTATTGGCGCAAACTGGCATACACATCACCTTTTTGTTATCAGCCTTAGCCATTGCCTGGTGTGATCGCATCATGACGACAACGCAAAGTCAGGCTAAACATTAAACCCTTACCTCCACTTCTATCAAAGAAACGCCATGACCACCCTTACTACAGTCAAGCAAGAAGACCTCATTGAATCCGTCGCAGCAGCGCTGCAATACATCAGCTATTACCATCCGGTTGATTACATCCAGCATTTGGCACGCGCCTATGAGATGGAACAAAGCCCTGCCGCCAAAGATGCTATTGCACAAATTTTGACCAATTCGCGGATGTGCGCTGAAGGCAAACGTCCGATTTGTCAGGACACCGGCATCGTCAATGTTTTCTTGAAAATTGGTATGGATGTGCGCTTTGAAGGTTTCAAAGGTTCTATCGCGGATGCCGTCAACGAAGGTGTGCGTCGTGGCTATCTGAATCCAGACAATATGCTGCGCGCGTCCATCGTCGCTGATCCGCAGTTTGATCGCAAAAATACCAAAGACAACACCCCAGCCGTGATCCACATGGAAGTCGTGCCGGGCAATAAAGTCGATGTGCAGATCGCGGCAAAAGGTGGCGGTTCGGAAAACAAAACCAAATTCGTCATGCTTAATCCATCCGACTCGTTGGTCGATTGGGTGATGAAAACTGTCCCGACTATGGGTGCAGGCTGGTGCCCACCAGGGATGCTCGGAATTGGTATCGGCGGCACAGCTGAAAAAGCCATGTTGATGGCAAAAGAAGTGTTGATGGAAGATATCAACATGTATGACTTGCTTAAGCGCGGGCCTCAAAACAAAACCGAAGAATTACGGATTGAGCTATTCCAGAAAATCAATGCGCTCGGTATCGGTGCGCAAGGTCTGGGCGGCTTGACCACGGTGCTGGATGTCAAAATCATGATGCATCCTACGCATGCAGCCTCAAAACCGGTCGCTATGATTCCAAATTGCGCGGCAACGCGTCATGGTCATTTTGTGCTTGATGGTTCCGGTCCGGCATTCATGACACCGCCGTCGCTGTCTGAGTGGCCAGAAGTACACTGGACGCCAGATACTGAAAAATCCAAGCAAGTCAATCTAGATACGCTAACCAAAGAAGAAGTCGCGTCCTGGAAACCAGGCCAAACTTTGCTTTTGAACGGCAAAATGTTAACCGGCCGCGATGCAGCCCATAAGCGCATTGCAGATATGCTGGCAAAAGGCGAAAAACTCCCAGTCGATTTCACTAATCGCGTTATCTATTATGTCGGCCCGGTTGATCCAGTCCGTGATGAAGCCGTCGGCCCTGCAGGTCCAACTACTGCAACGCGGATGGATAAATTCACCGACATGATGCTGGAACAAACTGGTTTGATTTCGATGATTGGTAAAGCAGAACGTGGACCAGCTGCGATTGAGTCTATCAAGAAGCATCAATCTGCCTATCTGATGGCAGTCGGCGGTGCCGCTTATCTGGTATCGAAGGCAATCAAATCAGCTAAAGTCATAGGCTTTGCTGATTTGGGGATGGAAGCGATTTATGAATTCGATGTGAAAGATATGCCAGTAACTGTTGCCGTCGATTCCAACGGTATTTCGGTCCACAATACCGGCCCGAAAGAATGGCAAGAAAAGATTTCGCATGCATCATTGGCGAATATTCCGGTTACCGCAATCTAAGCCAATACATTTAACGCATTTAATTAATACGATACTGCCATGAACTCAACCATGCCGATGGAGTCGCCAGCGATAACGACGTTAAGCGCAGCGCCCATCGGTATTTTTGATTCCGGCATCGGCGGCCTTTCTGTGCTGCGTCACATACGCCGTGCGTTACCGAACGAAAATTTGGTGTATTTTGCCGACTCAGGTTATGCGCCGTATGGCGACAAAACAGAGCAAGAAATTATAGAACGTACTCTCAGCATCACGGCCTTTCTCCAGCAACAGCGAGCGAAGGCCTTAGTAATAGCCTGTAATACCGCTACTGCGGCTGCTATCAAAATAGTTCGCAGCGCTTATCCTGCATTGCCAATTGTTGGTGTCGAGCCCGGCCTGAAACCCGCCGCACAACAAACCCACAGTAAAATCGTCGGCGTACTCGCGACTAAAAGTACACTCGCTAGTGCGCCGTTCACTGCACTCATGCAGCAAATCAGCCTGGAAAATAACGTCCAGTTCGAACTGCAGGCCTGCGTTGGCCTGGTCGATCAAATTGAACGCGGCCAGTTGCACGAAGCAGCAACTGAGCAATTAATCGAGCGGTATGTTGCACCTTTAATCAAATCTGGCGCTGATACCTTGGTCCTTGGCTGCACCCACTACCCTTTCGTTCAACCCTTGATAGAAAAAATCATCAAACGCCTGACCGATAACACTATTAACATCATCGATACCGGTGATGCAGTGACCAGACAATTGTTGCGTGTGCTAATGACGTTGCAGCATTCACAAAGCACAAAAAAAACCGCAGGTGATTTAATTGCCTATACCAGTGGCAATCAAAACGTGCTGAAAACGGCATTTTCTCAACTATTGCTTTTGCATCCGACAGTATTACAAGCGCCAAATACTGAAACCGCCGATATTTAATAAGGCGTAGTAAAAGTAATTACGCAATTCACGCATTTTTGATTTGCCAGCCAGAATTTTAGTTTGTATAATAGCGAGCTGTTCTGATCACACTGAACAGGTAATAACAGTAAGACAGCGGTGGCTGTAGCTCAGTTGGTAGAGTCCAGGATTGTGATTCCTGTTGTCGTGGGTTCGAGCCCCATCAGCCACCCCACAGAATACGTAGCGAAATCAAATGGTTACATGCTTAATGCTTGTAGCCATTTTTGCTTTTGGCTGGCGAAACTCCGGCATTGAAAATAAAAAAGGGATGCATATAAAAATGCATCCCTTTTTTTTATTTTTCATAGAATACTCGCACGCCTTGCCAAAAATATCAGAATCAATTGGGCATTTAATTTCCCTTGTGACAACGTCCTAGATATTTTTCCAAAAAGAAACTATTATATTTGTTGTTATCGAAATGAAACATTGAAATATCACAATTTTTTGTTCATATCAGGAGATACAAATGGGTTTCGTTGACGCGATTAAAACGTGTTTTTATAAATACGCCTACTTTGCCGGTCGTGCTTCCAAGGCAGAGTTCTGGTGGTTCTTTTTGTTTCTAATACTGGGATCCTTGGTTTTATCCTCTATCAATAAAGTATTCAACGACGTATTTGCCGTCGCAACTCTCGTCCCATCGCTAGCTGTTGGCAGTCGCCGTCTTCACGATACTGATCGCAGCGGCTGGTGGCAACTTCTATGGTTAATTCCACTTTTGGGATGGATTGCAATCATCTATTTTCTGACTCAAGACGCCAAAGAACCAAATCGCTTTACCGAAAATGTTGCGGACAGCACAAACACATTAGTAGGAAAATAAGGCTGAATCAGCTTTTAATGTGCTTTTGACATAACAACTAACCAGCGTCGCAGCAAAAGTATTTGCAGATGCCCGGGCTGTACGCCGGCACTGCATTCAATAAGAGGATTGCTTTTGTATAAGCGCTTGTAGTAATCACGGCAAATGAATAATTCGCGTTTGCCAAAGCGCAGCAGGATGGATGTAGGGGTAGATTCCATGCCATACAGGGAATCCGAAGTAATGGTCAAATTCGTCATGATTAGCTCCGTCTCGTTGAAGGAGCTATTACTTTAGCACGAGTACTGTATAAACATACAGTGAAATTTTTCACTGTATGTTTTCTGCAGCATTTCTACTTATTTCGAATTAACGTCTGCCGTGTCCGTGCCAAGCGTGTCCACGATACCCGCCGTGGTAGCCATAATAGCCCCGATAAGGATAGCCGCGATAACCATAATATGGCCCTACACCAACATAGACTGGCGCTGGAGGGTAATAAACTGGTCTAGGTGCATAAACCACTGGTGGTGGCGGATAATAAACGGGCGCTGGCGGATAGTAAACCGGACCAGGAATACCAACATTGAGAGACACTCCAACGCCCGCTTGCGCTGGAGTTATCGCCAGGAACATGCTTGTCCCTGCGAGCATGGCAATAGCTGCAATACGGATGAATTTTTTCATGATAGTCCCTGCGGGTTAAATAAGTGATGCACATCATCATTTAACCTAAAATTTCGTCACCTCGCTATGTTCAAGTCGTAATCTGTGTAACGGGATGTGTCATTGCGTTGCTTTTTTCAACGATGACTTCGATCCTTGTCCTTGACAAACAACCCTGACCAAAACTTCAACTGCATAAAATCGATTGCGAAGTGCAGAGCTTATGTATGCACAATCCAATTAATCTCGATCACGTCCCTCGCGCCATTCATGGCCACGATATTCATCGTGCTTTTCACGCCATTTGCGATCGCGCCAATAATTCCGATAGCGGTAATCACGAGATTCATAGTAAGGCTGCGGCTCTACATAGACGGGTCTAGGCTGCACATATACTGGTCGAGGTGTTTCATATATCACAGCTGGAGGCGGCTCATAATAAACCGGTGCTGGTGGATAATAAACTGGTCCAGGAACACCAATATTGACCGACCAATCGACGTGCGCCTGCGCAGGCGTTGCCGACAATAGCAAACCGGCGCTGGCCAAGAAAGCAACGGTGGCCATACGAATTATTTTTTTCATGACTGTACCTGATGGGTTAAATAAGCAATGCTATACATCAACATTTAACCCAAAATTTATTCAGTCAGCCATGCTCAAATCGTAAGCCACGTAACAGAATGTATCTTTATGTATTTTTATATGGCGAAAACTATGCGCTAGCTGGATTCAGCATACGTTCCACGTAACGCGCAATCAAATCAACTTCCAGATTAACCGGTTTGCCGACACGCAAATGCTTCAATGTCGTCACTTGTATCGTATGGGGAATCAGATTGATTGAGAACAAACAGGCATCAACGGTATCTTCGACACGATTCACAGTCAGTGAGACGCCGTTAACCACAACAGAGCCTTTGTAGGCAAAATATTTAGCCAGATCACGTGGGGCTTGTATCACCAACTCCCATGACTCACCGACAGGCTCAAATTTCTTTACAGTGCCCAAACCATCGACGTGACCCGACACCAGATGACCACCTAAACGTTCAGCTAAGGTCAGCGCTTTTTCCAGATTCACTTCACCGATCGCGTCCAAACCCGCAGTGCAATTGAGGCTCTCACGCGAAACATCGACTACAAAACCGTCAGGTGTCTTTTCCACCACCGTCATGCAAGCGCCATTGAGAGAAATCGAATCGCCCAGCGCGACATCATGCATGGCGAGTCCGCCTGCATCTATCATAAGTCGCACACCGGCATCAGCCGCTGTGGAGTGTGGTACTACGGAAGTAATTTTGCCGACTGCGGCGACGATACCTGTAAACATAAATAATCCGAATAAAGTTAATAGAGCTAATGCAAAATTTGTCGCTTGGGATAACCACACAACAGCGGCGACAGATCAATACCAATCTACTTTGTTGAACGAAAATTCCAAGGGCAACATTAAAGGAAACGTGCAAGGATACGTATATCTTCGCCGACTTGCTTGATTTGGTGAAATTTCAAAGAAAATTTGTCCTGCAAATTTTCTAATTCCGGTAATGCAAACATTCCACGTGCATCGCCCAGTATGCTTGGTGCCAGATACACTAGCAGTTCATCCACGCACCCTTCTTGAATCAGGGATGCATTCAGCTTCGCACCTGCTTCAATGTGAACCTCATTCATCTGACGGCGCCCGAGTTCCTGTATTACCTGTGGCAAATCGACTTTGCCTTGTGCATTTGGCAGCACGATTACTTCAGCTCCTCGCGCTTGCAAAATGGCTTTCTTCTCTGCGTTGTCGATCGCAGAAAAAATTAAAGTAGCATCGCCATCCAGAATCCGTGCCAGCGGCGCTATGCTGAGTTTACTATCAATAATCACACGCAGCGGTTGGCGCGCAACAGGAACCGCTCTGACAGTTAATTGAGGATTATCTTCTTTCACGGTGCCGATTCCAGTCAAAATTGCACCGGCACGGGCGCGCCATAAATGCCCATCATCACGCGCTGCCGGCGAGGTAATCCATTGACTTTGTCCGTTATATAGCGCGGTCTTGCCATCCAGACTGGCTGCCACTTTCAAACGCACCCAAGGTTTACCGCGCTGCATTCGGGAGAAAAACCCGATGTTCATTTCATACGCCTGCTCTGCCAGCACACCAGATTCCACGATAATTCCCGCCGCTTGCAAGCGCGCAAATCCTTGCCCGGCTACTTGCGGGTTAGGGTCCAACATGGCCGCCACCACTTTGCCAACGCCAGCACGCACCAACGCATCGGCGCATGGCGGCGTGCGGCCAAAATGGCTGCATGGTTCCAGTGTCACGTACACCGTCGCACCACGCACATCATGGCCTTTGGCTTGCGCATCGCTTAATGCTTCAATTTCAGCATGATTGCCGCCAGGAGCTTGCGTATAGCCTTGCCCAATAATTTGCTGATCGCGCACAATCACGCACCCGATCGCGGGATTAGGCGCACTGGTAAACAATGCTTGTTCGGCAAGTTGTAATGCTTGCGCCATAAAAACGTCAGCTTGCGTCATGGAGTCCACTCGTAGTGCGGTAAAAGGGATGATTGTACAAAATATACCGCTGCTCTAGTTATCTACACCAGCGCCAGCGCTTCCTGCACTATTACGCAACATCGTCACGCTGGTCAACACAGCACGTAATTTATGATCTTTTGCCGTTCGATCGACGCCGTCGCAGTCCGTGTAATGCTGTGGCTCCGTAGTATTATGCTTTGCGCCAACGATTTGAAGACATAACTTCACACTGACGACTCTGCGCCAATTAACTAGCTGATCAGACGACAATGCATCCACATCTGCTGCGCTCAAAAACTGCTGTACCGAAGATCCGCCATTCGCTGCTACGCCATACAGCAAGCGCAGGTTTTCTACATTATCCAATAATGGTTGTGCGATCGTGCCGCCGTTACCGTTGCAATATAACGATGCAATTTTGCTACGCGCAGGTGTGGCCACAAAAAATAAATTGGCAACAATATGGACCGGCTTGTTAACGAGGTAAGCCGGATGAGTGGCTGGCAAAACATATGTTTTTGCTTTAGCACCATTACAGTCGGCACCCGCTCCGCTGAGAGAATCAAAGTCATCGCTAACACGATAAGCGACTTCAAACGCTGCTGCCCCAGTACCGCTGCTACAACTAAAATCCGGGGGCGACATCATAGGCTTATTGTAGCCATGATCACAGCCCCGCAAACCCCTCCCGGGATTACCCTCTTCATCGACAAAATCAGTTCTGTCTACAAGAGCAGCATTAATGTCAGTCGAGCTCAAATTACCGAAGCCGGCTTGCCGTAAATTCGTTTCCATCAGTTGCATCGCATATCGGCCATCTTGGTGCAGACGCAGATTGTCGTCATGCAAACGATAGCTGGCACTGATACTCAAATACAGCTGTATCACGAATAGCATCATCACCAGACCGATCACCATCGCCACCATTAATTCGATGATGGTAAAGCCGCTGTCCCTTTTTATTAAGCACAAACCGTAACCCCCACCAACACTCTGACCCGCCCACTGCGACTCATGCAAACGATGCGAGAATACTGATCGTTATAGGCAAACACCAGGTTTCCGAAACTGGCGCCAGGATTGCCATCGGCGTTATAGGTGATGATTTTTTTCGTACCAGTCACGCGCACCTTGTCGGGCAATGCCCCCTGACGCAACAAAACCTGCTGATCGTCCAGTAACATCACAACCCATCCACTTCCCCAATCATTCGCATCACGCGCATCCTTAGCAGTGCCGACGCACAAACTAGTATTGGCGCTATCTGCGCTACGACAGAGTTGCACTGGCCGACCACGTTTAATCGCTTCTGATCTGGCAAAGATCGTTGCTGCGACGAATTGATTCACAGTCGAATTTAAGCGATTTTCAATCACAAAATGCTGCATGGATGGCGCACCGATAGCCAACAAGATACTCATCACGGTGATGGATATCAGTATTTCTATCAGTGTAAAACCGGAATACAAAAGAGAATGCCGCATGACATGCTTAAGTCAAATGATCAGGCTTTTTATCTTATGTGTTTTAGGGAAGAATGCGCCATTTTTAGGAAAGCAATGGCGGCAAATTAAGGGAAGGATTATGTTGCAAGTATGCAAAAAAGCAGGAGCCGTCCCACTTTAGCGCCAGAAGCCTACTTTTTACCCTTGCGTGACGCCGCAGGACCAGAAAACTCTTCTATCATGTTTTGAAATTCAGCCACATCTTCAAAACTTTTATACACAGAAGCAAAACGGATATAGGCAATTTTATCGAGTCGTTTTAATTCGTGCATGACCAGTTCTCCGACATGGCCGGAGATGATTTCACGCTCGCCGCTAGATAATAATTTTTCTTTAATGCGATGCAAGGCTTCATCTAAAGATTCGGCCGAAACCGGGCGCTTGCGCAAAGCCAGCATCAAACTGGCACGCAACTTGTCACCATCAAACTCAGTGCGACTACCGTTCTTTTTGACGATGATGGGCATCGCCAGTTCTATCCGCTCATGCGTCGTAAAGCGCTTATCGCAGTTGGTACAACGACGGCGGCGGCGAATAGCATCGCCCTCTTCCGAATCGCGGGTATCCAGAACCTGAGTTTCTTCGTGTTGGCAGAACGGACATTTCATGATGGCGCAATCTGACGTTGGGGATAAACAGATATAAGTATGCCCAAAAAATTGTTTAGACTAGGCGTGCCGAACGCAGACAGTACGACTGTACGGCAAGGAGGCGCAACAACGTATAAACGATTTTTTGGGCATACTTTAAATAAGGGCGCAATAAAATTTTGCGCCCTTATGATTTTACAGCTAGCTCAATAATACAAAAAATTATTTTTCGTACACTGGGAATGCATCAGTCAATTTTTTCACTTCCACTTTTACGCGTTCTATCGTCGCTGCATCATGTGGGTTGTCCAGCACGTCGGCGATCAAATTACCCACTTTAGTGGCTTCTGCTTCCTTGAAACCACGTGTAGTGAATGCTGGACTGCCAAGGCGGATACCTGATGTCACGAATGGTTTTTCCGGATCGTTCGGAATCGCATTCTTGTTACAAGTCATGTGTGCAGCGCCAAGAATGGCTTCTGCTTCTTTGCCAGTAATTTTCTTCGCGCGTAAATCAACCAGCATGACGTGCGATTCAGTACGACCCGACACAATACGCAGACCGCGCGCTATCAATGCTTTTGCCAACGCATCTGCATTTTTCACGACTTGCTGTTGATAAGCTTTGAATTCTGGCGTCAGAGCTTCTTTAAATGCGACCGCTTTACCAGCAATCACGTGCATCAATGGACCACCTTGAATACCTGGGAAAATCGCTGAATTAATCGCTTTTTCGTGTTCAGCTTTCATCAAGATGATACCGCCGCGTGGACCACGCAAAGATTTGTGCGTAGTCGACGTGACGAAATCTGCGTGCGGAACTGGATTCGGGTATTCGCCCGCAGCGATCAAACCTGCGTAATGCGCCATATCCACCATAAAGTAGGCGCCAACTGCTTTGGCTACTTTTGACATGCGCTCAAAGTCAATTTTCAAAGCATAAGCCGATGCACCTGCGATAATCAGCTTTGGCTTCTTTTCGTGCGCTAGCTTCTCAAACGCGTCGTAATCGATTTCTTCTTTTTCGTTCAGGCCATATGAAACAACATTGAACCATTTGCCAGACATATTGAGCGCCATACCGTGCGTCAAATGGCCGCCTTCAGCCAACGACATGCCCATGATGGTGTCACCTGGTTTCAGCATGGCAAAAAATACACCTTGGTTGGCTTGCGAACCGGAATTTGGTTGTACGTTGGCTGCTTCTGCGCCAAACAATTGCTTCACTCGGTCAATCGCTAATTGCTCTGCGATATCGACAAACTCACAACCGCCGTAATAACGCTTGCCCGGATAGCCTTCGGCATACTTATTCGTCAACTGTGTACCTTGCGCTTCCATGACGGCGGGCGAAGTGTAGTTTTCAGAAGCGATCAGCTCAATATGTTCTTGCTGGCGATGATTTTCTTTTTGAACGGCGCTCCACAACTCTGGATCGACATTGGCTAGGGTGTGATTTTTTGCAAACATGGAATACTCCGATTGATAGATGGGGGATCTGATCGAATAAGGGCCAAATAAATATGGAATTGCGGCAGCCTCAATCGTACCTATAGCACTTTCAGTACTTCCATTCGGGGCTGCCCAGGCGCACGGCGGTAAAATCTCACGCTTCCCGGTGGATGCCCACCTATTCCCGATACTGCGCTAGCTACTTTTGGTAGTGTCAGTACGGTTTTTCGCCAGTCACGTGAGACGAAATGGTGCCGCCATTGTAGGTGAAGGGCGTGTTTTCGGCAAGATTTGGGCTACAATTTCGACTTGGCATTACTTCGCTTACAACAGACTTCCGTCAAAACCAGATACGGGACTGTAACTTAAGGTTACTGAGAACATGTAAGGCCGTATAACTGTTTAGACTAGGCGCCCCGACGCAGTCAGTAAGACCGTGCAGTGAGGGAGCAACAGCGTTTTAACCGTTATGCGCCCTTACTTAGCTTCCGAAAGAAGTCTAACGAACTTGTAAATAAGACAGGATAAGCAACCATGATTGTATTAATTACCGGCGCAACCGCAGGCTTCGGGGCTTCAATGGCCCGTACATTCGTCAAAAACGGCCATAAAGTCATTGCCACCGGCCGTCGCAAAGAACGTCTTGATGATTTGGCCACCGAATTGGGATCTGCTCTGCTACCGGTGACCATGGATGTGACGGATAAGCAATCCATTACTACCGCACTTGCGTCACTGCCGCCTGAATGGCAAGAAATTGACGTGTTGATCAACAATGCCGGCCTCGCATTAGGCACCGAATCTGCTCAGCAAGCCTCGCTGGAAGATTGGGAAACCATGATAGAGACCAATTGCAAAGGCCTGGTCACAGTAACGCGTTTAGTTTTGCCCGGTATGTTAGCCCGGAATCGCGGCACCATTATCAATCTCGGGTCAGCTGCTGGTATCCATCCCTATCCGGGCGGTAACGTCTACGGCGCCACTAAAGCTTTCGTCAAACAATTCACGTTGAATCTGCGAGCCGATATCGTTGGCACTGGCGTGCGTGCGACTGATCTTGCGCCGGGCTTGTGCGGTGGCACAGAATTTTCTAATGTACGCTTTCACGGCAACGACGAAGCAGCGGCCAAGGTATATCAAGGTACGCAACCACTGACGCCAGAAGATATTGCCGACACCGCTTATTGGATAGCAACCTTGCCAGCACATATCAACATCAATCGCATCGAAATGATGCCGACTTGCCAGGCGTTTGCTGGCTTGGCGATTAAACGTAATGTTTAAGATCTGAAATCTACTATCTAAGATCTAAGCGAAATTATTAAGGCGGATATACATTGGATATATTGGATACGGACGTAGTAAACCAACAAAATTTCAGATGGAAAATCCGCGTATATTACGAAGACACTGACGCCGGCGGTATTGTATTTTATGCAAATTATTTGAAATTTTTCGAAAGAGCACGCACTGAATGGCTGCGCGCAACCGGCATTATTCAAAGCAAACTGATCGAAACTGACGGCGTTGTATTCATCGTCAAAAGCACCGCCGTCGAATATCACGCACCTTCTCGTTTGGATGATGAACTATTCCTGACAGTTGTAGTCGAACGCCTCGGCCGTGTCGCCGTTGATTTTATTCAAGAGGCATGGCGCATTGAAGATGGTGAAACCAAGCTACTGGCAACCGGCCGTATCACGGTAGTTTGCGTCAACGTAAAGACCTTACGTCCGCAAGCAATTCCACCTACAGTGCTAGAGCATATCAACAGTAAGTAGGCTAAAAGTAAGCTAAAAAGAATTTAAGCGAAAACAAAGAAAAGCAAAACTATGACCGTTACTCAAGATTTATCATTTCTTACTCTCATCACCAATGCCTCTGTCATCGTCAAACTGGTGATGCTACTGTTACTCGCAGTTTCAGTGATGAGTTGGACGTATATTTTCCGCAAGATGTTTGCTGTTAAAAAAGCTCGTGCGCAAACTGAAGAATTTGAGCGCGCATTTTGGTCGGGCGGCAATCTGACCGAACTGTATCAAGATGCCAATTCCAACCGTCGTCGCGGCAGCAGCAGTGGAGCAATGGAACGGATTTTTGCAGCGGGTATGGATGAATACAACAAGATTCAAGCCACCGCAGCACATAAAAATGGCGTTGATGCCAATGCCATGCTCGATGGTGCACGCCGCGCCATGCGCGCTGCTTATCAGCGTGAAATGGACGGCTTGGAATCGCATTTGGCCTTCCTGGCGTCGGTCGGTTCAGTATCACCCTACATCGGTCTGCTCGGCACGGTTTGGGGCATCATGAATGCGTTTCGCGGTTTAGCTAACGTCCAGCAAGCTACTTTGGCAGCGGTCGCACCCGGTATTGCAGAAGCCTTGATTGCTACGGCGATTGGTTTGTTTGCAGCGATTCCTGCGGTGGTCGCTTACAACCGCTTTTCACATGACGTAGACCGTCTGGCGATTCGCTTTGAAAGTTTTATTGAAGAATTCTCTAACATTTTGCAACGGCAGGCACGCTAATGACCGGCTTTTCCTCCATGCGCGGCGGACGCCAGCGTAAATTTAAAGCGGAAATCAACGTCGTTCCTTACATCGACGTGATGATGGTGTTGCTGGTGATTTTTATGGTGTCCGCACCGATGGTGAATCCTAGTGTGATCAACTTGCCCAATGCAGCCAAATCGAGCGCACCACCGACTGAGTATATCGAGGTGTCGTTAAAGGCTAATGGTGATGCCAGCCTGCGGGTCCATGGTCAATCAAGCGGCACAAGCAAGCCTGAAGCGGTAGAACCAGGGCAGCTAACCAATAGATTGCGCGCTTTACACGCTGACAGCCCTGATATCGCAGTGATGATTTCGGCTGACAAAGACATCAAATATGACGAAGTGATTAAGGCCATTTCTGACGCCAAGACGCTAGGTATTAATCGCGTTGGATTGGCTACCAAGTGACGACTATGCTTTACCTAGTGTTTAGCTGCAAAGTAATCATCAGCTCATGACCGCAAATATACAAAATCACTCTCCTTACCTCGTTCCGCAAGAGCCCGGACGCTGGCGCGCTATCGCGCTGGCGGCTGTTGTGCATTTTGCATTATTGGCATTCTTATGGATAGGTGTACAGTGGCAAAGCAAGGTGCCTGTCGCTGTAGAAGCTGAAGTCTGGAGCATGGACGCGAAAGAGGCTGCGCCACCAGCACCGACTCCTCCTCCTGTATTGCAGCCGGAGCCAGTCACACCGGAGCCGCTGCCAGAGCCAAAACCAGTTATTGCGCCACCGCCACCTAAGGTTGTGGAGCAACCTGTCGTTCCTGATCCTGAAATCGCGTTGGCCAAAGAGCGCAAACGTAAAGAGCTTGAGCAGAAAAAACTCGATCAGGAAGAGCAAGATCGCAAAGACAAAGCACTACAGCAAGAACAACAACGTAAAGAAGATGAACTAGCCAAAAAAGAAAAAGCGAAAAAAGACACTGCTGATGCAAAGGCTGAAAAACAAAAAGAGGACGATGCGAAGAAAAAGGCTGATGCAGCAGAAGCCAAACTGAAAGCAGCTGCCGATGCCAAACAAAAGCAAAAATTAGACGCGGCCAAAAAAGCTGAAGCAGCCGCTGACCAGGCGCAGCACGATGCCACCATGAAAAAATTGCTAGGCCAAGCCAGCGGTAACGGCGCGGCCAATAGCACTGGCACCGCTGCAAAATCGCAAGGACCAAAAGGTGGCGATCCTGGATATGCCTCTAAGGTTGGCGCTAAAATTCGGAATAATATTAACTTTAACGCGCCTGATGATGTAAGCGGCAATCCGGCCGCAGAGTTCGACGTGCAATTGTTACCCGATGGTTCTATCTCCAGCATACGTTTAAAAAAACCATCTGGCGTTCCCGGTTTTGACGAGGCCGTCAAACGGGCTATTGAGCGCTCTGCACCTTATCCTAAAGATAATTCGGGTACTGTTCCTTCCGGCTTCACCGGAATCCACAGACTGAAAGATCAGTAACTTATTTATGAGACTCAGGACTACCATGCGAAAAAACTTCATCAATAAACTCGTGCGAGCGGTTGCTGTTATCAGCGTGACTGTCGCTACCCTGCTATCAGCACCACTGGTGCACGCACAACTGCGTATCGAAACCTCGGGTGTCGGTGCGACGCAAATCCCCATCGCCATTGCAGGCTTCAGCAACGAAAACCTGGCGCCACAGCAAATCACCGCCATCATCAAAGCCGACTTGAGTCGCAGTGGCATGTTCAAGATCATTGATACCGGTGACACAATTTCCGAAACCACACCCGTCAATTACACCGATTGGAAAGGCCGTGGCGCTGACGCGCTGGTAGTTGGCAGCGTACAGAAACTGGCCGATGGTCGCTACGACGTGCGCTATAAACTGTATGACACAGTGAAATCCAGCACATTATCTGGCCTTTCATTAACCGCGACAGCACCAAGAACTCGCGTTCTGGCGCATCAGATTGCCGATGATATTTATGAGAAATTGATCGGCGTTCGCGGCAGCTTCGCTACCCGCATCGCCTACGTCACCAAATCGGGACGCGAATATCGCCTGGAAGTGGCCGATGCTGATGGTGAAGGCACACAAGTGGCTTTGCGCTCCAACGAACCTATCATTTCACCATCCTGGTCGCCCGACGGCACCAAAGTCGCGTATGTATCATTTGAATCTAAAAAACCAGTGGTTTACGTGCAAAATCTGGTCACGAAACAACGTACCGTCGTCGCCAATTTCAAAGGTAGTAACTCGGCACCATCTTGGTCGCCAGATGGTAGTAAAATCCTTATAGCATTGGCGCGTAACAGCTTAACGCAGGTATATGTGGTCAATGCCGACGGCTCTGGCTTGCGCCGTCTGACAAATACCAATGGCATTGATACTGAACCACAATTTTCTGCCGATGGACAAAGCGTCTATTTCACAAGTGACCGCAGCGGCGGGCCACAGATTTATAAGATGAGTGCCAACGGCGGCGATGCACAGCGCGTTACCTTTAGCGGAAATTACAATATCAGCCCACGAATCTCACCGGATGGTAAAACTTTAGCGTATATTTCCCGTCGGAATGGCGGCTACCAGTTGTATGCGTTAGACTTAACAAATAATCAAGAGCAACGTCTGTCCGATAGCAGTAAAGACGAATCACCAAGCTTCTCGCCTAACGGCAAATATATTATGTATTCCACCGGTCGCGGTGCTTTGGGTGTTGTGTCCGTCGACGGTCGCATCAAACAACGTATCGCCGCGCCATCCGGCGATATTCGGGAACCGACCTGGGGCCCATTTATGAAGTAAATGGTGGCGATACCACCGGCACATTGTTCAATGAATGATTTTTATGCAGTGAGCAATGTGTCTCAATACCTGCAATAACCGTAGTTATTATTAATCACAATCTGGAGAAAAAAAATGCGTCCCATTCATAGTTTTGCCCTCATCATTTCAAGCGCAGTTTTGTTGGCTGCATGTTCATCCCCAGTTAAGCTAGAAGACAAAGCAGCGCCTGTAGTTGATCGCGGCGCAAATGCAGATGCACGTACTGTCAACACAGTTGACACTGCTTCACGCGATCCACTGAATGATCCACAAGGCATTCTTGCTAAGCGCAGCGTTTATTTCGACTTCGACAGCTACACAATCAAAGATGAATTCCGTCCAGTCGTAGAAGCGCACGCACAGTATTTGATCGCCCATAAAGATCGCAAGATCCTGATCCAAGGTAATACCGATGATCGCGGCGGCAGCGAGTACAACTTGGCACTGGGTCAAAAACGCGCAGAAGCGGTACGTAAAGCTATGGCATTGCTAGGCGTTGCCGATGCACAGATGGAAGCAGTATCGCTAGGCAAAGAAAAACCAAAAGCAATGGGTAACGACGAAGCGTCTTACGCTGAAAATCGTCGCGACGATATTATCTACAATTAATGTAGTACCGATGTGAAGCAAGCTGCTCCGCTCGCCTGTTTACAGAACGCGAAACAAAATGCTTCACATCGATTTGTAGACTTCTTTCCAAACCGTAGTTTCAGTAGAACTGAAGTAATAGAGCTGAAACAACAGGTTTGGAAAGTGGTTTAAAAACGATGAATATATTTCAGACTTGCTGGACTAGGATCTTATGCGAAATTTTTTAAAATCAACATTAACAGCGGCTGTTCTGGCCGCATGTTCCCTTGCCCCACTCGCTCATGCCGGCATGTTTGACGACGACGAAGCGCGCCGCGCGATTCTCGATCTTCGCAGCAAAATCGATGCGATCAATTCCCGTCTGGATAGCAAGTCAGATAAAAGCAGTTCATTGAGCCTTGCCGATCAAAATGATCAGCTCAATCAGGAAATTTCCAAACTGCGCGGACAAATCGAAGTACTGACCAATGAGGTCGCCAACACGCAGCAACGCCAGAAAGATTTTTACGTCGATCTGGATACCCGCTTGCGTAAATTGGAACCGCAGAAAGTCAATGTAGATGGTCAGGAAGTCAGCATAGACCCGAACGAGCAAAAAGCCTACGATGCAGCCTTGGATAACTTCAAAAGCGGCAATTACAAGGGTTCTGCCGCAGCTTTCATCTCCTATATCCGCAGCTATCCGACATCCGGCTTTGCGCCATCAGCGCAATACTGGTTAGGCAATTCGTATTTTGCACAACGTGATTTCAAAAGCGCCATTGCCGCGCAACAGGCATTGGTCAAAAAATATCCGGATAATCCTAAAGCTGCCGATGCAATGCTGAACATGGCTGACAGCTATACCGGATTAAAAGATAAAGCAGCCGCTAAGAAAACATTAGAGCAGCTGGTATCGCAATATCCGAATACGCCAGCAGCAGCAACTGCTAAAGATCGCTTAGCCTCCGGGAAATAACACGAGCAATATTGTTTTCGCTATTTTTTCGCAATGAAGTGTTGTCGCTGCGCAATTTCATCGACATTTCATTGAAAAAATGTGAGGTTATGTTTGACGGGCTGCTACAACCTCACTATAATAGCCGTCTTTCGGGTCGTTAGCTCAGCTGGTAGAGCAGCGGACTTTTAATCCGTTGGTCGCAGGTTCGAATCCCGCACGGCCTACCACGAATGCAGTAGTACAGAAGCCGCTTACAGCAATGTAAGTGGCTTTTTTGTTGGCCATTCCATTTCATCCCTTCTCATCATTTCCCCAACCGCTTGTCTTATCTGCGCAACAGATCCGATCTACGTCGTGAAATCAGGGCGATCCGTTACAGATTGCCCCCCCCTACTTTGCGGCCGCTTATTGCCAACCTGGATGGTGAGCGCGGTAGTACTCCAAGGCTGCATTGCGTTCCACCTCGGCTTGTTTGGCCAATTCAACCGCCCGACCCATGTGGCCGCCAAACTCACTACCATGCTCTTGATGAATGACGACCATTTCATTAATAGCGCGTTGCAAATCATGCGTTGCGGCCATCGCTTTATTGTGAAGTTCGTCTGCAAAAACGACGGTGGTGACTAAAAGCGCGCACAAGAGCACAGGAACTGTTTTGATCTTCATGATGTTAAATTCTCCGGAACGGGACTATTCCCTGCCCGGATAAACGCCTGAGCGTATGCGCTGGTTGACTGCGCCCATTCTGCATGCCGCCCAAACTCATGGTGACGGTTTGTGGCTTTACCGGAATCCCTACCCTGCATGCCATCAATATCTATACATCCGGCAGGTCTAAAAGCGCAGCGCTTTCCGACCTGCCTGACTGATATCCTGGCAGTCGTTTCCATCAAGCGTTCTGCTTTTTCACCCAGGCTACGTAAGTATCCATCCAGTTTTGCAGAAATTTTTTGCTATCCTCGCCGATGTTGCCGGCCTCATCGAACAAGCCATCTTTGTTTTGTATAAAAGCCTCCGGCTGGCCCAGCGTCGGCACATCCAGATAAGAGAGCACATTGTGCAAATGCTGTTGCGCCATCGCGGTACCGGCAGCGCCAACCGAGACACCCAGCACACCAGCAGGTTTGCCGACCCAGGCACTTTGCCCGTAAGGACGAGAGGCGTGATCAATCGCGTTCTTGAGCACCCCAGGGATCGAACGGTTATATTCAGCTGTGATGAACAAAAGACCCTGCGCAGCCAAAATCTCCGCTTTTAGTCGTTTAACCGATTCTGCCGGATTGCCGTCATCGTCCTGATTGTAAAGCGGTAAATCACCAATTTGCACTTGCTTAAACACGAAGTCGGCCGGCGCCAGTTTAACGATAGCATCTGCCATTTTGCGATTGAATGACTCACGACGAAGACTGCCGACAACCACTGCGATCTGATATTGACTCATGATGATCTCCATTTCAGAAATTTAAATACAGTTACCAGGCCGACATTCCATTCACACGGACCGACCATCATAGTGATGGACCGGAAGAGATGCAAAGTCAACGTTCTCAAGACAGCGGATATTGATTGCGACGACTCGATCGCCCTTGGCGTCAATTTTCTCACCATAAGGATGCATGCCGCAGGTCGGGCAAAAACGATGCTGGATGACGTGTTTGTTGAATGTGTACGTAGCCGCATCCTCTTCCGAGCTGAGCAAATGCAGCTTATCACGGGGTATAAACCACATAAGCGATCCTTTGCGGGAGCAAATAGAACAGTTACATGTGACCGCACCAGTGAGATCGCCCTCAGCCTCAAATTTGATTTTCCCGCAGTGACAACTACCTTGATAAATCATGTATTCCTCCTCGCGTTTGGAAATTGAAATATGAAAAAAGTCAGGGCCTGCAAATTTCGCATACGAAATTACTGCAAATAAAACATGTGTCGATACCCATACTCCGCTTGTCGTATTCCGATTTATGATGGCCTCATTTCTGCATTTTCCTTTCCTGCTGCAGCGAGCAACACTGGCATATCGTACCCCAGTAAATCGTCAATGCGCTGGACGGTGATATCTGCTGGCGGGTAAGTTGCCACGTTGTGCGGATCAAGCGCATAGTGACCCTGACATACAAAAACAGTAGTCAAGCGTTTGCCCCAGATTTTTTTCATTCCCGCCAAAATGCTGAGCTTGTCATCCACCATCACGTAATGCTGCGCTGGATAATGTCGCTCAACATCTGCCAGCATTTTTTCTTTATGAAGATAGATCAATACACGGCCGTCAACCGCTTGCCAAAGACCGGAATATTGAATTTTATGCGGTTGGAAAACCATATCCCCATCCGACAGAACCACCGTCGGCCCACTCTTCTCAAGATAAGCAAGAACATCAAGTACGTTCGGAAATAAATGGTCGGCAAAGGGATAGTCGAGAAAAAAAGCCGACATCCGTAGCAAAGCACGTTCATCGTTGTTTACTTCAAAGCGAAAACGTTGCAACGCTCCCAGATAATCGGCATAGCCTAACTCAGCGCGCAGCTCTTCATAAATCTGCCAATACCTATCGCGAGCCCAGACACCGAACTTCCGATCCAGATGCGCCTGAAGATCGTCCCGCAAGCGATCGTTGTCGAATAAAGTGTTATCACAATCAAACAGAAAAACAATTTCGTTTTGCGTTTTCATGAGAGCTATCCTTTACTTACATCGCACCCGTTACGACTTGCCGTTCTTTTCTACATGCCCGCCAAATCCATGTCGCATGGCAGACAATATTTTGTCGGCAAAATCACCCTCGCCGCGCGAACTAAAACGTGAATACAGTGCGGCACTCAGAATCGGCACGGGAACCGCTTCGTCAATAGCCGCAGCAATCGTCCAGCGTCCTTCACCGGAATCTGCAACATGGCCCGCATAATTTTTCAGTTCTGGATCGTGCAATAGCGCGCTGGCAGTCAAATCCAGCAACCATGAACCGATCACACTACCGCGTCGCCATAGTTCCGTGATCTCGGGTAAATCCAGGTCATATTGATAGTATTCAGGATTGCGCAACGGCGTGGTCTCAGCGTCATTGTCGTTTTCTTTATGGCCGATATTGGCATTTCGCAGAATATTCAATCCTTCAGCATAGGCACCCATGATGCCGTACTCAATGCCGTTATGTATCATTTTGACAAAATGACCTGAGCCTTGCGGACCACAATGCAGATAGCCTTGCTCGGCAGTGCTGCCAGCATTATCCCGTCCTGCGGTCACAGGAATATCTCCAATACCTGGAGCCAGCGTGGAAAAAATGGGAGATAGATATTGCACCGTTTCTTTTTCGCCGCCTATCATCAGACAATAGCCGCGATCCAAACCCGCCACACCACCACTGGTGCCAACATCAACGTAATGGATTTGATGTTCTTTCAATGCAATGCCACGTCGAATATCGTCATGATAGTAAGAATTTCCACCGTCAATGATAATGTCACCAGCGTCCAGCAATGGGATTAACGTCGTCAGATTTTCATCGACCAAAGCTGCGGGCAACATCAGCCAAATAATGCGCGGGGTAGCTAACTGGGCGACTAAATCTTTAAAAGATGATGCGCTTACAACATCGGGGCGCAACACAGCCTTGATAGCGTCAGGCTGCACATCATAGACCACACATTTGTGATCACCTTTAGCCAGGCGCCGCACCATATTAGCGCCCATACGTCCCAATCCAATCATGCCTATCTGCATTGCGAATCTCCTCAGTGATGTACTTATGCAAAGATAAAAAATGTCGCGGGGTGTAACCGGCGCTCAGTGATGACTTATTGCAGCGCTTTTATGGTCTGCAGATTGTATATCTTCGCGTCCATTTCTACGTGCGTCATTGATTTTCTTGTTTGCTTCACGTCGGCGACAGCAACCGTCTGCCCACAGCACTCAAGCAGAACGATTGGATCACGCTTATTTTCTGGAAGGAGGATGAAGAGCCGTCGCTAACGGACACTTAGATGGAGTGCGCCAAATGTAAATCTAGCGTCTTTTCGTATTTACTCTGCGGCGATGAAGTACCATCAAACCAGCCAGGCACCATCGCGATATACCAAGTCATCATCCAGGTACACGGCCTCTGTCACTGCAAACACATCGATATGAAAACGGGCATCGGCGCGTCTGATATTTGGTTTGTTGTATACGCCATGCTTCGCGCCTAACGATAAATGGATGCCGCACATCCGTTCATAAGTGCCGATGTCGTCGACCATGCGGTCGCGGGTAAATGCGCGGTTCATGCCGAATCCTAATTCGCGTATCCAGACCTCGCCTTCCAGCGCGCGAATATTGGCCAAGACCTGATCAAATTCTGGCGTTGAATCACGCACATCCGTGACCTTTCCCTTATTAATCACCAAAGTGATTGGTTGCTCTGGTCGATTCACATGGAATGAAGTATCACCAAACACAAAAATCCGCACGCAGCCGTTCACCGCTTCCAGATCCTGCGATTCGGTAAACACTTCACCAATGGGAAACTGGCCGCCGACGTTTTTCATTTCGCGATAATCGCCGACATTCAATTTGGCCGATTCAAATGGAACAGAAAATACCAGGCGTTCGCCGCCGCTATCGACCACACCACACTGCGCGCGATCAATCCGGTTTTTCAATGCGGCACCAACCCCGCGGTAATACAAGGGATCATAAGCCAGCGATTCAATGTAGTAGAGCGCCTGCGCATCCGGCATGCGTGACAGATGCGGATGCTCAACCACTTTCAGATCGCGTTTAAACAATTCCACCCGCAGCCGGAAAGCCTCTAATCGAAAATGTGTCGATTGAATCAACACCACTAAGGTCGATGGTGCCAGTAATGCAAACGCCGCCAACACATCCTCACCGGCAACCGCATCAAAGTTAATCCAGCCTGCCGTCGGCAAACAGCGCCGATAAGCCTCAACTAAGGCAATAGAGAGGTCACAGCGCTCATCAAACACGATCAATGCCGGCAGCGCCGTACTATGTTCAAATACCAGCGACACAATATCGCGCACGTGCGGTTCCGCAAGATCGGCCATCTCCTTGCTGCTGAGGTGATAAGAAGGCGAAAAAGCTGGATCGCAAATGAGGGAGGCCGTCATGGAAGTGTTGAAATTAAATAAATGAAATAGCTAAAAAATACAACGAAACATGATTAACATGCATGCAACATCGCAGAAGAAGTCAGCATTTTAAAGCACGAAACCCTATACCATCTTCCCACATCAGAAAAATATGCGGCTAAGCAGCAAAAAAAACTAGGAAAAATGTACAACCCTCGTTATAATTGCGCCCCTATCGGGTCGTTAGCTCAGCTGGTAGAGCAGCGGACTTTTAATCCGTTGGTCGCAGGTTCGAATCCCGCACGGCCTACCAAGAATGAAGAAGTACGAAAGCCACTTACAGCAATGTAAGTGGCTTTTTTGTTGCCGGACTTTATTCTCCACATCTTGATGCGACGCGAAATCATAGGCTGACAAATAAATCAGCGATCCCATAACGGCTTTTTGCATCGATTAGAAAACGGCGAGTGTAGAGGCAAGCGAAGTTGCGTCAGGGAGAAGATAACCTCAGGATTTTTACCGGTCGCCTCACACCAGGTTGTTATTCTTTTTTGAATACTATATTTACTTGCCGGGCAATATTCAGTTTCAATCCCTGTCCGTGTTTGGTGAGATTGTTCAGAAAAAATTTCGAGTACGCCTTGCCAGGCTTGAGGAGGCAAAGATTGCGTTATGCTGTGTAAATACTGTGTCGTATCAATTTTATTGTGGCGTTGCTCACCCAAGCCATCCTGAATCAGCCAGATGATGCCGGTTTCTTTATTAATTTTTTCGAGCATTTTGGCAAAACTAACCGGATCTTGATTTCCGCTAAAAAAAACAGAGGCATAAACTGGAATGACCGGATACAAATTGTGTAACTGCTCAATCGTCTTGAGGAAGTGAGTTGACAGCATTTGCTGCCGTTCTGCTGTTTGCCAGTTCAAGTCGTCTATTTCTTCAGGCAGATACCAACCTGCTATCGGCACAGGTGATTGTTTAATTAATTTTGCAGCTTCATTGATGCTTCTATCCCTAATCGCGGCCAGTTCAATGTCAAGCCGACTGTCCGTTTTGTTCAAGATATCGAAATAATTTGGATCAGAATAAAGTCCGTGAATAATCTGCAGCGACTTATCTGTTACCAATGCCTGACGTATCCAGCCTCGCCCGTCATCCGGCCAGAACTCAGTATCACCACGACGGCTCCATTGCAAGATCAGATGGCTATAGCCTTGCAGTTGCAACTGATGAAGTAATTTGCCATCCAGTCGAACTGCATGGCTATCAAGTAAATTCCACGGTTGAAAAAAAACCCTCTGGGGAAGGCTTTGTTCACACACAGCAGTAGCTGATGCCATGCTGGTCACCAAAAGCAGACAACTGAACAGTCTGACTATGCGCTTACTCAATGAAATATTCTCCACTGTAGCAAAACAATGGTGTGATCCAGACTATTCCCGCCGATACGCTGCCGCACTTCAAGCGATAAACGTTGCCGGACGTCGGGTGCACGCCAAGGGTCAGCGCCATGCCAACTTTGCAGGGCGATACCCATCACCGCGTCGACCCGGCTCACTGCGGTGTTGCTGAAATTATCGTTATTGATAGCCAGCGCACTGCCGACATACGGCATGAAAGTGGATTTTCCGTCTAACCACGCTAAACGCTGTTGTCGTCCTAGTTCAGCCGAAAGCGTCAAATAATAACTTTTTTCGCGTAGCAACCGCGCAATATCACCATACACATTGAAGCTGGTCCATTGCGTACCGGTTGGTCGCCAGTCGGTGCCAAACGAATGTGAGCCAGATAAACGCAGCATGACATCACTGGGGGTGTCACTACCATTTCTGTATAGCCACTCAACCGAGCCGAGTACGTTTTCATCAGCCAATAATCGCTGCCGAAAACCAATCCCGGCTAGTGTATTACCGGACATAAACTCAAATGAACGATTTTCCAAACCTTGGCTTGCTCTTGCAAATAACCAGCTTGGGTGCTCAGCATCCCATAATGGGTCCAGTCGATACGCGGCCTCGAAATCTACCGCACCGCCGAATTGCGCGTATTGCGAAGGGCTAATGCCCACTCCGTCAGGAACTATCGGGCCTTGATTTAAACGCACTTGTGTGCCGGCTGAAATACTCCAGCGATCTTCCAGCGTTTGCACCGCGCGCTGCCAGGCGTACAACTGATTCTCAGCAGCCTCGCCGCTAACGCTATTGCGTGATTGGATATTTTTGCTCTGATCAATGCTTGCGCGAAAATCGCGGATGGCTGCCTTCGATTGCCCCAATTTCATTTCTAGCAGGGCAATTTCCGGGATCAGTTCCGTGCGCTGGGAATCCAGTTCCACAGCACGCTGAAAATGCAGTAGCGCTGCGGCACTTTGTCCATTACTTTTAAGCCAATACGCATATTCTGCATGTAACAACGATTGCTCATCATTGAGCTTCAGTGCCTCGGAAAGCGCCTCACCTTGCGCTGAAGAATTGCCCGTACTTCGCATCAAATTAGCCAACTCGTACCACACTTGCCATTTGGGGCTTTCAGCCAGCGATGTACGAAAATTAGCTTCGGCTGCAACGTTGTCGCCGCGATGTTGTGCTGCATATGCCTGTGTCAAAGCCAGTTGGCCGGGTGGCAGGAAATGGCGATAACGCGTCACTATCACGACACTTGATGGCAACTCAGGATGCTGGATGGCCAGATCAACTAAATTGCGGGCGAGTTCCGGGTTTTCTTGTTGTTGTAAGCTGGCATCCCAACTTTGCATGGCCTTGTCGAGTTGCTGGGATGCGTACCAGGCATCACCTTCGCTACGCAGCGTTTGCGCTAATGGTTGCAAGCCAGCCTGAGCACGCACACTGCTTGCAGCGTGAAAATGTTGTGCAGACCTTTCCGGCTGCGCGCTTGCACAATATGCGGCGGCCATCTGACTATGTTCGGTAGTTTCCCGGATATCGGCATCGACAGCAATTTCCTGCAGTAGCAAAGGACAATTTTTATTTTCCAGGTTGAGCGCCAGCGCTTCTTGAATAGCGGGAGTGAACAAATTTTCACGCCGCAAAACAGCTACTTCTCCTTCCAAATCACTATAGTGTTGCGCGGCGGTCAGGTGATAAAAATCGGCAATGATGCGCTGAGTGCGCATCGCTTCAGATAATTCACGATACGGAAATTGCGAATCTGGTGGTGGCACGATCTCTTTGCTGCTAACTGTTTTTTGCTTGCTGATATTAATCGGCGCGACAACTTCCTCTGGTGCGACTTTAGCGACTTTAGCTGCTTTAGATACTTCGGCACCTGCAGCAGCCGCAACCAATTGGCGATTCCAGCGCTGGCTGTCAGCATCTGCAATAAATACTTTTTGCTGCTGCAACCATGCGATGGTTGCTTGCGCTTCCTGATATCTTTTTAGACGGAACAAAGCATCTATCAATTCACGCCCTGCCTTTGTTCGACTATCTGGATGTAACCCAACATGTTCAATCGCGGATCGAAACTGCTCAATCGCCTGATTGTCGTCATTCCCCAATTTCTTTACATAGCCGACGATGTAATAGCCCAAAGGGTCGCGCTGAAAACGCCTTTCCCAATCTTCACCCAACTGCCGCAAACACGCTATGTCATGCAATTTTTCACATGTCTGTGCATGTAAAATTCGCGCATCTCGCTTGTTCGGGTCAATTTTCTCAGCTTGTTGCAACAATACTAAAGCGCCGGCGTAATCACCTGCTTTATACAAATCGTAAGATCGTTGCAGTCGAGGATAAACGCGAAAGTTGTGCCATTCGCTATCTAGCCACGCAGCACGCGCCTGCATATGAATGCCAACGCTCAGGAGAACGACAAAGCGAAGTAAATTTTTCAACCTCATAGGTCATTCTCCGGGGTGCAAATCAGGAAAATCGTGACTGGTTTTATCCCATGTAACAGCGCGACCAGTCTTGTTACTGTTACGCACTTGGAAAAAAGCACGAAAAAAAGCACATATGTTCACGATATTTCCAACCAAAATCCGCGGCAGCGCCTGTAATCCTTGCCAATAACCGAAATAGCGACTCGTAAAAATAAAGCGGTGCAGCAAACGGTTGCACATGAAGAAAAAATTAATTTTAACCAGCACGAAAAACCAGCTTTCTTGAGGAATCAATTCCGGAAATCGCCACCAGCGAGGATTCATCTGAAGATGGATCCAATTAAACATTACCGTTACCACGATAAAATACCCCATCAGCACAGCAGGAAAAGCGATCACACTTTTACGATCTCTCATTAACATGTATTTCATCAGTGGCGCACCGCTCCAACCCAGATTCTTCCATCCCTGAAATACGATGCCAACTATCCAGCGTGACTTTTGACGAACCGCCTGCCACGTATGATTAGGGAAATATTCCTGCACACATAGCATAGGATGCACGCCTTTGCGACCAAACCAGGCAGGCGGTTTATCTTTAAACTGGACTTGGTAATGCAGCAGCATTTCACGCGCGCCGACTTGATGTAAGCGAAAACCGATTTCGTAATCCTCCGTTAGCGAACCAACGTCAAATACCACGCCGCCGTTGATTTTTTCTAGAAGTTCAATTGCACGACGACTAAATGCCGTTCCAACGCCAGCACTTGGAATCTGGCCGGTTAGCAATTGACGTACCAACATATCTTTGCCGTGCCATTCAGAAAATTCATCGATATAGTGATTTCCAATCGCGTTAGTCCAACTGCGCGCAAGCGGCATCACAGGTATCTGAACCAAATCAAAACTTGGCACCAGGCGATTGAAAGCACGTAGTTCCAACGGATGAATAATATCTTCCGCATCGTGGTAAGCCAGACAGCTGAAATGTATATCTTCAGCGGCTTCCATTGCGGTGATAAAGGCGATGATGTTATTGAGGCAGTCTGCCTTTGTCGTTGGTCCCGGATCACGGGTTACCACTTTATGTACATTCGGATATTTTGCAACGACCTTATCAACCTCGCGTTGTGTGTCGGGGTCATTCGGATAAGTGCCAACAAAAATATGATAATTTTCGTAGTCAAAAGTGCGCGCCGCATAGTCTGCCATGCGCTGAATAACGGGCGCTTCCTGCCATGCGGGGATCATGATGGCGATAAGCTGCTGCGGGTCCTGATACAACTCGTCGGCATACTCTGGAAAGTGCGCATCACGACGCCAGTTTCGATGCTGAAACAGACGCCATAGCCAGTAACGCACATCAATGATGATGTCGTCGATCGAACTGATAAAAATGATGACGATACCGATCCGTAATAGGATCGCTATGCAAAACCAGTAAGTAGCAAGTAAATCAACCGGCGCCATTATTCAGACTCCCAACGGCGGATCAATTCAACTATTTTGGTGGCGGCTTTGCCATCGCCATACGGATTGCTGGCTTGCGCCATGGCGCGGTAAGCCTTCTCATCATCCAGCAAGCGACTCACCTCAAACACAATTTTGTCAGTATCAGTACCTACCAGCCGGGCAGTTCCTGCCGCAATGGCTTCCGGGCGTTCGGTGGTTTCACGCATTACCAGAACCGGCTTACCGAGCGTTGGTGCTTCTTCCTGAATCCCCCCGCTATCGGTTAAGACGATGTGAGCACGTTTGAGCAGATAGACAAATGGCAGATAGTCTTGCGGCGCAATCAGATGCACAGCTTCAACGCCTTGCAGGATGTCATTGACCGGTTGTTGCACATTCGGATTAAGGTGAACCGGATAAATAATTTGTACATCGGGGCGAGCCGCGAGCCTGGCTAATGCCTGGCAAATATTCACAAAGCCTGCGCCAAAATTTTCTCGTCTATGTCCTGTGACCAAAATCAGTTTTTTGTTTGGATCAAGAAAGGGAAACTGATCAGCGAGTTGCTTAGTCAGCGTGGGATTTTCATCCATCCGCTGGCTGACATCGAGTAGCGCATCAAGCACAGTATTACCCGTGACGAAAATCTGTTTTGGATCACGGCCTTCACGCAGTAAATTATCAGCGGCTTGCTGGGTAGGCGCAAAATTCAAGCGTGCAAACAGTCCCACTACCGAACGATTAAATTCTTCTGGCCACGGTGCATCTAAGTTACCTGTGCGCAGACCGGCCTCCACATGGCCAACCGCAATGCGCTGGTAAAAAGCGGCTATGCCAGCTGCTAATGTGGTGGTAGTGTCGCCATGCACCAATACCAAATCAGGACGGAAATCTTCCAGTACGGTGCGCAATCCGGTTAAAGCACGTGCAGTAAGATCAGTTAAATTCTGTCCCGGTTGCATCAGATCAAGATCGTAATCTGCCTTTAACGCAAATAACTGCATAACCTGATCCAGCATTTCGCGGTGTTGTGCAGTCACACACACTTTGCAGTGCATGGTTGGATCAGCTTGCAAAGCACGTACTACCGGTGCCATTTTGATCGCCTCTGGACGTGTACCAAAGATGCAAAGAACCGTTTTGATAGATGCGCGCATTACTATTCACTCCGATTAAAGGCGAGAAAAAGCAAATTTAGTGGACAGTTTTACCACAAAAATATCCAATATTTCCGTACTGAAAAAAAATAATGAATTACGGCTATCCCGAAATGGCTTGGCTGCGCCAATGACGAAACGTAATTGCACACCACCACGAAATGGCAAATGCCTGGCGGTTTATGACTGATCAATTTGGTCGCTTCAAAATTCTGGAACCAATCAGCCACCGTGGTGCGCGAAGCAAATTGTAATGGAATGTAATAGCGGTCAACAGCATCTTCAGGCGAGTCGTTATTGGATCAAGCCCTCGGGAATTCTGAGGTAATCAAGATAACGTAAAGGTGCAAAAATGAATAAATTAATCGCTACTCTCATCGCTGGCTTGTTCGCAACTTCTGTTTTCGCTCAAGGCACTGCTCCCGCAGCACCTGCAACACCAACTGCCACTGCTGCGGTAACTGCACCAGCTGCAAAAGTCGATGTAAAAACCAGCAAGGTTGAAGCTGCGACCAAAAGCGATGTAAAAGCGGATACCAAGGTAGCGACTACCAAAGTCAAAGCCAAGAGCAAGAAAGCAAAGGCTCACCACAAAACGGTCGCCAGCAAGACAAAAGCAAAAACTTCTGCGACGGTAGCCAAGACTGATACCAAAGCACCTGCTGCGGTAGCGAAAGTGGATACGAAAGCACCTGTTGCTGTAGCTAAGGCAGATGCAAAAATTGCAGCACCTCAGTAATCAAATCAACACGCATTAAAATAAAAGAGGCAGGCCCACCCTGTCTCTTTTATTTTTTACGTTAGTCATCTGAGTCAAATTGGCAGAGCCGTTTTCCAACTAACAATGACTCAAGCCGCATTGACTCTCAACAATTGATAATCTATCTCTTGCTCCGATACCAGCGGCACCACTTGTTTGAATATGAGTGACGGTGGCTCAGGCTCTACCTTCTCAGCGCACAGTGCAACCAAATAATTACCAGCCATTTTGAATTGCCAAAAGCGCCAACGCGCTGGCGTATCATTCAGCTCCGGTGCTAGCGCGAGCGCAATCTCATCTTCACGCGGAAAGCTAAAGCTAAATTGTTGCAACGGTATCGACAAACCCATGCCACGCGCTTTGATGTAAGACTCTTTGAGTGTCCAGTATTCGAAGAAACGTTGCTGTTGCTGATCTGCTGGTTGTGCGCAAAAGTCGACCACTTCTTCAGGCGCAAAGGAATGCTCGGCCAAATCCTGCGATATTGACCTATCTTGATTATTTTCCGTATCCAACCCAAGCGCATGATCGCACGTGACTGCAATGATAATGAGGTTATCGGCGTGCGTGATGTTGAATGAAATCTTCTTATCCAAACCGGTGCCAAAATTGATGTGCGGTTTACCATAAGCATTGGCGGCAAATACCCATTGCTCTGGTGCGACAGACCCATAACGCGATAGCACGGTACGCGCCAAGACCCTGGTCACCAGATAACGCTGTCTATCCTTGGCGAAATAAAAGCGTTGCTGCTGTACCCTTTCCTCATCGGATAATAAATCACGATACGTTTGCAGCAGCGATTCATCGGTAATTTCGGCGGGAAAAGCACACCACAGGTCGATGCGTTTAGTGTCAAGTTCAAGTCGCATCATGTGCCGGTCGAATGAATACACAACAGCTGCTGATCAGCGATACTGGTCTGCTGCAAATTGCCAGCGTGTATGTCCGGTAGTACAAAAATGCACATTGCATCCTCTTCATAAATATCAAGCGAAGTAGTTTACCGCTAATTACTCAATCCCAGGCTGCAACCTAAGTGCTTGCAGCACTTCGCCGTTGCTCGCATTTTGTACAAATACCACTACACCAAATTGTCCTGTTTTAATGCCGCCTTGGATTTTATCGAGCGCGATGTTTTCATTAATATTTGCTGCGCCATCCTTTAATGGATATGGTCCCAACCACTGACGCACCACATAATCATGATGCAAAGTCACGCCACTGTTTTCGCCCGCAGCGATATTGGAAACCAGTTTATTTTCGTACAACGCAATATAAGTCTGAAAATTTTGTACTCCTTGCGGACTGCTTCCACGTAACTTGACGTTACTGGATAAATCGTATGAACGCGCTGTTGTGCCAGAAGACAGTTTGATCTCTATATCGGCAGCGGATGGTTGTGCAGTGATATTTTTGATTATATGGTCGAAATCATTCGTATCTGACCAACGGCGCAACTCTCGTCCTGCGACAAATACTTCTGGGGTATAGACAACCTTACTATGAACGAACGCCGCCAGCTCTTGCTGACGCGTAGTAAATTTTCGATCAGAAAATCGATCTTTCCAACCCAAACTATTCCAATAGTCAACATGCAAGGCCAGTGGAATCACTCGCTTGGGATCGGCTTGTGCGCCGGTCTGGATGAGCCACGCATCTGCTGGTGGACAACTGCTGCATCCCTCACTGGTGTAAAGCTCTAACAGGGCAACGCGATTGGCCGGACTGTGAGCGGTATAGGTTGCCGCTTGTGTAGATGGCACGACGCTGATGAGTAATGCTAGCAACGGCGTCAGGTATGTATATTTTGCAAAAGTAGACACATCAACCTCCGAATGAAAGATGTTGAGTATTGGTCGTCTGAATGCCATCAACCTTACACCAATAGGCACAATAGGTATTGGACAATAAAAAACCGCCATCATTTCTGATAGCGGTTTGTCTGGCTCATGCAAAAATAGTATTGATGATGCGCCTTAGTCAGCCTTAATCTGCCTTAATTCCTTCAGCCTGAATTTCCAGCTTCACTTTCATGTTGAAGCCAAAATCCTTGCCATAGCTAATACCAAAGTCATCACGATTGAATTCGCCTTCGATGTCGGCACCACACACTTCGCGTTTAAGCATAGGGTGTTGTTTACACATGAATTTTTCAATTTCAAGCTTCACAGGCTTAGTCACACCGTGTAGTGTCAACTCGCCGGTAACTTCAGTTGGTACATCGCCCTTGAACTTAGTGAATTTGCCGACGTATCTGGCTTCCGGGAATTTTTCAACATCGAACATATCTTTGCTTTTTGCATGCTCATTTAATTTTGGCATACCAAAATTGATTGATGCCGGATCAATTTTTACGTCGATAGTTCCGGTTTTAGCTTCGCGATCCAACACAACAACACCATCGCTGGTTTTGTCGAACTTACCGCGCCAGACCGACAGGCCGCCCATATGATCTGCCTCGAAACTTGGGTAAGTATGGGTAGGGTCCAGGTTATAAGTAACTGGCACAGCAAAAGCCGCGCTGGTAGCGATGGCAATAATGGAGGTTACTACTAAAGTACGTAATTTCATTGTTTTTCCTTTTGTTAAATTAAATTCAATCATTCACGATTCTGCTTACTTTGCTTATTTTTTAGCTGCGGTCACAATATGAAATTTAATTTGCACTTCATCCGCAACCACAGAAGTATCTTTCCAATCACCTTCACCTACATTAAACGCGGTGCGCTTGATCGGTAATACACCGTCAAACACATTGCTACCGCCCTCTTGCTTATAGGTTGCGGTGACTACTACGTCTTGCGTTTTTCCTTTGATGGTCAACTTCCCGGCAACATCATACTTGCCCGGAGCGCCTTGTTTGATGCTACTGGAAACAAATGTGGCTTTAGGATATTTGGCGGCATCAAACCAATCTTTTTTTTGCACTTCATCGTTATATTCCTTACCCGCGCCGAGATCGAAGCTCGTCATGTCGATATTCACAGTTGCTGAAGATTGCGCTAACTGAGAAGGGTTGAAATTGATAACGGCATCAAATTTCGCAAACTTGCCATTCATCGTCACGCCTAATTGCTTGGCAGCGATGAGTACTGAGCTTTTCGCCTGATCGAGTTGCGCCCAAGCCGGGACAGCAAGTACGGCCGCACCAAGTACGCCAGCTAATAATAATTTCGACATCGTTGATCTGATACTGACATGCGCCATCTGATGCTCCTTCGGTTGTCTGAAATACGCCGTCCTTGCGAAAGCAAGATTGACGATGTTTTTAAAATCAATTACTTGTTCTTACTTAATTCAACTTACTTTAAAAACGGCAGCATCTTTGCTAACGTCCCATCCTTGTCTACCCAGTGATGTTTTAACGCCGCCAACACATGCATCACCACAACCGCTGCCATGAAATAATTCAACCAGGCGTGTACCGATCCTAAAATATCCTGTAATTCTTTATTTTTTGCGATCAGCATCGGCATTTCAAACACGCCCAGATAGACCACGGGAATCCCCGCCGCGGCGCTGTAAAAATACCCTGTCAACGGCACGATAATCATCAACACATATAACAAACCATGTCCGGCATGCGCGGCTTGTTGCTGCCAGCGTGGCATGCTGATTGGTAACGCCGGCACCGGATGCAACGCGCGCCACAGCACGCGTAATACGACAAATCCAAAGATGGTTACACCTATCCACTTATGCCATGAAAACAATTTCAATTTTTGCGGGGTAATACCGGGAATCCCTGTCATGTATAAACCCATCGCAAACGCCACGCAGATAAGTAATGCGATTAACCAATGCAAACTGATGGCTGTGGTGCTATAGCGGGTTGGCGCGCTCATTCAAAATCCTTTTTCGTTGTTACACTATGCACAATTGAAGGACTGTACCGCAACTCGGAAAATCCTGCATTGGACAAGATCAACTTATTCAAATTATCTGACCCTACTCGGAAAAATGACCGCAATTGACATTAGGCACTCATCGTACAATACACAATATTGTTATCGATTTAACCAAAAACATTAAAAGGAATATCCATATGCGCGCAATTGAAATCACTCAGCCCGGCGCTCCGGAAGTTTTACAACTGTGCCAACGCCCTATTCCCACGTTCACTAAAGGCGAAGTATTAATCAAAGTCCATGCTGCCGGTATTAACCGCCCAGACGTATTTCAACGCTTGGGAAGTTACGCACCACCGCCCGGCGCGTCTGATTTGCCGGGATTGGAAATCGCCGGCGAAATTGTCGATGGGGATTTCAGCAACAGCCCTTTCAGAAAAGGTGATTTGGTATGCGCTTTAGTTGCCGGCGGTGGCTATGCCGAATACTGCGTGGCCTCGACGGAACTTTGTCTGCCGCTTCCAAAAGGCTGGACCGCACTTGAAGCGGCCTCGCTTCCAGAAACATTTTTCACCGTCTGGAGCAATGTCTTTCAACGCGCTCAACTGAATGGCGATGAGACCTTATTGGTACAAGGCGGCAGCTCCGGTATCGGTGCGGCTGCGATTCAAATCGCTACTGCGTTAGGTCATCGCGTGTTTGCCACCGCTGGCACGGATGAGAAATGCCGTGCATGTGAAGAACTAGGTGCCGTACGTGGTATCAATTACCGCACGGAAGATTTTGTCGAAGCAGTCAAAAAAATGACCGATGGTAAAGGTGTCGATGTGATTCTCGATATGGTTGCCGGAGATTATGTACCAAGAGAAATCGACTGCTTGGCCAATGATGGCCGTTTGGTGTTCATCGCCACTTTAGGTGGCAGCAAAGCCCAGATCGACTTCCGCCAAATCATGATGCGTCGCCTGACCATCACCGGGTCTACCTTGCGGCCACGCACCATCGCCTTCAAAGCGGCGATTGCCAAACAATTGCACGAACAAGTATGGCCGTTATTTGAGGCGGGAAAAATCAAGCCTGTGATCTATCAAACCTTCCCGTTGGAACAAGCGGCACAGGCGCATACCTTAATGGAAAGCAGCAGTCATGTCGGCAAAATTATGCTGACTCTGGAACCTGCGGCGTCGTCAGGAATATAGAGCAATTGAAGCTAAGCAATCGCTAGCCGGACAGCACTTTGTCTTCCGGCTAGCGCGATCTTTCATTCATCAATACTTCGACGAACGCTCCCACAAATTAATCCCGCCATCCTGTGCCTGAACATCAATCGCAGCTAACTCTGCTGCAGAAAAATTCAGTTGCTGTAAGGCTGCCACATTCTCACGTATCTGCGCAGAACTGCTTGCGCCAATCAAGGTAGTGGTAACACGTGGATCGCGCAACACCCAAGCTAACGCCATCTGCGCCAGAGTCTGACCACGTGCTTTGGCAATCTCATTCAAGGCATGCACACGCGCCAAATTTTCCGGGCTCAAATGCGCTTTCTGCAACGATCCGCCGCCCTCTCGATTGATACGTGCATCATCAGGAATGCCACGCAAATATTTGTCACTCAACAAACCCTGCGCCAGAGCGGTGAAGGTAATGCAACCCATCCCTTCCTTTTCCAAAGTATCAAGCAAGCCACGCTCTATCCAGCGATTGAGCATGTTGTAAGATGGTTGATGAATCAGGCAAGGCACTTTCCATTCACGTAGTAATGCAGCTGCCTCTTGCGTTTTTTCTGGCGAGTACGACGATACCCCTACGTATAGGGCTTTACCTTGTTGAACTGCGGTGGCCAAGGCGCTCATCGTTTCTTCTAGTGGCGTCTCTGGATCAAAGCGATGAGAATAAAATATATCAACATAATCCAAACCCAGGCGTTTGAGACTTTGATCAAGGCTGGCCAACACATATTTACGTGAACCACCGCCTTGCCCATAAGGTCCCGGCCACATGTCCCAACCGGCTTTCGTCGAAATAATTAATTCATCGCGATATGGTTGTAAATCTTCTTTCAGAATCCGGCCAAAATTAATTTCTGCGCTGCCGTAGGGCGGGCCATAATTGTTTGCCAAATCAAAATGTGTAATACCCAGATCAAACGCGGTATGCACCATTTCGCGTTGCAGTGACAATTGTGTGGCATCGCCAAAGTTGTGCCACAAACCCATAGACAGCAACGGCAATTTCAAACCGCTACGTCCACAAAAACGGTATTGCATTTTTTCGTAACGATTTTCAGCAGCATGGTATGACATGGTTTTTAATCTTTCTGAATTTATGACTATCTACAAAATCTAACTTATTTATTGATTTTACGCACAACTCACCGTCATTCCCGCGTTCGCGGGAATGACGGTGGATAGATTATGCTTGTACTTAACATCAACTGAATATCAACGTAATATCTAAATCACGCCATTTTTACGCAACTCAACAATCTCTGCTTCGCTACGACCAATCGACGCCAATATTTCATCGGTATGTTGCCCCAACTTCGGCCCAACCCAATTGGTTTTTCCCGGCGTTTCAGATAGTTTAGGAACTATGCCCGGCATCTCTATCGGCTGACCATCAGGCAACGTGAATTGTTGAATCATATCGCGCGCACGGTAGTGCGGGTCTTGATGAATGTCGGCCGCGTTGTAGATACGACTGCCAGGCACTTCGGCTTTTTCCAACACTTGCAGCACGTACTCCAAATCATGTTGTGAGGTCCAATCTGCGATAGCCTGATCAATCATGGCTGTATGCTCTACACGTCCGTCGTTGCGTGCTATGCGTGGGTCTTGCGCTAAATCCGGGCGCTCAATGGCGAACATCAAGCGTTTAAAAATGCTATCGCCGTTCCCGGCAACAATGACATAACGACCATCGGCGCAAGGATAAGTATTCGAAGGCACGATGCCGGGCAAACTTGCACCGGTGCGCTCGCGCACGAAACCAGTTTCTGCGTACTCGGGTATCAAACTTTCCATCACACCAAATACCGCTTCGTACAACGCCACATCGATGAATTGGCCTTTACCGCCATTTGATTTCAAATGATGCATCGCCAGCAACGCGCCAATCACACCATACAACGATGCCAGCGTATCGCCTAAACTGATACCAGTACGTACCGGTGGTCGATCAGGATAACCAATCAGATTGCGCAAACCGCCCATCGATTCAGCGATCGCGGCGAATCCAGGACGGCCGCTATAGGGGCCATCCTGACCATATCCGGATACTCGGACCATAATCAAATTGGGATTGATTGCCGACAAATCATCCCAGCCTAAGCCCCATTTTTCCAACGTGCCGGGGCGAAAATTCTCAATCACGATGTCAGCATCTTTGACCAGGTCACGAACGATTTGCTGACCTTGTTCAGATTTTAAATCCAGCGTAATGGATTTCTTATTGCGACTTTGTGAATACCACCACAACGAAGTTCCCTCATGCAACTTGCGCCATTTGCGTAAGGGATCGCCGTCAACCGGCGACTCCACTTTGATGACCTCAGCGCCAAATTGCCCCAACAAACTGGCCGCATAAGGACCAGCGATCAAATTTGCCAATTCAATAACTTTTATGCCTTGCAGTGAGGATTTTTCTGTATTGCCCGGCTCTGATGGTGGCTCCGGTCGTAAGTTGTTAGTTGCCATTTTCAAATTTTTAAAAAAAAACAGATTGCTTAAATGATATTATTTCCAGATATGTCATCACGTGTATAAAGAATGTTTCTATTGCACTTCTGAGCCACGCCATTTGCAACGGGACGTAACGGCCATTGGCGCTTAGAGTGATATCGCATTATGATGATCGTACAGGTCAATGTGTGAGGTTTGTCATGAAAAAATTTATTGTTTTAGCATTAACCGCAGTCAGTTTACTAGTTGCCAGTGGTGCAAGTAATGCCTGGGGCTACTACGGACATGGTGGTTATTATGGCCCACGCGTCGGCGTCGGCATCTCAATCGGTGGACCACTGTATGTCGGACCAGGGCCATATTATGGCTACGGCTATGGCTATCCGTACCCATACTACCCACCTGCAACGGTAGTGGTACAGCCGCAGGAACAAGCCTATATCGAACGCAGCGATAATGTAGCGCCGGCCGCTGCAGCGGTTCAATACTATTGCCCAAGCCCAGCTGGTTACTACCCACAAATTCCACGCTGCCCTAAAGGCTGGCAAAAGATTGTGCCCGACAATAACTATCCACCACAATAATCAAGACAAGGTACCAGTGTGAATATCATGAATAAACCTATGAAAATCCTCGCCGCCTCGGCAGCCGTCTTGTTAGGCGGTTGCGTCGGCGTCCCGACTGGCCCCAATGTCATGGCAATGCCAGGCACAGGTAAATCCTATGGACAATTCCAAAACGATGACGCCTCCTGCCGCCAAGAAGCACAAATGCGCGTAGGCCCTAATGCAGGCCAAGCCACCGCCGACAATGCTACTGGCACAGCGGTTGCCGGTACGTTGATTGGCGCAACAGTTGGTGCTTTGATCGGCGCCGCCAGTCATAACGCTGGACAGGGTGCGGCAATTGGCGCCGGTGTTGGTTTGTTGGGCGGTAGTTCGGTCGCCAGCGACAACGCCAATCGAAGCGGTGCAAGCCTGCAACGCACATACAACAATATCTACACACAATGTATGTATGCCAAAGGCAATCAAGTACCAGTACCAGCTGGCTATGTACGTAGCCGTCCAGCACCAGGCTACTATAACCAACAACCACCGCCAGATTACTACCAACAGCAACGACCAGCTCCAGGTCAGGGCAGCTACTACAACGTACCGCCTGATTACGTGCCAAATTGATCTAGTAAAAGAAGTCACAAAAAAGCCTGTTTCGTTTATCGCGAAACAGGCTTTTTTATTACCCACAGATCACACCCAGCGATTTTCATAAAACCGAAACTACCCGCAACAACGATGCTGTTGAAGTTGCTTTTGACGTGCCCCGATGCTGACGTTGCCAAAAGTACGGCTGCTTATTCGGAAAAAGAGGGAAGACATGTCTGACCGCAGCGAGTTGGTCTTTCCTCCCGAATAAGCAGCCGTGCTTTTGGGAACCCGCCTACGGCAGGCAACGGCTGTTGTTGGAGCAGTGCTCCAACCCTTGCTTTGCTTACTTTCTTTGGCGAAGCAAAGAAAGTGAGTAGCTGTCGGGCGACCCCCGACATTGCCAGCACCACGAAGTAAAAACTAAAACAGCATCACAAATTGAAATCGTTGATCTTGGCAAGCAACGCAACCAGTCTAAACCGGCAACCTCAAAATCGCCTCCAACCCACCCTCGGGATGATTCCTCAAAGTCAGCGTCCCTCTATGATTCTCTGCAACATTGCGAGCAATCGTCAAACCCAAACCGGTTCCACCAGTATCTCGCGAACGCGATATTTCCAAACGGTGAAACGGTTCAAATACCGTATTCAATTCATCTTCAGGTATGCCATTACCGCCATCACGAACGCGAATCACAATGAAGTCGCGCTTTTGCCCGCCCTCACCACTACTTTCACGAGCAATGCTCAAACGTGCAAAATGCCCATACTTGACTGCGTTATCAACCAAATTTATCAAACAGCGGGATAAAGCACTCGGTTGCGCCATGATGGATGCTTGTGTGGTCCCGCTCAATGTCACATCTTGACCGGCATCGGCAGCATCGGCGCAGACACTATCGAGCAAGGAATCGATATCCAATAAACGCATTTTTTCGGCGGAATCCATGCTGCGTGCCAATTCCAGACCTTCACGCACCAGACTTTGCGTTGCCGCCAAATCTTCGAGCAATTTAGTACGCAACTCTAGGTCGGAGACTTTTTCCAGACGCAGGCGCAAGCGTGTCAACGGTGTCTGCAAATCATGCGTAATCGCAGCCAGCATATGCGTGCGATGTTCAATTTGCCGTTTAATCCTGGTCTGCATGCTATTGAAAGCGGTGGCAGCCAATCTGATTTCGGTTGGTCCGGTTTCTTGTAAGGGCGCTCTATCAATGTCGCGTCCTAGTTCCCCTGCAGCATCGGCCAAGTGCTTAATCGGGCGGGTAGTTATTTTCGCGACCAGATAGGCCAGCATCCCGATTAATACCAGGAACAACGCAAGGTAAGGGGAAATGAAAGGCAAGCCCGGTACACCCGGTCCATGGCCGCGCAGCTCGCTGGGTTCGCGCATCATGCGCAATTTCAATTTCAATAAAGCGCCGTCTTGCAAACCAACGTACACCACCTGACACTGATTAAAGTGCCGACGTATTCTTTCATTTAGAGGAGTGGGATCAGGTCCTATCCTTTTGCTTACATTAAAGCTGCAACCAGTCTGTTGAGAAACGACTATCTGACGCGTTGCTCCCAGTCGATTTTTGAGCAGCGCCGATAACGAATTATTTTCATCTGTCGCATTTTCGGTATTGCTCACAAGGCTGGCTTCTACACCAAAATTCTCGCTGGTTTGCAATACCACTTGCCGCATCTCGGGGCTGCGATTATCCAGTGACAATACCAGTTGTTCAACCCGTTCCGCGATACGAAAATCGTAGAGTTCGCGCATGGTACCGCGAACCTCGTTATCCGCTAGCCACTTGGTGGTGCCGGCAGCGACCAGAATACCGGCCAATAAAATCAAGAAAACGCGCCTGGCAATTGAGCCAGACAGCAAATTGGAGAACGAATTAGAAAGCTTCATTACAAGTAGTCAGTTCAACTGAATTGATGAAAAATAAATGGATGGATTTTTTGTCTGGCAAAACAGGAGGAGGAGTCATAGTGAGCCATGGCGACGGCAAGCAATGTCGCCAGGCGGGAAAAGATTCAACTTACACCCATCAATTTAGCTGGACTGACTATTTAGCCCTGTCATTGTTCTACTGTCACCGTGGTGGCCAGAATATAACCTTCATTGCGAATAGTTTTGATGATGTTCGGTGTGCGAGCATCATCGCCTAATTTTTGTCGCAAACGGCTGATTTGAATATCAACTGAACGATCAAAAGGATCGGCTTCACGTCCTTGCGTCAATTCCAATAACTGGTCGCGATTCAAGATGCGATTAGGATGATCCAGAAAAACCTTCAATACCCGAAATTCCGCACCCGATAAAGCGATCACGACGCCAGCACGATTGACGACATGGCGCGCAATCAAGTCCAGAGTTAAACCAGAAAATTCGATTTTTTTCACTTCTGACTTTGCCATATTCGGCGGTAATGCCTGAGTGCGGCGCAGTACGCTGCGAATCCTCGCAAATAATTCACGCGGTTCAAATGGCTTGGATAAATAATCATCGGCGCCCATTTCCAGACCCAATATACGATCCAGCGACTCACCACGCGCGGTCAACATGATGACGGGTATGCCGAAATGCACTGGGTGTGAGCGTAAATTGCGACACAAGGTCAAGCCATCATCGCCAGGCAAGGTAAGGTCAAGCACAATCAGATCGACGCGCGACTCTTCCAATATCTTACGCATTTCATTGCCATTGTTGGCCCCCAGAGTACGCAAGCCATTGGCGTCCAGATATTCGGCCAATAAGCTGCGAATTTCCCTATCGTCATCAACGATTAATATTTGCGCTGTAGTGTCCATGGTTATGATTACTTATCCTAAAACAAATGTTGTTAAATATCTATTTAATGCGTATTTCATGCTGTGAATAAGGGCGTGAAGCAACAATTCCCTGCTATGAATTATGTCCATTCCTCACTATGCCCGTGTGAGCATTTTGTATATAGCCATATCATAAACGGATTTAGAAACATAACGATACAAAGCAATTGCCGTCTTATATAAAAGGATACAAACGCGCGGCACGACGAAAGAAAGCCGACACATGGTTGCGGTCTAATGAAGTTGTGCAGAAGATCATCTGCCTCAAGATGCGCAGGCATCATTCATGAACGAAAGGATTTATCATGTTAAAACTTCAATTTCGTAAACAACTTCTCGCTAGCGTTGCGGCTCTTTCCATCGGTGCTTTTGGTATGAGTGCCTACGCACAATCGGCAAGCGATACAGCGGCACCTGGCGCAGCACCAGCCACTGGCCAAATGCGCCACGCACCAACGCCAGAACAGCGGGCAAAGTTTGCCGCCGACATGGCCAAACGTGAAGCTAAATTGCATGACGCTTTAAAACTCACACCAAATCAGGAAGGTGCCTGGACAACTTTCGTCGCTCAGATAAAAGCCCAACTTCCAGAAGGCGGCATGCAGCGTCCTAATAAAGATGACTGGAAAAATCTCACCACGCCACAGCGCCTGCAAAAACAATCAGAACGCATGGCTAAAATGCAAGAGCGCATGACGGCACGCGCTGCGAGCATCAACACGTTCTATGCTCAGTTAAGCCCGGAGCAACAAAAAACTTTTGATAAACATTTTGCGCAAATGCATCGCCGTGGTCACCATGGTCCAAATGGCGGAAAAATGTCAAAACAAAATAATGGCACACCAATTGATTCAGGTGCCTGATTAGATTTCAAACGCAATCATTTTTACAATGATCCAACCTCAATCCTGCTCGGGCAGGGTTGAGGTGCATGTCAACACGGCCAAAACCTCCCGAAAGAAATTTGCCCCCTTTTCCACTTCAATTTTGTAAAGATTTGCAGTTATCACGACATCATGTGAAAATTTCCCGCTACACTGCTGCAATCCTTTTCTCTACTGACTCCGCTGAATTTTGCCTGCGATGAATACCACTCCCTCCCCAAATAAGAAAACCCCTGATATGCAATCCACAACATCAAGTCGTCGCTGGTTATGGTTATCGTTGATCATCGTATTGGCAATAGCAGCCTATTTTATTTGGGGCCGTAAACCAGCTACTCCAGCCGGTGCTGATGCAGCAACCGCGCAAGCAGCCGGTAAACAAGGAAAAAAGGGAGGGGGTCGCGGTATGGGCGGTGGCGCAAATATGGTGATGCCCGTCGGCGTTGCGACAGCAAAAACGGATGATGTACATATTTATCTGTCCGGTCTTGGCGGCGTAACACCGATTGCTACCACAGTAGTCAATAGCCAAGTTACTGGTCAATTGACTGCTTTAGACTTTACTGAAGGCGAAATCGTCAAAAAAGGTCAGTTGCTGGCACAAATTGACCCACGTCCGTTTCAAGTCGCCATCACAGAAGCTGAAGGCGCTTTAGCCCGTGATTCCGCACAGTTAAAAGCAGCACAAGTTGATTTACAGCGTTACCGCACTTTGTTGGCGCAGGACTCTATCGCCAGCCAACAGGTCGATACCCAGGCTGCTTTGGTCAAACAATACGAAGGCACTGTTAAAACCGATCAGGGCACATTAGATAACGCTCGCCTGCAATTAACTTATTCCCGGATCACTGCACCAATTGGCGGTCGGCTCGGTTTGCGCACTGTCGATCTGGGCAACAATGTTCAGGCCAATGGCACCACAGGCATTGTCTCCATCACACAACTACAACCCATCACGGTCGTCTTCAGCATCCCGGAAGACAATATTCCTGCGGTGATGAAGCAAATACAAGCCGGTAAAAAACTCTATACAGAAGCCTGGGATAGAGCGCAAACAACCAAGTTGGCTGAAGGTACGCTGCTCACCATCGACAATCAGGTCGACTCGACCACCGGCACGATCAAACTGAAAGCGCAATTTCCGAATACAAATTACAACCTGTTCCCGCAACAATTCGTCAATGCAAAACTGCTGCTCGACACCTTGAAGGGCGCGACAGTGATTCCTAACTCGGCTATTCAGCGTGGTTCAGATGGTTTGTATGTGTATGTGGTCAAAGCTGACAATACCGTGACCCTTCGTAACATCGTTGCTGGTCCGGTTGAGGGCGAACAAACCGCGATAACGAGTGGTGTACAAGTTGGCGATACCGTCGTGGTCGATGGCATCGATAAACTGCGTGAAGGCGCGAAAGTCGAGCCTATCAAACGCGGCGCTGGTGGCGCTCTGGGCGATGCGCAGAAAATGACCGCTGCTGATGCGCCAAAACATGGACATCATCACGACCAGGATCAAACGGCGGATGCAGGCACTACAAAAGCGGCAGCGGCGACGTCGGCAACCAGCACAGCGCCAATAGCCGCCAATACCGACGCAGATGCTTCCAAAACCTGGCACAAAAATAAAGCGGCACCCGCACCAGCTCCTGCGGCTGCAAACTAACAAATGTAGCTCCCCTCGCCCGCTTAGGGAGAGGGGTTGGGGAAAGGGAGCGCGTCGCAAATTTTCTTAGACACGCTCCCTCTTTCCCGGCCTCTCTCCCACCCGTGGGGGAGAGAAGCAAACCGCGTCACATCAGCATCCAGATTAACCGCGAACCAACAACGAGCAGCGCATGAATCCCTCACGTCAGTTTATTCTCCGTCCCGTCGCTACCACCTTATTAATGGTGGCTATTTTTCTGGTCGGGGTTGTTGCATATAAACAGCTCCCACTTTCGGCGTTGCCAGAAGTCGATTATCCAACGATACAGGTAGTCACCTTATATCCTGGTGCCAGCCCGGATGTGATGACCTCATCTGTTACCGCGCCATTGGAACGTCAGTTCGGACAAATGCCGGGTCTCAATCAGATGTCCTCAACCAGCTCCGGTGGCGCATCGGTGATCACGCTGCAATTTAGCCTGGACCTGAGCCTCGACGTCGCGGAACAAGAAGTACAAGCAGCGATCAACGCGGGTACCAATTTACTGCCTTCAGATTTACCGAATCCGCCGATTTACAACAAAGTCAATCCGGCCGATACACCTATCATGTCGCTGGCGATCACGTCAAAAACGCTGCCGCTGCCGAAAGTACAAGATTTAATCGACACCCGTCTGGCGCAAAAAATCTCGCAAGTACCAGGCGTCGGTCTGGTGACACTATCTGGTGGTCAACGCCCTGCGGTACGTTTGCAGCTGAACCCACGCGCAGTCGCTGCACTTGGCCTGAATCTGGATGATATCCGCACCGCTATCGGTAACGCTAACGTCAATCAAGCAAAAGGGAGCTTCGATGGCCCTACCCGCGCCTCCACGATTGACGCCAACGATCAGCTTCAATCCGCTGATGAGTACCGGAATCTGATCATTGCTTTTAAAAGTGGTGCACCTATCCGTATCAGCGACATCGCCACTGTCATCGACGATGCCGAAAATGTTCGGTTGGCAGCATGGGCGAATACTTCGCCTGCGGTGATTTTGAATATTCAACGTCAGCCAGGCGCTAACGTTATTGGCGTAGTCGACAGCATCAAAAAAATTCTGCCCTCTCTGCAAGATACTTTGCCCGGCGCGATTGATGTCAAAGTCCTTACTGACCGTACCACTACGATTCGCGCTTCCGTCACCGACGTCGAACACGAGCTGATCCTCGCGGTGGTATTGGTGGTGATGGTGATTTTCCTTTTCTTGCGCAATATTCCGGCCACTATCATTCCTAGCGTTGCGGTACCGCTATCGCTGATTGGCACTTTCGGCATCATGTATCTGACCGGATTCTCGATCAACAATCTGACCTTGATGGCACTCACGATTGCCACCGGGTTCGTGGTCGATGATGCGATTGTGATGATTGAAAATATTCATCGTTACATCGAAGAAGGCATGAAGCCATTGCAGGCCGCATTGAAAGGCGCAGAGCAAATCGGCTTTACGATTATTTCGCTGACTTTTTCCCTGATCGCAGTATTGATCCCGTTGCTGTTCATGGGTGATGTGGTTGGTCGCTTATTCCGCGAATTTGCGATTACGCTCGCCGTGGCTATTTTGATTTCCGCTTTCATTTCGCTGACGTTAACACCAATGATGTGCGCCAAACTATTGCGCCATATCCCTGACGAAGAACAGAGCTGGTTTTATCGCAAAGCCGGTGCTTTTTTTGATCGCGTGATTGCCCGTTACGGCAAAATGTTGGAATGGGTGCTGGAACGTCAATTTGCCACGCTGATGGTTGCTTTTGGCACCTTGGCGCTGACAGTCGTGTTGTATATCTTTATTCCAAAAGGCTTTTTCCCGGTACAAGATACTGGCGTAATTCAAGGGATATCGGAAGCGTCGCAATCAATTTCATTTGGTGCCATGGCAGAGCGTCAGCAAGCGGTCGCTAAAGTCATATTGAAAGACCCTGCTGTCGAAAGTTTGTCATCCTTCATTGGTGTCGACGGTACCAACGCCACCCTCAACAGTGGCCGCATGTTGATTAATCTAAAGCCACGCGATGAACGCGGCGGTGTCGATGGCAAAGGTGGTTATATAAGCGCCAGCGACATCATTCGTCGTCTGCAACATTCTTTGCACGATACGCTAGACATCACGCTATACATGCAACCGGTACAGGATCTGACCATTGAAGACAGCGTCAGCCGCACCCAATATCAATTCAGCGTTGAAGATGCTAACCCTGCTGAATTGAGCATTTGGGTTCCCAAGTTAATTACGCGCTTACAGAAAATTCCTGAACTGGCCGATGTCGCCAGCAATCAGCAAGATTTAGGTTTGCAAACTTATATCAAGATTGATAGAGATGCCGCGTCGCGTCTTGGCATTACCACCGCTGCGATCGACAATGCGCTATATAACGCCTTTGGTCAGCGTTTGATCTCCACCATTTACACGCAGTCGAATCAATATCGCGTGGTGATGGAAGTCCATCCTGACTATCAAAAAGGACCTAGTGCTTTAGACAGCATTTTCTTGGTTGCGGCCAACGGTGATCAAGTTCCTCTGACCAGCATTTCCACTATCACTGAGAAGACCACGCCATTGGTGGTCAATCACATTGGTCAATTCCCCGCCACCACCATTTCATTCAATCTGGCACCGGGTGCCTCATTGGGTGCTGCGGTCGATGCGATCAAAGCGGCAGAAGCTGAAATCGGCATGCCTGCCAGTACCGAAACCCGCTTCCAGGGTGCTGCACTGGCATTCCAGGCATCACTCAGCAATACGCTATGGCTGATTTTGGCGGCGATTATCACTATGTATATCGTGCTGGGTGTGCTGTATGAAAGTTATATTCATCCGATTACGATTCTATCGACGCTGCCTTCTGCAGGTGTCGGTGCCTTGTTATCACTGATGATTTCGGGAACCGATCTGGGCATTATCGGCATCATCGGTATCGTCCTGCTGATCGGTATCGTCAAGAAAAACGCGATTATGATGATCGACTTTGCACTCGACGCCGAACGCAATCAAGGTTTAGCGCCGCGTGAAGCGATTTTCCAGGCTTGCTTGTTACGCTTCCGTCCGATCCTGATGACCACCATGGCGGCTTTACTGGGTGCATTACCGCTCATGATAGGTAATGGCGTTGGTTCAGAGCTACGGCAGCCACTCGGTATCACCATGGTCGGTGGTTTGCTGGTATCGCAAGTGCTGACTTTATTTACGACACCTGTGATTTATCTGGCATTTGATAAGTTGGCGCGCCGCTTCAAAGAGCGCTTTGGGAATGACGATGACGACCTTGGTGAACACCATGGCACACCGGCCTTATCTCCTGAACAGCAATAAGCGGACGAGAAACAGATGAATATTTCACTCCCGTTTATTCAACGGCCGATTGCCACCACGCTACTGACCATCGGTGTTGCGTTAGCAGGGTTGGTGGCGTTCCGCATGCTGGCGGTTTCGCCTTTACCGCAAGTTGATTTGCCGACGATTTCGGTTTCGGCATCAATGCCTGGTGCCAGTCCGGAAACCATGGCGGCAACCATAGCAACACCGCTGGAACGTGCGCTAGGCTCAATTGCTGGCATCACAGAAATGACTTCATCGAGTTCGCTGAACTCGACTCGTATCACATTGCAATTTGACCTTAGCCGCGATATCGATGGTGCCGCGCGTGATGTCCAGGCGGCGTTGAATGCTGCTCGCAATTTGCTGCCGACCGGTATGCCTAGCAGCCCGACCTATCGCAAAGTTAATCCGTCCAGTGCACCTATCCTGATTCTGTCGTTAACTTCTGACAGCATGACGCAAGGCCAAATGTATGATGTTGCCGACACCATTCTGGCGCAAAAAATATCACAGGTACAAGGCGTTGGTCAGGTTAGCGTAGGCGGTAGTTCACAACCTGCTGTCAGGATAGAACTGAACCCGACTGCGCTCAATAAATACGGCATCGGCAGCGCCGACGTCAGTAATGCAGTCGCCGCCACCAATGCCAATCGTCCCAAAGGTATGCTGGAAGAGGGCAATAAAAATTGGACCATTACCGCCAACGATCAGGTCAGTACCGCTGCCGAATATAAGCCGTTAGTCGTCTCTTATCGCAACGGATCGCCGATACGTGTTTCTGATGTTGCCGATGTCGTCGATTCCGTGGCGGATTTGCGTAACGCCGGATCAGCCGATGGGAAGCCTGCGATTCTGATCATCATCACACAGCAACCCGGTGCCAATATTATTGAAACCGTGGATCAGATCCGCGCCATGCTGCCGCAGCTGAATGCATCAATCCCCGCCGCCATCACGATGAAAGTGGCGATGGATAGGACGCCGACAATTCGGGCATCGCTTAAAGATACCGAACACACGTTGCTGATGTCGATTGCCTTGGTGATCATGGTGGTATTTATATTCTTGCGTAATGCCCGCGCAGCACTGATCCCTACCGTGGCGGTACCGATTTCCCTGATCGGGACGTTTGGGATTATGTATTTGCTCGGTTACAGCCTGGATAATTTATCCTTGATGGCGCTGACGATTGCCACTGGTTTTGTGGTCGATGATGCCATTGTGGTGCTGGAAAACGTCTCACGCCATGTCGAAAATGGGATGAAGCCTTACGATGCGGCCATCAAAGGGGCGCGTGAGGTGGGCTTTACCGTGCTCTCCATGAGTATTTCTCTGGTCGCCGTTTTCATTCCGATTTTACTGATGGGCGGCATTGTGGGCCGCTTGTTCCGCGAATTTGCCGTGACCTTGTCGGCCGCCATTTTTGTTTCACTGATCGTGTCCCTAACTACCACGCCGATGATGTGTGCACGCTTGTTGAAGCACGAACCACATCGCAAGCAAGGACGCTTTTTTGACTACACCGAACGCATGTTCGATGCGATGCTAAACGGCTATAAACGTTCGTTGGCATGGGCGTTAAATGTTCCGCTATTGATGTTACTGATTTTAGTCGGCACAATTTTTCTCAACATACATCTATATAAAATCGTTCCAAAAGGGTTATTCCCTCAACAAGACACCGGACGGATGATCGGTGGTATTCAAGGCGATCAGTCGATTTCATATCAAGCGATGAAGGTGAAACTCGATGAGTTTGTCGATATCGTCAAAAAAGACCCTGCTGTGAATAACGTGATTGCCTTCACTGGTGGTGGTCAGCGTAACAGGGGCACGATGTTTATTACACTCAAACCTTTATCTGAACGCAAAATGAGCGCCGACCAGGTGATCGCACGCCTGCGCGTAAAAACCAGTCATGTCCCGGGAGCGAGTTTATTTTTACAATCAGTGCAGGATATTCGGGCCGGCGGTCGTTCTAGCGATGCGCAGTATCAATACACTTTGCAATCCGATGATCTGAACGAATTACGCACCTGGGCGCCTAAAATTCAACTGGCACTTTCCAAGTTACCCGAGCTGACAGACGTCAATACCGATCAGAATGACAAAGGTCTGCAAACCACCGTCACGATAGATCGTGAAACCGCAATTCGTACCGGTGCCACGCCACAATTGATTGACACTTCGCTCAACAATTTATTTGGTCAACGTCAAGTCTCAACGATTTATAGCGGCATGAACCAATATCATGTGGTGATGGAAGCGGCACCGCAATATTGGCAAAGTCCGCAAATTTTAAAAGATACTTATATTAGTATCACGCCGCTCAATGCAAACTTATCGGCTACTACCTCGGCATTGGGTACGCCTCCAACCTTGACAGCGGGCGGCCAGCAATCATCCAATTCTTCGCTGGCACAAACCCTGTCAACTGCAGTGGAAAATCAAGTTCCGTTGTCATCGTTTGCGACTTTTGCGGCGACTAACACGGCCCTGGCGGTGAATCATCAAAGTCAATTTATCGCCGCGACAATTTCGTTTAATCTGCCGGAAGGAACATCGCTGTCAGACGCCACAATCGCTATCAACGCTGCGATGGCCAAGCTTGGTGTACCGACGTCCGTGCACGGCACTTTTGCGGGCACTGCCAATGTCTTTCAATCGTCATTGGACAATCAGCCACTATTGATTTTGACGGCGTTGCTGGCGGTGTATATCGTACTGGGTGTTTTGTATGAAAGTTATGTACATCCGATCACCATTCTCTCTACTTTGCCATCCGCTGGTGTCGGTGCTTTGCTGGCACTATTGCTGACCAAAACGGAATTCAGTTTAATCGCATTGATCGGGGTAATTCTGCTGATCGGTATCGTCAAGAAAAACGCCATCATGATGATCGACTTTGCATTAGACGCCGAACGACATCAAGGCTTGTCGCCTCGCGATGCAATTTTCCAGGCGTGCGTATTGCGTTTCCGCCCGATCATGATGACCACCATGGCTGCCCTATTCGGAGCGATTCCATTGGCACTTGGTGCTGGCGATGGCGCTGAATTGCGAACACCGCTGGGTATTTCGATTGTCGGCGGTCTGATCATGAGCCAGTTGCTGACTTTGTATACGACACCTGTGGTGTATCTGTGTATGGATTGGATGCGTTTGTGGAGTAAAAACAAATGGGATCACCGCGGTGGACGAGCCCCTGATCCAGATGAGGCAACGGTCTGATGTCAATGAATAAAAATTTCGGAGTTAGTATGAATAAAAGCATCCTGGCATTAACCATCACTACCCTCTGTTTGAGCGCCTGCGTGGTTGGTCCTGATTACGTGCGCCCAACTTTGAACACGGACATCCCTACCGCATTCAAAGAATCCAAAGACTGGAAAGTAGCCGAACCGCAAGATCATGCGCTCAGTGAAAAATGGTGGGAATCCTATAATGATCCGATCTTGAATTCCCTAGTTGCCCAGATCGACATCTCCAACCAGAATCTGATGCAAGCCGAAGCGCAATTCCGTCAAGCCAGAGCCGTGGTGCAATCAGCACGCGCAGCCTATTACCCTACTATCGGTGCAACTGGTTCGGCAACACGTTCCGGCAGTGGCGCCATTAGTAATGGCAGCCGCAGCAATATCAATAGTGGTGCCGGTAACACTGTCTCCAACGATTACGCCTTATCAGGCACCGCCAGTTGGGAACCGGATCTCTGGGGAAAAATACAGCGCACGGTCGAATCGGATCGCGCCACTGCCCAAGCCAGTGCAGCCGATTTGCAAGGCGTGCGCCTGAGCGCGCAATCGTCATTGGCACAAGATTATTTGCAATTGCGCGTACTCGACGCACAAAAACAATTGTTAGACGATACCGTAGCTGGCTACGAAAAGTCATATCAACTGACTAAAAACCAATACGCTGCTGGCGTTGCTGCCAAAGCCGATGTGATTCAAGCTGAAACTCAATTGAAATCAGCGCAGGCGCAAGCCCTGGATGTTGGCGTACTACGCGCCCAAATGGAACATGCAATTGCGTTGTTGATTGGTCAGCCGGCATCGACGTTTTCGATTGCTAAATTAACTCAGGCACCATTGGTGCCGACCCCACCTGCGATACCGACTGGCGTACCATCGACTTTGCTTGAGCGTCGACCAGACATCAGTGGAGCAGAACGCCGCGCTGCTGCTGCCAATGCGCAGATTGGTGTCGCTAAAGCGGCATATTACCCATCACTGACGCTATCCGCCTCTGGCGGTTTCCAAAGTAATAGTTTTGGCAATTTGCTGACACTGCCTAGTCGTGTCTGGTCGCTTGGACCTGCTTTAGCAGAAACCATCTTCGATGGTGGTGCACGCCAGGCGCAAACCGCTCAGGCAATAGCCAGTTACGACGCTGCGGCCGCAGTCTACAAACAAACTGTGCTGACTGGCTTCCAGGAGGTCGAAGACAATTTGGCAGCTTTGCGAATCTTGGAAGAAGAAGCGAAAGTGCAAGATGAAACCGTGAAATTGGCACGCTACTCGGTACAACTGGCTTTGAATCAATACAAAGCCGGTATCACCAATTACACCAGCGTCGTTACTGCCCAAGCTACAGCGCTGACCGCCGAGAATACTGCCCTGAGTATTCAGAATCGTCGTTTAGCCGCCAGTGTGCAGCTGATCGCAGCACTCGGTGGTGGCTGGTCACAAGCGGAATTGCCGGAGACGGCTGCGTTGAAGTAAATCACTGGGATTAGCCGACTTGCCCTCCTGGTCCCCGTCCCGCTTTTCCCTATTACTCTCCCTAAGCTCCTTCTCCCTGCTGCGGGAGAAGGAGTTTTGACTTATCCTTTTTTGAAAATGCGCGTAACATCGTAGCGATCAAAAATATCGAGGAATCCGAACATGAACTTACGCCCCAGCTGGGAAATCTTCGCACTAGGTTCGGCATTTTTTGCTGGCCTGACCGCCATATTTGGCAAGTTCGGCGTGGTTGGCATGAATTCCAACTTTGCCACTTTCATTCGCACCGTGATCATTTTATTTGTGATCGCAGGTATCGTCACCTTACGGGATGAATGGCAAAAGCCAGCATTGGTGGGTGCTTCAAACTGGCTATTTCTGGCGCTATCGGCGATTGCGACTGGCTTATCGTGGCTGTGTTATTACCATGCTCTGCAAATCGGCCCAATCTCAAAGGTCGCGCCTATCGACAAACTCAGTGTCGCTTTTGCGATCGTACTTGGCTTGGTATTCGCGGGTGAACAACTGACGTGGCCGGTCGCCATTGGCGGCTCTTTGATCGTCGCTGGATCGGTTGTGATTATTGCGTTTTAATTCGACTTAAGTCGTCTCCCACACTTGCGAGCGATGGGAGAAAAACGCGTTTGATAAAATATTCATCAATAATACTTTGTCCCGATGCCCATCACAGATCCCCATACTATTGCCACCGCTGCCCAGCCAATCATCCAGATTGGGATGTCTCTGCCTGATGCGCAATGGCCGTACATCGATAGCCTGACGCGACTTGGCCTGGCACTGGCACTTGGTTTATTGATTGGCTTAGAGCGCGAACGACGCGGCAAGGAAGCTGGCTTACGCACTTTTGGTCTGGTCGCTTTGTTGGGTGGCATGGGTGGGCTGGTTGGTGATAATTATGCCTATCTGGTCTTCATCATGACCGGTGGCTTAGCCGCTTTTTTAAACATACAACGCTTACGTACGCATGCCAGCACTGAGCTCACCACCTCTGCTGCCATGCTGGCCACCTGCATCGTTGGCATCCTCTGCGGTAAAGGTCATACCGCCACACCGGCATCGGTAATGGTCACCATCACCGCATTATTGGCATGGAAAGACCGGTTTGCCAATTTCAGTTCCGGACTAACTGAAGCGGAAATGCGCTCCGCCCTTTTGTTAGCCATTTTGGCGATTGTAATTTATCCTGCCTTGCCGATCGGTGCCATCGGTCCCTGGCATCTGATCGAGCCGCGCGCAGCCTGGCTCACAGTAATCCTGATTGCCGGCATCGGCTTCATCAACTATGTGCTCTGGAAAATCTATGGCGCCCGCGGTATTGCGCTCGCCGGATTTTTAGGTGGTTTAGTCAACAGTAGCGTGACCGTCAATGAAATGGCTTCGCGAGCTAAAGACAATCACCCCGAAACCATCAGCGCAGCCTATCGCGGCATTTTATTAGCAACTGCAGCGATGACGATCCGCAATGCTTGTATCTTATTTATCTTGGCACCTACTGCCGCTCTCACCGCTGCCGTACCGTTTGCATTCATGCTCTTGATTAACGCTGCCTGGTTTTTCATGGATCGCAATGCGACGCACACAACCGATAATCATCAGGTCGGGCCAGTCGAATTGCCATTACCATTTTCACTGAGAGCAGCATTCAAATATGGTCTGTTATTTTTGCTGCTGCATATCGCTGGTGTGATTACGCAAGATAGCTTTGGTGAGCTCGGTTTCTATGCTGTCAGCCTGATCGGCGGCCTGGTTTCCAGCGCCAGTGCAGTCGCCGCTGCCGCCAGCTTGTTAACCGGCAATTCGATTTCCGCCCACGTTGCGTCAACCGGCGCGGTCATCGCTTCGCTTGCCAGTGTATTGGTGAATATGCCGCTGGTGTTACGCGCCCGCAATCGCGGCTTGATCATCCGTTTGTCGCTGGCGATGTTGTCGATTACCGTGGTTGGTATTGTTGGCTCACTTGCTGCGGCACGTTTGCTGCCTTTGCTGGTGAAAGAAGTACCATTCTTGGCACAGTTTTATTGAGCAGGGCTTAGGCCACTAGCACTGCCTCTAGTGTGCCTCGCAGCGCGTTGCACACCATGATCTGCTCTGCCGCTCGCACATCTGCGTACGTTAATGTGCGTTCGACAGCGTTCCATGTCTGATCATCCAGTACTACTTTACGCATCACGCCTGGCAGCACTCCTGCAGTTAAGGGCGGCGTATACCAATGACCATCCAGTTTAACAAACACGTTGCTACGCCCGCCTTCAGTTAACTCGCCGCTCTGATTAAAAAACAGTGTATCGAAAGCGCCCTGTTGTTCCGCGGCTTTCCAGGCTTGATCGTAACGATTACGCACCGTGGTTTTGTGACGTAAGAAAATGTCATCGGCTTGCGTAGGCTGTGTAGATAACAGTACTTTCACTGGCGTTTGCAATGGTGTTAACGGTGCGCTACTGATGTCCGCCAATCCGTTGGCAGACAAAGTCAGACGCAATCTATACGCTGCGTTGGCGGGCAATGCTGCGCAATAAGCATTGAGTTGCTGGCGCAAGTCAATCTCATCGCATGCAATCCCAAAATACGTTGCTGAAGCATGAAGGCGCTGCAAATGCAATGCCAGATGACGACAGCCTTCTGTCGTTACGTGCATGGTTTCAAACAGCAAAAATTCACCTTGCATGCCGGTTAAAAACTTAGCTTTCAATGCGCATTCGGCATATTCATCAGCGGCGACACTGTCGTACACGATGCCAGCACCGACACCGAGTTCACCTGCACGCACACCATGCTGCTCTGCCTCCAACAACAACGTGCGAATCGGTACCGATAGACAAAAATCGCCTATCGCATGTTCTGCTGCGGGCGCATCAAACCACCCTATTGCCCCGGTATATAAACGACGTGGCTCCGGTTCCAACTCAGCGATGATTTGCATAGTACGATGCTTGGGTGCGCCGGTAATCGAGCCACAAGGGTACAACGCAGCAATCACTTCTTGCAGTGTGACGTCGGTGCGTAACTGCGCTTGTACGGTAGAAGCCATTTGCAAGATGGTGTTATAGCGCTGGACCTCAAATAATTGCGGCACCCGCACCGTGCCCAATTGGGCGATGCGGCCCAAGTCGTTACGCAGCAAGTCGGTAATCATCAGATTTTCTGCGCGATTTTTAGGATCATTTGCCAATGCATGCGCCACTTGTTTATCGTGTTCAGCATCACCGCTGGCTGGCGCGGTTCCTTTGATCGGATTCGCAGTCAACAACCCTTGCGCATAGCGCACAAACAATTCTGGCGACAGCGATAACACCATACGACCATCTGGCAATGCAATCAGAGCGCCATAAGAAACCGACTGTCGCTGTCGTAATTGACGATACAACGATAAGGGATTGCCGTAGACATCAAAACGCAGGCGATAAGTGTAGTTAACTTGATAGGTGTCGCCCGCTTCTATGTAAGCATGAATACGGTCGATTGCGGCGGTAAATTTCGTTTCGCTGACGTTGGCGTGCAGATTGGCGATGCCCGATACTGCATCAGTCTGATCTGGGTTTTCTGCCTGAATTTGTTGCAGTAACCAGCTATTGACTTCTGCATCACGCAATTGCTGGCATTGTTCAAATAAGAGTATCTGCGCCAGTGGTTCAGTCATTTGTTCTGCACGGATGGCAGCATTTGCAGCAGTTGAGATGCCCTGCATTTCCGCGCCCAATTCATAATTGAACAACGCTACTGCATGCAAACCCTGTTGCATGGCCGCCTGCATATCAGTAATCAATTGCGACAGTTGCACAAGCTGCCAACATTGCAAGGTTGTTTGATGGCGGCTATATAAACGCGATGCGGCGACGCCGGCGTCAGCACGGCGATCATCGAGCAAGGCGAAGCAGGTGGCTGCTGTTGATTGGGTCATATCAGTTTTGAAAAATGCAGAAGACGGGCGCTGACTGCGTGGGATGTTATTTGCCCCTTACCTAGGTAATATAAGTAAGTCTTAAAAGTATCAATGCTACCTGATCGGCAAAGAATTTGGCAAAACGGTATACTGGCGGACTTTATTGACGTGCTTTTGTCGCTTGCATTTTATTTATCCAGCTAGCCTTGCGTGTCACATCCAAATCTATGGCAATTTCTCGCGTCTTTCTCACTCCACTTATTGTTGCCTGCGCTCTGTTCATGGAGAACATGGACGCCACCGTTATTGCCACATCGTTACCCGCGATGGCGCTTGATATGGGCGAAAGCCCGATTGCGTTAAAACTGGCGATGACTTCTTATCTGGTCAGCCTGGCGATCTTTATTCCGATCAGCGGCTGGATGGCGGATCGTTTCGGTGCCCGCACCATTTTCCGCACCGCCATCGGCGTCTTCATGCTCGGCTCTATCCTGTGCGGCCTATGCTACACACTAGATCAATTTGTCGCCGCCCGCTTTATTCAAGGGGTAGGTGGAGCGATGATGGTACCGGTCGGGCGTTTAGTGATTTTGCGCACTGTATCGAAAGTCGATTTGGTTAAAGCGCTTAGCTATCTGACAATTCCGGCCCTGGTCGGTCCGGTGATCGGGCCGCCGTTAGGTGGTTTCATTACAACCTACTTTCATTGGCGCTGGATATTTTTCATCAACATCCCGATCAGCATACTCGGCATCTATCTGGCGAATCGTTTTATTGAAAATCTGCGCGAAGAACAAGTTGCTCCGCTTGATTGGATCGGCTTTGTACTCTCTGCAGTTGGCTGTTCGGGCTTGATGTTTGGCTTGGCCAGCGCCGGGCGTCATTTGGTTAACAATGATATTTCAGCAATTTGCGTAGTTGTCGGCGTCCTGTCATTGTCCACTTATGTCTGGCATGCATTTCGGACACCGCACCCTTTATTGAATCTACGCTTGCTATCGATTCCAACATTGCGGATGAATGTTTTTGGTGGCTCGTTATTCCGTATCGGCGTTGGGGCATTACCGTTTTTATTGCCGTTACTATTTCAACTCGGCTTCGGCTTATCGCCATTTCAATCAGGCATGTTGACATGCGCATCTGCGGCGGGGGCAATGTTCGTTAAAACCATTACCAATACGGTCTTAAAACGATATGGCTTCCGCAATGTTCTGGTTTATAACACCTTGCTTGGTGCTGCCTCGATGGCGGCGTTTGGTTTGCTTGCTGCTGATTCACCACACGCCATGGTAATGGCTTTGCTCTTGATCGGCGGTTGCTTGCGTTCCATGCAATTTACCAGCCTGAACGCCATTGCCTACGCCGACATCGAACAACCGCAAATGAGCCAAGCTACAAGCTTGACCAGCGTCGCACAACAATTGGCAATTGGTCTGGGCGTCACCATAGGTGGTTTCGCCTTACAACTGTCGATGCAATTACAAGGTCACAAAAATCTGGTCACAGCCGACTTTTGGCCAGCATTTTTACTGATCGCCATCATTGCTGCCAGCTCTCTGCCATTTGCCTTGAAATTACGACCAGATGCCGGGTCAGAGATGACGGGACGACGTCGATAAAATAAAAAAACGCACACCTCGGTGTGCGTTTTTTATTGATCACGACTTTATTAAAACTGATCTTCAGTCAGCGCCAGGACGCCTGCACTACCCTCAATAATAGCCACGCGATGCGCATCCGCCTGCGCCAATATGTGGTCTGCAAAGAAACGTGCAGTGCCGATTTTGGCGCGATAGAAACTGGCGTCGCCCTGCCCTGATTGCAACTTCTCTTGTGCAATCAATGCGGCACGCCCTAATTGCCAACCACCCAAAACAATGCCGGCCAATTTCAAATAAAGCACACTACCAGCGAACACGCCTTTGATATCGCTTTTGACATTCGCGACAACATAGCCAACTACTTGCTCTAACGCTGTTGCAGCCAGGGCTAGTTGTTTACTGATGGCGATCAGGTCGGCATTACTGCTGCCCGCCAGTTGCTGATGCGTGTAACGTACTTGCGCGATGATACCGTTGGCAACGGCACCACCATCGCGTGCAGTTTTTCGACCAACCAGATCATTGGCCTGGATCGCGGTTGTGCCTTCATAAATCGCCAAAATCCGCGCATCACGATAATACTGCGCCGCACCGGTTTCTTCGATAAAACCCATGCCGCCGTGAACCTGCACACCGTTAGACGCAACATCAATCGCCATTTCGGTAGACCAGCCTTTGACGATAGGGACCAGATATTCGTAGAACGCCTGATTCTCTTTACGCGTTGCTTCATCAGCATGGCTATGCCCGACATCCGACGCTGCCGCTGCAACATAAGCCAGAGCGCGTGCCGCTTCAGTTTGCGACCGCATCGTCATCAACATACGACGTACATCGGGATGATGAATGATCGTTACCGCGCCAGCAGAGCCGGCCAGATCACGTGATTGCACGCGCTCTTTGGCGAATGCTGCCGCTTTTTGATAAGCACGTTCGGCAATACCAACACCTTGCATGCCGACGCCAAAACGCGCTGCGTTCATCATGATGAACATATATTCCAGGCCGCGATTTTCTTCGCCCACCAAAGTACCGATCGCACCGCCATGATCACCGAACTGTAAAACTGCCGTCGGGCTGGCTTTGATACCTAATTTATGTTCGAGCGAAACACATTGCACATCATTGCGTGCACCCAATGTGCCATCGGCATTGATCAAAAATTTTGGAACGATGAAAAGTGAAATTCCTTTGACGCCTTCTGGCGCATCCGGCGTCCGTGCCAGCACGAGATGGATGATATTCTCAGCCATATCATGCTCACCATAAGTGATGAAAATTTTGGTTCCGAAGATTTTGAAAGTACCGTCGCCCTGCGATACCGCACGCGTGCGTACCAAGGCCAGATCAGAGCCGGCCTGTGGTTCGGTCAAATTCATGGTGCCGGTCCATTTTCCGGAAATCATATTTTCCAGATACGTATTCTTTTGCTCCTCAGTCCCGGCAGTCATGAACGCTTCAATCGCACCGTCGGTGAGCAGCGGACATAACGCAAACGACAAGTTGGCAGAATTGAGCATTTCAATGCAAGGTGTCGCGACGGTTTTCGGTAAACCTTGGCCGCCGAACTCGACAGGATGCGGCAATCCCATCCACCCCGCCTCACCGAATGCTTTAAAGGCCTCTTTGAAACCTTTACTGGTCGTGACTTGACCGTCATGCCAAAAACTTGGCTCCACATCACCTGAGCGATTTAACGGCGCCAACACTTCACTGCAAAATTTTCCATGCTCATGCAATACTGCTTCAACTGTTTCTGCAGTCGCGTCTTCGCAGCCGGGAAGCTGGGCAACCTGCTCCATTCCTGCCAACTCGTTTAATACGAACAACATATCCTTCAATGGTGCGACGTAAGGCATTATCTTCTCCAAAAAAATAGGCGGCATCACTTGCGCAATTCCGCCCTGGCATTTCGCCTTTTATATTTTTAAACGCGTAATATAAGTAAGCCACTCTCGCCTTTATGCAAGGCAGAGAGGGACCAACCATTAGCCTAATTCAGCTACCAGTTGCGGTACGATCTCAAACAAGTCGCCAACGATGCCGTAATCAGCTACCGAGAAAATCGGTGCTTCTTCATCCTTGTTGATAGCGACGATGACTTTCGAGTCTTTCATCCCGGCCAAATGCTGAATCGCGCCAGAAATACCAACAGCGATATACAAAGAAGGGGCGACGATTTTCCCGGTTTGGCCAACTTGCCAATCGTTCGGCACAAAACCAGCATCCACTGCAGCGCGTGATGCACCCAACGCGGCACCGAGTTTGTCGGCCAATGGATCGAGAATCTTGAAGTTTTCAGCTGAACCTAAACCACGACCGCCAGAAACGATGATTTTTGCAGCGGTTAATTCAGGACGATCTGACTTAGCTAATTCACGAGAGACAAAAGTCGATTTGCCAAAATCAGCAGCAGCGCTGATATTTTCAATCGCGGCAGAACCACCTGCGGCTGCGGCATCAAAGCCGGTCGTACGTACTGTGATTACTTTGATCGCATCGCTGGACTGCACAGTAGCAATCGCATTACCAGCATAGATAGGACGTTCGAACGTATCAGGGCTATCAACTTTGGTGATTTCTGAAATCTGACCAACATCAAGTTTAGCCGCTACGCGTGGCAAAATATTTTTACCGTAAGCGGTTGCCGGTGCCAGGATGTGGCTGTAATTAGCGGCTAATGCCAGCGCTTGCTCAGCGATGTTTTCGGCCAGGCCATCGGCAAAATAAGCTGCATCGGCAACCAATACTTTAGTCACACCAGCCGCTTGCGCTGCTGCTTGTGCTGCTGCGCCGCAGTCTTTGCCCGCAACTAGTACATGGACTTCGCCACCGCATTGTGCTGCTGCGGTGATGGTGTTGAGTGTGCTGCCTTTCAGGCTAGCGTTATCGTGTTCTGCAATGACGAGTGCTGTCATGGTATCTCCAGATGAATTGTGTTCGCGTCTGCCCGTCATCTTTTGCAATATCTATTGCAATGAGGACAGCCGTAAAAATGTTTATCGACTTAGATTACTTTAGCTTCATTGCGCAGTTTGGCCACCAATGTCGCCACATCAGGCACCTTAATACCCGCGCTGCGTTTTGCAGGCTCAACGACTTTTAATGTTTTTAAACGTGGTGTGACATCAACGCCAAGATCAGCCGGCTTGAAGACATCCAGCGTCTTTTTCTTGGCTTTCATGATGTTAGGCAGTGTCACATAACGCGGTTCGTTCAAACGCAAATCGGTGGTGATAATCGCTGGCAATGTCAGTGCGATGGTTTCCAGACCACCGTCAACTTCACGTGTGACGCTGACTTTACCGTCTTCCAGCACGACTTTTGAAGCGAAGGTCGCTTGCGGCCAACCCAATAAGGCTGCCAGCATTTGACCGGTTTGATTGCAATCGTCATCAATCGCTTGCTTGCCGAGGATGATCAATTGCGGTTGCTCTTTGTCGGCGATTGCCTTCAATAATTTAGCCACTGCAAGCGGTTGCAAATCGACATCCGCCTCTACCAGAATGCCACGATCAGCACCAATCGCCATCGCGGTGCGCAGTGTTTCCTGGCATTGCGTCACGCCGCAGGAAATGGCGATTACTTCGGTCACTTTGCCGGCCTCTTTCAAACGCATCGCTTCTTCAACTGCGATTTCATCAAAAGGATTCATCGACATTTTAACGTTGGCGATATCCACGCCAGTGCCATCGGTTTTCACCCGCACTTTGACGTTGTAATCGACTACACGCTTGACTGGAACTAATACTTTCATCGCTCTGCCTTTTATTAAGTTGAATTAAATAATGAAAAATCAAGAAACCGGGGTGCTGCGCAAGTAATCCCGCGTACCTGTTTAGACTAGACGTCCCGCCGCAGTCAGTACGGTAGTACGGCAAGGCGGAGACAACGACGTATAAACAGAGATACGGGATTACTTATTGACGTTAACGTCAATTGAATTAGATGATTATAAGAGAGATTTGCTTTCACCAGCGAAATTTAGCACGATCGTGCTATTAAAGGATATAAAAACCCGTTAGAAGGATATGACTAATCGCATTAAATATTGACTAGAATGCAAAAACGCACAGAAAACTGTGCGTTTAGAGGAGAAATGAGAAAAAATCAAGAAAGCTAGAATCGACCAGAGCGACGTTATTAGCTGCATTTACCCGTGCAAAGCACCGATGAAACGACGTATCTCACAACGAGTTATTTACGCTTCATAAAGAAAACAAATTCCTTGTTCTCTTCTGATTGCTCGAGCAAGTCATTGCCGGTTTGTTTGGCAAACGCCTGAAAATCGCGGACAGATCCGGAGTCGGTCGCCATCACGCGCAAGACCTCACCACTCAGCATGTCCGCCAATGCTTTTTTGGTTTTCAAAATTGGCAGTGGGCAGTGCAAACCACGTGCATCTAGTTCTTTATTAAAATTCATAACCACTTAATTAATCAACAATATTTAACATATGCTGCAATTTTAGGATTCTACTCTAAACGTAAAACATTTGGTGCATCGCACCAACGCGCCTCATTTTTACAACAGATACATTGTTGCACTGCATTGCTACATTATGAGGCATTCCATCTAGCAATGTTCATTACTTCGGAATGTAAAGCAGCAAATACAACAGTACCAATTACGCTGTCCTACACGATGTGCAATTAGTGATGATGAAATTGCTGATTCAATCCGACAAAATCGGCCTGTCAACATACGCTACTTCCAAACCCTTACCGCGCATCCAATCGGCCACCGCGTGGCCAGTACCTGCGCGCCACGGCTTCAGCGCGGCAGGAGCCATTAACCGATATTCCAGCAGTTCCGGTGACAGTTTTATGGTTCCTGATGCTTGCACGTGATAGGCGATGATGAGTTCATTTTTACGCATGAATTCATAGACGCCGATCAGCGAGATATGATCTGCATCCAGATTTGTTTCTTCTTTCAATTCGCGCCGGATGCCTTGCTCAGGCGTTTCATCACGTTCCATGAAGCCAGTGATCAAGGCGAACATTTTTTCTTCCCATGCCGCATTTCTCGCCAACAGGATTTGGCCGTCGATTTCTACCAAAGCAGCCAGCACAGGCAATGGGTTATCCCAATGTGTCCAATGTCCTTCGGGACAAGCCAGGCGTATTTTCACACTGTCGCTCTCATCAGCGCGCAACACCAAAGATGCCGCACATACCGGACAAAATTTAAAATTGCTCGTGTGTTCAGTCATTCGTCACTGCTCCAAAATCGCTCAGTAAAGCCGCATATTACGCAAAACGGAGTCAGCAAAATGTGCATTCTGCTGACTCCGCTTATTCGCCATTTGCTATAGCTGCTTGCTATTGGTGTTTGTTATATCCACTAACAATACATCACCAAATATTTTACGCCCGCTCAGCCACCCAGGCTGCCACGCCTTGCAACGCAGCAGGCAAACCGCTGGCATCAGTACCGCCAGCTTGTGCCATATCAGGACGACCACCGCCTTTGCCGCCGACTTGCAGCGCGACGAAGTTAACCAATTCGCCTGCTTTGACCTTGGCAGTCGCATCCGCAGTAACGCCAGCAATCAGACTGACTTTGCCATCTTTGACGGTTGCCAGCACGATAGCCGCGGTTTTGAGCTTGTCTTTAAGCTTATCCATGGTTTCGCGCAAGGTCGCACTGTCGGCGCCATCTAAAGTCGCTGCCAACACTTTGATGCCGTTGACATCGACCGCCTGATTGACCAGTTCATCACCTTGATTGGCCGCCATTTTAGACTTCAATGCCGACAGTTCTTTTTCCAGTGCTTTTACCTGATCCTGCACCTGAGCGATACGTTGCGTCAGTTCTTCCGGCGTTGCTTTCAATGCAGCAGCAGCTTCGGCAACTTTACTGCTGAGATTTTGCACCAGTGTCAGCGCACCTTCACCAGTGACCGCTTCGATCCGGCGAATACCTGCCGCAACGCCGCCTTCAGCGATAATCTTGAACAAGCCGATATCCCCGGTACGATGCACGTGCGTACCACCACATAATTCAGTAGAAGAGCCAATCGACAATACGCGTACTTCATCGCCGTATTTTTCACCGAACAATGCCATCGCGCCATTAGCTACTGCATCATCGAAGGACATCAATTTGGCCGACGTAGCCACGTTAGTCAGTATTTCACGATTGACGATATCTTCGATACGGCGAATTTCATCAGCGCTAACTGGCGCATTGTGGCTAAAGTCAAAACGGGTTTTATCAGCATCAACCAATGACCCTCTTTGCACCACATGCGTACCTAACACTTCACGCAACGCTTTGTGCATCAAATGCGTGGCAGAGTGATTGCGCATCGAGCGCGCACGGACTGCTGTGTCGATTTTGGCGTTAACGTTATCACCAACGCTGAGTGCTCCTTTTTCAAGGCGGCCATGATGACCAAATACATCCGCTTGAATTTTTTGTGTGTCGTTGACCGCAAATAATGACGTTGCTGATTCCAGTACGCCAACGTCGCCCACCTGACCGCCAGACTCGGCATAAAACGGCGTGGTATCCAACACCACAATCGCATCTTGACCTGCTTCGATTTTTTGTACGGCGCTACCGGCTACATACAATGCCAATACCTTGGCCTCGTGCGCCGACTCGGCATAGCCGACAAAGTGCGTTTTGTCGCCGTTATATTCAACACCGGCTGCCATTTTGAACTTACCACCAGCACGACTGGCGTCTTGCTGACGCTTCATCGCCACATCAAAACCGGCTTCGTCTAACTCGACTTCGCGTTCGCGGCAAATATCTGCAGTCAAATCGAGCGGGAAACCAAACGTGTCGTACAACGTAAATGCGGTATCGCCATCGAGCTTTTTCGGATTCTTGGCCAACGCTGTTTCCAGTATTTTCATACCGTTTTCCAAAGTCTCGCCAAAACGCTCTTCTTCCTGTTTCAACACTTGCTCGACACGATCCGCTGCTTCTGGCAATTCAGGATAGGCAACGCCCATCTCTTGCACCAAATCTTTGACCAGTCGGTAAAAGAATGGCTTAGTTTGACCGAGTTTATGACCATGACGCAGCGCACGGCGAATGATACGACGCAGCACATAACCGCGACCTTCATTGCCAGGAATAACACCATCGACAATCAGGAAAGAACACGCACGAATATGATCCGCGATCACTTTCAGCGAATTATTTGTCAGATCGGTGGTGTTAGTTTCACGCGCTGCCGCTTTAATCAGGCTCTGGAACAAATCGATTTCATAGTTGCTATGCACGTGCTGCAAGACCGCTGCCAAACGCTCCAGACCCATACCGGTATCGACGCATTGACGCGGCAATGGTGTCAGGGTTGCCTCCCCTGTTTTCGCATCGACTTGACGATCAAACTGCATAAACACGTTGTTCCAGATTTCGATGTAACGATCGCCATCTTGGTCCGGGCTACCCGGAGGGCCGCCCCAGACGTCAGGACCATGATCATAGAAAATTTCGGAACAAGGACCGCATGGACCAGTATCTGCCATTTGCCAGAAGTTATCGGACGCAAACGGTGCGCCTTTGTTGTCGCCAATGCGCACTACACGCTCTTTTGGCAAACCGATTTCATTGACCCAAATATCGTAGGCTTCGTCATCCGTTTCGTAAACTGTCGCCCATAATTTGTCGGCAGGTAAGCCATACACTTGCGTCAACAGTTCCCACGCCCACTTCAACGAATCGCGTTTGAAATAGTCGCCGAACGACCAGTTACCCAACATTTCGAAAAATGTATGGTGACGCGCGGTATAGCCGACGTTTTCCAAATCATTATGTTTACCACCCGCGCGCAAACAACGCTGCACCGACGTGGCACGCACGTAATTGCGCTTTTCGGTACCGAGGAAAACGTCCTTGAACTGCACCATCCCGGAGTTGGTAAATAATAACGTCGGGTCATTGCCCGGCACCAGACTGGACGAACGCACAACGGTGTGGTCTTTAGATTCAAAGAATTTGAGAAACTTTTCGCGGATTTCGGCTGAGTTCATAGTCTTTAGTAAATGCGTGTTAAATGACAACGTTCGTTGCAAACTTTCGATTATACGTGATACACAGCCTGTATTTCATCTCCTGCGCAATGCAAAAAGCCTGGCAAGATTTCTCTTAACAGGCTTTTTATGGCGTCTAAGTAAATGTTTTAGCGCTTTTTAACTACATCGCCAAAATATTCACAAAGTGTTGCAAATCATGCACCATTGTAGATATCTCTTAAATAGTAGTGATGCCGAACTTCAGGCTGAACGATATATGGATCCAAAACTGGATGTCCTTCGATGAATTTCGTTGTTTCTCTTTGTTCATAAACGGGTTGCACCGGTGCCACTGGCACCACCGCCATTACAGGTTCCGCAACCACCGCTTGATGCACTACTGGGTGATAGTGGGCATGATAGGCAGTATGCGTATGTTGTTTGTAATGTTTTTTACCGTGGTGAGTCGGTTTACAGCTGTAGCGATAAACAGGTTTCCCATGATATTTACCGCAATATCTCTTTTTACCCTTCGCGTGATGTGCGCCATGCATGCCAGAGCTTGTCTTCCCAGTGGCGACAGGTTTCATGGTGTCTGATGCTGCCGGAGCAGCTGAGGACATGTCGCCAGTATCAGCTTGGGTGGCCTGAACAGTTGTCGTCGTCTGACTGGTAACGTGATTACTCATCGCATTAGTCGCGCCCTGCTTCACATTATCTACCGCGGTACCGACAGCCGCCTTACCTGTTGTGACTGCATTGCCAGTGGCAGCACCGACTGCATTAGTAACCGTATTTTGCGCGATGGCTGGCAGAGCGAATGCAGCGACAACGGCAGTAGCTAACAATTGATTGATTTTCATGTTTGATTCCCTTTTCATCATCGTTAATAAAGACACGCTTTACTCTTGAACTCACATCCAGCACACACAACGGTAAATTAGTGATGCGATGAATACAGCCAGATACTTGCTTCTTTATGCACTTAACGTAGGGCTTCGGTCAGAATGGGATAGGTGAAAAAATGGCGTTCTATCAACCGAATTGTTTCCTGATTTAAATCAACTAGCGTTGTTTCAGGACTATCAAAGACACATATTGCATGGTAGACGCTTACCAATATCTACCTTGTGTAAAAAAAAGGAAAGGTCATTACGAAAAATCAACGGTAAATATTTTCTAGCGGTTGTCTCTATACAACATTTACTGCAAGGCTACATCAAAATCAAAAAATGCGGTTTTAGACGGCAAATTTCCTATTACATGATTTTATTATTTTCCTTGAATAAATCAATCCGGTCGGTACAAAAGCCGTCTACACCCCACCGCTGTATCTCGCTGCCACGCTCTAATGTATTTACCGTGTAACAAAACAAACCATATCCAGCTTGTTTTATCGCATCAACTTGCGCTGGCGATAAATGTTTGTGATTCGTATGCAGCGTGATCGCATCCAACTCTTCCAGTTTGGGTTTCAAGTTTGACCAACCTTCGTCGGCAATATCATCCACTAAATATCCACGTGGAATAGCCGCAGCAGCAACCTGCGCAGCGCGTAATGCATCTATCGAAAAAGATGAAAACAACGGCAAATTGGCAAACGTTGTTGCGTCGGGGCGTTCAATATGGGCGGCGATCTCGGCCGAAAAAAACGCCAGGGTCTCTTGTGCCACAACATGACCGGTTTCTATCTCAAAACCTTCCACAGGTTTGATTTCAACATTCATCCAGATACCATGCTGGCGGCAAAATTCCATCGCTTGTTGATAGGTACAAATCGGCTCACCAACAAATTCGGCACCAAACCATGCCCCTGCATCCATCGCTTTCAATTGCGCCGCGGTATATTCATTGATCTTGCCAACACCGCGTACAGTGCGTCCCAATATCGGATCGTGCATCAACATCGGCACGCCATCAGAGGACAGCATGACATCGAATTCCACCGCATGATATCCATACGACCAACCGCAACGCAAACCAGCCAAAGTATTTTCCGGCGCCAAAATACCACCACCTCGATGCGCAACGAATTTAGGATAGGGCCACATTTTTTCACCTCTGTTTACTTTGTTTTTTCAGCTTATTTCTTAGCTCAGATTCTGATCAAAAAACGCCACTACTTGCTGCTCTAACTTTAGCAAATAAGCGCCGCGATCAAAGCCCGGAGGATTCTCAGCCGCATCGCCAGCATCAGATGGCAACGTTGTTGCAGGTTGCGCCATGAAAGCAAAATGGCCAGCATTGCTGACCTCTTCAAAATGCGCTTGCGGCAAATGAGCACGTAACCAGGACGCATGATATTGCGCTGGCAGAACGCTATCTTTTTCGGCAGTGACGATCTGTATTGCCGCGATCATCCGCTGCATAGACGCTGCTGTAAATAGTATCCCGTTCGGTGCCATTGCAAATACCGCTTTGATACGCCCGTCCATCACATCAACTGGCGCACTGTGTGTCATCGCCTCATCTGGATTCGCAACCAGCGTGCAAAATAATTGATCGTCATTAACGGCCTCACAATGCTGCTGCGCCAATTGCCGGTCAGCGATACCGCCAGCCAGCGATAACACACTAAAACCACCGGCGGAATGGCCCAGGGCACCGATCCGCTCCAAAGGAATGTGATCTCGCCATTGCGGATCGGCCAACACAACATCGAGTAAGCGCGACAACTGAAGAGCGCGCTCAGAAAAATAATTCGGCGATAGTACCAGCGACCTGTCATTCCAGTTGTCGCCCGAATGTTGTAACGCGGCGACCAGATAACCATGCTGCGCCAAACGTTGCGCCAGGTTGTAATGTGCCATCAAGCTGCCGCCCGTTCCGTGCGATAGCAAGATCAAACCCTTTAATCCATTAGGTGGCAAATCGGGGACCCCATTAAACGCCACCACTGGTGAAAAAGGCCCCATCGTCATCAACCTTGTTGGTGAACGTGTCGGATAAAATAAGACGGCGGGCATCGCTTGATGAGCAACATCATTATGATGATCGCTATCACGTACGGTCATTGTCCGCATTCCAGCTTGTAATGTGAGTTCTGCTACCATGTGGCGTCGTGTTCCTGATTATGACCCCGCATTCAATACCGCATTCAATACGTTAGATACGAGGTTTTTCTATGTCATGCCAACATTGTAACCAGTATGAACATTTAGCCCATAGCCAACAGATCAAAACTAGCAAAGGTCTGGATCGGGTGATCAAAAATATACGTATTGCCATGGACGATGGCACGTTAGGAGATGTCGAAGCAACGTCTCCCTGCACAGCAAAAATGGTTTTCGATAACGATTGCGCAAGTGATTTTCTGGATTTGCGCTTCCGCTGCAACCATTGCAGCCAGGATTTTGTGCTCAGTTGGCAAGCGTATGAAGACGAACGTGGCGAGGGAGAATGGAAGATAGAGGATCGCGAAGCTGAATAATGCGCATGCTGGAAAGCATGGCACTTTGCCATTTACTTCATTCATCTTACCAAAAAAACACCCCTTTTCCGCATAACGGGGAAAGGGGCATAAAACATCCAACGAACAAGCAAAAAACAATTACGGGTACAACATTACTGCATTACATCAAACAAACTGTCCAATCTTTGCGACTACGGCATCACGTACCGAACCACTGACCACAAACGATTTTGCCATGACGATATCATTATGGAACCAGCGATCACCATCCAGGCAAGCTGGAATCTGACGACGAATCTCTTGATACGCAGCTTGCGTACCTTGTCCCAATACAAAACCTGGCAATAAATCCTCTGTCATCGTCAATGCCTGCGCTGCCAGCAACATTTCGACACCGATGATGTACTGAGTATTATCCAAAACCGTCGCCGCTTTACGCGCACACCAGGTTGAATTGGAAACGTGATCTTCGCTGTTACCTTTAGCCGGAATGCTGTCTACGCTACCAGGCATACACAAAGTTCGATTTTCCATTACCAAAGAACTCAACGAACATTGCACCACTGGATAGCCAGTGTTAACACCGCGCACGCCGCTCATTAAATTGCGTGGCAAACCCCATGACAAAGTTGGATCTATCAAACGCGCAACGCGACGTTCGCAAATGCTGCCCAGATCAGTGATCGCCATCGCCATCAGATCCATCGCTTGTGCCAAATACTGGCCGTGGAAATTACCGCCAGAGATGATCTCAAAACCGCCACCATCTTTACCGAAAATCAAAGGATTGTCGGTTGCAGAATTAATTTCTTTATCAACGATGTTGTCGATGTAATCTAAAGCGTCAAATACCGGACCATACACTTGCGGCGAGCAACGCAGCGAGTAAACATCCTGAATCCGCGATGAGTAAGGAATATCGGTGCGACGTGATTCTTCCGGGAATTGCACAGCGCGTGCTTCATGCGTAGTGCGCGTCGAACCCTTCAATAATTTACGTACCACTGCTGCCGTTTTGATCTGACCTGCATGCGGGCGTGCTTGTTGAATCCGTGGATCAAACGCGGCCATCTCGGCCCGCATTGCTTCCAGGGTCAAGCCTAAAGACAAACAAGCATCTGATAATAGATTGCGTGCGTCATGCGCGACTAATACGGCCACAGCCAATGAAGCGGTACAACCGTTGATCAACGCTGAAGCATCTTTCGCTTTCAGGTCGAATTTAACTGGACCAACATTGGCTTTCGTAATCGCTTCCGGTGCGCTCATGCGCTGACCTTGATACATTACTTCGGCTTCGTCGAAACCAGCAATTGCCGCAGCCAGATAAGACAAAGGTGCCAGATCGCCGGATGCGCCTACCGATCCTTTTTGCGGCATGATCGGGTGAATGCCTGCATTCAGGAAAGCCAGCAAACGGTCAACAACTTCAACCCGCGGTGCTGAATAGTTACTTGCAAAAGCATTGGCACGCAACAGCATCGTAGCGCGGCTGACTTCTTCTGAAAACGGCTCGCCCATACCGGCGCAATGCGCTTTGATCAGTTGTGTCTGAAACAGCTCGATACTATCAACTTTGATGCGCGTGTCTTTCAACAAACCAACACCAGTGTTGAAGCTGTACATCATCGGCGCTTCATCGTGCATCCATGTCGATTCGATATAGTCGCGGCTTTCTTTCAATGCATCGCGTGAAGACTGCGCCAATGTCACCTGCAAATGCGGTGCACGCGCAACGCTCATCACTTGCGCTGCAGTGAGGGTGAAACCGTCGATGCTGACGCTGTTGTTATTGCTCATAATAGGTGCTCCAAAAATTCTGTTAATTCATTTATGGTATTTCGATACCTCGATAAACCCTAGCCTCAGCTAAAGCTGACTTGATCCATTTATCGTTCCGAGAAGCGCAGCCGTACGCAGGTACGGTGAGCATCACAGGGACGATAATGGATTGCGCAGTAGGTTTATCGAGGTGACCTTTACTTCGCGCCGGCCTGATACCACGTGCCAATCAACGCACGCTCGTCATCGGTGATATGCGTCATATTACCTAACGGCATAGCCTTCAACTGAACTGCTTGCTGATAAATTTTGTCAGCATTCTGATGAATCTGTGCTGGCGTATCGAACATGATACCTGCCGGTGCAGAAGCAAAACCAGGTTGGGTAGGTTGCGCTGAGTGGCAAGTTGCGCAACGTTGCGACAGTACTGCCTGCACGTGCGTAAAGTCCGCTGCTGGCGCAACCGCTGCTGCTGCAGAATTCACTGCACCATCCGTTGCTGCCGGCGCTGCTGCAGTAGCTGCAACTGGTGCCGGTGCCGGCATTGGTTTCGGTGCAATCGCAATCGCTACTGCCAGCAACAAAGCAACGCCGGCGATAGGATAACCAATAGATACTTTACCTGCATGACGCAAGTTGAAGAAGTGACGGATCAACGCGCCAGCAGCAATAATCGCAGCCAGAATCAACCAGTTATAAGAATGGTTGTAAGTCATGCCATAGTGATTGCTGATCATGATGAACAGCACTGGCAACGTGAAATAGTTATTGTGAACGCTACGTTGCTTGGCGCGTTTTCCGTAGATAGGATCTGGCGATTTACCGACTTTCATCGCATCGACTAATTTGCGTTGTCCAGGAATGATCACCATCAACACGTTACCCACCATCATGGTACCGATCATGGCGCCAACGTGGATATACGCAGCACGACCACTCAACAAATGCGTCAACACATAAGCTGCTGCGACAATGAACACATACATGACGATCCCGAGCAAACCTTCCCGCTTACCTAACGGCGAACGGCACAGTAAGTCATACACGGTCCAACCAATCACCAAAGTGCCGAGACCCACGCCGATTGCTTGCCATGTTGATAAATCAGCGACATCTTTGTTGATCATCATCGCCGAAGCGTTGAAGTAATACACGATGAACAACATCGCAAATCCGCTCATCCAGGTCGCATAGGCTTCCCACTTGAACCAATGCAAATCTGCTGGTAATTCAGCTGGGGCAACCAGATATTTTTGTGGATTGTAGAAGCCACCGCCATGGACTGCCCATAATTCGCCGGACACACCTTTTTTGGCCAGATCTGATCCTGGCGCAGGTGGGCGAATAGAGTTATCCAGCCATACGAAATAGAACGATGCGCCAATCCAGGCGATCCCTGTGATCAAGTGCAACCAACGCACCAATAAATTGAGCCAATCGACTCCGTACGACACCAGTAATGCGTCCATGTCTTCTCCACCTTCAACCAATTTTACGTTCGTCCGCCACTGCGGGCACTGCAGACGAGAGAGGCTTTTTTCCTCTCAACTCGGTCGCGAACTTTTTGAATTAACTAAGCTGACAGCTCCGCTGCGACCATTATTTTTTAATTCCGATGCATTTTTAAAAACAAGTGCTGCAAACACACAACACTTAAAAAATAAAAAGCTTCGGTTTTACGAAAGATAAACGTGTTACCCAATAAAAATATTGAAGATCACGTATATTTAACATACGCATATTGATATACAAAATAATTTGAGCTAATCATACTTGCCACTGGAACAACCTGGTTTAACCTCAAAACACCAAGCTATCCATTCCAATCCGCATATACCAGCCTTACATAATAAAAATCACAGAGACAAAACGCCATGTCAAAATTACCAGACCATCTCGATATCCACCTTATACGCATACTGTACTTGTTGTTGTGCGAAAAAAACGTTTCGCGGGTTGCCCTTAAACTGAATCAGCCACAACCCTCAATTTCCGCTTCCCTGCGTAAATTGCGCGAGCTGACGGGCGATCCATTATTAGTGCGTGGTGCACGTGGCATGGTGCCGACTCAGCATGGCGAGAGTTTATTGAAGCCTGCCAAGCGCATTCTGGATGAAACCGAACGCTTGTTCGTCCACAAAACCGCTTTCGTGCCGCAAGATGCTTCACGCACCTTCCATATCGCCGCGCCAGATTATATGAATACGCCATTTTTTCTGGAGCTCGTGTCCAGAATGCGGCGCGAATCACCAAAAAGTCGCATCGTGATTCATGCACTGGGGCCTGAAACTGATTACGTACGCCTGTTGTCCGATGGTGAATTAGATCTGGTTATCGCTAACTGGGACGAGCCGCCGCAACATTTGCATCTATCAAAGTTGTTTGACGACCCTATCGTCTGCCTGATGCGTGCTGACAGCGCCTATGCCAAACGCACTGCATCGGATGCCATGACGGTGGAAGACTATTTAAGCCTGCCGCACGTCGCCCCATGGCAAGTGCTGCCGGGTTATCACGGCATCATTGAAGCCTATCTGGATCGTCAAAACATGCGCCGCAATGTTGTCGTTGAATCAGCCTATTTCGGCATGTTGCCGTATATGGCCGCACAAACCGATCTGGTACTAACCACCGGCCGACAATTTGCGCTTTTTTATGAAAAAACCCTGGCATTGAAAAGCTTCACGCTACCAATTAAATTCCCGCCTATGCGTTTTTATCAACTCTGGCATGAACGCGTGCACCAGGCTACGGAACACAAATGGTTACGTGAGCAAGTAGGCCTGGTAGCGAAGGCTATGGTGAAGTAATTCTGCTGAAACAATGCTGCAAAAATGATCAGCAATACAATCTTTTCAACTAACAAGGATATATCGACGCACCAAAATCCACTATCAACATGTGCGTATAGTTATGGGAATGGTTCCCTATAGTATCGGATTACACAAACAGTACTGCCAACTAATAGGCATAGTTTGTGCATAAAAATATAACATTTAAATCCGAAAACTGGAGACACTCATGACCACCACCACAGCTACTGATCCAGTAGATGAAAAACTCCCTATGGGAAAACTCGCTGCACTCGGCATGCAGCACGTACTAGTGATGTATGCCGGCGCAATTGCCGTACCGCTGATCGTTGGCGGCGCATTAAATTTAGCCCGAAGCGATCTCGCTTTTTTAATTAGTGCGGACTTGTTTTGCTGTGGTTTGGTAACGTTAATTCAAAGTCTGGGTTTCTGGAAATTCGGTATCAAAATGCCTGTCATGATGGGCGTCACTTTTGCAGCGGTGGGACCTATGGTCGCCATGGCGGGCAATACTGATCTGACCATCGTGCATATCTATGGAGCGGTGATCGTTTCCGGTATTTTCGGCGTCGTCATTGCGCCATATATGAGCCGCATGATGCGCTTCTTTCCTCCCGTGGTTACCGGCACGGTCATTACGGTGATCGGTGTTTCATTGATGGGGGTCGGTATCAATTGGGCAGCAGGTGGTCAACCAGTGATTGGCACATTGGTCAACGGTGTATTCACTAAAATCCCTAATCCCGAATATGGTGCGCCAATCAGCCTGGGCATTTCTGCGATCGTGCTGGTGTCTATTTTACTCATCACCAAATATGTCAAAGGTTTCATTGCCAATATCTCCGTCTTGATGGGCATGATTATTGGTTTTGCGATTGCTCTGGCAATGGGGAAAGTTGATTTTTTTGGTTTGGAACAAGCAGACTGGTTTGCCATGATCCGTCCATTCCATTACGGCTGGCCGAAGTTTGATCTTGGTTCTTGTCTCAGCTTGTGCCTGGTCATGATTGTGACGATGATTGAATCAACCGGGATGTTTATCGCTCTTGGCGCCATTGTTGATAAAGAAGTCGATGACAAAACGCTGGCGCGTGGTTTGCGTACAGATGGTTTGGGTACCATCATCGGCGGGATTTTCAATACGTTTCCTTATACATCGTTCTCGCAAAACATCGGCCTGGTTGGTGTCACCGGCGTCCGCAGCCGCTTTGTTTGCGCTGCGGCAGGTTTAATTTTGATACTGTTTGGTTTATTTCCGAAAATGGCAACAGTTGCTGCCTGCATTCCACAATTTGTATTAGGTGGCGCCGGCCTGGTGATGTTTGGCATGGTCGCAGCAACCGGCATCAAAATACTTTCTGGCGTCGATTTCAACGGTAATCGGAATAATCTTTTCATCGTCGCCGTCAGTATTGGTGCCGGCATGATACCTATCGTTGCACCAACTTTCTTCGACAGAATGCCACATTTCTTATCTACTATATTACATAGCGGCATACTGTTGGCATCCACCATGGCGGTATTATTGAACCTGTTCTTTAATGGCAGCGGTAAAAATCAAGATTCCCGCGCCTATGCACTGGCAGCAGCGCAAAGTTCTGATCACTAGTTTCTGGTTATATGGCGGGCTCACCCGCATATTACATAAAAAATATCGGCGAGTGAGCTTCGCCGGCAGCAGATGGTTAAGCAAAATGACGACTTTAGAACAACTAAATAACAGCGACATCAACACTTTCGTAGCCACCCTCCACGGTATTTATGAGCATTCGCCATGGATACCGGAACGTGCGGCCAAGCTGCGTCCTTTTGCCAACATCACTGCATTGAAACTAGCGATGCAAGACATCGTTCGACACGCCACCAACGATGAACAACTCGGTTTGATTCGTGCCCACCCGGAGTTGGCTGGCAAAGCAGCGGTTTCTGGCGAGTTAACCGCAGAATCGACCGATGAACAATCTAAAGCCGGACTGCATCTATGCAGCCCGGAAGAATTCGCCACACTACAAAAACTCAATAGCGATTACAACAACAAATTTGGCTTCCCCTTCATCATTGCGGTCAAAGGCGCTGATGGTAAAGGTTTGACGCGCGAAACGATTATTAAAATGTTTACCCGCCGCTTGAGAAATCAAGTCGCCGATGAACAAGCCGAAGGTTTACGCCAAATCGGCCGTATCGCAGAAATGCGGGTTAACGCGTTGCTCGGTTACACACCAAAATTAGGTGAGTTGATCATGCAATGGTCGGAAGTGATCGGCGCATGGAGCGATGATGAAACCGGTTTGACTTGTGCTTACATGACCGATGCCCACCAACGCACTGCCAAGCAAATCGCCGTCTGGATGCGTGAAGCGGGCATGGAAGCACATATCGATGATGCCGGTAACGTGGTTGGTCGCTATTTGTCCGACAACCCGAATGCCAAAACCTTGCTGACAGGTTCCCATTACGACACCGTACGCAATGGTGGGAAATACGATGGCCGCGAGGGGATTTTGCTACCTATCGCCATCGTTAAACACTTACATGAACGCGGCGAAAAACTGCCGTTCCATTTTGAAATTGTCGGTTTCTCGGAAGAAGAAGGCGTACGTTTCAAAAGCACATTCTTGGGCAGCAATGCCGTCACTGGCCGATTCGACATGGCTTTGTTAGACAAGCTCGACAACGACGGCATTAGCATGCGCGATGCTTTGCAAAAAGCCGGCCACACCCCTGAAAACATCCCTGCATTAGCACGCAATCCGACCGACCTGCTCGGTTTCGTTGAGGTGCATATCGAACAAGGTCCAGTGTTATTGGGACGCGATCTGCCGGTGGGTATTGTCACGTCTATCGCAGGCAGTTGCCGCTACATGGTGCAATTGAAAGGTGTCGCCAGCCATTCCGGCACGACCCCGATGAACATGCGCAAAGATGCCGCCACTGCCGCTGCCGAAATCGTGCTCTACGTCGAACAACGTTGCGCGCAAGATCAACATGCATCACTGGTCGGCACCGTCGGTCAATTGCAAGTACCAAACGGTTCCACTAATGTAATTCCCGGCGCTTGCGTGTTTTCTTTGGATATTCGCGCCGAAGTGGACACCATCCGCGACGCTGCCGTCAACGATGTGTTGAAGTTCATTGAAACAACTTGTCAACGTCGTTTTGTTGAAAGCAGCGTAGAAAAAATGGTATCCGAGCCAGCGGCACCATGTGCACCGTGGTTGATGGAACAACTGAGCGCTGCGACGAAACGCGCTGGCGTCAAGCCATTCAAATTGGCTTCCGGTGCGGGTCATGATGCGATGGCGATTGCACACATCACCGATGTAGCAATGTTGTTTACGCGTTGTGGCAATGGTGGAATCAGTCACAATCCATTGGAAACCATGACTGCCGACGATGCTGAAGTATCGGCGCAAATCTTGTTGGATTTTTTGCGTAATTTTAAAGCTAAGGCGTAATAAAACTTTCATTCCGAATCAGTTATTGGACTTCTTTCAGAGTCGTAGCGAGCGGATCAGAATTGTGCCGAGAAGCGCAACCGTCCCCAACAAGGGCGGTGAGTATCACAGGCGCAATCCCGATTGGCGCAGCAGGTTCTGAATGAAGTCTTTCTTGGGTTTAAACAGATAGACGTATCAAGATACATATCTTCGGTCTTGGCAAACACCCTCACTCCTGCCCTTCTTCCGTTTGCGGGAGTTGGGCTCCAAGCAAAGAAGGTAGGTAAATATGTCAAAAACTCTCTTAATCAAAAATGCCCGCGTTGTCGTCACCATGGACGAACAACGCCGTGAAATTGCCAACGGTGCTGTTTTCATTCGCGATAACGTCATCGAACAAGTTGGCAGCAGCGCCGATTTGCCGCACATCGCTGACGAAGTGATTGATGCCAGCAACCACGTTGTGATTCCCGGCCTGGTCAACACCCATCACCATATGTACCAAAGCCTGACGCGCGTGATTCCTGCAGCGCAAAATGGTGAACTGTTCAACTGGCTGACTAACCTCTATCCAATCTGGGCCAACTTGACGCCGGAAATGATTCAGGTTTCTACACTGACAGCGATGGCGGAATTGATACTGTCTGGCTGCACTACCAGCAGTGATCATCTGTATATTTATCCGAACGGTTGCAAACTCGATGACAGCATAGAAGCCGCGCAAAAAATCGGTATGCGCTTCCATGCTGCACGCGGCTCGATGAGTGTCGGTCAGTCCAAAGGTGGGCTGCCACCGGATTGCGTGGTCGAAGATGAAAAAGCCATTTTGAAAGATACACAACGCCTGATCGAGACCTATCACGATGCCAGTCGTCATGCGATGCAACGCATCGTGGTGGCACCGTGCTCTCCGTTTTCAGTATCACGTGATTTGATGAAAGAAGCCGCTGTACTGGCTCGTCATCACGGCGTTTCACTGCATACGCATTTGGCAGAAAACGTCAACGATATTGCCTACAGCCGCGAAAAATTCAACATGACGCCGGCCGAATACGCCGAAGATTGCGGCTGGGTTGGTCACGATGTCTGGCATGCGCATTGCGTGCAACTCGACGACGAAGGTATTTACATGTTTGCCCGCACCGGCACTGGCATTGCTCACTGCCCTTGTTCAAATATGCGCTTAGCGTCCGGCATCGCCCCGATTCGCAAAATGATCGATGCTGGCGTATCAGTTGGCCTTGGTGTTGATGGTTCGGCATCCAACGACGGCGCGCACATGCTGGGCGAGACACGCCAGGCTATGCTGCTGCAGCGCGTCGGCTTTGGCCCTGATGCGATGACCGCACGCCAAGCGCTGGAAATCGCCACGTTAGGCGGTGCAAAAGTGCTCAACCGCGACGACATCGGTGCTCTCAAACCGGGCATGTCGGCTGACTTGGTGCTATTTGATTTGAATCAGGTAGGTTTTGCCGGCGGCTGGCACGATCCGGTTGCCGCATTGGTGTTCTGCACGCCGTCTGACGTCGCTTACAGCGTGATCAACGGGCAAGTTGTGGTGCGCAATGGGCAATTGACGACAGTCGATTTGGGAAATGTATTGGAGCGTCATAATAAATTGGCAATAACTTTGGCAGAAGCCGCACGCTAAAATCCACATTCGGTATTGCGCAATAAATTCTTTTGTTCGCCTAACCTGAACTAAAGACATCGCTTCAAAATGGGGAAATGTTTCCTTACCATTTCCCCATACCCCAGAGTGCCTTAAAATAGCGGCATGCAAAATATCACCAATACCGTTCCAGCCGCTAATGACGAACCGCAAACCAGCCTGCAAGCCTACTTCAAGCCAGAAATCTCCCCTGATGACATAGAGCAAGTTTTTCGTTTAAAACGCGCGCAACCGCTATTAGAGTCATTCACTGCCCTATTCCACGGTGGTTTTGATGGCGTTATCGTCCGTTTGCTGGTGCTACGTGAGTTGGCGGCAGACACACAATCGTCAACGGTGACCCGCGCCGAAATCAACGCCAAACTCGGTTATCTGGAACCTGAGAGCCTGGAAACCGTATTGAGCCGCCTGCGCTCCTATCAGTTATTGGCATGGGATGCCGGTCAAAGCGTGTATCGCATTACACCGACTGCGCGGAATGTATTGGCAGCTTTAGATAGTTTATTGACAATAGAGCAAAATGACGATGCCGCCGACATGGGATTTCTGATGTCGCAAGTTGCTGGTGCGCAAGCTGTAGGCGGTGTCAGCATTGAACAATTGCAGCATTTGTTGGGACGTCTGGTCGAGTTGAAAGAAGAATTCAGCGACGCCATCGCCTCCGGTTCTGAATTCCTTTTAAGATCGGCCCAAACCAAGTGGAACAGAGCCTGCGATTGGGTCGAACAAGGCACTAAAATCATTCATGCGATCACCACTGACAGCCGCGCTGATGCCGCAACGCATCGCGCAGCGCAAGCGATTGGTCGAGCGCAAAGCGCCTTGCTTAATATGCAGGGTATGTTTTCGCGCACACTCAATCAAATCGAACGCCAGCGCGTGCATCTGGGCCAGTCGGGACTTTCCACTACGGATATCAAGAGCTGGCTGTTACAGCATGACGATCTGGCAGCACTGGCAATTGACGCCATTGCCTTGCCACTGACACCATTATTTATCACGCCTGCTGAAATGATTGACGTGGCCGAATCCGAGTTGTTTGCAGCCCGTCTTGCCAGCATCAATTCGGTATTGCCATCTGGTGAAAATGCGCTGATCTCGCAAAGTCAAGATACCAGCATGCCGCAAGAATTGAATGCCTGGCTGACGCATTTGGCGCAATTTGCCACGGTCAACGCCAGCGATACTTCAGTTACGACAGCACCCACACCGATAGAACAAGTGCTGCTGCCGGCAAACTTTGCGGTAGCCTCTTATCGCGCTTCTCTGTTACCGCTGATCGGTGATGAAAGCGAAGCCGCACTACAAGGCGGCACCGCCACCATGGCGCGTCTGCCACTGGTCTTTATCACTGGTGACGGCATGGTGACCCTGGACGATGAGCACGTTGCGGCGATCTCGGTTGGTACACTCGGTACCAAAACAAACACAAGTGAAACTTCAACAGAAATAACAAAATGATCGATGATGCACAAATCCTGATTGCGCGATTAATGACGCATCAAACCTTGAAGCGCGATGAAAAATTGGTGAAACGCGCATTGTCCGATGAAGTGTTTCGGGCAGAAATCGATACACGTCTGGCCAACTGCGGTCTGAAATTTCTGGATAATGTCTACGCAGATCATGTGACGCTGGCACTGCAACGTACTGTAGAGCCTGCAATTTTCGGTTCCAATTCAGTCTGGCAAAACAATAATTTCGGTTTGGCACGCGATGGAGTCGCCTTGCTAGTCGTGTTGTGGGCGCAAATTATTTTGCCTAAACGCGAACGCCAGGAAGCACACCAACTGGCCGATGACGATCAAAACGATATGTTCGGCAAAGACAAACCAATGCCTCGTGCAGAAAATTCCTCTATCGGCATTTCTTACAAAGCGCTGTTGACCGATTTCGGCGACAAGCTCGGTAAAAAAACGCGCATGGATATGAATCTTGGACAGCTTGCCAAACTCGGTTTCATCGAACGTCGCAACGACATGATTACAGAAGGCCCATTACTGGACTTGATGATGGATACCGACACGCTGAAAGAACGCATCATCAATGGCGCACTGGCCGACGTATTCAAAACTTCACCGGTCACTATTGTCGAAACCGCGGTAGAAACTGCGATAGAAACACCAGCAGGAACCACCCTTCCAGTAGCAGAACAGGACACACATGTTTCACATTAAATCGCTAGAACTGGTCCATTGGGATTACTGGCAACGCATCAAAAATATTCCGCTAGACGCTAAAATCATCACCATCGCCGGTCAGAACGGCTCCGGCAAAACCACCTTGCTCGATGCATTGCGTACCTTGTTCGGGCTGGATTGCTCTAACGGTCGTTCGTATAAACATTACGCTCGTCACTCTGGTGAGCAAACCGCGTGGTTGCGCGCCGTGGTCGATAACCGTCCGCTCGGCAAACAGCTGTCGAATCGCCCTTTCCGCTCATCCGGTTTTTTTAGTGAAGATGACGTCACGCTGTTTTGCCAGATCGAAAAAAATGGTGGCGATTGGAAGCGCAGCTATTTGATGCGTCCCGGTGTCGTCGAAATTGAAGAGGTACAAGATGCCAGCGATTGGCTAGGTCCCGATACTTATCGCAAACGTTTAGCCAATGCGGGGTTGTCGCCCGCTATGGCAAAAGTGCTGGCGTTAGAACAAGGTGAAACCGACAAACTCTGCGAATATGCGCCGCGCCAGTTGTTGGACCTGGTGTTTCAGGTATTTGGCGATAAAGAGGTACTGGATGATTACGATCATGCCAAACACCATCAGCGCGAAACTGAAGTCGAACTGCAGCGTTTTGAAACAGAATTGGAAGCTTCAAAAACCAATCTGGAAGGCTTGCGCCTGCGGGTCGCCAATTATCACTCTTGGGAACATCTCAACAAAGAAAAACAAAATCTCCAGGCCGAAATTCTGCCGATTTTGCAGTATCACGAAGCACGCGAAAAAGCCGCAGATATCAGTCAGAAGTTGCGCAATGAGAGAAAAAATTTAGTTACACAGGAAGAGCAACTGTCAACCACCCGCGCGACTTTATCGAAATTGGCCGATGCCCTCAGCAACGCCAATAATCACGAAGCTGCGCTGGAAAAAGAAGAATCATCACTGCTCAAGCAACTGAGCGAATGTAATAGCAAATTAAAGCCGCTGGAAAATTTACTCGGCCAGAAAGAACGATTACAAAAACTTGCGGCGGACGCTGGTTCCGATATCGCCGATGCTGCTGCACAACTGGAAACCAAAGAAGCTGAAAATTTAGTCTTGCGCCAAAAACGCGCAACGCTGGCCGAACGTATCAGCGGCGATAAAGCCACTATCAGCGCATTGGAAAGCAAGGCTGCATTACCAGAGCCAGATGACGTGCGCAGCATGCGCCGTGCCTTACGTGACGCAGGTTTGGATCACGTCATGTTGAGTGACATCGTGGAAGTCAGCGATACGCGCTGGCAAGGCGCGGTCGAGGGCGTATTGCGCAGCTATACGTCCGTGATTTTGCTGGAAGATGCCAGCAAAGCGGGGGCAGCGTATCGTTTAGCCGAGCAGCAACGCTACAAGCATTTCATCGTCCCTGAACGCAGCATCGCACCAGTAACAAAGGACCAAAGCTTATTGTCGGTATTACGTTTTAGTGCGCCGGTTCCAGCGTGGTTAATCGAGCAATTGGCACGCATCACACGCGTGGACTCAGTTGATATCGGCATGCATTTATCCAACAAAGAAGAATGGATTACGCCCGAGGCTTACCACCATGAACGACGCGGCGGCCGATCATTATCGGTGGAGGTATCACGCTATCGCTTCGGTCAGGCTGGCCGTACGCAACGCCTGGAAGCCTTGCAAAAAAACATGCAAAAGCTGGAGAGCGAAGAAGATCAACTGACGTTAAGCATAAGCAAGCTGGCGACCGAATGCAGCACATTAAAATCGCGTCTCGCTGGCGTTGATGCAGCCAAAGAACTGAGTGCTCGCCAAGCCGAATTCGATGAAGCCGCGCACAATGCTACGCCATTAAAAACCTCGCGCACCAGTATCGGCACGCGTCTGGCGGAAATCGGTCCAGAAAAGAAAAAAGCAACGGAAGCCCGTACCCGCGCCGACACCGTATGGAATAACACTAAAGCGTCTTTATCGGACAGCGAAGCCCAGCTACGTCACGCTGGCAAGCGTCACACCCTTGATCGCAGCACACATGCGCAAGCTTTAGTAGAGACCCACAAAACATGGCATCACCTGCCGTTTAACTGGCGTAGCCCAGCGCGGCGCGCAGCCTTGGTTACAGAACATCAAAATGCGCATCAAGTCGATTTGCGTCTGAATAATCTGATTGCCGATCTGGCGCGAGATGATTGGGAAACCGACAGCACAGTGGTGGATCAACATGTGCGTCTGCGTCATCAATTGCAAGAACGTGAAAGCGAAACCGACGAACGTCGCTATCAAAATAATCGCGCCATTGAAGCCACGACCAATGCGCGCGGCGTTTACATAGAACGCTTGCGTTACACCATCAAAACCTATGGTCGCAATATTAAAGAATTGGGTGAGCTTGCCGGTATCGAAGTTCATACCGATGCAGTGCGATTGGAAAACGATGACATTCAGCTAGCGCAAGCCGGTTTGCATGTCCGCTTTAAATTCGACGGCAAAGGCATCATCGGCATGAACGACGGCGAAGCATCGGGCGGCCAGCAAGTAATGAAATCCCTGATTCTACTAATCGGTTTATTGAAATCCGATGATGGTGCTGGCGGCTTCGTTTTCATCGACGAACCATTCGCTCATCTGGATATTCGCAATATTCAATTGGTAGGAGAATTTCTTAAGAATACCGATGCGCAGTATTTGATGACAACACCGTTGACGCATAATACCGATGTCTATGATCCGTCTGAACTGACCTTAATCACCAAGAAAAAAGACAAGAATACGGCGTGGGCACAACCGATTACGGTGTTGCAGCGAAGGATGGCGAAAGTGGCATAAGGATAAGACTCTATCAATCCGCTATTGTCAGTAACTTGATAAGTAATACCAAATAATGGATTTGAAAAATACCACCGTCATCCTCGCGAACGCGGGAATGACGATGGTTAGAATATGGCTCTGCGTAACATCAATTAATTTTACTTTCATTGTTCATACAAAAAAAAAGCGCCTATCATCAGCGCTTTTTTATTTACTGCGATTGTTTTTCTCAAAACAATTAATTCAAACCGTTCTGCCCACCAATTTCACTCGCCTTCAAACCGCCCAGACGTGCATGCAGACGACCGCGCGTCGCTACTGCAAATGCGACTACGATTTCATCAGGATTTGGCGCATCGAAGAATTGCGTTGTCACCGTGTCATAGTGTGATGGAACATAGAGTGCATTTTTGTGTGCCAACGGAATATCGATTTCGGCGCCGAGTGCGCCGCGTTTTCCCGATGACGGAATCCATGCTTTTCCACCACCGAGTGCTTCGCGGATTGGCATTACCATTGCCGGCGTCAAGAAAGCGTTGCCGTGTTCATATTCGCCATTGGTGCCGACGATGCAGGATTTTCCGTAGCTTTCAAACTCTTCACCTGCAAGTGCGGCGACCAGACGGCGACCGAATTCGTGGCCCAATGCAGGTGAGTTGTTGAGTATCAGTTCCAGATTTTCGCTGAATTTACCGGCATACGGATTGTGGATGGCGGCGGCGATGACGATCTTGCGTAGCACTGCGCCGTCGGCCAGTACGCCATTTTCATTGGCTAAGGTGTCGTCAATCTGGGTGTACCACTTGCGGATATGGTAGTTCTCAAAGTTTGCTGGTTTGGTCATGTTGGTCTCTTTTTTAGTCAATAGGATTAAATGCGACTTTTATTATTTAGTTGGCCAGATTTCTGCCAGGCGCAATAAATTCGTACTACCCGGCTGGCCAAACGGCATACCGGCAGTAATCGCAATTTGATCGCCAGCTTCAGCAAAACCTTCGTCGAATGCAGTCTGGCAAGCGGCTGCCACCATTGCGCTTTCATTGTGAACCTGGTCGCTGATGGTTGAGTGCACGCCCCATACCAATGCCAAACGACGCGCTGTTCCGAGTTTTGGTGTGATACTGATGATCGGCGCTGATGGCCGTTCACGCGCGGCACGCAGGCTGGTGTGGCCCGAACTGGTGTAAGTTACGGTTGCTTTTGCGCCAACGATGCTGGTGACATCGCGCAAGGCTGAACAGATGGCATCGCCGCGATTTGGTAATGGTGTTTCGTGCTGCGCATCCAGCATGTTGCGGTACAAAGGATCTTTTTCCACTTCTGTGATAATGCGATTCATCATCTCGACCGCTTCGATTGGATACGCGCCGCTGGCTGATTCTGCTGACAGCATGACGGCATCGGAGCCATCATAAATTGCGCTGGCAACGTCGGATGCTTCAGCGCGTGTTGGTACCGGCATGGTGATCATCGACTCCAGCATTTGAGTGGCAATCACGATTGGCTTACCGTGTTGGCGGCAGACGCGCAGAATACGCTTTTGTACGCCTGGCACGCGTTCTGGTGGCAGCTCCACACCCAGATCACCACGGGCGACCATGATGGCATCAGATGCTTGTACGATGGCGTCCAACTGATCCAATGCGGCCGGTTTTTCCAATTTGGACAAAACACCAGCACGATTGCCTATAATTTCTTTGGCTTCCAATACATCTTCCGGACGCTGTACAAACGATAGCGCAACCCAGTCAACACCAAGCTCTAATGCAAATGCCAGATCGGCCTTGTCTTTTTCGGTCAATGCCGGAATCGGCAATACTGCGTCCGGAACGTTGACGCCTTTACGATTGGATAATTCGCCACCGTTCACTACCCGTGTGCGAATTCTCTTCTTGTCACTATCTAATACTTCCAGACGAATTTTGCCATCGTCGAGCAGCAACGATTGACCGCCAGCGATCACTTCAAACAGTTCCGGATGCGGCAGACAAACACGTACGTTGGTGCCCGGAGTCGGATCGCGGTCTAGCGTAAACTCTTGTCCGGCAATCAGTGTTACTTTACCTTCGGCGAAAGTACTTACCCGCAATTTTGGGCCTTGCAAATCGGCCAGAATCGCAATCGGACGGCCGACACTACGCTCAACCGCACGCACGATCCGGTAGCGTTCCTGGTGGTCGGCATGAGTGCCGTGACTGAAGTTAAAACGGAATACATCGGCACCTGCCTCGAACAATGCTTGAATCGTTTCTTGAGTAGCGCTGGCAGGACCAAGCGTGGCGACGATTTTAGCTTTACGTAGACGTCTCATGGAATTCTTTCGGTATTGATGAATGGGGAGCACATAGAACAAGGAGACGGCGCACCGTCTCCTCACAAACAATTACAAAATCACGATTGCGCGGAAATCATTGACGTTGGTGCGGGTTGGGCCGCTGACCACCAAATCGCCCAAGGCATTAAAAAATCCGTAACCGTCATTATTTGCCAGCATCGCTTTTGGATTTAATCCGAGTTCTTCGGCATGACGTATCGAGTGCGGTTGACAAATCGCACCGGCATTGTCTTCAGAGCCATCGATACCATCCGTGTCGCAAGCAATTGCATGAATATTTTCATGACCATTCAAGGCAATCGCCAGGCTCAGCAAAAATTCTGCATTACGCCCGCCATGGCCATTACCTTTTACCGTAACCGTCGTTTCTCCGCCAGAGATCACTACGCAAGGTTTGCTAAATGGTTGGCCACGATCGGCGATTTGTTCTGCTATCGCTGCGTGGGCAAGAGCGATATCACTTGCCTCACCTTCCATCCGATCCGACAAAATATAGGCAGGAAGACCTGCTGTCTGCGCGGTTGCTGCTGCTGCATCCAACGCATCTTGCGCATTGGCGATCACAAAATGCTGGTTGCGCTCTAAACGAGGATCGCCTGGTTTGGCGCTTTCGCCTTTACCTGATTCCAAATGGTGCAACACTGCATCTGGAATAGCGATGTCATATTTTTTCAAAACAGCCAAGGCATCCGCACACGTAGTCGGATCGGCTAAAGTCGGGCCGCTGGCAATGATGCCAGGATCGTCGCCGGGAATGTCGGAAATCAAAAAGGTAACCACGCGCGCCGGCGCACATGCCAGAGCCAGGCGGCCGCCTTTGATTGCCGATAAATGTTTACGGACGCAATTCATTTCAAAAATTGTCGCGCCACTTTTCAACAGTGCTTTATTAATTGCTTGTTTTTGTTCCAGGCTAATGCCTTCGGCGGGTAACGCCAACAAGGACGATCCACCACCCGAAATCAAGCAGAGCACCAAATCGTCTTCAGTCAGACCTTGCACCATATTCAAAATGCGACTAGCTGCCTGGCGGCCAGCTTCATCCGGCACCGGATGGGACGCTTCCACCACTTCGATTTTTTTGCAATCTGCGCCGTGATCGTAACGCGTTACTACCAAGCCAGAAATTTTACCTTGCCAGTGATCTTCTACTGTCTTCGCCATCGCTGCCGCACCTTTGCCGGCGCCGATCACCAGAGTGCGCCCCTTACCAGTCGGCGCTGGAATTTTTGCCAGGTATTCAGGCAGACATTTTTCAGCACTCACCGCATCAACTGCACTGTTGTACATATCGAGCAAGAGTTCGCGGGGATTGATTTTGCCGAGGGAGGTGTTCGCGGTGGCCATGCAGTTCTACCTTGATCGTGACGACTAATTCATGTAAATCGCAGGATGGGTCGTGGTTGCGCCACTCACGTGGCGATTCCCATCCTACTTCACTTTGCTTTTTTACAAACCGCAATAAAATATCACGGCCATGCAAAACAATTATTGTGCTTTTGCAATCTCATGATTTGACATGATTTCAATCGCACGGCACAGTGCCGAGTGATCCAAACCGCTTAAACCATGGGCTGCGCACGAATTCATCAATTCTTGTGCAGTTGCAGTGTTCGGCAATGAAACGCCTAAAGCTTTTGCGCCTTGCAATGCCAGGTTCAAATCCTTTTGATGCAATTCAATACGGAAGCCTGGGTTGAATGTACGTTTTACCATCCGTTCGCCATGCACTTCCAGAATACGCGATGCAGCAAAACCACCCATCAATGCTTGGCGTACACGCGCTGGATCAGCACCTGCCTTAGAAGCAAATAACAGTGCTTCAGCAACCGCTTGAATGTTCAATGCAACGATAATTTGGTTGGCAACTTTAGTCGTTTGACCATCGCCGTTACCACCAACCAGCGTGATGTTTTTACCCATCAATTCAAACAATGGTTTGACATCGTTGAATGCTGTCTCCGAACCGCCGACCATGATGGTCAACGATGCGGCTTTAGCACCAACTTCGCCACCTGATACCGGTGCATCCAGATATTCACACTTTAATGCGTTGATTTTAGTTGCAAAACCTTTAGTAGCAATCGGTGAAATCGAGCTCATGTCGACCACGATCTTGCCTTCTGTCAGGCCGGATGCGACACCGCCTTTATCAAACAATACCGCTTCTACGTGCGGTGTGTCTGGCACCATGATGATGATGACATCAGCGCGCTTAGCAACTTCTTCGCCAGATGTACAAACCGTTGCACCGCCGTCGATCAGGCTTGCTGGTGGATTTTTAAAGTCATGCAGATAGAGTTTATGGCCGCCCTTTTGCAGATTCTCTGCCATTGGCGCGCCCATGATACCTAAACCGATAAAACCTACTTTTGCCATGATGATGCTCCTAAATTGAAATGAATTTTTTCTATACCCTACTTCTCTGCCACAAGCGGACGAGGAGAGATAATCAAATACCGTGCGCTTTGATCCAGCCCAAACCTTCTACGGTTCCAGCTTTCGGTTTGTACTCACAACCGATCCAGCCGTCGTAGCCGATTTCATTCAGGAATGCAAAAATGTAGTGGTAATTGATTTCGCCGGTACCCGGTTCAAAACGACCTGGGTTGTCAGCCAATTGCAAATGCTTGATCAATGGCAGATTTGCTTTGATCGTGTTAGCCAACTCACCTTCCATGCGTTGCATGTGGTAGATGTCGTATTGCACAAAAATATTGCTGGAACCAGTGGCTTTGATGATGTCGATTGCCTGCTGGGTATTGTGTAAGAAGAAGCCTTTGATATCGAATGTATTGATAGGCTCAATCAGTAAAATAATGCCGGCAGCTTGCAATTTATCAGCGGCGAATTTCAGGTTGCTGACTAAAGTGGCGGTCGCTACTTCATCGCTGATATCAGCAGGTTTGATACCTGCCAGACAGTTGATCTGCTTTACGCCCAACACTTTGGCATATTTCAACGCATCATCCACACCTTGTTGGAATTCGCTGACGCGATCTGGATGGCAAGCGATACCGCGCTCACCGGCTTCCCAATTGCCAGCTGGCAGATTGTGCAAAACCAGCTTCAAATCGTTCGCACTCAGTTTTTCACTAATGTCTTCTGCTTTAAAAGCGTAAGGAAACAAAAATTCCACGCCTTTGAATCCCGCTTTGGCGGCTGCGTCGAAACGCTCCAGGAACGGTAATTCTGTGAACAGCATCGTTAGGTTGGCTGCTAATTTTGTCATGTCATCTCCTTCAATCTCACATTACTCTGATTGTCCTGCTCACCCATCTCTGGGAGAGAAGAGCAAAACCTATTAAGTAATAAGTAACGCCAAATAATCGATTTATAAACTACCGCTGTCATCTTCGCGAACGCGGAGATCCAAATTACCTAAGATGGATTCCCGCGTTCGCGGGAATGACGACGGTATTTTAAAAATGTTAGATTGGCCTTGCTTAATCCAACAAACTAATCGCAGTCGGTGCATCTGCACCGGATTTTGCCAAGTCTTCAAATTCGTTGATGTTATCAATTTCCGTCCCCATCGCCACGTTAGTGACACGTTCCAGAATGATTTCCACGACCACTGGTACACGGAATTGTTTCATCAAACGTTTCGCTTCAGCGAAAGCATCTTGGATCGCGTTAGGATCGGAAACACGGATTGCTTTACAACCCAAACCTTCAACCACCGCAACGTGATCAACGCCGTAACCGTTCAACTCCGGTGCATTGATGTTTTCAAATGCTAACTGTACACAGTAATCCATTTCGAAACCGCGTTGTGCCTGACGGATCAAACCGAGGTACGAGTTGTTAACCACGACATGAATATAAGGCAAGTTGAATTGTGCACCAACAGCCAATTCTTCGATCATGAACTGGAAATCATAGTCACCTGAAAGCGCCACCACTTCACGCTTTGGATCTGCAACACAAACACCCAATGCTGCGGGAATCGTCCAACCCAATGGGCCAGCTTGACCGCAGTTAATCCAGTGACGCTCTTTGTACACGTGCAAGAATTGTGCGCCCGCGATTTGCGACAAACCGATGGTGCTGACGTAGCAAGTATCGCGACCAAATGCCTTGTTCATTTCTTCATAGACGCGCTGCGGTTTCACTGGCACGTTGTCAAAATGCGTTTTACGTTGCATTGTGCGTTTGCGTTCCTGGCACTCACCCAACCATGCTGAACGATTTGGCAATTTGCCGGCTGCTTTCAATTCTTTGGCGACTTCAACGAATAAAGTCAATGCTGCTTTGGCGTCAGAAACGATACCTAAATCCGGGCCGAATACACGACCGATTTGTGTAGGCTCAATGTCGACGTGAACAAACTTGCGACCTTTGGTAAATACGTCGATAGAGCCGGTGTGACGATTCGCCCAACGGTTACCGATACCAAGCACAAAGTCCGATGCCAACATCGTCGCGTTGCCGTAACGGTGGCTGGTTTGCAAGCCGACCATACCCGCCATCTGTGGATGATCATCAGGAATCGCACCCCATGCCATCAATGTAGGGATCACTGGTACGCCAGTCAATTCAGCAAATTCCACTGCCAAGGCAGAAGCATCTGCGTTGATAACGCCACCGCCGAGTGTCAACAATGGACGCTCTGCTGCGTTCAACATTTCCAACGCTTTGACGATTTGCGCACGTGTTGCTGATGGCTTGTATGCACCTAATGATTCGTAAGTGTCGATATCGAATTCGATCTCAGCAACTTGCACATCAAATGGAAGGTCGATCAGCACTGGACCCGGACGACCAGAGCGCATGAGGTTGAACGCCTGTTGAAACACGCGCGGTACCAACGCTGGCTCACGTACAGTGACCGACCATTTTGTCACCGGTTTAGCGATAGATTCGATATCAACCGCTTGGAAATCCTCTTTGTATAGACGTGCGCGTGGCGCTTGACCAGTGATACACAAAATAGGAATTGAGTCAGCTTGCGCTGAATACAAACCGGTGATCATGTCAGTACCAGCTGGGCCGGAAGTACCGATACACACACCGATGTTGCCTGGGTTAGCACGTGTGTAACCTTCGGCCATATGTGATGCGCCTTCAACGTGACGTGCCAATACGTGTTGAATGCCGCCGTGTTTTTTCAATGCAGAATACAGTGGGTTAATCGCTGCGCCCGGTACGCCGAATGCTTGCGACACGCCTTCTTTTTCCATCACTAAAACTGCTGCGTCGATTGCTCTCATCTTTGCCATTATTTTCTCCAGTGCCTTGATTAAATTAAACTTATTAGTAAAAATTTCTCTTGAGGCACATCCTATAAGCAAACTTTAAGTTTGATAAGAACATAAAATATCGTTTTATTCCATATTTAAAGTATGCAATACTCTTAAAAGTATCTAATACCGGGCGAATTTAATGGTATTAGGACTTATCAAGGCGAGATATCAGTTTGGACAAATATGGGGTATCAATTACTGCTATATAGCTCGGCTTGCTCAAACATCAATATCAGGCAAAGAGAACATGGACAAACTTAAGCAAATTGAAGCATTCGTCAGCGTGGTGGAAAAAGGTAGTCTGGCCAGCGCGGCATTGGAGCAAGACATTACCCCCGTTATGCTGGGACGAAGGATTGATGCTTTGGAAAAGCGGCTTGGCAGCAAGTTGATGCATAGGTCTACGCGCCATTTAACCTTGACTGAACAAGGAACGGTGTTTCTCGATCATTGCCGTAAATTACTGGCGGATTTGGATGTCGCCGAAAAAATTATTTCGGAAGGCCGTCATAAAGCCACTGGCCATTTAGTGGTATCTGCGCCGGCAGCGTTTGGACGCAAGCACGTCGCACCGCATGCGCCAAAATTTATCGCCGCCAATCCTGAAGTGAAAATTTCATTCAATCTGACCGATCGCGTAGTGGATCTGGTACGTGAAGGTTACGACATCAGCATCCGCATCGGCGGAGCGATTGAACCAAACTTTGTGGCGATCAAATTGGCAACCAATCGCCGCGTGGTGTGTGCAACACCGGAATACTTTCATCGCAATGGTTTGCCTAAGACACTGAACGATATTGCTGACCACAATTGTCTGTCTTTTAATCTGCAGGGCGGCCAGCAACGCGGCTGGTATTTTCAGCAAGGTGGCAAGCCAGTCATTATTAAAGCCGATGGCAATCTGGATTGTAACGATGGTGAATTACTGCATCGATGGGTCAGTGAGGGTCTGGGTTTAGCCTGGCGTTCAACCTGGGAGATTCAGTCACAATTGGCTTCCGGCGAGTTAATCACGGTGCTTGATGATTTCGCACTACCGCATTACGACATCATGGCTGTGTATCCACAACAACGACATTTACCTGCAAAGACGCGCTTCTTTATTAATCATCTGAAAGAGATTTATTCCCAACCTGGATATTGGACCCAGACTTAATTGATCACGCATTTGAGTTAGGTAGCGTAGTCAGTTTAATAAAAATTATCTCAATCCAATCTGCGTCGTCCCGGCGACCACGGGAATGACGGATTTTTAAAATTGATTAAGCTGGATCACTTAGCAAACAATTCACTTCATTTAAATTGCCATTTAAACCATTAAACAATTTCTATTAAAAATACGTAAATAATTTGCGTATTTATTTAAATATCAACTTAGATATTTATTTAGCATGTTAAATAAATATCTATTCAATAAATATTCGATAAAACAATCCAAAAAGGAAAAACTCGGCATGCTTTTAAGACTTTACTGATGGAAGTCTGGGGGCATCTGTTCTATTGTCATGCCAGTTAAATCTGCTTATCCATCATTTAGGCAGAGCACAAGCTTATTGCAAATAATACAAAGCAGTTTTATATGGCGCCAAACAACAATTGATGTCTAACGGCGGTTACAGCAGTAACTCGTCCGCATGATGCAATCAGTAGTGATCACAAGGTGTACATAAAGCAGTCGTCAAGGAACATAAAATGAAATCCCCGCCAGACATCACCGGTCTCAGTAAATTCAACTCTGCCGATGACGCCATCATCAAGGTTCTACTCGTGGATGATCATGTCGTTGTGGCGGGAATCATCCGACATTTGCTGGCTATTGAAACCAGCATTGAATTCCATTATTGCGCGACCGCGCAGCATGCGTTGTCAGCGGCTATCGATATTCTTCCAAATGTGATTTTGCAAGATCTGATTATGCCGGGTATAGATGGCTTCACCTTGGTACAGCAATATCGCAGCAACCCGGCAACCCGCGATATTCCGATCATCGTTTTATCATCCGAAGACGATCCTGCGGTCAAAAGCGTCGCCTTCGCAATGGATGTTAGCGACTATTTAGTCAAACCCCCTGACAGCATAGAATTAATCGCGCGAATTCGCCATCACGCTCGTTCTTATATGAATTTGCAACAGCGTAATGCCGCCTACCGCGCCTTACGCGAAAAACAGCAACAACTAGTTAGCGCCAATATGGAGTTACAGCGATTATCCAAGTCGGATGGTTTGACCGGATTGGCCAATCGTCGTTATTTTGATGAATATTTGGGCATCGAATGGAAGCGCGCTATTCGAGATCAAAGCGAACTATCCTTTTTGATGATCGATATTGATGACTTCAAACGTTACAACGACGCCTATGGCCACGTTGCGGGTGACGGCGTCTTAAAACGCGTGGCCGACATAGTCCAGACCCATGCCCGCCGTCCCACTGACCTGGCCGCACGTTTAGGTGGAGAAGAATTCGTCATCATCCTGCCAAACACGACCCGCGCCAGCGGCAACGGCATTGCACAAGCCTTGCAACAAGCCATTTATGATTTGCACATCACGCACTGCTGCTCTGCCAACAGTGATCGCGTCACCGTCAGTATCGGTTGTGCCAGCATCACTCCACAACAAATGGATGAAATGGTGACGCTGGTAGAAACTGCGGATCAAGCCTTGTATGTTGCTAAACGGACGGGGAAAAATCGGGTAGAAGTCGCACAGTGAGCGCAAGTGAATCTGGGCGTTTCAAAATGCAATAACGAATTTGCCGGGGGCACGATAAATCGTGTCCCTACAATACGTCACATCAGTTAATTACTCACCTTAACCTGATAAGTCACCATCGTCTGCGCAGTTGGCGCCAGCGATCCGGTAAAAGTCCATTGCACTGCACCTTGTCCGCCGACCGCTGGTTGGGTCGAGACTGTGCATGCAGTTAAGCCCGTTGGCAGCGTAGTTGGGCAATTCGCAATGACATAATTTGTAAATGACGGTGTGGTATCACTAACGACAACGTTGTTGAGAGCGGCGCTGCCTTGGTTGGTAGCAGTGAGTTGATATTGCAATGTATCGCCCGGCAAGGCATTGCTAGCCGTGCCGTAGTTTGTGTTTTGCGTGATATTGCGCACTTGCTTTAACAATGTCAATGCAGCTGGCGTTCCCACTGTCGTGACGTCATTATGGGTAACTACACTGGTCAGTGCCGGACTGGCATTGGTGTAATTGAAATTGGCCGACACCGTCACGGCATTGGTCGCATTCAATGGCGCTGTAGCAGGAATAAATTCTTTGACGATCAGGCAGATTGTTTGTCCCGCCGTGACAGTGGTGCTGGTCGTCGGTAGTAATATCGGATCGGCGCTGACGACGGTAGCGCTGCATGCAGTGTCGTTATAAATCGTTTCCACCCAGCCTGTGTTGGCTGCATTAACCGGATTCGCTAATGCAGTACTGGAAAAGGTTACCGTCCCACCGCTACCGGCAACAAAGGTATGGGTATAAAACACAGTAGTACCAGCCTGGGAGGTTTGCGCACCATCCGTGCTGAAAGTATTCACCGGCACGTTGGCAAAGTTGACGCCACTATATATGCCGCCGCTGGCATAGGTGAAACTGGTGCCGTTGGTAATGCCCGTAGTGCCACGCGTATACGTGCCGCCAGTCGTGCCGGCACTACCGCCGGTAGCAATATAACCGGCAGGGAATACTTCATTGATGGTGACCGGGTTAGTCACTGCGGTGGTTGGAAAGACCAAGGTATAACTACCATTGCCAGCCGTGGTGGTGGTCGCAATCACGGTACTCCCAGACATCGCATTGATGGTGACATTCGCGATTCCCGCTTCGCTGCCATTTTGTACTCCATCATTAGCAGTGCCGCCGCCGATACCAGTATCGGCGAACACCGTGCCACTCAATCCGGCGATGCTATATAAGCCGAAATTTTGTACTGGCGGTGCAGTCGTACCTATCGTCAGTTGTCGAATGCCTGTCAACGACTCGCTCACAGCCCAACCGGAAGGAATGGTGGCGGTCGTGTTGGGCAGCGTGCTTTTATTGGTCAAGATCAAACAGTAACTGCCTTGCGGAACCAACGGCAAAGAATACGTGCCATTGGTTGCGCTGACTGCAGCCACTGCTGCAGGTGCAACACTGCTGCTTTGACATACGCCGCTCACTGATGGCGTCAACGTCACGTATAGACCACTCAATCCGGTACCGACTTCGTTGCTGTCCATCTGCGCATTGCGGTTGAGGTCGTTATAGACAGTCCCCGTGACATTTGCCACCACTGTCGTGCTCACGCTTGAAGTGTTATTGGCAGGCGTAACATCCACAAAACCGGTCGGAGGAGTCACTTTCGCCGTATTCGTAATCGTCGTACCGACGGCGGTAGCAGCGGCAATAGTGCCCTTCACCGTATAGGTGACAACCGCGCCGGAATTTAAATTTGCCGTGGTACTGATGTTATTGCCGCTGCCACTGGCAGCACCGCAGGTAGCGCCAGACGTCGTCGCCGCGCATGTCCAGGTGACGCCGGTGATATTACTAGGCACCACATCAGTGACGGCTGCGCCGGTCGCCGTGATACCACCGTTGTTGGTCAATGTCAGGGTGTAAGTTATCTGATCCCCGGGCATGCCCTTGGCGCCAGTGGGATCGCTAGTCGTTGCCGCCGTTTTAACCATGCCCAGATCACCATTGACCATGGTTACCACCAGATTGCGTATTTCATGCACATTGGTTGAGCCACCTGTAGATCCCGCAAAACCAACCATGGCATTGGCTGGCAAGGTCAAATTGACAGTCTGGCTTATCAATTGCGAGAGTGTGCCGCCAGTACTGGTCATCCAACTGACGGTAATTAAATATTGATTGGCAGTCGTTTGCGGTGCAATCACGACGTGAACGTGCCGATAATAGGAGTTAGTACTTGGTCGCGTGGTTGTGCTGTTTTTGTAGTCAATATTGGTGCCGGTAGTTGAGCCGCCCAGATAACCCCAACTAGTACTGGCCGGTCCACGAAGCACCACCGATTCCGGCTTTTGGCCGGGGCCACCACCAGCTGTACCGCAATTATCATTCGGATTGCTGAAATTGCCGTACTCATCAAGCCCCACGCCAATCATCGCATTCGATAAATTACAATAACCAAGGCCGCCACCATAACTGGCGTTGTTAGCAAATGGTTGCGATGCGTCCACCATAAACATGGTCATCCCATCGGCACCACTGCCGCCCCAACTCATATAGTCAAAGTCAGCGACGATACCGTTATTGGTGGCGAAGCCTTGATTGTAATAAGCATATCCTTGCTTATTACCTACCGCGTCGGTCAAGCGCAAATAGCCACTACCGGAAGCATCGGTACCGCTGGTACCGGTATTATTATTTGCGGCACCAGCCGTCAAACGCGCACTACCACCCAATACCCAACCGGGTGCAGAGCTGGTCGTAAAAGGTTGATTGAGTGAGATGAAAGCGGCGTTAGCAGAGCCAGCCACAAACAACGACGTCAGCAGAAAGAAACTACATAAACGAAGCAAGACTGCTACCACTTGCGTCAATCTGAATGTATCCAACCGCATCAATTACTCCCAAGCGTAGCCAGCGGCGCTTCAGCACCACGCTTCGCTTTAAATAAATTTTCATCAAACTTAAAGCGCAAGCGTAAGAAGATACCGCGTTGCGTATAGTCAGAACCAGCCAGATCTTTGTCAGTGAATCCAAGTACGTTGTAACCAACCGATGCCCACATATTTTGCGTCACCAGATAACCGACTTCACCACCAATGGCATTTTGACGTGATGTCGAACCATTACCAAACATGGTGAACGCAGCAACACCAGCATCCCAGCGCTGATTAACATCCCAGATCGCTCTGCCGCCCACGATTTGTGTAGTACCACGACTTTGCAAACCGTTGGAATTATCAACCACGTATTTGATGCCATAACGTCCTGACAAAATCAGACTACGACTAGCCTGATAATTGATATTGGTCGATAAAATATCGGCCGTTTCATCTACGTCGAGCCCTGGACCCAATGTATTGTCCTGGTCGCGTTTTAACTCCATCCGAAACAGCGCATTCCACGCATCGTGTCCGACCGGCCGGAAAGCAAATCCGAGCTGCGCGCGGGCGATGCGATGGTCGCCCGGTGTCGTCCCATCTTGTGCCAGATTCTGCTGCAGACTGACCAGTCCCTTGCTTAAAAATGTCCAGCTGTCATCCAGCTTGAAAGCCGCACCGACTGTGCCGAGATAACTATCGGTGGAAGTTGACTGACGCCATTCTGTACGTGCGGAGCCCTTCCAATTGGGATTGGCAGTGTAATCAATCGCCGCGGTAAGCGCCGTCGATTTGTCTGTATCAGCACCGGCAATCGGCTTGATATTTTCTGCGGTAGTGGTGACGCGAACACCAGGTGCGATGCGCCACAGATTGCGCAAGCCTACTGCCGTTTCGGCAGTACGACCATCGATCGCATCGGCAACCCGATATTCATTGAAGACGTGGCCGTCTTTCATATAATCGGTATCAATCCCGAATACCGTGGTGTTATTGCGTTCAGTCGATGACAGATCGATCGCACTGGCTTCATTGGCTAAAAACTCGTGGCGGAAATACAGGCGACCACCCACTGGTAAATTGTAGCTACCGCCGACAGCGACAATTTCCCGACCACTGTCATCAATCGCGTGTTCATATTCACCGTAAATAATGGCCGTTGGCAAAAACGGTACTGGCATCGACAATTTGGCACGCAAGCTGGTGTAATGCACATTGCCGTCGATGGCACTGCCTAAGTTGGTCGTGGTACTGGCTAAAGTCGGCAAACCAGCCGCTAACGTTTCCGATGATTCGCTACCATTTTTGATGCCGGCTTCCAATTTCATATTGTTGGGCAAACTGTGTTCCAGCGTCAAATTGCCACTTTGCTGTACCGTTTGCGTAGCCGCATCTTCACTGCGGATTGCATCAAGCACGATGCGATTGTTTTCATCGATGCGAAACGCCGCCTTGGCACCATATTCAGCACGACCACTATTTAATAAGGCATCAGTATTGGTAAAGTCGACATCGGTTTTGCCTTCATATACACGTACCTGCAGTTGCTGGCTTTCATGCTTGAATTCCACTCTCTGCGCACTACCAGTACCTTCAACATCCGCATCGGTCTTGGCTACCTCACCAGTTACCGCAGTTTTTTCTGAGAACTTATAGGTAAAGTTAGTCGCGCTAAGGACCTTACGATCTTGCGGGTTCGCATCGTGAATATATACCGCACCGACAGTTAACCCGTGTGTCAGCTGATAGCTGGCGGCACCACCACCAACCCAGAATTTTGGACCACCGTTATCGACTTCATAAATAATCTTGATTGAGATCGGATTCAGATTGGCATCAAGACTAGGTACGGGTGCTTTGAACAAAATCTGACCAGTCAAAGGCTCGATCTCATAGTCAACAAAGCGCGTCAACATCACATCGCTGATGATGATTGCGGTTTGATATCGGTCACGCGTCAAGATATGTACTTGTTCGCTGTTGACCAAGCCGTTGCTGCTGCTGAGTTGATACGGGCCGGAAGTACCGTTACCTGGAATTTCATCGGTGACTTGAGTAGAACTGGTGTAGCTGGCAAAAGCATCAGCCTTGAATGGTCCTAACTCAGCATGACCGCGAATCCCGTTTAATGCGCGATTGTATTGGCTCAAAGTACGTGCCGGATCACTGCTTTGTGTACTGAAATCACCATACATTGCATACGACATGCCGTTATCTAACCGTGCGTATAAACGACTGGTCGATTGGGCGTCAAAAGCGCGCTCGGATGAGTCGCCATACACCGGATAAAAATCCTCTGGCTGGATATCGCGGAACAAGGTTTGATTGCCTGGCTTATCAGAATCGAAGGATAAGGTCAGCAATGTGTTGTCATCGATTTTCCCTTTGAGGTACATGGCACCACGTGCGGCGGCGTTGGCTTTACCATCATCAAAGCTTTGTGAAGTCGATTGAATTTCGCGCTCAAAGGTCTCGCCGGTTTGGGTTGGCGATAAGGCATTCGGGTTCAGATTTCGTAAATTCAGCACGCCTTCCAATACCCCAGCCGCCAGCATAGGGCGCAGTTCCGGCATGAAATCCAGCTTAGCTTCATTGTGTACCATGTCACTGCTGATTTTAATTTCCGCACTACCGGCAACGCTAGGCGGCACCAAAGTGAAACTGGCTTGACCGCCTTCGACCATCACGTTCATCAGCTGTAAAAGCTGCGGCGAATTGGTATTTTTGGTAGCCAATATTGCGTCTTCTTTTGCTTGCCACTGACCCAACGTACTTGCCAGTTTCACCTCTGTGCGAGCAGTCACTGGCGTGCCATCCTTATCAGTCAGACTGATGTGTACCAACACAGGACTACGTCCGTCAGCACTGGCTGTCTTCGGCATATCAATATTAATGTGCGCCAAATTTCCCGGTGCCATGACATGCACGCTGGCGCTGCCGCGTTGATTGCCAAAATTGTCGGTGGCAGTTAGCGATAAAGTGTTGGTTCCGGCTCGCAAATTAACACCAATGTATTCCCATGCAGTGACACCAGGATGTTCTGCACTTGCAGGTAACGAGCTTTGCTGCCCGACTTGCTTCATCTCCACCGCCACACCATTGACACTCAAATGTAATTGCGCGCCCAGTGCACCTTTGACTCGCACCATGGTTTGCGCAACAGGCAATACTTGCCCTTCTTGCAAATTGACAAAGGCAACGCTGGAATCAAGTTGTGGCAACAGGCTTTCTAATGACGCTACTGGCTCAACCGTAGCCAATGTTTTAGTTGGTGTAGTTGCCGCAATTTGCGCAACTCGCTCTGCTGATAGTGGAGCGACCTGATTCACCGGTACCGCATCATTATCTGTGGAGGTATTGTTAGCAGGTGCTCCAGTAGCAATTCCTTTTGCATCAAGTCTGCCCGATGCTGGTAAAGTCCGCGGATCGGCAGTCGTTGTCGCGGTGGTTGTCAGCAATGCGCGTGCAGCGGAAGCAGTTTCTGTCAGCAGATTTGCGTTCTTGATCGCAGCGCGGCGATTGTTAATTTCTGCTCGGATACCGTCGGTACAATTGGATAAAGCAAAATCGGCCTTATGCATCTCACCGTTTTTCAGATCGACAAAACGACTGCCCGGATCTCCGGCATTCCGGTTGGCTAATACCTCCAATACGGCACCTGCAGGCAAAGTGACAGGGTCTACTTTAGCGACGTGGGTGCGGGCCAGCAAACCATATAAACTGTATTTACCTTCTTCGTCGGTAGTAGCGCTGGTGCCATCTTCTAACAACACACGGACGCCGGGAATGCCCGGCTCGTCATCGTCTTGTTGCTGATTTCCGTTGCAGTCGGCATACACTTTACCGATCAAATATGCCCGATCTGAAAACACACCGCCTTGAGAAATTTGTACCTTGACGCTGGCTTGATTCGATTTGATCGTGTTTGCGCCGATACCTGCACTGGCTTGTGCCCGGTTGACGCCATCCCCCTGTTGTGCGCCGGGGCCAACGCGCAAACGGTAAGTCAGCACCACTTGCGTATTGCTGCCTACTGGTCCCACTACAAAATTCAAAGCAGAATTCGAACCGCCGCCGTAGCTAACCGGATTAGCCATTGCCGCACCATTCAACCGTGCGGTTCCGCGCTGATAGCTAAATCCGGCTGGCAAGTTATCTGCCACCTGCACATTCGCCAAAGGGCCAGTTCCGGTATTTTTAATGGTGATGCTGTAATCCACAAAATCACCGATTTCAACCTGACTTTTTGACGCGATTTTTTCAATAAACAAACTATTCGTCGCCGCAGCTGCATTAAGATCCAGCGGCACATCGAAGACTTGCGGCGTTTGCGCATTCACTTGAAAATCGCTACCAAATGATGCAGTTGGGCTGATGACGCGCGATGGCGGCAAGGTGCTGATCGCAACTTTGGACGGAAATGAATATCCGGCTGGTGGCGTCACTACCACTTTGAAAATCGCGCCAGCGCTATAAGCTGCCGCCAATTGCGGAAAATAAAAACTCCCGTCAGTACCGGTCACTACACTGTTCGGCGCGGGAGCCCCATTAATCATGATGGCACTTGCTGATACGGCAGCGACACCATTAGTCGGGCTGCTAATATCAATCAATTGAACCGTTGCACCGGAAATCGGCAGATTGGTTTTGCTATCGAAAATCACGCCAGAAGGCTGCACCAGAATCGTTGCACTGATTTTGTTCCCGCAACCAGTCACGGTCGCGGTTACAGTGTCGTTCTTCACCGTTTCCAGAATACCGTCGCCAGCAATAATAGGATGGGTAGCGCCATCAGCGGTGGGCACATTGGGCAAAATCCGATATATGCCAGTATTGAGCCCTGTTTCCGTAGCGGTAAAATCTTCAATATCACCAGTCAGCTTGCTATTCAATTGCACCATTGCAGTGTTAATTGCATTGGGAACAATATTGCACTGCGGTGCCGTTACTTGCACAAACAGGGGAACGCCAAGCGCAGTTTGCGGTAGCGTACTGTTGTAATTGGGATTGTAGAAATTTATCGATGAAGGCAACGCTGGCAAAGGCAGCTGCACCGCGTTCGATGCAATGCTTTCGATGGCATTGGGGCCGCCACTGGTATCAACATAGGCCGTATTGTTGATGGAGCCGCTGGCGCTGGGCATGACTGTGACACTGAAACTGCCGCTTAACTTTACACCGCTGGCTAAACTCGGCACTGCCCAAGCTACGCCATCTATGTTGGCGGGCGCCGGCGCAACCGTCACGTATTGGCCGCCCGGATCACCCAGCTTGTGATATAGCACCGTCGCGGTGCCACTGCTGCCATTGGCTACGATACTGGAAAAAATTGTATTCGATGGAATATTGTCACGCAATAAAACCAGAGGCACGCTATTGCCATTAACTGTAACGGTTGCCGGTGCGGCCGCCATATTGCCGTTGTTAATGACTTGCAGGTTGTAAGTGATACTGCCACCGGGCAGCGGGGTTGCGGTGGACGCGCTTTTATTGACTACCAACGATGCACCATTAGCGACGGTGACCGTATCCGTATTGCTGACGGTGACGTTTTGCGTTTGACTGGTGGCTGTCAGTTGCAACTGTGTCGCCATACCCAGCGCGAGATTCGTGGCGGGCACATTGCTACTGATGAGTATCGAGATACTAGCTCCCGGAGCCAACGTTACCGTACCGCCATTGGCGATCACGGCTTCACCCGGTTCAGGAACGCCAGAGCCGTCTTGATCGTTGATCAGGTTCAGATTAATCAAGGAAAAGCTGCTACCGGCAACAGTACTTAATTTTATGGTGTAACTACTGGTAAAGTTGCCGTTATTAGTCAGGCGATGCGCCAATACCACTGGTGAGCCAACGGTACGAAACACACTTTGATTGTTGGTTAAACTAAGCGCTTCTTGCGGCTGCACCACTGTATGCAGACGTTGTGAGGTTAATGTTACTGGCAACTTGCTAGTGCTATCGACATAAAAAGATTTGGCGATATTGTCGATCGCAGTGCCAGCCGGTACAGGCGCTGCCGATGCATCCGACATGCCCGCACACCAGCACCACAGCATCAACAAAATCATCAATAGTGTCATTGATGACAATGTCAATCTATGTGCAGTGTTACGCAACATTGGATGACGTGACAGCTTCATTCTAGAGTCTCTTCAGAAAATGAAACACATGGTTGTGTTAGCTCTTACAAAAAAAACCTTTGAAGGAATTTTTGGTAAAAGGAAACCCCCGACAGTAAAGTCGTGGCAAAAATCATGGCTATAAAATCGGGGCAGCACGAATGGCTGCCCCTGTGCGACTTAAATCAGAATCAGGATCGATTTCACATCAATATTTACTGACCGATCTTGACTTCAAACGTCACCACTGCTGCTGCACCCGGAATCAAGGTGCCAATAGTGGCGGTGACGGTGCCAGCCGAACCCACGGTTGGCGCAGTCACGGTACCGACCGTGGTTGCTGCACCGCCTTGATACGTGGTGTATGCCGGAGTGGAGTCCGATACCACAACGCTGGTGGCTGCAGCAGAACCAATGTTGGTTACAGTGATCTGATAACCGATACATGCACCTGGCACTGCACCAGTAGCCAGGGTAGCTGCGCTATATGTCATGGCAGGACTGGTACAAGCAGCATCCAATGCTTGCTGCTTCACGATCGTGACGTTACCGGCGATTACGCTGGTCGAATCAGTTGCCGTCGCTACCGCTGGTACAGTGGTAGTGTAGGTGCCGTTGTTGGTTGTAACAGTCACGGTAGTTGCATTAATACTGCCAGGCGCCGCGCCCGATGGTGCGTAGACCACTTCCAAGATCTTGATCGACTGACCTGGTGCCAGACCTGCGGCCAATGCGGCGATACTGTTAATACCTGAAGCTGGAACCACTGGATCGTTAGCAGCTACCACACCAGTACCGTTGACATCGTAATACTGTACCGAAGTCCAGTTTGTCTGGTTATTAGCGCTAGCCAATACAATTGTACTGGCTGTGCCGTTACCTTCGGTAACGTTACCGGTATTGGTCAATGTGTGCGAGTACACAACTGAACCACCCGGATACGCCTGTGCAGAATTGTTAGGTGTGAAAGTCAATGAACGCACTGCATTGATAGTCACATTATCGTGAATGACATCTTTAGCGCCTGTTGAAGGTGATACCACGCTGAAGTAAAGATCATTCTTACCAGCAGCAGCACCGGCACCCGTTGCTGGAATCGTCACCACCGCACAATAGGCGAAATTAGCGCCACTAACGACTACGCCGGTATTAGTAATGGTGGTGCCTGTAGTTGAACAGCTACCTGCAGTAAAAGTGACAGTCCAACCGGTTGGCAAGCTAGAACTGCCGTAGGTTGACGAAGTACTAGCCACCAAGTTGTAAGTATCCGCAATACCGCTGGTGTTGTTAGCATACAGCGTGAAAGAGCTAGTTGTTCCAGGGTTCACCGTGTTAGTTACTACTGCCGACGCTTCTGGACCTTGACCAACACCCAGCACGCCGGTGCCACCAATAGCCGCATTATTAGTAACGTCCACTGTCACTGCTGCGATAGCAGTCAACGTATCGGCACCTGTATTACTCTTAGTCGCATCAAACACAGATGTTGCTGTTTTATTGACGGCGAACGGACCAGCACCAGAAGCATTGGTTGGCAAAGTCGCTTTTAAGATCACGTTGTAAGTGGCACCTGCTGCCAATGGGCCAGTATCAGGAACGCCATCGCCATTGGTATCGACCAACGGTGTGACGCCATCTGATTTGAACAATTGGAAAGTAGTACCGGTTGGAAATCCACCAGTAGTCGGATTGGCAAAAGTAATATTGAAAGTATCTGTGCCTGTTCCGGTATTTTTAATCACGTTTGTGAAACTGATGGTTGCACCCGGATTAGCCGATGCCACCGCTGCCGGAGGTGTCAATGTAACGCCACCAACTTGTGCTACTGTGAATGGAACGGTGTTGGTACCACCGGTAATCGTGGTGCCAGAACCATCGTTGTACGACACAGTAGCGGTGTTATTGATTACGCCTGGTCCTGTCGAAGCTCCCACAGTCACTTTGAATGTCAACGTACCAGATTGGCCCGGTGCGACTTGCGCCAGGATAGCGGTGATAGTCGTGCCCGTGACGCTGTAGTCAATAGTATTAGGCGATGTACCTTGTAAATCGCCAGTGGCGTCAGTCAATACGGTCGCTCCCGTTACCGACCACAAACCAGAACCTGCAACGTAAGTCATACCAGTCGGAATCGCATCGATTAATTTGACAGCAGTGGCTGTGTTATTACCGGTGTTGGTATAGCTCAAGGTGTAAGTGTAAGGACCGCTGCCGGCTGCACCGCTAGCGGCGCTAACCGACTTGGTGACGTTAATCACCGCATTGATCGACACCGTCGTCACGTCGGTAACTGAAGCCGTTATTGATGCATTAAACGAACTTGTGCCACTGACAGTCAAGGTGTTAGTAGTGCCCGTTGTTGCCGATGCTGGCACGGTACCTGCCACCACGAACTTGAACGCCGCACCTGCTGCCAGAACACCAGTTGAAGTCAACGCCGCACCGGTTGGCTGACCCGAACCGTTATCGGCAAAAAACTGCACATTGGCCAAAGTGACTGCGCCGCTGTTGACGTAGTTCAAGTTGAATGTGTCGCTACCGTTACCTGTATTCGTCAAGGTTTGCGGATAGTAAACCGTGCTGCCTGGTGCAGATGTTTTTGCGCCATTAGCGGTTAAGGTCAAACTGGCAACCTGTTGAACGATGGTTTGTACGGTGTTCGAAGTCACTGTACGTGTAGTACCGGAACCATCGGTGTACGAAGCGGAAGCCTGGTTACCGATGGAGGTACCGGCTGCCGGTGGTGTTGCATGTGCCAGATTCGGCAATGCAAATGTCAATGTCGCCAACGATGCTATCGCGGCGACTCGAAGTATGCGCTTAGCTTTGGCGACACTTGGGCGCCAAAAAGCCATGTTCGCGCTGAAACTGCGGCTGGTATCAGGGTTTGTTTTCATAGTAGTGATGAAAAATAAATAGTTGAAATGCGAAGGTAATGCGACTCTTGATTTTTATTGCTGTTTTTAACTTTGCGTCGCACCTAACACATGACAAATACATCGCATCAGACGAACACCCACAACAGCACACGCCACTGAAGCCATTAATGACTAGTGATTGAGACTATTTTGGATATTGCGAAGAATGATTTGCAGTTAAGGTGCGAGACTAAATTTCAAACCGGCGAGCGATGACTAGCACCAGCCGTAAAGGCCAGGCGATTGTCGGCTCTACTTGAGTTTGTTTATTTAGTCGCCAGCGACGCGTCGGCCTTGCTCTGCGTTTGCGCCTGCGTTTGCACGACAGGATTGATGCGCACCCGCAAACTCACCAACGCCTCTTTACCTGCTGCTAGTTGTCCCAGATTCCAACGCAGAGCACGATATTCTGCGTAAGGCACCAGTTCCTGCTTCTCTTTACCGTCGGCAGCTTTTATCACTCGCTTTAACGGCATTGCAGCAAAACTAACGCCATCCAAAGATGCTTGGGGAGTACCGGCATTAGTCGACTTTGCAGTGCCATCCAGATAGGTGGCACCGACAGGGATAGGCAATACGGCGACGAGGCTGTTAACCCCACTATTGCCCTTGTTGACGTAACGGGCACGATATTCGACCACGTCACCAGGACCGGCTTTGTCAGCCGATTTTAGTTGTTCACCATTCGCGCTGGCTTCAATACGATTAGCGCTTAATTGTGACTCGATTTGAGATTGAGAAGCAGACGAAGAAGCCGCTGCTGCAGTATTTAACGCCATTGCTGGTGTGACAAATACAGACAAAATTAATGTCAGTATTAATACAGACCACGCATTCAAGTTCTTTACATTACCCACAAAAACTCCCCTTTTTGCTTTTTGTTTACCTAGCTTTAAGAACTTATTTTTTATATTTTTCACATGCTCACAGCAAAGAAAATGCTGCGCCAGGAAGTAACTAGAGGAGAAACTTTAGTTCCAATAATAAATGTTTTCCTAGCGGAACGGATTTTACCTGAGGAAAAACACAAATCTTTCTATGTATCAGCTATTTAACAATATTTAACAGCATTTTTGTGCCATTTGAACCACATTTTTCGCCTTTTGGGGGATTTTATTTCCCATGGAAAACATTTTTTTCCATTTTTACAATATTTAACTTGTTAAAATTTATGACAACCCATTTCTTTTCCTTCATCGAATTTTAATATTTTTTTAATATTTTTTTAATATTTTTATTAATTTAAGAATAATTTTATAGCTTGGCATTTTTCTCATTTTATAAATTGCATTTCTAATGCATGATTATATTTATAGCTTACTTTTCCTTTGAATGATTATATTAATAATATGTATTTTAAATGCATGATTATATTGATATTATGCATTTAAAATACATTATTATATTTATAATATTGCATTACTAATGCATAATTTTATTTGATAAAGCTTGAAGAAATTATTTAATGCGACTGACAAATTGAGTTGATAAGATTGAAAAATTTATTTAATGAAATTGAAAAATCAATTTAATGGAATTGAAAAATTGACACATATTCGTGTGCCGGTTAAGTCACAGGCGCACTTATTCTTCAATAGTATGTAGCTTGCTGGCGTATAATGATGGGTTTACTCAAAACCGCAAAAGACATCATCATGGAAGCCGAACGCTTAAATTCCCTGCAAGCCCTACTCGCCGATTTGACTTCACGCGAAGTTGAATTACGGAGGTATCTTTGACTTCGATGTAAAGTTAGAGAAACTCGAACAAGTCAATGGCGAACTCGAAGATCCGACCGTCTGGAACGACCAGAAGCGCGCCCAGGATCTCGGCAAAGAAAAAAAATCCTTAGAAGCCATCGTTCATACCTTGACCAAAATTGAAGCAGAGTTGCGTGACACCTACGACCTGTTTCAAATGGCAAAAGAAGAAGACGATGAAGAGACCATGCAGGCAGTGGAAGCCGACACCGAAGAGTTGAAAAAACTGGTCGAAGGTATGGAATTCCGTCGCATGTTCAATACACCGATGGACCCGAACAACTGCTTTATCGACATTCAGGCTGGCGCTGGCGGCACCGAAGCGCAAGACTGGGCATCCATGTTGTTGCGCCAATATTTGCGCTATTGTGAACGCAAAGGCTTCAAGGTCGAAATCCTCGAACAGTCTGACGGCGAAGTTGCCGGAATTAAAACGGCAACATTGAAAGTTGAGGGCGATTACGCTTATGGTTTCTTGCGTACCGAAACCGGCGTCCATCGTTTAGTGCGTAAATCGCCATTCGATTCTGCGAATGGTCGTCACACGTCGTTTTCCAGTTTGTTCGTTTACCCGGAAGTCGATGATTCGATCGAAATCGACATCAATCCGGCAGACGTCCGTATTGACACTTATCGCGCATCCGGTGCCGGTGGTCAGCATATTAATAAAACCGATTCTGCGGTACGTCTAACTCACGGTCCCTCCGGTATCGTAGTGCAATGTCAGAATGACCGCAGCCAGCATCGCAACAAGGCCGAGGCCTGGGATATGTTGAAGGCGAAATTGTACGAACTGGAAATGCGCAATCGTATGAGTGAACAGCAAAAACTGGAAGACTCCAAAACCGATGTCGGCTGGGGTCATCAGATTCGTTCTTATGTTTTAGATCAATCGCGCATTAAAGATTTACGTACCAACTTCGAGACCGGTAACACCAAGGCAGTACTCGATGGTGAGCTGGACGATTTTATTGCTGCATCGTTAAAGCAAGGCGTTTAATATTTTTGCAAACACTATGCCCTCCCCCACAAGCGGGAGAGGGTTAGGGTGAGAGCAGACGCAAACCTCGGCTGTTATTAGAAACCAAGGTCTTGGCAAACGCTGTCATCCCAACCCTTCTCTCGCCTGCGGGAGAAGGGCTTAAAACAATATCTCTTAAGCCCATATCATGACCACAGATAATCAAGAGCCAATCGCGCCACAAGACGAAAACAAACTGATCGCCGAACGCCGTGCCAAGCTCAACGCGATCCGCGCCAAAGGCGTCGCCTTCCCTAACGATTTTCGCCCTACTCATAAAGCTGCCGACTTGCACGCGCAATATGATGCGCTGGAAAAGGAAGCACTGGAAGCGGCCAACGTAACTGTGGTAGTAGCTGGCCGTATGCTGTTGAAACGCGGTATGGGCAAAGCTTCCTTTGCAACCGTGCAAGACGCGTCCGGCGCCAAAGCCGATGGCCGTATCCAGCTGTATATCGCCAAAGAACAAGTCGGTGAGGAAAGCTACGAAGCATTTGGCACTTTCGACTTAGGCGACATTTTGGGCGCGGAAGGCCTGCTGTTCAAAACCAAAACCAATGAATTATCGATCAAAGTCACAAGCTTACGTTTGCTGACTAAATCGTTGCGTCCTTTGCCGGATAAATTCCACGGCTTGTCCGATCAGGAAACCAAGTATCGTCAACGCTATGTTGATTTGATCATGAACGAAGAAACCCGCCGCACGTTTAAAGTACGTACTGCAGCGATGTCGTCGATTCGTCGTTTCATGGAAAAAAATGAATTCATGGAAGTTGAAACGCCAATGTTGCACACCATCCCCGGTGGTGCAGCAGCCAAGCCTTTCATCACGCACCACAATGCATTGGACATGCAAATGTTTTTGCGCATTGCGCCCGAGCTGTATTTAAAACGTTTGGTGGTCGGTGGTTTTGAACGTGTGTTCGAAATCAATCGTAACTTCCGTAACGAAGGCGTATCACCACGCCATAATCCAGAATTCACGATGATGGAATTCTATGCCGCGTACGTCGATTATCAATGGTTGATGACGTTCACTGAGCAAGTGATACGTCAAACTGCAATTGATGCGCTCGGCACCGATGTATTGACTTATCAAGGTCGCGAACTGGATTTGAGCAAACCTTTTGAACGTCTGACCATCGTTGGCGCGATCAACAAATATGCACCGCATTATCAGGATGCACAATTACAAGATGCCGAATTCATCAAAGCAGAATTGAAAAAATTCGGCGTTCTGCCTTTTGCTACCGCTGGTTTAGGCGCTCTCCAATTGGCATTGTTCGAAGAAACCGCTGAAGCACAATTGTGGAACCCGACTTACATCATCGACTACCCGGTCGAAGTGTCACCGTTGGCACGTGCATCCGATACAGTTCCTGGCATTACGGAACGTTTCGAGCTATTCATGACAGGCCGCGAAATCGCCAATGGCTTCTCAGAGTTAAACGACGCCGAAGATCAGGCTGCCCGCTTCCAGGCGCAAGTGGCTGCCAAAGACGCTGGCGATGAAGAAGCCATGTATTACGACGCCGATTATATTCGCGCTTTGGAATACGGCTTGCCACCGACTGGCGGCTGCGGTATCGGGATAGATCGCTTGATGATGTTGATTACCGACTCGCCTAATATTCGTGATGTACTGCTGTTCCCGCATTTACGACGCGAAGATTAAATTCTTTGTAAAAATAGTATTTACAAGAACGGCCGCTAAATTTTAGTGGCCGTTTTTATTTAACCTTCATAAAGAAATCAACTGATGACTTCCATACCGGACGATGCCGCAATAGATGGCGATTTTAAAACACAGGAACCACGCTTATGGTGCGATAGCGGCTGGACCGCGCGCGTCATTAAAAATCAAGATGATGATGGCTGGGCGGTGGAAATGGTGAAAGATGGAGAGCCAGAACCAGCTTTAGTTGGCCCATGGACGATGGGACGCGACAAGAAAAATCCGAAACCATTGGATGATGTCGCCTTCAGGACTCTGGTCAAAACTGCCTCAGAATTTGTGCGCCGGCACGAACAACAATTGCACGCGCAACTGCATAAAAATGTCGTTGTGACTACCGAAACTGGAATGATCAACGTTGCATTGGATATTATCCCTGACGATGATTTTCCTTATGCCTTATTAAGCGCACAAGATGAAGCAGGCGCTCAATTGGCGAAAATACAGGTAGCAGTGAATTTCAAACTAAGCAAAAGCAGTGCGAGCGCTTGGATAGACAATGGTTTTAACAAACCCGCAGATCGGTCTTAAGCTATCCAACGTTAAGCATTTGAAAATTTCCCTGTCATTCCCGCGAACGCGGGAATGACAAAGATGAGGCTTTTTGACTGCGAATAGTTCATATCCACTACAGCACTTTACTCACTCCCGCACCGTCGTTACAACTGATTACGTTTGACACAAGATAGCAACTTCAATTTACATACGAAACGCCTGATAATTGGGTATCCGCAATTAATATACTATTCAGGAGTTATCGTGTCAGACGCAAAATCCAGTAACCGCATTCATCCTTTGGTCGCAGTGGCTGCCGTCGCCGTCACGTTAATCAGCCTCACCGGCGTTGCAGCCATCACCGGCCTGATTCCTTCTTCCAACAGTGCGACACCGGCACAAATAGCGCAACAGGCAGCACCTGAAAACAATCCTGCAACTGAGGGTTATAACAATCAGGCTAATCAGCCCGCAACTATGGCTCCTGCTAGTGCTAACAATGGCAATTACGCGCCTCAAAACATGCAGCAAGATCCGCACTATGCGCAACAAGCTCCACAGCAGGAACAAGGCCAAGGTGCGCAATACGCCGGCCAACAGCAGCAACCCGCGATCTGCAAGAGCTGTGGTCACGTTGAATCTGTACAAGCTGTGCAGCATGCAGCCCAAAGTAGTGTAGGCGTAGGCACTGCTGCAGGCGCGTTGCTTGGCGGTGTTTTAGGACATCAGGTTGGCCATGGTAACGGCAATACTTTGGCAACGATTGCCGGCGCAGTCGGCGGTGGTTTTGCCGGTACTGAAGTGGAACGTCGTGCGCGCAGCACAACCACTTATGAAGTCCGTGTACGCATGGAAAACGGCCAATTACGCACCTTCCCGCAATCATCTCAACAGTGGCAAGCAGGCGATGCCGTCAGAGTGGAGCATGGCCATTTGGTGGGTCGCTCATAGGCACATGGCGCCAATCAATCCTGCTTGGCTGCGGCAGCATTCCAGCCAAGCAGGTTATATACGTAATATTGCGCGCCCCCAACGTATTCATGCAGTGCCAGATCAGTCATTAACAAATTGTATGAAGGAAACCAGAAACGCTTTGCGGCAACGTAATCAGCTCGCACCGGCAACGCATGCACTCCCGCATGCGAAAAATACGCCAGGCTTCTGTTCATATGCATTGCTGATGTGACCAACAATATGGTGTCCATATGCCGCGGTTTCAATAATGCGGCTGTGAACTGAGCGTTTTGCCAGGTGTTCAAACTCTTTTCCTCAAGCAGCAAATCACTTTTTTCCACTCCCAATAGCTGCAAATATTTACCATAAATAGAAGCTTCAGAAGCACCGTGATGCTGAGGATCGCCGCCGCTAACGACGACGCTGCACTGCGCTCCATTTTTCTTGCAGGCGCTGTAAAGCTGAGCCGCTCGGGCAACACGGCCATAAGCCAATATCTCTACCTCAAGCCTGTCAGCTGACGTATCCGGTATTTTTGCGCTGCCACCACCCAATAAAATAATCGCATTTTTCTGTCCCCAACCAGGCGGTGTTTCTAGCGCATATGGCGCTTGCAAACGCGTCAGCAACATATTGGGCACAACACCATAAGCGATGGCAATAAAAAGGAAAAAAGTTGCAGCGTAAAGCATGAGACTCAATCGTCGCCATTGAAAATATCTGAGAGCAGTCGCGATGACCAAACAAACAAAGAGAATGAAGAATGTCATTTTGTGGAAAGTTGTGCAGGTGTCTAATCGTTATTAAAATAATAGGCTGTCGAATGTTATTATAAAAAGATGAACAGTCTAAACAAAAAAGCTATCGTCGAGCTTGTTCGTATGCCACTTATATTGGCTGCGGCACTATTTATTCCAGTATGGACTTTTGATTATTGGCAAGCCTGGGTTTTGCTGATCGTGTTTTCACTATCGGCAATTGTCATTAGCGTCTATCTGATGAAGCATGATCCTGCGTTGCTGGCGCGGCGCATTAAAGGTCTTGGTTCTGAAAACGAAGCCAGTCAAAAAATCATTCAGATTGTAGCGGCAGTGATCTTCATTTCCTTGTTCATCATTCCCTCCATCGACCATCGTTTCGGATGGTCAACCGTGCCAATGGCTATCGTCATCGTCGGCAATATTTTTGTATTGCTGGGCTTTTTCATTGTCTATTTGGTGTTCAAAGAAAATACCTACACCTCAGCAATCATAGAAATCGCCGCTGAGCAAAAAGTGATATCAACCGGGCCTTATGCGCTGGTGCGTCATCCAATGTACGGCGGCGCGTTGATCATGCTATTTGGCATTCCCCTCGCGCTTGGCTCGTGGTGGGGCTTATTTGCGTTTTACCCGATGCTGTTAGTGATCGTCTGGCGTTTGCTGGATGAGGAGATTTTTTTGGCAAAAAATTTGCCCGGCTACGAAGAGTACACTGAGAAAGTGAAGTATCACTTAATTCCGCACGTTTGGTAATTTGACAGCCAGCCCAGCTGAATTAATGGTTATAAATTCAATTGAGCTAACTTCCAGGAGGTGTGCCGTGGATATCCATCTGCTTAAAGAGATACTGCTCTGGTGCGCGATTATCAATTATGCGCTACTGCTGATGTGGGCCGGCATCTTCATTTTTGCGCATGACTGGTTATTTCGCTGGCATAAATGGTGGTTCACGTTCTCAGTCGAAACGTTTGATGCATTGCATTATGCCGGCATGGGAATCTACAAAATTGCCATCTGGCTGTTTCTTTTGGTGCCTTTGATAGTTCTTTGTTTTACGACATAGAACTATCGCGCCTCATCAATCCAAGCCTGTTGAATCGCCTCAAGAATTTTCTCACCAGAGCGGTTTTTGTCATCATCAAACCCATCCAGCTCCAGCACCCAGTTATGCAAATCCGTGAAGCGGATTTTTTCTGGATCTACATCCGGAAATTTATCGTATAGCGCTTCTGCAATGTGCAGCGTGTCGGTCCATTTCATATTATTCGTCCTCTATTATTTTGGATGATTTTCGCTGGCATGATTGATGGTGTATTTCGGAATTTCAACCACCAGATCTTCCTCGCCAACAATCGCCTGACACGACAAACGTGATTGCGCTTCCAAGCCCCACGCCATATCCAGTAAATCTTCTTCTTTATCGTCTATTTCACCCAACGAAGCAAAGCCTTCACGCACAATCACGTGGCATGTAGTGCAAGCGCAGGATTTTTCACAGGCGTGTTCGATATCGATGTCATGCTCAAGCAAGGCATCGCATACCGATACCCCTTTAGTAACATCAAGCACGGCGCCGTCAGGGCAATAAGTAGGATGGGGAAGTACGACAATTTGAGTCACTGAAATTACCTCTGAAATGGGTGTTTAAGTAATGCCAAATAAGCAATTTGAAAAATACCACCGTCATCCTCGCGAACGCGAGGATCCAAATTGCGCAATATGGATTCCCGCGTTCGCGGGAATGACGAAGTCATTTTCAAAATAATTGTTTGGCCTTATTCATATTTAAAATTATGCGCTAATCAAGAAATCTGATTCAACGTCTTACCAGTCAATGCATCATGCACGCTTCTATCCATACGACGGGCAGCAAAATCTTCGGTGCCTCGCGCGAGTGCTTCGACTGCGGCTTTAATCACCAGATGATCATCGCCTTGCGCCTTAGCTCGAACATCTGCGATCAGCAAGGCAATCGCGTCACGTTCTTGCTGGGACAATAATGCGTCATCACTGTTCAATGCCGACTCCGTCGCCAACACAATCCGTTCAGCTTCGACTTGCTCTTCTCGCAATGCGCGCAATTTCATGTCAACATCGGCGGATGTAAACGAATCCTGCAGCATTTTGGCGACTTCATCATCACTCAAACCATAGGATGGTTTAACAGTAATCGAAGCTTCCACGCCGGAGCGTAACTCACGCGCTGAAACCGATAACAAGCCATCGGCATCGACTTGATACGTCACGCGTATCCTCGCAGCGCCAGCCGCCATTGGCGGTATGCCACGCAACTCAAAGCGCGCCAATGATCGACAATCGCTGACTAACTCACGCTCACCCTGCAACACATGCACGGCCATCGCGGTCTGACCATCTTTGAAAGTGGTGAATTCTTGCGCACGTGCGCAAGGGATCGTTGAATTACGCGGGATGACTTTTTCTGCCAGCCCTCCCATGGTTTCGATACCGAGCGATAAAGGAATCACATCCAACAATAACCAGTCATCGCCCGCCGCACGATTGCCAGCCAATAAATTTGCTTGAATCGCCGCGCCCAATGCCACCACTTTATCCGGGTCAATATTGGCTAACGGCGTCGTCTGAAAGAAATCACCGACGGCTTTGCGCACGGTAGGCATGCGGGTTGCGCCACCGACCAGCACCACTCCATCAACATCATCGACAGTGATATCGGCATCGCGCAACGCTTTTCTGGTTGGCGTCAGGGTTTTGCCGATGAGGTGGTCGGTTAATTCAGCAAACTCACCGGCGGTTAATGTCAGATGTACTTGTTCGCCCGAATTGAGAACCATATCAATCGTGGTTTCTTCCTTCGTCGACAACAATTCCTTAGCCTCACGCGCCTTGACCAATAAGGCGCGCGTATCGCTGTCAGACAATGGCGCTAACTGCGCTTGCTGGCTGATCCAGCACAGCAGCCTATGATCAAAGTCATCCCCACCAAGCGCAGAATCGCCGCCGGTGGCCAATACTTCAAACACACCTTTAGTCAATTTCAAAATCGAAATATCAAACGTGCCGCCACCCAGATCGTAGACCACATACACGCCTTCCGATGCACTATCCAAGCCATAGGCAATCGCCGCGGCGGTAGGTTCGTTCAACAGACGTAATACATTTAACCCAGCCAGCTGCGCAGCATCTTTGGTAGCCTGGCGTTGTGCGTCGTCAAAATAGGCAGGCACCGTGATCACCGCACCGACCAGATCGTCACCCAGTGCATCTTCTGCCTGTTGGCGCAATGTCGCTAAAATCTGTGCTGAAATTTCGACAGGACTTTTAACACCAGCCACCGTTTTCAGCTGCACCATGCCGGGCGCATCTTGAAAATCGTAAGGAAGATTTTCGGCGTAAGCGATATCTTTCAGGCCACGGCCCATGAAACGCTTCACCGACAAAATCGTATTCTTAGGATCGGTAATCTGTGCTGCTTGCGCTTTGTAGCCAATGTGCGCATGGCCGTTGGGCAAATAACGCACTATGGATGGCATCAATGGACGCCCCTGCTCGTCGTTCAACACTTCGGGAATACTGTTACGCACCGTCGCCACCAGGGAATTGGTGGTACCCAGATCAATCCCGACTGCCAACCGATGTTGGTGTGGCGCGGTGGACATGCCTGGTTCTGAAATTTGGAGAAGAGCCATAGAAATCGTCTACTTTTTTATTGAGGTAATGCGCGACATTATTGTCTATTGTGGCAACGCGATGCGGATGCCGAGAGCAATAAATGCTGAGCCTGCCAAGCGATTCAGATAAGTGGCGGCGGATGCCTTGCGCTGAAAATAGGCGCCCACCATGCCGGAGAAACACGCGATGACACTAAAAATTGCCAGCGCCTGCAAAATAAAAACGCCGGCGAGTAACAACATCTGCGCCGGAATATGCCCTGCCCCGGCATTCACAAATTGCGGCAAAAAGGCGATGAAAAATAGAGTGACTTTAGGATTGAGCATATTGGCGATCACGCTTTGCCAATAAATCCGCGACAATTTGACGTTCTTTGCAACGCCATCCAAATGGATGGCTGAGGTAGAAAGCAGAGTGCGAATCCCAAGATAGATCAGATAACCCGCACCTGCGTAACGTAGCAATGCATAGGCTGTCGGCGAAGCTTTGATTAATGCAGCAAAACCCAAAACTGCCAACATGGTATGAAAAACCAAACCTGAACTAAAACCTAGCGCAGCCACCAAGCCAGCTTTCTTTCCTTGGGAAATACCGCGTGTCAGCACATAAATATTGTCAGGTCCCGGCGCTAAAGTAAGCGTCATCGCGGCAAGTAAAAATAACCAGACTTCAGGCATGTTGATCTCTGCTTAGTTAATATTTTAATGAATATTTTCGTCGATTCCCGCCAACGCGAGAATGGCGGTGGTACTTTCAAATCGATTGTTTGGTATTACTTGCATCACGATTCAAGGATAGAAAAAGTACTACTGATTTCTTCGCCAAATTTTTCTAAAAACATGAGTTGTCGTACCAGTCCGGCTGCTTTTTCGAAATCACGTGCATCCAACAACGTCGCAATTTGCAACAAATCTTTTTTACGTGCGGTTCGCAACGCATGATCAAGTCGTTCCAATGCTTCGATATCTTTTGCATCACGCGCATCATCCAGCGCTTCGCGCCACTCCATTTGCTGCATCAAAAAACTGCCGGGCATGGACGTATTCGACTCTGCCTGCAAATCGGCACCGTTGATTTCGCACAGATATGCCGCACGTTTATAGGGATTCTTCAGCGTTTGATATGCTTCATTCGCGCGTGTAGTCCATTGCATGGCGACACGTTTTTCTGCACCGGTTGCATTCGCAAAACGGTCAGGATGGGTGCGATTTTGCACCTCATGATACGCCCGCTCTAACGCAGACAAATCAATTGAAAAATGCTGCGGCAGATGGAATAAATCGAAATGGTTTTGCATATGCGTTTACAACAAAAGCCTGTTCTACTGCAACAGGCTTAAATGGGGCGTAATTAAATCACGCTCGAGGGACATCAGATGCGCATTAAATCGGAATACTAGATAGTAAAACTCTCGCCGCAACCACACTCATCCTTAACATTCGGATTGTAGAATTTAAAACCTTCGTTCAAGCCTTCGCGCGCGAAATCCAGTTCTGTGCCATCGATATAAGGCAGACTTTTAGGATCGACAAAAACCTGTATCCCATGCGATTCAAACACCGCATCTTCGCCTGTCTTTTCGTCGACATATTCCAGCTTATAAGCCAGACCCGAACAGCCTGTCGTACGCACGCCAAAGCGCAGGCCTATGCCTTTGCCGCGACGTTCGATGTAACGCGTAATGTGCTTCGCTGCTTTTTCCGTGAGTGTGATTGCCATAATGCTTGCCTTCTTTAAGCTGCTTGCTGCTCGCCAGTCGTAACGCCGTGCTTGGCTTTGTAATCTTCTACCGCCGCTTTGATCGCATCTTCCGCCAAAATCGAACAGTGAATTTTTACTGGTGGCAGTGCCAGTTCTTCCGCAATTTGCGTATTCTTGATAGCCATCGCCTGATCCAAAGTTTTACCTTTGACCCACTCTGTCACCAGCGAAGACGACGCAATCGCTGAACCGCAGCCGTAAGTTTTGAACTTGGCATCTTCAATCACGCCATTTGCGCCGACCTTGATTTGCAATTTCATCACGTCGCCACAAGCTGGCGCACCAACCATACCGGTACCAACGGTTTCGTCGCCTTTAGCAAAAGCACCAACGTTGCGCGGGTTTTCGTAATGGTCTAAAACTTTTTCTGAATAAGACATGGTGTTGCTCCTTGTTTAATCTCTGCACAGTGCACAGAAAAATAATTTAATAATTAATGTGCTGCCCACTGAATGGTACTAATGTCGATTCCGTCTTTATACATATCCCACAGTGGCGACAATTCGCGCAATTTTTCGACTTTTGATTTGATCAAATTAATGGTGAAATCAATTTCTTCTTCGGTGGTAAAACGACCGATAGTGAAACGAATCGAGCTATGCGCCAACTCATCGTTACGCCCCAAAGCGCGCAATACATAGGAAGGTTCCAGACTTGCTGAAGTACAGGCTGAACCGGACGATACCGCAATATCTTTAATCGCCATCACCAGAGATTCACCTTCAACATAGTTGAAGCTGACGTTGAGGTTGTGCGGCACGCGATGATCCATATCACCGTTGATATACACCTCTTCCATGGTCGTCAAACCGGCCGCCAAACGATCACGCAAGGCGCGAATGCGAACGATTTCTTCATTCATTTCATCTTTAGCGATTTGGAACGCTTCACCCATACCGACGATTTGGTGGGTTGGCAAAGTACCAGAACGCAGACCGCGCTCATGACCGCCGCCATGCATTTGCGCTTCGAGACGCACACGCGGTTTACGGCGTACATATAAAGCACCAATGCCTTTAGGGCCGTAGGTCTTGTGCGCTGTGAAAGTCATCAAATCGACTTTCCATTTTTCCAAATCAATCTCAACTTTACCGGTGGCTTGCGCAGCGTCACAATGGAAAATCACGCCTTTTTCACGGCACAGTTCGCCGATTTCCGGAATCGGTTGAATCACGCCGATTTCATTATTGACCAGCATGACCGATACCAAAATCGTATCTGGGCGAATTGCTTCAGCAATTTGTTCTACCGTCACCAAGCCATTATCTTGCGGCTGTAAATAGGTCGCTTCAAAGCCTTGACGCTCCAACTCGCGCACCACGTCCAGCACCGCTTTATGTTCGGTCTTGACTGTGATGATGTGCTTGCCTTTGGTTTTGTAAAAATTAGCCGCGCCTTTAATTGCCAGGTTATTACCTTCAGTCGCACCAGAAGTCCAAATAATTTCACGCGAATCAGCATGTACCAGCGCCGCAACTTGTTCGCGTGCGTCTTCTACTGCTTTTTCTGCCGACCAGCCATACATATGGCTGCGCGAAGCCGGATTGCCGAACTGCTCACGCAGGTAAGGAATCATTTTGTCAGCAACACGTGGGTCAATTGGCGTAGTCGCCGAATAATCCATGTAGATAGGGAAATGCGGCGCTTTCAGCGTATCGATCAGACTTTTTTCCAGAGGTGCGTTCATAATTTTCATAACTCCAAGCTAGCAATTTGATGGCTGCGATGCATTACCACCACGTTTTGTTCATGTTGCTTATTCTTTAGTAGCGCATGTTGCTGATCGACTAAATCTTTCAGCGATACTGAATCCAGATATTCCACCATCTTGGCATTCAGGGTTGACCATAAATCATGCGTCATACAACGACCGCCACCGGCATGTTCCGCGCTGTGGCAATTTTCCTTACCACCGCATTGCGTTGCATCCAGCGGCTCATCGACAGCAATAATAATGTCGGCAACGGTGACATCTTCAGCTCGACGCGCCAGATGATAACCACCACCCGGACCGCGCACCGACTCAACAATTTGATGACGACGCAATTTGCCAAACAACTGTTCCAAATAGGATAATGAAATTTCTTGTCGCTCACTGATGCCAGACAGAGTCACCGGACCTTTATCCTGGCGCAACGCCAGATCAATCATCGCAGTTACCGCAAACCGGCCCTTCGTAGTCAGACGCATGGTATCTCCGCTTGCAAAATTTTCTTTATCCCAATAATTCCTGATTCGATTAGTACAGTATAACAAACTTGACTGAATTAATCAGGTATTACCCTACTCTGAATAATGGCTTTCTGTCCGATACACGACATTTGAATGGCAAAAAAGATCATTAAATGCATGTTGAAAAATCATTTTTCCAATAGCTGCATAGGGCCAAACAACGCTTGCATCCCTGCATTACCAATAAAACTCAGGTTATATGGATGCTCTGCCACGGCCTTCGGAAAACTGGCAACTAATGGCAAAGCGTTTAATTGCTCCGCAATTTTGCCCCATAAAACCAAGGTCGGCATTGTACCAATCTTGCGCTCTGCCAGCCCGCGCAGCACAATTTGCATGAAAATTTGCCAAGGTTTGGCTTCTTTAACTGGAGCAACGTCTGGCCGAAACACCAGTGTCGCATTCAGCAATAGAAAACCTTGCTCAGTCAGCTTGCATTGCAAATCTGATAAAGTTTGTATCGTAGTCGATCCGCCACCTTGCGCACGTGCCGCCACCTCGCCCATTGCATCGCCAGTCGTCTTTTCTATTGATAGCTGGCCATCAGCGACCAATAGCATTTTCATGAAATTACGCAAAGACGTGGCGCGATTGACTTGTTTGGATAGCCCGGTGTCCGACCACAATGAGCCAACTGCACCGTCCATAAAACAAACGCCCGTTGCACTGGCTGCACGCGGATAGGGGCCCTCTCCGATGAGTACATATTTGACGGCATCCAATGGCTGTGTAAATGCGGCGAATAGTCGGTTTTCGGTTGGTAAGTATTCGGTCGTTACCAATTCAGTTAAGTAGGTTGGATGGGCTTGCGACATCGCTTGCAAGCCTTCCGACAGGATCGCGTGCCAGGATGAGTCTGCGAGGGCCAGAGCTTGCTGGATTTGGTGAGGAATGGCTATTGATGAATCGTGCATAGAAATCTTAAAAAATTAAAAAAAATAGAATGGATCGCCGTTGCGCAACGCATGCAGCGATGCGATGCGATGCCCATTAGTACTCTGAGGTGGTAATTGATGGGTGTCACTATGCTTCACCCACCTTACAATCAAGATCGCCTAATCAGCCAACGGCACATTATCCGCTCCCGGCGCACCAAACAATTGCTGCTTCAATTGATGCAACTGATCGCGTACCTGCGCGGCTTTTTCAAACTCCAGATTTTTAGCGTGATCCAGCATGAGTTTTTCCAGGCGCTTGATTTCTCTGCTGACCTGCTTTTCACTCATCACTTCGTACTTGGCCAACTCCTGCGCCGCGTTCAATTCTTCGCGCGCTTCTTGCGGGCTATAAACGCCGTCGATCAATTCTTTGATTTGTTTGCGCACACCAATCGGCGTGATGTTATTGGCGAGATTAAACGCTGTTTGTTTTGCCCGCCGCCGCTCGGTTTCATCAATCGCTCGTTTCATCGAATCGGTCATTTTGTCGGCGTACAAAATCGCCGTACCGTTCAGATTACGTGCGGCCCGTCCTATGGTTTGAATCAGGCTGCGTTCGGAACGCAAAAAGCCCTCTTTGTCGGCATCCAAAATTGCCACCAGCGACACTTCAGGAATGTCCAAACCCTCGCGCAGCAAGTTAATTCCGACCAGCACGTCAAACGTACCGAGACGCAGATCGCGAATGATTTCAACGCGTTCGACAGTTTCAATATCACTGTGCAAATAACGCACCTTGATACCGTTATCGCTTAGGAATTCAGTTAATTGTTCAGCCATGCGCTTGGTCAGCGTCGTCACCAAAATGCGCTCGTTCTTTTTAATACGTTTATGCGCTTCCGACATTAAGTCATCGACTTGACTCAACGCCGGGCGAACCTCAATTAACGGATCAACCAAGCCGGTCGGACGTACAACTTGCTCCACGATTTGATCGGCGTGCTGTTTTTCATAGTCAGCTGGAGTAGCTGAAACAAACACCGTTTGCCGCATCTTGCTTTCAAACTCTTCAAACTTCAGCGGACGATTATCCAACGCGGACGGCAAGCGGAAACCATAATCGACCAGATTGGTTTTGCGAGAACGGTCACCGTTATACATCGCATTCAATTGACCAATCAACACATGCGACTCATCTAAAAACATCAACGCATCTTGCGGCAAATAATCAACCAAAGTCGGTGGTGGCTCACCTGCTTTAGCACCGCTCAAATGACGGGAATAATTTTCAATGCCTTTAGTGAAACCGATTTCTTGCATCATCTCCAAATCGAAGCGTGTGCGTTGTTCTATGCGCTGCTCTTCTATCAACTTGTTCTCTTTGCGGAAAAACTCTAAACGATCGCGCAGCTCTTCTTTGATCGTTTCTATCGCACGTAAAACCGTCGCCCGTGGCGTTACATAATGCGAACCAGGATAAACCGTAAAACGCGGAATTTTTTGTTTCACGCGCCCCGTCAATGGATCGAATAATTGCAGGTTTTCGATTTCGTCATCGAACATTTCGATCCGTACCGCCAACTCGGCATGCTCTGCCGGAAACACATCTATCGTATCGCCACGCACGCGGAAAGTACCGCGACCAAAATCGATCTCGTTGCGTGTGTATTGCATTTGTATCAACCGCGCAATCACATCACGCTGACTGACTTTATCCTTGGCGCGCAAAGTCAAAATCATCTGGTGATATTCACTCGGATTACCAATACCGTAAATCGCCGAAACGGTAGCGACGATTACCACGTCGCGCCGCTCCATCAACGATTTGGTGCATGACAATCGCATTTGCTCGATATGTTCGTTGATCGATGAATCTTTTTCGATAAACAAATCCCGCTGCGGCACATAGGCCTCAGGTTGATAGTAGTCGTAATAACTGACGAAATATTCCACTGCGTTATGAGGGAAAAATTCGCGAAATTCACTATACAGCTGCGCCGCCAAAGTTTTGTTCGGCGCAAAAACGATCGCCGGCCGCCCCATCTGCGCAATCACATTCGCCATGGTGTAAGTCTTGCCCGAGCCAGTTACGCCCAGCAATGTCTGAAAAAACAACCCGTCTTCAATTCCCTCCGCCAACTTGGCGATTGCGGCCGGTTGATCGCCTGCAGGCGGGAACGGCTGAAACAATTTAAAGGGCGAATTGGGGAACGTGACCATTTTAGATTCGTCAATTCCACTAGGAACTGGTGACAGCTCTGCCATATACGTAGACCTTTGGTAAAATAAGCGGTATTCCAAAACCAGCGCCAAAGCAAGCCGGCTCAGCATTAGACTTCCTTAAAACCCCGATTGTGAAATTTCTTCGCAGTCAATTTTTTATGTTATCACGATGACCGCTCCTCTTTCAGCCTCACTCTTCACCGCCATCGAAATGGCGCCACGCGATCCGATCTTAGGCATTACAGAAGGTTTTAATGCTGATCAAAATCCCAATAAAACCAACCTCGGCGTCGGCGTGTATTACGACGACAATGGCAAATTGCCATTGCTGGAATGCGTACGTAAAGCAGAAGCAGAGCTGATGGCAAAATTGTCACCGCGTGGTTATTTGCCTATCGATGGCTTGGCCGCTTATGACAAGGCTGTGCAAGAATTAGTATTTGGCGCAGACAGCGCCGTCGTGAAAGAAAAACGTGCAGTTACCGTCCAGGCAATCGGTGGCACTGGCGCACTGAAATTGGGCGCGGACTTCCTCAAACGTTTCTCAAACGACAATGCGCAAGTATGGATCAGCGATCCAAGCTGGGAAAACCATCGCGCACTGTTTGAATCAGCTGGTTTTACGGTTAACAACTATCCGTACTACGATGCCGCCACCCGCGGCGTCAATTTCGTCGGCATGATGGAAGCATTGAACAACATGGCTAGCGGCTCCATCGTCGTCTTGCACGCGTGCTGCCACAACCCGACAGGCGCCGACCTCAACCATGATCAATGGACACAAGTCATTGAGGTAGTCCTCAAGCGTGGCTTGATCCCTTTCCTCGATATGGCTTATCAAGGTTTTGCCGATGGCATCACTGAAGATGGCGAAGTGGTACGTCGCTTCGCACAAGCAGGTGGCCCGCTATTCGTTTCTAACTCCTTCTCGAAATCGTTTTCGCTGTATGGCGAGCGCGTAGGCGCGCTCAGCATCGTCGCCGCCAGCACAGAAGAAGCCAGTCGTGTCTTGTCGCAATTAAAACGTGTAGTACGCACTAACTACTCCAACCCGCCAATTCACGGCGGCCAAGTGGTTGCAACCGTCCTCGCTTCACCAGAGTTGCGCAAACTGTGGGAAGAAGAATTGGCAGGCATGCGCGTGCGGATACGCGAAATGCGTCAATTGCTGGTGAAGAAGTTAAAAGAACAAGCACCTGCGCAAGATTTCGACTTTGTCACCAAGCAGCGCGGCATGTTCTCTTACTCCGGTTTAACAAAACCACAAGTTGAGCGCTTGCGTGATGAGTTCTCAATTTATGCAGTCGACACTGGCCGTATTTGCGTTGCCGCACTTAATACAAAAAATATTGACGCAGTCGTAGCCGCAATAGCAAAAGTATTGTAGAATCCCGCTCCTCGGTAGGTAATGAGAATTTATTTACCGAGATTAAAAAAGCAAAAGAAAAGTTTTGACAAAGCAGTAAATCGAAACTATAATCTTGCTTCTTTCAATTCCCTGATAGCTCAGTCGGTAGAGCGACGGACTGTTAATCCGCAGGTCCCTGGTTCGAGTCCAGGTCGGGGAGCCAAGATATATAAGGGGTTGCATGCAAATGCAACCCTTTTTCTTTTGTCCGAAAACATCGTTATATTTGCCAGTGGCAAATATACTTCGCGATCTTCAGCACTACATTCTCGCAAACATTGCGTTTTGCCCGGACTCTCCTTAGCCATTTGTGAAGTCATCATTGCACCAACCCTGCTCCAGTCCCCCATCAACTGAGATTCCCTCGTTTTTACGTCTCAGAGCGAGTTTTATGGAAGCAATTTCATCTGGATTTGGGATTGATGCGCGTGACTGCCTACCCATTGAATTCTATTGCGACCTAGTGGCTTTATCAGCATCCTGACCACTATCGTCATACGCAGCTTTCAGATTGCCATTAACGTTATATTCTTAATCATTAGGTTGATTGTTACAATTATCAATATAGTTTTAAGATTTAAAAAATCTCAGGGTAATTTTGTTGCGACTAGTGCGCTCGGAACTAATTCTCCTACAAAACTGGAACTAAATCTCCTAACAACTCCTGTTGCATCTTTGCAGAAAATTTAGTTCCATTGATGCGGGACCCGATTCCGAATGAAACTCAGCTTTCTACACATCATTGGCAAATTTAGTTCCAGCGGCAGACTATGGGTATTCTCACGGATCATCTATAACAACCTTACTGAAGGTTATCGAATTTAGATAACATTACATAACTTCCATATAAACTTGAATGATCAGCTACTTCTCTAGGTTTTAGCGCGTTCACACAAGACTTACAAAAGTCATGATGTGAAAATATTTCGCTTTTTGCGCCGAATATGCGAATTTTCTGTCCCGCCGCGAGCATCAAGCCGAGCCAGACGCTCGTAGTCTGAACTCCCGAATTCCCTGCCTACCGGCTGAATTTGGTTCCAAACTTCGTCTATGGGAAGTCCCTCAGGTATCTCAGCTAACAAATCTTCAAGCTTATAATTTATATTTCGTAGAATCTTTCGATATCTGTCGCTACTTCCGTACAGTGCGTACATATGCCGCTTTCTGGTTCGACTTTTCATAAATCACGACTCCTTGTTCACTTAAATGTAAAAATTACCCGAATAGCGCCCCAACGCAATGCCGTCGGGTAATTACCAAAGTGCGTCTTTTACTTTCTCCGGCCATTTCTTCATTTGTCGGGTAACCATTTGATCCCGGAAGGAAATGAAAAATGAGTGAATTAATGCAACATATAAAACGCGTAGCGAGAGATGATGTTCGTCTTTTTTTGCACCGTTCGTCGGTGCAATTGATGCTATAAAAAAATATATCGGACCAGCACGCAAGAAAGTAACACTCTGTTGATTTGCATCTAAAACTGACCCACTTAGCTGGATAATTTGCATCGAAAATTGACCCACGTATAGAACACAATCCTACTCAATTAACGGATTGCCGCCCGACGGCGGCGAAGGACGCAGCGACGACCACCATGACGGTGTGGTCAAGGTGCTGGTGGTATCCGAGGTCGTCACCGTATTGACCGTCACATTCTGCCGCACGTTGTTGATCTGATTGGCTGCCACATTCAAGGTGCCGTCAGCTTCGATGGTGGACGACAAATTATTAATGGTGCCGGTCTGATTGAACAGGTAACCGTTGCCATCCTTGGCGCCATTGGCGGCCATGTTCATATCGCCCAGACTGTAGAGCGTGGCGTCGTTTTGATTGTTGACCGTACCAGTGACCCACAGATTAACTTGATTCACGCCAGCGATGATCGCTGCAGCACCGTCATTGGTCAATGTCGCGGCATTGGCGGTGACGCTATTGCCTATCAACGTGCCGGTATTATTGAGCACATTGCTGCTGGTGTTGACGTTATTGCCTTCGATACGACCGGCATTGGTGATGTTGCCGGAAACCGCATTGACAGTGGTGGTACCGGTGGTCAAATCACCCGGATTGCCGGAGGCAATATCGGCACCCGCCGCGTTAACTACATTGGCGGCGTTAACGGTGAGGTTACCTGCAGCAGCTAACGTCGCCGTGTTGGTCAAGGTGTCAGTGGTCGATAACGTCAGATTGCGGTTGGCCGTGATCTGGTTGCCGGCATCATAGGTATAGTCCCCTTGCAAGCTGATATTACCGTCACGACCGGCGACGATGGTGCCGTCAGGCAAGCGCTCGATCGATAACTTGGTAGGCGAAATTTGAGGGTGACGCATTGTGAGACTTCATAAG
>NZ_WINI01000006.1 GCF_009497155.1 Glaciimonas soli
ATCAGCACCAACGCCAGCAACATCGGTTCGTTGTCAACCGGCCTGAGCACCACTAACAGCAACGTGACCTCGTTGTCGACTTCAACTTCGACCGGCATCAGCACCAACGCCAGCAATATCGGTTCGTTGTCGACCGGTCTGAGCACAACCAACAGCAACGTAACGTCGTTGTCGACTTCGACTTCGACCGGTATCAGCACCAACGCCAGCAACATCGGTTCGTTGTCAACCGGCCTGAGCACCACTAACAGCGACGTAACATCGCTGTCGACTTCAACTTCGACCGGCATCAGCACCAACGCCAGCAACATTGGTTCGCTGTCGACCGGTCTGAGCACAACCAGCAGCAACGTAACGTCGTTGTCGACTTCGACCTCGACCGGTATCAGCACCAACGCCAGTAACATCGGTTCGCTGTCGACCGGCCTGAGCACTATCAACAGTAACGTGATTTCGTTGTCGACGTCGACTTCCACCGGCATCAGCACCAACGCCAGCGATATCGGTTCGTTGTCGACTTCAACTTCGACTGGTATCAGCACTAACACCAGTAACATCGGTTCGTTGTCCACTGGCTTGAGCACAACCAACAGTAACGTGACTTCGTTGTCGACCGGTCTGAGCACAACCAACAGCAACGTAACGTCGTTGTCGACTTCGACCTCGACCGGTATCAGCACCAACGCCAGCAACATCGGTTCGTTGTCAACCGGCCTGAGCACAACCAACAGTAACGTAACGTCGTTGTCGACTTCAACTTCGACCGGCATCAGCACCAACGCCAGCAACATTGGTTCGCTGTCGACCGGTATCAGCACCAACGCCAGCAATATCGGTTCGTTGTCTACTGGCCTGAGCACAACCAACAGCAATGTGAGCTCGTTGTCGACTTCCACTTCGACCGGCATCAGCACCAACGCCAGCAATATCGGTTCGTTGTCGACTGGCCTGAGCACGACCAACAGCAATGTGAGCTCGCTGTCGACTTCGACTTCGACCGGCATCAGCACCAACGCCAGCAACATCGGTTCGTTGTCAACCGGCCTGAGCACCACTAACAGCAACGTGACCTCGTTGTCGACTTCAACTTCGACCGGCATCAGCACCAACGCCAGCAATATCGGTTCGCTGTCGACCGGTTTGAGCACAACCAACAGCAACGTGACCTCGTTGTCGACTTCGACTTCGACCGGTATCAGCACCAACGCCAGTAACATCGGTTCGCTGTCGACAGGGCTGAGCACGACCAACAGCAACGTGACTTCGTTGTCGACGTCGACTTCGACCGGCATCAGCACCAACGCCAGCAATATCGGTTCGTTGTCGACCGGTCTGAGCACAACCAACAGCAACGTAACGTCGTTGTCGACGTCGACTTCGACCGGTATCAGCACCAACGCCAGCAACATCGGTTCGTTATCCACTGGCCTGAGCACCACTAACAGCAACGTGACCTCGTTGTCGACCTCGACTTCGACTGGCATCAGCACCAACGCCAGCAACATCGGTTCGTTGTCAACCGGCCTGAGCACAACCAATAGCAACGTGACTTCGTTGTCGACCTCGGCGTCGACTGGCATCACTTCCCTGTCAACCGGCCTGAGCACAACCAACAGCAACGTGACCTCGCTGTCGACTTCAACTTCGACTGGCATCAGCACCAACGCCAGCAACATCGGTTCGCTGTCCACTGGCCTGAGCACAACCAACAGTAACGTGACCTCGTTGTCGACTTCGACCTCGACTGGCATCAGCACCAACGCCAGTAACATCGGTTCGCTGTCGACCGGCCTGAGCACTATCAACAGTAACGTGACTTCGTTGTCGACTTCGACTTCGACCGGCATCAGCACCAACGCCAGCAACATCGGTTCGTTGTCCACTGGCCTGAGCACCACTAACAGCAACGTAACATCGCTGTCGACAGGGTTGAGCACCATCAACAGTAACGTGACCTCGCTGTCGACTTCGACTTCGACTGGTATCAGCACCAACGCCAGCAATATCGGCTCGCTGTCGACTGGGTTGAGCACGACCAATAACAATGTGTCGTCGCTGTCGACAGGGGTTGCCAACTCGGTTCAGTATGATAACTCTGGCCACACCAGCGTTACTCTGGGTGGAGTTGGCGCCACGGCGCCGGTGACTCTTACCAATGTGGCTGCCGGTGTGAATCCAACCGATGCGGTGAATTTCAATCAGTTATCGTCCTTGTCTACCTCGATGGCGACCGGCATCAATTCGCTGTCAACCGGCTTGAGCACGACCAATAGCAACGTGACCTCGCTGTCGACCTCGACCTCGACCGGGATCAGTACGGCGCAAAGCGGCGTAAATTCATTGTCAACGGGGCTGAGCACAACCAACAGCAATGTGTCCGCGTTATCGACATCGACATCGACTGGTTTGAGCACGGCAGCAAGCGGCATTAATTCGCTGTCGACCGGTCTGAGCACCACCAACAGCAGCGTATCGTCGTTGTCGACCTCGACTTCAAGCGGCTTGAGCACCGCCGTGAGCGGTATCAATTCTTTGTCAAGCGGTGTTGCTTCGATATCAACCGGGCTGGGACAACTGACGTCGCTGACGACAAGCATGACGAGCTTTAGTTCATTGTCGACGTCGCTGAAGCCTCTCGCAGATGCATCAAGTGCTGCTACAGCTAATGGTGCGACGATTGGTGCCACTACCATTGGCGGCGCCAACAGCGACGGCACGGTGCAGACGCGCGGCGCTAACGGCACGGTGGTCAGCAATGTGAATCCGGCAACGTGCGGCACAGTGTCGGGCATCGACGCAACCGGTTCAGGTTTGTGTGCACAGGCGACCAAAGCAGGCGCAACGGCATTTGGTTCGAACGCACAGGCAACCGACACCAATACTACAGCTGTAGGTTTCCGTGCGGTAGCTTCGCAGGCCGGATCGGTGGCGATCGGGAATAACGCCCAGGCGACTGGCGATCCTACTGTCGCGATTGGTCAGAATTCGCTGGCTTCAGGCAATAACTCTGTCGCGACCGGCGCCGGTGCCCAAGCCACCGGAACCAATTCGGTGGCGCTGGGTGCCGGTTCGATAGCGGCTGAAGCCAATACAGTATCTGTCGGATCTCCTGGCAGTGAGCGCCGTATTACTAACGTGGCGGCCGGTATCAATCCAACGGATGCGGTTAACGTTTCTCAGTTAAGCAATTCAATGAATAATTTGAATAATTCGCTTAATCAAGTTAATCAGAAGGCTAATCAAGGGATTGCCGCGGCAACGGCGATTACGATGATTCCACAAATACCTAACAATAAGAATTATTCAGTTGGGTTGGGAGTTGCTAATTATGCTAATCAGGCGGCGGTTGCTATTGCAGTACAAGGCCGAGTTAATGAGAATTTAAGCTTCAAGATAGGTGCAGGTGTCAGCGGTAGTCAGGCCACCTACGGCGCCGGTGCAAATTTCGGATGGTGATTATTCAAATATAGTATGGTGTGACCAAAGAGGTGGCACCGCTTGTCCCAATGGGAGGAGCGGTGCCCGAAATGACCGTTTGCACATTGCCACGTCAAATAGATATGCGCATTTATGTATACATCGGACAGGCAATGACCGTCGCGCTCAGATGCAAGTGAACGCATGCGCTCAATTCCCAAGCGCCGTTTGTCGTCGCCGCACTTGGGACACCAGTGCTTCCTGATATCGAGCGGATTTGACTTCCATTCGTGACCGCTGGCGCACTGCCATCGCAGCGGATTATAGTTGCTCAGATAAGCGTCCGAAAGACACTGGCCGCCACGACTGGCGGCAATTTCGCGCATCTCTTGTAGCGTCGCTCCTTGACTATCGTGGAAGCAAAGCATGCACCAATGCCCTTCAAGTACGATTTTCGCTGAACCTTGCCAGCGATGACCTTAGGCGCACTCGAACTGGAGTGCTGCTGCTGCGTTAAGGTAGTGCTCAGAAAGACAGCGGCCGCCGCGTTTCTTCGTAATATTCAAAAGATCGGATAGTGATCCGCGCGTAGCGTCTATTGCACAAATGCCGCACCAGGCTCCGCGTTTAACGTTGTTCGGGGTAGCGTGCCATCGGTGTTTTTTGCGCATTCCCATTCAAGATTCGAGTGCACGTTTTCATAGATTTTCGAAAGCCAGCGACCACCGCGGTCGACGGCCATCGTATGCATCATCTCGATCGTCATTCGTGTCGATCCACGACGTTTAGGCGACAACATTATAGCTGTCTGAAATTAAACGCGGCGGCGCCGAAATGGATCGTGGCTATCCTGAATCGGGAACTTGTCAATTGGATCCACGGCATAATTTTCTGCAAGGGCCAATTTAATCGTCGTGACAGGTACCGCATACTTGGTTGCAAGCGTCCGTAAAGGAGTAAGGCTCCCGGCGTTGATCAGTTCCCTATACAAATCATTAATGGGGTAACGTTCGCAGGGCGTGAGCGTTTGCGTCACTAGAAGATTCTTGTCTGGCGTCGCCGTGCTGGCAATCACCCCGCCTTGCAAATCGGTATTGCCGTTGACGTTCACAATAAAGCCACCGTCACCAGCCTTGATGCCGGACTGCTGCCCGACGCTGGCGTAATTGCCATTGACCTTGCTCTGGCTGGCATTGACGCTGCCGGACGCGCCATAGCCGATAGTGACGGTGCCGCCTATGCTTTGGTCTTTGCAGGTATAGGTGCTGGTGTCTTGCAGGCTCTGGATGTTCAGATTGCCTTGGCCGCTGGTGCCGACATTGGCAAACACCTGATTGCCGCTGGCTACCGCACCCTGGAGATTGGTGTCATGACCGGACGACAGTACCAACGTATTGCCGGCTGAGACGTTGCTGTTGACATTGGTCACATCGGTGCCATTGCCGGTGCCACGGCTGCCGGAAGCACTGGCGGTAATGCCAAAGGCCCAGCCGTTTTGCCCATACGTGGCCGCAACGCCGATCGCGCCGCTTTTTGAGGAACTGGTCGATTGCTGTGTATCGGTGCTTTGCGCCGCTTGCAGATTGATGTCGTCATCGGCTTTGAGCAACGCATTTTGGCCGGCACTGATGTTACTGCCGATGATATCGATGTTGCTCGCTTGTCCCGCACCGGTGGCCGTCATCATGACATTGCCACCGGCTTTGACGTTGGAGCCGACCACCGTGCTGCTGCTTTGCGTGCTTTGACTGTTGCTGCTGGAAGAGCCGACCGTTAAGCTGATCGTCACGCCAGTGGCAGGGCTTTTCCCTGCGGCCACTCCCGCCGCAGCGGCGCTGTAAGCGTTGTAAGCAGTCGATGCTGCTGCCGCACCAGCGGGCACCTTCATGCAGGTGTCATCGGTTTTACTAGACGCCGACGCCATGCTTTGTATACCCTGCACTGCCGTGATCACCAGCGCAGAAACCGCCAATGTCAGACCGCTCTGTTGATAGGCACTCGTCTGGTTCGTAGTGCTGGTGTCATTGACCGCCGTGACGTTGATCTTTTGTGCGACGCCGCCGATGTCGCCTTGCATCACAATGACGTTGCTGCCGCTCTAGTTGTAGGTATTGCCAGCGTTGATATTGGCGTTACCGCTGATACTGCCAACGGTACTGCTGTTGTTGGTCACCGCACTACTGGTCTGGGTCGCGTCTTGCGAACGGTTACCGACCGTAAAGCCGATACCGCCGCTGCTCATCAAGCCCGATTTGGTGGACTGGTGCAACGCCGTATCCGTCTCCGTGCTTTGCGAGGCCAGAATATTGACATTGTTGCCAGCGTTCATGTTCAAATCATTGATCGCCGCAATGCCGCTGCCGCGTACCGTGATATCGTTGCCAGCCGTCACTTGCACCGCATTGCCGCCAGCACTGACCTGCGCCATTGGACTTTACAAAAGTTCACCTTTCATGCTGCAAATTCGCGACTTTTTGTATCGCGTTGTAACGATAAAACAACGATTTTTCCCAAGAAAATAATGCCTACGCGCGAGTCAAACTCTCGCTGCTCAAAAACCCCCACACAAAATGCGTCAAATCGCGTCAATCAGTTGCAACCGATTTTCCCGCGCAGCTTGAAGATTTGATGTTGTGGTGAGCCGCGTTAAAAGCGGTGTATTTAATCTTCAGCGCAGGCGTTGGAAGACTGGATTGAGCCAGCCTTGATGGGGAAGCCGTAACACGACGCAGCTCTTATCTGTATTAGCACAGACTCAGCAATATGGAATTCAACGGGTGCTGTTGACTTGTGATACCGTCCTGCTCGCAAAGCGCAATGAATTTCTTGTGGATGGTTTTGACACTTACTTTTGACTCATGAACCAAGCCCTTCTGCTTAAGCTTGAGTTACACATCACATCAACGCTTCCTTGATTGCTGGTAGGGAGGCCGCGTCGACCTATCCGGATTAAGCGTCGAGCGTGTAAACTCGTCGACATTGTCGAGCAGTTTGTCGAGACATATGCAGGCCTCTTCTTCATTGCTTTCAGCAATAGCACGCGCTATGCAAGCATGTAGCCGGGCGGCGACCGGTAAATTTGCCGAATCACGATAATGCGCAAACCAGAAACGACTAGACAAACCCTGAATCAATCGCATTGCCGAAACCGCAAATTCGTTGCGCGCGGTGCTCAGCAGCAGTTTGTTAAATTCGAGATCCATCGCCAGAAATGCTTCGCCATCGTTAGTTTTAGCTGCACGGTCCATGTCCTTGGCCAGCGTCAAAAAATGCTGACGCTCTTCCGGTCTTGCACGGCGTGCGGAAGCACCAACCAGATAACGTTCGACTTCGCGCCGTACTTCCAACATGCGCAACTGCTTGCTGACATCCATTTCCGAAATGACGATGCCACGCTTCGGAAAAATAACGACTAACCCATCACGCGCAAGCATTTGTAATGCCTCACGTACAGGTGTGCGTCCCAAGCCGAGTAAATTAGCCAGCATATTTTCCGACACTACCTGCCCTGGCTTCAGCTCCAATGTAACGATTAATTTTTCGATTGTGGTGTAGGCCTGGCTAAAAAAACTTTGTTCTTCCAGGCCCGTCTCACTCGTTATTACGGGCAGATCATTCTTCATACAATTCCGGTTTTGTTATTGTGAACCCGGCGAGCTTACAGTACCCGCCAGGATCGCTATTTTATCGCGTTAATATTCGCGCCTCCCCAAGACCGCACCTTTTGACAACGGTTGCACCAATGTCTGGTACATCGCCAGCCAGCCTTTTTCTGTAGTCGGCGGACGTGCCGGCAATGCAGCCAGCCGTGCTTCCAGCTCCGATACCGGGACATCCAGGGTAATTGCCCTGTTATTCAGATCAATGACTATAATATCTCCGTTTTTAACAACTGCCAAAAGTCCGCCCTCGGCAGCCTCTGGCATTACTTGTCCAATCGTTATGCCGCTGTTGAGTCCGGATAATTCACCGTCTGTCACCACTGCAACGGTAGCGCCCAGCCCTGCCCCCACCAATGCCGCCATGAAAGATGCCGCAAAGACCGTGCCGGGGCCACCCTTGGGTCCTAGCATGCGCAGCACCACTACATCGCCCGGCTGAATGGTTTTTGTTTCCAGCGCCGCAATTGCGACGTTTTCATCTTCGAATACGTTGGCTTTGCCTTTGAAATTACGCACGTGAACCGGTACCGCCGACAGCTTCACAATGGCGCCGTCCGGTGCCAGGTTACCGCGAATGATGGTCAGACCCGGTTCGTCGCGGAAGGCGTTGGTGGTCGGGCGAATCACTTTTTCGTCGGGAGTTCCAACTTCGGCCAGGTTGTCAGCTAGCGTTCTTCCGGTGACGGTCAATACGCCGGTTTCAAGCACATCTGTCAGTTGTTTCATGACACCCGAACAGCCGCCGGCAGCCTCCAAATCTTCGATCCGATCAGGGCCGTTGGGACGTACTTGCGTGATTTGTCCAAGTTGCATCGCCGCAACTTCGAACTCGCGGATAATGTCGATCTTGCATTCGCTCTCCGCTGCAATCGCCGTTAAATGACGGACCACGTTGACTGATGCGCCGATAGAACAGGCTACCCGCACCGCGTTCCGAAATGCTGCCGCGGTCATGATTTGGCGCGGACGAATATCATCTCGAATCAATTCGACAATCTTGGCTCCGGCTGCGCGAGCATATGATTGCATACGACTGCTATTGGCGCGTATCGGCGCGTTGCCGGTTAACGTCATGCCCAATGCCTCTGCCATGCAATGCATCGAATTGGCAGTAGCCAACCCGGCGCAAACTCCAGGTCCCTGAATCGCGCACTTGGTCATTTCGGTCAGATCGGTCAGGGTGATGCTCTTGGCCTTGACCGAACCCACTGCTTTATATACTTCTTCGATATCGACATGATGTTCACCGCATTGCGTTCCAAGCTGGTAGCCGCAAGTGACGACGATGCTGGGGATGTCGAGGCGTCCGGCGGCCATCAATTGACCCGGGGTGGTTTTATCGCAGGATGCCAGCATCACCATGCCGTCCAGCACGGCACCTTCAACTTGTACTTCAACGTCGTTGACCAACAGATCACGCGATGGCATGAGGTAACGTCCCTGTTTGCCAGCGCTGGTGATGAAATCGGATGGCGCCACGGTACGAATTTCAAGCGGGATTGCACCGGCAGCACGGATTGCATCCGCAACGATCTCCGCTACCTGATCGAGGTGCTGGTAGCACACGGACAATTTATTGGACGAATTGACTATGGCGATTTTTGGTTTATCGAAATCCTCTTCCGAATAGCCCATGGCCAGCCATTGTGCGCGCCGAACTGCCCAACGGGTGGTGCCTGGTTCGAAGATGCTGCGAAGATTTTTTGTCATTCCTGTTTCCTCTTTTCTCTTAGTCAAGTTGGGCTCCATCGCGATTAAGCAACAGACGTATGTCTTCTCCGACGATGCGGTTGGAAGGAATATTTTCTTTGACGGCCAGAGCAGCAGCATGACCGATGGCATGTCCGTATGAAAAGCATTGCGCTGTGACCCGCGCAGAAGCGACCGCTTCATGCTCGGCTGATAGACAGCGACCTGCAACGAGGAGCCCTTCACCGCGCTCCGGGACAAAGCAACCAAACGGCACTTCGTAATAATCGTCCAGCAACCATTCGACTTTCGGCCTTGCGCCGGCGTGCAGTTCTATCGGCCACGGCGAACGGGCGATGCCGCTACTGAATTTTTCACCACGCAGAATGTCGACATTGCGCAACGTGGCGGCTCCTTTGATCTGACGGCTTTGTCGTACGCCAACCTGCACGCCGGTGTCGTTGACCCAACTACCCTCGCAGCCGATCAGCTTATCGCGAAAGAAGCGCGCATATTCCCGTACCTGGCAACGACCTTCAAATTCGGCATCGGTAAAATCTTGATAAAAAACCGGATTCAATTCGCGGCCATCGGGTCCTGTAATACGCGTGCAGTTGGCGAGTAATTCGCCGGGGCGTGTGGTTGGAAACAACCATATCTTGTTACGCGGAAGAGCATATCCATGGCCGTCGCAGGCTGCGATCAGTTGTGACACCTCTGCCGGCATGATGGTGTCGTTGCCGTAGCACGCAAGAAAGCGCTCGACGTCGACACCTAGCAGACGAAAAATCATGGTCGGATTTTGCACTCGACCGTTATCACCCATTGCGGTAGAAAAACCGGCCATCGCGGTTGGAGTGGCATCCCCGCTAGCATCGATCGTAATGGCTGCTTCGATACGAAGCTTGCCCTGCGTCGTATACACCATCGCACCGCCGACATGCTCGCCATTGAGCAGCATATCGGTCACCGTAGCGTGATAAATCACCTGAACTCCCGCATCCCTCACTAACGCGTCCGCGACCTCCCGCCACACCAGCGGATCATGCACGCGGGTGTAAGTTTTGCCGTATTTGACCGGGGCGGCGAGTCCACCTTTATGTTCCATCAAATCAATAAAATCGTCGATAAATCCATGGACTATTTTTTCGGGCGGCGCATTACTGTCGCTGGCCTTGTACAAACCGCAGACCGTACCCGACAGACCTGCTACAGCACCGCCTCCGCAAAAGCCGTATTGCTCCACCAGCGTTACCCGACATCCCTGCCGGGCAGCTGTAACGGCAGCTGCAACACCGGCCGCGCCACCGCCTACTATCAGTACGTCGGTTTTCACTAAGGATTCCGGCCGCTTGTCTTGTACTGCAAACAGGTTTGGATTGCGCATCTACTGTTCCTTACAAAAATGATCCACTTGAATTCAAGTTATTGACATGATAAACATCGTCATATATGGTATCAACATACTGCTAACATATCAATGGCATGTTGACAATTGTATTCCAGTAAAGGTGCAACGTAGCTAGTTGCGGTGGACAGCCGACACAGACTGGTTGTAATAAATGTTCAATCAAGTAGACCGACTAATATAAATATAAGGAGAAACGGAAATGGGCAAGCGCATTCCGTACCGTTGGATCATTGCAATCGTTTTATTCATCGCTTACAGCATTCAGTATCTGGACCGTGTAAAAAGCAATGTGCTTAATCCACTGATTTCAGCCGACCTGGGACTTAGCACTGGAGATATCGGGACCGGTGCTTTTTTGATGCTATTGTTTTACGGCCCGGCACAATTCGTGTCGGGCATTCTGACTGATAAATTCGGCGCCAAAAAAGTATTGATATTTTCGATCGTAGCCTGGTCGGTAATGACCGCCTGGATGGGCTTCGTGCATTCACGTGAAGAATATCTGTGGCGCATGGCCATATTTGGGTTTTTAGTTGGCACGGAATATGTGCCCTCTGCGCGTATTTTGATGCGCTGGTTCAACAAAGATGGGCGCGCGCGCGCGCAGGCGCTCCTATCCTGGGCGTGGATATTGACGCCGGCCTGGGCCAGTGTATTGGCAACGCAATGGGCGGCTCACGCGCATGACTGGCGTATCGTGTTCTTCGTCACCGCTTCGCTTGGCATAATTCCGCTGCTATTGATTGTATTCGTGGTACATGATCGGCCTGAGAAATATGCAAAAAGCACTGTCGACGATCTTGAATATGCCTATGCCGATGAAATCGAGGCCGGCACGATCAAGAAAGGGGAATACCGTGACAGTCAGAAAACCATTCTTGGTGACACGCCAATCCGATTCCGTGATTTTTTCAAAAACCGCAGCTACGTCGCAGTATTGTTCGTCGATATCGTCATGCAAATCACGCTGTACGGTGCTCTGATCTGGGTACCACTGTATCTCACTGACGTGTTCGGCTTCAAACTGCAGCAAATGGGCTTATGGAGTGCGATGTATTTTATGGCAGGCGCGGTCGGCAGCTTTACCTCCTCCTACCTGTCAGACAAACTTTTCAAAGGCAATCGCCGCATCATGATCCTGACGTGTTTTATCGGGCTCGCGCCTTTCATTATCCTGCTAGCGACCTTGAAGCAAGCCGATCAGTCCTTGTTACTGCTTGCGTTATGCGGCATGGGTTTTTTCGGCAACATGGCATGGGGACCGTTCCTGGCAGTACCCGCCGAAATCTTTACACCCGAGGTGTATGGCAAGGCTATGGGGTTTATTAACGGTGCCGGTTATACAGTGGCCGCATTTTCTGCAAAAATATTCGCCGCGCTGGTGGTGATCAACGGCGGTGTGAAAGATTATTCGAATGGTTGGTATTTCATTGCGTTCTGTGTCGTCATTGGAGTAATCGCGGCAGGATTTATCCGAACCGACAAGCAAGAAACTGCGCACGTTAAAAACCTTTTGGAGGCAGGCAGGTCTCGCACCAATACTCTTAGAAACAGTTAAGGCATTTAGTAGTATACAAAGCACGCAACGTTCGGACGTCGGACGTTGCGCCGCAAGAATTTCCGAATCTAAAAATTCATATTGGGTTAAAGCCGTTGCTCAGGCTCGTGTGCCAATGGACAACGCTGAATGTGAACAATTGAAAAATCCATGCTTTGATAAACGTTTTTTCGTAGCATTGAAATAGATTCTGCCTTAACTTAGGTTGCGGGTTCAAAGCAAATACACCGCTTGAATTTGCAAATCACAACTTTTAAAAGGACGTAACACTATGAATAAATCTGAATTGATCGATGCCATTGCTGCAGATACCGACATCTCGAAAGCCATCGCGCAACGAGTATTGAATTCGGTGATTGAGCATGTGATCAAGACCGTGACTAAAGGCGACAGTGTTCAATTGATCGGATTCGGTTCGTTCTCCTCTGGCAAACGCGCCGCGCGCGTTGGTCGCAATCCAAGCACTGGTGAAGAAATTAAGATTGCCGCCGCCAAAACCGTGAAATTCACGGCTGGCAAGGGATTCAAAGATGCGGTAAACAAAAAGAAAAAATGATATCAAACAAGCTGCTTGAAATCGCTCTTGTGGCTTGTTCGTTTTTGCTGGCAACCTGCGTCACTATTCCGGCTGGAGCGGGTAGTCTCCCAGAAAAACCTTCCGTGTACGATCTGCCAAAAGATGTGCCAGGAGCCGATGGAATATCCTCTGTTTCAGGCACAGCTATCCCCCATTCGTATTCCTACAGCAAATCGACGTCACCGCCCATTCCTGATGCCTCAAATGAGAAGGATCTGTTGCACGAACATACAATAACGCCCAGGAAAAGCTGTCATCTTGACGGGGATATACGCTTACGCTTCAATCGAAGTGACGTCGTCCAACGCGGTATTGCCTCTTGGTATGGCCCAGGTATTCGTGGCCGTAAATCGGCGGACGGCGAGCGCTTCGATATGAATTCGATGACGGCGGCACATCCTAATCTGCCGTTGCATAGTTGGGTGCTGGTGCGCAATATCCGTAACAACAAGATGGCTCTGCTTAAGGTGACCGACCGCGGGCCGTATAGTAACAAGCGAATTCTCGATGTATCTTACGCGGCTGCAAAACAACTGGGTTTCGTTCGCAGCGGTACTACTCAGGTCGAAGTCCGCCAGTTATCGCATAGCGAAGTCAGTTGGGTTCGTCGTCAGCTTGATGCCGGAATCGACGTATCAGCTGGAGATGGTTTTCACGGTGCGGTTGATGCCGGCGATGCGTCAGCAGATAAAGCACAACAGAAGATCCATTACGACGACAAGTGATCGATCCGCTCTCGATTTTTGATAAATGCGTTAACAATGCGGCCTAACGGCATGTTGTGAAAATCATTACTCTCAAGGAATTAAATGGGAAAGCCCTCTCGCCCCTCCTGGCTTCCACGCGCCATCCGCTGGACCGGCATTACCATCGCCGTCGTTCTGGTGCTGGCGCTGATCAGCTGGCTGGTGGTACCACCGGTCGCCAAGCATATAGTTGAACAACAGATCGAAGCCCAGATAGGACGTAAGGCCAGCGTAGGCAAACTCGCTTTCAATCCGTTCACTCTCACACTCATAGCCTCCGATTTCACGCTGTACGAACCTGACAAGACCACCCCGGCCTTTTCTGCCGGCACGCTGCTGGTTAATACCTCCTTTGCTTCACTGTTCCGTCTGGCACCGGTGCTAAATGAAGTCCAATTGATCAATCCTAAGCTGCATATCGTGCGCACCAGCGCCGACGGCATCGGCCGCTACAATTTTTCGGATATCATCGACCGCATCCTGGCGATGCCCAAGAGCGATAAGCCAGCCCTGTTTTCGGTCTCGAATATCCAGCTGCAAAACGGCGCCATCAAGTTCAACGACAAGGTAACCGGCAAGCTGGTCGACATCGAAACACTGAACATCGACCTGCCTTACGTCTCGAATTTCCCCAGCAAGGTTGATACCTTCGTCCAGCCGCACGTATCGGCTAAGATCAACGGCACCCCCTTCTATCTCAAGGGACGCAGCAAACCGTTTGCCGGCAGCCAGGAAACCTCGCTGGCGATCGATATCGACCAGCTGGATGTCGCCAGCTATGTCGCCTTTTCCCCGGTCGCTCTGCCGCTGTTGATCCAGAGCGCCAAGCTGTCCACCACGCTAGATTTGACCTTCGTCCGCAACAAAAACCGGCCGGAGGTCGTGCTGTCCGGCGGCTTGCGGCTGGCTGATCTGGCGTTGGCCGACAAGAACGCCGAGCCGCTACTGAAAGCGCAATTCATCAGCGCCCAGATCAATAAGCTGAATATCCTTACCGGTGCCGCCGCGCTCAACCAGATAGAGATCCAGAAGCCGGAAGTCTGGGTCAACCTGAGCGCCAATGGCAGCCTCAATTGGGCGACATTGAACGCGCCGGCCGCCAAGCAGAAAATCGTCAAGAATGCGTTAAAGAAAAGCGCCGCCGTTCATCCGCCGCTAACCTTGGGCAAGCTCAGCATCCACGACGGCATAGTGAATTGGCAGGACGCAGCCAATGCATCGCCGGCGCTGAATCTGCAAGTCAAGAATGTCGCCCTGGAGGCGAGCCGTCTGTCGATGGCGGCTGACGCCACGCCTGCCACCTTGACGCTCTCCACTGGCGGCGACAGCGACCGGCACATCCAGTTCATCGGTCAGATCACACCGGCCAAGGCGATGCTGGCCGGCAAAGCCAGTATCAAGGCCTTGTCGCTGGCGACTTATCAGCCCTATGTCAACCGCTCGCTGGCAGCGTTATTGTCCGGCCAATTGTCGCTGGATACCTTGCTCGCGATCGAGGGCGGTCGCATCCAGCTGCGTCAGTTGGGCATCGATGTGGATGATCTCAAGGTCGCCGCAAAAAACAGCGCCAGCGGCAGCATCGCGGCCAAGAAAATCAGCCTGGAAAACGCCAGCCTGGACACCGAAGCACATACCTTCAACGCCAATGCCTTCCGTATCGCTGGCATCCAAGGCGATGTCAGGCGCAATGCCCAGGGTGAACTGAATCTGCAGCAATTCCTTGTGCCGGCCGGCACGCTGGCCAAGGCAGCGCCGAACGCAACTGCCAAGAAGAGCGGGCCGGACTGGGTCGCTAATGTGACGCAGTTTGCCGTCACCGACAGCAGCGTGACCTACCTCGACAATACAGTGACGCCTGCAGTCAAACTACGCACCAGCGGTCTCAACCTGAGTGCAGAGAATGTCTCCAGCAAGTTCGACAAGCCGATCAAGGTCGCACTGCACGCCCAGCTCAGCAAGAACGGTAAACTGGCGGTCGACGGCAAAATTGCCGCCCATTTGAAATCGGTGGCGCTCGATATCGATGCGCAAAACCTGTCAGTGCCGGCGCTGCAGCCCTACTTCACCGACTTCCTGAACGTGACACTGAGCTCTGGCCTGGCCAGCACCAAAGGCAAACTATCGCTGACGATACCTGGCGACCACCAGGAAATGATGATCGGCTATAACGGCAATCTGCTGCTGGCCAATTTCCGCGTGCTCGACAAGGAGACCTCTGCCGATTTCCTCAAGTGGAAAATGCTCGACATCAGCGGCATCAATGCCAATATCGACGGCCCGCACCAGAACGTTGCACTGGCGAAGATCGCCCTGAGCGACTTCTATACCCGCATCATCTTGTCCGAGACGGCCAAGATAAATCTGCAAGACATCGTGGTGTCAAAAAACGCCCCGCCCGGCGCACCGGCACCCTCCCTGACTTCCGCCGAGGCGGGCGAAGGCATGGGCCAAGGCACGCCGAAAGTCACCACGCCGCCTACCGCAAACACGACCACTAGCGCCCCCATCGCTGTCGCGCCGCCAAAGGAAAATGCGCCGTTGATCAAGATCGGGCAGGTAGTCATCAAGGGCGGCAACATCAACTACACCGACAACTTCGTCAAGCCGAACTATACCGCCAACATGACCGGCATGAACGGTACCATCGGCGCGATCGCTTCCGACAAGCCTGCGCCAGCGCCGATCGACCTTAACGGCAAGATCGACAACGATGCGCCGGTCACCATTTCCGGCTCCCTGAATCCCTTGTTCAAGCCGATGTTCCTCGACATCAAAGCCAGCGCCACGAACGTCGAATTACCACGCTTGACGCCGTATGCAGCGAAGTACGCTGGCTACGCCATCGAAAAGGGTAAGCTATCGATGGGCATCAGCTATCACATCGAGAACGATAAACTGGTAGCGCAGAATAATGTACGTATCGACCAACTCACTTTCGGTGACAAGATCGACAGCCCGACTGCCACCAAGCTGCCGGTGCTGCTGGCAGTAGCGTTGTTGAAGGACCGCAACGGCCAGATCAACATCGATCTGCCGATTTCCGGCACTCTGTCGGATCCGGAATTTTCGATAGGCGGCATCATCGTCCGCATCTTCATCAATCTCATCGCTAAAGCCGTGACTTCACCATTCGCGCTGATCAGCTCGGCCTTCGGTGGCAGCGGTGGCGATGAACTAGGCTATGCGGAATTCCCACCTGGATCGGCGACATTGAGCACCGCCACCCAAGGCAAACTGGACATCATCGCCAAGGCGCTCAATGATCGCCCTGCCCTGAAACTGGATCTGATCGGCCGCGTCGATCCGCAAACCGACACAGACGGCGTACGCCAAAAAATTCTCAACCGCCAGCTGGAGAAGCTGAAACAAAAGGATTCGGTGGACCAGAGCGAAGATACACAATCGGATGACGTCACACTGACCGCCGCCGATAAGGACAAATACATGGGCAAGGTGTACAGCGCCGGTAAGTTCGACAAGCCGCGCAACGCTATCGGCTTCGCCAAATCGCTGCCAACCGCGGAAATGGAAAAATTGATCGTCGCCAATACGCCGATCTCCCAGGATGCCCTCAGCGCCCTCGCCACGCTCCGTGCTGAAGCAGTCCTAAAGTATCTGGAAACCAAGGGGAAAATCCCGCTAGAGCGAATTTTCTTGATCGCTCCGAAGCTAACCGCTGATGGTATCAAAGACAAGGGTGCACCGAACCGTGTCGATTTCGCTTTGGAATAAGAATGTATGAAATTGCTTCTCCGAATATACGTTTCCAAATGAAATTTGATAACTCTTGTGAAATACCATCTCGAACGATGGACAGGTAGCGGACCGTTCTCTAAGATTGGTCCGCGATTTTTCTGCATTACCCTAATTTCTGAAATTCAAAATGGATGTTCAACGCGAAAGCGACTTAATTGACGAGTGCATCAATAAAATTCAAACGCTGGCCGCATTGGCACTCTATGGCGATAACGTCGAACTAGCTGTTCAAGTTATCATCAATGAAGCTCGTTTTTACTGCTCGACAATCAAAACTGATGAGTCGCGTGCGAATCTATTGGCACTCAAAAATCGGCTAAATAAATTGGCTAATTTTACGCATCCGAGCTTACCTGCCTATAAGAAAACGCTGCAGTTCGCTGCTTCGGCAGTGATGATCAGCTAACGTCATTTCCCAGCTCATGACAGCCTGCTGGCATCGGTCACGATCAGCATCTTAATAGTACTGCGACAGTTTTTTCAATCAGCCATTTCGGTGCTGGGAAGGCTTCCATGATTTTTCAATCTTCTTAGCGACCGCAATTTGGATCTGTTGCTGGCGCGTTTCAAAGATCCCAAATACGACATCATGAAACAGGCGGTTGCGCTCGCCTTCCCGCCGGAATCTCTGAGCGCACTGAGCGTAGCGGAGGCTGCACATTTGGCGCTGGCAGATCAGCGAATTACGGGCTAAACAATCGCAATCCAATCTAGAGAATAAGCACGCGTGCATGGTGGAAAATATTGACAACGCAATTGCAAGTTCGAAAAACTTCATCCCATGAAATCATGTTTAGCGTGTCATTTTTTAATTCAACAGCACACCTGATTTGTATCTATTTTTAACAATTCCGTAATTATTTCTTGATGACACCTGCGTTATGCTTGTCGCGCAATATTAGATGTAAAAACTTGAAAACTTAAAAGGAAATGTCATGGGTTTTATTGCTTGGTTAATAGTTGGTGCGATTGCAGGATGGTTAGCAGGGGTTGTCGTCAAAGGCGGTGGCTTCGGTGTGTTGGTTGACATCATCGTTGGCATCGTCGGTGCTTTTATCGGCGGTTGGTTGTCTGGAGTATTGGGGATTCACATCGGCGATGGCCTGTTGGCATCGATTGTGACTGCCACCGTGGGCGCCGTGATCCTGTTATTCATTCTGCGCCTGATCAAAAGTGCCTAAGTGGTGTTGAAAGCACAAACGAGGGATAGGTAAGCCTCGCATAAATTGCACCAGAGGCCGGTTAATTTTGTTGGTGCACGCGTTGTGCTCACAAGTAATCCGTTGCCAATACCGCATTCACAAATTTAGATAACGCAACGCCCCTTTTGGAAAAATTTTGAGATGAGTATGAACCTACTACAACTTACGCAAACCGCACTGGGCGGCCAAGTGATTGAGCGCATGAGCGCCCATTATGGGATTGACTCCAGCAAAGCGACGACCGTCTTTGATACTTTGGTACCAACCCTGATTGGCTCTGTTGTGAAAAAGGCTGACACGCCTGAGGGAGCTCGCGCGCTATATTCGGCCATCATGTCACCTAAAGTTGACCCTAACATTGGCGCAAACCTAGCCAGTGTCATGGACAACCCAGTATCTCTGAGTAATTTAGGAAAAATCGGTGAGGAACACACTACCCACTTGCTCGGCGACAAGGCGAGGGATGTAACAAACGCCGTGGCTCAGCACACCGGTGTGGGGATCAGTACCGTAGCATCGATGACGAGCGTGACCGCTGCCACCCTGTTTGGTTTGCTCAAAAAACACTTGCAAGCGAGTCACAACGGACAGCATACGTTAATTACTACACTCGAACACCAAGTACCGTTCATTCAGGGGAAATTGCCTGAGGGCGTGTGGGAGGTGTTAGGCCTGGGTACCGTGGCTGCATTTTTCAACGGCATTGGCAGCAAGCTCAAAAACACATTGTCGGCCTTTCATGTGCAAATGGTACAAGGTGCCGCTAGCAAAGCACCCGAAAAAAAATCAGGCCTGGCAAAATTGTGGTGGCTCTGGTTGTTGTTGGCCTTGGCTGTATTGCTATTTTTTATGCACGGTTGCAATAAAGAATCGACGCCAGCATCAGCATCGGTCGTAACGCCGCCTGCTGCGGTCTCTGCCGCACCTGATAAGTCACCTGTACTGGCGTTGACCACAGATAAAGACGGTAAGGCCACGGTAGTTGCCACCGTAGGCAGCGAAACTGAAAAAGTCGTGATTGTGGGCGACTTGGAAAAGATTTATGGCGATGCGCTTAGCGCCGACATTAAAGTTGATTCGGCGACTAAGCCTGCTGACTGGACTGGCAAATTACCTGATTTATTACCTACCATTAAAATGCCGAACGCAGAATTGACAATCAAAGGCAACAACATTGAAATAGGTGGCGCTGCAACTGATCCTAAACTGGCCTTGCTAGATAAAACCAAAACCCTTTTTGGTAGTGCCTACACTGTTTCTTTGTTTGATCTGTCAGAAGCCATGGCCAACAGCAAGAAAAAATTTGAGGATGCATTAGCTGCACTGAAACCAGGTACTTGCACGACGGCCGATGTGGTGAAAGCGATGAATATCTATGCATTTAATTTCGCTTCCGGTTCCTTTGCTATTCCGAAGGAAGATGCCTTGGAGTTTAGCAAGGCGGTGACGGCTATCAAGGATTGCGCCAAGGATGCAAAGCTCGAAATCGGCGGCCATACCGATAATGCAGGGTCTTCCACCGTCAATATGGAATTATCGCAAACGCGTGCCAATGCTGTGCGTGATTTCTTTGTGTCTAAAGGCATAGCTGCTAGCGCGTTCACAACTAAAGCATACGGTGATTCCAAACCTGTGGGCGACAACGACACTGCTGCTGGCCGCTTCCAAAACCGTCGAATTGAGTTCATCGAAAACTAGTAAATTGAGAAGGACATTAAAAAAAGATGCTAGCGCGGGGATAGATTCGGTGAATGGTGATTAATGCGAACCAACGCCTAACGAACCCCGTGCCTGGCGCTTTGATTTATATCGAGAAGAAATGAGTGACGGTATGAAGTCCACGGGTATCCGGGGATTGTAAAAATTTTGTAGATGATGAAATTTTCAAATTGAGGCAATCATGCCGCATTGGCGCAATTTAGCGCGATTTTAGGGAGATAACAATGTTCAAAATTAACAAAACCATTGTGGCAATTTTAATTGCTGGTACATCGGTGCTTGCTGCGGCAGGTTCTGCAGAAGCGTCAAACCAGGGGATGCATCGCGTTGGCGGTCATGGTCCGCACGGAAAAGGCAGTCATTATGTCAAGTCATACCATCGCAATGGCATGCATATCGTAGGTGGCCACGGTCCGCATCATAAAGGCGGCCATATGGTCAAGTAATCCGAATACGAATAATGCAGACATGACCATGTTTGCATTATTCGCTTCGTCGTACGCTCTTGCCCTATGCATTGCAAGAGCCGTAGCGCAGAGAATTTTACATCTATAACATTCCGCTTAACGAAGTCAAATGCGTATAAGGTCGATTCTCTCAACAATGGACAGAAAAAGTAGGCATAAACAGATGGCGTCGTGCCGGTAATCCATTTCACCACTCTTAGCACGCAGTTCGTCATCGCCATGATTGATTATGCCGATGGCTAGGTATTTATACTTCCCTTTTTCTGCATTGCAATTGTTAAACGTGCCACGACCACGAGTGATACGCGCCACCTAACACTTGCCGATCAAATCATCCACATCGTCGAGCCAGAGAAAAACAAGGCACAGCGGAAATGACATCCTTTTTCTACACCCTTCTCAAACTTCCAGATATGCCCTGCCTTCGCATCGAAGAGCTACTGCCATCTGAACTAAATAATCATTGAAGGTTACTACGGGCCTCTACAAACCCACTATCAGGCACACAATTACGACAACCAAGATCTACTCGCAACACTCACAAACGCGAGTAATGGGCATAATGAATCAAGTCGATAACTCTAACTGCCGACACACTATCAATGCTTAATTTATGAGTGCACCGGCTCGTACACTACGAATGCATTTACGGCCGGTGCATTTGCGAAAAATTACATGTTGATCAGCGGTGATGATGATGATAGTGGTGGTGCTTTACAGGATGATGGTGGTGATGGAAGGGCTGCGCTTGCGCGAACGGCGTAAATGCTAGCATGAGTGCTGCGATACCAAGTAGTTTTTTCATTTTCAATTCTTAGAATGGTTGAGTTTCACAATCCGCATTTTTTTCAGCGGTAGCTTTAAAACGCCGCTGGAGATATTCAGTTGACAGCTAATACAAGCCGTTACAAACCAATACGCATGTGAACCCGGCATACGGTCAGGCGGCTGCGCAAGAAGTTGTTTTTATGTGAGCGTCGGTACATTAATCTCTGTCACAAAAAGTTAGGATTTTATGGGAGGAAACTGGACACGCCTGAGCACTGACGATTAGCGCAATGCGTTAAATTGCCGCCCGCTCGCCCTCTCGGCAACAGACAAGACCGTTAATCAAGCAAGGCCTCGTTCCATGTGTGAACAATTTGCTGTTGCTCGCCTAGTTTCTCGATACCAAGTCGCACGACATCGCCATTTTTCAGAAAGACTGGTGGCTTCTGTCCCATTCCTACTCCCGGGGGTGTACCAGTTGAAATAATGTCGCCAGGATAAAGTGTAGTAAATTGACTGATGTAATGCACTAAAAATGCGACATTAAAAATCATCGTTTTGGTGGTGCCGTTCTGACAGCGCTTGCCATTTACGTCCAGCCACATGGAAAGGTTTTGTGGATCACCAACTTCGTCGGCTGTAACCAGCCAAGGACCCACCGGCCCAAAGGTGTCGCAGCCTTTGCCCTTATCCCAGGTCCCACTGCGCTCAATCTGGTATTCGCGCTCGGATACGTCATTAACCACCGCATATCCAGCGATATGGCTAAGCGCATTCTCCTCCTTGACATAGCGCGCTTTGCTGCCAATGATCACGCCCAACTCAACTTCCCAGTCGGTCTTAAGGGAATTCTTAGGCATGACGATTGGATCGTTCGGACCGCCAAAGCAACATGACCATTTATTAAACAACACTGGCTCGACCGGCACCGCCAGGCCCGATTCGGCTGCGTGGTCGATATAATTAAGTCCAACGCATACAAATTTACCAAGACCAGTAAATGGCGTTCCGATGCGCTGTGGGGTTGTTATCTCCGGCAACGTAGACAGATCGAGTGCGCGCAATTTATCCAAACCTTCCGGTGACAATACTTCCGGGGTGATATCACTAATGATTGATGACAGATCGCGAATCTTGCCACTTGCGTCAATCGCTGCTGGCTTTTCCTGGCCCTTGGGGCCGTGACGTAATAATTTCAAAATATGCTCCTGTTGCTGATGCGTATATGTGGAATTTAATATCTCTTTAAAGCCCCTACAAATAAATGATGATTAGATTTATTGTTTGAAAATACGTCGTACTAAGTAGAACGACTAAGTCAGACGTATCTTCAGTCCGCTCACGCCTTCAACACTACCGTCAAGCACGTCGCCTTTTACCACTGCCGCAACACCCGATGGCGTACCGGTAAAAATCAAATCGCCCGCACGTAATTCGAAGTAAGTAGAAAGATGGGCTATGGTTTCGGCAATGCTCCAAATCATTTGACCAATATCACCTTGTTGTCGTACCTGACCGTTCACGACAAGTTGAATACTGCCTTTCGTCTTAAGGTCTGAGGCAGGGTGAATCGATGAGATTGGTGCAGAATAATCAAAACCTTTACCGGTAGACCAAGGGCGGCCTTGTTTTTTAGCCTCTCCCTGCAAATCACGGCGCGTCATGTCGAGACCAACAGCGTAACCAAAAATATGGTTTGCCGCATCTGCAGCGAGAATATTTTTGCCACCACTCTTCAGGGCAACGACTAATTCAATTTCATGATGCAAATCTTGTGTGCGCGATGGATAAGGCATTTCACCGACGCTGCCATTTGCCACGGGTAAAACCGCATCGGCTGGCTTCATAAAAAAGAATGGCGCTTCGCGCTCGCTATGTCCCATCTCCTTCGCATGTTCGGCGTAATTACGGCCTACGCAGTAAATGCGATGCACTGGAAAAAGTGTGTCGCTACCATCAATCGGGACAACTGCTTGTTGTGGGGGAAAGGCGAATTGCATAAAAATCTCCGTAGTTAAACTGAGTGAGCTGGCATGGTGAAAGAATTTGTCATGCATGGGAATCCATGCATGACCAGATGCCAGTGCTTAGAGATGTTCGGCGAGGAACGTCAGTGTCCGCCCTGTCGCAAGCGCAGCAGCGCGCTGGTTATACATGTTGATACGGCCCCAGCAGTTGAAACCATGATTGGTACCTGGGTAGTCGAAAAAGATCGCATTCGTCTTTTCTGTAAACGCAGCTTTCACCGATACAACCTTATCCTGTGTGATGTGACTATCGTTGGATGCATAGTGGAACAAGATGGGTTGCGTAATTCGGTCAACGAGTTCCAGATGCTGATCAATACCACCACCGTAAAAACTGACTGCTACATCGACGTCACTCAGCGCTGCAGCGCGGTAGGCAAGTTGACCGCCTAAACAATATCCTAACGTAGCGACCTTTCCTTCTAACTCAGGAAGATTACGTAATGCTGCAACAGCATCCACCACATCTGCCGTCGCCTGGGCAGTATCGAGTTTCTGATAGAACCCAAACGCTTGAGCGCTGCCGCTCTCGTCGTAAGCTAGATCAACACGTGGCGACAAACGCCAGAATATGTCCGGTGCTAACACGACGTAACCCGCCAAAGCGTATTGGTCTGCTACTGCGCGGATATGTGTATTGACACCCCAGATCTCTTGCAACAGGACAATACCTGGTCCTTTGCCGCTCGGTGGCAAAGATAGATAGCCGCTAAATCCGTTAGCGCCTGCGGTCGGGATATCGATCCAATGTCCGTTCATTTTTTACTCCTTTAGTTTTAATGTAAAAAGCAGCGCCGGTTAATACCGACGTCCGCGTCGAGCGATATTAGCTGTTGGCGCGCACCGTAGATTGACCACCCGTGTGGAAGTGATTTGTAACTATAAAACAATACTCAAAAAATACCATTCGCCTCCCTTCTAGCGATGCTCTCAACACAAAAAAACCCGCAAACCTTTCGGCAGCGGGCTAAGTACTTAGGGGAAGACGAAATACAGAAAACGAAATACAGAAAACGAAATACAGAAAACGAAATACAGAAAACGAAATACAGAAAACGAAATACAGAAAACGAAATACAGAAAACGAAAAACTAAATGCAGATTAATTTTAGTCCGCATTCAAATGAATGACAATATGTTAATTAATGTTAATTACCATTTATCGCACAAAGACACCATTGTTAACAATTCCATTGTCAGTACCCGGCGCGTCTGATCGCCACCCGCTCATTCGGGTAGTCGTCCCGGCAATCAGTATGCAGAACAATTTTCTATCGGCGACATCGTCGTCGCAGTAATGGCAATGCCAATCTGCTTCGAGCTGCGGCCTCTTACGTGCATGTGCCATGGCTATTCAATCCCTTGCCAGCGTATATCAGGAGGGATTAACGAATAAGCTCGCAAAAAAAAAACGGCGCATCATTACCCGGCCCGGCCTTTACTTGGTTTCAGTGCAACCAATCAAGCGTCGACGCGAGATGCACTGCTACGCCATCTGGGAAATTTTTAATAGACACTTCATTTGAAGCATCATTTTTTCGGATATTAAAAGTATCGCAACGCTCAACAATCCGGCCTAATAAACTCCCTAGCTCTTGATTATTGACGAATTGTTGCGCCAGGCTATGTATCGCAACGCTCAACAATCCGGCCTAATAAACTCCCTAGCTCTTGATCATTGACGAATTGTTGCGCCAGGCTATGCCAGATTTTCTGGTTGCTCCAACGATAGAAACGTATGTAAATGCTTCTCCATGCCCCATATTGCTTCGGCATTTGACGCCATGCAGCGTGATTCACTACTACCCACACTACGGCATCCATGAACAGACGCGCACCATTCTGGTGATAATTTATTTCGATTACTTCCGACAACATCAGATCCACTTTCTGCCATTGTTCATCCGTCATTTGACCTTTGTATTTCAACATATCAGTCCGTCCGATAATTTCGTTGCGAAATGGCATTACTACCAATGTGTATAGTCAGTTCTTCGATCTGAAAATTGTAGTCCGCATTTAAATAGATGACAATATGTTAATTAATGTTAATTGCCATTTACCGCACAAAGACACCATTGTTAACGATTCCATTGTCAGCACCCGGCGCGCCTGATCACCTCCCGCTCCTTCTGGTAGTCGTCCCGGCAATCAGCATGCAGAACAATTTTTTATCGGCGACATCGTCGTCGCAGTAATGGCGATGCCAATCTGCTTCGAGCTGCGGCGTCCTACGTGCATGTGCCATGGCTATTCAATCCCTTGCCCGCGTACGTCAAGAGGGATTAACGGATAAGGCGCAAAAAAAGCCGGCGTATCATTACCCGGCCCGGCCTTTACTTGGTTTCAGTGCTACCGATCAAGCGTTGATGCGAGATGCACCGCTACGCCATCTGGGAAATTTTTAATAGACACTCCATTTGAAGCATCATTTTTTTGGGATAATAAAAGGGCTTTAATGGAATGGACGCCCTCTTTCAAAACGGCATCGAAGTGCCAAAATAGCGGGAATATCTCGCTTAACTGAAAGGAGCGTCCATCATGAAGATTACTACGATAGGCATCGATTTAGCAAAAACCGTTTTTCAGATTCATGGCGTAGATAGTCATGGCAAAACGGTATTGCGCAAGAAGTTAGATCGCTCCAGGATGCTGGAATTTTTTATCAAATTGGAACCGTGTTTGATCGGGATGGAAGCTTGCGGCAGTGCGCATTATTGGGCACGCAAGCTAGTAGAGATGGGACATACCGTCAAATTGATGGCACCACAATTTGTTAAACCCTACGTGAAGACGAATAAAAATGATGTTGCCGATGCAGAAGCCATCTGCGAAGCGGTTAGCCGGCCTAATATGCGTTTTGTTCCGATCAAGACAGAGTTGCAGCAAGCAGTATTGTCATTACATCGGGTACGTCAAGGCTTTGTTAGAGCACGAACAGCGCAATGTAATCAGATTCGTGGGTTGCTCTCTGAGTTCGGTGTCATTATTGCACCGGGTAGAACAAGTATTGCCAAGCGACTTCCAGAGATAATGGAAAGAACGGACCTTCCTGGCAGTTTCCGTCATTTGTTGCAACGTTTGTATGACCAGCTAAAAGGGTTGGATCAGCAGATAGATGAGATGGATGCCAACATCGAGCAATGGCATCGAGAATCAGAGGTCAGTCGTAAGCTGACGGAAATTCCTGGAATTGGTCCCATTACCGCGACAGCCTTATTAGCGTCGATAGGTGATGCCAAGAATTTCAAAAATGGTCGCCAGCTAGCGGCATGGCTGGGATTAGTACCAAGACAGCATTCTAGTGGTGGCAAGTCGGTGCTACTGGGCATCAGCAAGCGTGGCGACACGTATCTACGCACACTACTGATTCACGGCGCGCGTGCGGTGATCCGCTTTGCCGATAGTAAGCCCTCGAACTGTTGGATTAACAAACTGCTCGCGCGTAAGAACAAGAATGTGGCCGCCGTAGCGCTGGCAAATAAGAATGCACGCATTGTGTGGGTGCTATTGACGCAACAAGAACAACGATTCCGTCCTGATTATGTTCCTGCTGTTGCAGCATAATCAGGACGGCTGAGATAACGATTTATCGCCACAACAATGATGACGTAAAGAGGAGAACTCACACCGGTTGCGCAGGCAAGAATGACGTGATGGCAAAATTGGTTAGACCGTGGTTGAGAAAACCTGATGTGCAACATGCGCTTTGAGCGCGCCGCTTTGATAAGGACTCGACCAGCAAATTCCATCAGGGACAGAGAAATATTTCTCATATAAAGTCCGGATATATGGCCGCAATCTTTCCTTTCTGCTATTCACCGATTTAAGGCTTGGCAAACTGAGGGCGTCCGTATATGTTGCACAAATCAAAAGCTATCCGCAATATCCCCATACCCACAAACTCAGGACACACGAATGGTGTCAGGCGTACCTAATCGCGTGAAGCGATTGAGGATAGCTACACGCACTTGCAGCTCTGCTACCTGACGTTCAAGCTCTCTGGCCATCACGCGCTCACCCAATAATTTGAAACAACGCATTTTAGTTTCAACCAGACTACGGCGGTGATAGCCGCTCCATTTTTTCCACAACGTTCGACCCAAATATCGCGTAGCGCGTAAGGTTTCATTTCGTGCTTTAGCACCTGCCTTATTCTCTTTCCAACACTGCGCATTCTTGCGCGTAGGTATGACCGCTGCAGCATTGCGAGTCGCAATCGCGGCATGGCAGCCTTTGATGTCATAAGCGCCATCACCACTGACAGCCCAGATGGTTTCGCTCACTGGGATTTGTTTGAGTAATTCCGGTAACATAGGTGCATCACCAACACCGTTATCGGTAATTTCTATCGCGCGTATTTCCATCGTTTGAGCATCAATGCCCAGATGCACTTTACGCCATTGCCGTCTATATTCAGTGCCGTGCTTCTTGGTTTTCCATTCGCCTTCACCCAGCATTTTGATGCCAGTACTATCGACTAATAAATGTAAGCCACCTCCACTGCTGCGACGCGGAATGACTACAGTTAAATGTTTTTGTCGCCGACATACCGTGCTGTAATCTGGTACTTGCCAATCCAATTTGGCCAGCTGTAAAAGGCTTTGTACAAAACCAATTGCCTGTCGCAATGCTAGACCAAATAGCCCTTTGATCGTCAAACAAAACTGAATCGCCGCATCGCTAAATTTTTGTATGCGACCACGTTTGCCTTCTGCTTGACCATGCCATTGCATATTGTTGTCTAACCATACATGCAATGAACCGCGATTTTTTAATGCAGCGTTGTATTGTTTCCAGTTGGTCGTACGATATTTGGTAGGAGCAGGTTTTGTCATGTCATCAGTTTACGCATCAAGATCAAATTCGTCATTATGAAATCCGATTTGTGCAACAAAGCCCAGCTGTATGGCACCGCGGCGCTCGATCCGTTTGAGTTCGTACGCACCATCGCGGTGGCCCGGATCACGATGCCGAAGGCACGGGTGCGCCTGTCGGCCGGACGACGTCAAATGGGTGAAGCGGTGCAGGCACTGTGTTTTCTGGCCGGTGCCAATTCGATCTTTTATGGCGACAAATTGCTAACTACCGGCAACCCCGATGCCGAAGACGACCGTGCGCTGCTCGCCAAACTGGGCTTGCGTACCCGCGTCGGTGCAGTCGATGTGGACTGTAAACCGACATCGTAATGTTGAGAAGATAATGGATACAACCCTCATCAATCCGGCCTTCTTAGATGATCCCTATCCGACCTACCATGCGTTGCGTGCGGCAGACTCCCTTCATTGGAGCAAGGAGTTTTGTGGAGGGCGTGGCTGCTGACGAACTACGCGGATGTCGCCAACGTGCTGCGCGATCCCAATTTTTCGGTTCAGCGAGCAAGCCGATGGATCAATGGCAGTGGGCCGGGAGCACGCGCGGAGTTGCGCGAATTCAAACGAATTCTTTCCAGATCGTTGATCTTTCTTGACGGATCGCAGCATACCCGTCTGCGCCAGGTGATGAATGCAGGCTTCAAGCCCGCAGCTCTTCAATCAATGGGGTCGCGTGTCCAACTTATCGTGGATCGGTTGCTCGACAGCCTTGATGCTAATGACGAGATGGATTTCATTCGCGACTTCGCACGCCCCTTACCTGCGATGGTGATTGCCGATATGCTCGGAGTCAACGCGTCCGATCATGCCGATTTTATTGCATGCCGTGAATTCCAGAGTCTCGGTGCCGTCGAGGCCCCACGTAGTTGCTCCAGGGGACATATTTTGGTTTCGTTCAAGTCAATGATCATCCATGAATCATCAACCACCGTGACGTGTTCGCCGCCCATCGTCAAACCGTCTTTCCTAACCCAGATTTATGCCCAGGCTCATGTACCGCTGTACAACGCTATTTGATAACTTTTGTGAAATACCATCTCGAACGATAGACAGGTAGCGGACCGTTCACTAAGATTGATGTGGAGTTTCCGGCATTACACTGATTTTTGGAATTCAAAATGGATGTTCAACGCGAAAGCAACTTAATTGATGAGTGTATCAATAAAATTCAAACGCTCGCCGCATTGGCTCTCTATGATGATAACGTCGAACTAGCTGTTCAAATTACTATCAATGAAGTTCGTCATTACTATTCAATGATCAAAACTGATGAATCACGTGCGAATCTATTAGCACTCAAAGATCGGCTAAATAAATTGGCCAATTTTACGCATGCGAGCTTGACTGATTATAGAAGAACACTGCAGTACGCGGCTTCGGACGTGATCATCAACTAATGTCATCTTCCGGCTCATGTGTGTATGCATCGTTCATTTCATTAGCATCGCTGTTTTGCCATATTTGATTAAACCCAGAAAGACCAAATGAATTTACGTGACGATCAGTGGCAAATACTGGAGCCCTTGATCGAAGGACACAATGTTCCTGGCATTCATTGCAAAGATAGTCGCTTGTTCATAGAAGCTGTGCTGTTGGACGGATATGCAGTGAAGTATAGGAGTCAAGAATTCGTAGTACGGAATGCGATTAGCTATGTTGACTTGTGCACTGTAGTGAAGAGCTCAGATGCCCTCAAAAAATCGCCGTCATGCGGCAAATGTACTGATTAAATAAAATTATTTTGCGGATCTTGTCTATGACCAAATTTGATAAAAATGACACTAGTGGTACATCCAACCTTAATGAACTAACGGTCATCACCATGACGATGGAGGAGGATTACGCAGCCATCAAACGAAAGAAAGTCGAAACGCGTCGCATGATCGAAGATGTAGTAGAAGCGGCAAAGGAACGCCGTGCGACATTCGACTGGACGCTTTAAGTGCGACATGAGGTCGCGTATTCCATTGAGTTCCAAGCAAAATAAGGATGAATTCAGGTGTACCTCCACCTGTAGCCTATCTGAGCATACGTAGCGGGTACCTGATTTCCAGAACCAAAAATATGCGTCTAAGTGCTGCGTCGTAAATACCTGTTCCTCCGTGAAAACGGTATATAAATCCATAGCACTAAATGACAATTGGGATGATGCATGTCACCTTCAAAATTACAACAAGCCGATCTGCCTGTATCACCACAACCCGTCCAAAGGATGTATCTGGCGGATTTAATTGCCGGCCTGTCGATTGCAGGCCTGTTGCTGCCCGAAGCCGTCGCCTATTCCAGCATCGCCAACCTGCCACCGCAAACCGGCGTAATTGCACTGTTCGCCGGCCTGCTGTGCTACGGCCTGTTCGGTAGCAGTCGCTTTGCGATCGTCTCCGCCACCTCGTCCTCCGCAGCAGTGCTGGCGGCGGCCACCGCCTCCATGGCGAATGGCGACATCGGCTTGCGCATGACGCTGGCGATCGGCCTGGTGATGATCACCGGCCTGTTTTTTCTGCTGGCGGGACTGGCGCGCATGGGCAGCGTCACTGACTTCATTGCCAAACCGGTGCTGCGCGGCTTTGCCTTCGGCCTGGCCATTGTCATCATTGTCAAGCAGATCGCCAGCGTGGTCGACGTCCATCCCGTGCATAGCGACATGACTCGCTTCATTCCGGAAATGCTGGCCCAGGCCGGCCACTGGAACTGGGTCAGCGTCGCCGTCATGGCGGCAGCGCTGGCCTTGCTGTTCCTGTTTGCGCGGCTGCGGCGGGTGCCGGGCGCCTTGTTGGTGATCGTCATCGGCGTCGCTGCCGGCCAATGGCTCAATCTGCAGCAATACGGCGTCGGCCTGGTCGGCAGTATCCATCTGCAGTTGGCCATGCCAACCTTGCCCATGCTGTCGCGCGCCGACTGGCTGCGCCTCGGCGAACTGGGCTTTGCCATGAGCATGATCCTGTACGCCGAATCGTATGGTTCGATCCGCAGCTTCGCCATCAAGCATGGTGACACCACGGCCCCCAACCGCGACCTGCTGGCGCTGGGCGCTTCCAACCTGCTGTCCGGTCTGTTTCACGGCATGCCGGTCGGCGCTGGCTATTCCGCGACTTCCGCCAATGAAGCGGCCGGTGCCACTTCGCGCCTGTCCGGCTGGTTGGCGGCACTGGTGATGCTGGCGATCGTGCTGACCCTACTACCGGGGATTGCACTGACGCCGGAACCGGTGCTGGCGGCCATCGTGATCCATGCGGTCAGCCATACCCTCAATCCGATGGTGTTCCGTCCTTACTTCCAGTGGCGCCGCGACCGCCTGGTGGTGATTGCCTCGGTCATTGCCGTGCTGTTGCTAGGCGTGCTGGACGGCCTGCTGGTGTCGATCGTGATCAGCATCTTCATGATGCTCAGGCAATTTTCGCAATCCACCATTTCTGTCCTCGGACAGCTCGGCGATACGCATGACTTCGTCAACATGCGCACCCACCCCGCCGCCCAGCCGGTAGCCGGCATCATCATTTTGCGTCCCAATGAGCCGCTGTTCTTCGCCAACGCCGAACGCATCCTGAGCCAGGCGCGCCGTTCCATCGCCGCCGCGCCGGGGCTGCACACCGTGATCCTCAGTCTGGAAGAATCACCCGATCTGGACAGTTCCAGCCTGGAAGGCCTGCACGATTTTTTCAGTTTCGTCAGCGCCAGCGGCTTGCGGCTACTGCTCGCACGCCTCAAGGATCCGGTTTTCGACATCATGAAAAACACCGTTGCGCCAGCCTTCCCGGCCGCCTCTCTCAGCGCCCTGAGCGTTGCCGAGGCCGTGTATTTGACGCTGGCAGATAAGCAAATTACAAGTTAAATAATCGCAAGCCAATCTAGAGAATAAACACCCGTGCATGGTGGAAAATATTGACAGCGCAGTTTCAAGCTCGAAAAGCTTCACCCAGCGAAATCATGTCTGGCGCGTCATTTTTTAATTCAAACAACACACCTGGTTTGTATCTATTTTTAACAATTTCGTAATTATTTCTTGATGACCCTCGCGTTATGCTTGTCGTGCGATTTTAGATGTAAAAACTTAAAAGGAAATGTCATGGGATTTATTACTTGGTTGATAGTTGGCGCGATTGCAGGATGGTTAGCAGGGGTTGTCGTCAAAGGCGGTGGCTTCGGTGTGTTGGTTGACATCATCGTTGGTATCGTCGGTGCTTTCATCGGCGGTTGGTTGTCTGGAGTATTGGGGATTCACATCGGCGATGGCCTGTTGGCATCGATTGTGACTGCCACCGTGGGCGCTGTGATCCTGTTATTTATTCTGCGCCTGATCAAAAGTGCCTAAGTGGTGTTGAAAGCACAAACGAGGGATAGGTAAGCCTCGCATAAATTGCACCAGAGGCCGGTTAATTTTGTTGGTGCACGCGTTGTGCTAACAAGTAATCCGTTACCAATACCGCATTCACAAATTTAGATAACGCAACGCCCTTTTTTGGAAAATTTTGAGATGAGTATGAACCTACTACAACTTACGCAAACCGCACTGGGCGGCCGAGTGATTGAGCGCATGAGCGCCCATTATGGGATTGACGCCAGCAAAGCGACGACCGTTTTTGATACTTTGGTACCAACCTTGATTGGCTCTGTCGTGAAAAAAGCCGACACGCCTGAGGGAGCTCGCACGCTGTATTCGGCCATCATGTCACCTAAAGTTGACCCTAACATTGGTGCTAACTTGACCAACGTCATCGACAATCCAGTATCCCTAAGTAACTTGGGAGAAATCGGTGAGGAACACGCCATTCACTTGCTCGGCGGCAAAGCCGGGGATGTAACAAATGCTGTTGCTCAGCATACTGGTGTGGGAATTAGCACTGTAACATCGATGATGTGTGTAGCCTCAGCCACCCTGTTTGGTTTGCTCAAAAATCACTTGCAAACAAGTAAGAATGGGCAGCATGCGTTAGTTTCCACACTCGAACACCAAATACCATTCATCCAAGAGAAATTGCCTGAGAGCGTGTGGGCGGCATTAGGTCTGGGTACCGTGGCTGCATTCTTCAGCGGCATTGGCAGCAAACTCAAAAACACGTTGTCGGCCTTTCATGTGCAGATGCCACAAGGCGCCCATCCAAGTACAAGCGTTAGCAAAGCGCCCGAAAAAAAATCAGGCCTCGCCAAATTGTGGTGGCTCTGGCTGTTGTTAGCCCTGGCTGCATTGCTATTGTTGATGCGTGGTTGCCATAAGGAATCGACGCCAGCACCGGCACCGGTGGTAACGCCACCTGCTGCGGTCTCCGCTGCACCTGATAAGTCTCCTGTACTGTCGTTGACCACCGACAAAGATGGTAAAACCACAGTAGCTGCTACCGTAGGCAGCGAAGCTGAGAAAACCGCGATTATGGACGACTTGAAAAAAGTTTATGGCGATGCGGTTAGCGCCGACATTAAAGTTGATGCGACGACCAAGCCTGCTGACTGGGTTGGCAAATTGCCTGATTTATTGCCTACCATCAAATTGCCGAATGCCGAATTGACGATCAAGGGCAACAACATTGAAATCGGCGGCGCGGCAACCGATCCTAAGCTGGCCTTGCTGGATAAAACCAAAACCCTTTTTGGTAGTGCCTACACCGTCTCCCAGTTCGATCTGTCTCAAGCCATGGCCGATAGCAAGAAAAAATTTGAGGATGCATTAACTGCACTCAAACCAGGTACCTGCACGACGGCCGATGTGGTGAAAGCGATGAATATCTATGCATTTAATTTTGCTTCCGGTTCCTTTGCCATTCCGAAGGAAGATGCCCTGGAGTTTGGCAAAGCGGTGACGGCCATCAAGGATTGCGCCAAGGATGCAAAGCTGGAAATCGGCGGCCATACCGATAATGCGGGGTCTTCTGCGGTCAATATGGAATTGTCGCAAACACGTGCCAATGCTGTACGCGATTTCTTTGTGTCCAAAGGCATTGCCGCTACCGCATTCACGACCAAGGCATACGGAGACACGAAACCTGTGGGCGACAACGATACTGCTGCTGGTCGCTTCCAGAACCGTCGGATTGAGTTTGTCGAAAACAAATAATTTGAGGGGACATCAAAAAGATGCTGGTGCGGGAATAGGTTTGGGTTCGGCAAATTGCAATTAATACTGACCAACGCTTAACTAATCCCGCGCCTGTTGCTTTGATTTATCCCGAGAATGAATATGACGGCGTGGAATCCAAGGGCATCAGGAAACTGTCAAGATTTTGTGGATGATGAAATTTTTAAATTGAGGCAATCATGTCGCATTGGCGCAATTTAGCGCGATTTTAGGGAGATAAGAATGTTTAAAATGAATAAAACCATTGTGGCAATTTTAATTGCCGGTACATCGGTGCTTGCTGCAGCGGGTCCTGCAGAAGCGTCAAACAAGGGGATGCATCGCGTTGGTGGTCATGGCCCGCACGGAAAAGGCAGTCATTATGTCAAGTCATACCATCGCAATGGCATGCATATCGTAGGTGGACACGGTTCGCATCATAAAGGCGGCCATATGGTCAAGTAATCCGAATACGAATAATGCAGACATGATTATGTCTGCATTATTCGCTTCGTCGCACGCTCTTGCTCGACAAATGGCAAGAACCGTGCCGCGGATAATTTTACATCTACAACATTCCATTTAACGAAGTCAAATTAGTGTTCAATCCAACGAGACTATTTCTGGTTGTTCTCATGCTCCGTAATATGACGAATACACCCACCGATCTTTGCGTTTAATGCCTGTTCGTGGCTAACGCTATGATTTTCGTAAGTCGCACACAAATTTCAAAAGTGAATACGAAATGTATGTTCTATGAAAAAATAAAACAGTAGACTGCTGAGTAGAAGCATATATGTTTGGATTACAGAAAAGCCGCGATAACGACGTCGGCACACTCAAAGAATTGATGATCGCTGTACCGATAACGATGGAAATTTATACGGCCATCAAGCGCAAAAAAGTTGAAGCCCGCCGTGTGATCGAAGATGCATGCGAAACAGCGAAGCAGTAGCGAGGTGCATTAGATGAATGAGTGGTTCGTATTGAGAGGAAAAGAGTGAAAAAATTTGCACTGGTATTGACTTTGACCGTTGCCGGCACGAGCGCCCTAGCGGATGAAATGATTGTTTTTATTCGACACGGTGAAAAGCCAGAAAAGGGACTCGGGCAGCTTAGTTGTCATGGGTTGAATCGTTCGCTTGCACTACCAGATGTGTTGATAAAAAAATTCGGAAAACCTGACGCCATTTTTGCTCCCAACCCTGCCAAGTTCAAGGATGATCTCGGAACCCAGTACGCTTATGTCAGACCCTTGGCAACGATTGAACCTACGGCTATTCGACTAGGCTTACCAGTGAATGTCCAATTTGGCTTTGCGAATAGCGCAAAACTTCAATCTACGCTTTTGTCCCAGCCTTACAAGAATGCGGTGGTGCTTGTGTCGTGGGAGCACCATTGGGCACAGAAAATTGCGAAGGAATTGGTAGCCAGCATCGACAAAAATGAAGCGGCAAAGATCCCTGTTTGGCAGGATGACGATTTTGATAGCATCTATGTGGTGCGCATTGGAAATGGCAGCGGCAAGAAAAACGTGTCGTTTAGCCTTGATAAACAAGGGCTGGCTTCGCTATCCGACAACTGTCCGACGCACTAAAGCCGTGGGAAATTTCATGAAATTGCGTAATTAAATTTACTGCGACGCTTGACGAATGACGTGCAGCATAGTGTGCGACAGTCACTCGCCATGATCCGGCCCAAGGCGGACCTGCGCTTTGATCATAGTCAAGAGATTTGAGCAATCTACAGCGAGAAAACGGGGACGCAATCATACGATGCGGTTATCCAGCGATGGCGACTCAGAAAATCATTTTCTATTTAAAAAAAATTGACACTATGGACAAAGCCCTTATGCCTGGCTCTACCAACGCAGCAAGTCGATCAAGCCTGTCCGCATTCGGACTGTCCCAGCCCGCTATATACGCTGAAGACCGTGCTCGGTATGACCGACGGCGCTTCTACTCACGACGTAGTGCTTGGTGACGACTGCCTTACTCGATCGCGTTACCCATCATTGCGACATCTTGGAAACCGGGAACGATTCTTATCATTATAAACAGCGGAAAAACCGCCCTCACAATAGCGATAAAGTGGGAAGTATTGGACGCTGATTGATAGTAAATTCTTTTATTTCTGCTTTAGCCACGGAGACGACGTGCTCCAAAAAATGATATTCGCTCCCAAATAATTTTCTGCATACTCTGTGAATTCTGCACGAGTAAACGGTTTCTTGGTTTTGGGATTCGTATAGGTGAGTGTCGGTTCCTGTACCGCCATGGCAACCAGGTCCAGTTTCCCTTTGTATTGATTAAAAAATGGATAAGAATTATGCATCTGCCCCTTTTTATTGGGCACAATATCCGGACCTCCGAGACCCACGCGATTCTGTTCGGCAAACTCAAACAAGCGCGACATATATTTGTGATCATTATCCCATTCACATGGCCAGAAATTGACATATTGGACGACATGCGATTGTGTAAACGCTTTTCTGGCAAAGGCGAGGTTTTCCATTTCGGCTTTAAAATATTTGTCGCAACTAAACCCCGTTTTATCTCGTTTTAAATCGGGATCGATAGCAGTTTCTGGAAGATTGACACCAAATACACGCCCATCAAATTTTTCAGCAAGTGCTTGCAAGAGTTTTTGATAGCGTTGTCGTACAGCGCGATTCCACTGCTGCGCGACCCAACCATAGCCTACAGGTTTATTTTCACCAGGATTGTCATATTGCTGTACGAGGCCACCTTTATAAATTGGATCCTGAAGCAAGTAGGCAGGTACATTTTTGTGGGATAGTTCAAAAAACCTATCTTGAATCTGTATAAATAATTTCTTGTTAAGGGAAGAGAGGTAAGTCAGGTTTCTTTCGATTTCAGAAAAATCATATTTGTCTTTTTCTTTCTCCAACTCTTTCCAGCTATATACAACTTGCACTCCACCAATTTCTGGCCGCTTTATCATTGCATCAATTTCGCTGAGGTTCCCATAGTCACTATAGATAAAATTTTGTGGTGGAGCCGCCATGGCGCTCCATGACATGACGTAAAGTAATGCACTTTTAGTAAGAAATGTTTTGATTGATAAACTCATGGCTTCATTTCTTTCTATAGCTTATGTATGGCTTTAATGGAATGGATGCCCTCTTTCAAAACGGTATCAAAGTGCCAAAATAGCGGGCATGTCCCGCTTAATTGAAAGGGGCGTCCATTCCATTAAAGCCCCCAATTTGGGGAAGTCCAGTATGTTATTCGTCGAGTTTGATGCATACCGGCCGAGGTGGCATGAATCTCGGATTCACGCTGACCGTTTGTACTGCCTTGCCTGCCAGTGCATTGAGCGCCTGCTTCAATTGCCAATCCTTATTGCTGGTGAATTCTTTTTGTGGCAAAGGCACGCTCCCGGTTTTATCCAGATTGGAAAGATCTCGCTGGTCGCGCAAACGCTGGCGCTCCTTTCGCACATTGGCGAATGGGTCGGGTGAGGCAATGTCAGCAAAGGCAGGGCGTGGAATGTCGACCTCCCGATGGTTGAGTAAAATGCCTTCAATATCGGCGTCTTTACGCGGTGGCACGATCCAGTCTGGAATAACGCCGTAACCTTCCATCGGACAACCGTTTGGCCGAAAATTGCGAGCATTAGTCCAGACGAGATAGGTGTCGTCGCGAATGCCGACACCAGTTTGCGCCATGCCTTTACCGTAGCTGGGTGTGCCCAGCAGCTTGGCGCGACCAAGATCCTTCAGCGCAGCCGCGGTAGCCTCCGCAGCGGAGGCACTTTGGCCGTCAATCAGCACGATGAGGGGTACACTGCGCCACCAATCATCAGCTTGCAACGATGCCAAGGGATCCTGATCCTGCATCACCGGCAGCTCATAGTCGGGCCAATTGGTGGTGATGCGATGCTGTGTTTTGTCGTCTCTTTGCAGTGTCACCATTGCGGTCTTATTGCGGCCGGTGAATAACGCTGTAATACCAATTGCCGCGTTAAGTGCCCCGCCACCATTGAGACGCAAATCGAGAATCACAGCCTTGATCGGCAGTCTTTTTTTGCGCTCGACTTGTATCACGTTGATGTAATCGCCAATGGTGGGTTCAGGGAAATTGGCAAGTCGGGTGTATAGCACGTTACCATCGATGATCTTGGCAACCGCGGGTCGTAGCTTGATAATTGCGCGTACCAAAGTGAGTTCCAGTCGTTGCTTCGATACACCTCGTAGCAGCGTGATCTTGAGCGGCGCACCGACTTCTCCATTTGCATATTTGGAAATCTCGACATTGTCGACGCCTATCAAGCTATTCCCGTTCATTGCCACCACAGTGTCCCCGGTACGTATGCCAGCTTGCGCGGCAGGTCCGTCGGGTACCACGTCGACAATGTGCAAACCATCAGGCAAGGTGTCAAAGATGATGCCGATACCGGGCGTGCCGTTGCGCGTACGTTGGTCTTTTTTTATCTGTTCTTGCTGTTCCTGGGCATTGCGAAAATTAGCGTAGGGTAATGTTCTGACGCCCAACCGGATAGTCTCGTCGAGAAACGCCGACATATCGATCTCGGTCAGATGCTCTTTCTTGAGCACTTCCACTACCGATTTTAGTTCACAAATTTGGGCTTCCCAATCTGGCGGACACGGCGAGACCACTGCGGCCTGCGCCTGCGAACAAAGGCTAGATGCCAATAATAAAAATGCGGTGAATAAAATAACAATCACATTAGCTGTAAACGGTATGGAACTATCAAATATCTGTGGAAGTAGCCCATTTTCTGCCTTCTGCGCTAGTTTTCTAACGGAAGCACTGGGTATTACCGGCTTAATTCCAGAAATATATAGAGAACCCTCCCAATACAGAGAGGGTATTTGAGTGAGCTCATTTTTCAATTAAATCGTCCCGATCACTTGACTGACAAAGGTTAATTATCAGTAGTATAAACACATAGCATCCACGATTCTTCCACCATCCGGTAATCTATCGAGCCTATACTACCGAGCGTCTGCACATGCAAATGAATCAGATCAACACTCATTTTATTTTTTAATGTTAATTTAAACGATCAATTTAAGCTGGCTGGTGCTCTACGAGGCTTTGTTGCACAAATCAAAAGCTGACTACAACATCCCCTTACCCCACAAACTCAGGACACACGGATGGTGTCAGGTGTCCCTAATCGCGTGAAGCGATTAAGGATAGCTACACGCACTTTCAGCTCTGCTACCTGACGATCAAATTCTCTAGCCATCACAAGTTCGCCCAATAATTTGAAGCAACGAATTTTGGTTTCAACCAAGCTACGGAGGTGGTAGCCACTCCACTTTTTCCACAGCGTTCTGCCTAAATAGCGTGTGGCCCGTAAGGTTTCATTTCTCGCTTTGGCACCTGTCATATTTTCTTTCCAATACTGCGCATTCTTACGCGTAGGGATGACCGCTGCAGCGCCACGTGCCGCAATCGCAGTGTGACAGCCTTTGGTGTCATAAGCACCATCGCCACTGACAGCCCAGATGGTTTCGCTCACTGGGATTTGTTTGAGTAACTCTGGCAACATGGGAGCATCACCAACACTGTTATCGGTAATTTCTATCGCGCGTATTGCCATCGTTTCGGCATCAATGCCCAGATGCACTTTACGCCATTGTCGTCTATAGTCAGCCCCGTGTTTCTTGGTTTTCCATTCACCTTCGCCCAGCATTTTGATACCGGTGTTATCGACTAATAAATGCAATCCATTTCGACTGCTGTGACGCGGGATGATGACGGTTAAATGTTTCTGCCGTCGGCATACTGTGCTGTAATCTGGGACTTCCCAATCCAATTTGGCTAACTGCAAAAGACTTTGTATAAAACCAATTGCCTGTCGCAGTGCCAGACCAAATAGTCCTTTGATTGTCAGGCCAAATTGGATAGCGGTATCACTAAATTGTTGTACCCGACCACGACAACCTGAGGGCTGACCATGCCATTGCATATTGTTGTCTAGCCACACATGCAAGGAGCCGCGATTTTTTAATGCAGCGTTGTATTGTTTCCAGTTGGTCGTACGGCATTTCGCGGGAGCAGGTTTTGTCATTCTTGCAGTTTACGCATCTCAGTAGAATTCGTCAGGCTAAGCTGCGATTTGTGTAACAAAGCCATGACAAATAGATTCCGTTATTGGGTGAATTAACTGGTCAAATATATTGACGTGTCATCGACTCCTACTGAGCAGCACCACAATCTCTGCGTAAGCGTGACCATAGCGATTTCTTGACAGATTTTTCTATTTTGAAACGGCACTTTGCGATATTGTCGTCATGTTGACCGTTTACACAAAACTTATTACACCCTTCAGCATCCGTCCGCATGCTCAAAGAGCAAGGTTGCCTCTCAGAAAAGCAGGGGCAACCGATTAAAATTGCTTATTACCTGGCCGCATGGTCTCTGTAATAGTTGCCACCTGCATCAATCTCACGTCTAGCTTGCTCAAGCAGTTCTTTGGCTTTCGCTAAGTGACCATCAAATTTGCCACCAAATTTTGTGTGGATCGCTTGGATTTCATCTTCTGAATGACTGATCCCACTCTTGGTCGACACAAACCGATCATGGATTTCATCAGCAAATACACTAGATACAACCAGCAAAGTAAAAAGTAGAACAGATATTTTTACATCATAATTCCTTTAAAATGTTGAAGTGAACTGCAAAGTGCAGTAAAACTCCGAATAAAATTTAGTGCACACAAAATTTGTGATTTATTGCTAAGGAGGGATGTGAAAAATCGTACGCTAAACAATCCCCCAGTTTTACGGTCGTGCCGGATAGTTACTTCCTCAATGCCGGCCATCAACTAGCAGACCTATACAGCCTTATGAGCATTTAATCAGTTTGCCATTACCAGCTATACCGATAACCGACCTGCCCAGATACGGTTTCGCGATCTGGGCCGCCGATGCTCTCTTCAAATTTCAGTGTCCCGTACAATTCACCTGTTTTCCCAACAGTTTTGGTCATCCCTATACCGACCTCGCCCCACGTTCGACCTACTCCCGAATTGATTGGCGTGCCGCCGACAATAACATCCGTTGGCGACAAGAAATCGTGCAATACGTCGACCGTGAAATAAGGTGTCGTTCCACTGACATGTGCTACGTTCCCTTCATTATTCTGGAAAAAACGCACGCCGATACGGCCGCGCAGAGATGTTGTCGTGCCACCAGAGATCGACGACACATTGTCGTTGAATCCATCCAGCTTCAGCGCCTGATACATCAACTGTCCCTGCGGCTCGATGGCAATGATCCCGCCACCCAGTTGGAACGGTTTACCGATTTCTTGCGACAGCGTGACACCGTAACCATTCTGGCTTGCACTGCCGCCATAGACATCGCTATAACTATTGTTATAGTGCGTGATTTGTCCGACGGTATCGAAATACGTACCGTCCGACAAATACTTGGTCCAATACCCCCCCACACTTTCGGCCTGCGTTTTGGCGCTGCCCGTTGCGGGCGACAGATTCTGGATACCGCTGCGCGCCAGGTCACTGAATCCGACCGATGACGTACCTAACGTCAGGGTCATACCGACATGTTCACTGCCTCCTGTTGCCGGTTGTGACACTGTCCAATCCTTGCCGAATTGCATAAAGTAAGTGCGTGATTCGGCGTTGAATCTGTCGTTGTTAGCATCCAGATCCTGGTATTGTCCGCCAATACGTCCCCAAAAGCCGTCGTGATTGCCATTTTGTTGCTGCTCAGCGCTGGCGATATCGCCCACCCGTTCATGCAATTTACTCAAAATCGAAAACCCATAATCGAGGTTCAGTCCAGGCGTCATACTGTAACCGACAACCCCCGGGCGGTACGCAACTGAAGGCGGGGACGGTGGCACCACCGGCGTGACTGGAACTACCGGCACCGTTGGGGGAACTACCGGCACTGCTGGGGGAACTACGGGCACCGTTGGCGGAACTACGGGCTCAAGATAGGTGCGCAAATACCAATTGTCGGCGCTGCTCGATCCGCCGCGATACAGCAGATACTGGAAGGCCCCTGCCTGCACCGGTCCTGCTAAATGAAAAGCACTCGCCGCTGTCGATCCGCCATTATTCGCCGCTACGACCTCGATACCATCGGCGATGGTTAATGCTCCTGGGCCGCCGGTATTGTTCACCTTGATTGCCGTGGTTCCGGTAGCGCTGCCGCCGTTGATGATCAGTCGATCCGACGGTGAGCTATCGGAGGCCAGGTAAGTATTCAAGGCCAGCGTGCCATTGTTGCCGGCATAGCTGCCCGTCGTCACCGTCTTGTAACTGCTCGCCTGCGTCGGATCGGCGGTCGGGGCCACGAACGCCACAGTACCTGCGTTGCTTAAACTGCTCAGCATGGAATTACTGGTTACATTCCACAGGCTGGTACCATCGATCGTCATTGCGACCGGATCGATATACCCGGTGAGCGTCGTATCGTTTGTTAGGTAAATATTACCAGTGCTGCTCACGTCAGAAAAAATATTCCCCGTCAAACTTTCGCCCGAGGCGGTAAACGTCACGTTGCTGCCGTTCATCAGGTTCAGGAGCGTGCCGTTGCCAGCCGTGACTGCCGCGCCGTTCTGGACCGTGATGTTGGCTGTGCCGCCATTACCCAGGAAGGCCGGGCCGGTGCCCGACGCAACACTGCCGCCGGTCACAGTCACCGTACTGGCCGCCCCATTGGCGAGCGTGTCGGAGGTGACGATGCCGGACGCTCCGCCTTTCAACGTCGTACTTGTCAACGCCAGCACGCCACCGCTGTTCGCTGTCGCGCCATTCCCGGCGGCGCTGCTGACGGTCGATCCGATATCGGTCACACTGCCGCCATTCTGCGCAACCAGGCCGTCAGCCTGGGCACCCGCTGTATTGACAACGGCGGAAGCCAGAGTAACGGCCGCACCGTTTTGTGCCACAACGCCATGAGCAGTCGTGCCGGAGGTTGTCACCGACAAGCCGTTGCTGGCGCCTATCGTTGAACCAGCGCCGGAAGCCATGAGACCGTCAGCCGCTGTGTTCGTAGTCGTCACCGAACCACCGGAGACGGTCACGGTACCGCCTTGGGTACCGGTGCCGCTATCGGCTTGCACACCGGTCGCATTCGCGCCAGCAGTCGAGATCTGGGCGTCGGTCAGTGACAGTGCACCACCGTTATTTGCATACGCGCCAAATGCGCCCACTCCTGTTGTATTGACGACCGTTCCACCCTGCGATGCAATGGACGATCCGGCGTCAGTAGCTTCTACACCGTGCGCGGCCAAGCCGGTAGTCGATACCGTGCCTGCCGTGAGCGTCGCGGCAGCGCCATTGCTCATCTCGATCCCGACGGCGTTCTGGCCGGCTGTCGTGACAGTGGCGCTGGAATTCGTTACCGTCGAGCCGGGGCCCGATACGAACAGGCCGATCGCATTATCACCGGCCGTGTTAATGGTCGTTGCCGCATCGGCCGAGATCGTCGCCCCGGTGCCGGTCGACGATACGCCGTCGCCTGTGCCGGTGGTGGCGATCTTGGTCCCGGCCAGTGCGATAGTCGCATTCGCGCCCAAATTGTCAATGCCGGCACCCGAACCACTCACCGCAATGGACGTCGCGCCTGCCTTGACGCTTCCGCTCGTATCAGTCGCATCGAGCTGGATGCCATCGGCTGTTCCGCCAGCGATGACGGTTCCACCGCTGGACAGGGTGACGGACGCGCCGGGGCCAGTCAAATGAATAGCCGCCGTGCCATTATCGGCTTCAATGATGCCGGTGTTGGTCAAGGTCGCCGTAGCTCCCTGCACCAACGCGCCGGTGCCGTTGGCCACTTGGATCGTGGAGATATTGTTGACGGTGCCTTGGGCGCCGACGACGACACCAGTGGAACCGGCACCGGTCAATCCGATGACGCTGTTATTTTGGAGTGTGCCGAGATTTCGGGCGACAAAGCCGATCACTAAATCGGTGTTTGAGGCTACAGCAGCATTATTGATCAGCGTAGTGGCTACCGGCGCGCCACTTACCGTATTGGACAGGCTAGTGGCCTGTCCATCGACGACGCCCGCGATGGCGCCGGCTGCATTCAGATTGATTATAGTTCCTGCATTAATGGTGCCTGATGCGCCGCCCTGATCGGTGATGGCGATGCCGTTCAGTCCGTTGACATTGTAGATCGAATTGCCGGTGGAGAGGGTAGTACCCGCATCCGTCGCGACTATCCCTCGGGCATTCTGCCCATTGATATTCATGGTCAGCGGGCCCGCCGATGAAGAGCCGGTAAAGGCGGCGCCACTCGCTACGCGGAACAGGGTCGAGTCATCCGAGCCGACAGTGAGGTTCTGGGCGGCGACATTGATCGTGGAGCCCACACCATAGGCGAAGAAACCGATCTGGTCGATGTTGTTGAACTGTGGAAGCGCCGACGCCCCTACATTTACCGTGGCATAGCCTCGGGCGAGAACACCAATGGCGCCGGTTCCATTAAGGAGGATGGTCGAGTTGACATTGGCCGTGGCCGTGATCGCTGCGGATGTGCCTTGAGCCAACACGCCGATATTGCGGGTATTCGACGTAGGATCAATGCCGCCGGAAACGATGATTTGGCCAGTGCTTGTCGACGTGACTGTGCTTGACACGGTGTTCGCAAACACCCCGATACCGACGTTGTTCGCCCCGTCGACCTCAATGGTCCCGTTATTGATTGCTCCAACGCCGGTGCCTGTTACAGAGTCACTCACCAATATACCGTAGCTGCTCAACGGTGCCGCCACACCGCTGCCACCCTTAATGACAATGTCGCCATCATTAATGGCGCCGAAATTGGTCGCGCCGCTGACTCGGATTCCGGCAGCGCCTTGGATCAAAGTTCCCAGGATGATGTTTCCGTAGTTGATTGCGTTCCCGTTGTTTTGTATCAAGATACCTGTGCTATTGGAGCTACTGTTACTGGCAAGGGCGACATCCGAAGCGGAAACCCCTGGTGTTGCCTGCGGCGCACGGCCGACATAGATCGTACCAGCGGCATTGTTGGTAAAGGTGGAATTAGATTGGACCCACGCCCCGATACCAACGCCGTTAATTTGACCGCCAACAGCATCGCCCAAGTTGATCGTGCCGTTGTTGACGCCGACGCTGCCGGACTGCAGCAACATTCCGACACCATAATTGCCGGAAGTGACGGCATTGACAATGCCGTTGTTTGTCGCTGCAGCGCCGTTACTCGCTGCGAATCCATATATTTGACCAGTCGTCGTATAGCCGCCGACGCTGGTACCGTCCGGATTCAGCAGCATACCCGCGGAAATCACGCCGTTGTTCACCGCGGTTGTGCCGGTACCATCGATTTGCATGTCAGCAGAATTGGCCACAACGCCCCCCCCGCTTGCCGAAATGCTGCCGTTATTAACAAGATGGGCACCCTGCGCGCCGTACAAGACGCCACCGGAGGTGTAAACCGCTTGGATGACACCCGAGGCCGCCACGGTGGCCGTGGCGTTCGCCCCCACAGCGCGCATGACATTGAGCGGGCTCGGTGCGACTGCGGCCGCATCGTTAGGATGGGCAGCGCCATCTGTCCAGTTGTTGTACGTTGCAATGGACGTGGTAGTGGGAATAGCCTGCGTTATAGCGGCATTGTATTGCGCCTGGGTAAGTGCGCCAGCCTGTACCTCCGTCACAAGCCAAGTATTGTAGGTTTGTAAGCTGGTAGGATCCGTAACAGTATGCGTGCTGCCATCGAAAGCAGTAAATGTACCGGCGAACTGCGTGACGTTGTTGCTGAACGTACCGATTGCTGTGCTGGGGGCGGGTGTCCAAACCTGGAAATCGATGCGATTCTGCGAGTCCCACTCGATGTTACTGGCGGCTACGCCCGTGCCATCCGCATACGTGAGGGCGGTCTGCTTGGCAGCGATGGTAAGCTGATTGCCAGCACTATTTGTTGGCGACACATTGTCGCCAATATTAACCTTCAGCGTGCCGCCCGAGGAATCCACATTCCCGAGACCTGCGGCCACGTAGTAAGAAGTAGCTGAGGCGCCGGGGACATACTCAATAAAATACCTATTTGTGCCGAGTATCGGAAAATTGAGGTCGCTTGTTGAATAGACAGTAACGACTCGGGAGGTTCCAGTAACCGGATCACTCTGTGTAACCGAGCCACTCTGGGACGGCAACTGAGCGTTGTACCAGTTATTTACTGTCGCAGGCGTGACGGGGCCGGTGGTAAATGTGTAGCTACCCGCAGGTGCGTTGTTCAAGGTGTACGTTTGCGAGCTCCCAGATGATGGGCCGCCCGCATTTCCGACGCTGAAAACGCCACCAATTGTTTGGCTCGCCCCGTCGGATACGGTGTTCTGGTATGTATTATTGTCCGCCGCGGGGGACGTATAGACCTGCGCCATGCTGACGGAACTTATGGCTGCCAGCGCTAACCCGAATACACTGAAGACATGTGATGGCGTTCGCCCCACAAGTTTCCCCCCCCCCCCGAGCCTCCCTTTTGCTTTGGTTGTTTCCGAAACGGCAACATAACCACCAGCCGCTTCACTCCATATGGAGCGATATAATTTATTCATGGGGGGCAGTATCCTATTAAAAATTATTGGCCGAGTCAACTAAATACTCATTCAATTGGTCAATGCCGCTACATCGAAAAAAACACTTAATTCCGAGGGAATATGGTTTATCAAATGCAAATGCAAAAATGTGAGAGCTCGCCTATCAATCCATAGAGCGACCACGCCGATTACACAGTATCGGGTGAATTTATCTGAGTTGTGACCTCACTTAACAATAATTAACGAAACCATCATAAAAGCGTAAGCATTTATTGTTTTTTCAATCAAAACTATAAGCAACTCGAAACTCTCAATAAGACATTATTTCAATCAATTTTTTCTCAAAAATTGACAAATTTTATGTGCTAAAAACATAAGACTATTTGTCGTGTAAAAACGCCTTCGGGCGAAGAACCGCGGCATCGTAAGCCGTGGAGATTTACCGGTGCCATTGACGATATCTTCAAGAAAAATTCGTCAATATAAGTCGATCGAGCTGATTGCTAACCCTAGAAAAAACGGCACGCGCCAGCCCCGCACCATCAATGCTTCAGGCGCAAACGTCTTTATAAGTGTTGCTACGACCAGTGCAGCAGCCGTTCGCTGACGCGTCTCTTAGGGGCGGAATGGATGTTGCCATGCGAGACCGGCGATGACATCGATAAATCGTTCATCGGATATTTCGAAAAAATCGGACTCCCTCCACCGAGCCGTATCTTACGTTGCCAGTCTCTTTCCACGTCGCTTATGTTGCTAAAGACGACGGATTTGATCGGGATCGCCACCGAATCAACATTTCAACTCGACATGAAGCAGCACAAAATCTCGACGTTGCGGGTGAGCGAGACATTCCCGGAAATCGTCATATCAACGGTCATACGCCGCGATCACCCTCTCACCTCGGCAGCACAACGCTTCCTTTCTTGCATCGAAGAAGCGGCGAAGTTGCTTGCATTCTCCCGGGCGCAATCACGCTAGTGCAGACGAATGCAACACTGGTTGTCAAACAGCGTGCAACACTTTCCAGATTTGAGGTGGAACCGGTAACGCTTCTTATCGTTATAAACAGCGGAAAAACCGCCCTCACAATAGCGATAAAGTGGAAAGTATTGGGCGCTGATTGACAAGCAGTCCATCCAAATTAAAAAAACAATAGGTTCACGCTGCAGCTTCAACAAATTTTGTCAATGCGACACAACTGCTTCAATTCGCTTCATAGTTTTCCCATAAAAATCTATGGCATTAAGCCCGCTCAATGACGGGCTGCTTGTACTTAGAAATAATTCCGGCGCTAACAACTAAGCCGCCATAATTATCAAAATCCGTATTGGATATATTGGCAAAAGTAGTTCCAGACGAACCTTGAAATAAATTAACTGCTGAATTCAAATTAAAAAACAGGCTATTTGAAATCTGTAAATCATCAGCGCCGCCACTGAGAACCCCTGTAGTCTTGCCGTCGTTATAAATCGACATCTGATTGGGCGTTAAATTAAAAGGCCAGATATGCAACCTTGAAAGGCGGATTGAATCAAACAACCCATCTATGGAAATGGCAGTATTAAACACTGACATATGTCATGTCGCCTTGTTTGATATCGTGCCATTAGGGCGAGAAATGCCATTCGTGCCAGGATCTGCTTTCAGTGCAAGAGACCGTAATACGCTGCTATTTAGATTCCGACCAGACCGGGGCTGGGTTCGTTTGGCTTCGAGATGACCCGTTCCATCAATTTGTCGAAGTAAGCTCTGGCTTGGGCTCTGAGCGAAACACCGGTCAATATTTGTTACCGGTCCGCGAAAAAAACGACTTGCCGTTATCCCCATTTATGGGTGAGCTATTTTGCGGAATCGCCATTGCTCTATTTCTAAAAAATAGAGCGGCATATTTTCACGGCTCTCGAAACATCAACGAGACACTCCGGCCCTGGCGCGGCGATTTGAGGACGGCTGTTTCTACGAAACTAACCTAACGTGAATCACGTCGCATCGAACGATGGCACATGTCGACTGTCACTATGAACATGGAAATGTGATTATCGGATGGGTACCTGCCCCGCACTCTGCCGGATATGCGCCGGCAACAGCGTGACGAGATAGTGCAGTATCAGTGGGGCCAGCACGAAGTCGTCGACGATCCCGACCACTGGCAATACCAGATTGAAGGGGGCAAAGAAATACATAGTGAGCAGCACGATCGCCGGCAAAAACCAGCGCGGACGATCAACATGCCGCAACGCAAACCAGGAGGTGCGCAGGTCGCTCTTGCTCATACGCAAAAAGATAAAAAATAATTTCTTCATAAAATTTAATATGAAAACTCTCACCCCCGCAGAGCACGGGTGTAACAGTAGTGAGGTGATAACAGAACTAAAAAATTTTCCTTGCCGCGACTGCAGCAAGGAAAAACGATGTACAGATTACTAGCACTAAAAGCCGCTCCTTACCCAGTGCCTTCCATCTCGTACGATCGTTAAAGCGTCGGAACGACTTAGGATCAATCAGGCGACACCGCGTAATGCGGTTAGATCGGTGTCGATGAATAAAAAAGTCTGACACAAATTAAAACTGTTTGACACAAGATAAAAAAGTTTGACACAAAACAGTCCTATTTTAGGCATGCAGGTACATTCCATTCGGATAGTCTCATAGGGCAGCAGTGATAAAGTTGTGTCAAACTTTTTTATTGCAAGAATGTGACCACAGTCTATTTTGACGTGTTTGTGTCAAACTTCATTAATGACGGTGACAGAAGTTGATTTCGGTAAGCCTCTGATTTATATAGTGCAGTTGTGTCAAACTTTTTTATTCGTCCACAATCGGGCGTAATCCGCGGTTTGTGTTCCGACGACGAAAGCATTTTTGGTCTCTGCTTTTCGGCGAAATTCTCAACACCGTCGGCGGAGATGGTCGCGAGAAAATCCAGGACATTCCGATGGTAATCGACCCGCATCTCAGCTTCCAATAATTGCCGTTCTGCTTGAAACAAAGCAAGGCGCGCATCACTCAATTCCCTATCAGCCAGTTTTTCCGGCGTCAGTACATATTTCATCGCGAATTTATTCAGCCATGTCATGTTGCCACCTGTATTCTCATTGGGACGATTTGATATTAAATCATTCTATTCAAGAGCAATCGGTATTGGACATGATTTAACCAAATTTTGCATATTTTCAACACACAATGACGCAATAACCGTACCTCATTCAAGTATTTTCATCGGCTGATATTCACAAACGATCTTTGGGATACGTTGTACGCCGCACCCGCGAATTGACCTTGTCCCCGAAAAACGTATCTCTTACTGAGGCTGTAAACTAACCGGTAAGGAGAATCGCAAAATGGCAAAGCAAGGACAAGTAAGAGCCCGTTACACGGCGGAATTCAAACAAGAATCGGTAAGACTAGTGCAAGCTGGTGAAAGTATTGCAGCAGTCAGCAGGAATATCGCGGTAAGTGAACAAACATTGTACAACTGGGTAAAAGCAGTGCGAGATGGTCAATTAAGCGAAGCTGAAAGCCCTGTTGTCACGCCGGAGAAAATGGAATTAGGCGGATTCAACCGGTCGTCGCAACACTCGATTGTTGAACAGATTGTATATATTTATTCAGCGCTTCGGCAGGTGTTATCCAGCTAGGCGTTTTTAGTGACCTGGCGTTCAACGTATTGGCCACGGCCTGGATTTCTTGAGCACTCCATCGAGATAGATCTGTGCCCTTTGGGAAATATTGTCGCAGAAGCCCATTCGTATTCTCATTCGTCCCACGCTGCCATGGGCTGTGCGGGTCGGCGAAGAAGACCTTTACACCAGATTCGATGGTGAAGCGAACATGATCTGAGAACTCTTTACCACGATCCCAAGTTAACGATCGCCATAGCTCGGCAGGTATGCCTATGACGCTCTTCTTAAGCGCATTTGCCATGGTGACAGCTCCGTAGCCTGCTAACGCAGGGCCATTTTTCGTTCGGGGAATCAGGCCATAGCCTTGTTCCCGAGGCAGGTGCACGAGCATGGTGAATCGAGTAGATCTTTCCACTAGTGTCCCGATCGCAGACCGGTTAAGGCCGATGATCAGGTGTCCCTCCTAATGGCCTGGCACAGCACGATCTTGCACCTCTGCGGGACGGTTGGAGATCATCACATCTTCGCTAACATGCGCCCAAGCCTTGGCTTGCGCTCTGGCCCGCGGCACGCGTAACGCTCTGCCGGTGCGCAGGTAGCTTACTAGCTCGCGCTTGAGAGCACCGCGCCCTTGAATGTAGAGAGCCTGGTAAATGGCTTCGTGAGAAATACGCATGGATTCATCATCCCGGAAATCGATTTTCAGCCGGTTAGCTATTTGTTCAGGCGACCAGCCACTGACCCATTTGCGATCGGCGCGATGTGGTTTATTGCGCCCCTTAAACGGTGCCTGACGAGGACCGGCAATCTCACGGCCATCGATGTCATGAACCTTACCTTCCAAACGATCTTGCACATAGTGACGTAGCTGCGGGTTAGTCGTCAGCTTTGCTGGCTTTGGCCTTTTAGCGACACGCTCAGCCTTCCACTGCGCCACCGATGCCCGATATTCGAGGCGCCCACAACGTGTGGCAGCATTGCGCTTGAGCTCCCGCGAAACCGTCGATGGGCTACGTTCAATACGACGAGCAATCTCGGGCACTCCGATCCCTTGTACCGAGAGTAATCCAATTTCTTCTCGTTCCGCGAACGACAAGTATTTCCCCGACGTCGGGTTCGACATAAAAAGTGGCATACCGCCACGATAGCGGAACCAGCGTGAACCTACTGCCGATGATACGCCAACTGCCTCTGCCGCTTTCTCGCTTGTGATCCCGGTGGCGATCTGTTTCCAAAACAGACGCTCCATCTCACTCCGGAGCGACGGCGCACCCGGCGAGTGCATCGCTTCTCGCCCTGTTATCTTTTGCACCCATTCCACACTCCGACCCATGAAACACCTCTTTGATTAACTGTGTTGCGACGACCGGCTGAATCCGCCCAATTCGGTAGCGATGATTTCGCACGCTGGTGCAAGGACAAGGGGCTTGTTCCTAGTATGAGTCGCAGAGTCATTTTTTAGCAGTTTGAAGAAGGAGCGCATCAAACGAAAAATCTATCGGACGCGTGATGAAACAAAATCAGACATTTTTGATTACATCGAATCGTTTTGCAATTGCAAACGCCGTCATCGCTACATAGATCAAATGAGTCCTTTGGCTTGCGAGAAACTACATCGCGGAAGTTGAAAAACGTCTGCAAGATTGGGGGAAGTCCACACGGTTCTACTTTGATATGCTAATAAAAATGGCCGACATCGCTGTGAGCTGCTTCTATACTACTTATTGCTATTCGTTGCAATATACGACCGTAGTTGTCGTCACACTTGAGGGGCTACAGATCGTTGATTGTATAGGCCAGATCATGCCAATTATGCGATGTTTTCTCCCCGCGTCTTTTACTGGGGAAGCGCATATTGGCAATTTCTCGCAACGCTTGCTCATCCAGCTCGGGGTCTCCGCAGCTTTTCTTGATCTTCACATTTGTTACATATCCAGCCGTATCCAGGTAAACGCGGACGAATACCCTGTTCGCTTGAGTCGCTGCCGGTTCAACCGCTCTCGATAGTAGTTTGTCCAATAGACTCATTTGACCGCCTTCCTTCGATAGTTTTTACTTGACATGGCTTCAGTTAGATTCCAGATCGCCAGCAAATAAACGACTGTCCCCTGAAAAGGTGCAGGAACAATCCATTTTAAAATCAGAAGGAACAGGTATATGAAAAAATTGATCGTGGTCGCCGCATTGGGCTTGCTTACCTCGCTCACTGCCAGTGCCGCCGGCAATGTCGTTCTTGAAAGTCCTGGCACCGCCGACCGAAGCCGCCAGCACACTGGCCGTGTTCGGTCCGATGCCTAGGATCGTGCGTTGACACTTGAGCACTTTCTTCAAGCGCTTGAATTGCTGGTGTGTCCACCATGATCGGAGCATGGTCATCAAGTACATGCAATAGAGCCCCGCTAGTCTGCTCTGACCACGATTGCCTTGCGCTCGACATCAGCTCCAGACGCTGCGTTTCGCGCTCGATTCCAAGCCTCACAGAAGTCGCTGGTTGACCTCGAATCAGATCCGTGATCTGGTTGAGGGACATCGCGGAGGTCGACCGGTCGTCGATCATAGTGATCCGGTCGCCTGGTTTTACGCCAGTGAGTTCAGCCGGCGCGCCGGGAATCACAGCGCGCACGAGCGCACCCGTGCTATTTAGCGGCATGGTGATCGCAATACCAATGCCGACAAGCGATTGCGTCGCGACCGGGAGTTTCAGCCACTTACCCTGCATGGCGGTATAGCAGTCGGTGCACTGCAGCGAACCATCACGCTCGCGCCGGAAGCGAAATATCGGCCTCTCGGCCGATGTGCATCCCTCCGGCCGCGACGTATCGAACAACGTCAGACCCTGTTCATTCTGGCACACGCCCATCGTATTGCGCATCATCGGTAACCGCGAGTCGGCCAGAATGCCGAACGACACATACGCGATGTCGCCTTTCACCACGATCGCAGGCTGAGCTGGCTCGATCAATTGCCCTTTGCGCCACGCGGCCCATGCCCTCTTCAGATCCGGATAGGATGCGGCCACATAGGTGCCGTTGAGCGGACCGTCCGGATTTACTGGGCGCTGCCGCAGTCCGGGTGGCAAGATGATGCTCGGAAGGTACTGCGGCGCCACCTCCTCGCTGCGCAACTGGCCGTCTCTGAATGTCAGCATGAAAAATTTGCCAGCACGTTCGGCGAGCCTCTGTCCGGCTTCGTTGAAATCCGCCACTACGTCATATGCAGGTGCCTTGACCGGCTGTCCTTTGCTATCGACGAAGCTCGTCAGATTGTCTTTCCGCACCTCGATCAAGCCGATGGTGTTGAGCGTTTCGGTTCGGACGCTCTGGTAGATGAAAGGCAGCACGAGCTCGCCCGTGTTCGCGTCAAGCACGCCGTATTGCGAGCCGAGCCGGGTCTCGGCCAAGTCCGGGAATTCGATGTCCAGACGGTCGTAGCCGGCGTCGTTGAGTGGTTTGCCGTTCTTGTAGAGGTAGTACTTGCCGTCGCGCTCGGTCACTTGCGAGGCGACTGCGGCCATCGTGGCGCCGGCCGATTCGCTTGCTGCGAACGCGGGTGACGCTATTAGTATCTGGGATAACAGCGCAAAGGCGGCGGCCAAGATCGGCTTGCTGCCGCGCCATGAGACCTTCTGCGTTATGAAAAACTCGCCGTTCCGCATGAAGCTTTCCTCTCCTTGGCATGTTCGCTCATTTTTTGGAACTTCCTTAAACCATTCATTTAATTTCACAACAGCGTCTTAGTAGCATCCTAACGGATCAAAGATGAAGTAAATTCGAAGGGCGGATACCGAGCCCTTCGAATTGCCTCATCTTTCAACGGCTTGAGTTATATCTTTTTTTTGCGGCATATTTGATCAGGATGATCACACCAGCAAGCTAGCATGATCCCGCCTGGGGCTTGATTGCATACGGCTCTATCGAATTTGACTGCTTAGGCCGTAGTAGCATGTGTCCCGAATGCAAGCAGATTACATCCACATGCTGTACGGTGGCCGTGCAGCGCAACAGGCTTGCCGTTGTCCGTAATCATGACGCTCTTATTAATAGCGGTTAGGACTTGCGTCTCTGTGGCTCTCAAAGCCTCTTTCATCGTGTGGGCCATGCCAATCACTGCGGCCTCTTTCTCGATCTGGCGCAACAATACAGCCACTTAAAAGCGTGGCAACGGCAAACAAAAGGATCAGGTGCTTCATGTCAATTCCACATAATATAAAGGAAGGACATTTTTACATCATTTCTCATCGTAGGCTACTTGAAATTAGCAGGAGGTCCACCTGTCTCGATACTTGATTACCCGGCTTGCACTGATCTGTGCAAAGGTTGGATGGGTATAGCGATTTGCGAGCGCGCGGAGCGCAGGCAAATGGGCATACGATTCGACATTCGAATTTCATTCTCATTAAAAAGGTGCATCGCAATAAAAAATAATTCCCGCCCCGCTTGTTCTCCAAGCGTGTTACTTATTTTTTGCCCGATTCTTTCAATAATTCAGCCAAATAAGATTGCCACGCCGCTGCATATGTATGTGTGCCATGACCATGTGTCTGATCGCTGACCGGGATAACAACGTAACGGCCGTTTTTAATTTTCTTTACTTGTTCTTCGGCGATTTTTATTTCAGGCGGATTGATGAAATCGTCTGCCGAGTTGACCCACATTACGGGCACCGTGATTTTATCTAAATTGGCAGAAGGATCGTAATCGCGGGATGCACTGATTTGATACAGCACATCGTTGGCATCGAGCGTTGCAAGGTCTTTTTTCACATACTCGCCGACATAGGCATCTGCGGCATCACGGGTCGGATATTCTTTTTGCAGTTGATGCGACGCGCTGCCGGCAATTAGCAACATGTCTGCTGCGATGCGTAAGCCTTGTTGCGGCTGGACTTTGTAATCGCCACCCTGCCACGCAGGGTCATTGATAATTCCGTCAATAATCATCTTGCGCCAAGCGCGATTACGCCCGGCAATCGGTACCGCCTGGCAAGCCAGCGGCATTAGCGCATCCATGAATGACGGATAAACCTCGCCCCACACAAAAGAATGCATGCAACCCATGGAGGTTCCCATCACTAATCGCAGGTGATCCACGCCCAACCCCTTCGTGACCAACGCATATTGTGCAGCGACCATATCGTCATAATCGTATTTAGGAAAACGCGCGTGCAAGCCATCGCTTGGTTTTGATGATTTTCCGTGACCGATGCCATCGGGCAGAATGATGTACATTTTTGCGGGATCAAGTAAGCTCCCCGGCGCAAACAAAACGTTGGCAAATTGTGGCCGCAAGAACTGATGACCGTCGCCGCCGGTGCCATGCATGACAATTACCGCATTGGTCACATGCCCGTCCGCATCGCGTTTTGGCGTTCCCAGCGTGGTGTAGTGCAACTTCAGCGCGGGCATTGTTTCACCGGAACGGAACTTGAAATCATGTACGACGAAATCCCCTTCTCGCGTCGTCAGTGCAGGCGCAGATTGTGCGATCGCTGCAGTGACGGCAAAGCAGATGGCACTCGTGAAGGTTGCTGCGACACATTTGGATAAAAAATTGAACATAGTGATGCCTCGAAGTTTTTAGTTGTTGAATAACTATATTTGCTAAGTATTGTCGACGTATCAATGCGCTGTAAATCTCCGCAAGCAACAATGAAATAAAATCCATCTTTTTGTTTTTTTCCTACTTGCTCACAGTAGAACGAACGCCTGAATTTTCCTTTGTGGCCGGCGCCAGGCGATTGCCGCCAGCGCCGGTGAATTAAAAGTGTTTCGCCAGTCAAAGGAGTTGCATTGCTTCGGCAACTGATCAGCGTTTCGCCCTGTCCCAGCGTGATTAACAGCCGATACGCGGATCACATAGCCGATGCTGTCACGATAAACTTCAGCCAGTTATTCACCATCGAATTGTGTAAGGATTGTCACCAAGCCGCCAGTTAGCGTCAACTTCACTTCGTCGCATATTACCTACTTTTTCAAGGCGGAAATTGGATGCTTTGATTGGTTTTACAATGGTTAACAAATAGCGTTGTCCAACGGCACGTGAGCCTGGGCGACGGCTCTCATCCTGACGCATTAGACGTATCTTTACCGCTAAAACACCAACTGGACCAACGTTAAGCAATGTCTCTCTCGGGCAATGTGGTAAAGCACTTTCACAAGATCAGATACCAGGCTCAGCACGCAAATATGCCGTTTGAGAGGCGTGATAAGGTTCACTGGGCTTTAATGGAATGGACGCTCCTTTCAGTTACGCGGGATATTCCCGCTATTTTGGCACTTCGATGCCGTTTTGAAAGAGGGCGTCCATTCCATTAAGGCCTGTACGTTATATACCAATCCGATTGAAGTAGCATATCGCCCTATTGGCGCAGTTTCGGGAGGTGCCAAGTCCAGGCTATGATCTACGGGCTACACCCTCGCCCTGTCATTCCTGCATTATTGTCAATTACTCCATAAAACCTACTATTTTAACCACGCACAAAGAAACTTTCTTGACGGATATCATGCAAATTCCGTAGGGCAACGTAACAATCGGCATTGAATAGCCGATAGAATATAAATAATGTAAATTTGTTGTCGATGATTGCAAAGATTGCATGGAATATTTTGGACCACTGAAATGCATAACTCATCAGGTGCACTTGCCGATATAGATCCGGTATCAGCCGGATTCACTATAGACCGGGATGGTTTTGTTTCTTACAGAGACTCACTTCTCTTTTTGCCTCCCAAGGAACGCGGGGCCTTCCGTCTGTTGCTAAATGCTTGGCCGAAAGTCGTTTCAAAAGAAGATTTTTCAAAAAATGTCTGGGCTGGGCGCATGTCAGATGAAAGTTTGGCGCGCTGTATTACGCAACTACGTCGAACTCTCTCCAATCTTGGCGTGGTGGCGATTGATGCCTTTTATGGACAAGGCTATCGTTTGGCGATTTTAGCGGATAAAGTGCGGCGATTGTCCGCTGTGCCGGCGATGGTTCATTCCCCCCAGAAATCCGATGTGGCAAAGCCGCATGCTGCACTAGTCGAGGCTTGCATTCACGCTCGGCAATTACTTGAACGTCGTTCGCCGGATGCCTTTTCCCAAGCTGAAGTTATACTCAAAAATGTCATCTCCAAGGCCCCCAACTATATGATGGCCAAACTGTTGCTCGCACAATACGTAGCCGAGCGCGCATTTTTCGATGGGAATATACAGCGCTCACAAATCGACGATGCTCTTGGCGAATTAAGATCAGTTCAAAATGCCGAACCCTATTTGCAAGGCCTGCAATCAGTGACGGGCTACCTTCTTGATTGCAAGTGGCATTTCGATGAGGCCAGGGTCGCGCACAAACAGGCCTTGCAAATGTCTCCCGACGATGACGTCGCCTATTATCGTTATGGTTATCATCTGATCTACACTAATGCCGGATCAGAGGCAGTCAACGCTTTCCGTTTCGCAGCTCAACTCAATCCGTTCTCCGCGAACATCGCCACCATGCTGGTACGCGCCTGCGCTTGCGCAAACATGGATCCGGCCGAAGTATTGGCGCAAGCACGAAGCGCATATTCAGCGCATCCGAACAGTCCCTGGACTTATGTGATCCTGCTCTTTACCTTAGCCTGGGTGGACCCGCAACCGGAACTCGCCCACGCCGCACGTCATTTCGTGGAAAAGAACCGCTATGCGCACGCCCTCACTTCCAGGGGCGTTGCTTACATACTTGCGCGTTGCGGTGATCATGCAGGAGCGCTGGAAGTCATTGAAAAGCATAGCAGTATCCATGGGATACATCTGGCGGCTTTAACTGCAATGGGAATGCTTGACGAGGCAATGATAAAAGTGAAAGCTGCTGCTGAAACCGGATTTGGCGGCTTGCCTTATTCACTCAACGCTCCAGAATGTGCAGCGTTTAAACAGCATCCTGACTATCCTTTGGTGCATGAGAAAGTATTTTCCCGTATGCCAAAAAAATAAATTTAGCGGCAATCCGAATATGACATTTTCCTTGGTGCAACTAATATTGAACCAAATGGAATGGACGTCCTCTCTGAGAAGAGGTAGAGAAAACTAGATGAGCTTGGAAAGCTTTAGTTTTCAGCTGCTAAATTGGAGGCTTGCTCGCTAGCCTCAACCGTAGGTGAGGACGCGGGTTCGATTCCCGCCGCCTCCACCATCACTTTGATAAACCGTTAGCGACTAACGGTTTATCGTCATAATCGGCGTACTCAGAACGATATTCGTAAATATTGTTTTGAGTACAGTTGTAAGCCAAAACTCTTCTTTTCTCATCGCCCTTCTGGTTTATTTTTGCGTTGTTCAGCAGCCACTGACGTGCTGTTGCAGGCCGATTCGTAATTTGTCGTTCGCGCCCTAAATGGTTTCAGATAACGTTAAAAACCACCTCCCATAGCCGAACCACCTCCGCCCATGCCACGTCCCTTGCCAGCGGGTTTATTCTTGGGCGCCTCCGAGCTGCGGTCGCAAGCAGCTGTATCGACACGTTGTAGCCGATCGGCCAGGAAATCCCTTGCAGTCTGCCGTTGATGGTCGTCGAGAGCATCGTTCATGGTCAGCCACAGCTCGCGCAGTTGATGCCCGTCCTGTAACGACAAAGCCGATTCCGCATCAATCGCAGCCGATAACTGACGCAGATCAAGCGCCGGATTGCTCAAGCCGTTGACCATACTCGCCTGGATTTCATGCTGCCGCCTTTCGCGCTCTCTGATGATCGCGTGCGATTTGCTTTCCAACTGATTCCATAAGATTTTCTGGTTTGAATTCAGATGCAAATCGTCCTTCACAACGTCGGCTGCCGACAAGAGGTCTTCACTACGAATATCCATCACCGGCGAGGCCAGTGCAGACATCGCCAGCCCCAGACTCAGGCTAGTTACGACGACTAGTGAAGCACGCTTAAAAATTGATGCCTGTGGCTTTTTGTGCATTGCTGTTTCCTCGAATTAAAACCTGTATTTAACCGGAGTTGTCGCGCCAAGTCGGCACATGAATCATTTGGTAACAGCAGGCCGCCTATTGATACATCCTGTTGCCGCGCGCAATTTATCGTTGTTGGCGCGGATTGCTTCGTTGGCGGGACTTAAGCAAAGGAGAAGTTGAGATGCCGACGGGCGCTCCTATCTTGTCGTGCGCCTCCAGATGGCAATTGAAATGCACCAAAGGGCAATACTCACAGTCACCAAGGTCCAATTTCTTTCGACTATTGCTTGTACGAAGATGGGACACTTCAATTGCATTTTAATCACTGCTTGGTCGAATCAAAATCGATGCGGCAAACAGAATGCAACCCCCACTACTTCCTTCAATGAGATCGCCCATGCGAATCGAACTGAGTTTTACACTTGCCATGGCGATGGCTCTTTCAGGAAGCGGAGCCGCTCTCGCCGATGACAATACAGTAGTAACGTCGCAGGAAGTACCGATCACGAATCCCGAAAGTGGAACTGCTCCCACAGTTAACAATACTGTTGCAACGTCGAAAGGAGGACTGTTCACGGATCCCGAAGACGGGCATTTCGATATGTCGCGCTGGCTGCTGGAACACCGTGGCTTTCTGCCGGTTCCCATCATCGTTACCGATCCCGCAGTAGGATATGGAGGCGGCATTGGGCTGGCGTTCTTCAGTCGGCCTGAAGGTAGCGCACCAACGCGTACCAGACCCGATGGCAGCATCGCGATGATCGCCCCGAACATCTACGGCATTGGCGCCATGAAAACCGAGGATGGCACCAAGGCGCTCGGCTTCGGCGGGGTCATGCACTTCGACAACGATACGTGGCGCTATCGCGGCGGTGTGGGTTTGGTAGATATGAACCTGGATTTCTATACCAATGGCGTGTTAGGAGCAGCGCAGAAGATCGGTGTCAACATGAAAGGTGTCGTGTCCGCACAACAGGTGTTCCGCCGCATCGGCGATCAAGATCTGTTCCTGATCGGTAGCTGGATCTTTATGGACATTGATCCACGTCTAAACCTCGCCTCCGACCGCGCTCTTCTTACGAATCTGGATTTCAAACAGCGCAGTTCTGCATTGGGCCTGGCGCTGGAATACGATACCCGTGACAACCCGTTCACACCGTCCAGCGGCTACGAGGCCTCATTGGATACATATTTCTATGACAAGGCGTTCGGCAGCGACGTCACGTTCCAAAGTTACCGCGCACACGTATTCGGTTACTGGCCGCTGGCCAAATCCGTCGTACTCGGCCTGCGTGCAGACGGCCGCATGGTCAACGGTGACGTGCCATTCTACCGCCTGCCGTATATCGACCTGCGCGGCATACCGTCGGTGCGCTATCAAGGACAGCGCGTTGGCATGCTGGAAAGCGAGGTACGTTGGAACGTTACGCCGCGTTGGGGACTGGTGGCATTCACTGGTGTCGGACGTGCCTGGGGCGAGCGAACTACGTTCGACGAAGCCAGCAACGAGGTTTCAAAGGGTGTCGGTTTTCGCTATGAGATCGCGCGCAAGCTGGGCTTACATGTAGGCGTGGATTACGCGTGGGGGCCGGAGAACAAGACGTTCTACATTCAAGTCGGCAGCGCCTGGCGCTAGGCTTGAGGGGGAATACCTCTCCTTGCGCATCATTATGTTTTGTCCCATACACGGCACTGAAACAGGACCAAGACTATCTAAAAATGCGCAATGGCAAACCCGGATTGGTATCCTCATAGGTCAAGAAACGGCTGACAAACAATGTCACCCTTTGAATTTTCAAATCATTTCAACTTTACCTGTAGCCAGCTTGTATACCCCGCCAACAATCATTAGCTTTTTTTGGCTGACAGCATCGCTCAAAATCTTCGATGAACTCTGGAGTTTGCCGACGTTATCGACAACGTTCTGGCGAATAGCATTATCGAGCAGGCTGCCGCTCTGACTTAACACTTGTTGAACAGCAGGCTTAAGTGCATCGGCTATTGCCTGAATCTGACCTGGATATTTCGCATTATCTTTTTCCGCCTTGACAGCCGCATCTATTGCACCACAACTATCATGTCCAAGCACCATGATCAAAGGCGCATTCAACACAGCTACGGCGTATTCAAGGCTACCAAGACCATCGTCGGTAACAAAATTTCCAGCAATGCGTACCGCGAAAATATCTCCACGCGCACTATCAAAAGCATATTCTGGAGCGATGCGAGAATCGGCACAACTTAGCAAGGCCGCATACGGATTCTGGCCACCTTCCAATGCTTCCCGCTCGTGACGAAAATCATGGCGACGCGCGACGCCTTTCACATAACGGGCATTGCCTGCCATCAGATGCTTTAGTGCTTCCTGAGGCGTCAATATATTTTGTGGCTTTGGGGGAGACTTGTCATTTTTCGAGGATGCAAACACATCGGTTGTCAGCAGTTGACTCGATAGTGCTGCGATACCGACTGCCGAGGTGCCAGTCAATTGGAGGAATCTACGACGCGTGGGAAGCGTATGAATATCAGATTTACACATTTTGTGCCTCACTAAAAGCTGATAAGAATTATCGATGTGCCAAGTGAAAGGTCAAAGTCCTGTGTGACATTGGAGCGGGCTAATTCTGCGGAGACTGGACAAGTCCATAATCGAAAAATTGTCTTTAATTCACCGTAAGTTATCTACTGAGGCCCGCTCTCTTCCCGCATAATATACCCATGTTGCGCAGGCGTCGTTTTGCGTACTGTTTAAGGTACTTCTTATCTGGCCGTTCAGAATTACAATTCAACCGGACCTCCGGTTTCACTTCTCCGCCAGAGAAATTTAATAAGACAATTTCGTAAAAATGGTAAATCCCGAAAAATTGAAAGTTAAACGCAAGTCGAGTTCCAAATGACACTTGGGTTTGATCTGTTGATGCGCGTCTATTACAACGTCATAGACCCGATTTTTGTCCGTTTGCGCAAGCAAGAACGCCTGAATGACTGGGCTTCTGACGGACATCCTCAGACGTTAGATCTTAATCTGAGCGAAAACTTGGCAAAAGGCGCCGGTGCCGCGATGGCGTTACAACGCTTTCGGCGCGTCGCGCTCCGCTATGACATGCGGTTTGGTGCAGAAAACGCGCAACGAGCCAAGCGACGTGCAACACCGATGATGCTCGATCTCAGTACATGCATCGACAACGAGGCGTTCGAGCGAATATTACGGCGACATTCCAACCGGACTCTGCCCAAAATTCGTAAAGCACTGCGCCTGAACTATTCGGTCAGGCAGTTTGCGCTGCCCATGCATGTCTATGACCTGCACGAGGTTAAAATTTCGATGCCGATTCGCAGTGGCGGCCCCGTCGCGGCACGCTGGTTGCTCAAACCGGACGATCTCGCGACACCGGCACAAACGTCTGTTGCGGCAGATGTTCCTGAGTGTCCGACTCACTGGACAGTCTGGTGGGGCGTATTTCTGCCGGAGCCGGGGCACATGAATGGGGCTCTGCAAACGAATGAACGGCTGGTGGCCTATATTAAGTTGACGCGGTGTGGTGATGTAGTGCATTACCTCGATATCATGGGGCACAAAGATCACCTGGAAAATGGCGTAATGATGCTGGTTCATGCACACATCGTGGCATGGTTGCAACAGGCCGCGGAACCTTCGGCCGTCGGCGTAAAGGCCATCTGGTACGGTGCATTGGAACATGGCGTACCCGGTCTCATCACCTGGAAAAAGCGGGCAGGGTTTGTTCCGGTGCGTGTCCGATTGCATCTCTCGGCGGATGCGGGCATAAGTGAACAAAAGCGCCTCGTCGAAGAGGTTCTCGAAACTACTTAAAACACAACAAATCCTTACCAACACCTACTGAGGAATGCCATGGTAACCCAAGCAGAAAAAGCGTCGATCTTTCAAGCATTACACCAACAACAAGGCGCTTTCATCATTCCCAATCCATGGGATCAAGGTAGCGCTCACCTTCTGGAAATTCTCGGCTTCAAAGCATTAGCAACGACCAGTGCCGGTTACGCCTTTACTCTGGGAAAAGCGGACGGCCAGGTGGGACGCGAACAAATGATGCGTCATCTTATCGAGCTCACTTCAGCGACAACGCTGCCGGTCAGTGCTGACCTGGAGAATGGTTTCGGTGACGCCCCGGAATATGTCGCAGAAACGATCTTGCTTGCCGGGCAGTCTGGTGTCGTTGGGGGATCGATTGAGGACTCAACCGGACGAGCAGACGATCCTATATATACAATCGATGTGGCGGCGGAGCGCATACGCGCAGCGGCTGAGGCAGCCCGTTCTTTGCCATTTAAGTTCACGCTAACGGCAAGAGCAGAGAACTTCCTTGTCGGCAGAGCAGATCTCAAGGACACCATCAAGAGATTGCAAGCCTACCAAGATGCCGGTGCAGATGTGTTGTTTGCACCTGGCCTGAAAACCCGTGATGATATTGCGGCCGTGGTCAGCTCCGTCGACAGACCAGTTAACGTGATCATGGGCATGGCGGGCGTGAAACTGACTCTTGGCGACCTGGCCGATATCGGCGTGAAACGTGTAAGCACTGGCAGCTCATTGGCCCGCGTTGCTCTCGCTGCTTTCATCAAAGCTGCAAAAGAATTGCAAGATCAGGGTACCTTCAATTATGCTGACCTTGTGATTCCCTCGCCACAAATTAATGCGCTGTTTTCACAAAACACGAGGTAGCCTTGAACCTGGAACCATTCATTCTTGCTAGTGATGTTATCAACTATGACCACCCGTCTGTCGCGAAATTAGCATTAGCATTAAAAGCCGAAACGCCGGAAGCGACAGCCAAGCGCTGCTTTGATTGGGTGCGAGACAATATTCAGCATTGCGTCGACTTTAAGCGGGAAGAAGTTCCTTATGTAGCTTCCGATGTGCTAACCATAGGAACCGGGTTTTGCACTGCCAAAAGCCATTTGTTAGTCGCTTTGTTGCGCGTCAATAAAATACCTGCTGGTTTCTGCTATCAGCGATTAACACTGAATGGAGCTAACCCGCCTTATTGTTTGCACGGATTTGTTGCTGTGTGGCTGGACGGTTTTGGTTGGTACCGCTGCGATGCACGCGGTAATAAAGCAGGAATACATTGTGAATTTACCCCGGGAATTGAGAACCTTGCCTTTCCAGTGCAATATCCAGGCGAATGCATCTACCCTGTCGTTTTAGCGGAACCATGGCCAGAACTGATACAGGCAATGGATGAGCTAGAGAATACTTCTGCGTATCTTGTCGCGCCGATCGATTTGCCTCCACCACAATAAAAAATTCTGAGTGCCCTCAACTTTTCACTTCAAAAATCTCTTACATATTTTCATTTCGATTAGCACGTCCATTTGCGAGCGCTAAGACTCGACGTGTTGGTTATGCAATGTCATGCCCGAATAGACGAAATAAACTGATCCAAAATCACGATGCTTTCCCCAAGCGCCTCACGCTCATTGAGCTCCCAACTTGGAAACTGGCCATCGATGTACATGCGCCCCAAACCGTAGACCAGTGCACGTGCGGCGATTTGATGTCGGCCTACATCTCCGGTTCTTAACAAACCTGCCGCAGCAGCCTGCTGCATCAACACCGTCATTTTGGTGCGAATCACATCATTGCGCTGCCGAAGAGTTGAGCCCTCAAAATTAATGACAGCACGGGTTGAGATCACCTGAAAATGCGTGGGATTGGCAAATACCCAGCGTAAAAAACCAACACCTATTGCACGAAACTGTAACAACGGATTTTCATCAGCGGCGGCTTGTAAGGACAAATTAATCTCCCCAGTCAACCGGTCAATCGCTTCCTCGGCTACCGCCGTCAGCAATGCAGTGCGTGTTGCAAAATGGCGAAACGGAGCGCCAGGGGAAACGCCTGTCATTTTGGCGACTTCCCTCACACTCACGGCATCCAGACCGCGTGCTTCGATTAGCTGCACTGCGGCTTCCAACAACGCTTTGCGAAGATCGCCATGATGGTAGCTGCGAGGCTCCTCTGAGAGAGAACGTTTATTTGTCATAGTAGGAAATTTTCGCGGCAGGTAAATGTAATCATTGCACACATTCTATGGAAGTCTCGCTATAATCGCAAATGTAATCATCGATTACATTTGTGCAATTCACTTTTGAGGACTTCATGAAACTCCCATTACCGGTCTTGCGTTACCTTATCATTCCATTTTTCGTTCAAACGCTGAGCATCGCCCGCGCCGATGATCACGATGCTCACTCCCTGCCTGCGATATCAGCAGAACCTGCGGCACAATTGTTTGTTGATGCACCATTGCCCGGCCCATTGGCAAAAGGCTTGGTGGTCGTACCGTTTCGCACCGAGCATGCGAAGATCGTTCCCGTATACGGCGAAGCCGCTACGCATGTAGTCCCACGCATCAGCCATCTGCATATCACACTGGATCACGCATCCTGGCATTGGCTACAGACGAATGACGAACCCATCGTCATTCAGGGATTGTCACACGGACCGCATCAACTGATGGTGGAGTTGGCAGACGCAAATCATCATCAGCTTGCGATGCAAACCGTGGGCTTTGCTATCCCCTGACTCCAGTTGAGTGGTCGCTCATTTTGAATTCGAAGGCATGTTGCAGATAAAAAATGGGCATCTCAAATAGGTGCCCATTTTTATTGACGAGGAAAATAAAACGGCGCTGTTTTCATTGCTTTTTAGACACTGAAAAAATCTCAATACCGGACAACGCATCACCAAATATGATGAATAAAAATTTAAAATCATCTGAAAATGTGCTTTTTTTATGCCCTTCACTCTATAAATTCCCCTCAGCATAGAAACATAAAAGTAGAATCTCTCACACATACCAAAAGCAAGACTTACAAGATATTTCCTGGCATCGAGCTATGCCTGCATACGGAGACGAATGACTATGACACGACCAGAGTGCATCAAACATTGGCAAGAAATTCAAAGTGAGGACAACGCTAGCTACCCCAACAGTTCAGAACTGTTGGCGATCAGCTCGCGGTTCGGCAAAGTCTTTGGCCTGACGCGCTTAGGTATCCATCATCAGGTATTGCCACCAGGTCGGCGTACGTCGTGGCCGCATGCTGAGAAAACGGAAGAGGAATTTGTCTACGTAATTGACGGGACGCCAGACGCCTGGATTGATGGCGCTTTGCACAGACTGGCTCCCGGCGACGGCGTTGGCTTCCCGCCTGGTACCGGCATCACACATACCTTCATCAATAATACCGACTCGGACGTGCGTTTGTTGGTAGTGGGCGAACATCGTTCGGACAATCAGTTCTGCTACCCACTGCATCCCAAAAGGAATGCAGAAGTCGGTGAATCATATTGGAACGACGCCCCCGCTGCTTCGCTTGCTGGACATGATGGCTTGCCCGATGCGCTGCGCAAATCGAATGGGCCATTCTAAACGTGCGCCGTCATCTGCAATTTGCTCCATCACGCAATAAATTCCGCAACAAGCGTGTTAAATCATTTTCTGCGAGTTTGACGTTCGTTATATTGGCTGCATTGTTCAGTCACTCGGCATCCGCGCAAGAAGCAACGCAGAGCATCGCACCTTTTCCGGCAACTGGAAAACCTCGCCCACGCATCGGCTTGGTGCTTTCTGGCGGCGGTGCGCGCGGCTACGCGCATTTGGGCGTATTGAAAGTATTGGAAGAACTGCATGTTCCAGTCGACTACATTGCTGGCACCAGCATGGGTGCGGTAGTAGGCGGGCTTTATGCCAGTGGCTTATCCGCCAATAATCTGGAAACCAAATTAAATAAAACCAACCTTAGTGATATTGCTTTTGATCGCAATGAACGTCAGCAATTAACTGAGTCACAACGCGAGGACAACTATCAATATCCGATTGGTTTGAATGCCGGATATGGTGACGGAAAACTTAAAATACCAGCGGGTCTGGTGCAAGGCAATCGCTTGTTGGCATTGATGCAAAATTGGACTCCGCAATTGCCAGGCAATATCAATTTTGACGATTTACCGATCCCCTTTCGTGCGGTCGCAACCGATCTTGGTACTGGTGAAGAAGTGGTATTAACACACGGTTCTTTACCGCGCGCGATTCGTTCCAGCATGGCCGTACCGGGCTTATTTGCACCATATGAACTGGATGGCCGAACTCTGGTCGATGGTGGACTGGTCAGTAATTTACCGGTTCAGCAAGCGCGCGACATGGGTGCGGACATCATCATTGCCGTGAATATTTCGACACCATTGGAAGACGCGGCGAACCTGGAATCAGCAACCTCGGTAGCACAACAAATGATTACCATTTTGCTGCGTCAAAATGTCAAAGCACAACTAGCCTTGTTGAAACCTGATGATGTGCTGATTGAGCCCGATTTAGGGGATATTTCCGTTACCGATTTTGCGCGCGGTAAAGATGGCGTCGCAGCGGGTGAAAAAGCGGCGCAACAAATGACCGAGAAATTGCGCGCATTCTCTTTATCACCTGACCAGTGGCAAGCTTATTTGAAGGCTAAGCAACCTACCAGACTTGCTGGAAAATTATTAACAGCAGAAACGCGCATTGATACCATCGACATCACCGCCAAAGGCAGAGTCCCGGCGCGCGTCGTGCAACAGCAACTGGATGTGCATGTTGGCGATCGTTATGATGTGGATACTCTCAATCAGGATTTGGCGCGACTATCGACCAATGGTGATTTTAAAAGTGTGACACAAGAATTGGTCAGTGAGAATGGCAACAACATCCTGAAAGTCAATGCCGAAGAAAAATCGTGGGGCCCACAATTTCTCTTATTCGGATTTGGCATGTCCAGCGGCTTTGATGCACACGGCGACTTCAATTTGCAGGTTGGCCACCGCTTCCCGTGGATCACCGCCAGCGGGTTGGAGTGGCGTAACGATGTGATACTCGGTACCTCCCAGATAAAGTTGCATAGCGAATTACGACAACCAATATGGGACACCGTCGGTGTATATCTTGCTCCCTATGTTGAGTATGGGCGCCGCCGTTCTGATATCTACCTTGACGATAGCAGCCCCGGTGCCGACACTTTGCCTATTACCGCATATCAATTGGACACCTCCATCGTCGGCGCAGATATCGGTGTTCCGATAGGACGATTGGGCGAATTCCGTGCAGGGATCAATTATCGTTGGTTCCATGGCTCACCTGCTTATAATGTGTCTTACCTGCAACTCGAAGACTCAGGTAACGTTCGCATTAATCAGGCAACGGCTCATGCCGCAATAACCATAGATCAGTTGGACGACCCGTTATTTCCTCGCAAAGGTTATTACTTGTATGCGAACACCGATCTGGCATTATCCAAGACAGACAATCCATATAACCAAGTCAGCGTAAAGGGATTGTGGGCAACCAGTTATGGATCACACACGTTCAACATTGCGCTGGAAGGTTCCGGCGTTTATGGAGAAAGCGGCAGCAATCCGAACAGTTTCGGCACCGACGGTTTAGGATTTACGTTAGGCGGTTTCCAGCATTTGTCGGCGTATGCCACCAATCAATTCACTGGTGATTACCTACTATATGCGCGGATGACCTATCTGAATAACTTACGGAAATTTACCCTGCCCGGCTTTACCAGTACGGTGTTAGGCAGCAGTCTGGAAATTGGTGATACCTGGATAGAACGCAACGATTTTGGTCACGGGCCGTACAAGAAAAGTGTCAGCCTGTTTTTGGGCGGAAATAGCTTGATTGGGCCACTCTATTTCGGCTTCGCCATGGCACCACAAGGCGTATGGAATGCATATCTGCAATTGGGTCGAGTGTTTTAACAGGACTCGCGCAAATTCATGCATTCAGCTCCCCTCGCTCGCGGGAAAGAGACTGGAAGAAAAGGAACACTCGACGTATTTCGCGGATGTGCTCCTCTTATTTCAAGCTCTCTCCCGCAAGTTGGAGAGAGAGGGGGACTGATCTTTACGCAGACATCAATTTTTTCGACGGTAGCTTCAGTGTATCCGCCAACCCTGGAATCTCAGGTACTAATTGTGGATATCTCGACAAATGCATAGTCTGTTCCAGTGCAATTGCCAAACGACGTTGTCCACCTTCGGACATCGGTGTCATCGGCAAACGCAACGTATTGCATAAACGGTTTTGCAAGGCTAACGCCGCTTTGACTGGCGCTGGATTTGGTTCTGAAAACAGAATACGAATCAACGGTAAAAGATTGTCGAAAATCGCCCGTGCCTGCGCCACTTCGCCGGCTCGCATCAAGGCATATAAACGCACATAAAGATCAGGCCGAATATGGGCCGCAGCCGAGATCGCACCGTGACCACCCAATAACAGTGTTGGCAAAATTAAAGTGTCGTCGCCGCATAAAACCTGCAACTCCGTGTTGTGCACCAACTCCGTCAGTTGCAATACGTCGCCACCGCTTTCTTTAATCGCGACGAACTGTGGGTTTTTCGCCAGTAATTCCACCGTTCCCAACGTGATGTTGACGCCGGTTCGACCGGGAATGTTATAAATAATAATCGGATGATCCGTCTCAGCAGCGATAGCCTGAAAATGGCGCACAATGCCGACCTGCGCAGGTTTCACATAAGCTGGTGCGGATATCAACAAACCAGCAAGATCATAACAATTAAATCGCGCCGCCTTGGCGGCCACCGCTCGCGTGTCATTACCGGCAATTCCCATCACAACAGGACAACGACCATCCACCGCTTCAATCACTGCTTCTAGCAATGTGGTTTGCTCTTCCTCCGACAACGTAGCCGCTTCACCAGTGGTACCGCCCACCACTAAACCGTGCACACCGTTTTCTACCATGTGATCGGCCAATTTTTGCGCGGCATCCACGTCAATATGTTGATCCTGCGACTGTGCAAACGGTGTGACTAAAGGAACCCAAATACCTTCAAAGATAGACATGATTTTCTCGCTTAGTTTAATAGCTGGAAATGCGTTGAAAATTAGACTCACTTAACATGGCTTAATCTTGCCAAATTCTGCACTCGGTAAATTTTGCATTACCGAAATCATCAACTGATTAACGGCAGAGGTGCTGAGCCCTAACCAAACCCGCATACGAGTAGCATGTGCCATCGGTTGAATGCGGATGAATGTCACCACACCACCGGCCATGACTAAACGTCGCAATTGCGTGACGCACTCGGTGCTAATCGTCAAATCCATAATGCATGCTTTTGCAACGTGTTGCTGTGCTTGCACAGATGGCAAGAATGAAAAATTCGATGCCTGAAACTGATTCGCTCTCATCTATAACTTTCGTCGTTACGATGGAATCAAGATTAATGGATCGCTCGTAAAGATGGTCTAAAAATATTGCGTTGCAATGTAAACATGTCGTAAAAAAACAAAGTCCATTTTTACAGCACAGGATGTATTCATAAAAGGCGATTAAATTGACACAATCACGCCCCTGTTAGAAAATTCGCCATCGTCGATTTTGACTAACCCATTTTTATAGGAAAGGAACGGCATGCCACGTACGGCTATCAACTCCAGAAAGTCATAGCCCCTGCATGTGCTCGGGCGATGACGATTTATCATTGCCCCGAGCTGGTCGTTCTGCTTCTTGAACCCCGGTGAGGAAACTCGCCGGGGTTTTGCTTTATGCACTCTCGGCCTTAGTGATATATACCCATGAGGATTTACGATGAAGATAAAAATAAAACTGCCAAAATCAGCCAAGCCGCGCAACCCGCTGGTTGCGCCCAGCAAGTTTCGCAAAGCCGGAACACATGCGCCCAGCAACCCGACGCGTCACGCCAGACGCGATGCCAAACATCGTTTGTACATGCAACTAACTGGTCGCAAGATCGAAGATGATGCGTAATGTCATTTCAAGTCAGCATAAGATGAACCTATAATGCGGAAACAACTTTCATCACCTACCCTCCAATACCATGCCAGTTTCCCTCGATAATCTGCTCGTCATCGGTATCTCATCTCGTGCCCTATTTGATTTGGAGGCCGAGCAAGTCATTTTCGAAACTCAGGGATTAGCGGCATTTAGGCAGCATCAACTTGACAACGAAAGTCAGATACTAAAAACGGGGGCGGCGTTTGCATTGGTGAAAGCGTTGTTGAAATTAAATCAGTTGCAAGCTGACAGACGCCTGGTTGAAGTCGTCATCATGTCGCGCAATTCGACGGAAACCTCGCTGCGTATCTTCAATTCCATCGAGCACTACGGCCTGGATATTACGCGTGCGGTGTTGTCAGGCGGCGCGCCATTGGCACCGTATTTACAAGCGTTCAATGTAAGTTTATTTTTGTCGCTTCATGAAGACGATGTCCAGGCTGCGATTAATGCAGGTACTGCAGCAGCGCTGCTGTATCAAAAACCAACGCAGTCACATGAAGTAGAAAACGTCGATCAAATCCGCATCGCTTTTGACGGCGATGCAGTGATTTTTTCCGACGCTTCCGAACAAATTTATCAAACTGATGGAATTGAAGCATTCGATAGACATGAACGTGAAAATGCGACTAAGGCATTACCAGAAGGCCCGTTCGCACGCTTGTTGATGGCGCTATCCTATATCCAGAATCAATGCAAAAACGCCGATGGTCGGATGGCACCTATTCGCACTGCGCTGGTTACCGCGCGCGCGTCGCCAGCACACGAACGCGTTATTCGCACCTTGCGTGCATGGGATGTGACGATAGATGAAACGTTTTTTATGGGTGGCGTTGCGAAATCAGATGTATTGGCGGCCTTTAAACCTCACATGTTTTTTGACGATCATCCCGACCATTGCGAACGGGCGTCGGATCGCGTGCAAACGGGACGCGTGCCTTGGCGTACGAATTGATTCAATTTCCGCTGGCAAAAAAAAAGCCCGAAAATACTTTCGGGCTTTTTTTATTTCTCTCGGTTACGTCTGATGAAGAGTTATCTCTCCGAAATTGCATCTACCACGCACAAAGCAGTCATGTTCACAATCCGACGTACCGTTGCCGATGGCGTCAAAATGTGGACAGGTTTGGCGCAGCCTAGCAAAATAGGGCCGACGGCAATACCGTTGCCGGAAGTCGTCTTAAGCAAGTTGTAAGCAATATTGGCCGCGTCAATATTAGGCATGACAACCAGGTTGGCATCGGCTTTCAGCGCTGAATCCGGCATCACTTTTTTCAGCAAGCTGTAATCCAATGCCGCATCACCGTGCATTTCACCGTCAACTTCGAGATCGGGAGCCAACTTTTGTACCAACGCCAATGCTTTACGCATTTTTTGCGCTGAAGCGCTGTTGCTGGTGCCGAAATTTGAATGCGACAGCAAGGCTGCGCGTGGTTTCAAACCAAAACGCTGCATTTCTTCCGCTGCCAACACCGTGATTTCGGCCAGTTCTTCCGCTGTTGGATTTTCGTTGACGTGAGTATCGACAATCACCAATTGGCGGTTCGACATGATCAACGCATTCATCGCTGCATACACACCAACGCCGTCACGACGTCCCAGTACTTTATCAATGTAATTCAAATGCAAATCGGTGGTGCCATACGTTCCGCAGATCATGCCGTCAGCATGGCCTTTATGAATCGCCATTGAACCGATCAAGGTATGACGGCGACGCATTTCCAGTTTGGCGTATTGCTCAGTCACGCCAAGACGCTTAGTCATTTGCAGGAAGGTTTGCCAGTAATCGCGATAGCGATCATCGTGCTCTGGGTTGATGACTTCAAAATCAACGCCCATTTTTAAACGCAAACCAAAACGCTCGATGCGTTGCTGTAGCACTGCTGGACGACCAACCAAAATAGGTTTGGCTAAATCTTCATCCACTACAATCTGCACTGCTCGCAATACGCGCTCTTCTTCGCCTTCGGCAAAGACGATGCGTTTTTTATCTGCAGGAGTTTTCTTGGCGATCTGGAACATCGGACGCATGAACGTACCGCTGTGATAAACGAATTGTTGCAACTTATCGATATAGGCTTGCATGTCCTGAATCGGACGCGATGCGACACCCGATGCTTCAGCCGCTTTGGCCACTGCCGGTGCGATCTTGATCATCAAACGTGGATCGAACGGCTTCGGAATAATGTATTCCGGGCCGAACGACATATTTGCTACGCCATAAGTCGCGGCCACCACATCGGATTGCTCGGCTTGCGCCAATTCTGCAATCGCATGCACCACCGCAATTTCCATCTCACGCGTGATAGTGGTCGCGCCACAATCCAGAGCGCCACGGAAAATGTAAGGGAAACACAATACGTTGTTAACCTGGTTAGGATAATCCGAACGGCCAGTGGCCATGATGGCGTCGTCTCGTACTTCTTTGACGTCCTCCGGCAAAATTTCCGGATTCGGATTCGCCAAGGCCAAAATCAAAGGCTTCGCCGCCATCACTTTGACCATATCTTGTTTCAAGACACCGCCAGCGGACAAGCCGAGGAAAATGTCCGCACCCGGCATCAGCTCTGTCAATTTGCGGGCATCGGTTTTGCGGGCAAAGCGTAGCTTGTCCGGATCCATCAATTCGGTACGACCTTCGTACACCACACCAGCCAAGTCGGTAACGAAAATATTTTCAATCGGGAAGCCAAGATCGACGATCAAATCGAGACAAGCCAACGCCGCAGCGCCAGCGCCTGACACCACCATCTTGCAATTTTTAATGTCTTTACCAACGATTTTCAAACCATTCAAAATCGCGGCGCCAACAATGATCGCGGTACCGTGCTGATCATCGTGGAATACAGGAATTTTCATCCGGTCACGCAATTTTCGTTCGATTTCAAAACACTCCGGTGCTTTGATATCTTCCAGATTAATACCGCCAAACGTCGGTTCCAGCGAGGCGATGATATCGCACAGTTTTTCTGGGTCGGTTTCGTTGATTTCGATATCGAAGACGTCGATACCGGCGAATTTTTTGAAGAGAACGCCCTTACCTTCCATCACCGGCTTCGATGCCAGCGGACCTATATTGCCCAGACCGAGCACCGCCGTACCGTTGGTAATCACTGCGACCAGATTGCCGCGGGCGGTATAACGAAAAGCGTTGAGCGGATCGGCAACGATTTCTTCACAAGCTGCCGCTACACCCGGCGAATAGGCCAGTGCCAGATCACGCTGAGTAGTCAGGGTCTTGGTGGCAGTTACGCTGATTTTGCCGGGAACCGGGAACTCATGATACTCAAGCGCGGCCTGCCGCAATTGTTGGCGTAGCTCTTCTTTTTTGTCGATCATGTTATCCATTGCTGCTGTCTCCAATCCTGCTATATCTATGTGTGAAAGGACAATTTTAGCAGACAGCGCAATAGCATTTATGCATATTCAGTATGAGAACTATACGATGGGCAATAGAGCTGAGATCCGCCTCATCCTGATGCACCTCGAATAAATGCCGAGTAGCAATGAATTATCGCCTCCACAACCTCCACAGTTTCGATTAAAGCAACTTCGCAAGAATTACTCTTCACATATGATGAAGGAAATAACTATTGAATTAATAAAATCAATCAATTTGTTTTATCGATAAATAATATCTATCATTCTAGCCTTAGTGATCGCCAAACAAAATCACTCTTCCCGCGATTAAATTTTTTAGGAGAATTTCCATGGCTAGCCAAAACACCCCATCCGTCACCATTACCAACCTCGAATCCGCTTTCGCTGGCGAATCCATGGCGCATATCAAATATCGCTATTTCGCCAAATTGGCCCGTGAAGCAGGTGCCGATGATGTGGCAAAAATCTTTGAAGACACCGCTGATCAAGAAGTCATGCACGCTTTTGGCCACCTTGACCTGCTCTATCCAAAAGCACAACTGACGCCAGCCAAGTCGCTGGAAATTGCTATCGAAGGCGAAACTTACGAGTACACAGAGATGTATCCGAAATTCCGTCATCTGGCAGTGGAAGAAGGCAACCAGGCTGCAGTAGCAGAGTTCGACGAGCAAATCGCCGAATCAAAAGAACATGCAGAGAACTTCAAGCGCACATTGGAAAAAGCAGCGAAGCGTTTTGCCGCATTGGCCAAAGTTGAAGAGCGCCATGCGAATCACTATCGTGACGCTTTGGAAGCACTGAACGCAGGCTAATCTGTAAGGATTTATGCATCCTGGCGACTGAAACTTAACACACTGAATTACACAAAATTTCTGAAGGAATAAGCATGAAACAATATCAATGTATCGTATGCGGTTTTATTTACGACGAAGCAATCGGGATGCCAGATGAAGGTATCGCGGCTGGCACAAAATGGACTGATATCCCAGAAGATTGGGAATGTCCAGATTGCGGCGTTGCCAAAGCAGACTTTGAAATGGTTGAAATTTAAGGTAAGCAATAGCACGTAATTGATTTGAAAAATATCACTGTCATCCTTGCGAACGTGGGGATGACGATGTCATTTCAAAATGACAAGTTGACCTTACTTGAGCCAGTTTGAATGTAACATTGCGCATTATTTTTAAAGAAGACAGCATTATGAAACCTATCATCATCATCGGCGCCGGTATGGCCGCTTACACTTTGGCGCGGGAACTGCGAAAGCTGGATAAAGTCACCCCTTTATTAATTGTGACCGAAGACGAAGGCGGCTCTTATTCCAAACCGATGCTGTCCAATGCGTTTGCACAAAAGAAAAGTGCGTCGCAATTGATTAATCAGAATGCGATGCAAATGGCGGAACAACTGCAAGCCAGTGTATTAACCGGCATCCGCGTTAACAATATCGATACCGTCGCCAAAACGCTGACCACCAGCACCGGCGTTTTCGAATACGAAAAATTGGTATTGGCGGTCGGTGCACAAACTATCCGTTTGAACATTGCAGGTGATGCCAGCGATACAGTGCTGTCAGTTAACCACATCGCCGATTACGCCACTTTCCGCGAAAAATTATTGCCCGATCAACGTGCGTCTGCACGCGTGGTCATACTCGGCGCAGGTCTGATTGGTTGTGAGTTTGCCGACGATCTGACTGCACATGGTCATGCTGTCACGCTGGTTGACCCAAATGCATTACCGCTGGCAGCGCTGGCTCCCCCAGCATTGTCGGAAGGGTTGCAACAAGCACTGAGCGCACGAGGCATAGTACTGAAGCTAGGCACAACAGCAACCAGCATCAACCACATCGACGGCGCATTAGAAGTCACGTTAGCCAACGGCGAAATCGTAGAAACCGATCTGGTGCTTTCTGCAGTCGGGCTGCGTCCGGATGTGCGATTGGCACAAGCGGCGCAATTGAATACCAATCGCGGCATATTAGTCGACGCACATGGCCGTACCAGCGCTGAGGATGTGTACGCACTGGGCGACTGTGCCGAATATTTGCTCGACGGCGAAGGCCGTACCGGCGCGCTACCTTATATTGCACCGATCATGAGCGCCGCCCGTGCCATCGCTAAAACATTAAACGGCGAGCACACTGCGATCGACTTAAAAGACGCGCCAGTCATCGTCAAAACACCAAGTTACCCACTGGCGTTAGTTCCGCCGCCACGTCATGCTCTCGAAGGTGGTCGCTGGGAAACCGAACACGATGGCGCTCGGACCATATGTCGCTTCATTGATGCTGCAGGCACTATGGTTGGTTTTGGCGTTGCGCCGCAAGAAACCAAAATCCGCCAGGCGTTGATGGCGGAATTGGGGGCGGTGGTAGCGTAACCACGTCATCTACGTCATTTTGCTTTGCGAATATTTCGCAAGTTCGTATAACTGTTTAGAACAGTTATACCGACTTACTTACAATAAATCGATACCGAATCGTCGCAATAATAAAGCGTAAAAATAAAACACAACTACGGTAAAAAGAATGCAAAGAACGAGCGACAAAACAAAGCTCATTCTTTGTATCAAGTACGGAAAAAGTAAAAACATCGGCAACGTAGGAATGACGTACCAGAACGTGTAGTACGCATGGTTACTCACTTTTTCGATAGGCTGCTTTTCCACATACAACCAAATTAAAGTGAGAATGGTCACCAGTGGTAGCGAAGCCACCAACGAGCCTAGCCGATCACTGCGCTTGGCCAGCTCGCTCACAAACACGACGACACCTGCGGTTAAAAGATACTTCATGACGACATAAGGTACGTTCATTTATTTATCTCTCTCATGTCTGATGTGCACTTATACAATCTCCGCAATCAACTCCACAATCTCCACGCCATACGTCTCCAGTTTCTTTTCTCCGACACCACTGACACCGCGCAAATCAGCTAATGACGACGGTTGCGCTTTAGCGATTTCACGCATGGTGGCGTCATGGAAAATTACATATGCAGGGACATTGTGTTTGCGCGCCGTTTCAACACGCCACCAGCGGAGTTTGTCGAAGATGGCTTGCTCTTCTTTCGACAAATCGGATTCAACATAGCCTTTAGGTTTGCTGGTACTGGCGCGTTTTTGTTTAATTGGTTTTTGATACTGTCGCAACTGGATTGCTTGCTCTCCACGCAATACCGGTTTTGCCGTATCGGTGAGTTTCAGCGCGCTATAAGCGTCGTGATCCACGCTAACTAAACCCAACGCGATGGTTTGCCGCAAAATCGCCCGCCATTCTGCTTCGCTGCGATCACTGCCTATGCCGAAGGTGGACAACTGCTCATGGCGCCATTGCTTCACTTTATCGGAGTCTATACCGCGCAAGACATCCATCACGTGCATCGCACCGAAGCGTTGATCAACGCGATAAATGGCAGACAATAATTTTTGGACAACGACCGTACCATCAAACGTCATAGGTGGCGTCATGCACGTATCGCAGTTGCCGCAACGATCGGCATCCTGTCCGAAATAATCCAGCAACCGAACCCGACGACAATCCAGCGTTTCGCACAGACCCAGCATTGCATCTAACTTGACGCCCAAAACCCTTTTGAATACTTCGCCAGCCTCGGATTCATCGATCATGCGACGCTGTTGTACCACATCCTGCAAACCATAAGCCATCCAGGCATTTGCTGGCGCACCGTCACGACCGGCACGACCAGTTTCCTGATAATAACCTTCAATACTTTTTGGCAAATCCAAATGCGCAACAAAGCGCACATCGGGTTTATCGATACCCATGCCGAATGCAATCGTCGCCACCATGACGATACTATCCTCGCGCAGAAACCGCCCTTGATGTTTGGTGCGCGTAGCGTAATCCATGCCCGCGTGATAGGGCAATGCCTGTACACCCTGCTGATTTAAAAACTCCGCCGTTTCTTCAACTTTTTTACGCGACAAGCAATAGACGATACCGGCATCACCGACATGTTCCGCCTGAATGAAATCGAGTAACTGTTTGCGGCCATTGGCCTTTTCGACGATTTGATAACGAATGTTGGGACGATCAAATGAAGAAACGAATTTCGCACCGTCTTCCAGCTGCAAACGCAGGGCGATTTCTTCCCGTGTCTGATGGTCTGCTGTGGCCGTCAACGCAATACGCGGCACATTGGGAAAGCGTTCGTGCAATATCGACAGCTTGATATATTCCGGACGGAAATCATGTCCCCATTGCGAAACGCAGTGTGCTTCGTCAATCGCAAACAGGGCAATCTTTGAGGCTTCCAACAACTCCAGACAACGTGGGGTCAGCAAGCGCTCTGGTGCGACGTAGACCAAATCCAGATCGCCATTACGCACCTTGCGTTCGATCTGCGATGCTTCTTCATAGGTTTGCGTGGAATTCAGAAATGCCGCACGTACCCCGACCTCTGCCAGCGCATCAACCTGATCCTGCATCAGGGCGATCAGCGGCGACACCACCACACCAACACCATCGCGCAATAAAGCAGGGATTTGATAACACAAGGATTTACCGCCTCCGGTCGGCATCAACACCAGTGCATCACCGCCACTCGCAACGTGATCGACGATCTCTGCTTGCTGACCGCGAAACGAGGGATAACCGAAGACGGTTTGCAGGATGTGGAGTGCTTCCGGATTTACTTGATGGGGCATTGAATGGGGGCTGAGCCGATACTGAAAACGTTGGATGGGTCGAATATTTAATATATGCAGCGATACCCATCAATCACTATTTATCGAACGATGGGTATCGCTGCGCTCCACCTATACTACATCGCTCTAAAGTAAGGCAGCGTAGTCAGTTTAATAAAAATTACCTCAATCCAATCTGCGTCGCCCCCGCGAACGCGGGGATCCACCTTACGTTTGACATGGATTCCCGCGTTCGCGGGAACGACGGATTTTAAAATTGATTACGTTCGATCACTTAATGCAAGATGCCTTTGCTTACCATCACCAATACAAACACACCAAACGCGATGCGATAAACAATAAACGGCCAGGTCGAGAATTTTTCGAGGAATTTCATCAAACCCCAAATCGCGGCAAAAGCCGAGATGCTGGCAACTGCCAAACCAAACAGCAACAACATCCATGCATCAGTCGGCATTTGTATATGGAACAAATGCCACAACTCTTTCAGACCCGCCAAAGTAATCGCTGGCAAACCCAGCAAGAAAGCAAAGCGCGCAGCTTCCTCACGTTTGAAGCCCAAAAATAGCGCGGCTGTTAAAGTTGCACCGGAACGCGACACGCCCGGAATCAATGCGCCAACCTGAGCAATACCAACGATCAAAGCATCCGGTAATTTCATCTGTTCGACGGTGCGCTTATGTTTGGCAGTGAATTCCGCAATCAACAACAGCAACGCTAAACCGATGCTGGAATAGCCGATGACGTTCAGTGCCCGCAACGGTGAATTACACGCATTGAGCACTGGCGCTAACGCCAAACCGAAAATCCCGATTGGGATAGTAGCGAGAATGATGGCAATACCGAGGCGGAATGACGGATCTTTATAATCACGTCGACGCAGCGCGGCAGTACCGCCGACCGCAACCTGACGCACGTCTTTCCAAAAATAAGTGATCACCGCAATTAATGCCGCCAATTGCATCGCCGCCGAAAATGCCGAGCCTGGATCACGCCAGCCCAACACCGCCGGGATAACGCGCATATGTGCGGTAGAAGAAATCGGCAGCAACTCGGAAATCCCTTGAATCACGCCAAGAATAGCGACCTGTGCGTAATCGAGTGAAGCAAAGCCGGTATCTAGGCCTGCGGAACAAACATTTGCCAAACTATTCTCCTGTTAAATGTAAATTGATGTAAAGTCCTTCGCCCACCTGTGGGAGAAAGAGAGTCTTATTTCTGCGGCTCAAACGTCACTACTAATTTATCTGACTGAGTCACGATCTTAGTCGGTAAAAATGATACGCCAGCAAAACGCAAGTCATCTGGCTTGAACGTATACAACGGTACTCGCTGCAATAATTCACCGACCAATGCGCTGCCAATTTGTGCCGTCTGTCCGCTGTAGGCTTTATCCATGCCATCTAATGCCAATTTCTCTACCCGCGCATCATTAAGTACCACTGCATTGTGCGCAGTGTCCAAGCCCAACACACCCGAAACAAGCATCTTCCCGGGCCATGACTTATTGAGTAGAGGAAACCCCATCGTGACATCCAGGTCAATAAGCAAACGCTCATTTTGCCCAGATGTATGGCCGTCGTCGGCTGAAAATGCCAGTTGCGCATGATTAGCGGTCACATCGATCAGGCCGAAATAACGTTTGGAAAATGGTAAGCGCTTATCCAACGACTGCTGTAATTTAGCCACAGGAAATACCACGTCGCGCGGACCTATCATACCGGCACAAGAGCTCAATAAAACAGCACTGATTAAAGCAATAACGACTAACCATTTTGATTTCAATTTATGTCCTTTAGCAAAACTTATGCTGCAGTCAACTGCTCAAGACGCACCAGATATTGCATGGCAAATGCATCCGACTGACCGCACATCTCTAGCGATGCTTGCAAACTACCACATACCTTTGGCCGCTCCGGCTGCCCAAAAATGCGGCAATTATTCACATCATCCAACTGCACGCAACGCACGCCCGCAGGCTTGCCATTTGGCATTCCCGGGATCGGTGAGGAGATAGACGGCGCAATACAGCATGCGCCGCAACCTTGGCGGCAGGAGGTTGGCGTAGAACTCATACTCTATGCAATCTTTTGTTTATCCATTTTGCGAGGCGCCATTTTACCTGTAAACCATAGGTCTTCTTGATTCGATGTCAGCAATACAAGCGACATGCCAAAGGATAGCCAATTTATTTACTCAGTCCGATCTGTATCCATCTTTGCTTATTTCTTTGCTAGCTAATCGCCGATAGTGTGTGCCTGAGTGCGAGTCTGCCGTCGCGGGTTGACTGGAAAACAATGTCAATGCTCGAAAACCGCACGCGGGTAACGCCCCGGCCGGCGCAATATCGGGCCAAGGACTCCGTGCCGCACGCGAGGACAATTTTGCCAACGTGATATGGGCGCGAAATGGCCGCCGTTCGGCCAGAAATCCGGCGGCGACTGCCAATGCCTCCATCCGGCTCGCCAAATCGCGCAGCGACGGTGGCATCGCCAGCAGCAACACCAACACGTGCGAGCCGTGTGTCGAACGCCAATACGTTCCGCCATTCACATCCACGGCGGGCAAATTTTCACTTGCCGCAAGCAACGCATCGGCAATTTGCACACGTTGGACATCTGTTGTGACTCCCAAAAAACGTAACGTGACGTGCAAATCTGAACGCGCTATCCAACGTATGCCCGACTCACTATGTTTGCCTGTACCGTGTATACGGTGCTGTAAATCGATCAGCGCATCCAAGATTTCATCATCGGGCTCAAGCCCGATAAAACATCGCTGAAGTATCGCGTGTGGCTGCGTCATGTTGCTTTTCTCCTGGGTTATTGAATACTGGCGGAGGGATGACCATCGTTAAAATGCAATTATCAACAAAAAGTTATCCACTTGGATTCAAAGCCAATAAAACAATAAATTCCATAAAGACAATATGCTTCGTTTGTCCGTTTAAAGCGGCAAGACACGTCTATTTGCATGATTTTGCCAGCTAACCGCATTTTAATTGCCATGAACAAGCATCAGCATCACCTTAAGTACAGAAAACCCTTAGTCAATTTGATAGAATGAGCCCTTTTATTCGCCACCAAGTATTTTCTAGCACAATCAGGAACGTCACCATGAACAACGAACAAGTCGAACAAGCAATCGAACAAACCCGTTTTAATATGATCGAGCAGCAAATCCGCCCTTGGAATGTGCTGGATTTAGATGTTCTCGAATTACTCACGGTGGTGAAGCGTGAAGCGTTCGTCCCTGCTGCATACAAAAGCCTGGCCTTTATGGATACCGAAATCCCTTTGTCAGATAAAGAAGTGATGCTCTCCCCAAAAGTCGAAGCACGCTTGCTACAAGAAGCTGCCGTGAAAAAACATGAAAACGTGCTGGAAATCGGCGCCGGTTCTGGCTATATGGCGGCATTGCTCAGCCACAAAGCACGCCACGTTGTTACCGTTGAAATTGACCCAGCATTAAAAGCAATGGCCGAAAAGAATCTGCAGGCGTACGGCATCAGCAACGTGGAAGTCGTGGAAGGCAATGGCGCACAAGGCTGGACGGCCGGAAAAGACATTAAAGACGCAGCCTATGATGTTATTGTCATTTCAGGTTCGCTGTCGTCATTACCGGAAACTTTCAAACAACAACTGAAAGTCGGTGGACGAATTATCGCCATCATCGGTGAAGCGCCAGTCATGACTGCACAAAAAATTACGCGCACTTCGGAAGCAACTTACGAAACGCTGAATTTGTTTGAAACCAGTGCCACGCCACTGCGCGAAGCTGCCGTACATTCACATTTTAAATTCTGATCGACTCTCGCCATGCAACATGTCACAGCGCAAGAACTGGCCGCATGGATCGCCGATCCTGCGCGCCCTACCCCGCTACTGCTGGATGTTCGTGAGCCTTCGGAATATGAGAAATGTCATATTCCCAACGCCAAGTTGATCCCGATGCAAACCATTCCTGAGCGCATCAATGAACTGGAAGAAGATCAAGAGATCATTTGCATATGCCATCACGGCGCACGAAGCATGTCAGTAGCCGCCTTTTTAGAGCGCAATCAGTTCGCACGCGTGATCAATCTGACTGGTGGTGTTCATGCCTGGGCACAACAGGTTGATCCCAGTATGCCGACGTATTAATTGTTAATTAATAATCTCTAAGTTAATCGTTAAGTTAATCATTAAGCGTAAGCGCGGAGAACCGGATGCGCAATTGTCGTAAGTTTCAAATGGCGCTCGCCATCGCTTCTACTGCTTTTGTGTTACCCGTTCATGCGCTTGATCTGATGCAAACCTATCAAGAAGCGTTGGCGCATGATGCGATTTATACCAGTGCGCGCTACTCTCTTGAAGCTGGTCGTGAGGCCAGCGTGCAAGGCCGCGCAGGTTTGTTGCCGCGAATTGGCTTTGGCGGAACTTACAATCGTGCGAATGATGAAAGCTCTGGCTGGAGCGCTACTCTTAAAAATTATTCATTACAACTGACTCAGCCTTTATTTCGCCCCGCCAACTGGGAACAATATGAGCAGAGCAAATTGTCAGTCGCCGGCAGTGATGCCCAATTTGCCCAGGCACAGCAGGATTTGATGTTGCGCGTCAGTCAGGCTTACTTCGATGTGTTATCAGCGCAAGATGCATTGGCATTTTTAAAGGCGCAAGAAGGTGCGATTAGCGAGCAACTCGCTTCCGCCAAACGCAATTTTGACGTCGGCACAGCTACCATCACCGATACCAACGAAGCACAAGCTAGTTATGACCTGGTGATCGCGCAACAAATTGCCGCCGCTAATAACTTGGAAGTGGCACGTAGCACTTTGCAAAAAATAATTGGCCGTGCGCCTGCGCCACTATCCACCTTGCGCGCCGGTGTCAAATTAAATGCGCCGGAGCCGCCTCAGATATCTGCCTGGGAAAACAGCGCAGAACAACAAAACCCCAGCGTAGTTGCCCAACAGATTGCACTGGAATCAGCCAAACATGAGATTAAGCGCGTTCGCGCCGGTCATTTACCGACACTCGATTTAGTCGCCGGGCGCGGCCTTAACAGCACCAAGGGTACCCCGATTTTCTATGAAAACATCAGCCAATGGTCCAATTCCATTGGGGTACAATGGAATATCCCCTTGTACTCCGGTGGCTCGGTCAATAGCGAGGTACGGCAAGCCGTATCGCTAGAAGACAAAGCCCGCTCTGATCTCGACAATGCGCAGCAAACTGCCGCGCTAAACGCCCGCCAGGCTTTTCTTGGCGTAAATAGTGGGTTGGCACAAGTAAAAGCTTATGAGACGGCAGAAGTTTCCAGCCTATCCTCGCTTGATGCCAATAAGCTTGGCTATCAGGTAGGTGTGCGTATCAATATCGATGTGCTCAACGCCCAGCAGCAATTATTTTCCACCCGTCAAAATTTAGCCAAGGCACGTTACGATACGCTAATGAGTGGTTTGAAATTGAAAGCCGCCGCTGGGACGTTGAAAGAAGAAGATTTGCAGCTAGTTAACTTGTTGTTGGTGCCAGCAGTCAACTAAACTTTATGCCAACTACGCGCCGGGCAGAAATAAATTGCCATTTATACTTTGTGCAATTGCGGCGCGTTCTTGAGCATATAAATACACAGATCAACTAAACGTTCTGTATGCGCGCCAAGATCAAAACTTTCTGGTTTGAATAACCAATTATCCAGAAATCCTGAAAGCAGTGCCTGCACCGACACCGCAGCCAACTCAGTGTCCAAATTACGCGGCAGTTGCCCTTTTGCGACTGCGAAACGCAATATTCGCTGGATATTTACCCGCCCCTGTATAAAACATTCCTGCTGGCGCATATAAATCGGCTCGGTCGGATCAACAAATTCGCATTTGTTTAAGATAATGCCAAAAACCTTACGCATCTGCGGGTTGTGCACTGCCTCTTCCAGCGCAAATAAACACCAGGTACGAAATTGCCCCAATGGATCTATCGCGCTTTCGTCGACACTATTGGTGATTAAGGCTTCCATCGGCAAACGAAATTGTTCACACATGGCATCAAATAAATCGCCCTTGTTTTTGAAATGCCAATAAATCGCTCCGCGCGTTACCTCTGCCGCAGCGGCAACGTCGGCTAACGACGTTTGCGACACGCCACGCGCATGAAACACGTCCACGGCAGCATCCAAAATGCGGCCACGGGTTTCTAATGCTTCTTCTTTAGTACTTCTTGCCATGCCAAAGCTCTCGCTATATCGGTTACCCGACTCAATGATGTTTACTTAGGGCATTATATGCGTGCAGCGCAATAAAATTCCCCAAGAGAGATACATACATTCACGGATGTATGTATAATACCACGAATATGCAGCACCTTAGCCAAAAGAAACTATGTCATTGCAAATGCAACATAGTGATTATTTAGTTATCCTATGCGTTTTGCCGTGGTTGTAATTTGTTTAGTAATCCCAGTTCCCGTCTCTTCAGCAAACAGCGTTCTGCATTAGCCGCCAAGTGTATGACACAGGCGGCCTTTTATTAAATCAACGTGCGAGAATTTTATGAATTCAGTCAGCTCCAGCTCATCCCGATACCTAATGAATCCAATGAATCGTTTCACGCGCATCGCCATCGCGGTTGCCCTATTATCCGCTGTTGCCGCCTGTGGCAAAAAAACTGATGCCGCTCATGGCGCACCACCGCCACCAGAAGTGTCGATCGTTAGCATCGCACCAGAGCGTCTGGCTCTCAGCACCGAATTGCCTGGCCGCACATCAGCAACGCGTAATGCCGTTATCCTGGCGCGCGTTGCCGGTGTTGTTCAGAAACGCACATTCGTCGAAGGTAGCGATGTCAAAGCTGGCCAAGTGCTATATCGCATTGATCCTGCTCCACTACAAGCCGCTTTCGACAGCGCAAAAGCAGCCGTCGCAAAAGCTGAAGCGACTCTGACGCAAACTACTTTGCAAGCACAACGCTATAAACCGCTGGTCGAAGCAACGGCAATCAGCAAGCAGGATTATGACAATGCAGTTGCCGCGCAATTGCAAGCAGCAGCGGATCTGGCCACGGCAAAAGCGGCGCGTCAAACCGCCAGCATCAATCTTGGTTATGCCACAGTTACCTCCCCTATTTCTGGCCGTATTGGCGCAGCATTAGTGACAGAAGGCGCGCTAGTTGGTCAAGGCGAAGCAACGCAATTGGCGGTGGTACAAACCATTGATCCGATTTACGTCGACATCACGCAATCCAGTACGGATCTACTCAAATTGGAACAAGCGTTACGTACCGGACAATTGCAAAGTGCCAACCAAAGCAAAGTGTCGCTGATTTTGGAAACCGGACAAGTTTATCCACAAACTGGCCGATTGCTATTCGCCAACCAAACGGTTGACCCTAGTACTGGTGCAGTAACCATCCGCGCAGAATTCCCTAATCCTACCCACACGCTGCTGCCTGGCATGTATGTACGCGCAAAACTGGAGCAAGGTGTCAATGATCAAGCGATCACCGTGCCACAACAAGCCGTGCAACGCGATACCAATGGCACCTCAGTATTTGTGGTCGGCGCGGACAACAAAGTCGAAATACGCCCAATCAAAGCAGACACGGCGGAAGGTCAATCATGGATCGTCACAGATGGTTTAAAAACAGGTGACAAAGTCGTAGTGGAAGGCGTGCAGAAAATCAAACCCGGTGCAACCGTGAAAACTGTGCAGTGGCAAAAAGCAGCTTCAGCGGAAGGTCAGCCAGTGGCTGCAACTGCTGCAGCGACAGATAAAGCCACCACTTCCGCAGCAGCAAGTGCCAGTTCGGCGGCCGCATCTGCGTCGGCAAAAACCACCTCTACAGCAAACTAAGGAGTTCCCATATGGGAAAGTTTTTTATTGATCGCCCCATTTTTGCGTGGGTGCTCGCTATTTTTATTCTGCTGGGCGGGATACTGTCAATCACGCAGCTGCCCGTCGCCCAATACCCAACCATTGCGCCGCCGGCCATTGTCATTAATGCCGTCTATCCTGGTGCCAACGCAACCACACTGCGAGACAGCGTCACCACGCTGATTGAACAACAGTTGAATGGCGCTGATGGATTGCAATACATCCAATCGCAGAGCCAGGGCGACGGCACGGTGGCAATTACCGCCACCTTCTCCCCTAGCACTAATCCAGATTTGGCATCGGTGGATGTACAAAATCGTTTAAAAGTGATTGAAGCGCAACTGCCGGCAGTGGTCACCCAAAACGGTATCTCCGTCACCAAATCAACGAATAATTTCTTGTTGTTCATCGGCTTGAGCTCAAGTGATGGTTCACTCGGTCCGATCGCATTGGGTGATTATTTATCACGTAACGTCATCAATGAGATCAAACGTGTGCCGGGCGTTGGTAATGCCTTGCTGTTTGGTACGCAACACGCCATGCGGATCTGGATTGATCCAGCTAAATTGGTTGGACTCAACCTGTCACCAGCAGACGTCAATGCCGCGATTCAATCGCAAAATGCACTGGTGGCTGGCGGTACGATAGGTGATTTACCTAACCTGCCAAACCAGCAAATCTCTGCCACGGTCGTCGTCAATGGTCAACTAACGAGCGTCAAGGAATTCGGCAATATTCAATTGCGCGCAAATCCTGATGGCTCCATCGTACGTCTGCGCGACGTCGCAAGAATTGAACTCGGCGGCCAATCGTATGCAACGTCAGGCCGTCTCGATGGCAATCCAACTTCGTTCATCGGCGTACAACTTTCGCCGTCTGCCAATGCGTTGAGCACCGCAACAGCGATCCACGCGAAGATGGAAGAGTTATCCAAATACTTCCCTGCTGGCGTGAAATTCACGATTCCTTACGACACCTCGAAATTCGTTAAAATTTCGATTGAGGAAGTAGTTAAAACATTGCTGGAAGCGATCGTGCTGGTGTTCCTGGTCATGTATCTGTTCTTGCAAAATATTCGCTACACCATCATTCCTACCATCGTCGTGCCAGTGGCGTTGATGGGTACTTTCGCGGGCATGTTGATCTTCGGATTCTCGATCAACGTGTTGACCATGTTTGGTATGGTGCTGGCGATTGGTATTCTGGTCGATGATGCGATCGTGGTGGTGGAAAACGTCGAACGCATCATGGCGCAAGAAGGTTTGTCGCCACGTGATGCAACCCGTAAAGCGATGGGACAAATTACCGGTGCGATTATCGGTATCACTTTAGTCTTGGTTGCCGTATTTATTCCGATGGCATTCTTCGGCGGCGCCGTGGGTGCGATTTATCGTCAATTTTCGATTTCCATGAGTCTGTCGATTGCGTTCTCCGCGTTCCTCGCATTGACGTTAACACCAGCATTGTGCGCCACCATCTTGAAGCCAATTCCTCAAGGACATCACGAAGAGAAGAAAGGATTCTTCGGTTGGTTTAATCGCAAATTTGATGTCACTGCAAAAGGCTACCAGGGTTTCATTGCAACCATGCTGAAAAAAGCTGGTCGCTACATGATCGTGTACGGCTTGATCGTGCTTTGCGTCGGTTGGCTATATACCCGCTTACCTTCTTCATTCCTACCGAATGAAGATCAAGGCTACATCATCACCAACGTGCAATTACCTGCAGGTGCAAGTACCAATCGCACGCTGGATGTGGTGCAACAGATCGAAACCTATTTCAAGAAAACACCGGGTGTAGAACACGTTGTTTCCATCTTGGGTTTCAGCTTTTCTGGTAGTGGTCAAAATGCGGCGTTAGTGTTCGTTCCATTGAAAGACTGGAAAGAACGGCGCGACCCATCCATGTCGGCGGATTCCATCGCTGGCAAAGCGTTCGGTGCATTTATGGGTATCAAAGATGCGATTATTTATCCATTGAACCCACCACCGATTCCTGAATTGGGTAATGCCACCGGTTTCGATTTCCGTCTGCAAGATCGTGCCAACCTTGGTAACGACGCTTTAGTGGCCGCACGAAATCAACTGCTTGGCATGGCCGCAAAAAGTCCAATACTAGCTGGCGTGCGTCCTACAGGTTTGGAAGATACGCCGCAGTTGCAACTTGACATCGACCGCGATAAAGCCAATGCGCTAGGCGTTTCGTTCGATTCCATTAATAGCACTCTGTCGACAGCACTCGGCTCGGCCTTCGTCAATAACTTCCCGAGTCAAGGTCTGCAACAGCGTGTGATCGTTCAGGCTGATGCAGCGCAGCGTATGCAACCAGAAGATTTGTTCAAACTGTATGCGAAAAATTCAGCTGGCAACATGGTTCCATTTTCTTCCTTCACGTCATCGAAATGGATTAAAGCACCAGTGCAACTGACCAGTTACAACGGCTATCCTGCCATGGTCATTAATGGTGGTGCGGCACCCGGGCACAGCACCGGTGAAGCGATGGATGAAATGGAAAACTTCATGACCAAGTTACCACCTGGTTTCGGTTTCGAATGGACTGGTCAGTCATTGGAAGAAAAAACTTCTGGCTCGCAAGCACCACTGCTTTATGCATTGTCATTGGTTGCCGTATTCCTGGTGTTGGCTGCGCTATATGAAAGTACTTCTATCCCGCTGGCTGTGATGCTGGTGGTACCTCTGGGTATCTTGGGCGCGTTGTTAGGCGTCACTTTGCGCGGCATGTCCGATGACGTTTACTTCAAAGTCGGGATGATTGCGGTGGTTGGTTTGTCGGCCAAAAATGCGATTCTGATTATTGAATTTGCCAAAGACTTGCAAGCGCAAGGGATGGGCTTAATCGAAGCAACTTTGGAAGCTGTCCATCTACGGTTCCGTCCTATCATCATGACCTCGATGGCGTTTATTCTGGGTGTATTGCCACTGGTACTTGCCAGCGGCGCAGGTTCGGCTAGTCAACGCGCTATCGGTACCGGCGTGATGGGCGGGATGATCACGGCTACTGTCCTGGCGGTATTCCTGGTGCCGATCTTCTTCGTCGTGGTACGTCACATATTTAAAGGCAGCAAACCAAAGATAGCTCCTGCCGACCCAAAAACAGATGCGGAGAATGAGCATGCTTGATTTTTCAAAACCCATTATCACACCACGTTTTGCGCCCCGCTATCTGGTGGGCGCTCTACTGGTCGCCGGCGTGCTATCGGGTTGTTCAATGGCACCAAAATATGAACGACCTGCGGCACCAATCGCTAGTGCCTATCCTGTTGAATCGGCTCAATCAGACACTGCTGCGCTGGGCTGGCGTCAATTCTTCCCGGACCAGCGCTTGCAAGCGTTGATCCAGGCAGCGTTGGACAACAATCGTGATCTGCGTACTGCTGCGCTCAATATTCAAGCTGCGAGAGCACAGTACGGCATTACAGCGGCCGATGCCTATCCAAACTTTAATGCCGGTTTCGGTGCGACCAAAGGCCGCACACCTGCCGATCAGTCCCCTACAGGACAGTCTTTTGTTGGCACAAGTTATACCGTAGGCCTGAACATGGCATCGTACGAGCTAGATTTTTTTGGCCGCGTACGTAGCTTGAAAGACGCAGCACTCGCCAATTATTTGTCTACCGAAGAAGCGCGTCAGACGGCGCAAATTTCGTTGGTATCACAAGTGGCGCAAGCTTATTTGGCTGAGCAAGCGTATGCCGAACAGCAGGAATTGGCACAGCAAACGCTAGATAGTCGATTACAAGACTACAAGCTCATCAAAATGCGCTTTGATGTCGGCGCATCTTCGGGCCTGGATTTACGTTCGTCAGAAACCTTAGTGCAATCGGCGCGTGTAGCGTTGTCCACCTTGGTCAGACAGCGCGGTCAAGCGACCGATGCATTGACTTTGCTGGTTGGCAAACCTATCGGGGAATTAGGTGACTTACCTGCAGCTCAAACACTGGCTTCACAACAGATTGTCACCGACATTCCAGCTGGCTTGCCGTCCGATTTGCTGTTGCGTCGTCCTGACATTCGTTCAGCGGAACAACAACTACTGGCCGCTAATGCCAACATCGGTGTGGCACGAGCTGCATTCTTCCCAAGCATCTCGCTCACGGCAGGCATTGGCAATTCGAGTCTCGCACTAGGTGATCTGTTTTCAGCCGGCAGTCGTAGCTGGTCGTTTGCACCACAAATTACTTTGCCGATTTTCGAAGGCGGACGTAATCGTGCCAATCTGACTTTGTCGGAAGTACGTAAGAATATTGCGATTGCCAACTACGAAAAAACCATCCAGACCGCATTCAGTGAAGTCGCCGATGCACTAGTCGCACGCGGCCCATTGAACGATCAACTGGTTGCGCAAGAAGCCTATTTGAAAGCGCAAGAAGGCGTCGTTGCATTAACCGACCTGCAGTATAAAAATGGCATTGCCAGTTCGAACGACATTCGCACTGCACAACGCGATTTATTTGTCGCACAGCAAGCATTAATACAAACCCGTCAATTACGTTTGAATAATGCGATTGATTTATATAGTGCGTTAGGTGGTGGATTGAATGAAGTGACGCAGAAAACTAATTGATTTATAAATAGTAATTTCCTACCGGAAAAATAAAGCCGCAACGTTGTTTTGTTGCGGCTTTATTTATTGTGTAACTCCAATGATACAAATAAAATTCTATTTATACCAATATAAACGATTCAGCACCTAAAACATTTCTTACCGGAAAAACAAAATTGCAATTTTGAATTGTTGCGATTTTATTTATTGTGTAACTTCAGTGATACAAATAAAATACTATTTTTAGCGACATAAACAGTTCATCGCTCTAAACTTATGCCCGATGTGTAGACACGAGCATATGTGCGCACATTGGCCACATCGAAAACAATATCTATTCAAATTATTCGATGACAGGGAATGTTTTAGAAATAGTTTCCGCTGAGAAAAGGCGGTATGTAGCGCATGAAAAAAATATTTGGTCATTTCCCTTTCCCGGTCTTGCTGCTCTCGTTGCTGTTCGCGGTTAAGGCGCTCTATCTTGCATTTTGTGTGACACCGTTGTGGAATATCCATGATGAAATCGGACATTATGCTTATACGCAAGACATAGCCGAAGGCAAAGGAATACCGCTGCTTGGCAAAGCCGTGATTGGCACAGATATCATGAGCTATCTGGAAGGCAAACCTAATTCTCCGCCAGCCTATAACTGGATTGCACAACATCCGCCGTTATATTACATCGCTGCGGCAGTGCCATTAAAAATAGGGAGCTGGTTCACTAACGATGTAGAGATTCTCTACCGTCTTCCGCGCATAGTGGCAGCACTGTCTGGGGCTTTGCTAATACTGGTTTTATTCCGGACATTCACTTTAATTGGATTAGATCCTTTGCGTGCTTCGGCAGTTGCAGCTTCAATAGGCTTTATCCCTCAAGTATCAAACCTGGCTTCAATTACTAACCATGACATCCCGCTGCTGTTGTGCTGCGCATTAGCTACACATTTTTTTGCGCGTTATCTTATACAGCGAAAAATTCACGATGCCTATTGGTGTGCTGGTTGGCTTGCGATTGCTGGCGGGATCAAAATGATGACACCTTGGGCCTTAGCCGCACCGATGGTAGCAATAATACTAATTGAGCTTTCTGGATCGATCAAATATCGCATTAAACATGCCATTGGTATCGCCATAGTCGCATCTTCGTTACCCATCGCATGGCTGCTTCACAATATTGTGTATTTTGGAACGCCATTTTATACATCCACAGAAGCGGCAGGCGCACTACAAATTGCTCCAATACATCAAAGCATTGCTGAATATCTGATCCTAAAACCAGTATTTCAGACTTTTATATCTACTTTCTTTGGACTATTTGGCCATATCAGTTCGGGCATTGGAAACTATGTATTAGAAATGGAGGTTGCGCCACGGCACATCCAGATTCAAGCAGCTATGATCGACGATTTGCCATTGGAGTTTTATTCGATACTTATTTTCATCCTTGGCTGCATCTGCGTGTGCTATATGCTCACACTTGCGCGCAGCGTTTTTCAAAAGACATCGAGCTCCCTACCACAAGATTCTCTCATTGCATGGATGCACTCTCATTTATCGTACGATCATTACAAACGTAGGATATTTATATATGTGATCTTGCTAGCCGTTTTAGTGGCAAGTTTCGTCGGCGTTATCAGTCAAACGGACTACAGCATAAATAATGTAGACGTGGCCATTTCAATAGCCTTGGGTATTACGTCATTCGCAATAATTTTATATGTAAATGATCCGGTTGATCGTCTTGCGCTTTACGGCCTAATGATATTTCTTTTTTTTGGCAGCGCTTTGCTTTACCACGTCTATGGCGCTTATCTGAGACTTGGGGTTATGCGCGCAACTCAGGGCCGCTACTTGTACCCTGTTATTCCTCTGATATTATTGACAGCGTCCGTTGCACTGATGCGTTTGCGCATATCGGGTGTCGTTATTTCTGGCGTAGTTGCCATACTGGCCTGTTTAGAGCTTAGCGTCTTTGTTCTTCAGGTGCTGCCGTTATACTTCGGTGGATAGTCTCATGAATTTACTAAAGCCATACGTCATTTTTTTACTGTGGGTAATTACACTTCTTATTTTTACAACGTACTATTTACGATGGAACGGCGAATATTCGGGGAGTTATGTACATACCAACCTGACGCCTCCAGAGTCACGAGATCTAATTCCTGCAGGCGAGATTGTTACTGGGTTTCACTTGAAACAGCCGGTCAACTGGCCTTCTCTTGATAACATTACCAAGCAAGATGCATCAAGCTCTGTCTGCGTAGATCTACAACTAGCAAACTATGGTGATCGTCACAATGAAGGAACAATCGCGCTCACATTACAAGCCAATGGCGTTTCTCGCCGGGTTACTGTAGATGCCAGCGCAATACGCGATAACGCATTTCATCAGTTCTGTTTTAACGATCTAATATTTGGATCAATTGCTCACGAACCGACAAACCTGATACTTGAAGGCGTAAATGGCAAACCCGGAAGCTCCATTACTGCGTGGTTGACAGCAGATAGCGTCTACGGGAAAGCACAAATTAACGGAGTCGATTCCAATAAAAGTCTTCTCTTCCGAATTAACACCGTACGGAAAAAAGATGATCAACGTATCAGTGCCATCATACTTACAATACTCTGTGGCTTAAGTGGCTTACTTCTTTTTTGGCCCGTCTTTCGCCAGCCAGCCACAAAGTGACGTTTGACGTTTTGAGCATTTTCCGTTACCGAACATTCAAGACGAGGAATCATCATTGAAACTCATCATACAAATACCCTGCTACAACGAAGCTGATACATTAGCCATCGCTCTTGCCGCGTTACCGCGTAAAGTTCCTGGTTTTGATATCGTCGAATGGCTGATCATCGACGATGGCAGCAAGGATGAAACCGTGCGCATTGCACGGGAAAATGGCGTAGATCACGTTGTTAGCCACACTCGCAATCAGGGCTTGGCACGCGGCTTCATGAGTGGGTTAGATGCCTGTCTGAGTTTAGGTGCAGATGTCATCGTCAATACCGATGCAGACAATCAATACAATGCAGATGACATCCCCGCACTTACCGCTCCTATCCTCGCGCACCGGGCAGATATCGTGGTCGGTGCACGCCCGATTGAAACCATCAACCATTTTTCTCCCATCAAGAAGATGCTGCAAAAGCTAGGTAGTTGGGTGGTACGCGTTTCCAGCAAAACCGACATCCCGGATGCCCCCAGCGGTTTTCGCGCCATGAGTCGCGCCGCCGCACAAAAATTGATGGTGTACAGCGATTACACCTACACCTTGGAAACCATTATTCAGGCAGGACAAAAAAATATGGCAATTACCTCGGTACCGATACGAGTGAATGCTGACTTGCGTCCATCCCGTTTGGTAAAGAGTATTCCGTCCTATGTCCGTCGTAGTATTGTCACTATCATCCGCATTTTCATCATCTACCGTCCAGTCCGTTTTTTTGCTTTCATTGGCTCCATTTTGTTTGCTGCTGGCTTTTTAATCGGGCTTCGTTTTGTTGTTAAATACGCCGCCGGTGAAGGCAGTGGGCATGTACAGTCATTGATACTCGCTTCCGCACTACTAATGATGGGATTTCAAACGTTCTTAGTCGCGTTTCTGGCTGATTTGCTGGCAGCAAATCGGAAACTACTGGAAGATGTGCGATTTCGGCTGCGTTCAGGCGACGAAACCGATACGGTATTAGATCGTGCCATTGATCACGATAGTCAGCCAACGAAATGAAGATCGTTTTATGGGGAACCTACGATACTGGCAAACCCCGAGTCAGGCTGTTGCGTGAAGGCCTACGACGCAATGGCTTTGAATTGATCGAGTGTCACGCCAATGTTTGGGAAGGCATCGAAGATAAAAGTCAGATTAGTGGCGGCCACCAGAAACTTGGACTACTGTTACGCTGGCTTGGCTGTTATCCCTTATTGATATGGCGATATTGCCGCTTGCCCGCGCATGATCTTGTTTTGATCAACTATCCCGGCTTGCTTGATGTCTTGTTAATCCGTTGCTTTGCCTGGTGTAGACGTGTGCCCGTCGCGTGGGATGTCTTTATTTCTGCCTACGATACGGTTGTCGAAGATCGTAAAATGATATCGCACCGACACCCTCTTGCGCGTTTACTGTGGGGCGTAGAATGGCTTGCGCTGCGTGCTGCCGATATTATTTTTATGGACACGCAAACCCATGCCAAGCGCATAGAAACGCTTTTTCATTTACGCGAAGATACGTGTGGTGCGGTTTGGGTTGGTGCTGAAACTGAAAAATTCTCCCCGCCACGGAATACTGAGTCAAATTCTGCATCGCATGCTGCATTACAAATTCTGTTTTACGGTCAATTCATTCCCTTGCATGGGATAGGATACATTATTGAAGCCGCGCGTTTATTACGCGATGCAGAGGTAGATTGGCTACTGATTGGAAAGGGACAAGAAGCCGCACGCATTCGTGAGATGCTTGCTGATGATCCATTACCACGTGTACGCTGGATTGAGTGGGTCGCTTATTCCGACCTAATTCACAACATAGCCGATGCAGATATCTGCCTTGGCATTTTCGGCACTTCTGAAAAAGCGGCGAGCGTCATTCCTAACAAGGTTTTTCAAATCGTGATGGCACAAAAACCACTGATTACGCGCGACTCTGCAGCGATACGCGAACTTCTGGATGAGTGTCCGCCATGCACCTACCTCATTCCGGCAGGCGACGCTCAGGCACTGGCCGATGCAATTGAACGGCATATAACGATAAAACGCGATGACAGGGAAATCGTTTGCCATGATGGACTAGTTGATAAAATTGATGCGGCAGCAATCGGAACACAGTTTCGTGCCTTAATCGACAACAAGGGAAAATATTGAATACAGACTCCACAATCTCCTCATTACTTGGTCCGGCGGCACCGGAGCTAGGCTGGGTTCCAGCGCCGCGCTATTTGATGCGACGTGCGCGCATTCGACATTTGATGAGGAACTTGCCAGTTGGTCGCTTGCTAGAGATTGGTCCAGGTGCCGGTGCTTTATCGGTCGAATTTTCTCAAAAGGGATTTCAATGTGAAGCGCTAGAGCTCTCGGTCGAAGCGCGTGAACTGGCGCAAACGTTTATCCGTAAATTTCGCCAGAATATTCCGATTCACGCCCAGCCTGACACGGGATGGAAAAGTAGTTTTGATGTGCTATGTGCTTTTGAAGTGTTAGAGCATATTGAAAACGACCGGGAAGCATTAGAGCAATGGGCATCCTGGCTCAAACCAGATGGCCGACTTTTGCTATCAGTACCTGCTCACATGAAGCTATGGAATGCGCGCGATGAGTGGGCGGGACATGTTAGACGGTACGAACGTGCATCACTGCAAAAAGTATTTTGGGGTGCGGGATTAGAAATAGAAACATTCGAGTGCTATGGATTTCCGCTGACAAACCTCACTGAGCGGATTAGTGCGCCAATTTACAACCGCGACATTTACAGTGGCGGCGAAACGTCTGATGACGATCGCAAACGTAATAATGATCGTAGCGGCATAGATCGCTCCCCCGATCTGAAGACCTATCCTCTGCTGCGTTCGATTCCCGGGAAATTAGCTTTGCAAGTATTTGCCATCGTCCAGGCAGCATTTATCAATACTGATTTAGGTAGCGGCTATATCGTGAAAGCTAAACGTCGATGATGAAGCGCATTTACCGGCTGCTAGGTCTGATCATTGGATCGATAGCCACCATTGCTTTCGCTATCTACGCCATCAAAAAATTGTCGATTGACGATTTCTCTCGCTACATCACACCGCCTGCACTAACAAGTATTGCTATTGCGATTCTGCTCTACATTACTATCATCCCGATGAATGCCTCGGCCTGGAGAAAAATGCTGGCTGACCTCGGCATTGCCAAATCGTGGCGCGAATTGACTATGATCATGGCCATTACTCAAATGGCCAAATATCTACCAGGAAATGTTGGACAACATATCGGTCGAGGCGCCATGTCCATTGCACGTGGCATCTCGATCCGTCCCTTCATCTTTACCGTATTTGCAGAAACCTTACTGACTTTGTTCGCAGGCACTGCCATCGGGTTGCTTTGCCTTTTATTTTCACCGGTTGCTCTTGATGCTTTAAAGCTCAGTAATCAAGCCATAGCTCTCATTGTTGGTACCGGCATCATCATTCTCGGTTTGATGATTTACCGTCCTTTGGTCAAACAGTTAATTCGACGATTTGCACCACGTTATGCAGAATCTTCACTTGATGAAGTTCTGCCGTTTCCACTTACTCTTCTGCGGGCATTTGCTACCTACAGTTTGAATTACCTCATGATCGGAGCTGGCCTCTGGTTGATGTCTTCAACACTGATCCCAGGAATACAGCACAACTTTATATTATTGCTATGCAGTTTTTCACTGGCCTGGATTATCGGATTCGTTACTCCAGGCGCACCTGCCGGATTAGGGGTTCGCGAAGCAGTTATGCTGGGCATACTTAGCGCCAGCTATTCTGGAGAAAATGGGCTCATCATCGTGATCGGACTTAGACTTGTCACCGTTCTTGGTGACAGTCTTTGTTTTCTGGTTGGGTACGGCATGCTACTTTTGCAGCGGAATAAAACCACGCTTAAGTAGTTTCCTACAAATACAAAATTTTGCCAACTGGATCTCATTTTATGGTGCGCTTTTTCAACATTTCAAAGAAGGCAACAGTTATACTAATCAGTCATAAAAATTTCATCCGTCAATAACCATACCATGCGATCAACATCAGGCGTACAAATCATCGGGTTCGATCACATCAGAGCGTTTGCGGCACTTTTAGTTTTTATGTGGCACTTCATGCATCCTCCATTTGGCTTAACGCCATTTGGACAGTTACCCGATTTTTTTGCCTCATCAATATTTAATGAAGGACATACTGGTGTCGCATTATTTATGACGCTCAGTGGTTTTATTTTTTCGTTTTTGTCATTTGGAAAAGATATCGATCTAAAGCAATTTTATATAAATCGATTTTTGCGCGTATTCCCATTATTATTTTTTTGGTGTATTTTTTGGGTGGCATTTCAAAATGAAACGGCACCAAAAATTGCTCTCAATCTTTTTACATTACTGGATAATCGTCAAATGCCCGCTGGCGGATGGACTGTTATTGTAGAAATACAATTCTATTTGCTGTTTCCATTTATCCATCCCATAATTGAAAAAAAATACCACGAAAAAAAATTATGGGGAGTCTTCAGCTATGTAATTCCTTTTTTAATTTTTACTCAATTTCTTCGATGGGGCGTATACATGAAAACCGGAAGCGCCCAAACAATCGCATATTGGACAATATTTGGAAGAGTTGATCAATTTCTTTTGGGAGTATTGACGTTTTACATATACAGGAGCGTAATCATTAATTGGAGTTCAAGAAAAAGCGCCTTCACTCTTACAATAATTTCGCTATTATTTCTGTCATTCTATCGCTGGTTTAATTCTGTAGGCGGTTACTATAAATATGACTCCTACCCATCATCAGCAATAATTTGGATAATAATACCCACGATTGAGGGTATTTTTTATGGATTATTCATATCTCTATATTTAAATATTTCTCAAAATTTCCATGGCAAGCTTTCCAAGCTACTTTCATATATTGGCACGCTTTCTTACTCAATATATTTGTCTAATTTTTTTATGATTCCAATATTGGAGCATGCACATTCGTTATATCCATTTACGAATGAAAATACATTCGGAGAATATTTTAGCTGGGGAATCATAATTGGCTTCCCCGCAATTTGTATTTTTTCACTTTTCACTTATTACTATGTAGAACATCCATTTCTTGAACGGCGTAAGCGATATATCAGCACTATAACTAAGCACAATCCACAACTGTAAAGCTTCATCACGAACTTTAGTGAGTTTACTTTTTTAGTAAAAAATGATGCTGGCTTCATTGTTATACGAACGGCGCTAACAATAATACCGTTCGCGATGCAGCACCATTATGCAGATGTCCAAAATTAGCAGCACACTGAGCCATTGCATCACGCCGTGCATGATCCCGAAACAATTCCTGTGCGGCAGTCAACATATCTACCGCATCAGCAACCCGCAAAGCAGCCCCTACTCCAATAGCTTGCTCTGTCACAGCTGCAAAATTAAAGCTAGATGGACCAATCAAAACCGGCTTACCAACCGCACAAGCTTCAATCAGGTTCTGACCGCCTAATGGCAACAAACTGCCACCGATGAAAGCAATATCAGCCGCTGCATAGTAAGCAAACATCTCTCCCATGCTATCGCCTAGCATCACTTTGCATTCGGAGCCAATAGACGCGTCACCTAATGCTGAACGCCGCATCATAGGCAAATTGTGCGCAGTAATCAGATTTGCTACTTCATCGAAACGCTGCGGATGACGAGGTACGATGACCAATAGCAGATTCTCCACAAGATCAGATGGATTTATTGCCGTTAGTGCGTCTAATATCAACGCCTCCTCACCCTCGCGTGTGCTCGCGCACAGCAGCACCGGGCGTGTGCCGATCTGCTGCCGTAGTGTTGCGCCCAACTGCAATAATTTTTCTGATGGCGTCACATCGAATTTAATGTTGCCGGTAACCTGCACATTCTTTGCGCCTAGCTGCTGCAAGCGTTCTGCGTCTTCCGGCGTTTGCGCGGCAACGCACGATACGCCGCTCGCGGCGGCTCTCATCAGCGTTTCAAATTTCATCCCACGTCGCAATGAACGTTCGGATAAACGTGCATTTACCAAGGCAACCGGAACCTTATAACGCGCGCATTGCGCAATCAGATTGGGCCAGACTTCGGTTTCCATCAGCACGCATAATTGTGGGGAAAAATGGTGCAGAAAACGCCCTACCATCCAGCCGGTATCGTAGGGCAAATAACTTTGCAAAACTCGTAGTGATGTCCCGAACAGCGCCTTCCCAGTAGCACGTCCAGTCGCCGTCATGTGTGTCAGCAAAATGGTGTGTTGCGGATAAGCTGCTAGCAGTGCATCAATCAATGGCTCTGCTGCACGTGTTTCACCGACAGAAACCGCATGCACCCATAAAAATGAGCGCGATGGTGTTTGTGGAGAAGTTGGCTTTAGTGCAGGGTAAAATCCCAGACGCTCTGCCATGTGTTGTCGGTAGCCGGGCTCTTTACGTCCACGCCACCATAAACGACACAATGCCAGTGGAGTAATGCACCACCAGACGATCGAATAAAGCGAGCGATACAAACGCGCGCGCATCAAATTAATTTGCGTCCGGTCAGGCGCGTCAGAATTGCCAGAGGGCTGGCGTTAGCATCATATTGCTTATCAGCAGACAGATGCAAAGTTTGCTCCATCATGTACTGCCCCGACATCACCGCATGCGGCGTCTGATCGGAAAAACACACCCACACCGAGCCCGCCGCAAACGGCATCGTCAGTTGCGGGCCATGCGCTTGATAATCCAGATCGGATTTCATACTGTCATGCAGTTGCAACATCAGATGATCATATTCACTGCGTAAAGATTTGGTAACGTTCAGTGTATTGAGCACTTGCGCTTGCCAGCGAGTATAAGGTTTCGCTTTAGCTAAAAAACGCTTTGCAACATCTTCAAATGGCTCGCCTACGCGCCATACGCGCGGCACACCATCGGGATTGAGATTGGCAAATACGCGCAAAATCCGTTCGCCGTAATTCGGTCGTGAAGGGAATGCATCAACATGCATGCGCTTATCATCGGCACGCCACGATTGCGCTCGTGTTTCTACCTGCATCGGTCGATAGCTAGTTGGCGCCAAGCGTAAATGAGAGCTATATGCTGGCAATATGCTATCGATTAGTTGTTGAGCCTGGTTCCGAAATCGCCCTACCATTGCGGCAAGTTCAGCCTGTATCGCTGCATCACCCAACGCGCCCTTCAAATGCCCTTTTGCATCCAGGCTAATATTGCGGCTTTTAGGATCGAGAATGGATGGTGTTAAAAAACGTTGCTCTTCCGCGGTCAACTTAAATGAAAGCTTGGGAAAGTACAAAACCTTGCCCGCTTCGAGCGCAGCAATCCAGTCCCGATCAGGGGAGTTGATATGCCAGTCAGTGCTGTCAACGGCATTTCCAATGGTAATAATTTGTTGTTCCATGCCGCATTATATTACGGGTAAGTCATTAACTAGCGAGCAGTTTAGCGATCGCCGTTGTCACTTGTTCTACAGTTGGAGGCGTTCGCTCATCGCCCAAATTGATAATGCTGGATGACCAATTGCCTTCGGTTTTCCAACGCGGGGAATCACAATACAATTCGATGGTCGGTCGCATGAACGCTGCAGCAATATGCGTTAATCCTGTGTCAACACCTATCACCAACGCAGCCCGCTGCGCCAGTGTAACCGCTTCCATTAATGGCAATTTTGGCAGCACACGCGCATTCGCCATGTTCTCGGCCAATTGTTCTGCTGTACGCTTTTCAACCTCATTCCCCCATGGGAGCAACACTTGCAAACCACGCTGAGATAACTGCTCCGCAACGGCGATCCAATCGGCGATTGGCCACTGCTTTTCTGTCCGCGCCGTACCATGGAAAAAAACTGCATATGGCGTATCTGGCAACCAGGAAGGCTGCTGCCCCGGCTGTATTTCTGGCATCTGCAAATTAAAATTTGCCGGACCATCAAGCACGTATCCCAACGCTTTTGCCGCAACCTGACGCGCACGCAAAACTGCATGCGTGCGCAATCCAACCGCAACACTTTCGGTATGAAATAGGCGTGACAACGGTTCATAGCCTGAACCTTCCGTCGCATTCGCTAAACCGACACGTTTGCCGCCCGGCGCAAGGCGCGCCATGCGCATCACGACGCTGGTTTTAATTAAACCTTGCGTATCGAAAACGATGTCATAGGTATATTGCTTAAGTTGCTGCCGAAAGTGCGCGATTTCATCTCTTGTCGAAGCCGTGAGCAGGCTTTTACGCCAGCGACGCAACGCAATAGGAATAATCCGGCGCACATCAGGATTCATGCGCACCAGACTGGTGTACCCTTCCTCCACCACCCAGTCGATATTCGCATCCGGATAATGTCGGCGAATATCAGACACCATCGGCATGTTATGAACAACATCACCGAGGGAGGAAACACGGACGATCAGAATATTCAGCATTAAAAGGGGAAAACAACATCTGGCTTCGCCGCCAGAATGACACGCTTGAACTCCGCTTGAATCTTTGCCAATGCAGCATCCGATTCAGCCTCAAACCGCATCACGACCACGGGCGTGGTATTAGACGAGCGCGCCAAGCCGAAGCCGTCCGGGTATTCGACGCGCAAACCGTCAACTTTGATGACCTCATCAGCGCCAGGAAATTTTGCCTCTTGTTGTAATTTCTCCATCAAAATGAAGTTTTCACCTTCCGCACATTTCAGTTGTAGCTCTGGTGTGCTAATCGATTGCGGCAAAGCATTGAGTACTGCTGCTGAATCACTGACACGGCTCAGCAACTCCAACAAACGCACACCAGCGTATAAGCCATCGTCAAAACCATACCAACGATCTTTGAAGAAAATGTGACCACTCATTTCACCACCCAGAGGCGCGCCAGTTTCACGCATTTTGGCTTTCACTAACGAGTGCCCCGTCTTCCACATCAACGGCTTTCCACCATGCTGCGTGATCCACGGTGCCAGATGGCGCGTGCATTTGACATCATATAAAATTTCCTGGCCAGGATTGCGCGCCAGAACATCAGCCGCAAACAACATTAACTGACGATCCGGATAAATAATCTGTCCATCCTTAGTCACCACACCCAAACGATCACCGTCGCCATCAAACGCCAGACCAAGCTCTGCATCCGTCGTTTGCAACGCGCGGATCACATCCTGTAGATTTTCGGGATGGGCTGGATCGGGATGATGATTAGGAAAAGTGCCATCAACTTCGCAAAACAACTCTTGCACTTCACAACCAAGGTTACGATACAGCTCACCAGCAAATGCCCCTGCAACACCATTACCGCAATCAACGACGATCTTCATCGGTCTTGCCAATTTCACATCGCTGAGTACGCGCTGCAAATAAGCGTCCTTAATATCGTGGGGGCGGTAAGTTCCTCTCGTTTCCGCGGTCCCTTCGGTAGCGCCGCCGACAATTGCTTTATACAGATCCTGAATGGTTTCTCCATAGATTGCTTCACCAGCCAAAACCATTTTAAAACCATTATAGTCAGGCGGATTATGACTGCCCGTCACCATCACACCAGATTTCGTACCAAGTACATTGGTTGCAAAATACACCATCGGCGTCGCCACCACACCCAAATCAATTACATCCACGCCAGCATCTTGCAAGCCGGTTGCCAACGCTGCGGCTAATTCAGGACCCGACAAACGACCATCACGTCCTATCACGACTGTCTTTTCACCTTTTGCACGCGCAGCCAGTCCGAAAGCATGCCCAATTTGACGTGCAATACCGGCTTCCAGAGTTTTACCGACTATGCCGCGAATGTCATACGCTTTAAAAATTGATTGTTCGAGTGTGAGAGTCATATATTTTATAAATTTTAAAAAAAACAAAGCGCATATTCATGCTCCAATATGCGCTCTAAAAAATACTTTATTCGAATAGTTGTTTTTGCAAATAACACAACATAAAAACATCTAAATAAATCTTATACATGCAAGGCATCTAATGTTTTTCCCGACGCAAGCCATTCTTGCACCCACTTCGGCTGACGACCACGGCCTGTCCACTGCAATGAAGCATCATTAGGATTGCGATAACGCACCGCAACCTTTTTTGCCACTCCACTTTTAACGCGAGTATTACCTAGCAAGTCTTTCAGCGAAATACCTGCACCTTGTGCAATCGCCAAAATTTGTTCGCGGGCTTTATTCTTTTCCTCGTGCTCGCGTTCTTTTAACGCTTGTTTGATTTGCTCTTGCAAGGTACGTAAATCAGCCACCGATAAATTTGATAAATCCATATTGACCTCGAAATTAATAATAGAACCAAAAATTCAATCCATTCCCCCGAAGTTCCACACACTTCATGCAAATGCATCGAGCTAAAATCAAAAGTGAATTTTACAGAAATGCTCACAAAATTTTATTTTTTTTTCGAAGAATCATCCAACGCGGTGATTTAAAACGAACAATTTTCGCGTATAACCATATATAACCGACCACAAAAATCAGACAGCAAATCATTAATACTAATTGATGCCTCCAGAATAAAGTTGCAGGCAAAACCGCTAAAAGTGATATTAACCAAAGGTATGGAGAAGTCAGGGAATTTCGACGTGTCAATGCTTTTGCATCACGACGTCCAATAGTCCAACGAACAAGTCGTTTAAAAATCAAACTGTGCAAGTGCACACCATCAGGCAAACCTGGAGATACTCCACGAACAAATTTACGACGATAAATTGAGAAAAGCGTCTCAAATATTGGGTAAATTAAAAGTAAAACAGCATACCATGCTGAAACTTGTGGATTTCTCGCAATCAATAAAACAGTTAATTCACCCAACATAAATCCTGTGAAGTAGGCTCCGCCATCTCCAAGAAAAATCAACCCAAATGGATAATTCCAAACAAAAAAGCCACCAATTGCGCCAACTAAAATTAACGCAGCGATCATGACATATGAATCTCCCACTTGCCATGCGACATACGCAAGAGAAATCATCATAAACATCGACACTACACTTGCCAATCCATTAAAACCATCAATAATATTTATAGCGTTTGCAATACCGGCAACCGCAAGTACAGTCAATGGCAAAGATAGCCAGATATAACCCAACCAACCATCAATGAAAGTAATATCTACTCGAAATATTCCTGCTTTAAGAGAAAAATATGCGACAACGGCAGAAATCATTGTAAATATCAAGCGGCGTATGGGGCTAACATTTTTTGTTAAATCTTCAATTAATCCACAACCAAATGCAAAACAACCGCACAATATTAAAGTAAAAATCCACTCCGCCACAGTAGGCAATTGTAAATATGTTACCGTTGCACCAATCAATGTAGCTATAAAAATGCCTAATCCGCCGATACGCGGCACTGGATGAAAGTGATTTTTTTGCACACCCGAAACATCATGATCCAGAACTCCCCCATGCTTGTGGGAGAATTTAACTATAAAGAACACCACTATAAATGATGCAAAAAAACTAATGGCAATGGACAGCATATATTCAACTATTAGTAGTTATCAAAAAATAATTTATTTAAATAGTATTTAAAATTAACAAATACTCGAATTTACCATCATTATTAAAAATGAACGAGGCTTACATCTTAACTAATGTGCTACATCATCACTTCGAAAAGTTTTTAAAACAGTTCTAAAAAAAATTACGATATCAAAACAAAAAGATTTATTATTTAAATACTCAATATCCAATTGCACTTTTTCTTGAATCGATAACTCATCTCGGCCATTGATCTGTGCCCATCCCGTTAAACCTGGAAGTAATCCGTCTACACCAAATTGCGTCCGCAATGCTATCAAATTTTCCTGATTAAACAATGCTGGACGAGGGCCAATAAAACTCATATCACCACGGAGAATACTCCACAACTGTGGCAATTCATCTAGGCTTGATTTCCGTAAAAAAGAGCCAATTGGAGTCAAACACTTTTCTGGATCTGGTAACAAATGCGTTGCCACTTCTATAGTATCAATCTGCATCGTCCGAAATTTTGGCATTCTAAAAAGCTTATTTCCCTGTCCAACCCTATCAGACCAATAAATAATTGGTCCTTCAGATGTTAGCTTCACAACAAATCCGATAACCAGCATTGGAATTGATAACGCTATCATAGATATTAATGCAAGAAAAAAATCAAAGACTCGCTTCATACAAAGATTGATTAATATTGATTTGTAAGTCGACCAATCGCCTCTAGAATTGCCAAAATGCTCACCACGTTACCAGTTTTATTATTTTTTATCACATAAAACAATGTGGCACTGGTGCAACTGTAAAATGATAAGGGGGTTTTGAGAGTCTCAATCTAGAATATTCAAACAAGCCCGTATCCTCCCGCGATTCCAACAAACTTATTTTTCTCTATAGCGTTCGGATAGAGTAGTTGGAGAATTTAATAAAACTTCACCTGAAATAGCCGAAGCAAAATAACTTTCCAATTTATCAAATAGCCGATCACGATCAAAATTCTGCTCGTAATATGAGCGCCCATTTCTCGCCATTGCAATTAATTCCTCTGACGAAAAATGCGCCATTTTCTCTACAATTTTTACTAAGTCAGCAGAAGCCCCAGACTCACATGTCATTGCGCCACCAGACTCATCTAGCACTCTACGTGCTTCACCATCAATCATTCCGATAATTGGGCGCCGCGAGGCCAAATAAGCTTGCACCTTTCCAGGAATGGTGCGCGCAAAAATCTCGTTAGTCTTCAATGTTACTAAAAGAGCGTCTGCGCATTCAAAAAATGCGGGCATGGACTCAATTGGGAATCTCCCAACTAGTTGTACAATTTGCTCCAGATTCCGCGTTTTAATTTGCTCTGCAACCCATTCTCGATGGCGTCCGTCTCCTACAATAATCCATCGAATTTGTTTATTGCCCTTTAATGCCTCTGCAGCATCTAAAATGGATGGAAAATCTTGCGCCACTCCGATATTTCCGGCGAATAATATCGTGAAAAATTGGTTATCACGCTTGATAGCATCTTGCTTTGCAGAATTTGCTTGACCAAACACATCCTCCGCCCAACTTGGAAAATATAAAATTTTATCGGGGCGTTCACTTGCCGGACAATAATTGTGCACGGATTCTAAAAATGCACGGGATTGAATTAAAATATAATCACATTTAGAGTAAATCCATGTAACTAATAATCCTACCGTACTTAATATTTTCGATGACTTAACTACACCAACGGCTGATAATGATTCAGGCCATAAATCCAAAACCCATAAAAATACAGGAGCGCGCTTCAAACGACCCATTACAATCGCCGGAATTGCTACTGTTATTGGTGACGTTGCATGTACAAAAATCACATCAAATTTCACCTTTTTTAATTTCCATGCGCCAATAATGGACGCACTTAAAAAAAAGGAAAGGTAATTTAATGCAAGTCTGATTTTACCGTTCCCTCTTAAAACATGTGGAACACGAACAATAGAAACATTGTGATAAGAGTTGAACTGGTCAGGATTTTTCTTAAAATCCGGATGTAAACTACCTTCCGGGTAATTGGGTAGTCCGGTCAAAACTGTCACATCATGTCCGCGCTCGGAGAAATTCATTGCAAGATCATTAATGCGAAAATTTTCGGGCCAAAAATGTTGAGAAACAATTAAAATTCTCATTAAAATACTCTCTACTTTTGATAAAAGCCGTCGTTCTTATTGCTATTTTTTCCACACTACTTGATTTACATAATTTGTATAACTATGAATTATGCGCAAAACTTTCTCCGAAACATTAGGCATGCTGTAATCGGCTATTAACCGTAAATCGCGCTCCCCACCCCGTGATTGATTAGACAAAATGGCGAGTCCCTGCAAAATGCGCTCAACTTCAAGTCCGGTCATCATTACCGCTGCTTCTTCCATACCTTCTGGACGCTCGTGCGCCTCACGAATATTTAGCGCAGGGAAATTTAAAATTGAGGATTCCTCTGTAATTGTGCCGCTGTCAGATAAAACAGCTCTAGAGCATGCCTGTAACTTCACGTAATCCTTAAAACCTAGCGGTTTAAGTAAACGAATTAATGGATGAAACTTAATGCCCTTGGCATCCACCTTCTTTTGCGTACGGGGATGGGTCGAAACAATGATAGGTTCGTTATATGTTTCTGCCACCGCATTCAACGAATTAACTAACTTCATGAAATTGATATCCGAATCGATATTCTCTTCCCTGTGCGCACTTACGACGAAATATTTTCCGTCTGTTAAACCTAAACGATTTAGTACATCGGAGGCATCTATACCCGCCTTGTAATGATGTAATACTTCATACATCGGGCTGCCCGTTTTGATAATTCGGTCAGGTAGCAATCCCTCACGCAATAAATATTCACGTGCAATATCGCTGTAAGTTAAATTAATGTCCGCTGTGTGATCCACAATCTTGCGGTTGGTCTCTTCAGGAACGCGTTGATCAAAACAACGATTCCCAGCTTCCATATGGAAAATAGGGATTTTTCTACGTTTAGCAGGAATCGCAGCTAAACAACTATTGGTATCACCCAAGATGAGCAAGGCATCTGGTTGCTCGTCCGCTAAGACGCTATCCACAGCAATAATTATCTTACCGATAGTTTCTGCCGCGTTGGCACCTGCGGCATTTAAAAAGTGGTCTGGCTTACGAACTTCTAGGTCTTGAAAAAAAATCTCATTTAATTCGTAATCGTAGTTTTGTCCGGTATGTGCAATTACATGATCACAATATTCATCCAGTTTCGCCATCACTCGAGACAAACGAATAATTTCTGGTCGCGTTCCAACGACCGTCATTACTTTCAATTTTTTCATAATTAAACCTTGTACGTAATCGTATCTGGATGCTGGCGATCAAATATCTCATTCGCCCATAACATGACAATCATTTCTTCATCACCAATATTGGTAATATCGTGCGACCAACCAGGAATTGTCTCAACCACCTCGGGTGAGTTTGCACTGGTGCTATATTCGTGCGTCGCCCCAGTATCAACATGACGGAAACGGAAACGCGCTTCGCCCTTAATGACCAAGAACTTTTCAGTTTTCGTATGATGATAATGACCACCTCGAGTAACACCTGGATGCGCAGTAAAGTATGAAAACTGGCCCGAGTCATGTGTTTTCAACATTTCGACAAAAACGCCTCTCGGATCCTCATGCTTAGTTAAAGCATAAGAAAACCGTTCAGGTGTAAAGTAGGTAATGAAGGTTGAATATAGCGCACGCGTCAATCCATTTCCCACTGGTTCCGTTACAAGCGACTTCCGACTATCCTTGAATGTCTGTAATCGTTGCGCCAAATCGCCAACCGTAATGCGGTAAGTCGGCCGAACTTCCTGGTATTCTTCACTTGATGGCCGTTGATCCATAACGCGCAAGAAATCAGCGATGACATCATCGACATACACCAATTGAATCTCGGCTGAAGGATCATTGATTTGAATTGGTAAATCGTGAGCAATATTGTGACAAAACGTTGCTACAGCAGAATTGTAGTTTGGCCGACACCACTTACCAAATACGTTAGGCAGACGGTAAATATAAGTTGCCACACTTGTTGCGACGGTTAATTCACGCAGAGCAACTTCTGCCAATCGTTTGCTTGTACCGTAAAGGTTATCGCGCTCTGCCTGAATAGAAGACGTGTAAACAATTGGCACTGAACGGCCACTGGCTCGAACCGCATTACACAAAGCAAGAGTTAAGTCCGCATTCCCCTCCTTGAACTCCACTTCCGTTTCTGGACGATTAATCCCGGCAAGGTGGAAAATGAAATCCGCCTCGGCTACTTTCTCGACCAGCGATGACAAAGAATCTGGCCTCTGGAAAGTGAGAGTCTCAACGTCGGCTCGCTCTCGTAGGTGTGCCAACAAATTTTTACCGATGAAGCCATTGGCTCCCGTCACTAACACTTTCATTACGTTATCCCTCGGCTACCGCATTCTCGCCACGAACTATGGCACGAATAAAGTCAAGTTTCTGAAGTAATCCCTCCATACCGGCCACATCCAGGCGTTCTGTATTATGGGAGTTGTAGTCCTCGCAGTTAGAGATTTTTTGCTCGCCCTGCTCTACGAATTTGCCATAATTCAAATCCCTCAAATCTGGGGGAACGCGGAAATATCCACCACGATCCTCTGCTGCAGCCATTTCCTCGCGGCTTAACAGGGTTTCATATAGCTTTTCGCCATGTCGTGTCCCAATAATATTCACTTGGTGCTCAGGTTTTTTCATTACTGACAATAATGCATTCACCAAGGTTTCTACTGTAGCCGCTGGCGCCTTCTGAACAAAAATATCTCCGTTCGCACCATGCTCGAAAGCGTACAACACCAGATCAACCGCATCTTCCAATGTCATCATAAAGCGCGTCATCGCCGGATCCGTGATAGTAATCGGCTGCCCGGATCGGATTTGATCTACAAATAACGGAATTACTGAACCACGTGATGCCATCACGTTTCCATAACGCGTTCCACAAATTACCGTTTTCGCATCATCCACATTACGCGATTTCGCCACCATAACTTTTTCCATCATTGCTTTGGAAATACCCATGGCGTTAATAGGATAAGCCGCTTTGTCAGTACTTAGGCACACTACGCGGCGAACACCGTTTTGAATTGCAGCCTCCAACAAATTATCTGTACCGATAATATTAGTTTTCACTGCCTCCATTGGATGAAATTCGCAAGAAGGAACTTGCTTCAAAGCTGCCGCATGAAAAATGAAATCAACACTACGAGTTGCATTCAACACACTGGAATAATCACGCACATCACCGATATAAAATTTCAGCTTAGGGCTGTTATATCGCTTACGCATGTCATCCTGCTTTTTTTCATCCCGACTGAAAATACGAATTTCGGCGATATCTGTATTCAAAAAACGTTTTAAAACAGCATTGCCGAAGGAACCAGTTCCTCCAGTTATAAGTAAAATTTTATTTTTAAACATTGAAAATTATTCCTATTAATACATTCAAAAATCAAACTATTATTATCACAATGGTTTTTTAAACTTCAATTTAAAAACCCTGGCGACATAAGCCTTTATCAACACAATGCGAGATTTGACAATAACCAAAGCAGAGCGACGCTTCCTTGGAGTGACATTCAATTGATGAATTCGATGTTGGAGTGTTGCTATATTTAAATTATTCACTACACCAAATGTATTTGCTATTAAAGCCATCCAAATGTCATGAGATTCTGTTTTCGCTGGAATTGGTAAACATAGTTCTAAAAGTTCTTTTTTGAAAACAAAAGTACATCCGTAATATGGCATTTTCCCTAAAAATATTTTTAACACTCTCGATAATTTAGATTTATTTTCAGGTTTTAATTTTCGAAATTCGCCAATATGTTTATCAAATTCATCTATAAGATCAAAATTACTTGCCACTAGAAGCACAGACACATCACTTGTTAAGGATAGTAGCATTTTATCAACTCTGCCAGGCAACCATATATCATCTTGATCAGAAAGAAAAATATAATCACCTGTCGCATAGGAGAGAGCTTTGGCAAAATTATTTACATGGCCAAGCCTGACTTTATTTATATGTATAGAAATTCTATTGTCTTTATAAGATTCAATTAGAGAAATAGTTTCATCCTCTGATGCATCATCACAAATAATTATTTCATCCATTGGTCCGATTTGATCTAATATTGAAGCCAATTGGCGCTCAATATAACTTGAACCGTTAAAAGTAGCAATACAAACACTAATCATAATAATTTTAAATAAAAATTAAATTGCTTATTCTTTTGAATGACATATTTCACTTGGGAGCACATTTTCATAAAGTAGCTTCATCAAATCAATTTTATTGCATATAGGCAGTATATTTTATATACTATGTCATGGTATTACATGGTTCCACATTAAAATTTGATAATTTTCGAGCTGATTTCCGACGAATATTAATGATTAATGGCCATAAGAGTTGAAGGCTCATTCCAGTAAAAGCAATCATATTATCGAAAATAGAAAATACAATTAAAGTATTAAGCAAAGCTAAGGCTGGAACAGAGTAAGCAGATTTTCTTATTGCTAGCAAATACCCAATAATAAATAAAGAAAAAAACGAAAACATAAAAATTGGCCCAAACCATCCAAGATAAGCATATGATCTGGCAAATAATCCTGAAGCATTAAGACTAGGTGATATTTGAATAATAGGTATTCTATCGTCAATATTTGCCAATGAGAAAATACGCTTGGAAATAAAATCTGGAGTCATTTCTGACGTCACAAATTCCATAGCACTCCCATTTATTTTTGTCGAGTCACTCAGAGTCTTTTCAAAATTAGCTAGTGGAGATGTCAAATATATATATGTCCAAAAGTATGATTTCGGAACTTCGGAGTCAGAAAATTCTGGCGTAGGTTGCCCTATTTCCTCAATGCCTCCCGCTCCTGAACGGATGTTCCCTAATAAGCCAAATCCATACAATACTGTTAAAGCGATAACTAGAGCAATCGAAGTTCGTTTCAACCCTAATTTCCCACGCTTAATAATTAGAACAAATGCAAATGTAACCAATGTAATCAAAACTGCGCCACGATTAACAATTAATATATCGAATACAATTGGCACAATTGCTTCGAAAAGATAACGCGATTTATGCGAGTATAAATAATCAGCAAATCGAATAGTCGCAAAAGCACCTGAAAATGTTATAATCGCAACATGCAATGTTGGAATTCCAAATGTAAGATAGCTATATTCGTAGCGATTTATCACCATCCACAATGGTACTACGCCGGTGTAAGCTATATCTATAATTAATAAAAATAACAATAAGGGAAATATCCACTTGGGCAACCTTCCTGGATTGTAATTTTTAATATTTTTAATATTTCTTGAAAATATTAAAGAAAGTGTAAAGGAAAGAAAAAATGTAAATGCGAAAAACATCAAAATATCTAATGACAAACCTGGATAAATACTAGACCAACCCAGTTGGTATGTCACTATCACAAAAAAAAATATACCTATGTATATAATAAAAGGGTTTTTCATAATTTATTTTTTCCCAATTTCCCAATACATCCATCAACCAATCCTCGCATTCCATATCTAAGAGATTTCAAGGGAAATTTATCTGAAAAAATGGAAGAAAATATTCCATTAAGAATAGTTTTGAATAAATAAATTCTTTGAGAAATCATTAATGGCTCATGGAAAATTTGATATATTGAGTTTCTCAATTGATAATATCTTCTTATTGGACTATAAGAACTCAGAGAAAATTTAGAAATTTTTGTTATTTTTTCTGATAACTCATGAACCATGTGCGCTTTAGTAGTACCCAACACAACATAATTATGTCGTATTGCATTCCAGCACCAATTCGTGTCCACTAAATCTATGAATAACCGATTGTCGAATTTCATATTTTTTGACCAAATACCGACGTCCAAAAGGCATCCAGATGTAATCACATGAGACACAGGTTGAGTTTCTTTTTTTTCTTCGCCATACCATTTTTTTATTTGAAAATTTGAAAATTTGATAAATGGCATATAAACAATATCATTTCCTCGCATATCAACAATTTGAGGACCAATTGCAACAGCTTTACAATCGGTATTTTTATATTCTACAAGTTCATTTAATAAAGTAGTAATCATTCCTTTTTCAGGAGCGCTATCTTGATCAAACGATACGGCAAATCGATAATCTCCTTCATTTGCAACGCCACAACCTATATTTAGCGCTGTAGCAACGCCTAGATTTTCATCGTTGCAAACCACATTTAATTTATCACTACCAGCTTTAAGTGATTTTATGTCTTCATTACTTAAGCCGCCATTATTAATTATAATTATCAATTCAACTTCAGAATCAATTGCACGTATTAAATTCAACAAACAATTGCAATCAGGGTTAAAACATATAATGATAGCTGCGACAGAGTTCATAAAAAATTGCTTATTAAAAGTGAGATATTAATTGAGAAAATTTAATTGCGGGCCTTAGTCAGAAAAATAAATTTACTCAAATTTAATTTCAATATAATTTTCATTACTAAACCAAGAAAAGTATAATAATTATTAAACAATATATACAACTCTATGTTCTAAAATTTAGTAAATTTAATTTAATAAAATTCAAAACAGATTATGTACATTTTATTAAGTTAGTTTATTTAGGGTTTTCTTGGCCATCACCAATAAACACACAAGATCCCCCCCCACTCTAATAGTCCAAACAATTGCAGCACCAAGAATTCCGAATGTGTGCAAGAAAAAATACAGTAATGGAATATAAATCAATAATTCCAATGCATGTAATCGCGCCGTTATTTGTGCATTCCCTGTTGCCTGAATTGCCGCAAATGGGATAAATGCAATTCCATTAAAGAGAATCCCTACGCTCATGATGCTAACAATCGCCCATGATTTTTGTGCAAAATCCTTACCCAACCAAATAGATAATCCCCAATACGACCCCAGAGCAATAATTAGGCAAATAGGTGCTAAAATTCCAGCAACCACCTTCATAGAGTTGTAATAAACTTTTTTGGCCTCTGCAGAATCAACCATTAATTTTGAGGCTAAACGCGGAAATAATGCACCACTTAGCGCTGCAGGTATGATCAATACGCGCATCAAAACTTCTGATGGAACTGTGTAATAAGCCACTGCACTTGCTCCCAATACTGCAGATATTACAAAGCGATCAGCAGTTACCATCAATGGACTAATGATATTGGAAACAGTCATCCAAACGCCAAAAGAAAGTAGTCCTTTTATATCTTTGGCGCTTGCTTTTTTCTGCCACCAATTATTTGATAATTTTTTATTAACAAGTGCAATATGTGCAAAAGTAACTATTAGTCGTGCCGCTACCAAACTAACAACCATCCAGGCTAATGATGGACCCAATAGCATTACACTTAGTGCTGGCAAACCGAAATTTGCGGCACCTAATAAAACCCTTAAGAGGTTGATATCCTTAAAATCTTCATAAGCCTCTAAAACCCCTCTCAAACCAGTGGTAACCGTCGTCAGGGGAATCCCGAAAGCAGCAATCAAAAGACAGCGCACAGTATCGGCTTGCAATGATTCGCTAACTTTTAGCCAACTATGTCCAAGTGGCGAAGCGAAAATTGCCAGTATAAAACCGCCGAGTATTCCTGTGATCGCAGTGAAAATTAAGCCAGACTTAACTAATTCTGGCACCCTACCTTGATCATCGGACACCAGACAGGATGCTACTTTTTGTGTTAATGCGCGCCCTAATCCAAAATCGAACAAACTAAAGTAGCCAATAAGTGCCCAAACAAGCGTAAGAATACCAAAGGCCTCTACCCCAATATGCTTAATCAAATAGGGGATTGTTATTACACCAAGCAAAAATGGTAATCCACTACCTACTAAATTCCAGACTGTATTACGCTTTAAAGACATTAGACATTATCTCGCTTGAGACATTCATGAAGGCTACGCTCCCAACTATTAACGGGCGCGCTTAATAAGGCTTCTAATTTCGCAGTATTTAGTTGTGAATTAGCAGGTCTAGGTGCTGGTACCGGGTAATCCGACGTGCCGATTGACAGAACAGTAGGGGCATTTTTTTTCAAATGTCCATCAGTTGCAGCTTCAATAAAAATCTGCCGGGCAAATCGGCACCAAGTTGTATATCCAGAATTGACCAGGTTATAAACACCAGCGATTGCCGATAAGCGAGAAGCTGCATCGTCGTGATTTGATGATGTGATTAACTGCTCTTTAATCAACTGTGCGGTCGTATCAGCAATCCAGCCCGACCATGTCGGCGAGCCCCACTGATCATCAACTACTTTCAACTCATCGCGCTCATTTCCCAGTCTCAGCATAGTCAGCAAAAAATTCTTGCCATACGTGGAGTACACCCAGCTGGTACGCAAAATCAAATGCGCGCAACCACTGGCGATAATGGCTTGCTCTCCGGCTAATTTTGTTTTGCCATATACGTTGATTGGATTCGGAACATCATCTTCCGTGTATGGTTCGAATGCCCCTTGTGAGTCTCGCTTGGTGCCATCAAACACATAATCCGTGCTGTAATGAATCATCGCCGCGCCAATTTTCCTGGCTTCTTCTGCCATGACTCCTGGCGCAATACCGTTAACCAGCATTGCCAACTCAGGCTCGCTTTCAGCCTTGTCAACTGCTGTATATGCGGCTGGATTGATGATCAGATTCGGTTTAACTGTCCGAATCACATCGCGCACTTGATCCAAGTTGGACAAATCCATCTGACTACGGTCAACCGCAATAATTTCGCCGAGACCTTGTAAGCTGCGTTCAAGTTCATAACCAACCTGACCGGTCTTACCTGTTACCAGAATCCTCATGCAAAAACCTCGGCATCGGCCAATAATTTACCGATTTGATCTTTACCAGAAAGTAATGGCTCGCCGGTTATCGGCCATTGAATACCGACGGCGGGATCATTCCATAAAATCGAGCGCTCGAATTCCGGTGCCCAATAGTCTGTCGTTTTATATAAAAACTCTGCATTATCGCTAGTAACCACAAAGCCATGCGCGAAGCCTGGCGGTACCCATAATTGGCGCTTATTCTCAGCCGACAACACGACACCGACCCAATGACCAAAAGTTGGCGAGCTTTTACGAATATCCACCGCAACATCAAATACCTCACCCGCGACCACACGCACTAACTTACCTTGTGGTTGCTGAATTTGATAATGCAAACCACGCAAAACATTTTTTGCTGATTTGGAGTGGTTATCCTGAACAAAATTTGCAGTAACGCCCGTCAATTCGAGGAAGCGACGTTCGTTGAAACTCTCGTAAAAAAAACCTCTGTCATCACCAAATACTTTTGGCTCAATGATGACAACATCTGGTATTGCTGTAGTTTGAATTTGCATAATTAATAAACCTTTTCGGTCAGTAAGCGCAGTAGGTATTGCCCATATCCGTTTTTCTTTAACGGCTGTGCCAAGGCTTCAAGCTGAGCTGCTGTGATATAGCCCCGACGGAAGGCGATTTCTTCTGGACATGCTACTTTCAATCCCTGGCGATTCTCTATGGTTGCGATAAATTGGCCTGCTTCCAATAGCGACTCATGTGTGCCGGTATCTAGCCATGCCATCCCACGGCCCATTAATTCAACGTTGAGTCGATTATTTGCCAGGTAAGCGCGATTGACATCAGTGATTTCTAACTCGCCGCGTGGAGATGGTTTGATGCTGGCGGCAATATCACAAACCTGTTGATCATAGAAATACAAACCTGTGACGGCATAATTTGATTTTGGTTGTAGCGGTTTTTCTTCTATGCTGACAGCGCGGCGGTTGTTATCGAATTCGACCACGCCGTAACGCTCCGGGTCATGTACATGATAGGCAAACACGGTTGAGCCCTCAGTACGCGCAGACGCGGCACGGAGTTGGCTCTCAAAATCGTGGCCGTAGTAGATATTGTCACCAAGGATCAATGCTGACGGTGCATCACCGACAAATTCACGGCCGATAATAAATGCCTGTGCCAATCCGTCGGGTGTTGGTTGCACCGCATATGTTAGTTGAATACCCCATTGACTACCGTCACCTAACAACTCTTTGAAGCGCGGCGTATCCTGCGGCGTCGAAATGATCAAAATTTCGCGGATGCCCGCCAACATCAAGGTCGTCAGCGGGTAATAAATCATTGGCTTATCGTAGACTGGCAGTAACTGCTTGGATACTGCCATCGTGACCGGATATAAGCGCGTTCCGGAGCCGCCGGCGAGAATAATACCTTTACGATTTTGTACAGTGGTCATTTTGCAACTCCCGCTGTCGTTTGACGCTCCTGATAATTTTTTGCTACCCATTTCAAATAGTCGCCAGATTGCACATCACTGACCCAGTCCTGATGATCCAAATACCACTGTACCGTTTTGCGGATGCCAGTCTCGAAAGTTTCTGCTGGTTTCCAGCCTAATTCGCGCTCAATCTTGCGTGCATCAATCGCATAGCGCCTGTCGTGGCCTGGGCGATCTGTAACGTAAGTGATCTGATCGCGATAACTACCTGCTGCTTTAGGATCAAGCTTGTCCAAAATGTCGCACAGTACATGCACCACGTCGAGATTAGCTTTTTCATTCCAGCCACCGACGTTGTAAACTTCTCCCGGTTGACCGGCTTCCAGCACACGGCGAATAGCCGCACAGTGATCACTCACATAAAGCCAGTCGCGCACTTGTTGACCGTCCCCATAAATCGGTAATGGCTTGCCTGCGCGGGCGTTAGTGATAATCAGCGGAATTAACTTTTCTGGGAAATGATACGGACCATAATTGTTAGAGCAATTGGTGGTTAATGTCGGTAAGCCGTAAGTGTGATGATACGAGCGTACTAAATGATCCGAGGCAGCTTTAGATGCCGAATAAGGGCTGTTAGGTGCATATTGCGTGGTTTCAGTAAATGGCGCATCGTTTGCGCCTAGCGTGCCGTACACTTCATCAGTAGAAACGTGCAGAAAACGAAATGCCGCTTGTTCCGCCGCGGGTAAAGCGGTCCAATGCGCACGCACAGCCTCAAGCAGGCCGAAGGTACCATTAACGTTAGTTTCAATAAATGCGGCTGGACCGTGAATCGAGCGGTCAACATGACTTTCCGCTGCAAAATGCACGATGGCGCGCGGTTTATGTTCTGCGAGCAATGCCGCAACATGTTCGGTGTCACCAATATCGCCCTGTACGAAAATATGGCGCGGGTCTTGGTTAATAGTTGCCAGATTATTCATGTTTCCCGCGTAGGTTAACTTATCGAAATTAACCACTGGCTCGTCGTTTTGTGCCAGCCAGTCAAGTACAAAATTCGAACCTATAAAACCTGCACCGCCAGTAACAAAAATCATTTTATTATCCTAATACGATTGCGTAGAAAGCAGCCCTTTTGAACATACAGAAAGGGCGCAATAAAGCGCATATAGTGAATACATGTTAGCAAGCCGGGATTATCCACCATTGCAGATAAAAAAGAGTTATTAAATAGGCACTAATCGAAACATTGACACATCCCGTTACAAACAAATCGCCAATAAATACCTAATTTACAAATACTTGTATGTAAATTCCAACTCCTTAACAGGTGCCCGCGACTCGTGGCACCTGAGCCCGGCGCACAGGAATAAATTATGTGAAACGACGCATAATTTAGAACCGGAGAAAATATAAATTTTATTCGAATGTTTTGGAAATAATTTATCCTCTTCTATCTCACAGATTTAAGCGCGTACCCGCGGAAAACGCTATCTTCATGCCGAAATATTCACGTAACAACAATCCAGATAGGTAAGGCGCAAGTCGCCAGCCGGGATAAAATCGATGCATTCGATAATATGCTGATGAAGCGCATCAATAACTCCGACCCTATGACCTCCACGCCCTCCAATCTTTATGCCATCGGTGACTTACAAGGTTGCCATAGCAGCCTCGTCGCATTATTAGAACGTATAGAGAGCATTACGCCGAATGCCCAATTGATTTTTGTGGGGGATCTGGTCAATCGAGGCCCCTCGTCGCTGGCAACGTTAAGATTGATTCGCTCTCTCGGCGCTAGAGCGCAGGCAATATTGGGCAATCACGACTTGCACTTGCTGGCAGCCGCTCATGGCATACGCAAACTGCATCGCAGCGATACATTGGATCCGATACTCAATGCTCCCGACCGCGATGAATTGCTGGAATGGCTGCGGTATCAGCCATTGGCGCTACTGCAAGATCAACATTTGTTTGTACACGCAGGTGTGTTGCCGCAATGGTCTGGCAGCAAAACTTTCGCATTGGCGCAAGAAGTTGAAGCCAAGCTGCGAAGCACAGACTGGTTAGATTTTTTGGGGGAAATGTACGGAAATCAGCCCGCGATGTGGAATGATGCGCTAACGGGCAATGCGCGTTTGCGCTGCATCGTCAATGCATTGACCCGCATACGGTTTTGCACTGAAGCTGGCGAAATGGAATTCGCTGCCAAAGAAAGTGCCGGCTCCGCTTTACCCGGCTATTTGCCATGGTTCGATGCGCCACAGCGACAAAGTAACGATGTCACTGTGGTGTTCGGTCACTGGTCAACCCTCGGCCTGACTTTACGTCCCAATCTGATCGGTTTGGATACCGGCTGCGTGTGGGGTGGAAAATTAACCGCAATACGCTTAGCTGATCGCGCCGTGCTTCAGGTCGATTGCCCTCAAGCGCAAAAGCCGGGTAAATAATTTACAGTGCTTCTTTCGTTTGTCCAAGCGCCGCAGCAATCGACGCATGGGCCATCGTCGCCAGTTCTCGTCTATGCTTAGACGTGCTTGTCAGCGGTGTTAATTGAATCAACTCGGCCTGCATCGCTGGTGCTTTCAATATCGTGACCATACTTTGCGCGAACGTCATATCACCAATAAAATCTGCGGCGGGATGCAAGCTGCCATCGGCATTCAGATAACGTACAGCATATGGTTGAATCTGCGCCTGCGCATCAATTGCCGCCTCGAATAAATTCGCATGGAAAGGCAATACACCGCCTTGCGCGGCAGTCGTCCCTTCAGGAAAAAAAGCCACTCGCTCTCCTGCCTGAATGCTGTGCACCAATCCCTGAAATATCCGCCGCACATCGCTTTGCTTGCCACGCGCAATAAAAATTGTCCCGGATTTATCGCACAACCATCCAATTAATGGCCAGCTACGAATATCCGATTTGGCGACAAAACGACACGATTGCACTGAGTTGATCACAAATATATCCAGCCATGACACATGATTGGCAACGATCAAAGCATGTGATGCCGCCGCCAACTGAGCAGGATTATGGAGCTGCACGCTGACTCTGCAAATGTCCAATAATTTGATCGACCAACGACGAATAAGCCGCCCTCGCCCTGCTGTACCGATGAAAGGAAAAATGAAAGCACAGGTCGATAAACCAGCGATCAAATGCAATATCACGCGCAGCAAACGACAGAACAAAACAAAACGCATACTCTTCATGCTTATTGAGCGCTACGCACGTACGCAATATGGCCGGCAACGATAGTGGCCTGTACCTGGCCAGTCAATTCGTAACCAAGAAACGGCGTGTGTTTACCTTGACTTGCCAAAACCTTGGCATCGACCTTCCAGCGCACCGCAGGATCAAAGACGCAAACATCGGCTACACTGCCAATCGCCAGCTGCCCTGCGGACAAACCTGCAACTTGCGCTGCATCAGTGGTCACTTTTGCCAAAGCACGACTCAGCGCATGCTTGCTGTTGTCAACGTTTTCATCGGCCCATTTCAGCGCCAATGACAATAGCAATTCCAATCCGGTTGCTCCAGGTGTTGCTTCACCAAACGGCAACAGCTTTTCATCATCATCGACTGGTGTATGGTCCGAACAAATCGCATCTATCGTCCCATCCAATAAGCCTTGACGGATCGCATCACGATCCCGTTGCGCACGGAACGGTGGCGTCATGCGCGCATTGGAATCGAAGAAGCCAATATCGACTTCCGTCATATGAATATGATGTGCGCCGACATCGCAGGTAATCGGCAAGCCTTCTTTTTTAGCAGCACGAATAAGTTCAATTCCCGCTGCGGATGAAATGCGGCAAATATGCACGCGTGCGCCAGTAGAACGCACCAATTCAAAAATGGTGTAGAGACGTATGGTTTCGGCCATCACTGGCACCCCAGACAATCCTAAGCGCGACGCCACCGCACCACTGTTGGCAATCCCGCCATCTGCCAAATACGGATCTTGTGGTCGTAACCACACGGCGTAATTAAACGTCTGTGCATACTGCATCGCACGCAGCAAAACCCGTATATCCAAAATCGGTTCTTCTGCCTGAGAAAAAGCGATGCAACCAGCTTCCGTCAGCTCGGCCATTTCTGTCAGCGCTTCTCCCTTCAAGCCCACAGTCAACGCCCCCAATGGATAGACATGCGCCTGGTTTAAAGACTTGGCCCTATGCTTCAGCATTTCCACCAAACCCGGCTCGTCCAACACCGGATCGGTATCCGGTGGGCATACCAAACTGGTGACGCCACCTTGCATCGCGGCTTGCATTTCAGATTCCAGCGTAGCCTTATGTTCATACCCTGGCTCTCGCAAACGCGCACTTAAATCAACCAAGCCTGGCGCGACGATCAAACCATTCGCATCGAAAACTTTATCCGCTTCAAAATCTTCGGGCGCTTGTCCAATGCCGACTACTTTTCCAGACGAAATAAAGAGATCTTGTTGTGCGTCGATACCGTTTGCGGGATCAATCAAATGACCATTTTTAATATGCAATTTCATCTTAATTCCCCGCCAAAATACTCATTACCGCCATCCTCACCGCAATCCCGAATGTCACTTGCGGTAAAATCACCGCCTGTCCACCATCAGCAACAGCAGAATCAATTTCGACACCACGATTCATTGGCCCCGGATGCATCACAATCGCATCAGGTTTTGCCAACGCCAAACGTTCTTGAGTCAGGCCATAATTCTTGAAGAATTCTTGTGACGATGGCAGCAACGCGCCCGTCATCCTTTCATTTTGCAGACGCAGCATGATGATGACATCGACACCTTTCAAGCCTTCATTCATATCGGTAAACACACGCACACCCATTTGCTCCAAACCACTCGGCAGCAAAGTGCGCGGGCCGATCACGCGCACTTCCGGCACGCCCAAAGTGGTCAGAGCATGAATGTCAGAACGCGCTACACGACTGTGCAATATATCGCCAACGATCGCCACTGTCAGATTGGTGAAGTCTTTTTTATAGTGACGGATGGTGTACATGTCCAGCAAGCCTTGCGTCGGATGCGCATGACGCCCGTCGCCGGCGTTGACCACATGGACATGTCCTTGCTTGGTATCGATCAAATGTTTGGCAATCAGATACGGTGCACCAGATTGCGAGTGGCGGACCACGAACATATCTGCATGCATCGCCGACAAATTGTCGATCGTATCCAATAATGACTCGCCCTTGCTGGCAGAGGATGCGGAGATATTCAGATTAATCACATCGGCCGATAAACGCTTGGCAGCAATTTCAAACGTGGTGCGGGTGCGGGTCGAGTTTTCAAAAAATAAATTGAAGACGCTTTTTCCACGCATCAACGGCACTTTTTTTACATCTCTGTCACTGATGCCTACAAACGATGATGCGGTATCAAGAATGTTTGTGATCACAGCCGGCGGCAATCCTTCGATCGTCAACAGATGTTGCAATTCGCCGTTTTTATTTAGTTGAGGATTAAGCATGGATTATTTATGGTCGTCAGTATGCAAAGTCAATGAAAGTGTGCCGTCATCAGCACGATGAAGTTCCAGCGATTCGCCAGTTTTAAGAGTTACTGTATCGGCGAAAAAATCAGCCGCAATCGGCAATTCCCTACCACCACGATCAACCAAGGCAGCCAACATGATTTTGTGCGGGCGGCCATAATCAAACAGTTCATTAATCGCCGCACGTGTAGTACGCCCGGTATAAAGCACATCATCGACCAGCAAAATCGTCGCGCCATCCACATCGAAAGAAATCTGCGTTGGCTTGATGTCCGTACGCAATCCCTTTTGAGCAAAATCATCGCGATAAAAAGAGACGTCGATAAAGCCCAGACGGCCACTATTTTCCAACTTCAGTGCTTTCATCAGACGTTCGGCAAGCCAGGCACCGCCGGAATAAATTCCGACAATGGCAACGTTATCCGCATGCGTCAGGCCAGCTTTGACTTGCGCTTCCAACACTTGATACAGTGCTTCGGCATCGAGTTTTTTATTTGTCATGTTCTATATTTCTTAAAGTAAGTAAGCCGGCATAAATATTTATGCTCGCTTGCTTAGGTCTACAGATCATTAAAGTATTGCTGCAAGATGATGGCCGCAGCCTGATCATCAATCATTTCACCGCGCTGATGTGTAATCACCGCTGAAGAGTAACGCTCATCCACCAATACCGTGTCGACTCCGTAACGTCCTTGCAATTGATTCGCAAAACGGCGGCAACGTACACTCATTTCGTGATCCGCTCCATCGGGATGCAAGGGCAAACCAACGATACAGCGTGCCGGTTGCCACTCCTTGATCAGCAGCGCAATTTCTGCAAACTTCGCATCGTTACTCACGGCGCTGATAATCGTTAAAGGCTGCGCTTGCCTGAGCAAGGTATTTCCGACGGCAACGCCAACGCGTTTCAGCCCAAAATCGAAGCCTAGTATGGTTTCCATTGCATTCAAATCACAAACTCCCTGGGCTTACGCACGTCCAGATCCTGCCGATAACAGATACGGATCGATCCCCAACAATTTTATTGCGGCCGCAAATCGCTCCGCAATCGGCATTCCGAAAATGATCTCCGGATCGGCCGCAACAGTTAACCAATCATTACGTGCAATTTCATTTTCCAGTTGTCCCGGTGTCCAGCTCGAACAGCCTATGCTGACCAACATCCGCTCCGGGCCAATTGCATGTGCAACCTCTTCCAACACATCTTTGGAAAAAGTAATTGCGACTTGATCGCTCACTTTTACGGTGGAAGAGTAGGCAGTAGGTGGTGAATGCAAAACAAACCCGCGCTCGGCTTGTACCGGCCCACCAAACATGACCGGACGCTTGGTCAGAGGCAGTGTAATTTTGTCACCCTTATCGGCGCTGGCATTTGCACTCGTCATGCGTTCCATTAACGGCGATATCTGTGGCGACACAACGTCATCCGAAATCAGTTTCAGATCTATCCGCTCCAACAAGATGTCCATCGTCATATCGGTGGCTTTATTGATCACCACCCCCATAGCACCATCGGCATTATGCTCACAAAGAAACACGACCGACCCGCCAAATATGGGGTCTTGCATTGCTGGCATCGCTATCAGGAAGTGATTGCTCAAATCCATCTGCAAAGGTTCGGAAAATTTAAGGGCTGCCGTCTCGGAATCGGACGGGGATACGGGAGAGGAAACGCTCTTTTTTGTCTGTTGCTTAGTCATCCCGCCATTTTATCAGTTTTGAAATTAAGGCTGACGCAAAACAGGACTGACGATTGCATTTTGTATTCATATTAAAAATGCAAGCAGAAGAGCAATGAATGACAACTGAAATGACAGCATTAGCGCGCACGCCATGACAATTCAATTTGGCGCGTATTCTCGTTACATCACTCTAGCGTGTAGACGAAGGTATAAGTATGCGTTTTATCCGGTGCAATAATGATATCCATCTTGCCGGCAAGCCCCTTCAATTCGCCGGTCCCGGAGTCTGGAACAACGGTAACGGATAGCTCTGGAACGCCTCGAGTCATTGTGCCGCTGTGCTGCAGCACAAAGCTGCCTTCACGTCCGCCCAGCTTCCCGGTAACGCGCTCCAGCGCTACGTAACCCGCAGAGCCTTTGACCTCCGATTGCACGGCCATCATCTCGCCCTTGCTGGTGGCATCAAGTTCGCCATGAAACTGCTTGTCTATTGTCATGCGACCAACATGAGAAGCCGCCGCCACATCGCTATCCGGCTTCTGCGGCGCCAGCGTCACCTCAAATGTACCGCTGGCGTGTTGCGTCATGCCCGCTATATCCATTGTTCAAGTTCCCCCTGAAGAAGAATTTTTACAACGCCACCTCTTAGTAATCTCGCATAACTGTTTAGACTAGGCGCTCCGACGCAGACAGTACGATAGTACGGCAAGGCGGAAGCAACGACGTATAAACCGTTATGCGGGAATACTTTTTTGCATAAATCCACTAATCGCGCTCAACAAAGCATCTTCCTGATACGGCTTACCAAGATATTCATTGACGCCCAATTCCATCGCATAAGCCCTGTGCTTGGTAGCGGTACGTGAAGTGATCATGATAATAGGGATATGACGCGTGCGTTCATCACTGCGAATGTTACGCGTCAAATCGAAGCCGTCCATCCGCGGCATTTCAATATCCACCAACATCACATCCGGCGTAATCGCCTGCAGTTGCTGCAACGCATCGACACCATCTTTTGCCAACACGACTTGATACGATTCGCGCATTAACAAGCGCTGTGTGACGCGTCGCACTGTCAACGAATCATCGACCACCATAACGATTTTTTGCGTGCGCAGGCCTTGCTCTAACTTGACAGTCGGTGCGATGACTCTGGCTTCCATTTCAGCTACAGCACCAACGCCTTCGACAGCATGAACAGTTTCCGTGGTCATGCCCGAGCGAGGCGCGCGTACTTCTTGCGCAAAGCGCTGCGCTAATGGCACCGGATTCAAAATCAACACGATGTCGCCAGAACCGAGCACTGTCGCACCGACAATACCGATCATACGAGACAATTGCGGTCCAATATTTTTCACCACCACCTCGCGGTTACCAACAATCGTATCCACGTGCAGTGCGACGCGATTATTGACACTGTTACCGCTTTTTAAAATCACAATCGGTGTGTATTGCTGCGCCGCCGGAACGGCTTCATGCTCGCCCAATAGAGCCGACAGATAATGCAGCGGCACGCGCTGTCCTTGCCACAACAACGTGCCTTCGTTATACGCCTGTGCCAGCATCGGTGCTTTCAACTGCTGCACTTGCTCCACCAATGCTGATGGCACAGCATAAGTCTGGCCACCAGTTGAGAAAATTACCACTTGCGTCACTGCCAATGTCAACGGCAAATGAATTGCAAACGTAGTGCCTTTACCCGCTTCAGTGTTGACCGCAACACGACCACCTAAAGAGGTTGCTTCAGAACGCACCACATCCATACCGACACCACGACCTGCCAATTCGGTCACTTCCGTTGCGGTCGAAAATCCTGGTTTGAAAATCAGATCAGTAACTTCGCCATCAGACAATAATAGATCCGTACTGATCAAGCCGTTACTTTGTGCTTTCTCGCGTATCCGCGACAAATTCAAACCTTGACCGTCATCGGTTAATTGAATCAATACCTCATTACCATCTTGAAGAATTTCGATTTTTAATTCGCCGACATCGCTCTTACCAGCGAGACGACGTTCGTCGCGCGTTTCGATACCGTGGACAATCGCGTTACGTAATAGATGCTCAAATGGTCCGACCATTTTTTCCAGAACGCCGCGATCCATCTCCACTGTGCTACCAAGAATATCCAGCGTCACACGCTTATCGAGCTCTTTCGATACCTGTCGAGTGAGGCGATACAAACGCTCAGCAACACTAGCAAATGGCACCATGCGGACATGCATCAGGTCTTGTTGCAGATCACGAGTCAACAAACCTTGCGCAACCAAATCGGCACTGGCATCATCGGCCGACTTTGTCAGTGTTTTTTGCAAAGTGGCTACGTCATTGACACTCTCTGCCATCATCCGTGTCAGCTCTTGCAAACGGGTAAAACGGTCAAACTCAAGCGGATCAAATTCGCGCTCACCGGCTTGCGTCATCCGAGAAGATATTTGCGTTTCCGCCTGCATCTCAATTTCACGCAACTGCTCACGCAAACGCACCACGTTTTCATCCAACTCCGATAGTGACGACTGCAAAGTACCAACCCCGGATTCCAAACGCGAACGCGCGATAGAAACTTCACCGGCCTGATTTACCAAACGATCAAGAATGTCGGCATTCACACGCACTTGCTGCACCGGTGCTTTGACTGGCAATGGTGTTGCAGCTGTCGTTGCGGCGATTAATCCCGCCATCTTTGGCACTATCACTGACGTCAATGCAGACGACGCTCCAACTGGGGCCACCGTGCTTGTTACGCTTGCTGCACTTGCTGCAATTGCTTTAGGTTTTGGTTGTGGCGAACACAGATCTTCAAACAGCTGCACTCCATGGTCGTAGTGCGCGAGCAGCTCTTCTACTTTATGCAGAATATGCTCAGCCTTGCTCTGATCATCGCTGCTGTGTGAAATGATTTCAATCTGGCTTTCCATCTCATGCATATGCTGACCAAGCACCATCGCACCGGCCATCCGTGCGCTGCCTTTAATGGTATGCAAATGGCGCAAAATTGCCTGGATGATAGCGGTCGGCATTGCAACAGAAGTTTCCTGTGCTGACTGTTGCCAGTCACGCAAAGCACCACCGATTTGCGGCAACATATCTCGCGCTTCTTCGATAAAGACCGGCAATAAATCCTCATCCAAATCGTCGCGCAAAGTTAAGTTGGCATCCAATTCTTCCGTGCTTTGCTCGAACAGACGCGGCACTACTGGCGCCATAGTTTCGATTAACATTGGCTCTGTCTCTGCTATTGCAGTGACAGATTCAAGCACGTGCAGATGCTGAACATTATCGGATGATGGTGATAGACTTTGCAGCACTTCTGCGTCGTCATCTTTGCGCGGCTCGTCATTCGCATGCATCAGTGCATTCAAACCACTTACCAATGCCGGTTCGTAATACGGCATTTCACCTTGCGCAAATTCCTGCAACATCGCTTTTGCCTGATCAACTGCCAACGTGATCATAACAAAATCTTGTTCTTGCATAACCGTTGGTTGCAAAGCGGCACGCTGCAATAACATTTCCAACGCATGCGCCAGTTCCTGCAACGGTTTAAAACCAACCGTGGCCGAGCTGCCCGCCAAAGAATGTGCAGCATGGATCGCTTGTACGGCAACAACACGCTCAGGCTCATGCCGCCACTCAGAGAAGTCACGCGCTAACAAACGGACTAACTGATCTGTTTCAGTTAAATAAATGTTGTATAACGGCAGACTGATCTGCAATTCACCAATTTTTTTAAGACTGTCATCTGGACGACTTTCCGGCACGCCCGGGAAAGCAATCACTTCTGCGCTTTCCGCTTGATGTTGCGGTTGGTCGGGCGGTAATTGAAGCGCATCAACATTGTGTTCTGCATAGCTGGCCAGCTCGACCACTGGCGACTCAGTGCCAGTATGCTCGCTAGCAAACAGCGCGATAGCGTCGGCAAATTCGTCTTCCGACACCTCAGATAACTGAATGTCAGAAGGCTGTAATTCTGTCGCCTGCACAATGAATGCTGGCGAGACTACTTCGTCAGTCAATTCAGCGCTTAACTCAGCGTTTAACTCAGCATCATCGCTTGTATCAAGCACTGCAGATATGACGTGTGCAGGTAAAAATTCATGGCCATCGCGGACCTGTTGCGCAGATGCACTTAGCGCTTCTGCTGTCCGATGCGATGTTCCCATCGCCCGAATATCTGCAATCCATCCCTCAAAATACTGCGTCGCCTCATCTAGCAACGCATACAGTGACGGCGTGCCGTTCCGTGCTTCAGACAACCACAGATTGAGCACCTGTTCTATGCTCCATGCCGCCTCGCCGAATGCGGTCAAGCCTATCATGCGGCTACTGCCTTTCAAGGTATGAAAAGCGCGACGCAATACCGTTAAATGTTCTTGATTGTGTGGGGCAAGACGTGCTTCCGGCAAAGTCTCGTGGACACAAGCACAGACTTCATCTGCCTCTGATAGAAAAATCTCCTGCAACTCGGCGTCGGCTTCTTCCTCACTGGTCGGCATTGGTGCCGACAACGTGATTTCCGGGCTGTGATTTTCTGTATGCGCAGGAACAATCGCAGTCACCAACTCTGCAATTGTTGCATTGGGCGCAGCCAACAGATCAATCGCCGCTTGCGCGCGATCGCTCGCACTGTGATCGTCGCTTAATCTGGCGTCAGCGCGCACTTGCACCAACGATGCTTTTAATTGCTCTTGCAACTCCAGATTCTGCGGTTCATTCGACAACGATATCGCCAGTTCGGCAGCTTGCTGCTGATGTTGCAACAGCTCTTCTTCTATCGTCGGCAAATGCGGAAAAGAGAGCGCGGGAAATTCATCATGCGCAGCACTAGCTGACTCGCCAGATGTCGCCGCTTCTGAAACTAATGGCGCAAAATTTTCTGCAACCGGGACTATCGCCGAAACCGGAACGGCTGGAGCCACGACATGCACCACTGGTTCACTCACCACGGTTGATGCAGTACGCTCTAATAGATTAATCCGAAATACCTGGCGCTCTTCATCAAAATTCAAACGGCAATGTTGATGATCCGCATGACCAGATTGATGCTGTAGCATCTCCAGATAAAAGCTCAATGCGCCAATATTTTGCGCGATCCGCTCAAACTCTATCTGCTCCGGCAATTGGCCATCTTCTGCATCAGAGAATTGCTGCAACGTGGCGCGTGTATGCGTGATCACTTCAGCGGCATCTGCATTGGATTCAACATGATCCAGAATTGACAATGCACCTTGAATTTGAGACAGGACGTGATCAATTCTGGTCAGCACCGTACGTTTGGCGGGTTCGGAAAAATACTCATCAAGCATTTTTTCAACCTGACGCAAACTGACTAACATCTCATGCGCCAATGTTTTTACATTTTGCCGCTGTTGCGCTGCTTGATAAATTTCACCCAACCAATGTGCTGGCTCGGTTGGTGTTTCACCTGACATCACCGATAGCAAGCGTGCGCTCATCGCGTCGGCACGCTCAGAGAAATTCTCTGGCAATCGATGAATGTGGCTTAGGGTGTTTTCAATAAACAATAAGCTGGTCGCAATTTCTATACCAATCGCATCACCCGGCTTGGCATAGGCCGCATGGCGTGCAATGCCACTTAATTCACGCAGCAATTTAGCCAGTGATGGCGCATTTAATTGGCCGCCGGATTCACTCAACGCATGCATCTGCTGCTCGAAATTTTGCGCTGGCGCCGGATTCCCCGAAGCCAGGTTATCCCACATATTTTTAGCTTGCGTCAGATGTTCTTTGGCTGCTTGCAGTGCGACAGGATTAACCTGATCGTAATGACGTGCCTGATAATCCGCTGGAACCGCGCCTTCCAAACGATATGCAAGACGAATTTGCTGATTTTTCGCTGATGGCGTTTGTATGCCCGCGATAAAAAACAAAGCGTCACGCAATAAGCGCTCGGAGATACTCGACGATCCTTCGCTTAAACGACGCAGTTGCAAATTAATCCGTGCAAACAATTGTTTGACGTGCAGCGCATTTCCCTCATTCGTTACAATATCGGCGTTGGCAACGCCATCGGAAAAGCCATTCATCACCCACCAAAAGGCGCGTGACTGCTGATGCGTTTGTGCCTGCTCTACTTCACCAATCACACTTTGCATGATGGCGGCATTCTGACACTCAACTGTGCTATCGCTGCTTTTCAGGAATGGCAGCAATGCCATTTCAAAGCGTTTACGTAGCGACTTTAAATCTAGTTCGATATTCTGCTGACCTTCCACAACAAACTGTGGCCTGATGCTCAGGTCAGGAAAAAATAAATCTGCCGGATGACACTTTTGCTGCCCCGCTGCCGTCCTGACAACCTGCATTAATGCATGATAATACGGGAATAATTTGACCGGTTGATGTGCGGCGCCAGCCAGCAACTCTTCCAGATAAGCGATCAACGCTTGATATGTTTGACCTATCGTTGCGACCTGCTCTGCGCTAAGAACAGCAACGTTACTGTTCTCATCCGTTTGCGCTGCTTGCGCCTGATCGAGCAACTCTTCAACCGCTTCTGTCAATATCGTCACGCCACTGATATCAACCATCTGCAACGCGCCATGCGCCTGGTGCAAATAGGTTTTTGCAAGAAGCAACTGGGTGCTTTGATCCTTGTTCTGATCGCTAGATAATTTTTGCAACGCTGTCGCAGATTGCGTCAGCGCCTCTTGAATTTCGTTCATGACCCATGACAATGGACCGGTGTCTGGTTGAGAAAATGCGGTGGTCATGACTGCCTTATTGGTTTTGAGAACCTGTTTTACTATTATTAATGATATGTTTTCTCTTCTCTCTCACATATAGGAGAAAGATCAGGCGAGATGGAATGCATCATTGAAAATGTCTGAACACTCCCTCTCCCCCAACCCCTCTCTCGCTTGTCTGAGAGGGGAATCAGAGTAATCAGCTCGTACGGAAACGCGATACTGAACTCTTCAAATCTTCTGCCAGTTTCGACAATTCACGAATCGACAACGCAGTTTGACGCGTACCTTCTCGTGTTTTATCCGTTACGGCAAGAATGTTTTGAATGTTAGTAGCAACCCCGTTTGCTGATGTTGCTTGCTGTTCCGTGGCGCTGGAAATACTTTGAATCAATTCCGCCAGTCGGTTCGAAACGCTACGAATCTCAGACAAGGAAGCACCAGCGGCATCAGACAATTTCGCTCCCTCAACCACACCCGCCGTGGATTTTTCCATCGCCACAACGGCATCGTGCGTATCTGTTTGAATCGTCCGCACCAACGCACCAATCTGTTTGGTCGCAGCACCGGAACGTTCCGCCAGGCGCTGCACCTCTTCCGCAACCACCGAGAAGCCGCGTCCCGCTTCACCGGCAGACGCCGCTTGAATCGCCGCATTCAACGCCAATACGTTGGTCTGTTCGGTAATGTCGGAAATCAGTTCAGTAATTTCACCAATCTCTTGTGACGACTCACCCAAGCGTTTAATACGCTTGGACGTTTCTTGAATCTGATCGCGAATTTCGTTCATACCGGCGATCGCATTTTCCACGGCCTTGGCACCACCTTCTGCCGCCGTAACCGACTGACGCGCAACGTCAGCAGACTCACTCGCCGATTTTGATACATCGGTAATCTGCGTCGCCATGTCCAGAACTGCGTTGGTAGTTTCCTGAATATCGCGTGACTGTCGCTGCGATGCCGCCAACAGTTCGATCGAAATACTTTGCGCCTGATCCGATGCTGTCGTCACTTGCTGTGCAGTGGCAGTTACGCGACCAACCAAGCCGCGCAATTCTTCAACCGTATAGTTAACCGAGTCGGCAATCGCACCGGTAATGTCTTCCGACACCGTCGCTTGCATAGTCAAGTCACCATCCGCAACTTCTTGCAGTTCATTCATCAAACGCAAAATCGCGGCCTGATTCTGGTTGTTCGTATTTGTCGCATTAATCTCGTGTTGAATCGCTTGCAAACGTTGATCATCGGCAGCCTGACGACGTAAATCCGCTTCTTGCGTACGGCGACGACCTTCTTGCAACTGTACCCATGCAATACTTGCTGCAGCCAACAATGCTACTAACGCAGATAACAGCATCAAGATAAATGGCAAACTCACTGAATCTTCCGAAGCGCGGTATTTATCCTGCAACGCCGTCAATTGTTGTTTCAACGATTCGTTTTCGGTAAAGATCAATTGTTCGGACTGTTTCGCGGACACGAAATTTTGCATGTTGCCCAATACCGCAGCGACCGATACCTGGTACTCGCCAAAAGATTTTGCCAGTGCAGTTAAGATCGCGCGCTCATCTTCATTTTTACTTGCTGGCAAACGCAAGATATCACTACCATTCAAAAAGCCATTGATGATGTCGCGGAAAGTATTCGTATCTTTCCCGAGCAAGAAAGCTGTTTCTGGATTCACACCTTCGGAGGTCAAAAATTCATTGGCGCTACGTCCTAAACGTTGCGTCAACATGACCAGTTGTGATGCTGCGGAAATTTCATGAGGAGTTGCACCACCTTGCATTTTGATGGTCGAAATTTGCTCTGACAAATCTAACAATGTCGGTGACAAATCATTCAGTTTTTGCAGTGTCACACCAAAACCGGTCAATTCTTTTTGCTGCTTCAAAATCGTGTCTGCAGCTTTGTCGGTATTGGACCAGGTTTTTTGCACCTCGGCCAAAACCGGTTGCATGCTTGAACTTGATGCCGCAATTGCACGACCTTTAAAAATACCGCCTTTGGTCAAGACTGCAATGTCTTTATTGAATTCATTGCGACTATCTGTCAACTGCTTAAACGCTTCTGGATTACCTTGAATCGCATTCGGAGTTGCTTTACCTATACGCTGCGAGTGCATCAGCGCATCATCGGCAATTTGCGTGTGGATTGAACTTAAGGTTGCATCTCTGGTATTGAGCACCAGGAAAAACACCGTCAAGATCAATGCTCCCACCAACGTCATCAACAAGATTCGCACTTGCTGCTGTTGCGGCAACTTGCCAATCAGCGGTAGTGGCTTATCTTGATATGCAGATGCCAGTGCTCCCATTGCACCCGCCGTTGCTTCGGCTTTTGGTGCGACAGGCGCCGCAACTGGGGCAGCTGCTTGCGCGGTCTCAGTGTCATGATAGGTGGAAGTATCAACGGTTGCGCTTGATGCTGGCGCTACCTTTTCCATAAAAGCTGACGCTGCTGGCGCAGGAGTTGTCGGCACATAGGACGCAGCGGTTAATGTTGTCGGAATCTCTTCTGGGAAGGGATCGAAAATAGTCGAGGCAGAATCGAATGATGATGCATCCATTTCTGTCGCGCCAGCCGATTCAATCCAAACTGTATTTGACAAGGCATGCTCATCACCGTTCTGCGGATTCGCATGCTGATTGGCTTCTGCTGCGGCAGCATACGCCGCAAAGTCTTGATGATCGTGCCCAGAATCGTGACCGAAAAACTCGCCACCTTCTACCTGTTCTTCTTTAGCTGCCTTGAACAGTGACGGTAATTTGAACGCCATTACAAAATCTCCTCATTACACATTCGATGTCGCCGCTGGTGAGCGTCAACGTGGATACCAACCAACTGGCTTTTATTTGCTTTTATTGCTGTTTACAACTCACCACACCTACAATCCCACCTGCAAAAAACGCGGGTCCTGTATCAACTGCGCCAACTTCAATTCAGTCCACAATTGACCATCACTATCGAGATAACGTTTGCTGCCGTCGTCGCTCAGCTCGTCCGACGGAGTCTGCAGTTGCATCTGTTCGAGATTACGCAAACCCAGCACGCGCTTGACTAACAAAGCACTGTTAAATTGCAGACGGGAAGAAAAAGCGACGATGCGACTGTCTTTGTCTATCGATGTTAATGGTTCGCCTTGAAAGCGCGCAAAGTCCACTACGCTGATTAAAGAACCGCGGATATTGGTCAAACCAAGATACCAGTCTTGCGCCAACGGCACTTTCGTGATGCGATCAATTGCGACAATTTCACCCGCTTCTTGCAAATCCAATAGCCAGCGTGTTTGCCCAATCAAAAAACCTAAATGATTTTGATGTGTCGCGACGCCACTACGCGCTGCCTGCATACGCTCCAGAAAATGTGCCTGAAACTCGCGCAAGCGGGTACGGCGCTGCTCCATGTCCCGGCTTGCATTATTCCTGCTTGCATTTACATCTTGCACAGGTTGCAGCGCGGGTATCTGCGCGCGCAGATCCGAGTTTGATTGGCTCATAATTTCGATAGTATGGAAGTGTATGCGGGAGCTATGGTTGTACGATTATGAGAATCAGGCCGCGCTCAACGCTGCGATCTTTGCCAGTAATTCTTGTGGATTAATTGGCTTCACCAAGTAATCCTTTGCCCCTTGACGCATACCCCAGATACGATCCGTTTCCAGACCTTTGCTGGTGCACATAATGATGGGAATGCCTTGCAGTTCTGGATCTTTGGTAATCGAGCGCGTGGCCTGGAAGCCATTTTGTCCTGGCATCACGACATCCATCAAAATCAAATCGGGCTTGTCAGCCTTGATTTTTTCCAGAACGCCTTCTGCGCTTTCGGAAGTCGATACCGAATATCCCTGTTTTGCCAAAATATCGGTCAAAAAATACCGCTCTGTAGCGGAGTCGTCGACGATGAGTACTTTTTGTATTGCCATGTTGATCCAACCTTTACTTTTAATTTTGCGTTACTACGTTTGCCTAAGTACGTTCACTTTATTACGGCTACGTTATTGCGAATTACATCAAATACTTCAAAAATTTACCGCGCGGCCAACGCGAGTTCAGACATCGCTTCGGCAACTGGCTTGATCTGCGCTACAGAAACAGCTGCAGCAGTGCTATGAGCCTGCTGTGTATATTGGCGCACCGTCTTGAGCAGACTGTCTTTAGTAAAAGGCTTGGTAAGGTATTCACTAGAGCCGACCATCGCCCCGCGCGCGCGATCAAATAATCCGTCCTTGGAAGACAGCATAATCACGGGGGTGTCATGGAATTTGGCGCTTTTTTTGATCAAAGCGCAGGTTTGATATCCATCTAGCCTAGGCATCAAAATATCGCAAAAGATCAGGGCCGGCTTATGATCATGCACTTTTGCAAGCGCATCAAAGCCGTCCTCCGCAAGCACCACCTGGTAGCCTGCCTGACTCAAAAAGATTTCTGCTGAGCGCCGAATCGTACTGCTATCGTCAATCACCATCACTTTTAAGTTGCTGTGCTCACTGCTTTGCTCAAGTGCCGTCATTTGATGTGCTTTCAAACCAAATTTAAATTTACGGCATCACTGTAACAAAGATTGTGATTCTTTAAAACAACATTTCTCAAAGTCATTGAATGATGTGTGTTTTTTATGAAATCACGCATTTTGAAACGCATTTCATGGTTTTTTTTGCAATTATTGTTAACCGTACGGCATCACATTGGTGTATTACACAACATGAACGTTGTATAAAAACAAAAAGGCAGATAAGCACCCGATTGGGTGCTTATCTGCCTTTTCATTAGAAATCCGGCGAAATGTTGGTAAAAACTAAATCGCCACCATTTCAAAATCTTCCTTGCGAGCGCCGCATTCCGGACATGTCCAGTTCATCGGCACGTCGGCCCATAAGGTTCCCGGAGCGATGCCTTCCTCTGGCAAGCCAGCCTCTTCATCGTAGATCCAGCCGCAAATCAAACACATCCAGGATTTGTATTCAGGCTTATTAGTTTCGGTATTGCTCACGGCGACTATCCTTCAATCAAGTAAAATGCAAAGTCAGCTATCTTAATCTACTCACCGTGCAAAACCAAACTTCTCCCACTATTTCTCCGTTGATATTAACCTTCGGTGTTGCAGATCCAGTTGGTGCCTCTGGTATTCAGGCCGATCTTGCCACATTTGCAGCAATGGGCTGTCATGGTCTTTCTGCCATCACTTCCATTTTGATTGGCGACACCGCGCGAATCGAAGATACCCAGGAAATCGACGCCGATTGGGTTGCCGATCAAGCCCGTGTGCTGCTGGAAGACATGCAAATTTCTGCTTTCAAAGTCGGTGCCGTTGGCTCGATCGAAAGCGTTTCTGTCATTGCCGAAATCGTTTCTGATTATCCAGAAATGCCTTTGATTCTGGATCCGTTTTTGACGATGATGCCAGATCAAGGTCAAGACAGCGAAGATTTACTTACCGCTATCCGTGAATTATTGATTCCACAAACCACCGTCATGTTTGTATCGGCGGTTGAATTATCGCGACTTGCGGAAACATGGCGCGAACCGTCAACCGAAGACATGTGCGCCGTTGACGCCATGCACATCATCGGGCTGGGTTGCGAATTTCTGTTCGTCACCGGTACCCCGAGCAATGCAGGAACGGTCAGCAATATATTATTTAACGATACCGGAATCGTGCGACAAGATAGCTGGCAACGCGTATCGGGCGCATTCATCGGTGCCGGCACCACACTTTCTGCCGCTACCGCTGCCATGCTCGCCAACGGTTTAGACGTGCCGGAAGCCGTCACAGAAGCACAAGAATTCACCTTGGCAGCAGTCACTGCAGCGCAGCGGATAGGGATGGGAAAGCTAGTGCCAGATCGTTTTTTCTGGGCACGCGAAGATAATCCTGGCAATCCTGATGCAGTTGATGATGGTGACGAAACATCACCTTAACCAAGCCCATCTTCCCTCGCCAGCATGGGGAAGATAAGAAAAGCATCCAATTTTCCAATTTTCTGATACGACAAACATCACCATGACTTCTACAACATCGAACAACGACACCCTCTTCGCCCGCGCTCAATTGACTACACCCGGCGGCGTCAATTCGCCAGTACGCGCTTTCCGCTCTGTCGGCGGTACGCCGCGCTTTATCACGCGTGCCGAAGGTCCTTATTTCTGGGATGCCGACGATCAACGCTATATTGATTATATCGGCTCATGGGGTCCGGCCATCGTCGGTCATGCCCATCCGACTGTAATCAAAGCCGTGCAAGATGCTGCTGCACGCGGCCTCAGTTTTGGCGCGCCAACCGAAGGTGAAATTCTGATTGCGGAAGAAATCTGCAAGCTGGTGCCGTCAATTGAACAAGTACGTTTAGTTTCCAGCGGCACCGAAGCCACCATGAGCGCCTTGCGATTGGCGCGTGGTGCGACCGGCCGCGACAAGATCGTCAAATTTGAAGGCTGTTATCACGGTCATGCAGATTCGCTGTTGGTTAAAGCCGGCAGTGGCTTACTCACTTTCGGCAATCCGACTTCATCTGGTGTGCCGGAAGATTTTGTTAAACACACTTTGGTACTTGACTACAACAACGTCGAACAACTGGAGGAAGCATTCAAGAACATAGGCGATCAGATCGCTTGTGTGATTGTTGAGCCAGTTGCCGGCAACATGAATTTGATACGCGCCACACCGGAATTTTTACAAGCAATGCGCTCGCTGTGTACAAAATATGGTGCCGTATTAATTTTTGATGAAGTGATGTGTGGCTTCCGCGTCGCGCTTGGCGGTGCGCAAGCTTTGTACAACATTCAGCCGGATATCACTGCCTTAGGAAAAGTCATCGGCGGCGGTTTGCCAGTGGCTGCCTTTGGTGGTCGCGCAGATTTGATGAAACACATGGCGCCATTGGGCGGTGTATATCAAGCAGGCACTTTGTCCGGCAATCCCGTCGCGGTGGCAGCTGGCATGACAACCCTGAAATTGATCCAGGCTCCCGGCTTCTATGACGCCCTCAGCACACAAACTTTGAAACTCACGCAAGGCTTAACTGCTGCGGCAAAAGATGCCGGTATTGAGTTCTGCGCTGATGCCGTCGGCGGTATGTTCGGCTTGTATTTCGCCAAACAAGTGCCGGGCACGTATGCTGAAATGATGACGACCAATAAAGACCGTTTCAACAAATTCTTCCATGCGATGCTAGATGCAGGCGTTTATCTGGCGCCGTCCGCATTTGAGGCGGGCTTTGTGTCGGCGCAGCATGATGATGCGGTAATTGCGGCTACGGTTGAAGCGGCGCGTGGCGCGTTTGCTCAGTTGAAATAATGAGTTGAAAGTATCATCGGAATAAAAATGGCGAGGAGATTAATCTCCTCGCCATTTTTTACGTGCGTAGCATGTTAATTGAACCAGCCACGTCGTTTGAAATACCAAAATGGCGCCACTGCTGATGCGATCATCAACAAGATCGAGAAAGGGTAACCATAGGTCCATTTAAGTTCTGGCAATATCTCAAAATTCATACCGTAGATACTGGCGATCAAGGTTGGTGGCAAGAACGCGACCGAGGCAACTGAGAAAATTTTAATGATCTTGCTTTGATTTAAATTAATAAACCCGATCGAGGCATCCATCAAGAAATTGATTTTATCGAACAAAAATGCGGTGTGACCGTCGAGCGACTCAATGTCGCGCAGAATCTGCCTTGCATCTTCAAACTGCTCGGGGTTGAGCAAACGACCGCGCATCAAATAACTGACAGCACGGCGGGTATCCATCATGTTACGCCGGATGCGTCCGTTTAAATCTTCTTGATGCGCTATCGCGTTCAGTGCAGCAGCAGCCTCCTGATCAGTGATTTGCTTTTTCAGCACGCTGCTGCTGACCTCTTCCAAATCACTGTAAACACCTTCCAATGCATCCGCCGAATATTCCGCATCTGTTTGGTATAAGTCGAGCAGTACATCTTTGTAATCGCCAATAGAGCCTGGACGAGAACGGGCGCGCATGCGCACCAGACGGAACACCGGTAAATCTTCGCTATGTACGGAAAACAGGATATCGCGTGCCAAAATAAAAGCGACAGTGATGGTGGACGATTGACCGTCATCTTGCTCAAACAGGAAATCGGTATGCAAATGCAAATCGCCGTTTTCTTCTTCGTAATACCGTGCTGAAGCTTCAATGTCTTTGACATCATGCTCACCCGGCATGGAAACGCCGTATGCCTGTTTAACCCAGGTGCGCTCTTCACTGGTGGGATCTGTCAGATCAACCCAGACTGGCGCAGCTTGCTCAAGGTCCTGCCTGCTCTCGATATTGACCTGATTGAGACGGCCATTTTGCAATACGAATACGTTAATCATGTGACCTCGCTGGGACAAAAGACTGAGTCGAAATTCGCGCAAGTGTACTTTTAACTAATAGAGCCAGCAAGCGCAATCATCACAAGAAATATTGACCAATAAATCGTTAAGGTAAGTCTGCCGAACCCATGCGTCGCAAAATCAATCCTGTGCGTCTGGCCAGATAAGCTGAGCCACGATTTTTATCGTAGAACCGTGGATTAGGCAGCATTACCGCCATCCGTGCGGCCTGGCTTGCGCTCAAATTGGCAGCAGAGGTCCCGTAATAATGACGGGCCGCGGCTTCCGCACCAAAAACACCATTGCCCCATTCAACCACATTCAGATAAATTTCGTAAATTCGCTCTTTATCCATCCAGAATTCCAACATATACGTGATGATGAACTCCTGGCCTTTTCGTATATAACTACGTTCGCCCGACAAGAATAAATTTTTTGCCAACTGCTGTGTGATGGTCGAGCCGCCACGCACCACCTTGCCCTTCTTTTCATTCTTCTCGTAGGCTTGTTCGACCGCACTCCAATCGACGCCATCGTGCTCAGTAAAATTGGCATCTTCCGAAGCGATGATGGCGCGTTTCAGATTGGGAGAAATACGGTTATAAGGTACCCAGGTGAATTGCAATTGCGCATTGGGATTGGTTTCTCTTAGCGCCGATAATTGCTGGCTCATCATGCTGGTCGAACCAGGATTATGATCAACTAACCACCAAACCCGCGCAAAAAAATATAGCTGCAAAGCCAGAATAGCGATCACCGCAAACAACACTATTTTCAGCAGTAATTTGCTAACTGGTTTCATGTTTTATTTCCAAAAATATTTACATGGGTCTTGCGCAATAGAGAGAAAGCGACCTCGTCATTCCCGTGAACGCGGGAATTTATGTTACGCAACTTGGATCCCCGCGTTCGCGGGGACGACGATAATCTTCAAATTGCTTATTTAGAATGACTCACAACTGTGCGCGTAATGCCGCATATACGTCAGCCGTCTGCGGCCGCACACCACGCCACACAAAAAAAGCTTCCGCCGCCTGCTCCACCAACATGCCCAATCCATCCCGGACGCTGGCGCCATGGGCGCTGGCAAACTGCATGAAAACCGTTGGCTGTTGGCCGTACATCATGTCATAAGCCAGTGTCGATACGCCAAAAACATGCGGCGGAATCGGCGGCACATCGGCTTGCAAACTGGCTGAAGTCGCATTAATGACGATATCAAACTGATCCTGCAAGTCGGCAAATTCACAAGTAGTTATGCGCGCTTCATTGGGGAAATTTAGTGCGATTTGTTGTGCCAAGTCTTCAGCCTTGGCGAGCGTTCGGTTCGCTAGCACCAGCTGCGACGGTTGGGTCTGCAACAAAGGTAATAACGCACCACGCGCCGCACCGCCGGCACCTAATAACAAGATGCGTTTTCCCGTCAAACCGACACCCGCGTTGCGCACAATATCAGTGACCAAACCGATGCCATCGGTGTTGTCACCCAAAATAGTGTCACCATCGAACTTGAGCGTATTCACCGCACCGGCAGCTTCCGCGCGATCGGTGAGAATAGTCGCCAAAGCATATGCGTCTAGCTTAAAAGGAACCGTGACGTTCGCCCCTTTTGCGCCTTCCTCAATAAATTTTTGAACCGTCGTTGCGAAACTATCCAATGGCGCCAACAAACGCGTGTATTGCATCACTTGCCCTGCTTCCTGCGCGAAGCGTGCATGGATTTCTGGTGATTTGCTATGAGCGATTGGGTTGCCAATGACGGCGTATAGATCAGGCATAATTATTCTTACTCATCTTAGTTATCAACTGCGCGCAACTCTGTCGTCAGTTGTCCCTCATGAGAAAATGTCATTGTCATGATCACTTCCCATACATCATCTTTGCCAGTTGATCGCATATTTTGCGGGAAGCGACCAAACGGTGCGGCTCTCTCGATGATACGCACCGCCTCCGCATCCAGGCCCGGCACTTTAGAACTAATCTCAACCTGAACGCCGCCGTCTTTTTGATACAGCGAGCCATCCTGATAAATCGGTACCGAGACAACTAATTTCCCATGTAGTGCATTGCCATTTTTCTTCGGGAAATTCAATGTCCCCATACGCTCTACTTTATCGGCAAATGCGCGGTAATACATCGCGTATCCTCTTGCGCTCGTGCTCGGGGTAATTTGCGTCTTTTTAGGCCGTTTGTTGTAGTCCTCGATACTCTTGGCAATTTCAGCTTCTTTGCGGCGCAAAGCTTTGGCATCCGCCAAATTATCGGTGCCGTCATCTTGCTGAGTTTTATCTACCTGCTTATCTTGCGGCGTTGGCTCTGATACGGAAAAGGCCGTTTTCCTTTGCATTTGCGCCAACATTTTCTGCTGTTGCTGTTCCAGTTCGACGATCCGGCGTTTGGTCGTATTGAGACTGTCACCATCTTCCGATAAATGCATATCCGGCAACGGTGACTTGGCACGCCCGGCATCGGCATTGCCGCCGCCATCCAGATTCACCTGCGCCAAGGCCTCTGCTTTCACCGGTTTGGTATCATGCTTGGCATTGACCAAAATGACTTCCAGCGACGGATCGGTTGGCTTGAATTTAAAGGCGTCTGGCGCACCAAAGTGCACGGCGAGTAGAACAGCATGCGCCAATACCGAAATGCCAATGGCGCCCACTAAAATGCGATTTTCAGGAAGTGATTTCACGCTAGTAGATGGTTAAAAGGATAGCTAAAAAATATATCAAAATGGGCACAACAAACCCTTTATCAGTGCCCTACGCTTTTTATGCCCCTGAGACTGGGGTGCCATTTTCGGCTTCTTCATTTTCTTCTGCCGTTTCATCAACCGGCACTTCCAACGGTATTTCCAGCGACTCATGCGGCATATCCATCGCAGCGTCGAGTTCTTCCGACTCCAGCTCATCTGCAAGCGCATCATCTTCTTGCTCTTCAAGCTGATCGGAGGCCGGTGGCGTCAACACTTCTAGCAAACGCACTTCTATACTCAGATCAACTTCATCCCAGCGGAGGATATCAAGTTTAACTTGGGCGCCACGCGCAACAGCAGGCATACCTGGCAATTTGATGACTAAAGGAATATCGACCAGACGCAAAATTTCGTCTTTCAACACGACCGCTTCGACTTGTTTTGCGCGGCCTTCTTTTTGTTCCTGTCCCAACCAACGCAAACACCAATAGCGCTCCATATTCGACTGAAAATCGCCATAGCCGGAATAAGCCGCATCGAAAGCAGAAACAATCGCAAACAGATCCGCATCACGTGGTTTGAACGGCGCCACCAATGGCGCTGCTATACCTTTTTCAGCGCATGCCAGAATCTGCCATTGATTCACCAAGTCGGTGTAGCGTCGCAACGGTGAAGTGCTCCAGGCATATTGATCGACGCCCAATCCTTGATGCGGCGCAGCGTGCGTGACCATGCGCACTTGCATTTTCGCAGCCCAGCCACCGCTTCCACCGCCTTGTGCGCGATAAATACCTGGCACGCCGTGATCCGCCATGAATTTGCCCCAAGTGCTATTGGCGAAAATCATCAGTTCAGCGACGATTTTATCGAGTGGCGCACCACGTTTACGGCGGTCTATAGTGACCACATCATCGGTCACGTAAAAATTGAAATCGACGCGATTGTTTTGCTCTGGTCGCAACCCGAAACTTTCGCGCTTGGCCATCCGGACTTGCTCCAGCACTTGTACCCATTGCCACAACACGGCGATATCGGCTTTATGCGGATAATCACCTTCACCACTGGCCAAGGTTGCCTCTGTCACCAATGCGTCCAAAGTGTTGTGGCGCAAGTTGGCAGAAATCGGTACGGCTTCGACTTTGGTTTCAGTGCTGATCAGAGTCCAATCGGCGGGATTAAGCGTCGCATACAACGATAGAGCCGGACAGTTTTTACCTTCATCCAGCGAAAAAGCGGCAACCAATTCATCCGGCAACATGGTAATTTTGTCGCCCGGCATATACACGGTTGACATGCGATGACGCGCAATCGCATCAATCGCATCGTCACGCTTTATGCCCAAACCCGGCGCGGCGATATGAATACCGATACGGACATTGCCATCGGCAAGCGTGACGACCGATAAGGCGTCGTCAATTTCAGTCGTGGTCACATCATCGATAGAAAACGCTTTGACATCCGCCACTGGCAACGCGGCCACGCTTGGAACGGTGATCGCCGGGAAGCCCACACCTTTCGGGAAAAATTCATAACGGAATTTAGAGAAATGCAGTTCTTTCGGTGACGCGATACCACCGACCGCCAGCATCAAACGTTGCGGCGTGGTTTGCAATTCATTACATGCTGCATCCAACGCTTTATATTCAATGCTATTTTTATCTGGTTTGAAAAGTAAATGCAGTACGGATGGCTGCATCACCTCGGGCAATTGATTTGCCTTCAGTTGCTCTACATACTGTGCTTGAATCACGGCCTGCTGCTGCTTCTTTTCGATACCTGCCTGTGCCGCTTTCAGCGATGCTTCCGGCGCAGCTTTATAACGACCGCGACCTTTTTTATAAAAATAAATCGGCGAACTATGCAAACGCATCAGCAATCCTGCCGCTTCGGCTGGTTGTGGTGCATGGCCAAAATATTCTGCGCCCAATTCTGCAAAACCAAACTCTTCCTGTCCCGCCACTTCCCACAGAAAATCAACGTCAACATCTTGCGCTATTTTTTGCGCGTCTTCCAATAATTGATGCGGCGTCGGCGCGCTGTATTGCAACAGCACGTCTTTGGATTTGATTTTGCTGCGCTTGCCCGTCGGCAGTTCGACCTGATAGGCCTCGCCTTGCTGCGACAAAACCGTACCTGCTTTAAAGTCGCCGGACTCTTCAAAAAATAGATTCATTGTTTGTTCAAAACTTTACAAGACGAATTTCTAATACTTAAGGCTGCCGACGTAACGCAACTATCGCCGGAAAAAAAACTTCTGTGACCAACATCACGCCACCTTTGCGATGAAAGGTCGAACGTCGCGCCAGCCATGATGTTGCGCGCTTATTGTCAAGCACATTGCCAGACTCATTGCCAGATTCATTGCCAGATTCTCTCACGCCAACAGCCGCAACCATGCGCCGCACCAGTGGATGATTGCTATATAACCGTGCGTATTGCATCTGACCGCGCCGCACCAGCGGATCATGGAATAAAGTGGTTCCTAAAGAGCGCTCGCCCAATGTGCTAAAAAATGGCCACTCGGTCGTCGTTGATGCCAACGATAAAACGGTATGACCGAATACCATCGCTTCATCATCACAACGCAGCACGACTTCACGCTCTTGCACTCGTACACGGGATGGCAAAGCTATCGCCGCATATTCATCAGCCAGACAGAATGCGTGTCTCTGATGCAAACGCTGAACCCGGAATTGTTCACAATGCGCCATTAATTTATAGGTCAGTGATGCACGATCAGTCAGCCAATCACGCATCAACGCCGTTGGCCGCACACCGTTGGCATGATCGTGCCAATGCGCATAAGCGTGTGAACGTGGCATTACTTTCCAGCCCCCAGGCTGATTCCAGCAAACGCCAACACCGAATCCGCATAAGCTGCAAACTCGCTGATCCCATGATCACTGCCGTCAATAATCAATTGCTTGGCGTGCCGGTAATGCGCGACCATTTCGCGCCAGTCGAGGACTTCATCGCCGGTGGCGGCAATTAAAAAATAACGAGGCGGCCGCGTAATATGTTTTATTGTCAACGCCTGCAGTTCTGCGATGTATTCACGCTTGAATTCAAATGGCAGATCGGAGTGATAGTGATGATGAATGCCGATATATTTTTCCAGATCACGCGGCGGTTTCACAGCGGGATTCAATAACACCGCACGACAACCATATCGTTCTGCCAGCCAGGTTGCGTAAAATCCGCCCAGAGAAGAGCCAACGATGGTCAGATCGGTCGGAGCGCGCTCTGCGATTAATCCTTCTGCCAATGCAATTGCTTCCTTCGGAGAAGCGGGTAGTTGTGGGCAGACATAGTCGTGAGCCAACCCCACAGACTGCATGCGTTCACCCAACAAGCGCGCTTTAAAGGACAACGGCGAAGAACGGAAGCCGTGCAGGTACAAAATCATCAGACTTGGTCCGAAGTGACAAGCACGGCCGCTAACGCATCAAGAATCTTTTGATGCACGCCACCAAAACCGCCATTACTCATTACCAGCACGTGATCACCCGGTCGCGCTGCGTGCACCACTGCCGCCACCAACTGATCTAAATCATCGTAAGCACAGGCTTTGTCGCCCAATGGCGCCAAAGCCTGTGCCAAATCCCAACCGAGTGCCGCTTTGCCAGTACCTTTGACGCCGTAACCGAATATCAGATCAGCGTCCGTCAAACTGCCCGGCAAGGCATCTTTCATGGCGCCCAATTTCATAGTGTTGGAGCGCGGCTCTAACACAGCCAGAATCCTGCCGCCTTTTCCGACTTTCTTGCGCAATCCCTCTACCGTCGTCGCAATCGCCGTCGGGTGGTGGGCAAAGTCGTCATAGACCGCAATTTGCTGTACCGTGCCGCGCAATTCCATACGGCGTTTGACGTTTTCAAATTTTGCCAGCGCTGCAACTGCTTGCGCTGGCACGATGCCGACATGGCGTGCCGCAGCAATGGCGGCCAATGCGTTCATGCGATTATGCTCGCCGGTTAAATCCCAATGCACGGTTCCTTGTTTGACGCCATCCAGATTGATATCAAAATCACCATTATCATGCGTCATCATGGACCAGCCAGCGCTCCAATCTACTGCGCCCTTCTCGGTGCCATTTTCGACGCCAAACATTACTTGCTCACTCCAGCACCCACGCGACATCACGCGTTCTAATGCCGGTTCGCGCGCATTCACCACCAGACAGCCGACGCCAGGCACGGTACGCACTAAATGATGGAATTGGGTTTCTATCGCGGCAAGATCAGGGAAGATGTCAGCGTGATCGTACTCAAGATTGTTGAGGATTGCGGTTTTTGCGTGGTAATGCACGAATTTGCTGCGCTTATCGAAAAATGCCGTGTCGTATTCGTCTGCCTCAATGACAAAAAATGGCGCATCAGTCAATCTTGCGGAGATCGCGAAATTCATAGGCACACCGCCGATCAGAAACCCTGGATTGTAACCAGCGTCTTCCAGTATCCATGCCAGCATGGCCGAGGTTGTCGTCTTGCCGTGAGTACCCGCTACCGCCAATACCCATTTATCACGCAGAATATGCTCGCCTATCCATTGCGGACCAGAGATATAAGGCAAACCGCGATTGAGAATCTCTTCCATCAGCGGATTACCGCGTACGATGACATTCCCGATCACATACAGGTCTGGCTGTAACTCAGTCTGTGCTGCACCAAAGCCTTGGATTAACTCTATCCCTTGCGCTTCAAGCTGCGTACTCATCGGCGGATAAACGTTTGCGTCGCAGCCGGTTACTTTATGACCAGCCTGTTTTGCTAATACCGCCACGCCACCCATAAAGGTGCCGCAAATGCCGAGAATATGAATGTGCATACTAGAGTGCCAATATTCGTTAAAAATAGAATCCTAGATTTTACCTGAGCAACGAACATGAACGTGATATCTGATGCGACTATTGCCTATTAAGAAGAAGAAAATGTTTTATGATGCCGTTTATGGCCAGCAAACACTCCCCCGAATTTGATCAAATACGCGCCCAAATCGCCGCCAGCGCTGCGCGCATGATCGCAGAAGACGGCGCCGACTATGGCACCGCCAAGCAGAAAGCCGCGCAACAAGCTTTCGGTAACAGCCGCGTTCCCGGCAATTGCATGCCGGATAACAGCCAAATCGAAGAAGAAGTCCGTTTATATAACGCCTTGTTCTTTGCTGACTCACAACCCGCGCGATTAGTCCATTTGCGCACGTTGTCCGTGGAAATGATGACGGAACTGGCGGCGTTTAATCCTTATTTGACTGGTGCGGTACTTAACGGCACGGCCGGTGAGCATGCAGACATCCATTTACATTTGTTCGTCGACAGCCCAAAAGAAGTTGAAATTTATCTATTAAATAAAAATATTCAGTTCGAAATTTCTGAAAGCGACAATTTCAATCGCCCGGAAAAGCGCCGCGGTCGCAGCGACGTTGAACCGCAAGAAACCTTGAGCTTCATGTACAAGCAAGAAAGCATCCATTTGGCACTTTATGATGCCAATGACTTACGCAACACCAGCACTGCCAGCGGCAAGCGTATTGAGCGCGCAAATCTGGCGACCGTGCTTGCCCTGCTAAAATAGCCAGCTGGCGACAAACCCAAACCAAAACTGACGAAAGTATGCAGATGAAACGCAAATTGCTCATATATATTCCTATCGCACTCCTATTTGCGGCTATCGGCGCTTACTTTAATCTGCAACGCCTGGAACCCAGCTCCCCTGAAACACTGGCAGTAAATCAACTTTTCGCTCAACCCATGGTCACTGCGAACGGCATACAAGTTCCGTTATCGCAATGGAAAGGCAAACCATTAATCGTCAATTTCTGGGCAACCTGGTGCGGACCTTGCGTTGAAGAAATGCCCGAGTTGAATAATATGCAAGTAGAACTGCTAAAGAAAAATATTCAAATTATTGGCGTCGGCATAGACTCCCAGGAAAATATTACAAAGTTCGCCGACAAATATAAAATTACTTACCCGCTGTACGTTGCAGGCACGGACGGCACAGCATTGCTACGTCAATTCGGCAATGCTGCAGGAGGATTGCCATTCACTTTATTAATTGGCGCAGATGGTAAAGTGAAAAAAACACTCCTCGGTGGCATCAATTTTGACGAATTAAAGAAAGATTTGGAATTGCTACAGTAATAACAAATGGTGCCCTATCATCAGTGACATATAGTCAGTAATAGCCTATGGATCTTGGCTAGAAACAAAAATTTCCTTGCCAGTTAAAGCCATTTGACGGCAAAATGCGCCCATCGTCGTCAAACGGAGCTTTATCTCCATGGCAAAAAATATACTTCTACTCAATGGCCCTAATTTGAATTTGCTGGGCATACGTGAGCCGGAAGTCTACGGATCCACCACGCTAGCTGAAATAGAGCAAGCGGCTCAAGCACAAGCTGCGGCGGCTGGCGCTCAGCTTGCGTGCTTCCAAAGCAATCACGAAGGTGCATTGATAGACCGAATTCATGCCGCCCAAGCGCAGGGTGTGGATGCGATCATCATCAATCCTGGTGGCTTGACACATACCAGCGTTGCTTTGAGAGATGCTTTGGCAGGTATCGCCATTCGCTTCGTTGAAATCCATATCTCCAATGTTCATCAACGCGAAAATTTCCGCCATCATTCTTATTTATCGGGTATTGCCGTTGGCGTCATTTGTGGATTTGGCGTGGAGGGCTATCAACTTGCGATAGAATTTGTGCTTAAAAAACTTTAATTTAACCTTAAGCCTTAAAATATTGCACTATCGCAATAAAATTTACACCCCAAATACATATAATTTGCTGTAAATTCGCCTATCCGCCAATAAAGAAGAAGAATGGCAGTTATTTTTGGCGATAATTTTTAACTTTTATACTAATTGTTTGTACTGAGCTTGTTGCAACTCAGGTTGCGACTAAGCCGTACAAATCATAACCATTTTGAAGGAATGCACATGGATTTGAGAAAACTCAAAACGCTGATCGATTTAGTCGCAGAATCGGACATCGAAGAGCTGGAAGTGACAGAAGGCGAAAGCAAAGTACGCATCGTCAAATCATCCGGTCAGCAAAATCACATGGTCATGATGCAACCGCAAATGGCGCAAAACCCAACGCAAGTTCAAGTCGCAGCACCGGTTGCCGCTTCGGTTGCGCCGGCTGCAGCAGCTCCGGCAGTACCTGAAGGACATGTCGTCAAATCGCCTATGGTTGGTACTTTCTATCGCTCTTCATCACCTGGCACGCCGCCGTTTGTTGAAGTTGGTGCTGAAATCAAAGAAGGTCAGACCGTATGTATTATTGAAGCCATGAAATTGCTCAATGAAATTGAAGCAGATGCGTCGGGCAAAATTCTGAAGATTTTGGTTGAAAATGGCCAACCGGTCGAATTCGGTCAGCCTTTGTTTATTATTGGTTAATACATGCCTTCGTTACGCCTGAACTGACTTAAGTTAAGGCGTAAAAAAGCAAAGCATGAATTTGAAGCTGCAATACAGCTGCCCTTTGCGGCTGTATTGCAGGCTATTTAACTGTAACGTAACTGAACCGCTGGCTTAATTGCTGCATAAATGCTAACTTAATTTCCACATTAATTGCTGCTGCATTAATTGCTGTATTAACCGCTGAAATCCTAGCGACGGATAAATCACTATATGTTTGAAAAAATCCTTATTGCCAATCGCGGCGAAATTGCCTTGCGCATTCAACGTGCCTGCCGTGAATTAGGTATCAAGACCGTAGTCGTGCACTCGGAAGCTGATCGCGAAGCCAAATATGTGAAACTGGCTGACGAGTCGGTCTGTATCGGTCCGGCACCGTCGAGCTTGAGCTATTTGAATATGCCAGCCATCATCAGCGCTGCAGAAGTCACTGATGCCGAGGCAATCCACCCTGGTTATGGCTTCCTTTCTGAAAATGCCGATTTTGCTGAGCGCGTTGAGCAATCCGGTTTTGTCTTCATCGGCCCGCGCCCAGCCAATATTCGCTTGATGGGCGATAAAGTATCGGCCAAACAAGCCATGATACGTGCCGGCGTACCGTGCGTTCCAGGTTCGGAAGGTGCGCTGCCGGACGATCCTAAAGAAATCATCAAGATCGCCCGTAAAATCGGCTATCCAGTCATTATCAAAGCCTCTGGCGGCGGCGGCGGACGCGGTATGCGCGTGGTGCATACCGAAGCGGCACTGGCCAATGCAGTCGTCATGACGAAGACTGAAGCTGGCGCAGCGTTTGGTAATCCTGAAGTGTATATGGAGAAATATCTGGAAAATCCACGTCACGTGGAAATCCAGATCCTGGCCGATCAATTCAAAAATGCGATCTGGCTGGGTGAGCGCGATTGCTCCATGCAGCGCCGTCACCAAAAAGTTATCGAAGAAGCGCCGGCACCCGGCATTCCACGCAAGCTGGTTGAAAAAATCGGTGATCGTTGCGCCGAGGCTTGCCGCAAAATGGATTATCGCGGCGCTGGAACGTTTGAGTTCCTGTACGAAAACGGCGAATTCTATTTCATCGAGATGAATACCCGGGTTCAGGTTGAGCATCCGATCACAGAAATGATTAGCGGTGTTGACATCGTCCAAGAGCAAATTCGTATCGCTGCGGGCGAAAAACTTCGCTATCGTCAACGCGATATTCAGCTGACTGGCCATTCCATCGAATGCCGGATTAACGCCGAAGATCCATTTAAATTTACGCCTTCTCCTGGCAAAATCTTGTCTTGGCATGCTCCTGGCGGCCCTGGCATTCGGGTTGATTCGCACGCTTATGCTGGCTATGTTGTACCGCCATATTATGACTCCATGGTCGGCAAAGTAATTTCTTACGGTGCCACCCGTGAACAAGCGATACGACGGATGCAAATCGCCTTATCAGAAATGGTGGTCGAGGGCATTCAAACCAACATTCCATTGCATCGCGAATTGATGGTTGACGCACGCTTTATCGAAGGTGGGACTAATATTCATTATCTGGAAAACAAACTGGCTGAAAGGCCAGATTTGACCAAACCGGTTAAAAAATAATTAGTTCTGATGCATTGGGGCACCGAGGGTTTTTACCGTTTGTGCCCCACTATACTGCCCTACATCGTCACCACGGAAATATTCATGAGCTGGACCGAAATTGTTATTGAAGTCGCCCGTAATCAGGCCGAGGCGTTATCCGATGCCTTGATGGAAGCTGGCGCCTTGTCGGTTTCGGTGGAAGATGCGGATGAAGGTACCGACGCCGAACAACCATTGTTTGGCGAGCCCGGCATGGAGCCAACCGAGTCCGCCTGGGAGCGCAGCCGTGTGGTTGCACTAACCGATGTTGATAGCGATCACGCCGCCATCGTCAGCGCTGCTGCACTGGCTTGTGGGTTACCTGCACCCGCTTTCGAGTTACGCCCAGTCGGCGAACAAGATTGGGTAAGACTAACCCAATCCCAATTTACCCCTATGCAGATAGGCAAGAATATCTGGGTAGTCCCAAGCTGGCATGACACGCCAGATCCGGGTGCATTAATACTAGAATTAGATCCCGGTTTGGCCTTTGGCACCGGCAGTCATCCCACTACGCGCTTGTGCATGGAATGGCTGGAAACGCATATCACCGAAAATCCTGCCCATCCGATCACCTCGGTACTCGATTACGGTTGTGGCTCTGGAATTCTAGCGATGGTGGCTAAGAAGTTAGGCGTGCCTAAAGTCATAGGGGTTGATATCGATCCGCAGGCCATTGAGTCGGCAAGCTTTAACAGCATCCGTAATCAATGTGAAATTGCGTATGCTCTGCCGGATGAGTTTGCCAAAAATTCAGCGCAATTCGACATCGTGGTTGCCAACATTCTTTCTGGTCCGCTGCAAGAAATGAGTGGCATGCTTTGTGGACGTATAGCCAAAGGCGGCAGTTTAATTCTGTCTGGCATATTGGCGACTCAAGCGCACGAAGTGATTGCCGCTTATGCGCCATTCATCACACTCTCTGTCTGGCGCCAGCAAGAGGATTGGGTGGCACTATCAGGTAAGTTGAACTAGTCATGGCACTGGCGACCCAATGTCCGCATTGCCTGACGACCTTTCGGGTCGCTAACGACCAGTTGAAATTGCGCGCAGGTTTGGTACGTTGCGGTTCCTGTCGCGAAGTATTTAACGGTATTGAGCATTTGATCCGTCCTGAGAGTACTGCCGGCGTCGAAATGGCAGTAGCAAAAGATGCGGCACACCCGACTGCTTCAGTTACCGCCGTCACGCCACAGCCACCACAAGCATCATCCGCGCCCTCATTCACAGAGGTACGCCGAGTAGTTTCGCCCGACGCTACACAAAATGAGGTGCAACACTTAACAGAAAATGATGTCGCGGAACCACTCGCCGCACAAGCAGGTGTTGTACCTGCACCCACCAATGAAGAAATAGCAGCAGAAGCAAAAAAAGCTGCTCTGGTTGCCGAACTTGATGCGGCGGCATCGGCAGAATCAATTGCGGCAGATTCTGCCGTCACGCCAATCAAGCCGCACGAACCTCAGGTTTGGCATCGCCTCGGGGCAGATGCCGAGACACCTCCGTCAGTTGCGACCACAAGCGCTGAGAACGACGAAGTCATTAAAGTTGATGACGATCCGCTGCAGCGCATGACCTTGTTTCAAGTGGCAACGCAACATCGTCCAGACGACAGCGAAAATCAAACGCAAGAGAAGTACGCGAAAAGCGCGTCAGAAGAAGATGAGGAGTTAGATCGACTCATTGACGAGCTGCAAAATCGGCCTTGGCCTCAATCGCAAAAAAGCGAGAAAAGCGATACAGAAAAATCGTCTGCCGCATTGTCTGCAACGCAGAATGATGCACCAAATGCGATTTATGGCGATGTCCGCCATGATTATCGTATGGAAGCGCGCCGCAACGATAAAGCGGAAAAAAATCTAGACAAGAAACTTGAAAAAGCTGCAGCAGAAGAACCTGAATTTATCCAGCAAGCCAAACGTAAGCAACGCTTTGGTGGCAAGGTACGCACGGCAATATGGGTCGGCAGCGCACTGCTCTTTTTTGCAGCAATAGTCCAAACCGGCTTCACGTTCCGCGACCAACTTGCTGCACGCGTACCAACGCTAAAACCTGTGTTGGAAAAGATGTGTGCGCCGTTTGATTGCAAGATAGCTTTACCGATGAAAATCGATGCTATTTCAATTGAATCCAATGAATTACAAGCGCTATCAACCGGATCCAATTCTTCTGGCAATCAGTTTGCGTTGAATTTGCTAATGCGCAATACAGGTAGTACCGTGTTGGCGTGGCCGAATGTCGAACTAACCTTAAAAGATGTCAACGACAAGCCACAGGTACGTCGCGTCTTTACGCCGCATGATTATCTGCCGGCGGCTATCAATACCAGCCAAGGCTTTGCGCGTAATACAGAACAGTCTGTCAAATTAGCATTCGAATTGCATCAGCTAAAAGCCTCGGGTTACAGTGTTTATTTGTTTTATCCCTAATTTCTAAAACTTACGCAAAATAGGGTTGGGTATGGGATTTTTTGATCATAAAAGCGCGAGACTGATCAAGAAAAGTACTAACGTTGCATGGCGAAAAATCGGCATCGCTGCTTGCCAATTCTGCGCCATAAGACGCGTGATCAAAAATCCCATACCCAACCCTGTTTTGCGTAAATTCTCATCTATCCAACAAGGCCACCCATGACCGCGCTCATCTCTGGTTCGTTAGCTTACGACGTTCTCATGCAATATCCAGGCCGTTTCGCAGATGCTTTACTGGCAGATCAATTACATAAAATCAATGTGTCGTTTCTGGTGCCGACTATGCGCCGCGAATTTGGTGGTTGTGCCGGCAATATCGCCTATAACCTGAAATTATTAGGTGGCGACCCACTGACCATGGCGAGCATTGGTAACGATGCAGCACCTTATTTGGAGCGATTTCAGCAATTAGGTATTTCCTGCGAAGCGATCCATACCGTCGCGTCTATCTATACCGCGCAGTGCTTCATCACCACCGATGCTGGCAACAACCAGATCACCGCCTTTCATCCAGGCGCAATGACCTATTCGCACGAGAACAAATTAGCCCATCTTGCCAAACGTGACGACATCAAAATCGCCATCGTCGCACCAGATGGCCGCGATGGCATGTTGCAACACGCTGAAGAAGTGGTTGCACACAACATCCCGTTGATTTTTGACCCGGGTCAAGGCATGCCGATGTTTAATGGCAAAGAGCTGGAACATTTTATCGAGCTTGCCAGCTACGTTGCCGTTAATGATTATGAAGCGGAATTACTGACCGCCCGCACCGGTTTGAGCCTGGCCCAAATCGCCGAGCGCGTAAAAGCATTAGTCGTCACGCGCGGCGAGCTAGGTGCAGAAATTTATACCGCCGGCAGCAAAATCGATATTCCTTGTGTTAAAGCTGAGCAAATACTCGACCCTACTGGCTGTGGTGACGCTTTCCGCGCTGGCATGCTATATGGCTTAACCAATGACATGGATTGGGCCACCACAGGGCGTTTAGCCAGCCTGATGGGCAGCATCAAGATCGCTTCGCAAGGACCGCAAAACCATGCGTCTAGCCGGGCAGAAATTAACGAACGATTCCAATTAGCATTTGGTTATCAATTGTAATTATCACTACAAGCACATGTATCGAGGCTGATACATGTCGCAACCGCCGTGCTAAAAATGTAATGAGAAGTATCAAGTCCGAACTTAGCACGGCCTCTCGTGATCAAATGGAGTACCAAGGTCAGGGAGACAAATCATGAAAAAGCTTCTATTACTCGGCACTATCGGTGCCACCATGCTGCTAGGCGGCTGTGTTGCCGTTCCTTACGATGGCTATGGTTACGGCGCAGTTCCTGCTTATGGCACACCGTATTACGCTCCATATGGCGCTGTAGACAGTGCTTACGTCTATCCAGCCATCGGTGTGGGTGTCGGTGTTGGCTATTACCGTGGTTGGGGCTGGGGACGTGGCGGCGGTTGGCATGGTCATTAATTGATAACCCTGCCAGCTCACTGGCAGACACTAAAATGTCACAAGCAAGTGTTGGACAAACAAACGGACTCGTCGCATCATGATGCATATTCTTTTCAAGGAGATGTGATGAAAAAACTGATAACCGGTCTGGTTGTTTGCGCCGCAATAATTCCTGCATTTGCACTTGCTGCACTTGAAGTTGGCACCAAAGCACCACCGTTTACTACCCAAGCCTCGCTCGGCGGCAAGGTATTTACTTATTCACTCGCCGATGCGCTCAAAAAAGGCCCGGTAATCCTGTATTTTTATCCGGCAGCATTTACGAAAGGCTGCACCATCGAAGCGCATGATTTCGCTGATGCTACCGACAAGTATGCGGCACTCGGCGCCACTGTCATTGGTGTATCTCATGACAATATTGATACGCTCAATAAATTTTCAGTCAGCGAATGCCGCAGCAAATTTGCCGTAGCGGCGGACACGGATCAGAAGATCATGAAGTCCTATGACGCAATACTGGCAATCAAACCAGAGTATGCCAATCGCACTTCGTACGTGATTGCTCCGGATGACACCATCATCTACACATACACCAGCCTGGATCCGGCAGACCATGTGAAAAATACGTTGGCTGCACTGGAGAAATGGAACCAGGAGCACAAGAAGTAAGCCCCTCTAATTCGCCTTAAAAAAAAGCGCATTTACTTTTCAGTAAATGCGCTTTTTTCATTTCAGCGTCATCATCAGCTCGTGGCCACTTTTCGTCGATGCGATTCAATGTCTGGTAAGAACGCCGCCAGCAAACCAATCAGCGGCAAGAATGAACACACATGATAAACAAAATTAATGTCTGTCACGTCAGCTAACTTACCCAACGCAGCAGCACCAATCCCGCCCATACCAAAAGCAAATCCAAAGAACAAACCAGACACGGTCCCAACTTTACCTGGCACCAATTCTTGCGCGTACACCAAAATCGCCGAGAATGCCGAAGCCAAAATCACACCAATCACTGCGGTGAGCACGCCAGTCCAAAACAGATTGGCGTAAGGCAGCATCAACGTAAATGGCGCAACGCCAAGAATAGAAACCCAGATCACGATCTTGCGGCCAACCCTGTCACCGATCGGACCACCCATGATGGTACCGGCAGCCACAGCAAACAAGAACACAAATAAATGGATCTGCGCCGATTGAACCGACAAGTGGAATTTACTGATCAAATAAAACGTGAAGTAGCTGCTGATACTGGCCATGTAAAAATACTTCGAGAAAATCAGCAACAACAAAATACCCACGGTAAATATGACTTTGTTGCGCGGCAAACCGACGTAAGCATGATGGTCTTTGGCCGGTTTCTTTTTGGCGACACGGCCTTGATGTTTATACCAGTTACCAATTCTCCATAACACGGCAATCGCTAATAACGCGGCCAATGAAAACCAGGCAATACTCGGTTGTCCATGCGGAATGATGATCCACGCAGCCAACAATGGCCCCATCGCACTACCGGCATTGCCGCCGACCTGAAAGATCGATTGTGCCAGACCATGCTGACCACCCGATGCCATACGCGCCACACGCGATGACTCCGGATGAAAAATCGACGACCCGGTTCCCACCAGTGCTGCAGCAATGAGCAAGACGCCATAGCTAGGAGCGATCGACATGAGCAACAAGCCGATCAAAGTGAAGCCCATTCCTAAAGCCAGCGAATACGGCTTAGGGTGTTTATCGGTATATGACCCGACCACCGGCTGCAAAATCGAAGCGGTCATTTGGTAAGTCAACGTAATCAATCCAATCTGCGTAAAACTCAGATTGAAGTTTCCCTTCAGCATAGGGTAAATCGACAAGATCAAAGACTGAATCATGTCGTTTAAGAAATGCGCAAAACTGATGGCACCTAAAACGCGGAATTTAGTAGTTTGCTGAGGAGCCGGATCACTATTAATCGAGGGCGAAGCAACGGGCGAAGTTTGTGCAGTTGACATGGTAAATGGGGGAAATGATGGGCAACGAAGGAGAGATTTTAGACCTTTTGACGAAAGTTTGTTTTTCTACCCTGAATATGCTGACTGCATAGCCCTCGACAAAACCGAATTTCACAGGGCGTCTGCGTTACAATATTTCCATAAATCAACTACGGAATTTATATGTCATCTCGCTCGCGCAAATTAGCATTACCTATTCTTGCAATAACCATCATGCTTTCTAGCGTGCCGTCCTTTGCTGCCGATACGGTCAGTGAGGCGCAATGGTTGATAAATCTAGTGAGTCAGAATGATGGCAAAGCTTTCTGCCTGCCTGAAAATGCGACGCTAAATGATGTTAGTTACGCAAATGTTAAATTTTCAAAGGAGCATCCGGAGCTCCATGATCATTTAACCGACAGGCAAGTGATTCAAGGCATAGCAGAGAGTTATCCCTGTGCCGCAGTAACAAATACGCCTACACCAAATCTCAACACAAAGAACGTTGAGGTTGCTCCAAAAGGCGAATTTTCCTCGATAGATACGAAGCCAACAATGGCAATCATGCAAAGGCTGAGCAGCACAACAGGCCACGAAAATGATGATCTGGTTAACCAGATTGTCAAAAATCCGGGAAATTATATGCCGCCTATTTTTTTTGCTCTGGCTAACCTGTTTTACAGACAAGGCGACATAGATAACGCAATATTTTGGTTTAATGCCGCCCGGCTGCGAGGTAGTTTTGACGCAGATATTTGTACGGATGTAACCGCTCGTTCAGCGATCTCTGGATTGGTTCAGCAAATACCGACAGATCTGAGAAAAAAGCAATTTGACGATATTCCAAAACTAAAAAACATCACCGCCCGCGTTCTTAAATGGGATGAAATAACTCCCTATAACTATGATCATCGCTGGATCAGTCTTCATGGAATGAATGCGATCAATAGCGGTCTCGGGAATGCAGCATCAACCGCGCCACTGACTGTCCCGCGTGAAAATTGGGCGGCCTTGGCTCAAAAGAATCGTGATCAATATAGAGCAAGTTTGGATTCGGCTATTGATATGGTGCAAAAACAAAGGGCAAATACCAACCCGCTACCAACAGGTAGTTAACGTATTCATAGTTCCATTTTTCTGTGCGGTCAGAAGCTTTCAATCAATAGCCGCAATAAAAAAGCGCGATGAACTTGCATTCATCACGCTTTTTAAATTCACTGCCAACGCATTACTTCGGCACAGTGTCTTTAAACGACTGCCGCTCAGATAACTTATCAAATAATTTGGCTAGCGTCGGATAATCGTCGCGCCACTTTATTTCCGGGAAGCGGAAGGAGAACCAGCCTAACGCGCAACCAACTGCAACATCGGCTAAGGTGAAATGATTGCCAGTGCAAAATGATTTCTCGGCTAAACCGGTTGCCATCGCTTTAAATCCGGCGTCGACTTTCGTGCGCTGACGTGCAACCCACGCTTCGCTTTGTAATTCTGGCGGACGCTGCAACCGTTCCAAGCGGATCAACACACCGGCATCCAACACACCATCGGCCAATGCCTCCCAGCATTTGACTTCGGCACGTTCGCGCGAATTAGGAGGAATCAGTTTGCCTACCGGCGACAACGTATCCAGATATTCGACGATCACATGCGAGTCAAACATCGCACCGCCATCCCCCATGATCAGGCAAGGAACTTTGCCGAGGGGATTAGTAGTTTGAATCGTAGTGTCGGCTGCCCAAACGTCTTCTAATACAAAATCGTAATCGAGCTTTTTTTCCGCCATCACGATGCGAACTTTTCTGACGAAGGGACTACCTAGGGAACCAATCAGTTTCATATATTGCTTATAGAAATAATGTGGCGCGATTATAACATCCGGATTTTACATTTTTTGTTTGTTGTTATGACAAGTCTCTAAGTCATCAGCGTAAATGGTAAAATTCGTCCCTTGTCGACGTTACTCGACGTTACTTATTCCCACTCTTTCTGTTCAGATCACCCACCATGCCTCTTACCTCATTGTCCGCCCTTTCCCCTCTTGATGGTCGTTACGCAGCAAAAACCGACAAACTCCGTCCTATCCTGTCCGAAGCAGGGTTCATGCACCATCGGGTCAAGGTCGAGATATCCTGGCTGCAAGCGTTATCGGAAGCGGGTTTCGCCGAGATCAAGCCGTTCTCAAGCAGCGCAACTGCGTTACTTGACAAGATTGCCAGCGAGTTTAACGAGACCCATGCGGCGCGGATTAAAGAAATCGAAGCAGTCACTAATCATGATGTGAAGGCTGTTGAATACTGGTTAAAAGAACAAGTCAAAGATGTTCCGGAATTAGTCACCGCTTCCGAATTCATTCACTTCGCTTGTACCTCAGAAGATATCAACAATACTTCGCACGGCATGATGTTGCTGGCAGCGCGTGATCAGGTTTTATTACCTTCATTGAATCAACTCATCGCCAAGTTGACCGAACTGGCACACGACAATGCAGAACTACCTATGCTGTCGCGTACCCACGGTCAGCCAGCCAGTCCAACGACACTAGGCAAAGAAATTGCCAACGTCGTCGCTCGTTTGCAACGTGCCAGCAAGCGCATCGCTGCAGTAGAAGTATTGGGGAAAATGAATGGCGCAGTCGGCAATTACAACGCGCATTTATCGGCTTATCCCGACTTCGACTGGGAAACTTTTTCGAAGAACGTCATTGAGCAGCGTCTGGGTTTAGTCTATAACCCTTACACCATCCAGATTGAGCCGCATGATTACATGGCTGAAATGTTCGATGCCTTCGCTCGTGCCAACACCATTTTGCTCGATCTCAATCGTGATATCTGGGGTTATATTGCAATGGGTTATTTCAAGCAACGCTTGAAAGCTGGCGAAATCGGTTCGTCGACCATGCCGCACAAAGTCAATCCAATTGATTTTGAAAACTCAGAAGGTAATCTCGGCATGGCCAATGCGATTCTCAAGCACATGGCTGAGAAATTACCAGTATCCCGCTGGCAGCGTGACCTGACCGATTCAACCGTATTACGTAATATCGGTGTTGGCCTTGGCTACACCTTATTGGCGTACGACAGCTGTTTGCGTGGATTGAATAAACTGGAAGTCAATCCTGGCCGTTTGGCAGAAGATTTGGATGCCACTTGGGAAGTCTTGGCTGAGCCAGTGCAAACCGTGATGCGTCGTTATGGTATTGAAAATCCATATGAGCAATTGAAAGAACTGACACGCGGCAAAGGCATTTCAAAAGAAGCGCTGCGCGAGTTCATTCTGAAATTAGCAATTCCGCAAGATGCCAAGGATTTATTGTTGGCGATGACACCAGCAAATTACATTGGTCATGCGGCGAAGTTGGCGAAAAAAATCTGAGCACCTGTTCTGCGCACTAGGTTTTAAATCAAATGGCTACCACTCCGGTAGCCATTTTTTATTTCTCCCACTCATTTTTAACTCTTGCTGTACGATATCGCAAAAACAATAATTCATTTACATCTATTAAGTGTCCCAAGAAAAACTGTTCAGACCAGGCGTCCCAACGCAGACAGTGCTGTGTAGTAGAGCAAAGTGGGACAACAACGCGTAGACAGTTTTTTGGAAATACTTAGCATCTAATCAGGAGAAATAAATGTTAAAACCTCAATGGACACCGCGCCCAACATATCGCCTCAGTATTCTCGCTGCCGGCTTATCGCTTGCTTTAGCCTTCTCGGCCTACGCTGATAATGCCGCAGTTACCAAGACGACGGGGACCATCGCTCCGGCAGTTGCAACAGCACCTGCTGCGGCGCCTAAGCAGCCCAACATCAATTATGACCTTGGCTATGAAATCATCAGCCCGGCTCATGCGCTACATGGCATGGTCGCTAGCGAACAAGGTTTGGCTAGCCAAATTGGTCTCAACATTCTCAAGAAAGGCGGGAATGCTTTTGACGCCGGTGTTGCAGTCGCTTTTGCTCTAGCGGTCGCGTTGCCTAACGCCGGTAACATCGGCGGTGGTGGCTTCATGGTGATACACGATGCCAAGACTGGAAAAAATATCGCCATCGATTTCCGCGAAATGGCCCCAACCAAAGCCTTCCGCGACATGTATCTGGATGAAAAAGGTAATGTCGTTCCCGGAAAATCTCTGTATTCCCATCAAGCTGTCGGCATTCCTGGCACTGTAGCAGGGATGACACACGTCTTGAAAAAATACGGCACCATGTCACTCGCTGAAGTCATGGCACCCGCCATCAAATTGGCTGAGACAGGCTATCCGGTCAGCGATCAATTGGCCAGCGTGCTCGCCGCAGAGCGTGAACATTTAGAAAAATATCCCGCCACGACTGCGATCTTTTTCAAAGATGGTCGTCCATTACGCGCCGGTGAATTACTAGTACAAAAAGACCTCGCCAACTCCATGCGTTTAATCGCCAAGCAAGGTCCATCGGCATTTTATGAAGGTGAGATCGGCCAAAAAATCGCTGCTGAAATGGCACGCCATGGTGGAGATATCACACTGGCCGATTTGAAAAAATACAAAGTGGTAGAACGCGAACCGGTCACTGGCATGTATCGTGGCTATGAGATTGTCTCGATGCCGCCACCGAGCTCCGGCGGTGTACACATCATCCAGATGTTGAATATTCTGGAACGCTATCCGCTGAAAGATTACGGCCAAAACAGTGCGCAAGCCTTGCATTTAATGGCTGAAACCATGAAGCTGGCTTATGCCGATCGTGCCGAATATCTGGGAGACCCTGACTTCGTTAAAATCCCTCTCAAAGGCTTGATGTCTCGTGGCTACGCTGACGAATTGGCTAAGAAAATTGATCCGGATCACGCCACACCGTCAGCACAAATCAAACCGGGCAAACCGCAACCGTATGAAAGCGATCAAACCACGCAATATTCGATCGCTGATAAAGATGGCAATCTGGTCAGCACAACTTACACGCTCAACATGAGCTTCGGCAGTGGTATCGTCGCCGCCGGTACTGGCATTTTATTGAACAATGAAATGGATGACTTCTCGGCCAAACCTGGCGTTGCCAATGGCTTCGGTCTGGTTGGTGGTGAAGCTAATGCAATTGCGCCGTTTAAACGTCCATTGAGTTCGATGTCGCCGACGATAGTGCTAAAAGATGGCAAACCCTTCCTGATCACCGGTACCCCGGGTGGTAGTCGCATCATTACTACGACATTGCAAGAGATCATGAACATCATTGACTTCGGCATGAATCCCGCCGAAGCAACGATTGCCCCGCGCATCCATCATCAATGGCTGCCAGATGAACTACGCGTGGAAAAAGGATTGAGCGTCGACACGATAGCGATCTTGAAACAGAAAGGGCAAAACGTTGTGGTCAAACCGGCAATGGGCAGAACACAAACCATTGAAATCAATAAAGATGGCTATTTTGGTTTTTCTGATACCCGCAATCCTGACGGCAGTACATTGGGCTATTAATTAGATGTTGGTAGCAGGTCGGAAAAGTGCAATGCTTTCCGGCCTAGCTACTGTGTTTTGCGCGGGTTTTATAACGATTAAATAGACCCGTGACAACTACAACTAGCCACATAGACAGGCCTAAATCTGAAAAAATTTTCGATGGTATGTAACTCGGAACATGCCAACCTTGATACCTCAATAATGCAAAATCCAACACCAAAAGACCAGCGATGCTACATAGTGATGCCATTACGTTGCTTCGTAATTTCACGGCACGCTCGAATAAACCCCACACGCCTACAACTAGCAAATAACACCCGGCCAGCCATGCTGACTCAGAAAAAATAACACTGTATACCAAACATATAGCAAGACCTGTTTTCGCTCCTATTTTCAATAGCTCATTACGCATTCGACTCTCCAAACTTCAATAAGAATAGAGAAATAATACTCACACAAATATATCTTTGCGGCAATTTATTTTAGGCAAAAGCAAAAATACAAAGCATGAGTTGTGAGCACATTTTGCTGAAAATACGCGAAAAAAAACCAGCCCGAAAGCTGGTTTTTCTGATGCAAACGATACTTAAACCACCGCACCGTCATTCTCATCTTTTTCTTTAATCGGCTTAATCAAATCTTCACGCTTCACACCCAGCCACATCGCAATCGCAGCAGCAACGAAGACGGAAGAATAAATACCGAACAAAATACCAATCGTCAGTGCCAGAGCGAAATAATGCAATGTAGGGCCACCGAAGAAGAACATCGACAACACCATGATTTCAGTACTACCGTGGGTAATGATGGTACGTGAAATCGTGCTGGTAATCGCGTGGTTCAACACATCTGCCGTTGGCATTTTTCCGTGTCTACGGTCACGGAAAGTTTCGCGCACACGGTCAAATACGACCACCGATTCATTCACCGAGTAACCCAGCACTGCCAACGTTGCGGCCAATACCGTCAGCGAAAATTCCCACTGGAAGAAGGCGAAGAAACCAAGAATAATCACCACGTCATGCAAGTTAGCGATAATCGCGGCGACGGCGTATTTCCATTCGAAACGGATAGCCAGATAAACCACGATGCCGATAATCACGAACGCCAATGCCATCAAACCATCATGCGCCAATTCATCTCCCACCTGCGGGCCGACAAATTCAGTTCGCTTTAAAACCACATCGGGATTTTGCTGTTTTAAGGCAGCGAATACCTGATCATTTTGCTGCGCCGAACTGACATCTTTTTTCGCCGGCAAGCGCACAATCACGTCTTGCGCTGTACCAAAACTTTGTACCTGATTATCAGGGAACCCGGCTGCATCTACGGTATTGCGGATTGCTTCAATATTGGCCGGCTGACTGTAGGTGACTTCCATCACGGTACCGCCAGTGAACTCAATCGATAAATGCAAACCCTTGGAAAACAGGAAGAACACGGCCAAGACAAACGTTATCGCCGAGATCGCATTCAAGATCAATGCGTGACGCATAAACGGAATATCTTTTTTGATTCGGAAAAACTCCATCACATTCCTTTCGGTGTGAGCTTGCTCTTATTTGGAAGCAAGCTCTCAATTTTTACTATTCGATGACTACAGGACGTTGTTAGATTCTGCGTTGATATGTTCTGTACAACTTACGCTTTTTCAGCGCCTGGTTTCCAGATTTTACCAATCGACAACGTCGTCAATTTCTTACGACGGCCGTACCACAAGTTCGCCAAGCCACGTGAGAAGAACACGGCAGAGAACATCGAAGTCAAAATCCCCAGGCAATGCACAATCGCAAATCCACGAATCGCGCCAGAGCCAAACACATACAACGCAATACCGGCAATCAACGCCGTAACGTTGGAATCAAGAATGGTATGCCATGCATGTTCAAAACCTAGTGCAATTGCCGCTTGCGGCGTATTGCCTTTGCGTAGTTCTTCGCGGATGCGTTCATTGACCAGTACGTTGGCATCAATCGCCATACCCAGGGTCAACGCAATCGCCGCGATACCTGGCAAAGTCAAAGTAGCTTGCAAAGTAGAAAGCACAGCAACCAGCAACAACAAGTTCACTGACAGAGCGACCACACTGAATGCACCAAACATCAGATAGTAAATAATCATGAACACCGACACCACTGCAAAACCGTACATGACAGAATCAAAGCCCATCTTGATATTGTCAGCACCCAGTTGTGGGCCGATGGTACGTTCTTCGATGATTTCCATCGGTGCAGCCAGGGAACCGGCACGCATCAGCAAAGCCAAATCGGCAGAAGCTTGCGCTGTACCCATGCCAGTGATTTGGAAATTGGAGCCAAACTCACTTTGAATTGTTGCAACTGACAGGACTTCGCCTTTGCCTTTTTCAAACAACACTATCGCCATCAACTTACCAACGTTGTCACGGGTCAGATTGCGCATGATGCGACCACCATCGCCGTTCAAGCTCACCGCCACTGCTGGCTGATGATTTTGATCAAACGATACCGAAGCGTCGGAAATATAATCACCGGTCAACACTGGGTCTTTGTACAACACCACTGGTGCGCCTTTACCAACCTTAAATAACTCTGAACCAAACGGTATCGCCGCAGTTTCTTCAGTACCGCGTGTCACCGTCTGATCGACCATACGCACTTCCAGCGTCGCGGTACGACCGATAATATCTTTCGCGCGCGAAACATCCTGCACGCCTGGCAATTCCACCACAATACGGTCAGCACCTTGACGCTGAATCACCGGCTCAGAAACACCCAGTTCGTTCACACGCTTGGACAAGGTCAAGATATTTTGCTGCACACCTTCATCGATGCTTTTCTTTAAAATTTCTGGCTTAAGTGTCGCGATGATCTGTTGATCACTTCCCGCTACGACAGGCGCGTCGGTTAACGTCAATTCCGGCAGTTGATCAGCGAGCAGACTTTTAGCTTTACTGTAAGTGTCTTGATCGCGGAAGCTGATATTTATCGCATCGCCATTACGGTCGAGGCCGCTATACCGTATATCTTTATCACGCAAAATCGAGCGGACACTCGCTTGCAAACCTTGCAAACGCTTAGTCTTGACCGCGTTGGTATCGACTTGCATCAGGAAATGCACACCCCCACGCAAATCAAGGCCAAGGAACATCGGCGCGGCGTGGATGGCTTGCAACCATTGCGGCGTGTTCGGCACCAGATTAAAGGCGGTGATATAAGTCGGATCGGTAGGATCTGTATTTAATGTTTTTTCCAGCAACGCTTTCGCTTTGAACTGGGTATCCGTGTCTTGAAAACGTGCGCGTACCGTTCCTTGACCAGCTGGATCGAAAGACATGCTCGTCGGCACTAAGCCGCCTTGCGTCAAGACTTGTTCGACTTGCGCCTCCAGCGCACTATCCACTTTTAAAGTAGATTTGCCGCTGCTAATTTGCACCGCGGGCGATTCGCCAAAAAAATTCGGTAGTGTGTACAGCACGCCAAACAAGAGCGCGATGACAATCACAACATATTTCCAGAGGGGGTAACGATTCATAATGATTCGGCGTTTTTTTAGAATTGTAGAATTCGTGAAGCTTCATTTGAAGAGAGCACCCATATTGGATGCTCTCTTTCCTAACTTGATCAAAAATTACAAAGTCTTGATCGTGCCTTTTGGCAGCAAAGTCGATACAGCACTTTTTTGTACGGTGATTTCAACACCTGCCGACACTTCCAATGTGATGTAACCATCAGAAACTTTGGTGATTTTACCCAAAATACCACCGGCAGAAATCACTTCATCGCCTTTTGCCAGCGCATCCATCATCGCCTTTTGTTCTTTTTGACGCTTCATTTGTGGGCGTATCATCAAGAAGTACAGCACCACAAACATCAAGATAATCGGTAAGAAGCTTGTCAAGTTGCCGCCCAAGCCGGCAAGACCGCCTGCTGGAGTCGCCGCTGGCGCAGTCTGCGCGTACGCTGTTGTAATGAACATGAGAGTGCTCCCAAAGTAGTAGTTGAAAAATAGCCCCGCATTTTAGCATTGCGGGAGGCCGAAATAGCACACTGCCGGCTCTAAGTAGTCAGAACAGGCAGTGTATTTAGTACAAACTCATGTAAAAAAGAGCTTATTCGCTGTAAATGGCGTCGTTTACAAATTTAACAAGTGTTGCTTCGACATCTATTTATACGCCGCGTGCGCGATCAGCATGGAACTGCGTCACAAATGCAGTAAATTTACCTTCATCCAGCGCATCACGGATGTTTTGCATTAAATCCAGGTAGTAATGCAAATTATGAATAGTATTTAAGCGTGCACCTAGAATTTCGCCAGTACGATGCAAATGATGCAAGTACGCACGCGAAAAATTCTGACAGGTATAACAACCGCAAGTTTCATCCAGCGGCGCGGTTTCTTCTTTATAGCGGGAGTTTTTGATTTTGACGTCGCCGAAACGGGTAAACAACCAACCGTTGCGCGCATTGCGCGTTGGCATTACACAGTCAAACATGTCAACACCGTTTTCCACGCCTGCCACCAAATCCTCTGGTGTACCGACACCCATCAGGTAATGCGGCTTATTGGCTGGCAATTTAGGGCCGATATGCTCCAACACTCGCATCATCTCTTCTTTCGGCTCACCGACTGACAAACCGCCGATAGCAAGCCCGTTGAAATCGAGCTCATTCAAACCAGCCAGGGATTCATCGCGCAAATTTTCGAACATCCCGCCTTGCACAATTCCAAACAAGGCATTTGGATTTTCTCCGCCTTTGAATTCATCTTGCGAGCGCTTGGCCCAACGCAGCGACATGCGCATCGATTGCGCCGCTTCGACTTGCGTCGCCGGACGACCATCAATTTCATACGGCGTGCATTCATCAAACTGCATCACGATATCGGAATTCAGCACACGCTGAATCTGCATCGACACTTCAGGTGAAAGAAAGAGCTTATCGCCATTAATCGGCGACGAGAAATGCACGCCCTCTTCAGTGATCTTGCGCATGGCTCCCAATGAAAATACCTGGAAACCGCCGGAATCGGTCAAGATAGGTTTATCCCATCCCATGAATTTATGCAGCCCGCCAAACTTTTTGACGACCTCCAAACCCGGACGCAACCACAAATGGAAAGTATTGCCCAGAATGATTTGAGCATTAATTTCGTTCAATTCCAACGGCGACATTGCCTTGACCGAACCGTAAGTACCGACCGGCATGAAAATTGGCGTTTCAACCACGCCATGATTCAATTTGACGCGGCCGCGGCGCGCTTTGCCTTCGGTTTTGAGCAGGGTAAATTCGAGCATAATTCTCTTTTTATTTGTAAGTAAGCAGCATGGCATCGCCATAGCTGAAAAAACGATATTTTTCGGCAATCGCATGCGCGTATGCCGCCTTGATCACGTCATATCCGACAAACGCCGACACCAGCATCAGCAACGTCGATTTCGGCAAATGGAAATTGGTGATTAATCTGTCCACTGTTTTAAAGCGATAACCCGGCGTGATGAACAAAGCGGTATCGGCGCTGCCTGCCTGTAAAACGCCGGATTGTGACGCCGATTCCAACGCCCGCAAACTAGTGGTGCCGACCGCAATCACTTTGCCGCCTGCGGCTTTCGTGGCGCGTACCGCATCCACCGTTGTCGCAGCGATGGTGTACCACTCGCTGTGCATCTTGTGTTCAGCCAGATTTTCCACCCGTACCGGCTGAAAAGTACCAGCGCCGACATGCAAAGTGACGTAAGCAAATTGCACACCTTTTTGCTGCAAACGCTCCAGTAAAGCAGCGTCAAAATGCAAACCAGCGGTCGGTGCAGCTACAGCCCCCGGTTGTTTGGCATAGACAGTCTGATAACGTGTTTCATCAAAGGTGTCGGCTTCATGTGCTTCACCTCGTTCGATGTAAGGAGGCAATGGCAAACGACCATGCGCCTCAATCAATTCAAACACATCGGCAGGAAATGTCAGCGTGAAAAATTCACCAACACGCTCACCCACCACCACATCGAAAGCATCTGCCAAACGCAGGCTAGTACCAGCCGGCGGCGATTTTGAAGCACGCACTTGCGCATGTACGGTGCTGTGATCAATCACGCGCTCGATCAATACTTCGACCTTACCACCGGTTTTTTTAACGCCAAAAAACCGTGCTTTGAGCACCCGTGTGTCATTAAACACCAGCAAATCGCCAGCGCTGAGCAGGTCGACAATGTCGGTGAACTGGCGGTCCATGAATGCGGGACTATCAACCGTATTTTCATCCGCATTGATAACATGTAACAAACGTGACGCGCTGCGCTCTGCCAGCGGCAGTTGCGCAATCAGTTCCGGCGGAAGAGTGAAATCGTAATCAGAAAGAGCTTGCATGCTTAAGGTAATGGGAAAGGCTGAGGCAAAAATTAAAGCTATTGTGGCAAAACCATCTTACCAAGGCCGCAACTAGCCTTTACAATAGGATAAACTGGGTTTATATACAGTCTTTTTAAAAGACAACCCTCTATTTTACGTTAGCTGCTCATTTTATGGGCTGATATATACCCATTGCTCTGTACTATGCCCGATTCCACGACAAAGCCTGCTCCCAAAAAACCACCGGCAACTTCACAGGCCACTACGCGTGCCAATAAGTTAGCACGTCTGGGTTTGCGTACGGACATGGACTGCGTGCTGCATCTACCGGCGCGCTATGAAGATGAAACGCAAGTGCTGACCATACAGCAAGCTAGTCATGTCGGTAGCAGTACAGCGCAAGTCGAAGGCATCGTCAGCAGTTGTGATATTCAATATCGCCCGCGTCGTCAATTGATAGTGACCCTGCAGGACGATACTGGTCAATTGGTGATGCGCTTTTTGAATTTTTACGGTAGCCAAACCAAGCAACTTGCCGTCGGTACACGAGTACGCGCTCGCGGCGAAATTCGACATGGTTTTTTTGGCGCGGAAATCGTCCACCCTAACTACAAAATCGTATTGGAAGGAGCGCCGCTGCCATGTGTGTTGACACCGGTATATCCATCCGGAGAAGGTTTATCGCAAACCTATTTACGCAAAGTGATTGCCGATGCGATGCAAAAGGTCAACTGGCAGGACACCTTATCGCCAGCACAATTGCAAACGTCGTCACCTCACACCTTCCAATTGATGCCATTTGAAGCAGCAGTACGGCTGTTGCATAACCCTCCTCCCGAAATTGATGAAGGCGCGTTAGAAGACAAATCGCATCCGGCATGGGTAAGGATGAAGTTTGATGAATTACTAGCGCAACAGTTGTCATTGAAACGTGCGCAAGTTGCGCGACGCGCTAAAAATGCACGGGCCTTGTCGGTGACAGGAACATTAAGCGCGGCGTTTTTACAAGCCTTACCGTTCTCACTCACCGCGGCACAACAGCGTGTGCTGACTGAAATTCGCCACGATTTACAAGCGCCGTTTCCGATGCAGCGTTTGCTGCAAGGCGATGTCGGCAGCGGTAAAACCGTCGTCGCGGCATTAGCTGCAGCGCAAGCAATAGATAGTGGTTATCAAGCCGTGTTAATGGCACCGACAGAAATTTTGGCAGATCAACATTTCCGAAAAATTGCTGGCTGGATGGAGCCGCTTGGCATCAAGGTTGCCTGGCTGACTGGCAGTTTGAAAAAGAAAGAAAAGCTGGCCGCGCAAGAACGGATCGCCTCGGGCGAGGCGCAACTGATTATCGGCACGCATGCATTGATACAAGACAGTGTGCAGTTTGCAAAATTGGGATTAGTGATTGTCGATGAACAGCATCGCTTTGGTGTTGGTCAGCGTTTAACTTTGCGCAATAAAGCAAACAACGGCGACAGTGACATCGTCCCGCATCAACTGATGATGAGTGCAACACCGATTCCACGTACCCTGGCGATGACTTATTACGCCGATCTGGAAATTTCGGTGATTGACGAATTGCCGCCAGGTCGCACACCCATCGTTACCCGCAACATCGATCAAAATCGACGCGATGAAGTAATCGCACGGGTCCATGCCGCCGCACAAGAAGGCAGGCAAGTCTATTGGGTATGTCCGTTAATTGAGGAATCGGAAGCGTTACAGTTGCAAACCGCGACCGAAACGTATGCCGCACTTGCCGAGGCGCTCCCTGATCTGCATATAGGCTTAGTGCATGGGCGTCTGAAGCAAGTTGAAAAACAGGCGGTGATGGAGGCTTTCATTCGCGGCGAGATTCATGTTTTAGTCGCCACTACCGTTATCGAAGTCGGTGTCGATGTGCCGAATGCTTCGCTGATGGTGATCGAACATGCGGAACGCTTTGGCTTGTCACAATTACATCAATTGCGCGGTCGGGTTGGACGTGGCTCGGCAGCCAGCGTATGCTTGCTGCTTTATCAGGCTCCCTTAGGGCAAATCGCCAGGCAGCGTTTGATGACCATGCGCGAAACCACCGATGGGTTTGAAATCGCCCGTCGCGATCTCGATATCCGCGGTCCTGGCGAATTTTTGGGGTCACGACAGTCTGGTGAAGCCATGCTGCGATTTGCCGATTTGTCTACCGATCAATGGCTGGTGGAGCAAGCAAGTAGCCTGGCGCAGAACTTGTTGCAACATACGACGCCGGAGAACAGCGCTACGGTGACTGCGCATTTAGCCCGCTGGCTAGGTGGACGTGAAGATTTTTTGAAAGTGTAAATACCGACATGACTCTAACCGAACTTAAATACATCGTCGCAGTAGCACGCGTAAAACATTTTGGTCATGCGGCAGAAGCCTGCTTCGTCGCACAACCGACACTTTCCGTCGCTATCAGAAAACTAGAGGATGAATTAGGTGTGGTGATTTTTGAGCGCGGCGGTGGTGAAATTTCGGTGACACCGCTAGGAGCAAAAATTGTCGCCCAGGCCGAACGCGTGTTGGAGCAAACCGCCGCCATCCGCGAAATCGCCAATCAAAATAAAGACCCGCTATCTGGCCCGCTGCGTCTTGGCATCATCTACACCATCGGCCCTTATTTGCTACCTGCGCTGGTCAAAACCATGATCGAGCAAGTCCCGCAAATGCCGATGGTATTGCAAGAAAATTTCACCGTACGCTTGTTGGAATTACTGCGTCAGGGTGAGCTTGATGTCGCCATCATGGCGCTACCTTTTCCGGAACATGGATTGATGGTGCAACCGCTGTATGACGAACCTTTTGTCATCGCCATGCCGAAAAATCATCCATGGGCCAACCGTACCAGCATTAGTACCGACGAGTTAAAAACCGAAACCATGCTATTACTCGGCAGCGGCCATTGCTTCCGCGATCAAGTGTTAGAAGTGTGCCCGGAAATGTCACGCTTTTCGACCGGCGGGGATGGTATCGCCCGCACTTTCGAAGGCTCATCGCTGGAAACCATACGTCATATGGTGGCCTCAGGAATTGGCATCACAGCCCTGCCACGCGCATCCGTGACCGACATCAACGATAAGGACGGCATGCTGCGTTACGTTCCGTTTGCAGAGCCAAGTCCCTCACGTCGCGTAGTCATTGCATGGCGCAAAAGTTTTACCCGTCATGAAGCCATCGCTGCTGTACAAAAAGCAGTTCTCGATTGTGGTTTGCAAGGTGTCACTTTGCTACATAACGAAAAAGTGCTTGAAGGCTAATTCAACGAAGTAGGATGCGTGGAATATAACGATACGCATCCTACGATTTATGTAAGTCCACATGGAAAAACTCAAACTCTACTTACGATTGGTTCGTCTGGACAAACCAATTGGCATTTTGCTATTACTTTGGCCGACTCTGATCGCTTTGTGGCTCGCCAGCAACGGTAAACCAGACTGGAAATTAGTCGCTATTTTTTGCATAGGAACGGCATTAATGCGTTCCGCCGGTTGTGCCATCAATGATTTTGCCGACCGCGATATTGATAAATACGTTAAACGCACCGCTGAACGACCACTCACCAGCGGCAAAATCGCGGCATGGGAAGCGGTGATGATTGCAGTGGTGCTGGCGTTGATATCATTTTTATTGATATTGCCTTTGAATGCACTGACCAAACAACTGTCTGTCGCCGCGCTCATCGTGGCTGGCAGCTACCCTTATTTCAAGCGCTTTTTCGCCATTCCGCAGGCTTATCTTGGAATTGCTTTTGGCTTTGGCATTCCGATGGGCTTTGCCGCAGTGCAAGATAATGTGCCGGTAGCGGCATGGATACTATTAATTGCCAATATCTTTTGGGCAGTCGCCTACGACACGGAATATGCCATGGTGGATCGCGATGACGACCTGAAAATTGGTATCCAAACCTCGGCCATTACCTTTGGCCGTTACGATGTCCTGGCGGTGATGCTGTGCTATTTTTGCTGCTTTGCACTAGTGTTCGTGGTAGGCTGGCAGTACGGTTTACGCACTTGGTTTATCGCCGGTTTAGTGGTGGCCACTGGCTGCGCAATCTATCATTATTTTTTGATTCGCGAGCGGGATCGTGCTGGGTGCTTTGCAGCATTTCGGCATAACAATTGGCTCGGTGCTGCGATATTTTGTGGCATTGCAATGGACTATGCATTACGATAGCAAATCAATATTGTTTTATATCATTCCGGCATATCGTTACTTCATAACGACATCAGACAATTCACTCACACGAAAGGGAACATCATGGCAATTAATACCGACCATATCAAAGACGCCCGCGACAATCTGAATGAAGGCTTGAAATCTGTCATCAATGAGGCAGAACAAATCATTGACGAAGCACATGACCATGCTCAACACCGTTATGACAAAGCACGCGCAAAACTGAAAGAAACATTGCACACTGCAAAAACTGAATTTCCTAAAGTCTCCAAAAAAGCCGTCGAAAGAAGCAGACATGCGGCGCATGTGACCGACGAATACGTTGGTGACAACCCATGGAAAGCCGTCGGTGTTGCGGCGGCGATTGGCTTGTTGGTAGGTGTTGTTATTGGCCGCGGCCGATAATATTACTGATTGACCTTCTTCTGTCAGCTATCAGTCATTAGACAAAAGTGGAGGGGCGGCAAACATCATCAGCACCATTGTGTAATTGCAATGAGTTGAACTGTTTGCCGCCCTCCGCTTTTTGGGCATACAAACGAAATAAGGCTTACGCAAAATTGTCCTAGCAGGGCGTGCCACACGCAGACAGTACGGCAAGTAGGCATAACGCCGCTGCAGCAGTTTTGCGTCTCTCCTAAAATTAGAGCCCTGCGGAGAAAGGTGCTTCATGCAGATATTTTCCGCAGAAATTTTCATCATCGGTATCAATCCTTACGTCGAAGTCCCCGAGGATGTTTTAGCAGAGCTCTTTAAAGCCGCCGGCAAAGAAAAAGGTCCCATTCCCATCAAAGGCCAGATTAATGGGAAGAAGTTCATACAAAACATCGTGAAGTATCAAGGACTCTGGCGCCTCTATCTCAATACCCCGATGCGCAAAGATGCGCAAGCGGAGGTTGGCGACACCGTACGTTTCGAGATTGCATTTGACCCAGTCCCGCGCACCGAGCCTGCGCATCCGGCATTCATTCGAGCGCTATCGCAAAGCAAAGAAGCAAAGAGTGCTTTTGAAAAATTAGCGCCCTCGCACCAAAAAGAAATCCACCGCAGTATCCGCATGCTCAAGAGTGAAAAATCTCGTTTACGGAATATCGGCATCATCATTCAGCACTTATTGGGGAACAAGCCGGAAACCCTTTATGCGCTGATGCACAAAAAACGAGATGAAACCGATCTGTAACGTCTCTTAGATCAGATCAATCCCGACCAAACTCCTCACCCAACTCCTTGCCGCGGGCGGCTGCTGCCTTTGCCGCAGTCACGATCGCCTGCTTCACGCCACTGTTTTCCATGCTGGTCAACGCCGCATACGTCGTCCCACCTTTCGAAGTAACACGCTCGCGCAATACCGATACCGGCTCGGACGATTGCTCTGCAAGATGCGAAGCTCCCACAAAAGTTGCGGTCGCCAATTCGACACTTTGTTGCGGCGTCAAACCAAGTTCCTGTGCAGCTTGCTGCATGGCTTCGATAAAGTAAAAGACATAGGCAGGCCCACTGCCTGAAATCGCAGTGACGGCATCAATCAATGCTTCATCCTGCAACCAAATCGTGCTACCAACTGCCCGCATAATGGAATCGGCTGTATCGCGCTGCTGCGACGACACGCCGCTACAGGCGAACATGCCGGTCATACCGCGGCCAATCAGTGCTGGCGTATTCGGCATACAGCGCACAATCGCTTCATGGCCATTCAGCCAGCGCGACAAAGCATCGGCGGGAATCCCCGCCGCAATCGACACCACGAGTTGATTCGACAAATGCGGCAACAGATTAGCCATCACCGACTTCATTATCTGCGGCTTCAGCGCCAATACGATCACATCGCTGCGGCTAATCGCTGCGTCAATTGTCGTAGCAGTGGTAACGCCAAATTGCTGCGTCAAATTTTGTAATGCGTCAGTATTCACATCAACCACATGGATGTTGGCACCATCGGTTACTTTGCCCGCCAAACCAGCGATCAATGCCGCCGCCATATTGCCGCCACCGATGAAATTAATATTGAGTTTGTTCTGCATAATTTTCCTGATTATTTTTTATATGTTGATACTACGCGATGATCGTTCCGACAAAAATCGTCGCACTATTCCGGCAGAATAATGACTGGCAACGCCATCCAAAAACTGTCCGAAATCCACATGCGCAGTGGCATCTGCGCGATCTGAAATAGTACGTAATATGGCGCAAGGAACCCCGTATTCATAGCAAATTTGCGCCACCGCAGCGCCTTCCATTTCAACCGCTAACACCTCCGGCAATGCTGTTACAATTCGGCTTGCGTGCGCAATATCACTGATGAATTGATCACCACTGGCTATCGTGCCAACATGCAAAGCTACTTGCTGCAACTGGAAAATGTCTTGGTTTTTTTGCGTAATAGCGTGCGGTAAATCGTCGCGCAAAAAGTTTTCCGCCGCTATTTTCAACTCTGCACTTAATGCTGCGTCTGTCGCAAATGTCGACATCCCCAGAAGAGGCACCTCATAACGCGGGAAAATCGGACTGGCATCCAAATCATGTTGTATCAATTGATCGGCCAGCACCACATCGCCAACCTTAGCCTCCGCTGCAATGCCGCCAGCCAGGCCGGTAAAGATAATCTCTGTTACGTTAAATTCACGTATCAACGACACGGTCGTGGCAGCCGCAGCAACTTTACCTATCCTGGCCAACGCCACTACGCACGGTTGCCCGTTCAGTTCGCCCACATGATAGTCGCGCATACCGATGCGCTCGATCCGACTACCGCTTTGCGCAATCATCGCGCTGATCAACTCCGCGATTTCTCCATGCATCGCGCCGAGGATTCCTATCGTCATTTCTATTTATCTTTCTGTCATTATTAGGACTCACGTAAATTACGTCAGCACGCTATGAATATGTCCGCGCACCGAAAATCGCACTGCCGACACGAACAATCGTCGCCCCTTCAGCGATCGCTGCAGTCATATCCCCTGACATCCCCATCGACAAAGTATCCAACCCCAAACCGTGCGCATTCAATTCTGAAAATAGTTCACGCACCTGACGAAACGCCGCACGCTGACGTGCCACATCATCGGTAGGCTCGGGAATCGCCATCAAACCGCGTAACTTCAAGCCAGGTAAAGCGGCAATCGCACGCGCCACTTCCAAAGCCTGGTCGACGCTGACACCACTTTTGCTGGCTTCCTCACTGATGTTCACTTGCAAACACACTTGCAGCGGAGGCAATTCTGGCGGGCGTTGTTCGGATAGGCGGCGGGCGATTTTTTCTCGCTCTATTGTATGCACCCAGGCAAAATTCTCGGCAATCAAGCGGGTTTTATTGCTTTGTATCGGACCGATGAAATGCCACTCCAAGACCGGAGATTGGAGCAAAAGCTTATCTGTCGCCACATTAAAGGTTTGCAGCAGCTGATTCACCGCTACCATTTTCTCTAACGCTTCTTGTACATAATTCTCACCAAACGCGCGCTGACCAGCTGCGGCAGCCTGCAACACTGCGTCTGCGCCAAACGTCTTAGATACTGCCAATAACATCACGCTGTCCACCGGGCGAGACGCCGCTAACGCCGCAGCGTGAATACTGTCATGTACAGCTTGCAACTTTTGAGAGATTGAGGACATAATCGCGGGATTAAAATTACTTCGAGGCATTATTCTTGCTTGAAATCGTGCTTAAAACGATACTCGCTTGAAATAGACAAAATTCGTCACTTCCGCAATGGTGAGATGTCATGGTTAAGACATAGCAATCTCCTGCTTTTACAGAATGACGGACGGCATTTTGAAAGTTGTCAGTATTGCGCGCAGAAACAACACTCAACTCAGGGATTATAGATGGACATTACGGAATTACTGGCATTTTCGGTCAAGAACAAAGCTTCCGACTTACATCTCTCAAGCGGTTTGCCGCCGATGATACGAGTGCATGGCGACGTGCGCCGTATCAATTTGCCACCGATGGAACATAAAGATGTCCACAGCATGATTTATGACATCATGAATGATGGACAGCGCAAAGCCTATGAAGAACACCTGGAGTGCGATTTCTCATTTGACGTCCCCGGTCTGGCGCGTTTCCGCGTCAACGCCTTTAATCAAGAGCGCGGCGCAGCAGCGGTAATGCGGACAATTCCGTCCAAAATTCTATCGCTTGAACAATTGAATGCACCCCGCATTTTCTCCGAACTTGCTTTAAAACCGCGTGGCCTGGTGTTGGTTACCGGGCCGACCGGCTCGGGTAAATCAACGACCTTGGCGGCGATGGTCAATCACGTCAATGAAAACGAATATGCGCATATTCTGACCATCGAAGACCCGATTGAATTTGTTCACAATTCGAATAAATGCCTGATCAACCAACGCGAAGTCGGACCGCATACGCATTCGTTCAACAACGCATTACGCTCTGCATTACGGGAAGATCCCGACGTCATTCTGGTCGGCGAATTGCGCGATCTGGAAACCATACGCCTGGCCCTGACTGCCGCCGAAACCGGCCACTTGGTATTCGGCACATTGCATACCTCATCCGCAGCCAAAACCATTGACCGTATTGTCGACGTCTTCCCGGCCGAAGAAAAAGAAATGGTCCGCGCCATGTTGTCCGAATCGCTACAGGCCGTGATTTCACAATCCCTGCTAAAAACTAAAGACGGCGGCGGCCGCGTCGCCGCCCACGAAATCATGCTCGGCACCCCAGCGATCCGCAATCTGATCCGCGAAGGCAAAATTGCACAAATGTACTCCACCATCCAAACCAGCAGCAACGCCGGCATGCAAACCCTGGATCACAACTTAACCGAACTGGTAAAACGCAACGTGATCTCCATGGCAAGCGCCCGTGCGGCAGCGAAAATTCCGGATAACTTCCCAGGATAATTAGGAAAAAATTTAGATAGGTGTTACGTAAAACAGGACTGGTATCACATTTTTTCTCACGATCTCGTGCCGTCAGTATCAATAACAAGATTTGGCGTCGCCATCATCCGATAGCTTAATCACTTACTTTTTATAGCACGTCTCTTCTGAGAAAAAATGCGATACCAGCCCTGCTTTACATAAGTTCCAATACCGAGCGCAGTTGATCCACCAAAGCTGTTGTTTTTGACGTTGAAGTTGCCGTTGTTTTTGACGTTGAAGTTGCCGTTGTTTTTGACGTTGAATTCTGCATTGGACGTTGCCAAAAATGTTGAAGCTTATTCGGAAAAAGAGGGAAGACATGTTTGAGCCGAAGGCGAGTTGGTCTTTCCTCCCGAATAAGCTTCAACATTTTTGGGAACCCGCCAACGGCGGGCAACGGCTCTGCAGTCGCCTTCTTTTGCTTACTTTTCTTGGCGAAGCAAGAAAAGTAAGTAGCTGTCGGGCTACCCCCGACAACGCTGTCACCACGGAGTGACACTCCAATTATTAAGCGCAATACTTAAAGAGAAAAAGAGAAAACCCGAATGGAACGCGATCAAGCCACCAAATTCATGCACGACCTCCTCCGCCTAATGCTAAGCAAACGCGGCTCCGATCTCTTCATCACAGCAGACTTCCCCCCTGCCTTCAAAATCGACGGCAAAGTCACACCAGTATCAAACCAACCGCTAAGTCCAGCGCATACGATAGAGCTGGCACGCGCCATCATGAACGACAAGCAAGCGGCGAGTTTCGAAGAAACCAGCGAATGCAATTTCGCCATCAATCCAGGCGATTTGGGACGGTTCCGCGTATCTGCGTTTATGCAACAAGGAAAAGTTGGCCTGGTGCTGCGTACCATTACTACCGAAATTCCAAAATTTGAAGACTTGGGCTTGCCTGACACTTTGAAAGAAGTTGCCATGACGAAGCGTGGTTTGGTCATCATGGTAGGTGCGACTGGTTCCGGCAAATCGACCACATTGGCTGCGATGATAGGTTATCGCAACGAAAATAGTTACGGCCATATCATCACCATTGAAGATCCGGTCGAATACGTTCACCCGCATAGAAATTGCATCATCACGCAGCGCGAAGTCGGGGTCGATACCGAGAATTGGGAAGTCGCGCTGAAAAACACGTTGCGACAAGCGCCAGATGTGATCTTGATCGGTGAAATCCGTGACCGCGAAACCATGGATCACGCCATCGCATTTGCTGAAACCGGCCATTTATGTCTGGCGACGCTGCATGCTAATAGCGCCAACCAGGCACTGGATCGCATCATCAACTTCTTCCCCGAAGAACGTCGGCCACAATTGCTGATGGATCTTTCCTTGAACTTGAAAGGTATCGTTTCGCAGCGCTTGATCCCGCTCAAAAATGTCAAAGGCCGCTGTGTGGCAATTGAAATCATGCTAAATTCACCTTTGATTTCCGATTTGATTTTCAAAGCAGAAGTACATGAAATCAAAGAAGTCATGAAGAAATCTCGCGAGCTCGGCATGCAGACTTTTGATCAGGCGTTGTTCGATTTATATGAAAGCGACAAGATCAGTTATGAAGATGCGTTGCGTAATGCCGACTCTGTCAATGACCTGCGCTTATCGATTAAATTACGCGGTAAAGACGCCAGTACCCGCGATCTGAGTGCAGGTACTGAACATTTAGGGCTAGTCTGAAAATGAATAACACCACATCAACTCTTTACGATTTTACTGTCGCACGACTAGATGGCAGCCCGGCAAACCTGGCTGACTACCGCGGCAAAGTTCTGTTAATCGTCAACACAGCCAGCGCGTGTGGTTTCACGCCGCAGTACCAGGGGTTAGAAGAACTGTATAAAAAATACCAGGAAAAAGGCTTGGAAATACTGGCCTTCCCCTGTAACCAGTTTGGTGCGCAAGAACCTGGCAATGCCGAAGAAATAGGTGCCTTTTGCGAAAAGAATTACGGTGTAACTTTCCCCTTATTTACCAAAATTGATGTCAATGGTAAAGACGCTGCACCGCTTTACGAATATCTGAAAAGCAATGCGCCTGGTTTACTTGGCAGCGAAGCTATCAAATGGAATTTCACTAAATTCTTGATCAACAAAGATGGGGCCGTTGTTGACCGCTATGCGCCGTTGACGAAACCGGAAGCGCTGGTTGCTGATATTGAGAAATTATTAGCGTAATACACCTGCAAAACCATTGAAAATCATGGCATCAAAACATCTTAATGTACTTAGAAACAGAAAATGAGTAGTAAGCAATTAATCGACCGTTTGATGCAAAACCATGATGACCATCCACTGGAAGCAGCAGCCGCACTGCGTAGCTTGAATGCAGATGATGTGTTGGCTGAAGACATCCCTCGCGTTGCATTTCTTGTGAATCATGTCATTGGCGAAAAAGAGCTGAAATGGAATGAGGCCTTTATATTGCAGCAACGCTTTGGGCGAGAAAACAGAACGCCAAAAGTTGTGCGTGACATAGCAGTCGCGGCAACCTTATCGGGCAACTTGCTTGAAGCATGGACCGCAGAATCGATTTTGCGTACAGATGCTTCAGCAACGTTTTCACAAGCATCTGTTGCTATTCGTTTGGGCATTCTGCAATACATTGCCCCAACATCAAACGCCAACCACATCTCGACAGAACTGCAAGTATGTTTAGGTGAAATTCAATCATGGCATGACGCTGGTCGGCTTGTCGGATTAATGGCGGGTGCGTTAAACAATGTCATTTCATATTTAATGGATAACCCCGGAACGGCCGACTCTGACACGACCTACCGACAAGCGATCGCAGAAGGATCTTTTGCTTGTCGTGATCTTTGGGTAAAAGCGGGAACCTGGGTAAATCATGAACGTGCTGAGTATTTGATCGCACTTGTTCACAACAAACTTGGCATATGGGATGTCGCTTGTGATGCGGCCAAGTCCGGACTTGCCATCATTCGCGCGAATGGTGAGGAAGATGTAGATCAGGCTTTCTTTTTATTAGAACTCGGGAAAGCCCTTCATCGCCTGGGTTTTCAAAGCGATGCTGAGGTGGCACGTCAAGAAGCATTTAGCCTCGCTAAACACTTTAATGAACCCGGTCTTGACGAGTGGTTTGCCATGCGCGCCAAGCTGACGTCACTGACTACAGAGCTTGCATAGTAAATCTGCCCTTCCCTCGTTTGCGAGGGAAGGGATATAGCAAGACGAATCAACCTAGGCTATATAACACCGCTGCCAAAACGCCACCCAATATCGAACCTAGTACTGGCACATAAGCATATCCCCAGTCGCTATCGCGCTTGCCTGAAATCGGCAAAATCGCATGCATCAGACGCGGCCCCAGATCACGTGCCGGATTGATGGCATAGCCGGTAGTACCGCCCAGCGAGACGCCGATACTCATCACCAGCAAAGCAACCGGCAACGCATTCAATGCCCCCAAACCAAACTTGGGCGATGCCATGCTCAAGACGCCGTATACCAGCACAAATGTACCGATCACTTCCGAGGTCAGATTACTAAAGGTGTTACGAATTGCCGGGCCGGTGCAAAACACGGCGAGCTTGGTATCGCCATCGGCAGTTTGCTCCAGATGATTACGATAGATCAGCCACACCAAAAATGCACCGGTCATACCGCCTAACATTTGCATCAGGACATAACCGGGTACATTTGCCCAAGGAAATTTTCCGGCAACAGCCAACGCTACTGTCACAGCTGGATTTAAATGCGCACCGCTTGACGCCGCCACCGTAAACACACCAACAAACACCGCCATCGCCCAGCCGACCGTGATCACGATCAAACCACCTCCATTGCCTTTGGTCTTATTCAAAATCACATTCGCGACAACGCCATTACCCAATAGCACCACCAAAGTGGTGCCAATAAATTCACCTAGCAGGGGATTCATTTTTCAATATCTCTCAGAATTGTGTACATAATGAAAGCGCAAAAAGTCTCGTCAACACTCGTGATGTCATGCACGTTTTTTGCGCTCATCTTTATAAGGTGGAGTAGCTAAGTGATGCCAAATAATCGAATTGAAAATTACCATCGTCATCCTCGCAAACGCGGGGATCCAAGTTGCGTAAGATGGATTCCCGCGTCCGCGAGAATGACTAGATCATTTTCAAAATGATAGGTTGACCTCACTTAATACACTATCAAAATCAGGTCGGACGTCAGGAATTTGCCCACACAGTCGCCGCCGCAATCGCACGCTGCCAGCCTTTGATGTTGGCTTGCACTTCGGCGGCAGGTAACGCAGCGTGGAAACGTTGATCGAGTTGCCACTGACCGCGCACGTCATCAACACCGCTCCAATAGCCGACCGCTAACCCAGCCAGATAGGCGGCACCCAAAGCCGTCGTTTCGGTGACTTTAGGACGCACCACATCGACACCAAGAATATCCGATTGAAATTGCATCAACAGATTATTCGCTGTTGCGCCGCCATCCACGCGCAGCTCTGGAATCACGATGCCTGAATCGGCTTCCATCGCCTTCAACACATCCATGGTTTGATACGCAATACTGTCGAGCGCCGCACGCGCGTAGTGCGCAGACGTCGTACCACGCGTGATGCCGAATATCGTACCGCGTGCATTCGCGTTCCAATGCGGCGCACCGAGACCAGCGAAGGCGGGTACCAGATAAACGCCATCGGTACTTTTCACACTACGTGCCAACTCTTCGATTTCTGCCGACGTTTTGATGATACCCAGACCGTCGCGCAGCCACTGCACCACGGCACCACCAATAAAGATGCTGCCTTCCAACGCGTAGTTAACTTCATTACCTATTTTCCACGCCACGGTGGTGAGTAAATTGTTCTTCGATGTGATCGGCTTGGTGCCAGTATTCATCATCATAAAACAACCGGTGCCGTAGGTATTTTTGACCATGCCTGGCTCAGTACACATTTGCCCAAACAAAGCCGCCTGCTGATCACCCGCAATCCCGGCAATCGGAATTTCCGAGCCAAAACTGGAAACCTCCGTATGTCCATAGACTTCACTTGAGGAACACACTTCCGGCAGCATGTTGCGCGGAATGCCCATCACTTCCAATAATTCGTCGTCCCAATCCAGCGTGTGAATATTGAACAGCATCGTGCGCGATGCATTAGAAACATCCGTTACGTGGCGCTTTCCGCGAGTCAGATGCCACACCAACCAGGTATCAATGGTGCCGAAAATCAGGCGTCCTTGATCCGCTAGTTTACGGGCACCGGCCACGTTTTCCAGTATCCAGCGAATCTTGGTTCCGGAAAAATACGAATCCACTAGCAAACCTGTTTTGTCACGAATGGTATCGCCCAAACCGCGGCTTTTCAGCTCGTCGCAAAATGACGCGGTACGACGATCCTGCCAAACGATGGCGTTGTAGATCGCCTTACCGTTTTCCTTGTCCCAGACCACGGTCGTTTCACGCTGATTGGTGATGCCAATGGCAGCAATCTCACCGGCACTCAAATGAATTTTGGTTGCCGCTTCAGCAGCAACACCGATTTGGGTTGACCAGATTTCTTCCGGATCATGTTCGACCCAACCTGGCTGAGGATAAATCTGACGGAATTCTTTTTGTGCAGATGAAACGATGTTGCCCTGACGATCAAACAGAATAGCTCGCGAGCTGGTCGTTCCCTGATCAAAAGCTAAAATGTATTTATCTTTCACGCTGTCTACTCCAAAGGTTGGTAAGTCCACTTGCGTGGATCTCGGTTATGACGAATATCCGGTTGCTTCACAGCGGTTCTGGTTTCGTCTTTTTATGCCTTTTTGCATGCTTCATTTCGGCTTAAGCTACAGCCGGTTCCACCGCAATCTTTTGCTCCGCTAACCACGCAGCCAAACGCGCTACAGCCTCAGTATCGCCATTGGCTAGTAGATGCAATCCTAATTTCGAGCGACGCCAAAGTATGTCGTCTACAGTAATCGCCCATTCTTGCTGCACTAAATAATGCACTTCCGCAGCATACAAATCCGCCCCGAATAATTCACCGAGGCCAGCAATATCCTTAATTCCCGCCAGCATGCGTTCAGCGCGCGTGCCGTATGCATGCGCATAGCGTTGCGCCAGTGCAGCGGGCAACCATGGATGGCGTTGTTGAAATACGCGTAAAAATTCGGTGATATCGGCCCGCTCAATATCTCCACCAGGTAAAGGCGCATGCGCGGTCCAGCTTGGTTTCATATAGCTGAACAATGATTGCAATTGATCGCATGCTTCTTCTGCCAGCCGACGATAAGTTGTGATTTTTCCACCGAAAACAGACAACACGGGGGCTTGATTTTGTCCGGTGTGCAGCTCTAATTTGTAATCGCGAGTAACCGCAGCGGGATTGTCGACTTCCTCTTCCAGCAACGGACGCACACCGGCATAGGTCCATACCACTTGCGCTGGTGTGACCGTGGCTTCGAAATAGCGGCTTACCGATTCGCACAAGTAAGCAATTTCTTCATTCGAAATCGTGACACTCGCAGGGTCGCCTTGATATTCAACGTCGGTGGTGCCAATCAGCGTAAAGTCTTTTTCATACGGAATCGCAAAGACAATACGGTTATCAGGATTCTGGAAAATGTAAGCGTGATCATGATCGAACAATCGCTTGGTCACGATATGGCTGCCTTTGACCAAACGAATCTGATGCTGGGCTGACGTTTGCAAAGCGCCGTGCAACAAACTCGCCACCCACGGGCCGGCGGCGTTGATCACGCAACGTGCTTTGACATGGGTTGTCTTGCCCGTCAGAGTACAAAGCAAGCTGGCATCCCAATATTGCGCGCCTTGCGTCGCCTCGATCAAACGGGTTTTCGTCAATATCGTCGCACCACGTTCGCGTGCATCCATCGCATTGAGCACGACGAGACGCGCATCTTGAACCGACGCATCAGAATAGACGAAACCCTTTTTCAAGAATTTCTTCAGTGGGATGCCGGATGGATGGCTACTGAAAGTGATACCACGTGAACCGGGCAATACTTCACGTTTGCTCAGATGGTCATATAAAAACAGACCTGCCCGTATCATCCACGCTGGTCGTAAATGCGGCATGTGCGGCATGACAAAGCGCAGCGGTGAAATAATATGCGGTGCGGCTTTCAACAAAACTTCGCGTTCTTGCAAGGCTTTGCGTACCAGACTGAATTCGTAATGCTCCAGATAACGCAGGCCACCGTGGATCAATTTGGTGCTGCTTGACGATGTATGTGCTGCCAGATCATCTTGTTCACATAACAACACAGTCAAACCGCGCCCCGCAGCATCGCGCGCAATCCCTGCACCATTGATGCCGCCACCGACTACTAATAAATCAACAATATCCGTCTGTTCCACTGCGTCATCCTCATGTGGTAAGTCTGAAGAGAAAAGTCTGTCATTTCGCCACATCATAAATCATTCGAAATCGAAAGTACATTGTTCGAATTCGAACATTTGCACTTAATCCCACAACGCTCCATAGATTTTTGTTGACTGTCAAAAACAATTCCCTACAATCAACCCGTACCTGCTTCAAAACCGATTTCGCTGTCCGTTAGTTTTTCTACTTGAGGAGAAGACAATGGTTCGTTCGAAAAAATGGTGGTGGGGCTTGCCGCTACTCTTTCTACTGTGGTTGATTGCCAATTGGACAAAAACGACCGACGTTGAACAGGATTTGAAGAGTCGGGCAGGCAGCGCAAGCGGGGATAGCACACTCACCGTCGCGGGACGGGATGTGACCTTATCCAATGCCACACAACAAGCACATGATGCCGCTGATCAGACGCATGGCGTGCGCTTAGTGAATGGCACCATCAATGATCAAGCTGCAACTGCAGCAGCAACTGGCAGTAGTGCCGACATTGCAGCTGCAGCCGTCGTAGCGACAACAGCGGCAGCAACCGCAATGACAGCAACAAGTGCAAATACGGGTGATACAGACGCGGCGGCGACAGGAATAGTCGATGCCAAAGCCTGCGAACAGTTGTTTGCCACAGCCCTCAGTCAATCGAAAGTCTTGTTCAACACCGCCCAGGCAACGTTGTCACCCGCCTCGCAAGCCACAGTAAAAGAGTTGGTAGATATTGCCAAACGTTGCCCGGATGATGCGATTGAGGTTGATGGTTATACCGACAATACGGGGAAATCAGCTCTCAATGTCACTCTCTCCAAACATCGCGCAGAAACCGTTGTTGCCTATATGAAGCAGGCTGGCATCACGCCGGATCATCTGAAAGCAGCAGGTTTTGGCGATGCCAATCCGATTGCATCCAATGACACCGATGATGGCAAGGCACAAAACCGTCGTATTGAAATGCATGTCACAGATAACGCCAGTGGCACCCCTGCAACCAGCACCAGCAACGCTCAATAAAGGGGAGAAACCACCATGAGCTACTTACTTGAAACGTATTGGGGCTGGACCTTGTTGTCGTTGGTATTGGGCTGCGTGATTGGCTGGATGACAAGTCATACCGCAAAACACTTTCACTGGATCGCGCGCTGGTTATATGCAGCCTTATGGGTGTTTGCGGCAGGTGTGATTGTCGCTCTGCTTAAATTGTTGCCAGGGCGTGCCGGCTTATGGCTGGAAACGGCATTGCTGTTCTTTGCCGCTTATATCATTGGCTGCCTGCTCAGTGCCTGGGTTAAATCTTTGCTGTCACCAGCCGCTGCGACGTCAGCGAACTTGGTGCCTGATTCCTATTCTGCTCCGTTACCTGACGCTATTCCGGCAACCAATGCCAGTAGCGTTGGCAGCAGACCATTTGGGATAGAAAGGCCAATTGGCACTCTCGACAATCTGAAATTAATTTCAGGTGTAGGGCATAAAAATGAGGAAGTGCTGCATGAATTGGGGATTTATAAATTTACCCAAATTGCAGAATGGACGATGCCAGAAGTCCATTGGGTAGAACATCATTTCAGCTTCCCGAACCGAGTTGAACGTGAGGACTGGCGCGGTCAGGCCAGGGAGTTGGCGGCGGGTGTCGAGACTGAATTTGCTAAGCGTGTGAAGGAAGGCAAGGTCGATTCGTCTAAGGATTAACGCTGTTGATTTACGCAATATTCGATGCTCAAAAATAAAAATGCCTCGATCAACATCGAGGCATTTTTTTATCTGTGTGTGCCGATCAATTGACCGCGTTCAGCGCACTATCAATCAGCTCAATCCAATGTTTCACCGGGGTTTCGGTCCCCGACTGCAAATGCGTCAAACAACCGATATTGGCCGAAACAATCACATCCGGGTTAGTCGCTTGTAAATTTTTCAGTTTATTGTCCCGCAATTGGTAAGACAACTCCGGCTGCAATACTGAATACGTTCCCGCTGAACCGCAACACAAATGACTATCAACACACAGCTTCACATCCACACCGGCACTGCGTAGCAAACCCTCAACCTTGCCGCGTATTTGCTGACCGTGCTGCAAGGTGCAGGGTGGATGATAGGTGATACGCTGTTTGATTTTCCCGTTGAGCTTGCTCGATAATCGTGCTTCGAATTCGGGTAACACCTCACTCAAATCGCGTGTCAGCGCTGAAATGATTTGTGCTTTTTCAGCATAGTCAACATCATGTGCCAACAAGTGTCCATACTCTTTGACCGTGACACCACAACCAGATGCCGTCATCACGATTGCTTCGATTTTTTCTCCATTGCTGCCATCGACATACGGCCACCATGCGTCGATGTTACGTCGCATGTCGGTGAGACCGCCATCCTGATCATTTAGGTGATAACGAATCGCACCACAACAACCCGCCTTGGGAGCAATCAATAATTGCACTTCGCATGCATCCAGCACGCGTGCAGCGGCGCTGTTGATATTCGGTCCCATTGCCGGTTGCACGCAGCCGTCGAGCAGCAACATTTTGCGTGCGTGCTGACGTTGTGGCCATATGCCAGCATCTTGCTTTTCCGGGACTTTATTCTTGAGCTTTTGCGGCAAACCCGAACGCAACATTTGTCCAACTTGCAGCGCTGGTGCGAACAGCCATTTCTGCACCAACAATTGTTTTAATGCGCCACGCTGCAGCCGTTGCGACCACGTTCTTGGCGCTTGCTGATCGACTACCCTACGCCCGATATCCAACAGGCGACCATATTTGACACCAGACGGGCAAGCCGTTTCACAATTGCGACATGTCAGACAACGATCCAGATGCAGTTGTGTTTTGCTGGTCGCAGGCTTACCTTCCAACACTTGCTTGATCAAATAAATACGTCCGCGCGGGCCATCTAATTCATCACCCAATAGCTGATAGGTCGGGCAGGTCGCAGTACAAAATCCGCAATGAACACAAGCGCGTAAGATTGCATCGGCTTCTTTACCTTCCGGCGTATCTTTGATGAAAGCAGCTAAATTTGTTTGCATGATTTTTAAAAGTCAGAGTACATACGGCCACGATTAAAAATCCCGGCTGGGTCAAAGGCGTCTTTTAGATTGCGATGGATTTTTGCGACTGCCGGCGCTAATGGCTGAAATGCACCGACCGTTTTTTTAAGCGCAGCATCACCGCGATAAAAAGTCGCGTGACCACCGACAGCGCCAACTTCGGCACGTACTTTTTCTGCTGCATCAGTGGTCACCAACCATCGCTGCGCACCGCCCCACTCAAGCAAACTGCGACCGGACAATCTCAACGGTGCAATCACCGATGGCACTGAGAGTCGCCATAGAGTCGATCCGGCGTCGAATGCCTGATCGAAAAATGCATGCTTTTGTTCGCGCACATCACACCAAAATTCTTCTGCGTCGGCGATAGAGTCACCACCTAATTTTTCTTCCGCCGAACTGACGGCTGCTTGTGCGCCAGCCAGGCGCACCGTCAACTCACCGCCATGCCAGCAACTCGCCGAAATCGGCAACGGTAATCCGCCCCAGGTATTGAGACTGCGAATCGCCTCTGCTTCGCTCATGGAAAAACGACGAGTGGCCGTCGCCACCGGGCGAGGTAATACTTTGAGCGAGATTTCCAATATCAAACCCAAGGTGCCAAGCGATCCGGCAAGCAAACGTGATACGTCATATCCCGCAACGTTTTTCATCACTTGCCCGCCGAAATGCAGCACATCGCCTTTGCCATCCATTAACACTGCGCCCAACACAAAATCACGTACTGCGCCAACCGCTGGCCGCGCCGGACCCGCAATGCCGCTGGCAACCATGCCGCCCAAGGTCGCGTTTGCGCCAAAATGCGGTGGTTCAAATGCCAGCATTTGATTGCACTCTGCCAGCGCAGCTTCGATTTCTGCCAGCGGCGTACCACAACGCGCGGTGATGACCAGTTCGGTTGGCTCGTAGGCAATGATGCCGCTATAACTGCGCGTATCCAGCAACGTGCCCTGCGGTGCTTCGCCGTACCAGTCTTTACTGCCACTGCCACGTATTTGTAATGGTGCGCTGGCGGCACTGGCATTGAGAATTTGTTCTCTGAATTGCTCACTAAGTTGTTTCGCGTTCATAACCATTTCTTTTAAAACCGTGGCAAATCAGGAAATTTCATTTCACCGCGCTTCACATGCATTTTTCCGTACTCGGCACAACGCTGCAAAGTTGGAATCGCTTTGTCTGGGTTCAATAAAAATGCGGGATCGAATGCGTATTTCACTTTAAAGAAAGCTTCGCGCTCCAACGGTGAAAACTGTACGCACATCGAGTTGATTTTCTCTATGCCGACGCCATGTTCACCGGTAATCGTACCGCCGACGGCGACACATAACTCCAGAATCTCGGCACCGAATAGTTCGGCTCGATGAAGTTCATCCGGTTGATTCGCATCAAACATAATCAAGGGGTGTAAATTGCCATCGCCTGCATGAAACACGTTAGCGCAGCGCAACCCATATTTGCGTTCCATTTCCGCGATCCCAAGTAGCACCTGGGCCAGACATTTACGTGGGATAGTGCCATCCATGCAGTAATAATCCGGTGACAAACGCGCTGCAGCGGGGAAGGCATTTTTACGCCCGGACCAAAAGCGCAGGCGCTCTTCTTCTGATTGTGACACTTCAATTTTTGTTGCGCCACTACTGGAAAGGACTGCACTCATGCGGGCAATCTCTTCTTCCACTTCTTCGGCAGTTCCATCGGATTCGCATAACAAAATCGCTGCTGCATCCAGGTCATAACCGGCATGGACAAATGGCTCAACGGTGCCAACACTGGTCTTATCCATCATCTCCAATCCGGCCGGAATTATCCCTGCTGCGATAACATCGGCAACCGCGTTGCCGCTGGTGACGATATCGTCGAATGAAGCCATGATGACTCTGGCCTGCTGCGGCTTAGGAATCAGCTTCACCGTCACTTCAGTGACAATACCGAGCATGCCTTCCGATCCGATAAACACCGCCAGCAAATCCAGGCCAGGCGCATCCAGGCCAGTGCTGCCGAGCTCGACAATTTCGCCCTCGATTGTCACCATTCGTACTCGCATCACATTATGTATGGTGAGACCGTATTTAAGGCAATGCACGCCGCCAGAATTTTCGGCGACATTACCGCCGATAGTGCAAGCAATTTGCGACGAAGGATCTGGCGCGTAATACAAACCATGCGCAGCAGCGGCATCCGAAATCGCCAAATTACGCACGCCGGGCTGCACTACAGCGGTGCGCGCATAAGCATCCAGCTTGACGATGCGATTAAGTTTTGCGGTCGATAGCACGACACCGTCAACAATAGGTACAGCGCCACCGGATAAGCCGGTACCTGCGCCACGCGGCACGATCGGCACTTTTAAGTTGCGGCAGATGTTGAGTATCGCCACCACCTGCTCTTCATTTTCTGGCAACGCCACCACCATAGGTCGTTGGCGATAAGCGGCGAGTGCATCACATTCATAAGGCGTAGTGTCTTCGGCATGAAACAACACTGAATTGGCCGGAAGCACGGTGCGCAATGCAGTCGCCACTTGTTTCTGACGTTCGAATGTGAAAGAGGAAGTGGAAGCGGAAGACTCGATTGAGGTTTGCATGCGCGTTCAGTTGAATGATATCTGACAAGTATAACGCAATCTCTCTTTTGGATGCAGCACGAATTCAGTATCGGCTTACCTCTTTGCGCAGCCGTATCATTAATAAATTTCTGATCCTATCCTCTGGCAGGCACTGGCTGAGATAGCTTATCGTGCCTCACCAATGGCGTCAGATTTTATGTCGGCAAAAAAAATCGGGATACGCCATATGACGTATCCCGATGTATTCGCACCTGTGCGCTCAGGCAATCGCCTGACGCAATCCATATCAGCAGGTTAATTATTTCTTAGTAGTATTGGTATCACCCAAATTGCTGTTGTTCAGTGTGACCTGTTGTGATTCCAACGCACGGATACGGCTCTGCAAGCTGCGCAACTCGCTGCTTGCCGCTTGTTGCTTGTTGCTTAGCAGCTGCGCTTGCTGGCGTCCCTGATCCTGCTGGGCCAAGACGCTTTGTTCTTGCTGCTGCTGAAGCGCCACATCGTTTTGCAAGGCGTTCAGGCGAGTTTCCTGCATTGCGATCTGTTGTTCCGTGTATTGTTTGTCCGCTTCCAGCTTGAGACTGCGTAATTCTACGTCAGCCAGTTTTTCGGTCTGGCCGACGAAACTCTTGTAGACCTGCTCAGCTTGCGTATCCGAAGCAGTTTTTACAACCCGCCAGAAATTCTTTTGCTGGAACAGCGCGACATAATAAGTACGTGTATCCGGCTTGAATAACAGACTGGCGCCGTAGCTACCGTTATAGGTAGTGCGCATTTCGCTCACGCCGTTCGGCATCAATTGCTGCAATTCGCTGATGGTACTGTTAGTGCTTATAGTACTTTTAGGCGCAGACTTAGTCGCGGCGGTCGCAGACTGAGGAGTAACAGCAATTGCTGGCGCAGGGCTTGCGGTGGACGATTGCGCCAGTGCGTTGACCGACATCCCGGCAATAAACATTCCCACTCCCACACAGCAGACTACCTTGCGTACAGTTACTTTCATCCCCTGATTCCTTCTTTAATTCGTTATTTCCGCGAATGCGGGGATAACGCTAGTGTTTTATTAAATTAGTTACGCGTCATTACTTACAGGACCAAATTCAGCACCCGAGCAATTTTATCTGCAAACTAGTTGTTGCTGGGCATTGTTTTTACTCAAACCAAGATTTTCGTTGTTATTCTATCACCCAGTCGGAACCAATTATTCAGCCTCGCCAACCGCGTCACTATCCACAATCTGGAATTTCCGCATTTTTTCCCACAGCACCTTACGGCTGATACCCAATGCATGGGCGGTATTCTGACGCTGCCATCCGTTGGCATCCAACATGGAAAGAATTCTGTTGCGTTCGACCTCATCCCATTTTTTTCGTACTACGGCCAAATTATTCCCATCATTTGCCGCCTCCATGGTGCCCAGCCTGTCGAATACACGATCAATGCGGGCACGATCCCAGTCGCCTAACTGGCGATAAATGATGCCAACCCGCTCGGCCACATTGCGCAGCTCGCGCACATTACCGGCAAATTTTGCCGTGGCAACCAGTTCCAGCAGCCAGTCCGGCGGCGGCGGGATTTGATCGTAGGTTTGCGCCAGCAGGTTGTTGAAAATCGCAATCTTATCGATTCTGCCGCGCTCTTCCAGATTAGGCACACGCAATTCGATCACTACCAGCCGATAATATAAATCGGCGCGAAACATGTCTTGCTGAACCTGTTCACGTAAATTGCGATTGGTCGCCGCCGTCAATCGGAAATCCAACTTGATCTCGGTTTGCGAACCGAGCCGGGTGACGGCACTTTGTTCCAGCACCCGCAATAGCTTGACCTGCTGATACAAAGGCAAATCGCCAATCTCATCAAGGAACAACGTGCCACCATCGGCCTGCTCGAAATAACCTTTATGCGCCACCAAGGCACCGGTAAACGCGCCTTTGGCATGGCCGAAAAACAGCGATTCGAACAAACCGTCCGGAATGGCACCACAGTTGACCGCCACAAACGGCCCGTGACGATAGCGACCATGGCGCTGATGCAAAAGCTGTGCGATGCGCTCTTTACCGACTCCGGTCTCACCGGTAATCAGCACGCTGGACTCGCAATCGGCGAAAGCTTCAGCCTCGGCCACCAGCATCTGCATGGGTTCGGAATGCGCAATCAGCGGTGGCGGCTCACGATCCGCGCTGGCGCTGGCGTGCAACTCGGCTGCCAAACGGAACACCAGCTTGCGCAACTCAGCGCCCGTAAAATCGAGCATCAGGATATGTGAATACTCAATCGGATACACGCGCGGATTGGCAGTGCGTCCCACTTCAGCCACCCAGATTACCGGCATGCCGTGCGCCTTTTGCCAGGCGTCGATGGAAAATTCGACGTGCTCAATCACAGTCACCGAGATCACCGCCAGCGACGACCGCAACGAAACCTGATCGCGCGTCACCGGCATACCGTCGGCACGAATCACTTCAATATCGAAACTCGCCAGACATTGCGAAATCCGCTCGGCAATATCCGAATTACCTTCCCATACATAGATGTCGAGACTTTCTTGCAAAGGTTTGTTTTGCATGGTCATTTCTTTTCAGTCTTTGTCGCTCAAAACCGCACAGGCTGGGCAGTTGCTTGCTGCCCCAGATTTTCCATCATTTGAAACATCATTCAATACACCAGCTTCACGTTACCGCAAGTGACTGATGACAAACTGAGCGTGCTTTGCCCAATGCCAATACCCAACAATGACAATACGGAATCGAGAATGCTGCCAATACCACCCAAAATCGGATTTAATATAGCCCCCAAACCGCTCAACAGTGCTGTCAGTAAGCCGCCCAAGAGCCCTGTAGGATCACTAACCGCAATAGTGTTAGGTTGGATAATTTGGCCCAATATAGCGCCCAGAGAACTATTGATAGTCGCAGTGCTGGGTGCCTGCGGCGGCACATTCAATGTCACCGATGTCGCGACCGGATTGGTCACAGGAACCTTGATACCAACCTTAAGTAACCCTATATTGCCTAGTATGGTATTTAATGACACACCAACCTGATTCGCCGGCTGCGACACATTGGGGCACGTAGGCGGGGGAAGAACGCCTTGCCCTGTCGCCATACAGACATCGGCAATACCGGTGCTAACGTTAAATGTAGCGCTTCGCGGCGAAGCGTTACATTGCACACCTTCTAGGGTAGCTTGACCTGCAGCGAGGTCAACATAAATGGGAAGACTGCTAGTTGATACCACTCCTAGCGACACTGATGCAACATTAATAGCCAGCCGCAACTGGGCCGACGTTGCTGTCGTGCCGACAGGCCCAACAGCTATCTGAGGTGGTTGAATCAGCGCTAACTTCACCCCCACGAGACCCGGTACGCTTGCACCAAGATCGACAAAATTATTCCCATTGGCAACCTGCAATGTGCCGACATTCAGCAAATCCAAGACATTGACTTGCGCATTCAACGCAGAAAGCCCATTAGACGTATCCAAATTCAAAATTTTACCGAGTGTAAATTGCGTACTACCCGCTAAGGTGATCAGGGGCCCCAGATCCGTTGTTATACTCGCTTGTTGGGCTGGAGTTAATGCACTGATTGATGCATTGATCAGTTGCAGCAACGTTACCTTGATATTCGCTACTTCACTAACGCTGCCGACACTTACGCCTAAGTTGTTCAGTAGCTGCAACAACGAAATCTGCGCACCTACCAGTCCGCTGGATGAGACAGCAGATAAGCAGAGACTACTGCCATTCAGACCAGTTAGCAGGGGTGCCAACAACGCACTGTTACTACTACACAGAGAAAGCAACCCCGTCCCAAGAGAAAACGCCGCAATTGGAGTGGTGCCCGAAGCAATCGCCTGAGCACTGATGGTGTTCGGGAGCAAACCAAAAAATATCGGCACCGTTTGCGTGACAACCACCTTCACCGCATTCAGACTTACTACACTAGCGGTCGCAGAAGTCGAAAAATAACTGGGAGCTGAATTGTTAGCCGGGTCCCAGTAGCCACAAGTGACGTTAGAAGCTACGATCGTAAAACCATTGGTCTGGGCATTACCTATGGCGGCCAATACCGGCGCGTCCGTCGCTGCACAGCCAGTGGGATTGCCAGCTAACGGCGTACTGACAAGCTGCTGCGCACCCGCTAACGCCGCCAGATCTACCGCTTTTTGCAAATCACGCTTCATGTAAAACAGGTAGCCGATATCAATCGACGACAGCAAAATGATCATGACAGATAAGAAAATTACAGCCATCACCGCAATCGAACCGCGCTGACCACCAGCCACACGTTGCTGTTGGCGCGCGGCTGAGCGTTGATCAGCATTGGAGCAGGGAAGTGAGATCATGGTGGCTGGCGTCAATTTGATGTCGTTATCCGCATGCAAATAATCAGTTCGAGCTTGAATCGCTCTTCGATACATTCACTTTAAAAAATTCTGGCAACGGATGCTGGAAACTATCGAGATAACGCTGCCAGCTGGCAGTGGCGGTCACACCCAGCATCGGCAGGCGAGGCCCGGCAACACGGCCGTCGGCTTGAGCCTGCAACAAGGTATGCGTAACATCACCAACACGTATTCTTGTTTCTAATTCGGTCGATGCCTGTTGTTCCTGCGGCTGCGCAGGAGCCGCGGCAACCGGCGTAGTGGCGGCGACCAGCGGAGCCGTAGTTGATACGTCGGTTGAGACATCGGTTGAGACGTAGCTCGATGTGGCTACCGGTTCAGACAACAACTTACCAGTCAGCGGTTCCATGTTTTGCGCGGACACATCCGACATCACAGCTGTCATGAGCAGCGCGGAGCTGATGAGGAGAATGTGCCTGCCGAGATTTTTCTGAATTGTCATATGTGCTTTCTTTTTTTACTTTGTTTAGCAAAAATCAAACCGCGTAACGTTGGTCACTCAGCCGCCACTACCAAACCGATCCAGCATCGATTGAAATGGCTGCACCGACGGCAACGTCGGATTTGTTTGTTTATCCGTTGACGTAACAGCCCCGCTCGCGATTGTTTTTACACCGTCAGCAGAACCGTGCACGGTTGCCGGTTGTTGTTGACCAATTTCCGCTGCCACGCGGTACACGGTCGCACGACTATCGGCAGATAACGCCCCTTTCTCCATCACGGTGCGGGCCTTTTCGGCATCGCCGGAGACCAACAGCAGCAGTGCCAGATTACCTATCATCTTGCGATTGTCCGGAGCCAGCTCCGCAGCTTGCGCCAGCGGCACCCGGGCAGTAGCAATATCGCCACTACGTAACAGCGCATAACCCAGATCACTCAACATCACAGGATTGGTCGGCTCGCGTTTTGCCGCTTCCCGCAACGATGCGGCGGCAGCCTTGTAATCGCCATGCTGAGCCGCCAGCAGACCCAGACCGTGCCAAGCGGCGCTAGCCTCGGAAGAGCTCAACAATGTACGATAAGTGGCATCCGCAGCGGCGCTCTGCCGGGTTTCGCGCAAAGCGTCGGCACGCAAACGCTGGATTTCCGGAGTACTGCCATTTTGCTGTTCGTAGGCATCGATATGCGCCAGTGACGCAAAGTACAAACCCTGCTCCTGCATTTGCCGTATCAAGCCCAGATACATTCCTTTGTTATCCGGCGTTGGCGCTTTTTCCTCTGCCGCCTGACGTAGTTGTGCCGCTTCGTTTTGTTGTGCGTTCACCTTTGCAGAATTGGTGCCACAACCGGTCAATAACACTGCAACAAAAACAACAGAGAGCGGAAAAAACTGTCCCGCAGCTACATCTGGCTCTCGCGGTATTCCAAAAAATTTCATGCGCCTGCTCCCATTTTCGACAAGGCCCGGATCACTGCCAGAAACCCCATGCCGCCGGTAATCACCAGCAATCCCGGCAACAAGGTCAGCACCATGACGCCGGTCATCTTGACTGTCAGCTTCCCTATCTTTTCCTTCATATCCAGCTTACGTTGCTCGCGTATCCGTTCACTGAATTGTTTGAGCGGTTCTTGTACTGCGCCACCGTGATGTTCCACCTGCACCAGCAGGCGCGATACTGCCTGCAAGTCCTCGTTATCGAACACGGTCGAGAACCGCCGCATCGATTGTTCCCGGCTGCGTCCGGTGCTGTATTGACGACCGGCGATTGTCAATTCCTCGCCCAGCACTTTCAGCACATTACTGAATTCGTTTTCAATCACATGCAAACTCTGATCAACCGATAAGCCGACACCTTGCAACAAGCGCAGCAAATCAATCATCAATGGCAATTCCTCTGCGGCCAGACGCTGGCGCTTGCGTGCGACGCGCCGCATCGCCCACTTCGGCAGCATGTATCCCAGTGCAAGGCCAAAGAAAATAATCAACAGCAGCGATAACCAACCTCCGCGTTCAAACAATAACAAGCCTAGCAATGGCAAACAGACCGCCAGCACCACTCGCGCTACAAAGAACAATGACCTTCCGCGCAGATCGTTGACACCGCACTGATCCAACAAATGTCTGTCTTCTTCTGCCACCAGCTGACGCCCTAGCGGGGTATCAATCCAATTGGCACTGAGCGCGATCAGGCGATCGCGCCAACCTAGCACTTTGGCGCCCGCATCCGGCGCAGCCGAGGACTGTTCATGCGCCACAATCTTTTGTTCCATCGTGACCAGATTACGCCGGAGCCGCCACGCTCTTGCCAGCAGCGCCGCGCCCATCAACAACAAGGCCGCCGCCATCAGCAAGATCGCCAAGATAATCAGCGTGTGTTGTGTTGTATTCATTCTATTTCCACCTTATGGCGACCTCCAAAAATTCCGTCATCCTCGCGTTCGTCGGAATGATGGAACAGCGCTATTCGACCAGCTTATGTCTTTCCCCAAAAACTGTTTATACATTGTTGCGTCACACCGTTTTAGCCAGACGGAATAGACCGAAGCCGCCCAGCAGCTCAAGCACGACCGCACCGATCAGCATTTTTTTTCCTATCGGGTCATGCCACATATTCATAAACATGTTGTTATTGAATATGATCAGAAACATACCGATAGCGGCTGGCAAGATACCCATGATCCAGGCGGACAATCGAATCTCTGCCGATAAGGCGACCAATTCATTTTGGGCGTGCTCCAGATCGCGCATGAATGCCGCCATCCGTTCCAGAACCAGATCGGAACGTCCGCCAAAGCGTGCGGAAACACCAATCACCGCGGCCACCAGATCGAGTTCCTTAAATCGGAAAATCGCCGCTTGCTGGCGCAAAGCATGTTCCAGGTCGACTCCTGCCTGCACCTGTCGATTGGCGCGATCCAGCACTACTCGCAATGGCCCGTCGGAACTGGCGATGTCGGTTTGAAAGGCGGCGCCTATGCTGTTACCGATGGTTACCAGGCGCACCAAAGTATCCAAGAATCCTGGCAATTGCCGCACTCTGACACGCTGCAGTTTTGAGCTTTTTAACCAAAAATAAAAAACCAATAACATGACGTACAAGAACAACGTTCCCAAGGCAGAAAACCATCCACCAAAGATCAACGCCAGCAAGGTCAGGGCTACGCCCGGTGCCAATAACTGGAAGTACAGCTTGCCGCTGGGGTGTTCAATCCCGGCGCGTAAAAAGAAATGACGCAAGGCTTCTATTTGCAACTGCAATTGCGGCGTCGTTTCGGTCTCAGTCTTTGATGCCAGTTGAACCGGTTGCATCCGTTCAATCTGCCGATCAACGAATGCGGCACTGACATCTTGCTGCGCGCGTTGGTGCGCGCGCTGCCACAACCATAACGCGGCACCGATCAATAACAGAGCCGCGGCCAGCAGCCATAGCGCAATACGCATGATTAGCGCCTTCCCGGCTGCGTGCCGGAGCCATGCGGAAAACCGCCAACGCTGCCGTGTGGGCTACCAGTGCCTTGCTGACCAAGCTGGCGCTGCCGTTGTAATTTTGGTGCATGGGGAAAGATACCCAGCGATATCCAGCGGTCCGCTTCTTCGCCGTCTGGAGCAATATAGCTTTCGTGTTTATACAGTTCTTGCATAGTGATGATGTTGTCACCCATGCCGGTCACTTCGGTAATCGAGACGATGCGACGGCGGCCGTTAGATAGCCGGCCGATCTGGACTATGAAATCGAGAGCACCGGCAATTTGCCGCCGAAGGCTGCTTTCACTGCCCTGAAAGCCAGCAAAGCCAGCCAGCATTTCAATCCGGTACAAGCATTCTCGCGGTGTATTGGCGTGGATCGTGCCCATTGATCCGTCATGGCCGGTATTCATCGCCTGCAGCATTTCGAGTACTTCGGCGCCCCGCACTTCACCGACGATAATCCGGTCCGGACGCATCCGCAGGCTGTTGCGGATCAAGTCGCGAATGCTGACCGCGCCACTGCCCTCAAACCCGCCTAGACGTGATTCCAGACGCACCACATGTGGGTGATTGAGCGACAGTTCAGCGGTATCTTCTACCGTCACCACGCGTTCGTTTTCCGGAATGAAAAATGCCAGTGCATTCAGCAAGGAAGTTTTACCGGAACTGGTACCGCCGGAGACCAGAATATTGCAACGGGCTTTGACGGCGTTTTCCAGCAGCGAATAGATCTCCTCGCTCATGGTGCCAAGATTGAGCAAGTCAGCGGGCTTCAGCGGCTCTTTGCGAAATTTTCGGATCGACACCATCGGACCGTCTACGGACAATGGCTCAATCACTACATTCAACCGGCCGCCATCCGGCAAACGGGCATCGACCATGGGATTCGACTCATCAAGACGGCGACCTAGCGGTGCCAGAATGCGTCTGACAATACGCAGCAGGTGGGCGTTATCGGTAAAACGCAGCGTCTCACGCTGCAATATCCCGTGACGCGAAACGAATACGTCGTTATAGCCATTGATGAGAATATCTTCGACCGTCATATCGGCCAGCAGATCTTCCAGCGGCCCCAAACCAGCCAGTTCCTTAGTCAGGGCATCGGCAATCTGCCGTACCTCGGACTCATTCAAAGGGATACGCTGCAATCGGACAAAACCGTCGACATCCAGATTGACGAATTGCTGGATTGCGCTGCGCGACCAGCGACCAAACTCAGCGCCCAGTTCTTCAATCCGCGTCAGCAGATGATCGTAGGCCGCCGTCTTGATATCCTGAAATTCCTGGGTATGCGAAAACGTTTGGTCGTCATCGGAAAATTCAATCTGGTTACTCACGTTTGTTTCTCCAGTTTTTCATCAAGGAGTCGTCTTTTCCATTGCTTTCTTGATGCTGCTTATTTCTTTAATAAAATTTTGTGCAACAAACGCCCCATCCCTTGTTTTGGCGGCGTGTTTTTTTCATGTTTGAGCAAACCGTCAATGAGACCATCGATCATTCTTATATAGATATCGTGCGGAGAAACGTCATGCAACAGCTTGCCGCGATTTGCGCTGGCATTCAGTTTCAGCGTGCGCTCCGGTAAAGTTGCCAGCAAGGGCAATTTGAAACGCTCGGCAATCTGATTGGCAGCCATACCGAAGCGCTCGTCATACCGATTCACTATCAATTGCCGTTTGCCGTCATCCGGATGACGTTCGTTCAATTCTTGCAAAGCCCCCGCCAATGACACCAACGCGCCTACGCTTTGATCCGTGACCAGCCATACCTGATCGGCCGCTCCGGTCAGATTGGCAATAAAATCTTGATTGGTAAAGCCGCCCAGATCGGCGATCAGTACATCGAAATATAATCGCAGGCGGTCCAGCAAAGCCAACGCGTCGTGGTGCGACACGGTACGCATCTCGCTCAAATTGTGCGGCAAGGAAATAACCGTTACGCCGCCAGTGCTGCGCGGCAGCGCGGTGTGCACCAGTGTTTCGTCAAACCGACGCAGATTGCGCACGGCCTCGGCAAAATCGAAATTGCCGTTGGCGCTGAGGTACAACTTGCCATCGCCGGCAGGCAAACCGAGATCAAGCAGCGCCACCCGGCTGTCGGTCGTATTCCGCTTGCCACCGTGACCGGTATGGCGTTGCTGAATCATGTCCGCCAGATGCGCTGCCAGCGTGCTGGTACCGATACCAGAACGCACTCCCAACAACGTCACCAGTTGGCCGCGCTTGACCGGAACTGGCGCCGAACCGCGCGCTTCAGCCTTGGCCAGCACCCGCTGCACCACGTCACGCGCCTCATCTTCGGAGGCGCTGACATCAATGAAATCGCTGACGCCGGCCCGCAGCGCGGCGATCGCCCCTTCGGGAAATGCCATGGAACCGACTGCGACCAAAGGCAAGGTTGGCATTGCTTTAGTCAGTGCGCGCGCTAATTCAATTGCGTGTGCGGAAGCGCCGTGAACATCGGATGAGAGGACGCCAGCTTGATCGTTGGCGTGCTCGACACCGGAGAAATCCAGCAATACCAACAAGGGCTTGAGTTCAGCGATGCGTGGCAACAATTCCATTACGCTGGCTTTTTCCTGCAGCAAGGTTCCCCATTTGCCAAGTGCTGCGCTCAGCCATTCTGCTTGTATGCCGTTAGGCGAGCAGAATACGAAACGGCTTAGCGCAGTCAGTTCATTCAAAGCTTTGTTACGCGCATTCATCATGTGATCCCAAGTTGTTTTGCTTAAGGGTCGCTCGAATATCTGCTTTTACGTCATTCCCGCATTCGCGGTGATGACAGCGTTACCTATTTTGAAAATCCCGGCATTTCGTCCTTGCTCGCGCTACCGAGCAGATAACTTCCCCAGGCGGTACCTGGCGTATTGCGTTCCTCGTTTTCGCCCGGCAGTGGCAGCGGTACATTCTTGGCGATAGGTTGGACTATATGCGGTGTGACGATGATCACCAACTCTTTGTCGGCCTGGTTATAACTCAGATTACGAAAAAAACTGCCGATGATGGGCAGATCACCGAGCAATGGAATTTTATTGACATTGGAAGTTGTGGTGCGTGATACCAGTCCACCAATGACGAAACTTTCCCCGTCGCCTAACTCAACCGTGGTATCGGCGCGCCGGGTCGTAATTGCCGGGATCGAAACACCATCGGTGACAATGGCGTTGGCGTAGTCGATATCACTCGCTTCTGGCGCGACCTTCAAGGCAATCCGCCCTTTGTCCAATATCGTCGGCGAGACCGTCAAGCCGATACCGAAAGGTTTAAAGACAACCGTAGTGGTGCCGAGGCCTCCGGACTGCGGAATAGGCAATTCGCCGCCAGCGAGAAAACTCGCACTTTGCCCCGACAGCGCAGTCAACGATGGCTCAGCCAAAACACGCGCCAGGCCGTTACCTTCAATCAACCGCAAGTTGTTGGTCAAACTAAAACCACCATGGGTGTACTTGGTCAACAAACCGACTGCTGCTGATGTTGTCGACAATCCCCCCTGTGAAGCGAGGTTACTGCCGATGCCAAAACTGAAATTGCCATGGTTTATGGCGGCATTAAAATCAAAGCCGATTTCTTTCAATACCGTTTTGCTGAATTCAACTATCTTGACATCAATCTGTACTACGTTGCCGGTATCGATGGTCGAGACATCGAGGACTTTCCCTTTTCCCGCAGCATCCATCGCAGCGGCGCTGCTATTGGCGTGCGCCAGGAGCGATGGCGACTGGCCACTGATCACAGTCGCGGCACCATGCATCTTCACCTCGGCACCGCTGCGGCCTGCCAATGCAGCCTGCAAGTCGCCCTGCACTGTCACTCTCCAGGTTGTCTCTGGCATGCCTTTGGTCCACGCAGTCACGGTGGTGGTGCCGGCCTTTTTCCCCATCAGAAGCACACTGCCGCTCTTGCCACCGGAACCGCGCACTATCATAACGTCGGCCACTTCCGGATCGGCTACGGCGATCCGTTCCAGCGTGCCCGCAACCGGCAAGCTTCGCTGCTCACGCATACCGATGGTAATGGGAGTGCCGGCGGCGACATATGGAGTAGCCGCTACGGAATATCCCGGCATTGCGCTTGCACTCAACAATAATGAAAAAAATATGGCGTGAATTTTCATGAGTTGCGGTCTATCCTGTTGTTGATATAAGTAATAAACAATACCAATGCCGCTTAATAATTTTGTTAAAACACTAGTCCTGCCGTCCCCACGAACTCGGAGATCCATCTTAATTACAATCTCCTGCAGCTACATCCCCCGCATTTGCGGGAATGACGGTGTTTTTAACGTTCTCCCAAAACCCTGCTGAAAAAATCTGTACGTCAAAAAGCCACGGCTTCACGTTGCGTGCCTCGGATCACTTCAACCGTATTGACGGTTCGTGCGTTCCGTTCCCAAGCCGCTCTTGGAGCGACGCTCGGTTTGCTGCTCGGCGCCGATTTGGCGTCACCAGCCAAGCCGTTCATCTCTATGCCTGCAAAAGCCCGATTATCCGGCTGCTTCAACGCATCCTGCTGATCGCGTGTCAGATCTTTTTTACCGATGAGCACAGTGGCCGGTGACGAAAACAGTGCCATATCTGGAATGTCTTCATCGCTGGGGTTGCGCAATGCCAGCATCAACTTGCCATTCTGAGTTGCCAACAACAGTCGATTGACATCGGCGACAGGCGTTGCCAACACTGCCGTGCGAGCAACCGGCTGTCCTTGTTGTGATTGCTGTTGCGCCGATTGCGATGCCTGTTGCGTCGGCAGCGCCCCGGCACTGCCACTGGCGGTGGCAGTACCGATAACGGCAGTGCCATACGATAGAACCTGCAAGCGCGACATCAACAAACGCGATTGTGTTTTTTCGATGTCCTGACCTTGTTTGAGTGTGAAAAACACATCGACATAATCGCCCGCCTGGATACGATTCCCGGCACCGACAATTTCGTCGACCGGAATCGCTACCGCCCGTTCACCGGCAGCCAGCTTCATTGCCAATCCGCTCGCCAATGCGCTTTCGGTAATCGGCGTGCCGACACCAACGTCCATCAAAGGAACTTTGCCTACTACCAAACTGGTCTGGCTATATGCGCCGGCGGGATTGATCGGCAAGCTCACCAGGCTGATGTCATCGGCAGCAATCGCCTTGCCCGCCGCCAGCACGTGTGCGGCCACCACCACTTCATATTGCTGGGATGACTTGGCGCTTGCCGCGGAAATTGTCGGCGGTGGACGACTGCCGATCCACCAGGCTACGAACGCTAAACCGAGAGCCGCCACTACCAGTATTGCTGCAACAATTTTTGTCAGGTTATTCATAGAGTGTAGTGAGTGTCTATCCGAACGAAGAAAATGTTCAAAATGGTTTTCATACAAAACTCAAATCAGTGAGGACGTTAAAGCCACCTCGAATAACTCTTCCTGCGTCATTCCAGCAAACGCGGGAATTCATCTATGCACAGCAAATAAATAATTTCCAATCACACGCCAAAACAATATTCAATCAATTTGCACCGTGGCCGAGCCTCCCAGCTTGGTTGGCACCGCGACACTCATTAACGCCCCTCCCAGAAGCGGCACCAAGGGTTGAGTGCCATATGGGTAAGTGACATTTACCGTGATGCACTGTGCGCTAGAACCGGTAAAGCATGTCGCCAGATAAGTGACCTGGACACAGGGTCCGGTGGTGGGACATTTAGCTGGCGGGCTGCTGCATATGGCGCTGCCTAGCCAGCTGACAAGTGGCGTGACGGTATTGCAGGCAGCCGTGCCGCGGGCGGGATCGGTGGGACTGCCGGTACTGGTATATCGCAACGCGGCACGCGCTCCTTCTTCGGCCGCCAGTGTCAGCGACTGCTGAGCCACGAAAATCAAGACATAAGTAATGATTCCATACAGCAGTATGAAAAATACCGGGAAGACCAATGCAAATTCTATGGCTGCAACACCGCGTTGGGCGATGCTCTTGGCCTCTCCCCTCAAGTTGGGGCGAGCCGCATATTTATAGTTGTTATACATCCGTGCTCCCGATCTTTACCGTCGAAACGATCAGTGCCTGAACGACGCTTGCTGCACTGATATGCATGATGTAAAACACGAATTCAAATAAAACCTGGCACCACTCCCGCACTATGCATTGCTATCCAGGCGCCAGCTACAGCCATATAGGCTGCATAAGGAATACCAACACGGTTGCCGCGCTTTTCCAGCATTCGCTGATACCAGGAACAGCGTGTTATTCGCGTCGCTGCCAGCTGCAATTTCGGTGCAATACCCAACCGCGACGCGTAAATCACAACAGAATGAACGGCGGCGATTAGCGATGCTATCAAGAACACTGGTAACAACGTGCCCGGTCCAAGCAATAAGCCGAGCACAGCAAAAAATTTGACATCACCTGCGGCCATCGCCCGCAATAAATATAAGGGCAAAAAAAACGCCAAACCGGCAATCAACCCGGACAGTGCGCTCACCCACCCTGCTCCATTTAACCCTTTGCCTAACAACACAAGACATCCCAGTTGCAAAGCAATCGCGGTCAACAATAATTTATTAGGAACCCGGCGAAACAAGTAGTCGTATAAAAATATCAGAGTGCAAAAAAACAAAAATAGGACCAACAGAGAAAATTTTGCATCGAACATAATTATCACGCCCAACTGAACATTGAGAGGAGTTGGGCTGATCGCGACATTTGATGATATCTAGTTGTGTCAGGTGATGACGACGATAATAAGGCTGATCAGATGCCACCAATCATATTGGTCAATTTGGTTCCGATCGCAGTAAAGATACCGATCAAACCAGTAGTCCCAGTTCCAGTCAATGCGCCCACTGCCGTTATCAATGCTACGGCTACCAATCCGGCAATCAGACCATACTCAATAGCAGTAATCCCATCTTCATCCCGAAGAAATTTGATTAGTTTGGCATTCATTGTGATCTCCTGAAAAAGTACTCATTGCATTAAAGAACGCGACCCTTTTCACAGCAATCCGCGGACGAATGGCTCTACATTCAACCGTGAATAACTATCTCTGATTTCAAACAACGTGCTGTTAGCTTAATCTTGATTAAAAATTACCTCAAGGGAAATTATTCTTTTTCAACAATAATATTTGTGGAAAATTTCATCTAACAACATTTCCATTGTAGAAACGTGACTTCCCTTTATTTTGCGTTTTACATGCAAGAATAATTACATCAAAACAAGCGATATTCAATGATAAGAAAAACCCATAAAACGCATGTCATCCGGGGCGCAATCAGCCAAAGATGCCGCGACATTTAATCGGTCTGATACGAATACGTTGCATTCACACGCGGCGACCGTGAAGTGGCGTTGATGGGAATGTCGGCCACGGGCTGCGCCAGCGATAAATCCAAGGTGTAGTAGCGACTATCTGACAAACGCACGCCTATCGCCACAGACCCCAGCGTGTCGTGAGTCAAGGCAACGGCGTTCGAATACACGCGCGAATGATCTATCAGAAAATAGGGCTGCACTGTTTTGAGATAGGTGTAACTCAATGGGAACAGACGATTAATTTCGACTGAAACGCCCCAGCCTTTATCGCCGGCGACTTCGCCAACTGGATAAGCGAGACCGAACTGCTTGCCGCCGAAACCGATCTGCTCTGAGGTCGGTAAAATATTGCTGCTGTACTGCGCGCTGGCAGCGACCGCAACGGCAAAGCCGCCGCCCAATTGATTCGATTGCGCTGCTTGCACGGTGACTCTGGTAAAGCTCAGATCGACATTGCTGTTCTCGCGTTGAGCGCCGAGGCCGTCGATGGCTTTATAAACGCCGACACTCAACTGCCGCGTCTGCTGCAGTTTGTCCGGCCCCGTTTTAACATCGACCCAGGCAGCTTCCGCACTCAATACCCGAACCTGCGAACTGAGCGCGATGGACATCGGCGTGGTCGGTACTGAGCGGGTAAGCACCTGGTCATTTTCGGCAGCATAGGCGCCGCCCGTGACAGTTAAACTATGCGTGTTATCGAGGATTACGGGATAACTGAGGGAACCGCCAGCGTGTACTGTTTTGGTTTGATAGCGCGTGAGGTAATCGACGCTTTCCAACGCTGAATTTTCTGGTTGCGCGCGATAGTCGGACCAGTTCAGTTTGCCCAGCAGACCGTTATTGCCGATCGGTTGAACATAATTGATCGCATAATATTTTTCGTCTTGCGGTCCGCTTGGCTGCAACGTGCTGACCGTCACCTGTTCACCCATCGGTGTCAAACCATTGCTGGTAGCTGTCAGCAAACCACGAATTCCAGGCTGCTGATAATCGACACCGACGCCGACTGTAATCGGCCGCCGTTTCACCGTCAGCACCATGTCGGCCGCGCCATCAGTAGAGGTCGGCGGTGCGACGTTAGCGACAATCTTCACCCCCGGCTGCAAGCTGAGAATACCGGCGACACGCTCAAAAGTAGCGCGGCGTAATGGTCGGTCTTGTTGCAACTGTTCGGCAATCTGCTTCAGGCGCTCTTCGCTGTTACCGGGATTGCCTTCGACCTTGACGTTCTTGACGTAGCCTTCGACGATCGACACCACCACCACGTTATTCTCAAAACTCTGGGCCGGGATGAACGCAAAAGAGAGTGGATAGCCTTGGTCTTGATACATCTTTGTGACCGTGTTGGCAGCGGCTAGCAACTCAGCGACAGTGGTATCGCGATTAGCCAGTGGTGCAAACACTGCCGCAATCTGATCGAACGGTAAAGTCTTGCTGCCGGCGATCTGAAAACGCGACGGTGTCAGATGGCTGGTCAACAATTTTTGCAACGCCGGATCAACGCCTTGCGTCTGGATATTAATGGTCATCGGCGCGCTTGCTGGCGCTTCGACTTTAGGCAATGTATCGGCAGGATTACCTTGCAGCGGACTGCGCGCATCTGCGAGTGCCGGTAAAGGATACGATGACATCAGCCAGTAAACGCCGCTGACCATGATCACCGCAACGCGGCGATAACATCTCGAATTGAATAGTTGCATGCTGCTACGGCTCTCGTTCATTGTAGACGGCAAAACCAGTCTATTCTGTCAATTAATCGGGATCTGAAGTCGCTATGATGCTATATCGCTTAACGTAGCCTCAAAAAATTCCGCCATCCCCGCTCACGCGCAGATGACGGAATAGAGTTATTCGAGCAGCCCTTAAGTTACGGCAAGAATTTATTTATTGCAACTATTTTATTGCCGCATACATGCGTTGTCATCTCGACTCCTCACGCATCGACTTTTTTCACCTCTTGCTCGAACAAAAAGATCCCGGTCGCAACCAAGATCTTTTTTATTTAGCAGCTACTGTTTATTTTTTGATTAAGCCGCCCAGCAGACCCGTCGTTTGGCCGTTACCTGTAGTGCTGCCAGTCCCTAGAAGTGAGGAAGTCAGACCGCCTACCAAACTGGTCACAGGAGCCAGAGGATTAGCGGCAGTACCACCAGTGCCGCTGACGCTACCGGTCAATGCGCCTACCAATCCGGTGACAGGAGCCAATGGGCTACTAGCAGTACCGCCGGCACCGCTAACACTGCCGGTCAATGCGCCCACCAATCCGGTAACAGGTGCCAGTGGGCTACTAGTAGTACCGCCAGCAGCACCAAGACCGCCGGTTAATGCGCCCACCAATCCGGTGACAGGAGCCAATGGGCTACCAGAAGTGCCGCCAGCAGCACCAAGGCCACCGGTTAATCCGCCTAGTAATCCGGTGACAGGAGCCAGTGGGCTGCCAGAAGTACCGCCGACGGCGCCAAGACCACCGGTTAGCGCACCGACTAATCCGGTGACAGGGGCAAGTGGGTTGCTACCGCTTGAACCCAGGGTACCGAGACTGCCCACGGCGCCAACTACTGGAGTCAGCGGTTTGATAAGGAGACCCAACAACGTATTATCAACTGGCTGCAAGAGGCCGCCGGTTTGATTTCCCAATAATGGCTGGCCGGTGCCGATCACACCGTTGACGGCAAGACTGCCAACCAGAACGCCTGTATTGCTTACTACCGGACCGAGATTGTTGACGACCGGTACATTAGAAGCAGTCAGGCCGTGACCGACGCTAGCGACAGTGCCGCCAACCACACCCAATAAAAGATTGACCGGTTGATTCAGCGCTGTAGTGTTGCCAACGGTCTGGAGTGCGGTCGAGACTGTGCTGGTCAAAGGTACGATCGCAGTGCTCAACGTTTGCGTTACTTGCTCCACCGGACCGGTCGTCAATACTTTGGTGAGTGTCGGTGCAACTGTGTCGGTGACGGCGACGCCGACGCTGCTGACCAAACCGCCCACCGGTGTTGTCACTGGCGCCAGAATATGCAGCGGGCCGCTGCTGCCCAGGCTGGTAACTACCTGACCGGCACTGTTCACGGTATCGCCGACCTGTGCAACCACTCCGCCGGTATTTCCTACCGTGATGCCTATCGGATTCTGCGCTGTGCCAATTTGACCCAGGCCGTTCGTTACGCCTTGACCAGCCACTGTGACTATACCGCTGGCATTGCCAAGCAGGCCCGATGCCGCGGTCGATGTAGCAGAAGTGAGCGGCAATTGACTGATGACTGCGTTGCCGGCGCCATCGACGGCCGTACCTACGCTCGACACAGTGGTGCCTACATTTGAAATCAGACTGGTCGGAGGTGTCGGCGTGGTGCCGCCAGTTCCAGTGCCAGTTCCCGTTCCAGTTCCAGTGCCAGTTCCCGTTCCAGTTCCGGTGCCTGTTCCAGTTCCAGTGCCAGTGCCAGTACCAGTACCAGTGCCAGTTCCAGTACCAGTGCCAGTTCCAGTGCCTGGACCAGTACCAGTTCCTGTGCCGGTGCCAGTTCCACCGCCTGTTGTACCTGTCCCGCCGCCAGTTGTGCCACCGCTACCTCCTAAAGGATTAGTAAGTATTCCTCCACTGCTGCCACAACCAGTGAGTAATATTGTCAGTAACATGGACGCAGCTAGCAATCCGCTTTTTTTCAATGTTCTTTTCGATGTTTTCATGGTCAGGCTCCCCTTTTTTTGATGAATCGGATAACGCTATACATAGTGTCTAGCGCATAAAGTGTGCCCGCCAAAAATCCCTCAAAGAAAACTGCTGTCACAACGTATCAGTTCTCGAAAAAATCCTTATAAATCAATGAGTAAGAGAAACATTCAATCAACACCAGTAAAGCGACCTCAAGCATCTGCGTAGCGGCCGTTGCGAACTTTGCTACGTAACATGTAACGTAACGGTCGGAAACAAATCGGTATTAACAAGGGAACATAAATTGCGAAAGACACCACCATGCATGCGAACCTTAGGCCGCGTATAAATGGCTGAGCGAATGAATAATCGGCGCGAGCATCACCGGTATGGAATCATTCGACCTATGGATTCCCGCATCCGCGGCAATGACGGCGCTTAAATTGTGAGGGTGCGCAACAATAGTTATCGCAGCCATAAATGCAAAGGGCGCACGATTCACAAATCGTGCGCCCTTCGATTTCCTACTGCGTTAGTTTTTAATGCTGATTTGCCACCAGGCGCAAAGCATCTTTGCCAAAGCGCTGACGTATAGAAGCAGTAATACCATCTGCATCCAAACCGCATAAAGCCAGCAATTGAGCGACGTCGCCATGATCAATGAAACGATCTGGCAAACCCAGATGCAATATCGGTTTAACGCAGCCAGCTTCGGCCAAGGCTTCTGCCACGGCAGCGCCAGCACCGCCCATGACGGCACCTTCTTCGACAGTCACAAAAGCATCGTGCGTCTTTGCCAGTTCCAGCAATAGCGCTGTATCCAGCGGTTTGATAAAGCGCATATTGGCGACGGTTGCATCCAATGCGTCACCGGCTTTCAGACTTGGCGCGAGCATGGTGCCGAACGCTAAAATCGCGATGCTCTTCCCTTCGCGTCGCACTTCACCTTTACCAAGCGGTAACGTGGTAAGTACCTTTTCGACTACTGCGCCAGTGCCTGCACCGCGCGGATAGCGCACGGCGGCGGGACCTGGATATTGATAAGCAGTCGATAGCATTTGGCGGCATTCATTTTCATCAGATGCGGCCATCACCACCATATTAGGGATGCAACGCAAATAAGAGATGTCGTAATTGCCTGCATGGGTTGCGCCATCAGCGCCGACCAGTCCGGCACGGTCTAACGCGAATGTCACATCCAGATTTTGCAAGGCGACGTCATGGATCAATTGATCATAAGCGCGTTGCAAGAAAGTGGAGTAAATCGCCACTACCGGTTTCAAACCTTCGCATGCCAAACCGGCCGCAAACGTTACCGCATGCTGCTCGGCGATACCGACGTCGTAATAACGGTTTGGATAACGCTGTTCAAATTCGACCATACCGGAACCGCCGCACATGGCAGGTGTAATGCCGATCAGTTTGTTATCTTGCGCGGCCATATCGCACAGCCAGTCGCCGAAAACCTGGGTGTACGTCACTTTGCTCGATGTCGCTGGCTTGATACCTTCAGCGGGATTGAATTTCCCGGGGCCGTGATATAACACGGGATCGGCTTCCGCAAGTTTGTAGCCTTGCCCTTTTTTGGTTACCACATGCAAAAATTGCGGGCCTTTTAAATCCTTCATGTTTTGCAATGTAGGGATCAAGGAATCGAGATCATGACCGTCAATCGGACCAATATAGTTAAAGCCTAACTCTTCAAACATCGTCGCTGGAACGATCATTCCTTTGGCGTGACCTTCAATTCGTCTTGCCAATTGCCGCACAGGCTCTGGCATGATGGACTTGCCGATGTTTTTGGCTTGGGCGTAAAACTTACCAGACATCAATCGCGCCAGATAGCGATTCAACGCGCCAACTGGTGGTGAAATTGACATATCGTTATCGTTCAAGACTACGATCAGATTAATGTCGTCATACACGCCGGCATTATTCATCGCTTCAAACACCATCCCGGCTGTCATGGCGCCATCACCAATTACCGCGATCGCGTAACGATCCGTTTCGCCTTTGGTTTTAGCCGCCAGGGCCATGCCCAGCGCTGCAGAAATGGAGGTCGAAGAATGTGCGGTACCGAAAGTATCGTATTCACTTTCACTGCGACGCGGAAAGCCGGAAATACCATCAAGCTGCCGCAAAGTGTGCATCTGATCGCGGCGACCAGTCAAAATCTTATGCGGATAGGTTTGATGACCAACGTCCCAAATCAATCTGTCTTCGGGTGTATTAAAAACATAATGCAAGGCGATAGTCAGTTCCACCGTACCGAGATTAGAAGATAAGTGGCCGCCGGTTTTCGATACCGAGTCAATCACGAACGCACGTAACTCATCAGCCAGCGGCAGTAATTCTGCACGGCTAAGTTGACGTAATTCGTCCGGGCTGTTTATTTTATTTAGTATGTTATTCACTGATTTTTTCGCTAAATAATGGATAAGGTATCAGGTTCAATGCGTCGCGCAATTCGACGCGTAATTCAAAACTCACCGTCAAGCTTTACGCTGTACGATCAAGTCTGCCAGTTCACGCAAACGCTGTGCCTTGTCACCAAACAAGGTAACCGCCGCGTGCGCATCACAACGCAATTTTTCTGCCAATGCTTGCGACTCTTCCAAGCCCAGTATCGACACGTAAGTAGGCTTGTTGTCTGCTGCATCTTTTCCGGCGGTTTTCCCTAACGCGGCCGAATCGGCGGTGGCATCGAGAATGTCATCGACCACCTGGAATGCCAGTCCAATCGCATTGCTGTACGTTTCCAAAGCCTGTGTTTCCGTGTTGGACAGCGCTTTACCGCTCCACGCACCCAACATCACCGACGCCCGCAATAATGCGCCCGTCTTCAACTTATGCATTTGCTCTAACTCTGCCAATGACAATTTGATACCGACACTTGCCAGATCAATCGCCTGACCGCCGCACATACCCAACGAACCGGACGCTTGCGCCAATATACGTAGCTGCGTCATCTGGCTACGTGCATCAATATTATTCTGTTCTTCAGACAACACCACAAATGCCTGTGATTGCAAGGCATCACCCACGAGCAATGCTGTAGCTTCATCATATTGCACATGTACTGTCGGCTTGCCGCGCCGCAGCGCGTCATCATCCATACACGGCATATCGTCATGCACCAGCGAATAAGCGTGAATCATTTCCACCGCTGCCGCTGCGCGTTGCACCACCGACAATGGCGCATCGAATAATTCTGCCGCGGCAAATGTCAATAATGGCCGCACCCGTTTGCCACCGTCTAGCACCGCATAACGCATCGCTTGATGCAGACGCGCCGGCATTGTCGTTTCGCCTGGTAATAAGGCGGACAACGCAGCTTCCATCGTGGTTTGTACTTGATGCATCCATACGCCGAATGCGACGGCATCACTACCTTCGCTGGCGTGCACTCGCTGTGCTGTCATTGCCGTCATTCGTCCGCTCCCTCAGCTTGAGGTGCAGTGTATGGCTTGAGCATGTCACCCTCTAACACTTTGACCTGGCTTTCAACCTTGTCGAGTTGTTGCGCGCAAAATTTGACCAGTTCAGAACCCCGCTTATACGCAGCAACTGATGCTTCTAGCGGCAACTCGCCCGCTTCCATTTGCTCGACCAGCTGTGCCAGCTCGCCCATGGCTTGCTCGAATGAAGCTGGGATGGGAGGAACTGCGGAGGGCGGAGAATTCTTAGCCATAATGAATCAGTGTGGGAGCGTTGTAGAAATGTGGACCTGTTTAAAATCTGTGCTCTGCACAAAAGCGATGATGAAAATTTTTCAACAAGTGTTAAATAAGGCCCTCTATTTTAGAGCAAACAACGCTAACTCGTTGAATTTTGAGGCGTTTGTCAGCATTTTTTTCATTTCTACGGTCAGCGATTTATCTTTGTACGGTATAATCTTGGGTTCTGTCCAAAATTTCCGCCTTTCTTTTAGTTTGCTCTGAATATAGGTTTTAGGACTTACGCAAAATTGTCGCAGCAAGGCATATCGACGCAGGCAGTACGTCGGTACGACCAGGAGATATAACGCCGCTGTGGCGGTTTTGCGTAAGTCCTAGGTTTTTGTGGATTCTTTCTTCCTTAGGTTGGTGAAAATTAATTTGGGGGGTGGGAATGTCCGATCTGGTTACATTTTCCAAGCTCGCGCGCTCCAACGCGCAACTTCCGGTCAACGTCTATTTTGACGAAGCGCTATTAAAGCGCGAAATCGCCCAGCTATTTGCCCGTGGCCCGCATTATGTCGGTCATGAATTGATGGTGCCTAACGTTGGTGATTACGCCACGCTGGCAGCAGAAAAAGAAGGCCGCATGCTGGTGCGCAATAACGATACGCCTCAAGGCATAGCGTTGATCTCTAACGTCTGTCGTCATCGTCAGGCCAAAATGCTCGATGGTCGCGGCAACTCGCACAATATCGTTTGCCCGCTGCATCGCTGGACTTACGATTTAAAAGGCGAGCTGATAGGCGCACCGCATTTCGATGAAACGCCATGCCTGAATCTATCGACGACGCCATTGCAAAATTGGCACGGTCTATTGTTTGAACAAAACAGCTTCGATGTTAACAAAAAGCTACATGGTTTAGGCGTTGCCAAAGATCTCGATTTCAGCAATTACCTGTTCGACCATGTTGAAGTGCATGAATGCGACTACAACTGGAAAACCTTCATCGAGGTATATCTTGAGGATTACCACGTTGAGCCGTTTCATCCTGGTCTGGGCGGCTTTGTCAGTTGCGATGATTTGCAATGGGAATTCGGCAAGGATTACAGCGTACAGACCGTCGGCGTTAATCAAGGCTTGGTCAAGCCCGGTTCGCCAACGTATCAAAAATGGCAAGAGCAGGTACTTAAGTTCAACAATGGCCAACCGCCGAAATTCGGCGCGATCTGGCTTACCCTGTACCCTAACGTGATGGTGGAATGGTATCCACACGTGCTGGTAGTGTCGACTTTATGGCCAACCGGCCCACAAAAAACTACTAATGTGGTCGAGTTTTACTATCCGGAAGAAATTGCATTATTCGAACGTGAAATGGTCGAAGCTGAACGCGCTGCCTACATGGAAACCGCGGTCGAGGATGACGAAATCGCCTTGCGCATGGATGCCGGCCGCAAGATATTGATGGAACGCGGCACTAGCGAAGTCGGGCCGTATCAATCACCGATGGAAGACGGTATGCAGCATTTTCATGAATGGTATCGCGATCAGATGGAAAAACCAGGTCCGGCGATCTAAAACATTATGTAATGTTCGCATAGGTATTTAGACTAGATGTCTCGACGCAGGCAATACGTTAGTCCGGCAAAGAGAGACCGCGACGCATAAATACTTATTCGCGCTTACTTAAGACGCATAGTTAAAAAATGAGCCATCATACGATGGCTCATTTTTTTTACCCAATCACTGCACTCAAACTTACTCACCTTTCATGCAATCACTTTGGATGCTGGTCGCCAGCCTTATGTTTTCCATTATGGGCGTTTGCGTCAAACTCGCCTCCGACCAATACACCATCGCGGAGATCGTGGCCAGTCGCGGTATCGTCGGCATGTTGTTCATTCTCATTTTGATCTCCATCAAAGGCGGCACGCTAAAAACACCGCTAGTACGGCAACACGCCCAGCGTGGAATCGTCGGAACAATTTCTCTCTGGTTGTGGTTTTTTTCGTTTAGCCTGCTACCGGTCGCTACCGCCACCACGCTCAATTACACCTCGTCTATCTGGCTGGCGACGATATTGTTTATTGGCGCCTGGCTGCACGGCAGCAAACGTTTTGAATGGCCCCTGGCCTCGACCATTCTGATTAGCTTTATGGGCGTTGCGCTGCTATTGCGGCCATCGGTTGATAATGCGCAGTTGATAGGCGGTCTCATTGCGCTGGTTTCCGGCTTCATTTCCGCCCTCGCCTATTTGCAAGTACGTCATTTAGGAAAATTAGGAGAACCGGAATACCGCGTCGTCTTTTATTTTTCCGTCGTATGCGCCATTGCGGGCGTGCTTGGCAATTTATTATTTTACGGTGGGACAATCCCACTTTGGCATGCGCATAGCACCAAAGGCATCTTCCTTTTATTCACATTAAGCATCAGCGCAACGCTAGCGCAAATTGCGATGACCCGCGCATATCGACTAGGCAACGCTTTATTGACCGCCAATCTGCAATACACCGGCATCGTCTTTTCCAGCATCTGGGGCATAGTCATTTGGCAAGATAAGCTCGACGCTTTAGGATGGATCGGCATTGCCGTCATTCTGGTCGGCGGATTACTGGCAACGTTCTATAATCAACATCAGGCACGTCAATAACAACAATGACTAATCATATTCGCGAGGCACACCATGTCGACCCATCACTACACCACATTGATTTCAGCCACTAACCTGCTGCTGCATGCACAACCAGATTGGGTCATCATAGATTGTCGCCACGATCTGGCCAATCCCGATGCAGGGCGCGCGGCGTACGATGCGGGACATATTAAAAATGCACGCTTTGCACATCTTGATAACGACTTATCCGGTGCCAAACATGCAGCCGATGGCACATTCAAAGGTCGTCATCCATTGCCAGATCATCACAATTTAATTTCGAAATTACAGCATTGGGGAATTAGCGATGATACGCAAGTAATCGCCTACGACGCGCATGGCGGCATGTTTGCTGCGCGCTTGTGGTGGTTATTACGCTCCATCGGTCACGCCAATGTTGCAGTCCTGGATGGTGGCCTGGCAGCATGGCAAGCGGAAGGACAACCATTGTCAACCGTCGAACCACTAGCCGCACCGGGCAACATCAGCTTCAAAACACCCTTGGTACATAGCGTCAACTTGCATCATGTTGAAACACATTTAATCAATCCTAAACACGTGTTAATCGATGCCCGCGCACCTGATCGCTTCCGCGGAGAAAACGAAACCATAGACCCCGTCGGCGGTCATATTCCGGGTGCCAAGAATCGTTTTTTCAAAGACAACTTGCTACCGGATGGCCGCTTTAAATCTGGTCATCAGTTGCAACAAGAATTCGGATACCTCACCAGTGATCCGCTACATACTGTTATGCAATGCGGCTCCGGCGTAACCGCTTGCCATAATTTGTTGGCGATGGAAATCGCAGGCATGCATGGCGCATCGTTATATCCGGGATCTTGGAGTGAATGGTGTGCAGATCCGTCGCGGCCAATGACGACGGGCGTTTAATAACTGAACGACACTGCCGGAGGGCATATGCAAAAAATCATGCCGTTTTTGTGGTTTGATGGGAAAGTCGAAGAAGCAATACATTTTTATACGTCGACTTTCAAAAATGCAAAAATCCTGAATATCACACGCTATGGCGAAAGCAGCCCGGGTGAACCGGACACCGTGATGAGCGCTACCTTTGAACTCGAAGGGCAAACATTTATTGCTCTTAACGGCGGCCCGCAATTCACCTTTACGCCGGCAATATCGTTCTTCGTCAATTGCGAAACGCAAGAAGAAGTTGATTATTTTTGGGAGAAACTTTCTGAAGGCGGAGAAAAAAGTCGATGCGCGTGGCTGAAAGATAAATATGGACTGTCATGGCAAATCGTCCCCACCATTTTGGGGAAATTGTTGCAAGACAAAGATGCCAGGAAGGCTAACAATGTGATGATGGCGATGATGAAAATGGATAAAATCATCATCGCCGATTTGCAGCGGGCTTATGAACAAGGTTAAATAAACAAATCACGCAATGTGCAGTGAAGTTCAGACAGCTGCATAGCTCTTATTTTTTATGCAGACTTAGTATTCGCTTCCAGAATATCAATTCGGAAGCGGCGCCTAGAGCAAATAGAATGACGAAGCTAGTCTCTGCACCCAAGTCGTACATGACATAAGCTGCGATTAAAAATCCTACAGTAATCAAATGCTTCATTACTGGCTCCTTTTTGTCTTGCACCTAAGTGAAAACATTAGCTGACAAGGCAAGCAATCAACTCACCCCATGCGCCTTAAACCATTCCAAGGTCCGCTTCCAGCCATCTTCGGCATCCGCTTTCACATAACTAGGCCGATAATCCGCATTGAACGCATGACCAGAATTTGGATAAACAACAATCTCCGATTTGCTTTGGCCTTTGGCTAATTCGGTCCGCATTTGCTGCACAGTGTCTTGCGGAATTCCCGTATCTTTCTCGCCATACAAACCCAATACCGGCACCGTCAATGTCGCGGCAATATCAATCGGATTTCTTGGATTCAATTCAGTCTTATCACCCACAAAACGACCGTACCATGCAGCGCCCGCTTTGACTTTTGGATTGTGCGCTGCATATAACCAGGTGATGCGACCACCCCAGCAAAATCCGGTGATACCTAATTTTTCGATATTGCCACCATGGTCTTTTGCCCAGGCAACGCAAGCATCGATATCACCCATGACTTGATCGTCTGGGACTTTGCTCACGACTTTATCTATCAGTTCTGAAATCGTCGGGTATTTTGCCGGATCGCCCTGACGCTTGAATAAATCAGGGGCAACCGCCAGGTAACCAAGCTTGGCGAAACGACGAGCGAGATCGGCGATGTGTTCATGCAGGCCAAACACCTCAGAGACCACAATCACTACCGGTGGGTTTTTCTTGCCTTCAGGTTGCGCGTGATAAATCGGCATCGAAAAAACTGTGCCGTCTTTATTTTTCACTGGTATTTCAATTGCGCCAGCGCTTAAACCAACGGTATCGGTCTTAATCATGGTCTGCGCACAAACTGGCAATACCGCAGCGGCGAAACCTACGCCTACCGTTGTTTGTATGAATGTGCGCCTATCCTGATCTGCTGTTAATTTTGCGTTTCCTACCAAGCTATCAACATCATTTTTCAAATTTTTCATTCGAAATCTCCTGAGAGTGACATAGTAAAACTGAACGATAAAACATGCGACACAAACAAAATTGGCTCCAGGCGGTGACGGCTATGGCATGTTGCGCTCACAAAACGGCGTAACTCAAAAAGAAAGAGCTTAATAATCGAGATACTTGTGCACGCATAACCTTGCCACCAATATCTACGCCACAAGACCGTGAGCGCAACATGTCATAGCCGTCACCGCTTCACGCAAAGCCATCAAAAATTAATGCGCTTCATCCCAATTTTTTCCAACACCCACTTCGGCAATCAACGGCACTTTTAACTCCGCCACGCCCGCCATTAATTTTGGCAAGTTTTCGCGTATCAATGCCAGTTCATCTTGCGGCACTTCTAACACCAATTCATCGTGTACCTGCATCACCATTTTGGTGTTTAATTTTTGCGCTTCCAACCAATCTTGTACCGCAATCATCGCCAGTTTAATCAAGTCTGCAGCCGTGCCTTGCATAGGCGCATTGATCGCCGCACGCTCTGCTCCCGCACGACGCATACCGTTAGGTGAATTGATTTCCGGTAGACGCAAGCGACGACCGAAAACTGTTTCAACATAGCCTTGCGCTTTCGCTTGCAAGCGCGTGTCATCCATGAATTTTTTAACACCGGAAAAGCGCATGAAATATTTATCGATATACATTTGCGCTGCGGACCGCTCGATGCCGAGATTGCCCGCCAGACCAAACGCGCTCATCCCGTAGATCAAACCAAAGTTAATTACCTTGGCATATCGACGTTGCTCGCTGGTGACATCCGCAGCGTCCACGCCAAAAATTTCAGATGCTGTAGCACGGTGGATATCGACACCTTCGGCAAACGCCTTCAACATATTTTCATCGCCAGAAATATGCGCCATGATGCGTAATTCAATTTGCGAATAATCGGCAGAAACGATCACACTGTTTTCTGGGGCGACAAATGCTTCGCGGATACGACGGCCTTCTGCAGTACGAATAGGAATGTTTTGCAAGTTAGGATCGTTAGACGCCAACCTTCCCGTCACTGCTACCGCTTGTGCGTAATTAGTGTGTACCCGACCAGTATCCGGATTCACCATTTTCGGCAACTTGTCAGTGTAAGTTGATTTCAGCTTAGCCAAACCACGGTATTCAAGCAACAACTTGGGCAACGGATAATCTTCCGCCAATTTTTGCAACACTTCTTCATCGGTAGACGGTGCGCCTGAAGGGGTTTTTTTGATGACAGGCAGTTTGAGTTTTTCAAAGAAAATCTCACCCAATTGTTTCGGCGAACCTAAATTGAATGGTTGTCCGGCTAACTCATAAGCTTGCTGCTCAATTTCCAACAAGCGCTTGCCTAACTCATGCGATTGCTTCAGCAATATCTCTGCATCCACCAACACGCCGTTACGCTCGATTTTTTGCAACACAACTTCGGTTGGCACTTCGATTTTTTCGTAGACAAAACGCAGCTTGGCATCATGTTCTATATGTCCCCACAATACCTGATGCAGACGCAAGGTGATGTCCGCATCTTCTGCGGCATATTCAGTGGCGCGTGCAATTTCGACTTCATCAAAACCGATCTGTGATGCGCCCTTGCCACAGACTTCTTCAAACGTAATCGTGGTGTGACCAAGATGACGCAACGCCATACTGTCCATGCCATGCGGCAGATGCGATTCGTAAACATACGACGCCAACATCGTGTCATGCGCTATGCCACGTAAGTGCACGCCATGATTTGCAAAAATGTGGCTGTCGTATTTAAGATTTTGACCGACCTTATGTTTGCTGTCGTCCTCCAGCCATGGCTTCATCTTCGCCAGTACAACATCGCGCGATAACTGTTGGACGCCATCTTGTGCGCGATGAGCCACCGGAATATACGCTGCCGTACCCGCTTCGCAGCATAGCGAAATACCAACCAGCTGCGCGGTCATCGGCTCTAGTGAAGTGGTTTCGGTATCAATTGATGTCAATGCCGCGTTGTTTATCAGCGTCAGCCATTTGTCCAACTGCGCTTCGGTTGACACTGTTTCATAGTGTGTTTCTATGGCAGGAAACAAACTATTTTGCGCGACAGTTTCAGTATGGTTGTTATCGATGCTTTCAGCCGCTTTTTTTGTAGCGGTTGAAGTTGATGTATCACTATTTGCATTGCCCAATTCGCGCAACCACGTTTTGAAATTGTAGCGCGTATAAATTTCTGTCAACGCTGCTTTATCATTGGGCTGTACTGCCAGCGATGCTGGAAACTCACCCATGTGTGCGCTCAAATCGCAATCGGTTTTAACCGTGACCAACGCTTTGGCTTGTGGCAGCCAATCTAACGCTTGTCGCAAATTTTCACCGACAGCGCCGCCGATGTTGGCTGCGTTTGCCATCACTTCGTCGACAGTGCCATATTGCGCCAGCCATTTGACCGCTGTCTTGGGTCCAACTTTGGATACTCCGGGGATATTGTCGACGGTGTCACCAATCAACGTGAGATAATCGACGATACGCTCTGGTGGTACGCCAAATTTGGCTATCACACCGGGCGGATCTAGCGTCTCGTTGCTCATGGTGTTGATCAGGGTCACATGTTGATTTACCAGCTGAGCCAAATCTTTGTCACCGGTAGAAACCACCGCGCGCATGCCATGTGCCACAGCTTGTACTGTGAGTGTACCGATGACATCGTCGGCTTCGACGCCTTCGACCATCAGAATTGGCCAGCCCATGGCGCGTACTGCGGCATGAATCGGAACGATCTGCTTGACTAAATCTTCCGGCATGTGCGCACGCGTCGCTTTGTATTCAGCATACATGTCGTCACGGAAGGTTTTCCCTTTTGCATCGAACACGCAAGCAATGTAAGCTGCAGGGTAATCAAGCCGTATACGGCGCAGCATATTTAATATTCCATATAACGCGCCGGTAGGCTCATTGGCAGCATTGCGCATATCGGGCAATGCATGGAATGCGCGGTAAAGGTAACTGGAACCATCAACTAACAACAAGGTATTTTGCATATGGAATCGAATTCGAACGGAAAAAATGTGCCGCGTTTGCGGCAAGTGACTGACATCGAACGCGCTACTTCTAAGAAAGCACGCGAATCATGGCATATGTTCACGATTATGGCAGAGTTTATCGAGTCTACTGAACGCTTGTCAGAGTTGCGTCCAGCAGTCTCTATTTTTGGTTCTGCGCGAATCAAAGAGGATAACCCGTATTACCCGCTCTGCATGAATATTGCACGGCGCTTTTCAGACGCTGGCTTCGCGGTCATTTCGGGTGGCGGTCCGGGCTTAATGGAAGCAGCCAACAAAGGCGCATTTGAAGGAAAATCGCCGTCGGTTGGTCTGAATATCGAATTGCCGCATGAGCAAAGCAATAATAAATGGCAAGATATTTCATTGAGTTTTCGTCACTTTTTTGCGCGTAAAGTTGCTTTCGTTCGCCATGCCGATGCTTACATCGTCTTGCCGGGCGGTTTTGGCACTCTTGACGAATTGTCAGAAGTATTGACCTTGATACAAACCGGAAAATCACGTCATATCCCAATCATTCTTGTAGGCGGCACGTTCTGGGCCGGTTTGCTGGATTGGTTCCGCGGGCAGTTGGTTACCACTGGCATGATTGCAGAAAAAGACATGGATTTGCTGCAGGTAATTGATGACCCGGAACAGATAGTCGATGCGGTATTTCATTTTTATGATGAGGGTGAAACTTCATTGGAGGAATCCTCGGAACACCATACCGGCTCAATGTTGTAATCGCGCCAGATAGGGCGACTACCGCCCTATCGACACGACCAGTTTGCTACAATGAGACTTAGGAATTATCTAACCAATCCATAACTACATTACAAACATAATGAAAAACTCAAAAATCTGGGCCGCCGCGACTCTCTGTGTTTCAGTTATGGCAACACCGCTGCTGGTACATGCGCAGGATAAAACCGGCGCTACCGCGCCTCCTCCGCCGGAATTGCAAAAATTGGAAGAGGTCAGCGACGATGGCACGCCGTTGATCAAGAAGGATAATAATGAAGGTGAAGGTGAGAAGCAGATCACCCAAAAACGTAATGCGCAAGGCGTCATCACCGAAGAAACTGTCCATAGTGGCGGCAGCACTTACAAAGTCACCGCGCCAGTCAGTGGCTCGAATCACGTAAAAGGTGCTGAGTGGACAATTGGCACCTTTGGTGGCCCTAAGCCGGCCAAGCCGGACAATCCTGGCGCAGAAAGAGATCCGCAAAACAAAACTGCTGCGCCACCACCAGACAACAATATGACGCAATCAGCAAACTAAGCGCGTAACCAGACAGCAAGAAGCATCACCATCGCGCCATTGCCTTGCAATGGCGCGATGGCATTTATACCGCATCCACTTTTAGCTCCTACCTCTTATGGCAGTATTTACCCCGGTCAGTTTAGAAGACCTCAATCGTTGGCTTCCGCAGTTTTCTTTAGGCAAAGCACTCGCCATCAAAGGTATTTCTGCCGGTATCGAAAACAGTAATTTTTTTATCACCACCGAAACCGGTGAATATGTATTAACTGTATTTGAAAAGCTCAGTTTTGAAGAGTTGCCGTTTTACCTGGAGTTAATGCGCCATCTGGCCAAGCGCGACGTTGCAGTCCCTGCGCCGATCGCCAATCGCCAAGGTGCCATTATCAATGCGCTGCATGACAAGCCTGCTGCCATCGTGACCAAACTCAGCGGCGCATCACAAATGTCGCCAGCGCCGATACACTGTGCAGAGGTTGGTGCGATGCTTGCGAAAATGCATTTGGCAGCACAAGATTTTGCGATTAAACAGCCTAATTTACGGGGCATCACGTGGTGGCGCCAAACTACGCCTATCGTGTTGCCGTATTTATCCGAGGATGCGCAACAGTTGTTGCGTACGGAAATGCAATTTCAGGAAGATTTTGCACTGACGACTACCTATCAAAACTTACCACGCGGCCCGGTACATGCCGATTTGTTCCGCAATAACGTGATGTTTGATGGCGACCATTTGTCAGGTTTTTTTGATTTTTATTTTGCTGGTTACGACACCTGGTTATTTGACCTGGCAGTCACTGTCAACGACTGGTGCATTAACCTTGATACGGGCGAACTGGATAATGATCGGGTAAATGCCATGATCGATGCCTATCGGGCGATACAACCGTTTAGCGCCGACGAACAGTTGGCCTGGCAGCCGATGCTGCGTGCCGCTGCGCTGCGCTTTTGGTTATCTCGTCTGTATGATTTTTATTTGCCGCGTGAAGCTGAAATGCTAACGCCGCACGATCCAACACACTTTGAACGGATATTACGACAACGTATCGCTCACTTGGCTCCGGCTTTGATTTAAAGCGTTACGAGGTCTACGAAACACTATGGAAAAATTACCTGCAAAAGCTGGTTGGCTGTGGATTAAAAGAGGCTTTGCCATATTTCGCAAACAGCCAATAGAAATCTCCACATTACTGCTGACGTACATGTTTTTGATGTTTGCTGTCGGTGTCATCCCTTGGCTGGGCCAATTGTTGCCCATGATATTGCTGCCGGTATTTGCGATGGCCTTCATGCAAGCGTGCATTCATGTCGAGCAAGGAAAGCGGGTTTTACCCAGCGTACTGCTAACCGGCTTCCGTTCTCCGCAAATCAAAAATTTACTCATTTTAGGTTGCGTACATCTGATCGTCGCCATCGGCGTAATTGGCGCATCTGCGCTGGTTGACGACGGCACATTCTGGCAAGTGGTCACCGGGCAAATTCAACTCGACGCCAAGAACGTAAAAGACTTGGATATATCGCAAGCCATGCTGTTTTCTTGCGCGCTTTATGTACCGTTCGCGATGGCTTTTTGGTATGCCGCTCCACTGGTTGCATGGAAAAAAATGGGCGTATTTCAAGCCCTGTTTTATAGCTTCTTCGCCGTCTGGGGGCAGTTCAAAGCGTTTGTTGCTTATTCGTTGGTGTGGACGGCAATCGGCACCATCGTGCCTACCATTATAGGCACGATCACCGCACTCATATTTGGCAGTACTGGTGCCGCCATCACGCTATTATTACCGCTGTCGCTCATGATGACGGTGGTGTTGTATTGCTCGTTTTATCCCGCTTATACAGATGTATTTGGCATCCCGGATGACGCGCAAGACAAACTCCCTACGTCATCTAAGGCCCAGTGAAATGACGCCAGGTTTCGCGCAAGATCAGATTTTTTTACATATTCTGACGGAAAGCTATCGGCGTCTCACCGGGCGTAATTTGATGGCATCTGATGCAGATGCGCATTGGTTATATCACGATGCGCCATTCAGCCTTCTGGCGCACAGCGCTGCCATAGATCCATGCTTCATCTATGCCAATCAGTCAGCGCAAAATTGTTTTGAATATAATTGGGACGAGATTATAAAGCTGCCGTCTCGTTTATCCGCAGAAATGCTTGATCGTGCAGAGCGCCAACGCTTGTTGGACGCAGTGACGCAACACGGTTATATCGACAATTACAGCGGCATTCGCATCGCCAAATCAGGTCGACGTTTTTGGATCAAAAATGCGACGGTATGGAATCTGACAGATGAAAAAGGGATACAACACGGGCAAGCCGCGTTGTTTGCCGATTGTGAAAATATAGAATAAGTTTTACACCATTCAGCTTTCCGATAGAGGCGCATATGCTAACAACGATAGAGCAACTTGAAAAAATTTACGGCCAGCCTCACGAACGCGCAATCAACAAAGAAATCACATTCGTCAACGAAGATTATCGCGCCTTCATTGAGTTCTCTCCATTCGTCGTACTAGCAACGGCCGGCCCTGAAGGGCTGGATTGTTCGCCACGCGGTGACACGCCGGGTTTCGTGCGCATCATCGACCAACATACTCTGGCGATTCCCGACCGCATCGGGAACAATCGCATGGACAGTCTGCGCAATATCATCAGTGATCCGCATCTCGCGCTGCTGTTCGTGGTGCCTGGTGTAGGCGAAACGTTGCGAGTTAATGGACGCGGCCGTATTTCGGACGATGCGGCGCTACTAGAAAGTTTTGCGGTCGATGGCAAGTTGCCCCGCACGGTAATACTGGTCGACGTCGAGGCAGTGTATTTTCACTGCTCGAAGGCGTTTGCCCGTTCCAAGTTATGGGATCCCACGCGCCACGTCGAGCGTTCTCGACTGCCAAGTGCTGGCGCGATACACCGGCGGTTAAATGGAGAGTCTTTCGATGCCGATGCTTATGATCTCGCTCAGATCGAGAGAATGCGGAACAGTTTGTACTGATCACGATTAAGCGCAAGTTTTCAGCTTGAGCTTAAAACCCTCATGCGTTGCCGTGAAACCCAGGCGTGCATAAAACCTATGCGCTTCAGTCCGGCTTTTATCGCTGGTTAATTGTGCCAAATCGCATCCGCGCTCCTGCGCTATCAACAATGCCTGAGCGATGATCCAGTTGCCGATACCTTGACCGCGCAAGCTGCTGTCGACGCGCACAGCTTCAATATTTGCCCGCAAGGCACCGCGACGACTAAGGCCGGGGATAAAGGTCAACTGCAACATCGCAATCACACGACCATCCAGCTCGCCAAGCAATAGATACTGGTTAGTATCTGCTGCGATCGCTTCGAATGCCTGTACATAGCACGCATCGTCACTGCTGCCGGCATCGCGGCTTTTCCCAAGGATATCATCGGCCAGTAATTCCAACAATCGGGGTAAGTCGCTGCGAATAGCGCGACGGGTTTTCAAATCTTCATGGTTTATTTTTTGCGCCATATTTTACCTACCCACTTCTCACTTTATTCCAGCAATGACGGATTCGTTTGCGTGATGCGCGCGAATATTGAGCAACTTTACACTTTCTCCAATTTCGCCACCGTCAAATCCAGCAACTTCATCCCGTGCTTGCCAAAATTAATTTGCGCACGAGCGTTGTCGCCGCCGCCCTCAATATTCACAATCACGCCTTCCCCAAATTTTTGATGGGCGACGTTTTCGCCGATGCGCCAGCCGCTGTCTCGCTTGAAATTCTTGGCAATGTTGTTCGCGCCCGCTTGCGGTTCATCTACCCATGCAGCTTTAGGACGTGCGAACCAATCATTTTTTTGCACTTGAATTTTTGGCGACAACCACTTCAATGCTTCATCGGGCAACTCATCAAAGAAACGTGAGCGCATGTTGTAACGCGTTTGACCGTGCAACATCCGTGTTTGCGAAAAACTCAAATACAAACGTTTCTTCGCACGGGTAATCGCGACATACATCAAGCGCCGCTCTTCTTCGACACCAGATTCTTCTTGTTGTGAGTTTTCGTGCGGGAACAAGCCTTCTTCCAGGCCAGTAATAAACACCGCATCAAACTCCAAACCTTTAGATGAGTGCACCGTCATCAATTGCAACGCGTCTTGGCCAGTCTTGGCTTGATTATCACCGGCCTCCAACGAAGCGTGAGAAAGAAATGCTGACAATGGCGACATGATGGTAGAAAGCTGCGCATCCGCATCGATGATTTCGACGCCATCAGCCAGCGTGATTGCAGCACCGGCCATGGCTGACGCCTGCGGTCCGAGCAGCGCTGGAGCATCCGCACCAAACCCTTCTTCCGAGACAAACAAGGTCGCGGCATTGACTAGCTGCTCCAGATTTTCGATGCGATCAGCGCCTTCTTTTTCAGTGCGATAGTGTTCCATCAGGCCGCTCATATCGAGCATGATCTGCACCATTTCCGGCAATGGCAATTGCTGCGTTTCAAAACGAGCGGCTTCGATTAATTTAGTAAATGCACCAAGTACAGCACCCGCTTTTCCCGTCACAAACGGTACAGCGGCATATAACGAAATACCATATTGTCTTGCCGCGTCTTGCAACTGCTCCAGCGAACGTGCGCCTATGCCGCGTGTCGGAAAATTCACTACGCGTAAAAATGCCGAATCGTTGTGCAAGTTGTCCATCAACTGCAAGTACGCAATTGCGTGCTTCACTTCAGCACGTTCAAAATAGCGCTGACCGCCATATACTTTGTACGGAATTCCGTTGGAAAACAACGCATGTTCTATCACGCGCGATTGCGCATTGGAGCGATACAAAATCGCGATTTCACTGCGCAACGCGCCTTCATTGATCAGGCTTTTCGCTTCTTCGATGATCCATTGCGCTTCTTGCAAATCACTACTGACCTCCTGTATCCGCACCGGCTCTCCATGGCCGGCATCGGTGCGCAGATTTTTACCTAAGCGCTTACTGTTGTTGGCGATCAGCGTGTTGGCACTATCAAGAATATGACCATGCGAACGATAATTTTGCTCTAGCTTGATCAAATTTTCGACTTTGAATTCGCGCTCAAATGCGCTCATGTTACCGACGTTGGCACCACGGAATGCATAAATACTTTGATCGTCATCACCTACCGCAAACACGGCACTATGCTGCCCGGCCATCAGCTTCAACCACTTGTATTGCAAGTCATTAGTATCTTGAAACTCATCGACCAGAATATGTTTAAAGCGGGATTGATAATGTTCGCGCAACGGTTGATTACGGCTCATTAATTCATAGGTCCGCAATAACAGTTCGGCGAAATCGACCACACCTTCACGTTGACATTGTTGGTCGTACAAATCGTACAACTCAACAAATTTGCGATTGTAGTCATCATTGGCTTCCACTTCATGCGCGCGCAAGCCCTGATCTTTGGCGCCATTGATGAAGTACATGACATTGCGTGCCGGGTATTTTTCATCATCGACATTCATCGCTTTCAGCAAGCGTTTAATCGCTGATAACTGATCTTGCGAATCGAGAATCTGAAATGTCTGCGGCAGGCCCGCATCTTTGTGATGTGCCCGCAACAGGCGATTACATAAACCGTGGAAAGTGCCTATCCACATGCCTCGCGTATTAATCGGCAACATTGCCGATAAACGTGCCAGCATTTCTTTCGATGCTTTATTGGTAAATGTCACCGCCAAAACGCCTGATGGCGACACTTGTCCTGTTTGAATCAGCCAAGCGATACGGGTAGTCAACACCCGCGTTTTACCTGAGCCAGCGCCCGCCAGAATTAAGGCAGATTGTGCTGGCAAGGTGACGGCGGCGAGTTGTTCGGGATTGAGATTGTGAAGGAGATTTTGCATACCGCCATTATAAGGCCGTGCGGTGACCGGCGTTCCCTTTGCTGCATAAACGCCAAGACTTCTCTTCATTTGGTCCATCCTCAGCAAGATTGCCCCGTCAAGCGTAAAATTGCAAAGCTCTTGCTACGCAATTGCTTTTCAACCACGTTGTCCGACATGTCCAAACCCATCCAGCTTACTTCTCCCATCGCCCCAGAATCGCCACGCGCTGTTACTTTTCACATCATCTCCACGGCTTTTTTCACTTTCGTCTGCTATCTCACCATCGGCTTACCGCTGGCGGTATTGCCAGGTTACGTCAATATCGATCTGGGCTACAGCACGGTGATTGCCGGTTTTGCCATCAGTCTGCAATATCTGGCAACCATGCTCAGCCGTCCGCAAGCGGGCAGGATTGCTGATACCGTCGGCCCAAAAACGGCAGTGCTATATGGGTTGATTGGTTGCGGCGTCAGTGGCGCGATTTTAGTAGTAGCAACATTGTTGTCACATATTCCTTTGTTAAGTTTGTGTATTTTAATGATCGCTCGCCTAGTACTGGGTTATGCGGAAAGCCTGGTCGGTACCGGTGCGATTACCTGGGGTATTGGACGAGTCGGTGCGGTGCATACGGCACGCATGATTTCATGGAACGGGATAGCAACTTATGGCGCTTTGGCTGTGGGTGCGCCGGTTGGCGTCGTGTTGGTGCATGCCTGGGGCTTACCTGTAGTCGGTCTGACCATCGTCGCATTGGCCGCCATGGGCTATTTTTTAGCACGTCTGAAACAAGCTACTGCCATCATCAAAGGCGAACATCTACCGTTTCGCAACGTATTGCGTCGCGTTTTGCCGCATGGCTTCGGGCTGGCACTGGGTTCTATCGGCTTTGGCTCGATTGCCACTTTTATCACCCTGTTCTACGCTAGTCACCACTGGCCGAACGCAGCATTTGCGCTCTCAGTATTCGGTTTTTGCTTTGTCGGAACGCGCTTGGTATTTTCTTCGGCGATCACGCAGTTTGGCGGTTTCCGGGTAGCTACGGCATCGTTTGTAGTCGAAACTATCGGTTTGATGATGCTAGGATTTGCACCTGCACCTTGGGTCGCCATGTGTGGCGCGGCGCTGACTGGTTGCGGCTTTGCGTTGATATTCCCAGCTTTAGGTGTTGAAGCCGTCCGCTTGGTTCCTCAACATAATCGCGGTAGCGCTTTAGGCGCGTATTCACTATTTCTGGATGTCGCACTTGGCATCACTGGCCCGTTAGCCGGATTCATCGCTTCGCGCATGGGATATCACGAAGTGTTTTTGTTTGCCTCGATGGCGGCCTTGATTGGCGTCGGCTTGACGGTGGTATTGTATCGACGGTCAGAACGGGCTATGGGGAATATGTCGGTAGAGTAATCCATAGATTCTTAATGTAAGAACCAGATCTATTTTATTTGATCTGTTTTTTGGCTAGGCGCATATGACTAAAAATTATTTCGTTTTAGACCATCCCGTTTGGAATGCTTTGACTTCTGCCCATCAAACAATGGCACGCGCAAACGGCCTGGCGATTCGATATCCCAACGCCGTGTCGCCACTTGCTGCTTTGCGAGAACCGACACCGCAAGCATTTGCAGATTTACATGCCTTAGTTGGCTCTGGCGAAATTGTCGGCTTGGTTACAGCCGAACCGCTGGAAGTTCCAGATGACTGGAAAGTCCTGTTAGCAAGACCCATAGATCAAATGATTTGCACCGCTACCCCGATATTTTCTCCGATCCGACTCATGCGATTGACAGACGAGGACGTACCAGAAATGTTGGCGCTTACCGCCGTTACCGAGCCAGGGCCATTTTTGGCTGGAACTATTCAAATGGGACACTATTTTGGTGTGCGTTCAAACACTGGACGCTTAGTCGCCATGGCGGGACAGCGTATGGAATTGGGCGAGTTTATCGAAATCAGCGCAGTGTGTACGCATCCAGAATTTCGCGGTAACGGCTACGCACAATCATTGGTTGGCAGTCTCTGCGCACAAATTTTGTCGGAAGGGAAGACGCCGATTCTTCACGTCAAGACAGAAAATGCTGCCAAAACTCTCTATGAAAAAATCGGTTTTAATGTGCGCAGGGCTGTTCAATTTACGGTGCTTACGCCTCAGTGATCAAGATTTTTTAACTATCGAAAATTTTCACGAAAACAAATCTGCAAATCCTCGGGCCGCAGCGACAGGATCTTCCGCCAAATAAACACTGCTAATAGCCGCCACCATATCCGCACCAGCGATAACCAGCGGCGCCGAATTCTCGACGGTCATGCCGCCGATGACGACGTTAGGCAAAGCGATTTCTCTCTTTGCTTGCGTGACGATAGCCGGTTGCGTGGACACCTCATATTTCTTCACCCGCGATGGGTAGAATCCGCCGAAGGCGATATAACTCGCACCTTCGCGCTGCGCTTGATGCGCCAGTTCCAGACTGCCATAGCACGATGCGCCGACGATTTTGTCAGCACCAACTTGTGCCCGCACTTCTGCCACGCTGGCATCGGTACCACCGACGTGTATGCCATCTGCATCCAAGGCTAAACATAGCTCAACATAATCGTTGACGATGAAAGGTCGCTGATAGCGGCGACATAGTGCAAGTAACTGCTCAGCCTGCGACTGACGTTGTATCGCATCAGCAGTTTTGTGGCGATACTGGACAATTGCAGCGCCGCCCTGCAATGCTTGTTCGGTGACGACTAGCAGTTTTTCGGTGTCATCCCAATCAGGTGTAACGACGTAGAGACCTTGCAAGCGGTATTTATTCATAATGATTCTTTCTGCAAAAATGGCAGGATGCGGCTGGGTATACGTTGGCCAGCAGCGATTGCGTAAGACGATGCCAAGGTTTGTTGGCAATAGATTTGCGCTGCATCTATTGCGTGCCCCATCGTCAAGCCTCGCGCCAATAATGCCGACAATGCTGCAGCCAGCGTACAACCGCTGCCGTGGAATTCCCCCTGCAAACGTGGCCAACGCCAACTTCGTTGTTGGTCATCGCCCTCATTGTTCGTGTACCAACGATTCAGCACAATATCTTGCTCAGGTCCGTGCCCGCCCTTTAATAAAACATGCTGGCAGCCACGCTTAAGCAGTTGCTGTGCTTGTGCATCCGGATCGTGTTCATCGCCACACAAACGATTCGCTTCGATACGATTGGGGGTGATGACTGTTGCCAATGAAAACAACGGTGCAATCGCATCTATCGGATCTTCACTCGCCAGATTAACGCCAGCGCCGGTGGCCAACACAGGGTCAAATATCACAGGCAAATCAGGCTGACGCTTGCGCAGATCGCGAATGATGGATGCAATCACTTCGGCATTGGCGCGATTGCCAACTATACCTAGCTTGATGGCCGCGATTGGAATGCGATCTACCAGTACTTGCGCTTGCTGCCGGACCAAATCTGCAGCGACTGAATGGACACCGAAAACGTGGTCGTTGTCTTGCACCGTCAACACGGTCACGACCGACATAGGATGTGCGCAAAGTGCAGCAATCGCCGTGATGTCAGCTTGTAACCCCGCACCGCCACTGGGATCGGAGCCGGAAAACACCAGGACACATGGCGGTGTTGCTCTATCCGTTGCTGTATTCATTATTACAAAACACGACCAGCCATTGGTGACGATGGCGATGCGGCAAAGCGCTTGGCAATCCGTCCTGCCAGATACGCTTCACGACCGGCCTCCACTGCCAGACGCATCGCACGCGCCATGCGGACTGGATCTTGTGCACCAGCGATTGCGCTATTCATCAAGACGCCGTCGCAACCCAACTCCATTGCAATCGCCGCATCAGATGCGGTACCAACACCGGCATCGACTAACACAGGCACTTTGGATTGTTCAATGATTAGTGATAAATTCCAGGGATTCAAAATACCCATACCGGAACCTATCAGCGATGCTAATGGCATCACGGCGACGCAGCCGATGTCCTCCAGAATTTTGGCCTGGATTGGATCGTCACTGCAATACACCATCACATCGAAACCGTCTTTGACTAATGTCTCGGCTGCTTTTAGTGTCTCTGGCATGTTGGGGAATAGTGTTTTTTCATCTCCCAACACTTCGAGTTTTGCCAGCTTATGACCGCCTAATAACTCACGTCCAAGCTGCAATGTGTACACCGCATCAGCCGCGGTATAACAGCCGGCAGAGTTGGGCAAAATCGTATAACGCGATGGCGGTACGACATCCAACAAACTCGGCGCATTCGGATCCTGTCCAATGTTTACGCGGCGAATGGCGACGGTAATAATGTCGGCACCGGATGCTTCCGTAGCCTCGCGGGTCTGGTCTAAATCTTTGTATTTGCCACTGCCTACTAACAGGCGTGAGTTGTAGGTTTTTCCGGCGATGATTAAACCTGCATTTGATGAGTTCATCTTGTTTCCTTCCTACGTGATTGCTTTAGTCTTGCGGACACCCTCTACATGGCCCTCTCCTATGTTCGGGAGAGGACATCAGAGAAGATAAAATCAGCCGCCGCCGATGGCGCGCACTACGTCAACTTTGTCTCGTGCTTGCAGCACGTGCTGCTCCCAGTATTGAGACTGCACGACTTGGCGATTGACTGCCACGGCGATGGCTTTTCCGGTCAGTTCCAAAGCATCGACTAATTGCGCCAGATTCTGGCTGTCTATGCATTGAAACGATTTTCCGTTTAGCTCAATTTCCATAATGATTACTCTTACTGCTTGCTATAAATTTCCGCGCCCATTTTGACGAATTCGATGGATTTCACTTCCATCCCTTTCTTCAATGCGTCGATCTCGCTGATACCTTGTTGTGCAGCGTATTCGCGCACTTCTTGCGTGATTTTCATTGAGCAGAAATGCGGGCCACACATGGAACAGAAATGCGCAACTTTGGCGGAGTCTTTAGGCAAAGTCTCATCATGGAATTCGCGCGCTTTATCAGGATCAAGACCCAGATTGAATTGATCATCCCAGCGGAATTCAAAACGCGCCTTTGACAAAGCATTATCACGAATCTGTGCACCGGGATGACCCTTGGCCAAATCAGCAACGTGAGCCGCAATTTTGTAGGTGATGATGCCGTCTTTGACGTCGACTTTATTTGGCAAACCGAGATGTTCTTTCGGTGTGACGTAGCACAACATCGCTGTACCGTACCAACCGATAGTGGCAGCACCAATACCTGATGTGATGTGATCGTAACCAGGTGCAATGTCGGTAGTTAATGGGCCTAAGGTGTAGAACGGCGCTTCGTCGCACTGTTCCAATTGCAAGTCCATATTCTCTTTAATCAAATGCAGCGGTACGTGACCCGGACCTTCAATCATGACTTGCACGTCATGCTTCCAGGCGATCTGCGTCAACTCACCCAGCGTTTTCAATTCGCCCAATTGCGCTTCATCGTTGGCGTCGTAGATCGAACCAGGGCGCAAGCCATCGCCGAGACTGAATGAAACGTCGTAGGCCTTCATGATTTCGCAAATGTCTTCGAAGTGATCGTATAAGAACGATTCTCTGTGATGCGCCAGACACCATTTCGCCATGATGGAACCACCACGCGAGACGATGCCTGTCAGGCGTTTTGCCGTCATCGGTACGTATTGCAAACGTACGCCGGCGTGAATGGTGAAGTAGTCAACGCCCTGCTCGGCTTGTTCAATCAGCGTGTCACGGAAAATTTCCCATGTCAGGTCTTCTGCTTTGCCGTTAACTTTTTCCAGTGCCTGATAAATAGGTACGGTGCCGATTGGTACTGGCGAATTGCGGATGATCCATTCACGTGTTTCGTGAATGTGTTTGCCTGTCGACAGATCCATCACATTATCGCCACCCCAACGAATCGCCCATGTCATTTTTTCGACTTCTTCGCCGATTGATGATGTCACTGCTGAATTGCCGATGTTGGCGTTAATCTTGACCAGGAAATTACGCCCGATAATCATCGGCTCGATTTCTGGATGGTTAATGTTGGCAGGAATAATCGCGCGACCACGAGCGATTTCTGAGCGCACAAACTCTGGCGTAATTTCGGCAGGAATGCTGGCGCCGAAAGATTGGCCAGGATGTTGCCGTCCCATCAGATCAGCTAGGCGCGTGCCCATAGGGCCGGAAGCTTTTAATTCAGCGAGATATTCTTGACGACGCATGTTTTCACGAATCGCGACGTACTCCATTTCTGGCGTGATGATGCCCTGACGTGCATAGTGCATTTGCGAGACGTTTTTTCCTGCTTTTGCACGACGCGGTTTGCGATGTAAATTGAAACGCAATTCCGCCAATTTCGGATCATTGAGACGTTCGATACCGTAGTCGGAAGTTGGTCCAGCCAGTTCATCGGTGTCATCGCGCTCTACTATCCATGGCGTACGCGGTGTATCCAAACCGGAACGGATGTCGATTTTGACATCTGGATCGGTGTAAGGGCCAGAGGTGTCATAAACATAAACGGGCGGATTTTTTTCAGCACCAAATGAAGCCGCTGTATCAGATTGGCTGATTTCACGCATCGGTACGCGGATATCAGGACGCGAACCGGTGACGTAAATTTTGCGAGAATTCGGTAATGGCTGGATGGCTAATTCGTCTACCGTTGCGGTAGCCGAAAGAAATTTTGGATTGGCATTCATGTGTGGCTCCTTTGCTTGTATTTCTTGGCATGGGAGCCAGCAAAGGAGTTTCGAGGGGACGGCACAATGCAAAAATGATCGGCCTACTATGTCTCGACAGCTTCCCTTCGCTGGCATTACCCAGATCAGGTTCAGAGGGTGTATCTCACCCGATTATTGATGATTCAATAACCAGGACCCCTAGCGTTTCGCTGACTCAGAACAAATACCCGAGTCAGCGAAAAGGATTTTACCATTCGGATTTGGAATAAGTATAGTTAATTAGCAGTTTCCGCTATTGCGGTTTGCCTATATAACAATCACAGCCAAAATCACAACCACATCTTCACTCTCCTTTATAATCGATGTTTTAGCAAAAAACACTAATAAATCAGGGAATTAGCATGGAATTAGCAAAATCTTTTGAGCCGGCCGAAATTGAACAATTCTGGCGTAATGAATGGGAAAAGCGCGGGTATTTCGCGGCCTCCACTGATGCCAATAAACCATCATTCAGTATTCAATTGCCGCCACCGAATGTGACTGGCACTTTGCACATGGGACATGCATTCAATCAAACCATTATGGATGGCTTGACCCGTTACCACCGCATGCGCGGCTTCAACACTGCCTGGATTCCAGGAACCGATCATGCGGGGATCGCAACACAGATCGTGGTGGAACGTCAGCTCGAAGCACAAAAGGTCTCGCGCCATGATTTAGGACGTGAAAAATTTGTCGAAAAAGTCTGGGAATGGAAAGAGCAATCTGGCTCTACCATCACAGGTCAAATGCGTCGCCTGGGCTCATCAGTTGATTGGGATCGCGAATACTTCACGATGGATCCTGAACTCTCTGTGACGGTGACAGAAGTGTTCGTGCGCTTGTTTGAGCAAGGCTTGATTTATCGCGGCAAGCGATTGAGTAATTGGGATCCCGTACTCGGTACGGCGGTTTCTGATCTGGAAGTGGTGTCGGAAGAAGAAGACGGTTTCATGTGGCATATCCATTATCCGCTTGCCGATGGTAGCGGTAATTTGACAGTGGCCACCACACGCCCGGAAACTTTATTGGGTGACGTCGCTGTTGCGGTGGATCCGACCGATGAGCGTTACACCCATCTCGTCGGCAAGATGGTAAAACTGCCTTTATGTGATCGTGAAATTCCTATCATCGCCGATGAATACGTCGATAAAGAATTCGGTACTGGCTGCGTCAAGATCACGCCCGCGCATGACACTAACGATTACGCTGTTGGTCAACGCCATCAACTGCCGATGATTACCGTGTTCACGCTTGAAGCCAAGATCAATGAAAACGGCCCTGCACAATATCAAGGGCTGGACAGATTCGTCGCGCGTAAAAAAATCATCGCAGATCTGGATGCATTAGGTTTATTGGAATCGGTTAAACCGCATAAATTAATGGTACCGCGTGGCGAACGTACAGGGGTAATCATTGAGCCTATGCTGACCGACCAATGGTTTGTCGCGATGAGCAAAGCCGCACCGGAAGGAACCTACTTTCCTGGTAAATCAATCACCGAAGTCGCACTTGAAAAAGTAGCGAACGGTGAAATCAAAATGGTGCCTGAAAACTGGACCACGACGTATAACCAATGGCTTAACAATATTCAAGATTGGTGTATTTCACGTCAGTTGTGGTGGGGGCATCAGATTCCTGCCTGGCATGACGAAGATGGAAAAATTTACGTTGCACGTACTGAAGCAGAAGCTCAGGCGCAAGCGGGGGACAAAACGATCACGCGTGATACGGATGTGCTCGACACCTGGTTCTCGTCTGCGTTGGTGCCGTTTTCAACATTAGGCTGGCCGAATGAAACACCCGATGCCAAACTATTTTTACCATCGTCGGTATTGGTAACAGGCTTTGATATTCTTTTCTTCTGGGTTGCACGGATGGTCATGATGACCACGCATTTCACTGGAAAAGTGCCCTTCAATACCGTGTATCTTCATGCACTGGTACGCGACGGCAATGGCCAAAAAATGTCCAAATCCAAGGGCAATGTACTTGACCCTATCGATTTAATTGATGGCGTTGATATTGAAACGCTGGTCGCAAAACGTACCACTGGATTAATGAATCCCAGGGATGCGGAAAAAATCGCTAAAGCCACACGCAAGGATTTTCCAGATGGTATCCAAGCTTTCGGCACCGATGCAATTCGCTTTACATTTGCTTCGTTAGCGACGCTGGGACGTAACGTTAACTTCGACCTGAGTCGTTGCGACGGTTATCGTAATTTCTGCAATAAATTGTGGAATGCAACGCGCTTTGTGTTGATGAATACTGAAGGCAAGGATTGTGGTTTTGAAGGCCATACTCCAGGTGAATGCAATAAAGAAAAGCTTGATTTTTCTCTAGCTGATCGCTGGATCGTTTCGCAATTGCAGCGCACCGCTGCCGACATTGCAAAAGGCTTTGCAGACTATCGCTTTGATAATGTTGCCTCATCTATCTATCAATTTGTATGGGATGAGTATTGCGACTGGTATCTGGAAGTAGCCAAGGTACAAATGCAGCATGGCAGTGAGGCGCAACAACGCGCCACGCGTCGTACGCTGTTGCGTGTTCTTGAAACTATCCTGCGATTAGCGCATCCAATTATTCCATTTGTGACTGAAGCATTGTGGCAAAGCGTTGCACCACTAACCGGACAAAAAATGGACCCGGCGGGCGATTCGATCATGCGTCAGACATACCCAGAGCCACGTGAAGATAAGATCGACGAAAAAGCAGAAGCATGGATGACGCAGTTCAAAGTGCTGACTGATGCGTGCCGTAATTTGCGTGGTGAGATGCAGTTATCACCTGCCTTACGCGTACCGTTGATTATCGCTGCCAACGACGCAGCACAACAAACCGAGTTGCGGTCATTTGCACCATACTTGCAAGGCTTGGCAAAATTATCGGAAATTCAAGTAGTAGAGGCTCTACCCGAATCTCCAGCGCCAGTTTCTGTCGTTGGCAATGCTAAGCTTATGCTACAAGTGGAAATTGATGTCGCAGCAGAGCGTGAACGTCTGAATAAAGAGATTACGCGCTTGGATGCTGAGATCAACAAAGCGCAAGCAAAACTAAGTAATGAAAGTTTTGTGGCACGAGCACCTGCTCAGGTAGTTGCACAAGAACAGGAACGCGTTGCAAATTTTTCGGCGACTCTAGTCAAATTGCGCGAGCAATTCGCTAAATTATAACTCTCAGCTTGAGAGAATAATTGGAGATGCAATTGAAGCCGATGATGAGTGCAATGCTGTCCTACAAAAAAATATGACCAGATCCGCACATTCCATTACTTTTGAAATGTGCGGATTAAAAAAGGAGACTAAGCATGAAAAAATTATCCATCGGCATGATACTCGGCGGCGCACTTTTAGCTTTCAATGCTTTTGCACAAAGCGCAACTCCAGTTGGTTTGTGGAAGAATATTGATGACGTGAGCGGCAAACCAAAAGCGATGATTCGGATCACTGAATCAGACGGTGTACTTCAAGGGAAAATCGAGAAACTATACCGTGAACCTACTGAAGATCCGAATCCGAAATGCGATAAATGCGATGGCAATAACAAAGATAAACCTATCATTGGCATGACTATTTTGCGCGGCCTAAAAGCTGATGGTGCCAGTTATGACGGCGGTACTATTATTGATCCGCATAACGGAGCAACCTATAAATGTAAAATGACATTAGTAGACAATGGTAAAAAACTCGATGTGCGCGGTTATATCGGTTTCTCTCTTTTAGGCCGAACCCAGACGTGGATACGTGAAGAATAGTAGTCATTTGACTGAGTCATAAAAAATGCCACCCAGTGCAAACTGCGGTGGCATTTTTTTGTGCTGTTGTGCTCTATCTATACGAATGAAACTGTTAATCCGGGTAAAGCAATGCCTGAAAACGCCGTTACCCAAGTTTGCCCTGCTTGTACCGGATAAGCATCAGTCCACGTGCCCGTAGTGACAATTTCTCCTGCAGTCAGCGGGTCGAATTGCGTTTGATTTTGCAATTGTTGATGCAAATGCCAAAGCGCGTGCAAAGGACTACCCAGTACATCACTGCCGAACCCAGCAGCACACAATGTCATGGCATCTTCAGTGCAACAAGATAAAGAAACACTGGAGTTGGCTAATATGTCACCCAAATTACGACGTGTTGCGGTGGATAATACATGTGGTTCGCCGATGATCAGCGTCCCGTGTAAACCAAATGCCGAAATGGCATCAACAGCCTCAAACTTCCAATCAGGAAATGGGCAGATGGCGATTTCAAATCCGTGTGCCATCCATTCGATACAATCCGCCAATTCATCCATAGTGGCATCCGGTGCTGGAGTAGTCGCTAATTTGAAAACGACTTCAGGCTCGACCCGCGGTTGCATCGCGCCATCCAGGCTTTGAATGCCACGGTTTCCCTCTGCATAACGCACAGTCGACTCAAAGATATGCGACCAGATCGGCATGTTGATGGCTTCATTCACGCCATATTTGGGGGAAATAATGCGATTCGCAAAGCCGAGCTTGCGTCCGACTGCAACCTCACCTTGGCCAATACTGGCATCCAAAATACGTTTTCCAATGTCATAACCATCCTCTAGCGATAATTCGTCGCTAGCAGACAATGGGGGCAGCAATCGTGCATGGTTGCGTGCATCCATTAATTGATGCGCGTAACGATTGGCTTTTGTCGACATGAGCATGATGATTGGTAGTTGGCTTACACAATGATGCACAGACAATCGCATTGTCTGTGACGTTCGATTTTTATACAAGTGTGAATTTCAATTCACAACACTTATATAAATGCTTTTCTACGACTTTTTGTCTGAATTAACTTTCTAACAATTAACTGTTTTGTTAATTCTGACCCCACAATTCGCCGTTGGGGCCGGTCTGCGGTGCACTAATACCGAAGTGGCTGTATGCAGCAGGTGTCGCAATTCTTCCGCGCGGTGTTCGTTGTAAAAATCCCTGTTGAATCAAGTAAGGCTCCAACACATCTTCGATCGTGTCACGCTCCTCTCCAATCGCAGCTGCCAAATTATCAAGTCCGACTGGCCCACCACTAAATTTAAACAATACCGCTTCTAGTAATTTTCTATCCATTAAATCAAAGCCAACAGGATCCACATCAAGCATGACTAATGCAGCATCAGCCATCGCCTTGGTGATTTCTCCCCGGCCTTTTACTTCTGCATAATCACGCACACGCCGTAAGAGACGATTGGCAATACGCGGGGTGCCACGACTGCGTTTGGCAATTTCAAATGCGCCGTCGTCCACAATCGGTGCATTCAATAAGGCTGCGCTTCTAGTGACAATTTTGCTTAATTCCTGCGGTGTATAAAACTCTAATCGTGCAACGATGCCAAAGCGATCACGCAACGGGTTCGTTAGCATGCCAGCACGCGTAGTAGCACCGACTAAAGTAAATGGCTGCAAATCAAGTCGTACAGAACGGGCTGCAGGTCCTTCACCGATCATGATGTCAATTTGGTAGTCCTCTAGCGCGGGATAGAGAATTTCCTCGACGACCGGCGAAAGCCGGTGAATTTCATCTATAAATAGCACATCATTCGCTTCGAGATTCGTCAATAAGGCAGCCAAGTCACCGGCTCGTTCAAGCACAGGGCCCGAAGTTTGACGTAAGTTAACACCCATTTCGCGGGAGATAATGTGCGCAAGTGTTGTTTTACCGAGTCCCGGGGGGCCAAACAACAAAGTATGATCGAGCGCCTCTTTGCGTTGTCGTGCTGCGGTAATGAAAATTTCTAATTGCTCTCGAATTTTTTGCTGACCGACGTATTCGCCCAGATGCTTAGGCCGTAATGCCCGCTCAATCGCCTCCTCATTGGGAGAGGCTGGAGTCGCTGCAATAATGCGCTGTTCGCTAAAGTCGTCGGTTTGTATACTCATTGGCCATGGTGGTTTGACTTAATCCCTAGAAATTAAGCCAGTATTTCATAAATTATAATTTAGACAATGCTTTTAGCGCAAGCTTAATACCCTCTGAGACACCAACATCGGCGGGAATTTGTTTCAGCGCTAACAACGCTTCTTTATCAGAATAACCTAGTGCAACCAGCGCATTCAGAATATCTGCACTTGTATCGCTAACTATCTGCCCGCCAACAACACCTATATCCGCACCCAACTTGCCTTTTAACTCTAATAACAGGCGTTCTGCAGTTTTTTTGCCTATCCCCGGTACCTTGGTTAGGCGGCCAGCTTCTTGCAAAGTAACCGCCTGTGCCAAATCCACTACCGACATTCCTGACAAAATAGAAAGTGCTGTGCGTGCGCCAACTCCGCTAATCTTGATTAACTGCTTAAAAACTGTACGCTCTTCGTTTGCTCCGAAGCCAAATAGAACATGGGCGTCTTCGCGTATTGCAAGATGAGTCAATAAGGTAACTTTTTCGCCCAGATTTGGTAAGTTATAAAAAGTGCTCATGGGTACACTCACCTCATAACCGACGCCATTGCAATCAATTAAAAGTTGAGGGGGATTTTTTTCCAGCAATATTCCGGAGAGACGACCTATCATCGCAGTATTTTTTAAAATTGGAATCTTTAAATCATACAGGACAACTGGTTAAAAACACAGTAGTTTGGAAGTTATTTATAGCTGGCCTATCTCTAACTATGAACAATCTACCCTCGTTGCTGTGATATTCCACATGGGAATAGCGCCTCTGTCTGTCGACTAGTGCGGCAAAAGGCCTCTACGAAGCGTTAGCACCAAGCGTTTATGCAAAGCAAAAACCCCACCCTCGGTTAAGAGGATGGGGTTTTCTGGGT
>NZ_WINI01000007.1:0-7092 GCF_009497155.1 Glaciimonas soli
ACCCCGTGCAAGGCGAGGGCTGAAACAGTCTTGATGGGGAGGGGGTGGAAACAGCCCCCCCCCTCTTTAAAGTGTCGATCTTGACTTGCCCTGACAGTTCATGTCGGGTCAAGTTTGAACCAATACAAATAATGGATAGCTAGCATCGTCCGTTGCCGCTTTTGCACGAAAATCGGCAATCATCGATCGACGTTCTACGAACTGCTTTGCCTTGCACGCTGCGACGCCAGCGGCGTCCACGGCGCTCTCCAAGACCGAACCTGCCAGGACATCGTGCTGAAACGTCTCATTCTTACGGCATACCTTGTCGTACGCTGACCTTGCCCTTCAAAACCGTATCCCATAACTGAGAATTTTTATGCGACCTGCTGTTGTTTTGCAAGCCAGTTTTTCTCGAAATTCATGGAGCTGACGTAACCAAGTGTTGAATGCTGGCGACGTGCATTATAAAAGTTTATCCAATCAACGATCTCATCTTTTGCTTCTCGTTGAGTAGCAAATTTTTTGCCATGAATACGCGCCACTTTCAGCGCCCCCCATAAACTCTCAGCTGGAGAATTGTCCCAACAATTTCCTTTACGGCTCATCGAAGAACGCATGCCATACGCTGTCATGCTGTCATGCTGTCATGCTGTCATGCTGTCTTGAAATGGCTTGCTGCAATACTGGCTGCCACGATCACTATGGACGATGAGCCCCGCTTTGGGTTGACGTCGGAACCAAGCCATTTTTAACGCATCATCGACCAACTCAGCTCGCATATGATTTTGCATAGACCAGCCAACTATCTGACGACTGTGCAAGTCCAACATCACCGTTAAATACAACCAGCCCTGCTCAGTATGGATGTACGTGATATCACTGCTCCAGACTCGATTCGGCGCTGCTGGCGTGAAATTTCTTTCCAGCAGATTTGGTGCAACTGGCAAACTATGATGAGAGTTGGTAGTAGCAATCCATTTGCGTTTATGCCTGGCACGTATGCCATGACGTTGCATCAGTTTTTGGACGCGTTCTTTGCCGACTCGAATACCACGATGCGCTAATTCACGATGCATGCGCGACCAACCGTACTCTTGCTTGACTTCGTGGTGAATCGCTTTCATGTGAGCCACAATGCCTTCCTCACGGTGTCGCGCTGTTGTGCTCATGGGCCGTACTTGACGTCGACAATAGTCGTGATAGCCGCTGGTGCTTACATCAAGTAACTGACAGACGACTTTAACTGACCATTGCGCATTATTTTTGATAAAAGCGTACTTCACATCGATTCTTTCGCAAAGTACGCCGCCTTTTTTAGGATATCGCGCTCCATTTTTAAGCGCGCATTCTCAGCACGTAACCGAGATAATTCCATTTGCTCTGGCGTGACAACAGGGCTTTTAGCTTCATTTAATCGACTATCTCGCGCGGCCTTTACCCAGTTGTACAATGTTTGTTCACTTACCGCGATATTCCTGCTGACTGCTGCAATACTTTGACCAGCTTGCACTAGTCTTACCGATTCTTGTTTGAATTCCGCAGTGTAACGTGCTCTCACTTGTCCTTTTTTTGCCATTTATTTATTCCCCTTGCCGGTTAGTTTACAACCTCAGTAAGAGATACGTTTCGCAAGGACAAGGTCAGTTTCGGAGACCACGGCGGATCCGCATTCCTATGGATTCCGGCCAAAACGCTCAACAGCAGATGCGATAGAACAGTGCTTCAGAGCGCTATCGCAGAAATTCTCTGCTCGGTGGGTGTTGGAAGCTGACATTCAAGGATGCTTCGACAATTTTAATCATGACTGGTTACTCGCCAATATCCCAACGGATAAGGCGATACTGGCAACGTGGTTAAAAGCCGGTTTCATGGAAAGCCACATCCTCTCCCCAACCATGGCGGGCACACCACAAGGGGGTATCATTTCTCCGACGGTGGCAACCATGGCACTCGATGGCTTGCAAGCACGTTTTAGTCAACAGCTCGCAAACGCCGAAGGGAAGCGCAGTCGACTCCATATGAACTTCGTTCGGTATGCCGACGATTTTATTGTGACAGGCCACTCGAAAGAGTTCCTGGAACAAGAAGTCAAACCGTGTATCGAAGCGTTTCTGGCGGAACGGGGTCTCACCCTCTCTGCTGAGAAAACGCGTGTCACTGCTATTGAGGAGGGATTCGATTTCTTGGGCGTGAATCTTCGTCGCTTCGGCGACAAGCTACTCACGCGACCTGCGCAGAAAAGCATTCAGTCTCTGTGCAGCAAACTCAGGAAAATCGTCAAAGACAATCTGGCGGCAAAACAACATAACCTGATACAGCAACTCAACCCGGTCATCCGTGGTTGGACGCAATATCATCGGCATGGCGTTGCCAAGAAAATCTTTACGGATGTGGATACGTATCTATGGCAGTTACTGTGGCGCTGGGCTACGCGACGTCATCCCCACAAAGGGGCAAGATGGATTAAAGATAAATACTTCAGGTGCATAGCACATCGCCACTGGGTATTTGCTACTACCGAAAGAACAGGTTCAACGGAAATGGTTGCGCTGGTCAAGGCCCGCGATACTAAAATCCGGCGACACCTCAAAATTCGATGTGCAGCTAATCCATTTGATCCGGAGTGGAATGATTACTTCGAGCGGCGCAAATACCGACGATTCCGGGACTAGCCGGTTAACGAAAGAAGACTTCGAGAGGCTTGAGCGGAGTGCGGTGAAAGTCGCACGCTCCGTTCTTAGGGGACGGCGGCGCAGCAATGCGCTGCTGTTACCCGACCGATGTGCGACATGGAACTGTTGGAATAATTGCCTTGCCCGTAGAGGTGTTGTGGTGACAAAACCCGTTGTGCCATCAACGGTAGCCTACTGTCCCAGGCGAGACAGGTACCCGACGACAAGGTGCTGATGAGGTAAGTGCTTTGCCGTTGCGTCGGGTGTATATCCCGAGAGTTACGACAAGCTAGGAGCGCTAGGTATTCCAACCATGAGTGACAGCGCAATGCAGGCCCTTTACCTGCGAGCTCTGGAACCTGCTTCGGAAACGACAGCAGGCCCACATTCCTATGGTTTTCGTTCTAAGCGCTCTACGTGAGATAGAGCGAGAAACAATTTCCAGGTTTGCGCGTGGGGCAGTCATTCCGCCAATCGCACGGTTATACGAGCTAGCCGACATATATGGCTGTGCAGCAAGGGAATTGCTCATGCAGAGTTCGGCTAGACCCCTTGATCAAGTTGAAGATATTGCAAAAATACTTGCGGGAATGAAAGAAAATGATCGAAAACTGGCATTGGCAATTTTACGTGAGCTATCGGCGCATCTGAAATGAATGGCCTAGGTTATAACCCAGCTCTTTTGACAAGGTCGTGTTTTCCGGATGACGACCTGTAATTTCGGAGGCGAACGAAAACTGAAGTCCGATTCCGTTCGCCAATAATGCATGTTCTACCTACTAGCCCGTGGTCAGCATCTACGGATGTCACCTTGGCGTTTGCTGAACTCAACGAGAATTGGCACGTCCGGACATTGGATGTGTGACAGCATCCTTTGCTATGTCATTCGGTTGGACGGTCATCGCATTCACCATTGCTTGCACGCAGATTTGGTCACGATGGTTCAGATTACGATAGTTGATCAACATCTCTTTTTCGTGCTGCGTTAAAGCGGATGCGGCTTGTTCACCTGTCAGGATGTACTGCACATCGACGCCAATAGCAGCTAGCGCCCGCAAGTACACTGCATCTGGCGAACGCTCGTTTTGCTCATACAGCGTCTGCGCACGCCGCTTCAGGCCACCCACGGCCGCAAAATCGTCCTGATTCATTGCCAGCCGCGCCCGTTCCTCTTTGAGGATTTCACCAATTGATCTCATTCGAAGCCATTTTTAATAATGTGATGTGCGAGCATTATGCCTTCATTCGGAGGAGATGTGTAGTAACTATGGAGTCACTAAGTATCATAAGGTCTCATAAAGATACATATGTAGTCATTTGTAGTCACTAAATTTTTAACACGGTCTCAAATAAGATCTATATAATTATTCAACTTAACAACCACATCGACTTTCCGTATGAAAACTTGTTCTCCCCACCGCTCCCCAAAAGACTGCCTGCAGGCACCGATTAGCATACGCCTGAGTGCGACAGAAATCGCGACCATCCAGGAACTGGCTGACTCGATTGGGCGATCACGCGCCTCATTCATCCGCCGCCTGATTGAACGCGGGATGGAGGCATATCAGCTTGACCCACGGCTCACTGTGTTGGATGAGATACATCTGAAGGGGTGGCTTGCAAATAGTGAAGAGGCTAAAGCTTAGGCGTCTGACATTCTTACGGCAGATAGCGGCAGCCGAGCGGAATTTGCAGCCAGCCATGGCGATCAACATCATAGATCGCTTCTACTGACGACAATAGCGTCAACCATACGCAAGGGCGCCGCAATAACAGGCGTTCATCTTCAAACAAAGAAAAAATACAACGATCGTGATCGCACGTCGTTCTAGGCTAAACAAAGAACATTCAATGAGAAATATTGGCTTGCGCTGTCCCCATTGCTCGATATTGCCGCGCGCCGTTAAAAGCCGTCCGATGTCGGCTCTGATGAAAGAAATCACCTATATGTGTCAGAACCCGGAATGTGGCTTCTGCTTTGTCGCGAGACTTGAAATTGCCCGGACGCTGTCTATTTCGTCCATTTCCAAGCCTGGTGTCGACGTGCCGCTGTCGCAACATATCAACTGGTCGGCCATTCAACAATTATCCTGAGCCCGAGCGCACCGATGATCCACCCTATCATCCTGGCGCCGCCGTAATCACGGCCTAAACAATCCCATTACCAAGTAAGCCATTTTTCACGCCTGTCAGCAGGCGTGCTGGCTTCGCACATTCTGATTAAAGCAAATAACGCCATGCCGCACTATTTTATTTCCATCATCCGTCACTTTATATCGTGTTTTTTTCGCATACACAAAATGATGAAAGAGCTGCCTACCATCTTGCGTTGCGCTCATGGCGTTGAACTCTCCGGCCAGTTTCCTACAGCGAGTCGCGAATCCGATGGTATCGCTGCATGAGCTACCACTTCTATTCCACCGAGGCGATCACTCGCTTACCGAAACGGATGAGCCGCGCCCTGCGCGATCTGTTCACTCGCGAAGGCATGGAAAAGCACGAACACAAGATCGATGTCATTGACGAAATCTGGTCTGCTGATCATTACTTGTTACCGCTCGATGCATCCGACGACGCGCTCTATCGCGCCGCAGACTCCGCCGCCCGCGCCTGCTACCAATTCTGTGCCGACCTGCAATCGCTAGACGCCATTGTGTCGGCAATTCACCAACACTGCGCGCGCCATGACGTTGCCGCGCCAGCCGGTAAGGAAGAAGGCGAAATCATCCGGCGCGCACTGGACAAAGCCTGGTGGCTGCGCGGCATTCGCAAAGCCCATGCACGCCGCTGCGAGCATATGGCAATCCGTCTGGGCTTTACCCATTTCAAGGCCGGTGCTTATGTCAGCAACGAGACCGCCTATCGCCAGCAGCGTCGCAATAAGCAGAATGCCAAGCTGCTGGCATCCATCGAAATGCAAAACGAAAACGGCCAGATCTATAGCTTAGAAGAGCTGGCCGCTCTCGGCACGGCCAACAAGTCCATTCGGCACAGCGAATTGATGACACGTATCCGGGGCTTTGAAGAAATCGCCTCCGATCTGCATCATGTCGGCATCTTTGCCACCATCACCGCACCAAGCAAATATCATGCGGTCTTAAGTAAGAATGGCGAACCTAACCCGAAATACCAGGCATTTGGGGAACCGACTCCACGCGATGCGCAAGCCTATCTGTGTGACGTGTGGAAGAAGATACGTTCCAAGCTACACCGCGACGGCATCCACGCCTACGGTTTCCGCATTGCCGAGCCACACCATGACGGTTGTCCTCACTGGCACATGCTGATGTTTGTTGCGCCCGAACACCTTGAGCGTTACGAGAAAATTATCACGGCTTATGCCCTGCTCGACGATGGTGACGAACGTGGTGCCCAAAAGAACCGCGTCAAATTGGTGCGGATAGAAGCCGGCAAGGGAACGGCTGCCGGCTACATCATCAAGTATGTCACCAAGAACACCGATGGCAAGAATCTGGGCGATCACCATGTGATCGAAGAGGGGCAAAAGCATATTTTGGTAGAAGACCTGGTCGGTGACGAACTGATTACCCCGACTCAGCGTGTCTGCTATTGGGCGCAGACCTGGGGCATCCGGCAGTTTCAGCAGGTTGGCGGTGCGCCGGTTGGTCCATGGCGCGAGTTACGGCGTGTCAAAAGCGAAAGCATCCTGCATGCGCCGGATGCGGTGAAATCGGCATGGCAGGCTGCACAAACCATTAAAGCAACTGAAATCAATATTGTTGACGGTAAGCGTCTTAAAACCGTCAAGACCATCAAACAAGCCTCTTACCGCGATTATCTGCTGGCCCAAGGCGGCCCCACAGTCGGGCGTAAAGGGTTGGTCAAGATCGCCACGCGTAGCACCATCGTCGAAGGCAAGTACGCCACCTATGAGATGGACAAGCCATGCGGGATTTATCACGCATTCAATCCCCACGCCGTGTACGAATCGGTGCGCTATCAATGGACGGTCGTCGGCGCCGCCAAGGCTGCTGTTTTTGACTTACCTTGGACTGGTGTAAATAACTGTACGCAAAAGTTTAAGAAGAAAGTCCCGACCTCAGTGTTAACCCCAGAGGAATCAGCTGCAATTGCGGTTCGGCTGGCTGATTTCCTCGAAAAGAATCCCCAGCCGGTGTACCAGCCGACCAACTGGTCGGCGATAGAGAAGAAATCGAAAGATCTTGAGCGGGAAACCAAGGATTTTGCGGATGCGATGAACACGCAATGCGAAAACACGCGCCGGCTGGAAGTGGCTGCGTATGAAAACAACGACATTGCAGCACGCAAACGCATTGTCACATTCTGGGCACAGCGCAATGCCTGTCCCTACCCACGCATTTTTATGAACAAAAGTGACCTATGAAAGAGGTGAAGTAATGCAAAAACCATTAATGACAGCGACTGAAGCCGCAGAATATTTATCCATCGGTGTCTC
>NZ_WINI01000007.1:7136-716194 GCF_009497155.1 Glaciimonas soli
GTCTCTTTATGGGACAGTTGCCGTTCGATTGCATCACGGTCGAAGTCTGATTGTTCGTTTAGAACTGTGCTAGCCAGCGCGCGGAATCCATGCACAGTCATGCGACCACGATAGCCAAGCCGGTAGAGCGCAAAAAGTAACGTGTTCTCACTAACCGGCTTACCTGCGCGAAGTGGTGAACTCACCACCCACTTAGAATCGCCCGCCAATATTTGCAGCTCTTTCAGCAGTTTTATAGATTGCTTGCTCAATGGCACAACATGCGGCTTGCGTAATTTCATACGCCCTTCCGGTATCACCCACACAGAATCCGCAAAATTTATCTCATCCCAGTGCGCCCCAATAAGCTCGTTAACGCGAACAAATGTATGCGCCACCAACATCAATCCAAGGCGTGATACTTTTTCATCATAAGTTTTGATTGTAGAAAACAACACGCCCGCTTCTTCTGGCGGGATCGACGGCATTGGCTTTTTGCGCTTACGTGCTTCAATCACCCGAGATAGCCCACTGGCTGGATGCGCTTCGATCAATCCGGCATCTTGCGCGTAATCAAAAATCATACTGATTCTTCCAGCAACACGATGCGCGGTTTCAACCAAGCCTAATTCCCCAACCTTACGCACAATATCGACTAATTCAGCCCGGCGAATTTGGTCTATCGGTTTTTTTCCAATGTAGGGAAGGACGTACTCATCAATTGTATTCACTACTTGTATTTGATGTTTTCCATTAGACAACGTTGGCAATTTAATTTTCAACCAGTCCGCAGTGACTTTTTCAAAAAATGGCGATGCCGCAACTACTGGCGCGGCTTGCCCATCACGAAACTTCGCATGCTCCATACGGACATCCGCAAGTGACATTTCGGGATAACGGCCAAAAGTTTTTGTTTTGTACTTTCCAGATTCGGAGTAATTGCAACGCCACGATTTCGCACCAGAAGTGGCGACGTATAGATACAACTGATTGGCGTCGGCTAGCTTGTACGCCTTGTCTTTTGGCTGCGCAGCAGCGACTTGTTTTGCGGTGAGTGGCATCGTCTGTAGGGTATACATTAAAAATACCCTATTACGATACCCTAAAAGCAATGAGATAGGGGAAAACCGGATGGGGTAATTTGAGACGAGAAGATACAGTAGACCCGCATAAACAAAAGCCCCGCAGAGACTGTGCGGGGCTTTTTGATACTGCTTGAGACTTGTTCTGGAGGAGAAGGAGGGATTCGAACCCTCGGTGGGATATGATCCCACGCCTGATTTCGAGTCAGGTACATTCGACCACTCTGCCACTTCTCCTTTTTGGTCGATCTTGCTGCCGGAGCAGCAAAGCGCATAATTATAGCAGAGACTATTTCTCTGCGAAAGCCCTATTTAGACGGTGTTAAACGGGTTAGTCCGCCCATATAGGGATGCAATACTGCTGGAATCTCCACGCTGCCGTCAACTTGCTGATAATTTTCCAACAATGCCACCAAAGTACGGCCAACCGCTAAGCCAGAACCGTTCAGTGTATGCACCAGCTCGGTCTTACCTTGCGCGTTGCGGAAGCGTGCTTGCATGCGGCGAGCCTGGAACGCTTCCGTGTTGGAGACGGATGAGATTTCTCGATACATATTCTGTGCTGGCAACCAGACTTCCAGATCGTATGTTTTAGCTGCACCAAAACCCATGTCGCCAGTACATAGCGAAACCACACGATATGGCAGGTTAAGTTTTTTCAGAATATTTTCTGCATGACCAACCATTTCTTCCAGTGCTTCGTAAGATTTTTCTGGGTGCGCGATTTGCACCATTTCGACTTTATCGAATTGATGCTGACGTATCATGCCGCGCGTGTCACGGCCATAGCTGCCGGCTTCGGAACGGAAGCAAGGTGAATGCGCCACCATTTTGATTGGCAACGCTTCAGCAGGTACGATTTCGTCGCGCACAATATTGGTTAATGGAACTTCGGCGGTAGGAATCAAATAGAGCGCTGTGCTATCCACGCCCTCTTCGCCTTCTTGACCACCTTTTTTAACAGCGAATAAATCTTCTTCGAATTTCGGCAACTGGCCTGTGCCGCGTAGCGAATCCGCGTTAACGATGTAAGGTGTATAGCATTCCGTATAACCGTGGTCCGCTGCGTGCGTGTCGAGCATGAACTGCGCCAATGCGCGATGCAAACGGGCGATGCCACCTTTCATTACCGAAAAACGTGAACCCGTCAACTTAGCGGCAACATCAAAATCGAGACCAAGCGTAGCACCAATATCGACATGATCACGCACTTCAAAATCAAAAGTGCGCGGCGTGCCAACTTTACGCACTTCGACGTTCGCGGCTTCGTCTATACCAACCGGCACCGATTCATTCGGCAGATTCGGAATCGCCTCCAAAAATGTACTGATTTTTTCTTGCAACTGATCCAGACGTGTTGCTGATGTTTTCAGTTCATCGGCAATACTATTGACTTGCGCCATCACACCACTGGCATCTTCGCCTTTACCTTTGAGCATACCGATTTGCTTGGATAAGGCATTGCGTTGACTTTGCAGTTCCTCAGTACGAGTCTGGATTTGCTTGCGTTCTGCTTCCAAGGCATTGAAAGCGTCGACGTCTAGCTGAAATTTGCGCGTTGCCAGACGGCTGGCGACGGTGGCGATGTCTTTGCGAAGAAGTTGAATATCTATCATGGGATCGGTCGATAAAAAAATGGCGAATTAGAATTAATCCGCCATTGTATCAAGCAAAACGCAAAGGTTAAGCGTTAAGGTTAAACGTTTTACTTCGCACGTAATTGACTAGCCGCTGTTGCCAAAGCAGTAATTTGTGCCCAATCACCCGCTTGCAACGCCGCTTTCGGCGTCAACCATGAACCGCCAACGCAGGCAACATTTTTGCAGGCCAAAAATTGTGCCGCAGTGTCGATGGAAATTCCACCAGTCGGGCAAAAAGTAATATCAGCTAATGGCCCCGCAATTGCGTTCAGCATGCCGACGCCACCTGCGGGAACGGCTGGGAATAATTTCAACTGACGGAAACCCGCTTCGCGTGCTGTCATCACTTCGGATGGCGTCATCACACCTGGCAACAATGGCAAGCCACTGGACTTAGCAGCTGCGATCAACGCTGGCGTCAAGCCTGGTGACACGCCAAACACCGCTCCCGCATCCCGTGCAGCAGCAAATTCATCAGGATGCGTCAAGGTGCCAACACCAACAATTGCGCCCGGCACTTGTTCTGCCATTGCGCGTATCGCTGCCAACCCATGCACCGTGCGTAACGTCACTTCCAATACACGAATGCCGCCCGCAACCAACGCTTTTGCAAGCGGCACGGCATGGGCGATATCGTCAATGGCAATCACCGGTATCACCGGTGATGTGCGCATGATGTCGAGAACTTCATCTTTATATAGAGCGTTTATCATCTGATTACTTTCTTCTAATTTATTTCTAGAAATTGCACAAATCATAGGATGGGTGGAGCGTAGCGATACCCATCACTCATCTGAATTAGGCCAGCTCCCATGGCAAATCATGACGACCATGGACTGGCTTTAATTCACCAGAATCTCGTAACGATTGGGCTGCCCAACGAACATCGTATTGCCATGTATACAAAAGACTGCCAGATTGCTTTAACTCTGACTCATAATGGCCCCAGATATATTTAGCAACATCCTTGGGTCTCCCTTTACCACCCAAGTTTTTTAGTGCTTCAAGCACCCAATGCTTCATGCCTTCACGAGTAATCATTTTTCCTGCTTTCCAAGTGTCAGAACGATGGGTATCGCTACGCTTCACCCATCCTACATCGCATCATATTTATTTTGCGGCCACCAGTTCACTCGCCGTCAGTACCGGAGGCAGGGAAAATATCGTTGCGCCCTCTTCCGCCGCACTAATCGACTGACGGAACATGGCAAATAACTCTCGCCCCATACCAACTTGATTTTCCGACAAATCAGCGTCTTCCGGCTGGCGCTTCGCCCATTCTTCAGCGGGAACCAAAGCCTCAAGTATACCGTGGTTGGCGTCGAGCTTGATGATATCGCCGGTACGCACCAAAGCTAGCGGACCATTTGCCAATACTTCCGGTGTTACGTGGATAGCCGCCGGAACTTTGCCTGATGCGCCTGACATGCGACCATCGGTTACTAACGCGACGTGCCGGCCTTTGTCTTGCAAGATGCCCAATGCCGGCGTCAACGAGTGCAACTCTGGCATGCCGTTGGCGCGAGGTCCTTGATGACTCAAGACTGCGACAAAGTCCTTATCCAGTTCACCCGCTTTAAATGCCTTCATGAATTCTGCTTGCGAATTAAATACAATCGCTGGCGCTTGTACCAGCCAATGCTCTGGTTTAACTGCAGAAATTTTGATGACAGAGCGCCCTAAATTGCCCGTCAACAAACGCAAACCACCGTCGGCTGAAAATGGTGTTGCAGCAGTGCGCAAAACAGTATCATCAGCACTTTTTTCTGGTGAGGCTTTAAAGACAACGCCAGCGCCTTCGAGGAAAGGCTCGGCACAATGGGCACGCAAACTGTTACCCAAAATCGTGGTGACATCGTCATGCATCAAACCAGCGTCGAGCAATTCTCGAATGACAAAACCAGTACCACCCGCGGCGTGGAAATGATTTACGTCGGCATCGCCATTTGGATAAATCCGCGTCAACAATGGCACTACCGCCGATAACTCATCAAAATCAGTCCAGTCGACAATGATTCCGGCTGCTTTCGCAATCGCAATCAGGTGCAAAGTATGATTAGTCGAACCACCAGTTGCCAGCAAAGTGACTATCGCATTGACGATGCTTTTTTCACTGATGACGTGACCGACCGGACGATAATTTTCAGTGTGATCGGTGATTCTCAATGCCTGACGCCCAGCTTCCGCAGTCAAGGCATCACGCAAAGGTGTGTTCGGCGTAATGAAAGCGGAACCCGGCAAATGTAAGCCGAGTGCCTCCATCAACATTTGATTGCTATTCGCCGTACCATAAAAAGTACACGTTCCGGCGCCATGGTAAGACTGCGACTCAGCCTCCAGCAAACCAGCACGATCGACTTTTCCTTCAGCATAAAGCTGGCGAATTTTGACTTTTTCCTTGTTGCTCATACCACTGGTCATTGGGCCACCAGGAACGAACACGGCAGGTAAATGCCCAAAATGTAAGGCACCAATCAATAGACCCGGGACGATTTTGTCGCAGATACCCAGATACAACGCTGCATCAAACATATTGTGAGATAACGCCACCGCCGTTGCCATCGCGATCGCATCGCGTGAAAAAAGTGACAACTCCATTCCTGGCTGCCCTTGCGTCACACCATCGCACATCGCTGGCGTACCACCAGCAAACTGCGCTACACCTCCAGCGGCACGAACAGCATCTTTAATAATTTGCGGGAAACGCTCAAACGGCTGATGCGCCGATAACATGTCGTTATATGACGAGATAATCGCGACGGAAGGATCTTTATCGTGCTTCAAACGCAATTTGTCATTGGTAGGAAAAGCCGCAAATCCATGCGCCAGATTCGTACAGGACAAAGCCCCACGTTGCACATCCTTGCGTCGAGCCACCTCCAGGCGCGCTAAATAAGCGCTACGATAAGGCTGGCTACGTTTGACGATGCGCTCGGTTACTTTGGCTACGTTAGCTTGAATGGTCATGATGAAGATCCTAGAAGCAATGAAGAAAATGAAATTTTACTACAAATTACTTAGCCTGACTTAGCGCTATCCATTTTTTCTTAAATTCGACCTTCTGATAATGCCAATAAAATCATTTAGCTATTTAAACTCATGAAATGCGGAACGTGGACAAATAAATAAATTGTCAACAAACCAAATAAAATCCACCAAAATCCATCATATTTTGTAGTAAATTTACGATCAATGTTGTATAGTCACATCAAAACTCATTACCAAAAAGACAGACATCATGCAACGAGCCGCGCCTAATCTCACCGCTTTGCAGTCAACCAGTGCCGCATTTCAGGCACTACAAAAGCATCACGCCACAACAACAAAACACACATTACGAGACTTGTTCGCGACTGATGACGGTCGCTTCGGTGAATTCTCACTGGAAGCTGCGGGCTTGTTTTTAGATTACGCAAAAAATACGATTACAACAGAAACGATGGCGCTGTTGTGCCGTTTAGCGCGTGAGCGCAATGTAGAAATTCAGCGCGATGCGATGTTTGCTGGCGAAAAAATCAATACTACCGAACATCGTGCGGTGCTGCACACCGCCCTACGCGCCCCGCTCAAAAGCACAAATCCCCTTATCGTTGATGGACAAAACGTCCATGCCGACATCCACGAAGTGCTGCAACAAATGCATGCATTTACCGATGCGGTACGCTCGGAAAAATGGCGCGGCTATAACGGCAAGGCTATCACCGATATCGTCAATATCGGCATCGGCGGCTCTGATCTCGGCCCCAAAATGGTGTGTCAGGCTTTGCGCCCGTTTGAGCATGCTCGTTTGACCATGCATTTCGTTTCCAACGTGGATGGACATGATCTGGATGCTGTTTTATCACAAACAAATCCGGAAACGACTCTGTTCGTAATTGCGTCAAAAACCTTTACGACAATGGAAACCATGATGAACGCGCAAACGGCGCGCAGTTGGTTTCTGCAAAATGCCAAGGGCGCCAAAGAAAGCGATTTGGCGCAGCACTTTGTGGCAGTCTCAACGAATACTCAAGCAGTTAAAGCCTTCGGCATTCATCCAGAAAACATGTTCCCGTTTTGGGATTGGGTAGGCGGTCGCTACTCTGTATGGTCGTCAATCGGTTTAGCGGTTGCACTCGCTGTCGGCTTTGAACAATTTTCAGAATTCCTGGCTGGCGCACACGCGATGGATGAGCACTTCCGTCAAGCGCCATTAGAAAAAAATATGCCTGTCATTCTGGCTTTGATCGGCATCTGGCAGCGCAATTTTTGCGGCAGTAGTTCACTATCCATTGCACCTTACCATCAAGATTTACTCAATTTTGCCTCGTATCTGCAGCAACTGGAGATGGAAAGTAATGGCAAGCAAGTCGCCTTGGATGGTGAGCTATTACAGATTAAAACCTGCCCCGTTATTTGGGGTAATGTTGGCACCAATGGTCAGCATGCTTATTTCCAGTTGCTGCATCAAGGCACGGACATTACACCTGTTGACTTTATCGCCGCATTACATCCTAGCCACACCTTGCCAGATCACCACGCAGCACTATTGGCGAATTGTTTTGCCCAATCAGAAGCATTCATGCGCGGTAAAACTGCCGATGAAGTCCGCGCTGAAATGCAAGCTAAAGGCTTAGCTGAAACAGAAATCGAGGCACTACTTCCGCATAGAATTTTCCCAGGAAATCGTCCCAGCAACACGATTTTGATGGATAAATTAACGCCTGCTTCGTTAGGTGCTTTAATCGCACTATATGAACACAAAACTTTCGTGCAAGGGGTGATTTGGGGCGTCAACAGTTTTGATCAATGGGGAGTGGAATTGGGCAAAGTGTTAGCGACGCAGATTCGCGACGAATTAGTTGGCGACAACACAAACGCACATCATGACAGCTCCACCAACGGTTTAATTGCCCGAGCGCGGGCCGCATTGCAAAAATAATACGTCTCTCGAATAATTTTCCGAGATATCGGACAATCAGAATACTCAGAATAATCAGGATACTCAATATCATGGCTCTAGAAGAATTTGACCTCGCAATTTTTGGTGGCACTGGTGACTTGTCGATGCGTAAATTGTTACCGGCGATGTATTCACGCGAATTCGCTGAAGATTTACCTGCCGGCGCACGCATACTTTGTATCGGCCGTCACGTTGGTGACACCGCAGAGTTTCTCAAGCAGGTTGAGAAAGATGCCAAACCACACATTCCACGCGAAACATTCAAAGCAGCGGTGTGGGAGCGCTTTTGCAAACGCATTCAATATGTTGGCATGGATGCCACTGATCCTGCAGCATATAAAGCGCTGGTTGATGCAATGCGCCCTGAGCCAGAAATCACTAACGTGTTTTATCTGGCGACTCCTCCGGCACTTTTCTCCAAGGTCTGCAACAATTTGTCGGCGTCTGGCCTGGCGACTCCAAATTCACGTGTCGTACTGGAAAAACCATTGGGCCACGACCTGGCCAGTGCGAAGCAAATTAATCTGGAAGTTGGGAAAATATTTTCCGAAACGCAGATTTTCCGCATAGATCATTACTTAGGCAAAGAAACCGTACAAAATCTGTTGGCGCTGCGCTTTGGTAACGTGCTGTTTGAACCGCTGTGGAGACGCGAATGGATATCCGATGTTCAGATCACGATTGCTGAAGAACTCGGCGTTGGCAATCGTATGGGCTACTATGAAACATCAGGCGCTTTGCGTGACATGCTGCAAAATCATTTGCTCCAATTGCTATGCATCGTCGCAATGGAACCGCCAACATCCATGACATCGGATGCTGTGCGCGATGAAAAACTGAAAGTGTTGCATTCACTGAAGCCATTTACACCCGTGACACTGGCGCAAAACGTCGTACGTGGCCAATATCGCTCCGGCCATGTGAACGGCGTCGCAGTACCAGGTTATCGCAAAGAAAAGGATGCGAATCCCACTTCACGCACCGAAACCTATGTCGCAGTCAAAACTGAAATCGACACCTGGCGTTGGGCTGGCGTGCCATTTTATCTGCGTACAGGCAAACGCATGGCCGACTCTTTGGCTGAAATTGTGATTCGTTTCAAAAAAATCCCTCATTCAATTTTTACCCAACCCAATAGCAGTTTTGAAGAAAATTGCCTGGTGATTCGCTTGCAACCTGACGAAGGCTTACACCTGAATCTGATGGCAAAAACCCCGGGAGATGGCATGCGTTTAAAACCGGTCGAACTGGAATTGAATTTCCTCGAAAGTTTCAAAGCACCACGCATGGAAGCGTACGAACGCCTGTTACTAGACGTCTTGCGTGGACGCTTAACACTATTCATGCGCAGCGACGAACTAGAAGCCGCATGGGCATGGGTAGAACCGATACTAGAATATTGGGAGCAAGAAGAAAACGAACCCATCCCCTACAACGCCGGCACCTGGGGCCCAGCCGCCGCCAGCGCACTCATAGGCCGCGACGGTTTGCAATGGCGTGAAGAAGCACTGCCTGAAGTATAGAAACAAGAAAGTAGTTGCCGTTGCTTTTGAAGTTGTTGTTGAAGTACCCCGCATTGGACGTTGCCAAATATAGCGGTCGTCATTCGGAAAAAGAGGGAAGACATGTTTGAGCGTAGCGAGTTGGTCTTTCCTCCCGAATGATGATCGCTATATTTGGGAACCCGCCAACGGCGGGCAACGGCTCTGCGTCGCCTTTCTTTGCTTACTTTCTTTGGCGAAGCAAAGAAAGTGAGTAGCTGTCGGGCTACCCCCGACATTGTCGTAACCACGGAGTAGCGACTTGATAAGTTAGCGCCGAACTTAAATCAAATTAGTAAGAAAGAAAACCCAGTGGCCATAGTCCTAGACGCGATAAAAGCACACACTGACTTGCTCTCCAAGTCAGAGAAAAAAGTCGCACTCACAATTCTGGACAACCCGCAGCTGGCACTAGCAGAAAACATCACCGCTCTGGCAAAGAACGCACAAGTATCAGAACCAACGGTGGTACGTTTTTGCCGCGCCATAGGCTACGAAGGCTGGCACGATTTCAAACTTAAACTGGCACAGAGCCTCGCAGTGGCACTACCGGGCGCCAACGAAATGCTGGCGCAAGATGATATCGCCACCGATCTGGTCAACAAGATTTGCAGCCGCTCCATCAATACCTTGCTCGACTTGCGCAATCACTTGAGTCCAGATGCGATCCAGAGCGCATTGGACGTATTGCTGACGGCGAACAAGATAGAATTTTATGGCCAAGGCACATCCGGTATCGTTGCTGCGGACGCACAGCATAAGTTCTTTCGTTCTGGCGTACCAACAGTAGCCTATTCAGATCCGCACATTCACAGCATTGCCGCCTCTTTGCTACAACCCGGTGATGCAGTGGTCGCTATTTCTCAGCGTGGTGGCAATGCTGCATTGTTGCGCAGCATACAACTGGCGAAAAAAGGCGGCGCCTCTATTATCGTGCTTGGCCCATCCGGTACACCTTTGGCCGAATTGGCGACCGTGCTGGTGCCGATTGATTTAAGTTTCAATACGGATCCATACACGCCTATTTCTGCGAGATTGGCGCACCTGGTGGTGATTGATATTTTGGCAGTCGGATTGGCACTTAAACGTGGTCCCGAGTTCCGCAAAAAAATGCAGAATGCTCAAAAGGCGCTGCAGCAATATGATATGCAGTTCGATTCTTTCTTCCGTTAGATTAAATTGATTCGTCTTGATTCGATCAATAAAGTCAAATCCTACGCAAAACAGGGACCCGTAGCTTCGGCACAAATCATGAGCACAAAAATGCCATATCTAACCCTGTTTTACGTAACTCCTAGTAATATCTCTGCAATATCACAGCATCGACGTCGACGGCACTTTATTTAGTCTGCTGCATCAATAAAAATACAATGGAAAGTAGTGATGCGAATGCACTCTACAAGAAGAAAAGTTTAATTTGGCATGCCAAAAATACACCGCACTCAACATTATCTGGCACCGCGTGTTTTTTTTAGTCTGATCACAGCACTGATGCTGCTAATGACCGTTAGCATCAGTGGTTGCAACGGCTTGAGTAATAACAACATGCTGAATAAATCAGAACCCATTGACATTGTTCACCCACAATTTTCTGCTGGCTTTGAATCAGCCAGCCTCGGCATCGTTAGCGCTTTAGATGGTAGTGGCCATGCCTGGAATGTCGCGATTAAGGACGATAATAATGATGCCAATCTACCCGTAAGTTATCGCACATGGTTTTATTTTCGAGCTGATGATGTGCCGACAGCCAGCGCCTTGCGTCTGGAATTTTCTGGCTTTGGCTTTCCCTACTTTTTCATTCCCGTTTACTCATACGATCAAAAGAACTGGCAGTATTTTCATGAAGATGAAGTGACCTTCAAACCCAATTGCACTGACCTCACACAGAAAGATTGCGGGCTGATTGTCAATAAACGGTTTGATAAAACTACCGTATGGATTGCACGCACCTTCCCTTACACAGCCAACGATTTATCCGTATTTTTAGACAGTATTACGGACAATCCACATGTCCGCATTCAGACATTGGGGAAATCCCCCAATGACCAGCCTATACGCATGATTACCATTGGAGATCGCCTTACCGGTCACTCCGCTCACTCTGCTGCCGCCGACCACAAAAAAACCGTCTGGATTAACGCTCGCACTCACCCGGCAGAAACCGGGCCGTCATTTTTATTAGAAGGTTTGATTCACACCGTGTTGGCAAATGATCGCATCGGTAAATATTTGCGCCAGCATTACGTCTTCAAGATTGTACCTATGCATAATGTTGACGGTGTCACGGCAGGAAATTATCGAACTAACACTGCCAGCATTAATCTTGAACATCGCTGGTTTTTCGATGAGCAAAGTTCCCCCTATTTAAATGATCAGGCGCCGATGGAGGATAAGCTACTGAATACCAAAGCAATGGTGCCGATTTTGCGCGATCAAAAAAATCCACCGGTGTTGGCACTGAATCTGCACTCATCGAACTCCACGCCTGATACCGCCGCGTTCTTTTTCCCACATTTTGGCATTGATCCGATTAAATATAATCAAGCGGAACAAGCTTTATGGCAAACGCAAGACGCATTCATTAAAGCCGTCGCCAGTCATTATCACGGCAAAATTGAACAACCCCCAAAAGATGGTGGTTCCGGCTTTCTTAACTCAGCTTTCCCAGAATCATGGTGGTGGGAACACAAAGGCAGCGCAGTCAATGCCATTACTATGGAAACAACCTATGGCCGTGCGGGTTTTGATCACTGGATAAGTAGCAATGATTTGCGCGAATTAGGTGTTGCTGTTGCTCTGGCAATTGCTGATATGAATGATGCATCGAAAACCTTCGACAAAGACGATGTATCGATGTTTAGTTTGCCGTTCAATACAGAGTTGTATGGCAAGGACGAGGGTGATTGAGTAAACTTACAGATAATTTTTAAAATTATCTATGCGATGCCAATAATCGAATAATCGACTTAAAAAATTCCGTCGTCATCCACGCGAATGCGGGAACAACGACGTTATTGTGAACGCAATTATTTGGCCTTATTTATCGCTGAAATTACATCGGCATAACCAGAAATAGATAAACAAGACAAACAGGAGATTACCAGTGCAGTCAGTATCCGTATTCCAAACCCCTGCTTTTTTACAGAATCAACTACGCCGCGATATCGCGTTCTTTCATCCACGCTGCATAGACCCCAACGGCGGCTTTTTCCACTACCTGAATGATGATGGCAGCATTTACGACGCCTCGAGCCGCCATCTGGTGAACAGTGCGCGCATGGTGTTTTGTTACGCACTGGCGTTCCGTCTGGATGGCAAAGAAGAATATAGAGAAGCGGCTCGTCATGGTCTGCAATTTTTAAAACAAAAGCATTATCAACCTGAGTACGGTGGTTATGCCTGGGTGCTGAAAAACGGCGTGCCGATCGATCGCACCCAGCATTGCTACGGCTTGGCTTTTGTACTGCTGGCACACGCGCATGCGCTACGAATCGGCATCACTGAAGCAGCAGAGGGGATCTCGGCGACATTCGATTTGATGGAAAATTTGTTCTGGTCAGCGCAGGACGGCCTTTATGCGGATGAAGCGACGCCAGCCGGCGAAGTGTCATCGTATCGCGGGCAAAATGCCAATATGCATAGTTGTGAAGCGCTGATCGCAGCCTTTGAAGCAACCGGCGACCAGCGTTATCTACATCGTGCCGAACTGCTCGCGCACAACATCACAATACGACAAGCGGCATTGGCCAATGGCTGGATCTGGGAACACTATCACGCAGACTGGAGCATAGACTGGGAATACAACAAACATGACAGCAGTAATATGTTTCGGCCTTGGGGTTATCAACCTGGCCACATGACAGAATGGTCAAAATTATTGTTACTGCTGGAGCGTCATTCGGCGCACCTGGCAGGTGATAGCGAATGGTTATTGCCACGCGCAAAAGCACTGTTTGATGTGACCGTCCCACTCGCGTGGGATCAAACCCACGGCGGCATGGTATATGGCCTGGCACCGGATGGCTCGGTATGCGATGGCGACAAATACTTTTGGGTGCAGGCTGAATCACTTGCTACCGCGGCGCTGCTGGCTCAGCGCTTAAAAGGCACCGGCCAGGAAGCTAATTACTGGGAGTGTTACGACGAACTCTGGCGCTATAGCGAAAAGCATTTGATCGATCCACAACAAGGCGGTTGGTATCGCGTGCTGCATCAAAACAATCAACGCTATGGCCTGGATAAACCGCCACATGGTAAAACCGATTTTTATCACCCTATGGGAGCTTGCCTGGAAGCCTTGTATGCCGTTGGCGCGGAGTTGAAATAATCATGCCTACAAATACTAATTCTCCTTTGCCGCAATTCGTTAGCATAGGCGAAGCACTTACCGATCTTATCCGCGTCGACGGCGAACAATGGCTCAGCAAAACCGGTGGCTCGGACTGGAATGTCGCCCGCGTTATGGCCAATTTCGGCGTTTCTACCGGCTTTGCCGGAGCGATTAGCCAAGATTGGTTTGGTGACGCCTTGTTTGCCGCCAGTACCGCTGCGAATCTCGATCTGCGTTTTTTACAGCGCGTTAACCGCCCGCCTTTATTGGCCATCGTTTACGAAACCTCCCCGCCGCAATATAACTTCATCGGGGAGAACAGCGCTGATCTGGCATTCGATCCCACTGCATTACCCGCAAATTGGCAGCAAGTGGCGAAATGGGCACATTTTGGCGGCATCAGCCTGGCACGCGAGCCCTTGGCCGCGCGCTTGGTAGATCTCGCTTCATCGCTAAAGCAAGCCGGCGTAAAGATTAGCTACGACCCTAATTTTCGCAATTTGATGGATGAACGCTACGATGCCACTTTAGAGAAAATGGCTAAATTGGCGGATGTGATCAAAGTATCTGATGAAGATTTATGTGGCTTGTTCAGAACCGACGATCAGGTAACTGCACTCAAAAAATTGCGCAGCTTCAACCCAGAAGCCGCAGTGTTGCTGACCTTGGGCGCCGAAGGCGCAGCAATGCTGGTTGGCGATCAGAAATGGCATGTAAAGCCACCTGCCATAGACATAGTCGATACCGTCGGCGCCGGCGATGCCGGGATTGCCGGATTGATTTACGCGTTGATACAAGAAGCACAACAATCCTCGTCCACAAACATTGACTGGCACGCGCATCTACGCTTCTCAGTTGCTTGCGGCTCTGCTGCTTGTTTAAATGCCGGTCCGAAACCACCGCAATTGGAACAAGTGCTGGCATTGCTTGATTAAAATACCCTTCTGAAAGGCGCAACGCCCTCAGAGATGCCAATAGCGCAATCCGCTCCCACTTATCCCCTCTTGCCATTGCTCACAATGCCAAGGGGGATAAAGTAATTTCCAGTCGGCACTATATTTCCTCGCCGAATGTTTACACCCGAAGTACTTGTAGTAAAAGTACACATTACAATTTAATTACATATTTTCATCCTCGCCCCTCTGGTACGGAATCAGCCCAGCGTTTCCTCAATATTGCAACTATCGCAGTGTAAAGTTTTGTTTTCGGTGTGAATTTGCAACACAAATATAGTAAAACTACATAAATAAACCAAAAGCAAAGCAATAAGGTTTAACATCAGCAACAATAAATTACTGTTGCAATTACCTGAATGCTTTGCAATTGACCAACAGAAGAAAGAATTTCGGGCAATGACTCGGAAAACGGTGGCATACACCATATTTTCACCATAGGAGATGAGATGAGTAAAACAGTACTAAAAATCAATCCATTCGTAGCCGCCATCATCTTGGCTGCAACTTGCGCAGGCACTGCACAAGCACAATCTAACGTCACAATCTACGGTCGCGTCGATGCTGGCCTCGATTTTCAATCCAATCAAGTCGGCCCTAATGGCACACGCGGTAGCGCAGTGACTATCGGCGGGAATAACTGGGGTACCAGTATGTTCGGCTTTAAAGGCGTGGAAGATCTAGGCGGTGGTTTGAAAGCCATTTTCACATTGGAAAACGGCTTTAGCGCTAACAACGGCACAACAAATGGCGGCCCTTCGCGCCTTTGGTCACGTCGTTCATGGGTTGGTCTGACAGGTGACTTCGGTACCGTCAAACTGGGTCGCGATTTGACTCTGCCTAGCGATTTGGTTTGGAGCATAGATCCGACCGGTCAACAGAATTTGAGCTCTGCTACTCTGGCAAAAGGACGTAACTGGCCTCAAACAGACAATCAGATTCAATATATTTCACCAAGCTTCGGCGGCTTTGTTGCGCAGGGTTCTTACGGCTTCGGCGGCGTTCCAGGCGCGACAAAAGATAAGAGCACCGGTGGTGTTGCCTTGTCATACTCACAGTCAAACTTCACTGTCCTGGCAATGTATGACTTCATGAATAATGCAAATGGTCAGTACAGCAGCTTGTATGGCGACAGCATTAACGGCACTTATGGTCCGTCATCGCAAGAAATCACTATCGGCGGTACTGCTACGTTCGATAAGTTGAAATTGTTCGCTGCATGGCAAGCCATTACAGCTTCAAAAGCTGTAGACACGCCATATACCCGGGCAAATCAAAGCTGGCTCGGTGCTAACTATATGTTGACACCAGCATGGACATTGATCGGCGCGGCATACTACACCAAACTCAACAATGACAGCGGCAATGCGCAACTGTACATGTTGGGCGCTAACTACAACTTGTCTAAACGTACTCTGTTGTACGGAAGCGTTGGTACAGTTCGCAACAAAGGTCAAGCCGACTTCCAGGTTGAAGTTGGTAGCAGCGCAGGCATGATTGCACAAAATCAAAACGCGATTTATACAGGTATCAGCCACTCGTTTTAATTTGTTGAATAGCCTAGGATAGTACGTCGGCGTGATGCCGCTTGAGCTCGGCATCACGATGATCTCTATCTTGTTGTAACGATTAGTTAGTAGTAACGTCCCTGGGTTTTCCCAGATTCTGCCCATTCGAATGCGAATGGGCATTTTTTATGGACGAACGGAAAATAGAGCGGCCACGCAATTTATTTTGGCCCGACTACTCATTTGAGCTAAAATAAACACTCAAAGGAGCAAATCATGTCCGCCTTAAGTGATAAACGTCCTCAAGCCAAAAAAGCGTTGATGACAAAAGTGTTCTCATCTAAACAACAGCCCAAGTCCGATCTGATATCGCTGACAGACTTTCGCATCGTCTTTGATTCCACTCCCGCTATAAAAGTGAGATTGATACGGAAAGGCGTACGTGCGGTGGAAGTGAAGGATATGGTGCGGATGATGGATACTTCTCAGGATAAAATTTTTAAATTTCTGCGCCTGTCAACGGCCACCGTAAATCGCAAGGCCAGCAGAGATGAAGAACTCTCCACGGAGGACAGTGAGCGTGTAGTTGGCATGTCCAATTTAATTGGCCAGGTTCAAGCCATGGTGGAACAATCCGGGAATCCAGCTGGATTTGATGCTGCGAAATGGGTCGCGCATTGGCTGGAAGAACCAATACCCGCTCTGGGTGGCGAATGTCCGGCAAGCTATATGGATACGATGGAGGGACAAAAATTGGTTTCCAATTTATTGTCTATGATGCAAAGCGGGGCTTACGCCTGATGCCAACGGCCAGTCAAGTGGTTTGGCGGATTGCCACAGACACACCAGACTACACCGCTGATGATCTGACCGGCGCAGGTGCTAAAATTACGGGTGGACGCTGGAATCGTCCAGGAAACGCCTTACTTTACTGCGCAGAAAACATCGCTCTGGCTTGCCTGGAAACATTCGTGCATGTGAAATCTGCCGGACTGCCCTTGAATCGGTATTTAGTGCGCATCGAGATTCCAGATCCCGTATGGAAGGCCGCAATACAAGTGACTGCAGAAAATGCAGCAATAGGATGGGATGCTATACCAACAGGCAAAATCAGCCTGGATGCGGGCGACGCGTGGGTAAACAAAGGCATTTCTGCTTTGCTGCTGGTACCATCCGTCATTATTCCAGAGGAAAGAAATATATTGATTAATCCCTTGCACCCAGATGCAAAAAGCATCACGGCAAGCAAAGTCAGGAAATGGCTCTACGATCCTCGAATGGGTTAAGTTGCGCAGGTCCCGCGCTTTTCTGGCAAAAAACAAGCAAGCATGATGTGCAAAATACACGATAGGAACAAGCCGTGAAACAACATATTGAATTCAGTCTAAACGAAGCTAACGATGCCCTGGCAGCACTTCTGAAGAATCAGAGTGCATTATCAGCGGTCGAGCAAGCAGCGGCGTTACTCATCGCCACCTTCGAACGTAAAGGCCGCGTCTATTCTTGTGGTAATGGCGGCTCCATGTGCGACGCCATGCACTTTGCTGAAGAGTTAACCGGTCGCTATCGCAATGACCGCGCCGCGCTGCCAGCAACTGCCATCAGCGATGCCGGCCACCTGACTTGCGTCAGCAATGATTTGGGTTATGAACAGGTGTTCTCGCGCTACATCGAAGCGCATGGCCGCGCTGGGGATTGCCTGGTCGCACTTAGCACCAGCGGCACCAGCAAAAACGTCATCCGCGCTGCGCAAGCCGCTAAATCGTTGGGCGTGAAAGTTATCATTCTCAGCGGTCGTCCTAGCGAAGTTTTGGAAGCCTTAAGCGATGTGTATATCTGTACGCCTGGAGGAAAATTTGCAGATCGCGTACAAGAGTTGCATATCAAAGTCCTGCATATCCTGATCGAACTGATAGAGCGACATTTCTTTCCCGAAAATTATCGCTAAGAAGTAGACATGCATGAGGTACGCAAGGCGCTCAGGGCGGCTTGCAATGACGTAGATGTCTCTGAATGCGCCACTATCTCGTCTTCCGTCAAATGACTCCCAAGAATGGGCACTGTAATTGAAGCCTCTTCAACTATGCGTGCCGACATCATTGTAATCACCTCCCTCAAGGCGGCTTGCGCATGCACCGCTCTTGGTGATGCATTCAACAGCATTACGGGCTTGTAGACAAAAGCTTCGCAACCAACCATCCAATCCAGTGCATTCTTCATGACACCAGTGATGCCGTGCGCCTATTCCGGGCTTGCGATAATCAAGGCATCGGCTGAGATAATTTGTTGTCGCAAGCTAGCAACCGGCGCCGGATCGCTAGCTTCAAGATCCGGGTTGAACAATGGCAATGTGCCGAGACCTGAATAAATAGCGACGTTCATGCCTGCTGGGGCCAAACGCGCTACAGCGCGTAGCAACATAGTATTGTTTGAAGCTACCCGCAAGCTACCTGATATGGCGAGAATTTTCATCGGCAAAAATGACCATTCTACTTCGTATGCGAAATAACATTCGACGACACAGCACCCGCCGCATCCTCTTTTGCAGCAACCTTATCGCTAGCCGTATCCCCGGCAATCGCTGCCACATGCGCGAGAATGCCGCGCTTGGCCTGTCGCTGCATCTCAGCAAACGGGCTGGAACGCTTCATCGCGACACCAACAGCCAATACATCAATCAACAACAATAACAAAATCCGCGACACCATCGGGATATGCATATTGCTGCCTTCGTCATGCTCCACTGCTAGCGTGAAATCAGCGCGTTTTGCCAGTTGTGAATTGCTCGGCGCAAGCGCGATGATGGTAGCGCCGGAATTAACGGCGACTTCCACCGCCGGCGCCAAATGACGTAAGCGGCCAGAATTGGAAATAATCACGGCGACATCGGTGCTTTTCAACATTGCCGCAGAAATTTCTTGTAATTGCGGGTCAGTGTAGGCAGAACTGGCAATACCTAATCGGAAGAATTTTTGTTGCGCATCTTCTGCCACCAGACCGCAACTGCCAAAGCCATAAAACTCTATCCTGGCTGCCTGACTCAAGATATCAATCACCTTGCTCAAGGTATCGGCATTGAGATTATCGCGGACCTCCAACATGGCAGAAATAGTGTTATCCACCACTTTAACGCCCACATCCAACGAAGAATCGCCAACATGCACCTGACTATGCGCAACCGGTACTGTGCCGCTGACACCAGACGCCAGCTTCAACTTGAAATCGGCCAAACCCTGGCAGCCCATGGTTCTACAAAAACGAATCACGGTTGGCTGACTGACATCGGCACGTCGGGCAATCTCAGAAATCGGTTCGCTCATCACGGCCCGAGGATGCGCCAGGATCAAGCTGGCGACTTTTTGTTCTGCAGGGGAAAATTGTGGGCGGGCTTTACGGATGCGCTCTAATAATGGTGTAGCGTTGCCGCCACCCAGATGCTCCGCCAAAATAGCGGCAACACCAACAAAAGCCGGATACGGCGCTGTAATAATATAGGTCGGAATTTTGGCCGTATATTCACCAAAACGCCCTTTGCTTTCAAAGCGGGTACGAAATGGCGAGCTTGCAAAATACTCACCCAAGCGTGGCACTACGCCGCCACCAATATATATACCACCTAACGTACCCAAAGTCACAGCCACGTCGGCTGCCACAGTGCCAAGCATAGAGCAAAAACATTCCAGGGTTTCGACGCATATTGGGTCAGTCTCGGCCAAAGCACGTTCTACAATCTGCGCGGTATGCAATGGTTCAGGATTAGCGTTGCCATGCATATCCGCCAATGCGCGGTAAGTCATCTCTATCCCGGGACCAGATACCAGACGCTCTGCCGAAACGTGTGGAAAAGTACGCCAGCAATAAGCCAATATTGCTGCTTCACGCGCATCGCCAGGGGCGAAGCTGACATGCCCCCCCTCACTGCCCAAAGCAATCCAGCGACCTTCAGTTGGAATTAAACCGCCGACGCCCAGCCCGGTACCAGCGCCGACCAAACCGATCACCCCACCCGCCAACGACTTACCGCCACCTACTTGCACGCAATGCTCATGCTCCAGATGCGGCAAAGCCATCGACAAGGCAGTAAAATCATTCACCACTAATAAGGTATCGAGCTGCAAGCGACGACGCGTCGTTTCTATGGAAAATGCCCAATGATGATTGGTCATTTTAATTTCATCGCCATGCACTGGATTAGCAATGGCAATGGCGGCATGACGTATCGTTGATTGCTGGTTACCAGCCGAACTAGTCACATTCGCAGCAATATAAGCCTCCACCGCCAAAGCAAATTCTGCAAAGTCAGCGCACCGCAAAGTTTGTATCGTGTCGATTTGCCCAGGCGCACGCTCCAAAGCAAAACGCGCGTTGGTGCCGCCGATGTCGGCCAGCAAGCGCGGACCGTCTAAATAATAGTCTGCCGAAGCAACGCTAGCGTTGGTCGAAAAAGATGATGACATTAAGATGCTTTCAGTGAGGCTATGCAGCCGTTGCTATCCGGAAAACTACAACATGCAATTACGCGTGTAATAATTAAAAACTTATATTGCAATATTAATGTAGCTTTACTACAATCGCAAGTGATGGAGAAGTTGTTTTCTCCATGTTGACTTATAAATGAGCATTATCATGTAGTTTTACTAGCTTGATGAACAAATGCATGTCGCATTTATTGTCTCGAGTAAATAAATGCAAAATTGCAACATCGTTTTTAAAGCTTGATTTTTTAGACATGATGTTGTCATGTATTGATGTAAGGCTATATTTAGTAGAGATCAGAGTAGAACACGTAAGTACCAATACCAAGCATCACATGCGTCCTATCCAGTAAAGTAAAAAGAACACCTTATCCATACAGGAGACAAGTATGAAACTGCAACAAATCATCAAATCTACATTCATCACTACTGCTGCTACGACAGCGCTACTATCCGTCTGCATCCCGGCACAGGTTCATGCAGATGAAATCGAAGTTCTGCATTACTGGACTTCCGGTGGTGAAGCCAAATCCGTCGCCGAATTGAAAAAAATCGTCGAAGCCAAAGGCGTGACATGGAAAGATTTTGCAGTAGCTGGCGGCGCTGGTGAAAATGCCACGACTGCTTTAAAAGCACGCGTCATGGCGGGTAATCCACCGACAGCAGCACAAATCAAAGGACCTGCGATTCAAGAGTGGGGTCAAGAAGGTGTGTTGGCCAATATCGACGCCGCAGCGATTCCAGGCAAATGGGATACCTTGTTGCCAAAAGTAGTCTCTAACACCATGAAATATCAAGGCCATTACGTCGCTGCACCGGTCAATGTGCATCGTGTTAACTGGTTGTGGATTAATCCTGAAGTTTTGAAAAAAGCGGGCGCAAAAACGCCAACAACCTGGCCAGAATTCTTTGATGCTGCTGACAAGATCAAAAAAGCCGGTCTTATAGCCGTTGCGCACGGTGGCCAACCATGGCAAGACGCGACTATCTTTGAAACCGTAGCATTGAGTAATGGTGCAGATTTCTATAACAAAGCACTGGTCAAATTAGAGCCTGCAGCACTCACCGGCCCAACTATGATCAAGACCTTTGATACCTTGGCAAAAATCAAAACATACATCGACAAAGATGCACCTGGTCGTGATTGGAATCTGGCTACTGCGATGGTTATCAACGGCAAAGCCGGTATGCAATTCATGGGTGACTGGGCCAAAGGCGAATTTACTGCTGCTGGCAAAGTACCAGGCAAGGATTTCTTGTGCGTGCCTGCACCAGATACGGCTAAATCGTATACCTACAATATCGATTCTATAGCCATGTTTAAACAGAAAGATCCGACCCAGGTTAAAGATCAATTGATCCTGGCAACAGCGATCATGAGCCCACAGTTCCAGGAAATTTTTAACCTGAACAAAGGTTCGATCCCAGTTCGCCCAGATGTGCCTCGCACAAAATTTGATAGCTGCGCCATTCAATCGATGAATGACATGGCTTCGTCTAACAAAGCTGGCACTCTGGAACCAAGTATGGCGCACGGTATGGCGGTCAGCTCTGCAGTGCAAGGCGCGATGTTCGACGTGATCACGAAATTCATGAACTCCAACATGACATCGCAACAAGCGGTAACAGAATTGGCAAAAGCAGCAAAAACGAAGTGAGCTAAGTAAAGCAAGCTGTCCTCCCCTCGTCCATTCGTGGATGGGGGGACGCATCTCATTACATCAGCAATCAATCAACAAACAAAACAGCATATCAACGTGACAACACCGTCACGTTGATATTAGCTTCGTCCTCGTTTCGGTGTATTCTTCAACCCACCGACATACCGACGTAAGCCATATCCTGTTTCAGGAGACTTGCATGTCCGATCAAACCCTCTCTTTTACTGACGCAAAAAACGCATCAGTCGGGAGTCCCGTAACACCAACAAAACCGCCGCTGAAACAAGGTGGGCAAGGACGCTTTGCCGGACTTGCTGACCGCTGGTTGCCGCGTTTGGTGTTGTCACCAACTATCATTTTATCGTTGGTATTTGTCTATGGCTTTATTGCGCTCACAGCCTGGTTATCACTAACCGATTCGCGCATGTTGCCCAATTATGAATTTGCGGGCTTTCATCAATATACCGACTTATTTGGACTGGATCGCTGGTGGACTTCAGCCGCCAATCTAGGCATTTTCGGCGGCCTGTTCATTTTCTTTTGCCTCGCCATCGGCTTGTTCATGGCAATTTTGCTCGATCAACGTATTCGTGCTGAAGGTGCGCTACGCGCTATCTACCTCTATCCAATGGCGCTGTCTTTCATCGTTACCGGTGCAGCATGGAAATGGATATTGAATCCAGGTCTTGGTCTGGAAAAAATGATGCACGATTGGGGTTTTGCGCATTTCACCTTTGATTGGCTGGTCAATTCCGATTTCTCGATCTACACCATCGTCATCGCTGGCGTCTGGCAATCGTCTGGTTTTGTGATGGCTTTGTTCCTTGCCGGCTTACGCGGCGTGGATGACAGTGTCATCAAAGCAGCGCAAGTCGACGGTGCCAGCTTGCCGACCATTTATCTGCGTATCATCATTCCAGCTTTGCGCCCCGTCTTCTTCAGTGTGTTGTTAGTACTGGCACATATCGCGATCAAGAGTTTTGACTTGGTGATGGCGTTGACTGCCGGCGGTCCTGGAACCTCCTCAGACGTACCAGCGATTTTTATGTATCAATATTCATTCACACGCGGTCAACTCGGATTGGGTGCTGCATCAGCCATGATGATGCTTGCTACTGTATTGGCCGTCTTGGTGCCATTGATGTATCTGGAAACGAAAGGAGCGCGCAATGGACGCTAAGAAACTAACAGTCGGGCGTGCTCTGATTTACATCTTGCTGGTGTTTTGCGCGCTGTATTACCTCGCACCTTTGTATGTGATGCTGTCTACTTCGGTTAAAACACTGGACGAAATCCGTAGCGGCAATTTGCTGTCATTGCCACACTCACCAACTTCTGCTGCCTGGGTTAAAGCCTGGAGCAGCGCTTGTACGGGAGTTGACTGTAACGGCCTTGCGCCATTCTTCTGGAATTCGTTAAGAATGGCGATTCCAGCGGTGCTGATTTCTACCTTGATTGGTTCACTCAACGGTTATGTGTTGGCGCATTGGCGTTTCCGTGGTTCGGAAATTGTTTTCACTGCCTTGATGGTCGGGTGTTTTATTCCGTTCCAGGTTGTGATTTTGCCGATGGCTCGTTTACTGGGCTTGGCCGATCTGGCCAACACCACAACCGGTTTGGTGTTTGTCCACGTGGTCTATGGGATTGCCTTTACCACCCTATTCTTCCGTAATTACTATGTCACGGTACCGGAAGAACTGGTCAAGGCTGCACGGATTGATGGCGCGGGTTTCTTCATGACTTATCGCAAAATTATTTTCCCGTTGTCGCTGCCGATTTTTATGGTTTGCTTTATCTGGCAGTTCACGCAGATCTGGAATGACTTTTTATTCGGTGTTGTGTTTGGTGGTTCCGATGCGAAGCCAGTCACGGTCGCACTCAACAATCTGGTTAACACCTCAACCGGCGTAACCGAATATAACGTCAACATGGCGGCAGCGATTATCGCGGCATTGCCAACGTTGGTTGTGTATCTGTTGGCTGGGAAATATTTTGTACGCGGCTTAACTGCGGGTGCAGTCAAAGGCTAAGAAATTTTGCTTCCCTCGCCCGCTTGCAGGTGAGGGAAGCAAAATCGTATTTAGAGAAAATTCAGGAGATGCTTTAAAAATGGCAAGCTTATCAATCCGTAATGTACGCAAGGTGTATCCAAATGGGAACGAAGTTCTCAAAGGGATCGATTTAGAAATTGAAGATGGTCAGTTCTTGATTTTGGTCGGCGGCTCTGGCTGCGGAAAATCGACACTGCTCAACATGATTGCCGGTTTAGAAACCGTTTCTGAAGGTGAAATCGTCATTGGCGATCGGGTAGTCAACGACGTGCCGCCCAAATCGCGTGATATTGCGATGGTGTTTCAGTCGTATGCGTTGTATCCAACCATGACTGTGCGCGAAAATATTTCTTTCGGCCTCGGCATTCGCAAGGTACCGAAAGCTGAACAAAAGCAAATCGTAGAACGAGTCGCCAACACCTTGCAAATTACCCATTTGCTGGACACAAAACCTGCCCTACTCTCCGGTGGACAACGTCAACGGGTTGCAATGGGACGCGCAATTGCGCGTGATCCTTCTTTATTTTTGTTCGATGAACCATTGTCGAATCTGGATGCAAAACTACGTGTAGAAATGCGCGCTGAAATCAAACTCATGCATCAACGCTTAGGCAGCACCATCGTCTACGTAACACATGATCAGATCGAAGCAATGACGCTAGGTGATCGCATCGCTGTCATGAAAGATGGCGTGGTACAGCAATTTGGCAGCCCGCAAGAAATTTACGACAATCCGCAAAATTTGTTTGTCGCTGGTTTCATCGGTTCACCATCCATGAATTTCATGCGCGGCAAATTGGTAAAACACGATAATGGCAACGGCGGCGGCATGGCATTCACCCTTGAACATGGTGGTGAAACTGCATTGCTACCGTTACCGAAAGCGCAAGCAAACACACCGGCAATTGCAGCATGGCTAGACCGTGAAGTGGTGTTGGGCATTCGTCCTGAACATCTCACCGATGCGCTCAGTGCCCGCGGTTCAGAGTCAGATGGTTCGCATGGCGATTACCGCCCAAGTGAAGTTAACTGCACGATTGAATTGACTGAGCCTACTGGCCCAGACACGCTTGTGTTCACGCATTTCAATGGCTCACGTATCACTTGTCGTACTCACCCGCGTGCTGCAGCCAAGCCAAAAGAACAAATGGCTTTGGCGTTTGATTTGTCGAAATCGGTGTTTTTTGATCCAGCGTCGGAAATGCGTATAGGCTAATCGAACTTCTTTCGGAGCCAGCCTGAAGCGGTGGCTTCGAAAGAAATCTAATCGTCAAACTCACCCTTCTCGTATCAAGTGAATACAGAACAATTAAAAAAATTCTGTCTCAGCTTTCCTGGTGCAAGCGAGCGCTTGTATCAGGCCCCTACCAATATCCTGACTTATTCCGTCGACGACAGAATTTTCGCTTATTTCAAAACCAGTCAGCCGGAACAATGGCGTTTTTCTATTCGCACTTCACCTGATCGTTTTCTTGAACTCACGGATATGCCGGGTATTAAATCGGCACGATTCAGAGGACGCTTTCACTGGGTGACTATCGTGACAGTGGATAGTTTTCCTGAGGATTATTTGAGAGAGCTGGTGACTAGCTCGTATCGCAAAGCGTTGAGTTTGCTGAGTAAGACTAAACAAAGCGCAGTAATAAAACCATAGCCGCTAAAGGATTGCGCACTACGGTTGAGTATGGATTTACTCCGGATTCAACCCGCTGGATTGGGTTTTAAATACTCTCCCCCAATCAACTGCATAGATGCTCCGACAGGAGCACCAACAGCATAAGCCAGCGAGTCAATCAATGAATCGGCAAAGTCGCCTTTATACAGCTTGGAACCTTGATGACTCAGATTGGAGTTGGCATCGATGTAAATCGACTCCCCTAGTCCTGACCATAGTCGGCAAAAGCCATAATCTTCAGATAAATAACGACGCGTCACAGGGTCGACCATCACATCGAAAAAGCGGTAGTGTAATTTCTTGTCGGCGACACCGATGCTATCCGGGACATAATTCAGTTCAGGGTAACTTGTGATGAGCCGTTCGAACACGCTGCGCTTGATGATCATAAATCCGGTCGGTGCTTCGTCCATCTTCATGAAGCCGTCCGGCTGAACGATTAGCTTTACCTCTTTACTTCCCTCAATCTCTTCTTTTGCATTCACCGTATAACGGGTGTAACCAGCCTCAAACCGCTGCTGCGTGGTGCCTGCAGGCACTCCTTCAATAGGCCAGTTCTCACGCTTGAGCGGATACACGCCGGCCGCAATATCATAGCCGGAACCCAGCAATCGAAACGCAGCTTCAGCAGAAAATCCAATGTCAGCATCAATCCAAAACAAATGCGTCCATTCAGGATGTTCAAGAAACTGCGCTACACAATTGTTGCGCGCACGTGTCACCAGGCTTTCACCTTGATGCATCACAATCTGCAAAGGCATGCCTGCACGCTCGGCCTGAATCGCAAAATTTAATAGCGACGTCACATAATTCTGGAAAAACTTCCCATCGTGACTCGGCGTCATAATCACTGGAAAGAATGATTTCAGATCAGTATTTTGCGTCATTTTTCTTCCTTTGTCATATGCTTATTTGTCAATAATATACATGGATACACATGGCAAAGTCATACTTTGCGCATTTTTGCGTTTTCTTTTTTCTATAGGGATATTCGTACAGACTATGCTGACTCGGTTGGCAAAAACTCTGTAACGCTCCGTGGTACGGCACCGGTATCCAACCAGGTCAACGACTCTAGCCATAAGTTTTGACTGAAGCGATCATGGAAAAACGCAAAGTGGCCGATCTTGCTTAATCCGAGCTCCTCCGGCGCCACAACCACCAGGGTTCTATTACTGCGACGGTAATATCGCAACAGCCGCAGGACTGCGGCTACTGTCCCGAAGTCATCATCAGCGATGCTGTAAGCCAGCAGCGGGCATTGCAATTGCGAAAAATAGCGGGTGCTGTCGCCGTTGCCGCCGTACTTGGCGACATTGTTTGCGGCATAGCTAAACCGGCCTGCGCTGCCCGTACTCAATGTAGCCCGTCGAAACGCCCACTCATACGCTACTCCAGCAGGAAGATCTTCCAACCAGCCCATCTGACGACCGGGAAAATAGCCGACAAGCGCTGTCGCCAAAGGCATCAGCACATGCCATTTCAACAGCATTTTGTAACGTACCGATTCGGCATAATCCTGCCAATAGGCGAATTGTGCACCTACTGTCAGCATGCGCGCTATGCGTCCGTTTGAGGCGCTGAAACCGGGTACAACGCCACCAATACTGTGTCCAATGACAACGATTTTTGCATCAGGAAAATTTTTGTCTATCCATCGCATGATGCCCTCAAAATCCTTGCTGCCCCAGTCGAATTTTGTCGCTTTCAGTTTACGTAACGATGCCGGACGCGATGTGCCGATGCCGCGATAATCATAAGTGATGGCTAAATAGCCGTGCGTCGCCAAAAAACTGGCATAACGGGAGTAATAGGCAGCTTTAACGCCAGTGGCACAATTGATGATCGCGACCGTCTGCGGAGCCGCTACCCCGTCGGGGAAATACAAGCTCGCACCTAAGGGATAATCATCTGTGGCAGAAATATGAATGTGCGATTCTATGGGCATTTTTGTAGTTTTTTGATCCGTGTGCAGTTGATTATAGAGGCTGAATCAGCAATGCATAAGGTATGTTATCGTCATATCTTTGTTGAGACAAATTCACCAATATGAATAATCTTGATGCCAATTCCCTCATCATTTTTCATCACGTAGCCACTACTGGCAGCCTGACTAAGGCTGCGCAGACGCTAGATCTTTCTCGTTCAGCACTTAGTCACAGAATCAAGACAATTGAAATGCGCCTGGGTTGTCAGCTACTGATTCGCACTACGCGGAGCATCACCCTAACCGATGCGGGTTACCGGCTCGCCAATTATGCAAATCGGATAGCTGCAACCTTGAGCGAGGCAAATTTGCTGGCCAACGGTCTTAATCAGGATGCCGCAGGTCTGGTACGCATATCCGCACCTGCAGGTCTGAGTTCAGCATGGCTGCGGCCTTTAATCATGGCTTATATGCAAGCCAATCCACACATTAGTATCGATTTACGCGCAAGTGAGCATGCCGTCGACATTACCAAAGACCCTTTTGATCTTGCCATTCGTGTGACGACTACGCCTCCCGAGAATGTCGTCGCCAAAAAATTATTTGATGTTTCATGGTGGCTTTGCGGTAGTCCCGAACTGACTACACGCTTTGCAGATGACTTGGCGGTCCCAGACCTTTCGGCAATACCTCTGGCAGGTTTTGCCAGAGCCAGTCAGTTACATGAAATCGAGCTTACGCGTGCTCAGGAAAAATTGACCGTTATGCGTTCCCCCATCCTCATTTCAAATGAGCTTGAAGTTGTCCGGGATGCGGCGAGGCAATCGCTGGCGATGGCGATATTGCCCGATTATTACGTAAAACAGGATGTACAGACTGGGCGATTGAAGCGTTTGCTGCCAGAGTGGGTGATCGATGCAGGATATGGCAAGCAGGCATATGCTCTACATTTACCGAGACGAATGATGCCGCTGCGGGTCAAGCGCTTGATTGATTCCCTGAGTCAGTGATTTCCTGAGTCAGTGATTTCCTGAGTCAGTGATTTCCTGAGTCAGTGATTTCCTGAATCAGTGATTTCTTGAATCAGCGAGACTAAACGCTGAGCGCCGTTATACGGTTCAAAACAATATCGCAAATGATATGTAAAACATCTTAATTGATACTGAATCATATATTTGACATGCGAATATGGACAAGGCACTCTAGTGCCATTGTTTTGTTTGATTATTGGAGATAACGTCATGCCAGAATACCGTTCCCGTACCACCACCCACGGCCGCAACATGGCTGGTGCCCGCGCACTGTGGCGCGCTACCGGCATGAAAGATGGCGATTTTGACAAGCCGATTGTTGCCGTAGTCAATTCCTTCACACAATTCGTACCGGGTCACGTGCATTTAAAAGATCTGGGTCAAATGGTCGCGCGCGAGATTGAAGCGGCTGGCGGCGTCGCTAAAGAGTTCAACACTATTGCTGTCGATGATGGTATTGCGATGGGACATGGCGGCATGCTGTACTCACTGCCTTCGCGCGAATTAATTGCCGACTCGGTTGAGTACATGGTCAATGCGCATTGTGCCGATGCGATGGTATGTATTTCTAACTGCGACAAAATTACACCGGGTATGTTGATGGCAGCGATGCGCCTGAACATTCCAGTCGTATTCGTTTCCGGCGGCCCTATGGAAGCCGGTAAAGTCATCAAGCAAGTGATCCCTGGTGATATCCATAGCGGCAAAAAAATCATCAAGCTGGATTTGGTCGACGCCATGATTAAAGCTGGCGATGCCAGCGTCAGCGATGCGGACGTCGCTGAAATCGAGCGTTCAGCCTGCCCTACTTGCGGCTCTTGCTCTGGCATGTTTACCGCCAACTCGATGAACTGTTTGACCGAAGCCCTGGGTCTGGCTTTGCCAGGTAATGGCACGATTTTGGCAACACACGCCGATCGTAAAGAATTATTCTTACGCGCAGGTCGCTTGATTGTAGAACTGGCTAAACGCCATTACGAGCAAGACGATTACACGGTCTTGCCACGCACCATCGCCAACAAAGCTTCCTTTGAAAACGCAATGACACTGGACGTTGCAATGGGCGGCTCCACAAATACCGTATTGCATTTGCTGGCAGCTGCACAAGAAGCCGAAGTCGAATTCAAAATGGCGGATATTGACCGCATCTCGCGTCATGTACCTTGCTTGTGTAAAGTCGCACCAATGACCGATAAATATCATATCGAAGACGTGCATCGCGCCGGCGGCATCATCAGCATTTTGGGTGAATTGGCACGCGCAGGTTTGCTTGACACTACGCGCCCGACCATTCACAGCAAAACCATGGCAGAGGCAATTGCCAACAACGACATCACACAAACACAAGATCCTGCCGTCCATAAATTATTTAGAGCTGCGCCGGGCGGTGTACCAACCCAAGTCGCGTTTTCACAGGAACAGCGTTTTGAAAGTGTAGACAGTGATCGCAGTACTGGCTGCATCCGCGACAAAGCACACGCCTATTCGCAAGATGGCGGTCTGGCAGTTTTGTACGGTAATCTGGCAGAAAACGGTTGCATCGTTAAAACCGCCGGTGTCGATGAAAGCATTCTCAAATTCACAGGTAAAGCCCGTGTCTTTGAAAGTCAGGACACTGCAGTCGAAGCCATTTTGGGCGACGTAGTGCAAGCTGGTGATGTCATCATTATTCGCTACGAAGGACCGAAAGGCGGCCCGGGCATGCAAGAAATGCTGTACCCGACTTCCTATATCAAATCCAAAGGGCTAGGCAAATCCTGCGCCTTGTTTACGGATGGCCGCTTCTCTGGCGGCTCATCCGGCTTGGTCATCGGCCATGCTTCTCCGGAAGCAGCGGAAGGCGGCGCGATTGGTTTGGTAGAAGATGGCGACACAATAGAAATCGACATTCCAAATCGTCGTATGCACCTGGCTATCAGTGATGCGGAAATGGCCAAACGTCGCAGTGCGATGGATGCTAAAGGCAAAGATGCATGGAAACCAGTTAACCGTCAGCGCTATGTATCACAAGCATTGCAGGCATATGCGGCAATGGCCACTTCGGCTGATCGCGGTGCGGTGCGAGATATTTCGCAGTTGAAGCGTTAAGTAATTCAATACTCTGTAAGTCTAAAAAAAGCGCCGCATCAATCGATGCGGCGCTTTTTTTTATCTCTTTCGCCCCCCTAGTACTGAATCAGGGCTTCGCCGTGTGCCACATGCCGCCCTTGCCGTCACCCTTCTCATCACCAGCTTTTTCATCCATCATAAACCGATACAACGGATGTCCTTTATATGCCCACTGACGTTTGCCGTCGGCAGTCTGCACAAAGCTCCAATTTGCATCACCTTTGTCGCTCGCATCGGCTAGTGCTGGTGGCCAATGGCTGGAACAATTAGCATCGCATGCACTTTTACCGGGCATCGTATCCTTGTCGAAAACGTAAAGCGTGTGACCATCTTTGTCGACCCATTTCCCATTATTTTGCATAGGCGCTTCAGCAAACACGGAAGCCGCAAAACTGGCGCATGCTAACAACAGAATTGTCGTTTTTAACATAAATCCTCCATATGTTGAGTATTCGTAACGCTCCGGCCCGAGCAGTCTTTCAGGCGTCTGTTCACTTGACAATTACCGGTATGACGAAGAAAGAGATACCTCTGGATAACCGCCTGATTCTGTGAAATTAAGTATAGGTAATTTTTCAATTATTACAAGGCAGAGCTAATGATTCTGATGGCTTGCTTTGTCAATATGACGCATTAGCGATTCATATGCATTAGCGCATCACGCATGGGCTGACTGGCAACCACAATCGGGCCTGTAAATGGTGTATCCAGATCGACAATCACGTAGAGGGAGGAAGCAATAGACAGAGCACCTAATGTGATTGTGACTAGTGCCAGAGCGTTGCGTGGCGCGACCAAGCCAAAGCTCAGAAAGATAATCATCAGCCACAATGCCAACATTGAGAAAAACGGCAAGGAAATTGAACTGTGCGCCTCCTCAATTAATTTCCAGCGCGCCTGAATCACGCGATCGAACTGCGTAAGGCTGACATCCAACAGCGACTGATGAAACGCATCGTGCGGACTTACCCGACGTACCTGCTGCTCGGTGGCATGGAGCATAGCGCCGAGCCGAAAATCCTCAAGTTTCTCCTGATTATTTTCCGCTGGGATGTCTTTAGGATAATAGTCGCCGGCTGGTCTTATCTCATCTGGCCACGTCGTCGCAATGGCAGCTGCAGTATAGGCACGCAAGTTACGCCGTGCGAAATCCATGTCAGCACCGTATTCTCGAAAAGTGACATCGAGCTGTATCAGATCGGCGGAGTACGCTCTGATGTCATTAGTGACGGAATCGAAGTGGTTTCTCGCTGAGGTGGTCATCAATCCCAATACCAAAGCTGCGAACGTAATGAGCATGCCCATGACCAGTTGCATCAGCTGCACCGTTTCATGCGCTTTGTGCTCTTCCGGCAGCAATGGTTTGACGAGTACACCGATCGCCGTACTAGCAAGTAGCAGAACAAACACCAGTATCGCGGACCAAATTTCGGACATTTCGTGCGCTCCCGGGAATAATTTCACCTTGAAAGGGCAACGCTGCCCTCAGAACTCACTGCACGAACTCAACATTATCACTCGGTACATCGGCATGGGCGGATGCAAAGGCCTTAGCAAAGGCCTTTGCCAACGCGATCTATGCATTCTAAAGGCAAGCTTGTTTAGCAATGGCAGAATCAAGCACCACCAATAATAGCCGAATATGAAGAATATTCCATGTCGCTATTTGGTGCCGGAATCAATGCAGAAAAGACTGACAAAAACGCATCATATTTACTGCATGTTGCGTTTTTCATCGCTCTCGAATGTGCTCTTCCTGATAACTAATGCGCGCCGGCTTGACCAAATCACTGCGACTGATAATACCGACCAGACGCATCGTTTTGATATCTGATACGACCGGGAGCCGCTCAAGGTGAAAGGCTGCCATGCGTCTGGCTAAAGTCTGGCAAGTTTCGGTTGCTTTAGCTACATGCAAAGTGTTATGTCCATTATGGTCGAATAAAGAAGCCACACCATCACTGACTGATGCGCTCTGCAGCGCTTTTTGCAAAGTGCCACGGTCGAGCATACCAAGCACTGCGCCGTCTTCGGTAACAACCGGCATTGCCCGAAATTGCTGATTCATTCCAAAATATTGACTCAGCACTTCTTGCAACGGTAATGCTGCCGGGATAGCACTGACATCGGTTGTCATCACATCTTCGACAAACGCGCGCTCCAATGGATCAACACCGTATTCACGATAAATATGCAAACCGCGTCTGGCGATTTTTTCCGTCATGATGGAACGGCGCATCAATAGGACGGTGAATCCGTAGGACACTCCTGTGGCCAATAACAGCGGTAGCATGGCATCAAAATCACCGGTCAGCCCCACCGCAAAAATCGCTGCCGTCAATGGTGCGCCCAAGACACCGGCCAATACTGCAGCCATGCATACCAACGGCCACAGCACCGGATCGCTACCCGGAATCAGCATAGAGATGATCGTCCCAAGCCCTGCTCCCAACATCAGCAAAGGTGCTAACACGCCACCAGAAGTACCTGAACCGAGCGCAATTACCCAGATAATCGCCTTGACCACTAACAATGAAATCACCGCCGAAGCCAGCATGCGATGGTTTAACAAATCGGCAATCACATCATAGCCAACGCCCAACGCGCGCGGTTGCAAATAACCGCCAATACCAACCGCAACCGCACCGATGGCGGGCCACCACATCCAATGCACCGGTAATTTGTGGAAGCTATCCTCCACCTTATACAAAACAATCGACATCAGTGACGCCAATCCACCACTGAGAATACCCGCCACCAGACAAATGCCCAGTACAGACAAACCTACCGATCCGGTATGCAACGGAAACAAGCGCCCTCCATCCATTAATAATGGGCGCGTAAATGCTGCCACGGCACAGGCGAAAATAACCGGTAACAAACTGCGTGGCCGCAATTCAAACAACAATAATTCCACTGCCAATAAGACAGCTGCCACTGGCGTCCCAAACACTGCAGTCATCCCGGCTGCCGCACCGGCAACCAACAACGTCTTGCGTTCCGCAGCGCTGATGGAAAAGCGCTGCGCAATCAGCGAACCAATCGCACCGCCGGTCATAATGATCGGCCCCTCTGCACCAAACGGACCACCACTACCAATCGCAATACCGGACGCCAATGGTTTAAGCACCGCGACTTTTGCCGACATGCGACTCTGACCGAACGAGATGGTCTCAATCGCCTCAGGAATACCGTGACCACGGATTTTTTCCGAACCAAACCGTGCAATCAAACCGACGATCAATGCACCGATTACCGGAATGGCGATACTCCACAATCCAAGTGTATTACCGGCCGGAGATTTATCGACAAATGAAAATGTCTGAAAGAAAAACAGATTCGTAAAAAAATGAATCAGGTTGAGCAAAATAAAAGCGGCCACTGTGCAAATAGCACCTATGACTGCAGCAATTGCGGCGGTAAAGAATAATCGATTATCGACAGCAAAATCTCGTTGATGATGACGCATACGTTGGGAGGGTAAATTAACAGTTAGATGTAAAAAGAAAACGAAGTAGTAACAGTCTTAAAAGTATTATTCGCGATCATTAAATGCCGAAATATTGGCGACCTGAAATACTTTATTTAACGAGGTCAGCTCGTCTCGATGCAGTGCTGCTACACGTTGCAAACATTGCTCCCCTGCAGGCGTCAAGGACACATGCACTTGACGGCGATCCGCTGTCCCTGTCGAGCGGCTCACCAATCCGGCCTTTTCACAACGAGATATCAATGCAACAACACCATGCTGCTTTGCTTGCAAGCGCTCCGCCAACTCACCGACGGTGGCATACTCGCGCCCCGCACTTCCTTTGATATGCAATAGCAACAAATATTGCAAAGCTGTCATTCCTTCGGCATGCGCAACATCCTCACTAAAGCGCAAAAATCGCCTTAATTGATAACGAAATTCCGAGAGGGATTCAAAGTCTTTTTTTGTCAGTGGCCGAGATGTTTTCATATGTACAACCATATAAGTAATATGGCATATAGCAAAAATCGAAGTGACAGAATATATCATAATATGATGTAATTGCAGTCACTCAATTTTGCTCGCTTAATTCCATCGTTGATGAAAACCACCATACTCCCCTGGCTAAACAGCTTTCTCCCCTCACGCAACACCGTTGATCACATCGAAAAAATGCGCGCCTGTGCTGGCGCTGTATTTGGTCTTTTCATCACAGGCTTGCTTTGTCATGCCGTGCTCGGTCATAGCGACGCTATTATTTATTTGATTGCCCCTATGGGGGCTTCCACAGTGTTGCTATTTTGTGTTCCGGCCAGTCCATTGGCACAACCTTGGTCCGTAATCGGTGGAAATGTCGTTTCTGCACTGATTGGCGTAGCTTGCACTAAGTTGTTTGGGACGATGTTTGATAGCCTGATTATTGCAGCGACACTAGCTGGTGCATTAGCAATTGGTGCGATGTTTTTCTTGCGCTGCCTGCATCCGCCCAGTGGCGCAGTCGCCTTAACCGCAGTGCTTGGCGGGCCTGCGGTACACGCACTTGGATTCGAATTTGCCTTGATGCCGGTGGCGCTCAACTCTGTGATATTGGTTACCACCGCTATCTTGTATAACAACGCAACCGGCCGCCGTTATCCGCATGCGCAGCAAATCATCCACCCAAATGTGCATGACACTAAAGACATCGTTCCGACTCGGCGACTCGGATTCACGCCGGAAGACTTGGAAGAGGTTTTACAACAATACAATCAGGTTCTCGATGTCAGTCGGGACGATCTCGAAGAAATTCTCTTGCGCACAGAAATGCATGCGTATCAGCGCCGTTTCGGATTGATACGCTGTGCCGATATCATGTCCAAAGATGTAATAACCGTAGCGGCCACAGCGAAATTAGAACAAGCATGGCAATTGATGTGCGAGCATCACCTGACCGCGCTACCGGTTGTCAACCAGCACGGCAATGTGGCGGGGATTGTGACACTAACTGACTTTCTACTGCATAGCGGCGTGAATACACAGAAGCCGGAATACAAATCTATCGCGGAAAAATTAGGGCGTTTTGTTCGACCGGCCAAGGATACTGCGATCAATCTATCGACCGTAGTCGGCGACATCATGACAATGCCAGTTAAAACGATCAAAGCAGCAACGCCAATCACTGATCTGGTTCCCATCATGGCTGATTCCGGGCTACATCATTTTCCTGTGATTGATGATGCTGGCCAATTCGTCGGCATCATTACCCATTCAGATCTGATTGCCGGCCTTTATGAAAACCGTTTGGCGCAACGAGGGTAGCACTATCAAACAAAAACGCGCTAGTGCAATGCTGGCGCGTTTTAATTTACAACGTATCAGATGTAAGTTTGCAAGCAACACCCGTCATCCTCGCGAACGCGCGGATCCACCTTGCGTAAATGTGGATTCCCGCATACGCGGGAATGACGATGGATGTCAAATCGCTTACTGCAGCTTACTTTTCTTTCTTTGGACGCCCTGCCTTCACTGGCGGCAAAGCGGCAATCGCGGCCTTCAATTTGATTTTGTCCAAATCGCGTATTAATGCAACGCCAACGCGTAGTAACTCACTTTTCTTCACTGCCAAACCAGATTTCAAACAGGCCTTTTTGACGTCGCTTAACACCTGATATTCATCTTCTGGCATGGTGAAACTGTCGCGCACCAATTTTGCTTTTTTCACTTTTAGCTTGGCATCCACCAACGGTTTTACAGCAAGTACTGGCTTATTGAGCACTTTTCCTGCGATCGCAGCTGGTGGTGTAACGACAGCAGCACCGATAACAACAGGTTTCGCGACTGTTTTAGCAACCACGATTTTTTTGACGACTGCTGGCGCTTTTACTACCTTTTTGACTGCCGCAACTGGCTTCGCTTTAGGAGCCAACTTAGGTGCCAACTTAGGTGCCAACTTCGGTGCTGGCTTAGGTGCTGGCTTTGTGGCCGCAATTTTTGCTTTCGCCGTTGAAGTGGTTGCAGTTGATTTGGCAACCGGCTTTTTAACAGCAGACACAGCAGGCTTCACAACAGGCTTACGTACATTTCGGGTAACCATAAATACTCCACAAATAAACACATGAAAAGATATAAACAATTTATGCAATTAATTCTACATTGCAACATCCTACCAAAAACTATTCCGCATCGCGCTTAATTCATCATTTTGTAACAATTGCCTGCAAGAATTTACAATGCCATCTTACTTGTAAAAGCTGATCAACGTCCATGTGCAAAATAGCATTTCACTTGTATTTCGCACTTTTCGTACGACTTCAAACCTCGAAAATTTCACATTCATAATGCAAACCAGCGTGACAAAACGTACACTACGTGCTTTGCTAATTGAGAATGTTTTAGATGCTGTCCACACTCAAAATCATTGCAGAAAATCCGAACTCTGACGATATCAGCCACTTGACGGCACTGGTCGACGCCCTGCGCGCCAAGCGCCACGAATCAGCGACAGAGAATGTGCGGATGTTGACGCAGCTATTGCAGGGCAACCTTGAACAAGCCTGCGCATTACGCCACTATGTGTTGCGTCTCTATGCGCGCCGACGTCAGTCGAGCTTATATACCGATATTGGCATCTTGCCCAATGCTGGTTTTTTCACCGAGTTATTCCAACGTATTGCTTACCGCATCTTGCCACCGGCATTAGATGACACTTATCTGCGCGACTGTTTGGATCTTGTACTACCGGAGAAAGATGACTACGTCTGGATCGATGCGGCACAAAAAGATGAATGGCTCAATTTAATTGAGACACTTGCCAACGCGGCGCCCAGTAGTGAAAACGAAGCGCCGATATCGTTGTCAGGCGAATCGCTCGAAAATAATGATGATAGCGCGCCAAACGCCGCTGCACTCGCCGTATCAAACGCCATCAAAGCAGAAGCCAGTGATGCGCGTGATCGCAGCAAGACGAAACTCGAATTGCTGGAGGCTATCCAAACTTTATCGTATCGCATCAGCGCCATGGGCCTGGAGCCATCGCTAATTCGTCTGTATCCACAAATAGAAGATTTCGAATCACCATTTTTGATGCAAAACGTAGAACTGCATCTCTATTTGGCCAGTTATTTACGCTCTCTTGAAGAAACTGCGGCGGATAGTCCCCCTCAGGCTCCCATTGAAGATACCAAGCATCTGCAGGTCATGCTGGATCAATGCGATGACATCGTCGCCAAAATCCGCAAGAACGCTTTAAAACGCGGCACCAGTGTTTCACTCACTTATTTATTGGTGCGCCTGGATCAAAGCATCGGTCGGCTACGTAAATTACTGGTGTTGATCGATATCAGTCTGGATGCTGAGACCGAAAATGAAGCGGCAGCACATCCCAAACGACTAGCAGCGCTGACCTTGGCGCAAGAACTGATAGCAGCGCATAACCGCAAATACGTGATCCGTGAGCTATTCGCGGACAATATCAATTTGTTGGCACGCAATGTTACTGAAAATGCCAGCCGCACTGGCGAGCATTACATCGCCGAAACACGTAGTGAATACGGCGCCATGTTTCGTTCGGCTGCAGGTGCCGGTTTCATCATCGGCTTTATGGCGATGTTTAAAATTCTGTACTCGTATTTACGTGCCGCTCCGTTGGTAGAAGCCTTTTTGTTTAGCATGAATTATTCGCTAGGTTTCATGCTCATTCACGTGCTGCATTTCACGGTCGCAACCAAACAGCCGGCGATGACAGCGTCCCGCATCGCTGCCGGATTGCATAGTAAAGATGGCAGGAATATCGATCTCGATAGCTTGGTTGACTTAATGGTGAAAGTATTTCGCACGCAGTTCATTGCTGTCGCAGGTAATTTATTGCTGGCTTTTCCAGTTGCTTATTTGATTGGTGAAGGCTATTTGTATTTTTTCGGCCACAATCTAGTCACACCAGATAAGGCGCAGCATCTCTTGCATGATCTGGATCCGATACGTAGTCTGGCTTTTTTTCATGCGGCCATTGCAGGTGTTTGTTTATTTTTGGCGGGCCTGATTTCTGGGTATTACGACAACCGCGCCCTGTATACCAATATGGCAAAACGGGTTGAGCGCGCCGCCTGGTTGCGTAGCATGCTTGGCGCTGAACGCTTGAGCCGATTTGGCAATTATTTGGAGCGCAATCTTGGCGGCTTGATGGGGAATTTCTATTTCGGTATTTTGCTTGGCACCATCGGCACCATCGGCTTTTTGATCGGTTTACCGATTGATATCCGCCACATCACATTTTCCTCGGCCAATTTTTCCTTCGCCTTAATTGGTTTGGATAATCATATCGATTTAAGCACAGCGGTGCGTTCGATTATCGGTGTATTTGGCATAGGAATGATTAATTTGTGGGTGAGTTTTTCATTAGCCTTATTTGTCGCGTTGCGCTCTCGTCAAGTGCGCTTCCGCCAGGGCTTGGCCTTAAGCAAAGCGGTATGGAAGCGTTTTTTGAAGCGACCAATTGATTTTTTCGTGCCGCCGAGAAGCGCAAAATTAGCAAACGAAGATGAGCAGGTATAGTCTTGAAAATGGTTTAAGGTAATGCCAAACAATCGGCTTGCCCCGTCATCCCCGCGAACGCGAGGATCCAAATTGCGCAACATGGATTCCCGCGTTCGCGGGAATGACAAGCTTATTTCAAAACCTACGGTTGATTTTGCTTAGATAATCCCAAACAATAAATTTTTCTGCTTGCTTTCATTTAAACAGGAATAGCCCGATGGTGATGCGATTGTTATCCAGACTATTGATCGCACTTTTGTGTCTCGTCATCGCCGCCTGTGCAGCGCTGCCCGATGTCAGCAATCTCAGTGACGTAGAATCGACAACAACATCCACCTCTTACATCGCGCCTACATCCGCATCCTTACTGGCGACAAAACTACAACACACTCAAGTCAATTTGCAGCAATTGGCAGCCTTGGAAAAAACCGCCAGTAACAGCCCTGTCATCACTGGCAACAAAGTCACCTTATTATTCGATGGTCCGGAAACCACAGACGCGATGATGGTCGCCATTGCCAATGCGAAAAGCCATATCAATTTCGAAACCTACATTTTTGATCAGGATGAACTGGGACAGCGTTTTGCCGATTTATTGATTGCCAAACAACGTGCCGGAGTACAAGTCAACATCATCTACGACAGCGTCGGCACAATAGGGACGCCATCCGAATTTTTCGAACGGATGCGTAATGCGGGTATCCATTTGGTGGAATTCAACCCGGTAAATCCTCTCAAACGTTTTGGTCGTTGGCGCTTGAACAATCGTGACCATCGGAAAATTCTCATCGTTGATGGCAAGATTGCTTTTACTGGCGGCGTGAACATTAGCGCTGCTTATGCGAATAGCTCTTTATTTCGCGCCTTCAAGCATCCACACCCGGCAACCGCAACAATTGGCTGGCGCGATACCCATATTCAGATAGAAGGCCCCGCCGTCGCGCAATTACAGCTAGCATTTCTACGAAACTGGGTAAGGCAACGCACTGGCACATCGGATGATACGGAGACATTAGAAGATCTGGATTATTTTCCAGCATTGCCGCTCGCTGGCGACAAAGCGCTACGCGTGCTGACTAGTCGGCCCGGTGGTGACTATGCGCTTTATAAAACCTATATTCTGGCCATCCGCAACGCCAAACAAACTATCCATATCACCACTCCCTACTTCGCACCTGATCCTCAGATGTTGCAAGAATTGCTGAACGCGGCACATCGTGGCGTCAAAGTGGTGATGATATTTCCCAGTGTTTCCGATAGCGGATTGGTATTCCAGGCCGGGCAATCGTACTACGATCAATTACTTGATGCAGGCATTAAAATTTATCAGTTGAGGGCCGCCGTACTCCATGCAAAAACCGCCGTGATTGACGGAACCTGGTCAACCGTCGGTTCTGCCAATCTCGACATCCGCAGTTTTCTGCATAATTATGAAGCCAATGTCGTAGTGTTAGATGCCGCGTTTGGCGGTGAAATGGAAAGCGCTTTTTCTGAAGATATCAGTAATGCCGATGAAATCAGCGCTGAGTCATGGAATCGGCGTTCCATGACGCAAAGAATCAAAGAGTGGATCGCTCAGACGCTCAAATATTGGCTCTAAAATATTTTTTCATAAGCTTGTAAGGTTCTCTCCCTAAGTACGACTTATGCGATAACAGGTCACGAAACAAACAAGTCCATGTTGTGACCTGCTGCCTTGACAGGCATAGATCGTTTGCAATTTTATTTCTCCACTTAGGAACTAACTTACTATGAACAAATTCACATTCGCTGTAATTACCGCCGCCATCGCCTTCTCCAGTGCCGGAGCTTCTGCAGCTGACACAATGACGCAAGGCACTATGGCACAACCAAACAGCATGCAAATGACTGGTGACATGCAGAAAAAAGATGGCGCCATGATGATGAAAAAAGGGAGTGAGATGAAAATGGATAAAGACATGTCTATGAACAAAATGGACAAAGATATGGATAAAAAAATGGCCAAGCCTATGCACAAAAAACCGCTGCTTAGCCCTACTCCAATCAATCGGGGCGCATAATTTTTATTGCATCGGTTAACACAGATATAAAAAATGGCTGAGATATTTTCTCAGCCATTTTTTTGACCTGCGAAGAGCACGGCATGCCGCCCCCACATTCTTAATTTACGCGACCTTCTGATCGAAAAACTGCTCATCTTCGGTTGAGCCATGCAATGCCGTCGTTGAGGAATTACCTTGCTGAATAACTTGGGTCACTGCATCGAAATAACCCGTACCGACTTCGCGCTGATGTTTCACTGCGGTGAAGCCCTTTTCTGCTGCGGCGAATTCGTTTTCTTGTAATTCGACGAAAGCAGACATTTGGTTACGCGCATAACCGTATGCCAGATTGAACATCGAATAATTCAGAGAATGGAAACCGGCCAATGTGATGAACTGGAATTTATACCCCATTGCGCCCAATTCTTTCTGGAACTTGGCGATAGTGGCATCGTCCAGATTCTTTTTCCAGTTAAACGATGGCGAACAGTTATACGCCAACATTTTTCCTGGATACCTGGCGTGCACTGCTTCAGCAAACTTCTTGGCAAAAGCTAAATCAGGCTTACCAGTTTCACACCAGACCAAGTCAGCATATTCCGCATACGCGATCGCACGGGCAATTGCTTGATCAATACCTGGGCGTGTTTTGAAAAAACCTTCGACGGTGCGCTCGCCCGTCAAAAATGGCTTGTCCAAATCATCCACGTCTGATGTCAGCAAATCGGCCGCTTCTGCATCAGTACGGGCAATGACTAAAGTTGGTGTGCCTGATACGTCGGCAGCCAGCCGTGCTGCATTCAGTTTTTCAACTGCTTCACGCGTTGGCACCAACACTTTACCGCCCATATGCCCACATTTTTTGACCGATGCCAGTTGATCTTCAAAGTGAACACCGGACGCGCCAGCGTCAATCATGGACTTCATTAATTCATACGCGTTTAACACGCCGCCGAAACCGGCTTCAGCATCGGCAATGATAGGTGCGAAATAATCGACATCGTTTTTGCCTTCCGACCATTGAATCTGATCAGCGCGCGTAAACGTATTATTGATACGCTTAACCACCATAGGGACAGAGTTTGCCGGATACAGCGATTGATCCGGGTACATTTCACCTGCCAGATTCGCATCACCGGCCACCTGCCAGCCAGACAAATAGATCGCTTTCAAACCAGCTTTGACTTGTTGCATCGCCTGATTACCGGTCAATGCACCCAGCGTATTAACGAAGGGTTCGGTATTGAGTAAGTGCCATAGCTTTTCGGCACCACGCTTGGCCAATGTGTGCTCAACCTGAACCGAACCACGCAAACGCACCACATCTTCTGCCGAGTAGTTGCGCTTGACGCCTTTCCAGCGTGGGTTCTCGGCCCAGTCTTTAGCCAAAGCTTGAACTTGTTGTTCGCGTGTTTGAGTTGTCATGTTATTTCTCCTGTTGAGAATGCAAATGAAAATAAACCAAAAAAATCGGATAGAGCATTGAATGCCATGGATTAATCATAGGCTTTTCCACGCACAGCAACAATGTCTTATATAAGACACATAACTATTTTTATTTCTTTTTAAATCAATTAGTTAATCACGATTTTTTGCGATACGGAACGATATTTCTGTAAATGAAATATATAAATGTTGCTGCGCATTTTCATTTTCCGCATTATGAAATGAGAATTTTGTATGGTGAGATTATGTGAAAGTGCGTGAATTATTCACTTTGTAGTGGATGTAAACAACGATCGACACCTTCTCAACTTGAAGAGACTTGATAGATTGCAATAACTAAGCCCATACTATGCGAGTGAAAAAACTACAAGGAGTCCATCGTGGTAAATGTCGTCCGCCGCATTCAAGAATATAACGTTGGCCGTGACCCAGATCGACTCAGCATGAAGTATAAAAATATGCGCAGCAGCCCGTTTGTTTTTTTACGGGGTACCTGTCATCTTTTTTACGAAAATCTTCCAAAAAGCGGCATCTTTAAAGTTGGTGCCAAGTCGGCGCCGCTAGCCTGGATTTGCGGCGATATGCATTTGGAAAATTTTGGTAGCTACAAGGGTGATAATCGCCTCGTTTATTTCGACATGAACGATTTTGACGAGGCATCACTGGCACCAGCGACATGGGAAATTGTGCGTTTGCTGACCAGCATACAGATAGGTGCAGCAAGTTTTTCGGCCAGCCTTATCGAAGCCAACAAACTATGCCAGGACTTTCTCGACGCTTACATTGCAGCGCTTAGCCTCGGTAAGCCGCGATGGGTAGAGCGAGACACAGCAGTAGGCATAGTTGGCAGCCTGCTCAACAGCTTGCGTGAGCGGCAACGATCAAGTTATCTTGATAGTCGCACTGAGCGCAAAGGCAGAGCCAGACAGCGTGTCATCCGTATCGACGGCAAAAAAGCCTTGGCAGTCACCGACAAGCAACGCGCCAAAGTGACGACTTTCATGGAGAAGTTCGCTGCCGAACAAGGGCATCCTGATTTCTATAAAGTATTAGATGTGGCACGCCGTATCGCCGGCACCGGTAGCCTCGGTGTAGAGCGTTACATCATTCTGGTGCAAGGCAAGGGTTCGCCGAATGGCAACTATCTGCTGGATTTAAAACAAGCTGCGCCCTGTTCGCTAGCGGCATTTTTGAAAGTGCCACAACCTAAATGGTCCAACGATGCCGAACGCGTAGTAACCATACAGCGCCGTGTACAAGCAGTTTCCATGGCCTTCTTGCAAGCGGTCACCATCGGCAAGAAGAGCTATATCCTGCGCGGCTTGCAACCTACAGAAGACCGGGTTTCCCTGGATCGGGCGACACGCTCTATGGATGAATTGAAAGCCGTGATGCAAACCATGGGGCATCTCGTCGCTTGGGGGCAGCTACGCAGCTCTGGCAGAGCAGGCTCAGCGATTGCAGATGATCTGATCGCGTTTGCGCAAAATGAAAAGTGGAAAAAGCAAATGCTAATCGCAGCGCATGACTGCGCCGCGCAAGTAAATAAGGATTGGAAAACTTATAGCAAAGCTTATGATGATGGCGAGTTTGAGGTGTAAATTCGTGATGTATCATCATCTTCGCTTTCAAGCATAAAGATCTACACAAGCAAGCAATGGAATGCAAGTCGGACGGCGCTACGCTGTTCCGACCTGCGCACTCAATTACAAATTACGACCAACGCAAAACCGGTGGTCGGGTATAGCCCAATACACCTTCCGTATATCCTACCAACGACTGCATGAAATACGTGTCGCCCGCCAGCGTAATTTTGACGTCATACCAGCCCTGCGTGGTTGTCAGTGATAACGTCACACTGGACTTAGGCGCAACCGTAATAGTTTGACTGATTTGGCCAGTAGAAGTAACCCGATCGAGCACAGTGAAGACAGCGCTATTGGTCGTGCCAGTATTGTCAAGCAAGATACTGACTGGTTGACCTGCGCCATTGTTCGTCAACCGTACTTGCGGTTCCGGCTGACCTTGCCACGCCGTTGCATTTAAATACCCTTGGAAACGGCGATAGAACTGATTGGGCCCGATCATTTCCATGTCGTAAAAACCTTTGCCGTAGGCGATGGCATGCCAATAGTCTTTTCCACCTGAATTCGGCGCAATCAAATATTGATAAGGATTATCGGTGCGATAGTTATTGACGTTGATTTGCAAGGCAACCGATTTGCTGCCGCCATTGTTCCAATTTGTCCAAACCTCTTTATTGGTTAAATCTTGTGTTAGCCAGCCATCAAGTTGATAAGGTTGGATACGCAAAGGTTTTTGTCCAGCCTCAAAAACCGGCATGACGGTATTCGGCGCGGGTGCTGTCGGTGTCGGTAAAGTTTGTTGAGAATTTGCCAGCGTGACCAATGCTGCGGTATTCGGCAACACAGGGAAAGAATTATTCACACTACTGAAGTTAAAGCAGGAAGTTAAATCACCACAGACGCTACGTCGCCATGCGCTGATATTGGGACAAGTCACGCCCGTCCATTTTTCTAAAAATTGCAAAGTGGAAGTATGATCAAACACTTCACTCGCGACATAACCGCCGGTACTCCATGGCGAACAGACGATGGTTGGCACGCGTGAACCCAAACCAATCGACACACCACTGATGAACTCATTTGTGGTTCCAGTCGGTGGTGTTGGTGTAGTAACGTGATCGTAAAAGCCACCGTTTTCATCGTAAGTCAGAATGAATACTGTTTTCGCCCATACCGCCGGGTTCGATGCCAATGCGCTCAGATATTGGTTGACGTAATCGACGCCGACATTCGGCGAGTAAGCAGGATGTTCCGATTGCGCAGCAGGAGCGACGATCCATGACACCGCAGGCAGCGTATTGTTCGTCACATCATTCTGGAAATCCGACAATGCGCGGGTCTGTCTGCCATTGATGTAAAGCGGTGATGTCGTCGGTAAATTGGTGAATTGCTTAAACCACGCTAACGCATTGTCGTCATAGTTATCGGCAGCTTGATAAACACGCCAGGAAACGCCGGCATTCTGCAATGCTTCTGGATAGGTCTGCCAAGTCAACGTGCCGTAGGTAAAACTATTGGTATCAATCGGGCCACCGTTTGTCCCCGCCGGATCAACGCCACCGCTCATTAAAAATAGACGATTGGGATTAGTCGATGTGCGCGCTGAACAGAAATAGTTATCGCATAAAGTGAACGCATCAGCCAATGCATAGTGATATGGAATGTCGTTGCGGTTGAAATACGTTGCTGAATTTAAGGTTTTTTCAGGTATCCATTTATCGCTGCGACCGTAATCCCATGCTGCAGTGCCTGTCGTTAAATCATGTGCCACGTCACCCAACCATTGCCCGGCAACAGCGGTGGTATTTAAATGCCAGGGCGTGTACAAATTCCCGCTGCCATCGTTTTGTGAAAACACATTGTGAGTTGTACTTTGGATAGTGGCGGCATGGTCGTCATTAAAACCACGTGCTCCTTTGATGGTGCCAAAGTAGTGGTCAAACGACCGGTTTTCCTGACAAAGAATAACGACATGCGCGATGGAACCCAAGGTTCCTGTAGTTGCTGGTGCTGCAATGGCTTTCATCAATGCTGGCGGCAGCATGGTGGTGCCAATGGCGGCCATAGAGTTTTGAATAAATTTCCGACGATCAATAGGTGGTGTCATATCCGCGCCTTAAAGTAGAGTGGAATTAATGTGAACCTGAGAAGGGCTTACGCAAAATCACCCCAACAGCGTTGCGCCTCCTGGCCGTACAGTTCGTACTGCCTTGGTCGTTGCGCCTTGCTGGGACGCTTTTGCGTAAGCCCTAATTAGTGCGTAGAAAAATGCAAAAAACAGTCGATCGACGGCCGACGTGCACCGTCAAATAATTTCCGCACGGAAAATTATTTGACGGATTATTGATAGAAAATATGACCCGCTAATGACAGCAAGTGGTATGTCGTTTTTTGGAGATGGGGATAACTAACTCAAATGAATTGAGTGTTTTTTGTGATAGAAGGCATGCTAAAAAATTGGCTATGCTTCGTTTGGAAGTAAGAAATATGTGACCGATCATCAGCGCATGCGAGTTGCAACACGCTAAGGCATTCATCATAAAATTTGAGGTGATGCCTAGGCAGACATCATGCGCAATTACAACGACATATACGCCGCATATATCAGAAAAACAGTGCCGGCTAACGAGAACCACGCACCAATACTATTTCCGATATAAACCAACTTGGCCGCGAGAGGACCTTTTGAAGATATGCCACGATGCCCGACTATCGGAGCCAGCAATAAAGCAAAACAAAAGCCATAACCAGAAATAACAAAGCTGGCTGTGATGCCCCATTTCACATTCACACTCACCATAAAATGTGTCAGCACTGCGGCGATCGCCAGCATCAGCGTTGCACCCAATGGCAGTGCTAAATGCGCGACTCTCCACGATCTCACCACATTTTCTGGAGCATCACGATTAATCGCTTTGGCGTAGGGAATCCCGCAAAGCAAACCAATCAATAGAACAATGGCGGCATGGAAAATCAGGTGGCGGGCGGCTAGTTCCATCAGAAATTTATTTCTGATGTAGCAAGCGCTTTAATCTTTACGCCATAACTGTCAATGGAAGGTAAGGTGACATTGTGATGCAAACGAATCTGCTGCGCCGACGCATGAGGCTTGTCGTGTGTTGTGTGCGCATCGGAAACGATAACCACGGCATAACCATTTGCAGCAGCGCATCGGATGGTCGAATCGACGCAGAACTCCGTGGCGTAACCACAAACGATAACTTGTTCAATTCCCCAGGAAGTGAGTAAGGCATCAAGATTCGTACGAAGGAAAGAGTCAGATGCTGTCTTGCGCAACCTCACATCATTTTCAGCCACATCTAATGCTGACACCAGCTTCCAATTGTCAGAATTAAATTCAAGTCCACTTTCTTCATGCTGGACGAAAACCACTGGAACACCCGATTGCCTTGCTTTTGCGGTGAGTTCATTGATACGTTCGACTACCAGATCGGCTTGATACGGATGTGGAGATGGATCAAAACAACCTTTTTGAACATCGACGACAAGGACGGCAGATTTCATAAAATCATCTGAAATGTAAATGGTTTAACTGCGATTGACGGTGCTATTGAGAATCCGGCCATGGAATTTTATATGCTCTTCCATCATCGTGGAAATAAAATAATATCCATGATCATAACCGGCATGGCGGCGCAAAGTCAGCGGCTGCTTCACCTTCAAACAAGCTGCTTCAAATCGTTCTGGCAATAGCTGCTCCATTAGAAATTTGTCACTCAAACCCTGATCTATCAAAATCCCATCAGGAAATGGCGCAACAGCATTTACACTGTCCACCAACAGCGTGGCATCGTATTGCTGCCAGCTTTGTTGATCCTCGCCTAAATAACGACTGAAAGCTTTTTGCCCCCAAGGGCAATGGCTGGGCGCTACTATCGGCGCAAATGCGGACACCGAGCGATAAAGGTCAGGATTACGCAACGCAAGCATCAACGCCCCATGACCGCCCATGGAATGACCAAAGATACCGACACTTTTCGCATCAGCTGGAAAAGCTTCCAGTATGGTTTTTCGTAACTCATGAACGATATAGGAGTACATGCGGAAATGCGTAGACCAGGGCGCTTGAGTTGCATCCACATAAAACCCCGCACCTTCACCAAAATCCCAATCATCGGTTGCCCCAACAATGCCAGTGTTACGCGGACTAGTATCAGGCGTCACCAACATAATGCCGTGCTCTGCAGCATAACGCTGCGCACCGGCTTTGATCATGAAAGTTTCCTCGGTACAGGTCAACCCAGCCAAAAAGAACAAAACCGGCACACTGCCCTGCTTTGCTTGCGGCGGCTGATACACCGAGAAACGCATAGGCAAGCCAATTTCAATTGAATCGTGCCGATAAAACCCCTGCGTTCCGCCAAAACAAACGTGCTTGCTGATGATGTCCATTTTTATATACCACCTAGTATCCAGTTAATACAAAACACCCCGGCAACGCCAAGGCTATTGAAGTTGCCTTTGAAGTTGAAGTTGCCTTTGAAGTTGAAGTTGCCTTTGAAGTTGAAGTTGTTTTTGAAGTACCTCGCATTGGACGTTGCCAAAATTACGGGCAGCATTCGGAAAAAGAGGGAAGACATGTTTGAGCCGAAGGCGAGTTGGTCTTTCCTCCCGAATGCTGCCCGTAATTTTGGGAACCCGCCAACGGCGGGCAACGGCTCTGCGTCGCCTTCTTTTGCTTACTTTTCTTGGCGAAGCAAGAAAAGTGAGTAGCCGCCGGTCTAGCACCGGCATGGCACCACAGAGTGACTATCTAATCAGCAAGCACGCTTGAAAACAAACATAGGATCACCATCAAAACTCAACCACCGACCGAATCGACTCCCCACTCTTCATCAAATCAAACCCCACATTAATCTGATCCAACGACAACTTGTGCGTAATCAAATCATCAATATTAAGTTTCCCCTCCATATACCAATCAACAATCTTAGGCACATCAGTACGCCCCCGCGCTCCACCAAACGCAGAGCCTTTCCAGACCCTGCCAGTAACCAACTGGAACGGTCGGGTTTTAATTTCCTGACCGGCAGCAGCAACGCCAATGATAATCGACTGTCCCCAACCTTTATGGCAGCACTCCAATGACTGACGCATGGTATCGACGTTACCGATGCACTCAAAACTGTAATCCGCGCCGCCATCGGTCAAGCCGACAATCGCATCAACCACGTTTTCAACTTTGCTCGGATTAATGAAATGCGTCATACCGAATTTACGCGCCATCGCTTCACGTGCGGGATTGAGATCGACGCCGATAATTTTGTCAGCGCCGACCATGCGCGCAGCCTGAATCACATTGAGGCCAATGCCGCCAAGACCGAACACCACAACATTGGCGCCTGCTTCCACTTTCGCTGTAAACAACACTGCACCAACACCAGTGGTAACACCACAACCGATATAACAAACTTTATCGAACGGTGCGTCTTTGCGAATTTTGGCCAATGCAATTTCCGGAACAACGATGTAATTGGAAAAAGTCGATGTGCCCATGTAATGGAAAATAGGCTTGCCATCGATTGAAAAGCGACTGGTTGCGTCCGGCATCAAACCACGCCCTTGAGTCGAGCGTATCGCTTGGCACAAATTGGTTTTTTGCGAGAGACAGAATTTGCACTCACGGCATTCTGGTGTGTACAGCGGGATGACGTGATCGTCCTTTTTGATACTTTTCACACCCGGACCAACATCCACCACCACGCCCGCACCTTCGTGTCCCAGAATGGATGGAAAGATGCCTTCTGGATCTGCACCGGATAAGGTGTAGTAATCGGTATGGCAAATACCGGTGGCTTTGATTTCGACTAAGACTTCACCTTCGCGCGGACCTGCGAGTTCGACTTCTTCTATCGTTAATGGTTGTCCGGCTTTCCAGGCAATGGCTGCTTTCGTTTTCATGATGATCCTTTATTTGATTTGTATTGTTTTTCGCGAAGAGATTATTCCCCCCACGCCAATAATCTCGTCTATAGACTAGCGTCGCGTATTTTGCTCAGTGCATCATCAATGCGATCGACGCCAATCACCGTCAAGCCTTCAATTTTCTGTTTAGGTTCATTCGATTTCGGAATTATGGCTATTGAAAACCCCAGTTTTGCTGCTTCCCGCAGGCGTTCTTGACCGCGCGGTGCCGGGCGGATTTCTCCCGCCAACCCCACTTCACCGAACACCACCAAACCACGCGGTAAAGGTTTATTGCGCATTGATGAGTTAATTGCGAGCAGCACCGCCAGATCTGCCGCCGGCTCGGTGATTTTGACACCGCCCACTGCATTGATAAAGACATCCTGATCAAACGCAGCGATACCTGCATGACGATGCAGCACAGCCAACAGCATGGCCAGGCGATTTTGTTCGAGACCGACGGTTAAACGGCGCGCATTGGGCAAATGTGAAGTGTCGACCAACGCCTGAATTTCTACCAGCAAAGGCCGCGTGCCTTCTTGCGTCACCATCACACAAGAACCAGGAACTTCAACATCATGTTGAGAGAGAAAAAGCGCTGAAGGATTCGATACGCCTTTCAATCCTTTTTCCGTCATGGCAAACACACCGAGTTCATTGACTGCGCCAAAACGATTTTTAACCGCACGCACCAAGCGGAAACTAGAATGCGTATCGCCTTCAAAGTACAGCACCGTGTCGACAATATGTTCCAATACCCGCGGCCCGGCCAATGCCCCCTCTTTGGTGACGTGACCGACCATGATGATGGTAATGCCCGATTGCTTGGCAACCCGAGTCAATTGGGCCGCACATTCCCGTACCTGAGCGACAGAGCCGGGAGCAGACGTCAGCGCGTCGGAATAGACGGTTTGTATCGAGTCGATCACCACCACTTCGGGCTTCAGATCCACCAAAGTATTCAAAACTTTTTCGAGTTGGATTTCAGCTTGCAGCTTTAATTCTTTGGCATCTACCGCCAGACGTTTGGCGCGCATGGCGATTTGGGCGCCGGACTCCTCGCCGCTGACATACAGTACCTTTTTGGTACGCGACAAATTAGCCAGAGCTTGCAGGAGTAAAGTCGATTTACCAATTCCCGGATCACCGCCGATCAGTACGACACCGCCAGCCACCAAGCCGCCGCCGAGTACCCGATCAAACTCTTCAATCCCTGTACCAAAACGTGGCACGTCGATTGCTTCGATATCGGTCAAACTCATGACGGGCGCAGCCTGAGCTAAACCCTGATGTTGATTGGAGAAACGATTACCGACACCGGCAGTTTCAACGGTGGTTTCCACCAGCGTATTCCATTGCCCGCAATTGGGACATTTCCCCGTCCATTTATTCGTAATGCCACCACATTCGGTACAGGTGAAATTGGTTTTAGCTTTAGCCATGTGGCGTATTCTTTCTTATTTACTGATGTACGCAGAGTTGCGATCTAATCGCCGTCATTCCCGCGAACGCAGGAATCCATTTTACGAAAGGCAACGTTACGATTACAAGCTATCGAATAATGCGCGAGGCACGTTATTGGGAAGAGCTAACCGCAGGCTTGTTGCACTAGGTAACATGGATTCCCGCGTTCGCGGGAATGCCGGCGGAGTGTAAATAAACCCAACTATTCTTTCTCAGTCATCCGCACACGGGGTGCTACGGCGCACAACAATTCGTATCCTATGGTACCTGCGGCCTCTGCCACTTCATCAACCGATAAATCATCGCCCCACAACTGCACCTTGCTGCCAATCTTCGCATTCGGTACATCCGTTAAATCGACAGAGAGCATATCCATCGACACCCGCCCTATCGTGCCAGTTCTGACACCATTCACCATCACCGGCGTACCGGTCGGCGCGTGACGCGGGTAGCCATCGGCATAACCGCAAGCGACGACACCTATCGTCATGCTTTTTTCCGCAATGAAACGGCTACCGTAACCGACGGCGTCCCCTGCTGACAAATGCTGGATTCCAATGATTTCACTGGAGAGTGTCATTGCCGGCCTCAAGCCGAAGGATGCTGCACTACCGCCGCCAGGAGTCGCACCGTACAGCATGATGCCGGGTCGCACCCAGTCGGAATGCAGTTCCGGATGCATTAAATCCGCCGCTGAATTAGCGATACTGCGCTCGCCAGTCAGACCAGCGATGCCCGCTTCAAAACACGCATATTGCGGCGTCAAAGGCAAACCGGGATTGCGTGGATCATCGGCATTGGCAAAATGTGTCATCAGGACAATGTTTCCCACCGCTGGCAATGCGCGCAGGCGCTGGTATGCCTGATGATATTCTGCTGGCGTAAAACCCAGGCGGTTCATGCCGCTGTTCATTTTCAAATGCACATTCAATGGAGATTTGATAGCCAATGTTGGCAAAACTTGCTCCAGCAACGCCAACTGCGTGTGGCTATGGACAGCAAACTCCAACTGCGCCGTAACGATCAGTTCCAGATCAGCCGCATCAAAAAAACCTTCTAGCAGCAAAATCGGTTTTTTCCAACCTAGCTCGCGCAAACGCAATGCGTAGTCTGGCTCAATCAGCGCCAAACCTTCTGCCTCTCCGAAACCGCGAATCGCACGCTCTAAACCATGACCATACGCATTGGCCTTAACAACGGCCCACACTTTGGCAGCGCGACCAGTAGATTGCGCGCGGGATTTTGCAATACGTAAATTATGTTGCAAAGCTGAAATAGAAACTGTGGCTATGATGGGTCTTGGCATGGAAGCGATAAGTCAAAAGTGAATTGAACAACAAATCGGCAAAAAAGTATTTTACCGGATGCAAGCCTACCTTGAACATGCAAATTCCATAATCAATTTTCAATCTCTTATGATCAGTTAATGAACGTTTTATAAACGTGCCTATCATAATCACGTATTGCGACATTTTCATGGTATAAAGCAGGCCAGAGACATTTTGTTACACGTAAGAATTAAACAATTCTTAAGCAGTTTAGCCGGCAATATTTGGCATTAAACTTCTTTATGAACCGTTGCCTCAGCTAAGGCTGGCCCGAATATAAGTTTGTGCAGAGAAGCGCAGCCGTACGCAGATATGGTGAGCATCACAGGTGCAATAGTGGAGTGCGCAGTAGGTTCCGAAAGAAGTCTATTGCTAAAACGCTTGTTTAATTCCTACACGTTGAAGAGTACCCACATAAGATGCGGATGAATCGCGGTTTTTATACCATCATGGCAGCGCAGTTTTTTTCTTCGCTGGCCGACAATGCCCTATTAATAGCGGCGATTGCATTATTGATTGAAATGGCGTCACCAAGCTGGATGACGCCACTACTCAAATTATTTTTCATCCTCTCTTACGTCTTGCTGGCCCCTTTCGTTGGCGCTTTTGCCGATGCCTTGCCAAAAGGCAAGGTCATGTTTATCACTAACATGATTAAAATCGTGGGCTGCGCGATGATGTTTTTCAGCACCCATCCTTTACTCGCTTATGCGATCGTTGGCTTCGGCGCTGCAGCTTACTCACCCGCAAAATATGGCATTTTGACTGAGCTTTTACCTCCAGAAAAACTGGTGGCAGCAAATGGCTGGATTGAGGGCCTGACGATGGCCTCGATTATCCTCGGTGCGGTGTTGGGTGGTGCACTAGTGAATCCTCATGTGTCTGCAATATTAATTAATGTGCATATTCCTGTTGTTAACTGGAGCCCGAGCACGCCGACGCATGCCGCTCTATTGGTTATTGGTGTACTGTATTTAATTGCCACCGGCCTCAATTTAAAGATCCGCGATACTGGCGCACGATACGCACATCAGGAACGCAATCCTATCAAACTGATTGCCGATTTTGCCCACTGTAATGCCACGTTATGGAAAGATAAACTGGGACAAATCTCGCTTGCGGTCACAACCTTGTTTTGGGGTGTCGGCGCAACGTTACAGTTTATCGTGTTGAAATGGGCGGAAAAATCACTGCATATGCCGCTCGACAAAGCGGCGGTTTTGCAAGGAATTGTCGCCATTGGCGTTGCTGGCGGTGCGATGACAGCGGCACATTACATTCCGTTAAAAAAGTCGCTCACTGTGATGCGTATGGGTGTGTTGATGGGTCTGGTCGTCACGACCATGACCGTGGTGCATTCGATATGGCTGGCCTACCCGTTGCTGATCATTATTGGCGCATTGGCAGGCTATTTTGTGGTCCCAATGAATGCTTTATTGCAGCATCGCGGGCATGTGCTGATGAGTGCGGGTCATTCGATTGCGGTACAAAATTTCAATGAAAATCTATCCATATTAGTCATGCTGCTTCTGTACGCCGTCATGGTGAAAATGGATTTGAATATCAATGTCGTGATTGTTTTGTTTGGCTTGTTTGTGTCTGGTCTGATGCTGTTAATCATGAAAAAACACGCAGAAAATCAACGTGAGCATGATTCGCTAGCCTTGATTGGCGAAGCCAAGCATTAACAAAACCAAGGGCACGACATTCCGTGCCCTGTATCCCCTACAGAATTTTCCGTACTGCCAACTTACGTGTCTCCGCTGCTTTGCTAGACCAGTCATCGGGCACGACAAAACCACGGTAAACCTCTAAAGCATGGTCACCTTGTTGGCGCAACGTTGCCAATATCAACGGCGAATGTTGCGACGAAAAATAATCCTCTAACACTTCTCGCACTTGTACTGCAGTCATCGTTTCTCGCATCTTAATCTTTGCCGGTGCCAGCCAGCGTAAGCGCGGCAAGATCGCATACACCTTGTTTTCGCTCTCATCGGCAACAGAATTAACATGATCAATGGATGCCAGGACATCCGAGCAACCACGCCAATAACCACGACAATGCGTCTTGGCAATGCCCATAGTTCCAGGAACTTCGCAGAGTGGATTCTGATAAAACAGCCAACCTTTTATCAATGCCTGAGCCGACGTGACGGTTTCAGTTAAATGTATTTGTGCAGCCGGGTGTGATGACAAAGTTAGTTGGCGATCAAGAATTTTATTGACCTTTGCGCCTAGCGAATCCGCTAAATTTGGTCCCACAAAATCGTCCGCCAGAAACCCGGCTTGACTGGTTTCCAGCAAATAAAACTTAGTCGCGAACTCCCAATGCACTAATGCATCGTTACGTCGCAATAGGAAATCAAATTCGCCGACAGTATCATTTTTTGCCGCTCTTACCTGCAAGCTATGCGCCACTAGCATCTGTTGCTTGTGAAAGTAGAACGCCATCAGCTTTTCTGCATACAGGCCGAGGCGGGTCGATGGCAAGCTACCGATGTAAAAATGAAGTTCTTCTAATTTTACTGGCTCACTATCGAGCGCATGCAGCCAAATAGCAATCTGATCGCGCTCATTCTGATCAAGGAGATGCGCAATTTTCCCTTGCCACTGCGGCGCTTGTCCATCCAGCAAGTCGGGTGCGTCCAGTAACCAGGCTAACGCCCGCACGTGCGGATCGCTCAAATGATTCCAGCGTTGATGAAACTGTGCCTGATATGCGCTGATGACATCCAATGTTTCAGCGGAGAACGCGAACACGGAATTCGTCGCGGAAGATGCAGAATTAGGCGGCATCACGAGTGTTAGTTTGCATAGTGCGCATGGCCAGACACAAATCGTCCCAGACTTTAGCTTTGTCGGCAGGTTGTCGCAATAAATACGCGGGGTGATAAGTCACGATCAGTGGTAATTCTGCATAACGATGCACCTTACCTCGCAACGCAGCAACGGCCGTAGTGGGCTCAAATCCTAATAGTGATAATGCTGCTGTTTTACCTAATGCAACCAAAACGGTCGGCTGAATCAACGCAATTTGTCGCTGCAAATATGGCAAGCAAGCTGCCACTTCTTCCGCTGATGGCGGGCGATCACGACCACTCTCATCGGTAGGCCGACATTTGACAATGTTGGCGATGTAGGCGTCGCCAATACTACCGCCCTTGCCACGCCCGACACCCATTGCAGCCAGCATATTGTCCAGCAATTTTCCAGCTGGACCGACGAATGGCTCGCCTTGTTGATCCTCATTACGTCCTGGGCCTTCACCTATAAATAACCAACGCGCCTTTTGATCGCCAACACCAAACACGGTGTGGCGACGGCCATGACATAAGCCACAATTTTTGCAAGCGGCAACAGACATTTGCAATTGCGCGCTATCCATTTTGGCAATCTGCGTAGAGTCGGGAGAAGATGATAGCGGCGTAACATCCCATGCGGAGGCGGCTGGAGCATGTACGATTCTAGGTTTTCCCTCAGCGACTAATCCACCCGCAAATTCACTCACCGCCTCAGGAATAATCTGCTCAGGAACAATTTTTGCAGGAGCGATCTTTTCAGGAGCGGTCTTTTCAGGAGTGATCGCACTAGTTGTCGCGATCAAATCCAACGGTGCGTTCGAGATAATTTCTACCGACGTAGTCTGTAGCTCTTCGCTGCCCGCACCACGTAACAGCCATACGGGACCGACTCCACACTCTTCCAGTATTGCAGCGCGTCGGTTTGCATTCATATCGCCAACCTCATCACAATGGCATCTTCTCTGCCATCGCCAACAGCAGGATAATATCCTCGTCGCAAGCCGATTTCGACAAAGCCATAACGCTGGTAAATTGTCACCGCACGCGTGTTCGAAGGACGTACTTCCAGCAACAAAGAGCTCATGCCGTTATCTCGCGTGATCTCAACGACTTTATCGAGCATAGTTTTGCCAATGCCGAGCCCATGAAGCTGCTCATGCACGCTAATGTTCAGCAAATGCATTTCATCCACTACAGGCATCAGAAAAAAATACCCGACCATGCGCTGCGTAGCGTCGCGCAGTATCCAGCATTCATATCCGACATTGATTGAATCGACAAAATTCCCGTGCGTCCAGGGGTGAGAATAAATACAATTTTCTATCGCAACTACTTGATCCACATCAATGAGTTGCATAGGGGAAAAAGTCAGTGGTAAAGCCAACGTATTGTTCTGTGGCTCGACGAGTGATGTATGACAATGTGCGCTCATTTCATCACTCCCTTCAACGCCCGTTCTGCCGTAGTCAAAGCGATTTTATTGCGCAAATAAAGCGGTTGCGCTTCCACTGCTGGCAAACTTAATCCTTGTGCAAACATCATTGTGCCTATCGCGGCAATGTCGCGTGCATGTGGCATGGCACCCAAGTTTGCATTCGCTGCAAACGGCGCACCAGCGAATTGCTCGGCACAAACGGACAAGCCGTTACCGCAGGCTTGCACTTGTCCTATTGGCTGGACTTGCGATGGCGCTGATAAAGTCGGTTCAACTATCGCTTGCCAATTACCGCCAATCGCACCGGTCACATAACGATACTGTGCCCAATACACCTCACCCATTCGCGCATCCAGCACGCACAGCACATCAACAGCCTTTGGCGCACCGCTGACATCACGACAGGCCTGCGCCATCGCCTCAAGCGTACTAACAGGCAATACGGGCAGTTCCGCACCAAACGCCAATCCTTGTACGATACCGCATGCTGTACGCACACCTGTAAACGATCCTGGACCAACCCCAAAAGCGATCGCATCACACTGTGACAAGGTAATGCCCGCTTCGCTCAACAAGCTCTGCACCATAGGCAAGATGGTTTGAGAATGGGTCTGGACACCTTCAGATTCACGATAAGCGAGCGCACCGCTCACCTCATTGTTGTGATTACTGCGTTCGTTATCGATTAACAGCGCAGCAGAGGCGAGTTCGGTAGAAGTTTCAATGGCTAGAATTATCGGCATAACCGCTATTTTACCCCGTGGAACAACGCATAGCGATAGTGACCACGTCTCTTTCCACTACCAAATTCATTAGAAACGGTAAAATACGCGCTATGTCTATTTTAACGATGAATAACGATAACCGCCCCGATCTGGCCCGGATACTGGCCGATGGCGGCTGGGTAGTTGCTTGCCTGTGCGCTGCCTGGTGTCGCAGCTGTGATGAATATAAATCGACGTTTGCCGAACTTGCCAAACGCCACCCAAAAACGCAGTTTGCGTGGATAGACATAGAAGATCAAGCCGATTTGATGGGCGATCTCGATGTCGAGAACTTCCCTACGCTGTTAATACAACGTGGTGATATTGTTACTTATCTGGCACCAGTTAACATGGACTTGAAGCAGGCGGAACGGATTTTTATGGCGCAGCAAGAAAAAAATGTTGACGAATTGATCGTTGAGGCGAATAGCAGCTCCGAGCGTCAAGACTGGCAATTCAATGGCAATTTACTATCAAAATTGCAGCAAGCTCTCAATGAGAACGGTTAAACAGCCAACCACGGGTCGGATTCCGGCTGCGGATACTGCATCATCATAAATTCAACAAAACTGCGCACCTTGGCCGATAACAAACGCCGGCTTGGGTAAACCAGCTGCACGGCAACATTGCCAAGGGCATATTCTGGCAATATGCGCACCAGTTTTCCGGTCACCAAATCATCACCTAAAGAATACGAACTGCGCATCACGATGCCCATACCGGCCAATGCGCAATGGCGCAGTAAGTCGGCGTTATTCGATACCACCTTACCGTTGATTGGCACGGTCGTGATGCCATCAGGCGACTGGAAAGTCCAGTGATGACGTAAATGCTCCAAGGAAAAATTCAGGCAGGCGTGTTGCAGCAACTCATCCGGTACCGCTGGCGTACCATGCTTTTCGATATACCCTGGAGATGCGCATAGCAATACCTCAGCAATTCCCAACTGACGTGCCACCATGCTGACATCGAATTTCTGATGCACAGTAAAGATCCCCACATCAAAACCATCTTCAACTAAATCAACCGTACGGTCCGACATCGTGACATTCAACATCACATCTGGATATTGCAAAGAATAGGCAGGTAATAATCGTGCCAGTTGCATCTGGCCAAAGCCAATTTGCGAATAAATATTCAAAATGCCGGCGGGCTTTTTGGAGAGCTCTGAAGCAATCGCGTCAGCCTCATCAATCGCGGTCAAAATATGGCGGACACGTTCCAGGTAGGCATGCCCCGTTTCCGTCAGGGACATTTTCCGGGTAGACCGATTAAGCAAACGCGTAGCAAGATAATTTTCCAGATCTGCAACATGGCGCGTGACCACAGCGTTAGATAGCTCCAATGCATTCGCAGCAGCGACGAAACTCCCCTGCTCCACCACTTTGGCAAAAACCCGCATTGACTGTAGCCTATCCATTTTTGCCCTTTACTTATTCAACATCAACGTACTAAAGCAATGACGGCGATGACAGATGCCAGTAACGCCACGATCAAAGCGACTACAGAAATAAGCTGCGCGCGCCCCGCTTTTGTATGCGCGTCCCAGATTTCCTTCTCTAACGCTGGTAACGCCGTTTTAAATTGTTCCGCCAGCGCCTTAATATCATGTGTATTTTGCAATGTAGCGGTTTGCAATTGCTCCACCTGTTCTTGCAAAATCTCGATTTGATTCGCGGGGTTATTGCCTTTGCGATGCGTAAACACTGGCTTGGCAACCGAGATAATGTCGCTCACGTAAGGCAGAATCGCTTTTGCTACCGGCAGCCAGCTTGACATGTGTTATCCCCATTACTCATCAAAAAATCTGCGCTTCACTCGGCGGCATCGTATCCCCCGGACGCAATAACCGCCCGGCAGCAATCGTAATTGTCTGCCGACATTGCATCGCGATGGAACTGTCATGCGTTACCAGTACCAAAGTCGAACCGCGTTCTTGATTCAAATCGAACATCAATTGAATCACTGCATCGCCGGTTGCGGCATCTAAACTCCCAGTAGGCTCATCGGCGAATAGCAAAGGCGGTTCGGTCACAAAAGCACGTGCCAATGCGACCCTTTGCTGCTCGCCTCCAGACATGAATTTTGGATAGTGTCGCACGCGACTGGCCAAACCTACGCGTCCTAACATTATTTGGGCCTTTTCTTTGGCATCGACATCACCGCGTAGTTCCAGCGGCAGCATGACATTTTCAAGCGCGGTTAAATGACTTAATAATTGAAATGATTGAAATACAAAGCCGAGCTTTTCTTTACGTACTCCGGCACGACCATCTTCATCTAATGCAAAAATATCGACACCGTCTATTTTGACCGTACCACTAGACGGCGTATCTAATCCGGCCAACAATCCCAACAAGGTCGACTTGCCAGAACCTGACGCTCCTACAATAGCTAACGTCGTTCCGGCTTGAACTGTAAAATTGATGTCGTTCAGAATGACCAACTCACCACTCGAGTCTTGCACCCGCTTGCTCAAACTTTGTGTTTCAATGGCGCAAACGGCGCGCGTTACTGGCGCATGAGGTATATGCACAGGATGAGAAATATCAACAGAAGAGGATGTCGGCATGCGGAGATTGAATAAGATATTGAAAAAAAAGATGCTTAGCGGCTTCTTTAACGGCCTGGCTAATAAGCTGCGAATAATATTGTTCATCGGTGCAGCTAGCCTAGTGATGATAGCCAGCGCGACAACCAGCGCTCATTCTGCATCAAAAACCATTTTAGTGTTAGGCGATAGTTTATCCGCAGAATACGGCTTACCCCGCGGCACTGGTTGGGTCGCTTTGTTGCAGCAACGCCTGCAGGCAGAAAAAATCAACGCCACCATCACCAATGCCAGTATCAGCGGCGAAACGACCAGCGGCGGCAAAACTCGCTTACCCTCCTTGCTGAAAGATCAGCCCGACATTGTCATCATCGAACTCGGCGCCAACGATGCTTTGCGCGGCCTGCAACTGACAACCACTGAAAGCAATTTACAAGACATGATCAGTGCTGCACAAAAAAGCAAAGCGAAAGTATTGTTGGTTGGCATGCGCATTCCACCAAATTATGGGCGCGACTATACCGAGAAATTTTTTGGTCTTTATGCGGCTCTGTCCAAACAAAACAAAACTGCATTGGTGCCATTTCTATTAGATGGCGTAGCCAACCAGCCGCAGCTATTTCAAGCTGACCGGATACATCCCATCGCGCAGGCTCACCCAATAATATTGAACAATGTGTGGAGTAATTTGAAGCCCTTACTGAATGTAAAAACCAAATAGCGAATACTGAAAAATAAAGCGAACAATCATGCAGGTCGGAAAAATTAAGCACCTTCCGATATTTGGCATTTCAGCTGCAAGCAAGTCCAAACAACCTACTTGAAAACCATCGTCATTCCCGCGAACGCGGGAATCCATATTAGCGCAAGATGGATCTCTGGCTAGCAAGGACGACGGTGACAGTATTACTTGCCGAGCTTACATCTGAAATATAAATCGTTTTTTGTGCCGTACTTATCAGTAAACTGGATAGGCGCGGCAATATCAGAAGACCCGAGCTTTTCCAACCGGCCAAATAAAAAAGCCACTTAAAGTGGCTTTTTTATTTAAATCGCTTTGCTTATTTTGAAGCTGTCGAACCATCAGCAGGCGCTGCCACCGCTGGTTTCAATATCTTCACTTTAGCTTTCTGTTTCAAGGTCGCGATATAAGCACTCATATCTTGTTGCGCCAACGCCGATGTGACTTGCTGCTTCTCGCCATCACGACGTGCCTGATCGATAGTCGCCGGTTGCTCGACTTTAGCGATCCGATATACGCCATAACCTTGACCAGGTAAAGTCACGCCTACATAGGCTGGCAACTTCGTCGTGTCGGCTTTCATCACAGCATCAAATGCAGCAGGTGCGATACCTTGGCTTTTAGCGCGAGAAACGACAACTGCTGCGGCAAAACCAGTTTCGTCATCTTTTGCTTTTAATGCGGCCAATTTCTCTTCGCCAGCTTTTTGCGCCAGTTTAGCTTCTTCAATTTGCATGACTTTCGCACGGACGATATCTTTCACCACATCAAAAGCACGCTTAGTCACTGGCTGATAGGCCACTACATGCCCGGCAATCAATGTATTCGGCGCAACCTCTATCGCTTCAGTGTTATGTTTATTTTTCACAGACTCGTTGGAGAACAACGCTGTCAGGAATTTTTCATTATTGTAAGGCGGCGGAGGAACTGTTGCCGCCAATGCCGGATTAGGATGACGGCCAAGATCTGCCACTGTCTGAATCGGCAATTTGAGCTTGTCTGCAACCGCTTGCAAACTATCGGCCTGCTCATAAACGGTATTACTGAATATCTCGGCCAACTCAGAAAATTTCTTCGATGCCAGCTGAGTTTTAATTGCGGCTGCGATTTCATCTTTGACCTGATCCAACGGCTTAACTTCCGCCGGCTTAATTCCAGTCAATTCAATAATGTGATAACCGAAATCAGATTGGACCAAATCACTTATCTCACCTTGTTTGAGCTTGGCCGCAGCATCTGCAAATGGCTTAACCATCATGCCGTCACCAAAGTAACCCACATCCCCGCCTTGCTCGGCCGATGCCGTATCTTGCGAATTTTCTTTCGCAATCTTGGCAAAATCAGCTGGATTCTTGCGCACTTCTGCTAACAGACTTTCCGCTTTTGCTTTCGCAGCAGCTTTGTCTGCGGCAGAAGCATCTTTATTGACGGTGATCAGAATATGGCTGGCACGACGTTGTTCTGGCGTGGTGTAGTGTTTGATATTTTGATCGTAATACGACTTGACATCCGCATCGTTCACCGTCACTTGCGCAGCGACCGCAGCAGCGTCAAGAACAACATACTCTGCTTTAACATTTTCAGGTATTTCAAATTGCTGACCGTTTTTATCGTAATACGCTTTTAGCATATCGTCGGTTACATTTACTTTACCGGCAAAATCACTGTCTTTAAACAATAACTCTTGAACATCACGTTCTTGATCAATGATATTTGAGATCCGCTCAACCACCGCCTTAGGTGCAAAAGAAGTAGTCTGCACGCCGCCAGTCAGCTGTTGCAAAGCAAGATCTTGACGCAGACCCGCTTCATATTGTCTTGGTGTTGTACCCTGAGCTGCTAACAACTCCCGATATTTTGCATCATCAAATTGACCATTAGCGCCACGCAGCTCTGGAATTGCGAGCAAGGTTTGCTGCAGTGTTTGGTCAGAAACTGTCATGTGCTCACGCGTCACTGCTGCCAACTGGGCTCGTTGTGCGATGATGCCGTCCAAAACACTTTGCTTAACTTCCGGCGTATCAAACATCTTGGCATCAAACTGAGCACCGTAGGCCTGGCGGGCACGCTCCATTTGCTGGCGCTGTGCAGCATCCCATTCTTGCTGGGTAATAGGCTGTCCGGCGACTTTAGCCACGGTATTGGCACTGTCACCAAAACTGCTATAGCTTTGTAAGCCGACGAGAGCAAAGGAAGGAATGATCAACAACAGCAGCAAAAACTGCATTAAACGTTGATGAGAGCGAATAAATTCAAACATGGTATTAGTAACCGTTCGATAAAATCAAAAGCACATATAAAAAAAGGCGAACTCTCGTTCGCCTTTTCAATTCTGGCGGAGTGGACGGGACTCGAACCCGCGACCCCCGGCGTGACAGGCCGGTATTCTAACCAGCTGAACTACCACTCCTAAATACGTATATTTTACGTATACACTTTGCCTGACTAACCGATCCTCACTTACTTAATCAAGCAAAACGTATAACTTGATACAGCGTTATTTGATACGTAGAAACACATATTCAGAGCAGAGTCAGACAAAATGCTCGGCGTTTGTCAACACGCCAAAAGGAGTTAGTTTACCGCATCTTTCAGCCCTTTGCCAGGCTTAAATTTAGGCACTTTAGCAGCTTTGATCTTGATTGCGTCACCGGTACGTGGGTTACGGCCGACACGAGCAGCACGTTTGCCAACAGAGAAAGTACCGAAGCCAACCAGAGTAACTGAACCATTCTTTTTCAAGGTGGTTTTAACGGCACCAATCACTGCGTCTAGTGCGCGTGCTGCTGCTGCTTTTGAAATTTCTGCTTTAATCGCAATGTGTTCAACTAGTTCGGTTTTGTTCAATTAAGTCCCCTCAAAAAGATTGAAATTCGAGATGGCTTTTCTTATTCACATTTTGTATGAATGGCCACCGCAGAGAAGGCAGAAATGTCTGCAAGCATCATTAAACAAGCCGCAAAGCCTTGTGTCAAGCGGTTTGCTGGCCAGTATCACTTGGTTTTTGGAATTTCATGCTTTTTAATTGCAAATAGAGCGCTGCAAGCTCGGTTACTTCAGTAATTCCCCATAAAAAAACGCTCCTAAGAGCGTTTTTTATTTAAAACAATTTTCAATCACGTGACAATCAATGCTTCACGACCGTCGTCGCAGACTTCTCTGCATTGCTCGCTACAGCGGTATCGACTACCACTTCCTCATCAAGCAAAGCCACAGGCTGCCGCTCCAGCGCAACTTCCAGCACTTTGTCAAACCACCGCACCGGGATAATCTCCAGCTTGTTTTTGACGTTATCAGGAATCTCGGCAAGATCCTTGACGTTCTGCTCCGGAATTAACACTGTCTTGATACCGCCGCGATGTGCTGCCAGCAGTTTTTCTTTCAAGCCGCCAATCGGCAGAACCTCACCGCGCAAAGTAATCTCACCAGTCATTGCCACATCGGCGCGCACTGGAATGCCGGTGAAGATAGACACCAATGCCGTCGCCATGCCTATCCCGGCAGAAGGTCCATCTTTTGGTGTAGCGCCTTCCGGTACGTGAATGTGAACATCAGTCTTCTCGAAAGCTTCGTTTTTGATGCCTAGTGCTTTGGCACGGCTACGTATCACCGTACGCGCAGCTTCAATCGACTCTTTCATCACATCGCCCAGCGTACCAGTGCGTATCACGCCGCCCTTACCTGGCATGGCAACCGCTTCAATCGTCAGCAATTCGCCGCCAACTTCGGTCCACGCCAAACCAACCACTTGGCCAACCTGGTTGTCTTTTTCGGCGACGCCAAAATCAAAGCGACGCACACCCAGGAACTTGTCGATGTTCTTGGACGTAATGGCGACTTTTTTCTCCTGCTTTTTCAGCAGCAGTAATTTCACCACTTTGCGGCAAATCTTGGAGATTTCACGCTCCAAAGAACGCACCCCGGCTTCACGTGTGTAATAACGAATAATGTCGCGAATCGCACCTTCAGCAACGCTGATTTCTTCTACCTTCAAACCATTGTTTTTGATTTGTTTAGGGAGCAAGTAACGTAATGCAATATGTGTCTTTTCATCTTCGGTATAACCCGATAGACGAATGACCTCCATCCGATCCAGCAAAGCCGGCGGAATATTAAACGAATTTGACGTCGCAACGAACATCACATCCGACAGATCAAAATCGACTTCAATGTAATGATCAGAGAACGTGTGGTTCTGCTCAGGATCGAGCACTTCCAGTAATGCTGACGATGGATCACCGCGGAAATCCATGCCCAATTTATCAATCTCGTCCAGCAAGAACAATGGATTGCGCACACCAACTTTGGTTAAGCTTTGCAAAATTTTGCCGGGCATAGAGCCGATATAGGTACGACGATGCCCACGAATTTCAGCTTCATCGCGCACACCACCCAACGCCATCCGCACAAACTTACGGTTGGTCGCACGTGCAATTGATTGCCCCAGTGAAGTTTTACCGACACCTGGAGGGCCAACGAAGCACAAAATAGGTGCTTTCAGTTTATCAACGCGTTGTTGCACTGCGAGATATTCCAGGATGCGCTCTTTGACCTTATCCAAGCCATAGTGATCGCCTTCCAGCACTTTTTCTGCATTGCTTAGTTCGTTGTTTACTTTGGATTTTTTCTTCCAAGGCAAGCCAATCAGCGTATCAATATAATTGCGCACCACAGTCGCTTCCGCAGACATCGGCGACATCAATTTTAATTTTTTCAGTTCGCTTTGCGCTTTCTCGAGCGCTTCTTTAGGCATTTTAGCGGCTAAGATTTTCTTCTCTAGCTCTTCTAAATCAGCGCCTTCTTCGCCTTCGCCCAACTCTTTTTGAATCGCTTTAACTTGCTCGTTGAGGTAATACTCACGCTGTGATTTTTCCATTTGGCGTTTGACACGGCCACGGATGCGCTTCTCAACTTGCAGAATATCAAGTTCGCCTTCCAACTCACCCAGCAGATGCTCATAGCGCTTGGCAACATTGAAAATTTCCAGAATTACCTGTTTTTGCTCTAATTTCAAAGGCAAATGTGCAGCAATGGTATCGGCCAGACGTCCGGCGTCATCGATACCAGCCAGTGACGTTAAAATTTCTGGTGGGATTTTTTTGTTTAATTTTACGTATTGATCGAACTGCTGAACAATAGCGCGACGCATTGCCTCTACTTCAGCTTCATCGCCGATCTCCGATTCAACCGGAGTCAAATCAGCGGAGTAATGCGTATCAAAATCAATGATTTGATGAATGCGGGCGCGTTGCGCGCCTTCAACTAATACTTTAACTGTGCCGTCAGGCAATTTCAACATTTGCAAGATGTTGGCAACACAGCCAATTTCATAAATATCATCAGCAGATGGCTCATCCTTAGCAGCCGCTTTTTGTGCAGCAAGCATGATGCTTTTGCCTTGCTCCATTGCCGCTTCAAGCGCTTTGATCGACTTTGGTCGACCGACGAATAGCGGGATCACCATATGGGGAAATACCACCACATCCCGTAACGGTAACAGTGGTAACTGAGTTTGCTCAGTAAATAGTGGAGTTGTCATGATGAATTTGGCCCTATCAAAAAAACGTATTAATGATGTTGGCGCTAGTGGCTCAAACACAAGCCCTTAGTAACAACAAAAACGATAAAAGCCTAAAAAATCTGTGCAATATCAGTAAAAATTACCGAAAATGCAATTTAACAAAAAATACAAGACAAACAATTTCAAAACAATTTTGAAACAGTTTCGATAGGCAATAAAAAAGCCACACGAAGCTGTCTTCGAGTGGCTTTACGATTGAAGCCGATTTTTTTATAGTATGGGGAAATTCTACTGCTTTTGTTCCCCATTCGGGTCTTACGACCTATTTATTTAGCTAATTTTTACTTACTTTTACAATTGAAGGTCAAATCAGGCAGAATCAGGCTTTTGTGCCCGAAACTTTGGGTTGATCATGATAAATCATCAATGGTTTAGCGCCATGCATGATCGTATTTTCATCAATCACCACTTTTGACACGTTCTTCTGGCTCGGTAAATCATACATCACGTCCAGCAAAGCATGCTCCAGGATAGAACGCAAACCACGTGCACCGGTTTTACGCTTTAACGCCTTTTTAGCAATGGCTTGCAGCGCTGCTGGGCGAATATCCAACTCCGCACCTTCCATTTGCAGAAGCTTCGCATACTGTTTGATCAGAGCATTTTTCGGTTCGACCAGAATTTGAATCAGAGCAGCCTCATTCAATTCGGTCAAAGTCGCAATCACCGGCAAACGACCCACTAATTCTGGAATCAAACCAAAACGCGTCAAGTCTTCCGGCTCAGCATCCAATAAAACTTCACTGGAAGTGCGTTGGCTTTGGCTCTTCACATTGGCTGAAAAACCGATCCCACTTTTCTCTGAGCGCTCAGAAATAATCTTCGTCAAACCATCAAATGCGCCACCACAAATGAACAAGATATTGGTGGTGTCGACTTGTACAAAATCCTGATTCGGATGTTTGCGGCCACCTTGAGGCGGCACCGATGCCATCGTTCCCTCGACCAATTTCAGCAAGGCTTGCTGCACACCTTCACCAGAAACATCGCGAGTAATCGACGGGTTATCTGATTTACGCGTAATTTTGTCGATTTCGTCGATATAAACGATACCCTTTTGCGCTTTTTCAACTTCGTAATTACAGTTTTGCAGTAATTTTTGAATGATGTTTTCAACGTCTTCGCCGACGTAGCCGGCTTCAGTCAAGGTAGTCGCATCAGCAATAACAAACGGAACATTCAACATGCGTGCCAATGTTTGCGCCAGCAGTGTTTTACCAGAGCCAGTCGGTCCAATCAGCAGAATGTTACTCTTGGCCAGTTCGATATCATCTTTCTTGCCGAGATGCTTCAGACGCTTGTAATGGTTGTACACCGCGACAGACAGAATTCGTTTTGCAGTTTCCTGGCCGATCACATATTGATCCAGCAGATCACAAATTTCCTGAGGAATTGGCAACTCTGATTTCTGACCGTCCAAAGTTTCTACGTTTGAAGCTTCGTCGCGAATAATATCGTTACAAAGATCAATACACTCGTCACACACAAAGACTGACGGCCCGGCGATGAGTTTTTTCACTTCATGCTGGCTTTTCCCGCAGAAGGAGCAGTAAAGCAATTTTTCACCGCTGGAAATTTTTTTATCTGACATAAGACTATGTTTAAGTGAGTGGCAATAAACTTGGGAAATCAAAACAAAGGGAAGCGAACAACACTCTCGATGCAGACTTATATTACCTGCTAAAAACCAATTCGACAAATTCGCTACGGTATATAGCAATATTGCAGACAAGAAAAAGCGCCCGCCCCGTGTGGGTGCAGGCGCTTTATGTGACTTTTACAAGGTACGGGTATTTATTTTGCACTTATGTTCGTAAATACACATTCCTTAAATAAGTGTGCCCAAACAATTTTTAGACTAGGCTCACCGACCGACGACAGTACAGCAGGTGTAACAACGTATAAACAGTTGTCTGGCCACACTTACATCATTAAGCGCGTGTTGCCAGTACCTTATCAATCAAACCATATTCAACCGCAGCGTCAGCAGACATAAAGTTATCCCGATCTGTATCTTTGCCAATTTGGTCAACGGTACGACCAGTTTTTTCAGCCAAAATACCGTTCAAACGCTCGCGCAAATACAGAATTTCGCGGGCTTGAATTTCGATATCAGAAGCTTGCCCTTGCGCACCGCCCAATGGTTGGTGAATCATAATGCGTGAATTTGGCAAGGAAAAGCGCTTACCTTTCGCACCGGCAGCTAACAAAAATGCGCCCATCGATGCGGCCATTCCTGTACATAAAGTGGAGACATCAGGCTTGATGAATTGCATGGTATCGTAAATCGCCATACCAGCTGACACGGAACCGCCTGGAGAGTTAATGTAAAGGGAAATGTCCTTTTCCGGATTTTCGCTTTCCAAAAACAACAACTGCGCTACGATCAAATTGGCAGTCTGATCATTGACCGGTCCAACCAAAAAAATTACACGCTCGCGTAATAAACGCGAGTAAATATCATATGAACGTTCGCCGCGACCACTTTGCTCAACTACGATAGGCACCATACCGAGCATGTCAGTATCTAGTGCTGAGTTACGATGAAAACTTGTCATATTATTCCTTGTTGAAGCGATCCTTGTTGGAACCCTCTTTGAGTCTGCCCAAAACTACATTTCGGGCAGATTCACCAGGACACTCCGGTTACGCTTGTTGTTGACCGTTATTGCCCATCAACTCGTCAAATGCGACCGATTTTTCTGTCACTTTCGACTTGCCCAACACATAGTTAACGACGTTTTCTTCTAATACAAGGGCTTCTACTTCTGCTAAACGATTACGGTCGCTGAAATAATATTTAACGACTTGCGATGGATCTTCGTAGCTTTGTGCGAAATCTTCAACTTGTGCTTTGACTTGATCAGCAGTCGCTTGCAGATTGTTGGTTTTAACAACATCAGCCAAGATCAAGCCCAAACGGACGCGACGCTCAGCCTGCGCTGTGAACAACTCTGGAGGGAATGGCATGTTTTTGACATCCATACCGCGTTGCGCCATGTCTTGACGTGTCATTTCTACCAAACGCTGCACGTCTTGATCGACCAACACTTTTGGCACGTCCAATTCACTGACCTTGATCAATGCATCCATTACGCTGTCTTTGTTCTTTGCTTTGACGCGCGCACCGACTTCACGTTCCAGATTCAATTTGATGTCTGCACGCATTTTTACCAAATCACCGTCATCGACTCCCAATGATTTAGCGAATTCTGCATCGACTTCCGGCAAATGCGCCCATTCCAGCTTTTTCAAAGTGATGGTGAATTGTGCTGTTTTACCAGCGACATCTTTACCGTGATAGTCCGCAGGGAAAGCCAGATCAAATGTCTTTGCTTCGCCTACTTTGAGGCCAACTGTAGCCGCTTCAAACTCTGGCAACATACGGCCTTCGCCTAGCACGAATGCATAGTCTTCAGCGTTGCCGCCAGCAAATTCAACGTCGTCAATCTTGCCGACGAAATCAACTGTTACGCGATCGCCATTTTTTGCCGCCAAATCACTACCACCGTCGCCGTGGGCGCTTTGTTCGCCTTTGACATGGTAATGAACGCGCTGTTTGCGCAGAATGTCGATAGTCTTATCGATTTCAACATCGCTGACGTCAGCTTTGGTTTTCTCAACTTCAACACCACTCAAGTCACCAATGGTAACTTCTGGATAAACTTCGAAAGTTGCATCGAATGCGATGGAACCGTCAGCAACGCCTTCGCTTGTCTTTGGCTCAATATTTGGGAAGCCGGCAACGCGCAAATTATTTTCGTTTGCGGCAGCATTGAATGCACGTCCGACTTTATCGTTCAGCACTTCGCTTTCGACTTGATAGCCGTATTGTGCTGCGACCATTTTCATTGGCACTTTACCTGTGCGGAAACCTGGCGCTTTGGCCGTGCGCGCACGTACTTTCAGGCGCTTTTCGACTTCAGTTTGCACTTCAGCCATAGGGATAGTGATAGTGAGACGGCGCTCAAGTTTGCTTAAAGTTTCGACTGCAGTTGCCATGTAAAGATCGCCCAAAAATTAAAAAATTCTGTGTTTTATGTCTACGGCCAAGAAGGTAAAGTAATCAGCAATTACTTTCAACATAAATAACAAATTACCATTATTTATGCACCGCCCTGCCGCGCTAAAGTCCAATATTCTATACGCAAATGGATTGCTTGCGCCAAAACTACGCTCTTGCCCCACAAATCAAGTGAATTTTCTTTGATTTTCGGCAAATTTCGTGGGGTAAGCACATACAAAAACCGCTTAGACCAGGCACAACGACGAAGACAGTGCAAATGTATAAACGATTTTTAGTTTGTACTTAAAGATTACTTCAGTGGAATTGGCGTGCTGGTTATAACCGGTACCGCCGTTACACTGTTTTGCGGACTACCATCGACCAGCTTGTCGGAGTAAGTCAAATACACCAATGTATTACGCTTCGGATCGACGACACGTACTACATGCAAACGCTTAAATAAGATCGACATCCGCTCAGTGAATACATCTTCCTGCAAAGGTAGTTTCCCGGTAAAACTGACGTTGGCAGCAACCTGACGACAGGCAATCGACGCTTCCGCCCTATCCTCTGCCAGACCGACAGTTCCTTTGGCGCCACCAGTGCGTGCCCGTGATACATAGCAAGTAACGCCTTGCACCTTTGGATCATCGTAAGCTTCAATCACTACCCTATCATTGCGCCCCAGCCAACGAAAGGCCGTGCTGACCTCACCAATTTGCTCCGATCCTGCTTGCGCCGTCAGCGCAGTTGTTGCACTGAGAGCCATCACCAGCGCTCCCATTAGAAATGGTAGATGCAATTTGACCCGCATAGCAGAAACTCCCAAAAAAGAAGTAACACAATGAAATTCCATAAGCGCTTCCCGACGACCATTTTGAATAGGCGCGCCGACGAAAAGAGTACTTTAGTACGACTCAGAGGCACAGCAATTTCAAAATTTTTTGGGAAACACTTAAATCTATGGGCACAAAAAAACCCTCATTCGAGGGCTTTTGAGCTTCTGGTGCGGATAGAGGGACTTGAACCCCCACGTGTTGCCACGCTAGAACCTAAATCTAGTGCGTCTACCAATTTCGCCATATCCGCTTTAGGAGGCAGTATTCTATCAAAGCTATTACCAGAACGCCACAAAAATCGTACTGATTCGACAAAATAACGTGGCAGCGGCTAAGCTATTCTGCGCGCATGGTGATTAATCTCCGAAGGAAAAGACCGTATCATCCGCATTAGCAATGCCGCGCCGACTTTTCTTGCTCCCCGCACCACAGGACCGAGAGCACAAAATGCACGCCTTGCTGCTGTGACGCTCTGCGGAAGCGCCTGCCATCTTAACTCGGCTTCTTCACTCTGAACCATGCCGCGTACAGTGCTGGCAAAAACAACAACGTCAGCGCAGTCGCCAGAAGCAAACCACCCATAATCGCCACTGCCATCGGCCCCCAGAAGATAGAACGCGATAACGGGATCATCGCCAATACCGCCGCTGCCGCTGTCAGCATGATCGGTCGCGAACGTCGCACCGCCGACTCAACAATCGCATCCCACGGTGCAGCGCCATTGGCAATATCGTGTTCAATTTGATCAATCAAGATCACCGAATTGCGAATAATCATGCCGAACAGCGCAATCACGCCAAGCTGAGCAACAAAGCCAAAAGGCCGATTCAAAATTAATAGCGCAAATGCTGCACCAGCAATTCCTAATGGCCCGGTCAGGAACACTAACAGCGCGCGCGAGAAGCTATGCAATTGCAGCATCAATAAAGTGAAAATAATAAAAATCACCAACGGGACATTGGCTGCGATGGAAGCTTGCGCATTCGCACTATCATGCGCGGCACCTGCCACATCAATCAAATAACCGGAAGGCAATTTTGCACGGATTTTGTCCAATTCAGGATCAATCTGACCAGTCACTGTCGGGCCTTGCACACCATCGGCAACATCCGCCTGCACGGTGATCGCCCAACTTCTGTTTTCACGCCATACTATCCCTGGCTCTACCACCAACTTGATACTGGCAATTTGCGACAATGGCACTGATTTACCGCTAGCGGTCGGCACATTAATTTGATTCAAGGCGTCCATCGTTGCACGCTCATCCAACGGCTGGCGCACCACGATGTCGATCAAGCGATCATTCTCGCGATATTGACCGACGGTGGCTCCAGTAAAAATCGTGTTGGTGACACGCATCACTGTCTGCGAACTGATACCGAGTGTGCGCAATTTATCTTGATCAAGATCAATGCGCAGAACTTTGATATTTTCGTTCCAATTGTCGTTCAAGCCGCGAATATTGTGATTCGCATCCATGACGGCTTTAACTTGATCCGCAAACTTGCGCACCTCTGCAATGTCTGGTCCGCTAACGCGAAACTGCACTGCGTATGGCACTGGCGGGCCACTTGGCAATAACTTTACCCGGCCGCGTATTTCTGGAAAATCGTGCTTAAACGCATCCTCAATTCTCAAACGCAAACGGTTACGGGTTTCGATATCTTTCGGCAGCACTACAATTTGCGCAACATTCGCCTGTGGAAAAATTTGATCTAACGGCAAATAAAAACGCGGACTGCCAGTCCCGACGTAACTAGTGACGCTATCAACACCCTCTTGTTTGCGTATGAATTGCTCAAATTTTTTGACTTGTGTTTCGGTCGCCGCATAAGAGGAACCTTCTGGCGACCATAGTTCTACCATTAACTCAAGCCGACTGGAATCCGGGAAAAATTGCTCTTCAATAAATTTGAATCCAAACAAACCCAATCCAAACACCGCCAGAGTCAGCACTATCGTCGTTTTGCGCCACTCAACACACCAATTCACTAACGCTCTAAAGCGCGTATACATTGGGGAATTGAATAATTCATGGTGGCCATCTGCATTGGCAGCTGGTTTTATTTTTAATAATAAATAACCTATGTACGGCGTAAATATCACCGCAACCAGCCACGAAATCAGCAACGCGATTGCATTAACAGAAAACATCGAGAACGTATATTCTCCGGCAGCGGATTTTGCTAAACCTATCGGCAAAAAGCCTGCCGCTGTAATCAAGGTTCCCGTCAACATTGGTATCGCAGTTGAAGTGTAGGCAAAAGTTGCAGCTTCTAGCCGCGACAAGCCTTCTTCCATCTTCCGCACCATCATTTCAACCGCAATAATCGCGTCATCCACCAACAAACCCAACGCAATAATCAGAGCGCCTAACGAAATTTTGTGCAAGTCAATGTTAAACATCTTCATGAACAAAAAGGTAATCGCCAACACCAATGGGATCGTCAACGCGACGACCAAACCCGGTCGCATATCGACTCGTAACGGCTTGGTATGGAAACCCAAAGCAACAAAGCTCACCGCCAAGACGATCACTATCGCCTCCAGCAGCGTTTTCAAGAACTCATTGACCGACTCTGCAACAATTTTCGGCTGATTAGAAACCCTTTCCAACATAATCCCAACCGGTAATTTGGCCTTGATCGCTGCGACGGTTTTATCCAGGTTTTTGCCTAATTCGATAATGTCGCCGCCCTTTTCCATCGACACGCCCAAACCTATCACTTCTTTGCCATTAAAACGCATCTTGTTTTGCGGCGGATCCTGATAGGCGCGTTTGATGACAGCAAAATCTCCTAACCGGAAGGTGGTGTTATTGGCGCGCAATTGCAGGTTTTCTAAATCTCTGGTCGAAGCCAATGCGCCTGTCACACGAATTTGCAGATTATTACTGGGCGTGGTTAATATGCCTGTTGATTGCAACGCATTTTGCGCACTTAATTGCGCCACAATGTCGTCGACTGTGATGCCTAGTTGCGAGAATTTTTTCTGGGAAAATTCAATGAAGATTTTTTCATCTTGCACGCCAAATAGCGACACTTTAGCGACAGCAGGGATTTCCAATAACTGTTGACGAATAAGATCCGCATAGTCTTTGACATCCGCATAGCTAAAGCCATCACCCGAAACAGCATAGATGGAACCGAAGGTATCGCCAAATTCGTCATTGAAAAATGGACCCAGCACGCCTTGGGGCAAGGTGTATTGAATGTCACTGATTTTTTTGCGGACCTGATACCACGATGCCGGCACATCTTGCGGCGGCGTTGATTCTTTTAATTGCAAAATAATCAGCGTTTCACCCGGTTTGGAATAGCTACGGATGATGTCAATATTGGGCACTTCCTGCAGTTTTTTCTCAAGCTTATCCGTCACCTGCTCGGCCATCTGCAAAGAGGTTGCACCTGGCCATTGCGCCGTTACCACCATCGCACGAAATGTGAATGGCGGATCTTCATCCTGGCCCAGGCGGCTGTAACTGATAATGCCGCCGATCACCAATACCACCATCAGATAACGTACTAGTGGAATATGCTCCAGCGCCCAGCGAGACAGATTAAAACCACCCTTGTCAGCGCTCACTGTTTGACTCCGTCCGCGCTATCCTCGGCGCCTAATATCGTTACTTTCTGCCCAGGCTTCAAAAGATGTACTCCTGCCGTCACAATCTGCTGGCCGACTGACAATGCGCCTTCATTGGCAGCCTTGATTAACGCATCATTGCCGCGATGACCACTCACTTGCACTGGTACAGTGTGTACGCTATTTTTTTCGACTACCCATACCAGGTTCTGGTTATTGGTCTGGTAAATCGCAGAAAGAGGAACAGCCATGGCACCGTCGCCGGCATTGTCGCCAACGTGTTTAACAATAAACGTAGCGTAAGCCGTCATGCCAAGTTTGACGTTGGGTGTGCTATCTGGAATCGCTATTTTGACAACATAGGTGCGCGTCGCGGCATCAGCAATCGGCGAAACCTCACGCACAGTGCCTGTGATGGTTTGTTGATGATCGGCCCACAAACGAACCTGAGCATCGACGCCATGGCGGAACAGTTCCACCTGATTCTCAGGCACACTGACTACCACTTCTTTTTCCCCTGATTTGGCCACCGTCACCACTGGCGTACCTGCGGCCACCACTTGACCGACTTCAGCAGTAACTGCTGTGACAACACCATCTACATCAGAAGATAAGGTTGTATAAGCCGCCTGATTTGACTGCCCTTTCAATCCCGCGACAGCTTGATCGTAACTGGCTTGCGCTACCTTGAAGGCACTTTCCTTTTGTTCAATCACTGCCTGGCTAACGAAATTTTTAGCGCGCAATTCCTGATAACGTTGTAAATCTGCTTTCGCCAAATCCCGATTGCTCTCAGCCGAACGCAAGGCCGCGGACGATTGCATTTGCGCCAGGCGCACATCCTCGGCATCAAGTTGCATCAAAACCTGACCACGCTTTACCACGCTCCCTACATCCACCTTACGCGCAATAATCTTGCCGCCGATACGAAACCCTAATTGCGACTCGTAACGCGCCCGCACCTCGCCAGGAAATTCCAGGGTCGTATCGGTATCGGCGGCGCTAAGCGTCATCACCCGCACAGGGCGAATATCCTCAGTCGGTGGCGGTGTCTTTGAGCAAGCAGTTAAGGTTAACGCAGTGACAGATAACAACGCTGCCATAAACAAAGGATTAAGAAATGGGCGCAATTTTGTTTGAGTCACTACGTTGTCCTTTAGGTTCTGCTCTGGCATCAATTTTCTAATTGGCAATTATAGCGGTGAGCTCGCGCAATTAGCCATAGCTTTAAATATGGGTATTTTGAAAATATTCATGCAACAATGCGGGGTTGTGACTTTCCCCTCCTACCCTATGGTTGCGAACCCAATAGATCATTACGAAAACTTCCCCGTCGCGTCGATTTTAATGCCAGCCCACTTGCGGCCAGCGGTGCGTGCTATTTATGCATTTGCCCGCAGCGCGGATGATCTGGCGGATGAAGGTGACGCAACGGCTGAACAAAGGTTGCAAGCTTTAGGCGATTATGAAGTGAAATTAGATCGAATAGAGCGACAAGAACCTGCCGACAGTCCCATATTCAACGCGCTGCAACAAACCATTACCGCATACAAGCTCCCGCTAGCTCCGTTTCGCGCCCTGCTCTCAGCCTTCAAGCAGGATGTAGTTACGACACGTTACCCGACGTTTAATGACTTGCTGGATTATTGCCGGCGCTCGGCCAATCCGGTTGGTCATTTGATGCTGCACCTATATGGTGCAGCCAGTGAGCAAAACTGTAGGGATTCCGACGCTATTTGTTCGGCGCTACAACTGATTAACTTTTGGCAAGATGTCGCCATAGACTGGCGTAAGCAACGCATTTATTTACCTCTTGAGGATCTGCAGCGCTTTCATGTCAGTCCGAATCATATTGCCAACGGCGACAACGACCAGGCCTGGCACGCATTAATGCAATTTGAGGTACTGCGGGCCCGCGAAATGATGTTATCCGGTGCTCCACTCGCTTTACGCCTGCCCGGACGCTTAGGCTGGGAGCTGCGTTTGGTCATACAAGGTGGCTTACGTATTCTGGAAAAACTGGAGTCAGTTGATTACGATGTTTTCCAACGCCGCCCCAAAATAGGCAAATTGGATAGCTTGGTACTGGGTTGGCGGGCTTTACGTATGGCGTCAAGGTTGTCCTGACCGCCACAGTAGTCTAGGATAGCGCCTTTGCCGCGCCATTTTGCGCAGCCCTTGCCTCCATATACCCAAATACTCATGTCCCCCGACGATTACTGCCAACAAAAAGCCGCTCAGAGCGGCTCCAGTTTTTATTACAGCTTTCTGTTCTTGCCGGTTGAACGTCGTCGTGCAATTACTGCGCTGTACGCGTTCTGCCGTGAAGTCGATGATACCGTTGACGATTGCACCGATGAAGCAGTCGCCCGTACCAAGCTGGTCTGGTGGCGCAAAGAAATCGCCGCGATGCTGGATGGCGCACCCACCCATCCGGTAACCAAAGCGCTACAGCCGCATATGCAGACTTATCGGTTGGAAGGTCAGCATCTGCAAGACATCATCGATGGCATGGAAATGGATTTAAACCAGACGCGCTATCTGGACTATCCCGGACTCAAAAAATATTGCTGGCACGTTGCCAGTGTAGTTGGCATCTTATCGGCCAAAATTTTTGGCGTGACGCAAGCTCAAACTTTGCAATTTGCTGAAAAACTCGGTTTAGCCTTTCAGTTGACCAATATCATTCGCGATGTCGGCGAGGATGCCCGCATCGGCCGTATTTATTTACCAGTCAACGAACTGCAACAGTTCAACGTCACCGCCGCCGATCTGCTCAATGCGCGACACACCGATAATTTTGAAAACCTGATGCGCTTTCAAGTCGCCCGTGCGCAGCAAACTTATGATGAAGCGTTCGCCTTATTACCCAAAGAAGATCGCCGCGCGCAACGTCCCGGCTTGATGATGGCAGCGATTTATCGTGCATTGCTGGTAGAAATCGAACGTGATGGTTATCACGTACTGAACCAACGGATTTCATTAACACCGATTCGTAAATTGTGGCTGGCATGGAAGACCTATGTCCGCGGGTGACAGTAAAAAAATTGCTGTCATCGGTGCCGGCTGGGCTGGTTGTGCTGCTGCGGTTGCATTAACCGAAGCTAGGCATCAAGTCACGTTGTTCGAAGCGGCACGCGTTTTAGGTGGTCGCGCCAGAAGAGTCGATGTCAACGATGTCGTACTGGATAACGGTCAGCACATCATGCTGGGCGCGTATCAACAAAGCTTACAACTCATGCGCACCGTAGGCATCGCAGAGCATGAGGCACTGCTGCGCTTGCCCATGCAAATGTGCTATCCCGATGGGACCGACGGCATGACGTTTGAAGCTGCGCGTTTACCAGCGCCCTTTCATCTGGCGGTGGCGCTGTGGCGGGCAAAAGGTTTGCAGCGTGATGACAAACTCGCATTGGCCAGATTTTCTTCCGCGGCGCGTTGGATGGGTTGGCAATTGTATGATGATTGCAGCGTCAGTACGCTGCTCGAACGCTTCGCTCAGACGGAAAGATTATGCCAACTGATGTGGCGGCCATTGTGTATTGCGGCACTGAATACCCCGCCAGAACGCGCTTCTGCTCAAGTGTTTTTAGCGGTCTTGCGCGATAGTTTAGGTGCACGTCGTGCCGCATCGGATATGTTGATACCACGCGTAGATTTGAGCGCGCTCATGCCTGATCATGCGGCAAAATTTATCGCGCAGCATGGCGGAAAAATTGAACTTGGTTGCAGCGTTAAAAAAATTAATCCAATCACTACAAACCTACCCAATAGCAACCGCTGGCAAGTGATTACGTCCAACGTGCAAGAAAAATTTGACGCCATCATTATTGCAACGCCAGCCGAAACCGCCGCACATTTATTAGATGGAATTGAAAATAACAGCGCGGACACCAGCTTACTCAAACAATTTACCTACGAACCCATTACCACCTGCTATTTACAATACGCATCCACAGTGCAATTATCACAGGCGTTTTTTGCTTTGGTCGACGATCAGGAAAAAGGACATTGGGGACAATTCGTTTTTGATCGCGGTCAACTCGATGCTACCCAAGCTGGCTTATTTGCGGTTGTTATCAGTGCATCCTCAGCCGCAATAGCGGACGGTCACGAAACATTAATCGCCGCAGCGGCCAAACAACTTGCTCAAGTATTTCAGCGGCCAGAACTGGCTCAGCCTATCTGGAGCAAAGTGATTTCAGAAAAACGCGCCACCTTCGCCTGCGCTCCATCACTCGTTCGCCCAAGTAATGACAGTGGCATTAGCGGGATCTATCTTGCTGGCGACTATACGATTGGCGACTATCCTGCCACGCTGGAATCGGCGGTACGTAGTGGCAATCAAGCAGCGAAAGAGTTGATTGCCACACTTGTATAAATCGTGATTTGATCGACAAGACACGCCCCAACGTGAGAGTCGCAATTCGCCCCTGCTCTTGCCGACCGAGGGGCCGCCACAATGCTGTCAGTCAAAAGTGGTTGCCTGGCGCCAGACTCACCGTCAAGTTGATGACCTGCAAACTAACGACTAGTTGCGCACGCAGCGCAGGAAAAATTACTCGCGTCTGAAACTGAGAATAGCCCTTCCTATGGGATTTCCTGATACTAACGGATTCGGCATCCAGTTCGTTCTGACGTCGAGCGCGTCTCCATCCAACTGGTAGAAGCGTTCCTGCTCGCTGCCGTTCCAGGCTTCATTCCAAGATGCGTCAACCTTTGTGATGAACCTATCCCCATCTATCCGATACCGTCCGGTATAGGCCATCACAGTACGGAAAAGTGCCAGCAGTTTCTCATCCGTATTTCCTGGCTCCCGCGCCTTTGCAGTAATTAGCACCATCATTCGCCCATCAGAGCCGAAAATAAGGTGGCCGTTGGGGTCGGTACCCCACGGTTGAGTACGCTCCTTTGAATCCTGAAATTCAGTATCAAAAGAAACCAACCGCCAACAACCGTGAAGCTTAGTGTCGCGCTCAGACATATTTCCTCCTGGTGTAGTTCGCCTAAAAGTACCCATCTGTCGAATGTTGGGTAAGTTGCCATGCAAATTGCAATAACACCATCAAATTCGCGGGATACGCCACGGACTGCCAAGTGCCGAATCGCGCCACGCCCCAACGCTGCCATTGCCATCTGAATGATCGTACATTGAAACTATTCATCCGATAGGCTCCATTCGAGAATGCGCAAGGTTAGCCACCAACCCGCTTCGCACTATGACCATGCTTACTAAGCACCTCCATGACCAGCTCGCAATGGTCGCCCTGGACTTCAATCACACCGTCCTTAACTGTCCCACCAGAACCGCAGGTCGTGCGCAGGTGCTTGCCCAGCAAAGCCAGAGCAAGCGGATCGAGCGCAAGTCCTTTGACGATGGTCACGCTCTTACCACCCCGGCCCTTGGTCTGGCGCGACACTAGCACCTTGCCGTCACCTACTGGCACGGCCTTGGCTCTAGCCTTGCAGATGCATTCTGCGAGCGCAAGCCGACATTCAGAGCACATGCGCCCGACGTCGGTCGAATAGACGAGACCGCCTTTTGGGCTGCTTTTCATGATTTATTTCCCCAGGATTTTTGAAGTGATGATCACGACGAGATTAATAAACTAGTAGACGCTCATGACCAAAAGCGCTGCGTCCGTTTTTCTGGTGGTAGCCAGTTCGGGTTGCCACCGTTCATTTAGGGGACACTGGAGATTGGCAGCGTCCGCCCCGAAAGAAACAGTCCTTATTCCCGTAAGAAGATATTCGTTCAAAACTACGCAATCCGATAGCTGTATCTGCAAGATTTGATGGTGAATTTTTATGTATCCAGGATTTGGATACTTACATCGCCAAACCAGTTATTTATCCACCTATCGGTTTTTTCCAATGCGGAAAGAAGTTTAGGCGATACCGGGACTATCTCGCCAAAAACCACATTCTCATTGATCGCTTTGCTGTTGACTGCAGAATACAGCTGGCCGCCGGACTGAAACGTAACAGCCATAAATACCCCGCATTTTTTGCAAAATAAAAAATCTGCCAGACTGCTGCCTTGCTGATAATGACCCAACTGATTTGCATGTTTGACACTAATTAGCAACGAACCATGTACATCAGAGATAAAACCTGCGCCATGCTTGCGACAAAAATCGCAATCGCAGACCCGTACCTGAAAAGATGATGGCGGCTTGGACAAGTTAATGTCGAGATTGATGTTCCCGCAATGGCATTCGCCGCTTAATTTGTACAGGTTATCCGTAATAGGTAATTGATTTGTCAATTTGCACTCCAATATCCTTTGACAGCTTTGAGCTGCGGTCCATCAGTTAATTTTGGTATCGCCACATATGCCACTTATCACTCAACAACGAGGCCCGGTTTTAAGAGTGATCTTCAAGATCACTATTTCATGTTGAATGCAAATTACAAGAATACCTGCTTGCATTGCTTTTGCCGCGCTCAGCCGATTGTAGGCGGCGGACTCAGTCGTTTGCAACAAACCGAATTCAACCCAAAATAGACATTCGTTGGATAAAGGTATTTATTCCTTAAGGACGTTAAAGTCTTCTTCAGATGATGGCACTATAAAATAGCGACTTATCGCATCGAACTCGGCTTCACTGGTCGTGAATCGATGGGAGCCGTCATCATTTCTTCGCCGCAGCCTTCGCTTGCATTCTTCATCGGCGACATCCAGATAGTGAAGGCAATGGGCCGAGCCAGCACTCTCAAAAATATTGCGCATCCATTGACGACTATCCAATGTATTGGCCGGGAAATCCAGTACGACCGAAATCCCGGTGCGAAGCAAGTGTTCAACATGAATACCCATGAGGCCACGGAGACGAGCAGTACATCGCACATAGTCCTGCAGTGAGGCTATTTCACCTGGAAAAAGTTGACTCAACCATTCATCCTCGCTGATTAACACGGTCTTCGGCTCTGCCCCAAGCCGATGAGCCAATGTGGATTTCCCAGAGGCGATTTTTCCGCATATCAGGTGAAGCATTGGCGATACTTGTGCTGTCATTTTTTTGGAATTCTCCGATTGCGTGGGTAAATTTCCCAAAAAGCAGTCGAAAAAAAACTGCCTCTTGGGGCAGGTTATTTAGCTACTTGAATACAAAAGCTACCCCACCATTTTTTGAATGGAGCAAATAATCGTAGTGGCGTGCGTGTAGAAAAATTTCATGCGTTCAATATCCCATAATTAAATAATTTCAGCAAGCACCACCCACAATGAATTGATTTCGGTCTTTCGAGAATGAGCGAGTTCGCCCCATAAGAGACAGATAGCTTCCTAATACCACAATGAAAAATCACAACCTTACATCATTGATTTCGTTTTACCTCGTAGTGCAGGCACACCACGCCCGACGCAAAAATTTTACTTTTCACCAGCGTGAGTGCAGTTCTGTCCTTAATGTTTTTGAATAAGGGAATGCCCTGCCCCAGCAGAATCGGATTGATGAATAGCCAATACTCGTCGATGAGGTTTTCCGCCATCAGCGCGTGAGTGGCGGAGGGGCTGCCAAACACTAAAATCTCGCTGCCCGCGCTGTGCTTGAGCTTGCTGATTTCATCGCTTAAATTGCTACTGATAATTTGGATATCAGGATGATTTTTTTCCAACAAGGTTTTCGATAACACAATTTTTCGGGCGGTTTTATACCAACGCGAATGCGCACGGTCATGCGGACTGGCGTTGGGCTGCTCGGCAGCGGTTGGCCAGTACGACTCCATCATCTGGTAGGTGACGCGCCCGTATAACGCAGTGTCGGTCTGCTGAATCCGCTGCTCCACATATCCAAACATATCGTCGCTCAAACTTATCCAGCCCAGGCTAGCCATGCCCTCATCGGTGGAGGCAACAAAACCATCCAGTGACACATGTACAAACGAAACGATTTTTCGCATGATTTTCTCCTTGATTACATTTTGGTTACATAGCCTGCAAGGCGCGCCAGTATTTGGTTCTCTATCATGGACGATGATGGGACGAATGTTGAATGACCGTTGCTGGCCGTTTTGCGCCCATCGCGACCGGTTGAATCCGCCTCCCTGAGAAGTCACTCAATGGATGGGAGTCCAAACTTGAGACTAATTCAAATGGGAGGGCATGTCGCCTACCTCGCATCTTGAATTCGTCACTTTTTTGAAATCACACCAATCATGTATTCATTTAAATCCCGTAGGTCTTTGATCGTCCACGGGTACGGTGACAGCTTTATGCCATTTTCTCGCAAAGTCTTTGGAATCAAGTCTCCGTTTGGACGGAGTATTATTGATGACACGATAACACCAGGATAATCACTTAGTCGTTTTTTGAAAGCGGGCGTTGTAAGGTCAGGTGTAGGAGGATTGCTTTTATTGGCTAATGCCCCTGTGCCTTTGCCATCTACTCCGTGACACATGGCGCATCTCGCCAAATAAATATTTTTCCCATTACCAGTATTCGCAAAAGATAGCGATGTTTGAAAAAATAAAATTCCTAACGAAGCAATGAAGACTATTTTCGCTTTCACGTATACAACTCCCTAACAGCTCGTAAAAAATACTTCCTGTCACTGGTCTACACACTGGCAGGTCAATTTGGAGTGCAACTGCGGCGGCCCTTCATGAAGCGATTTCCATCTTACGAGCTATACCAATTGATAGATGGCCGCTTCTGCCCGAAAAGAGCCGTAGCTTGATTTCTCTGTATCGTCAGAGCCGCTGGTCAATAACTACGCCTGAATAATCGTTCCATCCCCATACTCTCCCACAACGGGGTCTAAATTTTCTAGCGAGTGAAGAATCGTGGGACCTCGGGAACAGGCTTGCCGCGTCAGGTACTCCGTCAATCCTTCCGCTTGAACAGCGGGAGGAATTTTCGCATGCATTTCTGTCAGTAATTCTTCCGCTGCTCTCACAATCCACTCTACCGTCCGATATTTTGGCGATACTATCTGAATGTTCTGCGAGTCAGTCTGGTCAAAGAAGCCGTGTTGCAATTTGTGTCTGACGTAAGAAAGCGCAGTGATGCCAGGAATGGTGCGCTTTTCCAAATAGGCCTGATTCGCGCCTTCGTCGTAACGGACGACGTTGTCTGGAAACTCGTATCCCTCATCTTCCAGAAGCGCCTCATTGACGATATTCGGCAACAGGGGCCTGGCGTCTTCATGACTGACTTCAAACAAAAGAATTTTCTTGAGCTTCTTCATTTCCTTTTGTTGTTCCGTATCTGTTTTTTGGATGGCGATACTCGGAAAGTACTCACGGATGAATTCATTGGATTCATTCATGAGCTCGTCCCTGCTCAAATCTGTTTGTTTTTCCAAAAACCTGTCATCCATGTCCATCATCTTCCAGGCATGGTTAAGATCATGAATGAGAAATTCGAGTGGAGACTGCCAGAACTCATCAACATACACAGGCTCCGTTGATACCCCTATGAAATAGATTGGAGTGCCGCGGATCTTCATGAGATCGGTGGCGGAAATGTTATCAAAAGTCGGAATGATGAACACTTCGGGAAGCCGATGCATCAGCTCTTCGTACCGGTACCAGTACTTCTTTTGAAAGTGGATGCTCAAATCTTTCTCGATACGGCAGGCCACATCAAAAAAGCCTACGGCTTCAAACAAGATACGCAGCGTCGGCGCATAAGGACACATCGGGCCATTCTGGATCGTAACGTGGTGAAGCTTGTGCAGCAACTGGTCACGCATCGACGCAAGTGCGGTATTGTCGCGGCACTTCTCTTCTATCCCAGATAGCATCATCTGGCTGCGAACGTATTCGACCACCGGCAACAATTCCAGAATTGGCGTATCCAGGTTGTCGTTATTCGACGCAAACCGTGCCCGTAATCCACGGTAAACATCCAATGGGTTTTTTACCGTTTCCCGTATCCATTCATGATGAGAAACTCCCAGCGTTTTAGTAAAGTTTTTCGCAATGAGCGCAGCGGCGATCTGTTTATGGTGACCGAAAGCAAAGGAGCCTTCTTTCGCGTTCGGCGTAGTAATCACGCTCTCGGAGAGCCACCGGCCATCGACTCCTTCCGTTTCGAGGATTTCTACGAGGAATCCAACCGTATCAACGATATGGCGCGGATCTGACGGTAAAGCGATGTCTTTAAGGTGATCGCGATAGCCGTGAGAAATGGTTCTATCCATATAGATTCGCGCTTCTTTTCCAGCTTCGCTCCGGACGAAATAGTATTTACGCCCGTCTAATTCTGCGATGCCATATTCTGGTGTTACTGATCCGAACACTTTGCTGCTCGTTACCCTTAGCGCGGCAAAAATGTTGGCCGGAATTCCGATCTCGTTTTGTTCATCTTCGTCCCGAAGTAAGCCGCCCGGCAGCGACATGCCTTCAGGAAAAAACGTCCGGTTCACCGTCAAGAATTCCCGCCCGTGCTCTCCTTCCCGCATCACAAGTACGTCGACAGTCTTACGAACCATGACTCCCCGATCGATTCGCTGCCTGGCCTGAATTTTCAGTTCTTGATCGGACAACAACGCGTTCACCACCGCGGATTGATGATCCACGTTCAGATATTTACCGATGCAATTTTCGATGCCATGCTTGCGGATGGGGTCACGCAGGCGATGGAACCAATACACCATGTACAGCAACGATTCAGCATAGAGGTTTGCTGGATAACTTTGCGTATCGAGAGCTATCGCGTGTTTGTCGAGTATTGCCAAAACGGCGCCTGCAACGGTATCGCCTTGTCCGGCTGCGTATAAAGATGACAGATCACCGATAACTTCCCTGGATCCATTGGTGTCTGATAATCCGGGAATCGGCGCAGGGGCGTTAAATGCCATCATGTTTTCCTTAAGGATTTCTCTCGCGTTAAACGCTTAAATTTCGTTCAAAATTAACAATATCAACACCTGGCTTCAGTGCATAGAGCTGCGCCAATCGCCCCCCCAGAAGATATTTTCTCATTGGAAATTTCGAACATTTCTGATGCTTCAATCCGTCGCATTAAACTTTTTCTTTGAATTGGCTTTTCGATGATTGCGTCAATCACCTTGATCAATTGGCCGATGCTGAATTTTTCAGGCAAACAGAATACTGGAATCATCGAATACAAGGTTTTCTGTCGAAGCCGCTGCTGCGCCATATCAATGATGTGTCGATGGTCGAAAGCAATCAATAGCTTGGGCAATTCACTTACGCTCAACCATTAGCTTCGTTTGAAAATAGTTTCACTACAGTTTGCTGATGCCTGCGAAAGGCCGCTGTTGGCCGATAGTTGGCCATCGCATTTCCAGACTGATTAAGGGCCAATGCTAGTCTTTGTGTAAGATTCCCGTACGATATCCTGAACTTCAACGCAAAGCTGAACATTTGAATTAGTGGGCGCCCCACAGACCTGCTTCAGTATGCGCAGCAAGCTTTCCGAAAGCTCACGCTTCGTTTGAGTTGACCTACCGCTCATGATGGCTAGTTTTACATATGCGAAGCCTCGGTCTTGCGGTGATGTGCCGACAAGAAATGTGCCGAGTCGAACGGCGCGGCTTTTAATGTCGATCTCGTCAAAGTGACCGGAAGCAACGAGAGTTTTATTTAGCTCCAGCAAAGCGTTGTCGGCATTAAACTGATGTAAGTTGTCTGTGTATTCGAGCGTGAGGTGAGGCATGTTGCTCCTAACAATTAATAACGCCGCCAAACGGCTCTTCCCGATCGCTAGCGTAGGTCAATGATTGATGAACGCATTCTAAACGCACATGCGAGCGGCCGTTGGAACGTCGGGTCTGATATTTGCGATGGACAGGCAAGCATACACCCTACACACCCGACTGTCTGCTTTGAAGACTCATTCTCAACGACAGCTCCTGGCCGATACCGACTGTATGAAATATCGGAACTAATCTCCAATCCGCCAGCGCGTGGTTTTATGCCCGTGTTTTACTTTTTCATCTGGCTCATTCTCTAGCTTGCTTTCCAAAGCCATTATCAAAACAGCTTTCCCATAGATATAAACAAGGCAACGAGGAAGCTGCTCAACACTGCGGTCTATGATTTTACCGATGCCATTCCGCTGACAGTCGCTGGTAGATAGCGGTTTTAATTGCATTATCGGAGATGCCTCCAAGGTTCATACGTTGGCATTCATTCAGTCATATGGGTACTTACCTATCCGTCCGAACTCACTCCGTTGTTGCACAGACATCTTCCAACGCTTACGTTTTCTTCAAAATTCAGTGGGTTCCGGGCCGCGATCTTTGTCTGCCCTAAAGGGCAATAGCGAGTCGTAATTTTCTTTGCTACCGTAACTTATCTTTGCATTTCAACCAGAATGGGAGGATTCACCATGGAAACAGCACCACCAGTATTCGGTTCTGCTGAGCTTGAGCGTCGCATGCTTGAGCGCCGCGCCTTTGAGGCGGTAATTTGGGGCATGCCAGCAGTTAACTACGATCTCATGTATCAAGCAATGGTCCGCGAGACTAAAGGTGTATACAACCAAATCGTTTACTGGTCAGGACTCCCTGATTGGAAAAATCAGACGTTGACACCTAACCCCGACGCGATCTACATCATGCCTTTTATCAACACGAAGGACGTCGGTCCGATGGTGCTCGAGATCCCTCCCGCCGACGATGGCTCGATAACCGGGAGCGTAGACGATGCCTGGCAGGCAGCCTTGGAAGACGTGGGGACCGCCGGTGTGGACAAAGGTAAAGGGGGTAAGTATCTGATCCTGCCGCCTGGGTATAAGAACAGCACACCCGATGGCTATATCACGCTACCGTCCGATACCTATCAAAGTTACGCGCTTCTTCGCTCCATTTTGAAGGGTGGCAGCGAGGCCGATATTACCAAGGCCGTCGCCTACGGCAAGCGAATCAAACTCTATCCTCTCTCGCAGGCTGCCAATCCACCTGCGACCATATTCGTTGATGCGATCGATGTCGTATTCGACGCCACTATCCCGTACGATTTACGTTACTTTCAGTCGCTCGACCGCATTGTGCAAATTGAGCCTTGGCTGACGCGGGACAAAGTGATGATCAATCACCTCAAATCGCTCGGCATCGAAAAAGGCAAGGCTTTCAAGCCCGATGCCACCATCCAGGAAATCCTCAAGTCGGCCGCCAGTGAGGCGCGCGCCTGGTTGGACTTATACAATGAAACTCTTTTTCAGCCGCCTTTTTTCAAAACCGGTCGATGGGCAATACCAGCAACGCCCGATGTTATAGAGGGAAATGCAACATTGTTCGCAAATCCCGACACCTATCCCATCGATTCCAGAGCCCGCACCTACTCCATGGGATTCTTCAGTGCGAAGCACTTGGGAACCGGGCAGTTCTATCTGATGACAATCAAGGATAAAGACGGCGAGAACTTCGATGGAGGTAGCACCTACCGTCTGACAGTGCCGGCAAAGGCGCCTGTCACGCAGTATTGGTCTGCTACCGTTTACGATCGCGCAACGCATGGTTTCATTCGCGATCTGCAGTGGTCCAGTCGTTCCTCGCAGAACCCCGGGCTCCAACAGAACGTCGACGGTTCCGTGGATGTCTATTTCGGGCCGAACGCGCCCAGCGGCAAGGAAACAAATTGGATTCCGACCCGGCCCGGCGGGAGCTTTGAAGTCTTGTTCCGTCTCTATGGTCCAGAGAAGGCATTGTTCGAAAAGACTTGGGTCTTACCGGATATCGAGAAGATAAATTAAAGGAGTGCAGAATTTGCCATTTTAAATGTGCAAAGAAAGCAGAAAAAAACGACGCAAACTATTCAGGGGGAAAGGAATATGTTCAAGAGAATCTGTGGCACTTCTGTGGTCGTTGTAACGCTGGGATTTCCGTTCACCGCGTACGGCACCGAAGGGGGGCTTGGTCGCCCCATCTCCGGCTCTGGCGTGACAAATGATGCCGGGATCATTCCGCCCGAGCCAGGCTGGATCGTGAACCTGGCCGAGATCTACTACGATGGTACCATCAGCGCCAGCCACTCCGTGCCGATAGCGGGCAAGGCCACTCTTGGCCTAGATGCCAAAGTCTCGTTTACGCTTGCGACACTGCTCAAAGTATGGGATACAGGACCCGGTCGATGGAACTTTGCGTCAAGCGTGACGCTTCCCTATGCCTGGACCAGTGCAAGCGCAACGCTTGGTGTGGGCACCCGCGCGGGCAGCGTGAAACAGGAAGCGTCGGGGCTGTTCGATCTGACCTTCGCGCCGATCATCGCCGGATACCACTTTTCCTCAACTGATCACGTTGCCTTGAGCCTCAATATATGGGCTCCCACCGGCAAGTACGATCCGACCAGTCTGGCCAACGTCAGTCTGAATAACTGGACCTTTATCCCCACCGTCAGCTATACCAAGCTCCTTCCCTCCAGCGGTATGGAATTTGACGCAACGGCGGGTGTCGAATTCTATACGCGCAACCACGCCACTGACTATCAGAACGCTCCCCTGTTTACCCTCGACGTCATGGGGCTCAAACGTTTCGCCAACGGCGTCGGCGCCGGCCTGGTCGTGGGTACGGTCCAGCAACTTGGTAACGACAGCGGCCCGACTGCGGACAAGCTCAATGGCTTTCGCGGCTACGACTGGGCGGTCGGACCGATCATAACTTATGATACGAAGCTCAGCGGCAAAACACCACTTAGCTTCGCTCTGCGCTGGATCCCGACAGTAAGTAGCAAGAACCGGCCGTCGAGTACGGACACCGTGATGGCAACAGCGACCGTAGCCTTTTGATCCGGGGCCACGCTCCCTGTGTCCTTGTTGCGTGGCTACCGGAATTGAAGAAAAATTGCGCAAAAGAGGAATGCTCTGCGCAAGAGACTAACTAAAGGCACTCTAAGCTTCGTAGATGCGAATCATGTCGGGATCGTCGGCGATGTCATTACACAAGCACGCATTGATAACCGAACCATTGACTTATTGCAGGCCATTTATCACTTCCGCTGTCGTGCAAATTGATGCGTAATCCGCAGCAATATTACTCAGCGAGAGCGCATGCACGTCTTCTGCCGACCAAATACGACCATTGAGATCACGCTGATCGAAAGTAAACGCAGCGTCAGCGACAACGATAGTTTTAAAGCCCAGATTCCCAGCGGACCTGGCTGTCCCTTCGACTGAATTGTTCGTCACGACGCCGACCAGCACCAGATGAGAAATTCCTCGCACATGCAACCAACGCTCCAATCCGGTTGCAACAAAAGCATCGGGAACATTTTTTTCGATTATGTGTTCGTCCGGCAGCGGAATGAACGAATCTTGAAATTCAATACCCGATTGACCGGGCCAGAATACAGACTCAGGCGACCTGGATACATGTCGGATATGCACCACGGGACGCTTAGTCAATCGCCATGACGTCAACAGCGATACCATGTTTTCTTCTGCTTGCAGATTGTTGCGCTTGCCAAGTTTAGGGTGTTTGATGCCTTGTTGCATGTCGATGATGAGCAAAGCTGCATTTTTATTTATCTGTTCCATGATTCGCGGCACCTAATGAAAAGTATATTGTAGTTGGATCGAGCGGCGCTCCTGACCGCGAGCCGTCTCTAAAAATTTCACTTATTTGTTTTGCTTCTCAGCCGGAACTGCTGGACGAGATTCCGAAGAGCAGTCATTCATTTTTTTTACTTCTGTGTTGAAGAGATTTCCGGCATTGTGACAACAATTTTTCCCTTTGCATGTCCCGATTCAAGCTTGGCCATCGCGTCGATGATGTTTTCAAACGGATAAACGCTGTCGACGATCACCTTGATCACACCTGCATCAACGAGGCGAGCGAGTTCGGCCAAGTCTGCTCCGCTCGGGTGCATGAACAGATAGCGGTAGTGCACGCCATGCTTTCTGGCGTGACGCCGCAACAAGAAGCTTGCGAACCAGAACAATGCCTGCAAACCAAACCCGCGCCCCAAGTCTTTCGATGCGGTTAGCGGCTCCGGAATGCCGGCAACCGTCACAACGGTTGCGCCTGGACGCACTATGGCGAAAGCCTGTTCAAGGGTATCGCCGCCAAGCAAATCGAATGCACCATCGAATTCTGACAGAACTGACATGGGCTTTTCTTTCGTGTAATCGACGACAATGTCAGCTCCAAGTTGCCGTACCAGCGCTTCCCCGCGCGGTGACGCTGTGGTCGCGACTTGGGCGCCAAGGTGTTTGGCGATCTGTATGGCGAAGCTACCTACACCACCAGCGCCTCCGGAAATGAAGATGCACTGTCCCTTCTCAACGCGCAATTCATCGCGCAGTGCCTGAAGAGCGGTCAGTCCGGCAAGGGGTATGGCAGCGGCGGCTGCAAAGTCGAGGCTCGCCGGTAGCTGGGCCGCATGATCCTCCTCGACGATCGCGAACTGCGCAAAAGCTCCCATTCTTTCCTTGGCAACGCGTGCGAACACGCGGTCGCCAATGTGAAAACGATGCACCTGTCCGCCGCATGCGACTACCTCACCCGCCAGTTCGTTGCCAAGCACTGCTGGCAGCTGATAACGCTGGACGATTCGCAAGTCGCCCTTGCGAATCTTGAAGTCCACGGGGTTCAGTCCTGCAGCTCTGACGCGGATGAGAAGTTGCCTCGCGTTAGGCACGGGTACAGGCACTTGCCCAAGGCTTGTCAGTTCCGGGCCACCGTAAGCCTTCAATACAAATGCCTGCATACTATTTGGAATAGTAATTAATGGAGTCGTCATCATTCGTACCTCAGTGAGCCTAAATACCAAAAATTCCGTTCAAAAATACGGATTTAGTACGTTCTCAAAACACTAACTATAGACACGAGAAAAGCGAAAGCAGTCCCTGGCTTTGTCGCCGAATGAGGGCAGCACGAACCACTTTTCCAGCAGTGCTTCCTGCTGGAGCCCAAGTTTCGCAAGGACTCTGTGCGCACCGATATTCTCAATATCGCAGGCTGTCCAGATTCTCTCAAAACAACCACTCTGCTCCAAAAAAAGCAACCCTGCTCCCGCGGCTTCCGTCATCAGACCTTTCCCCCAAAAACGGCGGCCAATTCCAAAATGTATCTCGCAAGTGCCTCCTTCGAAGCAAATCAAAAAAATTCCAATCGCCATATTTGTTTCACGGTAACTAATTACCCAAGCAAATCCCGGGCTCTTATCGCTCCATCTTATATTGCACCAAGCGTCCAGCATTTTTTTCGTCTGATCAATGTTCGAATGCACTTCTCGTTGCAGATATTTCGAAGATTCCGCGTCTCCGCAATATTCTCGAAATAATGCGTCCTCATCTCCAGACTGGAATCGCCGAAGATGTAAACGACTAGTTTCCAAATCCGTCACGCACGCACGAATATTAAGATCCATGTCTTTTATTGATCTCACGTTATCACCGTCCAATATCACACAACAAAATGAGAGCGTTTTGAGTGCTCATATACGTCATCCGCAATCCTGCACTCGCTGCAACATCTGTGTCGTCTTGCAGCTAAGTCTGTTTAGCTCGCGAATTTTATTGCCAATAAGAAATGATAAATTAAATTTCACCCGCCTATAAACTTTTTTAATTCTTTCATTTATACTGTATGCATGCACAGTATTCAGAGTTATTAAAAGCTCTCTAATTCACCACGCAAGAGGAGAGAACATGGCAATAGTCTCAACCATGTCGGCGGGTGCCGCCAACGCCATCGCCCAGATGCCGAATGCTTTATGGCGGGCGAACGAGATGGCGACCTGCCGGACATCAACGCTGCCATCCGGCTTTACAGCCCTGGACGGCGAATTGCCGAACGCCGGATGGCCGAAGTCCACATTGATTGAATTGCTACTCCAACAAGCCGGCATAGGCGAACTGCAACTGTTGAAACCGACATTGAGCACCTTGGCTCGCAGCCAACGTATCGCACTGATTCAGCCGCCACACTTACCCCACGGTGCCGCCTTCCATGGCTGGGGCCTGCGCCCCGAAAGCCTGTTCTGGATGAAAGCCAAGTCGACCGCTGATGCATTGTGGAGCGCCGAGCAGATCTTGAAAAACGGCAGTTGCGGCGCCCTCATCCTCTGGCAAAACAATATCCGTACTGAAGCGCTGCGCCGTCTGAATCTGGCCGCCCAGTCCGGCGATACGGTGTTTTGGTTGATACGCCCGATCTCCGCACGACAAGATACTTCGCCGGCGCCATTGCGTCTGGCGCTGCGGCCGGCCTTCGGCGGTGTCAGCGTCGACATCGTCAAACGCCGCGGCCCGACTTCGGAAGAAACCTTGTATATCCCTTTACCGGATATGCCAACCACCCGCCACATTCAGGAAATCGAACATGCGCCTATGGATCAGCGTGCACCTGCCATCGCTGCCGCTCGAAGCATTCCGACCCTGCTGGTGTGAACCTGCTGAGTACGCGCTTCTGGACCAGGACCGCGTGCTCACCGTCTCCATCGAAGCGGCCGCCGCCGGTATTCGCCCTGGCATGCGCCGCGGCAGCGTGTCGGCCATTTCACCGAGCACGGTCCTGCTGGAGCGTGACCTCCACAAGGAGGCAATCGCTTTCGACGCGATCACCATGGCGCTGCTGCAATTTACGCCGGAAGTCACGATCCAGGATGATTTCAGCATCCTGCTCAATGTCACCGCGAGCCTGCGCCTGTTCGGCGGCCAACTAGCGCTGTGCAGGTGCCTGCAGACCAACGTCAAGGCACTGGGATTCACTGCCCGAATCGGTACTGCGCCGACAGCACTGGGCGCCTGGCTACTGGCTAGAGCGAGATCCACCCGCAAGCTTCCAGTCCGGCGTCGCGCGATCAAGATGGACACGATGGCGCGCCGCTTGGATAAACTCCCATGTGACTTGCTACCCAATGCAGTCATCTACGCCGACTGGCTCAGCGGCATAGGCTGCGACTGCTTAGGCCAGTTGCGAGCGCTACCACGCGCTGGCCTGCAGCGACGCACCAACGAAAAGCTATTGGAATCCCTCGATAAAGCCTATGGTGAAGCCCTCGAGCTGTTCGAATGGATCAAGACCCCGCAATTGTTCTCAGCTCGGGTGGAAACGCACGATCGTATCGAACATGCGGACGCGCTGCTGATCGGCGCCCACCGGCTGATCTTGCAACTGGTCGGCTGGCTGGTTTCACACCAGCTGGCGGTGACCCGGTTCGTGCTGACCATGGAGCATGAGCGCGGCCGCACCGCGATTGCGCCGACCGAACTGGAAGTAGCTCTGGCCGAGCCTGCCTGGCGCGAGGAGCATCTGGTCCGCCTGTTGAAGGAACGCCTGGGCCGGATAGAACTGATCGCGCCGGTGATCGCCTTGCGCCTGGACGCCGCCCAGCTCACTGCAATGCTACCGCCGACCGAATCGCTATTCCCGGAGCCCGGCGGCTCGCCGGAAGAATTCCATCGTCTGGTGGAGCTATTGGTGGCACGTCTCGGCAAAGAGAATGTCTTGACTCTGGTTGGCGAGGCCGACCATCGACCCGAAACAGCCAATTGCTGGATGCCGGTAACCGACAAACGCCCCCGGAAGACCGAAGAACCCGAGCCGCTGCGGCGACCAGCACTGCTGTTGGACAAACCCATCCAATTGCTGATACGCGATGAGCGCCCCTTCTATGGCTCGGCGCTGAAACTGATCAGCGGTCCGGAGCGAATCGAGTCTGGGTGGTTTGACGACAAATTGGCAGCGCGCGATTACTACGTCGGCCAAGGGGTAGACGGTACCTGTTACTGGGTCTATCTGGAACGGATAGCGGACAGCCGCTGGTACCTGCACGGACTGTTTGCGTGAACGATCATGGCTGCTCCTTCCATCCTGCCAGCCTATGCCGAACTACAAACCGTCTCCAATTATTCCTTCCTGCGCGGCGCATCCTGCCCTGAAGACCTTGTCGAGCGCGGAGCCAAGCTCGGATACGCGGCAATGGCGATCACCGATGAATGCAGCGTTGCCGGTGCCGTCAAGGCGCATGTCGCGGCCAAGGACCTGGGCCTGCATCTGATCATCGGCAGCCAGATGTTAGTCACTCCCGAAGAACATAGCCCGCCATTCAATCTGATCGTGCTGGCCATGAACAAGAACGGCTACGGTAATCTGTGCGAGCTGATCACCGCCGGCCGCATGCGTGGCAAGAAAGGCAGCTATCTGGTTAAACCGGAAGATATCGCCAACCCCGGCGGTGAGTTGTTCTATCTGCGCGGGATGCCGGACTGCCAGTTGATCCTGGCACCGGCGTACGGTATCGATCAGGAAACGCTGTCCCGACAAGCGGCCTGGCTGGTGCATACGGCGCCGGGTCGAGCCAGGATCGCATTGAGTCTGCATTACCGCTCCAAGGACGACGAACACAAGGCGCTCGTCGCTGAAGTCGCCGAGGAATATAGCCTGCCTGTCGTGGCGACCGGTGATGTCTGCATGCATGTTCGCTCATACAAACCGATTCAGGACACGATGACCGCTATACGGCACAAACTACCGATCGCAAAATGCGGCTTCCGGCTGGCCTCGAATGCGGAACAGCACCTGCGTTCCCGACTACGGCTGGGCAACCTGTACTCGCGGGAGGCCTTGGAAGAGACGCTACGAGTCGCGCAATTGTGCACTTTTAGCCTGGATGAGCTGAAATACGAATATCCGGAAGAACTGGCACCGCCCGGCGAGACGCCGACCAGCTACCTGCGCAAGGAAGTCTATATCGGCGCTAACTGGCGCTTTCCCGGTGGTATCCCAGCCAACGTTCAGCAACAGCTTGAGAATGAACTGGCGCTGATTGCGCAACTGCAGTACGAAGCCTATTTCCTGACGGTCTACGATATCGTCCGCTTCGCCCGTAGTCAGAAAATCCTGTGTCAGGGCCGCGGCTCGGCGGCCAATTCTGCCGTTTGCTACTGTTTGGGCGTCACGGAAGTCGATCCCGCACGCGGCACATTACTGTTCGAACGCTTCATCAGTGCGGAGCGCAACGAACCGCCGGATATCGATATCGACTTTGAACACCAGCGCCGCGAAGAAGTCATCCAGTACATCTACAATAAATACGGCCGGGTTCGTGCTGCACTGACGGCAGTCGTCCGCAGCTACCGTGTCAAGAGTGTCCTGACTGACGTCGGCAAGGCCTTGGGCGTGGACCAGTCCATCATTGATAAGGTGAACGATGCGCGCGACGGCTGGGGTGGTACTTCGGACCTGATGGAACGATTAGCCAGTTGCGGATTCGATCCGGATTCGGCGATCGCTGCCAAATGGGCGGATATCGCCGATAAGATGATGCGCTTCCCACGCCATATGTCGCAGCACCCGGGAGGCTTCGTGATCTCGCGCGGTAAGTTGTCGAGGCTGGTGCCGATTGAACCGGCTCGGATGATCGACCGCAGTATTGTGCAGTGGGACAAGGATGATCTGGATGCGGTCGGGCTGCTGAAGGTGGATATCCTGGCACTCGGCATGCTGAGCTGCCTGCGGCGGGCACTGGACATCGTGTCGGAACAGCGTGGCGAACGCTTCGAACTGTACGACATCCCGCCCGAGGATCCGGCGACCTATGACATGATCTCCCAGGCAGATACGGTCGGCGTGTTTCAGATCGAGAGTCGCGCGCAGATGGCTATGCTGCCCCGGATGCAGCCGCGTACCTTTTACGACCTGGTGATTGAGATCGCGATCATCCGACCTGGGCCGATCGAGGGCGGCATGATCCAGCCCTACCTGCGCCGACGCACCGGCGAGGAACTGGTCAGCTATCCGAGTCCGGCGATGGAAGCTGTACTGGAGCGCACATTGGGGGTGCCTATCTTTCAGGAGCAGGTGATGCAAATCGCGATGGTTGCTGCTGGCTTTACGCCCGGAGAAGCGGACCGGCTGCGCAGAGCCATGGCCGCCTGGAAGCGCAAGGGCAACCTGGAGCAGTTCGACGCCAAACTACGGACCGGCATGGCCGAGCGCGGCTATACCCCGGAATTCGCCGAATCTATCGTCGCGCAAATCCGCGGATTTGCCTCATACGGATTCCCGGAATCGCACGCATCCAGCTTTGCGCTGCTGGCTTATGCAAGTAGCTGGCTGAAATGCCATGAACCAGCCGCTTTCCTGGCTGCGTTGCTGAATAGCTGGCCTGTGGGCTTCTATCCACCATCACAATTGGTACAGGATGCCAGGAGACACGGTATCGAAGTGCGGCCGGTTGACGTCTGCATCAGCGGCTGGGAGGCCGCGCTGGAGAAAAGCGATAAGCAACATGCCGCAGTACGTCTGGGTATGAATAATGTGAAAGGTCTGGAGCAGGATGCCGCCTGGCGCATCGAAGAAACCCGGGCGATCAAATCGTTTGCCAGCGTCAGCGATCTGGCGGAGCGCGCGCAATTGAGTCGCAAGACGCTGCAGGCCTTGGCCGCCGCAGACGCGCTGAAATCGTTGGCAGGCAACCGGCGTCAGGCGCAGTGGCAATCGGCAGTCAGCATCCCGGACAAGGACTTATTGCGGCCAGCCAAAGTCGCTGAAGAGCACCTGGAACTAGCAGCGCCGACCGAGAGCCAGACCATAGTCGACGACTATCGCAGTACCGGGCTGACGCTGAACCGCCATCCGTTGGCACTACTCCGGCATCAGCTGAGCGCAAAAAAACTGCTGACCGCCGATGCTCTGAATGCCTGTGGCGATGGTGCTCTGGTCAGGGGCTGCGGCATCGTCACGGTACGGCAGCGGCCGCAGACGGCGAAAGGGACGATCTTCATCACATTGGAAGACGAAACCGGGACGGTAAATGTAATCGTCTGGCCCAAACTGGTGGAAGACTTCCGCAACGAGGTGTACAACTCGGCGATGTTAGCGGTGTATGGGCGTTGGCAGAGCAAAGGTGGCGTCCAGCATCTGGTGGCGATGCGGCTGGTGGATATGTCTCACTTGCTGGGGGAGTTGACTACTCATAGCAGGGATTTTTGCTGATACCGGAATGGATAAATGACAGGTACCGCGTGGTTATATGTCGACCGATTTGGGGCGCCTCAATGATTCGCATACTGCTGGCTATAACTGCCGGTAGCGATTTAGGTATTGCACTATGTGCAGTTGTCTATTATTTTTACAGTGCATGTAAACATGCAATGCCGTCCTGGTCGGATTTAAAAAAACAGTGATTGCATCTATTTATCATTTTTAAAGCGACGACATGAAAAAACTACAAACGACACTCGTTGCCGCAGCTGCTTTAAGTCTCACAATCGCGATATTTTTATTCATTTCGACAATGGGATTTGCTATATCGCCTTTGTATCTCACTTTTAGTACAGATCACCCTACGCTCCTGAGATGTCTGAACTTATTCTTATTGTTGTTTAGTATTGCTTGCGTAGTATTCAGCATGCGCCAACGCAAGCATAATGAAATTGAATCTTGAAATTCAAGATCGCACAGTGAACTACTCTCAAAGGGCAATCATGCAAGAGATCCACATAAGGCATAGTGAAGCAGAAGACATTGAAGCGATAAAAGATATTTATGCGTGTCCCAAGGCGATGGCCGGGACGCTGCAACTACCCTTTCCGACACTAAAAAAATGGCAAAAACAGCTGAGTGAATTACCAGTGGGCGTGTACAGTCTGGTCGCCGTCATTGATAACATCATTGTCGGACAGTTAGGTTTGGAGGCAAATCAAAGGCCGCGACGCAAGCATGTCGCAAGCTTTGGTATTGCAGTAAAAGATGCCTATCAAGGTCAAGGAGTCGGCAGTAAATTGCTCGCTGCTGCGATTGATCTTGCAGATAACTGGCTCAATATCACTCGGATTGAACTGACTGTATTCACTGACAACGCTGCTGCCATCGCTACCTACAAGAAGCATGGCTTCATTATTGAGGGCGAATCAGCGCAGTACGCTTTTCGCAACGGAGAATTTGTGAGTGTTTATCATATGGCGCGTTTGCGTTAATGGTCTTATCACGTAAAACGGGGCAAGGTTCTCAATTGAAAACCCTGCCCCGCTAAACGAACTCGCTCGACGTACCCGGCATCGCCGAATACGGCTATGCATTACAAAATATGCACCCCAATCCACCAGGCAATCGCGGCAACAAAAGCGGATGCCGGAATCGTGAAAATCCAGGCCCATACAATATTACCCGCCACGCCCCAGCGGACCGCCGACATTTTACGCGCTGAACCAACGCCGACAATCGCGCCGGTGATCGTGTGCGTAGTCGATACCGGCACACCTAATATCGTTGCCAAAAACAGGGTAATCGCGCCACCTGTTTCAGCACAAAAACCGCCGACTGGTTTCAACTTCGTGATTTTCTGTCCCATGGTTTTGACGATACGCCAGCCGCCAAACAAGGTGCCCAAACTAATCGCACTGTAGCAGGACAAGATCACCCACCATGGTGGCAACGCATCCGAAGCGCTGGTCGCACCGGCTGCAATCAACAGCATCCAGATAATCCCGATAGTCTTTTGCGCATCGTTACCGCCATGACCCAGACTGTACATAGAAGCTGAAATCAGTTGCAGACGACGGAACCATTTATCCACTTTACGCGGTGTCGATTTTACGAATATCCACGATACCAGCACCATCATGATGGAGCCAAAAACAAAGCCCAACAGCGGTGACAAAACGATGAAGACAATAGTTTTGATCAAGCCGGAAGCAATCAATGAACCGGTGCCAGCCTTGGCCACTGCAGCACCGACCAGACCACCGATCAATGCGTGCGATGAAGAAGAAGGAATCCCGTAATACCACGTGATGATATTCCAGAAAATAGCCCCGACCAGTGCCCCAAACACCACGTAATGGTCGACCACTTCGGGATGTATGGTGCCCTTGCCGACTGTGGCAGCAACGTGCAATTGGAAAATAGCAATCGCAACAAAGTTGAAAATCGCTGCCATGGCGACGGCTTGCTGCGGCTTGAGTACACCGGTAGAAACCACGGTGGCGATGGCATTGGCCGCATCATGAAAACCATTCATGAAGTCGAATACCAACGCCAATGCGATGAGTCCTGCTAGAACGTAGATACTGATGTGAAGAGTTTGCATGTGATTAGGCGTTCTCTACAATGATGCCTTCGATGATATTGGCAACATCTTCGCAACGATCAGTCACAGTTTCCAAAATTTCGTAAATGGCCTTGAGTTTAATCAAAGTACGGACATCGGGTTCATCGCGGAACAGCTTGGACATGGCGGCACGCATCACATGATCGGCATCCGATTCCAAACGGTCAATCTCCTGGCAAACATCCAAAATCTTGCCCGAGTTGTCCATGTTGTGCAACAAACCTACTGCGATTTTAACTTTCTCAGCGCATGCCAGACATAATTCAGCCAGTCGCTTGGCTTCCGGCGTGATCGCCTTGATGTCGTACAGCGAAATGGTTTGCGCCGCATCTTCGAGCAAATCAAGAATGTCATCCATACGTGTGATCAACTGATGAATGTCATCGCGATCTATCGGCGTGATAAACGTTTTGTGCAGCATGTCGATCGCAGTATGCGTAACTTTGTCAGCTTCTTTTTCAATGCTTTCGATCGCATGCACACGAATTTCCAGGTCATCGAAATTGGTCATCAGCGCCACCATTTCTTTTGCCCCTTTTACGCACAATTCAGCATGCTGATTAAAGAGATCAAAAAATTTGCCCTCGGTGGGCATCAGTCGTCCAAACATGGTTACTCTCTTTTCTTAATTAAAACTCAACTTCGGGAATGCGATTAATCGCCGCCATATGGTGCCGCCAAAGCACCTGAATAATTATCAAACTTGGTGTATTGACCCAAGAAGGTCAAACGTATGCTCCCAATCGGACCATTACGCTGTTTACCGATAATAATTTCTGCAGTTCCCTTTTCTTGTGAATCGGGATTGTAGACTTCGTCGCGATAGATAAACAAAATCACGTCCGCATCCTGTTCAATCGCGCCGGATTCACGCAAATCGGACATGACAGGACGTTTGTTCGGCCGTTGCTCCAAAGAGCGATTAAGCTGTGACAAAGCGATCACGGGACATTGCAATTCTTTCGCCAGCCCTTTTAAGTTACGCGAAATCTCAGAAATCTCGGTAGCACGGTTTTCACCTTGGCTGTTACCCGTCATCAATTGTAAATAATCGATAATGATCAGGCCTAATTTACCGCATTGGCGCGATAAACGACGCGCACGCGCTCGTAGCTCCATTGAGCTCAAGGCTGGCGTTTCATCAATATACAACTGCGCATCGTTCATTTTTTGAATCGCATGCGTTAATCTTGGCCAGTCTTCATCATTTAGCTTACCGGTACGCAGACGATGTTGATCCAGCTTTCCAACAGAGCCAAGCATACGCATTGCCAGCTGTGTGCCGCCCATCTCCATTGAAAACACGGCAACTGGCAAGCCGCTCTCAATGGCGACGGTTTCACCGATATTGATCGAAAATGCAGTTTTACCCATCGATGGGCGCCCTGCAACAATAATCAAATCACCAGGCTGCAAGCCGGAAGTCATCTTATCCAGATCGGCGAAACCGGTTGGAACACCAGTGATTTCACTTTGATTATCGCGGCTATACAGCTCATCGATACGCTCGACAACTTGTGTCAACAGCGGTTGAATGCCTTGAAAACCGGATGCGCCGCGCGAGCCTTCTTCAGCGATTGCAAAAATCTTGGATTCAGCCTCATCCAGCATCTGCTTGACTTCTTTTCCTTGCGGGCTAAAAGCCTGTCCAGAAATTTCGTCGGAAACGGTAATGAGTTGACGCAAGACGCCACGGTCACGCACGATTTCGGCATAACGGCGGATATTAGCGGCGGAGGGAGTATTTTGCGCGAGCGCATTGAGATAAGTCAGCCCGCCGACTTCCTCGGCTTTACCAATGCTGTTCAGTGATTCGAAAACGGTAATGACGTCAGCTGGCCGCGTGTTATTGATCAGCTTGGCAATGTGCTGAAAAATCATTCTGTGATCGTAGCGATAGAAATCATCTGCCCGAACAAAATCGGCAATGCGATCCCAGGCAGCATTATCAAGCAGCAGTCCACCCAGTACAGATTGCTCTGCCTCGATGGAATGTGGCGGGACACGAAGGGAATCTAGCTGGGGATCTGGGGGTGCGTTCATGGCGCGAATTATACCTGCTTAAGCTTCCCTCACATTGCTGCACCACACAAAAAAGTCACAAAAAAGTCACAAAAAAAGCCGGGAAAACCCGGCTTTTTTATGATCAGGGGCTTCAACCTTGGCTGAAGCCTCAAATAAGTACGCGCAATTAAGCGTGCTCACCAACCACAGCAACAGTTACGTCAACCACTACGTCAGTGTGCAAAGAAACGGCAACAGCGTGCTCACCAGCGATCTTCAACGGACCTAATGGCAAACGCACTTGCGCTTTTTCAACTGGGAAGCCTTGTTTGGTCAATACTTCTGCGATATCTGCATTAGTAACGGAACCGAACAAACGACCATCAACGCCAGATTTTTGCGAAATTGTCACGGTCAAACCGTTCAATTTTTCGCCTTGGGTTTGCGCTGCTGCCAATTTAGCTGCAGCTGCTTTTTCCAGTTCAGCACGCTTTGCTTCAAATTCAGCAACTGCTGAAGTTGTCGCGCGACGAGCCAATTTTTGCGGGATCAAGAAGTTACGAGCGTAGCCATCTTTAACCTTAACTACATCACCAAGATTACCGACATTAGTGACTTTTTCTAACAGAATAATTTGCATGTTTTTCTCCTAATTCAAGTCGTCGATCAAGCGTGATGCAGATCGGTGTATGGCAACAAAGCCAAGAAACGCGCGCGTTTGATCGCGGTGTCTACTTGACGTTGATAGATTGCCTTAGTACCGGTCAAACGCGCTGGCATGATTTTGCCGTTTTCTTGAACGAAATCTTTCAAGGTGTCGACGTCTTTGTAATCAACGCTTGCAACGTGCATAGCGGTGAAGCGGCAAAACTTCTTACGCTTGAATAATGGGTTTTGTTGTGGACGCTTGTTTTTCAGTTTGCTTTTATCGAACTTTTTACCGAATGCCATTTTTGGCTCCTGTATAAAATATTATGCTGCTCTAGCTAAGGTAATTAATAATTAACTCAATCAATAGCAGCAAATTCAGTGATGTGAAATACCAGAGTTTTACCGTTGCGACTCTTACGTGCCAAAAATCCTGTGAAGTGATACTTCCCACCTAACACCGCTTTATCGAATTGCCCTGAAATCTCACCCGCGGCCAGCGCGGCAATTTCAAACTCAATCTGACGTCGCACACCTGCTTCAATTGGCTCTGAACGATTCAGCAAAGTTGCTGCAACGATCGGGATGCCTGCTGGCGTATAGCGCAATACTTCTCGCTCGACGATTTCGGCAACCAGTTGAAACACGTTGTTATTTGGTAGGCTCACTCCTTAATGGCGCTTAAAAGCACCTGCGGGTACGTATAAATATCTGGAAATGAATTAAGCTGCAGCTGCTGGCGCGGCCGGTGCTTCAGCACGATGACTCTTAGCAGCATCTTCCTTCTGCACAGATTTCATCATTGGCGACGGCGCAGTTTCAGCTTTTTTCAACTTGACTGTCAAATGACGCAAAACAGCATCATTGAATTTGAAGCCAGTTTCGATTTCAGCTAAGGTTTCGCTATCACATTCGATGTTCAAGCAAACATAGTGTGCTTTCGCCAGTTTTTGAATCTGGTATGCCAATTGACGACGGCCCCAGTCTTCAACGCGATGTACAACGCCACCACGTGTAGTGACGATGCCTTTGTAGCGCTCGATCATTGCAGGCACTTGCTCGCTTTGATCCGGATGTACGATAAATACTATTTCATAATGACGCATGAAAACTCCTTTATGGACTGATTGAAAAATCGCCCACCTCGGCGTCAAGACGAGTGTGGGAAGAGGAAAACGCGGAATTATACAGCCAAACTTGTCAAAACTCAACGCCTCATTTGAATTAATCCCTACCATTATTCAATATTTTCAATGACTTACCCGCCGCGCACTTGGTCTACTTGGTCTTTCACTAAGCAAACGACTCAACTTAAGTTATTTTGCAGGTAAATTCACTTGCTTTATCACAAAGACTGTACAAAAATACAGACTGTTTATATACACAGCTAACCAACACCATGATCAAACTAACCGCCAGACAGCAGCAAATCCTTGATTTGATCAAGGATGCAATAGAAAACACTGGCTTCCCTCCCACTCGCGCAGAAATCGCCGCAGAGCTTGGTTTTCGCTCAGCCAATGCCGCAGAAGAACACTTGCAGGCATTGGCGCGAAAAGGTGCCATTGAAATATCTCCCGGCACTTCGCGCGGCATACGCCTGATCGCCCGACACGCGGATGACTTGAACAGCATCAGCTCACGCCCCAAGAGTCGCAGTACGGAGCATTTGCAGCTTACATTGCCTCACCCTGCCATCATGCAACTGAGCTTGCCATTGGTTGGGCGGGTTGCCGCTGGTTCGCCAATACTGGCACAGGAACATATTGAATCAACATATCAGGTTGACCCTGCGCTTTTCAGTGCCAGACCTGACTACTTGTTAAAAGTACGTGGCATGTCTATGCGCGACGCCGGGATACTTGAAGGCGATTTATTGGCCGTAAAGAAAACCGACAGCGCCAGAAATGGGCAAATCGTTGTTGCTCGCTTAGGTGACGATGTGACGGTGAAACGCTATCAAAAAACCGGGACGACGATACAGCTGCTGCCAGAAAATCCGGATTTTCAGCCTATTGTAGTCACGAGCGATCAAGAGGATTTTGTACTCGAAGGTTTGGCGGTAGGATTATTGCGTAGCTGGAATTAAAAAGAGCACGACCTGTCGCGCCCTTGCAATGCGTTTAAAAACCGTTTTGAATTTCAATTGCAAGTTCTGCAGATGAACTCACCATCATCATCTTCGCCCATGCGGGGATGACGATGGGCTTCAAATTGATTGTTTAGACTAATTTAACGATCCAGCCGGCGTCTCTTGGTCAAAATTTGATTGGCAATGCCACGCAAAATATTTACTTCTTCAGCTTCCAGCCCAGCCCGTGAAAATAAGCGTTTCAACCGCGACATCAGTTTTTTCGGATGTGCCGGGTCGAGAAAATCGATTTCTATCAAAGCACGCTCTAGGTGAGAAAACATGCCGTCAATCTCAGCCAGGCTCGCAGCCTGTCCTTTGAATCCTATGTCGTCGCCGCTACCAGTGTTGCTATTTGCAATACTGGCAACACTATTAGTAACAATATCGCTGGAAGTTTCTGCCGCAATACGACATTCATACGCTAACACCTGCACCGCTTGCGCCAGGTTAAGTGAGGTATAGACTGGATTTGCTGGAATGTTGATTAAAATATTACATTTTTCCACGATTTCATTTGGCAAGCCATAGCGCTCACTCCCAAACAGCAATGCAGCATGAAAATTCTCGTCGCTGGCAAGCTGCGCCGTTAATTGCGTGGCTAAGGCTCTGGGTGCCACCACTGGTGGTGAAAACTCGCGTAACCGTGCACTCAATGCAGCGGCGTAATTACAACCCTCCAATGCAGCCGCAACGCTATCTACTATCCTGGTCGATTCCAAAATATCCTGTGCGCCACTCGCAAACGCAATCGCCTCTTCGCGCTGTAACACATCAGGAAAACGAGGATTTACCAATACCAATTCGGAAAATCCCATGGTTTTAATGGCCCGTGCAGCAGCGCCGACGTTGCCGGGGCTACTGGTTTCAACCAGTACAAAACGTAGTCGAGAATATAGTCGATTCGACAAGGAATCAAAAACAGGCATGTTGGTTTTGGTCAGGTTCATTTAAAATAGAGGTATCGCGGATAATTCACAACCAATTATCTGCATCGTTCATTATTATTTAATATAGGTGGCTCTGCTTTCATTTATCCCTCAATTAGAGAGATAAAGCGCTCAGTGCCGCCATTCTAACGGAATCGAATTCAGAATATGCATCCTATGCTCAACACGGCCGTCAAGGCCGCCCGTCGCGGTGCCGCGGTCATCACTCGCGCCTCTTTTGATCTTGGCTTATTGTCAGTCGAGAAAAAAGAACATAACGATTTTGTCACCGAAGTTGATCGCAACGCGGAAGCTGCCATCATCGACGTGTTGAAAAATGCGTATCCTGATCATGCGATTCTGGCCGAAGAGTCTGGCGCCTCCGACAATCTGCATGACGAAAACGAGAATGTCTGGATTATCGATCCGCTCGACGGCACCACCAATTTCATCCACGGCTTTCCACAATATTGCGTTTCAATCGCCCTGCAACATCGCGGCCAAATTACACAAGCCGTCATCTACGACCCTACGCGTAACGACATGTTTACCGCCACCAAAGGTGCCGGTGCTTACTTAAATGACAAACGTATCCGCGTCGGTAAACGTGATCGCGTTGCCGATGGCCTGATCGGTACTGGCTTTCCTTTCCGCGGGATCGACACTGAAGGTCTGGTCATGGATGAATACATCAAAATGTTTCGTATCATGAGCCAGAATTGCGCAGGCTTGCGTCGCCCAGGCTCTGCAGCGCTGGACTTGGCTTACGTAGCTGCCGGTTACCTTGACGGCTTCTTTGAAAAAGGCCTGAAGCCTTGGGATATCGCTGCAGGCTCGTTGTTAATTATGGAATCCGGCGGTATTGTTGGTAATTTTTCAGGCGAGTCAGATTATCTCTACAAGGGCGATGTCTTAGCCGGTAGCCCAAAGATCTTTTCGCAAATGGTCAACTTACTATCGCCTTTCGCAAAAAAATAATAGTAAGGCAGGTAGCATGATGCGGTGCGACGTTCTATCCTTAATGGGGATGTTACATAGCGCCGCACATTCAGGCTGATATCAATCAGTATGAAGTGATCAATAGAGTTCTTTCAAAACCTTAGCAAGCGACGTGCGCCAGGTGAAAAAAGGACATTGATAAAAAAGCGCGTTGCAGCATTACCACGACGTTATTTTTTTCACATTGATGCATTTAACACATACACATCACCCTGGAGATCAATCATGGCGGTCAAACCTATTCCTGATGGCTATACCAGTATCACTCCCTATCTCACCATAAAAGGTGCGGCAGAAGCGCTCATCTTCTACAAAAAAGCCTTCGGTGCCACCGAAATCCTGCGCATGGAAGGTCCCGATAAGAAAATTGGGCACGCTGAGATTCAAATCGGCAATGCGCGCATCATGCTGGCCGATGAATTTCTTTCTCCCGATCCTGAAATGGCGTGTAATAAATCACCCGCAACATTAGGCGGCACAGGGGTTGGCATCATGTTGTATGTAGACAATGTGGATACACTATTTTCACAAGCCATTGCCGCCGGCGGCAAGGAAATGCGCGCAGTGCAAGATCAGTTTTACGGCGATCGCTCTGGCACATTAGTAGATCCATTTGGTCACGTCTGGACCGTCTCCACCCACATTGCCGATTACTCCGAAGAAGAAATCCGTGAACGTGCGGCTGCTTTCATGAAAGAAATGGCAAGTAAAAAGCCAGCTTGAATGGGTTAAGCAGTAGCGCGGGCATCGCGTGCTGCGCTTACCCCACCGTCATTCCCGCGAACGCGGAAATCCAGTTTACTTCAGTAAACACGCCGTAGCTTTGCATTCCGGAAAATGGATTTCCGCTTTCGCGGGAATGACGGCGGATAACTTATGGCTAGGCATAACATGCGACTGCTATTTTTTGTGTAACAAAAATTAATAATCCAATCAGAATTGCTTAACTTCTGGCTGTCACTGTTATACTCTGCCCCGGCACGGTGATTCACCAGTCAAATACCGCTGTCAGGGTTAATCATTTCGACAACACCCATCCGTTAATCCGTTTGCCTGCGACTGGCGTCCTTCTGTGACGACAGGCCGATATTCCTCTATAGAGTCCCCATGTTATTTTCTGAACTCGGTTTGTCCGAAGCCATTGTTCGTGCTATTACCGAACACGGTTACACCACCCCTACCCCCATTCAGGCGCAGGCGATTCCTGCCGTGCTAGCTGGCGGTGACTTACTGGCAGGTGCACAGACCGGCACCGGCAAAACTGCCGGCTTTACTTTGCCATTACTACATCGCCTGGCTACTGCAGCAAGCATGCCAACTGGATCAGGATCACAGCGCCCTATTCGCGCACTGATTTTGACGCCGACGCGTGAATTGGCTGCACAGGTTGAAGAAAGCGTGCGCGTGTATGGTAAATATCTACCGCTTACATCGGCCGTGATTTTTGGTGGTGTTGGCATCAACCCACAAATTAAATTATTGAAACACGGTGTCGATATTCTGGTCTGTACACCTGGTCGTTTGCTGGACCATATGCAACAAGGTACAGTCAATTTGACACACGTAGAAATCCTGATATTGGATGAAGCAGATCGCATGCTGGACATGGGCTTCATCCGTGACATTAAAAAAATTCTGGCGGTATTGCCGAAGAAGCGTCAGAACTTGCTGTTCTCTGCGACCTTCTCCGACGACATTAAAGCCCTTGCGGATAACTTGCTCGACTCACCTGCCATGATAGAAGTGGCACGTCGCAATTCCACTGTTGAAGTGATTCAGCAAAAGGTGCATCCGGTTGATCGCGATAAAAAACATCCTTTATTAGCCCATCTGATCAAAACCCATCAATGGTCGCAAGTGCTGGTTTTCACTCGCACCAAGCACGGCGCCAATAAATTGGTGGAACAGCTGGCAAAAGATGAAATCAGCGGGATGGCAATTCACGGCAATAAGAGCCAGGCTGCCCGCACCAAAGCGCTATCTGAATTTAAAGACGGTAGCTTGCAAGTGCTGGTCGCCACCGACATCGCTGCACGCGGGATTGATATCGATCAGTTGCCACACGTAGTCAACTACGACTTACCTAACGTCCCTGAAGATTATGTGCATCGCATTGGTCGCACAGGTCGTGCCGGCGCCAGTGGTGAAGCGGTATCGCTAGTCTGCGTCGATGAACTGCAAATGTTGAAGGACATCGAAAAATTCATTAAACGTGAACTGCCCAAAGAAATCATTGACGGATTTATTCCCGATCCGAATGCTAAGCCACAACCGATCCAGCTGCGCAGTGCCGGCGGTGGACGCGGTCATGGCGGCGGTGGCGGTCGTTCACAGGGTCAACGTAGTGGTCAAGGCAAAGCACCTGGCGCTAAACCAGCTGGCCCAGCGCGAAGCGGCTTCGGCGGCGGTAATGCTAAGCCATCAGCACCACGCCGCTCGGGTGGTCGTGGTCGATAAGTAATCAGGTCAGGATTTAATATCCTATTTGTGACAAAAGCCGTTCGGGTTAGTTAGCACGAACGGCTTTTTAATATCTATTAGAATTTACGCAAAACGCATTGCATAAGTAGGGCCAGACATTTTTTGCAAATACCCTCGTCATTGCCGCGAATGCGGGAATCCATGTTACGTAACTTGGATCCCCGCGTTCGCGAGGATGACGGCGATATTTTCAAGTCGATTATTTGGTATTACTTAAACCTTTTAAACAAATCATTCGGCATACAACTACCCTATGCTCAACTCTCACAAAGTCGTCATCATCGGCGGTGGTCCCGCAGGCTTAATGGCGGCAGAAGTACTAAGTAACAATGGTGCAGAGGTTCATCTCTACGATGCGATGCCATCGGTTGGCAGGAAATTTTTGCTCGCCGGTAAAGGTGGCATGAATCTGACGCACTCAGAACCGTTACCCGATTTTTTAACGCGTTACGCTGAACGCCAGGAAGATTTGACACCTATCATCAACAACTTCAACCCGGCAGCGCTACGTGACTGGGTGCAGTCGTTGAACATAGATACCTTTGTCGGCAGCTCCGGGCGAGTTTTTCCATCCGACATGAAAGCCGCTCCTTTATTGCGCGCGTGGCTACAACGGCTGCGCCAGGCCGGTGTAACGTTTCATATGCGTCATCGCTGGCAAGGTTGGGACAACGCACAACAACTGATATTTGCGACGCCAGATGGAGCGATAACCGCCTCGGCCGATGCTGTCGTATTAGCGCTTGGCGGCGGCAGTTGGGCACGTCTGGGTTCCGACGGTAGCTGGATTCCATTCCTGGAGCAGCGCCACGTCACAGTCGCCCCCTTACGTCCATCCAACTGCGGCTTCAACGTTGACTGGAGCGCTTATTTTCAAGAGCGCTTTGCCGGCAATCATTTGAAGTCGGTCGCAATTAGCTTGCCCGACATGAGCGAAACTGCGGAGGGAACTGCAGACAAAACCACCATCTACCGCAAGCAAGGCGAATTCATCATCAGTGCCGACGGCGTGGAAGGCAGTTTAATTTATGCGATCTCTGCACAACTGCGTGACCGCATCGCCAGTCACGGCAGCGCGCGCATACACCTCGATTTATTACCTGACTGGTCACTGCAACGTGTCGCCGATGAAGTATCTCGCCCGCGCGGCGCCCGCTCCTGGTCCAGCCATTTACAAAGCCGTCTCGGCTTAAAAGGCGTCAAAATTGGCCTGTTACGTGAATGCGCGATGGATGACTTTAACGACCCGGAACAACTCGCCAACACAATCAAAGCCCTGCCAATCACACTCATCGCAGCAAGACCAATCGACGAAGCTATCAGTAGCGCTGGCGGCGTGCCATTTGAAGCGCTCAATCACGATTTGATGTTGAATGCCGTACCCGGAGTATTTTGCACTGGTGAAATGCTGGATTGGGAAGCGCCAACCGGCGGCTATTTATTAACCGCCTGTTTTGCGACGGGCCGGCATGCCGCGCAAGGTGTGCTGACCTGGCTGAAATCAAGAGAATCTTAATTATTTGTTGTTATTTATCAATATGTATCTTGTCATTTATGCGCAGAGCATTCCGCAATTTTTCACATTATGATATAACATCATATAGAAAAATCATCGCTTGTTTTGCATAGAAATAACATTAAAGAAATATAAACACAGATGAAAACTGCAACACCTGACACGTCTGAAAAAACCTCGATACAAGTTATCGAGCGCATGACATCGTTATTGGATACGCTTGCGCTCGCGCCCGATCCGGTCAGTCTGAAAGACCTCTCAGCAGCGACCGGATTGCATCCTTCCACCGCCCATAGAATATTGAGTGATCTGGTACTCAAGCGTTTAGTTGATCGTTCCGAACCAGGTACATATCGGCTAGGCATGCGCTTGCTAGAGCTTGGCAATGTCGTCAAAAGCCGTCTCAATGTACGTGAAGCGGCGCTTGATTTCATGCGTGCTCTGCATCGCAAAACCAACCAAACCGTTAATCTGTCTGTGCGTCAAAGTGATGAAATCATCTACATTGACCGCGCATTTTCTGAGCGCTCGGGCATGCAGGTTGTCCGTGCAATCGGTGGCCGTGCGCCGCTACATCTGACGTCGACCGGCAAGCTCTTTCTGTCGATAGATGATCCAAAACTAGTACGCTCTTACGCCACGCGCACAGGCTTAGCGGGCCATAATAAAAATTCCATCACCGATTTGACTAAGTTGGAACGCGAATTGAGTCTGGTTCGCTCGTTGGGTTATGCCCGAGATAATGAAGAATTGGAATTAGGCGTGCGCTGCATGGCCGCAGGCATCCGAGACGATAGCGGAAAACTGGTTGCCGGCTTGTCAATTTCAGCGCCTGCAGATCGTTTGCAAGATGAATGGGTGGAAGACTTGGTCAGCACCGCGCATCAGATTTCGGCGATGTTGGGGTACAACGAATAAATGTTGGTCGAATAGATAAATTAGATAGTCCAGCGCAATTAACTGGACTATCTATTTGTATTTAAGCAGACAACACAATCCGATATCCCACCGCCGTTTCAGTCAGCAAATGTTTAGGCTGAGTCGGATCATCCTCCAGTTTCTGCCGTAAATGCCCCATGTAAATTCGCAGATAATGACCGCTTTCCGAATGCGATGGCCCCCACACTTCACGTAGCAATTGCGGTGTCGTGACCACCCTGCCCGCATTCGCCACCAGCACTGAAAGCAGGCGATATTCCGTCGGCGTCAAATGCACTTGCTGCTGCGCTTTAGTAACTAATCTGGCTTGCAGATCGAGTGTTACGTCGCCAAAACGAATTAGGCCATCGGCATCCAATGAAGGTTGGTGCTGACGTCGCAATGTCGCACGCACCCTTGCCATTAACTCGCCGACGCCAAAAGGTTTGATCAGATAATCATCGGCACCCGCATCCAGCGCTCTGATTTTTTCCGTCTCGCTGACACGCGCAGATAACACGATGATTGGGACTTTTGACCATTTCCGCACATCGATAATAAAATCAATGCCGTCGCCGTCCGGCAATCCAAGATCGAGCACAATCAAATTTGGTTGGCGTGTACCGGTGTCAATCAAACCGCGATGTAGCGTATCCGCCTCGAAAATATGCCAGCCCTCGGCCTCCAACGCGGCGCGTACAAAGCGACGGATCTGTGGCTCGTCTTCGACCAGAATTGCTACCGGAGTGGTTTGTGCTGTCATGCTATGGGTCTCTCTATATCTTCAGGTTCTGGCATGCTCGGTGGTGTGCCCAAAGGAATGGTGAAAGTAAATTCCGCACCGCCATCTGATCCGTTTTTTGCGCTGATAGTTCCGTCATGCGCTTCTACAATTGCACGACAAATCGCCAAGCCAAGACCAACACCAGGTTTGGCCGATTCGCGCTCGCCGCGTGTAAATTTTTCAAAGATGGCATCGCCCATTCCTGCGGGGATACCAGGTCCGTGATCTGACACCGTCACAGCTAAAAATCGCCCCATTACCACTGCAGACAAGCCGATGAGTGCGGCAGATCGTCCAGCCGGGAGTGCAGATGTGATTGCTGCCTGAATTGGCGCATACTTGGCGGCGTTTTCCAACAAATTACATAACACGCGTTCAATTAAAGTTGCGTCAAATCGTACCAGTGGTAAATCATGCGCAACGTGCGTCTCCACAATATGCCCATGCAATAGCGAAGAACTGGCACGTAAGGCGCTGCCGACCACTTCTTCAAACGGTTGCCACTGCAAATTCAATTTCACTTCGCCGCTTTGTATCCTTGCCATATCCAGCAAATTGGTGACCAGCGCGCTCATGCGCAATGCTTCGTCGTGCAGCGCGGTCGCCAGCGTTTGTGCGTTCTGCGCCAAAGGCGGCTTACTAATGACCAGCGACTCCGACAGGCCGACCAGCGCCGTCAATGGTGTACGTAAATCATGCGATAAAGCTGACAACAGCGAATTGCGCAAACGCTCCGACTCCATACGCACTAAGGCATCCTGCGCCACTTCAACATAATGCACACGCTCCAACGCAATCGCTGCCAATGCCGCAAATGTGTACAGCTGTTGTTGCTGTTCCGGAATCAGTATCCAGCGTCGACTATGCGGCAAAATCGCCAGCACGCCGCGCGTGCGCATCGGTGCTACCAGCGGCAAATAAAGGTAGGGACTAGCGGGCAAGGTGTCCGTCCCTATCCCGGCATTTTTAGCATTATCAAACGCCCACTGCGCAATGCCCATATCAAATGAAGCGTGAATGTCCTGCGCATCAGGAACCTCATCACGCGACTCTGCCAGGTGCAAGCGGTCATTCAAGTCAGGCACCAGCAACAAAGTCTGCGCATTGAAGGAACGTTGCAAAAATTTACGGCTAATATCAAAAACCTGCTCGGTTTGTAGTGCCCCTGACAGTTCGCGCGAAAATTCAAACAAAGCACGCGAACGGCTTTCACGATAGGACGCCACGCGTGCCTGATAACGCAGACCGGTGGTTAAATGGGTGATCGTCAACCCCACCGCCAGCATCACGCCAAAGGTGAGTAAATATTGAAAATCGCTGACCGCAAATGAATAACGCGGTGGCACAAAAAAGAAATCGAAGGACGCGATACTCAGCAGAGCCACCAAAATCGCGGGACCTCGACCAAAACGAATCGCGATCAACACCTCTGCCAATAAATACAGCATCACAATATTTGCCAGATCAAAATACGGCGTAATCGGTGTCGCCAATAATGTCACTAACGCGCATACGCCAACGGCCCAGACATATCCCCAACTACTGGAACGACTAAATATTTTTGTCGGTTTGGTTACTGAAAGATCTATGGTGTGTTTGCCGCTATTATCGGCTTTTTCTTGCTTACTACTGGCTCGAATGACCGGATGGCCGATTTCTATCAAATCAATATCTTCCGCGTGCGCCGCGATTCGTGCCGCATAATTGATTTTCAAAAAAGAAAATAACGTTCGCCAGGTAATGTTTTTATGCGTACGGCCTATCAATATTTTAGAAATATTATGGCCACGCGCAAAATCGGTGATCACCGTGGCGACATCACCACCAGACAATACGGCCGTGGTCGCACCCAAATTTTGCGCCAACTTTAAGTTTTCCAAAATCGCTTCACGCTTGGCTGACGACAAACGCTGCAAGCTTGGCGTTTCCACATAAACGGCACGCCATTCAGAATTCAATTGACGCGCCAATCTGGCCGTACTGCGGATTACGTGTTCCGCGTCCGGCGATGGACCGACACAGGCCAATAACTCACTATCAGTTTGCCAGACGGTGCCGATCGATTTCTCAATGCGATATGCCTGGACATCACCCTGCAGCCTGTCCGCCGTGCGGCGCAAGGCTAATTCGCGCAATGCAATCAAATTCCCTTTACGGAAAAAATTCTGTGACGCACGCTCCGCCTGCGCCTGCTTGTACACTTTCCCCAGTCGCAAACGCGCCAGTAACTCATCCGCGGGTACGTCCACCTGCACCACTTCATCGGCATGATCAAACACCGTGTCGGGTAGTGTTTCTGCAACCCGAATACCGGTAATACCACCAACTACGTCATTCAGACTTTCCAGATGCTGCACATTAAGCGTTGTAAAGACATCGATCCCGGCGCTCAGCAATTCTTCAACGTCTTGCCAGCGTTTAGGATGGCGAGAGCCCGGCGCGTTGGAATGCGCCAGTTCATCCATCAAGATCAATGAAGGATGACGCTCTAACGCGGCATCGATATCAAATTCCGGAAGTTGCTTATCCCGATAGCTAATCTGCTTTAAAGGCAATATCTCCAAACCTGCCAGCAATGCTGCCGTGTCCACCCGACCATGCGTTTCGATCACGCCCGCTAGTACTTCACGGCCTTCTGCAACCAAGGCATGCGCTGCCCGAAGCATGGCGTAAGTCTTGCCAACACCTGCCGAAGCACCGAAATAAATCCGTAACTTGCCGCGCGCAATAGCGATCTGTTCCGCTTGCATACGCGCTAACAAAGCATCGGGGTCAGGACGTTGGTCTTTGTTTGGATAGTTTGATGACATAGGTGGATGTAAGGTTTTATCAGCGATATAAGTCATGCGCTATTGCTCATGATTGTATGGCTATTATCAACACAAATGCAGGTAAACAAAGACCAAGCAATCACTTATTCAAAAATATCTGAATTAAGCGATGCCTGGTTTCTTGATTATGCCGCGACAGTAGAGTCGCTGTCGCGTTTAACAGATTTTTCTATTCAATCAAAAAGTCTTGGTAAGGTTCAGATTTAACGCTGTTTTACCCAGGTTTTTCATATCTGGACTTGGTCCCACATAGTTTTTTGTATCCGTACCAATTACAGCGAGGCTGGCAGATAAAAAGCCGAAATCTTTGGTAACTCCCACTTTCCAGTCGTTGTAGCTAGAAGCAGAATTGTTTTTAACGGTTTGATGACCTGCATGCAGATTAAGTGTGTAACCATTAGTCACATCAATGTTTGCACCAATATCCAGGTAACCACTATTTTTGCTATTCGCGAAACCGAACAGATTGGTTACCGAACTTGAATATTTAATGTAGGCCGGTCCATAACCCAGCTGACCATAAATTTCAGTTGTATTGGCATTTGTAGGCAAGTCGTTTGAAGGATAGACATAGTTAAGTACACCGATATCGTATGTCAAATCCGTCGTAATATTCCCTTTCTTTCCGCCGTAGATATCCCATTCAATATTGTCATGACCACCACTGTCTTTTATCCACTTCAATGTGGACAGCCATGTACCGGCATAGAATCCAGTTGGATTATTGACATAATCGGCACCTCCTTGCAAGGCTGGCATTAAACGTGTTTGGGAAATGCCACGGAAGCGATAATCTGAAACGGCACCGATATTAAAAGTAACTGCATTGTCCGGAACTGCAGCAGTTGCCGGGGCTGCAGACGTTACGCCGGTTGAAGTTAGCGGTACATCGACAACAGCTACGGCTGGCTCTGTTGCCGTAGCCGCCGGCTGAGCAACAGTCTGCGCTTCTTGTGCATAAGAAAACGATGTGGCAAAAGTCGAGATAATTGCTGAAGCAATAATGATTTTTTTCATAATGAACAATGCTCTAATAAAATTTTTATTAATAAGTGCTTTTATATGGGCGCAACAATACCCAACGACAAATGTCGTCAAATCGAACAGGAACAAACGATGACTATTTTTTACGCAGATTTTGCGTATTGACAGAGCGGTTGGTTGGGCTGAGCAGCCCAACCAACATGGCTTATTTAGCTAATTTATCCAACGCTAAATTAAGCTCTAATACATTAACTCGTGGCTCGCCGAAGAAGCCGAAGTAACGCACCATTTGATGTGCATTGATTTCTCCGCGCACAGCATCGACGCTGACTTTACGTTCACGCGCAACCCGATCGGCCTGGTAATACGCCGCAGCCAAGCTGATTTCCGGGTCAAGGCCACTACCCGACGAAGTAACCAGATCGACTGGAATTGCTTTGGTGTTGCCAGGATCGGCAGCCTTCAAAGCTGCGATACGTCCTTTGATTTCATCCATCAAGGCAGGATTGCTTGGACCGAAATTAGAACCGCCGGAAGAAGTCGCGTTGTAAGGCATTGGGCTAGTTGCGGATACGCGTCCCCAGAAGTATTTAGGATCTGAAAACTCCTGGCCAATCAGGCGTGAACCGACTACTTTGCCATCTTTCACGATCAAACTGCCTGCTGCCTGATCGGGGAAAGCCAGCTTACCAATACCCGTTACAACCACCGGATACAACACGCCACAAACCAAAGTTAATGCGGCAAATAATACCAACGCCGGACGCAACATCGGGGTTGCTGCACTAGTTACTGCCGCTGCCTTTTTATTTGTTGCTAAAGCTGGTGATGCTAAAGATGTAGATGAGGATTTCATGAAAAATTCCTATACCAAATGAAGAACGGACAACAACATGTCAATCGCTTTAATACCGATAAATGGCACGATAATCCCGCCCAGGCCGTATATCAGCAGATTACGACGTAACAGCGAAGCTGCACCCACTGCACGATATTTCACACCTTTCAAAGCCAATGGAATCAAGGCCACGATAATCAATGCATTAAAAATCACCGCGGACATAATTGCCGAAGATGGACTAGCCAAATGCATCACATTAAGCGCACCCAATTGTGGGTAAGTAGTGACAAATGCAGCCGGAATAATCGCAAAGTATTTAGCCACGTCATTGGAAATCGAAAACGTTGATAATGCACCGCGCGTCATCAACATCTGTTTGCCGATTTCGACGATCTCTAACAATTTGGTCGGATTGGAATCCAGATCCACCATATTGCCGGCCTCTTTCGCCGCTTGCGTACCGCTGTTCATCGCAACCGCAACATCGGCTTGTGCCAGGGCTGGCGCATCGTTAGTGCCATCGCCCGTCATCGCCACCATACGGCCATCCGATTGGTAAGAACGGATCAATTTGAGTTTATCTTCAGGTGTCGCTTCAGCCAGGAAGTCATCAACACCAGCCTCTGCCGCAATCGCTGCAGCGGTCAAGCGATTGTCACCGGTAATCATCACGGTTTTGATACCCATCTGACGCAACTCTGCAAAACGTTCCTTGATACCGCCTTTGACGATGTCTTTCAATTCGACCACGCCCATCACCACACCACCGTCAACGACTACCAATGGAGTGCTACCGCGACGAGCAACATCATCCACATTCAACGCGACTTCTGGTGGAAATGCTTGACCTAGCGATTCAACATATTTCTTCAATGCTTCAGACGAACCTTTGCGGATAGCACGAATGTTCGAACCTGTGCCGATGTTGACACCACTCATTTTGGTTTGTGCTGTAAATGGCACAAACTCAGCGTGCAACGAACTCATTTCGCGCTCACGGATGTTGAAGCGCTGTTTTGCCAGCACCACGATGCTGCGGCCTTCTGGTGTTTCATCTGCCAATGACGCCAATTGCGCAACGTCCGCCAATTGCTGCTCAGTGACGCCTGGTGCAGGAATAAAAGTAGATGCCTGACGATTACCGAGTGTGATGGTGCCGGTTTTATCCAACAACAATACGTCCACGTCACCAGCCGCTTCCACCGCACGGCCAGAAGTCGCAATCACATTCGATTGCATCATACGACTCATGCCCGCCACACCAATCGCCGATAACAAACCACCGATCGTGGTCGGAATCAAACACACTAACAATGCCACCAAGACGGTAATCGTAATTGGCACACCGACTTTAGCGGCGGTCACGCTATACAGCGAAAATGGCAGCAACGTTACCGTCACCAATAAGAACACAATCGTCAACGCCACCAACAAAATCGTCAATGCAATTTCATTCGGTGTTTTTTGGCGCTTAGCGCTTTCCACCATGGCGATCATGCGATCCAAAAAGGCTTCACCGGGATTAACGGCGACGCGTGCTACCAGCCAATCGGACAATACGCGTGTACCGCCCGTAATCGCAGAGAAATCGCCGCCAGACTCACGAATAACGGGTGCTGATTCACCGGTAATGGCACTTTCATCTACGGATGCGACGCCTTCGATAACTTCCGCATCGACCGGCACTACATCGCCGGCTTCGATCAAGATGACATCACCTTTACGCAAGGTAGTGGCCGAGGCAACCGTCCAGTCACTGACATTACCCTTTGGTGCATTTGGTTTGTCTAACTTTTTTGCCATCACCGTTTGTTTCAACGCACGCAGTGATTCTGCTTGCGCTTTGCTGCGTCCTTCTGCCAAAGCTTCGGCAAAGTTAGCAAACAATACCGTGAACCAGAGCCAGATAGAAATCGCCAAAATAAATGCAGGGCTGGCTTCACCCTTGCCAAACCAGGCTTGGAAAAACAATAACGTGGTGAGTATGCTGCCGATATACACCACAAACATGACAGGATTACGTAATTGATCCCGTGGACTGAGTTTTTTAAACGAAGCAACGATAGCCGGACCTAACAGCGCGGAATCGAACAACTTCAAATTAGTGCGTGACATGATGTTCCTTGATCTTGAATTTCAAATTGATGATTCACTTTTTTACTCCCTCCCCCGCAAGCGGGAGAAGGAAGCAAGTCAGTTAATGAAATATCTGTAAATGTTCGACTATCGGTCCCAGTGCTAATGACGGCACATAATTGAGCACACCTACCAGCAGTACGACACCCACCAACAACGCGACAAATAACGGTCCATGCGTTGGCATCGTGCCCGAGGTGACGGCGATACGCTTCTTAGACGCCAGCGAACCGGCAATCGCCAATACAGCAACGATAGGAACAAAACGACCAAACCACATCGCAACCGCCAGGGCAATGTTGTAGAACGGTGTGTTTGCTGATAACCCGGCAAATGCACTGCCGTTATTGTTCGCTGCCGAAGTAAAGGCATACAGAATTTCGGTAAAACCGTGCGCACCCGGATTAGCAAGACCAGCCAGCCCTGCGGTCGACATCACCGCAATCGCTGTACCGCCCAAAGCTAACAGTGGCACCGCCAAAATCGCAATCGCTGTCATCTTCATTTCAAACGTTTGAATTTTCTTGCCTAAATATTCCGGCGTACGTCCTATCATCAAACCAGCGATAAACACTGACATGATGGCAAATATCAGCATGCCGTAAAGACCGGAACCCACTCCCCCAAATACCACTTCACCCATTTGCATCAATGCCAACGGCACCATGCCACCGAGCGCAGTAAAGGAGTCATGCATCGCGTTCACTGCACCGCAAGAGGCGGCCGTAGTCACTGCTGCGAACAAGGCTGATGCACTGATACCGAAGCGGGTTTCCTTACCTTCCATATTGCCGCCCGACTGCATCAAGCTGGCCGATTGATCTACACCCAAAGCACTGATACCCGGATGCCCCTGCTGTTCGGCATACAACACCACTAGCGTCATCGCGACGAAAATCACCGTCATCGCCGCCAATACGGCCCAACCCTGCCGGATATCGCCCACCATAAAACCAAAGGTGAAACACAGCGCAGCCGGAATCAAAAAGATCGCGATCATCTGGAAGAAGTTAGTCAGCGGTGTTGGATTTTCATATGGATGTGCGGAGTTCGCATTGAAGAATCCACCACCATTGGTACCAATCATCTTGATCGCTTCTTGCGATGCTACCGGTCCCATCGCCAACGGCTGCGTTGGTGTGGTCAAGGTTTCCATTACTGGCTCGCCTTTAGCATCTTTCAATGGTTGACCATCGGGGCCGTTTTTAGGCTGTTGATAGGTCAACGATTGCGTCAAGGTCGCATCTTTATAAGAATCGAAATTCTGGATCACACCTTGCGCCATCAAAAACGTCGCAAAAATCAGAGACAGTGGCAACAACAAGTACACCGTCGAACGGGTCAGATCGCGCCAGAAATTACCGACGGATTGTGCTGAATGACGTGAAAAACCCCGAATCAATGCAAACGCTACTGCAATCGCTGTCGCTGCCGACAGGAAGTTCTGCACCGCCAATGCCAACATCTGTGTCAAGTAGCTCATCGTGCTTTCGCCGCCGTAGCCTTGCCAGTTGGTGTTAGTGATAAAACTCACTGCTGTATTAAAAGAAGAATCAGGAGATACGTTTACAAAATGTTGTGGATTCAACGGCAACCAGATTTGGAAGCGCTGTAGCACGTAAACGAACAAAGCACCGACTGTATTGAAAATCAACAAGCCAATTGCGTAATGCTTCCAGCCCATTTCGCCGTTCTCGGCACCGACTTTAGGAATACCAGCAACGCGATACAAACCGCGCTCAACGCGTGCAAACCAGCCAAAACCAGGAACCGCGCCATCACCAGCAACGTGTACGATAAATTTACCCAGTGGATAACTCAATGCTAATAGCACCGCCAAAAAGGCGACTAATAGCAGAACAGATTGGGTAGTCATTCTAAAAATCCTCCGCGTTCAATAACGCAACAACCAGATAAACCAGCAACGCTACGGTTACCACCGCGCCCAACACATAAAACGGATTCATTTCCGCTCCTCTAACTTTTTACAACCAACCACCAAACCCCAGGTCAAAGCCAAAAATACAGCGATGCCTCCGATGAAAATTGCATCCATTAGCAAGTCCATTGCGATCTCCACGTTACACAAATTGAATAATTCCAACTGTGCAATGTTATCGAGAGCGTTCTAAAAATGGTGTAAAGAGATGGGGATGGGGTGTAAACAAAGTGTAAAAATGAAGATTGGCATTTATCCAATATTTGCCGAAAAGACACGGATTTTGATGCGCAAACGCGGTACACTTTCGTACTTCGACAGCCACCGCTACCATCTATGCACTACGCCCTAGACCTGCGCACGTTCATTTATAGCCATTATTTCTATACCGGGCTACGCATTGCAGTCGGCGTCGTTGGGTTGACCATGCTGGTGCTTCCCTACACGGATTTAACGACAGCGATGACCATTTGTATCGGTGCGCTGTCGACCAGTTTTATGGATTTGCCAAGTCCGCTACGACATAAGTTCAATGAAATGTTCGCTAGCGTGTTGCTATGCACTATCGTTACGTTGATCGTCAGCCTGTGTGCACCGTTTCATTTGCTGCTATCCGCTGTGTTGGTGCTGGTGACTTTTTTAGCCTGCATGATGCTGGTGTATGGAAAAAAAGCGATGCCTTTGCAGTTTTCGGCACTTTTTGCGATGGTGTTGTCGATGGAAAATGCGGTATCGGTATCGCAGGCGTTTTTCCATACCGGATTTTTCCTGGTCGGCGGTTTGGTTTATCTGGCTTATTCGATGACGGTGTCGTGGTTTTTGCGCCATCGGGTCAAACAACAAATATTGGCGGAAGCGTTGTTTGAGCTGGCACGTTATATTGATATCAAGGCTGATTTTTACGATATCCATGTTGACTTGAATAGCCAGTTTAATCGGCTGGTACGTCAGCAAATCATCTTAGCGGAAAAACAGCAAGCATCGCGCGACCTGGTATTGCGAGATGTCCAGACTGAACAAGACAAGATTTTGCTGCAAGTGCATTTTGTGATGTTCGATCTGTATGAGCATATCTTGTCGACACAAACCGAATACGCTCTGCTACGTCATCATTTTGCCGATGCTGACGTGCTGATCTATTTGCGCGATTTGATCAACAAGATGGCCAAGGATATTGAAACCATTGCGTATGCCATTACTCGTAAGCGTCCGGCATTTACCACCATCAGTTACAAAGCAGAATTGCGCTCACTTGAAATCGAAATGCAGCAATTACAGCAAGATGGATTAGCGGGAAAAATGGCGGATGAAACATTAGATATAGTCCGCGTAGCCTATAGCAAAGTCCGCGACACCCTCGACATTATCGACAAACTGCATCTGGCGACGCAAGGCGTGCAGAGCGACATGCCTAAAATGCTAGGGGCGGATATGACACCGTTCCTGACGCAACAAAAATATCGGCTGGGCGTATTGATTCAAAATTTGCGCTGGGAATCGCCGGTCTTTCGTTTTGCCTTGCGTGCTGCGCTGGCCATCATGCTGGGCTTGCTTATCGCGGATCATTTACCGTACGCATCGCATGGTTACTGGGTCGTATTGACGATTGCGATTATCCTTAAACCGAGTTTCAGCCAAACCAAACAACGCCGTGTCGATCGTCTGATTGGTACCTTGATCGGTTGCGTAGCGACCGCGTTAATTCTGCAATTTGTGCATGAACCCATCGCCCTGCTTGGTTTGTTATTTGTCGCAACGGTGGCAGCACCGGCGTTTATTTACATCAAATATCGTTACACCGCGATTGCGGCCAGTATCCAAATTTTATTGCAGATTAATTTAGTGATACCGAGCAGTAGTGCTGTAATTGGCGAGCGCCTGCTTGACACAATGATAGGCGCAGCCATCGCAACCGCTTGCAGCTTTGTGCTACCGAGCTGGGAATATCGCACCTTGCCACAGCTGATTCGCCGCACGCTGCAAAGTAATCAAGGCTTTCTAAAAGCAGGCAATGCCATGTTGCGCGGCGAAACCCCGGACGATTTTATTTATCGCGTCAACCGCAAACGCTTCCTCGACAGTATTGCCGATTTAATCGGCACGCTGGTACGGATGCTCGATGAACCCGTCAGTAAGCAACGTGCAGTAGAAGAATTGAATCAATTAATCGTCCAAAATTATTTGGTGATGGCGCATATGGCGGGGCTGCGCTTGCTGTTGCGCCGTTATGATTTGGATGTTCCGCAGGCAGTAATTAATGCGCAAATAGAACAAGCGACTTCATATGTTTGCGCATCATTGAAACAAGCAGAACATGCGTTAATGCGTAAGACAGCTTCCGCATCAACTTCGACTACTCCATCGACAATAACGCCGGAGCCAACAAACACGATGATGAATCCAGCGACAGAGGAATGCGTCGCCTGGTCAGGATGGTGGCCATTACAACGACGTATCGCTCAACTTTATCTCGATGCCGACAAGATAGTAGTACGCAGCGCTGAAATCGGACGCATTTTGCACACTCCATAATAGTTAACAACGATTTTTTACAACATCAAAAGCCTGATTTGATTTTCTTCAAATCGGGCTTTTTTGTTAAATCAAACTTCCCGTCTCCTAGAGATATTTTCGATCTCACATTTCATTAATTTAACATTCACATTTACAAAAAAATGTGGTGATATTTACGTGCGAAGTTAATTGATACCAAGCAATTTTTATGTTTCCATATGGAACTATATAGGGTGCGATTTTTTATCGTTGTTAGATGTACTGCCATAACTATTCAGATGAGTTTGCCGTTATCTATGCAATGCAACATAGAGCTGCAAGTAATCAAGTAGCCAAGCAATACATTTACAGAGCTATAAATTCTGCATCCCTGTACATCTGAGAGTTTTCCTCTCATGTCACTTTGGAGAGCAAGCATGAAACTAATCGCACGTACTATCATTGCCACGGCATTTATTGCAACGACATCCATTGCCTTTGCCGCTTCAGCGCCCGGTGGAACTATTCATTTTAGCGGCCGCATTGTTGAGTCTCCATGTACTTTCGATACTGCTGCGACAGAACAATCAGCTAATACTATCAATGCCAACTGCCCTCGCCCAGCCGCTTTCGACATATCTTTTAATAACGCGAAAAACGCTGCTGGACCAGCTTTGTCGAATGTCACTCTAACGCAAGGTGGCAAAGCACTTTCAAAAGACCAGATGCAGCGCGTCAACCTGCAATTTTCAGGTCAAAAATCGTTAAACGTTATTGCCAATGGTGAGAAAAACTCTTCCGGGAAAACTGATCCGGTAGTGATGACTGTAACTTATCTCTAACCGTAGGATGGGTGCGTAACGATATCCGTCATTTACAGGAACAAACGCCAACGAGTATCGCTACGCTCGTCCCTCTACTTTATGCAACCGCCGGATCCAAATAAAAAAGCCCGCATTTAAGCGGGCTTTTTTGGACGTTCTACTTTTGCATGCTAGCTAATGCTAGACATCAAATCATTCCCACTCAATCGTCGCAGGTGGCTTCCCAGAAATATCGTACACCACACGATTAATCCCGCGCACTTCGTTGATGATGCGATTCGACACGCGGCCCAACAGTTCGTGCGGCAAATGCGCCCAATGTGCTGTCATGAAGTCCTGCGTTTGTACTGCACGCAATGCAACTACGTATTCATATGTACGACCATCCCCCATCACGCCAACGGATTTGACTGGCAAGAATACGGCGAATGCCTGGCTGGTTTTGTCGTACCATGATCGTGGTTCTTCACCACCATTTTCTTCTATGGTGCTACGCAATTCTTCGATAAAAATCGCATCGGCGCGTCGCAGTAAATCTGCAAATTCTTTTTTCACTTCACCCAAAATACGTACGCCCAAACCTGGGCCTGGGAACGGATGGCGATACACCATGGAATGTGGCAGGCCAAGCGCTACACCGAGCTTGCGAACCTCGTCTTTAAATAATTCGCGTAGAGGTTCCAACAATTTCAGATTCAATGTTTCCGGCAAGCCGCCGACGTTGTGATGGCTCTTAATAGTGTGCGCGCCTTTTTTACCTTTTCCAGCGCTTTCGATCACGTCAGGGTAAATCGTGCCTTGTGCTAACCACTTCGCATTTTTCAGTTTGGCAGATTCAACCTGGAAAACTTCGACGAATTCGCGACCAATAATTTTACGTTTGGCTTCTGGATCGGTGACACCCGCCAGATGCCCCATGAACTGTGCAGTGGCGTCGACGTGAATCACCTTGACGCCGAGGTTTTGGGCAAACATCTCCATCACCATTTTGCCTTCGTCCAGACGCAGCAAACCGTGATCGACAAATACGCAAGTGAGTTTATCGCCAATTGCACGGTGAATTAAGGCTGCCGCAACGCTGCTGTCGACACCGCCGGACAAGCCGAGTATGACCTCATCGTCACCAACTTGCTGACGTATGGATTCGACCGCTTCGGAAATATAATCGGGCATATTCCAATCCGCTTTGCAGCCGCAAATGTCGATGACAAAACGTTTGATCATCGCTTCGCCTTGCACAGTGTGCGTGACTTCCGGGTGAAACTGAACCGCGTAAAATCTGCGTTCTTCATCGGCCATACCCGCGATCGGGCAATTTGGTGTCGACGCCATGAGTTTGAAGCCAGCAGGCATATGCGTCACTTTGTCGCCGTGACTCATCCATACTTTCAGCATCGCATGCGCGTCAGGTGTGATGAAGTCACTGATATCTTTTAGCAGCGCAGTATGGCCACGAGCACGTACTTCGGCATAACCGAATTCACGTACCTTGCCCATTTCAACCTGACCACCGAGTTGTTCCGCCATGGTTTGCATGCCATAACAGATACCAAATACCGGCACGCCCAACTCAAACACAGCTTGCGGGGCACGTGGCGTATCACCATCGGTAACGCTGTTTGGACCGCCCGATAAAATCACTCCGGATGCGCCGTAGTTACGAATGAATTCGTCGCTGACATCATAAGGATAGACTTCAGAAAAGACACCGGCATCGCGTACACGGCGAGCGATTAGCTGGGTCACTTGAGAACCGAAATCGAGGATGAGGATTTTTGAATGTGAGGACATGACAAATGCCTTAGTAAGAGAATCAGAAAAAAACTAATAATGGTTCAAAAAGCGATGCGATAAACGAAAAACGCCACGTTGGTAAACCAGACGTGGCGCAGAATGCTATGCAGTTTCAAAAAATAAAAACTTTATTATTCTGTCCGATAGTTCGGTGCTTCCTTGGTAATCTGCACATCATGCACATGCGATTCGCGCATACCAGCGGAAGTAATTTGGACGAACTCAGCTTTATTCTGCATATCTTCTATCGTCGCGCAGCCACAGTAACCCATGGAAGAACGCATGCCACCAATCATTTGATACAGAATGGTCAATACGCTGCCTTTGTAAGGAACACGACCTTCAATACCTTCTGGTACAAACTTATCAGCTTTGTTAGCAGAGTCCTGGAAATAGCGGTCAGCAGAGCCATCCGACATCGCACCCAGACTACCCATGCCGCGATATGATTTATAGCTGCGGCCCTGGAACAAAATCACTTCGCCCGGCGCTTCTTCTGTACCGGCAAACATACTGCCCATCATGACGGTTGAAGCACCGGCGGCGATCGCTTTGGCGATGTCACCAGAAAAGCGCACACCGCCATCAGCAACCACTGGCACGCCTGTGCCCTTGAGTGCTTCAGCGACGTTAGCAATAGCAGAAATCTGCGGAACGCCGACACCAGCGACTATCCTGGTGGTACAAATCGAACCCGGGCCGATACCGACTTTAACACCGTCAGCACCATGCGCAACCAATGCTAACGCTGCGGCAGCAGTAGCAATATTGCCGCCGATGACATCAACCTGAGGATACTTTTCTTTAACCCATTTGACGCGATCCAGTACGCCTTTGGAATGGCCGTGCGCAGTATCAACCACGATCACGTCCACACCGGCTTTCACCAACAGATCGATGCGTTCTTCGTTATCAACACCGACACCGACTGCAGCACCAACCAGCAGTTTGCCTTGGCTGTCTTTTGAAGCGAGCGGATGGGTAGTCGATTTCTGGATATCCTTGACGGTAATCAAACCACGCAATTCAAATGCATCGTTAACCACCATCACGCGTTCAAGGCGGTGCTTATTCATTAAGCGCTTAGCCTCTTCCAGATTGGCACCATCCTGAACGTAGACCAAACGGTCACGCGGTGTCATTTTGGCACGCACTTCAGCATCCAGTTCTTCTTCAAAGCGCAGATCGCGGTTGGTGATAACACCGACCAGATTCTTACCTTCGACTACCGGAAAGCCGCTGATGCCATGCTGTTCTGACAAGGCAATCACTTCGCGAATTTTCATGGTCGGTGGAATCGTGATCGGATCACGTACCACGCCGGACTCAAAACGCTTGACCTTGGAAACTTCACGCGCTTGTTCTTGCGCGGTCAAATTTTTGTGAATGATACCGATACCGCCCTCTTGCGCCATGGCGATCGCCAAACGCGCCTCTGTCACTGTGTCCATTGCAGCAGACAAAAGTGGAATATTCAACACGATATTGCGCGTCAAATGAGTCTTAAGAGTGGTGTCTTTAGGGAGGATGTCAGAATAAGCTGGAACTAAGAGCACATCATCGAATGTGAGTGCATTTTGAACTAAACGCATAGTTTTTCCTATAGGCGCAAAAGCAAATTATACAGAAATTTGAATAACGCGTCATTGAGTTGCGCAAGGTTTTTGCTGCTTTCACGAAATTTAATGCTTTAATTCGCTTAAAAAATGCCCTTAACTGATTGACATGTTGAGCAAACCATGGAGAATCACTAAACATTGCCTTAAATCACTTTTTTATCCCTTTTAGCAGAGCAAGGACTGAAATGACCGTATTACGCTTGCAACATTTTTTGATCGCCACTTCCCTGCTTTGCATCAGCAGTGCAGCCCTAGCCCAATACGCATGGGTGGACGAAAATGGCCATAAACAATATTCAGATATGCCGCCGCCAACCTCTGCCCATGTCAAAAACGTTCGTACTTTGCAAGGTGATTTTTCCGGCGCAAGCGACGATGACAACAAAGGCGCGAGTAAGGCTACAGATAAAACGACGCCGACATTGGCGGAACAAGATGCGGCTTTTCGCAAACGCCAGGATGAATTAGCAGAAAAAAATAAAAAAGCCGATGCCGATGCAAAGCTAGCCCAAGATAAAGCGCAAAATTGTGCGCATGCACAGGCTTATCAACGGAGTCTCGATTCCGGCATACGACTAGTGCAAACCGATGCAAATGGTCAGCGCAGTTTTCTCGACGACAATCAACGCGCACAGGCATCGCGAGATAACCAGCAGATATTGAGTGAGTGCAAGGGTTAAGTTTAGATCGGTAGCTTAAAACCAATACCGCGCCAGTTTTCAAGATGGCGCGGTATTTTTTCAAATTCATTTTTCTTTTTTCTGCAATTGCTTCTCAAAAGCCACATCCAATTTACTAATCCGCTTGGGCTTTTGTGGCCCATAGGCATTCACAAATTGCACGAAGCCATCCAGGTCCAGCGCATCGCAAAGACGAATCGCCGGTTCATCACCTGCATTTTGTGTGAGATAAAACAATTGATCACCGGTGCGCGCCATCGAATAACGCACACCCTCGCTGCGCGCGTTAAGCCGCTCCACTGCGGTTGCTGCTCTGGTTGATCTGCCGCTGGATGCCATTTGTTTCTCCATATCTTTAATCAAACTACAATGTTCTATCGCTTGCAAAATGCATGCGCTTACCTGTCACCGGATCGTCAAATGCTATTGCACGCGCTAATAATTTCAGTGGCGCCGAATTGTCGTCGCCCTTGCATGGCTTTGCTTCTGGATAAAAAGCATCATTCATGATCGGCATGCCTAATGCCGCCATGTGCACTCTTAATTGATGTTTTTTTCCGGTCAACGGCTGTAAGCAATACAAGCTATTTTCTTCACGTCGTTCAATCACGGAAATCCGTGTTTCAGAGTTCGGCTCGCCGGGTACTTCTTGCATGCGGAAAAAAGGCGTGCCGTCGACCATGCGGCTGCGATACGTCATCGGCAATACCATATCAGGTATGGTCGCCGCTACTGCCTCGTACACTTTCTCCACCACTCTTTGTTGAAACAATGATTGATAAGCACCGCGTGTAGCAATGTCATGAGAAAAGATGACCACGCCGGCAGTTTCACGATCCAGCCTGTGAATTGGCGTCAAATTGATCAATCCGGTTTTCTTTTTCAGGCGTACCAGCAAAGTCTCATGCAAAAACCGCCCGGTTGGAATCACCGGTAAAAAATGGGGTTTATCGGCGACTAACAAACGTTCATCCTGATACAGAATCGTTTCCTCAAAAGGAATAACGGTTTCTGCATCCAGTTCACGATAATAAAATATACAAGTCCCCCGATGATATGGCGTTTCAGGAAGCAACCGGACGCCATACTGATCCACTACTTCGCCTTTTTCCATACGTGCAATCCAGGTATCACTGGAAATTGCCGGGAAACGCTGCGTTAAAAACGCCAACAAGTCTGGCCATTCTCCCACCGGCAGCCACAGATAACTTGGCGCGACTCCATCCACAACCGGCAATGGCGTTAACGATGATTTTTGCGACGTCACGATTGCGGTTGCAACACTAGCTGCCAATAACCGACATCAATCCATTTGCCGAATTTTTTTCCGACTTCTCGAAAATGAGCAACTTTTTCAAAACCACACTTCTCGTGCAACGCAACACTGCCAGCATTAGGCAGCGCAACGCCACCGATCACGGTATGAATTGGCAAGCGCAGTTTTTTTAACTCTTCGATCAAAGCACGATACAACAATGACCCAAAACCTTTTCCACCAACGTCGTGCGCCAGGTAGACGGAGCTTTCAACCGCATGCTGATACGCTGCGCGCACGCGCCATTTGCTGGCGTAGGCATAGCCGACAATCCGTTCATCCTGAACGCACACCAACCACGAATATGTTGCAGTGACTTCAGTTATCCGCTGCGCCATTTCCTGTGTCGACACAACGTCCGATTCAAAACTAATGGAAGTATTTAATACGTAGTGATTATAAATATGGCAAATGGCTTCAGCATCGGCGATAGATGCGGGGCGAATGATAGTTTGCATGGGATAGTTTGCTGCAGGGACGTTAAAGGTGAACGATCAGGCGATCCATTTTGACAGTGCTGTAAAAGCACCGAGGGCACATACAACAATAGTACCGAGTTTTATCGTTAAGCGAAGCTCCAATTTCTCGAACTTGGAATCCATATCGAATCGTAGTACGTCAATATCTTTACGCACATCTTTTCGCAGATCATCGACATCACGTTTCGTAGCAACATCCACCGCCTCATGTGAATCACGGACGGCATCGGAAAAAGCTTCGGCTTGTGACGCAGGAACACCTGCGGCTTCCAGCGTCTTAACAAACTTCAAAGTATCAAATGTGACGGCTGCCATATGTAAATCTCCAATGCTTTTGATTTTATCATGGTGTATGACAATATCTGAGCATGAATATTTTAACAACGGATGCCCATCAGCGATGACTTAAATCACATACAAATCCACATATTCATGCACCGCCATCGCTTCCAACTTCTTCTGATCTAAAGATACTTCCAGAATTTTTTGCTGTTGTTTACTGGGGAACTGACGCGCCAAATTGATTTTGAATTTCGCTTCCAATAGCGGGATGCCTTCTTTACGGCGACGCGCATGACCGATCGGATATTCAACCGCGACTTCTTTGAGTTTTTTGCCGTCGTTGAACTCAACCGTCAACGCATTGGCGATTGAACGTTTTTTAGGATCGTGATAATCCTTGCTGAACGCGACATCCTCAACACAGACGATTTTGTCGCGCAGCACATCAATGCGTTTATCTGCTGCGATGTTGTCTTCATAATCAGACGCAGTCAGCCGGCCAAAAATCAATGGCACGGCAACCATATATTGTATGCAGTGATCACGGTCAGCTGGATTATTCAACGGCCCTTTTTTATCAATGATGCGAATACAAGCTTCATGGGTACGGATCGTGATTTTCTTGATGTCATCAACCGATTTACCGGCTTTAGCCAATTGCTGATGCACGGTCATCGTCGCTTCTACCGCAGTTTGCGCATGAAATTCTGCAGGGAAGGAAATTTTAAATAAGACATTTTCCATCACGTAGGATTCGTACTTACGTTGGAATTTAAATGGCTGACCTTTGAATAAGACGTCATAAAAACCCCAGCTCTTTGCCGTCAATACAGATGGATAACCCATCTCGCCGGTCTTCGCCATCAACGCTAAACGCACTGCGCGTGATGTTGCGTCACCGGCTGCCCATGATTTGCGTGAGCCGGTATTCGGGGTATGTCGATAAGTGCGCAATGCCTGCCCATCGACCCATGCCAAAGACACGGCGTTGAGTATTTCTTCACGCGTCAATCCCATCATCTCTGCAACCACCGCAGTGGATGCCACTTTGACCAGCACGACATGATCCAGCCCGACTTTGTTGAACGAATTCTCAAGCGCGATACACCCTTGAATTTCATGTGCCTTGATCATGCCGGTCAAGACAGTTTTCATCGTCAGAGGCCTCTTACCGCCGGCCACTGCATTGCGCGACAACCAATCGGCAGTCGCCAAAATGCCACCCAGATTATCGGAAGGATGACCCCACTCTGCTGCCAGCCAGGTATCGTTAAAATCCAACCAACGTATCATTATCCCGATGTTAAAGGCGGCTTGAATCGGATCTAATTGAAATTGGGTGCCGGGCACTTTGGCCCCATTCGGCACCACTGTCCCCGGTACAATCGGGCCCATTAATTTTTTGCACGCAGGATATTCCAACGCTTCCAGACCACAACCCAAGGTGTCGATCAAACAATTACGCGCCGTATCGTAAGCAACCGTGGAAACGATTTTGTATTTAGTGACGTAATCGACGATATCGACTAGCACTTTGTCGAATTTTGGACGGACGTTGGAGATATGTGCAGACATCTTTTCCCTTATTGATTTGATGAGGGACTAATGAAACTCCTGATAAAAACAAAATAAAATGGGGCAGATTTTTTGCGCCTTCACCTGTGATGCATAGGGAGGGCTGGCTCTTGAGCCGCCTACCCCGCACAATTATATTTAACCGGCGTTACAGCCATTCGCCAGTTGAGAGCTTTGTTTGGTATTAAGCAGCATCGACTTGGCGGGAATCTGTATCCATACCAAACCACTTTGCGCATTTTCCAAACGCACAGCACCGGTTGAGGTAACCACCGGCGTCATCACATAAGCACGGCCTAGCCAGATTAATTGCACAGCGCCCCGATCATCTTGTTGAATCTCTACACGACTGCCTGACTCACAAGAATATTTCCCTGCGTGTAGCGACGGTGATGGTATTCCAGGGATAACAGCCGCCAATGCCGGACGCGTTTCAGTTAATGGCACACTGGATCCACAAGCACTCAACAATAAAGTCGCGGTCATTACGGAAAAAATCGGGAATTTTGCGAACATTTTTTTCACCTGGAAATGAGTTGTTGAGGAAGTTATTACTGACTGGCGGAGTGTAGATTAAATCCCGATCAGGGTTTATTTTCGCCTACCAATTAAAACAAATTTTAAATCTTCTGGGCCAACATAGTTAGTCGATCAGCAAATAATTTTGCTATCAATTCGTTGTTCTATCGTATGCACCACCCAACCTGAAGTGCAAGCGATGACAAAAAAAGGCGCAAACATCGCAATTAGCACGTCGAGCTAAAAGCGCCCGCTACATTATTTGTGAGCTGTCACTGCCCTGGTAATGTGCGTGAATTACCTAATCTGATGGAGCGTTAGACACTACATTTGGCTGCAAAGCATTTGCAAGCGCGAGCGCTTGTATTTGTATTCGTATTTGTGATCAATTTAGCACCGGAATTAGCCGCCGAAACAACGATAAAAACTACTTTCACAACATCACCAAAAAGCGCATTATTAACGGTACCAAAAGCAATACCTGAAGTAACGCCAACGGTCGAAGAAGTGCTTGCGCGTTTCAATGGTAATCGAACCACCTTGTGGCGGAAACTGAAGTGAAGTAGCGCCTAAATTCCGTTTAGATTAGGCGCATCGACGAGAGCAGTACAGGCCAGGGAACTCGAACTGCGCAGCAGTTCGCCTGCGAAACAGGTTGTGCATGCAGGCACGACCGCGTCCAGCAAGGACGACAAATAGATGCAACAACATCTAAACGGTTTTTGGGCACTACTTAAGCCAAGGAGACCATCATGTTAGCCAGACAAAGACTTTATTTCATGTTACCGGATGTCCGCAGCGCACGTGGAATGCTGGATGAATTGTTATTAGCGCGGATAGAAATCAGTCATATGCGCTTCTGGGCGAAAGATGGCGACTTGCCCGACGATATGCCGGACGCCAGTTTCTGGCACAAAACCGACCTGACTCATGGTGCGCAAAACGGCATGATTATCGGCGGACTACTCGGTTTCCTAGGGGGCATCTGGCTAGTATTTTTTCCACCCGCCTGGATACATCTGAATATATTAACAATATTGATCACCACCGCCGTCGGCCTGGTATTGGGTGGCTGGATGTCCGGCATGGCAGCTGCAGCCTTACCGAATTCGCGACTGGCGAATTTTCAAGGGGATATTGAAAATGGCAAAGTCTTATTGATAGTCGATGTGCCTTATCAACGCGTCAATGAAATCGAAGCCATGATAGAAAAGCGTCATCCTGAAGCAAAATTTGGTGGCGTCGAATCACATATTCCAGTATTTCCTTAATACTGCGATAGCCGATAACTACCTTTGCCCGCAAGGGCACGACATCTCGTGCCCTTGCGGCGGTTTTAAGGATATATAAATTACACACGAAACTCACGTGGACAACCCATTATGCGGCTGGTTTTAAATATGCCTCCGCCAAATGCACCCAATAACTAGAACCAATAGACAGTAGTTCATCATTAAAATCATAACTACCATTATGCAAATGGCATGGCCCTAGCCCATGACCTTTTGTACGATGATCACCTGATCCATTACCAAGGATGACATAGCAACCTGGTTTATGCTGCAACATGAAAGCAAAATCCTCTGATCCTAGCGTCGGTTCAAAGGCCACATTCACATTGTCCTCGTCGGACATGGCACGCATCACCTCGATCGCAAACGCCGTTTCTTTTTCATGATTCACCAGTGGTGGATAATTACGATGAAATGTGAATTCGATGGCAGCACCAAATGCGGCTGCGGTATGTAACGCGATTTCACGCATACGATGCTCGATTAAATCGGTCGTTTCCATTGAAAAGGTGCGAACGGTACCAATTAATTTCGCTTCATCAGGGATGACATTGATTGCGGTGCCTGCGTGAATTTGGGTAATCGACAATACGGCAGGATCTATGGGATTCCGATTGCGGGTAATGACGGTTTGCCAGCTTTGCGCAATCTGCACCGCGATCATCACGGGATCAATGCTATTTTGCGGTTGTGCCGCGTGTGAACCCTTCCCGATAATCGTCAATTCAAACTCATTACTGGATGCCATCATCGCACCAGACTTGACGGCAAAAGCACCTGTAGCAACACCGGGAAAGTTATGCATGCCAAATACTGCGTCCATCGGACATTTTTCAAATAGTCCATCTTCTATCATTCGTTTGGCACCGGCGCCACCTTCTTCTGCCGGCTGGAAAATCAAATAGACCGTGCCATCAAAATGACGTTGCTTTGACAAATATTTGGCGGCACCTAACAGCATCGCAGTGTGGCCATCGTGCCCACATCCATGCATCTTTCCTGCATACGTAGAAGCATGTGCAAAAGTATTTAATTCTGCCATCGGCAATGCATCCATATCGGCACGCAGGCCGATAGAGCGTGAACTACTTCCGTGTTGAATCATGCCGACGACACCCGTCTTACCCAAACCACGGACAAAAGGAATATCCCACTCTGTCAGCTTGCTCACGACGAGATCGGCGGTTCTGTCTTCTTCGTAACAGAGCTCTGGATGTGCGTGAATGTCACGTCGGATAGCTTGAATTTCAGCATGGGATTGAACAATAGCGTCGATCAATTTCATGTTGCGTCTCCTCATATTATCTATATAAATATTTATTTCATGTGCGACAACTATCTCGCAGAAGTAGGATAGCTACATTTTTTTGCCGCCCTGCTTCTGTTCAATTGCGCATTACGTCGTTTAATCAAGTAACCCATCAAACGACTAATCAAGCGACTTGCCGTTTTTTTCAACAAGAAAAGGCACTGCCGATAAACACAAAACGCAGCAGAATATTAAGTACCATGATGGCGCCAGATTACTGCCCGATAGTTGAATCAATAAGGTTGAAATAAAAGGTGCGAAGCCACCAAATAAAGATACGCCGACACAATAGACAATCGATATGCCGGTTGCACGTATGTGCTTAGGGAACATTTCTGTGATAAAAACCGTCATCAGCACACCGATTAAAGTAGCTAACAAGGCCAACGCTCCAACCACCGTCAAAAATAGTGGTAGTGATGGATGGGAGTTGATAATCATAAATGCCGGACAAGCTACTATCATCTGCACTGTAACTATCATTATCAACATTTTTTTGCGGCCAACACGATCGGCAATCATGCCGCAGATCGGTGCGAAAATACTCGCTGCTCCCGTCGCTACGCACGATGCCAACAATCCTGTCGTCATCGGAAAATGCAAAATTTTGGCGTATGTCGGCATGTAATACATCGAGATGTACACGGCAGACGTGCCTGCAGAGACAATGGCAATGCCCGCCAAAATTACGCGCCATTGTTCCGAAAAAATGGTGCCGATAGCTTGTTTTGTGCTTTTGCTTTTGGCTTCCTCTTGTGCTTCATGATCCAGGGTTTCATGCAGATTACGACGGATAAACACACCAAGCGGCCCCATCAATAAACCTATCGCAAAAGGGAGGCGCCATCCCCAACTTTCCAGAGATTCTGTGCTCAGGAAAGTGGTCAACGTCAATCCCAGCAATGACCCGGCTAACGCACTAGCATTTTGGCTGAGAAGTTGCAGGCCGCCATAAAAACCGCGCGAATTGTTATCCGCGTACTCCATCAGCAAAGATGTGGATGCGCCAATTTCACCGCCCAGCGCAAAACCCTGTATCAGGCGCGCCAGCACAATGAGCACCGGTGCCGCCACGCCTATGTAAGCATACGGTGGAGCCAGTAAGATGATGGCAGAACCAATTGCCATCAGCGACAATGTTAATGTCATCGCGGCTTTACGGCCGGCACGATCGGCATACAAACCCAGGAATAAACCCCCGACAGGACGTGCAATAAAGCCTATCCCAAAGGTTGCCGTGATCATCAATAACTGCGCGATATCACCTTCGGCGGGGAAAAAAAGTTTGCCGATAATAATGGCAAAAAAACTGTAGCTCGTAAATTCGAAAAACTCCAAACCGTTGCCAACAGTAATGGCTACTATGGACTTAACTTTGCTGATTTTTCCTTGTACTTTTGCTGGGCTTTTTTCGGCGATCGTAACGCTTGCCCTACTATCTAGTGTTGCCTCTTCGATCATACTCATATCGTCTTCCTCTTCTGTTTTAATTATTAAAAAATTAATGCCAGAAAAGCATTATAGAGCAATATGAGGTACTGCTATCTTTTTAAGATAGCAGTATTATCAATTTAGTATTTGACACTAATTCACATGGGGGACTAAGGGAAATATTTTTATATTTTCAACAAAATGGGAAATTAATGCCTGCAAATTGCTTATGCATCAAAAATAAATAAAGCAATGCTACACAAGCACCTCCATCAAACACAACACATCCGCTCACTGCCATTTTGCGTAATCTCATCCGTTAAAACGAAAAAAAAACGCCGAATAAAATCCGGCGTTTTTTTGTTTTATTTCTTTATTTTCATTTCAACTTGCAATTCAACATCCAGTAATATTCCAATCGTAATATGCGTAAATCACGCGTATCTGGGGCTAATCTCTTGCGTAAATTGCTATCGGTCGGAAAATTTTTCATAATTTCATAACGATCACCATTCGGTTGTCCCGGCAAACGGCGATGTTGATAGGTGTTACCGTATTCATCAGTGCGCGCAATCACGGTACTGCTGCCATCAACGTAACTGTTATCTATCATCACCAACAAGATATCAGCACCTAGTTTTTCCCGTAAATGCGCCAGCAATTTGCTTTGATCCTGACGGCCGATATGTGACCATAAAAACCCAAGGAAAACCGCAGTAAATGGCTGCGCAGGCTGTGGATCAAACTGCAGATTAAACACGTCTGCAATTGCAAACTGAACTTTATCGGCAGGAAAATTCTTCGCTTGAGCAAGCTTCATCATTTCTGGATTCACATCCGTCGCTAGTACAGAATTTGCAGTTGCGGCAATCTGCTCAGTCCAAAAGCCTGTGCCACAACCAACCTCCAATACATCATGACCTTCTAAAATTTCCTGCACACGCACTTGCAAGGTCAGCAAATCATCCTGGCGTTCGGCCGCACTATAAATATCTTCGTAAACTGCGGCACGTTTGGCGTAATACTCCGCCATATCAATTTTCAACATTTTTCATTTCCTTAATACTTTAATTCTTTAATGGAGCTGGAGTAAGTAATTCCGCATTAGTATTTAGACCAGACACCCAGTCGCAGGCAGTACTTTAGTACGACAAGGCAGGGCAACAACGCATAAATACTTATGGCGATTACTTAACCGGTATAGCTGACGCGGCAGCAAGCCGATAACGCTCAGATAATGCATCGTACAACGGTGGCGCAAAAAAACGTGAGATACGACTAGAGATGAGCGCAGTTGCCATTAGCGAAATCACCAGAGCGTGGCCATTAATCATTTCCATCACAATCACGAATGCCGTAATCGGCGATTGCGTCACAGCAGCCAGATAACCAACCATCGCCAACGCAATCAACATTTGCAACGAAGCGTGCTCAAACAGCAGATGCAGCAGATTGCCAAAACCCGCACCGATCGACAATGACGGGGCAAAAATCCCGCCTGGAATACCCGGCAAGTACGACCCCACCATGGAGGCCATTTTTAGCACTGGATAAAACGCCGAGAGTTGTTCTTTTCCTTCCAACAGATTTTTCGCTTCAGCGTAACCACTACCAAAAGTATGGCCGCTTGCAGCGATGCCGATCATCGCCACCAGCAAACCACAAGCAGCGCCAAACACTACCGGACGTTCGCTACGCAAAGTTTGTACAACCTTAGGCATCCAGCGTTTGGTATTTAATAACAACCAGCAAAAAATACCGCCCGCAATTCCGGTCACCACACCAGTTATCACGACCGCCAACGCAACCATATCGGTCAACGCACTATTGATCTGTATCGTGCCGAAATAGGTGTAATTGCCATTTAATCCTAACGCCACCACCCCGGCAAAAATAATCACCGTAATCACGACACCGCTGGCACGATGCTCGAAACTGCGCGTCAATTCCTCGATCGCAAACACAATCCCCGCTAACGGCGTATTAAATGCGGCGGAAAGCCCCGCTGCAGCACCGGCTAAAATCAAACGTCGCTCCAAGGCGGCATTGGCACGTGGATACAAACGCCGCAAATTGAACATTAATGCGGCGCCAATCTGCACTGTCGGCCCTTCGCGGCCTATCGTCATACCGCCAAGTATTGCCATAAAAGAAATGGCAATTTTCCCCAACGCGACTTTTATCGACAATAAAGACAATCCACGCTCGGTCGTATCCTCTTCCAGCGTTGCAATCACTTGGGGAATACCACTGCCCTCGGCTCCCGGAAAATAACGCCGTGTCAGCCACACGCATAAAGCGCTCACCGCGGGAGTAATAATGATGGGCAACCAGAAATGTGCTTGTTGTACAGAGCGAAAAGCGGCAAATCCAAGATCTATCAGCCATGCATACAACACCGCGACGAGACCAACCAGCACAGCTCCCAACCATAAAATGCCGTATTTGCGCCATGCGCGGCGAATACGTCGCCAAGTCTGATCTGGAATAGTAGAGAGAAAATGGATCATGAAGTGTGCTCTTAGCAGCTCAAGTACGGACACCAAATACGGACATCAAGCGCGATGCAAAGGCAGCATTATAATTTATTTACGTTGTATTCATAACTGTACAGCAAGAAGAGGCAAAGTCACCATGTTTGGTTATGCATTAATCGGTATGCCTAAGCGGACTCAAGCGAACGAGCGTATGATGACGTTTTTGCCAATCAATCTGAATTGATCGCTGTAGACATAATTCACAGTTAGTCAATCGCTCCAAAACCAATAACATGGCTCTCCATTCCGCCGCTGCACACTCCAGCGATCAAGTCCTCCCTTTCCGTGAATCTTTACTTGCCATGATAGGCATCGCTTTTGTGGTGATGCTGGTTGGTCTCGACTCAACCGTAGTAGGTACTGCTTTACCAACCATTGTGGCTGAGCTGAAAGGCTTCGATCTATATGCTTGGGTCGCCACTTCTTACTTGCTCACTTCAGTCATCACCGTCCCGATTTTCGGTCGTCTCGGTGATTATTACGGTCGCAAGACGTTTGTGATTGTCTCGATTATTCTATTTACGGGCTCTTCAGTGTTGTGCGGCATGTCCGATAGCATGTTGTGGCTCGTCATTGCACGTGGCATTCAAGGCATAGGCGGCGGCATGCTGGTCGGCACTGCGTTCGCCTGCATCCCTGATTTATTTCCCGGCGCGCATGTACGCTTGCGGTGGCAGGTGCTTATGAGCACCGCGTACGGTATTTCTACCGCCGTTGGCCCTTCGTTGGGTGGATTTTTGACGCAATATTGGGGCTGGCGCTGGGTGTTTTATATCAATATTCCGGTCGGTGTTTTATCGCTGATTTTCGTCTGGAAATTCCTGCCGCATTTACGACATCGCGATCCTGATAGCAAGATGCGCCTTGATTGGCCAGGCGCTGTGTTAATTGCTACCTCGCTAGGCGGCTTGCAATTGTTCGTCGAAATGTTCCCTAAGCATGGTCTATCGCTGGTGATGCTGGGCTTGCTGGCCGCTAGTATTGCGTCTTTTTATGCACTATGGAAATGGGAGCGCTATACGTCCCATCCGATATTGCCATTTAATTTACTGTTTGCCCCAAAATTATCGGCCTTGTTTTTGCTATCGGTACTTAGCGGCTTTACCATGTTTGCGCTAATGTTTTATTCGCCACTGCTGTATCAGGGCGGTTTTGGCTTGTCACCGCAAGAAGCCGGTTTGCTTATCACGCCGCTGGTAGCGTGTATCACCATTAGCAGTATCGCCAATGGCCGAATAATCATGCACCTTAAAAATCCGATTACGATGCTGTATGTCGGCTTCGCCCTCTTGGCATTATCCTGCATGGGTGTGGTGATATCCCACCGCTGGACATCGCATAGCGTGATCGTTGCTTTCATGGCGTTAGGTGGACTCGGATTAGGGCTAATCTTGCCGAATCTGACGATCTTTATTCAGCAAGAAGCTGGTCGTGAAAATCTTGGTATAGCCACAGCGTTAATGCAATCATTGCGTATGATCGGCAGCATGTTGGGCACCGCCATCACTGGCACGCTGATTAATCATATGTATGCCAATGGCGTTCAACAGGCTTTGGATAGCGACAAGGCTGGTCAGTGGTTTTCCAGCTTTGCAGACCCGCAAATTCTGATCAGCCACGAAACCCAAGCCAGCGTCTTAAAACAATTAGCCGATGCCGGGCATAACGGCCAATTGTTATTAGAAGCAGCGCGACAATCTCTGGTCGGCTCTATTCATACCGGTGTAAGTTTGGCGGTGGCGGTTGCCGTCATCTCATTATTTCTGGTGCGTCGCGTACCGCAAATTAAGCTGCAGGGGAAAATTGAACATGTCGCGGCTGGTGAATAAGCTTTGCGTTGTAAATTGGCTTTGCTTATCGCGCTCTATTAAAGTGTGATTTAACATGCGCTTACAACTAACACCAAACGGTATCACCTAGCCAGCAACAACACGGGCATCCTCACTCCATCATCAATTGACGTGGAGGAGCGCATATGAAAAAGCTCATTAAACTAGTAGTCCTTGGCACAATATTAAGCTCTATGCTTGCCGGTTGCATCGTTGTCCCACGCGGCGGTCCTTATTACGGTGGCGGTGGTTACTATCGTGGGTATGATCGTTAATTGGCATCAACGCTGCAGCATGAACAAAAAACGCACCCTCCCGGGTGCGTTTTTTTTATGCATTGAGATGCGTCGCAATTACAGTTCGTACATATCTTTTTCTCCGGCCATCAACTGCTCTATTAACTTGCGGTTCATGGTGGGAGCCAATAACTCAATGAATGTGTACACATAGCCACGCAAATATGCGCCTTGCTTGACCGCGACGCGCGAGACATTGGTACCAAACAAATGCGCTACTTTAATCGCTCGTAAATTCGGATCACGTTCTGGATCAAATGCCATACCAGCGATAATTCCTACCCCCATGCCAAGTTCAACATAGGTTTTGATCACATCGGCATCAATTGCCTCTAACACCACATCAGGTTTGAGATTACGTAAAGAAAAGGCATGATCGATCTTGCTGCGTCCCGCAAAAGCATGGTCATACGTCACCAACGGAAACGTTGCGATCTCTTCTAAGGTAAGTGACTTCGACTGCAATAACGGATGATCTGGCGGGACCACCACCACATGCTCCCATTGATAACACGGCAAAGTAATCAAGCCTTCCGCATTAGCAATGGTCTCCGTCGCTAATGCCAAATCAGCCTGATCATTACGCACCATGTCCGCCACTTGCTTAGGATTTCCTTGCAATAAAGACAATCGTACCTTAGGGTATTTTTGCGTAAAAGCCTGTACCACCTTAGGCAATGAATAACGCGCTTGAGTATGTGTAGTCGCGATCGTGAAACTTCCGCTGTCATGAGCAGCGTACTCTTTGCCGATTCGTTTCAGACCTTCAATCTCTTGCATGATCATTTCAACCGACTTCAGCACTTCACGGCCGGGTTCGGTCAAACCTCGGATGCGCTTTCCGTGACGTGTAAAAATATCAACACCCAACTCTTCTTCCAATTCAATAATCGCTTTCGAGACCCCGGGTTGCGATGTATACAACGCTTTGGCGGCCTCAGTCAGATTGAAGTTTTGCCGCACTGCTTCGCGCACAAAACGGAACTGATGGAGATTCATGACATATCTTTCATTGTATTTCTTTCATTTTTTGTTTGCAGGATACGATATGTCGCTCCTGCAGCATCGCAATTTGTTCTCATCTGACAGCAATATCGGCCATCGCCATATCGCACGACGACTGCCGCCTTCCTTAAAGGGAGCGGCGAAACCACTACCCACGCGTGCAACAAGCCGCATAAAGCCCTACTGCTTCCGACTTGGCAGGCGGAAAAGCCCATCAATTTACTTTCTATTAACTCAACTGCAGCAATTGCTGATCATTCGTATTCTCATCCCGAATTTTCATATACCAAATATGCATATAAGCAAATAAATACTCTGTAGTTGGTATCAAGTGTGAAGTTTATTACGATTCACCCTATTCTGTACGAGGCTTTATGACTCTTTCTTATGTAGTGAGCGGTTTTGCCGTGGGATTATTGGTAGGGTTGACGGGAGTTGGCGGTGGATCGCTGATGACGCCATTGTTGACGCTGCTGTTCGGCATACACCCCAGCGTTGCAGTCGGCACCGATTTGGCGTTTGCTTCGGCAACCAAGGTCGCGGGAACGGTTGCGCATCGCGTTAGTGGAACCGTACGTTGGAACATCGTCAGACTGCTCTGTATCGGCGCTCTGCCGGCAGCGATCATTACCGCATTAGGCCTGAAACATTTTGGTGCTGTCGATGCTGGCGTAGGTCAATTTATTCGCTATTCGATTGCCACCTCGGTATTTCTGACTGTTATCGCTTTGCTGTTCAAAGGCAAGTTACTGCGCTGGCTAAATGCACATCCGGAAAAACAACTAAGCGGCGCCAAGTTAACTGCCGCAACGATATTGTCTGGCGTCGTACTCGGCGCACTGGTGACGATTTCATCGATCGGTGCGGGTGCTGTCGGCGCCACTTTGCTAGTCATGCTCTACCCCCGTCTGACACCTGCAGAAGTTGCGGGAACTGATATCGCCTACGCCGTGCCGTTAACCGCGATTGCCGCCTTAGGCCATTGGTGGCTGGGCTCTATCGACTGGAATCTGCTAGCAGCCCTACTGCTTGGCTCTGTCCCCGGCATCACTTTAGGTTCGCTCGCTGCACGTGCCGTGCCTGAAAAGTTTTTACGTGGCTTATTAGCCATCACGTTGTCCACAGTTGCTGTGAAATTAATTTATTAAAATTTATTTTAAATACTGAGTTAGGAACACAAGATGTACCGCTACGATCAATACGACCATCAACTTGTTAAAGAACGGATCGCACAATTTCGAGATCAGGTACGCCGTCGCCTGTCCGGTGAATTGACCGAAGCAGAATTCCTGCCACTGCGCCTTCAAAACGGTTTGTACATGCAGCGCCATGCCTACATGCTGCGCATCGCAGTCCCTTATGGCTTGCTGTCGTCAGCACAAGTGCGCATGTTTGCGCATATTGCCCGTAAATACGACCGTGGCTATGGGCATATGACAACCCGTCAAAACATTCAATTCAATTGGATAAAACTGGAAGATGTCCCAGAGATTTTGCAGGAATTGGCTACTGTCGAAATGCATGCTAACCAGACTTCCGGCAATTGCATCCGCAATATCACTTCCGACGAGTTCGCGGGTGTCGCTGCGGATGAAGTGATAGATCCACGCCCCTATGCAGAGATGTTGCGTCAATGGAGTACCTTCCATCCAGAATTCGCCTTCTTGCCGCGCAAATTTAAATTCGCCATCAATGGCGCTGAAGAAGATCGCGCCGCTACGGCAGTGCACGATATCGGTTTGACCATGGTCAGAAATGCCGCTGGTGAAGTCGGCTTCAAAGTCATGGTCGGTGGCGGCATGGGTCGTACGCCTATCATCGGTAGCGTAATCCGGGAATATCTGCCCTGGCAACATGCATTGACCTACATGGAAGCAATTTTGCGCGTCTATAACCAATATGGTCGGCGCGATAATAAATACAAAGCACGTATCAAAATTTTGGTAAAAGCATTGGGCCCAGAGGAATTTGGTCGTCAAGTCGAAGCGGAATGGGCTGAAATCAAAGATGGTCCAGGCACATTGACTGTCGAAGAATTGCAACGCGTTGCTCAGTACTTCAACGATCCTGCATACGAAGCCTTACCTGCTGTTGACGCACAATTTGAACAATTGAAAACCACTGATAAAGCTTTTTCAAACTGGTTAAAACGCAACGTCAAAACGCATAAACGCAGTGGTTATGCCGCCGTCGTTCTATCTTTGAAAAAAACCGGCGTACCACCGGGTGACATCACCGCAGAACAACTCGATTTCGTTGCCGACTTAACCGACAAATACAGTTTCGGTGAAATCCGCGTCACGCACGAGCAAAATCTGGTGCTGGCTGATGTCAAGCAAACTGACTTGTTCACGCTCTGGCAAGCGGTTAAAGCACAAGGTCTGGCAACGCCGAATATCGGTTTGCTGACCGATATGATTTGCTGCCCTGGCGGAGATTTCTGCTCATTGGCAAATGCCAAATCGATCCCGATTGCAGAAGCAATTGCAGAGAAATTCGACAACATCGATTTCCAGCATGACATCGGCGATATCGAGTTGAACATCTCAGGTTGCATCAACGCCTGCGGTCATCATCACGTCGGCAATATCGGCATTCTCGGTGTCGATAAAGATGGTTCGGAGTGGTATCAAGTGTCTATCGGCGGCGCGCAAGGCAACAGCACTAGCATAGGCAAAATCATCGGCCCATCATTCGCAGCTGATCAAATGCCAACCGTGATCGAGCGCTTGCTGAATGTCTATGTGCAACAGCGTACCGATGAAGAATTATTCATCGACACCGTGCAACGGATAGGCGTCGCACCGTTCAAAGAATATGTTTACGCAACACCGATAGCAACCGCACTAAATGAAGTGAAAAGTGAAGAGGCAGCTTGTGTCTAATCAAATCATAAAAAATCAACAAATCGTCGCCGATGACTGGACCGTACTGCGTTTAGCTGAAGGTGAAACTGCTGAAAGCGTAGCTATACCTGCCGGCAAAGTGATCGTTCCTTTCGCCGTCTGGCAAGCACAACGCGCGCCGTTGGAGGGTCGCACTGGTTTAGGTGTATGGCTCAATGGTGATACGGGCGCTGAAGTTATCAAAAACGACCTCAGCTATTTTGACGTGATCGCGGTTGACTTCCCTGCTTTCACCGATGGCCGTGGTTACTCTATCGCTTTTCATCTGCGTACACGCTTTGGCTTTACCGGTGAATTACGCGCGATTGGAGATGTCTTACGCGATCAACTGTTTTATATGTCACGCGTCGGCTTTGATGCTTTTGCAGTGCGTGCAGATAAAGACATTCACGATGCGTTAAAAGGGTTGACCGATTTTTCGGAAAAATATCAAACATCGTGGGATGAAAAAACGCCGCTATTCCGCCGTGTAAATCGCCAGTCGGTTAGCGAAAGTGCATGATGGAGACTACTTTTTCATTGCCAGAATTAATTGCCTCCACAACGGCGACTTTAGAGAATATCGCCAGTGAATTCACGCCAGCGGTATTTGCCTCCAGCCTGGCAGCTGAAGATATGGTGCTAACTGATTTGATCTTGCGCAACAAACTTTCTATCGGCATCTTCACTTTGGAAACTGGTCGTTTGCATGCTGAAACACTAGGTATGCTGGACACGATTAAAACGACGTATGGTTATGACGTTACGCCTTACCGCCCACAACCTGAGGCAATCGCACAGTACGTTGCGCAAAACGGTTTGAACGCGTTTTACGACAGCGTGGAAATGCGCAAAGAATGCTGTCGCATACGCAAGATGGAACCATTGAATCGTGCGTTAGCTGGCAACAAGGCATGGGTTACCGGCCAACGCTGCGCACAATCTGTCACACGTGCAGAACTGCATGTGCAAGAGCAGGACGAAGCGCATGGCATGGTGAAATTTAATCCACTAGCCGATTGGTCTGAAGCAGATGTGTGGGAATACATCCGCAGCAACAATGTGCCGTATAACCCGCTGCACGATAAAGGCTATCCATCGATAGGTTGCGAACCGTGCACCCGTGCCATTCAACCCGGTGAAGATGTACGCGCCGGACGCTGGTGGTGGGAAACCCCAGAGTCGAAGGAATGTGGTTTGCATGTAGTGGATGGGAAGTTGGTGCGGATTAAACCGGTTGCACAGCAAAACGCTTAATTAGCATTTGTTGAAATTTTTAAAAAAGAAAATCGATATGAACACTGCCGTAGACAAAATTTTCCTGGATAACACCAGCGACCGTCATCTGGATTGGTTGGAGTCCGAAGCCATTCACATCATGCGTGAAGTTGCTGCCGAATGCAGTAATCCGGCGCTGCTATTTTCCGGTGGTAAAGACTCGGTGGTGATGTTGCGCCTGGCTGAAAAAGCTTTTCGCCCCGGCAAATTCCCCTTCCCTTTAGTCCATATCGATACTGGTCATAACTTTGAAGAAGTCATTGCCTTCCGCGATAAACGTGCTGCCGAGTTAGGTGAACGCCTGATCGTCGGTTCTGTTGAAGATTCAATCAAACGCGGTACGGTACGCCTGCGCAATCCGCAAACCGATTCTCGTAACGCAGCGCAAGCAGTAACTTTGCTGGAAACCATCGCCGAATACAAATTTGACGCCTGCATAGGCGGTGCTCGTCGCGATGAAGAAAAAGCCCGTGCCAAAGAGCGGATTTTTTCTTTCCGTGATGAATTCGGTCAGTGGAATCCAAAAGCACAGCGCCCGGAATTGTGGGACTTGTATAACACGCGCGTCCATCCGGGCGAAAACATGCGCGTATTTCCGATTTCCAATTGGACAGAACTCGATGTCTGGCAATACATCGCACGTGAAAAACTGGAATTGCCAAACATTTATTTCGCACACCAGCGCCAGGTTATTCCACGCAACGGTTTGTTAGTGCCGTTAACGCCGTTGACGCCAGCCAAAGAAGGTGAAGTAGTTGAAACCCGCGAAGTGCGCTTCCGCACCGTCGGCGATATCTCCTGCACCTGCCCTGTTGCTTCCGATGCCACGACTGTCGAAGCCATCATCGCCGAAACTGCGATCACGCAAATTACAGAACGTGGCGCTACCCGGATGGATGATCAGACTTCTGAAGCCTCCATGGAAAAACGTAAAAAAGAAGGATATTTCTGATGAATGCCGCCGTTTCTGAAAAACTGTTGAAAACCTCCGCTCAAGAACGCGGCTTGCTACGCTTTATTACAGCTGGTTCTGTTGATGATGGAAAAAGCACTCTGATAGGTCGCTTGCTGTTCGATAGCAAGGGTATTTTTGCCGATCAACTTGATGCCATGTCGCGCGCTAAACATAAGCGCACAGTCGGCGACACGATAGATCTGTCGCTGTTGACCGATGGCCTGGAAGCAGAACGCGAACAAGGCATCACGATTGATGTCGCTTACCGTTATTTTGCAACGCCAAAGCGTAAATTCATCATCGCCGATACCCCAGGGCACGAGCAATACACACGCAACATGGTGACCGGTGCCTCGACTGCCGATGCGGTCATTATTCTGGTCGATGTCTCTAAAGTTAAATTCGGTGACGACGGCAGCGTTGAATTATTAACGCAAACTAAACGCCACTCCACCATCGCGCATTTGCTACAAATCGAACACGTGATTGTGGCCGTCAATAAGATGGATTTGGTGAATTATGATCAAACCGTCTATGACCGCATCGTCGCTGCTTATCAAGCGTTCGCACAGCAGCTCGGTTTGCGTGATGTGACGGCAATTCCTTTGTCGGCACTGGCTGGCGATAATGTCGTCGATGCTGGCGACAACATGCCGTGGTATCAAGGGCCAACCCTGATTCAGTTGCTGGAATCATTGAGCGTCTACGATGAAGCACATGATGAGCCATTCCGTTTCCCCGTGCAATTAGTGGCACGCCACAACGGCCACGAAGCCAACGATTTTCGCGGTTACATGGGTCGCATCGAAGCAGGCAAAGTCAGCAAAGGCGACAAGCTGACGGTACAGCCGAGTGGCCAGAGTGCGACGGTGAAAGATATTTTGGTACTGGAAGGTTCGCTGGAATCGGCCGTAGTCGGACAATCGGTGACCTTATTGCTGGAAGAGCATCTGGATATTTCGCGCGGTGACATGCTGGCATCCAGTGACCGTGCGCCAACCCTGCTGAAAACAGTCAGCGCCGATTTATGCTGGCTGTCGGAAGATGCGCTGGATCTGCGTCGCAAGTATTGGATCAAACATACCAGCAAACAATGTGCCGCCCGCGTGACTAATGTCGATACACTGCTCGACATTAATACGCAAGAACGACGTCCGGCAACATCATTGCAACTGAACGACATCGCGCGCGTATCATTGAACGTGCAACAAGCGATTGCTGTCGATGCTTATGATGCAATTCGTGCAACCGGCGCGTTCATTTTGATTGATGAAGTGACGCATCAGACTGTGGCAGCTGGGATGATTCGGTTAGATTAAATCGTAGTTACTGCAATTAAAGCAATTAGCAAAGTGATTTAGCATTATGCAAAACAACCACACATCCCATTATGGCAAAGTCTATCTAATCGGCGCTGGCCCCGGCGCTGCCGATCTGATCACGGTGCGTGGCGCACGTTTTCTGGCGCTGGCAGATGTGGTTTTGCATGATGCTTTGGTCACTGAAGACATGCTCGCACTCTGTCCGCAAGCGAAAAAAATCGCCGTCGGGAAACGCTGCGGGAAACTCTCCACCGCACAGCAATTTATCAACAAACAGTTGATCGACAATGCAAAAAAATATGCGGTCGTCGTTCGCTTGAAAGGCGGCGATCCGATGTTGTTTGGTCGGGCAGATGAAGAATTACGTGCGTTGGAAAGTCATGGCATCACAGTAGAGGTTGTACCCGGCATCAGCGCCGCTTTGGCCGCCGCTGCCGCGTCACAACAGCCACTGACCAAGCGCGGAATCGCCCGTAGCGTGGCTTTCTTCACATCCAGCACTGCTCCAGATGAATCAGATCAAGTCAACATTCCAAATTGCGACACACTGGTGCAGTACATGGGTGGCCGGGAAGCCAGCACTACAGCGCAACGCTTGCTAGCACAAGGCCGTGCTGCAACAACTCCGGTAGTCGTAGTGGAAAATTGCAGCCGTGACAATCAACGTATCTTGCGCTTGCGACTGGATCAGTTAGAAGAAGGTTTGGCGCAATGTGATGGGCCGGTGTTGGTGATGATAGGTGAGGCCTTGCAAAGTCGGATCGCTCAACAAGTAACAATCACAGAAACAATTAGCCAAAACGCTGCATGACACAGAATGGGTAGAACATAGCGATACCCATCCTAAGAAATCTACAAACTCTTCACACAATACTGCGCAATCGCCTGCAGCACTTCTACCTGCTCTCCAACCGCCTCTACGACTTTAATCTGCATAGACGGATATTGCTGCTGCGCTTGCGCAATCAGTACCGGTAAGTCACGTTTTACATGCCCACCCTGCCCTAAAAATACTGGAACTACGCTGACTTCTTGAATCGACATTGCCGCTAAATCAGCCAACAATGGCGGCAACCTGGGCTCCATCAACTCCAGAAATGCCAACTTGACGTGCACATCCGGCAGCTGCGTCTGCGTGATCTTTTGCAGGCGCTCGAACGGCGCTAACCATCCGGCATCGCGTGAGCCATGGGCGAATAAAATCAGCGCTTGTTGTGTTTTTACAGACATATCAATGTCGCTCAACCCGCCATAAAGCGCCCATCGCTGCCAGCAGGAATATCAGGCTTGGCAATGCGGCCGTAATCAATGGCGGCCATGTGTTCAACAAACCGACATGCGAGAACAAACTATTGACCAACTGAAAACTGACACCAATCATGATGCCGGTAAAAATTTTCAGACTGACGCCGCCGGCACGGAAATGTAAGTAAGCAAATGGCAATGCCAAAGCCATCATGACTAAGACCGAGAATGGATAAATCAGCTTCTTCCAGAAGGCGATTTCATAGCGCTCAGTATGCTGGTTATTTTCTTTCAAATGATTGATATAACTATGCAAGTTATACAAAGACATACGATCCGGATCGGCGAACAATACCGCAAGAATTTCTGGCGTCACCTCAGACACCATATCCACCTGCGGCGTTTTTATGGTGGCGAGCGCGGTACTGATATTTTCTGTGGTAGCCCCCGTACCAGCGACGAAATCGGTTTTCACGACATCGCTCAAGCGCCATACATGAGAACCCTGATAGTCGGCATGATTGGCCAATATCATCGCCGTCATATGAAATTCACTATCGAATTCGTACATTTTGACGCCCTCTAATTGGCCATCAGGACGAATTTCACGAATGTTGATAAAGCGCGAACCAATAATGTCGCCCTCCATACCATTCTGACGGATCACATCTTTGCTCCACAATCCGGAGCGGAATTCTTGCGAGATGGATGAACCTTGTGCCTGCAGTTTTACTTTCTCGGCAAACTCTGTGCTCTTGGGCGCAACCAATTCGCCAATCAAGACGGTGGCAATCACAAATATGAGTCCTATCTTGATCAACATCCATGCGGCCATTTTGGTCGACATGGAGGATGCGCGCATGATGGTGAATTCCGACCGCGCAGCAAATTGCGACAAGGTATAAATGGTACCAATCAATGCCGCAATCGGCATCAATTCATAGGCATAGTTTGGTAAGCCCAGCATGACAAAACCAAATGCATGCTGCAATTTATAGCCACCGCGCCCTACGGATTTGAGCTCGCCAAGCAAGTCGAAAAAAGTGAATAAAGCCAAAAATGCAATCAGAGTGAAAATGACCGAGCGCACAATCTCAGCGGTGAAATAACGTTGTAATACCTTCATGGCGCCACCGATTTTTTATTTTTATTGCTGTCACGCGTTTTATCAATTAAACGTGCATGTTTTATAGCCGACCACATCACCAATGGGTGATAAGGGCTATTGACGTTCAAACGCCACAAGAACAGCAAGGCCACAATACACAAGAGCACCAAATGTGCCGGCCACCATGCGACGCCGAACGACCATTTGTTTTGTTGCACCGCTGATTGAAAAATATTGATCACGTTCAGATAAGTGACACACAGTAAAAGCGCAATCACCAGGCTGGCAGAGCGCCCTACACGCGGATTCACGAAACTGAGCGGCACTGCCAACAACATCAGACATAAGGCCATCAACGGCAGCGATAAACGCCACAACAATTCGCCGCGATTAAAATTGGTCGGCTGTGCCAGTAAAGCGGCAGTCGAAAGAGCTTGTGCCGATTTATCACCGGTAACGGCGGCCGACTGATTGGCCACTAGCACACCATAGCGATCAAATTCCATAATCTTAAAATCGGCCTGGCCGGGTATTCCGCTGCTGTCGTAACGACGACCCTTTGACAAAATCAGGAATTTTTCACCATTAGGCTTCACTTCAACCATGCCCTCTTTGGCTACCACAATGCTGTTTTTGCCATCTTTTTGCGTGTTGATAAAAACATTTTTGACATTGCCGCTATTACCGGACATGCCTTCAACGAAAAAAACGCGATTGGCGGCAGCCGATTCCTGAAACTTACCGGGCGAAACACGCGACAGATCTTCGCGCTGTTCAAAGCGCTCCCGATACTCCGCACTTTTCTGATTGGCCCAAGGGGTAGCTACAAAACTCAAAATGGCAGTCAAAATAATGATGGGCAGCCCAAAAGTGAGCACTGGTGCAATCCATCGTGTCAGGCTCTGGCCGGAAGCGAACCAAACCACCATTTCAGAATCCTGATAGCTGCGCGTGACCACCATCAAGACCGAAATGTATCCAGTCAAAATCAGAATGGTTGGCAAATAATTCAAGGCTTGAAAGCTGATAAGGGCGAGCACATCCCCCGAGGCAATCTGGCCACCGGCGGCCTGTCCTAATATCTTAATTAACATCACAGTGATGGTAATTGTGAAGAGCGTCGTGAAAACTGCACCAGCGGTGCTAATTAATTCGCGTCGAAGTGCGCGCTGAAAGATCATGGGAGGATATAATTAAAGACCAACATGGAGGAACTGATGGACTTTAGCATAAAAACCCACGAGGCAAAAACATCAATCGCTACAATCAAAACCGGCTGTATCACAGTCGGCGTCTTTGAAGGAAAAAAACTCTCACCACAAGCACAAGCGCTGGACAAAAGCGGCGAGATCACTGCTGCCCTGAAATCGGGCGACATTTCAGGCAAACCCGGCTCAACTTTGCTTTTGCGTAAAGTCACTGGCGTCACAGCTGAACGCGTATTACTGATCGGTCTTGGACAGGAAGCGGAAATCACGGGCAAAGTAATTTCCGTCGCCGCGTTGTGCATTGCCAAAGTTAGTGCTGCGCTCGGTAGCAACGACATTGTCATTGCCCTGCCTTTCAGCCACATCAAAGAACACGGTCAGCATAGTAACGAATGGGCAATTCGCACAACGATTCAGGCCATACGTGAAAACAGCTATGTTTTTGACACACTGAAAAGCAAAAAAGAAGCGGCTTATAACGGCGTCAACAAGTTTATATTTTTGGCAACGCCAGCCCAGACTGCTGCAGCAAAAGAAGCCGTCGTGCATGCTGTTGCTCTTGCAAACGGCATGGATCTGACTAAGGATCTGGGTAACTTGCCTGGCAACGTCTGCACCCCGACCTATCTGGCCAATACAGCCAAAAAATTAGCTAAAGAATTCAAACTGGGCGTTGAGATTCTCGATCGCAAACAACTTGAAGCGTTGAAGATGGGCAGTTTCCTGTCTGTCGCAAACGGCGGTGTTAATGGCGGTGAGCCACCAAAATTCATCATCATGAAGCACATGGGCGGCAAAGCGAAAGACGCGCCAGTGGTGCTGGTTGGCAAAGGCATCACTTTTGATTCCGGCGGCATTTCGCTTAAAGGCGGTGCTGGCATGGATGAGATGAAGTACGACATGGGCGGCGCAGCGTCGGTATTTGGTACTTTCCGTACGATTGCTGAGTTAAAGCTCAAGTTGAATGTGATTGGCGTGGTTCCTGCGACAGAAAATATGCCTTCTGGCACAGCAACCAAACCTGGCGACATCATCACATCAATGTCAGGCCTAACCATTGAAGTACTCAATACCGATGCTGAAGGTCGCTTGGTTTTATGCGATGCTTTGACATATGTTGAACGCTTCAAACCGGCTGCTGTAGTGGACATTGCGACATTGACTGGTGCTTGCGTTACGTCTCTCGGCCATCACAATTCGGGCTTGTTCACACGTCATGACAGTGCGCATGATCATTTGGCGAACGAGTTGCTCAGTGCTGGTAAAGCATCTGGTGATACTGCCTGGCGCATGCCAATTGAGGATAGCTATCAAGAGCAGCTGAAGTCGAATTTTGCCGACATGGCAAACATCGGCGGCCCTGCTGGCGGCAGCATTACTGCAGCTTGCTTCCTGGAGCGCTACACCAAGAAATACACTTGGGCGCATCTGGATATTGCTGGTACAGCCTGGAAAAGTGGCGCTGCCAAAGGCGCTACCGGACGTCCTGTACCACTGCTGACAAACTTCTTGATTCAACGGGCGAATGCAAAATAAGGTAGTCATTGTTGAATGAAGATACAAAAATGACGATGTAGTCATGCAAAACAAAAACGGGAGCCTATGGCTCCTGTTTTTATTTGTGCTGGAATTTACGTTTTAAAAGTGTAGGGTTTCAGACGAAAAATCAATGAGATTGCAATAAAGGCAATTAGCTTTCTTGCCAAGAGATTATTAACACAAGGAAATAATCTGAGCGTATAGTAAGCGCATCCTGATTAGTCGATGTCTTTTTGTCTATCGTCTGAAAACGGATACTGTCATCACTCAACTAACTGACACTACGAAAAGGGAATCTGCTATGGACTTAACCACACTGATTATCCAATTAGTCACTGGCGCTATAGGCGGTAATGTTGCAGGTGGGCTTTTGAAGAATTTTAATCTCGGTACTTTAGGCAATTCCATCGCTGGTATCGTTGGCGGCGGTCTGGGTGGTCAAATTATTGCGGCTCTGACTGGTAGTGCCGCGGCTGGCGCAGGTGCAGCAGCTGGCGGGCTCGATCTAACCTCCATCATTGGCAGCATCGGTAGCGGCGGGATTGGCGGTGCAGTCTTGATGATAATCGTTGGCTTGATCAAATCAAAAATGGGTGGCGGCAAAACTTCGTAAGTAGCCAGTCCATTTCACTGAAAAATTTCCTATTTTTAATGGTCACAGTAAAAACTGTGGCCATTTTCTTTTATCAGGCTATAGGAAAATTACTCAGAACTTGCGTCGTATGCCGACTCGCAACACGTTTTGACTGCTGTCATCTGCCGGTGCATTAGAGTAAGCGGCGTTAATCACACCGGGATTCTTAATGTCATTCGCGCGCTGATTGCTGTAGAGAGCATATATATCGGTACGCTTTGACATATAGTAGTCAGCGCCAAAATTGAGCTGAGTAGTATTTACGCTCGTCGGGCCAACCGTTTTTCGGCTGATGTTGGCACGATCATAAATCACACTTCCCAGTAAATGCAGATTTCCTGAAAGTGCGTAATCGACACCCACATCAAAGATATTCGCTTTGGTTGCAGTCGTAATGTTGACCAGGCCAATCGATGCTACAGCCACTGCCAACGGTTGCTTTACTTGCGACCAAGCGCCGTAGATCTTTGCAGAGCCGAGCTGATAGCTGCTGCCGAGAGTGAAGGTTTTCAAACTGGTGTCGCCTGCTTCTGCAGTCAACGTATTCGCAGCCAGTTTAGTTTGGAAATAGGCGGCACCAATTCCAAATGGGCCATTCGCGTAGTTACCACCGATACCGAACGATTGGCCAGCAGTAGCTTGTCCTGCAACCCCGCCGAAACCGTAGAACAAACTACCAGTAAATCCGCTGAAATTACTGCTGTCATAGCGAATCGAACTATTGGTGCGCGCGCCGCCTGCAACACGATCAAGATTATTAAAGTGAGCGCCTTTGATACCGTTGCCGCCAAATGTTTGCGTTGATGTATATTTGCTACCCAGATCATCCAAGAAGTCGGTTTGACGACCGATAGTAACAATCCCGAAATCGCCCGACAAACCAACCACCGATTTACGGTCAAACAATGTATTAGCTGTAGCCAGTGAGCCGTCATTGGTATTAAAGCCGTTCTCTAACTGGAAAAGCGCCTTTAATCCGCCGCCAAGATCTTCCACTCCTTTAAAACCTATGCGGGAAGTTGTCAGATCACCTGAATCGAGACTGACACGGCTATTGTTTTGAGGACCGACTTTGCTAGTGTAGGTGATGCTGGCGTCGAGTATCCCGTAAATGGTGACGCTGCTTTGCGCTTGCGCGCTGACACTGATGACACCAAGAGCGGCTAATGCGAATACTGTTTTTTTCATTTCTTTCCTTTGTTGATATAAAAATATTTTTATATTGGCGCCCGCCTTGATGAGCAATGACTTATCAGGTGATAGCTCTATCCATTAGCAACAAAATGACGCTTAACGTTACTTAATGTTACAAACTGGACGAAATGAATAATACCTATTCGCAATCAAAAAACATGTTTTTCAATACTTTTTCTTGATGAATTTTGATAAATTCATGAAGTTTAATTATTTGTGCTGTTTTTTAGCAATTGCTTATAATATTTGCAAATATGTTTATTACTTTTTTGATCGGAAACTGCTTGTTTTAAGCGAACCTCGACAAAATTTGACTCCCGCAATAAGCCTATGCATCAGAATAAACCCACCATTTTTGATAAAAAAAGGCCGCTCTCAAACAGAGAACGGCCTTTTCAATTTCTACAAATATATGTGCAGCGAATGCCGACAACTTAAAGCATTTTTTAATCCAGAGTTGCGATCACCGGGGCGTGATCAGAGGGTTGCTCCCATTTGCGTGGCACTTTGTCGATCACGCAAGCAGTGCATTTTGCCGCCAATGGCGGTGAAAGCAAAATATGATCAATCCGCATTCCCCGATTCAAGCGGAATCCCATGCGACGGTAATCCCACCAGCTAAATAACTTTTCTTCCTGCTCAAACATCCGAAAAGCGTCGGTCAATCCCAATTCCAGAAATCCGGCAAAAGCGGCACGTTCCGAGGGCGATACTAAATTTTCACCTACCCATGCAGCCGGGTCGTGCACATCTCTATCTTCTGGCGCAATGTTGTAATCACCTAGTAATACCAAATTCTCGTGCTGCTCGTATTCACTCGCTATCCAGTCATACAAAGCAGCCAACCACTTTAGTTTGTACTGATATTTATCAGACTCCAGCGACTGTCCGTTAGGGATATAAGCGCAGACTATCCGTATTCCGGCAATCGTCGCTGTCAGCAAACGCTGTTGTTCATCTTCAAATAACGGGTTGTTCTTGATCACGTCCGTGATGGGATGGCGCGACAAAATAGCGACGCCGTTATATGTTTTCTGACCACTAAAAACGACGTTATAACCCGCTGCTTCGATTTCTGCCTGTGGAAACTTATCATCTGTCAGTTTGGTTTCTTGCAAAGCCAAGATATCCACTGGATTCTCCGTCAGCCATTGCAATACTTGCGGCAAACGTACTTTGAGCGAGTTAACGTTCCAGGTCGCTATTTTTAACATTACTTAACATCCTTATTTTATGCGGGTTACCAAGAATATAAGGCTAATTTTCTAGCGCTAGCTACCCACTTGGCTACCCTTTTGATACCAGATATGCAGCTACCCGGCTTGGCTGGTAGCGATGTTACCGCACTCTCACTATGGCGGGTATAGCGATTTCCTTACGCACAACTTTAATCATTTGATAATTTATGTTATATTTTTTGCAACCAACCAAAGGCAAACGGGATTAAATATATGCATAAAATCAAAGTATTAATCGTCGATGATCATCCTGTCATTTTGCATGCTTTACGCATCATGCTAGAGAAAGAAAATTACGAAATCGTTGGTGAAACGGAAAACGGTATCGACGCTTTGCGTTTAGCTGCAGAATTAAAGCCTGATCTGGTGATACTTGATATCGGCATTCCGAGAATAAATGGTCTTGACGTCATTAAACGTCTCAGCCTCAACATGCCACGGATCAAGGTATTAGTGTTAAGCACACAAAATCCCAGGCACTTTGCTGCACGCTGCCTGCAAGCCGGCGCATCAGGTTACGTCTGCAAAGAAAATAACATTGCAGACGTCATCGGCGCTGCAAAAGCCTTGATGGATGGCTACGTGCACTTCCCACAAATTACGCTAAGCAGACTTACCAGTATTGCAGGATCGTTTGAAGAAGCAGATTTGATACCGCGACTGAAAGTACGTGAGCTCGTGATATTGCAACATCTCACCGCAGGTAAATCCAACAAGGAAATCGGTGAGCTGCTTTCCATTAGCAATAAAACGGTAAGTACTTATAAAGTAAGTCTGATGCAAAAACTTAATTTACAAACGTTAGCTGACTTAATTGATTTTGCCCGGCGCAATAGCCTGGCTTAGAAAATACGCTTCTTGAAAATTGAGAACCAGCACAAAATTGTTCATACAGGACGATATTGCGTAAGTTCTTATCATCATTACTTCACCCAACCTCTGCGAATAAGCGGTGCAAATAACCAACGATAGATCGTTGAAATCAAGCCGTACAAAAATTCAACAACCGTTTTTTTCAGCATCAAACCCAGGACTGCACTGGCAATCGCAACTGCTAAGGCACCGGCCATGTCAATCGGTGAATGCACACCCAAATAAATGCGTGCCCAGGCAACCGGCAAACCGAGCAAGGCCAGGACGCAACCCACCGTGCGGGTGCGCTGATTAAATAACAAACTAAATGCCACCGACCACATCAAGGTCATATGATCACTAGGGAAAGAAGCATCGGCTGCATGATAGATCAAGGTGTGACCCAGCCCAATCATAAATGGCCGAGGATGCTCCCAGAGCGAGCCAATCAAGGCGCTAATCAACAAAGCGACAACGCTGACCAATGCAGCTTCCAATAATAATTTCTTGATACTTTCAGGCTGACACAACCATCCAACTACTAAAAGTGCCGGCACGATCCAAATCAGATATTCGGCAAAAAAAACACCTGTCAGTAACATGAAATTGCTGGGATGCGCAGGCGCATTCAGCATTAAAAACAGGTTTTGATTCCATGCTTCCATACAAACTCCGTAAACGGCACATCGCACCAAACGGTGCGATGTAATTGATACCACTAAGTAAGGACGTAGATTACATGCGCAAACTTAGGAGAATCTTAAGCCATCATTCTTTAATGAAATGCTCGCGATAATATTTCAGCTCTTCGATCGATTCCAAAATGTCGGCTAATGCGGTATGTTTTTGATGCTTCTTGAAACCGCTGGCCAATTCCGGCTTCCAACGACGGCAAAGTTCTTTAAGCGTGGAAACATCCAGATTGCGATAATGAAAAAATGCTTCTAGTTTCGGCATACCGCGCGCCATAAATCGTCGATCCTGGCATATGGTATTGCCGCACATTGGCGACTTCCCTTTCGGTACATACTTGCGCAGAAACGCGATCAACTCTTCTTCTGCCTGAGCTTCGGTAACGGTGGAGGTTTTCACGCGCTCAATCAAACCTGACCGGCCATGTGTTCCTTTATTCCATGCATCCATGCCGTCTAATAATTCATCTGACTGATGAATCGCAAACACCGGGCCTTCTGCCAGGATATTCAATTGCGGATCCGTTACGACGACTGCAACCTCAATGATGCGCTCCGCATCAGGATCTAAACCCGTCATTTCCATATCGACCCAGATCAAATTGAATTCGTTCGGGCGTACAGTTTCTGCAGGAACGACAGCGGATGTCGTGTCATTTGCAGTGGATGTATCTATGGCTTGTGACATAATTGTTCTCTTTACTATTTAAATTTGGGGAATACGCATAAATTTTATATATGCGTGTATTTTCTCACATAGGGGCAACATGTCTTCACTTGCTTTTTCAATATTATTTATCGTTTTTCTCGCCATCAGCGTTTTGTTGCGCCTGTGGCTAAGCTCGCGCCAGATACGCCATGTACTACAACACAGAGGCGCTGTCCCTGCTGAATTTGCCGAAAAAATCCCCTTGGAGGCACATCAAAAAGCCGCTGATTATACGATTGCCAAGACTAAATTTGGCTTGCTGGGCTTATTTGTGAGTACCGTAGTGCTGATTGGCTTTACGTTATTAGGCGGTTTGCAGTGGCTTTCACACACAATATTTGACTGGGCCGGACCGGGCATGACCTATCAAATCGGCTTGCTGGTAGCCTTTGCCTTGATTTCTGGTCTGATCGACTTGCCGTTTGATTATTACAAACAATTCGTACTGGAAGCACGTTTTGGCTTCAACAAGATGACACCAAAACTGTTTTTTACTGACATGCTGAAAAACACCTTGCTTGGTGCCGCAATAGGCTTGCCGCTAATCTGGATTGTATTGATGCTAATGGAAAAATCCGGCGCACTGTGGTGGTTCTATGCCTGGCTGGTGTGGAGTGCTTTTCAATTATTGATGATGGTTTTATACCCTAGCGTCATTGCACCGATATTCAACAAGTTCACGCCGATGACGGATGACAGCCTGCGCGAACGCATCGAAGGTCTCATGAAGCGTGTTGGTTTTGCGTCCAAAGGCTTGTTTGTGATGGACGGCTCCAAACGTAGCGCGCATGGCAATGCGTATTTTTCCGGTTTCGGTGCAAGCAAACGCATCGTGTTTTTCGACACCTTGATCGCCCGTCTGGCACCAAATGAAATCGAAGCCGTATTAGCGCATGAACTTGGACATTTCAAACTCAAACACATTGTCAAACGTATCGTTGTGATGTTTGCGATCTCATTGGTATTTCTGGCATTGCTGGGCTATTTGAAACAACAAGTCTGGTTTTACACAGGTCTGGGTGTCAATCCGCTCTTGCTGGACAATTTATCAAATAACAATGCAATGGCCTTGATTTTGTTTATGTTGGTGCTGCCGGTGTTTACTTTCCTGTTATCGCCGCTCAACTCCATCACATCTCGTAAACATGAATTCGAAGCCGATGCTTTTGCCGCCAAACACACTAACGCCGACGATCTGATCAAGGCGCTGGTCAAACTATATGAAGACAATGCCTCTACGCTGACACCAGATCCATTGCATTCGACTTTCTATGATTCGCATCCGCCGGCAACCGCGCGTATCGCTAAATTGACAGCACAATCGGTAGCGATACATGGTTGATCATTACAAAGCGAAGCCTTCTAAAACGGCTAAAATCAACGTCGCCGCAACCATAGGCACAGTCATTGCCGCTCACGGGCGTCACTATCTGGTGCATGCCGAAGTAGATAGAAAGCTGTTAAAACTGCATTGCGTAACACGAGGCAAGAAAAGCGATGTCGCCGTCGGCGATCATGTGAATCTGAACATGACCTCCGCCAATCAGGCGGTGATCGAGTCCATAGCCGAACGGCGCAGCTTGTTGTATCGCTCCGACCAATATAAATCCAAATTATTGGCCGCCAACGTTACCCAATTATTTATCGTCGTGGCGACCGAGCCGGGGTTTACCGATGACTTGATTTCCCGCGCCTTGGTTGCGGCGGAAGCTGCTGGCATAGCTGCGCATATCATTCTCAATAAAATTGATATCGCAGATGCCCTGCCCCGCACTCGCGAACGCTTGCGGTTGTACACAAATCTGGGTTATCCAGTCCATGAAGTCTCAGCGATCGGCATGCCCGAACAGACCTGCGCAACGCTGATGCCATTGTTGATCGGCCAATCGACCATCCTGATTGGTCAATCCGGGATGGGGAAATCGTCACTGATTAATCTGATCGTGCCGGATGCGGATATCGCCACCCGAGAAATTTCGGCGGCATTGGATACTGGCAAACACACAACAACCTTTACCCGGCTTTATGAAGTTGAAAATCCGGTGGCAAGCGATCTGCCTGGAACCAGCATCATCGACTCACCAGGCTTTCAAGAGTTTGGCCTATATCAATTAAGTGAAGGTATGCTGGAACGTGCGTTCCGCGAATTTAAACCGTACCTTGGGCACTGTAAATTCTATAATTGCCATCATCTGACTGAACCCAGCTGCGCCGTTTTAGAAGCAGTACAAGAGGGCAAAATTGCGCCCATGCGACATCAGCTATATAAGCAGTTGTTGCATGAATCGTCACAGACCTTGTATTGAGGTTCAAAAGCCTTCATGAATATGGAGTTCGAAACAGGATGGGCGCGACATTTTGTGCCCATGCCAAGACTTCAGAAAAGAGCGTTATTAAGACCAGAAATACCGATGCAAGCGTAATCCAGCCACAAGCACAACAGACTGAATACCATGCAGGCACAAAATGCCTGCCGTGCCCATCCTACCCTCGCATGGCACAAGTCAAAGATATCGCGATGAAAAGATTTTTATTATTGCAATAATCTGTATTGCCCCAAGAGCTGCCTATTCTTATAAAATCCCTTATAATTGAACGGCTTACAATCATCGGCGGCAGGTCTTACTGACCGCCGTTTTCGTTTCTAAAGTCCATCTATGGCTATCAAACATTACCTGCAGTTTTCTGACTTTACTCTGGATGAATATGAATACGTGATAGCACGTACCCATCTCATCAAACGCAAATTCAAAAATTACGAACAACACTGGTCACTTCTGGATCGTACGTTGGTCATGGTGTTTGAGAAAAATTCCACTCGCACCCGCTTATCATTTGAAGCTGGTATGCATCAGCTCGGCGGTGCCGCGATATATTTAAACACTCGCGATAGCCAACTCGGCCGCGGTGAACCTGTCGAAGATGCGGGTCAAGTCATGTCACGCATGTGCGACGTCATCATGATTCGTACTTTTGGCCAAGACATTATTGAACGCTTCGCCGCCAATTCACGTGTACCAGTCATCAATGGCCTGACCAACGAGCATCATCCTTGCCAGGTATTGGCCGATGTATTTACCTTCATCGAACAGCGTGGCTCTATTGCCGGCAAAACAGTGACTTGGGTTGGTGACGCCAATAATATGTTGTATTCCTGGCTGCAAGCGGCAGAGGTATTTGGTTTCCATCTGAATGTGTCTACGCCCAAAGGTTACGATCTCGACCCAACTTTGGTGACAGCCGATAGTCGCCATTACACTTTATTCGACAGCCCTTCTGACGCCTGCCAAGGCGCGCATCTGGTAACCACTGACGTCTGGACCAGCATGGGTTATGAAGCAGAAAACAACGCACGTTTGGCGGCATTTGACGGCTGGATCGTTGATCAGGCAAAAATGGCCCGTGCCCAACCTGACGCCTTGTTCATGCATTGTCTGCCAGCACATCGTGGCGAAGAAGTTTCTGCCGAAGTCATTGACGGTCCACAATCTGTAGTCTGGGATGAAGCTGAAAACCGCTTGCATGTGCAAAAAGCATTGCTGGAATATTTGGTACTAGGCAAACTCACCTCCTAATTTTTTATCATTTGTAACACTAGAAAGCACACCATGAGCGACGTAAAAAAAGTAGTCCTCGCCTACTCCGGCGGCCTTGATACTTCAGTCATTTTGAAATGGCTGCAAGATAATTACCAATGCGAAATCGTCACCTACACCGCCGATCTGGGCCAAGGTGAAGAATTGGAACCAGCACGCCAAAAAGCGCTGAAATTTGGTATCAAGCCAGAAAATATTTTCATTGACGACGTCCGCGAAGAATTCGTTCGTGACTTCGTATTCCCGATGTTCCGCGCTAACACTGTGTACGAAGGTGAATACCTGCTCGGCACATCTATCGCACGTCCATTGATCGCTAAGCGCTTGATCGACATCGCCCGCCAAACTGGCGCTGACACAATTTCACACGGCGCCACTGGCAAAGGTAACGATCAGGTCCGTTTTGAATTGGGCGCTTATGCATTGATGCCGAACGTAAAAGTCATCGCGCCGTGGCGTGAATGGGATTTGCTGTCGCGCGAAAAATTGCTGAAATACGCAGAAGACGCTGGCATTGAAATCGACATGAAACACAAAAACGGCGGCGCTCCGTATTCTATGGATGCCAATTTGCTGCACATCAGCTTTGAAGGTCGCCATCTGGAAAACCCAAGTGCCGAAGCTGAAGAATCCATGTGGCGTTGGACCGTTAGCCCGGAAGCGGCACCGGACCAGGCTGAATATCTGGATATCGAATACGAAAAAGGCGACATCGTTGCACTGAATGGCACACGCATGTCACCTGCTACCGTGTTGGCAGAACTCAATCGCTTAGGCGGCAAGCATGGTATCGGTCGCCTGGATCTGGTCGAGAACCGTTTTGTCGGCATGAAGTCACGCGGCTGCTATGAAACCCCGGGCGGCACGATTATGCTGAAAGGCCATCGTGCTATCGAATCCATTACTTTAGATCGCGAAGTCGCGCATCTGAAGGATGATCTGATGCCACGTTACGCCGAGATGATTTACAACGGTTTCTGGTGGTCACCAGAACGTATCGCGTTGCAAACCCTGATCGATCATACTCAAGCAACCGTCAACGGCTGGGTACGCGTCAAATTGTACAAAGGCAATGTGATTGTGGTGTCTCGTGATTCCAAGACCGATTCTCTGTTTGATATGAAAATCGCCACCTTCGATGAAGATGGCGGCGCTTACAATCAAGCCGATGCTGGTGGCTTCATTAAATTGAATGCGCTACGTATGCGGATTGCTGCAAATGCACGCAACAAACGTAAATAAAAACGTCAATAAGCATTAATCTGCACCGTAACTATTAAGAACCGGCACATGCCGGTTCTTTTTTGCCAAAATTCATTAGCCATTTATGAGGTAATAAAAATGAAATCACAACTCGACCACGTATCCGTTTTAAAACAAGCCAACGTCTATTTCGACGGCAAATGCGTTTCTCACACCGTCATCACCGCCAACGGCGACAAGAAAACGTTGGGCGTCATTTTGCCGTCGTCACTGACATTCAATACCAATGCAGCTGAAGTGATGGAAATCACCAGCGGCATTTGCCGTGTTCGGTTATTGGGCCAGCAGATTTGGACTAAATACAGTGCAGGTGATCGCTTTGAAGTCGCAGCAAATTCGCGTTTTGATATTGAAGTAGTTGAAACCTTGAATTACGTTTGCCATTTCGTCTGATAGCTTGACGTAAGCCCTCAATGGCTTGCATGCGATTTGCCGACTATCGCATGCAAGCCAGGATCAACCATCTTCCCTATCCGCAGCGAAACATCATGCACATGTAAGGTTGCATCGATTTCCCACAAAACCTGCACCATCAGATTATGCTTCTCTAAGATATGGCGAAAGCGCAACATTGCTGTATCCGATGGGACTTGCTGATCACGCTTAATGCCCGCAAATGCGCGCATTACTTTAATGTCATACAAAGCATCTTCCATTGCTGGATCAGATAATTTGAACCAATGCTGCAACAAAAATATGCGCAGCATCACGGTTAACGGAAAGCTTGGGCGCCCTCCTTTTTTAGTTGGTTTTGGATAGGCAGGATCTATCTTTTCCAACAAACTATCCCACGGCACGAGCTTATCCATTGCATGCAAAAAGTCGGCGCGTCTAGAGGTATGTTTTCGCTTCGACTTTGGCCGTTCTGAAGCTTTAACTTCCATCATTTAGTTCCCTCATTTAGAAGTGACTAAATTACCTGTGCTGTATTTTATTTTTTTGCGTTTTCAACTAGAAAAGTGGCATTTTTGAAAGTTTCCAATATGGAATTCTTCTCAATATAGTCCGAGGTTTTGAAGGTAGTCAATACATATTTATATGTGATTGTATTTGCAATTTTTTATATAAAATACGTCATGTTATGAAGTGTTGGCGTTGGCCTTGTCAAAGAATGCAGCAATCAACCAGGAGAAAATTTTGTTTACGCACAAAATCTTTACCGCAACCATCCTGTTACTTTCATTACTCTTGATGGCCTCCCTCAGTCAGGCACAAGGTAATCCTAAGAACAAACCGGTAGTCTACGGTGAGCAACTTGAAGGCTTTGATTACGCCTATCCGGTTCACATCTATGCATTTGAATCGCAAGCGGAAGAAATGCATATGGCGTATATAGACTCTCCGCCAAGCAATGCGAGCAAACCTAACGGCCACACCGCAGTCTTATTGCATGGTAAAAATTTCTGTGCCGGTACCTGGGAAACCACCATCAAAGCGTTAAACGATGATGGTTACCGCGTCATCGCACCAGATCAAATCGGCTTTTGTAAATCGACCAAACCAGAACGTTATCAATACAGCCTGCATCAATTAGCTAACAACACGCGGGCTTTATTGGATAGTTTAGGAATTGGCAAAAGCATCGTAGTCGGACATTCGATGGGTGGTATGTTGGCGATACGTTATGCATTGATGTATCCAGATGCAGTAGAACGCTTAGCCTTGGTTGATCCTATCGGTTTAGAAGATTGGAAAGCGCAAGGCGTGCCCTATTCAACCATAGATCAGCTGTACGCGCGAGAATTGAAGACTTCTGCTGACAGCATTAAAAATTATCAACGTAATACGTATTACGCCGATGAGTGGAAACCTGAATTTGATCGTTGGGTACAGATGCTGGCTGGCATGTATCGTGGCCCCGGGTTACAAGCCGTCGCACGCAACTCTGCGCTGACCTATGACATGATCTACACCCAGCCGGTGTTTTATGAGTTTGAACAGTTAAAGATGCCAACCGCGCTATTTATCGGCTGGAAAGATAATACGGCGATTGGTAAAGATACGGCGCCACCGGAAGTCCGTGCACGTTTGGGAAATTACAAAGAACTGGGAAAGGCGGCCGCAGCACGTATCCCGCATGCGCAGTTAATTGAATTCGAAGATCTCGGCCACGCTCCGCAAATACAAGCGCCAGAACGATTTAATAAGGCGTTATTGAAAGCTTTGGACGAAAATTAAGCGGAAATCAAATAAAGATAGGCTCAGGTTCTAAATTCACACCGAAGCGGTGCATCACATCATCCTGCACTGCTTGTGACAACCGAACGATATCCTGACCGGTCGCCCCGCCGCGATTGACTAATACCAGAGCCTGTTTTTCATACATCCCGGCCGGACCGAGATTTTTGCCTTTCCATCCACACTGATCGATTAACCAGCCGGCTGCCAATTTAAAACGGCCATCGGGTTGAGGATAGCTAACCAATTGCGGATGCTGCGCAAACAGAGCGTCGCGCTGCATCGCTGTCACAATAGGATTTTTGAAAAAACTTCCGGCATTACCAATGACAGCAGGATCCGGTAATTTACGCGTACGAATGGCAATCACTGCCGCACTGACGTCGTTTGCGGTCGGCACTTTGATGCCTAGTGTATGTAATTCGTGCGCAACGTCGGCGTAAGCCAATACAGGCTGACTATGCTTAGGCAACGCAAAGGTCACATCCAGCACCACAACACGATCGCGCAACGCATGTTTAAACACACTGTCGCGATAGGCAAAAGCGCAGGCCGTTCGATCTAAGGTCAGGACATTGCCTGTGTTGAAATCAAACGCGGTCAAACTATGAAAACGTTCTTGCATCTCAACGCCATAAGCACCGATATTTTGTATCGGTGCAGCGCCAACATTGCCGGGTATCAGTGATAAATTTTCCAAACCTGCAAACCCTTGCGCCAACGTCCACCGCACAAAACCATGCCAATTTTCACCTGCGGCGGCGCGTACATACACGGTATCGTCATCCTCGCCGACTTTCTGCATGCCGAGATTACACATATGCAGCACCAAGCCATCAAAGTCTTGCGTCAACACTAAATTACTGCCGCCACCAAGAACCAAACGTGGCAATTTCGCCAACGCAGGCTCAGCTATAAGCTGCTGTAATTGAGAGATTGATGTCACTGAAAGATAAGCACGCGCCGTGGCATCTATACCCAAAGTATTGTAATGACGCAGTGAGAATGTGGTTTGTACCGGCAATGAGGGAATGGTGTGTGAGTGTACTGTCATAGGCTTAGAATTATAGACGTAAGTTAAGCTGGATAGCAGGGACATCGCACGCAGCAAACCGTATTAGCGCATTTTTCCGCTAAAATGCGTACGTTTATAGGACTTACGCAAAATTGTCCCTGCAACGAGTTTGCAAACCCTGCCGTACGCAGACAATACGAATGGTGTAGCAGTGAACCCTGACTACATGCAGTAGTATGCGCAACGCCGCCGGAGCAGTTTTACGTAAATCCTAGTTTATAGTCGCCACTAAGGAAGCCGTCATGCCATCATTTGATACCGTCTCAGAAGCAAATATTGTTGAAGTCAAGAATGCCGTCGAACAGGCAGGGAAAGAAATCACTACTCGCTTCGATTTTAAAGGAAGCTCTTCAAAGGTTGAGTTAAAAGAAAAAGAGCGCGAAATCATTACTTATGCCGACTCTGATTTTCAATTAGATCAGGTGCACGACGTTCTGGTCGGGCGCATGGTCAAACGCAATGTTGATGTACGTTTTCTGGATACGGGAAAAATTGAAAAAATTGGCGGCGACAAGGTCAAGCGTGTCATCAAGATCAAAAATGGTATCGAGGGTGATGATGCTAAAAAAATCGTACGCGTCGTCAAAGACAGTAAGATGAAAGTCCAGGCCAGCATACAAGGTGATGCAGTCCGTATCACTGGTGCCAAACGCGATGATTTACAAGCAGCGATGGCGATGTTACGCAAAGAAATTGCCGATTTGCCGTTGGAATTTAATAATTTCAGAGACTAATGCCTATTTTCCTCTCTTCTATTGATGGAAGAGAGGAAAAATCTGATGATTAATTGTTGGTGCTTTTCAACAAACGACGTTGTTTGACAGCTGCGGCCAAACCATCCAGCACGGCAATACTTTCTTCCCAGCTAATACATCCGTCGGTGACCGATTGTCCATAGGTCAATTCCTTACCCGGTACCAAATCCTGACGACCTGCGACCAAATGTGACTCAATCATCACACCTGTGATACGGTCGTCGCCAGCAGCAATTTGCGTTGCGATATCAGCACATACCGGGATTTGATTTTCCGGCTTTTTGGAGCTGTTTGCATGCGACGCATCAATCATCAGACGCTGCGCCAAACCATTCGCTGCGATGTCTTTGCAAGCTGCATCAACACTGGCTGCATCATAATTCGGCGTTTTTCCACCACGTAAAATGATGTGGCAATCTTCATTACCATTGGTCGACACAATCGCTGAATGGCCACCTTTAGTAACTGACAAAAAGTGATGGGGTTGCGATGCCGCCTTGATCGCATCAACGGCAATTTTGACATTGCCATCGGTGCCGTTTTTGAAACCGACCGGACATGACAATCCAGATGCGAGTTCACGATGAACTTGTGATTCAGTCGTACGCGCACCAATCGCGCCCCAACTGATCAAATCCGCAATATATTGTGGGCTGATCACATCCAGAAATTCTGTGCCGGCCGGCAGACCTAGCTGGTTGATATTTAACAATAATTCACGTGCCATCCGCAGTCCATCATTGATGCGGAAACTGTTATCCATATATGGATCGTTGATCAGGCCCTTCCAACCTACCGTAGTACGTGGTTTTTCGAAATACACCCGCATCACGATTTCCAACTCGCCTTTGAGACGATCACGTTCACCGACTAACCTATGGGCATACTCCATCGCCGCTTTGGTGTCATGAATTGAACAAGGTCCAATCACCACCATCAACCGATCATCTTGTCCGTGCAAAATGCGGTGCAGTGCAATACGTGATTGTGCGGCAGTTTCTGCCACTTTTTCAGTAGCGCCAAACTCACGGATTAAATGCGAAGGTGGCACAAGTTCTTTCATTTCTCTGATACGTAAATCGTCGGTACGTGGCATCTTTTTCTCCTGATTCAAAAGTAATTGGACATAAAAAAACCGCCTGTCCAGGCGGTTTTTAGAAATTTCGGTTTGTTCTTTAAGTCTACGAACGCTCACCGCTTTTCACCGCCTTGGGGCTGGAATAGCTAAAGAAGAAATAAAAATATGTGAACGCAAAAGACATAGTTTTCGATGAGTAGTTAAATCTGTTCACAAGATAGTGCAGCAATTCTGATTTTTTAGCAAGCTGAACCAAGTCAGATTGCTAAACAATGGCAAAAAAATATCAATTCATTACTGCTGATTAATATTTTGTAGTTTCTGGATCACGCACACTCATCGCATCTCCTGCTTTTGTGACCATATGAACATGCATGATGCCATCTTCATCATAAGGTTCGCCTATAGTCTCAAAGCCGAAGCCATTATAAAAACCCTGGAGGTGAACTTGCGCGCCGATCTGAATTACCTGACTTGGAAATAAACGCCGTATCTGCACCATCGCCTGTTCCATCAACTGCCTACCCGCGTTGACGCCGCGCAAAGTCGGAGAGGTCACGACCCGCCCGATAGATGGTTGCATAAATGCCAAACCAGGTGGAACTATCCGCGCATAAGCAGCCAACTCACCATCAGGCATGCGACCGAGCCCATGCCAGCATTGCGGATCGATACCGTCAGCATCCTGAAATGCACACGCTTGCTCCACCACAAAAACCCTTTGGCGCAAAACCATGACTTCATACAGCTGCGCGGTAGTTAAAGAGTGAAATGGCTGCCAGGACCACAACAAAGGGACTTTATTTGCGGTCATTTTTTGATCAGTTCTACTCTCTAGACTTTTACTATCCGATGCTGTCATTACAACCTCTATGCTTTTTACTTATGCGGTGCCGCCAACCGTCACACCATCGATCCGCAACGTCGGCTGACCCACGCCAACCGGCACACTTTGTCCTTCTTTACCGCAGACGCCTACACCGGGATCAAGTTGCATATCGTTGCCTATCATAGACACGCGATTCAAGACATCCGGGCCATTACCAATCAAGGTCGCACCTTTGACTGGATAAGTAACCTTGCCGTTTTCTATCATGTAGGCTTCGCTGGCGGAAAACACAAATTTCCCGTTAGTGATATCGACCTGACCGCCGCCAAAGTTGACTGCGTACAAACCATTTTTTACTGATGCCAAAATTTCTGCAGAATCTTTGTCGCCTGCCAACATATACGTATTCGTCATACGGGGCATCGGCAAATGCGCGAATGATTCACGACGCGCATTACCAGTCACCGGCATTTTCATCAAACGCGCGTTCATCGTATCTTGAATGTAACCTTTCAAAATACCATCTTCGATCAACGTCGTGCATTGTGTAGGATTACCTTCATCGTCGATATTCAATGAACCACGACGATCAGCCAAAGTGCCGTCATCCACTACTGTCACGCCTTTAGCTGCAACACGTTCGCCGATACGTCCTGAGAAGGTGCTGGAACCTTTGCGATTAAAGTCGCCTTCCAGGCCGTGACCTATTGCCTCATGCAACAAAATGCCCGGCCAGCCGTTACCCAATACCACCGTCATCGGCCCTGCCGGTGCAGGCCGCGCATCGAGATTCACCAACGCGCCGGCAACTGCCTCAGATGCATATTTTTCCAACAAAGCTTCACTGAAATAGTTATAGCTATAACGGCCGCCGCCACCGCTACTACCCGTTTCACGTCGACCATTTTGTTCAACAATCACAGTTACCGATAAGCGCACCAATGGCCGAATATCAGCCGCCATTACGCCATCGCTACGCGCCACTAACACCACATCATATTCTGCTGCCAAACCTGCCATGACTTGCACCACGCGAGGATCTTTGGCACGTGCAATGCGTTCTACGCGTTCCAGCAGTTTGACTTTTTCAGTTGCATCCAATGAGCTTAGCGGGTCGTTTGGCAAATACAGTGAGCGACCACCGCTCGCTTGCATATGACTGGCAATTTTGACTTTACCTGCGCCTTGTCGCGCGATTGTGCGAGTCGCCACTGCGGCATCGTGCAAAGCACGCTCGGAAATTTCATCCGAATATGAAAATGCCGTTTTATCGCCCGATATCGCGCGTACGCCAACGCCCTGATCAATAGAGAAACTTCCCGTCTTGACGATCCCTTCTTCTAAACTCCAGCCCTCGCTCTTAGTAAACTGAAAATACAAATCGGCGTAGTCCACTTTATGTGTAAACATCGTCGCCAATGCTTTTTGCAAACTTGTTTCATCGAGGCCGAAAGGCGTCAACAGAATGTCGCGTGCAACAGCGAGTGTGCCGATATTTGGTTCAAATGGAATCATGGTAGGGTCTTTAGAGTAAAAATGAAGGCATAAAGGAACAATTGTAATTCCATTTCTAAATCAACGGTGAGCGCGGCGGAGTTATTGCTTGCCAAGCTTGCATCTGAAATTCAAATCGACTTTTAGACCTTACTTGAATGAAATAGAACTTTCGCCTGTTTTAGCCGGACTGACCATGGTTCAGTGGTACATCATGAATCACTAAGCCGGTTTCCGACTTTGTGAAAGCTTTACCTTTAGCATTACGTATCACACGCTTGGCATCTTCATAACCTTGTTCCCAACGCCACTGCACTGAGCTTTTCGAGAAATTTACATCCTTGGTCGACATATTCCAGTCATGTCCGGCATAGCGCAGACGTACGATATGCAACGTACTGTCATCGCGTGCTCCTATCAGTTTTTTCAATGCAGGATCGGTGCTGAGTTTGGTGCGTTCTGATGCTGGTAATTTAAGTGCCATTGCTTGTACTGCACGGCGTAACTCATGCGCTTCAGCATGTTCTTCCAGATGACGCTGCGAACGCGAGGCGTAAGTGACATCCTTCTGGCGCGTCTGGACTTGCTCCAACGTGGTAGGCTCCTCTCCTTCTGCCCGCCACAAATCGACCATCAAACATACCGTGTCAACCTTCGCTCCATCATCAAGCACGACATCCAATGGCGTATTTGAATACAAGCCACCGTCCCAATACAGATCACCATCAATACGCACTGGTGCGAATCCTGGTGGTAATGCTCCGCTGGCCATGATGTGTTCTGCGCCAATAGTGCGTTGTTCCGTGTCAAAATTCTCCAGATTGCCACAAGCAACCTTCAAGGCATTGACTGTTAAGCGTGGACCTTTGCCGGAATTCAAATAGTCGAAGTCAATCAAACGGCTTAAGGTCGCTGCCAACGGAGTGGTATCGTAAAAACTGGCTTTTTCCGGATCTACCGACATTCCCAATGCAAATGGATTAAAGATTCCACGTGGTTCAAAAAATCCCGGAACCCCGCGCAAAAAAGTATCTTGCGTAGTCGTCCAGACATTGGCCTGACGCAGACGATCAGAAGCATTCATCACATCCAACATATCGCCGTGGCTAACAAGCTCCCAAAATTCCCGCAATCGTGGCACGCGGTCTTCACGCTTGTTACCCGCAATAATCGCCGCATTAATCGCGCCGATCGAGGTTCCAACCAGCCAATCGGGACTTAAATCGCTCTCATCCAAGGCCTGAAAAACGCCTGCCTGATATGCACCCAGCGCCCCGCCACCTTGCAAAACCAACACTACACGCGGTTGAGAAAAGTCATCATTGGAGTACTTTTTTGCAGAACTTGATGCCGTATTTTTTTTGGTCATGAGGAGGGAGAATTTAGGGACGAGGTTTATGTGGGCAAATATAAAAAGGGCACGCCGGTTTTTACCATTTGTGCCCCTGCATTACTTATTGCTTATTGCATGAACCATCCGTGGCTTACCACGATCGATTGACCAGTCAATGCATTCGATTCAAATCCGCCAAGGAATATCGCAGTTTGCGCGACATCGTGAGTCGTTGTGAACTCGCCATCAACTGTGTCTTTCAACATCACGTTTTTGATGACTTGGTCTTCCGTGATACCTAATTCTTTTGCCTGCTCAGGAATTTGCTTTTCTACCAATGGCGTACGCACAAAACCTGGGCAAATAACATTGGCACGAATTTTATTCTTGCCGCCTTCTTTAGCTACCACTTTTGCCAAACCAAGCAAGCCATGCTTTGCCGTGACATAAGGCGCTTTTAACGGTGAAGCTTCATGCGAGTGCACTGAACCCATATAAATAATCGAACCGCCGTTACCCTTTTTAATCATTTCGCGCATCGCAGCGCGCGTAGTCAGATAAGCGCCGTCGAGGTGAATCGCCAGCATCTTTTTCCAGTTATCAAAAGTGGAGTCAACGATAGGCGCAATAATTTGAATACCGGCATTACTGATCAATACATCGATACTGCCGTAAGCGGCAACCGTATCGGCAATCCCCTTATCAACTTGTGCTTCGTCAGTCACATTCATCGCTACGGCCATAGCTGTACCGCCTGCTGCTGTGATTTCGTTCGCCGCCGCCTGTGCTGCTTCCAGATTCAAATCGGCGATAACGACTTTCGCGCCAGCCTTGGCGTATTCAATCGCTATTTCTTTACCAATACCACTGGCTGAACCTGTGATCAGTGCTACTTTATTGTTAAGTGACATGGGTATCTCCTTTATTTGTTGTTGGCTAAATAGTCATACGCAACTGTACCGAGCGGCAAAGTCAAATCAGACAAAATATGTGTGGCGGATAATACTTCCAGCACCGGCAAACCGGCGACTGGTGCTAATGCATGCGGATGTAAATCAAGCGCGCCAGGGCCACTCCACGCACCTTTAACGACAACATCGGTCAATGAATATTGCACGATCTCGCAAATCCGCGGAGTGCCATCGACGTGCGGCATGATCTTCAATAAGAAAGCTGGTTCTTCCAGCGATTTTTTGATGACATCGTTGTCCAGTGTTTTGTGCTTGTAGCCCATCGTGCCAGTGGCTACCCGAAACTCACTGTAATCGAGTGTACCCATCAAGGTATCTTTATGCACACGCAATTCCGGATCACCTAATTTCTTCGGGAAACCCCACAGTTCACGGCCACCAGCGATCGGTGGGTGGTCGTTCAAATACATGCTGTGAACATAACCACCTTTGACACCATTCAGTGTCACCGGAATCACTTGTCCTGATTCGTAGTAATGACCAAACCCGGTCGAGTTTGGCATTTTAATGAATTCATATTTAACGATAGGCTCTACAAATTGAAGTGGTGCAGGAATGATTTTTTTCAGCGCTTCGGGATCTGTGCGGTAGGTGATGATCAGGAACTCTCTATCCACAAAACGATAGGGGCCCGGAGGATATGCGGGGTTGGTTATTGGCATCGCAAATGCGTTGCGACGAACGTCGTCTTCAGTCATAGTTTCCTCTTCATGAAATGGGTCAACACGGGTGCATTAACACTAGACCAACTCTGTACATATTGGCATCAAATCAATTTGTGCAAGTGCAGCATGAAAAATATAACACGCATAAAGATATAAGCACTATAACTTTTACAATAACAATTTAAGCAATTTCTCTGTAGATATAAAGCGATTCAAATAAGCGATGAATCAATACTAATCAACAATTGTATCGATTAGCTCACCTCTAACGGCGGGCGACTATTATCAAACCATTGCAGCGTGCCGTGCCACGCATCGTTTTCGAGATAAGTTTCGTTGAACTTATTTTTTGTATAGGCAAGGATAGTTTTACGCCAAAATATTTGCGCAGGTTTATTTAAAGGGATTTGGCCAACTTCCCACTTCCCTGGCATCTCATCAAAGATAGCGATTGCAGCCTCACGTGCGATACCACGACCGCGGTATCGCCGCATCACAAAAAATTGCGCCATCCATAGTTTATTTTCAGGCAAACAAACATCGTTGTTTACCAACGCAAAACCAACATAGTTATCATCGACAGTGAATATGAACGGAGTATGGTCAGGTTCACGCCAATAGTAGTCAAGGGTGGGATAGCCGAACAATCCATGCTCGTCCACTTCGTTTGGCCAAAACTCAGACAAATCGTGCGTATATAGCTCTAGCAAATTCCTGATAGCTACTTTCTCAGATAATTCTGCTCTACGCACAATTACATTTGCCACAAGACTCTCCTGATTGGATACCTTACAACTTCCGATGCCGTAAAGCTGGCAAACTCTCACGCACATTCTGCATGAATGCCTCGTCAATTTCGCCACACACGACACCCTCGCCTTCAGGCAATACCGCTTTAATTGTGCCCCATGGATCGATCAGCATGCTATGTCCCCAAGTACGACGACCATTCACATGCATGCCGCCTTGTGCTGATGCCAGCACATAGCATTGGTTTTCAATTGCACGCGCACGTAGCAAAATTTCCCAGTGTGCTTTGCCGGTAGTATAGGTAAACGCGGCAGGCACGACGATTAGTGTACATGGCCCCATGGCGCGATAGAGCTCGGGAAAACGCAGGTCATAACAAACCGACAGTCCCACTTTTCCGCAAGGCGCATCAAAAGTCGTGACGTTTTTTCCGACAGAAATCGTTCGCGCTTCGTCGTAAGATTCTTCGCCTTTAGTAAAACTGAAAAGATGTATTTTGTCGTATTGGCCAATCTGTTGGCCGTCAGGATCATAAGCCAAGGTGGCATTAAGAACTTTGCCCGTTTCACTTGACGCCAGCGGCAAAGTGCCACCGATTAACCAGATTTTATGTTCGCGCGCTAACTGCGCCATAAAAGTCTGAATTTGCCCCGAACCCGGTGTTTCAGCGATACCGACTTTATCGCTATCCTGCATCCCCATGATAGGCCAGTATTCAGGCAACAGCACCAATTGCGCGCCCTGCTGCACTGCTTCGCCCACCAGGCGACGTGCAGTCACGATATTTTGTTCCAGCTGCGGAGTAGCTACCATTTGGATGGCGGCCACTTTATAGTTACGACTCATGATGAAGCACTCCTAAAAACGCTGATGAGTGAAGAATGAAGAGATACTAAATAAGTTTTACGTAAACTGGGCTAGTGGCAGCATTTTGTGCTCAGAAAAGACGAAGCTGAAAAAGAAAAAAGTTAATATCTGAGATGCTCACCCGGAAAAACATGCCATTCAAATCTACACCATAAGACCCTGAGCAGAAAATGCTGCCACTAGTCCAGTTTACGTCAGACCAACTAAAGAAAAATCACCGATTCCCCAGTGAAAATTCCTCTTTAGTCGCCGACACTGCTTCAGCCGCTTTACTCTCAATTTTCTGCACTACTGGATCGCTCCAGGGACCTGTAATGTGATACTCGTAGGTAAATGCTTTCCGCAATGGTTCCCGCAAAAACAACTGTGCTAAAAAGGTACTGATACCAACCACTGGATTAATCGCGAGAACGGCTAACGAAGCGGCTCCGGCATTCACTTCCGGCAACACTACCACATGCAAATCTTGTGTTTCTTTTGCAATATCTACGCCGCCGTCCATCAACACGGTGGCTGAGACGCTGCCCATTTTAAAGTTGTCCGTGTGTAGCTTACCATCTGTAATATCAGCCGATCCCACCACCGTATCAAATGCAAATCCATCAGAAAACACATCCCGGAAATCCAGCGCTAAACGACGCGGTAACGATTGCAAACTGAGCACACCCAATAATTTCGCAGCACCAGAGTCAACCTTCAAAAACTGGCCTTTTTTCATCTCCAGATTAACTTTCCCTGACAGCGATGGAATGTCGAACGAAAACGGCAAGCCCTTCCAGTTCACATCCCCATCCATGTGGCCTTTGGTGCCTTTCAAGACATGGACAAAGCCAAACCTATCCAGTAACTTTCCACCATCAATAACGTCTAAGGTATAGGCTAAATTGGTCAGATTATGGTCATTCGCCGTAGTCCATTTCCCTGTCGCTTTGAACTCTGCATCAGGATTAGTGATTAATAGCTTGTTAATACGCCACTCCGTGCCAACACTCGCACGTACATTATCGGCGGCCAGTTCCAGCCGCCCCAGTTTTTTATCTTTCAGCTCAAAATCGTCAGCAATGATGTCTAAACTTGGAATCTGCGTCGCCGTATCTTTGCTCTCCAATAAGTCTTTGACATCGGAAGTGGCACTTTCGGGAATATGCAATGACGACAAGCGCGCAGTCACCTTGCCTAATCCCCTGCCAGAATCTGGTTCGTTCCAGGCAATGTAGCCCGATGCCTGAGTCGCATCAAGATTAACTTGCCAGGAATTTTTTTGATGGGTCGCCCCGACCACCACGTTATCCAGTTTCTTATCTAAAAGAATTAATTCATTTGCCTGAACCGCTACCACGTTGGGCGTGATCAATTGTGAAAACCCATCATTAGCTGCATTGGCAGCTGGGTTGGTCGCACCATCGCTCAGCTGCTTGTCCAACTTGTGCCATTCATCTACATTCAATGATTTTGCCTGTAAGTGTAGTGCCACGCCGCTTTCCGGTTCTGGCGCAGGAACATTGATGCCAATCCCGCCGCGCAATACCTGCCACTCTGCATTGCCCAATTTCTGGCGTTGATAATGCGCCATGATAGTGCTGCCAAGTGACAGGCGTATTTCATCGTTGATTATCGAAGGTGGATTCGGCGTTGGGTTCAGCGCTTGATTCTGCACTTGATTCTGCACTTGATACGCAGCGCCATTTGACGGTGTAGTCAGCCATTCAAATTTCAAAGGCATGCTCTCATTAGCAGCCTTGCGCAATGGTGCGGGGAAATTCAATGCCAACCCTTGCATGCTCGACTCAACTAACAATTCCTGTCGGTGATCATGAATGTTGACGGTGGCAGTGTAATTTGTACCACCACTGGCATGGCCCAACAGATGCTGCATACCTGTGTTCGTATTGTTAGCGGAATTGACAGGCTTATTAGCACTTAAATTGGCCAATAATCCCTCCACCGAAGCACTACCCGTAATTTTTATCTGACTTTGCCCGTCGGCTTGTGTGCCGCCACTGGCTTGCGCCGGGCCACCTAAAAAATTACCGGTGATGGTATTTATTGCGAAACCCTTTTCATTAAAATTCAGCACACCGTTCGCGTTCAGAATCGGCGGAATTATTTTCTGCAACACGACATCATTGTTCACAAACTGCAATTCGCCACGCACCTTGGTATCTTGTCCATGCGATAAAGGGATTTCCAGATTCAGTTTTAATTTAGCGTTGCCCTTGCCTTCAATATCGTTAGTAAAACCACCGATCCAATGTTCTACAGGGCTGTTATTTGCAAACTGTACGAAGTTTTGAAATGCTCCTGCTGCATTACCTTCTATGATCAACATCTCATCGTGCGTGAACAAGTCTGGCACCGTCACCACTACATTGCTCAACGCGACGGACGAGGTGCTGGCGCTGTCGCCTTTAATTTGCAGGTGATGCCTATCCAGCGCGAACGATCCATTTATTTTTTCCAGAACGGGCCATAAAGGCTGCTTGCCATCCTGTCCAAAATGACCCGGCTCGTATTCCAGCTTGCCATTTTCAATCTTGCCTTGCACGGTGAATTCACCGTTGATTTTATTGGCTGCGTTATTCGCCGCCGTTGTATTTCCCGTGGTTCCTGCTGCAGTCCCTGCACTAAATGGGAAATGTGCCAAATCCCCTTTCAGCCTGATCGTGACATCGTGCGCCTGACCGCCCTGAATTGCGCCAACCAGCCAATCATGCAAAGGCACTGGCGTATGCAATGGCAAATAGGCATCGAGTTTTTTCAAATCGAAAGCATCGAGCTTACCCGTCATATCCATGACACCCGCAGCAGCTATATGGCCATCTTTTAGCGGAAAAGCGTAACTACCGGCGAGAGAGCCGGTAGCACCATCTTGAACAAACTCAATGTTGTCGATTTTTAGCAAAATATTCTTCTGCGCTTCGACATCCGTAACATCCCACTTGGTTTGCATCTTCAAAACAGAAAATGGCACGACGGGTTGCGCCAAACTGCCCGGCAATATCAGGGTCATATTCTCTGATGCCAAATCCAGACTGCCGCCCTTTTCAGTGACGTTGATGCTGCCCGATAGATTTTGCACCCCCGGTATCCCTGGCGCAGCCGGAGAGTTTGCCTGAGGAGTTGCCTGCTTCGCTTGTGCGTTGATGCTTAAGCCTTGAAATTGACCTTGCACCTGATAGGCTGTAATTGCTGGATAAGCACCCTGCCACTCCGCAGAAAAATTCTGCAACTGCCCTCGAGGTGCAAGATTAGTCAGCATCTGCAGCTGCGCCGCAGTCAATGGCAGGCTTTGCGCAAATGTCGCCATGTTTTGCAAATCAAGCTGGCTGGCACTTGCGGTAAATTTTTCTGGTTGTTTTCCCTGAGCAGGCAAGTACGACGTTTGCAGCGTAGTGGGTGGCAAAGTCAAACCAGCGTCGGTTTTTAAAGTGAAATTAGTTAGCCCGATGCTGTAGCCATTCCGGCCAAACGCCAGCTTGCCATCGCCCGGCACGCTTTGCTCCGACTCTGCTTTTTTAAGCAATTTTCCGGTTAAAGCCACTTGCCATTCCGGCCCCAGATTCTCGCTGGCAGAAATACGTCCACCGACTTGCATCAGTTCCAGTGGCGCTAAATCCTGACGCAGACGTGTCGACAAATTCGACAGCCGCAAATCCGCCGTCAAATTGCTGACCTTGGCGGCATTGACATCCAGCCAGGCGCGTACTGAACCACTCCCCTGATTAATTTCTATCGGATAATCAATATATGGTTTCCATGCCATTAATTCCGCATCGCGCAGGTCAGCATATAAGGTTCCCTTCCAGCGACTCACATCAGCGATATTCTTGGCAAACACTGGATGCACAAACTTTCCTCGTACATCTATAGGTGCAGAGAATGAGGAAGGCGGTGTTGCTTGCAACGTGAAGCGATGGCTGCGCCAACCATTGCGCAATTCCAGATTAACGTCGCTCAACGTCAATTCCGGTGCCTGACGCAATTGGTCATTCCATCGGACATTCCCTTTGCGAATCACAATCTGTTGTTGCGACAATATCCAATTGACTCCTTCACCACGCTGATCAGCCGGATTATTGACCCAGATACCCGCGACAAAAAGATGACCTTGCGCATCGCGTGATATCTGCAGATCCGGCTTTTCTATTTCCAGCGAAGCCAGATGGGCTTTGCCTAGCATTAGCGAACGCCAAGACACGATTGCAGCAACTTGCTGCAATCGCAATGTGGGTTGATTCTGCTTGTCACGAATCAATACATCGCCCAGCCTCAAACTCGGTTGCAAGCCATGCCAGGATGCTGAAATAGTGCCAATAGAAACCGGATTTCCCAACGCTTTGCTGGCAAGTTGCTCGACGTCCGCTTTGTAATGATCAATGTTAGGCAAAATGCCATAACGCAGCGTCAGGAACAAAGCACAAAACAAAAAATATAACACCAGCAAGGTTTTTAAAACAAAACCTACTAAATGATGCGTGATCAGGTTAACGTGACGATAGGTATGACGGCAGCCCGCAGACAAGGCTCGCCAACAGTATGAAAGCCGACTAAAACTAGAGGAAATATTTTTTTGTTCTGCCGACATTAATCAGGATGCAAGTGAAATTTAAAATAAGAGGTAAAAACAACGACGGGGAATATACTAAAAACAGAACTGCCAGGGCCGTTTTAAAACCACATTGTCTCAGTCTTGAGGAGATATCGAGGTAAAATAAATCGCGTTGTTTATTTTGTATGATATTTTACCTTGCACATTATTTATTTACACTCAAAACTGTGACCCCTTCTCTCATAAGCAGTTCCGCCGCGTCCCATTACTATACGCATTGGGTTAACGCTGAAAACCATCGTGCAGAGAAAATTGCTGTACTTGCACAATTATCCTTGACCCATGCACCGTTCGCGCAGTTGTTACAATCTGAAACAGATTCTGGCATGCCTTTGCCCCGTGCTATGCGGCGCCTGCGCAACCTGATTGTTTGCACGTTAATTGAGCGCGATCTCAAGGGGCAAGCTGATCTGGAAGAAGTGGTTGCAACCATGACCGCTTTCGCCGATTTCGCCGTCCAAACCCATTTGGCCGCATTGATGTCCGACATGGTGGCGTTGCATGGCACACCTATAGGGGAAGAGTCCGGCCAGCCGCAAGAGTTAATCGTTTTGGGCATGGGCAAACTGGGTGGCGGTGAGTTAAATGTATCTTCTGATATTGATTTGATATTTGTCTACGCTGAAGAAGGCGACACCCAAACCAGCAATGCCGGGCAACGCGCATTATCGAATCACGAATTCTTTATTCGCCTGGGCAAAAAACTGATTGCGGCCATTTCAGAGATCACTGAAGACGGCTTCACTTTCCGTGTCGATATGGCATTGCGCCCCAACGGCGCATCCGGGCCACTGGTTGCCAACATGAACATGGTCGAGAATTATTTAGTCACCCAAGGCCGTGAATGGGAACGTTACGCCTGGTGTAAAGCCCGCGCCATGACCGGGCGGACGGAAGATATCGCACTGCTGGAAAATATTTGCCGCCCGTTTGTATTTCGGCGCTACCTGGATTTTGGTTCAATTGATGCGATGCGCTCCATGCATGCGCAAATTCGCGCTGAAGTGACACGCCAGGAAGCGCTGCACCCAGATCGAAATAACAACGTCAAGCTGGGACGTGGCGGGATTCGTGAAATCGAATTCCTCGCGCAAGTATTTCAACTAATACGCGGCGGCCGCGACCATGATTTACGTGACCGCTCCACCCGTAAAACGCTGCGCACCCTGGCAGAAAAAAATCTGCTCACTGCTGATGTTGTCGCACAGCTACTTGAGGCCTATGATTTTTTACGCAATCTGGAACATAGATTGCAATATCTCAATGATGCTCAAACCCATACCCTGCCAAGCATAGAAGCAGAACGTTTGATTATTGCTCAAGCTATGGGATATCAAGATGTCGCCACTTTATTGGACGAGCTGGAAAAGCGGCGCGTGTTAGTCGCAACGCAATTCGATGCCATTTTCAGTGACAAACAAGAGAAATCAGAAAATCCACATAGCACCGGCAGTGATACAGACAAAAAAGAAACGCAGATCATCTTAAGCGATACCGATCCGTTGGAAATTATTACCGGCAGATTGACCATCTTGGGCTTCAGTGAAGCAGAAGATAGCGCGCGACGCCTGCACAGCACCTGGAATTCATCGCGAATACAAAGTCTGCCGGAAATCAGCCGCAGCCGCTTTGCCACATTAATCAATGTCGCGTTACCCATCATCGGCAAACTGAGCGAAGTCAATGCCAACAGCCAATTTGCATCGCAATTAACGACATTGGGACGTTTGCTCGATTTTCTGGAAACCATCGCCCGTCGTGCAGCCTATCTGGCATTACTGGCAGAATATCCGCATACTTTATTGCGCGTGATTCGCATGATAGGTGCCAGCGACTGGGCCGCAAAATTTTTGACACATCATCCTATTTTGCTGGATGAGTTATTAGATAGTCGAACGCTCAATGCAGCGCCTGACTGGCCGACTTTTACACAAGATTGCCAACGCCAGCTCGACAGCGTCGCGGGTGATACGGAACGTCAACTGGATGTCTTGCGCGAATGCCATCATGCACAATTATTCCGCTTGCTGGCACAAGATCTGGAAGGGAAATTGAGCGTTGAAACACTGGCTGACTATCTCTCCATTTTGGCCGATATACTGGTATCCATCACCATTCCTGCGGTCTGGCATACGATCAATAACCGTCATCGTGAAATACCGCACTTTGCCGTCATCGCTTACGGCAAACTTGGTGGAAAAGAACTCAGTTATGCCTCCGATCTGGATATCGTATTCCTCTACGACGATGATGATCAAGAAGCCCCGGGACTCTACTCAAAACTGGCGCAACGCTTTATCACCTGGATGACCAGCCATACGCCTGCCGGGATTTTATTTGACATTGACATTGCGCTGCGCCCGGATGGTGCCAGTGGTTTGCTGGTCTCATCGTTTGCCACGTTTGAGAAATACCAACGCAATTCCGCCTGGCTGTGGGAGCATCAGGCGTTGACACGTGCCCGTTTCTGCGCGGGTGATGCGCAGATCGGCGAACGTTTTGAAGCACTACGCGAAGACGTGTTACGGCAAGTACGTGACCCGGAAAAATTGCAAAAAGAAGTAATGGACATGCGGCAGAAAATGCGCGACGCCAATCCGAATCGTAGTGACTTGTTTGATCTGAAGCATGATGCCGGCGGCATGATAGATATTGAATTTCTCGTGCAATTTCTAATCTTGCGTTACGCGGCAACCCATCCACAATTGACCGCCGACATCGGCAATATCGCTTTGCTCAAACTGTGTGGGGATCTCGGATTGATCGACGCTGCGCTGGCAGGCGAAGTGGCGAATGCCTATCGCCACTTCCGCAAATTACAACATCAGCGCCGTCTGCAAGGGGACGAACGGGCACGGGTTGCATCGGAATTGGTGGCAGCTGAAACGGTGACCGTAAAGCGTTTGCTCGATACCGTATTTGGCTGATCACGCGCCTCTTATTTTGGGCGCGAAGAGTAAAACTCGGTCGCGTCCAAAACCGTCACAAAAAAACAGTTATTTAACGTCCTGATACTTCAACACAGGACGTTCATTCAATGGCTGTTGATCACGGGCATTATGCGCATAAGATTTTGTGAAGTCTGCAATATCTTTTGCCGATAACTGCGCAGGTTTAGCCAAGATATACCACTCCACATTTTCAGTCAGTGGCGGCGTCGTCAACGAACCGTCATAGTGATAGTAGGTGCTGGTTGACCTTGGCAACAATGATTCAGCAGTAAAATTCGCTAAAGGTACGGTTTTGTCACGCTGAGCCGCGTTAGCAATTGCATCAAACTGCGCATTTTCAGCGCCTTCTTCATAAAACACTGCAATCACTGCCAAACGACCATCTTCAGCTTTAAATACGAAGTGCCCTTCAAGTGGGTAACGCTTGCCATCGACCGTATGTTCTGCCGGTGCGTGCCAATGGGCTTGCTGCAACGTAAAGTGACGGCCACGAATAGTTGCCGTACTATTTTTTGGTATGACTTGGATGGTATGTCCATTGTCGATTACATCAGCACTGCCAGATGCAATGTGCAGTTTGATTGCATCGTTTTCATCTGCAGTGCGTTCTGCCAATTTCAAATCTTTGGTGACGATTGCTATCGGCGATTGCGATTCACCTGACTCAATACGCCATGCCTTTTGATCAGCGTAATCAAAGCCATGCGCATGAGCAGGTACGTCCGCCACCGCCGCTGGAGTAGAAACTGCCGTAGTTTGCGCAATGCCCATAGTCGGCAAACAGGAGACTAAAACGAGAGAGGCTGCGATACGCAAGCCCAGATCCGAGAAGGTGATTGTTTTCATGATGGTTTGTAGTATGGATGGCTTAGGGTTGATATAAAAAGCAACTTGCACAATCGGCAATAACGTTTTTCTTTTTGCAATTATATTATGATGATAAAAACAATTAAATATCAATGACACAATAAAGCCAACACCAAAATCAACATCTCAAACAAGCATCAAAAAATTACCCGATTATCAGTTTCTCTGCCGACATTTTTATCAACATCGACAATCGCTTGCACTGGCCCCTCAGACGGAAACAACCAATCAAACACCACGGCCGCGCAGCTCGCACCCATGACTTGGGCAACAATAAAACCGATTACATCGACTGGCCGAATACCCGTAAACGTATTGCTCATCGCCCGCGCTATGGTCGCCGCCGGATTGGCAAATGACGATGAGGAAGTAAACCAGCATGCTGCCACGATATAAGCGGCGACAGCAAAAGGAGTTACCGAAGAACGACGACGCGAACAGCCGATAATCACCGCGATCAACCCAAACGTCGCCACAAATTCACTCCACAATTGCGGCCAATCAGATTTGACTTGCGTTGCCGCAGAAAAAACCGGCAAGCCAAACATCACATCAACGGCAGCCACGCCAGCGCAAGCACCTATCACCTGCACTGCCAAATAAGAAGGCACTTCACGCCATGCCATTTTCCCTTGCCATGCCTCCAGCAAAGTCACAACGGGATTGAAATGTGCGCCAGAAATTGGTGAAAAAGTGAGTATCAAGGTCATCAAAGCCAAGCCAGTGACCACGGTATTGGCAAGTAAAGCAACACCTTCATTGCTGCCGGACAGACGCGTGGCCATGATGCCGGAACCGACGATAGCCGCAAGCAAAAAAGCCGTGCCGAGCGCTTCGGCAACTAAACGACGAGACAAAGTCATAGTGGATATTAAGATTAGGCAACTCTGATAAGTCTTGAATGTGGCCCCGTACCCGCTTACGAGAGAGGGGGGAAACGCGCCATTGTAAAGACCTGCAGAGTCTTAGATACCATCGCCTATCTATACATCCTATTTCCAAACGGACATTATGTGATTTTAAATAATCATTTCAAAAACTACCGCCATCATCCTCGCGAACGCGGGGATCCAAGTTACGTAAGATGGATTCCCGCCTTCGCGGGAATGACGAGGTCATTTTAAGAATGATAGATTGGCCTTGCTCAATCTAATTAAATGCCCTCTTCATCCGGCAAAGCATCTTCTTCCGGCTCAGTTTCAATTGCCAACGCACCACCCAATAGCTTCTGCGCTACATCACTCGGCAGCGCTTCCACCGATTTCAACTGACGCGTCATGGCGCGGCTGCGTACTTCGGCTTTCTCAATATTGCTTGCGGCACGCTCCAAGGCTTGCTTGGTTTTTGCCAACACGTCGCCAAATTTAGTGAATTCTGTTTTCACCGCACCCAGCACTTGCCACACTTCCGACGAACGCTTTTCCAACGCCAAAGTACGGAAACCCATTTGCAAACTATTGAGTAACGCCGATAAAGTCGATGGCCCAGCGATGCTGATCCGATGTATGCGTTGCAAATCATCAGCCAAACCGGGGCGCCGCATGATCTCAGCATACAAACCTTCGGTCGGTAAAAACAGAATCGCAAAGTCAGTGGTCAATGGCGGCGACAGATATTTTTCGGCGATGGTCTTGGCTTCGCCGCGAATGGCGTTTTCCAGCTCACGTCCGGCCTGTGCCACACCGTCAGCATCTGCGCGATCGGCGGCATCAACGATACGTTCATACTGCTCTTTCGGAAACTTGGCATCAATCGGCATCCATACCGGTGTGCCACCATCATCGTTGCCGGGCAATTTGATGGCAAACTCCACCCGCGCTCCGGTGCCAGGTATGGTTTCGACGTTCTTGGCGTATTGCTCTGGCGTCAATACCTGCTCTAATAACATTTCCAGTTGCACTTCACCCCATGTGCCGCGCGTTTTGACGTTAGTGAGCACGCGTTTGAGATCGCCAACGCCAATCGCCAATTGCTGCATTTCCCCCAAGCCTTGATGCACTTTTTCCAAGCGATCTGAAACGATCTGAAATGACTCCCCCAAGCGTTTTTCCAAGGTCGCATGAAGTTTCTCATCGACCGTTTTGCGCATTTCTTCCAGACGTAAACCGTTATCGTTTTGCAGGTCTTTGATTTTGGCTTCCAAGGTGGTACGAATTTCCGCCATGCGTTGTGCATTTGATTCTGTCAGCGTTACCAAAGTCTGATTCAGCGTATCGCCAAAACGTTTAAGTGATTGCGCCTGTTCTTCGCGATTGCTTTGTGCTTGTTGGTTCAACGTCAAACGCATGCTATCTAATTGCTGTGCGTTGGTTTCATTGAGCTTGACCAGTTGTTGAGCAAACGTATCGATCTGATTATTTTGCATCGTAGCGACACTGGTCATCTGCGCTGCCAGCGTTTGCTGAAACTGTCCAAAATTGCTGCCTAGTTCTTGTCGCGTACTTTGCGCGCTGGTTTGCACTTCGCTGCGCAGCTCTTGCTGACTGCGATGCTGGCGTTCGCTAATGTCGTGCTGCTGGCGCTGTAAATCCGTTTGTAACTGCGTCAGTTGTGGTGCGATTTGCTCTCCCAACCCACGGCCATTGCGCAGAATTGCAATCACTTGCAAGACAATGACAACAGCGGCTAATAACAAGAAAATAATGAATTCGATCTGGGTGGTCATAAGGTTCTATTTGCTGAATGTTCAAAATCACAAAATATTTGGGCTGCCATCGCAGCCCTTGATGTTACTTAATAACTAATCGACTTTATCGGCCTTGTTGCGCATCCAATCAGCCGTTTCAAAAAATGATGACATCAGCCGCAGTTGCAAGGATTCATCGAAGCCAACGCCCTGCATCGCCAACGCCATGCAGCGCAGCCATTGATCACGCTCCGGTGTAGCAATCGCGTAAGGTAAATGGCGCGCCCGCAAACGCGGGTGGCCGAAACGCTCAACAAACAAATCGGGCCCGCCGCTCCAACCGGACAAGAACCAATAAAACTTGTCACGTGAACCATCCAATGTGGTTGGATGCAAGGCGCGGATAGTCGCAAAAGCAGGCTCCAAATCCATTAAATCGTAAAAGCGGTCGACTAACTCGCGTAATTTGATGTCGCCACCGATGCGTTGATAGAGCGTTGGTGTCGGTTCTACTTCAGGTAATTTTTCAGATATATTCATAGAGCGAGATGATACCGCAAGCTGACGCCGCATTACATTGAACGGCGTACAAGCCATACCAATAACAGCCTGTCAAAGAAAGATGCCGCGATAATTAATAAACCCTCAACACTCTGCGCTGGTATATAGAACGTAATTACCATCAATCCTTGAATTTAGCTGAACGCTTGCCCGCGTTGGCCATCATGGCCTCTTGCAGATCGTTAGACATCAACATCGCTGCGTTCCAAGTGGCAATGTATTTCAGACCGTCGGCTACCGAATGATCGCGTGCGTAAGTGATCATCTCCTTGGTGCCGCGAATGGCGAGAGGCGATTTTGCTGCAATGTTGGCGGCAATCTCCAACACTCCCTCGCGTAGCGCTTCGTGGGATTCGAATACGCGGTTGACCAAATGAATTTCGCGGGCCTCCGCTGCATCCACCTTGCGCGCCGTGTAGGCCAATTCGCGCGCCATGCCTTCTCCTATGAGCTTTGGCAGCCGTTGTAGCGTGCCTACATCGGCGGTCATGCCGATGTCGACCTCCTTAATGCTGAAATAAGCGTCGCTTGAGCAATAACGCATGTCGGCGCAAGTAATCAAATCGATACCGCCACCAACACAAGCGCCATGCACTGCGGCTAATACCGGCTTGCGGCAGCGCTCCAGACTGGTTAGCGTGTCTTGCAAATGTAGAATTAAGCTACGCAAGGCTTCACGCTTGCGTCCGTCGCATTCGTTCTGGATTTGCGATCCCAGTCCCGACATCATTTGCAGATCTATGCCAGAGGTGAAATTTTTTCCTTCTCCTTCGAGAATAGCTACCCGCGCCTCCGGTGTCGCATCCACCCATTCGAAAGCTGTACGAATCTCTTGCCACATCTGCATGTTCATCGCATTTGCCTTGTCCGGGCGATTCAGGCGAACAATGGCGATGTTCTGCGTCAGACTGACGGATAAAGTTTCATAAGTCATTTAAAAGCTTTCTGTAGGATTGGTTGGCGCAACGCGTTTTGGGCCAGATGAGACGACCTGAACATGAAGGTCGACTGCAATTCATAGATTAAAAAATATACATCAATTTGGCATTTTGGGAACGACGAGATGCCAAATATTGAACAGACGACCTACCCGAAATTTCCCAGAACTTTGACGTTAAAAGCGGGAAGCGCAAAAAATGGAGGAAATCGCACATTAAAGTTGCATCGTAACAATATAATGCAGCTTAACGGGCTCTGCCTCGTTTTTTTTGAGATCAACCATCATGAAATCGACACATATAATTGCTGTGATAGCTCTCTCGACGCTTGCCGCGTCTTCCTCGGCGCAGGCGATCTTTCATGCCGACTACGAAGATGGCACGGTGAGTTCTGGATATCCGACGAAAGGCCCGGACCGAGTCGAAATTCCAGGTATCGAACCGGGTCTCGCCACCGCCCAAGATGCTGCTTATATTGTGGCCGGCGGCGCTCATAACACTGCTTTCGCGGTCGCGAACAAGGTGGTTTTGGATGACCCTGCTTATGTGGGCGGCGGTTTCCCGCGCAGCGAATTCGGACTTGGGCACGTAGCAGGTGCCAGCTATCGCGACGGCGACCATGGCTTATACACTTTCAGTATGTTGTTGAAAGATCTCGTGCCGTCCGTGAAAGGCACACGCAAAGCACCTTCCGAGGATGTGGTCTGGCAGTTCAAACATCACGGCGGCGGGCACGATATTCATCTATCACTTCAGGGTACGCAGCTCAAACTCGGTTGGGGTGGCAATGCCTATAAGATGGTAGTCATCGACAATGTCATGCCCTATGTGAACCAGTGGATAGATTTTCGTTTCGATGTCCTCTGGAAGAGCGACAACTCTGGCGATTTCACCTTCCAGATGAAATTGCCCGGAGAAACGGGGTTAGGACACACCGTCGCGATGAAAAATCTCCAGACTTATGTGACCGCGAGTCCCGACGGCACACCGTGGACCGGCATCGGCTCTGTCCAGTATGGCGTGTATCGCAATGGGGCCAAATCGGCGGCTGGCGACACGAAGACGCTCATCGTCTACCACGATGAAGTCACAGCAACCAACTTCACCGCCAAGCCGAAGCCTTCGAACTAAGCCGTGCGTGACTACATGGTTATCAAGGAATTCCCGAAGTAAAACTGCGGCAGTTTTAACGCGAATAGGCAATTGCCAGTAAAAACTGGCCAGGAATATTTAGCCAGCCACAATGCAACCCGAACTAGATTTGATCTGATACAGCCAGTCAGATCAAGTTTGAACATCGATAGAAGGCGCTGAATGATTTCGTTACAAAACATGTAAGTTCTATCAGTTACCTGATAGTTCCAAATATGCAATATTTTCGGTTGATCTGCTCATTCGCGGTCAGTGTGGTTTTAATCGCGCACAATTAAGCCGAGGGAAAAATGCCTTTTATCAGTAACGTTTTAAAAAGTCGTTTTGCAAAAAAATATGCCGGGGTAATCGGTCTGTGCACGATTATTTTATTTGTCATCAATCCTGAGCTATTGTCTTTTGTACTATTGATGAATGTTATCGGTGCCGATATTTTCATTTTGTTGGTTAGTATTCAATTACGCCAAAACTGGACTGCAATCAACGTGTTTTTAATTAGCCCTATTCACTTTTGGTTTAAGCGCGTTTTTATGAGGAAGCAAGCCTCACCTGCATTGATTTCACATGGCAAATCTCCTAAGCTACAGGAAAGTGTATTCCCTCAATCGGCAACATTCAGCCCAACTGAGACTTCGGAAAAATAAAGTACTTTGTAACTGCTCAACGTATGGGGAAGTCTTAAGCAAAATGCCAAAAAATGGCTATTTGCGCATTTCATCCACCGATAATTACTGTTCATCCCTGTTTTTACTCACTTCATCCCCTCGAACGTGCAGCTTGTCGCAATTTCATACCACAAGGCAACAATCCTCATTACAGTTAGTCATGCTCTATCTGCAAATTCCCCTTTAAATAGATAGACTTAGCAGCAGAAAACGCTGTGAAACATAGTAAGATTGCGAGTTCCCGCAAGACAATTATTTGGCAATAGAACAATGCAATAAAATCAAGTGAATTTGCATAACTGTTTAGACCCGGTGCCCCGAAGCAGGTAGAACGACCGGTACGACAAGGAAGGGGCCGACGTATAAACAGTTATGCTGGCTTACATAAGAGTTCCGTAAAGAGAAAATCATTAAACTTTGGGAGAGTTGGATGCGTTTGTATCAAATGATGGTCAGCATACCCCTGCTGACCGTGATCGCAGGTTGTGTGGTCGGGCCGACTTATCAAGTCCCCACGCCAACTACCGCGTCACAAGCTGTGTTACCGCAGTTTCAGGCAAATTTACCGACTACCGCCAAGGGCACTAGTGATCTGGTGAACTGGTGGGCGCAATTTGATGATCCTCTGATGGCTGAATTGGTGGATACGGCATTGACCAACAATCCGACAGTCGCTCAAGCGCTGGCGCGGGTTGCTCAGGCACGTGCTCAGGCTTCTGCCAACGGTTTGTATCCAAAACTTAACGCCGATGCCAGCAGCTCGCGTAGCAATAACATTAGTATTGGCCAATCCATCCCCAGCACCTATAGCACTGCAGCCTTTGACGCCACATGGGAACTCGACCTGTTTGGCGGTATCCGCAAAGGTAACGAAGCCGCTGATGATCGCTACCGCGCTCGTCAGGCAGACTGGCATGGTTCACGCGTAACGCTGGCGGCTGAAGTCGGTACCGATTTGGTCAATTATCGCGCTTGTGTGGCGACCGCTGCAGTGCTGGCGGAAAATGTCAGCTCCAGTCAGCAAACCACGCAGCTGACCGAACTCAAAGTAAAAGCGGGCTTCACCGCACCAGCTGACGGCTCACTAAGCAACGCTACTACCGCCGATGCCAAGCAGCGTTTGACGCAACAACGCGCCGAGTGTGATGTCGATATCAAAGCGTTGGTTGAATTGACGGATATTCCAGAGCCCACTCTGCGCAGCAAGCTCGCCGCCAATCCGCGTTTGCCACAGCCGCGCGACTTCACTGTGACTGCGATACCGGCCAAGGTATTGTCACAACGTCCCGACATCGCTGCTGCCGAACGTGACTTAGCTGCCGCCAGTGCCAATATCAATGTCGCTGAAGCCAAGCGTTATCCCAGCATATCGCTGCTCGGCAGCATCGGCGTTCTGGGCTTGCATCTGGATGGCACAACCCAACGTTCCAATTCATGGTCGTTCGGGCCAACCTTCACGCTGCCAATAATGGATGGCGGCCAGCGCAAAGCCGATGTCGCTCTGGCGCAAGCCACTTACGATGAGGCCTATGCCAAATATCAGGCGCAGGTACGCGGTGCGGTACGTGAAATCGAAGGTGCATTGGTGCAATTGGATGCCAACACCCGACGTGAAGATGATGCAGCCGATTCGGCGCGTGATTATCAACGTTACTTTCACGCCAACGACGATAAATTCAAAGCCGGTAGCGGTAGTTTGTTAGATCTGGAAGAAGCCCGCCGCACCTCGCTGATTGCACAGCAAACCTTGATTGGCGTACAACGTGACCGCATCAATGCGTGGATTGCGTTGTACAAAGCATTGGGTGGCGGTTGGCTTAGCACTGCCGATAATGACGCCAAAATTCAATAAGTCCTACACAAGATAATTACAAAAGACCTTCTATGAAAAAGCTCTCTTGCAAACATATTACGGCAATCGCCCTTATCGCTGTCATCGGTAGCGGTGTGTTTTGGTACACCCGCGCCAGTCAAAGCAAGCCGGCAGATAAACCAACTAGTGGTGATCAGGTTAAAGCTGCCCTGAACGTCACCACCATCAAAGCCGAGAATAGTGACTGGCCGACTTCCTTAACTGCTAACGGCAGCGTCGCTGCCTGGCAAGAGGCAGTGGTCGGCAGCGAGTTAAGCGGTTTGCAGTTAGCCGAAGTCCGCGTCAATGTCGGCGATGTTGTACATCGTGGTCAAGTGTTGGCACGCTTTGATAGCGACAGCGTGGCAGCACAATTGGCGCAACAAAAAGCCGCGTTGGAAGAAGCCCGCGCAGCTTTGTTTGAAGCACAATCAAACGTTGAACGTGCACAGACTTTAGCTAACAGCGGCGCCTTGAGCGCACAGCAAACCACACAATATGCAGTGGCGGAACGCAGCGCCAAGGCACGTGTACTGAATGCCCAGGCGACTCTGGATATGCAGCAAATTCGCATGCGCCAGACACAAGTGCTTGCGCCTGACGATGGCGTGATTTCTTCGCGCACCGCCACTGTCGGCGCAGTCACGAATTCGGGACAAGAGTTATTCAAATTGATACGTAAGAATCGGTTGGAATGGCGTGCCGAAGTCAATGCCAGCGATCTGCTGCGGATTCAACCGGGTCAGGCGGTGAAATTAACCATCACCAACGGCCTCACCGTCGATGGCAAAGTACGCATGATTGCGCCTACCGTAGACTCTGCAACTCGCAACGGTCTGGTGTATGTTGATTTGCCTGCTCCGGGCGCAGTCCATGCAGGTATGTTTGGTACCGGCGAGTTCGAAATTGGCAGCGCGGAAGGACTCAGCTTGCCACAAGCTGCCGTGGTGATACGCGATGGTTATAGCTATGTGTACCAAATTGGTAAGGACAATAAAGTCACGCAAATCAAAGTTAGCCTGGGACGACGCGTCGGCAACCGGATTGAAGTGACTAATGGGATTAACGAGAACATGGCGCTGGTGGCACAAGGTGCCGGCTTCTTAGCTGATGGTGACACGGTCAATGTGGTGGCTGCACCAACTGCACCGGCGTCATCCGCAGTTACTTCGCCCGCTAAAACACACTCAGCAAGTGCAAAAGTAGCAGGCACTTCAACCTTAGCTTCGAAATAAGCGAGGACACCATGAATTTTTCCGCCCTCTCCATTAAGCATCCGGTTCCGGCGATTTTGCTGTTCATTTTGCTCACTATCATGGGCCTGATGAGTTTCAAAAGCATGATCATTCAGGATCAACCGGATATAGAATTACCTATCATCACCATCACCACCAGCCTGCCTGGTGCCTCACCATCGCAGTTGGAAACTGAGGTCGCCCGTAAGATAGAAAATTCGCTGGCAACGATTTCTGGCATACGCCATATGTACACCACCATCAATGATGGCGTGGTTAATATTCAACTGGAGTTTCGCCTGGAAAAAGACATCAGCGAAGCCATGGATCAAACGCGCGATGCCATCAATAACATTCGTGCCGATTTGCCATCTGATGTGCGTGATCCGATCTATTCCAAGATCACTACGTCTGGTGGACCGATCGTGACCTACACAGTCAAGTCCGATCAACTCGATGAAGCGGCCTTGTCATGGTTTGTCGATAACGACGTATCTAAAGCACTGCTTACAGTACCGGGGGTTGGAAAAATCAATCGGGTCGGTGGCGTTGATCGTGAGGTATTGATCGAACTTGATCCGGTACGCATGGCAGCCTTGAATGTGTCTCCCGCCCAAATTTCACATCAATTGCGTCAGGTGCAACAAGAAGCACCCGGTGGCAAAGCCGATATCAGCGGCGCGCGCCAATCGGTACGTACCATCGCCACCGTCGGCAACGTTGCTGAAATCGCGGCCTTACAGATGGCTCTGCCAGGCGGCAATATTATCCGCCTCGACCAAGTCGCCAAAGTCACTGATGGCATCGCAGAACGTACTGCCATCACCCTGCTTGATGGCAAGCCAGTAGTCGGTTTTGAAGTCACCCGCAGCAAAGGCGCCAGTGAAATCCTTGTCTCCAATGCGGTTCACAAAGCCATAGCTGAATTGAGCGCGAAAGAAAAACACGTCACCATCAAAGAGGCATTCAATCAAGTCGATTCGGTGAAAGAAAACTACGATGGCTCGATGTCCATGCTATACGAAGGCGCGATTTTGGCGATCCTGGTTGTATGGTTTTTCTTACGCGATTGGCGTGCCACGCTAGTTGCTGCTGCCGCGTTGCCACTGTCGATCATTCCGACTTTCATGGTAATGCATCTCTTTGGTTTTACGCTCAATGGCATCACCTTATTATCACTGGCTTTAGTGATAGGTATTCTGGTGGACGATGCCATTGTCGAAATTGAAAACATCGTACGCCACCTGCATATGGGGAAAACGCCGTATCAAGCCGCCATGGAAGCAGCCGATGAGATTGGGCTGGCCGTAGTCGCCACTACCTTTACGCTAGTTGCCGTATTTTTACCGACAGCTTTCATGGACGGTATCGTCGGTAAATTTTTCAGGGAGTTCGGTTGGACTGCTGCCATCGCGGTGTTGGCGTCACTGGTAGTCGCGCGTTTGTTGACACCGATGATGGCCGCGTATCTGCTCAAGCCTATCGTGCGCCCGGAAAAAGACAGCCGCATGATGAGCACCTACTTGAAAGTAGTGACCTGGTGCTTACAGCATCGCGTCAAAACTGCAATGATGGCGACAGCGTTCTTTATCGCCTCACTGGCAATGATTCCCTTTTTGCCTACCGGCTTTATTCCACCGAGCGATCAAGGCCGCACCCAAGTGACACTGGAATTACCTCCTGGCAGCACCTTGGAAGAAACCCGTGTCAGTTCTGAAATTGCACGCCAGATCATCATGAAAAACAAGAATGTTGAACAGGTATATAGTGCCATCGGCGGTGATGAAGCCAAACGCTCCACGTTGACCATCTTGTTAAAAGACATGCCAGAGCGCAAAGATAGTCAAACCAAAGTTGATATCCAATTGCGGGCAGCATTGGCCAATCTTCCAGGTCTGCGTACCACCGTTGGTGCCGACGGTAACGGTCAAGAATTTGCATTGTTGTTAACCGGCGATGACGCAAAAGCCATCCGCGATGTGACGCGTAACATTGAACGTGATATCCGTACCATTCCTGATTTGGGCAATATCACCTCCAGCGTCAATCTGGTTCGCCCAGAAATCATTGTTACCCCGAATTTTGCCAAAGCGGCGGATCTGGGCGTCACTGCAGCCGCAATCGGTGAAACCTTGCGGATAGCCACGAGCGGTGATTATGATCAGTCGCTGGCAAAATTGAATTTGCCAGAACGTCAGATCCCTATCCGCGTGAGCTTGCCAATAAATGCACGTCAAGATTTGAGTGTATTAGAGCGTTTATCCGTACCCGGAAAAAATGGTAACGTCCCGTTAAACGCGGTAGCAGATATTCATTTTGATAGTGGCCCGGCACGCATTGATCGCCTGGATCGCAATCGCCGCGTCATCATTCACGTAGAACTGAATGGTCATGAAATCGGGGAAGTCATGAAAAAAATTGATGCCTTACCTAGCGTGAAAAATCTGCCACCGAATGTACATCGTGGCGAATTAGGTGACGCAGAAGTCATGAAAGAACTGTTCACCGGGTTTGGTTTGGCAATGTTGACCGGCGTGTTGTGCGTGTACATGGTGTTGGTATTGCTGTTCAAAGGCTTCTTGCAACCAGTAACGATTCTGGCTGCTTTACCGTTGTCTATCGGTGGTGCTTTTGCCGCGTTGCTCATCACGCATAATTCATTCTCCATGCCTTCGCTGATTGGCTTGTTGATGCTGATGGGGATTGCGGTTAAAAATTCGATTTTGCTAGTCGAATATGCCATCGTAGCCAGACGCGATCACGGCTTGAGTCGCTTCGATGCGTTGATAGATGCTTGCCATAAACGTGCCCAGCCTATCATCATGACCACTATCGCAATGGGTGCCGGCATGTTGCCAATTGCCTTAGGTTTCGGTGCGAATGCCAGTTTCCAATCGCCGATGGCAATTGCGGTGATCGGCGGCCTGGTGACATCAACGTTCTTGAGCTTGTTGGTGATACCGGTGGTGTTTACTTATGTGGACGATTTCTTGGTGTGGTCGAAAAAGAAATTTAGCAAGAAGCATAAAGCAGCACACACCGCCGTCGGCAATCCCAGCGTAGAACCATCGTAGAATTAATCTGACGCAAAATAAAAAAGCACTGCACGCAGTGCTTTTTTTACACCCTTGCGATTCATCTCGAAGCTGGAATAATGGAATAGACGCGTGTGTTGCGCAGATGCCCCTGTAAGTTCTTTCTATCTTGCCGGAGCGTCCCTTCCAGCTCGAAACCAATTCTCTCGGCAAGCCGCCAACTGGCAAGATTTTTTTCATCCGTCGTCAGAAAGACACGGTTCGCGCTCAAGTTTTCAATCGCATATTGCGCCAATGCGCTCACGCCTTCACTAATCAATCCGTTTCCCAGATGACTGGTTCTTCCCCAATAGCCGATTTCAAAATGGCGCCAATCCCAATTGGCGTTATGCAAACCGCTTCCACCAACCAGTACACCATTCGACTTTAAAAGGAAGAATGCCATCAAATCTTCATTCAATAAAAAGCGCGCATAAGCACGGCGACAAGACTGCTCGGAATCGTCAATGCCGGGCACCGGCGTCACCCATCCCAGCCAATCTTTTAACTGCCCTGCTGACTCAACAATTGCTTGATTAAACATCGCTCCGTCACTTGGACGAGCGACACGAATCAACAGACGTTTGGTATGAATTTCTTCCGGAAGGGAATCAGATTTTGTCATTGAAAATGCTTTCAAATAAACAGGATGAAAAATGTACCCATGAATAGCTTAGGCTAGTGTGAGTACATCTTATGTCATTACCTATTCATTGTAAAAGCGGTGGGGAATGCAGGCGGATGGGCGTTGACGTGACTTGATGCAGCTTACAGCAAAAAAACGCCTCTCAATCCAACGAAAGAGAGGCGATGAAACGCAAATTAAAACGCAATTATTGCGTAGACAAACGACGTGCGTAGCCAGCAGCGCGTGCTGCCAACTGCGCTGCACGTTGCGTAGAACTAAAGAAATCAGACGCGCTTCCTGCCGGAAGCACTTCCTGCAATCCTGGTGGTACTGCTGTCAATGGCACCGATGCTGCTGGCAACGTGACGAACTGTACGTTGGTGATCGCCGGGACGCCACTAGCCGACAAATTCTGCCAGCGAACCATCAACGTGTTATTTACAAACCCTGCCGGATCAATCCAGTTCGCCACGCCCGGATCTTGATTGGCAATGACAAAGGTATAGGAACCATCGGCATTGGCAACTGCCTGTTTGTTATTCAAGCTGGATTGATGACCTACCGGATCAACCGTGATCGTCCAGGGATTACTGACTGGAACCACAAAATAACCTGCGCCACCCGTCTGCACCGTAAATACTAATGCCTGACCAGTCGGAATGTTGACGTGCGCGAACGAACTGGCCTGCGTTACCAAAGTGCCCAATGTGGAGGACTGGGTTGGTGATGAAAAGGTATTGACCGGGTTGATATACGTTTTCACGCCCAAAGTACCTGCCCCATAAGTTGCCGCATCTTCGGTCAGGTTGACTGCTGCAGTGGCAATAATCTGCGCATCAGTAATAGCTGCCGGCGTAGTCAGGCTATCAGTGCGTTGCACCGATAACACATCTGGGGTTTCGGTATTCCAGTTACCAAGATTGTCACGTACAAGAAGAAATTTAGCGGCGCTTGTCGATTGAATGTAATTCGTCTGACCACTGGCGGGAGCAGCGCTGGAAATCGTAATGGTGTAATTGCCATTGGCATCGACGACGATATTATTTTTAGAGAGGTAAGCAATCGTGGTTTGTGAGTTTGGATCGCTGATCAAAGAAAAGGTCTGATCAGTTGGGCCATTGCCTGTGCGATGAGCACTGATTGCATACGTATATTGGCCGCCAATAGGAATCAAACGATAAATCGCATCCGGGTTGTCATACGAATAGCGACCAGCAGGTACATTTAATCCGAACCATTGCTTTGCTTTTGCGTCACTGTCCCAATAGACTTTCGGATGCGCCGGGTCGCTGTTTACCGCTTTCTGAATGGCGCTAAAAACCAACTCATTAATCGTCGGCGCCAATGCTGCACTTGCTTGCGCATCTCCAATCAATGCCCCCAGACTGCCAGCAAGATAAGCCGCTTTGTTGGTCGCGATGAGCGCATCAAAGGTCAATCCTCCTGATAAAAATTGCTGGCTTTTCCCAAGCACGCGAATCGCAGTCGCATCGAGATTCTGCTGATCCGTCGTTGCCAGTGGATTGCCTGGACTAGCCCACGCACTGCTGAGGCTTAAGCAAGAAGCTGCCGAGAAAACCAGCATGGCAATTTTAGAAAGACGAAATTGTGATGGCAAAGTTAAGGCATTGATTGTGGTCATGGTCTTTGTCGAAAAGTGAAGGAAACTTACTTTACTTCGACAATTTCCACGTAGAAACTAATGATTTTTTCTATTGATATTTGTTTATTCGCTTATCTCTTCAATTGATTTGGCATATATTCAAAAATCGATACTATATAAATTTATTTCAGGTTTATCTTCAGCTAGTCTCACCATTTTTTCAAACTTCAGACCTATCTTTTCTACCACCTTGATCGAAGCATGATTTGCAGGATTCGTAATAGCGACTATCCGTGGCAATTTGAGCGTATTTTTACCGTAAGCGAGCACCGCAGATGCCGACTCATAGGCGTAACCCTTACCCCAAAATTCTGGCATGAACGCATAGCCGATATCGACGTCGTCCAAGCCTTCCCTTTTCATTAAACCGCAAATACCAATCGGTTCTTCGCTATCTTTTAAAGCTGTGAGATAGAAGCTAAAACCTACCCGTTTTTGCGCCGCCATCGGCCCGGCTATCACCATTTCTTTAGCCGCCTCCAGCGTCCGTATACCCCTATCGCCGATATAAGCCAACCAACCCGGGGAATTGATCAATGCAAGATAAAACGCAGCGTCTTCAACGTTAATAGTGCGCAAGATGAGGCGTTCAGTTTCTAGAATTTTCATGGGATAAAAATAAAATAGGCTAAACATATTGTATGTTTAGCCTATCCATTTATCCAGTTTTAAGATGCTATTGCGCAATTCAAACGCGCTTTTCCATCGATTTGCGACCAAATAGCTATTTATGCTGCCTCTGCCAACAATGCTTCCATGATATCGGAGCGCTTCAATTGCGGGGCAAATTGCAGAATAAAGTCAACGATATACGACCGCAAATAAGCACCGCGACGCACCGCCAAACGGGTGACATTGGAACCAAATAGATGCGGGACTTCGATAGTCTGCAAACCATTCTGGCGCGTATGTTCTGCCGCCATGCCGGCGATGATACCGACACCCAGTTCCAGTGAAACGTATTGTTGAATCACATCCGAATCCATCGCCGTCAACACGATATCGGGATTGATGCCAGCGCGCTGGAATGCGCTGTCGATATGACCCCGACCGGTGAATCCGACGTCATAAGTAATTAATGGATAAGCGGCCAAATCGTGCAAACTAATCGGGCCTTCTATCAGCAGCAATGGATGATGCTGCGGCACTACCACTATGTGGCGCCATTCGTAGCATGGAAATGAAATAAGCTCTTTAAACTGCGATAAGCCTTCCGTCGCAATACCGACATCGGCTTTACCTGAAATCACCCATTCAGCTATGTGCTCTGGCGAGCTTTGCTGCAGAGCGATGCGAACGTCAGGAAAGCGTGCGCGAAAACCTTGCACCACACGTGGCAAGGCGTAGCGCGCTTGTGTGTGCGTCGCAGCGACCGTCAGGGTTCCGGTAGTTTCACCGGAGTATTCCTGGCTGGCTTGACGCAGGTTTTCGGCTTCTTGCAGGAGTTTTTCAACGATCTGCAAAATCCCTTTTCCTGGTTCGGTCAAACCCATCAGACGCTTGCCATTACGAACGAAAATATCGACGCCCAACTCTTCTTCCAATTCACGGATCTGACGGCTTACGCCAGGTTGTGAGGTGAAAAGAACGTTGGCTACCTCGGTTAGATTAAAGCCGCAACGCGCTGCTTCGCGAATGGATCTTAGCTGTTGGAAGTTCATTTTCCAGATTCCTATATTTTGTGATTTACGGTTCGCCCAAGTGAGGCGGATACCACATATGCGCCTGACATTACGCGCTCTGTTCTAGAAAAACCTGCAGCCGACGCGGTCGCACGACTAAGGTTTCCCCTTCCTTTAATTTGAGTTGATGAAAACGTTCACTCGAAATTACAGCTTCTATCAAACCATCGTTGTCATCTCGCTCCAGATCCAATTGCGCCAACGGACCGATTGCGTGGGCGCGTTTGAGTTGCACCACCACGCCTTCTGCACCGGTGGTGTAACGATCCACTTCCAGATCGTGTGGACGAACATAGGCGATACCAGCAGTATCTTCAGTTTCTGCATGCGCTGGTGACGCTAAACGTATGCCATCGCTGGCTAATACACCTTGATGAACACGGCCATGGAACACATTGACGCTGCCCAAAAATCCATAGACGAATGGTGACGCCGGATGCTCATACACTTGTTTTGCCGTGCCAACTTGTTCCACATTACCTTTATTCATCAACACAATTTGATCCGCCACCTCGAGCGCTTCTTCTTGATCATGCGTCACAAAAATGCTGGTCACATGCAGTTCATCATGCAAACGACGCAACCAGCGACGTAGCTCCTTACGCACTTTTGCGTCGAGTGCGCCGAATGGTTCATCCAATAACAGTACCCGCGGCTCCACTGCCAAAGCACGGGCTAAGGCAATTCGCTGACGCTGACCGCCAGATAGTTGTGGCGGATAACGATCTGCCAGCCAGTCCAGCTGCACCAAATCTAATAATTTTTTGACTTTTTCACGGATCGCCGCTTCGCTAGGTCTTTGCGCCTTCGGTTTCACACGCAAGCCAAAAGCGACATTCTCAAACACGGTCATATGCTTAAATAAAGCGTAGTGTTGAAACACGAATCCGACTTGACGCTCACGCACATGACGCGCAGAAGCGTCTTCGCCATCTAATAAAACCTGACCGGAATCCTGTCCTTCCAAGCCGGCGATAATGCGCAACAAGGTGGTTTTTCCGCAGCCGGATGGGCCTAGTAACGCTGTCAATTCGCCACTGGGGAAATTGAGAGAGACATTGTTTAATGCGGTGAATGTACCGAATTGTTTATTGATATTGTTGACGCTGATACTCATGATGGCCTCTTTCCTTCTTCAACAAAATGATGCGTTTCAAGACCTGTCTCATCTCGTAAGCGCCACTCGATAAACGATTTCAAAGCCAACGTCACCAAAGCTAAAAACGCCAATAGTGACGCCACTGCAAATGCGGCCTGAATGTTGTATTCGTTATATAAAATTTCGACTTGTAATGGAATGGTGTTCGTTTCACCACGAATGTGACCAGAGACGACAGACACTGCACCAAATTCCCCCATCGCTCTGGCGTTACACAAAATCACGCCATACAACAAACCCCATTTAATATTCGGCAACGTCACGTGCCAAAAGGTTTTCCAGCCTGATGCACCTAATACCAAAGCGGCCTCTTCTTCTTCACTGCCTTGTGCCTGCATCAATGGAATCAGTTCACGTGCAACAAAAGGAAAGGTGACAAAAATAGTCGCCAAAACGATGCCTGGCACAGCGAATAAAATCTTGATGTCATGCTCACGTAACCACGGTCCAAACCAGCCCTGAGCGCCAAACAACAAGACATAAATCAAACCTGAAATTACCGGCGATACGGAAAACGGTAAATCAATCAAGGTCAACAAAATACTCTTGCCGCGAAAATTGAATTTTGCAATCAACCACGATGCCGCCACACCAAATGCCAGATTCAGCGGGACCGCAATGACTGCTGTCAGCAAGGTCAATTTGATGGCGCTGATGGCATCCGGCTCAACGATGGCGGCGATGTATGCCTCCCATCCTTTTTTTAAAGCCTCTGCAAAAACCGAAACCAACGGCACCACCAGAAACAAGGTCAAAAACAACAATGCGACGCTAATCAATATCGTGCGTACCCATAATGGCTCCTGCGTCGCACTTGGTGTTACAACGGATGCAGGCTTGCTTGGCGTTACAGCAGCCGACGTCGCCGGAGTTGGAATATAACTAGCATAGGTGCCCATACTTCCTCTCCCTTTAAACTGCCTGTCCGCGCTTGCGGGTCCAGGCCTGTAAAACATTGATCGTCAACAGCAAAATGAATGAAGCACTCAGCATCACCACCGCAATCGCGGTCGCGCCGGTGTAATCGTATTGCTCCAATTTGGTGATAATGAATAGAGGCGTAATTTCCGAAATCATCGGCATATTGCCTGCGATGAAAATGACCGAACCATATTCACCAGTGGCCCGCGCAAAAGCCAATGCAAATCCTGTCAACAAAGCCGGCAACACCGTTGGAAATATCACTTTGATGAAAATTTGCCAGTGTCCGGCGCCGAGACTGGCGGCGGCTTCTTCGAGTTCACATTCGGCATCTTCCAATACCGGTTGCACGGTACGCACTACAAACGGCAAGCCGATAAAAGTCAGTGCTATCAATATCCCCAACGGCGTAAAAGCGACTTTGATACCCAATGGCTCCAGATAACGCCCTAACCAGCCGTTGGCGGAGTACAACGTAGTCAGCGCAATCCCGGCCACTGCGGTCGGCAAGGCAAACGGCAAATCGACCAAGGCATCGATTATTTTTTTACCCGGGAACCGATAACGTACTAACACCCAGGCGACGATGCCGCCGAATAGCACATTTAATAACGCAGCCAAAAAAGCAACACCAAATGTTAATCGGTATGAAGCCATCACCCTTGGCGATGTCACTGCGGCCACAAACGCATCCCAAGTCATGGTGAAGGTTTTAAGGAACACCGCCGACAATGGGATCAACACAATCAAAGCCAGATAAAACAGCGTGAAACCTAGCGACAAACGAAATCCGGGCATCACGCGAAATGGGCGACTGATAGCGATTTGTTGCTTATTCGATAAAGTGGCCAATGTAGCCATCATGCATCCTCTTCGGTTCTCTTATTACAAAAACGGCTAACGAACAGAGATAATCGCACTCGAATGTTATAAAGAGAACGAAATTTTTCGCATGTACATAGAACCATTTTGCATAACAGAAATCTTTTATTCGCAGGAGAATGGACTTCGGAGCTCAGCTGGCGTATACTCACGCGAGCATTTTCGAAGAAATGCAACAAAGAAATACTCAATACGCTACGCTGTACTCTCCTCCTGATCATCTAGCGTTGATCATTCATACAAGCACAGAACAGTAAGGACGCATGAACGATTATTACGCCGTTCTTGGCATAGACAGTGATGCATCACAAAGCGCGATAAAAGCCGCCTATCGCAAAAAAGCAGCTGAGTTTCATCCCGATAGAAATACCGCGTCCGATGCACCTGCCCAATTCAGGGAAGTGCAGGAAGCATATGACCTGTTATCGGATACCGACAAACGACAAAGTTACGATGAGAATCGGCGCCGCAGCCTGCTGGAAAATCCACTGGCCTCCGCCGAACAAATCTGGACCACATACATAAATAAGGTTTTGCAATGATGCTTTCTTCCTATTTTGAAGATTTGACCAAGGCGTATCAAGCCGAACTAGAAGACTTGCAAAGCGATTCCGAAGGTAAAAATGTTCTTGCTGCGCGGTTAAAGACCAAACGCGCGCAATTTGCTGCAATGATGCCGATGATCGATATGGCGCCGGAAATGGTGGCAGTGTCTTTTCATGGCGGCATCAGCTTTTCCAATGCGCATGCAATGGTCATGCTGGCCTCTTACGAGCCGGATGAATTCCCATCGTGGTACGAATACGCTGATATGGTGCAGTTTGCACCGTGGGCAGAAAAACTGGTCGAGATCGCGCTGCAAGAACCTGCCGGCGAACGTTTTCTGATTACCAGCGTTTGCCTGGAATATTTATACGAAAAAAATAAAGGTCATTACCACGGCAAATACGCTCCCGAAATTGACGAAACCGACGACAGCGTCGATGAAGTCGAGCGCGATGAAGACCGCGAAGGAGATCTTGAGGCCGAGGGTGCGGATTGGTTGGCGGAGCAAGGCTTTGACCGACATTAAGCTTACTGTGTCAACACTGAATTGTTCCTTCTCCTGCAACCGGAGGAAGGGCTTAAAGCAAATTCTTTTTTCAAAGTAAATCCATGACAAAAAATGCCCTAGTTCTCAAAGCCAGTAGCCTGATCCGCGAAGGCGATATCGCCGGCGCCGAATATGCTTTAGTCAATTTAGCGGAAACTGAAGGCGATTACGCTTTGGTCGCCGTACTGGAAGAAATGCCGCCAAAGGATTTGTTGGCAGTAATCCGTGAATTCGACTCCTCGAAAGAATCTGTCGTCAATTTGCTGGTCACGCCGGAGCAATTCGCCCGCGCCGTCATCATCGAAAAGCTGTACGCAGATGTTACCCATGCGCGTTTGCGTGGGATGATGAATGCGGTGTTGTTCCGCGACGATACCAAAACCGGCGACTTCATCGAAGCTATCGGTGACCTTGATGGTGGATATTCGGCTTTCATTGATTACCTGGCCGATCGCGATGAAGAAATTGCCCATTTCGCAGAATTTGATACCTTCAATATTAACTTTACCGAAGAAGCTGATGCCGTTGACAGAGGCGAGGTCAGTGATCATGACTGGAAAGAATTAGCCTGGCTGTTAAAACACGAGCATGCTGATATCTTCGAACAAGTCTGGCCAACGCTGAAAAAACGCAGTAAAGAACGCAAGAAGCGTGAAGCCGAATTGGAACGACTGGAACAAGAAGATGGTTATGAGTTTGGTTTGGGACTTGATCCGGAACCTGTGCATCACCGCACCACTAAACCAGCCGCACTGGCGAAAGCGCCAAGCAAGCCATCTACCCCGATCGATCCTTCGGAAGAATCGGCGCTGTAATTAAGAGTAGCTCTCCTTTCCTGCTTGCAGGAGAGGAGCAGAACAGTAACTCTGTAACCTCCCTGAACATGTCCAAACAACACAGCATTGCCACCATCGACAAGCGCCCTTATTTTGAGAAGGCGTTAGCGTTCGGTGTAAAAAACGCCATCATTTCGCACGAAAAATGCCAGACCATCATCGCTGATGGCGCCAAAGGCACGTTGCAAGTCGCCGATTTTTTCGGCACTAAACATTTGCAATCAGATTTAGAAAATGCACGCTTACGCATTACTCATCTGGTCAGCCTGTATCTCGAAGATCGGTTTGAAGACAACCTGAAACTAGCCGCTGAATCACTGCGTGACAATACGTTTCTGTCGCACTCTCGCGGCGGCAATGAGATGCTCAAAGCATTGCATGCGCTACCCAATTGCACGGTGTTCGGCGATAGCGAAAGCCAGTCGGTAAAGGAGTTTCAGAACGAACACACGCTGAAGAAGCCGTTTTCTCTCAAGGCATACCGGAAAGAACGTCAAGTTCGTCTGGATGCCGAGCTGACCATGCATGCAGCCTTGTGGTTTGCCGAACAGATGCAAGTTGCACAACAATCTGCTTTAGATTTCACCAGCGCCGAAACCGTGATCCGTACAGCGTTATTATTGCGCGCCAGCGGTGTAGAGGAATATGCGAACAACCCACCTACACGCCTGGCCTTTGCGCACGCTTTGGATCACATCCGTACGCAATTTTTAGCGAGCGGGAAATTCAAAATTTCAAAAAAACTGCTGGATGATGTGCCATCAGAATATAGCGCCATAACGCAAAAAGTCCGGCGTGAAATCGAAAAAAATGATGCTTCATTGATCTTAAATGCAAGCATGACGCTGGCCGAGCTAATCAACACAATAGAACTGCGTTACTTCATCGCCGACAGTGGCATGGAAGAAATCGGTAGTTTTGATGCTTTAATTGCTAAAGAGTGGCACAAAATCACTCAAGGCAAAGAAGATCCCTACTCTCGCCTGACGGTGTTTTTATGCCTGGCTGCCAGCATCAAACCAAAAACGACATTATCTGAAACAGAAGCCAGAACCATCATCCGCCAAGTGCGTGAGTTTGGTTTTGATAATGATGCGGTTGCCAGCTTCATTAAAGATGAAGCGCCGTTTGAGTTAAAAGAGAATTTACTGGCGTTGTGGGAAGAGGAATTTCTGCCGGAAGCTGAACAATATTTGCTGGACGAAGATGATTTGAAATACATGTTGGCGCTGAAATTTTTGAAGGAAAATTGCAACATCAAGTCCAAAGACGCGGCGAATAAATAGTTTTATAGCTTGGGTTGGAAAGTCCAACCTTTTTAGACTGCAATGCCCCATCACCGTCATTTCCGCGTTCGCCGGAATGACTGCGGTTAAATTATCGGTGGGCGTTGCATCAGTTACCAAGTATATTCAACGGGACTTCTTCATACTCGCGATCCGCGCCTCTTCCTTAACCACTTTCGCCACACGTCGGCGTCGGGAAACCATAGGATCGACAGTCAAAGGACGATATATTTCCACCCTATCCTGATCACGTAAGGGCGTATCAAGCGATTTTAATTTACCGAAGATACCAACTCTGCAAGTGCTTAAATCGCATTCCTTAACTTCTTCCAGCACGCCGCTTTGCTTAATCGCATCGTGCAACGAAATACCCTCTGGTACCGTGCAGCTGCGCAAAATTTGATGTTCACGGGTGGCATAGCAAACCTGAACAGTTATTGTTGGCGCGGTCATCGTGTTTTATCCGCATAAACAACTTCAGCGCGTTTGCAAAAGGAATCGACGAAACTGTTGGCGATCATGCTGAAAACCGGTCCTATGATTTTTTCCAGGATTTTGTTGGAAAATTCATAATGCAAATTGAATTCTATCTTGCAGGCATCGGCGCGTAGTGCTTTAAAATGCCAGGTGCCGTCCAGATGTTTGAACGGCCCTTCGACCAAACGCATTTTCATCTCGACCGGTGCAATGTGTGCGTTTTCGGTAGTAAATGACTGTTTGATACCATGGTAATGGATATTCAAGGTGGCAATCAAGCTGGTGTCGGTGCGCTCTCGTACCTCTACTCCGCCGCACCATGGCAAAAATTGCGGGTAATCTTCGACCCGATCAACCAGCGCGAACATTTGTTCTGCGCTGTACCCCAATAACACTGTTTTATGCACAACTGCCATTAAATCCCTACCATTTGATAGAATCACAACCTGGAATTTTAACCGAGCAGCAAGCGTTACGGACATTATGAGTATTATTGATAATAAAAAAGCTTTCCACGACTATTTTGTCGAAGAGCGCTTCGAAGCGGGGATGGAACTGCATGGCTGGGAAGTCAAAGCCATCCGCGCCGGGCGTGCGCAGTTGAAAGAGGCCTATGTGATCATTCGCAATGGCGAAATCTTCTTGTTTGGTGCGCACATCAGCGCCCTGCTCAGCGCCTCCAGCCACGTTCATCCAGAAGCGCTACGCTCCCGCAAATTGCTGTTACACGCAGCCGAAATCAGCCGCATGATGATCAAGGTTGAACGTTCTGGCTACACGCTGGTACCGATCAACCTGCATTTCAAGGGTGGCCGGATTAAGTGCGAAGTGGGTTTAGCCAAAGGTAAAAAGCAACACGATAAACGCGCCACCGAAAAAGATCGCGATGCGCATCGTGAAGTGCAATCGGCGATGAAACAACACCGGCGTTAATTATGTTACGAAGTAGGATGGGTAGAGCGCAGCGATACTCATCCTACTATTTTCTACACTTCTAAAAATCACAAGTCGACGCCAATGGCGGCTCACTCTGCGGAACGGTATCCATCTGATGTGTCCCCGCCCTCCGATAATCTTTCACAGCATCATCCACTTCAGCGGGCGACAATACCTGATTGCGGGCATGAAAAACCCAGGCAACATCTTGTTGGTAAACCCGTTCAGCACTGGTATCTGGCAACTGCCCGCCAGGTGAAAACCAAAGATTGAAATTAATCGACATTGGCACCACCGGATAATTGCGACCGCCATTCTCGGTTTGCTGTTCGCCATCCAGAAAAAAGCGCGTCTTGCCGGCTGCCGCTTGCATCACCAAAGTGTGCCAACCACCAGATTGATTACCTAACTTGACGAATTTTTGATGCGGTTGATTGTAGGCTTGCCATGGATTCATCTGTACTGTTTGCCAGGTGACGCTATACAGTCGGCTGTTGACATCACCCCAACCGCCGTTGGGCAAATACTCCCAGTCCATTTCGCTGTACTGCGGATCAAGATCAAAGCGCAACGGGCTGACGGCATAGAAAGTCTGCACCACCACATCACCATTCGGCCCGGTAACAGGTGCATCGGAAAAGCGTATACGGGCGGCGTACGTACCTTCTAGATATTTACGCTGATGACATAGCTGTGCCTGGAATGTGCCTTGTGGCGTGCCGTCGGTGCGAGCTGTTAATCGTAATAAACGACGGCCTTTATTATCCACATCGTCTATCAACGCAATACTATCGGATCCCCATTGCCCACCATCGATACCGGGATGACCACGTTGACCACGAATAATCCAACCGCCTTTGAGCAGCGCTGCTTTGTCTGCATAGTGAAAATCGTCAAAGAATATTTCCTGGCTGGCATGCGCAGCGGATACTAAAGTACTCGCTGCCAACCCACACAAGAGTAGCATGCGTCGCATGTTATCCCTCAACCGCACGCGTCGATGAAACATGCAGCACCGCTCTGTCATGGCGCCCTATCGGCACAATGCGTGACAATAGCAACACCGGTATTGCAGACAGCAAGACCCACAAAAAGAAATGCTGATAGCCCAATGCGGCTTGTATCGCGCCACTCATGATTTTGAACAGCACATAACCGAGTTGCATCACCCCAGTACCCAGTGCGTAATGCGCCATTTGATATTTGCCGACAGCGACTTCCTGCATGATGAACAAAATCAAACCGACGAAACCAAAACCATAGCCAAACATTTCTAAACTCAACGCGCCTGCGATCACACTGAAATTAGTTGGTAAAAAAGTGCTTAAAAAGAAGTATGCAAGGTTAGGCAAATTCATCGCTAAAATCAGAAAGAACATCGCTCGACGTAAGCCTAACCAAGCAGTGAAATAGCCGCCCAGAATACTGCCACCGATGAACGCCACGGTCGCCAGAGTGCCATACAAGGCACCAACTTCCGTGGTGGTTAACCCCAAACCGCCTTCGGCACGCGCAGCGCGCAAAAACAGAGGGCCAATGGTAGTGACTTGGCCTTCGCCTGCGCGGAACAAGATAATAAAAAGAATGGCTAACCAAATACCAGGCTTCTTGAAAAAATCCAGAATCACGTCTTGCAATGTCTTGTAGACACCGCGCATAGAGGTATCAGAACGAACCACATTGTTTGCATTCGGCAGTGCCCAGATATGGTACGCGGCCAATGTGATCATAATGGCGCCAAGCATCCCGAAAATGATGGACCAGGCGTGTGCTACATCCATCCGTTTTTCAAAATAGCCGGCCAATACCACCAATCCGCCTAAAGAAAAAAAGCGTGCAACATTGTAAAAACCGCCTTGCCACCCTGCGTATGCGGCTTGTTGTTTAGCGTCTAAACTGGCGATGTACAAACCATCGGCAGCAATATCGTGGGTTGCAGAAGCAATCGCGACCAACGCCAACAAGGCAATGCTGGCGGCGAAATACGTCGGCAAATGCAGCGCCAATGCCAGCAAACCAAGTGCAGCACCGCCGAGAAATTGAAACAGCAAAACGATGGATTTTTTACTGCGTGCGACTTCCAGAAACGGACTCCACAGCGGTTTGAAGACCCAGACAAAACCAAGTAAGCCAGTCCATAAAGCGATCTGTTCGTTTGCTATGCCCATGCTTTTGTACATCAGACCGGCCATGGTGGCGACCAGAAAATAGGGTAAGCCTTCGGCAAAATACAAGGTGGGAACCCAGGTGATGGGGTGACGTTTTGGTGTTTTTTCGTTATGCATGGTCTCAGTATATTTTCGTTTTTTTCGATAAAACTTTGTTTTAGATACAGCACATACACCTCCCCTCGCCCGCGTCCGGGAGAGGGGATAAAACGCATTACATCATCCCGGCCACAGGCAATTGTCCGTGCGCCTCTATTTCTCCCGTCAACCATGCGCTCACCGCTTGTAACGCAGGCGGTGCAAATCCATAGGACATCACTGCCGGAGCGGCAATATCAAATGCATGAAACGGATTCCACAACGCCAGATGCAATGCTGGTCGCCAGCTGTTACGAACCTGCTCGCTATAACGTGCACGCGAAGTGGAAGCCAATACAGTGATGCGACCATCGGCCGGCAAGGATGGCCAGATAAACGTATCTGGATCAGCAAAGGTAGTCATCTCAACGTCGTAATGCTGGGCCAACATCGCACTAACCACACTGGCAGGCACGCCTGCTTCGGAGACGCCGTCACTGACAGTATCGGTACGCATGACCAGACGGATTTTGCTGCCCACGGGTATTGCTTGTGGATTGCCATGCACTGTCAAACCGCGCTGCCAGGCGCCACGCATCAGTTGGTGATCAGCTGCTTCTGCGGCATAAATGCCGTCGGTGCCGGCGCAAGGGTAAGTCTGCGCCAAACGGTCAAGACGTTGTAAGCGAGTCGCAATTTCTTCCTGGTGGAATTGTCCGGATGCAATCGCTTCAGCCAATGCATCCAAAGTTTCATTTTGCGTGGCTCTGGTTCCCAAAGCCATCACCATATCGGCACCTGCGACAAACGCTTGTACCGCAGCTTTGCCAACGCCATAGCGACCGGCAATCGCATGCATATCCATGCCATCGGTAATAATGACACCGCGATATTGCCATTCTTCACGCAGCAAACCGGTCAGAATTTTGCGCGACATGGTGGCGGGAAATTCCCTATCCAGCGCGGGGTAAACAATATGCGCACTCATCATGGCAGGAGCATTTTTAGTTGCCATGGCGGCGACCTTGAATGGTGCCAATTCAAGCGCGTCTAGTTCAGCTCGAGGCTTATCGACTGTAGGTAAATCGCGATGTGAGTCAACGTGCGTATCGCCATGACCGGGGAAATGTTTGACGCAGCATGCGACACCCTCGGATAAACTACCCTCCATCCATGCCAACGCTAATTCGGTAGCACGTTTGGGATCGGAACCGAAAGAGCGTTCGCAAATCACTGGATTCGCCGGGTTGTTGTTCAAATCCAGTACTGGTGCAAAATTCCAGTTAAATCCCAAGGCTTTAACACCTCGCGCTACCGCGGCGCCGACGGCATACGCCAACGTCGTATCATCGGCAGCGCCCAGCGACATTGCCGCTGGCGGTGCGGGTACCCAGGTTGAGCGCACCACCGCACCGCCCTCTTGATCTATCGCGATCAACGCGTTTTCCCCCATCACCTCGCGCAAATCTGCAGTCAATTTTGATAGTTGTGCGGCATCGACCATATTCTGGCGGAACAGACAAATGGCGCGGATCTGATTGTCGCGCAAAAAATCGGCGGTCTCTGCATCCAACACCGTATTGGGGATGCGGATCATGATGAGCTGGCCAGCTAGCTGGCGCGGATTTAAGGACTTAATTTCTGTGTTCATATCAATTCGTTTCTCTGCATTTGTGCGTTCTGCATTATCTACTTTTTCATCGAAAAACAGAACGGAGTTGGATGGATGGAGCGCTGTGATACTCATCCGCCATACCGCTTTTCCTAACTCTCAATTCGTCTTCGTTACCTTGTTCAAATGGCGCGGCTTATCCGGGTTCATTCCACGCGCAATCGACAACTGTGCCGCCATCACATAGAACGCTTGTATCGCCACTATCGGGTCTAAATCTGGTGTTGCGGCAATCGGCAAGGTCAAATCTCGTTCGACTATATCGTCGGGTGCTGCCAACAATACGCGTGCACCACGACCGCGCATTTCGGCAGCAAGCCTGATCAGGCTATGTTGTGTCGGGCCACGTGGTGCAAAAATCAACAGCGGATAACCTTCGTCTATCAACGCCATCGGACCGTGCTTAATTTCTGCACCGCTGAACGCCTCTGCTTGTATCGCCGACGTTTCTTTTAATTTGAGTGCAGCTTCTAACGCAACAGGAAAACCAGTGCCGCGTCCCACCACCATGATTTTTGACGATGGAGCCAATACGTCGATGGCTTGCGACCAATCGCAGCAGGTCGCTCTATGCAAAGCTTCCGGTAGCTCTGCAATTGCATCTAAAAATGCGGCATCATTTTGCCAGTGACCGGTCAGTCGTGCAGCCGCAACCAGACTGGTAATAAAACTTTTGGTGGCTGCGACACTGAGTTCCGGCCCGGCATGCAAGGGCATCGACCACTCAGCACCGTGCGCAAGAGGCGATGCGGCATCGTTAACCAAGGCAACAGTCGTTGCACCACCTTCGCGAAAATAACGTATTGGCTCGATGACATCGGGACTTTGCCCTGATTGAGAAATCGCAATAGCAAGGGTAGCGCGAGTCTGCAAAGGTGCATTACAAAGCGTCACCAGAGACATTGGCAGCGATGCCACTATCCGCCCCAAACGCGCCATGATCAAATAAGCGCAATAATTTGCGGCGTGATCAGAACTGCCGCGGGCCACGGTCAATACCGTAGAGTGCTGTGCCGCACGCAAATGCTGCCCTAGTTCGGTATAACGCTCTCTATCTGCGGCCAGTTGTAACGCTACATATTCCGATGCCGAGCACGCTTCTTTCAGCATCAGTGAACTGTATGTTGGTAAATTACTGGCCATTGAGCCTTGTGGCGCCAAACTGCATATCGGTGAGACCAATCTGTTCCCCTTCAACATATACTGCTTTTAAATTGAGTTGTCGATCCAGCACAACTACGTCGGCAAAGCTGCCTTGAATTAAGCGCCCACGATCATGCAGACCGAGATGATCTGCTGCGTATGTGGAAACACGACGCGATGCATCCTCTATCTCCAAACCCAGCGAAACCAGATTGCGCAGTGCCTGATCCATGGTCAGGGTGCTGCCTGCCAAGGTTCCATCGGCCAAACGCACTCCTCCCATACATTTGTGCACAATCTGGCGCCCCAGCATATATTCGCCGTCTGGCATGCCGGTGGCAGCGGTAGAATCGGTAACACAATATAAATGCGGGATTGCGCGCAATGCGGTTTTAATCGCCCCTGGATGTACATGCAGCAAGTCGGGAATCAGTTCGGAATATTGGGCGTGTGCCAACGCAGCTCCAGCCATTCCCGGTTCACGATGATGGAAAGAACTCATCGCATTGAACAAATGCGTGAAACCAGAAGCGCCGTGCTGCAAAGCCTGGACACCGTCTTCGTAGGTGCCTGAGGTGTGGCCTATCTGCACTCTCATACCGGCATTGCTTAGCACACGTACCAGCTCCAGATGACCGCTCATTTCCGGTGCCACGGTGATTAATTTCAGTGGCGCTAAAGCACTCAGACGCTCCACCTCTGCCAATGTCGCTTCCTGTACGTAATCCGGTTGCGCACCGAGTTTGTCGGGGTTGATATAGGGACCTTCCAGATGCGTTCCCAACACGCGTGCAGTCCCGGGCTTACGCTCCCAACATGCGTGGCCGATTGCTTTGAGCGCCTGTTCCAAATCGCCAGGCGGCGACGTCATGGTGGTAGCCAACATGCTGGTAGTGCCGTGCTGCGCGTGAATTTTCGCGATGGCGTACACCGCATCGCCAGCATCCATGATGTCTTTGCCACCGCCACCGTGCACGTGCAAATCAATAAATCCCGGCAAGATGTAATCGTCGGCGTTGTGGTCGGGGTTGACTGTCAAACCGTTAACTTCGGCAATCCTATCGTTGAAATACATTGTCCCGCTAACCCAACCGTGCGGCGTCAGGACATTACCTGTCAGTTTTCCATGCAAATTATTTTGCGCTTGTTGTACGCTGTTCATCTACGCAACTCCGCGACGAAATCATAGTAATCACTACGACAATACGAATGCGACAGTTCAATTGCCATCCCATTTTCCAGATAGCCAACCCGCGTGATATGCAACATCGCCGCGCCTAATTTGATCCCGGCTAAACGCGCCTGATCCGCATTGGCGTTGACGGCGCGGATATGCTGTAAAGCTCTGGTCGGCGCACGACCATGTTCGCCCAAATAGACATATAAAGAATCTGTCACCGCTTTTGGATCCGGTAAATAAAGTGCTGGAATAGTAGTCGTTTCTATCGCCATCACTACGTTATCAGCCGTACGCAAACGCTTTAAGCGCGATACCGCAGTATTGGGCGATAAGCCCAGTGCCAGAATTTCTTCGGCGACGGCAATCCCGCTAGTTCGGACCAGCCATTGCGATCCCGGCTGAAATCCGCGTTGTCGCAATTCTTCACTGAAATTGGTCAGACGTGACAAGGGCTGCTCCAATTTGGGTGTAATGTAAGTACCTGATCCGCGGCGACGTGTCAGCAATCCGCGATCACATAGAATATCGATGGCTTTACGCGCCGTCACTCTGGAAATACTCAGTGAGTCGGACAATACGCGCTCTGAAGGCAATGCTTCGGCAGGCTGCCAAAGACCTTCAGCAATACCGGCCGAGAGTTTGTTTGCCAGCTGCAAATACAAAGGGGTGACGCTATCGTTATCAGGTTTAAAATCACGAAGCTGGGCTAACATGGTGTTTTCCTTTAACTTTCACATGATCACTGCTGAATCGGTTTTTTTGAATCAATTTTGATGCATACCGGCGTGACAAAGCCACCATCATCAACGCGGTATTATTATTTTTGTTCCTGATGTTTCAACGTGCGTTCCATTTTTCAGGTACAGCACTGCCCGAGCATGCGACAGATCACCTGTCGATACTTACGCGAGTACCAAAATGGGAAATTCTTCTTATGACGGCGCGTTGTGTATTGCTGCTAGCGCTGCTTTGTAATTGTTGCCGTTGTCGGCATTACTTGTGTCGTTGTCTCTGTTCATTCAACGTCACCGTCATAAGGGATTTATCGCTACTGACTTGACTTACTGCTTACTGCTTACTGACTTACTGGACGACTAAGTTGTATTACCCAATATCGCGCTAAATCTGCGGCGCCATCAGTACCTTGCACCGTTTTGAACATGTTGATGGCATCTGCTTTGCGACCAGCCATGGCATAAGCAATACCGGTGTGAAGTTTGGCCTCATCGGGACGTTTCAAATCATCCTTGTGCAAACCCTGCTCCATCAAATTCAGGCCCTGATCAAATTTACCTTGTGTTACGCAGTCGTAACCCGCATTAATCAGGCCAATGCCCGTTTTTCCTGTCGCGACACATTGCTGTGACTTTGCTAACTCAAAAGGCATTTTCAACATACCGGATTGCGACTTTTGCGCCAATATTTTTTGCGATTCTGCCGAAAAGCCTTTGGCATTGGCAAGCTGTGCAACATCACTGTACTGTTTCGCGTTATCAAGTGGTCCAACCGCTAGCTTGAGACGATAAACATCCAACAAGTAAGCGTCGGAGAAACCTGGCTGCAACTGCACCCGATTTAACAGGAAATCCCAATATTGCTTTTCAGGATAATAAGTCGCGATCTTCTCAATTGCAGCCGCATAGCCAGCGCTTTTATCACCGTGCAGTTGTTTTTCACAGTTGATTAGCATTTTGAGCTGATCTGCGCTTGGCGCATTTCCAGCTTTTTCTTGTGCAGCGATGTCTGCGCTTATTTCTGCTTCAACTTTGGCAAATTCGTTATTTTGATAATAAGCCTGAATCAACATATTGCGCGTTTTGGCGTCGGTGCCGCCTTCCTTGAAGTAACGCGTGGCAGTGCTGATTGTTTTTGGGTAGTCTTTAACTTTGTAATATTCTTGCGCCAGTGTCTGGATATAGACACTTTGCTCTGCTGCCGGCAAGCGGCCAGTCGCAATCACCGCTTCGAGTGATTTAATCGCAGTGATATCGTCACCAGTGGCAGCTGAAAGCAGTGCCATCATACGATCTATGGAAAATGCTTCAAATGGGGTTAGCTCTCCAACACTATCAGCCAGTCGTACTTGTACCAGTGCATCCGCATAATTTTTCTGTTTGATCAGCTCTTGCGCAGCATTCAGTGGCTTACCGACTTCTGGTCGCACTGTCTCTACTTTGGCGGGCGCTGTCGCCGCGGCCTCTGCTGCATGTACGGAAGTCATAACTGCAAAGCTGGTGAAACTAATTGCGGCCACTATCAGGCCAAGGTGCGTAAGGCGAAGCTTGGACATTATCTTTAACTTTTTTTAATGGATTTCTAGACTGTCCCTCTCGCCCATTTTCTGGGGAGAGGAACAAAACACATACATCTGCTAACTGAGTAGCAACTCAGACAGGTTTTTTAGTTGGTGTACTGCTCGTTACCAACCATACCAATCTTAGTAACGCCCAATCTTTGTGCCGACGCCATTACTGCAGCAACATCCTTATAAGGAACTAACTTATTAGGGCGCAGATGCACTTCTGGCTGATCAGGTGTCGCAGCAACATCTTTCAACTTTGCTTCTAATACCGTACGATTCGGGATATTTTCACCGTTCCATATAACAGTACCGTCAGGGGTCACGTCGATCGTGATCACCAATGGCTGCGTCAATGGCGGAGGTGGATTTCCCACCGGCATATTCAGTTTAATTGCGTGATTCTGAATAGGGATCGTGATAATTAACATGATGAGCAATACCAACATCACGTCAATCAACGGCGTCATATTCATTTCCATCATCACTTCAGGTTCTTTATTGCTGTTACCTGAACCAATATTCATGCCCATGATTTATTCCTTCGTCCTGTTATTGAGTCGGGGATAGAGCTAGACCAACGCTTCGCTCTGCTCTATCCCAGTGCACTAATGCGCTAATTTAACTGCGATTAGCCGCCACGCGCAGGTGGTTCTGTAATGAAACCAATCTTCGCGATTTGTGCACGCTGTGCTGTGTAAATCACTCGTCCAATATATTCATATGGCGTGGCTTGATCGCCGCGAATATGAACTTCTGGTTGAGGCACCATCACAGCGACCTTGGCTAACTTATTGAACAAAATATCGGTACTTGGAACATATTGCTCATTCCAAAATATCTTTCCCTCTTTATTCACTGCGAGGTTGATATTTGCCGGATTTGTCTTATAAGGATTAACCGTTTCGTTCGGCAGTTTCACAGGAATTGTATGTGTCACCACTGGAATCGTAATCAAGAAGATGATCAGCAAAACCAACATGACGTCAACTAGTGGTGTCGTGTTGATCGTGCCGATGACTTCGTCTTCGCCTTCATCGGAGCCGAGTTGCATTGCCATGATTATTAACCTTTACTTTACTTTGCTTTGCTTTGCTTAGCCGACTTTTTTAACTGCGCGTGGAGCTTGACCAGCAGCAGAAGACATAACACCGCTCAACAAAACAGAGTGCAAATCAGCGCTGAACGAACGGATATCTTCCATTGCGCTCTTGTTACGACGTACCAACCAGTTGTAACCCAACACTGCAGGTACAGCAACAGCCAAACCGATTGCTGTCATGATCAGCGCTTCACCAACTGGACCAGCAACTTTATCGATAGAAGCCTGACCAGCGATACCGATTGCTGTCAACGCGTGGTAGATACCCCAAACTGTACCGAACAGACCAACGAAAGGAGCAGTTGAACCAACAGTTGCCAGGAATGACAAACCATCTTGCAGACGGCTTTGCACTTTTTCAACAGCACGTTGAATAGACATAGTCACCCATGTGTTCAAGTCGATTTGTTCCAGCAATGCACCGTCATGGTGTTCAGTTGAAGTGCTGCCTGTTTCAGCGATATAGCGGAATGGGCTGCCTTCTTTCAAGCTAGCGATACCAGCTTGTACTGAACTAGCTTTCCAGAATGATTTTTTAGCAGCAGAAGCTTGGCCCATCAGTTTCATCTGATCGATCAACTTAGTGATGATGATGTACCAACTACCCATGGACATCAGAACCAGAATGATCAAAGTGCCGCGTGCCACAAAATCGCCGCCTTTCCACAAAGCGTCCAGGCCGTATGGATTGCTAACTGTCTCATGATCCGCTGCTTGCGGTGGTGGAACTGGTGTATCAGCCATTGCTGTTGATGCAGCAGCATCTGTTGCGCTCGCAGCAGGTGCAGTTGCTGAAGCAGCAGCATCAGTTGATGCCGCAGCTGTTGCTGCTGGCGCTGCATCAGCTGCACCGGCGGTCATTGGCACGCCTAATGTAGCTACTGACAGTAGCAAGCCTGCGATCAGTGCTGAAACTGAAGTCGATGTACGGGTTGATAGAATTGACATAAAGTTCTCCAAAATTTTTAATGAAATCTAATATATAACCATTTAATGAGTGCTTTGTAAGCGGTCAGTAAATGTTTACATGCAGTGTTAATGTTAGTTTGTTAAATGGGTTCTAAAATCGTAATACAGAATAAACACAATAATTTTTTTAAGATAAATGAGGTACTAGATTATTTTATTTACTCTCGTTCTCATCACTCCAGCTTCCAAACATACTGCATCTTCGTTGACGATTCTTGTGGCTCACCATTGACAGTACCTGGCTTAAACGTACATTGACTCAATGCGTTTAGAGCAGCTCTATCCAAAGCTTTAAAACCACTTGAGTGCGCTACATCAGCCTTGACGACCTTACCTTGTGCACTAATCAAGAATGATAGCGTAACAATACCTTCTTCCTCATCTTGCAATGATTGGCGTGGGTATTCTGGCTTGGCACAAGTACTACTAACAGCAGTTGGTGCCGTATTTGACGGCGCTGCTTTAGCAGACGGTTGCTCAGCCGACGGCGGTGGCAAATCATGCGTTGGTGGCGCGTCATGCGATACCGCAGCAATGGTTGGCTGTACCGGCACATTCACTTTTACCTCTGGAGGAGGTACAAATGGTGGTGGCGGCGCCTTCGTCTTAGGAGTTACCTCCATTTTTGGCTTAGGCTTTGGTGGTGGTGGCGGTATATCCGGCTTAATCTCCGGAACAATCACCGTTTCAACGGGTTTTTGGATTACTTCAACTACTTTGCGTGCCAATCCAGTAAGCAGCGCGTAGATAATCACTACATGCAAAAGAATCACCAGAGCAATGCCGGTGAAATTCTTTCCGGGGCTTTCCCCATTCTTCGCAAAATCCATACAACGACTCCTATTTTTCGCCCGACATTTGGCAACTTATATTTTGGTGACGACGCCCGGCTCTTTGTTGCCTTAATGTGCTTCTGCTTAATTAATACGTATTTTAATATCGGTATATTTCTGTTTCGTGAATTTTTGCTATCAAATTCTCAGTATCTTCCTTGTGTTTTTGCAAATTTCTTATAAAAGCATTACGATGAGTTGTAATGCACCTGCATTAGCTATGCAAATTCTGTGCCCGATTTTCCAACACCTTTTTGCTCGCATTTGTGCAGTTATATTTTTATCAAGGATGATTAAATTCACCAAATAAAAGCACAACCGTGCACTTCTATTTTACATTATTCTGCAGACCACTTTACCTACCATTAGAGCAACCACTTTAATACCACTTGGGGCAAAACAACGCTCTAAATTGCCCCGCTCCCAAGCGGATTAGCCGTAAATTACATCTTTGCGCGCAAGGTCAAATAGAACTGCCGACCGTTTGTATAGAAGGCACGAGGTTGATCTTTGTTCTCGGCGTAATACTTCAATGTCGGATTATTCAGATTGAGTGCATCGAAATTAAGCGTCAAATGATCATTAATTTTGTAATTAATAGATGCTGCAAGCGTACCAACAGCTGCTTCATTTTCAGCAAAACTACGATCCAAACCAACCAGGAAGTCAGAACGGTAGGTATAAGCCAGACGTGCACTCAAAGAATTTTGTTCGTAATACGCTTCAACGTTGAATGTGTTTTGCGAATTGCCGACCATAGGATTGCCATCCTTCTCCCGACCATCAGCGTAGGTATAGTTTGCCAATACGCCGAAACCACCCCAGACTGGCGCTTGATATGATAGCTCTACGCCTCTGTTTGTCGCTTTAACATTTGTTGGTGACGTGATTTCATACATCGTAAATTGGCGTTGCTGCTGGTTGTAATACAAACCGGAATTGACGCCATACGATACCGCCGATCCGAAATCCATATTAAAGAAGCCAATCGACACCAACGACTTCGGTGCGAAATACCACTCCAGACTGGTATCGAAATTGTTAGACAGAATTGGTTTCAGATTTGGATTGCCGCCATCACCACTCAAAGTGCTGTCGTTCAACGTTACCGAGCCACCAAGCGCGCTGTAATCAGCCCGTGACATCACTCGTGCAAGTGATCCACGCAATACCAGATCTTTGGTTAAGTCATACTTCAAGTTCAAACTAGGCAGAACATCGTTGTATACATGATTGATCGAGGTTGGCGTATAAGGTCCAAATAAAGAGCCGACGATAGGACTAGACCCACCTAATACATTGACGATGCTGGTTTGATCGGTACGCACCAGACGTACGCCAACGTTGCCGCTCCAATGATCACCCTGCAAGTCTCCCATCAAATATCCAGCTGTATCGTCTTCTTTGACGTTCAACTCACCTGGCCAATTGTGACGTTGTGTCGCATCAAAGTTAACATTGACATTGTTATAGGTCTGGATAGGACCTTGATTGAAATAGAAACCGTTGGTAGGAAAGCCGCCACCGCCCAGATTGTTACCAAAATTACTTGGGAAAGTTGCGCCCGTATATGTAGCTAAAGAACCATCCCAACAACCGCTGTTACAACCGTAACCTTCCCAATGACTGACGCGCTGATGGTCGTTGAAACGCACACCAAACTTGATTGCATCCAATGGACCGGCATTTTCAATATTCAGATTGGCATCCAATTTTCCATAAGACTCGGTGTCGTCGACAATCAAATTGTTATCCCACGCCCAACCGGTTGAAGCCTGTGCAGGATTATATTTCACGTTATAACCAGGGAAAGACAAACTGGCTGGCGCACCGATGCCATGCATTTGATAGGTTAGACCGATGTCATTAATATCGGACTCATACGCTGGTTGTGATGGCGTATAACCTTCGCCCTTGGTATATCCAATCTGGCCCGAGATTGTCAGCGCATCGGTTGCCCGATATTTACCATCCAAATTAATATAATTGGTTTTCTCGCCTTCACCTGGACGATAGATCGAGTCCACCAAAGCCATCGGAGTGGTCGTGTTGGTCGGGAACGTTGCGCCAACTAAAGTACCGTTTTTGACAGTATAAGAACTTGGGATTGCGCCATTTGCAATCGCATGTCCCGGCCAGCCGAGAAAACTGATATTGGTATTCGATGCATCCATTTTTGAATAGAAGCCTTCAAGATCCAATGTTAAATCTCTGGTCGGCTTGATTTCAAAATTCAGGACGCCACCGTCACGCTTACGATCTTGCGTAAAATACGCCTGGTTGATACTGGTTGGCACGGCAACACCGACTAAATCGGGATGCGCTTTACCGGCTGCCATCGTGCCATCAATGGTGGTGTAACCCAACATTTCCTGACCATCACGGCGCGAGCTACGTTCTTCTGAAAATGCCTGGAACAACATACCGAACGTATTCGCATCATTTTTCCAGTTCACCAAAGCACTGAACTGCGGTTTTGTTTTATCCGCCAAGTCGGAATAGGCAGCACCGACCGACGCTTCGGCCGTCAGTTGCTGCTTTTCATCCAAAGGCTTACGGGTGATGATATCGACCGTACCGGCCACGCCGCCTTCTGCTAAATCGGCTTGCGAACCTTTGTGCACAACTACCGAGCTGACAATTTCCGATGGCAGCAAAGAGTAACTCACGCTACGGCCAACACTACCTTCTTGACTCAGAATGAACCAGTCGCCAGTGCCGACCGCATGACCATTGATCGTCGTTTGCGTCAGACTAGGACTAGTACCGCGAATACTGACGCGATCGTTTTCATCAAAACCACCCTCCCCGGTAGCTGCTGAACTTGTATTAACGCCGGGCAAACGCTGAATCGCATCGGCGACGTTTTTATCCGGTAACTTGCCTACATCTTCAGCGGTGATCACTTCAACCAAGCTGCTGGCGTTGCGCTTTTGATCCAGGGATTTTTGCAAAGAAGCGCGGATACCAGACACTTCCACTGTCTGAATACCTTTTTCAGGTTGCTGGTCGTTGACGGCTGCTTTGGTCGCTGGAGTGGTTTGGTCAGGTGTACTGGCTTGAGCGATTGCACTAGTTGGAGCGACAGTACCGTCCGTCGTTTGCTGCGCATAAGCTGACATTGCAGGCATCGCAGCGCTCAATACAAGAAGCGCAACTGCAGATGCGATTGGTGTCAAATTTCGTTTCATCTCGTCTATCCTCCGTGGATTTAGTCTCGGAAATCGTTCCGGCTAAAATTTTTTAAAAATGATTTTTTTTTGTTCTGACGCCAAAAAAATGAGCCTGACGCACGCAGAACGCTTTTTTTTTGTATCTTTTTTTGGTCCGGATTTACCTCGACTCCAAACCCTTTTTTCAACCGCTTTTTCGACCACTTCATGCAACTCTGAGCAACCAATCGGCTTACAACAAAACATTGCCCCATCAAAACATTTCCCTAAGGAAATTTGAATCAGGCGAACTTTAAAAGTACCCAATTGGACTGTCAATCGGTATTTAACTGGTATTGTCAATATAAATTTTGGTCTTAATTTCAACGATACATAGCGTTACTTAAGCGCTTGTTTTTATTGCCTATTGTGTAAATTGTTTACTTTGTTGTTTTGAGAGGTGGACTGGTAGTCATTTTTCGCAATTGCTGCGTTGCAACACGAAATAACGCGAAAATCAGGGGAATATTTGGCAATATTGAATATTGCTGACAATGCGGCAGGTGTTGTTGTTCTCTGCATTCGGTTTTGTCTATGGAAATTCACCAAATTTTGCTCATAATCGGTGAAATCACGCTAAATTACTTTATTCGTATTACACGACTGGAATTCCCATTGGAAAGCTGCATTACATTTTTAATGCAATCTGCTGCTCAAAAACGCAGTCAATAAAGCTATTTTCATCAAAATTTTTAAAGAAAACCAAAAAAGGGCGACCAGTCCACTTCCTAATGAGCGGTTCTGAATAATCAAAGAAAATCAATGAAAACAAGGCATTACCCTCTTCAAATTTGTATCGAAACGTAATAAAAAATTATTTCGCTAGTACCACTTAGATACCGATTGACAGCCGCTTTTGACGCTTCTACAGTGCGTACATTATTTCCATGAGGAAATAATTGCGGCAATAAGAGGAAGTAATCATCCGGTTTTTAGGGATTGATGGCTGGCCTCCTTACCTGCCATCCGAGTTGAAAAACCTGACGAATCTAGGAGAAAAACTTGAAAGTAAAAATTACAAAGGTACTTGCCATCGCGCTTGCTTGTAGCGCAGTGGCGAGTGGTTGTGCTTCAGCGATGGGTGCTAAAGTCACGACAACCAAAGTGAAAACGCAAACAACGTCAGCACCGGCGTGTGCAGCAGCATGGACTGCTACCGCCATCTATACCAGCGGCAATACTGCCAGCGAAAACAACATCAATTACCTTGCTAACTGGTGGACACAAGGAAATGATCCGGCGACCAATAACGGCGTTATCGGTACTGGTCAACCGTGGACCAGTCAAGGCAGCTGCGGCTCCGGAACCGTGACACCGCCTCCGGTAACTCCGCCGCCTGTTACGCCACCACCGGTAACACCTCCTCCGGTGACACCGCCACCAACGACCCCGCCGGCTGGTCCGTTCTCCTACAGCGCCTATAAAGACGTTGGCATCAACATGAACTGGAACACAAATGTCGCTAGTTCAGCAGTAACTGGTACGTTATCTCCTGTTACTTCGGTTATGCCGGCCAAGCTATCCACATTGACTTGGGCATTCGCTACTGGTGCTTGCGGTAGCGAAAACTGGGGCGGTGTAACAGCATCGGCATTTGCTGCCGCTAACGTTCAAGCCTTCGTCAATGCGGGCAAAAACTACATCGTCTCCACTGGCGGCGCTGCGGGTTCATTCACTTGTACTACCGATGCGGGATTCCTGAGTTTCATCAAGACCTACTACTCGGCAAACATGGTGGGTGTCGACTTTGACATCGAAGCAGGTCAAAGCCAAGCCGACATCAACAATTTGGTCCAACGTGTAGTAACTGCACAAAAAACCTATCCAAATATGCGCTTCAGCTTCACCATCGCAACCTTGGGTGGCAATGTATCGCCTAGCCTGAATGTTTATGGCGTTAATGTTATGAGCGCGATCAAAGCCTATGGTTTGACCAACTACTACGTCAATTTGATGGTCATGGACTACGGTAGCCCGGCAGGTGGCAATTGCATGCTGAATAGCAGCGGTCAATGCGATATGGGGGCATCAGCCATCCAGGCGGCCAAAGATCTGAACACACAATATGGTGTGCCATTTACCCAGATCGAACTGACGCCAATGATAGGTGGTAACGATTCAGCTAGCGAAACTTTCACTATCGCTAACGTCGCGACAGTGTCGCAATTCGTGCTCGCTAACAAACTAGCCGGTGTCCATTTCTGGTCGTTTGATCGTGATAATGACTGCGCACCAGGGTCGGCTTCATCGACTTGCAATACGTATGGCACAGCAGGCACTTTAGGCTTCACCAATGCTTTCATCTCGCAATTAGGTTTGTAATCAAGTTCGGTATTTGAAGTATTAAAGCCAGTCAGTACGTTGCTGACTGGCTTTTTTTTCTATGTACTCAGTGTGCTATCGTAGCGCTAGAAAATTTACGCCACTACTTTATTCATATTGATGACCATGTCTATTCCTACCACTATCCCCACCATTGCAGCAATCGACAATTCCGCATTGGCGGCACAACTCGATCAGCGCATCAACAACAAAACCAAACCGCTCGGTAGCCTGGGGATGCTGGAAACACTCGCCAAACAAATTGGATTAATCCAGCAAACGACCGACATCTCACTAAAACAAGCGGTGATCCTGGTGTTTGCCGCAGACCATGGGATTGTTGCGGAGGGTATTTCAGCTTACCCACAAGACGTAACCTGGCAAATGGTGGCAAATTTTCTTGCCAAAGGCGCAGCCATCAACGTGTTCGCACAACAAAATCATTGCGATTTGCAAATTATTGACGCCGGCGTGAATCACAATTTCGGATCACGTGATGGTTTGATAGACCGCAAACTGGCGCACGGAACTCGCAACTTCGCACAACTACCCGCTATGACGCCAGAGACCTGTCATCGCGCCCTTGCTAGCGGCATGGCACTGGTAGCAGAACTTCAAGGTAACGTGATTGGCTTTGGTGAAATGGGGATCGGCAACACCACCGCTGCGGCTGCGTTAATGCATAAACTGACTGGCATACCGGTAGCGCAATGCGTTGGTGCCGGAACTGGCCTGTCTAGCGATGGCGTCCTCCACAAACAGCGTGTGATTGAAGCTGCTGTGGCGTTGCATTCAACTGCAATAGAACCACTAGACATATTGGCCACCTTCGGTGGTCTGGAAATCGCGATGATGGTGGGTGCGATGTTGCAAGCGGCAGAACGTCGCATGGTGCTGCTGATTGATGGCTTTATCGTCACCAGCGCTCTGCTGGTTGCGGCACGGATTTCACCGGCTATTCTGGATTATTGCGTTTTCTCGCATTGCTCGAACGAACATGGGCATCGGGAGATGTTGCAACACCTGCACGCACGTCCGCTGCTGCAACTGAGTTTGCGCTTAGGCGAAGGTACCGGTTGCGCATTAGCTTTGCCGCTCTTGCATGCATCGGTTAATTTTTTGAATCAGATGGCGACGTTTGAATCGGCTCAGGTTAGCGAAAAATCTTAGCGTCTTAACCTCTTCGCCTATTACTGGCGCCTATCGTTTAGCTCTTCTTTCACAAGCAGGAGAAGAGCTAAAAACAATCGCATAAATAAAATCACCCATGCATCAAATCCGCCTTTTCTTCACCGCCCTGCAATTCTTTACGCGCCTGCCAATTCCGCGCTGGGTCGGATTTGAGCCTGACTGGCTGCATCACTCTTCACGTTATTTTCCTTTAGTCGGCGTCGTGGTCGCCGCCATTAGTGCTGCGGTCTATGCGCTGGCGGCATGGCTGTTACCAACACCAGTAGCTGTACTACTGGCAACCGCTGCCGGAATTTATATTACCGGCGCCTTTCACGAAGACGGTTTCGCCGATATGTGCGATGGCTTCGGTGGCGGTCTGACGGCGCAACGCGTGCTGGAAATCATGAAGGACTCACGCATCGGCGCATATGGGGCTATTGGCATAGGAAGTTTGCTGGCATTAAAGTGCGTTACTCTGGCGCTGCTACCACCACAGCTGGTAATCGTGGCGTTATTTGTTGCCCATCCTTTGTCGCGGCTAGCGGCAACGACTTTGATTTGGCAACTGGAATATGTGCGTGCAGAAGGAAAAGCCAAACCACTGGCGCAGAAAATGCAAAATTCAGAATGGTTAATTGCGGCCATCACCGCTGCACTACCAATCCTGTTATGTGGCGCTGCAGGTTATGTGTCCTGGACTACGCTGGCCGGCGCTGTACTCGCTACCGTCATCGCTACCGCCTGGCTCGCACAAAAATTTGTGCGTCGCATTGGCGGCTATACAGGCGATTGTCTGGGCGCGGTACAACAAGTGACGGAAGTGATTATTTATCTGGCTATACTCACCAGCCTGCAGCACGGTGTCTGGCACTGATATCATTGTTCCTATGCGCATCACCTTAGTCCGTCACCCCAAACCCATAGTCGCTGCTAACATCTGTTACGGCAGCAGCGATCTGGCAATCGCAGATGACGAGCTGACGCGGGTATCAAACTCTTTATCAATAACGTTACCGCAAACGGCCGCACTCTTTTCGAGTCCGTTACGACGCTGCGCGGAATTAGCTGCACGTCTCAATTATCCATCACTACAGTTCGATGCTCGTCTCACCGAAATGCATTTTGGTGCATGGGAAATGCGTTCATGGGACGAAATTCCACGCACAGAAATTGACGCCTGGGCATCAGATTTGATTCACTACCGTCCCGGTGACGGTGAGAGTGTGCTGCAAATGGCGACACGCGTTGCTGGATTTTATGCAGATATTCAAAATTTACCGGATGATGAAGTCATCATCATTTGCCATGCTGGCACCATCCGTTTGCTGACAGCTTGTCATCAGCATGCTGAGCACGAAAACAATGTAGATTTGTCACTATCGAAAATCGCGCGTCATGCCGCGACAACCCGGCACCGCATTCCATACGGTACACCCATCATTCTGGAACGTTGATCTTCTCAAACAGTTGCGTCGCCCATTGACCGGATTGCCTTCGCATTGCCCACTCATTGCATTTATAATGTCGCTGTTTTGGTGCCCGCGCGTCTGTCCAGACGTGCAGTTAAACGGGAAACACGAAGCCGCCAGATTCCTGCGGCTCACGTGTGCTGCCCCCGCAACGGTCAACAAGTGTCGTCAGCATCATCGACGATAAGTCGCCTATTTAAAACCACTGTGTTTGCATGGGAAGGTAGGGCGATGGTAGTCAGTTCAGTTGGATTGGTGGGATAGAAATTGATGGATTTTTTCGTCTGGCGAGGCGCGAGGAGGAGTCATAGCAAGCTATGGCGACAACGAACAACGCAGCCAGGCGGAAAAAGACACAATTTATACCCACTAATTCAGCTGAACTGACTACCTGCTTGTCAGCCCGGATACCGGCCAAATCAGGTGGAAGCACGTTTTGCATTACTGCTTCTGTACAATCCGGCCTACGGGGAGGTAGGCTGGTTGCTTATTTATTGAAAAAATCATGACCCATCCTGTTTCACACCGTGCGACCTTGACGTCGCTGGCGTTAGCTACGCTCGCCATGAGTTCGGCATCTTCTGCTTTTGCACAAACTGCCCCAAACAACAATAACAATGTCAGTAGCAGTGACAGCGCCAATCAGGTCATCGTTACCGCGACCCGCTCGCCACAACTAACCAGCGATGTTATTAGCGATACTCTGGTCATTAATGCCGATCAAATTGCCCAATCCGGCGCCGGTTCTATCGTCGATTTGTTGCAACGCCAACGCGGAATTGAAATATCGACCAATGGCGGCCCTGGCACAACTTCCAGCGTCTTCATCCGCGGTGCCAACAGCAACCAAAACGTCGTACTGATCGATGGGGTGCGTATTGGATCGTCAACAACTGGCGCTGCCAACTGGAGCGCCATTCCATTAAGCGCCATTGACCATATCGAAATTGTGTACGGCCCGCTTTCCACTTTGTATGGTGCCGATGCAATTGGCGGCGTGATTCAGATTTTTACCAAAAAAGGCGCAGGTGCGCCAAGCGTAACTGCCTCTGTTGGCGCTGGCACTTACAACACCAATAAATACGACGGCAGCATTTCTGGCTCTACCGGTGGCGATCATAATTTCAGCTATGCGATTCAAGCGGGCAAAGAACAGTCAACCGGTTTCCCGGCAACTCTTCCCGGTAACTACTCCTATAATCCATACGGTAGCAACGACGGTTACAACAAGCAAAACGCGTCTGGACAATTCAGTTTTCAGTTAGCAAAAGGTCAGGAAGTTGGCTTGGTATTTTTGAATAGTCATCTTGATGCGCAATTCGACAATGGCCCATCTACCTATAATTCACACGCAGTACAAAATTTAGACAATATCGCGGTCTACAGTAAAAATCAGATCTTATCCAACTGGCAAAGTCTGGTACAAGTCTCGCAAACGCGCGACGATCAAGCCAATTACAGCAGCGCCGATCCGGTCTATGGTTTTAGTCAAATCAACACTAAACAAACAGACTTCACGTGGCAAAATGACATCAACATCGGCAGCGACGTCTTGCAACTGTTGTATGGCTACCGCAAGGAACAAGTGGTATCCAGCTCAACACCAGAACTTGGCGGTGACCGCACCACCAATTCGTTCGCCGCTTCATATAATATGAAACGCGGCAATCATCTGCTCAACGTTAGTGTGCGTGACGACGACAGTTCACAATACGGTTCCAAAGTTACCGGTGCACTCGGCTACGGTTATCGCATCACCGATACACTACGTGCCACTGCCAGTTATGGCACCAGCTTCCGCGCGCCGTCTTTCAATGAACTGTATTACCCTGGTTACGGTATTCCGACCAATAAACCGGAACAAGGACGCAATGCTGAAGCAGGCCTGCGCTATGACGATGGCATGACCCAATTAAGCGCGGCTTACTATCACAATCGCATCACTGACTTAATCGTCAACGCCTACCCTTGCCCATTCGAACCGCAAACATACAGCTATGGTTGTGCTTACAACGTCGACCATGCGGTGCTGCAAGGGGTGACCTTATCCGGTAGCCACAAGCTGGGTGATTTCACGGTACGCGGCAACATTGATTTGCAAAACCCGGTAGACCAAACTACTGATACTGTGCTGGCACGTCGGGCCAAAAAACACGCCAATTTCGGCGTAGACTATGGCACCGGTGCGCTCAAAGCGGGACTCGAATGGGAACTGTCGGGTGCGCGCTTCGACGATGCTGCCAACCAAAATCAACTCGGCGGCTACGGCTTGCTGAATCTGTATTCGACCTACCAAATCACGCCTGACTGGTCGGCACTGATACGCTGGAATAACATCGCTGATAAAAAATACCAATTGGCGCAGTATTACCAGACACCGGGAACTACGGTGTTTGTTGGATTGCGTTACGGTTATAAATAACTGATATTACGCATAGCTACCGTCATTCCCGCGAACGCGGGAATCCATGTTGCTCAAGTAAACTCGCATATGTATGTAAGCTTACCTAATTAAATCCGAAGTGTTGCAGATATACAAAGTGCCTCCGTATTATTCGACATGATGTATTCGTAGCTTTGGATTTCGTAAAGTGGATTCCCGCGTTCGCGGGAATGACGCCGATTAGATTGTAGCTCTGTGTAACATCAATAAAGAACAAGGACATCCCATGAGAGAACTAAGCCCAGAAGAAATCGCAGCCATTAATGAGCGCCATCGCGTACGCATGGAACGCAAAAAAGCCATCATTGACGCCAAAATAAAATCCGCCGATAAAAAAATCGGCATCATCGTCGTCAACACCGGCAATGGCAAAGGCAAAAGTTCCAGCGGCTTCGGCATGGTAATGCGTGCGATGGGCAACGGCATGAAAGTTGGCGTAGTACAGTTCATCAAAGGCGCAATTCCCACCGGCGATGAAAAATTTCTGCGACGCTTTCCCGATGAAGTCAGTTTTCATGTGATGGGTGAAGGCTATACCTGGGAAACCCAAGACCGCGAACGCGATATCGAAAAAGCTAAATTAGCATGGGAAAAAGCCAGGGAATTTTTATCCGATCCCACCATTGGCCTGGTCATGTTCGACGAACTCAACATCGCGCTCCAATACAAATACTTAGATGTCCATGCCGTGATTGCCGATCTGCTTGATCGCCCCGAAATGCAACATGTGGTCATCACTGGTCGTGGCGCACCACCGGAACTGATTGCAATTGCCGATACGGTTACCGACATGACGGTCGTCAAACATGCTTACGAAGCTGGCATTGGTGCACAGCTTGGGATCGAATGGTAATGACACGTACTTTAGTTTTCGGCGGCGCACGCTCTGGCAAGAGCGCGTATGCCGAGCGACTGGCTAGTGCATCGGGCAAGGAAGTAATATATATCGCCACTGCGCCTGGTCCAGATAACAACGGCGACAGTGAAATGGCAAATCGCATAACGCACCATCGCCGACAGCGACCAAGTAAATGGATCACGGTAGAAGAGCCTCTGGCACTAGCCGAAACTGTGGAGAAGTGGTCGTCACCGCAACGCCTGATACTGGTTGACTGCCTCACTTTATGGCTGTCGAATCTGCTGTTCAGCGCAGGAACAGAATATCCCGACGTCGGCAACATCACATTACCCACGCAGCTTCATCAGCAGCGCTTGGCATTGCTGCAAACGCTGGCAGCGTGCACCAATGACGTGATACTGGTATCCAACGAAGTCGGTATGGGCATAGTGCCTGTCGGTGCTATCAATCGCAGTTTCACTGACGAAGCTGGCCGTCTGAATCAGGAGATCGCTACCGTATGCGATCGCGTGGTATTGATTGCGGCAGGATTACCGCTCTACTTGAAAGGTACGGCGTGAGTCGACTTCGGTATCTAATCACGTTTTTAATGACGACAATAGCGCTGCTCATCAGCGCTCAAACGCATGCAGTCATTACCGTGAGTGACGATGATGGCAATCTGGTCACGCTACAAAAACCTGCACAACGCGTAATCGCTATGGCACCGCATGTCGCTGAATTATTGTTCGCGGCCGGTGGTGGCGGACATATTATCGGTGCGGTCAGTTATAGCGATTATCCAGCCGCGGCAAAAAAAATCCCACGCATCGGCGACAACCGCCAAATCGACATGGAACGCGTGATTGCGATGCGGCCTGATCTGATCGTAGTGTGGCGACATGGCGGCTCTGAACGGCAAATAGAAATGCTACGCAAACTCGGCATTCCGCTATTTCATAGTGAGCCCGAAAAACTGGATAACATCCCAGATAATATTCAGCGTTTAGGTCAATTGCTGGGAACAGAAAATGTGGCGCAACCAGCGGCGGCTGCGTTACGTCAAAAACTTGCGGCATTGCGCGCCCACTATGCGCACAAACCAGCAGTGCGTATGTTCTATCAAATTTGGGACAAGCCTCTCTACACCATCAACGGCACCAGCATTATCAGTGATGCGATCCGTCTATGCGGCGGTGAAAATATTTTCGCCGATATGAAAATCATTGCACCAGTGGTGAGTATCGAAAGCGTATTGTTAGCGGATCCAGAAGCCATTTTTGGCAGCAATGATAAAGATGACAGTGGCGTCAATCTGTGGCGTCAATATCCCACCATGAAGGCGGTACGCAACGACAATCTGTTCACGCTCGATAGCGATCTGCTTAGTCGTGCCGGACCGCGCATGATAGAAGGTACAGCTGCACTCTGTGAAAAACTGGAATTGGCGCGGCAGCATCGGAAATGAAATTTGAAAATCGCATGAACTTCCCCTTTCCAACGCTGATGGTACAAGGCACAACGTCCGATGCTGGCAAAAGTACAGTCGTCGCCGCATTGTGTCGTTTGTTAAAACGCCAAGGTATAAACGTAGTGCCATTCAAGCCGCAAAACATGGCGCTTAACAGCGCCGTGACGGCCGACGGTGGTGAGATCGGCCGCGCACAAGCCTTACAAGCCATCGCTGCTGGCTTGGCACCACATACCGACATGAATCCGGTACTACTCAAACCGTCGTCCAATATTGGCGCACAAGTCATCATCCACGGTAAAGTTCGGGCCGAGATGGATGCACGCGATTATCAACAATACAAAACGATTGCGATGCAGGCCGTTCTTGAATCCTATCAACGCTTGGCCGCGCAATACGACAGCATCGTCGTCGAAGGTGCGGGCAGCCCCGCAGAAATTAATTTGCGTGAACGTGACATCGCCAACATGGGCTTTGCAGAAGCCGTTGATTGTCCTGTCATTTTGGTGGCAGACATTGATCGCGGTGGCGTCTTCGCACACATTATCGGTACGCTGGCTTGCCTGTCCGAAAGCGAACGTAAGCGTATCATCGGTTTTGTCATTAATCGCTTTCGTGGTGATCACTCATTGCTGCAACCGGGTATAGATTGGTTAGAACTGCAAACCGGCAAACCCGTGCTAGCCACACTGCCCTATCTGCACGGTTTGTTTCTCGACGCCGAGGATGCAGTGCAGCCGCAACAAGCCGCACGCGGTGCATTTCGTGTGCTCGTGCCAAGTTTGCCACGAATGAGCAATCACACCGATTTCGATGCTTTACGCGCGCATCCGGAAGTGGATTTGCAATTCATTCAACAAAACCAAACCATCCCGCCTGCCGATCTGATCGTCCTCCCCGGCAGCAAAAATACCCGTGCAGATCTGGAGTGGCTGCAAGCACAAGGCTGGCCGCAACGAATTGCGCAGCATCTGCGTTATGGTGGCAAAATCATCGGTATTTGCGGCGGCTTTCAAATGCTTGGGAAAACTATCAGCGATCCGCATGGCATAGAGGGGAAAGTTGGCACATCGTCAGCACTCTCTCTGCTCGATATGGTGACTGAAATGACTGCAGAAAAACGTCTGGTGCAAGTCAGTGGCAACTGTACTTTCGCCGAAGCGAATGTCAGTGCTTATGAAATTCACATGGGTACAACCAGCGGCAGTGCACTTGATAAACCGGCTTTCACTATTAATGATCAACCTGAAGGTGCGCTTTCAGCAGACAATCAAATTCTCGGGACATATCTGCATGGCTTGTTCGATACGCCACAAGCCTGTAGTGCGCTACTGCGTTGGGCCGGCTTGCAGTCGCATACCACGGTCGATACTACGCAATTGCGCGAAGCCAGTCTTGATCGCATTGCCGATGCTGCCCAACCTTTGTTGGATGCATTGATGCAGTTTGATCAACATGGGAGCACATCATGAGCGAACAAATAGCTGAACAAATGAATGAAAAAATGAGCCCGCACGCCTTTTCGACAGAAGAAATAAACGGCGTATATCGCGCCATCCGCGAAAGGCGCGACGTACGTCATTTCAAACCCGGAGCGATCTCCCCAGAACAATTAACCCGTTTCATCGCCGCTGCGCACAATGGCCCCAGCGTCGGCTTGATGCAACCGTGGCGCTTTATTCGTATCGTCAATCCCGAACTGCGCAGCAACATTCACCATCATGTTGATCAGGAACGGATACTCACGGCAGAAGCGTTAGGTAAGCGTGCCGACGAGTTCATGCAGTTGAAAGTAGAGGGTATTCTAAGCTGCGCAGAAGTGCTGGTGGTTGGCCTGATTGATCATCGCGAAAATTTCATTTTCGGCCGTCGCACCATGCCAGAAATGGATCTGGCGTCAGCCGCATGCGCAATCCAGAATTTCTGGCTCGCGGCACGAGCCGAAGGTATCGGCGTTGGCTGGGTTTCTCTATTCGATCCACAGCACATGCGTGACCTATGTGCGATGCCAGAAGGTAGCAAACCTATCGCCGTGCTGTGCGTCGGCCATGTTGATGAATTTTATCCGGCACCTATGCTGGAGATTGAAAATTGGGATAAACGCCGGGCGCTTAGTGAGATTATGTTTGAGGATAGTTGGGAAAATAGCGTAAAAACATGACACTAAAAAACAAGAATGGGCCTTACGTAAAACAGGGCCGGAGAGGTATTTCTTGATCATGCGTCTTATGACGTAGATGCCTAAGAAAAGAGCTCTGACTTGTACCGGTATTCGGCACCAATATTTTTCGTTCTGGGACGCCGCGCTTTCATGATCAAGAAATGCCTCTCCGGTCCTGTTTTATGGTCCTGTTTTATGTAATTTCATCATAAAAAAGCCCGGCACTGCTATTACAATGCCGGGCTTTTTACCGAGTTACTACCAGACCTTACCAGGCAAAGCGCAAGCCAGCGGCAGCGTTAATACCTTCACGTTTTTGTCTATCTGCATTGTTCAAGCCAAATTGATAGGTAGCATTCGCGTAGAGACTAAACTTGTCGTTGATTTTAGTTGTCACGCCACCACCCATCTCAAGGCGACTGCCATTAGCAGCCAATGGCACGCTAGAAGTCCCTGAATAAACCGTATTCGCGTTGGTTCCCGCGTCCTTCCACAGATTAGTCACCAGACTAGGTTGCCAGACTTGACCGCTAGCGCTCTTAACCTGCCACTTTGCAAGTAATCCGAGACGTCCACTGAGGCCGTTGGTTGTACCCAGGGCAACGTCGCCCAAGCCATCATTTCTATCATCGAAATTGACGCGTTGCCATACCAGTTGTGCTTGTGGTTCAAGTTTGAAACTCGTACCAAATTGCGGCAACGAGAATGCATAACCAGTTTCCACCGAACCCAATATACCCAGGCCGTTGGTACTGAGATTGGCATTCGCGGTCGAAGCCGATCCAGAATAATGCGTCGCTTGCAATACGCCATCCAGATACCAGCCATCAGCGCCATAGTGTGTCCAATAAGCGCCGCCGGACCAGGCATTGAGGTTCAGATTGCCAGTACGCTCCCGCACATAACCGGTTGCATCGGCATTGGTGACCAAGCCGTCGACATTCATATTCGCGTTACTGAAGGCAGCGTATACACCGGCCTTATCTTGCTTGCCTGCGCTGTTAGCGACTCCCTGCCACATATCAGCACCAACCTGGAAACCTGTCAGATTGCCTTTGACGTTGGGACTAGCGAAGGATTGATATTGATTGTTGGCGTAGCTATTGAATACGCGTGCCCAACCTGCCGATGATGTGGATGCCCCATTGCCGGAGGCATCTTCGCCAACGCGCTCATCCTTGGTTCCAAGTGTGAGCAAACCCAACTGTCGCGCAATCGGCTGCACTGCGGCATAAGTTGCGATCTGCGGACCAATAATCGGATAAGTACCTGGCGGCAGGATTCCTTCCACCGGATCTGGCAGCAAGATTGGCGTAACCGGATCTACCGGATCAGTAGGATTAACCGGATCTGGTGGCACAACGGTAAAGGTATTACGCAAGAACCAGTTATCCGGATTGTCGCCATTCAAACCGCCGCGGAACAGACGATAATCCGCGAAGCCGCTACGCGCCGCATTGGCGAGACTAAAAGCATTCGCCCCGGTACTACCGCCATTCGTGGCCGCAATCAATTCAATCCCATCGCCCGTCGTGTAGACAGAACCGGCAGTACTGGTATTGTTGATGAGTATGTCGGTGGTTCCGGTTGCGCTGCCGCCATCGATGACGAGTCGATCTGATGGTGAGCCGTCGCCACCCAAATAGGTATTGAGCGCAAGCGTGCCGTTGGAACCGATATAGTTACCATGGATCGTCAACGTGCCGTAATTGCTACTACCTGTCACCGCTGAGCCAGGTCGCACTGTGCCCTGGTTTTCAGCGTTACCAAAAATAGTGCCGAAACCGGCCAGCGTACCCGCCGCAGCAACGGTGGTGTCGGATGTGATGGAACCATTGACCGCCAGCGTACCGTTGCTGACTGTCGTTGGTCCGGTGTAAGTCTGGATACCTTCCAGATTAAGCATACCTGAACCGATTTGCGTGAGACCACCTGTGCCGCTAATCAGGTTGTCGACGGTAACGGTATCGGCGCGATTGAAACTCAGCGTGCCATTATTGGTGATATCACCGGCGACGCTACCGGTGGTGCCGCCATTACCAAGCTGCAGTGTTCCTGCCGCGATAGTGGTGCCGCCGGTATAGGTATTATCAGCTACGAGTACAGTTGTGCCGCTGCCGCTTTGTGTCAACGAACCGGTACCGGAAATCGTGCCCGGCAATACTGCTGTACCTGACTGATTGATCACCAGCGCCGCATTATTAGTGACGTCGCCAACGATGCTGCCAGTGGCTCCGCCATCACCTAATTGCAAAGTACCTGCGCTGATCGTGGTGCCGCCGGTATAAGTGTTGTCGCCAGTAAGTATCGTTGTGCCTGTGCCCGCTTGCGTCAGCGAACCTGTGCCGGAAATTGCACCGGACAAAGTCAATGCATCCGAACGATCTGCAACCAGAGAGCCATTATTGTTCACGTCGCCAACGACGCTGCCGCTGGTACCGCCATCACCGAGTTGCAGCGTGCCAGCATTAATCGTGGTGCCGCCACTGTAAGTATTATCACCAGTGAGTATCAGCGTCCCGGCGCCCTGCTTGGCAAGTGCGCCGACACCAGCGATCACGCCAGTCAGTGTGTTGCTATTGTCCTGCGTATCGATGATACCGCTAGTGTTGAGCGTCACGGCCCGGTCAGACGTGAACGAATCCGCCGTTTGCAAAGTGCCACCATTAAAAGTCAGACCACCGGTTGCAGCACCAAGGTTGTCATCAGCACTGACATTCAAAATACCGGCATTGAGGTTGGTGCCGCCCTCGTAAGTGTTAGTACCAGTCAGTGTCAACGTACCGCTGCCTGCCTGCGTCAGCGCGCCAGTGCCACTGACAATCCCGTCATAGCGCAATGCATCGCTACGATTGAATACCAGCGTACCGTTATTCGCCACGTCGCCAACGATGCTGCCGCTAGTGCCGCCGTTGCCGATTTGTAGCGTGCCGCCGTTGATCACCGTGCCGCCGCTATAGGTATTCTCTCCCGACAGCGTGAGTGTGCCCTCACCGTTCTTGGTCAGCGTTGTGCCATTCCACGGCGTACCTGAAGCTGATTGATCAGTTAGCGCAACGCCGACATTAAATGCCTCATTGCTGTTGGCAAGCGTGAACACGCCGTTGCCTTGATTAGCTCCGGCAAACCAGGTCAGACCAAGGCCAACGTTGTAGTCCAGACCATCGACCGACTTGCTGCCGACCACCGAGAGGTAGTCGACCGGTGTCGTCGAGCCACCCACATTAACTGAGGTGAAATCGTTGGTGATGCCGCCGGTGGTGCGAATGATATTGACCTGAGTACCGATCAACCCGTCGTCGCCATTCGGCGGCGTAGGTGCAGTGTAACCGGCTATATTGATCGTACCGCTCAGATTGGCGGTGTTCGCTGTGATGGCGGGCTGCCCGCCATTGCCATTGATGTCAACGCTAAGCGTGCTGCCTGCGGCCTGCGTCAAAACGCCGCCCACGGTCAGGGTCGAATCGGCGCCGACCTGAGTGGTCGCACCACCACTGGTGGTGTAGTTGCCGCTGTTGGTGAAGGTACCGGACTGCGCCAGGTTCAAGGTTCCGGCTGTGACATTCGTGCTGCCGACGGAGGAGCCTGCGCCAGTGAGCGTAGTCGTACCTGTGCCCGCCTGCGTGAGCGAACCTGTACCACTGATCACGCCACCCAAGCTCAATGCATCGCTACGATCGACAATCAACGCGCCGTTGTTGTTCACATTGCCGGCGATACTGCCGCTAGTGCCGCCGTCACCGATTTGCAGCGTGCCGGCGTTGATCGCGGTGTCGCCAGTATAAGTGTTAGTGCCAGTCAACACCGTTGTTCCTGTGCCAGCTTGCGTCAGTGAGCCGTTGCCGGAAATAACACTGGACAAGGTCAATGCATCGCTGCGATCGACAATCAACGCGCCGTTGTTGTTCACATTGCCGGCGATGCTGCCGCTAGTGCCGCCGTCACCGATTTGCAGCGTGCCGGCGTTGATCGCGGTGCCGCCAGTATAAGTGTTGTCGCCAGTAAGTATCGTTGTGCCAGCACCAGCTTGCGTCAGTGAACCGTTACCGGAAATAACACCGGACAAGGTCGTCGCGTCGGAGCGATCAACAACCAGTGCCCCATTGTTGAGCACGTCGCCGACGATGCTGCCGCTGGTGCCGCCATTGCCGAGTTGCAGCGTGCCGGCACTAATCGTGGTGCCACCGCCATAAGTGTTATCACCGGTGAGTATCAGCGTCCCACTGCCCTGCTTGTCAAGAGCGCCGACACCAGCGATCACGCCAGTCAGTGTGTTGCTATTGCCCTGCGTATCAATGGTGCCGCTGGTGTTGATCATCACTGCCCGGTCAGACGTGAACGAACCCGACGTTTGCAACGTCCCGCCATTGAAAGTGAGATTGCTGGCAGCCGCACCGAGGTTGGCATCAGAGCCAACGTTCAGAACGCCGGCGTTGAGATTGGTGCCGCCGGTGTAAGTATTGACACCCGTGAGCGTAGTCGTACCTGTGCCCGCTTGCGTGAGCGAACCTGTACCACTGATCACGCCACCCAAGGTCAATGCATCGCTACGATCGACAATCAACGCTCCGTTGTTGTTCACATTGCCAGCGATGCTGCCGCTAGTGCCGCCGTCACCGATTTGCAGCGTGCCAGCGTTGATCGCGGTATCGCCGGTATAAGTGTTGTCGCCAGTCAGCACCGTTGTGCCAGCACCAGCTTGCGTCAGTGAACCGTTGCCGGAAATAACACCGGACAAGGTCGTTGCGTCGGAGCGATCTACAACCAGTGCACCATTGTTGAGCACGTCACCGACGATGCTGCCAGTCGTACCGCCATTGCCAAGTTGCAGCGTGCCAGCATTGATCGCCGTGTCGCCTGTATAAGTATTGTCAGCGATGAGCGTCAGCGTGCCGCTGCCCTGCTTGACCAGCGCGCCAGTGCCGGCGATCACGCCAGTCAGCGTGTTGCTGTTGGCCTGAGTATCGATGGTGCCGCTAGTGTTGAGCGTCACGGCCCGATCAGATGTAAACGAACCCGACGTTTGCAACGCCCCGCCATTGAAAGTAAGACCACCAGTTGTCGCGCCAAGATTGGCATCGGCACTGACATTCAGAATGCCAGCATTGAGACTGGTTCCGCCCGTGTAAGTATTGTCAGCTGTAATTGTGCTAGTTCCCGTCCCCGCTTGCGTGAGCGAACCATTACCAGAAACAGCATTGGAGAATGTGAAGTTATCGGAACGATCGAGGCTCAATGTCCCGTTATTGGCGATATTGCCAGTAACACTACCGCTCGTCCCGCCGTCACCAAGTTGCAAAGTTCCTGCATCGATAGTAGTCGCACCAGTGTAAGTATTGTTATGCGCCAGTACGGTTGTGCCACTACCGCTTTGCGTCAGCGAACCAGTGCCGGAAATCGTGCCCGACAATACTGACGTGCCAGTCTGGTTGATCACCAGAGCCCCATTGTTAGCAACGTTGCCAACGATGCTACCAGTACTGCCGCCGTTACCTAATTGCAGAGTGCCCGCGTTGATCTCGGTACCGCCGGTATAAGTATTGTCGTTAACCAGCACGGTTGTGCCACTGCCGTTTTGTTGCAGCGAACCGTCGCCAGAGATTACGCCCGGTAAGGTTGTAGTGCCTGACTGATTGATAATCAGAACAGCGTTATTCACTACATCGCCAGCGATGTTACCGCCCACACCACCGTTACCCAGCGTTAGCGTGCCCTGATTGATCTGCGAAACACCGTCGAAAGTATTCGTACCGGTTAATGTCAGTACGCCGTCGCCATTCTTGATCAGGCCGCCGCCAGCGCCAGACAGATTACCAGCAAGGGTCACATTGTTGCCGTTGGTATCGAATACAGCGCCATTAGTGCCCAGCGCATTCAGACGTGCCGATACGTCGGTAGTCACGCCAGTGCCCCATTGCAGGCCACCGCCATTAAGCGTGATGTTGCCGCTGGTACCGAAGTTGGCCAAAGACTGGAAGTTAACCAGCCCGTCATTGACTGTTGTGCCACCGGTATACGTGTTAGTACCGGTCAGTGCCAGTATGCCGCTACCAGCCTTGGTAAGCACCTGGCCCGCACCGCTGATGACTGAACTCACGGAGGCAACGGCATTGTCACCATCAATCTCGAATGTATGTGGGCCACCACTGGACAACACAATATTGGCACCAGAGATGGACATGTTTGCGTCATCGGCCAGATTGCCTATAGTGCCATTCTTCCAATTGATCGTGCCAGTGTTATTGCGTTGAATTGTCCCTGCTTGCAGCGTTCCGCCGCTGTCGATATTGACAGTCCCCGAACCTTGAGCACCATTACCCAGCGTCATGGATTGCACGTTTACTGTGCCGCCGTTAATGTTCAGGGTGCCAGAAGCTGAACCATTGGTACCGCCAGAACGGTCGCCCAGCATCATAGTTTGCGCGTTGACTGTGCCGCCGCTGTTAACAGTCAATGTGCCATACGCCGCGCCGGCATTAGTTGTGCCAGGAGTGGTACGCCGCCCCAGAAGAATGTTATCGGTGTTCAGCGTGCCGGTACCCATGATCAAGGTGCCAGTAGCTGCCTGACTACCGGATAATGATGTGCCGATAGTCAGATTGCTAACTTGTGCATCCAAAGAGCCGCCAGACAGATCTACGAGGCTATTCGTAGCACTGTAGTTGCTGTTACCGCCGACGCTAATGTTCCAATTGCTGACCGCACTGCTGCCATCCGTTCCGCGCAGTACCAGTGTGCCGCCAATAATGCTGCTTTGGAAGCTCAAGTTGCCAGAAGCCTGGTTGTTACCGATAACGATCTGATCTGCGTTAATGGTGTTGTTTTGCCCGAGATTGACGGTTCCGCTGTTGGTGGCGCCTCCCTGCACGGAACGCGCGACATTACCCACACCAAACACGGATGCCGTGATCGTGTTGTTTTGCCCTGCCAGGGTCAAAGTTCCGCTGGTATCACCGGTTACTTGGGATCCGGCGCTCATCCGCCCACCAACACTAAAACTTTGAGAGGCATTATCGTAGACGAAATTGCTGAGCCTCGACATATCCAAGCTCTGCTGCATTAAATTTGTTGTACCGCCAAGGCTGAAGGCCCCTGTCGCACCTGTATAGATCAATGTTCCGCCAACACCGAGGATGGTGCCGACTGCACCATTACTTACCGGCAAAGCATTAATGGTATTGGTTGTGCTGCCAATATCAATGGTTCCAGTAGTGGGAAACGAGATAGCCTGTTGCGCCTGCACTATAGGAGCAGCCAGCATCCCCAAAGCAGTAAGCATCGCCGGACGGATAATCCATGCAGCAGACGACGCTGACACCAAAGTTGAGGTCTTAGTCTTGGCGCGTCCTTTCGCAGTTTCTGCGACCGCAACCCAGGCGCCGGTGACATGATTAAATACGATTCGATAGATTTTGTTCATAGCTGCTCTCGATCCAAAACAATTTGTATTGGGGCGAACTTTATCGAGTATGAATCATCACTAATATCGGAATTGTCCTAAAACACAGATTAATCTTAGAGGCTACCAAGAAGCGTGAGTCGTTCTGCCGGTAGCAAGTTGTTATCGCGATACGGTTCTGCGCGCATTTTCTGAAGGCGAGTGACGCAATGGAAAATGGTTTCAAGCAAAAATTCGCTTAGTCGCAATCAGCATCGCGCAACAAGGAAACAAAATGCGGGTACAAACGAAAACGGACCAGATATGTTTAGTATCTGGTCCGGAAAATAACAAAAAAGCCTTGTCAGGTTTTATCCTGACAAGGCTTTCGTGTGTTGGTTGCGGGGGCAGGATTTGTCCGTTATATACCTATTCGACTCAAATAGTATTTGGATCAGGGTGCGCAGGTTCGATTCTCGCCGCGGTCCGCCAACACAAACTACTCTAGACACCAAAGGCCGTGCAAACATTACAATCAACAAAAGTGGCTAGATGTGTTGTTTAGACGTACTGTTTGAGCGTGCTATGATGTGATAAGATTTGCTAGAATTAATATTTCCAAAAGGGAAATGTTTTGATGACATCCAAATTAACACCCGACAATTAACTGATATGCAGACATTTTCCGGGTATCACGGAACAAGTTACGAAGCGGCGATGAGTATTTTAGGCTCGACGTTTAATGAAAGCAAAAGCAAGACAGAGTGGTTAGGGCATGGGGTATATTTCTTTGTTGATGGCGTTTCTGATCCTGTAACAAATGCCAAGGATTGGGCCCGAGCCCAAGCATGGGACATAGCTTCGAGGTCTAACAAATATGAAAAATTTTCCGTATTAGAAACCAACGTCCAAATTGGCATAGACAAGCTGATTGATCTTTGCGACCTGAATGGCCTTAAGAATTTCAATGCGCTTAAAGAAATATGGTTCGACAAAATTGCCGCAAACTTCGATATCAAAAAACCACTGGAGCACAGTTGCGCTATGTTCAATTGTTTGGTTTCGATGACAGGAGCACATGCTGTAAGGCATAACCTGTACATTAAGTCCATACGAGAGCGAAAACTAAAGCTACAGTTGAATGTTCCGAACACAACTGTACTTTGCGTGTCGAAAGATGTTCCATTTTTAGACGTCACGGAAATATTTGTAGGAGCAACTTATGAATAATAATTTATTTGAAGCAGCATTAAAAATTATCAACACTATGACCGTAGCTGAGCTAGAAGGAAAGCTGCAGGAATTTGGTATCGATTGTGTACGGAAAGTTAGTTGCTACAACGAGAGTGAATTCGTTGACGCATGGGAGCGTGCTGGATTTGAACCAGCAATTGAGTTAAATTTCGAAAATTTTTCTTCGGAATTGGTCTCCGGCGCGGCCGCAAACGATGGTAGTTATATGATGGCGGCTTAATTGCCGATCTGAGATGTTACAAATAAAACCAGTTAAATTCCGATTAAAAGCGTTGGAAATCGCTGATGCTAGCGATGTAGACCTTGAGCTCGGTGATAAGAAATTATCGCTTTCGGTCGAAGCTCTTCGCATTACGGACAACTTAGTTGAAATTGCTCTGCATCTTCGTCTTTTGCACGACGAAGGTATGGGTATGAAAGTCAATTATGCCGTCGAGTTTGAAGTTAAAAATGAAAAAGTAGCAGAGTTTATAGTCACCGACGAAACTCTTCAGGACACCTTCATGCAGGTCAACGCCCCTGCTATTGCTTATCCTTTTTTAAGGGCTTTTGTCGCGACTGTATGTACTAACTCGGGATTAAATCCTTTAATGCTGCCCCCAGTGAATTTTCAAGCAATGTTCAATGCAAGGCAAAAAAATGGACCTGTCCCAGCACAAAAATCGGCAATCATTGAAGTCAATTGAACGCTGGAGTCTGATGCACAAGCTATGTATTTGCTCTATGCTCTGAATCATAACTTTAACGGCCTTTGAAAAAACCGCGAGACTAGAACGATCGCGGTTTTTTGCGCTTCTATTCCGCCGTTCCTAATTAATATAAACGGAGCTAACTACTCGCCCTGATTCGTGATCGACACAACTCGATAGAAGTGTCTTAGCCAGCGTTTCCGCGAATCAGTTTCTTAACGGCTTCGTATTTGTATTCAACTAGTAAAATTCGCACGAATTTAATCACAGCCCCACCTTCTCTGCCAGCTTCGGGGTCAACATGATCATCTGATTCAATTAGCATGGTTCTGGCCTTGATACCGGTTTGCCCTTAATACTCGTACAGATCAACAAAGGTTGCGATCTGATCGACTTGGATGCAACCTCTTCGCGTTGGGGCACCTAGCGATTCTGGCGAGTCTCCGCAACTTTTCACATCAATGAAGTGCACGTTCATGGATTCTCCTTATGGAAATAGACGCTCCTTTCAGTTAAGCCGACGACCTCCACTATTTTGGCACTTTGATACCGCTTTGAAAGTGAGCGTCTATTCAATTAAAGCCCAGCAAAGTACGTCATTTTTGCGCCAATCGTCAATCCATTGAGAAATTTATCAGATGCTTCCACAGTAAGGCTTCGATTCGTTTTCAACAAACGTTAACCTACTTTCGTTGAATGGAATCCGCTGCAAATTGCGTCATTCTGGAACGCCTTGGCCTGCCAGAGAGATTCGACTGAATAACAAATGTAAGGGATGTTTGAATAAGTGATTCCATGTCAAACTAATCGCACCATATCTTCAGGACAGCGAATTATTCGATTTTTCGCCTCTCAGACGCGGGTTCGATTCCCGCCGCCTCCACCACTACTTTCTTTAAAATCAATCACTTAGAAATAGAGTATTGTCATTAATTGGGGTGTTTTGGGGCTGATTTGGCTCCAGAATGACAACATAATGACAGCATTTTTTCCACTATTTCTAAATCCAACTATTCAAATGCAATAATTCAATTAAAGCCATAAAAACGAGGCCAGAATGGGCGTTCAATTTCTGAATGGAATTGGCGTTCAACTGCAGATGGCGGTGTGATTAACAGCAGTGTTGCTCCATCATTACGGCGCATATTCACCACCAGCGTCGCGCCACCCGATTGCTGTGCTGCCTCTATCGCCAGTGCGACTGCAACAAACGGACTACCAGCACCTAAATCACCTAAGATTATTGCCAGGTCATAACCGCGCTTAGGATCGGTCAAATCAAACTCTGGATCGACGGTTTTGATAGCACTGCTCAGCGCTTGAAAACGCGCAGAACCTGCACGATCTTTCCATATACTGCCGTAATCATAAAAAACCCGAGCCGGCATTTTTCCACCAATAGGAGCTAATGCCGCCTGTAATGCGATTTCCATCTGTGCATTGCGCTCTGCTGCGTTGAGTGACTTTCCATCGGAGGGATTCAAGTACGAAATATTTTGTGGCCGGTACACTCTGCCCAACAGTTGCAGGTGATCGTATTGATCCTCCTGAAATCTCGTCCACGGTGTCGCGATAAATGGGGTCGTTTCAAATGCGCGCCCCGGCACTTTTTTCCAGCCATTAAATTCCGATTGGGTGCGCGTCTTATAGCCACTTCGATCACTGCTGGTCATCGCATCTTGTACCAGATCGGAATACTGACGTAAACGATCTATCCGGCTACGGCTTACCATTGCCAGCATGGTGCAGCTGTCACTGAGTACGCGCGGTGTTTTTGGGTGACAAGCCTGGTCGGCTAAGGTACCAAATGTCAGATCATCTTGATGTTCGCCATCGAAAGCACGCTGTACCAGCCCATCAACAGCCCCTACTCCTAAAGCAGGAATATCCGCATGCTCATCAAAGGTGGCGAACAGGATATTCCATAATTTGTCAGGATTATCATTCAAATAGGAAGTCAGGACTTGCCCGCGCTGCGTATTCAATCCCGGAAATTTGCCTGCGACAGTGTAGTGCTCGTCGCCTGTTTTAGGAATAAAGCAGTTGGCGTTGGCGGCGCGGATTTTATCTGCGACGGCAACGTTGTCCTCTTCTTGCCAGTTTGTGCCGACTATCGCAATCGGGATGGGATAGCTATCCATGAAATGATGCATCGCGGTTTGGATAGCGGCTTCCTGACGACTCTCCGCCAGCGGTAGTGCATCGCGAAAATGCGTCGGGTAGCGATCAGGATCTGACGAAATAATGTAACCATTATTCGCCTGTACAGCCTTCCACAAATTGACGCTATCATCATCGGAATAATTACCAAAAGTTTCCACGCTGACACCTGCGCCGACTATTTCCAGAGAGTCAATTTTTGTAGTGTTATTTGTATTGGATTGAGACATGAAATGATTTCATTTATTATTGCCGGCACGGTATGAGTCTGGTTTAGTGAGTACTTGTCACATCCTCGGTATCTAATGCTTGAATATTTTTAGGCATAACATAGTGTTTTCCATCGTAATGAAGCTGATAGGTAATCACAGGTCGATTGAGGATTTTTTCGACACAGTCATTATTTTTCTTGCCCGTCTCGATACTCGACTGCCCCCGCTCTCTTACCATCAAATCTCGAAACCCATTATCTTTTGAGCTTATGGCGACTGTGCGCTTAATATTATCAAATGTGCCTTTGCAATCGTCATCCCACTCACCAATTGAACTTGCCACTACGAGGCCTGCTAATACACGTCGGATGCCACTGTCAGTTAGCGTGTACAGCCATAGGCTATCTTCAGAAAGCGGGCTAGCTCGCGAATGATTGTATTTTGACAAACGCAGACCGAACGCTCGTTGCTTATCGCTGAGATCGTAGTGCGCAGTGTCAAACGAAACCTTATCGAGACGAACTGCATCTTCAAAAGCCATATTTACCTCGCGTAGACGCTGAAGCGGCTTACCAGTTGCGGTATCGGTAACGATCAATTCTACATCTCCATAACTTATGCCTTCTTCTGCGGAATTTACGTCGGTCAAAGGCACTGCAACCAGTGTCAACTCAGGATATGCTGGCCACACCTTACATGCCACGGCGTCGATGTCAATGTGTTGAGGCTCTTTCCCTTGTAGTTCAAAGCCGCTTTCGTTCTGTTTTGCATATGGATAAGCTTGTTTCAGAATTCCCGTAACATCACAACTAAAGGCTGCGCAGGGAATGAGCAATGACAGCAAAACCATCCATTTACGATTCATGTTTGATTCTTTCTTAAAGTACAATATGCGCGTTTAGTTAATTTAACAAATACGTTTTTGAGCTCTATTTCCACCATTTTTTCTGGAGATCAACATAAATTCCGTCCTCCTGTTTTTCTATAGCAGTTAATGTTGCATCAGGATCACCTTTTGTATTCGTCCAGCCTTCTTTACAGGAAAAATTAGCGATGGAATTACCGTCTTTTATAATTTCTAATAAGGGGCCTTCTCTCATTGGGAAATGCAAAAGATAGTTAATGCTGTCATTTTTAAACCAGATAACCTCATCGGAATTGCTTCCATAATTAACTTCCACACGATTGAATTTTTTAGGTATATCGTTTTCCAATCCTCTATAACGCAACTCAATTTTTTGAGGAGTACCGAATCTATATTCTAGATAAGGTAAATTTGCTGTTTTTGAGGATTCGCAGAGAGAGACTATTTTCTTGCTTTTCTCAAGAGGACACGAAAAAAATACAACCTCATTTGGAGAGCAAAGTGTTACTGGTTCAGCTTGTGCAAAAGAAATCGAGCCAAAATAAAGTGTAGATAAAATTAAAAAGTATTTCGTCATAACTGACAATTTTTTATTCATGATTAAACTCATTTGAAGGCTCCATAGGAAAGATTGTTGAATGCATCTCTTCGTTCTTTAGCTGCATCCATATGTGCTCCATTGACTACTCTGGTAACTGCATTAACAGCTTTATCGGTTGCACCTTCGTCCGCTTTTTCATAAATTTTGTTATGAAGCCAATACCAAACCGCTGATCTAATATAGTAGGGAAATTCTTTTACTTTCTCTGGATTTTTTAGAAAATTCGGGCTTGAATCCCCCCAATATGTTTTGTATTCATTTTCAAATGCTTCATAGTTTTCTTTTAGTGTCAATTGGAAAATCCCGCGCCCTCTATAGCGCCAACCATCGCCAGATTCAATATTTCCATTTTTCCCACGGTTACCATATGCTTTATTTGCAATAACCTCTGGTTTTGCAAGTTGTAATGGCTTTTTAGGGCTTTTTGGATTATCTATTCGACCATCTTCTTTAGCTTCTTTAGGATTTTTCCCGTAGTAGCCAAATTTTGAAATTAAAACATCTGGTTTATAGTTAAGATTCTCTTCTTTTGCAGCAAGAGTGGCGCTGGCCTCTTGATGTACCTGCGCAAAAAAATGTGCCCGACGCAATACCGTATCGAGTTTGTATTTTTTTAAATCGGTATTCAATTCATCCGCGACCTCTTGCAAATGTTCTTTAGTTGCAACGGGAAAAATTGCTTTTAGTTGCAACTCAGTAATCTTGTCTGACACCGGACGCTCCGGCTCGTGTATGGGTTCAGCATCTGCATTCTTCTTTGCATTCGGTTTTGCTCCTTGATCAGTTGTAGGAGATGGTCCCGGTGCAGGCTTTTTTGGCAAGGGCTTTTTTGGTGGCGTTGGGGGCTTAGCCGGTGAATTCTGTGGATGCCGCTCCGTTTTCCCCTTATGCTTCACCGTTTTCATATGCTCATATACCATCAATGGCTCACCGATTTTCGGCGTGATGGTGTCAATCAGTTTGAAGTTTTTTTGAAGGCGCGACCATGCGTAAACCTTGATGGGCTGTGTTGTCTTCACATGTACTTCTACACTATGGTTTTCCACCGTGGTTGTGCCTTGTAGCTCTTGACCTTCAAAGACAATTTTGTATTTGATGTCATCCATAGGCTGAATATAGCGATTGACGAATCTGACCATGACGACGTTGGGAACATCTGGTTGTGGCAAAAAGCGTTTGAAAAAATCTGTCCAGTCACTCATGCGTCTTGCTCCTGTATTGATGTGGTGTCGTCATCTGCATCTTCTGTTTTTTCTTCATGGTGATAAGAATGCCATTCGTTTTCACCAAATATAATGTCGAGCTCTTGCTCCGTTTCAGTAAAGACACGCACTGAAGTCGCATACTCGTCAAAAATTCCTCGCGCCAGTAATTTCCCGTTGTCGCCTGTTTCCCATATCTCATAGGATGAGCCAATCAATTCAGGGTCGTTATAGACCATTTTTCCAAGATCAATTTGTTGGCTATATGCCGCCGGTGCCGCCGCTATGTTGGTTTGATTCATTTGTGGCATTACAAACGCTCCACCCACCGCCGACGTAAAACTCGGCGCATCACTCTGCATTTTCAAAATCCGGCCATTAATCACAATCATGTCCGGTGTCATACGGATATAGCTTTCACCGACTTGCAACAAGATGTACTTCTTGCCGCTGATGGTGGCGCCATCGTTTACTGATGTCATCGACAGTGTTTTATCGGCGGTGTATTCCATCGTATTATGTTGCGCCTGATGGATGACTTTCCCTTTGTTGGCAATCTGCCGGATATCACCATCGACCGCAAAACTTTCGATGTTTTTGCCAGCAGCGTGCAAAATGTCACCCATCGCATAATGTTGCTGATTGGCACCAGCAACGGTGTCGATGTGTTGACCGGCGTAATGCGTTTGATCTTTCGGCGTGGCGCTGGCAATACCGGCGGGAGCGCTCATGGCAATGATGGGTTGGCCGGCAGTCGCATTGCTTTTTGCATTGACTTCATCACCAACACCATGACCAAGCGCTTCGACCGCTTGCGTTAAACCTTGCTGTGGATCGGCGTCGCGTGGGCTGCCTTCATGGGCGGCTGCTGCTTGCCCCAGGCTTTTGGCAATGTTTAAGGCTTGTTCTAAACCATTGATCAGTTCTTCACGGCTGAGCATCCCGCCTACTGCCTTGTTGCGACCATCGGTACTCAGTAATAATCCCTTGGCTGCGCGCACCACTGCTGCGCCATCGGTGCGTGCTTCCAACCCTTCGCCGCGTTCATCCTTGCGTCCGGCGTTGTCTTCAATTCTGGCGATATGTCCCAGACTGATTTGGCTGTGCTGATGATCACTTTTAAATTGCGCCTGAATTTTGTCTTGCGTGTCGTCGAGGATCAAATGGTTGCTGCGCCCGTTAGCGCTGTTGCCGCCATTGTCGCTAAACTCGCGGGAGCGTATGCCGGATAACGCTTGCTGGCTGGGCAAATTCCATGGCGGCAGATTATTTTGGTTGTTGACGGCGCCGATAATGATCGGGAGATCCGGATTGCCGCCGATGAAATCGACGATGGCCATATACCTGCACTGAATCTTCCGCTTGCGTTGCCGACCTCTACCGCGCCGTGCTCGAAGTTGGGAAATCTAGCGTTGCTAATCACATCGCTAAATATATCGCCAAGGACATTGACGGTAATTGGGCGAGCGCCGATCGTACCCACGAATTTTTATGACTGAAAGAGACCTATGAAAAATAATAAAACCGTAAACGATACGGATTTTAGGATGGTCAGATGATTACCCAGCAAGCAGCACTCGCATCGTTAATTCATTTATTGGCATCAAAAACGGTCACAGACTGGTTGAATACACAGTTCCCAGAGAACGAAGAAATACAAACAAAGGAATTTTCTGAATGAAAGCAACAATTTACGCTCGGTATAGTACGGATAAACAGAGCGAAGCCTCCATTGAGGATCAAGTTCGGGTCTGCCAAGTGCGTGCCGAGAAAGAAGGAATTACTGTTGTTTCCACATATACCGATTTTGCAATCTCTGGCAGTACCGCAGTTAGCTCCCGAACGGGAGGTAATGCGCTGCTAGCTGATGCATTGGCTGGCCGGTTTCAAATACTACTTCTAGAAGGGCTTGACCGCCTTTCACGCGACCAGGTAGAACAAGAGCGGATCGTTCGGCGCTTGGAACATCGAGGAATCCGTATTATCTGCGTTGCAGACGGCTACGATTCCAAGCACAGCGCACGCAAGATAATGCGCGGCGTTCGTGGTTTGATCAATGAACTTTATCTGGATGATTTACGACATAAAACACATCGAGGGCAATCAGGACAGGTAGATCGCGGATTTGTCGCTGGTGGCAAATCTTACGGCTACGATCTAATTAAAACCGAAGAAGGTAGCAAATACCAAATCAACGAAGCGCAAGCAAAATGGATACGATGGATATTTGAACACTATGCGTCAGGTGATGGTATTCATCGAATGGCGCATGAACTTAATCGGCTAGGCGTGCCATCAGCAAGAGGTGGGACTTGGTGCGTCTCTGCACTGTACGGTAGCCCAGTTAAAGGTAGTGGCATCTTAAACAATTCTTTATACATCGGGAAATACGTATGGAATAGATCCCAATGGATTAAAGATCCTGACACAGGGAAGCGCCAACGCACTGAACGTCCTGAAGATGAGTGGCAACATGGAGACAACCCAGAGTTAAGAATCATTGACGATCAACTTTGGGGAGAAGTTAGGCTACGAATTGACTATGGTCGAAATAAATCTGGACGCAAGCAGGAACGTCGTCCGAGCAGCACACTGTTTGGTGGGTTGTTACTCTGTCCGCATTGCGGTGCGACGGTAATTGCTATAAATGCAACTCGCTATGGGTGTAATGCGGCTATGAATAGAGGATCAGCAGTTTGCTCTGGCTTTTCAATCTCAAGAGAAACAGTTGAAAAACGATTATTGTCTGTCGTTCGCGATGATTTGCTATCTCCGGCCGCTGCAGCCGAATTCGAGCAAACATTCAATCGCGTACTAGAAGAAAAGCTTTCAAGCTATAAAGATGACCTAAAAATAAGTCAAAATCGCTTAGCCCAGCTAAATGACGAAGTAACACGGATGGTAGATGCCATTGCAACTATTGGGATTTCTGCTGCCCTAGCAAATCGTTTAAAGCTAGTAGAGGCAGAGCGCGATACCATACAACGGACAATTGAAACGTATGCTGACAACAAAAAAGCTGTAACACCTGATATCAGCAGTCTATTTAAAAGTATATTGGCAAACTTATCTTCTGCACTACAAGACAACAAGCCCGCTGCACACACAATTTTGCGTAATATTTTCGGAAAAATGCAAATTGAGCTACAAGGGAATGAAGTATGGGCACAAACGAAAACGGATCAGTTACTAAAACTAGTATCTGATCCGTCTACGTCTACAACGGTGGTTGCGGGGGCAGGATTTGAACCTACGACCTTCGGGTTATGAGCCCGACGAGCTGCCAGACTGCTCCACCCCGCGTCTGAACTTTCTTACTACATTCTTAAAAAACAATGTCAGCACATAAAATCACTATGCTGACACTTTAAATCTGGTTGCGGGGGCAGGATTTGAACCTACGACCTTCGGGTTATGAGCCCGACGAGCTGCCAGACTGCTCCACCCCGCGTCTGAAGAGTGAAACTATACATGATTTTTTGTAATAATGCAATGAAGATCTACGATAGGGAAGATATCTTATGCGGTGATACACTGTGGTTGCTTCAGTATTTTGCTCCGTTTACTCCACTTATTTCTCACTCAAGCGTCATCTACCGCCTATGAAATTTTGCTCCGAATGTGCGCATCCTGTCAGCCTGAAAATTCCGCCTGACGACAATCGTCCACGCTATGTTTGCGACAATTGCGGCGTTATTCATTATCAAAATCCGAAGATGGTGATAGGCACGATTCCAGTGTGGGAGCGCGATAACGAATTGAAAATTCTGCTCTGCAAACGCGCAATCGAACCGCGTTATGGTTATTGGACGCTACCCGCTGGCTTCATGGAGAACGACGAAACCACAGACGCAGCAGCGCGTCGCGAAACTGAGGAAGAAGCTGGCGCACGCATAGAACTACATGAATTGTTTGCTATGGTCGATGTACCCCGAGTGCACCAGGTGCACTTGTTTTACCGCGCCACCCTGCTCGACCTTGACTATGCTGCCGGCACTGAAAGTCTGGAAGTAGCTTTATTTACGGAAGCGCAAATCCCTTGGGACGAAATTGCCTTTCCTACTGTGACTTATACCTTGCGATCTTTTTTCGATGATTTGAAATCAGCAAGAGCAAATAACGCCAACGGCGCTGCTTTCCAGTTGCACACGCATGCTATTTATAAATCGATGCGCTCCGTTGAACCAGACTAAACCTGTCAGCCACGATCATGATTCCTTGGTTAGAGCCGGATACGCCCTTCCCTGATGTCTCTGAAGCACTGCGTGACGAAGATGGTGCAGCGGGATTGCTGGCCGCTGGTGCGGACTTGTCACCGCAACGTTTGCTTAACGCTTATCGGCACGGTATCTTCCCGTGGTTTTCTGAAAGTCAGCCCATTCTGTGGTGGAGCACCGATCCACGCATGGTGTTGCATACGGAACGGCTGCGCATTTCTGCCAGCCTCAAAAAAACCTTACGCAAAGTAGAACACAGCAGATTAACCGATCAACGTTGGCAGATACGTTTTGATAGCGCTTTCGAGCAGGTCATGCGCGCTTGCGCCGCGCCGCGCCGCGATGGTCATGGCACCTGGATTTCTGATGACATCGTCCGTGGTTATTGCAGCTTGCATCGCCTCGGCTATGCCCATTCGATTGAAGTCTGGTGTGATGGCGCATTGGTTGGTGGCGCTTATGGCGTCAGTATAGGTCGCATGTTTTACGGTGAATCCATGTTTGCACGCGTCACCGATGCCTCCAAAATTGCACTGGTTTATCTGGTGCATTTTTTGCGACAACATGGTGTCACCTTGATCGACTGTCAGCAAGAAACGCCGCACTTGGCATCGCTGGGAGGCGCACCGATTTCGCGTGTTGAATTTATCTGCCACTTGCGACAGGCAATTAATTATCCACAGATAGAGGATTGGCAGCCATTAGCATTATTTACCGATTGATATTGGTGATTAATTTTAGTGACTAAGATTTAATTACCACTGCCCAAAATATGGCAAACAGTGTAAATTATGAATGTCACTTAGGTCAGATGAAACCACCATGTGAGCAACCATGACGCACCTAAAAGATTTGCCGTTTTCGGCCTTACAGTTTTATGCCACTGCTCCCTATCCATGTAGTTATCTGGACAACAGGATGGCGCGCTCGCAAGTGGCAACTCCGTCGCATGTGATTAACGCAGACGTGTATTCTGAATTAGTTAAAACCGGTTTTCGACGCAGCGGCGTTTTCACCTATCGCCCTTATTGCGATGGTTGTCAGGCCTGCACGCCTGTACGTACTCTAGTCAATGATTTCAAACCGAATCGCAGCCAGCGTCGCGCCTGGGACAAACATCGGCATTTGACAGCATTGGTCACCAAGCTGGCCTATGTGCATGAACATTACGATCTGTATCTACGCTATCAAACCGCGCGCCACGCTGGTGGTGGCATGGATCAGGATAGCCGCGATCAATACGCACAATTTTTATTGCAAAGTAAAGTCAATACACGGCTGGTCGAATTCCGCGAACCGGACGGCACTTTACGCATGGTCAGCATTATCGACATCCTCAATGATGGCTTGTCTTCGGTTTACACTTTTTACGATCCCGATGAAACCGGTGCCTCTTTCGGCACATACAATGTTTTGTGGCAAATAAGACAAGCAAGGCAGCTGGAATTACCCTATCTTTATCTGGGATATTGGATCAAAGACAGCGGAAAAATGGCCTACAAAATCAACTTCAAGCCGTTGGAAGCCTTACGACATGGCGAATGGAATGCCCTAATTGCAACGTAAACTACAGTCTAAAAACCGTTTAGATTAAACGTATCGCCGCACCCCGTAAAAGCATAAGACAAAGATGTACTACACATCTAAGAGGTTTTTAGGCAGTTCCCATCCGTGTAAAATAAGCGTTCTCCTATTTTCAGCTGGCTTCATTCAGCGCATATACCATCGTGCCTTCCTCATTTTTGTACTCCCTCGCCCGTCCCATCCTGTTTTCATTAGATCCTGAAGCTGCTCACAATCTGACTTTGCCAGCATTGCGTCAAGCGGCTGCGCTTGGCCTTACCAGCTTGTTACCTAAACCCGCTGCCGATCCGCGTACCGTGATGGGGATCACTTTCCCCAATCCAATCGGGCTAGCAGCGGGTCTGGATAAAGATGGCTCGTATATTGACGGCTTGGCAGCGTTAGGTTTTGGCTCCATTGAAATCGGCACGGTCACGCCAAAAGCTCAGCCTGGCAATCCACGCCCGCGCATGTTCCGTCTGCCTGAAGCCAACGCCATCATTAATCGCATGGGCTTTAACAATGGTGGTGTCGATGCCTTTGTGAAGAATGTGCAATCGTCCAGGTTTTATCAGGAACAAAAAATACACGGTGGCGTATTAGGTCTGAATATTGGTAAAAATGCTGCCACAGCGATAGAAGATGCTGCCAGCGATTATCTGCACTGCCTCGAAAAAGTTTATCCTTACGCCAGTTATGTCACGGTGAACATCTCTTCGCCCAACACTAAAAACCTGCGTCAATTGCAAGGTGCGTCGGAGCTGGACGCACTGTTGTCTCAATTAAAACAAACACAACAACAACTAGCCGATCAGCATAAGCGTTACGTTCCAATCGTCCTGAAAATTGCACCGGATATCGATGCAGAGCAAATCAAGAATATTGCCGACGCGCTGTTACGTCACAAAATGGATGGTGTCATCGCCACCAACACCACGATCACCCGCGACGCTGTGCAAGGGTTGCGTTATGAAAGCGAAGCTGGTGGTTTATCCGGTGCTCCGGTCTTTGAATTATCCAACAACGTGGTGCGCCAATTACATGCCGAGTTAGGCGATGCGATACCGATTATCGGTGTCGGAGGGATTTTGAATGGTGCCAATGCAGTCAGCAAAATTGCGGCGGGAGCATCGCTGGTACAGCTATACAGTGGCTTGATTTATCGCGGCCCGACATTGATCAACGAATGTGCGAAAGCTTTGAAACGATAATTTAATCAGGAGAAGATAGATGTCCGATAGCGATTTTGCCAAAACACCAAAACCGCCGTATTACGCAGTTATTTTCACATCACTTCGTACTGCAGTTGAGAATGGCTATGGCGATACGGCAGATCGCATGGTCGAACTTGCTGCGACGATGCCGGGTTATTTAGGTGTTGAAAGTGTGCGTGATGAAAAAGGCTTTGGCATCACCGTTTCATACTGGGAAAATCGCGAGGCCATTTCCCATTGGCGCGTAAATGCAGAGCATCGCGTTGCGCAAGAAAGTGGCAAACGCGATTGGTATGAACACTATGAAATACGCGTCGCGTTGGTGGAGCGGGCGTGGAGTAATACTAGAGCTTAATACTGGAGCTTAGGACTAGAGCTTAGATTCAGGAAGCGGAATAAATTCACTCTCACCCGGTACTGGTGGAAAAAACGTGTGCTCTTGCGTTGCCCAGGCTAATTTCGCTGCTTCTATTTTTTCTTTTGAGCTCGCCACAAAATTCCACCAGACAAAGCGCGCACCACCGTCCAATGGTGCGCCGCCTAACAACATCAATCGGCTGGCATTCTGAGCAATCACATTGACGATGATATCCGTCCTAAGCACTACCAAAGTTCCAGCCTCTACCACTTCGCCATCAACGCTGATGGCACCATCGACCACATACAGTGCGCGTTCGGCGTAATCTTTCGCGATGTCTATTTGCGCATCCGCTTCCATGTTGATCGCTGCATACAGCGTCGGGCTGTTTGTCTTGACCGGCGATTGTTGGCCGAACGCCTGACCAGCCAAAACATGCACTGTGACGCCCACAGTTGCAACACGCGGTAAATCGGCCGCAGGATAATGCCAGAAACCGGGCGCACTTTCTTCTTCTGCCAGCGGCAAACCTATCCACATTTGTATCCCTTGCACCGGCACGTGCTGAGTGCGAATATCTTCAGGGATCCGCTCCGAATGAACAATGCCACAACCGGCGGACATCCAGTTAACGTCACCCGGTGTGATGCGCTGCACACTGCCGAGGCTGTCACGGTGCATTAACGCACCGGAAAAAAGATAAGTCACCGTCGCCAATCCAATATGCGGATGTGGTCGCACGTCACCTTCGGTGCCTTGCTCTGCAAACACCATCGGCCCCATATGATCGAAAAATACAAACGGACCGACCATGCGTGCCGCCATAGCGGGGAGCAAACGTTTAACAGGAAAACCGATGTCGCGGGTCTGGCCTTGTATGCGATGCAGAATGCTGCTCATGATAGTTCCTTTAATGTTCACCGATATTTGCACAGAGCAGATGTAGGTAAAGCATGTTCTGCTCACAATCCGGCGCAGTACAAAACGAAAGAAATTGAGCTCAAAAATCGTCGCTCAGAGATAACCCTATTGTCGAGATCTACGTCAAAAGACCGTGAGCAGAACATGCTTTACCTACCTCTGCTCTGCACATCAACAGCAATCTAAGCCTCACGCAAAGTTTGCAATGGCGGTTGCGACAACACGCTACGCAAGCTGATCCAGCCACCAACAAAAGTGCAAACCGCACCTATCGCCATACCTGCCAACCAAATCAACGGGCTAAATGTCCAGGTAAAGTTAAACACAAAATGCGCCAACGCCCAACCGATTGCCGCCGCACCGCTGGCTGCCAGAAATCCAGCCAGACTACCTATCAGGGCAAACTCTATCCATTGCGCATGGGATAGCTGGCTACGTGTCGCACCTAACGCACGTAGCAAGCCGGCTTCGCGTTTACGCTCGTCTTGCGAGCTAAGCAATGCAGCATAGAGCACCAGCACACCTGACACCAATGTGAACAAAAACAGAAACTCAACTGCGGCGACAACTTGATCTACGACTTCTTGCAATTGTTTGATGATACTACCAACATCCACTACGGTAAGGTTAGGGAAGTCGCGTGTAAGCTGGTTGGCTTGTACAACTGATTTTTCCGGCAAATGGAAAGCAGTAATCCAGGTTTGCGGCATATCCGTCATCATTTTGGGATTAAGAATGACGAAGAAATTCACCTGCATCGAGCCCCATTCCAATGTGCGTAAACTGGTAATCGGTGCAGTTACTAATTGACCGGCAATATCGAACTGCAACTTATCGCCCAATTTCAAATTCAGCGTTTTGGCCAAACCCTCTTCCACCGATGCTTCGGGCTGCTGGTCATTACCTTGATCCTTGAACCATGCACCTGCAGTAATGGTATTTTTCGGCGGCACATCGTGCATGGTCGACAAATTGAATTCGCGTTCGACCAAGCGTTTCGCGCGATCTTCTTTGTACGTATCCGCCGTAATCGGCTGACCGTTCACCGCAGTTAAACGGCCACGTATCATCGGGTATAAAGTCGGCTGCGACACGTCCAGTGCCGTCAAGTGCTGTGTAATATCCGTGCGCTGCTCGGGTTGGATATTGATTACAAAACGATTCGGCGCATCGGGTGGAGTCGACTGTCGCCACGCGCCAACCAGATCGCCACGTATTACCGTCAGCAATAACAACGCCATCAATCCCAAGGCCAACGCGACTATCTGCACAATGGTGGCACCGGGACGACGTTGCAAACCAGTCAGCGCAAAACGCCAGCTAGGATGTTTTAAACTGCTACGCAGGAAGCGTAAAGACTTCAATGCCAGCCAGGAAACCAACGCGAATACGGCGAAACCGCCGAGAAAACCCAAGGCAGTCAACAAGCCCAATTTAAGATCGCCAGCCTGCCACAACAACAAACCGATAAAAGCCAATGTACCCAAACCATACGTCGCCAATACCATGGGTTGCGGCGCGTCCTGTTCGCGTCGAATTACACGGTTATGCGGCACATTGCGCAATTGCAGAATCGGCGGTAAAGCGAAGCCGATCAACAACACCAATCCGGTAGCAATACCTTGCCATGCAGGGACAAAACTAGCGGTGGGTAAATCAGTTGCCACAAACTTGGCCAGCGATGCCAGCAACACAAAATGCGCCACGTAACCTAGCAATACGCCGAGTATGCTGCCGATCAAACCGATCAATAAAAATTCCAGCACATACAGCTGAGTCACCTGATTTTGCGTCATTCCCAAACAACGCAGCATGGCACAAGCATCCAGATGACGTAGCATGAAACGCCGTGCCGCCATTGCCACGGCGACCGCTGCCAACATTGCTGATAACAAGCCGACCAAAGACAAAAATTGTTCTGCCCTATCCAGCGTCGCACGCATTTCCGGACGTCCGGTTTCCAGTGATTCTATACGTATGCCTTTGAGATTATCGCGAGCGATGGCCGCTTCTATCCATTGTTGAAAAGGTTGAATCTGTTGCAATGCTTGCGGTGTTGACCCGGCGATCAACAAGCGATAGGTGACGCGCGAGCCATCCTGAATCAGGTGTGTCGATTCCAGGTCATCCATCGCCAGCATCACGCGCGGCGAAAAATTGACGAAGCCACTACCGCGATCAGGTTCGTTCGACAAAATACTGGCGATAGTGAAACTGCGATCACCCAGTTTCAGCGGATCACCAATCTTGACGTTAAGCGCAGAAAGTATATTGGGATCGACCCACACCGTACCCGTTGCAGGAATGTTGTGCGTGACAATATCTTTGCCATTGAGTCGATCGCTGATACTGAGATTGCCGCGCAAGGGATAGTCGTTTGAAACGGCTTTTAACGAGGCTAATTGTGAGCGGCTGTTATCGCCGTCGCCGGCTAGCGCCATGCTTGGAAAAACCACCGTATCAGCCAACGTCAAACCGCGCCGTTGCGCTTCACTACGCCACTCCGGATTAATCGGTTGATCGGCGGCGACCAACAAATCCGCACCTAATAATTGATGCGCATCACGCGTCAAACCAGCACGCATCCTGTCGACAAAAAATCCCACCGATGATAATGCAGCAACTGCGACGATCAAAGCCACCAGTAAAAAACGTAATTCACCGGCACGCCAATCGCGTTGCGTCATGCGGAGGGACTGCAAAATCATGGGATTTCCTTCAGAACTTAGGCTTCAATGGATAGCGCAGACGAGCACGAGGCTTGCTGTGCCTAGGCAAAGAATATCAGAAAGAGAATAGATGTGGAGTCGCGCAAAACAGAGGTTAGAACGGGAAATTGCTGGGCGAGCGTAACTGTTGCTCCATCACCCTCTTGCTCCCCCCAAAAAAAAGCTCGCCGTAGCGAGCTTTTTTCACACTGGATTCAGTTATCAGAACTGATTCATCGTGTTGTCTTTACCAGACGCTTTCAAAGCAGCTTCACCGCTGAAGTAGTCTTTGTGATCATCGCCGATATCCGAGCCGGCCATGTTCTGATGCTTGACACAAGCGATACCCTGACGGATTTCCTTGCGCTGAACACCTGCAACATAACCCAACATACCTTGGTCGCCAAAGTATTCTTTAGCGAGGTTATCAGTCGACAATGCAGCAGTGTGATAAGTCGGCAGAGTAATCAGATGATGGAAGATGCCAGCTTCACGCGCAGAATCTGCTTGGAAAGTGCGGATTTTTTCATCGGCGGCAATTGCCAATTCAGTGCCGTCGTATTCAACGCTCATCAGTGCGGAGCGTTCGTAAGCAGAAACGTCTTTGCCTTCGCTTTTCATCAGGTCGAAAATTTGTTGACGGAAGTTCAGCGTCCAGTTGAATGATGGGCTATTGTTGTAAACCAGCTTGGCATTTGGAATAACTTTACGGATCGCTTTGACCATACCGCCGATTTGAGCAATGTGTGGCTTCTCAGTTTCGATCCACAGTAAGTCGGCACCGTTATGCAGCGATGTAATGCAATCCAATACACAGCGCTCTTCACCAGTACCGGCGCGGAACTGGAACAAGTTACTTGGCAAACGCTTAGGGCGAAGCAGCTTGCCATCGCGCTTGATGACAACGTCACCGTTGCTCATGGATTCGGTAGAAACTTCTTCAACGTCCAGGAAGGAGTTGTATTGATCGCCTAAATCGCCTGGCTCACGCGTTACCGCGATTTGCTTGGTCAGACCGGCACCCAATGAGTCGGTACGCGCAACGATTACACCGTCGTCTACACCCAGCTCAAGGAACGCGTAACGTACAGCACGGATCTTCGCGAGGAAATCTTCGTGAGGAACAGTTACTTTACCGTCTTGATGGCCGCACTGCTTTTCATCGGAAACCTGGTTTTCGATCTGGATACAGCATGCACCCGCTTCAATCATCTGCTTAGCCATCAGGTAGGTCGCTTCAGCATTACCGAAGCCAGCATCGATATCAGCAATGATAGGCACGACGTGGGTGATGTGGTTATCAATTTTTTCCTGGATCGCTTGCTTGGCAGCGCCTTGAGCAGCGTCTAATTGACGGAATAAGCCGCCTAGTTCGCGTGCATCGGCTTGACGCAAGAATGTATACAGCTCTCGGATCAGGTCGGCAACGGCAGTCTTCTCGTGCATGGATTGATCAGGCAACGGGCCGAATTCTGAGCGTAGCGCAGCGACCATCCAGCCGGACAGGTACAAGTAACGACGGTCGGTGTTATTGAAGTGCTTCTTAATGGAAATCATCTTCTGTTGTCCGATAAAACCGTGCCAGCAACCCAAAGACTGCGTGTATTTGGACGAGTCAGCGTCGTAATTTGCCATGTCATCACGCATGATCTTGGCAGTGTACCTGGCGATATCCAGGCCGGTTTTGAATCTGTTCTGGGCGCGCATACGTGCAGCAGACTCAGGATTAATGGCGTTCCACGCACTACCTTCTTTGTCTTTTAGACCGGTAATGGCTTTGATGTCGTCTTGATATTGTGACATGTGTATATCCTTGATAATAAAGTAAGTTTAAGAAAAACGTATTGAGTGTTGGTACATCTGTTCACTCTCGTACGAAAACCACGGTGGTGAAATCGAAGCAAACTGCATGGAGAAATAATAGCCGTTTTTGTTGGCATGCACCATGTCTTATATAAGACACATAACTTAAATTAATACGTTTATTTTCAATTACTTATGTATTGTTTTTTGCGATATGAAATTAAATTTCAAAAAAATGAATCAGAATTTCTGATTTATCTCGCGCTCATTTTCCATAATGTGAAATTAATTTTTCGTATTGTGGAATATCAATTTGCTGCCAGCAAGAACCGACAGCAGCGGGCCGCGAATTCTGCGTAATGATTTAGATGATTGAATTGAATCGTCAGAACTGACGATTTTGGAGAAAAAGTCGTTTGATACTAAGGCACGAGTTGTTCGCAGGTGCCAAGGAAGACCTGCCGGGATAAGCTCTTGGGATACAGCGCATTTGATTTACTATCTGATGTTACGCCCACCGTCATTCCCGCGAACGCGGGTATCCATACTACTTAAGTAGGTCCGTATAAGTATGTAGACTTACTTAATCCAATCTGAAGTGACGACTATATACAACGTCCTCGCGTACTATCAGACAGGATGTCAGCGTCGCTTTGCATTACGTAAAATGGATTCCCGCGTTCGCGGGAATGACGGTGAGCGGATTATGGTTCTGCGTAACATCAGTTACTATTTTGATTTGTTCAACCGCGCAACTTCGCGTTAAACCTTGCGACCACCGACGGAAATACAAATTTCGACACATCGCCCCCAAGGATGGCAATTTCACGCACGATGGTGCCGGAGATGAACTGGAATTGATCCGATGGCGTCAAGAACAATGTCTCTACCTGGGGTATCAGACAGCGATTCATTCCAGCCATCTGGAATTCGAATTCGAAATCGGAGACAGCCCGCAATCCCCTTACGATGACCTGAGCATCATGAGCACGGACGAGGTCACTTAGTAATCCAGAAAAACTTTCGACCTGTACATTGGCATAATGTCCGAGCTCTTCACTAGTGATCGCCAAACGCTCTTCAAGCGTAAAGAATGGCTTCTTTTTTTTGCTGTCGGCGACGCCGACTATCACCCGGTCAAATAATCCCGATGCGCGACGCACCAAATCTTCATGACCGCGCGTGAACGGATCAAATGTCCCGGGATAAATAGCTGTAATCATTGCTTTCTTCCAATCAAAATGGATGTTGTTCCATAAATCGCAATTCCAGCAAAGCTGTCAGTCACGAATTCATACGCGCTGGCAGGTGCGCTGCCAGCGTCAGTATAGCTACTCAGAACGCGTCGCCAGGCACGCGCACCCATCCCTCCATCAGCACCCGGGCGCTGCGGCTCATGATGGCTTTCGTTACACTCCATTCGCCGCCTGCCTGGCTGGCTTCCGCCCCCACCCGCAAGGTCCCTGAAGGGTGGCCGAAGCGCACCGCAGTTTTCGCACCACCGCCAGCGGCAAGATTCACCAGCGTGCCTGGGATCGCTGCGGCGGTGCCGATAGCGACCGCTGCCGTGCCCATCATGGCGTGATGCAACTTGCCCATAGACATAGCGCGTACCAGCAAGTCGATATCGCCAGCGATGACCTGCTTGCCGCTGGAAGAAACGTAGCTGGCTGGCTTGGCGACGAAAGCTACTTTCGGCGTGTGCTGGCGATTGGCTGCCTCATCGAGCTGCTTGATGAGGCCCATGCGCAATGCACCATACGCACGAATGGTCTCAAATTTGGCTAATGCCTCGGCATCGCTGTTGATCGCATCCTGTAATTCAGTGCCGGTGTAACCGATTGCTTCTGCGTTCACGAAGATGGTCGGAATGCCGGCATTGATCATGGTGACTTTGAGCGTGCCAACACCCGGGACTTCGAGGTCGTCAACCAGATTCCCCGTCGGGAACATTGATCCGCCCTCGCCGTCTTCGTCGGCTGCTGGTGCCATGAATTCAAGTTGCACTTCCGCCGCCGGGAATGTGACACCGTCGAGTTCGAAGTCGCCGGTTTCCTGCACAGCGCCGTTGGTGACGGGCACATGCGCGATGATGGTTTTTCCGATATTCGCCTGCCAGATACGCACCGTCGCCATGCCGTTTTGCGGAATGCGACTGGCATCAATCAGACCGCTAGCAATGGCAAATGAGCCAACCGCAGCTGACAGATTGCCGCAGTTGCCGCTCCAATCGACAAATGCTTTATCGATGGCGACCTGACCGAACAGGTAATCGACATCGTGATCTGGCTTACTGCTCTTGGACAGAATCACGGTCTTGCTGGTGCTTGAGGTCGCCCCGCCCATGCCATCAATCTGTTTGCCGTAAGGGTCTGGGCTGCCGATGACACGCAATAGCAATGCATCGCGCGCAGCACCGGCTACCTGCGCGGCTTCGGGTAAGTCTTGCAGGCGGAAGAACACACCTTTGCTGGTACCGCCACGCATGTAGGTGGCGGCAATCTTGATTTGAGGTAGGTGAGTAAAAGTGTGAGTCATTTAGTGTTGTCCTGTTCAGGCAGCCGTTGATGATTCGAGGAAGTCCTGAGCGAAGCGCTGCAACACGCCACCGGCTTCGTAGATCGACACTTCCTCAGCCGTATCGAGGCGACAAGTCACTGGCACTTCCACCCGTTCACCGTTCTTGCGATTGATCACCAGCGTCAGCGTCGCACGCGGTGTGCGTTCACCAATCACGTCGAAGGTTTCAGTACCGTCAATGTTCAGTGTGATACGGTTGATGCCAGACTTGAACTCCAGTGGCAACACGCCCATGCCGACCAGATTGGTACGATGGATGCGCTCAAAACCTTCAGCCACAATGGCCTCCACGCCTGCCAGACGTACGCCTTTGGCAGCCCAGTCACGTGAGGAGCCCTGTCCGTAATCGGCGCCAGCAATCACGATCAGTGGCTGTTTACGTTCCATGTAGATTTCGATGGCTTCCCACATGCGACTGATCTTGCCGTCCGGCTCAATGCGCGTCAGCGAACCTGCTTTCACTTTGTCATTTTCCTGCACCATTTCATTTTTCAACGTGGGATTAGCAAAGGTAGCACGCTGAGCAGTGAGATGATCGCCGCGATGAGTGGCATAGGAGTTGAAGTCTTCCTCAGGCAAACCCATCTTGGCCAGATACGCACCCGCTGCGCTATCGAGCATGATGGCGTTCGACGGTGACAGGTGATCTGTGGTGATGTTATCCCCCAACACCGCCAGCGGGCGCATGCCTTTCATCGTGCGCTCGCCCGCCAATGCGCCTTCCCAGTATGGCGGACGACGGATATAAGTGGTCTGTGGACGCCAGTCGTACAACGGGCTGACTTTCTCGCCGTTATCGGCGACTACAGCAAACATCGGCTCATAGACTTTGCGGAACAGCTCTGGCTTGACGCTGGCGGCGACGACGGCGTCGATTTCTTCATCCGACGGCCAGATGTCTTTCAGTGTCACAGGATGGCCATCGGCGTCGATACCCAGGATATCTTTCTCAATGTCGAAGCGGATGGTACCGGCAATCGCGTAGGCCACCACCAGCGGCGGCGAGGCCAGGAAGGCCTGCTTGGCGTAGGGATGGATACGACCGTCGAAGTTACGGTTGCCAGAAAGGACGGCGGTGGCGTACAAATCGCGCTCCACCACTTCCTTCTGGATAACAGGATCGAGCGCACCGCTCATGCCGTTACATGTGGTGCAGGCAAAAGCCACCACACCAAAGCCCAGTGTTTCCAGTTCAGGCAGCAGTCCGGCAGCTTCCAGATACAGCGCAACCGTCTTGGAACCTGGCGCCAGCGAGCTCTTTACCCACGACTTGCGGCCGAGGCCACGCGCATTCGCATTACGCGCCAACAGACCGGCGGCAATCATGTTGCGCGGATTGTTGGTGTTGGTGCAGCTGGTGATAGCGGCGATGATCACCGCGCCGTCCGGCATCAGGCCCGGTTCGTTTTCCACTGTACCGCTAATGCCGCGTGCAGCCAGTTCCGAAGTCGGCACGCGATTGTGCGGGTTGGATGGTCCGGCAATGTTACGCACTACGGAGGATAAATCGAACTTGATGACGCGTTCGTACTCGGCGTTCTTCAGGCTATCAGCCCATAGACCGGTTTCCTTGGCGTAGATTTCAACCAGCTTGACCAGCGCATCGTCGCGGCCGGTGAGCTTCAGGTATTTGATAGTTTGCTCGTCAATGTAAAACATCGCAGCGGTGGAGCCGAACTCCGGCGCCATGTTGGAAATGGTCGCGCGATCGCCCAGCGTCAGATGGGAAGCGCCTTCACCGTAGAATTCGAGATAAGAGGACACGACCTTTTGCGCACGCAAGAACTCGGTCAGCGCCAGCACGATATCGGTTGCCGTGATGCCTGGCTGCGGTTTGCCGCTCAGCTCAACGCCGATGATATCCGGCAGACGCATCCACGAAGCACGTCCCAACATCACGCTTTCTGCTTCCAGGCCGCCGACGCCAATGGCGATCACGCCCAGCGCATCCACCATCGGAGTGTGGCTGTCGGTACCGACCAGCGTATCCGGGAAGGCAACGCCATCTTTCACTTGTATTACCGGCGACATGCGCTCAAGGTTAATCTGGTGCAGGATGCCGTTACCCGGCGGGATTACGTCGACGTTCTTGAAGGCCTTTTTGGTCCAGTTGATGAAGTCAAAGCGGTCTTCGTTACGACGGTCTTCGATGGCGCGGTTCTTGTCGAACGCGTCCGGGTCGAAACCGCCGCATTCAACCGCCAGCGAGTGATCCACTACAAGCTGCGTTGGCACCACCGGATTGACCAGAGCAGGGTCTCCGCCCTGAAGGGCAATCGCGTCACGCAGGCCCGCGAGGTCAACCAGTGCGGTCTGGCCCAAAATGTCATGGCAAACCACACGTGCCGGGAACCAGGGAAAATCGAGGTCGCGCTTGCGCTCGATGAACTGTTTCAGTGAGTCGGTCAAGGTCGCAGGGTCGCAACGGCGCACCAGGTTTTCGGCCAGCACGCGCGACGTGTATGGCAGTTTATCGTAGGCGCCAGGCCGGATGGCATCGACTGCGGCACGTGTGTCGAAAAAATCCAGCTTGGTGCCGGGTAAGGGTTTACGGTTTGCTGTGTTCATGGCTCAGTCGGGAAAGGAGGTAAGGCTCAGGGCAAAAAATAGATGCCGTCATTCCCGCGCACGCGGGGATGACGGCGTTTTTAGAAGCTGCCTTGAATAATCAACGTTTTGCGATCGGCACAAACACCAGATTATCCGGGCCGACGTAGTTTGCGGACGGGCGAATGATCTTGTTGTCGATACGCTGCTCGATCACGTGCGCGGCCCAGCCCGAAGTACGGGAAATCACGAACAACGGCGTAAACATCGCAGTCGGCACGCCCATCATGTGATACGAGACAGCCGAGAACCAATCCAGATTCGGAAACATTTTCTTGACTTCCCACATCACGGTTTCCAGACGTTCGGCGATGTCGAACATCGCGGTCGAACCCGCATCCACCGACAACTGGCGCGCCACTTCCTTGATGACCTTGTTGCGCGGATCGGATACGGTGTACACAGGGTGGCCAAAACCGATCACGACTTCCTTGTTCTCTACCCGGCTTCGAATGTCTGCTTCGGCTTCATCCGGACTGTTGTAACGCTTCTGGATTTCCAATGCCACTTCATTCGCGCCGCCGTGTTTCGGGCCGCGCAAGGCGCCGATTGCGCCGGTGATGGCAGAGTAGAAATCAGAGCCTGTACCGGCAATCACGCGACTGGTAAAGGTGGATGCATTGAATTCGTGTTCCGCGTACAGGATCAGCGAAACGTGCATCGCTTTTTCCCATGAGACCGATGGCTTCACGCCATGTAGCAGGTGCAGGAAATGGCCGCCGATGGAATCGTCGTCAGTTTCGACGTCGATGCGCTTGCCGTTGGTGCTGAAGTGATACCAGTACAGCAGCATGGAGCCGAATGACGCCATCAAGCGGTCAGCGATATCGCGTGCGCCCGGCGCATTGTGATCATCTTTCTCAGGCAGCGTACAGCCGAGCGCCGAGACACCGGTGCGCATCACGTCCATCGGATGCGATGCCGCAGGCAGCGCTTCCAGCGCGGCCTTGACGCTAGCTGGCAAGCCGCGCAAAGATTTCAGTTTAGCCTTGTAACCCTTGAGTTCGGCGGCATTCGGCAACTTGCCGTGTACCAGCAGATAGGCGATTTCCTCGAATTCGCAGGTGTCAGCGATATCCAGAATGTCATAACCACGGTAATGCAGATCGTTGCCGGTTTTGCCGACGGAACACAGTGCAGTGTTACCTGCGGTCACACCAGACAGCGCGACGGATTTTTTGGGCTTGAATGCGGGTACTTGTGCTTCACTCATTTTTAGTCTCCTGACGGAAGGGAATCAATGTAAAGGTTTTTTAGAAACTACAATTAAGTAGAGGAAGCTCTGAGCAAGCGTAGCGAGCGGTTCAAGTTCGGGCCGAGAAGCGCAGTCGTACGAATGTACGTCGAGCATCGCAGCCCCGAACTTGATTCGCGCAGTAGCTTAATCGAGGCTTCCTTTATTTTTTCTGGGCTGCAAACAGAGCATCCAGATGCTGTTCGAAAGTGTGATAATTGATCCGGTCGTACAGTTCCATGCGCGTCTGCATGGTGTCGACCACATTTTTTTGCGTGCCGTCGCGACGAATTGCGGTGTACACGTTTTCTGCAGCCTTGTTCATTGCACGGAACGCCGACAGCGGATACAGCACCAGGCCGACATCGGCTGACTTCAACTCTTCTACAGTAAACAACGGCGTAGCACCAAATTCGGTGATGTTAGCCAGCACCGGCACTTTGACGGCAGCGGCAAACTGCTTATACATCGCCAGCTCGGTAATCGCTTCCGGGAAGATCATGTCAGCGCCCGCTTCAACGCAGGCCATTGCACGATCCAGTGCCGATTCCAGCCCTTCGACTGCTAGCGCGTCGGTCCGCGCCATAATCACGAAATTGTCGTCGGTACGGGCATCGACTGCGGCCTTGATACGGTCAACCATTTCCTGTTTGCTGACGATTTCCTTGTTCGGACGATGGCCGCAGCGCTTGGCACCGACCTGATCTTCGATATGGATCGCTGCCGCGCCAAACTTGATCATAGCTTTAACAGTACGCGCAACATTGAAAGCGCTGGCGCCGAAACCGGTATCCACATCGACCAGTAAAGGCAGATCGCAGACATCGGTGATGCGACGCACGTCAGTCAACACGTCGTCCAGATTGGAGATGCCGAGATCGGGTAAGCCAAGCGAACCAGCTGCAACACCGCCGCCGGACAAGTAAATCGCCTTGAAACCGGCGCGTTTGGCCAGCAATGCGTGATTTGCGTTGATCGCGCCGATCACTTGCAGCGGGGACTCTTCTTGTACGGCTTTGCGAAAGGCAGCACCTGCGGAATATTGGCTCATATCTTCTCCTGATGGATTGCGAATTTGTTTCATGCAGACGTCTGCACGGGAATTTCTCACCTATACAGCAATCGTCGTGCCAAGCAAGATACAACAAACAACAAAGTATCCGGAAAGTAAAATTAATTCAATAAAATCAATTATTTACACAAAAAATAATAAAAACAAAATTAATCGAATGCAATGTGGCTGCGGCAGAATTGTTTCAAATTATGTTACATTAATAAACATTGAAACATTCAAATTGAACGCATTTGAAACATGCCACCCTCGCCCCCTGCAACGCGTGATGCTAGTAACCCCAACCAAAAACCGGTGATCTGGACCGTCTCGGTATCACGGCTGTCCGACCTGTTTCGCGACATTACACTGGAATACGACGACCGCGCGATTATCGAGCCTATCCATCTGGGTTTCGATGAGGCGGTACGCCATATCCGCGAACGGATGGAAACCGAGCGCTGCGATGCGGTGATCGCCGCCGGCTCCAACGGTGCCTACCTGAAAAGCCGGCTGTCGGTGCCAGTCGTGATTGCCAAAGCCAGCGGCTTCGACGTGCTGCAGGCATTGTCGCGTGCGCGCCAGATTACACCCGACATCGGCATCATCACCTACCAGTCCACGATGCCGGTGCTCAAGGAATTCCAGAACGCATTCGGTTTCGACATTCAGCAACGCGACTATGCAACCGAAGAAGATGCGCGGGCACAAATCAATGAACTCAAGGCTAGCGGTGTCAAGGCGATTGTCGGCGCCGGCCTGATCACGGATCTGGCCGAAGAAGCCGGGCTAGCTGCGGTATTTGTCTACTCCGCCGCATCGATCCGCCAGGCTTTCGACGACGCGCTGGAAATCGCGCTTTTAACGCAACTGGAATCGAGTCGCGGCCACAATCGTAGTGCGCCGCTGGCCGATACGCTGCGCGCCAAGCATGGCCTTAACGACTTGCGTGGCGATTCGACTATGATGGAAACGTTGCGCCAAGCTATCGTGTTGTACGCCAAATCGCAGGCCACCGTGTTGATTCAGGGAGAAACCGGCACCGGCAAGGAACTGGTGGCGCAAGCGATTCACCGCGAGAATCCACGTGCGATCATCGGCAATAAACCATTTGTCGCGGTCAACTGCGGCGCAATTGCAGAATCGCTGCTGGAGTCGGAACTGTTCGGCTATGAAGAAGGCGCATTCACTGGCTCGCGTCGCGGCGGACATGCCGGCCTGTTCGAAGCGGCGCATCGCGGTACACTGTTTCTGGATGAAATCGGCGAAATGCCACTGGCGCTGCAAACCCGCTTGCTGCGGGTACTGGAAGAGCGAGAAGTGGTGCGAGTCGGTGGCACCCGACCGATTGCGGTCAATGTCCGTATCATCTGCGCCACCCATTGCGATCTGGAGCAGCGCGTGCGCGAAGGCCGTTTCCGCGCCGACCTGTTTTATCGCCTGGCCGTATTACGCTTGACGCTGAGCCCGTTGCGGGAACGACCTGAAGATCTGATTTCACTGGCCGAATGGTGTCTGAAAAAAGCACTGGCCGCCCTCGGTGCCCGCCCACACCCGAATCTGCATGCTGAAATCGTCGCTTGCGCGCCCCTGCTTGGCGCATACGCGTGGCCCGGTAACGCGCGCGAAGTACGTAATCTGATGGAAAGACTGGCATTGTTCCTGGCGGCCGAACCGTTGCAGGCATTGTCACCTGCCTTCATCATCGGTATCGCGCCGGAATTTGCACAGGCATCGATAGCAACGCCTAGAATCGCGACGGCGACCTCAAGCGCCGCGCCGCAAACCACTGAGAGCATCGCGCAAGTGCTAGCCCGTTTCGGCGGCAACCGCGAAGCCGCAGCCAAACACCTTGGCATCAGCCGGACCACGCTGTGGCGCAAGATCAAGAATCAGTGATCGACAGCATTCGATGTCGCCTTTTGGCGACTCCCTGCTAGGTTGTACTCTCAGCGCTAAATCGTTGAAAAATCCAACGCAGGCCGCGCCATAATTTTGGCAATAGCCAGATCGCGAAAACAAAAAATACAATCAGAAATGCAAACAAGACCCAAGGATGAAAGAATGCCGCCCACAATGCGCCTAGCACGGTAGCATCCTCGGAGATTGAGGCCGTCCAGTTACTCAAAGGTTCAGGGGAAGTGTTGATCATGGCTCGGCTGCCTGCTTTGGTGGCATGTGCACCCGCAGCAAAAGTACCGCCTAACAACGCCGCACCGGCGGTCCATGCCGGGTCCATATGACCCATCGCAGCTGCCCCAAGTACTGCGCCAGCCGGAATTCGGATAAAGGTTTGAATCGCATCCCAGACTGAATCCAGCCCCGGAATTTTGTCGGCCAAAAATTCAACCACCGTTAACAAACCCGTGATGCCCAAGACCCAGGGTGATTGCAGGATTTCCAGCGATGGTGGCAACGTCACCCACTCCAGGCGACCGAACAATCCGGCCACAAACAAAGCCATATATAAACGAATGCCGCTAGCCCAAGACAATCCAGCTGCCATTGCTGCAGTAGAAATCGCGTTCATGTCGTCGCTCCTTCGCTGTAATCAAGCTGTTTTATTAGCGTCGCTTTACAGTAATACGATATGCCAACAATTGTATGACGGCAAGCGTTGCTTACAACAATATGAACAGTGTTGGCATTACGTCGTCGAGGCACGGCATGCCGCGCTTTTTTTAGGATTTGGTTGAAGGCTAGGTTTAAGCCTTCACCAGCCTATCCACCTTCACATCCCCGCATTGCGCGCGGTGACGCAGCGCGTGATCCATTAACACCAAGGCCAGCATCGCTTCGGCAATCGGCGTGGCGCGAATGCCAACGCAGGGATCGTGGCGGCCGAAGGTTTCGACCGTAGTTGGGGTACCTTGCTTGTCGATCGACTGGCGCGGAGTGCGAATACTGGAAGTCGGTTTAATTGCGATAGTGACGGTAATGTCCTGCCCGGTTGAAATTCCGCCCAGAATCCCGCCAGCGTTATTCGTCAAAAATCCGTCCGGTGTGATTTCATCACCATGCACGGAGCCTTTTTGTACGACAGACTCAAAACCCGCACCGATTTCCACCGCTTTGACAGCGTTGATGCCCATCATGGCATATGCAATATCTGCATCGAGACGGTCATACAACGGCTCACCCAATCCGACTGGCACATTCGATGCCACGACATCAATCTTGGCGCCGCAAGAATCGCCATCCTTGCGTAACGCGTCCATATAAGCTTCAAGATCAGCGATCTGAGTGGTATTGGCGGCAAAAAAAGGATTTTCAGGTACGTGAGCCCATGATTCAAAGGCAATCGGAATTTCGCCCAACTGACTCATGCAACCTTTAAAAGTGGTGCCGTATTGTTGTAACAACCATTTTTTAGCGATTGCTGCCGCAGCCACTGTCGGCGCAGTCAAACGCGCTGAAGAGCGACCACCACCGCGAGGATCGCGAATACCGTATTTTTGCCAGTAGGTGTAATCGGCATGGCCAGGACGGAACGTTTCGACGATGTTGCCGTAATCTTTGCTGCGTTGATCCTGATTGCGGATGATCAGCATGATTGGTGTGCCGGTGGTTTTGCCTTCATACACCCCAGACAGAATTTCCACCGTATCAGGCTCTTGCCGCTGTGTGACATGGCGCGAAGTGCCAGGTTTGCGACGATCTAGATCAGGTTGGATATCGGCTTCAGAAAGCGCCAATCCGGGAGGACAGCCATCTACAATACAGCCGATAGCCGGGCCGTGCGATTCGCCGAAATTGGTGACAGTAAATAAAGAGCCGAAAGTATTGCCGGGCATGGTGATCCTAAATGATGTGTACAGAAAATAGTAATTTTACCAGTGCATAGCACTCTCGTTATTTGGACGGCACGATAGTTGGCTTTTTAGCAGGTAATTGTGCATGAGCACCGCTCGCGAGCCCTTGCTCTTTTTGCCAGATAGCCTGATTCACTACGGCCAAAATCAACATCAAACCTATCAGTATCAAACCGCCACGATTGTGCTTTACCGTGTTGTGATCCACCAGTTGCGGCTCCGAATTTATCTCGGCGGCGTGATGTGTCGTACGCCGCTCTCTCTTTAGCCAAAAAACTGCAGCCATCGAACTGGCAATAAAAAATAAGCTCGCTACCAAACCATTCAACGGCGTGAATCCCGTCTGTCCGAAATACAGCAATAAAGCCAGATTCAATAGCCCCAACCACAAACACCATGCAGACAGCATCCGCGACACCAACACCCACGGCAGAATGAGCACCGCCCAGCTAACCAGTAACGGATAAACATCTGCGCCGACGTGATAGCGTTGACCAAAAAAAGCCAGCAGCGCGCCGCAACACGACATTGCTGCGAACAATGCGGCACGCCCTTTAGCCGTATCAAGTGTGAAGTGCCCTGCCAGCAATGCCGTAGCAATCAGCAATCCTTGCAGCACACTGAAGACAAGGATGGTCACTTCCAGTCGCCACGCAAAGTCTGTACTTGCTCTTGCAAATATTGTGGCGTTGCTGCATCAGCAGCGACCGGCGCACCGACAGCCAATTCCAGAGTCGATAACGGTCCACGTTTAAATGAGCGTTGAAACGGATTACCTTCGCCGCGCGTCAACAAACTTCCCCATAAACCGCGCAAAGCCATCGGGATCACAGGCACAGGAGTCCGTTCTATGATCTTTGTCACGCCACCACGGAATGGATTGATCTCGCCCGTTTTGGTCAATTGCCCCTCCGGGAAAATGCACACCAAATCGCCGTCAGCAAGTGCTGCAGCAATATCGTCAAAAGCTTTTGCCATCAATACGGGATCTTCTTTCGCCGATGCGATCGGAATCGCTTTACTGGTTCTAAACAACCAGGCCAAGACCGGAATTTTAAAAATCTGATGGTCCATGACGAAACGTATCGGCCTCGGGCTGGCACCCATAATGACAATCGCGTCAACGTAGCTGACGTGGTTGCACACCAATACTGCTGCGCCATGTTCCGGGATACGCGCGATATCGGCGGTGCGCACGCGATGTATGGTGTGAATCAATATCCATGCCAGAAAACGCACCAGATATTCCGGTACTACGGAGAAAATATAGATCGCCACTATCGCATTCAATATCGCCGTCACCATGAAAATCTGCGGGATAGTCAAGCCCGCTTTGAGTAACACCATCGCTACCAGCGCTGCCACCACCATGAATAGTGCGTTCAAGATATTCATGCCTGCAATGGTGCGCGATAAATGGGCGGGATCACTGCGTGTTTGAATCACGGCAAACAACGGCACGATATAAAAACCGCCAAACAGTCCTATCATCAGACAGTCAAACAGAATCCGCCAGCTACCGCTCTGAGCAGTAAAGCCAAGAAAATCAACTGTTGCCGTATTGGTGTAATGCAAACTGGCGAGGAATAAATCGAACCCAAAGACGGACAAACCGATCGCGCCAAACGGCACCAAACCAATTTCTACCTTGTGCCCAGAAAGCCGCTCGCACAACAACGAGCCGGCACCGACACCCAACGAAAATATAGTCAACAGCAACACGAAGACGCTGTGATCGCCGTGCAGGTAATTTTTCGCATACAAAGGAAATTGCGCCAATACGATCGCGCCATAAAACCAGAACCAGGAATTCCCCAGCATGGCTAAAAAGACGGGTTTATTTTGGCGCGAAAAGCGCAGGTTTCGCGCTGTTTCGGTGAACGGATTCCAATTAATTTTCAAGTCAGGTGCCGACGCTGGCGTCAACGGAATTCGCCGACTAAACAGCCAACCAACGATAGCAATCAGAATGGTGCCGCCGGCAACCAGCTCTATACCCCAGGTTTTATGCACCACCAATACTGCACCGAGAATCTCGCCCATCAAAATACCAACGAAAGTTCCCATTTCAATCACGCCATTGCCACCGACCAGTTCATCGCGGTGCAGCTGCTGCGGTAAATAGGCATACTTGACCGGTCCGAATAAAGTCGAATGCAAACCCATACCGACAATCGCCGCGATCAACAACCATAAGTTATGCGTCATCCAGCCAAACGCTGCCACCACCATGATGACGATTTCCAGCACTTTGATGTAACGTGTAATACGCGATTTTTCGAATTTATCGGCAAATTGACCTGAGGTCGCAGAAAACAATACGAAGGGCAAGATGAATAAACCAGGAATCAAGTTATTCAAAAATCCCGCATCGAGCGTGGTCCAGCTCAACGCGTCATAAGTCAAAATGGTCAGCAGCGCTGTTTTGAATACATTGTCATTGAACGCGCCAAAAAATTGCGTCCAGAAAAAAGGAGCGAAGCGGCGTTGGCTGAGCAGGGAAAATTGATTGGACGGTTTTTTAGGCTGCATTTTTACGTAATTCCCACTACATTGAAAGCGCAAAAAAACCGCTGCTGGCAGTGCTTGCCATCAGCGGTTCGGTGGTAAAGCTGGCTACTTATTCGTCGATATGCGTGCCGCTGCTATCAACCGGCCAATCACGAATATAAGCTTTCAGCATTTTATTTTCAAAACCTTGTGCATCTAATACTGCCTTCGCAACGTCGTAAAACGATATAACGCCGTGCAAAGTTTTGTTATCCATCACCGGCACATAACGCGCATGTCTTTCCAGCATCAGGCGTCGCACTTCATTTACCTCGGTATCTGGCGTAATGGTCACCGGCGCGTCGTCCATGTGCCTGCGAACCGTATTGTTGCCAACTGAGCCATGGTTCTCATGTACCGCTTTCAATACTTCGCGAAAGGTCAGCATACCAACCAGATCGCCAAATTCCATCACGACCAAAGAGCCAATGTCTTTTTCCGCCATCGTGTTCGCGGCTTCAGAAAGTGGCTGATCCGGGGTCACCGTATAGAGAATATTGCCTTTTACTTTCAGAATCTCAGAAACTTTCATGGTGTCACCCTACCTTTACTTGTTATGCTTATATTCAGAATGTAGCCTAAGCCAGAGGAAAAATCCAGACCAGCTTGCTTACATATAAGACTAAATTGTATTTTACCGCTCACTGCGCTTTCATGAGGCGGTCATACAAACAATGAAAGAGACAAAATGAAAGTAGCCGTTAAACAACAAGACTCGCAACAAGATGCACAACAAGAAACCCTACACGAAGTGTATTGTTACACAGGCGGAAAAGCGTTTGATGCCACCTTGCCAACCATCGTTTTTATTCATGGCGCCCAAAACGATCACTCTGTATGGGCGTTGCCCGCGCGTTATTTCGCCCATCACGGTTACAACACGCTTGCGGTCGACCTACCGGGACATGGTCGCAGTCAAGGCGCACCATTAGCTACTGTAGAAGCTTTGTCTGCATGGCTGATCGATTTACTTGCCACGATCGGTATTAGCAAGGCTATATTGGTTGGTCACAGTATGGGATCACTCATCGCGTTAGAAACTGCGGCGCATGCATCCGCAAATATTGCGGGCTTAATCTTGATCGGCACCGCTAATCCTATGAAGGTATCTGACGCATTGTTAGAAGCTGCAAATCACGATCAGGCACGGGCTATCAGCATGGTAAAGAAATGGTCGCATTTCGAGCCCGATGCGCGGATGCTGGCGCGCAGCCAAGGTTTAATGGAACGAATCGCCCGTCTGGATCAGCATAATCCTGCGAAATCAGCACAACAGCCAACTGCCTTCCATGCTGATTTGGCCGCTTGCAACAACTATCAGCATGGTACTCTTGCAGCTGCCGCAATTACTTGCCCTACCCTGTTTTTACTGGCTAACCAAGATCTGATGACGCCGCCAAAAGCTGCAGCAGACTTGTGTGCTGCGATCCCGCATGCACAAGTCGTACAAATCGATCAAAGTGGCCATGCCCTGATGTCGCAACAACCTCGGCAAATGCTGGAACATCTCTGTCAATTCACTTCCCGTTTAAAGTAAGGGATCCCCAATTTACAAATAAAGGCAGCTGCTTTATACGAAGTCTAATTAGCCGGAGACCATCATGCCCACGACGGACGAAAGAAAATACACCAGCTTCACCGAGTTCTATCCTTTTTATCTGAGTCAACATAGCAACCGTATGTGTCGGCGCCTGCACTTTATCGGCTCGACTCTCACATTACTCTCGCTGATTGCATGGATAAGCGGCAGCGGTAATCTGTGGCTATTTGCGGCGCTGGTGAGTGGTTATGGCTGTGCCTGGATTGGTCATTTTGTGTTTGAAAAGAATCGACCTGCAACATTCAAGCAACCGGTCTTTTCGCTCATGGGCGATTGGGTCATGTATGGTCAAATGCTGACTGGGAAAGTGACGTTTTAAAATTAACAAAAACCAACATTTCCAACGTTTACGGAACAAACTTGTATCTTTTTGTAATAACGTGTCGTCCAAAATGAAACTGTAAGCGTTAGTGATGTCAGTAGGCAATATGACCTACGACATCATCACCAAACACAATCAGGGACGACACCATGAAAAAGCTGACAGGTATTGTAGTTAAGACCACATTAGCAGTTGCCACTTTGGCGACCCTTGGTGGCGTATTAGCCACCAATGCCTTAGCAGAAAATACATGGCAAAAAGATCACCCTCGCCGTACAGAAGTCAACGATCGCGTCAAAAATCAGGATCATCGCATCCACAACGAAGTCAAAGATGGCCAGATCAGCAAGGCGCAAGCGCATCAATTGCGTAGCAATGACAACGCGATCCACGGCGAAGAAAAAGCGATGGCAAGACAAGATGGTGGGCACATCACCAAAGCAGATCAAACAGCTTTAAATCAACAACTTAACCAAAATAGTAAAGCTATTGGCAAGTAAACCTATTCACAATAGAATCCGTATGGCAATATTGCCTTGCCATACTAGTACTTTATGTAACGCTGTAGTTTCCATCGCTGTACCTTGATTTACCTAATATTCCTTTTGGAGAAAACGCAATGAAACTATCACTCGCATTAATCATGGCTGCAGGTTTGGCTGTTTCGGCGTCAAGTTTTGCCGCAGCAGATACAACAGTCACAACTGCCACTTGTAAAGATGGCACTTCATACACTGGCGTACATAAAGGTGCTTGTAGCGGTCATAAGGGTGTTCAAACCTGGGGCGCTGCGCCTGCTGCACCTGCTGCACCTGCTGCTGCCGCACCTGCTGCTGCTGCCGCTGCACCTGCAGCGATGGCTAAACCAGCTGCCGCATCCTCAGCAAAAGCTGCTAAAACAGTCGCACCAGGCGGTGGCGCGGGTCTGGTTTGGGAAAACACTTCATCAAAAGTTTATCACTGCCAAGGTGACAAAGATTACGGCACAACTAAAGCTGGCAAGTATGTAAGCGAAGCAGCAGCTAAAGCTGACGGCGCTCACGCTTCCCACGGAAAAGCTTGCTCATAAATAAAAATGCCTAAGCGAAAAGCTTAGGCGTCATTAGCGCAGCTGAAATACATAACCCTCGATATGCATTGCAATCGAGGGTTTTCTTTTTAAGTCTTCACAAAATACTCTCTCAATGATTGTTCCAAACCTGATTCAATCACCTCTTCAACTTGTTTGGCCAATGGCGATACTTCTGTACTATCCGTAGCAGTATTAAAAACAAACAAGCGATAAATTTCGGCCAGTTTTAAATTATCAGGATTCACCATCAATGCCCAGCGATCCATGCTGGCATCTATTCGCTGATTCCAGCGCAGCTTGCGTTTGCCGGTTTCAGCACGAATCCGCCCTACCCATCCAGCATCCAACATCTGCTGCAACAAATTTTCCAATTCATCAAATCCCAGGCGTGTGGCGCGACGAATTTGTGATGCGCTGACGGCTGCAGTTGCGTCGCTGGTGCGCGCTGTATACAAAATCTGTAACACGGCCATCGCATCAATAAATGCACTTCCCGGCGTCGGCTGATGCCACCAGCGCTCGTACTTCACCACCGGTAACGCCGCCACGACTACTGCGCCGATCAAGGTAATCAGCCACAGCATATACATCCACAACAGAAAAATAGGTAAAGCCGCCAGCGCGCCATAAATCACTGTATACGTTGGAAATTTGAGGATATAAGCGGCAAACAGCCTTTTGGCAATTTCAAACGCAATCCCTGCCAACAAACCTCCCCACACCGCATCACGCCAATTAACGACTTGATTAGGAACCGCCATATACAACATGGTATAGGCCGCAGTGGTCAGTGACAGCGACACCAAGGTATAAAACCATGCGCCTAACCAGCTCATCACCACGCCGTTGGTTGCATGCGTCAAATACGAGGTCACAGAAATCGATACGCCAATTAACAACGGTCCCAATGTCACAATCGCCCAATACACTAACACCCGTTGAATCAATGGCCGTTGCGCCTTGACTCGCCAGATGCGATTGAAAACCTGATCGATCGTGGACATGGTCATGCCAGTAGTAACAATCAACGCGACGCCGCCGACAGCAGATAAGCGCGCCGACTTACTAGCGAACTGATTCAAATTATCAAGTATGGTTTTGGCGATCTCTTTGGGCATCAGATTGTGCAAAAAATATGCTTCCAGTGATGCCCGGAAAGTACTAAACAAAGGGATAGCTGTAAAAATTGCCAAAGCAATTGTCAAGATCGGCACCAGTGCCAAGGTTGTTGTAAAAGTCAGACTACCCGCGACTTGCGTAAGATGCTCTTCGCTCAAACGACGACCGGCAAAACGAAATAAATCACGTAGTTCCGACCACGTAAAACGACGCCGCTCACGTATCAGGCGAAGCACTGGAGAATTTGAGAGATTCATTGAAAACATGTTTAGTTAATTTCTACTTTCATTTATTACGATCAATTCGCGCCCTATAATACCAACTATGAACTCATCCAACACATCAAACAGCCCTCTTCCTATTCTGGTTTTGTATTACTCGCGCCACGGTGCAACGCGTAAACTGGCCGAATTAATCGCCCAAGGGATAGATTCCATCCCTGGCTGCGAAGCGCGACTGCGCACCGTACCAGCGATTTCCACCGTGACTGAAGCCACGGAATCGACGATTCCAGACACGGGCGCACCCTACGTCGAATTGCAAGACTTAGAACAATGTGCAGGCTTAGCGCTAGGCTCGCCGACTCGCTTCGGCAATATGGCATCTGCCATGAAGTATTTTTGGGATGGCACCACCACACAATGGTTAGCAGGTACATTGGCCGGCAAACCCGCTTGCGTATTCACCTCCACCGGCAGTATCCACGGCGGTCAGGAATCAACGCTGATGTCGATGATGACACCGTTGCTACATCACGGCATGCTGATCATGGGCTTACCTTATACCCTGCCTGAATTGATGACCACCAACAGTGGCGGTACGCCTTACGGCGCCAGTCATTGGTCAGGCATGAATGGCAATCACCCGATTTCAACCGAAAGTCGCGTGTTGGCTATTGCGCAAGGCAAGCGTCTTGCAGAAATTGCTCTCAAACTTACCAGTGCATAATATCTCAGATAAGGCTGAAAATAAGGTGACTAAAGTGACGACTGAACTCAAAACAGCCACTGCAATGCAGCTGCAACCCAAGGCACCACGTTTCTTTTATATCGGCGCAGTCAGTAGTTTGTTAGCACTCATCGCCCTCTGCGTCGCATGGGAATTATTCCTCGCGCCATTACGTCCTCACGGGTCATGGATGGTATTAAAGGTAGTACCGTTGTTATTGCCTTTACGTGGCGTACTCAAACGTGACGTCTACACGCTGCAATGGTCATCCATGCTGATATTGATTTACTTCACCGAAGGCATAGTTCGCGCCACCAGTGATGCCAACCATCTTTCGGCCATGCTGGGATGGGTGGAAGTAGCACTAACTTGTCTATTCTTCCTCTGCGTTATTTTGTATTTACGTCCATACAAGAAAGCCGCCAAAGCGGCGGCTAAACAAGTGATTGAAAAGATGACCCGGTAGTAAATTTATGCAACTACCTAATGTAGTTGCCGATAAATATCCTCTGCCAGTTGCTTAGATATCCCCTCTACCGATGCCAAATCTTCAATACTGGCATCGGCCACAGCCCGCAGACTACCAAATCGTGCCAGCAATTTCTGTCGCCGTTTCGCGCCAACTCCTTCGATTTCTTCCAAGCGTGAAGTCTGGCGTGCTTTGGCCCGTTTGGCACGCATGCCGGTGATGGCGAATCGATGCGCTTCGTCACGAATTTGCGCGATCAACATCAACGCTGCCGACTCTTTGCCCAATTCACGCGGAGCACGTTCATCGGCAAAGATCAAGGTCTCAAGTCCGACTTTGCGTCCCTCACCTTTGGCGACGCCGACGATTAAACTGATATCCAAACCAAGTTCGGTTAGTACCTGGCGTGCCATTTCGACTTGCCCTTTACCGCCATCGACCAGCACAATATCCGGCATTACGCCATCGCCATTGGCGACTTTTTCATAACGGCGCATCAGCACCTGACGCATCGCGGCGTAATCGTCGCCGGGCGTGATGTCTTTGATGTTGTAACGGCGATACTCACCGTTTTGCATCGCATGGTGATGAAACACGACACAGGAAGCCTGCGTGGCTTCACCAGAGGTATGACTGATATCAAAACACTCCACACGCAGTTGCGCGATGTCTTCAATGTCCAGCGCCAGCACATCGACCAATGTCCGGGTACGCGATTGTTGTGAGCCTTGCTCCGATAGCAAACGGGCCAAGGAAATTTCAGCCCCCTTATGCGCCATGTCCAACCATAAGCGACGTTGCCCTTGTGGTTGAAATACCAGATGAATACGATGCCCACATTGCTCCATGAGCGCCACCATCAATGCAGGTTCGTCGATATCAAGATTCAAGATCAAAGTACCGGGAATAAAAGTATCGATGTAATGCTGCGCCAGAAATGCTTTGAGGACAGCTATATCAAGAGGTTCTTCCGTGTTTTCTTCCGCATTGGCCAGTGCGCCATCCACATGGCTGGGGAAATATGCGCGATCACCCAAATGACGGCCACCGCGTACCATCGCCAGATTGACGCAAGCGCGGCCACCCTGCACGATGACGGCGATGATGTCGATGTCACTATCACCGACGGTTTCCATGCTCTGTTGATGCAACACACGCGATAAAGAAGTAATTTGATTGCGTACCGCTGCCGCTTGTTCAAATTTGAGTTCTGCCGCGTAGGCTTGCATTTTTTGTTCTAGCGCCGCCAACACTTCCGATTGTCTGCCCCGCAAAAATTTTGCAGCGTTATCCACATCGTGGGCGTAATCCTCCTGACTTATCAACTTGACGCAAGGCGCGCTGCAACGTTGGATTTGATGCAATAGACAGGGGCGCGTGCGGTTGGCGAACACCGTGTCTTCACAGGTGCGCAGCAAGAACACCTTCTGCAAAATCTGCATCGATTCTTTGACCGCCCAAGCATTCGGGAATGGTCCGAAATACTGATTTTTTTTGTCCACCGCACCGCGGTAATATCCCATGCGCGGATAAGTTTGCCCGCTGAGTTTGAGATAAGGATAGGATTTATCATCGCGGAAAAGAATGTTGTAACGCGGTTGCAGTGTCTTGATTAAATTATTTTCAAGTATCAATGCCTCGGCTTCGCTACGCGTGACAGTGGTTTCCAGACGAGCGATTTTCTCCACCATCATGGCGGTACGCGGACTGGCTAAATTTTTCTGGAAATAACTTGAGACACGCTTCTTCAGATCACGTGCTTTGCCGACATAAAGAATATTATCGGCAGCATCAAAATAACGATACACACCGGGAAGATTCGGCAACTTGGCGACGGTTTCAAAAACGATTTCGCGTGGATCAGGGACAACAGGATCAGTCATAATTATTTAGAGCAAACTCGAATTTAATTTCAGAGTGGGATGGGTGCGGCATTTTGTGTATGCGTGGAGAATACCAGAGAGAAAGGGATTAACATCAGCAATAGCAGTGCAAGCCTACCCCTTTCACCGATACCGGCGGCGTGATACCACGCGGGCACAAAATGCCGCACCCATCCCGCTCAAGCGCTACGCATTTAAATTAAACTAATTTTTCCACAATCACAAATGCCACCGCATATTCCACTTCATCCGTCACCGTGACTTGTGCCGTCAAACCATTTTTTTCCATGAATTCTTGCAATACGCCACTGGTAACAACGATCGGCTTTCCGCTAGGTGCATTCAACACTTGCATGGCGCGCCACGTCATCGGCATGCGCATTCCCAATCCTATGGCTTTGGAAAAGGCTTCTTTCGCGGCAAACCGCGTTGCTAAAAAGCTGATACCGCGTGCTTCTACCTTCGCTTTGCGCGCATAGTATTTCTCCAGCTCTTGCGGTCCCAGAATTTTCTCAGCAAAACGATCACCACGACGCGCCAATGTAGCTTTGAGTCGAGGGATTTGCAGGATATCGGTGCCGATGCCGTAGATCATATTTATTTCGCCAAATGCGCTTGCCGCGCTTGCACCATCAACGCTTTCATTTCGCTCACGGCATTTTTCCAGCCAACAAACACTGCATGCGCCACAATCGCGTGACCAATGTTTAATTCGGTGATATCTGGAATTGCGGCAATCGCTTGCGTGTTGGTGTAATGCAGACCGTGGCCGGCGTTCACTTTCAGACCACGCGTTACACCTTCTTGTACAGCACATTTAATGCGTTCCAATTCACTACGCTGCTCCGCTTCGATATGTGCTTCGGCATAGCGGCCGGTGTGCAATTCAATGACAGGTGCCCCCATTTCGGCGGCTGCCTGAATCTGATCCGCTTCCGGATCAATGAATAAACTGACGCGGATACCCTGCTCTTGCAGTTGTTTCACTGCCGCTTGCACTTGCACAAAATATTTAACGACATCAAGACCGCCTTCCGTCGTGATCTCTTCTCTGCGCTCTGGTACCAGGCACACATCTTGTGGCTTGATTTTGCACGCGAAATCGATCATTTCAGATGTCACTGCCGCTTCCAGATTCATCCGCGTGAGCAGCCGTGGACGGATGATCTCGACATCAGCATCTTTGATATGACGTCGATCTTCGCGCAAGTGTAAAGTAATCGCATCCGCGCCCGCTTCTTCGGCTTCAAGAGCGGCACGTAGCGGATCAGGATAAGTTGTGCCACGTGCGTTACGCAAGGTAGCGACATGGTCAATATTGATACCGAGGTCGATAATGGAAGGTGTTGGATTAAGGTAGCTCATAGCATTGCATTCGTATTAATGTAGGGTTCAATTTTTCTGCGGCGAAGCTGACGCGGATGTTGATATCGGTGTTGATACAGATGATTGTAATGGCGATACCGCAGTCTGTGTTGGCACTGCATGCGCACGCTTCCAGTTCAAGACAAAAAATGCCAACCCGCCGGCTAACAATCCCCAAAAGGCGGCACCAATACCAAATAGAGAAACACCGGATGCCGTCACTAAAAAGGTAACGAGCGCAGCTTCACGCTGACGCTCATTGGACATTGCGACCGTCAAACCATTGGCTATCGTCCCAAACAAGGCCAACCCTGCAATGGCAAGTACCAACTCCTTAGGAAAGGCTGCAAATAATGCGCCGACAGTTGCACCGAAAATCCCGATTAACAAATAGAAGCCACCTGCGGCAATACCGGCCCAATAACGCTTGGCCGGATCTTCATGCGCTTCTTTTCCCATGCAAATAGCGGCAGTGATTGCGGCCAGATTGATCGAAAAGCAGCCGAATGGTGCAAGTAGAAATGTGATAAATCCGGTCCAGCTAATCAACGGTGAAATCGGCGTCTTGTAGCCCGATGTGCGAATAACCGCAACACCGGGCGCATTTTGCGAGGCCATCGTCACAACGAACAAGGGAATACCAACACCAATGATGGTCGACCATGAAAAAGTCGGCATGGTAAAGACTGGCTTGGCAAAAGCGAAATGGAAATTTTCGAAATGCAGCATGCCTTTTGTCGCAGCCAGGATGACGCCAGATGCCAGCACCACTATGATGGCGTAGCGTGGTAATAGCCGTTTGCATAAAAGATAAACTGCAAACATGACAAACACCAGTGCAAACTGCAACTTCATCGCCACAAAAACATCCATACCAAAGCGTACCAAAATACCCGCCAACATGGCAGCGGCAATGGAAAGTGGTATTTTATCCATCGCGCGCTCAAACCAGCCGGTTACGCCACACAACGTAATCAACGCCGCAGAAAACAAAAACGCCCCGATTGCTTCTGACATCGGAATACCGGCCAGACTGGTAACCAGAAGTGCTGCTCCGGGTGTTGACCAGGCAGTGATTATCGGCGCACGATAACGCAACGATAAGCCGATACAGGTAATTCCCATACCGATACCCAGCGCCCCCATCCATGAGCTAATTTCCGCTGGTGTTGCGCCGGCCGCAGCCGCAGCTTGAAAAATGATCACGGCGGAGCTTGTGATGCCGACCAAAACCGCGACGAAGCCAGCGGTTAAACAGGAGAAGGAAAAATTTTTCATGTGGACTCTTTGCCGAACTCGTTCATATTTCACATCACATCATGACGTGCAGAGCGAAACTACGAAATGCTATTTATAACTGCATCAAATCAATTAATATCTGCCGCGTATTCAAACGCGCTCCACCCAAGTGATAAGCCAATAAAAATCGCATCAATACTTTACTCTGCGCTTGTGTAACAACGTCGCTGTAATCTTCTCGTTCCATATCAAGCAAAGTCTTCCCGCTGACTGCTGGCCAACTATCGGCAATCCGCGCGATCCTTGGACCGCGCTCGGGATCGACCACATACATGCTCTCTGCAAGCACCGTCTGCCGAGTGTCGGTGCATAGAATGAAATTACCCGCGACACCCGTTTCTTTGAGCAAGGCGCGTTCGAATTGACGCAGGACTATTGGCGCGGGTTCCTGGTGTGCAAGTTGATTTAAGGTTGCCACATAATGATCAAATAGTGTCGCATGCGGATCATCGCGTGCCAGCAGTTTGACCAACAATTCATTTAAATAAAAACCACATAACAATGCCGATTTTTCTAATGGCAGCATACCGCCAACCCATTCAGCAACCGTCAAAGTACGCAGCTCGGATTTACCGCTCCAGCTTAAAGATAAAGGTTGAAAAGTTTGCAGCACGCCACGCAATTTGGATGTGGGGCGTTTTGCTCCTTTAGCGACGAGAGCAATACGGCCATAATCACGTGTAAAGACATCCAGAATTAAGCTGGTTTCGCGATGAGGATAGCTGTGTAAGACAAAACCGGGTTGCGCCGCTATCCTGCTATCAGATGACGGGCGCAACGGCTTATTGGGGGATGCACTGAGTGCAGGAGTTTTTTTTCGACCGCTTTTAACAGCAGCAATTTTTACAACAGGTGCTGTATTTTGTTCGTTAGATGGAGTGGCGTTATCAACAACGTCATCGGTGTTTTCCACGCCACCTTCCACAGCGACTTGATCAACGGCGGTATTGGCATCCATGCCGTTGATTTTATTCGTAACCGTAAGCACGCAATCCGGCTTCGTTATCGGCCCAACCAGATTTAACTTTGACCCAGATTTCCAGATAAACCGGGCCGCCAAACAGACGGGCCATGTCCAAACGAGATTGCGTCGAAATATCTTTCAGACGTGCGCCCTTTTGTCCGATCACCATGGATTTATGGGTATCGCGCTCTACCAAAATCGCGGCAAACACACGACGCAAATCACCTTCTACTTCGAATTTTTCGATCAAAACGGTGCTGGTATAAGGTAATTCATCGCCGACAAAACGGAATAATTTTTCACGAATAATTTCAGCCGCCAAAAATTTTTCGCTGCGATCGGTAATCTCATCTTCACCGAACATCGGCGGATTTTCCGGTAAATGCTTACGTGTTTCGCTTTGCAGATTTTCCAACTGAAAACGCAACTTGGCCGACACTGGCACGATAGCTGCAAAATTGCGTAACGCTGCAATTTTTTGCGCAAACGGCATCAATTCAGCTTTATCTTTGACCTGATCGGCCTTATTGATTACCAAGATGCATGGCACGCTGGCCGGTAGTAAATCCAATACCTGTTGATCAGCCGGCCCAAAAGTACCCGCCTCGATCACAAACAAAATAACGTCAGCAGCGGTCAACGTTGTTGTAACCGTACGGTTCAAAGTCTTGTTAAGCGCATTAGAGTGGCGCGTCTGGAAGCCAGGCGTATCGACGTACACAAACTGCGTGTCAGGCACGGTCATAATGCCGGTAATGCGATGTCGTGTAGTTTGCGCTTTGCGCGAAGTAATACTCACCTTGGCACCGATAAGTTCATTCATCAACGTCGATTTACCGACATTGGGGCGACCTACGATGGCGATATAACCGCAACGGAAATCAGCGGTCGGGGCCTGTGGTGTGGAATCTGTCATGCGGTTTTCGATTTGCTCGCTATAGTGATGGGGGCGGTGGAAAGAATAGTCTCAGCTAATGGTGTGGTTAGCACCGCTGTCGTTTTACTGCTTTTGGTTGTTTTTTCGGACACGGCCGCCGGAGTTACCTCCGAAACAGGCGCATCAGGTTGTATCGTCGCAATGCCAGTTAATTTTAGCTGTGATGTACGCGGCTTACTTTTACGCGTTGCACCCGGTGTTTTGACCAATGCACGTTGCACTGCTTCCAATGCCAGCTTGGCCGCTGCCTGCTCACCGGCACGACGACTACCGCCAGTGCCAAATACTTGAATATCTAATTTCGGCACCAGACATTCAATCTCAAACTCTTGGTTATGTGCAGCACCATGTGTTGCCACGACGTTGTACTGTGGCAGCGCAATTTTTTTGCCTTGCAAATACTCTTGCAACAGAGTCTTTGCGTCTTTACCTAAAGTTTTAGGGTCAACGGTCTCTAAAATCGGAATGTAAAGTGCGCGTATCACGTCACGTGCCGCATTAAAACCCGCGTCTAAAAAAATGGCGCCAAACAGCGCTTCCAGCGTGTCGGCCAATATCGATGGTCGGCGAAAACCGCCAGATTTGAGTTCGCCTTCGCCCAGACGTAAAAATTGCGATAACTCTAATCGCTGAGCAATTTCGTACAGTGTTTGTTGCTTCACCAAATTAGCCCGAACCCGTGACAAATCACCTTCATCGATTTTGGTGTAACGATCAAATAACAGAGAGGCGACCACACAATTCAGAATCGAATCACCGAGAAACTCCAGGCGCTCATTATGCAAGGTGCTATGGCTGCGATGCGTTAAGGCCTGCTGCAGTAATGTAGCATCCTGAAACGTATGGCCTAGCCGATTTTGCAATAACGTGATGTCCATTTGATGATTTCTTCTTACTTCTTTCCGGACTTATTCAAAACTTTCCCGGTGCGACACCCCAACAAAGTCAGTACTTTTAAAGTACTGCCAGCAAGGATAACGCCGCCCGGGCAGTTCTGCGAACATCCTTTAGGGGCTACTGTATCACTTGCCAGCCTATTTAGCAGGCGATGCTGCTGTAGTTCCTGAGTAATCTATTAACAAACTAACAGGTGTAATGATGGGGATTTTCTTCTGGTACGCAAAACTAATTTCAATATCGTCACCATTTTTGCTGACGTCCAGATCCTTACCGTGGATGGAGTCAATATAACCAACATCAGTCTGACGATCAAAGGCATTCTGAATTTCTTGCACCGTACCACCGTGCGATTTGACACTGGCAATAGCTTTTTTAATTGAATTATATTCAATAAATGTCGGTACCACTTTTGCACCGATCATTGCGATAAAACCAAGAATTGCTAACCAAAAAATTAAGCCGAACAGCGTGATACCTTGTTGCTTTTGCAAACTCTTGGAAATCTTCGACATTCTTTAGCTCCGATAGTAGTTGTTATGGCTAATTGTTAGAGCTCTTTCGAAACCGTAGCCTCAGGTAAAGTTGACCAATCAAGACGAGAGCCGAGAGCCGAGAAGCGCAGCCGTACGTTGGTACGGCCAGCATCACAGGCGCAATAATTGGTTCTGTCAGCTTGCTGAGAGTGGGTTACGAATGAGGTCTTTTGTTATTAGTTAAAAAAAGTACCTATACGCTTCAAATTACTCAAGTTCATCCATACCAAAAATGCTTTTCCAACAATGTTTTCATCCGGCACAAAACCCCAATAGCGGCTGTCTTCACTATTATCCCGATTATCGCCCATCATGAAATAGTTTCCAGGTGGAACTATACAAGCAAAACCGTCCGGATTATAAGTGCAGTTTGATTTATATGGGAAGTCCTGGACGCCACTCAAATTAATCGTAGGTGCTTGCGGCACAATCGCAATTTTGTGCTCAACCCCGGTAAGATTTTCTTTAAATTGCTGCGAGTAGCTCAAACTGTCTTCATTCAAATAATCTGGCAATGGCGCATAGGAAAGTGCTTTGCCATTAATCGTTAAATGCTTGTTTTGGTAGACGACTTTATCGCCAGGAACACCGACCACGCGTTTGATGTAATCCAAAGACATATCTTTAGGATATTTAAAAACCATCACATCGCCACGCTGTGGCTGATTCACTTCAATAATTTTTTTATTAACAATAGGCAAACGTATACCGTATGTAAATTTGTTCACCAGAATCAAGTCACCCACCAATAAAGTTGGCACCATCGAGCTCGACGGAATTTTGAATGGCTCATATAAGAACGATCGGAGAAAAAACACCATCGCAATTACAGGGAAAAAGCTACCTGAATACTCTACCCAAGTTGGCTGGCGCAATATATTTGCTTCTAACTCCACGCGGCCACTGCTTTCTAACTTGATTCCTTCAGCACGTAATTTGACATTGCGAGCATCAAATGCGGCTAGTGCTGCATCAGCTTTAGCGCGGCGCTGCTTGCTGAGATAAAAGCGATCTAAAAACCAGATGACGCCAGTTACGATCATCAGCACAAACAGAATTAATGCGAAATTTCCTAAAATTGATTGCAATGTCATTTTTCGTCCACTTGTAAAATTGCCAGGAATGCCTCTTGCGGGATTTCTACGGAACCCACTTGCTTCATACGTTTCTTACCAGCTTTCTGCTTTTCTAATAATTTGCGCTTACGGCTGATATCACCGCCATAACATTTGGCCAATACGTTTTTACGTAAAGCCTTCACATTTTCACGAGAAATAATATTCACACCGATGGCAGCCTGAATGGCCACATCAAACATTTGACGCGGGATCAATTCGCGCATCTTGGCAGCAACCGCGCGGCCACGATAAGTACTATTGGCTCTATGCACGATGATGGCCAAAGCGTCGACCCTCTCGCTGTTAATCAGCATATCGACCTTAACTACATCCGCTGAACGATATTCTTTGAACTCATAATCCATCGACGCGTAACCGCGTGAAGTCGATTTGAGCTTATCGAAGAAATCCAATACGATTTCAGCCATCGGCATTTCATAAATCAGTTTGACCTGCTTGCCGTGATAATTCATATCGATTTGTACACCGCGCTTGGACGTACAAAGCGTAATAACTGAGCCGACATACTCTTGCGGCATATATAAATTTACCGTGACGATAGGTTCACGGATTTCTTCATACTTTGTCGTATCCGGCATTTTTGAGGGGTTATCCACCATCAAAATACTGCCATCGCGCATCACCACTTCATAGATCACCGTTGGTGCGGTTGTGATCAAATCCATGTCGAATTCGCGTTCCAGGCGCTCTTGCACAATTTCCATGTGCAATAGCCCCAGAAAACCGCAACGGAATCCGAAACCCAAAGCTTGTGACACTTCCGGCTCATATTGCAACGCCGCGTCATTCAATTTGAGCTTTTCCAATGAATCGCGCAAAGCGTCGTATTGATTGGCTTCGACTGGGAATAAACCCGCGAATACTTGTGGCTGTACTTCCTTGAAACCAGGTAATGCCTCTTTTGCTGGCTTGTTCGCCAATGTGACGGTATCGCCGACCTTCGCTGCTTTCAGTTCTTTAATACCCGCGATGATGTAGCCCACCTGGCCGGCGGACAAAACATCACGTGGTTGCAATTTCGGTGTAAATACGCCGATGTTCTCGGTCAAATGTTGTGAACCTGCGGCCATCAACTGGATCTTGTCTTTCGGACGCAAAGTTCCGTTGACGATGCGTACCAGCATCACGACACCAACATAATTATCGAACCAGGAATCAACGATCAATGCTTGTAAAGGTGCATCAGGATCGCCCTTTGGCGCCGGTATTTTGGTGATGATGGTCTCTAAAATATCTTGCACACCCAAACCGGTTTTTGCTGAGCATTGCACTGCATCGGTCGCATCAATGCCGATCACGTCTTCGATTTCCGATTTGGCGTTTTCCGGGTCTGCTGACGGCAAGTCAATTTTGTTCAAGACGGGTACAACTTCCAATCCCAAATCCAGTGCTGTGTAGCAGTTGGCGACGGTTTGCGCCTCTACGCCTTGCGATGCATCGACGACCAACAGTGCACCTTCGCAAGCAGAGAGTGAACGACTCACTTCGTAGCTAAAGTCCACGTGGCCAGGCGTGTCAATCAAATTGAAATTATAAATTTGGCCATCAACTGCTTTATAAGAAAGCGCGGCTGTCTGGGCTTTGATCGTGATCCCACGTTCGCGCTCAATATCCATAGAGTCGAGAACTTGCGCCTCCATTTCACGGTCAGCTAAGCCGCCACAAAATTGGATGATGCGATCTGCCAGAGTAGATTTACCGTGGTCGATGTGAGCGATGATGGAGAAATTACGAATGTTTTTCATTAAGGTTCTATTAAGACACGTTATTCCATTTTCAGATCATGCGTGAACACGTGGGAGGCTCGCAGACATTACGGACGTAACGACTTGACAGAATCTGGGCCATCAATATGGTTCACGATTGATGTGAAAATGGAATCACTATAAAAAAGCGCTCTAGGCAGGACCATGATCAGCCTGCCGAGCGCTATTTATGACAGTTTATTTAATCCCGCCATTTTACCGGATTTCAGAGGGGAAAGCCGCTATTCCCCTTGCAAAAATGCTTGTACTTTGCCCACATCTAGAAAATAGTTGCATAGTTGCACTGGTAACTGATCACCTTTCCGGCCAATTAATACCGGAACTAGCTCATCGTACAACTTTATCAACGCGGGATCAGCGTCAACGTCGACTTGTTTAATCAAATACGGCTGCATTCCATGCAATTGTTGCAATGCTTGCAGCATATCCTCACACAAATGACAATAGGAACGCGTATATAGGGTGAAATGTATATCGGACATAAATTAAGCATCAACTCGCTGAACGTCAGCACTAAAAGAACAAAAGCTGCAAACCCTTACGGTTTGCAGCTCCGCTCAAACAAATGGCGACCAAGTAGCCTGAGAGAAAATTACTTCGTTGGACGCAACGGTACAAACTGCGATGATTCACCGCGTCGTACCAAAACCGCAACCATCTTATTCGCGTCAAGCTTTGCCACTAAACTATTAAATTGCTTAGCGTCTTTAATGTCGGTATTGTCCAGGCGCTGAATCACATCGCCAGCAAGCAAACCGGCACGTGCAGCACTGCCTTCCACACCATCGACCATCACGCCTGAACTTATATCAAGCTCTTTCTTTTTGGCCGCACTCAGGTCGCTCACAATTAAACCCAGGGCATTGGCAACTTGTTCTGGCTTGCCTGCACCATCCTTGCTATCAGCAGCTTCCTCTTTATCGCTTGCCAATTCTGTCACGGTTAACGTGAAATCGCGGCTAACACCTTTACGCCAGACAGTCACCGTGCCGCGCGAACCTGGCTTAATACTGCCGACTAAGCGAGGTAAATCATTGGCTTTCTCAATCGGCGTACCGTTAAATTTCAGAATAATATCGCCGGCCAAAATACCCGCCTTTGCAGCAGGACCGTCAGCTTCTACCCGTGCCACCTGCGCACCTTGCGCCTTCGGCAAACCGAGTGACTCAGCAACTTCTTTCGTTACCTCACCGATCTGGACGCCAATACGACCGCGCGTCACTTTGCCTGAAGTTTTCAACTGCTCGACAACACGCATAGCCTCGTCAATCGGCACTGCAAAAGAGATACCCATAAAACCGCCAGAGCGACTATAAATCTGCGAATTAATACCGATCACTTCTCCGCGCATATTAATTAACGGCCCGCCGGAGTTACCCGGATTCACTGCAACATCGGTTTGGATCAATGGCAAATAATCGCCAGTATCGCGAGCTTTCGCTGAAATGATGCCTGATGTAACTGTGTTTTCCAGATCAAATGGCGATCCTATCGCCAGCACCCATTCGCCCGCTCTGATCTTGTCCGAATCACCCATCGTCAAACGCGGCAAATTAGTACCTTCAATTTTTAGCAGTGCCACATCGGAACGGCTGTCTGAGCCAACGACTTTCGCTTTAAATTCACGCTTATCGGTTAGTTTGACGTACACCTCACTGGCGCCATCAATCACGTGCGCATTGGTCATAATATAACCATCGGCAGAAATAATAAAACCTGAGCCAACTCCACGCGGCACTTCTTCTTGCTGTTTATCTTTGTCACCAGGCTTACGACTCCTCGGCGGCGTTTGCTTTCCTAGCGCCCCAGGAGGCGCGCCAAAAAAGCGGCGGAAAAATTCTTGCATCTCAGCATCGTCGCCGGTAGCACCAGAATCGCTATCGAGTTTGATTTTTTCCGTAGTACGAATATTGACGACCGCCGGGCCTGTTTTTTCAACGATATCGGTAAAATCAGGCAAACCGGCAACTGACGCAGCAACTGCTTGTGAGTTCAAATTAAGCACAGCGGGCACAAAAAAAGCCATCGCTGTAACGAGCATGGCGCCCGATAAAATATGACGAGATGGGGAGAGTATTTTCATATGAATGAGATAAAAATCAGTTTTACTTATTTTTGAGATCAATCGAATTTGAAACTTGTTTAATCGCCGCAAAAGGAACTTCTCCGACAATAGTCAACCAATAATCGCCTTGTCGTTTACCGATAACATTCAATGCACCTTGCTGCATGAAGCCTTCAGTTCTGCTTTGTGTGGTTGGCTCGACAAACACAGAAATAGCCGCAAGTCCGTCTGAGAACACAATCTGAGACACCTCACGTCGCACAGGAGCAGTATTACTGTTTGGAGGAGGCGGATCAATAGCTATCCGCTTTAATTCACGCACTTTTTTAAACCCTGGCGGCATACCTGTCACTGTCCATTCATTCAGATTGGTTGGCGCCATCGTTGTACGCTGTACATTCCAGCCGTTCGTATTCGTAAAACTAGCTTTAACACGACTACGATCAATGTTACCGATGCCAACTTGCGTGAAGGTTATTTGCTCTATGATTTCTTTCTTGCTATTCAACGTTTGTGCACGCAATAGCAAGCCGGTATTTTTCTCCGCCCATAATTTATAGCCATAGCGCATATCGTCTTTAGGCTCAAGCAACACCGCCTGGCAATCATACCCGGCCACACGCCCCGTCTCGCCAATTTTCACATTGTAATAGTCGGTGAGATCGGGCGGGATCGACGCCAGAATCGCAGGGAAAACATCTTGCGTAACTCGCTTGTCAACCAACATCGTTTTGCTATCTGGCATATAGCAAATGACATCTTCATTGTGGCGAATATACTCACGCGGCTTGCCATCCAAGACTTCCAGCTTCTCAACCTCGTTCTTGCCTTCCAGGATATGCGTTATGCGCGAAGCACGCATCTGATTTGCCTGTTGATAGACAAAGATACCTGAGTAATTCAATCTTTGGGCCGCAGACTGAATTCTTTTCAATAAAGTTTGCGCCTCATTTTTATCCGCGAATTTATTTGCATCAATACCCTCCGCTTGTGCTGTCAGCACAAGCAGAGAAGATAAGATAAGCAAAATTCGAAACAAAGCCTTAGCTTGCCGCATATTAGTCATCAATCTCAATTATCAGCATCAGGGGCATATGTCGCCGAACGTGCATATTGCGCGGTGCTATAAAGAGCTGGTGAAAAGCGTTGGTGCGCCAACAAATACTCATCAATGCCTGGATCACGTAAAACCTCTGGATGAGACGCGCGTGAAGCAGCAAGCATTTGGGCACTTGTAGCACCGGTATTGGGGGTTGAAGCCATTGCCAATTGTGAGACAGCCGTTGGTGAAAATGATTGGCGGTCACCTCTCATTTGCGGCAAGGCAATAAAAGTAACCGCAGCGACTGCCGCTGCTGCTGCCATGCCAGGCAAGCCGAATCGTCGCATGATATGCCTGTCAACTGCCGCAGTGCTGCCATTGGCAACTACTTGATGCACTGCATCAGATTGCGCTATCACTCGTGGCGCTGCAATTATTGCCGACTCACTTTCCAAGCGCGCCATCAATTTCGAAGTGAAATCGGTACTTAGATTAAACGCCATGTCATCCGAACGTAATACATCACCAATTTGGTGGTAAACGTCCCACGACAGGCGATTTTCAGTCTGGCGTAATGCTGCCAAAGCTGAATCCACGTACGTATTTGATAATTCCCCGTCAGCCAAGGCAGATATCTGCTCTTGGGATATTTCTTTGGTATTCATAAGTCACCTAGTTAAAACCGGCCAACCCCTTACTCCCATAAAACCGCTATTTCGCTTTTTACCAACGATTGTCGGTCGTTGTCCCTAACAACGGCCGCAACTTATCTGCGATAGCTTCCCGTGCTCTGAATATTCGACTGCGTACTGTGCCAATCGGACATCCCATTGCTTCTGCAATTTCGTCATAACTCAAACCTTCAATCTCCCTTAAGGTGATTGCGGTTCGTAACTCTTCTGGCAATGCTTCCATTGCAATGTTGACCGTTTGCGCAATCTGCTTGGTGGCCAACAATGATTCTGGAGTGTTTATATCCCTTAGTTGCTCTCCGTCGTCAAAAGTTTCTGCTTCTTCAGAATTTGCTTCAGTTGAGGTCGGCGCCCGACGGCCTTGCGTCACTAAATAATTTTTTGCAGTGTTAATGCCGATACGATACAGCCAGGTATAGAACGCCGAGTCACCACGAAATTGCGGCAGCGCACGATAAGCTTTTATAAAAGCTTCTTGCACGACATCTTCTGCCTCTGCCTGGTCGCGAACAAGCCGCGACACAAGACGCATCAGCTTACGTTGGTATTTCAACACCAAAAGCTCGAACGCCTTTTTATCGCCACGCTGCACCCGCTCGACAAGAAGCTGATCAATTTCGCGTTCTGTGGTCAATCCCCATTCCTTTGTTGTTTTGCAACATCCACGCAAGTCCCACTATGGACTGGATACAATATAAAAAGTTCAACCTTGAAATTACTGCTGTCAGTCAAATTCCGTGATCTACGACTAACGCGGGCTGGCGTAATGCCGTCCAGCGAAGCGCTACTGATAAGGATCTAAAAACATCCTCCGAGACGCTATCCGGCAAGATAATTAGCGTTTTCATCTGTCCATTATCTGAGCGCAATCGTAATAATAATAAATGCGACCAAAGTGTAGAACCACTTTGCAAATAAGCCACGTCAAGCTGAGTGGGAGCAGTTTGCGTATCGGATAGAATGTCACCCACCCTGATTTGCCCGAGATGGGAAATACTGATGTAATTAACCTGGCGCAGGCGCGAATAATACCGCCACGCAGCTATGCCAAAAACAATGCTGACCATACCAATCAATAGATTCACAATCAACGGCAAATGTCCGATGACACCGAAGGCTATAAGCACTCCAACCATCATGACGGCTGCGCACAGCATAGCCACCATCATCCGCAAGATAGTGGAAGGATAAACTCTAGTCGAGACAGCTATCGACATTGTGTTATGTCCAAAGAACGACTAAAAACTGAAATGAAATATAGCAGCGCTCATAATGAAATCCCACCACTGAAACTTAACTGCGGTGGGATTTTCATTATAGGTTTAGGCTTTGCCAAAAACCAGGGTGCCGTTGGTACCACCAAAGCCGAATGAATTTTTGACGGCAATGTCAATCTTCATATCCCGGGCAGTGTTGGCGCAGAAATCAAGATCGCACTCAGGATCCTGATTGAAAATGTTGATAGTCGGAGGCGATATCTGATGATGCAGAGCTAGTACGGTGAATACCGATTCCAAGCCACCGGCACCACCCAACAAATGACCAGTCATGGACTTAGTCGAGTTAATCACCATTTTATAAGCGTGATCGCCGAAAGCCGCTTTAATCGCATTGGCTTCATTTTGATCACCTAACGGTGTCGATGTGCCATGTGCATTCAAATACTGCACTTCATCGCCATTGATGCCCGCGTCTTTTAACGCAGAAACGACACAACGTCGAGGACCGTCCAAATTTGGTGCAGTCATGTGATAGGCGTCACCGCTCATGCCAAAACCGAGCAACTCTGCATAGATCGTCGCGCCACGAGCCTTAGCATGTTCATACTCTTCGAGTACCAGCACGCCGGCGCCCTCACCCAGCACAAAACCGTCGCGATCTTTGTCCCATGGACGCGATGCAGTCGCCGGATCGTCATTGCGTGATGACAAAGCACGTGCCGAAGCAAAGCCACCAAGACCCAGCGGTGAAATACTTGACTCAGCACCACCAGCAACCATGACATCAGCGTCCCCGTACTGAATCATGCGACCAGCTTGGCCGATACAATGCAAACCTGTGGTACATGCTGTTGCTATCGCCAAATTCGGACCCTTGAGACCGTACTTGATCGATAAATTACCGGAAATCATATTGATAATGGAAGCCGGTATGAAAAAGGGACTGATACGACGCGGTCCGCGATTGGTCAGTTCAGTATGCGTTTCTTCGATCAGCGGCAAACCACCGATACCAGATCCGATAATGACGCCAATACGCTCCGCATTTTCATCTGTTACCTGTATACCGCTATCTTCTATTGCCTGAATCCCTGCAGCCATCCCAAAATGGATGAAAGTATCCATATGCCGCGCCTCTTTGGCAGGCATATATTTTTCAACATCAAACCCCTTTACTTCCCCCGCGAAATGCGTGGAAAAAGCAGAGGCATCAAATTTGGTAATGGTTGCAATACCCGATTTACCTGAAGTAATTGCACCCCATGCATCAGCAATAGTATTGCCAACTGGTGAAATGCAACCCAGGCCGGTTATCACAACACGACGTTCACGTGTGCGACTCAAGCGATTCTCCTGATACTTATTTAGTTAACCCACAAGTTAACTTGTGGCTAACTCAAGCAAATATAAGCTACTTAATTACGCAGCTTTAACGTGCGCTGTAGCGTAATTAATGGCTTCTTGTACTGATGTGATTTTTTCAGCTTGTTCGTCAGGAATTTCCATTTCAAATTCGTCTTCTAGTGCCATGACGAGTTCAACGGTATCCAGCGAATCAGCGCCAAGATCATCAACGAATTTCGATTCGTTCTTAATGTCCGCTTCTGCGACGCCTAATTGTTCAGCGACGATTTTTTTAACGCGTTGTTCGATATCCGACATGTGATGCCTCCAGTTGTTAGGTTACAGAAAGTGCGCGCATTTTAGCAGGTTTGCGCAGAGAAAATCCATTTTCAACATTGGTTGCCAAAAATCAGCAATTTACTATTAAAAACACTTAAACAATGACTACTTTACTTCTTAGATAGATACAGCTATTTAAACTTGGCAACATCAACTACAGTTACCAGTCTTATTAATTCATGTACATGCCGCCATTAACGTGCAATGTCGTTCCTGTAATATAGTTAGCTTGCGTCGAGGCAAGGAAACCAACTGCGGCTGCAATATCTTCCGCAGCACCCAAGCGACCCAACGGAATTTGCTGCAAAAGTGAGGCTGTTTGCTCGTCACCCAACGATTTCGTCATATCAGTAGCAATAAAACCCGGCGCAACACAATTGACAGTGATATTGCGACTACCGATTTCACGGGCCAAAGCGCGACTCATTCCAGCAACACCCGCTTTCGCTGCCGCATAATTCATTTGCCCGGCATTGCCAGAAGAACCGACCACCGAAGTAATATTAATGATGCGTCCATATTTGGCCTTCATCATGCCACGCAATACCGCACGTGACAATCTGCCAACTGCAGAGAGATTAGTCGAAATGACAGCATCCCACTCTTCCTCTTTCATCCGCATTGCCAGTTGATCCTGCGTAATTCCCGCATTATTGACCAAAATAGAAAGGCCGCCAAAATCCTTTTGCACCGATTCAATGACAGAGGCGCAAGCAGCGGCATCTGTGACATTCAACACCACACCTTTACCACCATGTGCAGCCAAATACTCTGTAATGGCAGCAGCACCGACTTCCGAAGTAGCAGTGCCGACCACCTTTGCGCCACGCTGGGCCAGCTCTAAGGCGATAGCCTTACCGATACCGCGCGATGCGCCGGTCACCAAAGCAATTTGACCCAGTAAATCTTGGTTTTGCGTATTTGAATTCTGCATTTTCATTTTCTCCAGGCTTTACACAAAATTGTTATGGCAAGGTATATCACCTCGGACAGCATGGAAATATGGCAAAGCACCATATGGCCGTCGGAACGATTTTGCGTAAGCCCTATTTTATTTATTGAAGTGATTCCAGCATCCGATCCAAGGATGCCTGATCCACAATCGCGTCGCCGATCAAATCACCATTAATCCGCTTAATTAAGCCAGCAAGAACCTTGCCCGGGCCGCACTCTATCACATGGGTCACGCCTTCTGCGGCGATTTTTTGCACTGTTTCCACCCAACGTACCGGACTAGCAGCTTGTCGCACCAACGCATCTTTAATTACATTCGCGTCATTGACAACAGCAACATCAACATTGTTTATCAAAGCAATTTGAGGTGCTGAGAAAGTCAACTCCTGCATATAGTCACGCAAACGATCTGATGCCGGCTTTAATAACGAAGAGTGAAATGGCGCTGAAACTGGCAATATCAAGGCACGCTTTGCACCCTTTTCTTTTGCAGCGATGCAAGCACGCTCAACGGCTGCCGCATGACCAGCAATCACCACCTGTAATGGGGCGTTAAAATTGACCGGCTCAACCACTTCACCTTGCGCGGACTCCAGGCAGACAGTACGCACATCCTCATCCGACAATCCTAGAATGGCAGCCATGCCACCTTTACCTACCGGTACCGCCTCCTGCATAGCTTGCGCACGGAAGCGTACCAACGGCACGGCATCTTTAAAATTAATCACGCCGGCGGCCACCAATGCTGAATACTCACCCAAACTATGACCCGCAACCAATGCAGGGATTTTGCCGCCAGCGGCCAACCAAGCGCGGTAAGTAGCGACAGCTGCGGTTAGCATGACGGGCTGGGTATTCGTGGTTAAGTCGAGATCTTCTTTTGGCCCCTCGGCAATCATCTTCGCCAAATCAACATTGAGAGCATCGGACGCTTCTGCGACCGTATCTCTCACGATTTGATTGTCAGCAAAACCGTTCAACATGCCAATAGCTTGTGAACCTTGCCCTGGAAATACGAATGCAAATTTAATCATACTTATCGAATATTATTTTATTGAATTGATAGGAGTAAGAAAGATGAAAGCGATGACGATAAAAATCACATCCGCGCCAAGACCGCACCCCACGTAAAGCCGCCACCGACGCCTTCCATCATCACATTTTGTCCTGGCTTGATACGACCGTCACGGACGGCCGTATCTAACGCCAGAGGAATAGATGCAGCGGAAGTATTTCCATGCTGATCTACGGTCACCACCATTTTTTCCAGTGGCAAACCAAGTTTTTTTGCAGTACTTTGCATGATGCGAAGATTTGCCTGATGCGGAACCAACCAGTCAATTTCCGATGCTTGAATACCTGCTATCTGCAGCGCCTCGTTAGCAACTTTTTCCAGTACCGATACCGCCAATTTAAATACTGCAGGGCCGTCCATATATAAAAACGCACTACCCTCTATGGCACCGTTTGCAACCTTACCAGGCACACATAAAATATTTGAATGACGTCCATCAGCATGTAATTTTGTCGCCAAGATACCCGGCTCTTCTGATGCAGTCATCACAATGGCTCCAGCACCATCACCGAACAAGACGCAAGTCGTGCGATCTTCAAAATTCAAAATGCGGGAGAACACTTCGGCCCCGATCACCAACACATTCTTGTACGCACCGGCCTTGATGAATGCATCCGCAACCGATACAGCGTAGACAAAACCGCTGCATACCGCTTGCACATCAAATGCAGCACCGCCAGTGGTAATACCTAGCTTTTGCTGAACGATGCAGGCGGTACTTGGGAAACCACCAAAATGATCCGGAGTGGAAGTCGCAACAATAATTAAATCAATGTCGTTAGCCTGCATGCCTGCTGCCTGCAGTGCATGTTTCGACGCCTCAACAGCGAGATCACTTGTATAGACACCATCTTCAACAAAATGACGTGCCTGAATACCGCTGCGTGAGACTATCCATTCATCAGAGGTTTCAATATCTTTTGCCGCTAATTGTGCCGCGATCTCATGATTGTTGACACGTTTTGGCGGCAGATAACTTCCGGTTCCAATAATCTTGCTGTAAGTAGTCATACTGTTTTCTATTTAGACGATTCAATGAGTACGGCATCTGCCGTTGGTGGCAAAGATGCTTGATCAGTTTGCGGCATCAATTCGGCAATTGTCGTTGTAACGCGCGACAAAACATCATATTTTGCCGCATCAAATGCACGCTTGATCGCCCATTCGTACGAATAGGTGTCCGCACCGCCGTGGCTTTTAAACACCAAACCACGCAAGCCAAGCAAGCAAGCGCCATTGTAACGAGATGGATTCAAGCGACGTGAAATCGCTTTAATTGCACCATTAGCAATCAAAGCGCCCAACATATTGAGAATGCTGCTTTTGAATTCTGTCGTCAGCACGCTCTTCACCCAACGCCCCAACCCTTCTGAAGCCTTGAGCGTCACATTGCCGACAAAACCATCGCACACCACAATATCCGTCGTGCCTTCAAAGATATCATTGCCTTCAACGTTACCGTAAAAGTTTAATATACCTTTTTCGTGATCGGCGCGCAGTAACTCTGCCGTTTGCTTGACCACTTCATTACCTTTAATATCCTCTTCACCGACATTGAGCAAGCCCACAGTCGGCTTTGCCTTACCTTCCATCGTCGCTACCAAGGCTGACCCCATCAGCGCAAACTGATGTAAGTGCTGAGGTTCGCAATCTACATTTGCGCCCAAATCCAGCATATAGGTTGGCTCATCCTTTTGATTAGGAAGAATAGTGCAAATCGCAGGGCGATCAACGCCGGGAATGGTTTTAAGCAAATAACGCGATACCGCCATTAACGCCCCGGTATTCCCGGCAGAGACACAGGCACGCACCTGCTCATCTTTCACCAGTTTGATAGCAATGCGCATGGAGGAATTTTTTTTGCGACGTAACGCAGTTTCGATTGAATCGTCCATCGTCACAACTTCTGATGCATGCAACACTGACAAACGTGGATGCGATAACGCTTTATGCTTCTTCAGCTCAGCCTGAATCTGCTCTTCCAAACCAACCAATATCAGTTCAGCTTCCGGCTCACGATTAGCAAATGAAATGGCAGCAGGTACCGTAACAGATGGACCATGATCACCGCCCATGCAGTCGATAGAAATTTTAATTGTCATTGTTTTTATTCAGTGCTGATGCCAACCGACATTATGGAACAATTTTGATATGCGTCAAACTGGCTTGTCACAAATTTCACCTTAAAAATTGTAAGCAGATACTTACATTAACGCACATTACTGCACAATTAAAGCCATACACAAGCCAACACAAGCTTTTTGACACGCAAAAAGCGGCGCCACTGAATGCTCAATGGCGCCGCTTTTTTGACCAGCAACGAGGAGATTACTCGTCGTTTTTAGTCTTCAATACTTTACGACCACGGTAAAAGCCGTTAGGGCTGATATGGTGACGCAGATGTGTTTCACCTGTAGTTGGCTCGATAGCCAATGGAGGTGCAACTAAGAAATCGTGTGCACGGTGCATGCCACGCTTCGATGGGGTCTTTTTATTTTGCTGAACTGCCATGATAACTCCTGAATCTAAGATCTAAAATTTTAACATATCCGGCCCTGCAGTGCGGAAACAAACAATTAACGCGCACTTACTACTCAACAAAACCAGAAATTCCTGCCGCGCTACATGCTGTTAGGGCGCGGATTTACTACGCATTGCCACATTTTTAACAATAAAACTTAATGCGACAATGTTACCGCAATTCATTTCAAATTCTTCAACGCCGCAAATGGCGATTCTTTTTTAACCGCTTTGAGCGCCTCAAGCGCTGATGCGTCCGGACAAACCTCATGCTTGGGAGAAGGTGGAATTTCTAACAATGCCTCATCCTCAACCAACTGCAAAATGTCTTTTATTTCGGAAACCACCACGACATCTACCTGATCGTTATCCAACATCACCTCAATTTCATCCGCGCTTGCATCATCTTTTGCCAAGATCAATACAGATTCGGAATCAATTTCAAATGCATATGGCGTCAAACAACGTTGACACATCATCTGCACAGTACCGGACACCGATATTGTAAGCTGCGCATGCCCTAAATGATCAACACCACCAACCAGGGCCCAACTTAAAACGCCTGAATTATCCGCAGCCTCGCCAGCTAGCCGATGCAATTTTGATACAGCTATTTCGCCCTCCCGACGCTCTTTCAAGCGCGAATAGTCGAAAGGATCAATATTATAAGTAGTTGTCATGCTCATCCCCTGAGATCAAGCCGAGTAAGCCGAATCCGGAAAACCTGCGATAATAACAGTCTTTCCTCTTACTAGTCAAAGTGTTAGCGCATTTTTGCCGCACTTTACGCGAATATTTGCTCAGACACAGCCAAACTATGACATCTTCGCAACAATCATCAATTAAAACCAACAACGGCTGCAAGCGTTTGATACTTGGTTCCAGCTCCCCTTATCGCAAAGAATTGCTATCCAGACTACAAATTCCCTTTGAAATTTGCATTCCCAATATAGATGAAACCGCACTCCCCGACGAAAGTCCGGAAACCACAGCAATGCGCTTGGCACAGGCAAAAGCACAAGCCATCGCTGCTATTGCCCCTGATGCACTAATAATCGCCTCAGATCAAGTTGCTACGTTGGATGGAGAGCAAATTGGCAAACCTGGCAATCACGCAAATGCCTTGCTGCAATTACAAAAAATGCGCGGTCGACGCGTAATTTTCCACACCGCACTTTGCGTCTGGGACGGCAGTAAACAAGAACCCAAGCTTCAGCTTGAAAACATCCAGACTTTTGTTACTTTTCGCGACCTGCCAGATGCTGAGCTCGATGCCTATTTACGCATAGAGCAACCCTATGATTGCGCAGGCAGCGCAAAAAATGAAGGACTAGGCATCGCTATACTTGAAAAAATTGAGAGCATCGACCCCACTGCGTTGACTGGCTTGCCATTGATTGCACTTACCGGCATGCTAAGACGTGCCGGCGTATCCTTCTTTACACAATAGTTCACTACATTAAAAATAAACCACATATGACCGGCACCCTTTACTTAATACCCAACACCCTCGGTACAAACGAAGAGTCAGTTAGCGATCCGCTCCTGTCCGTGATCCCAACCGAAGTCCAAGCCACCACCGCGAAATTAGCTTATTTCATTGCCGAGAATGCAAAAACTACCCGCGCGTTTTTAAAGTTGGTGAACGCGGCACACCCGTTAGCCCAGCCATTACAAAGCATCACGATTGCCGAGCTCAACGTCAATACTCCTGCCGCAGCACTGCCCGCCCTGCTGGCACCGCTATTAAACGGCCAAGACGCAGGCTTAATCTCTGAAGCAGGCGTACCAGCGGTTGCCGATCCAGGCGCAAATCTAGTACGCTTGGCGCATGAGCACGGCATACAAGTGCGTCCATTGGTTGGCCCTTCATCGCTCTTATTAGCCGTAATGAGTAGCGGCCTCAACGGTCAAAGTTTCGCTTTTAATGGCTACTTACCAACCGACGCCGAACAACGCACAAAACGCATCAAAGCGTTAGAACTGCGCTCGCGTCAAGAGAAACAGACCCAGTTATTTATTGAAACGCCGTACCGCAACAGCGCATTTTTAGAAGCACTAAGCACCACCTGCCAGGCAAACACACTTATTTGCGTAGCAACAGACTTAACGCTCCCGTCAGAAACCATCAAAACCCAAACCGCCGCCCGCTGGAAAACAGCTCTCGCAGCGAATAAAGGGCCAGATTTCCATAAAAAGCCAACGGTATTTTTATTACTGGCTGAATAAGTGAAGACCGCGCTTACGCAAAACAGGGCTGGGCGCGGTATTGTTGTGCTCACGGTCTCATGGCATAGATATCGGATCGGCCAGGACTGAATTGTCATTTCAGAAGCTAACTTCTTTCTTCCCGATTCCCGCCTTTTCTGAGTACAAAAATACCGTACCCAGCCCTGCTTTCCGTAAATTCCATAAATAATATTTTTAAAAAATCATCATCATTTTTTCAGCGACTTCAGCAATCGTAGCAAATAGGCCAAGGTCGAATTAAGAAGCGCAGTCGTACAGGCGTACGGCGAGCATCGCAGATTCGAGATTGGCCTATTTGCTCCGGTTGATGAAATCGCCATTAGAAAGCAGAACGGCGACAGTATTGCGCTGTCGCCGTATTGTATTTTCTGCAGGTCTCGAAAGACATTTTAAAGAGAAGTCGAAAACTTCTCGGTTTTCGCATCCGCAATGCGTTTGATGTTCAGCACTAAATTGTCATTCTACAGCGAGGGGTGTGTCGCTCCAGATACATCAATTTACTACCCAACAATTACTGCCAATTGATTAACGATTTTGTAGTTCCAATAATCGCCTCCTCAAATTTCGCCTTACCTTTATCCTACGTTGGATACCTTCACTATAGAACAGGATCGTAAAAGCGCAAGGCACGCAATACGTTAATCATGAACAATTAACGTAAAGTTGGCTTTTGATTATTCATCATTGCTTCAAATGCACCAGCACCAACTGCAACGCCAAATTTCTTTAAAACGCGTTCTGGCAAGCCTTCATTCTTGGTGTAATCGACCTGATCTTCGGCTTTCAGTTCGTCGCGAGCAACGCTATCAACCGTACCCAAGCCATCGACCAGGCCCATATCGATCGCCTTGGTGCCGATCCAAAACAGCCCTGAAAAAGTTTCCGGCGTTTCTTTTAAGCGAGTCCCGCGACCTTTGCGCACCACATCGATAAACTGTTGGTGAATGTCGCTTAGCATTTCTTGCGCATAAGCTTTCTGCGCTGGATTGACCGGACTAAATGGGTCCAGCATGCCTTTATTTTCGCCGGCTGTGAGCAAACGTCGTTCAATTCCGACTTTATCCATCAAACCCGTAAAACCAAAACCGTCCATTAGCACGCCAATAGATCCGATGATACTGGCCTTGTTGACAAAAATTTTATCAGCAGCTACGGCAATGTAATAACAACCCGATGCACACATTTCATCGGCAACAACATACAGGGGCTTTTTCGGATATTGCTTACGCAAACGCACGATTTCATCATTGATCATACCCGCTTGCACCGGGCTGCCGCCAGGGCTGTTGACATGCAAAATCACACCAACCGAATCTTTTGCAGCAAAAGCACTATCCAGCGCTGGAATCAGGACACTAGCCGAACCATTGCCATCGGCGTCAATCGTGCCATTAAGATTAACAACCGCGGTATGGCGCCCTACCACTGTCGTATCAGTGCTTTGATAATGGATTGCGTACCAAAACCCAAAGACAATTAAACCTAAAGTCGCCAATTTGAAGAAAACACCCCAACGACGACGCGCTCGCTGCTCTTTTAACGAGCCAGCAGCCAATTTTTCCAGCAATTCGCGTTCCCATCCTTCTTTTTTTGGCGTTTCCATATTCTCACTTCATTTTATTCATCTTCCGGCTGCTTCAAATTAAGCGATTAGAAGCTTGCTGAGATGGGGTTATTCAAACCTGGATTTAAGACCTATGCAAAAGTGCCACAGCAAGGCGCACCGACACGACTCCGTGCGGAAGCCGGTAACGCAACCGCGGCGATTTTGTATAAATCCTGGCATTAAAACGTCACAGCCCTTACTACATCATCCGGCTGCCAAAACACTGCGCCATCACGTTCTTCCACCAACAATTTACGCAAACTCGCACCGCGACAAGGACCGCCTACGCATTTTCCTTGTTCCGGCGTATAAACAGCGCCGTGCGTCGCGCACATAATATAAAGACCACTAGATTCAAAAAACTCGCCCTCGTTCCAGTCGAGCTCCATTGCCACATGCGCGCAACGATTGAGATAAGCATGCACTTTACTGTCATAGCGCACCACAAAGGCAGTCGCTGCGCTACCCTCCGTCATCACGTCAAAACGCACGCCCTTGCCGCGCTCAATTAACTCTACAGAAGGGCAAATTTCGATCTGCATCTTATTGTCATTATGCATACTCAGGCATTTTCGTTAAGCCATTGGTGCAATTGCGGCACCGAATTGGCCGTAAATAACGGCTGCAATGCCTGTAATTGATCCAATGGATGCGCACCAAAGGTAACCGCGATAGCCCCGGCACCAGCATTGATTGCCATTTGCACATCATGCGTGGTATCACCGATCATCACAGTGCGCTGCATATCTTGCCCAAGTTCGCGCGTCAATTCTTGCAACATGGCGGGATGCGGCTTGGAAAATGTTTCGTCCGCACAACGCGTTGCATCAAATACAGACAGTAACTTTGTGGCATTTAAAGCCCGGTTTAAACCGACGCGACTTTTCCCCGTGGCAACTGCCAAGAAATAACCCTGCTGCGACAAATCAGTCAGCATTTCAGGCACGCCGTCAAACAAAACCAAATCCTGGTCTTGCGCCAGATAATGATAGCGATAACGCTCAACCACTTTGGGATACATAGCCGGGCTCAAACCCGGCATTGCGACTTGCATCGCCTCTGCTAGCCCAAGGCCGATCACATGTGCTGCAGATTCCCGATCGGGAACAGGTATCCCCAGATCTTTTGCTGCTGCCTGAATGCATTTCACGATGGTTGCTGTGCTATCCATCAGCGTTCCATCCCAATCAAATACGATTAAATCAAATTTTTTCCGCGCCATATGCCCAGTCAATTTATTTGCAAAGTTGTTTATTTTACCTTGCCAAGGTTTACGTAACGCAAGTTCTGCAAGTTCCTTTTATGCAATCCAAGTTATTTAACGGCATCTTGAGGCAAACTTTTCAAGAAACGCTCACATTCCTGAGGCAAAGGTGCTTTGATGGTTATTGGCTTACCTGTTTCCGGATGCGCAAAGGTAATTTGATATGCATGTAAAAACATGCGCTTGAATGCAATTCGGTCGCCATCGGCCTTCTGTAAGGCACGATTTAGTGAGAAATCCCCATACTTGTCATCCCCGGCAATCGCAAAACCACTAGCCGACAAATGCACACGAATCTGATGCGTACGACCCGTTTTTAATTCGGCCTCCAGCAAGGCGAACTCACCATACTTTCGAATCAAACTAAAAACCGTATGCGAAGCTTGTCCATCTTCTTGCACCCGCACCCGACGTTCGCCATCGGCGGCAGTATATTTATGCAATGCCAACTTGATATGTTGACGCGCATTTTGCCAATCGCCATGCACTAATACCAAATAACGCTTATCAGTGTCGCCCTCACGCATTTGCTCATGCAAATTGGTCAACGCAGAGCGTTTCTTGGCTAACAACAAAATCCCGGACGTATCGCGATCCAGACGATGCACCAACTCCAAAAATTTGGCATCGGGACGTGCCGCACGCAATTGCTCGATCACGCCATAACTGACGCCGGAACCACCATGCACCGCGACGCCGGCTGGTTTATCGATAATCAACAAATGATTATCTTCCAGCAGGATTTTAAATTCCGCTCCGGGCACTGTTTTTTCCGACTTTTCTGCCAGACGAATCGGCGGTACACGCACTACATCGCCAGTCATCAACCGATAGGTCTGGTCTATACGCCCTTTATTTACCCGTACCTCGCCGGAACGCAAAATACGATAAATATGACTTTTGGGTACGCCCTTGCAAACGCGCAATAAAAAATTATCAATACGTTGTCCAGCCTCTTCCTCTGCAATCGTCACCAATTGGACTTGCAATACGGGAGCTGGAGCGGCCGCAGGCACCTCCGGCACGTTTTTTCCATCGGGAAACTTTTGCTGTTTATGCTTAATAACCACTGACATCCTTGTTCTATGTTTGAATCTGCTTGCTACTTACTCTGCCTATTATGAAGTCCTTAAGCTATTACGCCAGAAAATATCGCTAAGTCCTTCATTTTGAATATATAATTGTTTCACGGCGGTGATGATATTTATAAATCAACAAGTCACTGCTGGTGTAAGAATAAAAAGAGCATTCTACACAGGGGCGTCTCCACCAGCCTCGCCAATTTGCAAATTTGATGGAAAATTGTGTACGCATCACCTCTGCGCGAATCAAGGTCGCACCGTTGTTGTCATCGGATAGGGTGGCTCGGAAAACCGTAGCGAGCGGCGGAAGATTGAAGAAAGAAGTGCAGCCGTACGGGTACGGCGAGCATCGCAGCTTCAAGATTACGCCGCGCAGTAAGTTTGCCGAGATACCCGTAACGCGCACGGATGTTGGATTACATGTTTGGATGAATAGGATAAAGTCCGGCGAGATTGACATACGTTTTGATTGGTGAAAAATTTTCTCAAGATGAATGTTGAATGTGACAAGCTCGCTGGTTGATGTAGTGCGTTGGTTTAAAGAACCTTTTTGCTGTTTTTGTTGAGCTCAAGTTTTGTTGTTAACTATTAATTTAGCTCACCGCTGGCCTTATGCGCGCAATATGTTTTTGCAAAATTTATTTTGCACCGCGCCACTGTGATGCAAAAAGTTGATAGCAGCTTGATTCAACATGCGGCAACGCTACATCCGCGCCCCGTCGTGCCCTCAGCTTCTTTCATTTTATGAACGATTGCTGACACACCAAGGCAGTTCCCTCCCAGACATTATCTCCTCGCGTACATCCCTTATTTTGTCGCTGACAAAGTTGCAAAAACGTTGCGGTGCGTTGAAAGAACGCTGCAGCCTGCAATCTTAAGCGACATAGAATTGACCTAAGGGTCATGGAGCGAAAAAAATGAAACGCATGTTGTTTAATGCTACGCAGCAAGAAGAATTGCGTGTAGCTATTGTTGATGGGCAAAAACTCATCGATATTGATATCGAAACTACTGGACGCGAATTACGCAAGTCCAATATCTACAAGGGTGTCATTACCCGCATCGAACCATCGCTAGAAGCCTGCTTCGTCAACTATGGCGAAGAGCGTCACGGCTTTTTACCATTCAAAGAAGTCGCCCGCACCTACTTTAAAGAAGGTGTCGACGTACGTAATGTTTCCATCAAGGAAGCATTACGTGAGGGGCAGGAAATCATGGTTCAGGTCGAAAAAGAAGAGCGCGGCAATAAAGGTGCGGCGCTAACCTCTTTCGTTTCTCTGGCTGGACGCTATTTGGTATTGATGCCAAACAACCCACGCGGTGGTGGTGTTTCGCGTCGCGTTGAGGGAGAAGACCGTCAAGAACTGCGTGAAACCATGGACAAACTTGACTTGCCTAGCGGCATGTCAGTCATTGCTCGTACAGCAGGTATTGGCCGCAATGTTGATGAGTTGCAATGGGATTTAAACTATCTGATGCAACTTTGGCGCGCAATCGAAGGCGCTAGCACACAAGGCAATGGCGCTTTCCTGATTTATCAAGAATCGTCTTTAGTCATCCGTGCCATCCGCGATTATTTCCAACCGGATATCGGCGAAATTCTGATCGATACCGACGACATTTACGATCAAGCCCAGCAATTCATGGCACACGTGATGCCAGATATGGTGCATCGCGTCAAACGCTATCGCGATGACGTGCCACTGTTCTCGCGCTTCCAGATCGAACATCAAATCGAAACCGCTTATTCACGTACCGTACCGCTACCGTCCGGCGGCGCTATTGTGATTGACCACACTGAAGCTTTGGTTTCAGTTGACGTCAACTCGGCACGCGCCACCCGTGGCAGCGATATCGAAACCACTGCATTCAATACCAATTGCGAAGCAGCGGAAGAAGTTGCGCGTCAATTGCGTTTGCGCGATTTGGGTGGTTTGATCGTGATCGATTTCATCGACATGGAGAATGCCAAGAATCAACGCGAAGTCGAAACTCGTCTGAAGGATGCTTTGCGCTATGACCGCGCACGTGTCCAAATGGGCAAGATTTCGCGCTTCGGCTTAATGGAATTGTCACGTCAACGTCTGCGTCCATCGCTGTCCGAAGGCAGCCATGTCACTTGCCCGCGTTGTAACGGCACCGGCCACATCCGCGACACTGAATCGTCTGCATTGCAAGTCCTGCGTATCATTCAGGAAGAAGCAATGAAAGAAAATTCAGCAACCATTCACGTTCAAGCACCGGTTGATGTCGCCGGTTTCTTGCTGAACGAAAAGCGTGGTGAGATTCTCAAAATCGAAACCCGTCATCGCGTTGCCGTGATTTTAATTCCGAACAAGCATCTGGAAACGCCGCACTACAAGCTAGACCGCTTGAAGCACGATGATCCTCGCCTGGAAGAAACACAAGCCAGCTACACGATGGCCGAGCAAGTTGATACCGATATCAGCTATAGCAAAGGCAAAAAAGAAGATATCAAACCGCGTCAGGAAGCCGTAGTCAAAGGCATCACGCCAGACCAGCCAGCACCTATCGTTGAACGGGTAGAACGCAAATCAGCTAGTGCAGCGCCAGTTGTAGCGGCTGTCGGCACTGGTTTCTTCTCGAAAATTATTGCCTTCTTTAAAGCACCAGCAGAACCTGTAGCAGCGCCAGTAGTTGATACCAAAGCTGCGAACCGCGAACGCGGTGAGCGTGCCAATGATCGCAATCGCAATCAACGCAATCGCAATCGCAGTGGCCGCAATCGCACTGAAGATGGCACAGCGAGTGAAACACGGGCAGACAGTGGCAACAAAAAGCAAGCAGCCGTAGCCGATGTTGCGGCAACTGAAAACAAACCGCAACGTCAACCACGACCTCCGCGTGAGCCACGTGAACCTAAAGAATCCAAAGCGGAATCTAAAGAAACACGTGAACAAAACGATGTTCGCAATGACGACAAAGAAACGAAAAATGAAGGACGCGAAGGCGGTCGTCGCAATGAGCGTGCGCCACGCCCTCCTCGCGAAGAACGTAAAGAAAACGCTAATGCGCCAAAACTGGATGAGGCTCTGTTAAATACGCCACCTCCGGCGATTGTTGATATTGCTCCGGATGCGGAACAGGTTGATGCGAATGCCTCGACAGAAACCGGTGATGAGCCACGTCGTCGTCGTCGTCGCGGTGGCCGTAACCGTAATCGCCGTGATCGCGACACGACTACCGACACTGGTGAAAATACCAATGCTGACACTGAAAACAACGCTGAAGCTATCGTTGAAAGTAGTGACAATACAAACGCCAGTTGGGCAAGTGTGGTTGAGAGCGCCGCGGTAGTTACTGCTGCACCTATCGTGGTAACGATTCCAGCGGTTCCAGCAGAGCCGGCAGCTGCAATAGCAGCACCTATCGCTGAAACAACCTCGGCTTTGTCCAATGCCATCGCTGCACCAACAGCACCGCAGCAAGTTACCGCAGAGGTGAGTGTTGCTGAAGTGGTTGCAACGGTGGTACCGACATCGGTTCAGCCGGTTGAGCCTGCTGTGGTGATTCCTGCGCCAGCTGCGCCGGTTGTTGAGGCACCTGTGGCACCAGCGGCACCTGTCGCATCAATGGAGCCTGTGACACCAGCACCAGTAGTTACAATGCCAGCGACTGAAACCGTAGCTGAGGCCGCAGTCGAGACTGTTTCAGCTCCGGCACCAGCTCCAGCTGTTGTCGTTCCAGTTGCTCCGGTTATCGTTGCTCCGGTTATTACTGTTGCGCCAACCCCTACGCCTATCATCCCGTCTGCCAGCATCGACGATTTGCAAAGTGTTTTAGCATCTGCTGGGTTGACGTTGGCAGCAACTAATCCGGCCAAGCTACGTGCGGCACAAGAGGAAGCGTCAAAAATTGTCGCCACTCCACGCGTGCCACGTGAACGCAAGCCACAGCCAGCACAAGCAAGTGAGCCATTGGTGCAGGTGGAAACACAACGGCATCAATAAGCACTGAGTAAGCAGGCTATAAATGAAGAAGGGAGCCTCAAAGCTCCCTTTTTTAACGTCTGCATTCTCTTTCGGTTTATTGCTAATTTTCTACTACAGCACCAAACCCGTCATCGTGCTATCTTGTTCTTTTATCTGCAATACTGTTATTTCTAATATTCTAATCAGATGACATCATGACCAAGAAAGTCATCCCACTGACGGATCATCGTCACCTTGCCCCATCTCCGCTGAAGCGCGCTGGCGTTCTGGAAACGCCGACTGGCTTGCTGTCGGACACATTGGGACGGCCGTTGCATGACTTGCGTATTTCGGTGACGGATCGCTGCAATTTCCGTTGCGTGTACTGCATGCCGCGTGAAGTATTTGATAAAGATTATGTTTTTCTGCCGCATAGTGCATTACTGACATTTGAAGAAATCACGCGTCTGGCCAAAGTCTTCATTGCCCACGGCGTACATAAAATCCGTTTAACCGGCGGCGAGCCATTACTACGCAAAAATATTGAAAAACTCATTGCCATGCTGAGCGCGCTGAAGACGCCAGATGGACAAGAGATTGATTTGACGCTCACCACCAATGGTGCGTTATTAGCGAAAAAAGCGCAGGCGTTGAAAGACGCAGGTCTCAAACGTGTCACGGTTTCGTTGGATGCGATAGACGAAACCATCTTCAAACAGATGAACGACGCCGACTTCCCGGTTAGCGATGTATTGCATGGACTGGATGTTGCGCACGCCGTTGGCCTGGCGCCAATTAAAGTCAATATGGTGGTCAAGCGCGGTGTAAATGACCAAGAAATTTTACCAATGGCGCGCTATTTCAAAGACTCACCTTACATCCTGCGTTTTATCGAATACATGGATGTCGGCGCTTCCAATGGTTGGAAGATGGATGAAGTCGTGCCATCGGCAGAAGTCATAGCACGCATACAAAGCGCATTTGCCATGGAGGCAATCTCCGCTAACTATGCTGGTGAAACCGCGCAACGTTGGCGCTATACGGATGAAGGTGGTGGCGAAATTGGCGTGATCTCCAGCGTCACACAAGCTTTTTGCGGCGACTGCAGCCGTGCGCGCTTATCGACAGAAGGCAAGTTATACACCTGCTTATTCGCCACTGAAGGTCATGATTTACGCGGTTTGTTGCGTAATGAATTATCTTCCGAATCATCTACATCAGAAGCCAGCGACGCCGAACTGGCGACCGTTATCGCACAACTTTGGCGCACACGTGAAGACAGATATTCCCAGTTACGATCACAAAATACGGAAGGCCTGACATCTACTAGAAAAAAAGTAGAGATGTCTTACATTGGCGGATAACTTCTTATGCAGACAGATCAGACCATCGCCTCCAATACAGATTGCATCACTGGTCTCATCATTGCCGGTGGGCGCGGCAATCGCATGGGAGGCGTCGACAAAGGTCTGCAGCTGCTCAACGGCGTAGCCATGATTTCCCATGTGATCGCCCGACTATCGCCACAGGTTGCCACTGTCATCATCAATGCCAATCGCAATCTATTCGACTATGCCGCTTTCGGCGTACCGGTTTATCCCGACCAAAATGATGATTTTGCCGGACCTTTGGCTGGTATTCAGGCAGGTCTACGTCATTGTTCGACGCCCTTTTTGGTTACCGCACCATGCGACTCACCATTTTTACCGAACGACTTGGTGCAGCGCTTATTTACGGCGCTTGAAACCAATGAAGCCGATCTGGCGGTCGCAGTAACAATAGCGACAACTGACACAGAAAAGCCGACACAAGCTCAACCGGTTTTTATGCTGCTGAAAACCAGCTTAAGCAACGGCCTTGATTGTTACTTGCAAGAAGGCGGTCGAAAAATCGAAAACTGGTATCGTCGTCAGCGTTTCGTTGAAGTGCCGTTTGACGACACGGCTGCTTTTCAAAATATCAATACAATGGAAGAGTTATTATCCGTATCAGCACCAGCCGCAAACTCAAACTAAAAAAGCCGATGCCATCTCCTAAAAAGTCGCCAGCAAACGCCCTATCGGCCGCCATCAGTTGCCTCTCCGATTACGATCCAGAAGCATTATCGATAACGCAAGCGCATGCCATTATCCGTCGCTTCATTGGTAACGGTTTAACTCCCATTTCTGCTGTCGAAAAAATCGCCATTCGTAGTGCGCTGGATCGTGTATTGGGCAGCGATATCACGTCACCGATCAATGTTCCTGCTTACGACAATTCGGCGATGGATGGCTATGCATTACGCGGCATCGATTTGCAAGCGAAAGGCGATACCGTATTACAAGTCGTCGGCACTGCACATGCCGGACATGCTTATCTGGAGAAAGTCGAGGCCAACCAAGCGATACGCATCATGACCGGCGCCCTGCTACCTGATGGCGCCGATACAGTGATACCGCAAGAATTGGTTCAGACGATCACAGGCGAACACATTACGATTACGGCGGCATCAGTGATCGCTGGCGCCAATCGACGCCTGGCAGGCGAAGATCTGCAAGCCGGTGCCACCGCACTCCATCAGGGTCGCATTTTGCGCCCTGCTGACCTAGGTTTATTAGCATCATTAGGTATTGCTGAAGTACCTGTGCAACGCCGTCTGCGGGTCGCTTTTTTCTCGACCGGCGACGAACTGCGTGCGGTTGGCGACATGCTGGATCCTGGCTGCGTCTATGATTCAAATCGCTACACTTTGCATGGCATGCTGACCCGACTAGGTTGCGAGGTGATCGATATGGGAGTAATAAAAGATGACCCAATCGCACTGAAAAAAGCCTTCCTTGATGCAGCAGATCAAGCTGATGCAATCATCACCTCCGGCGGCGTATCGGTCGGCGATGCCGATCATACGAAGCACATGATGGCGCAATTGGGAGAAGTCGCTTTCTGGAAAATCGCCATGCGCCCTGGTCGACCATTCGCGTTTGGCAGTATCAATAGTTCGACCCAGCAAGCGATTCCTTTTTTCGGATTGCCGGGCAATCCTGTCGCCGTGATGGTGTCGTTTTATTTCTTCGTGCGTGATGCCTTATTACAGATGATGGGTGCGCAAGTTTCGCCGTTACCCTTAATGCGCGCACCGCTTGCTAACGCAATCCGCAAACGCCCTGGCCGCACTGAGTATCAACGTGGGTTGTTGAGTCCGACAGAAGACGGTACTTGGTCAGTGCGCCCGACAAGCGCGCAAGGTTCTGGCATTCTGCGTTCCATGACGGAAGCCAATTGCATCATCGTATTAAGCCATGATCAAGCTGATGCAGCGACGGGCGATCAGGTTGACGTAATTTTGTTTGACGGATTGACTTAATAAATAAGTAATTGAAAAATGCATCTCCGCATTAGCGGAAATGGCGCAACAAGTTACAGAAAATCAAATATCCCGGGCAAATACAGTCATTGCGGCGTAAAGCCGCGCATGTTTTATAATCCAGTGTTAATTAGAATTTAGTCCACTCACCATTCAACTGAGCATCACACCATGACAGAACAATTTTCCAAAAAAGCAGAAGCCTGGTCCGCCCGTTTTTCGGAGCCGGTTTCCGACCTTGTCAAACGCTACACAGCATCTGTCTTTTTTGATAAGCGCCTGGCCCAAGTCGATATCCAAGGATCACTCGCGCATGCCGACATGCTAGCGCACCAAAAAATCATCAGTGCCACTGACTATGCTGCGATTCAAAAAGGAATGGCCCAAATCCAGGAGGAAATTTCCTCCGGGAAATTTGAGTGGCTACTGGATTTGGAAGACGTGCATCTGAACATCGAAAAACGACTGACCGAACTGGTTGGCGACGCCGGCAAGCGTTTGCATACGGGGCGCTCACGTAACGATCAGGTCGCCACCGATATCCGCCTGTATTTGCGCGGCGCAATTGACGACATCAACGGTTTGTTGCGTGAATTGCGTTTATCTTTGCTGGCATTAGCAGAAAAACACGCCGACACTATTTTGCCCGGTTTCACCCATATGCAAGTGGCGCAGCCGATCACATTCGGCCATCACATTCTGGCTTACGTAGAAATGTTTGGCCGCGATGCTGAGCGGATGGCGGATTGCCGCAAGCGCGTCAATCGCCTGCCGCTAGGTGCCGCAGCGTTGGCAGGTACGACTTTCCCGATCGATCGTTTGCGCGTAGCCAGTACCTTGGGTTTTGATGACGTTTGCCGCAACTCACTTGATGCCGTTTCGGATCGCGACTTCGCAATTGAGTTCTGTGCCGCGGCAGCGCTGGTCATGACGCACATTTCGCGCATGTCTGAAGAGTTGGTGATCTGGATGAGCCCACGCGTAGGTTTCATCGACATTGCTGACCGTTTCTGTACCGGTTCGTCGATCATGCCGCAAAAGAAAAACCCTGACGTACCAGAACTGGCGCGTGGCAAAACCGGACGCGTTAATGGTCATTTGATCGCCCTGCTGACGTTAATGAAAGGCCAGCCACTGGCCTACAACAAAGACAATCAAGAAGACAAAGAGCCACTGTTCGACACCGTTGATACCCTAACTGATACTTTGCGCATCTTCGCCGATATGGCAACCGGCATCAGTGTCAAGCCAGAGGCAATGCGTGCTGCAGCCTTGCAAGGCTATGCTACTGCTACGGATCTGGCAGATTATCTGGTTAAAAAAGGCTTGCCGTTCCGTGATGCGCACGAAGCGGTAGCGCTGGCAGTACGTCATTGCGTCGATCAAGGTTGCGATTTAAGCGAGATGTCATTAGAACAGTTGCAGACATTTTCGCCGTTGGTCGCTGCGGATGTATTTGAGGTATTAACGCTGGAAGGATCAGTGGCCGCACGCGATCATATTGGTGGTACTGCACCGCGTCAGGTACGATTGGCAATTGCGTATTTGCGTGAGCAATTGAAGTAAATTAGCGCACTCCCCTCATCCACTTTTGGGAGAGGGGAAAACGTGTAGCATCGCATGTCACTATAAAAACATTATCGGGAGATCTCTATGCAATTCACTAAACCGCTAAGCACCGCCCTCAAAACCGTCACCACCCTCGTATTAAGCGCAACCCTGGCACATTCAGCACTAGCCGCAGACGTCAAACTAGGCCTGGCTGCAGCACTCACCGGCCCGGCGGCGAAATACGGCGTTGCCATTAAAAATGGCTTCACACTAGCGGCGGATGAAGTCAACGCTCAAGGCGGCGTCAATGGCAATAAATTGGTATTAGTCGTTGCTGATGAACAGGGCAAAAAAGAAGAAGCCATCAACGTTTTCAAAAAATTGATTTTTCAAGACAAAGTGTTGTTAGTGTTTGGCCCGACGTTGTCCAATTCTGCCTTTGCAGCTGATCCGATTGCCAATGCGTCAAAAGTCGTGGCATTCGGCACTAGCAATACTGCCGATGGCATTACCGCAATGGGGCCGTTTACTTTCCGTAACTCTGTGATGGAAGCGGACGTCTTGCCCATTACCACCAAAGCAGCTGTCAAGCATTTCGGCTTGAAAAAAGTCGCCATCATTTACGGCAATGACGATGCGTTCACCAAGAGCGGTTACGACGTTTTCAAAGCTACGCTGGCGCAACAGAATGTTCCGGTAACGACCACTGAAGCTTACGCCAAAGGTGATGTCGATTTCAAAGCGCAACTGACAAAAATCAAAGCGAGTAATCCTGATGCCATCGTTTGCTCTTGCCTGACCGAAGAAGCCGCCAACATCATTTTACAAACCCGCTCGCTCGGCATGAAACAGCCTTTCATCGGCGGCAATGGATTGAATTCCCCCAAGCTATTTGAAATCGCCAAAACGGCAGGCGACGGCACCATCATGGGCAGCCCGTGGTCATCCGAAAACATGACACCAGCCAATAAAGCGTTCATGGCAGCCTACAAAGCCAAATTCGGTAGCGATCCGGATCAGTTTGCAGCACAAGCCTATGACGCTTTACATGTCGTTGCGGCAGCATTGAAAAACGTCAAACTCACAGCGAATTTGCCAGCTGACCGCATCGCTTTGCGTGATGCCCTGCCTGCAGTCAAAATCGACGGCGCGACTGGCAAATTCGCCTTCCGTAAAGCGCCTGCAGTAAAAGGTAAAGAAGTGGGTTACGACGCACAGCAAGATGCGATTGTGAATATCGCTGAAGGCGGAAAGTTTGTGTTGTTGAAGTAGATTGATTGTGTAGACTGTTTGGTTTTCCCTTTCAACTTACACATCAAGCCGCCCCATGAAAGAACTCGCCGAGCTCATCACCAAAGAATTAAGCAGCGTAGTTGACATGATCGCTGCTGTTGTGATTGCAGTAGCCCTATGTCGATTTTTATACGGCTATCTGCAAAACATCTTCAAGCAAGACAATGGCAGTATCAACCAGGCTCTGCGTATTCAGTTTGGTAGTTCATTGGCGTTGTCGCTGGAGTTGTTGCTCGGCGCCGATATTCTGACAACGGCCATAGCACCGACCTGGGATGAGATTGGCAAGCTGGCCGCAATTGCAGTATTGCGAACAGCTTTGAATTTCTTTCTGGAGCGGGAGTTGAAGGCTTCAGAAGATGATAAACCTAGCGGAAAGAAATCTTCAGTAAGTGTCGAAGCGCAATAATCGCAGAACCTTTGTAACCGCCTTCCCTCTAACCCTCTTCCGCCAACGGAAGAGGGGATAAATTCCAAAATTTCCCTATGCTTCTACAACAACTCATCAACGCCCTCTCTCTCGGCAGCGTCTATGCGCTGTTCGCGCTTGGCTTCACGCTGGTATTTGGCGTACTCGGCGTAATCAATCTATCGCACGGTGCGATTTTCATGCTGGGTAGTTATGTCGCTCTGCTGCTGGTCGATAAAATGGCAATGCCGCTATGGCTAGCCATGTTCGCAGCGATGCTGGTTTCTGGACTGATTGGCTTGATCGTCGATTATCTGGTACTGCGACCACTGCGCAAACGCAATGCGCCACACTTGGCGCCGATGATTGCGACCATCGGCGTCGCCATCATTTTGACCAGTTTGGCACAAGGCTTATTTGGCGCAGAGAATAAACGCTTCCCAGCTGGCACGATTCCAGAGAACAGTTTCACGCTAGGTAATCTGCATGTGACCGCAGTGCAAATAGGGATCGTAGTGATTGCGTTTATCTTGATGCTGGTTCTGTTATTGGTCATGCGCCGCACGCAGTTGGGCCGTGCATTACGCGCCATTGCTGAATCACCAAAAGCAGCTTATCTGCTCGGCATCAATGTCGAAGGTTTGTTTTATCTAACTTCATTTGCCGCTGCAGCATTGGGTGGAGCTGCGGGCGTGTTGGTTGGCCTGTCGTTTAATGCGATTACCCCTTTCATGGGGCAACCTATGCTGCATAAAGGTATCGCCGTGATTATCCTGGGTGGGATGGGTGATATCCGTGGTGCCATGATCGCTGGCTTGTTCCTTGGCTTTGCAGAAGTGTTGACGGTGGCATATCTGTCCAGCGATTACCGTGATGCGGTCGGTTTTGGATTGTTGTTTTTGATTTTGCTGGTTCGACCTGCTGGCATGTTTGGCAAAGTGCTGGAAAGGAAAGCATGATGGAGGCACTATTCGCAGGCTTAGGAGGCGTTAACTTCATGGATTGGTGGGATGGTTTCTGGGCAACCTACAACACAGTCATCTTTAGTATAGGCGTCAACGCGATGTTGGCGCTGTCGATTTATGTCACGCTGTCTTGCGGCTTACTGTCGTTAGCTAATGCAGCTTTCATGGGCATAGGCGCTTATACCGCCGCCTTGATCTCGATGAATACCAGCTTGCCATTTCCAATTGCACTCGCTGCAGGTGGCGCATTGCCCGCTTTGGTGGCGTTAATCATCGGAATTCCGACACTACGATTATCCGGTGTGTATTTAGCGATGGCGACGCTGGGCTTTGGCGAGGTCGTTCGCGTGGTATTGCTGAATATGGACATTACCGGCGGACCATTAGGATTAAATGGCATTCCTCCGATCACCGAGTGGTGGCATATCGTATTGCTGCTGGGCGTAACCTTATATGTATTGGCACGCATCCGCCGCTCCAAAATCGGGCGCGCATTTGAGGCGATTAAAGAAGATGAAATTGCTGCCCGCTTAATGGGCGTCAATGTTTCCGGTTACAAGCTGTTGGCATTCGTCATCGGAGCGACAATTGCCGGCGTTGCCGGTGGTTTGAATGCGCATTACACCTTCACCATCGGCCCTGCCAACTATGGTTTCGAGCCAGCGGTAGAGCTGTTGACGATGACGGTATTTGGCGGGATCAGCAGCCTGATCGGTCCGGTTATTGGCGCCACGTTTTTAACGTTATTGCCGGAAGTACTGCGCGAGTTCAATGATTATCGTCTCGCCGCCAATGGCATCATTTTGGTGTTGGTGATTCTGTATCTGCCGAAAGGTATATGGGATCCAAGGAGAATACGCGCCTTCTTCAAGAAAAACAAAGGAGCCATTTGATGCAAAATCAACCTCTGCTCCAACTAAACAATATCAGCAAAAGCTTTGGCGGATTGCACGTACTGCAAGATGTCAATCTAAGCGTTCCGCAAGGAGAAATCTTCGGTTTAATCGGCCCTAACGGCGCTGGTAAAACCACAGTACTGAATCTCATCACTGGCCTGTTACGCGCATCTGGCGGCAGCATTACTTTTGCAGGTGAAGACATCGGTAAAATTGCGCCGCACAAAATCACCGAGCGCGGCATTGCGCGCACCTTCCAAAATATTCGCGTCTTCAAAGAAATGACATTGCTGGAAAACGTCGTGGTCGGTATGCATGATCATATGGATTACGGCTTCGCTGGCATGTTGTTCAATCTTGGCGGTTATCGCAAATGCGAAGCGCAAGCACGTGAGCGTGCATTGGAATTGCTCTCTTGGGTACGGCTGGATCACAAGGCCCAGATGTTGGCAGACAGCTTGTCGTACGGTGAGCAACGGAAATTGGAACTGGCGCGCGCATTAGCAACCAAGCCCAAGTTATTGTTATTGGATGAACCGGTCGCGGGGATGAATCCATCCGAAAAAACTGAGTTGATGACAGAAATTCTTAACATCAAACAACGTGGTTTCAGCATTTTCATGATTGAGCATGACATGCGCTTTGTCATGGGTTTATGCGATCGCATCGCCGTATTGAATTTTGGCCGGATTATTGCAGAAGGCACGCCAGAGCAAATCAAAAATAATCAAGAAGTGATCGAAGCTTATTTGGGCAAGGAAGAAGCAGCATGAACGTCAACACCAACTCGCTCAATCAAAAACAGCACCCAATTTTGCAAGTACAGGATCTGGCCGTCTCATATGGCCACATTGCCGCCGTCAAAGGTATCGATCTGACTCTGAATCAAGGAGAAATTACCGCTTTAGTCGGTGCCAACGGCGCTGGAAAAAGCACCGCTCTGCTGGCTATTTCCGGTTTGCTCAAACCATTGCGCGGCAAAGTTTTATTCGATGGCGTAGACATAAGCAAATTATCGGCGCACAAGATCGTTCAGAGTGGCGTGGTACAAGTTGCAGAAGGTCGCGCCATACTGACCACGCTGACCGTCGCAGAAAACCTTGCGCTCGGTGCTTATACCCGCAAAGACAAAGCACAGGTCGCACTGGATCTGGAATGGGTATATACGTTGTTTCCAGTTCTGAAGCAACGCATGGAAGGATTAGCTGGCAATCTCTCTGGCGGCGAACAGCAAATGCTCGCTATCGCCCGCGCACTAATGGCAAAGCCACGTGTTTTGCTGCTGGATGAGCCATCCATGGGATTGGCACCATTGATGGTGCAAGAAATATTCCGCATAGTGCAAGAGATCAATCGTACTGGGTTGACGATATTTTTGGTCGAGCAAAACGTCCGGCAAGCTTTGCGAATCGCCCAACACGGCTTTGTGCTGGAGACAGGGAAGATAGTATTGGCCGATACCGGCGCTAACTTGCTGCACAATCCTAAGGTGCTGGAAGCGTATTTGGGTGGTTAGCTGAGTCAATAAGCTGAGTCAAAAAGCATGCGTAAAATTCTTATAAGCATATAAAGAATCATTCTTTGTTCGCTCACAACAACAGGTGTGTAATAAGAGAATGAACAATGATTAAGCCGCATCATGACCGCCGTTATCGACCTCCCTGCTACAACGCATTCCTCGACATTAACAATCCGTCCATTTGATACACCGCTGGGCGCTGAAATTATCGGCCTCGACCTGCATCAGGCTGTATCCGATCACGATATAGCAAGCATACGTGGCGCTTTGCTGGCTTATGGTGTGATTGTGTTACGCGATCAGCGCATCACCCCAGAGCAGCAGATTGCTTTCAGTCGTCGCTTTGGCCCGTTGCAAGAACACGTGCTGAGTCGTTTTCATTTGGCCGGGTATCCAGAAATTCTGGTAGTTTCCAACGTCATCGAAAATGGCCAGCCTATAGGCTTGGTTGATGCGGGTGCAGATTGGCATTCTGATTTATCGTATATGCCAAAACCAAGTTTGGGTTCATTGCTGCACTCGCAGGAGTTGCCACCAGAGCAGGGCGATACGCTGTTCGCCAATACGGTCAACGCCTATGAAACGCTGCCATTGGAAATCAAAAAAACTTTAGTAGGAAAACGCGCAGTACATTCTTATGTGTACCGTTATCGTCGCTTGCAAAAGCTGTCACCGTGGCGTGCTGATCTGACGCAAAAGCAGATAGATGCCGTGCCTGAGGTCGAACATCCGGTCATCAGAACGCATCCTGAAACCGGGCGAAAAACATTGTTCGTCAACGAAGGATTTACCTCGCATATCGTTGGCATGAATAAAGCGGATAGCGACGCTCTGCTGCAGTATTTACATCAACATACTATCGCAGCGAAAAACATTTATCGTCATCATTGGCAAGCACACGATATGGTGTTTTGGGATAACCGTAGTACGCAGCATTTTGCTGCCATCACACCAGAGCATCTGCGGCGCACTTTGTATCGGACTACGGTTGAGGGCGATATTCCCGAGTGATTTTAATTAACGCCCACCTGAGACATCAATAAATGTTCCGGTCACGTACGATGCCTCTGTAGATAGCAACCACATAATCGCCTGCGCTACTTCGTCGGCAGTACCGCCGCGTTGCATCGGCACCGTGGCCTTGACTCTATCCACACGCCCCGCTTCGCCGCCACTGGCGTGAATATCCGTATATATCACGCCCGGCCGCACGGCATTGACACGGATGCCTTGATCTGCAACTTCTTTGGCTAAACCTATCGTCATGGCATCAATTGCGCCCTTAGAAGCTGCGTAATCCACATACTCATTTGGCGCACCAAGCTGTGCTGCGATAGAGGAAAGATTAACGATTGCGCCACCGTTACCACCAAGTCTGGTAGACATGCATTTGATTGCTTCACGTGCGCAAATAAAGCTGCCGATAATATTGGTATTAAATACGCGCTGCAATCGGGCAATCTCCATCTGATCAACGCGCATCTGCGTTTCCAAAATTCCCGCGTTATTGACCAACGCAGTGACAGATCCCAATTGTTCAGTCGCGGTTTTAAACAACCGCAGCACGTCCGCCTCTATCGCAACGTCAGCCGCTACTGCCAAGGCTTTACCGCCGCCGCGAATGATATCTTCCACTACCCGTTGAGCGGAGCTCTGATTGTGAAGGTAATTGACGCATACAGCATAGCCTTTGGCCGCTGCCAGTTTTGCGGTGGCGGCTCCGATTCCACGACCAGCGCCAGTGATGATGATGACCGGTTGTTGCATATGGATTACTCCTGATGTGGTTGCCTATGAACAGCCTCACAATAACATCACTGCAAACTTCCCCATCTATCCACCGCAGGCTCCGCTACCGCCCACTTCCACTTTTCACCTTGTTGACAAGCACTTACGGTAAACCACGCGGGTGACAGTCACTTTACCGCGCCTTCTGGAAAACGATAGCCAGCTATCGTTCTGCCACGAACTGGTCTCACCTTCTTGCGCAGGTCTAGTGAACTTGGACAGGACGGCTGCACGCGGTGTAGTAAGTGTGACAATTGTTGGCGCCGGCGCTTTTGCATGTGCTCATGCCTCTTTGTGAGGCTTTCTCGATAGTGGAATCGGCAGCGGCATTGTAACCAGAATCACTTACCGTGAACGCAACGCAGCCGTTCTGGTAGGGTATTTCTATTTTGCATGCGACCCCGCCTTTTTGTTTGCAATCAGTCATGGCTGCTCGCTCTGCAGCGCTCTGGCTTAATTGGTCGATGGAGACGCCAAGCACGCCATGTGGCTCATCCGAGGCGATGGCGCCCCATCGCGATTCCCACCTAGGGGGCGGGGGTTCGAGTGATTGAGATTGCTCCGGAGGTGGCCCATTGCCCGGTAAGCAGGTGCTCACGCCTCCGGCGGTCGAGAGGATATCCCCAGGAGCGCATCCGGCACTTTGTGCGTTTGCATGCAAAGACATCGCGCTCATGACAAGCATTAGGCACATCAGAGTGAAGGCTTTCATATTTGCATGTCCCCGGATTTGACGGCGTCTTGGTTGGCTACGGATTGAGCGAGACCGCGAGGCGTTGTGGCGAGATTGCTGAACCCACCACTGCCGTGCAGCTGTGTTTGGCCGGTTTGACCACTTAAACCTATTGCGACGCACAGCATGACGACAACTGCACTTAATTTTTTTGCCTGTTGCTGTTTTAACTGCCGTTTTGACCACATTACTCAACCCAATAAAAGTAGACGAAAGACTACTGACATTCTATAGGAGTTTTTTTTCCTTCGACATGCAAAAGGTTTAAATATTGTTAAAACAACACTAGTGATGATGCGCAATTGGAAAATTCACGCCCTCCCGGCTCGACACGATAAAGTGGATATTATAAACAGTCAGTTGACTATTCTTTGACACGTACTTCCCCCTCACTTCTCATTGTTTAATAACGATTCATAATTTGAAACGCTCAGAATTATTTTCCCGATAACGTTACCATGATCGACTTAAATGGCAGAAATTTGCTGTCTGTTGCTGTTTGTAGCTGTTTGTTGCTGTTTATTTTTATTCAACAAAGGAAATTACCATGCTTAAGGCTATTGGATATGCCGCGCAGACTGCGCAAACACCGTTAGCACCGTTTGCATTTGAGCGTCGGGAACCGGGAATACCGCTGAATCCGCGTCCGTCAAGGACGGTGACGAGAACGGTTACGCCTTTCAGCTCTGGGTGCACTCATGTCACTTCAACGACGAAAAGCGCAAGCCAGAGATCGCCTGGTTCAAGATGATCAAGGGACATGACGGCGCCTACGTCGTGCAGGTGGCCTTTCATCATGAGCCGTCCAAGGACGAAATCACGCAGTGGATGAAATATCTTGGCAAGGTCGGCGTGCGATTCACGACTGAAGGACCAGGAATGCACTCTGGAGGCGAAGCCATGATGCACTACCATCTGCATCACGTCAGCCATCGGCATGTGCTCGCCGCCTGTCGCCGCACGCCGGTCAAAACCATCTGTTGCACAGTCTGGAGGTATCGGTCATGTTGATGATCCGACCTAGGGCCGCTCTTGGTCCGCTCTTTGGGGGAGCATTGCTCCTGTCCCTTGCCCTGATCACCACCGCCTGCGGTAGTCCTATGAAAAAGCCTGATATCAAGCAGAATCCGACTCCCAAGCAGCGTTACGACATCACGCTCAGGATCGACGGGGCACCGGGCTCCTTCGACAGCGTGGCCGGCTCGGTTGACTACCAGGTCAGCAATGGTCGTTGCGTGCCGCTGACGCCCATCAGTGGTGCCACGGTCGTACCGCAGGAGCACATTCCCCTGACACTCACGCATGTGAGCGTCAACGTCTACAAGGGCACCTTGTATGCGGATCGCTTTGTCGATGAGGACTACTACGGCCTTGGCGTTTGCCAATGGAAACTGGTGGCCGCCGGCATCGAGCTGAAGATCGGCAAGATGGATTTCAGCCCATCGATTTTCTTAAAGAACATCAAAGCCGGCACGCCAGTCGTCACCTACTTCTCCAAACATTTCTACGAAGAGTCGACCAAGCCAGACGCGCCCTCCCTGACGGACAGCGGCCGCGCACGTCGTGAGGAATACAAAGATCCCACCAGCACCTTCTCCGCCACGTTGACCGCCGAGGAGATCACCCCATGACGGTCAGCACATCCGACTACGCCCTGCTCTCGCAGAATGCCTACCAGACACCGGTCAAAGGGCAGCGTCCGCCTCTATCGCAACGTCAGCCGCCGCTGCGAATGATGTCTTCCACTACCCGTTGAGCGGGGCTCTGATTGTGAAGGTAATTGACGCATACAGCATAGCCTTTGGCCGCTGCCAGTTTTGCGGTGGCGGCTCCGATTCCACGACCAGCGCCAGTGATGATGATGACTGGTTGTTGCATGGTTTACTCCTGATATGGTTGCCTATGAACAGCCTCACAATAACATCACTGCAGACTTCCCCATCTATCCACTGCGGGCTCCGCTACCGCCCATTTCCACTTTTCACCTTGCTGACAAGCGCTCACGGTAAACCATTCGCGCTTCATTTTGTCAGTATCATCCAATGAGAAAATAGCTTCCTTGCAAACGGTTAATGACGATTGCACCACGCGAGTGACAGTCACTTTACCGCGCCCTCTGGAAAACGATAGCCTGCTATCGTTCTGCCACGAACTGGTCTCACCTTCTTGCAATTGGCCGATCACTGATGCTAAAGCATCTTGCTCAGCTTGCTGCATATTGCGAAACAGGTATTTAGTCGCCGCATCAGTGCCAGCCTGTACGCCAATACCAACTGCGTAGCCCACGGCAGGATTGGCGCTCACAGCACCGGTAGCAACGCCGGCAGCGGCACCAGCAAATCCACCAATTGAATTACACGCGGTGAGTACGACGGCCATCAACCCAACCGCAAATAAACGGTAACAATGATCTCTTACCGCCATCACTGCAACGCTCCCCAACGTTCGGTAGCGGGTTCTGCTGAAGCCCACTTCCATTGTTTGCCATCGCGGCAAATGTTGGCAATGTAGAAGGCGCTGTGTGGTTGATTATTTTCGACGGTATCAACCGAAAAAATGATTTCTTTGCAGTTCATCGTTTGCGTGCTGATCAAACGACTGACAGTGACGCGGCCTTTACCAGCATCTTCAATCGGCATTGATGGCGTAAATTCCCAGTTCGTCACACCACCGACTTGCAGGTCGCCAGCCAATTGTGCGATCGTATCTTGCTCTTGCCCATGAATTTGACGTTGATAGTATTGCAGGCCTGCGCGTGCTCCGGCTTGTACACCAAGACCGATACCAGTTGCTACCGCTGCGTTATTGGTCACCGCAGTCGCTAACGCCGCACCACCGACACCAGCGGCGCTGGCTGAGCCTTCGGTGAGGAGAGAATTACAACCACTTAAACCTATTGCGACGCACAGCATGATGACAACTGCACTTACCTTTTTTGCCTGCTGCTGTTTTAACTGCCGTTTTGACTGCATTACTCAACCCAATAAAAGTAGACGAAGGACTACTGACATTCTATGGGAGTTTTTTGTTCCTTCGACATGCAAAAGGTTTAAACATTGTTAAAACCACGCAAGTGATGACGCGCAATTGGAAAATTCACCTCCTTTCGGCTCGATAGGATAAAGCGGATATCATGCACAATCAGTTGACTATTCTTCGACACGTACTCCCCGCTCACCTTTCATTGTTTGATGACGATTCATAATTTGAGTCGCTCAGAATTATTTTCCCGATGACGTTACCATGATCGACTTAAATGGCAGAAATTTGCTGTTTGTTGCTGTTTGTTTTTACTCAACAAAGGAAATTACCATGCTTAAAGCTATTGGATATGCCGCGCAGACTGCGCAAACACCGTTAGCACCGTTTGCATTTGAACGTCGGGAACCTGGGCCGCATGATGTCCAGATCGAGATATTGTATTGCGGCGTGTGCCACTCCGATCTTCATACTGCACGCAACGAATGGCAGAACACTGTATTTCCGACTGTCCCGGGTCATGAAATTATTGGTCGGGTGATCAAAGTCGGTGAGCATGTAAAGAATTTCAAAGTGGGTGAAATGGCTGGTGTCGGCTGTTTGGTTGACTCCTGTCAACACTGTCCAAGTTGCGCCGAAGACCTGGAACAATATTGCGAAAACGGTTTCACCGGCACCTATAATGCTGAAGACAAACATAGTGGTGGCGTCACCTATGGCGGTTACGCTAACAACATTGTGGTCAATCAGAAATTCGTTCTTCACATCTCAGACAAACTCGATCCGGCCTCTGCCGCGCCTCTGCTATGCGCTGGCATCACCACCTACTCGCCATTGCGTCACTGGAACGTGAGCAAAGGACATAAAGTGGGAATCGTTGGTTTGGGCGGTCTTGGTCATATGGGCGTAAAAATTGCCCATGCGATGGGAGCGCATGTCGTGTTATTTACGACGTCTCCAGACAAGAAGCAGGATGCATTACGCTTAGGCGCTGACGAAGTCGTCATTTCTAAAGACGAACAGCAAATGGCTGAACACGCCAACAGTTTTGACTTCATCCTCAATACTGTCGCTGCACCACATAATCTGGACAATTTTCTGAATTTGCTCAAGCGAGACGGTACGATGACATTGGTAGGCGCACCAGCCGAATCGCATCCATCACCGAATGTATTTAACCTGATCATGAAGCGTCGTACGCTGGCTGGATCACTCATCGGCGGGATTAAAGAAACGCAAGAAATGTTAGACTTCTGTGCCGAACACGGCATCACTTCTGATATCGAATTAATTCCGATTCAGGATATCAATCTGGCTTATGAAAGAATGCTCAAAAGCGACGTGAAATATCGCTTTGTAATTGATATGGCATCTCTGACAAAAGAACAAAGTGCTGCTTGATTTGATACAACTACTTAAGTAATACCAAATAATTAATTTGAAAATACCCACGTCATCCTCGCGAACGCGGGGATGACGACGATTTTGAAATTGCTTACTTGTTCTGACTTAGCATCATAAAAAATGGTCATCCCGGAAATTCCGGCGATGACCATTTTTTTGCTTCTATCTTGCAGTCAATCTGACAAAGTTAATTACCCGCCACCGTCATACTCTCAATCAAAATCGAGCCAGTCTCTTTGGTACCACGAATCAGCGTATCGCTGCCGATGGCAACAATCTGCGTCAGCATGTCTTTCATATTGCCGGCGATGGTAATTTCTTCTACAGGATATTGAATCACGCCGTTTTCCACCCAAAATCCAGATGCGCCACGTGAATAATCGCCAGTCACATAATTAACGCCCTGCCCCATCAATTCGGTAACCAGCAAACCAGTGTGCAGCTTCTTCAACATTGTTTTGAAGTTATCGCCAGGTTTGGTCAGCGAAGAAGTGATAGACAGATTATGTGAACCACCAGCGTTACCGGTCGTTTTCATGCCAAGCTTGCGCGCTGAATAAGTAGAAAGGAAATAACCTTGGACCACGCCGTCTTTCACCACATCACGTTGATGCGTCTTCACGCCTTCGTCATCGAATGGTGCGGAACCGACCGCGCCGATCACATGCGGATCTTCAACAATCTGGATGTGTGGAGCAAATACCGTCTTGCCCAAACTATCGAGCAAGAAAGTCGATTTGCGATATAACGCACCACCCGACACTGCTTGCACAAATGCACCCAACAAGCCTGCAGCCAATGGCGCATCAAACAGGACCGGGCATTTACGCGTATCGAGCTGACGTGCGTTCAAACGCGCCAAAGCGCGCTCAGCAGCGTAACGACCAATTGCTTCTGGCTTTGCCAGTTTTTTCGGATCGCGCATCGAGCTGTACCAGTCATCGCGCTGCATTTTGCTGCCTTTGCCGGCAATCGGTGCTACCGAAATCGTATGACGCGAGAACGGGTAACCGCCCATGAAACCACGCGTGTTGGCGCTGATGAAATGCGATTGCTGCGCGTAGACGCCAGCACCTTCGCTATTGGTGATGCGCTTATCGACTGCAAATGCAGCAGCTTCGCCACGTTTTGCCAACTCCACCGCTTCTTCGGCCGAAATCAACCAGGGCGAACAGAGTTTAAAGTCACGTGGATGCATTTCCAGATCGTCAGCGTCAGGCAGGCCAGCGCAGTCATCCTCTGCCGTGAAACGAGCGATGTTATAGGCGGCTTCAACCGTATCTTGCAACGCTTTGGCGGAAAAGTCAGAAGTGCTGGCATTACCGCGTCGGGTATGGCCTTCTTCTCCCAGATAGACGGTCACGCCCATCCCTTTGTCTTTATTTTGTTCTATGGTTTCGATGCTACCCTTGCGCACTGCCACCGAAAGGCCACTGCCTTCGCTGATATCGACAGAGGCGTGCGACGCGCCTTTTTCTCGCGCGTAGCGCAAAACATCTTGAGAAAGTTGCTGTAATTGATCTTGACTATATGTAAATACTGATGCGCTCATGAGCTGGTTTTCTATAGAGAACGTGTAAAACGGTTATCATAGCAGTCGTTTACAAGAATAGTTACACCTTAGTTACTGATGTTACGCAGAGCAGTGACGGATATGCCACTTTATATTCACGGCCTTATGCCGTAGATATTGGCGAAGGTTATGCCTGCACTGCCATCTCAGACTAATGACTTTCTTTCTGAAATACGCTGTAAAGAGCACTAAATGGCCTATCCGTCACCGCTCTGCTTAAGTCCTCACATATAAATATCATGCCAAATCCAAATCGTGGCTCCTGCGGCTTTCAGTCCAGTGAGTTTGAACAAGAATACGAACGTCCCTCAAAGTCCCAACTTAAGCGTGAAATGACTGCGCTACAAAAGCTGGGTGAAGAACTTATCGCTGAATCGCGTGACCGCGTCAAGCGCGTTCCCATGCCAGAAGACGTGCGCGAAGCCATCCTCGTGTGCCAGCAAATCAAGGATCACGAAGGTCGTCGTCGCCAAACCCAGTATGTCGGTAAAAAAATGCGCACGCTGGAACCGCATGAAATCGCGGAAATCCAAAAAACACTAGACAGCTGGAGAGGCTTATCTAAATCAGACACAGCCAATATGCATGCGTTGGAACGCCATCGCGATCGTTTGTTAAAGGATGATGGCGCATTAACATTGCTACTAGCACAACATCCTGAACTGGATGTGCAGCATACACGCACGTTGATACGCAATGCTCGTAAAGAACAAGCTGAAAACAAACCGCCAAAAGCCTATCGCGAAATTTTCCAATTATTAAAAGAATTGCAAAAATCCAAGGCCGACGCTGGCGATAATGATGTCGATCATGACGACGATGATGATTTCGAAGATCATAATCCCCAAGACGATAACGACGCACAAGATCAATATGGCGATGCTTAATCCAATTGAGCGTGTTTTAAAAGTCGGCTTAGTCTCCATTTCTGATCGCGCCAGCACTGGCGTGTATCAAGATCAAGGCATCCCGGCTTTGCAGGAATGGTTAGCCAGCGCCCTCACCACGCCTTCGCAGATCGAAACGCGTTTGATTGCGGATGAACGTGATGTCATCGAAAAAACCTTGATCGAATTAGTCGATGGTCAGCATTGTGATGTAGTGCTGACCACCGGCGGCACAGGTCCGGCACGACGTGATGTGACGCCCGAAGCAACACTTGCCATCGCTACCAAAGAAATGCCCGGCTTTGGTGAGCAAATGCGTCAAATCAGCTTGCAATTTGTACCAACAGCGATTCTGTCGCGTCAGGTTGCCGTGATCCGCGAAACAGCAGATCATGCGGCATTGATCCTGAATCTTCCGGGTCAGCCCAAAGCGATCAAAGAAACATTGGAAGGCTTGAAAGATACCGACGGCAAGCAAAAAATCGCTGGCATTTTCGCCGCCATTCCGTATTGCATAGACCTGATCGGTGGTCCGTATATAGAAACCAACGAAGCGGTTTGTAAGGTGTTTCGACCAAAGTCGGCAATCAAACCTAAATAATCCTTTTCAACCCGTCGCGCATCACTCTATTCAGCAGACAGCATACATGTTGCCAATAGCTATTTCTAAATCTCGTCTTGCCCAAGCTTTACTTCTGCCGATCTTGACGCTAGCACTGGCATCGCCGCTGCTAGCGCAAACTCAGACGCTGCGCCTGATTAACGAATATCCGGCAACCTCGATCACTGCCGTGGCCGACTTGCAGTTCGCAGCAAACGTCAAGCAATTGGCAGGAAACACATTGACGATTACCACCGAACAGGAAAATCAGAATCCGTTCAAAGGCAATGCCCAAGTTAATGCGCTCAGCGAAGGAAAAATCGAAATAGCGACGCTTTTCTCCGGCATTATCGGTGCCAATGATCCACTCTTTCTGCTGTCCTCACTACCGTTCGCTGTCAGCAATTTCGATGATGCAAGAGCACTCGCGAACTGCGCCCAACCGACGATAGAACAACACCTGCTCAAACTGAATGCGCATCTGTTGTACATCACCCCTTGGCCGCCTTCGGGCATCTGGTCTTCGGTACCAATGACTGATGCCGCGACATTGCGGGCGCTGCAGATTCGTACCTACGATGAGAATAGCCGCGCTGTGTTCGCACTGGCTGGCGCACATAGCGCTAACCTGCCATTTTCGGCAGTTCCAGCCAAGCTGGCTGCGGGAGAACTGAATGCCGTGCTGTCCTCTGGTGATGGTGGTGCTGGTAACCGACTATGGGAACAGTTAAAAAATTTCACTGCAATCAACTACTCCATACCACTTAGTTACACCGTTATTAATCAAGATGTCTGGCAACAGTTGCAACCGGAGCAGCAGGCAATACTGACCGAGGCCGCCAAGCGCACAGCGGCAACCTCATGGAACAACGTCAAAGATCGCATCAAGGCCAATTACACGCGTATGCGCGAGCATGACGTGTCGCTGAATCTGACACCTGCGCCTGAGATACAAGATAGTCTGCGCAATGCCGCGCGTACGCAAATATCGAACTGGCGGCAAAAAATCAATGCTACCGATATTGTGGGATCCTGTATTAAGAACAAACTCAAAGACAATTGAGCGCTACATCTTGGCAATAAACCAGCATCCACCAATCAACAACGTATTTCAATCCTGTCAAAACCACTCACACCATGACCACACTCCTCCACACCACCGAAATCACGACCTCATCATCTCCCACCGCCAGTGTTATCTGGATGCACGGTCTTGGCGCTGATGGTTCCGATTTTGTACCAATCGTAAAAGAACTCGATTTAACTGGTTGCCCAGGTATCCGCTTTATTTTCCCTGATGCGCCGACCATGCCGGTGACCATCAATAATGGTTACGTAATGCCAGCCTGGTATGACATTCGTTCCGGAGATTTGATCCAACGCGAAGACGAAGCTGGATTGCGCAAATCGCAAACACAGATTGAAGCATTGATTGCACAAGAACGCGCACGCGGCATCGCGGCCGATAAAATTATCATCGCTGGTTTTTCTCAAGGTTGTGCGATGGCCTTGCAAATTGGTTTGCGTCATCCGGAAAAATTGGCTGGCTTGATGTGTTTGTCCGGCTATTTACCGCTGTCAGACAAAATAGCTGCCGAACGCAACGTCGCCAATCAAGACACGCCTATTTTTATGGCACATGGTCGAATGGATCCAGTTGTTGTGCTTGATCGCGCAGAAAAATCGCGCGACTTGCTAAAGCAGCTTGGATATCAGATTGAATGGCATGAATACATGATGCCGCATTCGGTGTGTGCTGACGAAGTGGGCGATATTGGCAAATGGTTGCGTAGCGTTTTGGCTGCCGCATAGGTATTTTCAAATAGGGCGTAGTGCGCAACGCACATACCCTATCAATGACACATTGAGGTCTGTAATTTTCAATTTCGACAGATTTTAATGGCGTGGATGCCCTCTTTCAATAGAGGGAGTCCCTCACTTAACTACCTTTCAAATTTCTTAATCGGTATATACTTTTTCAAAATACAATTATTTATATTAAGGCAATTGCACACCAGCTGGCACCTATACCAACATAACAGAGAGATCAGAAATGAAAATAAACAAATCATTACTCTTACTCAGCATCTCAATTACGCTATCTGGTTGCAGCACCATAGGATCGTCTATCGACGCGCTCACACCAACTCAGCCAACGTTGACTGCAGCGCAAAAAGACCAAAAACGTGCAGCCATCTTAAAAGTGAGAGATGACACTCTCGCTCAGCTTTATACACAAAAACCAGAAACAAAAAATGAACTGCAACAAGCAGCAGGATACGGCGTATTTGAAGGCCGACAAGTCAACGTCTTATTGGTATTAGGCTCACTTGGGGATGGTGTTTTAGTTGACAACGATAGCGGCCAAAACACCTATATGAGTCTGGATAAAATTGGCACGGGTCCAGGAGTCGGTTACAAAACTTATCGACAAGTTGTGATTTTCAAGAGCAAAAAATTACTTGAAAAATTTCGTTCAATCGGTGCAGATGTCAGCGCATCAGCCGATGCCACAGCAAAGATAGATGGTAAAGGTGGTTCTGCTTTGGATGGCAGCATCTCCTTTGATCCTAATCTTTCGGTTTATCAATTCACTGATCAAGGTGTCTTACTGCAAGCAAACTGGGGTGGAGTAATGTACAAACCAGATGCTCAGCTCAATACACCTGATTAACACATTATTTTTACTGTAATCGCGATTTGATCTGGCAGTTATCCGTTGATACTGTCAGATCAAATTTCCTCGCGCCACGATATATACAGCTACGACGATACGATCACTGCGCGCCAATATTTTTATCCAGGAATTTTTCAACCCGCGTCCAGAAATCCACGTTATTTTTCATCAAGCGCCAGCCGTGTCCTTCTTCTGGATAGGTGATCCACTCCACATTTGGATTATTAGCTTTGACCGCATCATAAAATTTGCTGCCATGAATTTGTGGTACGCGCACATCAGAACCACCATAAGCCATCAGCAATGGTTGCGTAATCCTTGCGGCATTTTCCAGTGGTGAAGTGGCTTTCAACTGAGCAGCGTCTTTTACCTGATCCCCCACCAAAACCGGCGTTCCATATTTCTTCGATTCATCGGACGCGTCACTCCACGTCACGTTGTACATCAGATTAATATCCGTCACGCCCACCCATTCAAAACCACACTTATACAATTTTGGATCATTGATCAGGCCCATCAAAGTAGCATAGCCGCCATAGCTGGCACCCGCGATGCAAATCCGTTTTGGATCGGCGATGCCTTGCGCAATCGCCCACTTGGTACCATCGGCGACATCATCTTGCATCGCCAAACCCCATTGTTTCCAGCCTGCGTGGAAATGCTTCCAGCCAAAACCCATGCTACCGCGATATTCCGGTTCCAGTACCGCATAACCTCGCGATGCTAAAAACTGCACTTCACGGCTCCAACGCCAATCACCGCCACGCACCCAAGGACCGCCGTGCACCAATACGACCAATGGAAGATTTTTCTTGTCTTTGCCTTTTGCCACATTCGGCAAAGTCAAATACGCCGGAATATCCAAACCATCGCGTGCCTTGTAATGCACCATGTCTTTAGTCGCCATTTGCTGCGGATCGATATGCGGCATCGTCCGCCCGAGTAGTATCAATTTTTGCGCGGCACTGTCATATAGAAAAAAGGTACTCGGCAACACGTCAGAAAATGATGTCACCAATACATATGGCGTTTCTGATCTGCGCGCAACATTGATACGATTGACTGTGCCCGGTAACAATGCGTTGACCTGCTGCTGCATCGTTTGCATATCTTTGTCAAACCACAGCGTGTCGTCTGCATCAGTTTCATAATGCACACCAAGGAATTTTTTGTCGTTATAGACCACCGAGCCCGCATAGTCGTAACCTTTCAGCGACACCACTGGCGTCGGGTCAATCGCATTTTTGCTTAAGTCATAGCGATATAAAGATTCTTTATCGCCGCCATTATGCGAACGTACATATAAAACGCCATCCGGGCCAATAAATTCAGGTATAAATCCATTCGACAAAATATTGAATGAAGCCAGTTTGCGCCATTTCTCATCGCTCGTATCTTTATAAAATACCGAAGCAATATCGCCATCTTCCGTCGTTGCTACTCGCGGCTCGCCTTGCTGATCCATGATCCAGCCGGTGGTAAAACCGGGGCGATCAATAATCGTTGCATGACCCGTTCTGGTATTCAAACGCAATAAATTTGCTGGCTGACGGTGACTATCATTCACCAGATTATTGCGCGTACCTAATTGCAGAACATAAATATCATCGCTATCTTTTTTAGCGTCGGTCGTATAAAAAATAGTATTGAACGGCAAAATACCTTGCACATTGGAATTTCTACCCGTTAGCATCGAAGCACTGCGATCCACCAATTGCCGGAAATTTTTACCATCGAGATCAATCGCGTATAAACCAGGCCCGCCCTGCTGATTCCCCTGCCCTATCGTATGATCACCAGCGCTAAACACCAGTCGGTCATTATTCACCCAATGGAACTGGCTAACATCAGCATCATCAAGACTGGCAAGCACCTTAGGTTTGCGCTCCACCACATCCATAACGCCCAGCCGCAGCTTGCCCTCTTTGTCCGCCACTAACATCGCCACGTTACGGCCATTCGGAGACAAAGCAACGCTGCTCATCGCCGGGTACTCAAAAAAACTTTCGACGCTGGGAAGTGAAGTGGCCGTACTGGTGTTGGCGTAAACTACCGTTGACGGCGTAGTTGCAAGCAATGAAAACAGCAAAATCGGAATGCAACAACTGATTCTTTGTAAATTTAAAAATGCCATATGCAGTCACCAACGAATAATTTTTATCGGGAAAAAATGTGCGCTTATTGTAGCAATCAATTTCTTCGTGGAAATTTTTTAATACTCATCAAACACACATCGCCCGACTGAATTTTGGCATTGCTGCGCCGGTAAACTGCGTAACTACGTTTGGCGACGCGCTCGTGGCAACCGCGAGTTAATACGCTTTAATTTTCCGCGTTAACATTCCTTAACATTGTGGCGGTAAAAAATTCTAATTCGGCGCATCATGTAACAGCATAATGTGATGCGGCGATGACAACTGCCTACATATTTTTCCATGTCGCAACTATTCAAACTTATTTCTGCGTTGTAAGATGAATTATCAGACTGGTATGTACATTGACAGAACAAGTCGCCTTTGGCTGGTGTTTAATTTTTTATTCGAATTTATTAGCAATTTTATACAGGAGAAAATCATGGGATTATTAGACGGCGTATTAGGTCAATTAGCTGGCGGACTATTGGGCGGGCAACAAGGCCAGGCAAATGATCCAAAAGCAGCAATAGTAAGTGGCTTATTGAACGCATTCAGCGGCCAGCAAGCTGCTGGCACAGCCGCTGCGGGTGGTGGAATTGGCGCGATTCTGGGCCAACTGGAAGCCAGCGGACTGGGCGACCAGGTCAAATCATGGGTTGGCAACGGTGCAAATCTCCCGGTTTCTGCAGATCAAATCCATGCAGCATTGGGCTCTTCACCTTTATTGCAACAATTAGCACAATCAGCTGGCATCACTCCTGAAGCGGTATCAGGTCATTTGGCAGAAATTTTACCGGGTGCAATTAATCATTTGACACCAAATGGTGAGGTTCCAGCAGCTGGCGCAGCACTACCTGACTTAGGTGGGTTGGGGAATTTACTATCTGGCTTTTTGGGCGGCAATAAACAAGCTTGATGTCAATGTAAAAAATACACTGATCATTTTGTTATCAAAATCGCCCTTTCGGGCGATTTTTTATTTAGCCAACATTTCTAAGCATCTTTCCTTGATTTCATTGCGCCACTAAACACAGCCTAAGCCCCGAATGGCTTTATAATCTAAGGTTTTGCAAATAGTATTCTTATCATTCCTCTATGAAGGTATTTCGCGGACTTCCTAATGCTGTGTCACGTGCGCCTTGCGCACTGACCATCGGTAACTTTGACGGCGTCCATCGCGGTCATCAAGTATTGCTGTCGCACGTACGCAAAGCCGCGACCGAATTGGGGATAGATGCAGCCGTGATGACTTTCGAACCGCATCCGCGCGAATTTTTTGCGCAGCAGTCCAAGCATCCGGTCAATCTGCCAACCCGCGTTGCCAATCTGCGCGACAAATTGAATGCGCTGGCACAAGCAGGAATAGATCGTGTCATCGTTGAACATTTCAACGCGCATTTTTCGTCGCTGTCTCCGCAAGAATTTATTGAAAAAATATTGGTACAAGGTTTACACGTTAAGTGGTTGATGGTTGGCGAAGATTTTTGCTTTGGCGCACGTCGCGCTGGCAATGTCGCAACCTTGATCGAAGCTGGTAAAAAATATGGCTTTCAGGTGCATACTTTGCCGAATGTATTGAATGACGGTGAACGCGTTTCGTCATCAGCAGTCCGTGCCGCATTGGCAAAAGGTGATTTTGCCCAGGCACACAGCTTGCTCGGTCACGCTTATTCGATTTCTGGTCATGTGGTGCACGGTCAGAAATTGGGGCGCACTATCGGTTTTCCGACACTGAACCTGCGGGTTCCACATAAACACCCGGCATTGTCCGGTATCTTCGTGGTGCAAGTGCACGGTTTGGCAGATCACCCCTTACCTGCCGTCGCCAGTATCGGTACCCGTCCAACCGTAGATGACAGCGGCCGCGTGTTACTCGAGACATTTGTTTTGGATTACAGCGGTAATAGCTATGGCAAGCTGGTGCAAATTGAGTTTTTGCACAAGTTGCGCGATGAAGAAAAATTTGTCGATTTGCCGACGTTAACTGCTGCGATCAATCGTGATGTCGACCAGGCACGTGCGTATTTCCGGCAGCAAGGCAGCATAGCAATTTCTGCGACAGATCGAATTTGAAGCGGCTGTTAGCCGCTCTTTCTCCCCTAATTTCTGCGTGTGTCTTTGAAGGTATATATCGGCACAAAACGCAGTACCGCATTCACCACTCAGTCAACATACTGATTTTAAACAAAGAAAATTATGTCCGATCAGAATACGCCACCTAAAACAGCTAAACCGGCCAAAGAAGCTAAGCCGCAAAGTAAATATCCGGTCAACATGATCGAAACGCCATTTCCTATGCGTGGCGATTTAGCAAAACGCGAACCACAATGGATCAAAGAATGGCAAGAAAAAAAGGTATACGAGCGGATTCGTAAGGCTGCAAAAGGCCGCCCAAAATTCATTCTGCATGACGGCCCGCCGTATGCCAATGCCGCCATCCATCTTGGTCACGCGGTCAACAAAATTCTCAAAGACATGATCATCAAAGCACGCACACTGTCGGGCTTTGACGCGCCATACGTACCGGGTTGGGATTGTCATGGGATGCCAATCGAAATCCAAATCGAAAAGAAATACGGCAAAAATTTGCCTGTCGCAGAAGTGCAAGCCAAAGCACGTGCTTATGCTGAGACGCAAATCGACCTGCAACGCACTGATTTCATCCGTCTTGGTGTTCTCGGTGAATGGGATAATCCCTACAAAACCATGAACTTCAGCAATGAAGCCGATGAGTTGCGCGTACTGGGTACTATTCTGGAAAAAGGCTATGTCTATCGCGGTTTGAAACCGGTCAACTGGTGCTTTGATTGCGCCTCTGCACTGGCAGAAGCGGAGGTGGAATATCAAGACAAACGCGATCCGTCTATCGACGTTGGCTTCCCGTTTGCTGAACCGGAAAAACTCGCCGCAGCTTTCGGTTTAGCCAAATTGCCAACCGATCAAGGTTATATCGTCATCTGGACCACCACGCCGTGGACCATTCCGTCAAATCAAGCGTTGAATGTGCATCCTGAGATCATCTATGCACTGGTGCAAACCACGCGTAATGGCGAGCCACTGCTATTGATACTGGCACAAGATTTGGTGGCTGACTGTTTGCAACGCTATGGCATGGAAGGCAGCGTTATCGCCACTTGTACCGGTGCGGCTTTGTCGTCGATCAATTTCAAACATCCGTTGTCTAGCGTCGACAAAGGTTATGACCGCTTGTCGCCGATTTATCTGGGCGATTATGTCGCCGCCGACAGCGGTACGGGTATTGTTCACTCTGCTCCTGCTTACGGTATCGAAGACTTTATCTCTTGCAAAGCGCACGGCATGAAGGATGAAGACATCATCAGTCCGGTGATGGCTGATGGTCGCTATGCTTCATGGCTGCCGTTGTTTAACGGCATGACAATCTGGGAAGCATCCAAACCGATCTGCAGCAAGTTGGAAGAAGTTGGTTCCATGTTCAAACTGGTGATGTTTGATCATAGTTATATGCATTGCTGGCGCCATAAAACACCGATCATTTATCGCGCCACTTCGCAATGGTTTGCCAGCATGGATAACGCGCCAAAAGACAGTGGTGATAGTCTGCGCACCACTGCTTTAAAGGCGATCGACGAAACCAGCTTTTTCCCGACCTGGGGTAAAGCGCGTCTGCATGGCATGATCGCCAATCGCCCTGACTGGACTTTGTCACGTCAACGTCAATGGGGCGTGCCGATGGCGTTCTTCATCCATAAAGAAACGGGTGAATTGCATCCACGCACACCTGAATTGCTGGAGCAAGTAGCAAAGTTAATCGAAAAATCGGGCATCGAAGCATGGCAAGCGATTGAGCCTAAAGATTTGCTGGGCGACGAAGCAGACATGTATATCAAAAACAAAGACACACTGGATGTCTGGTTTGATTCTGGCTGTACCCATCAAACCGTGATGCGTGGCTCGCACAAAGAGCAGTTAAATAGCTTCCCGGCCGATTTATATCTGGAAGGTTCGGATCAACATCGCGGCTGGTTCCATTCTTCGCTGCTCACTTCGTCCATGTTAAATGGATGCGCGCCTTACAAAGCCTTGCTTACACATGGTTTTGTGGTTGACGGCGAAGGCCGGAAAATGTCCAAATCATTGGGCAATGGTATCGAACCGCAGAAAGTATCAAATACCTTGGGTGCGGAAATTTTGCGCTTGTGGGTGGCTTCCAGCGATTACACCGGGGAAATAACCGTTTCTGATGAAATTCTGAAACGCGTCACAGAAACCTATCGCCGTATCCGTAACACTTTGCGCTTTTTGCTGGCGAATACCTCGGATTTCGATGCAGCCAAAGATGCGGTCGCGATCAATGAATTATTGGAAATCGATCGTTATGCAATTGCCAGCATGACGCAACTGCAAACAGATGTCTTGCAGCACTATGAAGATTACGAATTCCATCCCGTGATTTCGAAATTGCAGATGTACTGCTCAGAAGACTTGGGCGGTTTCTATCTGGATATCTTAAAAGATCGCTTATATACCAGCGGTGTCACATCACACGCGCGTCGTTCGGCACAAACTGCGATGTGGCATATCACGCAAGCCTTGTTGCGTCTGATCGCACCAACCTTGTCATTTACTGCCGAAGAAGCTTGGGCGTTCTTCGCTAGCAAAGAAGCTTTTGCCGCCAGCGATGAAACCATTTTCACGCAAACCTTTTACAGCTTGCCAGAGATCGACAATGGCGTTGCATTAATCGCTAAATTTGATGCGTTACGCAGCATTCGCACCGACGTCACTAAACAGTTAGAAGAAGTGCGTACTGCCGGCAATATCGGCTCGTCGTTACAGGCTGAAATCGAAATCAAAGCGACTGCAGATAAATTTGCATTGCTGAGTAGCCTTGAAGACGACCTGAAATTCGTGATGATCACTTCGGGCGCTACCGTTACGCAGGTGGCAAGCGAAGCGGAACAAGCCATCGTTGTGACGCCATCAACGCAGCCAAAATGCGAACGTTGCTGGCATTATCGTGCCGATGTTGGTCAGCATGCAGAACATGCCGGTTTGTGCGGTCGTTGCGTAGCGAACTTGTTCGGTCGCGGCGAAGAACGACGTTTTGCTTAACAACAAATAACTCCTCTTGCTCGCTTGCGAGCGAGAGGAGAAAAGCATGTAATTAATGCGGCAACATCACTTACACATATAACTATGGCTACTAAAAAACGTTCCAGCCCTCCCCGTTCTTCTTCCACTCCCGCCCTGCTGCCTTGGCTCGGTATTGCCGCCATTGTTCTGTTGGCTGATCAGTTATCCAAAGTCACCATCACACGTTTGTTTACCTACGGCGAATCGCGTCCGATTACCGACTTCTTTAATTTAGTGTTGATCTATAACCCGGGAGCGGCATTCAGCTTTCTTGGCGCGGCATCTGGCTGGCAACGTTATTTGTTTACTGCCATCGGTATTGGCGCCGCAATCTTTATTATTTACTTGCTGATGCGTCACGCTGGTCAGCGCATGTTTTGCTGGGCGCTGTCGTTGATACTCGGCGGTGCCATTGGCAATGTGACAGATCGCATCGCTTATGGACACGTGATTGATTTTCTGGACTTCCACATTGGCCGCGCGCATTGGCCCGCTTTCAATATCGCCGATAGCGCAATTTGTATCGGCGCAATATTGTTTATACTGGACGAACTGCGACGCGTGAAAAAGTAAGCGCGCAGTCAATTAAGTACGGCTGCAGCGGCAATAGGAGAAAACATGGATCTCGCTGGCAAAAAAATAATACTCGGGCTCACCGGTGGCATCGCCTGTTATAAGGCGGCGGAATTAACGCGGGCCTTGATCAAAGCAGGCGCGTCGGTACAGGTGGTAATGACCCAGGCAGCGACACAATTCATCACAGCAGTGACCATGCAAGCGCTGTCTGGTAAGCCGGTTTTTTTTGATCAGTGGGACGCTCGTGTCGACAACAACATGCCGCATATTGATCTGTCGCGTCACGGCGATACGCATGCTGATGCGATTGTGATCGCCCCCTGCTCTGCGGATTTTATGTCCAAGCTGGCACGCGGCGTGTGCGACGATCTGCTTTCTACCTTGTGCCTGGCGCGACCTGCCAGCATGCCACTATTGATCGCACCTGCGATGAATGTCGAGATGTGGCAAAACCCCGCTACGCAACGCAATGTTAAACAATTACAAGCTGATGGCATTGCTTTACTCGGTCCCGATGCAGGAGAGCAAGCATGCGGTGAAGTTGGCATGGGACGCATGCTGGAGCCTGCGCAGCTGCTAGAAGAAATCATTGCCTCGTTTCAGACCAAAGTCTTGCGCGGCAAACGCTTGTTATTAACCGCCGGCCCGACTTTTGAGGCGATTGACCCGGTTCGCGGCATCACCAACCTGTCTTCCGGAAAAATGGGTTACGCAATTGCCCGTGCAGCACGCGAAGCCGGTGCAGAGGTGATGTTGATTTCCGGCCAAACTGCCCTCGCTGCACCTTACGGCGTCCAACGTATCAACGTACTCAGTGCGCAGCAAATGCATGATGCCGTTTTATCAAAGATTGCAGGACAAGATATCTTTGTCGCGGTCGCTGCAGTTGCCGATTGGCGCGTCACCAACGCCAGCGAACAAAAGCTGAAAAAGAATCCCGATGGCAGTGCACCCGCATTATCGTTTGAACAAAATCCGGATATTTTGGCAACAGTCGCAGCACTACCATCTGCTCCCTATTGCGTCGGTTTTGCAGCAGAATCTGAAAATTTATTGCAATACGCTGAAGCAAAACGGCTAAAGAAAAATGTCCCTTTATTAGTTGGCAATATTGGACATGAAACTTTTGGTAACGATGAGAACCAATTTGTTCTGTTCGACGTCGAAGGACATACCAGTTTTCCTCGCGCTGGCAAATTGCAATTGGCACGCCAATTAGTTGCTGAAATTGCCAAGCGCATTACAAAAACATCACACTAAGCTAACCATTCATGAAAACCATAGACGTCAAAATTCTCGATCCACGTATGCAAGATCAATTACCAGCTTATGCCACAGAAGGTAGTGCCGGACTGGATTTACGCGCTTGCCTTGATGCGCCACTGACGATCAAACCAGGTGAAACACATTTAATTCCGACTGGCCTTTCCATCCACATCGGCGATCCAGCTTACGCAGCGATGATTTTGCCACGCAGTGGTCTCGGTCATAAGCACGGCATCGTTTTAGGTAATTTAGTGGGCCTGATTGATTCGGATTATCAAGGACAGCTGATGGTATCGACCTGGAACCGTGGCGAGACTGAATTCGTACTCAATCCAATGGAGCGGTTAGCACAACTGATCGTCGTCCCCGTCATGCGTGTCGGCTTTAATGTGGTGTCAGAATTCGGTAGCAGCGAACGCGGTGCTGGCGGTTTTGGCAGTACTGGGAAGCATTAATGGGGATCTCAATGACTCAAAAATTGAACGTCAAACTAGGTTTCAAGCGTTGCGCCATTGTTTTGCCGCTGATATTTTTAGCCGCATGTGCTACGCAAGAACCAGGTAAAAATATCACCGGTCCCGCAGTCACTAGACTAGTCCCGCGCCAAAGCGCCCCTATCAATCCGCAACAGGCTGAGCTGAAGGCTCTCATCGCGCAGCAAAATCGTTTATATACCGTGGCAGCGCCGCTGTTAGTTAACAATGCTGAGTTGTGCCGCAACAATGCACGCAATCTATTGGGCTTCACGGCCAAAACAAAATATTCTTTTTCACCGGAATTGGTTGATGCGGCATCTGCACTAGGCTTGAGCGATCAGTTGCAAGTGACCGGTGTCTTGGCCGGGAGCGGCGCTGAGCAAGCTGGAATCAAATCAGGCGATTTGTTAGCAACGATTCAAGGTAAGCCTGTGCCACAAGGCGAGAATGCCGAGCGACAAGCTGCAATGATGCTGGGGCCTCTGGTCAATCGCCATGAACTCATCAAACTTGGATTGATTCGTAAAGGTCAAAATCTCACCATCGATGTGCCATTGACGCGCGCTTGTGCGTTTGGCATAGAACTTGGCAATACCAAGAACGTCAATTCCTTTGCTGATGGCCGACGCGTCCTGGTGACTGCTGGCATGATGAATTTTATTCAGAATGACGACGAACTGGCCTTGGTCATTGCTCGTGAAATGGCGCATAACACCCTCACGCATCCTGTCAAACAACGCATGACAGGAACCATGAGCGGCATCATCGATAATCTGATTCGTGTGCACCCTGATACCGATGCATTGGCCGGTAGTGCTGGTGTAAAACCTTATCCGGCACAACTGGACGTGGCTGCCGACAAGTTGTCGCTGTATATGGTGGCACGCGCTGGTTACAGCGTCGACACCGCAGCAATATTTTGGCAACGCCTGGCAACGCAATACCCTGCCACCATACCGAATGGCCATACCGCGATTCACCCAGCGGTTGCAGCGAGGATCGACATGATACAAAAGACTGTCGCTGAAATTAATGCAAAACAAGCCGCCGGGGTTACTTTAACCCCGTAATGCTAGTGTTGATTCGGAAAAGCGCAATACCTTCCGAACCTGCCAAACAAAAGCCCGAGTCACTTGCGTGACTCGGGCTTTTTAACTTGAAATGTTGATAATATCGTTTACAACAAATTATTCAACTTCAACCGTTTCTGGTGATGCGGCAGGTTTGGCAGAATCTTTAGGTGGAAATTCCAGCTTGACCTGATCCTGTTCATCCAGATCAACCGTGACACGACCACCACTTACCAGCTTTCCAAACAACAGTTCGTCGGCCAACGCTTTGCGTATCATGTCTTGAATCAAACGCGCCATTGGTCGCGCACCCATCAGTGGATCAAAGCCTTTTTTCGCCAGGAATTTACGTAAATTCTCAGTGAAAACTGCTTCAACTTTTTTCTCATGCAATTGTTCTTCCAATTGCATCAGGAATTTATCCACCACACGCAAGATGACGTCTTCATCCAAAGCACGGAAACTGATGATGGAGTCAATCCGGTTACGGAACTCTGGTGTAAACATCCGTTTAATATCGGCCATCTCATCGCCGGCTTCTTTTTTCTCAGTGAAGCCGATGGTGCGTTTTTGCAGACTTTCTGCACCCGCATTAGTGGTCATGATGATGATCACATTTCGGAAATCCGCCTTACGCCCATTGTTGTCTGTCAGCGTACCGTGATCCATAACCTGCAGCAAAATATTGAAAATATCCGGATGCGCTTTTTCAATTTCATCTAGCAACAATACCGCATGTGGTTTTTTGGTAATCGCCTCGGTCAACAATCCACCTTGATCAAAACCGACATAACCCGGCGGCGCACCGATCAAACGACTGACCGCGTGACGCTCCATGTATTCCGACATATCGAAACGAATCAAATCAATGCCAAGAATAAAAGCCAGTTGCTTTGCGACTTCTGTTTTACCTACTCCAGTAGGACCAGAGAACAGGAAAGAACCGATAGGCTTATCCGTTTTCCCTAATCCGGCGCGCGCCATTTTGATGGCCGATGCCAAAGCATCGATCGCCGGATCTTGACCAAACACCACATTTCGCAAATCCCTGTCGATGGTTTGCAATTTGCTGCGATCGTCCTGATTAACGGACTGCGGTGGAATCCGCGCGATCTTGGCAATAATGTCTTCGATTTCAGTTTTACCGATGGTTTTCTTTTGCTTGGATTTGGGCAAAATGCGTTGCGCAGCACCGGCCTCATCAATCACATCGATTGCCTTATCTGGCAAATGCCTGTCATTGATAAAACGTGCAGCCAACTCAGCCGCTGTAGTCAGCGCGATGGCAGAATATTTAATACCATGATGCTCTTCAAAGCGTGACTTCAAACCGCGCAAAATCTGCACAGTTTGTTCCACTGTCGGCTCGTTGACATCGATCTTTTGGAAGCGACGTGACAGCGCGTGATCTTTCTCGAACACACCGCGGAATTCCGTATAAGTGGTGGCGCCGATACATTTCAGCTGACCACTTGATAATGCCGGTTTCAGCAAATTCGACGCATCCAAAGTGCCACCGGAAGCAGAGCCAGCGCCGATGATGGTGTGAATTTCATCGATGAACAAAACACCGTTGACGTTATCTTTCAACTGCTTAAGCACCGCTTTCAGACGCTGTTCAAAATCGCCACGGTATTTGGTACCAGCCAATAACGCGCCCATGTCAAGCGAATACACCACCGCATTTTGCAAAATTTCCGGCACTTCGCCTTGGGTAATCCGCCATGCCAAACCTTCAGCAATGGCCGTTTTACCGACACCAGCCTCACCCACCAATAATGGGTTATTTTTACGGCGGCGGCATAAAGTTTGAATCACGCGCTCTACTTCAAACTCACGACCAATCAGCGGATCGATCTTTCCTTCAATCGCTAATTTGTTCAGATTTTGCGTGAATTGATCGAGTGGACTTTCTTTTTGCTGTCCGTCCATCGGCGCATCTTCACCGCCATCCGACGATTTCTGTGTTTCGCTAACCTGATCTTTACGCACGCCATGCGAGATGTAATTAACGACATCCAGACGTGTTACACCCTGCTGATGCAGGTAATACACCGCATGCGAATCTTTTTCGCCGAAAATGGCGACCAGCACATTGGCGCCAGTCACTTCTTTTTTGCCATTCGATGCTGACTGTACGTGCATAATGGCGCGTTGAATCACGCGCTGAAAACCCAGTGTCGGCTGCGTATCAACCTCATTGGTGCCCGGCACAGTGGGCGTGTTGTCGCCGATGAAAATTGTTAGCGTCTTGCGCATATCATCAATATTGGCTGCACATGCACGCAAAACCTCTGCCGCCGATGGATTATCCAGCAGCGCCAAGAGCAAATGCTCAACCGTAATAAACTCGTGTCGCGCTTGCCGCGCTTCGACAAAAGCCATGTGCAAACTTACTTCTAGTTCCTGCGCAATCATGCTTCCTCCATCACGCATTGCAGGGGATGCCCTGCTTTTCGCGCGTGCGTTAATACCAATTCGACCTTTGTTGATGCGATATCTTTCGAAAACACACCACACAGCCCTTTTCCATCACGATGCACCTTCAACATAATTTGTGTTGCAGTTTCTCGATCTTTGTTGAAGTACTCTTGTATCACCGCAACAACAAACTCCATCGGTGTGAAATCATCATTCAACAAAAGCACCATATACATAGGCGGCGGCTTGAGCTTTTGCTCCTGTCGCGTCACCACCGTTCCTTCTTCGTGCTTAGTTCCCATACGGTTATTTTAGAACGTTCAAACTGATGTACTGTTAAATACTGTTAAATAAATGCGTACTGCTAAATTATTTTTTTAATTGGTGCTTACAAAAAACTGTTTAGACCAGGCGCTCCGACGCAGGCAGCACGGCTGCTGTAGCAGGTAAATTAACTGCATGCACTTCGCCTGCGTAACTGATTGTGCTTACGGGCACTAAGTCCCACCTGTAAGGATAACCAAGAAGAGCAACAACGTATAAACAGTTTTCTGAATACTTAAATCCAATGTATTTAATAGTACGCGTTTTCTTGTTGTAATGCTCTGATGACACAGATGACGATATAACGACATAATTCAAGGGCCATCCAATCAAGAAATGCATGATCAAATTAGATATCTTAATTTCCACTTGGAAATTACTTGACATTTCTTTTTTGAACGAGAAGAATGGTAAGTATCTATTGATGGGGGATGTTCAGATCAATAGAAGTGGGCAAGTTGAGGTGGAGGCAGCATTACGAGAAGCTTCTGGCTTTTACAGCTCGTGTGATTAGTCATTATTGGAAAGACGCATTTTATGGCAACAGGTACAGTCAAGTGGTTCAACGATTCTAAAGGCTTCGGCTTTATCACTCCAGATGATGGTGGTGAAGATTTGTTTGCACACTTTTCAGCAATCGAAATGAACGGCTTCAAGACGCTTAAAGAAGGTCAAAAAGTACAGTTCGAAGTCACGCAAGGCCCTAAAGGCAAGCAAGCTTCTGGCATCAAAGCTCCTTAATTATTTGTCATCACACTAATTAGGTTGCGTTTGCAAAAAGTCCCGTCTCTTGGGACTTTTTTATTGGACGCACATAAAAAAAGCCAGAACTAAGTTCTGGCTTTTTTGCTTGCGGGCTATTGCCTGCAAATATTACATATTTTCTATCAATACGTCGCCAAAGCCAGAGCAAGAAACCTGCGTTGCACCTTCCATCAGACGGGCGAAATCGTAAGTAACTTTTTTCGATGAAATCGACTTCTGCATAGATTCAATGATCAAATCAGCCGCTTCCAACCAGCCCATATGACGCAACATCATTTCAGCTGACAAAATCAGTGAACCTGGGTTCACATAGTCTTTACCAGCATATTTTGGTGCAGTGCCGTGCGTTGCTTCGAACATGGCAACAGAATCAGATAAGTTTGCGCCCGGAGCAATACCGATACCGCCAACTTGCGCTGCCAAGGCGTCAGAAATGTAGTCGCCGTTCAAATTGAGTGTTGCAATTACGCTATATTCATTTGGACGCAACAAGATTTGTTGTAAAAATGCATCAGCGATTGAATCTTTAACGATAATTTCGCGGCCAGTTTTTGGATTCTTAAATTTCATCCATGGACCACCGTCAATCAATTCGGCACCAAATTCTTTTTGTGCCAATGCATAAGCCCAATCACGGAAACCACCTTCGGTGAATTTCATGATGTTGCCTTTGTGCACGATGGTCACTGAAGGCTTGTCATTGTCGATCGCGTATTGAATCGCTTTACGCACCAGACGCTCAGTACCTTCGCGCGATACTGGCTTAACACCAATACCTGAAGTTTCTGGGAAACGGATCTTTTTAACGCCCATTTCTTCGATCAGGAATTTGATCAGTTTTTTAGCGCCATCAGTACCTTCTTGCCACTCGATACCCGCATAGATGTCTTCCGAGTTTTCACGGAAAATCACCATATCAGTTTTTTCTGGCTCACGCACTGGCGAAGGAACGCCTTTGAAATAACGTACTGGGCGCAGGCAGACATACAAATCCAATTCTTGACGCAGTGCCACGTTCAACGAACGAATCCCGCCGCCAACCGGTGTAGTCAATGGGCCTTTGATTGAGACTACATAATCTTTGATCGCTGCCAAAGTTTCTGCAGGCAACCAAACGTCTGGACCGTAAACGTTAGTCGATTTTTCACCGGCATACACTTCCATCCAGCTAATTTTTTTCTTGCCGCCATACGCTTTAGCAACGGCTGCATCAACTACCTTGATCATGACTGGGCTGATGTCTACACCAGTACCGTCACCTTCGATGTAAGGAATAATTGGGTTGTCTGGAACATTGATCGAATAATCAGCATTGACTGTGATTTTTTTGCCTTCTGCAGGCACTTTGATGTGTTGGGACATTGATGTATCTCCGGAGTTAAAGCGAGAAGATAGCCTTACATGTCAGGCGCTTAATCTGCGCCTCCCGTATAAGGCAATCGCTATTGCGTGTATAAGGTCACATGGCTAGTCTTATATAAGACATAAGACAGTGATTTCGTATTATGCACTAGTATTTTACTAGACGCTATGTTTTTGCGACACTACGGCAAGCGTTCCTCAAAAAACTGTTTAGACTAGGCGTCCCGACACAGGCAGTACGATTTGTACGACAAGGCGGGCGTAGCAACGTAGAAACAGTTTTTTGAGAATACTTATGCCTCTTATCCTATTCAATAAGCCCTTTCAGGTCATGTGCCAATTTTCTTCGCACGCCACACGCGAAACTTTGGCCGATTACATAACAATTCCCGACATTTATCCTGCGGGACGGTTGGATGCCGATAGCGAGGGCCTATTATTACTGACCGATGACGGGAAGTTGCAGCACAACATTAGTCATCCGACACTCAAACAACCAAAAACTTATTTAGCGCAAGTCGACGGCGTCCCCAATAAAGCTATGTTGATGCAATTGCGCAACGGCCTTGATTTAGGGGACTTCACTACTCTCCCTTGTGAAGTGCACCAAGTTCAGGAGCCCGATTGGCTATGGCCACGCACACCGCCTATACGCGAACGCCTGTCCCAGCCGACTAGTTGGCTGGCAATCACAATAATTGAAGGGAAAAATCGTCAGGTGCGCAGAATGACGGCAGCCGTTGGCCTGCCAACTCTGCGCTTGATCAGAATTTCGATCGGAAAAATTTCATTAGCCACTCATCCGTTATGGCCTGGTGAGTCGCGTGAAATTGCGCCGTCAGAGTTGATGAATATGTAGCCTTGAATTTTCACGGATAAATAAATATTTATATTGAATAGAAAATTTAAAAAACGTGTCAACGCATTGTTTATCCCATCGTTAATGACAGTGATTCAAATGAATCATTACTGAATTCATACAACTCATTCAAGGAATTTATCATGTCAAAATTAATCGCTGCTTTGGTCGCTACTTTGTTCGCAACTTCAGTTTTCGCTGCTGGCGCCGCTGCTCCTGCCGCTCCTGCTGCAGCTCCAGCTGCTGCGGTTACTGCTCCTGCTGCTGAAGCCCCAGCTGCAGCTGCTCCTGCTGCTAAAAAAGCTCCTGCAAAAAAACATCACCACAAAAAAGCGGCTAAAAAAGCTGCTCCTAAGGCAGACGCTGCTCCAGCCGCAACTGATGCAGCTGCTCCAGCCGCTCCTGCTGCTAAGTAATTCTGTATTATTGTTTGATAAAAAAGGCAGGCGCGTCCTGCCTTTTTTATCGCCTGCAATTTTGTATCTAAGTTGTATCTGAACAGCACCAACTCCCTCCGGCACCAACACCTCTGCTATCATCTTTTTTTCTTAAGGATGCCCTCAACATGAATATACAACGACCATTTGCCAGTACAACGATCGCAGTAGCAACTGCCACCATTGTTTCCGCCCTCGCCTTTGCGCCGAACTTTGCATCTGCGCAGGAAGTGCAAAAACTCCCGACTACGCCGTTAAATATTGGTATCCGCGTAATTCAAGCCGAAGTGGCCAAATCGGATGCGCAACGCGAACAAGGATTGATGTTTCGCAAAAAAATGGGCGCTAACGAAGGGATGGTGTTTATTTTCGATCAGCCGAATGGTTATTGCATGTGGATGAAAAATACCTTGATCCCACTCTCGGTAGCCTTCATTGATGCCAATGGGAAGATACTCAACATTGAAGAAATGAAAGCGCAAACCCTGGATTCACATTGCGCGCAAGGGGCTGCACTATATGCACTGGAAATGAATGAGGGCTGGTTCAAGAAGAATAATGTAAAGGCCAATACCGTCATTGAAGGCATACCCAAATAATTGCCTTAACAAATCTGAGACCCAAAACAAAAAAGCCTGCATAACCGAAGTTATGCAGGCTTTTTTTATCCTACAACAGCGCTAGCTCAACCAGGCAATACAGCCAAGTGATCTAGCGATGAACAAGAATTAAGCAGCTAATGACAATGATTTCAAGGCAGCAGCTAAACGGCTCTTATGACGAGCAGCTTTGTTCTTGTGAATGATTTTCTTGTCCGCGATGCGATCGATAGTCGATACGGAGTTTTGTAAAACGATAGCAGCAGCGGCTTTGTCACCACCAGCGATTGCTTTACGAGCAGCTTTGATCGCTGTACGCAAAGTCGAACGTTGACTGGAGTTGTGCAGGTTTTGAACGACTGCTTGACGTGCGCGCTTACGTGCTTGTGCGGTATTTGCCATGTAATTATTTCCTAATAACGAGATCGTGAATATTTTCTAAGCTTACGCGGCAAAAACATCAGACCGCATCAAATAGCATTGAGAATTCTGTAAAGCCACGGATTATAACGACTTTCCGCACATTGAGCAAATCAATCTTGCTTTCAACATAATTCCTGCTGTTTTCTTGCAGTTTCTCAGCAACATTTTACCCAATTGCAATATAAAAACAGAAACATGTAGTCGTAATGCTATTTTTGTACGCATAGAAACTTGTTTTTAACAACTGTTTGTAAGCAACTGTTTCTATCAGACGAACATCAACGGTAAGCAGCATACTAACAGCTATAATCCCGCTCCATGAACTTGCATAAAACGCTTGCCACCGTCTCTGGCATGACCATGTTGTCGCGCATAGCGGGCCTTGCCCGCGAAATCTTATTCGCACGTGCCTTTGGCGCTTCTGCCTATACCGACGCCTTCAATATCGCTTTCCGCATCCCCAATCTGCTGCGTCGATTATTCGCGGAAGGGGCCTTCTCTCAAGCCTTTGTGCCCATTTTGGCCGAATACAAGAACCAGAAAGGCGATGTCGCAACGAAAGAACTGGTTGACCATGTTGCCACGGTCATGACATGGGCCATGCTAGTCACCTGCCTGGTGGGTATATTAGGCACGCCAATACTGATCTATTTCATCGCTACAGGCTTCAAAAACAATCCTGAGGCCTTCCATGCTTCCGTGGTGATGACGCGGATTATGTTTCCATATATTGGCTTCATGTCGTTTGTGGCGTTAGCAGGTGGTATCTTGAATACCTGGCGCGAATTTAAAATTCCCGCGTTCACGTCTGTTCTGCTCAATGTCGCCTTCATCACTACTTCACTCTGCGTTGTGCCGTTTATAAAACAGCCTATGTATGCGATGTATGCAATGGCATGTGCGGTGTTTGTCGGCGGTGTCATGCAAGTCGCGCTGCAGATTCCTGCTCTGATCAAAATCGGCATGCTGCCACGTATTGCCCTGAATCCAGCGATGAGCTTTAGCGATCTTGGCGTGCGCCGCATCCTGAAGAAAATGGGACCTGCGGTATTTGCCGTCTCCGCCGCCCAGATTAGTTTGATGGTGAATATGAATATCGCCTCGCGCCTGACACAGGGTAGCGTCTCCTGGCTAGCCTATGCGGACCGCTTGATGGAGTTCCCTACCGCTCTGCTCGGCGTCGCACTAGGCACCATATTGCTGCCGAGCTTATCCAAAGCCAATACCGACGGTGACAAAGAGGAATACTCATCCTTACTCGATTGGGGCCTACGTTTAACTTTTCTGCTGGCCTTGCCCTCTGCAGTGGGATTAGCGACCTTGTCCACACCATTGACAGCGACCTTATTCCAAAACGGAAAATTCGATGCAACGTCGGTCGCCATGACCAGCAAAATCTTGATTTGTTACGGTGTTGGCTTGATAGGCTTGATTGTGGTCAAAATTCTGGCACCGGGTTTTTATGCAAAACAAGATATCCGCACTCCGGTCAAAATTGCCATCGGTGTACTAATTGCCACACAAACCATGAACTATATTTTTGTGCCTATTTTCGCCGTCGCCGGCCTGGCTTTGTCTATCAGTATCGGCGCCTGTTTAAACGCTGGCTTTTTGCTATGGAGCTTGCTGCGTCGCGGGATTTACAAACCCGAAAAAGGCTGGGGAATTTATCTGATTCGTCTGTCAGGCGCCCTCGCCTTACTTGCCGCCGTCGCCTTGTGGAGCTCTTCGCAATTTGACTGGGTGGCTATGCATGCACATCCACTACAACGCGTACTCGCGTTGGCTGCCGTGATGGCGGCCTGCGGCGTGGTGTATTTCGGTGCATTGTTAGCCATGGGCTTCCGCTTTCGCGACTTCAAACGCATTGCACGTTAATGACATAAAGTTGATAGAGAGTTTACGTAAAACGCCCGGCAATGCCGGGCGTTTTAGCTTTGTGCAGATGCTGCTTCTTTAGCCTTTCGTGCGCGCCTCAATCTCTTCCCATTTTTCTAGCGCTTCCAGCAGCAGATCATCCAGTTCTGCTGCGCGCGCATTCAAACGCTTGGCCTCATCGGCTTTTTTATACAGTTCCGGGTCGGCCAGTTGATCAGCAACTGTTTTTTGCTCCGCTTCCAATTTTGCAATTAACAACGGCAATTCGTCCAATTCGCGCTGCTCTTTATAGCTGAGTTTTTTTGGTTTAACGGCAGGTGTTGCAACAACAGCTTCCGCTTTAGCTTCCACCTTCACTTTAGCAGCAGCCGCTGGACTTGGGCGCACACGCTCCCAATCGCTGTAACCACCTACGTATTCCTTCCACATGCCATCGCCTTCAGCAGCAATCACTTGTGTAACCACATTGTCCAGGAAGGTTCTATCGTGGCTGACCAAAAATACTGTGCCTTCATAATCTTCCAATAACTCCTCCAGCAATTCCAAGGTGTCGATATCGAGATCGTTGGTCGGCTCATCGAGCACCAAAACGTTGGCTGGTTTGGCAAACAGACGCGCCAACAACAAACGATTACGCTCACCGCCAGACAATGATTTCACTGGCGAACGAGCACGTTCTGGCGCAAACAAAAAGTCACTCAGATAACTCATGACATGTTTACGCTGACCGTTGATTTCCACCCAATCACTACCCGGTGCAATTGTCTCAGCAAGACTGGCCTCGTCATTCAATTGCGCACGCATCTGGTCGAAATACGCCACTTGCAATTTAGTACCTTGCTTGACTGTGCCGCTGTCCGGCTGATCCACGCCCAAAATCAATTTCAGCAAAGTCGTTTTACCGGCACCGTTATGCCCGATCAAACCTACTTTGTCGCCACGCATAATGGTTGCCGTGAAATCCCTCACAATCACGCGATCGCCAAACACGCGGCCAACATTAGTCAACTCTGCCACGATCTTGCCTGAGCGTTCGCCAGATGACACATCGAGCTTGACTTGTCCTTGCTGATCACGGCGCGCGCTGCGGCTCAATCGCAATGCTTCCAAACGACGTACCCGGCCTTCATCGCGCGTGCGTCGTGCTTGTACGCCTTTACGTATCCAGACTTCTTCTTGCGCTAAAAATTTATCGAACTTAGCATTCTCGATTTCTTCAATTTCAAGCTGTTCGGCTTTGCGCACTTGATAAGTGGTGAAGTTGCCTGGGAAAGAAGTGATCTTGCCGCGATCAAGCTCAATAATGCGGGTCGCAACGTTATCCAGGAAACTACGATCATGGGTGATGAACAGTACGCTGCCTTTGAAATCACGCAACAAACCTTCCAGCCACATGATGGAGGTGAAATCCAAATGGTTGGTCGGCTCATCCAACAGCAATACATCCGGCGCACTCACCAGTCCGCAAGCCAGTGCCACGCGTTTTTGCATCCCGCCCGATAAAGTCCCCATCAACGCATCTTTGTTCAGATTCAAGCGATCTAAAGTTGTCTCCACTTTATTCGCCAAACTCCAGGCGTCAGCTGCGTCGAGCTTGCTTTGAATTTCATGCATGCGTTCCATGATGGCATCGTCATCATCGCCACCAAATTGGCCGGTGAGCGCATCGTATTCATTCAGCAAAGCTTGCATTTCGCCCATACCAGATGCAACCGCATCGAACACTGACATATCAGGTTCAAAATGCGGTTCTTGATCAACATAAGCGATTTTGATGTTTTGTTGCATCACCATCACGCCATCGTCTAACTTGGAAACACCCGCGATTGTTTTCAGTAACGACGATTTGCCGGTGCCGTTACGCCCGATCAAGCCAACCCGCTCGCCGGCATCCAAAGAGAATTCCGCGTGATCAAGCAACGCGACGTGGCCGAATGCAAGTTGTGCATTGGAGATAGAAAGAACTGCCATAGTAGAAACCAGAAAAAATAGAGCCGCAAAAAACACACCAGCGCAAATTATCTATCGCGTGATGCTCTCATGCAGTCAAAGTTAGACGAAAAAATGCGTGAAGTGCGCATTGTACCGATAGCGGCGGTGATATCGCTAATTGTTGTGTACTTGACAGGGATAGTTGTAGGCTATTTTGCCTATTTCATCACAATTATCCAGTATGGCCATAGATAGGGCATCCATGCTCGGCTATAATCTCGGACGGAAAACGATACGTATTTATCGAAATCCCGCGTCTCGCCATAGTTCAACGGATAGAACGAGTGCCTCCTAAGTGCTAGATACAGGTTCGATTCCTGTTGGCGGGACCAGTTAATTCATATCAAATTCGAAAAAAGACACCGCAATAACAAATGACTTGCTATTGCGGTGTCTTTTTTTATCCACGACATCGCTACGAATGCCATGGATTCTCACATACTTAGAACGCTATTTATTTAACAGAAAGTGCATCAGCACAGATAAAGTCGCTCATCAACTTCTCGCCCAGCGTGTTTGGGGCTGGCGCAGCAAATTTGCTATTCTTCAAAGCATCAGTATGGTCACGCTTGTCACCAGTACCATTATTACCGGCAAACAAAATTTCGCCAGCTAAACGCGCACTTTTAGGTGGAATTACGTCGCCGCCTTGTTTGATTTCTTTGTCTGAGCAATTGTATTGGGTTACGTCTTTATAGGATTTAAATGTCGGAAAAGAAGCATCGCCCGCATTGTCGCGTGGATAACTGAAATCCCACATAGTCACTGCTTGACGGATACCTTTGGCACCTTTGACATCTTTAATCGAATTTTTATCAACCGAGACAACGACCTGCTGCGTTTTGTCCTGCGGATTGGTGATCGTAGTCACCGTATGCCAATCTTCAGCAGCTTGTGCGCCCAGACAAACAATACTCAACCCTAGAATAAGTGCTATTTTTTTCATATCGTTTTCCTTAAACAAATGATGCTTGATGACAAATTACCTATGCCAGTTTTTGACCATACAAGCGTATAGTAATTTCGTTACTAAACACCTAATTTTACAAAAAAAAACAAAAATATTGATTAATACAGTCCCGTCGCGTCTCACATAAAAAAACCGCCAGGGATGCAAACAGCATCGCCGGCGGTTTTAACACCATCTACTTTATTACTGCGCTGCAGGCTCTGCAGGAGTCGCTGGAGCTGCTTCACTTACTTCTTGAGCCGCTTTCATCGACAACTTCAAACGACCACGGTCATCAGTTTCCAGTACTTTTACTTTAACGATCTGGCCTTCTTTCAGGTAATCAGCAACGGCGTTAACACGTTCGTTGGCAATTTGGCTGATGTGTAGCAGACCATCTTTACCTGGCAAGACTTGCACAATCGCGCCGAAGTCCAATAACTTCAAGACCGTACCTTCGTAGATTTTGCCAACTTCAACAGAAGCGGTTAGCTCTTCGATACGGCGTTTAGCTTCTTGACCAGCTGCTGCATCGACAGAAGCGATGGTAACAACACCTTCATCGCTGATGTCGATTTGTGTACCGGTTTCTTCAGTCAACGCACGAATCACCGCGCCGCCTTTACCGATAACGTCACGGATTTTTTCTGGATTGATCTTGATTGTGATCAAGCGTGGTGCGAAATCAGACAATTCAGATTTGCTGCCGCTAGGAACAGCTTTTTCCATTTCGCCGAGGATATGGATACGGCCTTCTTTAGCTTGCGCCAAAGCGACTTGCATGATTTCTTTAGTGATACCTTGGATTTTGATGTCCATTTGCAGCGCGGTAATGCCGTTGGCAGTACCAGCAACTTTAAAGTCCATATCGCCCAAATGATCTTCATCGCCCAAGATGTCGGTCAACACGGCAAACTTGCCGCCGTCTTTGATCAGACCCATCGCAATACCAGCAACATGCGCCTGCATCGGCACACCCGCGTCCAACAATGCCAGGCAGCCACCGCAGACAGATGCCATTGAAGAAGAACCGTTAGATTCAGTGATTTCCGATACCAGACGTACTGAATAGCTGAAATCTTCTGGCTTAGGCAATGCTGCTTCTAAAGCGCGCTTGGCCAAACGACCATGACCGATTTCACGACGCTTAGGCGTACCAACGCGGCCAGTTTCACCAGTGGCAAACGGAGGCATGTTGTAATGCAGCATGAAGCGATCTGAGTACTCGCCCATCAATGCATCGATTTTTTGCTCGTCACGAGCAGTACCCAACGTGGCGATAACCAATGCTTGCGTTTCGCCGCGCGTGAACAATGCTGAACCGTGCGTGCGTGGCAGTACGCCAGTGCGAATCGAGATCGGACGTACAGTGCGAGTATCGCGACCGTCAATACGTGGCTCGCCATCCAAAATTTGTGAACGAACGATTTTCGCTTCCAGATCAAACAAGATGTTACCAACTTCAGTACCATCCGGTGCCGCAGCGCCATGGGCAGTTGCTTCTGCGGCCAGATCTGCATTCACTTCTGCACTTGCAGCTTTGAGTTTGGCAGTGCGGGCTTGCTTGTCTTTAGTCTGATAAGCATCGCGGAATTTTGCTTCGCCGAAATGCGCAACACGCGCGATCAGTGCTTCATTCTTCGGTGCCGGGCTCCATTCGATTTCTGGTTTGCCACCATCACGCACCAATTCGTGGATCGCGTCGATAACCGTTTTCATTTGCTCATGACCGTAAACTACGGCGCCTAGCATCACTTCTTCTGACAATTGCTGCGCTTCAGATTCAACCATCAACACAGCAGCTTCCGTACCGGCAACAACCAAATCAAGTGACGAAGTTTGCAATTGTGTCGTGGTTGGGTTCAATACATATTGACCGTCGATATAACCAACGCGTGCGGCACCAACAGGACCAGCGAATGGCACACCAGAAACAGCCAATGCTGCAGAAGCACCAATCATCGCAGCGATATCCGGATCGATTTCAGGATTAACCGACAGAACATGAACAACAACCTGCACTTCGTTCATGTAACCTTCAGGGAACAATGGACGAATCGGACGATCGATCAAACGTGATGTGAGTGTTTCTTTTTCCGAAGGACGACCTTCGCGCTTGAAAAAACCACCTGGGATACGACCAGCTGCATAAGTTTTTTCAAGGTAATCAACAGTCAAAGGGAAAAAATCTTGACCTGGCTTGGCATCTTTACGTGCCACAACAGTTGCCAATACAACGGTATCTTCAATCGATACCATAACAGCGCCGGATGCCTGACGAGCGATTTCGCCAGTTTCCAATGTGACTTGATGTTGGCCGTACTGGAAGGTCTTAGTAACTTTATTGAACATGATGTTTCCTTTCTATTTTGCCGGCAGATTTTCAGGTGCTGTCGTCCACCTCATTACAAAAGCATTTACTACTAACTTACAACGTTTATTCACTGCAGTTTCTTAATGCCCAAAGCAAAAATGCCCGCATCAGTAACTGATACAGGCATTTCTTCTATCGTTCGACTATGAAGGTCGTGACGGATTGTCTGAACAAAATAGGCGACGACAAGAATATTATTTACGCAAGCCGAGTTTTTCGATCAGTGCGCGATAACGATTCAGATCTTTACCTTTCAGGTAAGACAACAAGCTCTTACGACGGTTAACCATCATGATCAAACCACGACGTGAGTGGTGATCTTTAGCGTGAGCTTTGAAGTGACCGTTCAGGTCGTTGATACGTGCTGTCAACAAAGCGACTTGCACTTCCGGCGAACCAGTATCGTTTTGAGCGCGCGCATTGTCTGTGACAATAGCGGCTTTTGCTGTTTTTTCGAGAGTCATGACTTTACCTTTTCACAAGCGATGAATAGAGTAGTTTATTGATACCCCAAACACCGTGAACTACTATTAAATAAAACTGGCCGAATGACCAGACGCGCAGTATATAGCAAAAATCCTGCTAACTCAATGACTTAGCTAATTCCACACATTTCGCTTATTTGGCTATCATGGTGAACTACAACTAAGACTTTATAGAAGATCTCACGATGAAACGCTCTATCTTAAGCATTGCAATATTAACAATCGCTCTTGGCGGCTGCGCCTCACTGATGGCTCCCCCTGTGCACCCTGGCGAATCTGAAGCCCAAGTCATCGACCGCTTGGGACTCCCAACTGCCACATACCAAAAAGGCAATCAACGCATACTGGAATACAACCGCGGCCCTTTCGGTCAGGAAACTTATATGGCGTTTATTGCGCCAGATGGCAATCTTATGTCTTATGAGCAAGTGTTGACCACAAATACATTTGCCAAAATCAAAGTCGGCGAATTCAATAAAGATGATGTATTACGCACTATCGGCCATCCGACTGACACCATCACTTATAGCCGCGTCAACCTGGAGGGGTGGAATTACAGCTATAAGGAAAACGGCGTCTGGAATTCACAAATGACGGTGTATTTCGACCCTCAGGGCATCGTTCGCAAATTAGAAAATGGCCCAGACCCACGGTTTGATCATGAACGTTTTGGCCGTTTTTAATCGGCGCTTTCATCATAAGGTCGCAAACCGTCATCCGACAAATGCAACACGCGACCGCAACGTCGTGCCAAATGAATATCATGCGTCACAATCACAAACGCGGTTCCCAGCGTTTGTGATAATTCCAGCATCAAGTCAAATGTCATTTGCGCGGTCGCCCTATCCAGATTACCGGTCGGTTCATCTGCCAACACGCATGCCGGCTGGGTGACCAAAGCGCGTGCCAGCGCCACCCGCTGACGCTCACCGCCAGACAACTCGCCTGGCACGTGAATTACGCGCTTAGCCAATCCCACTCTCGACAAAATTGCATGAGCTTGTTCTTGCGCATCGCTACGCTTCATACGACGTATCATCAGCGGCATCGCAACGTTATCCAACGCCGAAAATTCTGGCAGCAGATGATGAAACTGGTAGACAAATCCCAATGCGACATTACGCAAATCACCCCGCGCTTTTTCGCCTAAGCTTGTGAAATCTTTATCGAGCAAACTCACCTTGCCAGTGGTTGGCGTATCCAAACCGCCTAACAAATGCAGCAAAGTCGATTTACCAGAGCCGGAAGCACCGACGATGGCCACTTGCTCGCCCTTCACTACATCCAGATCAATTCCTTGCAAAACCTTGACCGAGTAACTGCCTTGCGTAAATGTTTTGCCCAAATTGCGGCTAGATAAGATAATTTCATTCATACTTTTATTGTTAGCTGGCGTGTTATTGGGCAAGTTACTCATAACGCAATGCCTCCGCAGGCTTGACTCGCGCAGCCCACCAACTCGGATAGAGTGTCGCAAGGAAAGCCAAAATCACCGCAACAACGCCGATAGTCCAGACATCGGACCAATGTAAATCGGACGGCAATTCACTAATCACATACACACTCTTAGGCAAAAACTGCACGTGCAGCAGATGTTCAATGGCTGGCACAATGGTCTCAATATTGAGTGCAATCAGCACCCCAAATCCCACGCCAAGCGCGGTGCCTACCAATCCTACCAGCGCACCCTGTATCAGAAATATCTTCATGATCGAGGCGGGCGACGCACCTAAAGTACGCAAAATCGCAATATCCGCCTGCTTTTCCGTCACTGTCATCACCAAGGTCGACACCAGATTAAATGCCGCGACCGCGATGATCAACGTCAAAATAATGAACATCATCCGCTTTTCCGTCTTGACGGCGGCAAACCAGTTGGCGTTTTGCTGCGACCAATCGCGCAGATATAAATTTGGTGGCATTGTTTGCGCCAGTTGCTGTGCAATTTCCGGCGCCTGCAACATATCTTTGAGTTTCAAACGCAAGCCAGATGGCGCGTTTAAGCGGAATAGTTTTTCTGCATCTTCAATCTGAATAAACGCCAATGACGAATCATATTCAAAATGTCCGGCCTCAAAAATCCCCGTCACGGTAAATTGTCGGGTCCGCGGTATCACACCTGCTGGCGTCACTTGACCATTCGGCACCAACATCGTTACACGATCACCGATTCCGACACGCAAACCACGCGCCAATTCGCTACCCAGAACGATATTGAATTCGCCAGGCTTCAAATCATTAAAATTACCTTGTTTAACCTGCTTGGCGACATCGGACACAGCCGGTTCTTCCGATGGCAAGACGCCACGCACTGAGATACCGCGCGCATCACCGCCATCCATGAGCACCGCCTGCCCTTCGACATACGGTGCCGCGCCAATCACTTCTTTATTTTTAAAAGCCTGCCTGGCAACCTCTTCCCAATCCTGCATTTCGCCTGAAGCATCAAACACTTCAATGTGCGCCACGACCGATAACATCCTGTCACGGACTTCTTTCTGGAAGCCATTCATCACCGACAACACCACAATCAGCGCCGCCACGCCTAACGCGATACCGGCCATGGAAATCAACGAAATAAAGGAAATGAAGCTATTGCGGCCGCTGCGTTTACCAGCGCGGGTATAACGAATACCAACCAGCCACTCAAAGGGTAGTTTTTTTAAAATGCTCAATGCATCGCTCCTAAAATCAGCCCGCAGTTTGCCATAAATTGTGAAAATTAAACCAATTGATGCATTTGATTACATGCTTGCTAATGAGTTCGATATCTTTTTTGCATTTTTTCGCATGGAAAATCGCGCATAACTTCAAACGCACAATGGCATTGCTCAATAGCTTTCATTGCGCATACGTTACAATCTCATCATTCAGCAAATTGCAATCACTCTTCATTCATTTCTTATGCGCCAATATCTCGACTTCATGCGCCATGTTCATCAGCATGGCGCGATCAAAACTGATCGCACTGGCACCGGCACTCGCTCGGTGTTCGGCTATCAAATGCGTTTTAATCTGCAAGATGGCTTTCCGCTCCTCACCACCAAAAAACTTCATATCAAATCGATCATTCACGAGTTGATATGGTTTCTGGCTGGCTCTACCAACATCGCTTACCTGAAAGAAAATGGCGTTAAAATTTGGGATGAATGGGCCGATGCGAAGGGTAATCTGGGGCCGATTTACGGTTATCAATGGCGTTCATGGCCGGCGCCAAATGGTCAACATATTGATCAGATCGCTCAAGTAATCGAACAAATCAAAAGCACACCTGATTCACGTCGCCTGATTGTCTCTGCGTGGAATGTTGCCGATATTCCGCAAATGAAGCTACCGCCGTGCCATGCTTTTTTTCAGTTCTATGTCGCCGATGGCAAGTTGTCATGCCAGCTATATCAGCGCAGTGCCGATATTTTCCTCGGCGTACCTTTCAATATTGCGTCGTATGCACTACTGACGCATATGGTGGCGCAACAATGTGATCTTGAAGTGGGTGATTTTGTGTGGACCGGTGGTGATTGCCATCTATATGCCAATCATAGCGAGCAGGTCGAAGAGCAACTGTTACGTCAGCCAGAAGCACTGCCCAAGTTGGTGATCAAGCGTAAGCCGGCATCTATTTTCGACTATCAGTTCGACGATTTCGAGATCACTGATTATCAACCGCAAGCGCACATCAAAGCGCCGGTGGCTGTTTAATACACCAGACAGGGTTAGTTTTGACAAGCGCAACAAGCTACGAAAACATCCACAATATTCGCGATCTGGGTGGCATGGCGACGCAAGATGGTCGAAAAATTGCGGCTGGCCGGCTGATCCGCAGCGCCAACCCTGGCCTTGCTAGCGTAGCCGATGTGACGCGGTTAAGACGGTATCAATTTGATGCCGTAATAGACTTCCGTTCCAATAGCGAAAAGCAAAGTTCAGAACAGCCATTTGGCGAAGTATTCAACTGGATAGCCGACCCGATTCAGGTTGGAAATTTATCGCAAGACACGGTATTACCTATGTTAAAAACTGGCTCTGTTGATCACAGCCACAGTTTTATGATGGATGTCTATCGCGATTTCCCGGTGCATTATCAAACACAATACCAACGCTTTTTACGGCGTGCAGAACAAAATCAAAACATGATGTACCACTGCACCGCTGGCAAAGATCGCACCGGTTTTGCCAGCCTCTTGTTATTGTCCGCACTTGGCGTTGATCACGCCACTATCGTCGCTGACTATCTTGAATCCAATCGATCTAATACCGCCAATAACAGGCAGGTGTTGGCCCAAGTTGAGAAATACGGCTTGCCGCCTGCGGTGATGGCGCCACTGCTACTGGTTGAGGCAGCTTATCTGGATGCCGCAATAGAAGTCATCAACAAAACGTACGGTGGCATGAAGGAATATCTTGAGCGCGTATTAGGGATTAATACGGCATTGATACGCGCAAATTATTTATGTTGATCAGCGTTAGTAAGTAAGTCCGTACAAATACTTATACGGGCTTACTTAGTCAATTCAACCGCTGTGGGCTGACCATCTGGAAGCGCAACATTTTTCTGACCAATCTGGCCCGAAGTTACCTTATCAGCGTTTGCCACGTCGTCCTGCCAACCGCCACCCAACGCCTTGTACAACGACACGGTTGCTTGCAAACGCTGCAGCTTGAGTTTGCCTAGATCATTTTGCACATCTGATAACGTGCGCTGCGTATCCAACACCGTCATCAAATCTTCCGCGCCAACTTTATAACGAATTTCGGAGAGGTTAAACGCCTGACTAGCCTGCTCCATTTCACTGGTTTTCAATTCACGCTGTTCATCCAGACTACGAATTTGGCCCAGCGCAGTATCGACTTCAGACAATGCTCCCAATACCGTCGATCGGTAAGTCTGAACCAGCTCTTCTTTTTGCGCGATCGCTAAATCGCGCTGACTTTTCAGACGTCCGCCATCAAAAATTGGCGCTACTAAGTTGGTACCTAGATTGGCCAACAGATTCGGCCCATTAAATAAGGACAGCAAGGCATTACTTTGCCCACCTGTGGAGCCAGTCAGGCTAATACTTGGAAATAATGAAGCTCGCGCCACAGCGACATTGGCATTGGCAGCAGCCAATTCTGCTTCAGCATGGCGAATATCCGGGCGACGCGACAACAACTCAGACGGCAAACCCGGCGTCACTTCCGGCAAGGAGATAGTATCCAGTCCTTGCGCCGCAATTTTGAAGGTTTGCGGTGGACGCCCCAACAAGATCGCCAATGCCGATTGCGCTTCACGTTGCTGCTGCATCAGATCGGGAATCGCCGCCTTTTGCCCTGCGACAGCAGAACGCTGACGTGCCAAATCCAGGGTAGATGCGGCACCAGCTTTGTACTGCGCTTGCACCAAGGTCAATACGCGCTCGGCATTGCTGACATTTTTACGTGCGATAGCTAACCTGTCATGCAGTGACAACACTTGCAAATAAGTTGAGACTATCCCGCTGGTGACGGTTAATGCAACGGTTTGGCGATCATACTGATTCGCTTTTAATTCAGCTTGAGCCGCCGCTAAACTGGCTTTGTTTTTACCCCAAAAATCAATTTCGTAATTAATCTGTAGCAAACCACTGGTCGATGTATTCGCGCTGCCATTACCCAACGGCAGATCACGATTTGCTCCGGCGGAGAAATCAACGCTTGGCAACAAAGGTACGCCGGCAATCCGCGCCTGCGCTTCTGCTTGTTTCAAGCGCGATAACGCAGCGGCAATTTCAAGGTTACTTTTCTGTCCCTGATCCACTAGCTGCGTTAATTCATGGCTGCCAAAACGCTTCCACCAATCACTGTCTGGCCATTCTTCTTGACGTGATTGCGCACTTAGACTCCACGCTGATGGCAGATCGACTTGTGGTGGCGGCTCAGACAAGGGAATTTTGCTGGCGCAGCCAGCCAAGGCCACGCCGATCATCAGTAGTGTTGTGAACTTAAGTTGCTTCATTGAGTTACTTCATTGATGCGTGGTCAAAGTTTGTAAAGCCTGTGCCCCAGACGTGGGGACAGAAGCAGATGCGGCGGCCGCTGCACCCGGCGGTTTCTGTTTCAGTAACGTGGTCGGAACAGGGCCTACCAATACTTGCTCGCCAGCCGCTAATCCTGACAGCACTTGCACATGCTGTTGATTGCGCAAACCTATCTGCAACTTGCGCGGACTCACTTGCTGTCCCTGCTCTACGACGTTGACGCTGTACAAACCATCTGCGCCCGGCTTACCTAATAATTTAGTCGGTAGCAATACCGCTTCTGGCACGTCCGCAACGATAAATTGCACTTGTGTGCTCATGCCGCTCATCAGTTGCTGATCCGGATTATCGACTTCAAACAACACGTTATAAAAAGTCTGTTTACCTTGTTCGCCAGTGCCTTCCGCAGGCACAGGGATTACCTGACGCAATTTTCCCGACCAGTGCTTGCCGGGATAACCCGGCGTCGTAAATGTCGCCGGCATACCTTTACGTAAGCGCGTGACATCTACTTCCGCAACCCGCGCCTGCACCGTCATTTTCGATAAATCAGCAATTCGCATCAACGGTGTCGTTTGCTGTGCTGCATTGACCATTTGCCCGGGACGCGCATTGAGTGTCACCACCGTGCCAGAAATAGGCGCCAGCACTTGCGTGTGCTGATTGTTTTCTTCATCCTGTTTCATGCTCGCTTCAAGCTGGTGGATCTGTGCATTGATTGCTTCCACTCGCGCACTAGCCGAAGACAAACTCATGCGGCTCGACTCATACGATTCTTCGCGCGTAGCGTTCTGCGCTTTCAACTGTGTTTGCCGCTGGAACTGCAATTGGGCAAAATCCATTTGCGCCTTTTGATCAGCCAATTCTGCTTGCATACGTGCCATCTGCGCACGATTGCTTTCTACCTTGGCAGGTTGCTGTGTCGGCGTAATATCAACCACCATCTTGCCCACTTTGACGTCATCACCAACCCCGACCAGCACATCTTTGATCTGCCCGGAAAGCTGCGCGTTGACATCGGCATATTTATATAATTGCAATTTTCCGGCAGCTTCTACGGTTTGTTCGATGTCGCCGGTCTTGATCATTAGCGTGTCCAACTTGACTGGCGGCGCTGGTGTTGGCGGAGTTGTCGCTGGCGTTAACAGTGGTAGCGGCTTCGCCGCCGATGGTGGTTGCAATACCTGCGACAAAACCACACCAGCACTTAAAATAGTGACTAGCGAAAGCGCAAAAACCAAACCGCGACGTTTTACAATACGGCTAGGTTTATCGACAATACCGGTAGGAAATCCAGAGGGCAAAGCGGTTTCAGTTTCAATCTTAGGAGTTGTCATTGGTACCACATTGAGGGAATAAGTAGAATGCAGAACGTATTTTAGACGAATTAAGATTGCTCTCCCTTGCTTGCTTAAGGAAAGAGCAATGTAAACACTTAAAAACTGCGTTGTGGCAATGGTGGGGGGCTCCACTGATATAACCAGGTTTCACTGAGAGCTTGCCCATCGGCCACCAGATAAACGCGCAGGTCTATCGGAGCGACACTATCGTCGGTCGGCTTGATATCAAACATGACACGATAACCATGGATCGCCTCCAACGGACGCGCTGACGTAATCTCGACCTTGCCTCGCGTAGCGCTAATCATCGGTACCACCTTGACATCTTTACCTAAGGTTTGCATATTATCACCGGCAAAATCAATCACGAAACGCCAGGAGTAATAAGTCCGTTTCACGCCAATCACTCCGCCCATGCCGGTGCGCGTCGCCACGACAATTGCCAACGGTGGCGTGAATGGCATTTTGTTGCCCCAATACAGACGATAACCAAATAAAAGCTCTTCTCCGGCTTGCGGTTTTTCGGCGGGGTTCCAAAAGGCGACGATATTATCAAAAGTTTCATCGACAGTAGGAATTTCCACTAAATCAACCGCACCCTTGCCCCAACCCGATTTCGGCTCAACCCACAAACTAGGACGACGTTCATAAAACACACCATCATCCTGATAATGATCAAAATTACGATCGCGCTGTAGCAAGCCAAAGCCGCGCGGATTTTCATCTTGATAGGCGTTAAATCGCAGATGTTCGGGATTGGTCAATGGCCGCCATACCCATTCACCGTTTCCACGCCACAGTGCCAGGCCGTCAGAATCATGAATCTCTGGCCGCCAATCGTTACTGACTGCTGGCCGCCTATCATTTTCTGCGTACTGAAACATGCTCGTCAACGGCGCAATCCCGATTCGCTCTATCGCTTTGCGCGGATACAGTGCGACATCCACGTCCATCACTAAAGTTGCGCCAGGTTGTATTTCAAAGCGATAAGCACCAGTGATACTTGGTGAGTCGAGCAATGCGTAGACCACCAGTTTGTCTGAATTTTTGTGCGGGCGTTCTAACCAAAAACTGGTGAAATTCGGAAATTCTTCCGGCCTGTCCATGCCACAGTCAATTGCCAAACCACGCGCAGACAAACCATACTGCCAATCGGTACCAACAGCCCGGAAATAACTCGCTCCCAAAAACGCGATGACATCACGCTCAAGATCAGTATGAAAATTGACGCGAAAGCCAGCGAATCCGAGATCTTTCGGCATTTTGTCGCCATGCACACCGCTTTTGCCATAATCGAACATACCGTGGTCATACGCCAATGCTTGCGCAACACCATCCTTAACTTCAAAAACAGACACCGGTGTTTTATAGAACAAGCCCAGGTGAAAAAATTTCACCTGAAAATCCAATTGATCTTGCGCCCACAACGCGTGATCGGCGCGATATTGCAAAGCTTGATATTGATCCCAGTTGAGATGCTTGACTTCATCAGGGACGTGACTGGCCGGCACTTGATACGACTGCCCAGCCATGTGTCTGGCCTGACCTTTCAACCATGCATAATCAAACGCCTGCTTGGCACCAAAAAATTGTAATGGGCTCGCAGACGATGCTGCGGCAAACAATGATGACGCCGGAAAGCCGGCAGCTGCAAGCGCCGCCGACGCTTTTAAAAAATCACGTCGTTGCATGAATATTCCTTGTTCAAAATTTAGACGATGCACTCGGAGTCCGACTGTCCAATGCTCTAATTAAATCAAATTGAATTCGTTCAATTCGTCGTTCCCGCGAACGCGGGCATCCATGTTGAGATCGTAACTTGGATCCCCGCGTTCGCGAGGATGACGGATTCCTTGATTCTGGCGTTGTACGAACCAACTTCCCATCTCTGGCTATCTTGATGCAGTTTTCAACCAGCCATCATGTGCTCGCGATGAACTCCACACTGCTAAATGCAATGACGATAATGCCAACGGGTCATCTAACAATGTATTTTTCTGCCGTGCTGACAATCCATCCGGTCCTTGCCTCAAAGCCATATCGACCAATGCTCTCCGTGCTTGCAAGCTGGCAACCGGAATATGAGGACGCGCCGTCACTGCAGCACACGCCAATGCATTAATAATCGGATCGACAACAGCATCCACAAATCCCGCCAACGGCTTGCCAGCATCGTTGTACACAGTAGTCGCGGCTAATTCCGGCGGCAGATCGACTTCCTCTGGAATGACAAATAATTTTGCATGACGAAAACTGCGCCCCAACGAAACCCGACTGGAAAATACGGATAACGGAATCGACAATATCAATGAACCGACGATCGGCAATAACCACCACAGATAAGAAGGATCCAGCCAATAGACACCAGCGCCCCATACCAACCCCAACAAGGTATGCCCGCCATGACGGCGGCATGCTTCGCCCCAACTGGTTTCGCTATCTTCGCGCGGTGGCGATTTCCAGCTAATCGCCCAACCCAGAAAAGCGGCCACCACGAAACGCGTATGAAACAGCATCCTCACCGGGGCCAGCAACATGGAAAATAACAACTCCAATATCATGCTGATTGTCAGTCGGAATGCGCCGCCAAATTCACGTGCACCTTTGATACAAATCAGAACCACACTCAGTATCTTAGGCAAAAATAACAAGGTCGCCGTAGCAGTAAACAACGCCAGCGCTTTTTCCGGATGCCATTCCGGCCACACTGGAAATAACTGTCCGGGGGTCGTGAAATATTCTGGCTCCACCAAGGTATGCATCGCCAGCAATCCCGTCGACAACACCAGGAACGCAAACCACAACGGTGCAGATATATAGGCCATTACACCTGTCACAAATACCGCTCTGTGGACACCATGCATACCGCGCGCCAGGAACAAGCGGAAGTTCATCAAATTCCCCTGGCACCAGCGACGATCGCGTTTAAGTTCATCCAACAGATTCGGTGGCATTTCTTCAAAGCTGCCAGCCAGATCATAAGCAATCCAGACACCCCAGCCCGCGCGCCGCATCAACGCTGCTTCGACGAAATCGTGCGACAAAATTTCGCCCGTCAGCGCCCCCTCGCCAGGCAATGGCGCCAAGGCGCAATGCTCGATGAAAGGTGCGACACGAATAATCGCGTTGTGTCCCCAATAGTGCGACTCGCTCAACTGCCAGTAATGCAGACCGGCGGTAAACAATGGACCATACACTCGCGTTGAAAATTGCTGTATGCGCGCATATAAAGTATCGCGTCCCGCGGCACGTGGCGCAGTCTGAATAATACCGGCGTCTGGATTGGCTTCCATCAAACGTACCAGCGTCGTCAGGCAAGTACCGCTCATCACGCTATCGGCATCGAGTACGATCATGTAGTCGTAATTAGCGCCCCAGCGACGGCAAAAATCGTCGATATTGCCGCTCTTGCGTTTAACACGGCGACGACGATGACGATAAAAAATCCGCCCGAAAGCGCCTAGCGTCTGACAAATATCAACCCACGCATCAAGTTCCGCAGTACAAATGTCAGCGTCGCCACTATCACTCAACACAAAGAAATCGAACCTGCCCAACTCTCCTGTGTTCGCGACCGATTCATAGGTCGCCCGCAAACCGGCAAAAACACGCGTCACATCTTCATTACAGATCGGCATGACAATCGCGGTTCTGGCATGCGCCGGAATCGGTCCGGGAGCAGCTTCTTCGCGTGAAATAACGTAACGATCGGTACCGCGCAGCAGCACCAAAAAACCCATCATCGCAGTCCAGAATCCAGCCGAAACCCAGCAAAACAAAACCGCGAAAAAAGCCAGAGTCAACATTTCTACCGGCTTGGTCCCGTGATACGGCAAAACCGTGCTCATGAAATACGTTGCCAACACGGTTTGCAACAGCATCAAAGAGAGCAATACGAAGCGACGTAAATGCCCTTTCGGATGCCTGGTTTTGCTGGCCTTGGCTTGCGCTGCAGCCTGTTCTGCTTCGCGCCTTGCGTCAGCGTTGGGTCGCTGATCAAATTTGTGTGTCGCATTTTCAACCCAGCGCACCAGCGGATTCAGGGTTCCCCATGCGTGCGCCACCATAGACGTACGATGCAAAGGAGGCGCAACCGCTATCCGGGTACGACCAGTGACATCGGTGATAATTTCCGGCGCTGCATTCGGGATCGTCGACGACTCCGTTGGCAATCCATAAGCCAGGTGCAAGCGTGCAGCTACCGAAGCATAGGCGGGATTCGCCATATCAACATTTGCCTCGCTACCCGCCAATGCAAGATGCACATCAAGCACCGCTTGCGGGCGCACTAATGTTTCCGATGGTCGGGGTTGGAACTGCTCCAGCCGCGCAATATAACGTTCGACAAGAGACGACTGAAGCTGCGACGGATCGACGACTTCCTCTACTGATGCGGACATCTCATCAGGGATCAATTCGGTGGAAGTATGTAGCTCCATGTTTCCGACAAGGTTGTGCCGTGATCACGCAAAAATCCACGCAATTCGACTGGTTTATTTTCTTCATTACGGCGCACTTTCACTTCCATGCGCCAGCCACCCGCAGCATCATTTTTCACCATGTTGACGCTCAAAAGTTTGCCGTTATCATCGACGCTGACAACCGCTTCCGGCGCTACGCTTGCGGGGAGTTTTTTCAATGAAGGGCCATCAAAATCCACCATTAAAGTAATGGCGACATTGCTGCTCTCGACTTTGCGCTGCGTAGTATTGGAGGCATTGTTATTGCCACGCCGGGTCTGCGTCACCCACGCCAAAGGCGGGCGCGGCTCGGCATTTTTTTGCCACGACAAGGAATACTCAACGTTCATCGCCTGACCGACTTTAGGCATAACATTCGGAACCCAATAGGCAACGATGTTATCGTTGGTTTCATCCGGAGTGGGAATTTGTACCAGCTCAACGCGACCAGCACCCCAGTTGCCTTTTGGCTGCACCCAGACACTAGGCCTATCTTCATAGTGCGCTTGCAAATCCTGATAATCTTTAAAGTCACGATCACGCTGCATCAAACCAAATCCAACCGGATTATTGAGTGCATATGAAGTCACCAGCAATCGTTTGGGATTCACCAAAGGTCGCCAGATCCATTCGCCATTTTTAGACGCCACCAGCAAGCCATCGGAATCGTGGACTTCTGGTCGATAATCCTCCACCTGCGAGCGCTGATTTTCACCGAAGAAAAACATGCTCGTTAATGGCGCAATACCTAATTTGCTGACACTTTCCCGAAGATACAGCTGCGCTTTTACATCCATCACAGTCTCTACACCCGGTTTGACGATAAAGCGATATGCCCCAGTCACACGACGTGAATTGAGCAATGCATACACCGTCAATTGTTTGTCCGTCGCTTTTGGCTTCTCGACCCAGAATTCAACAAATTGCGGAAATTCTTCGCCAGAGTTCAAGCCAGTATCAATCGCTAATCCGCGTGCAGACAGGCCATATTGCTGATCCTTACCAAGTGCCCGGAAATAACTGGCACCGAGAAACGACACTACCTCATCCTTGTAGCGAGCAGTATTAATTGGGTAATTCAAACGAAACCCGGCAAAGCCGAGTGCGCGTAACTGACGCACATCAAGTTTGTTATCCCCATAATTAAAATCACTGGGATCAAAGCGCATTGCTTTTACAGCAGAACCATTGATTTCATTGATCTTTACCTGCTGATCAAATAAATATCCTTCGTGATAGAAACCTATATCAAACGGCAATTTCGGTTTAGCCCACGGCGATTTTTCTGCTCGAAATTGAATACCTTCGTACTGATCACCATTCAAACTCGCCAAATCCTTAGGCAGATTGCTCGCCGGTTTAACATAGTCCTTTGCTGCCAACGTTTTCGCACGCAACGCAACATCATCAAAATCAAAAGCCGATGCACTCTTAACCGCACACGTACCAAACAAGACAACTGCCAAGAGCATTGCAATTGGCACCGCTAAACGTCTATGTGCGCGACGATGATGAGCACCGCGCTGAATCATTTTTCCTAACATTGAATTCCTATCCGACACAACGGTGGGCAATTGAGATTCCGAAATTCGTCTCATTTTCAGGCTAAGTAATCCTGCATAACTGTTTAGACCAGACTTCCCGACGCAGACAGTACCGTAGTACCGCAAGGCGGAAGCGACGACGCATAAACGGTTAGGCGACATTACTGAAGGCCGCATTGTTACAGTTTTTCACTACTTTTTCGAACAAAGAAACACTTTTTTACCTATCTAATTGCTAATTATTATCAAAAACAAAATTATTATTAATGCTATTCGTGCAACAAATTGATCTGATTTTATGTCCGGGGGAATTGCCGATAATGCATTGATTCCGGGTATGCCTTTACGGAAATTCTAATGGTGTAAAATTGTCGGTTTTTCGCCGTTTCTTTATTCCACTTTTCATTCCTCATCCTATGCCAGCTCATCTCACGATCATCGTTGCTACTGATGCCAATAACGGCATAGGGATAGCAAATACCCTGCCATGGCATTTACCAGAGGATCTGGCGCATTTCAAACGCACCACATCGGGGCATGCCATTATCATGGGGCGGAAAACCTTCGAATCCATAGGTCGGCCTTTGCCCAATCGTCGCAATATCGTGATCACCCGCAATTCGGACTGGGAACATCAAGGTGTCGAGGCGGTGACATCCATCCCGGCAGCGTTGGCATTACTGAATGACACCACGAATGAAGAAGCGTTCATCATTGGCGGCGCGGAAATTTACGCGGCTTCATTAACATTATGTAATCGCCTGATCGTCACCGAAATCAACAAAACCTTCGACTGCGACGCCTTTTTCCCGGTGCGTCCGGCAAGTGACAAACAACAATGGCAGGAAGTTAGCCGCACTTCACATCACTCAGAAGAGCAAGATTTTGACTATGCTTTTGTCGTTTATGAAAGATCAACAACGTAAGAATGCAGTCAGCACTTTTATTTATTCGTGTTTTAGATTATCTTCGCCCCTTTTGTCGCATATCTGCGAAAATCCGGCTATTCGTAAGTCAGGTCAACCTATCATTTTGAAAATGACCGCATCATCCCCACGTACGTGAGGATGACTGCAATAGTTTTTAAATTGATTGTTTGATATTACTTAATTGTTTGCTAGTTTTTTTAACAAATAAGCGAACATCGTCCGATCCTTACCCGATCAAAACGCTGCTCCTGTTATCCACTCCCGTCTCTTGGAGACCTCAATGAAATTTCGCTTCCCCATCGTCATCATTGATGAAGATTTCCTTTCTGAAAACACTTCTGGCCTCGGCATACGCGCACTCGCGGATGCGATGGAAAAGGAAGGTATGGAAGTACTGGGCGTCACCAGTTATGGCGATCTGTCGCAGTTTGCACAACAACAATCACGCGCCTCAGCATTTATCTTGTCGATCGACGATGAAGAATTCGGCGCCGGTTCATTTGAAGAAACCGACAACGCGCTCAAATCGTTGCGCGCATTTGTCGAAGAAATTCGCTATAAAAATGCGGACATCCCGATTTATCTGTACGGTGAAACCCGCACTTCACGCCATATCCCCAACGATATCCTGCGCGAATTGCACGGCTTCATTCATATGTTTGAAGACACACCGGAATTCGTCGCCCGTCACATCATCCGTGAAGCAAAATCGTATCTGAATGGCTTATCGCCACCGTTTTTCCGCGCCTTGGTGCAATACGCCAATGACGGTTCGTACTCATGGCATTGCCCAGGACATTCAGGTGGTGTGGCGTTCCTGAAATCCCCTATCGGTCAGATGTTCCACCAGTTTTTTGGTGAAAACATGCTGCGCGCCGACGTCTGTAATGCAGTGGAAGAACTCGGGCAACTACTAGATCACACTGGTCCGATTGCTGAATCAGAAGTCAATGCAGCGCGCATCTACAATGCCGATCATTGTTACTTCGTCACCAACGGAACATCGACTTCCAATAAGATGGTTTGGCACTCCACCGTTGCACCTGGCGACATCGTGGTAGTGGATCGCAATTGCCATAAGTCGATTCTGCACTCCATCATCATGACTGGCGCGATTCCGGTGTTCCTGATGCCGACTCGCAATCATCTCGGCATCATTGGCCCGATTCCTTTGGAAGAATTCACGCTCGAAAGTATTCAGAAAAAAATCGAGGCCAATCCGTTCGCACGCGAAGCGCTCAACAAAAAACCGCGGATTCTGACCATTACGCAATCGACTTACGATGGCGTGCTGTACAACGTGGAAACACTGAAAAAAATGCTCGATGGCGAAATCGAGACGCTGCATTTTGACGAAGCATGGTTACCGCACGCGACCTTCCATGACTTTTACAAAGACATGCACGCCATCGGCAAAGATCGCCCACGCGCCAAAAAATCGATGATTTTTTCGACACAATCGACGCATAAACTGCTCGCCGGTTTGTCACAAGCATCGCAAGTGCTGGTACGCGAATCAGAGACCGTCAAACTGGATCGGGATGCGTTTAATGAAGCGTATCTGATGCACACGTCAACTTCGCCCCAATATTCCATCATCGCCTCGTGCGATGTGGCTGCGGCCATGATGGAGGCGCCGGGTGGTACTGCATTGGTAGAAGAAAGCATTGTAGAAGCGCTCGATTTCCGTCGCGCCATGCGCAAGATCGACGAAGAGTGGGGACAAGACTGGTGGTTTCAAGTGTGGGGACCAGACACCTTTGCCGATGACGGTATTGGTACACGTGAAGACTGGGTCATTAAAGCAGAAGACGACTGGCATGGTTTCGGCAATCTGGCGCCGAACTTCAACATGCTCGACCCGATCAAAGCCACCATCGTCACGCCCGGATTATCACTGAACGGTCAGTTCGGCGACAGCGGCATTCCCGCCTCTATCGTCACCAAATATCTGGCGGAACACGGTGTTATTGTCGAAAAATGCGGACTGTATTCGTTCTTCATCATGTTCACCATCGGCATTACCAAAGGCCGCTGGAATACCTTGCTGACAGCTTTGCAGCAATTCAAAGATGACTATGACAAAAACCAACCGATCTGGCGCATCCTGCCCGAATTCGCGAAAGCAAATAACGGCAAGAATTCACGCTATGAACGTCTGGGCTTACGTGATCTGTGTCAGCAAATTCATGAAACGTACAAGGCTTACGACATCGCCCGCTTGACTACAGAAATGTATTTGTCCAGCATGCAACCAGCGATGAAACCATCAGATGCGTTCGCCAAAATGGCGCATCGCGAAATTGATCGGGTACCTATCGACGAATTGGAAGGCCGCGTCACATCGATATTGTTGACACCGTATCCACCGGGTATTCCTTTGTTGATTCCGGGCGAACGCTTCAATAAAACCATCGTGGACTATCTGAAATTCGCGCGTGATTTCAATGAGAAATTCCCGGGTTTTGAAACTGACGTCCATGGTTTAGTGAAACGTGAAGTCGATGGCAAGCGCGATTATTTCGTGGATTGTGTGCGCCAGTAATCCATGTAAAACGTGGAAATGCCTGGCCATTTCTTAATCAAGTTCACTGCTAAACGTCCTCATCCCAGCCCTTCTCCCGCTTGCGCGAGAAGGGCTTAACCATTCAAGAGAGAGAACTATGCCTACCATCCCGATTTGCCCACAATGTGCCATGGAAAACACGTATCCGGACGGCGCTAACTATGTGTGCGCTGACTGCGGTCATGAATGGCCTATGGTCGCTGCGGCGTCGGCCGAGGATAGCGATGCAGTCGTCAAAGACGCCAATGGCAATGTGTTAGCCGACGGCGATGCCGTGGTGCTGATCAAGGATCTGAAAGTGAAAGGATCGTCCATTACCTTGAAAATGGGAACCAAGATCAAGAGTATCCGTCTGGTCGGTGGCGATCATGAAGTCGATTGCAAAATAGATAGCGGCAGTTTTATGCTTAAAGCCTGCTATTTGCGAAAGGCATAAATTAAGACCAGCGCAAATCGTAGGATGGGAAGCGCAGCGATAACCATCCTGCTTTTCTGTGTTTTTCTATCGCCTTCTTCGTCATCCTTAAACGTAGCGCATCCCTACCAAACCAATCATCGCGCCAGCAAATAACAACCACAGCGGATGTATGCGGGTTTTCCAGGCGACCAGCGCGGTAAACGCCGTAATCGCACCCAGCAACCAATTCGTATCAGAAGCATGTGCAATCAGCGCGGCGGACGCAGCCACCAAACCGCCCGTCACCGGTAGCAAGCCGATCTGAATATGACGTCGCCAAGGTCGATCTTTGAAGCGCTCCCACGCATGCAGGGCCAACACCGTCAACACCGACGACGGCCCGAACTTGGCAATTGACGTTACCAGCATTCCCATCCACCCGGCGACATGCCAGCCTACCAGCGTGACCACCATCAGGTTCGGCCCCGGCGCAGCCTGACTCAGCGCAAACAATGCGCTGAATTCTTCTGCCGTCATCCAATGATGAACCTCCACGACCTGACGCTGCATCTCCGGCAAGATCGTATTTCCACCACCGAATGCCAGCACTGACAATTCGGCAAAAATAAGCGCCAGAGCAATCAACGTCTGCGTCATTTTTTACCCCGCGAATTCACGAAGATAGTCACGAGGACGCTAACCGGTGTCATCACCAGCATCACCCATATCAATGGATAACGCAGCCATGCGATCGCTACAAAACAAACGGTAGCAAGCAAGGCCAGCGATACATGTTTTCGTAACGGTAAGGCAATCTTAATCGCCATAGAGACCAGCAATCCGGCCGCTGCTGCAGCCAGACCAGCGAACAAATGTTTGATTTGTGGATCATTCTGAAAATGCTCGTAAAGCACTCCCAGCATGATGACCACTAAAGACGGTACGGCGATCAGCCCCATGATGGCGGCGAATGCCCCTTTGACACCGCGAAAACGCATGCCGATCGCAACCGACAAATTGATGATATTACCGCCAGGCAGAAACTGACATAGACCAAGCAATTCGACAAACTCGGCCTCACTCAGCCAGCGTCGCTTGTCCACCACCATGCGGTGTGCCAGTGGCAATGCGCCACCAAAAGCCGTCATGCCGAGGCCGAAAAACCCCATGAACAACTGTTTCGAGGTGGGGATCACGGCCTCTTCTATTTGTATATCGACAGCGCTGTCACTCATTTCGTCATTCCCGCTTGCTATCTACTGCCTTCAACTACTTCCCGGTACTTTGCGCGTATGAAGCGATTAGTTTGTTAATTCGAGGCATCATAATTTGCTGGCTTATTTGCATCGACTCACTCGTCAACTGCGGCATGATGGTCAACATCTTGGCGCCAACACCTGTTTTGTAAAACGCGGTGATTTGATCAATTTCGTCTGCACTGAAATGACGCGCATATAAAGGAATCATCGCTTGCGCCATTTCATCATACATTGCCGGATCGTTGAATAACGCGTTCAATTTGTCTGTCACCTCAGGAATGGTTTTTTCCGCCTTAGCCAGCTCCGCCTGCTTTTGCGTCAGCGTTAACTTGGCATTTCCATTGATCTGCTCAATCGACATCTTACGCATCGTTTCCGGCATAGTCTTGATCGCCTGGCTGAAGGTGTTAGCCATCAGTTGCTTAAACTTCATCACCTCCAACAAATTCCTTACTGCTTGTGCCGTGGCCGGGTCGATTGGTGCGGCCGCTGAAGTGACGCTTGTTGTTGCAGGCGTTTGCGCGAAGCCTGGGACACTTAGGATCAAGGCGAAGGTAGTGACAATACTTATTGCTATTTTTTTCATTGATATCTCATTAAAATTTTTATGGAGAATACAAATTGCATGTCGCGTCAGTACTGCCTTAAGGTGTACGCGATAGACCCTAAGCGCTAAAACACTTTAAGCCTTGGGCAAAGTCACGCCATGCTGCCCTTGATACTTGCCGCCACGATCTTTGTACGAAGTTTCACAAATTTCATCGCTTTCGAAGAACAACACTTGCGCACAACCTTCACCCGCATAAATCTTGGCTGGCAACGGTGTCGTATTAGAAAACTCCAACGTCACGTAACCTTCCCACTCAGGCTCAAACGGCGTCACGTTAACGATAATGCCGCAGCGGGCATACGTGGATTTGCCAAGGCAGATGGTCAACACGCTGCGTGGAATACGGAAATATTCCATGGTGCGTGCCAATGCAAACGAATTCGGTGGAATGATACAAACGTCACCTTTGAAATCAACAAACGATTTTTCGTCGAAATTTTTAGGGTCGACGATGGTTGAGTTGATATTGGTGAAAATCTTGAATTCATCAGCGCAACGGATATCGTAACCATACGACGAAGTGCCATAAGAAACGATTTTATGACCATTCTCTTCACGCACTTGATTCGGTGAAAATGGTTCGATCATGCCGGTTTCTTGCGCCATCCGGCGTATCCACTTATCGGATTTAATAGTCATAATGTTTACTTCTTTCTATAAAACAGATTGTTGTCATTTTACGCGAATCGGGTGTAAGCAGGACTCCGCTATCATCCCGACATCAACGCTGCATCGTTTCCCAAATTTTCTGCAACCGCTTCACCGACACTGGCATCGGCGTTTTCAACTCTTGCGCAAACAAAGACACGCGTAATTCTTCCAGTAACCAGCGAAATTCCAGTATTTTCGGATCACTGTTTTTACCACCATGCCGCTCTTTTAATGCGCGCTGCCACGGTGTTGCCACTAATGCCCACTCAGCCATTAAACGCGTGTCACGACTAGGATCGGTACGCAGCTTGTCCAAACGGACGTTAATCGCTTTCAGATAACGCGGAAAATGACTTAAGTTGCTGTACTCATTCTCTATCACAAAGCGTTTACTGACCAAGCCTTGCATCTGGCTCTGTATATCGGCCACTGCGGCGGCATGCGCTTTGATGCCTTGCAGTTTCTTCGGCAAGACATAGTACTCGGCCAGTATCAGCGCTGTCAGTCTGGCGATTTCATTACATAACAAACCCAGACGTGACTTCCCCTCATCCTTGCGCTTGGTAAATTCTTCAGCATTTTTTGGCAATGGCGCAGACAAACAAGCGCGCTCCAAACCTGCCGAAATAATCTGATCGCGTAATTCTTCTTGCGATCCCAAGGTCATAAACTGCATGCCCATTTGCTGTAGACCGGGAATATTTTTTTCTAAAAATTTCAACTGCTCTTTGAGCTGCAAGGCAAATAAGCGTTGCATGCCCAAACGGTGGATACGCGCCGCTTCGTTAGGATCGTCAAAGACTTCCAAATCGCAATGTGAGGCTTTATCTACCAAAGCCGGAAAGCCAATCAAGGTTTGCTTGCCACGCTCAATTTCGAGCAGTTCGGGTAACTCACCAAAAGTCCAGCTAGTGAGGTTGGAGTAAGCAGCAACACTATTGCTAGTGTTCGTTGTTTTCGTTTCTGCCGCATTGCCACCAATTTTTCCAGCTTGTACATTTTTCTGTTGATCAGCCGACTTCGGTTTGCCCTCATCTCCGATCACCGTCTGTTCTGCAAGCTTCTGAAATTGCTCTCTGGCTTTTCCACCCAGCTCGGTTTGCAACGCAGCCAGATTACGTCCCATATCTAGCTGACGGCCATGCTCATCTATCACTTTGAAATTCATGAAGTGATGCGCTGGTAACGTCTCCAATTTGAAGTCGGCATGACGCACGACAATGGTCAGTTCGGTGCGAATATCGGCGATCAACGCATCGATCAGATTACCATGACCAAAAATATGCTTTTCCTCGATGCGCTCGCAAAACTTAGCTGCATACTCAGGTATCGGTACGCAATGACGACGGATCTTTTGCGGCAGTGATTTCAGCAGCAGATGCACCTTTTCTTTCAGCATGCCGACCACCAGCCAATCACAACGATCAACATTGACTTGATTCAACGCATACAGCGGCACCGTCAAGGTCACGCCATCGCGCGGCGTGCCAGGTTCAAAGTGATAGCTCAAGCTCATTTCGATACCGGCCACGCGCGTCACTTTGGGGAAAAGCTCGGTCGTCACGCCAGCAGCTTCATGGCGCATTAAATCGTCGCGATTCAAATACAGCAATTTCGGATTTTTAACGACAGTATCTTTGTGCCATTTTTCGAAAGTAATACCGTTGCAAATATCTGCCGGAATCAACTTATCGTAAAACGCCGCAATCAAATCATCATCCACCAACACATCCAGACGACGTGATTTATGCTCCAGATTTTCGATCTCTCGTATCAATTTTTGATTGTGCGCGAAGAACGGTGCACGGGTATCGAATTCCCCTCCGACCAATGCATCGCGGATAAAAATTTCGCGTGCCTCGACCGGATTGATCAAACCAAAATTAATGCGGCGCTGGCTGTACACGACCAAACCATACAAGGTGGCACGTTCAGATGCTGAAACTTGCGCAGTGCGCTTTTCCCAACGCGGTTCGCCATACGATTTTTTGAGTAAATGAGAACCGACTTTTTCCAACCATTCCGGCTGAATATTAGCGATACAGCGTGCATACAAACGCGTGGTATCGACCAGCTCTGCCGCCATCACCCATTTACCGGCTTTTTTCGATAAATGCGAACCGGGCCACAGAAAAAATTTGATCCCGCGCGCACCCAGATAATGCGGCTCGTCATCGGCTTTAAAGCCAACATTACCGAGCAGCCCCGTCAGCAACGCCATATGCAGATTTTCGTACGTCGCTGGTGCCTCATTCAAACGCCAGCCCTGCTCGCGTACGATGGTCAACAACTGTGAATGGACATCGCGCCATTCACGCAAACGCAATTGCGAAAGAAAATTGGCGCGACAGTTATCTTGCAATTGACGATTGGTTTTTTTGTGTTCAATAGCGTCTTCAAACCATTTCCAGATTTTCAGATAACTATTAAATTCTGATTTTTCATCACCGAATTTTTTATGCGCCAGATCTGCTGCACCTTGCGCATCCATAGGTCGGTCACGCGGATCTTGCACCGATACCGCTGCAGCGATGATTAACATTTCGGTCAAGCAGACATTATCCAATCCCGCCAGTATCATCCGGCCAACGCGAGGATCCAACGGCAATTTGGCCAACTGACGTCCCAGTTTGGTCAATTGATTGCTGTCGTCAACCGCTCCCAATTCTTGCAGCAATTGGTAACCGTCGGCGATGGCGCGTCCTGGAGGCGGCTCGATAAATGGGAAAGTTTCAACGTCCGTCAAATGTAACGATTTCATACGCAAAATGACGGAGGCCAATGATGAGCGCAGAATTTCTGGTTCAGTAAATTTCGGCCGCTGTAAGTAATCCTGCTCTTCATACAAGCGGATACACACACCTGCCGCAACCCGGCCGCAACGACCGGCCCTCTGATTGGCTGCCGATTGCGCAATCGACTCTACCTGTAACTGTTCGACCTTATTGCGATAGCTGTAGCGTTTAACCCGTGCCAAACCCGCATCGACCACATATCGAATGCCCGGCACTGTCAGTGAAGTTTCAGCCACGTTGGTCGCCAACACGATACGGCGTGCATTCGACACTTTGAAGACACGTTCTTGCTCTTGTGCTGACAATCGCGCAAACAACGGCAAAATTTCTACGTGTGGCGGATGATGTTTGCGCAACGCTTCGGCGGCGTCACGAATCTCGCGCTCACCGGGCAAAAATACTAAAACATCACCAGAACCGATGCGCGCCAACTCATCCACCGCGTCCACCACCGCATCCATCAAATCACGTTGATCGCGGTCACGCTGGGCGTTATTGGGCTTGGCTGCGCTGTTTGCGGTGGCTGGCGTTACACCACTGCGATCAGCATTATCAATCGGTCGATAACGCACTTCGACTTCGTACAAACGCCCGGATACTTCAATCACCGGCGCAGGTTGCTCAGGCGAGCCAAAATGCCGCGCGAAGCGATCAGCATCAATCGTTGCCGAAGTAATAATCACTTTCAGATCTGGGCGCTTCGGTAATAACTGCTTTAAATAACCGAGCAAGAAATCAATATTCAGGCTGCGTTCATGCGCTTCATCAATAATGATGGTGTCATATTGTCGCAACAGCGGATCGGTCTGCGTTTCAGCCAGCAAAATACCGTCCGTCATCAACTTAATCCACGCGCCTTTGGTCAGGGTGTCGTTAAACCGCACTTTAAAACCGACATGCTCGCCTAGCGGCGAGCCCAGTTCTTGCGCGATGCGCTTGGCGGTAGACGATGCCGCAATCCGGCGCGGTTGGGTATGACCGATTAAACCGGCTTTACCACGTCCTAATTCCAGACATATTTTCGGCAACTGGGTAGTTTTACCTGAGCCGGTTTCACCGCAAACAATGATGACCTGATGCGCCTGCAACGCGGCAGAAATATCAGCACGCTTACCGGAAACCGGCAGTTCCTCTGGAAAGACGATCACTGGCAGCGGATTGCGCTCTGGCGCAGGACGAGCTTGCGCTTCGCGTGGCGGTTTATCACGTGGTGTTTGCGGCGCACGATCAGACCGTGGCTGGGCCGAACTAGACGGTTTATTGAGTTTTGATTCTGGCATAGGGGAGGAATTATACAGAGCACGCTAAGGCGACACTACTACGGTTCGCACTTCCTCGACTGAAGCATGGACTTTCAGTGTGCATTCCTCAAAAATTAACTTTCCGGTCATCACTCTTGCCCAAAGATTTTTTATGTTTCCGAATTGACACCTAAAAGCCGTGAATAGATTATTAGTGGTGATTTTCTTATCATTTTTTGTCGTTTTTATTGCTTTTATTATTCAAAATATAAGTATTTTCATACTGAAAATTCTGGCCTCAGTTATCAATCACCAATCGAACTTCTCGGACACGGGATTAGTGAGCAGCAACAGGTGAAAATGGTCGCGCAAAACTCGCTCTATGGAGAACTAAAAAGCGAGGGAAGCGCAATTGCGGATAGCTTTTGATTTATGCAACGAAGCCCTATGCCTCAGCCTGACTATCATTGTGCCTGCGCCGAGTGTGAGAAGGCAGAGCTGTTTAGTGGTGCGTACAAATTCAGATTTGTCCCATATATACGCGTTGAGCGCGAGCATAGAATACGATCGGTCAAATGGGCGTGGCCCTTGCTCAGGGTTGCTTCCCCATTTCGAAGTTAATTTTCTATGAACGCGAAATTGTGCACGAAAAATCACAATTACGGATGTCCATCGGACTCGCCCTATGGCTTTTGCTACCACCTCTTATACCAATCCCACTGCCATCGACGATGCCGGAAGGCGGTACCTCTAAATCAGGAACGAGGACTCATGAATAAAGATATTCGCAATTTACCCTGGCACAGTGCGATTGCTGCGATCGCGGCCGGACTGGTGGTTTCCGCAGTCTTCCGTGACAGATGGGCCGACCAAGACTGGAAGATCGTTGACAGCATCTTCCAGTCATCTCTCTTTAGCTGCATAGCCTTTATAGCGGCGCAAAAGCAGATTGCCAGCGGCGTAAAAGATTATCGCCCGCTGCGCTTTCAAATGGCTTTTTTCGCGGCATGCGCAATAGTTTCGCTGATCGCCATGAATCTATGCGTATCTCTGGTTAAAGACCTGCTATCGTTCCTACAACTTCGCTCCGCAGCCATACCCTATCCCGAGGTCATCAGTGCATTTCAGGTCATTGTCTTCTATCCCGTCTTAGCCATCTCCATCGCCGCATCCTGGAAGTTCGCTGCCATTCTTTTTCTCGGTCGCGGAGAGATCAAAGCTCACGCTACTAACGTGAATAGCACTGCAAGCCTTGAGCTTGCATGGATCATTTTCTGCCTAAACATGATCGCCCAAATAGCCGTTCCTTCCTGGACGTCAAAAGGCGTCGTTTCGGTGGACAATGTTGCATTACCGTGGTGTGTGTTGGCTACATCGGGGCTATTTTCTTTGTTGGCCTATCTGGCCGCCAGAGTATCGCTGCCAAAGCTGATCACGCGACCACGTCATTTCCGGCTGCTTCTCGCCAGCGTTTTCGCGCTCGCATTCAGTTGCTGCGCAACTCGTTCAGCGTGGTACCTCGTCACGCACTTCTATAGTGCCCGTATTACCGACCTGCTGAGATTTTCTTCTGAATTTCCCCTCTCAGCGGCGTTGGGATTTCAAGCGGCCATGTCAGTCCTCGCTATCCCCGTCCTTATGGGAAGCCTATGGCTTTTGTTTCGACACAGGAAATTCACCTGACGTTTTAACCGCGCATTCTCTGAGCGTAGTTTCGATAGCGCCATATCTTCAATCGTCACAGCTTTGCTACTGGCGTCTTGGAGCTTGCCTGAGGAGATGCTGCAATCCAATTACGTAAGGTTTGATCGCCCAAACCGAGTTCTTTCGCCACCGTTGAAATCGATTGATCATCGGCTACGCGTTTGACTGCCAGTTCTTTGAATTCTTCTGTGTATGAACGTCTTGGTATCTTCATTTTGTCTTTCCTATTCAACGTCGATTTTACGTTAGCTAAGGGAGACTAAATTTCAGGGCAAGCGCAATGTACTGACTCTATCGACACTGGCAGATTGTCAAAGTACGGGAAAACAGCGACATCTTGCGTCTTGCACGCGCTTTCTTTTCCTTTTTTTATTGCTATCAGATGGTCAAAAAGGTTCGTGATTTCAAAGTACCAAATGCGATTCCAAGTAAATTCTCCGCAGGTTTGCTAACCATCGCCTGGATTGTTGGATCATCGATATATATAAGTTTGAGAATTGATTATTGCCTATTTCAATCCTCGCATAAATTTTATTCGTGCCGGTACAAATTCAAGTGAATCACATCAATAGCGTCATCGCGCCGGGGCATGAAAAAAATGATCGTTTTAGTGCTTTGAATTGGATAACTATTCTTGCAGGCGGGGTAATCCTTATTTTGGCTGTGCTCGGCCGCTTCTTGCCGATCAAATAGGCCTGGATTTCCAAGATTTCATCAACTATTCGCAATGCAAATATCAATGATGTTCGTTGCAGAAAAAACGCAAATAAATTATGACGAAACTAGCCTTCCTCAAGCCAAACAAAAATTGAACACACTGCAATCCAAACGTGTTTAACACCAGAGGTAAATTTCCAGCATGATGCTTACACGCTAACAGCGGGCAAAGTATGCATTTTTTCTTTAACTGATGGTTTTATCGAAAACATATTTCTTGTTCATACGATTCCAAATAGTCCTACAATCGAGTTTCCACTTTCTAAGCAAGGTGAAAAAACGGTAAGCATTACCGGCAGATGGTTACCCGTTAGTGAAGATCAAGCAGAGATTGCAAGGATTTGTAATTTCTCATGCCGAAAATATCAGGTTGTTAAAGACGTGCGTTTTGACTGTAAATGAAGAGTTAGAAAATGCGCATACTCAAAAAAATATTTTTCTCTGTCTTTGTTATGGCAGTGTTATCAAGTTGCGCAACAAATTCAAATCAGAAGAAATTTGCGGATATGACATGTGAGCAGCACGATGTGATTGCCCTTAGTTTAAATATTTTTTCGGCTCATGCTTTCGTTGGAGACTATGCCAATTTAGAAGACCCAACCCCAGCGATAGTGCAACTGCATGTCATCCAGCGGAAAGCACCGGGAGATTTCGCACGACAAATTAATGGCGCGGAACAAGATTATCAAGACAATCTGATCGTGGCGAAAAAAAAATCATGTGATGTAACAGACTACCCGATCTCCCCTGTTCAGGAGTTTGAGAAGCGGACAAATGCGCTAGTCGCAGAAAGAAAAAAATCCGGGTGGATTCCGCAAAATGAGAAACAACAATCTAAGTAGCTCAAAATTGTTCGAAATAATTCAGCCGATGGCGCATAACGCATCCATCGGACGCCTCCATTTTCAAAGAAAAATAAATGCTTAAACCTTCTTTTTTAAAATGCATTTTTGTGATCTCGTGTGTCATGACACTACTGTCTGGATGTTTTGGTTTCAAGCCCTTTCAACCTGCCCCATACGAATTTGAGGCCTGGAAAAAACAAGGAGTTACGCCAGTTGATGTGCAAATTGCTTTACTAGAATGTGGTTATCAAGATACGTTGGGCTATGGAAGTACTCATGTGCGTGCAACAGACAATGAAATTGTTGCGAAAGAAAAATGCATGGAGAGCGATGGCTTTTCGAAAAAAGACGCGTACTGGCGCGAACTATGTCAAACGAATAAGACACTCGCTGCTTGCCAAAGTGACGCACCGCATCGGTTACGAAATATTCAAACGAGATTAGATAGTCAATTTTGCTCAAATTTTCCTTTTTCCCGTGTTTGCCTGATAGACCAGGAGGATAAAGAAGATAGTGACTCACCTCATGATGAGATTACGCAGCAAAAAAAATTACTGGAATGTGGATTTGCAACACCGTATGCTGGTCGTGGCTATGTTTCATACGGCTTTAAAGACAAAGTAACAGATAAGGTTCCAAGCCAGCGGGTTGATTTAAGTGACAATGAGTTTGCTCTGGCTGCCCGCTGCGCTGTCAAAAGCGGATTAGGAAATCAATATAAAAATTATTGTAAAAAATATCCGGCGCTGTCCGCGTGCAATCCTGATTCACCTACTCCAGAACCTAAAATTGATCGGCGACTTACCTCGTTATTTTGTAAGACAAGTATCGGCAATCCAGTGTGTCAATAACGCGGCAAGGTGCATTCGACTGGCGTAATGCGCCACATGCATAGCAAATATTATAGAAAATGTTGCGTCTCATTTTTTCCTGAACGGACTAACAAACGCTTTGGCCGCGCAACATCACCCTCACCGCCTCATCCACACTCAACCCACTTAAGCTCTCCTGCGGCAAAATGGGGGGATCTACCTTTTGCAATATTTCCAGAACCGGGTCTTTTAAGCGCGTTAATACGATGCGCTTATTGCTGCCTATCGCATGGCAAAAATCCGTTAAAGCTTCAATGCTGGAACTATCAAGATCAGGAGATTCTTCCAGGCTGATAATAATATTTTGTACCGGCGGCACGGCGGCATTAATTTCTTGCCGCGCCTGACTCAAAATACGCTCGGCGTTGGCAAAGAATAGCGGCTCATTAGGGCGTAGTATAAGAATTCCCGGTAGCGCTTTAGCAGTGGGATGTGTTTTAAGATTGACGAAATCGTGACTATCTCCCAGTCGTCCCAAGATCATGATGGATGATGCTGAGAGTTGGCGCAACATCAATAGCAAGCTCATTCCGATGGCGACCAGCAAGCCATTCAGCACGCCCAACGCTAATACGGCAATCACTGCGGTCACAACTAACAAGCGATCACGACGCCATGTGAAGTAAGGGCGAAATATCGCCGGATTTAACGTATGGCTAACCGCATGAATCACCACTGCAGCGAGTACCGGTTGCGGTGTCAGCGCGATGAAGGGCAACAGCGTCAATACGATGAGCAACACCACCAGCGCCGCGACCCAGCCGGCTAAGCGCGAGGTGGCGCCTGCGGCTTCATTCGCGGAAGTGGCAGAATACCCTGCGCCCACCGGCATGCCATGAAACATTCCCGATAGCAGATTGGCCGCACCTATGGCTAGCAGATCCCGATCGGGATCGACCGTATCGCCATGTTTCATCGCAAAACTGCGGATAGATCCGTAGGATTCGGCATACAAAATCATCACCATTGCAATCGCCAATTCTCCCAGATTCATCCAGTCTGAATACGACAATAATGGTAGCGATGGCATCACCAATTGCAGGGGAATGGTGCCAACCAATTGAACGCCATGCTGCGATAAATTCAGCCATTTTTCTGCCGCTACGCCCAGCACAATGACGATCAGACCACCGGGCAGATAACGACAATAGCTGATGCGTGAAAATAGAAATAGCAATGCTAAAGCCAATGCTCCGACTGCTACGGCGATCCAGTTCCAGTGTTCACTCTGCTCTAGCAAAGCACCGACATAACGCAGCATGTCATTGTGTACAGGATGGACGTTGACCATGCTGGCGAACTGTTTGACGATGATCACCAGTGCCAGCCCAAAAGCAAAACCGCGTAACACCGGTTTAGCAATGAATGCAGTGATGCCGCCTAAACGTAATAATCCCGCCAGTAAGAAAAACAAACCGGTCACCATCACCAGACCAATCGCCAAAGTCATACGCAATTGCGGATCGCCATTGGCCATGGCGGCTGTCATGGCGGTAATCGCCGCCGCCATGACAGCCGCCGACGATGAGGTTGCCGATACAATCGCAAAGCGGCTGCTGCCAAACAGACCATAGCAAAGCAAGCCGGCAAACAAGGCGATAACGCCGGTTTGCGGTGGCAGATTGGCGATACTGGAATAAGCGACAGCCTCGGGGAGTAACAAGCCAGCGATAGATAAGCCCGCGATCAGATCCGGCCAGCTGATATTGATGTTCTGTTTCCGAGCAGGAAGACTTGCCATAAAAATAAAGTAAAAATGTGAGATTTAAAGAAAATAACAGTAGAATCCATAGAGCAACTTTACGCTACTAAACAAAGGAATATTAGAATTTAATTTAAAAGTGTATTTTATATACACAATTCATACCCTGAGCTTGCCCCCCTCTTAAAGAGATCTAACTATGCGCTTAACTCGTTTCTCAGATATTGGACTCCGTGTTTTGATGTATCTCTCTCGTGCGGGTGAAAGACCTGTACCCGTAACAGTGGCGGAAATCGCTGCGCAGTTTGACATCCCTGTCAATCATTTGGTCAAAGTGGTCGGCCATCTGGCACGCAGTGGATGGATACTAGCGACGCGAGGGCGCAATGGTGGTGTGCGTCTTTGTGTTGATGCTTCGACTCTGAAAATTGGCACCGTCTTGCGTGAATTGGAAGGTGATGCAGAGCTCGCTGATTGCGATGGCCAACCTTGCTCGCTACGTCAGGATTGTCAGCTACGTTATGCTTTAAAACTGGGACTACGGGCTTTTTACAATGCGATGGATGCCTATACCCTTCATGATGTTTCCGCCGGCTCAACCGGTGAACAAATAGTGCGTATGCATCGAGATTTTCTTGGCCAGCCTGAACTTTCTGACTCGTAATTCGCTTTGGCAATTCGTCATTACGCCTTTTTTACAGTGACGTATTCAGTCCAGAGTTGTCGCATTAGTTGACTTGGGGCTTCCTCCCCTTCTCCCGCTTGCGTGAGAAGGGATTTTTAGAGGAGTTTACCTAGTGAGCTACACAACCGGAAAAGAACCACTCATATCCCGATTCCGCTGTACCTGGATCGACACCTATATCTCTCAGCAAATGTGATTAGCTTATGCGCGTTGCTGCCCCTTTAATCGCAGGTCGACTCAACGTATTTATGACTTCTGACGCCGTACTTATTCGCCACCTCACCGTTGCTGATGCAGCTGCTTTCCGAGCACTACGCGTAGGTGCAGCCACAGATGCACCATCCGCCATTACCTGGACACCTGAAGAGCAATCAAACGTATCGTTGGAACAAATCGCGCAAGAAATTGACGCAACGGAGTTCCAAATTGTATTCGGTGCATTCATCAACAATCAATTGATTGGCATTACAAAATTAATGCGTGAGCCCAGAGAAAAAGTCTGGCACAAAGCCAGCATCATGGGTGTCTTTGTTGATCCTGAATGGCGGGGAAAACGTATTGCGCGCAAGTTGCTCAATGCGGCTCTCGACTATGCGCACACGCGTCAGGAAATTCTGCAATTGCAACTGTATGTGAATGTGCAAAACACCGCGGCATTGCAACTCTATCTGTCGTTCGGATTCGAAGGAATGTTCGTCGTGCCGCGGGCAATTCGGGTTGGTGATCAGTTCTTTGACGAGCAACTTATGATACTGCGTTTGCGTTAAGTTCTTGGCGTTAAAACACAGCTTGATGCAAATGCATTTCCGGCACTTTTCGCCACATCCCGATTCCGCAACGCCACCAATTCAGCCAACACCGATACGGCAATCTCCGCCGGTGATCGGCTAAAAATCGGCAAACCTATTGGTGCATGCAGACGATCAACCTGTTCCCGCGTTACATCCAGCATTAACAAGCGCGTTTTGCGCGCTTCGGTACTGGCGATAGAACCAATCGCGCCGACGTAAAAAGCGTCGGTTTTAAGCGCTTCCATCAACGCCATGTCATCTACTTTGGGATCATGGCTGAGAGCGACGATCACAGTGCGCTGGTCCGGCTCAAACGCCAGGACGGCATCGTCTGGCATGCCTTCCAGCCATTCGACTTCATCGCCTTGCCAATTACGCCGTTGCTCTTCGCGTGGGTCATTCAGATAAACTGAGAAATCCAATGCCGGTGCCATTTGCGCCAGATATTCTGAGACTTGACCAGCGCCGATAATCAACAAACGCCAGTGCGGGCCGAATACTTGTATCAGCTCCGATTTCTGCTCATCATGATTAAAACGGAGTGTGAAATCGGCCTTGGCTGCGGTGATTTGCACTTCGGCCGTTTTCAAATTCAAGTGCCGCTGGACTAAACGATGTCCAGCGACAGCGGTTAACAATGGTGTCAATGTACTGGCATCAGTGAATGGCTCCACCACCAGTTCCAAAGTACCACCACAAGGCAAACCAAAACGCAGCATCTCTTCGGCACTAATGCCGTAACGGACGACTTCGATTTTGTCAGGGAAAGCGCTAGAAAAGCGCTGCAATAAGTCGTCTTCTATGCAGCCGCCGGATACCGAGCCAGTGAAATCACCTGCACTGGAAATCGCAAATAAAGAACCCAAAGGACGTGGTGCGGAACCCCAATTACGTACCACCGTCACCAGCGCAACGCGTTTTCCTTGTTGCAACCAATTAATCGTGCTTTTTAAAACTTGATAATCAACTGCATTCATTTTCGCGCTTCCAATGCAATCCGCACTGCCAATCCTGCCAACACTGTCCCCATCAGCCAGCGTTGCAACAACAACCAGGTTGGCCGCGATCCCAGAAAACCGGCAATAGAACCAGCAGCCAGTGTCACCAGGGAATTGGTAGTGATGCTGATGCAAATTTGCACCACGCCCAAACTCAATGACTGGGTCAATATGCTGGCACCATTTGGATCAATAAACTGTGGCAATAACGCCAAATACAATAAGGCGATTTTAGGGTTTAACAGATTGGTAAAAAAACCCATCGTGAATAATTTCCGATTGCTGTCTTCAGGTAAATCTCTGATGGCAAACGGTGAACTCCCACCCGGTTTGATGGCTTGCCATGCCAGATAAGCCAGATAAAACGCACCGCCAAAACGCAGCACATCATAGGCAAAAGGCACGGCGAACAACAATGCTGTAATACCAAATGCGGCGCATAGCATGTAAAAAACAAAGCCCAACACCACACCGGCGAGAGAAACAAATCCGGCTTTTGGCCCCTGACAAATCGATCTGGAAATCAGGTAAATCATGTTGGGACCGGGGGTCAGCGCCATACCCAATGCGACTAAAGCGAATCCAGCAAGTAAATGAAGGTTAGGCATATATTTTTCCTACGTGATTTTCTATTAAAAGTTCAACGCTTAATAACTGATATTACACAAACCAGCGTCATTCCCGCGAACGCGGGAATCCATGTTACTTAGCTCAATCGAAGTGACGCCGCTATATAAAGTACGTAACGTGTCTCGCGTATTGTTCGACATGATATCAACGGTGCTTTGTATTTCGTAAAATGGATTCCCGCGTTCGCGGGAATGACGGTGGTTAGAATGAGTGTGCGCAACATTCGTTAATAATGCAAAACCCTCTCCACTTGCAGAAGCGGAGAGGGTTAGCACTTGGTGAAGAAATTATAAACAACTATTTAATGTGCTGCAGCGCCATCTCGCAAAGCTTTCACATTATCTGGCGTCACATCCGCAGCTTGCCCGCCCCAACTAGCGCGCAAATAATTAGACAATTGCGCCAACTGTTTGTCATCCAGCTTGCCAGCGAAACCAGGCATGTCTTGCATGCTACCAAAGCCCGGGAATTTCTGTGCTTCTATCCCATCGAGCATCGCAACAATCAGATTGTGTGGGTTGCTGTTACGCACGGTTGAGTTGCCGTCCATCGCCACAGTGACGTTAGGCTTACCTTTACCTTCTGCACCGTGGCATCCGGCGCAGACTGCGATGTACAGCTTCTGACCCGCCTTCAGTTCGGTCGCATCGACCTTGATCTCCGAGATGTTCTTCATCGGTTGCGCTGGCAATGGTTTATCGCCCATCAAATAGGTCGTCACTGCAATCACATCTTCTTTCGTCAAATGCTGACTACTCAAATGCACGACGGGGAACATTTCACCGTAGGCTGAACCTTGAGGTGCAATGCCGGTAGTGAAGAATGTTTGCAAATCAGTGGCGGTCCAGCCCACTGCAGCCAAACCAGCCGGCGTGATATTCGGTGGAATCACACGACCAAGCTCCCCGCCACTGAGCGGTTTAGAAAAATCCATCTGACCCAAAGCGCTGCGCGGCGAATGACATTCTGCGCAATGCCCCAGCGAGTTGACAAGATATTGGCCACGCAACCATTGAGCAGACTGACCGACAGATGCATCAGGCAGCTTATCTTTCAAAAACAACATATTCCAGAACACCATGCCAAAGCGCAGGTTGTAGGGAAATTTCAGTTCATTCTTTTGATTCTCAACCGCCGCTGGTGGTATCGATTTCAAATAGGCAAAAATCGCATCACTATCAGCACGCGTCATACCGCGATAAGAGGTATATGGCATAGACGGATACAGATGCTTGTCCGGTGCAACGCCATCATGTAGTGCTTTGTAAAATTCGTCAGCACTCCATTTGCCTATGCCATGGTCTTTATCTGGCGTGATGTTGGAACCATAGAAATTACCGAACGGCGAAGCAAGTTTGACGCCGCCGGCAAACGGCGCACCATCTTTGGCAGTATGACAAGCGGCGCAATCAGCAGCTTTGGTCAAATAGCGCCCCAAAGCAATCTGATCGGTCGGCTGTTTAGTCGGCGTTGTAACAGGTGTAGTTGCGGCGGTATCGGCAGCGACGGCCTTGTCACCTTGCATAAAGAATAAACCGGCAGCTAATACCGACACTCCCAAACCCAGAGCAGCGACACGAAGGATTTTAGTATTCATTATTTGGCATCCTTCACCAAACCTGGCGTAGTCAATACCACTTCTTTGACGGCCTCGAAGTAACGGACATAACCGGTACAACGACATATATGATCATTCAGACCTTCGGTAATAGTGGCTTCCACTTGATCTTTGGTGATAGGTTGACGCTTGAGTTTTTCTAGCAACACGATGGAAGCATTGACGAAACCCGGTGTGCAATAGCCGCACTGAAAACTGAAATGCTCCAGGAATTTCTGTTGAATTGGAGCCAGTTCCACCACTTCGCCTTTGTCATTGCGCTTGGCATGACCTTCAATGGTGCGGATTTTTTTTTCGTTAAAAAAGTGGGCGCCGGTGATGCAAGAGCGCACTTCTTCGCTGCTGCCATCAGGATTATCCAGAATCACCACGCAAGCGCGGCAGAGTCCTTGACCGCAGCCCAGGCGTGAGCCGGTCAGATCCAGATATTCATGCAGAAAATCGATCATCATCAAATTGTCTGGCACGTCTGTCGGGCCGGTCGTTTTCCCGTTAATGTGTAGCGTGATTGGTTGTGTCGTGATAGTCATGATTAGATGCTCCCCATCTTCTCTTGTATTTTTTCAGGTGTGATTGGCAAGTCAGTGAAACGATGTCCCGTCGCATGAGCGATCCCGTTGACGATGGCGGCGACGACAGGAATCATCGTCACTTCGGCAATCCCTTTTGGTGGATCAGTTTCACTTAATGGTGGCAACACCTCGCCGGTCTGCGTCCATACCGCGACGTCTTTGGCACGTGGCACAGCATAACGATTGAAGTTCCAGGTGCCGTCGCCCGGTCCATCTTCATATAGCGGTAAATATTCGTGCAACGCATGACCAATACCCATCGCCAAACCGCCTTGCAACTGCCCGGATACCAATTCTGGCGACAACATATTGCCGCATTCCATAATCGTATGGTGGCGCAACAATTCAACTTTTCCGCTGGCTTCATACACGGCCAATTCGACCAAAGTACCTACCGCACTGTAGTACGTCACAGCCGCGTTATTACGTTGCGTTGGCGGGATATAGACTTTTTTGCGATCCAGCACGTGATACTTGCCGGGTGTAGTCATCTTGGCTTGCGTCGCTTTATCAGCGCCATCGCCGTAGTGCACGGACAAACCGTCTATCGCTACACGCGTCGCATTGCCGTTGACTTCGAAATCCGCTTCCGTCCATTGCCAGCGGTTAAACACGTGCACCGTTGCGCCCGTGACTAAGCCGAGTTCATGTGCTTTCTTTACCAACTGCGCAAACGGTAGCGCTTCCATGCCATTCGCCGTCAGCTTGCCATCGATCCAGCGAGCGTCCTCAACGCGTAACACGTATGGTGCCGCCTGACCGCCTCCCAAACCTTTACTCCAGATCGCCATCGCTGCCGGCCATAAGCCATGATGGAAAATAATCTGCGCGGCTTCACGTGTGCTGTGCGTGAAGTAATAGGCAGAATTAGTCGCGCTGGCTGGTGAAGCATAACTGGGTGACCAGCGCGGATTTTTCGATAATTTATCTTGATCAGCCTGACTCATGATGTAGGGGTCGCCGCTAACTACCACCGGTAAATCACTCCAGTCGGTAATCGAAGTGCGTACTTCATCAGCGGGCTTGCCTAGCCATTTAGCGCAAGCGATGGCCTGTGATGTTGACATACCGGTGCCAATTTCTGCGCCGGTGTGATGCAAACTGATACGACCGTCAGCACTGATTTCCACCTTGGCGAATGAAGCCTCCGCACCTGTACCAAAATCTTTTTGCACGCAAGCAAAACCGACGCCATAACGCTGGCCAGGATGCTTTGCTTCAAATTCGATTTTCGCTGCGGCACGATTCGTCCACAACGGATGTACTTTGGCTTTTTCCAGTACTTCATCTACCCGAATCGCACCAGCCGGTATCGCACCCTGGGTATTTTTCATACCAGATCTGAGCGCATTTTTCAGGCGGAAATCAATCGGATCCAGACCTAATTTTTCGGCAAATTCATCCATGATCATTTCGGTTGCCGGCATGCTTTGCAAAGTGCCGTAACCACGCGCCGAACCGGCATCAATCGCGCGCGTCGCAATCGCTACCGTCGCCAAATCATTCTTGGGGAAATAATAAATTGACTGTGCTGCGGTTGCACCAACCATCGCTACCGACGGAGAGAAATTGCAACGGCCGCCGCCGTTGGCCTCAAAGTCACCTTTAAATGATTGCAGCAATCCGGTCTTTTTATCGACCGCAATTTGGTAATGCATTTTGAAAGCATGGCGTTTGAGTGAGGTTTGAAATTGTTCAAATCTGTCATTTGCCAAACGTACCGGTTTGCTGTCTGCATACAAAGCGGTCAGCAGAGAGTAAAACGGGAAATTGTAATGATCTTTGGAGCCATAGCCGACGGTGTAGCAAGGATGCATAACGATGGTTTTAACTTCGATATGCGCGTTCTTGACCATCTCTGCCGCGCTCTCCGCCACTTCTTGCGGTGCTTGCGTCGGCACCACCATGTGCATGGTTTTATTGGTAGCGTCGTACCAGCAATTTGAATTGTCCGGCTCCATCGCGGAAGTGTCGATCGATTGCGTGTTGTACTCGCGGTCCAGCACCAGCCAGTCAGCGGATGGTTTATTCAGGTCCTGGGCGATCGCCTCGGCATAAAACATTCCTTGCTGATCCAGCTTGCCGTGCTCTTTTCCATCTGGCCATACCGGTTGATGCTTACGCATCATGCTAGGAAAGATGGGAGCATCTTTCAAACTGGAATAAACATCATCGTCAAATGCAGTTGCGCCACCGACGCGGACGAAACGGAAAGTTCCCCAAGGATCACGCTCTAACGGCCCAGTCACTGCGCCATAACGTATCACTTCTTTTTGGAATTTCAATTTATCTTTGGCATAGCGATACTTGGCAAAATCGTGATAAATCAGAATCGCCACAGCGTGGCCGAGATAAGCGGGAGTTTTACCGACCGGCAGCAACATATCGTCGCCATAAAACGCCGGAAATTTAATATTATCGCGCTGCAAATCTTCTGCAGTAACGATGCGATCCGGTTTCAGATCATCACCCAATAAGGTCAGATCAAACCCGGCATAGGTGCGATCGGCTTGCGTAGTACGCAGAATAAAAGCGTGTGATTGTTGTTGCGGCCAATGCGGCATGTCTTTGGCGCGAATGTCACGCGCAAATACTTTTTCGCCCGTCACTTTGGCCATGCCATCAATCCGGAACTTGACCTTTCCAGTTGCGCTATCCCATTGAATCGGCGTCAGTATTTTTTCCTCAAACAAAGCGGCATACGCTTTGCTACCGAGAGGCGCTATATATACCGAAACGCCGGCTATGACACTCGCTTTCAAAAAACTGCGTCGGGTAAGGCCCAGCTTCTCCATGATTTCTCCTCAAAGACTGCTTTTTCACTAGATGGACGTCATTCTATTTTTTTTTAGGGCTTACACAAAATTGCCTCAGCATAGCGTTTGCAAACCCTGCCGTACGCAGACGGTGCGATAGTAAGGCAAATAGACAGGGCGACACTGGGGCGTTTTTGCGTAAGTCCTCTCAGATCATTCGTGAATGTGCCAGAGTCGACTCGGGCTTTATTAATGTAAAAGCTTGAACAGTTAATACAGTGCACGATAGCTATGGAAATGGAATAAGCGCCGCTTGAAGGCGGCATTCTATATCCGACCTCAAATAATAATTATTCCATTTTTAATATAATCACCATTTTAAACAATCGTGCGTATCGATGGCAATAATGGCTAGAAATAGGTTTCGCCATCACTTTATTACATTAAAACCAACTAAAATAATGAAAATGCTATTGCTTATTGGGGGCCTACTCATGCGCCCCTGAATTCCATCCGTAACGGAGAAATGGGCTGAAGGATTTCTTATTATTGCTCAAAGACACATAATATGAAACACCATTACTTCGAAGCTTCCCACACGCTCAAAATCATCGCTACTCACTGCGCGTTGCGCGTACTGTTAGAAGTTATCAAGTCTGACGACTGCAGGTAGCTGAAGGCGTCGTCTCTTGATTGCGACAGAAGATAGTTAGTTACAAAAAATTAAACATAAAATCCATTTCCATTCGGCTTGTCGCTAACTCCTGTCGCCATGTCATGGTTATAATGCACAGCATGGAAAACCCTACCGAATTCGTCCAATGGCTGCGTTCCGTCGCGCCCTATATTCACGCCTACCGCGGCAAAACTTTTGTGATTGCCTTCCCGGGCGAACTGGTCATGGCCGGTGCCCTGCCGGTACTGGCGCAAGATTTGTCACTATTACATGCACTTGGCATCAAAGTGGTCATCGTGCATGGTTCACGACCGCAAGTAGAAGAACAACTGGCACTGCGTAATGTCGAGGCGAGATTTACCACCAACGGCTTACGCATTACAGATGCTGCTGCGATTGAATGCGCCAAAGAAGCTGCCGGTGAAATTCGTCTGGATATTGAAGCTGCGTTCAGTCAAGGCTTACCCAACACGCCGATGGCACATGCTGCCATCCGTATTATTTCCGGAAACTTCGTCACCGCGCGACCGTTAGGTGTGATTGATGGCGCGGATCTCAAATGGACTGGTGTGGTACGTAAGATTGCCTATGAAACGATACACGCGATTTTGAATGCAGGTAGTCTGGTATTGCTGTCGCCTCTGGGATTTTCGCCAACCGGTGAAGCGTTTAATCTGACCATGGAAGATGTCGCCGTTTCTGCAGCCGTTTCGTTACGAGCAGAAAAACTGATCTTTATCAGCGAAACACCATTGATGAAAGACGCTGGCGACACGGAAATCCGTGAACTGTCGTCACATCAGGCGCAAGCTGTTTTAGACAGTGGTTGCCTGCCACAAGATTCTGCTTTTTACCTGCAACACGCGATCAAATCCTGCAACGCTGGTGTGCCTCGCGCGCATATCGTTCCTTTTTCAGAAGATGGCTCCGCCTTGCTGGAAGTGTTTACGCATGATGGCGTCGGTACCATGATCACCTACGAAAATCTGGAAAGCCTGCGCGAAGCAACGATCGAAGACGTCGGTGGCATTCTGAAATTGATTGAACCATTGGAAGCCGACGGTACCTTAGTCAAGCGTGGCCGCGAATTGATCGAACGCGAAATCCATTATTTCTCTGTCATCGACCATGATGGCGTCTTGTTCGGCTGCGCTGCGCTGTATCCGTTCCCCGATGAAAAAATGGGAGAGATGGCTTGCCTGACGGTGAATCCTGATGTGCAAGGACAAGGCGATGGTGAGAAAATTCTAAAACATATGGAAGCACGGGCGCGGGCTGCCGGGCTGACTAAATTATTTGTTCTTACCACGCGCACTTCGCATTGGTTTTTGCGGCGCGGTTTTGTCAACGCGACCGTGGATGATTTACCAAAGAATCGCCAGCATATGTATAACTGGCAGCGCAAGTCGCTGGTGCTTATTAAGCAACTATAAAGCAGCTTTAATTTTTTAATTCACCAATAAGTATTATCAAGCAATCGATTAAAGAAATGCCTCCGCCATCCTCGCGAACGCGGGAATGACGAGGATATTTTCAAAATGATAGGTTGACCTTACTTACACTATTTCCGAAAGTATTTATGGCACGCATGGTTCATTGCATCAAACTCAATAAAGAAGCTGAAGGACTAGATTTCGCACCGTATCCGGGCGAGCTGGGTCAACGTATTTATAACGAAGTTTCAAAAGAAGCCTGGGCTGCCTGGTTGAAACATCAAACTATGCTGGTCAACGAAAATCGCTTGAACTTGGCCGATGTCCGTGCGCGCAAATATCTGGCGCAGCAAATGGAAAATCATTTCTTCGGCAGCGGTGCTGACGCCGCTACCGGTTACGTACCACCGACTGAATAATTCATTCATCGCGCAGATCAGAAAAACGTAGCGCCTTCTGACAGCGGCTTCAATTGAGATGCCAATGTCGGAAGGCGTTACGTTTTCCGATCACCAAAACTGACAGCTATCCTCGTAACAGTGGTTCCATCAACATCTTCATCTGATCGGAAAATTCATGCACCTGTTTCGCAAAAATCCTCATTCCACCTCGTTGATTGCCACGCTGATTTCAGGCGTGCTGACCAGCAGTCTTGCCGGCTTCCTCGCTTTCGTTCCCTACACTGCTGATGCAAAAGCGCCAGATACTGCCGCCAGAACTGCACTTCCCCCGGGTGTTACACAAGGCCCATCAGCCGAAGGGATCACTGAATACAATTTTGCCAATGGCTTTAAAGTCTTGCTGCTGCCGGATGATTCCAAGCCCACCATCACTGTCAACATCACGTATCTGGTGGGATCGCGGATGGAGAATTACGGCGAAACCGGAATGGCGCATTTGCTGGAACATTTGATGTTTAAAGGCAGCGACAAACATCCATCGATTCCCCAAGACTTCAGTCAACGCGGGATGGATTTCAACGGCACGACTTCGCTTGATCGCACCAACTACTACGAAATCTCGCAAGCATCCGATGAGAATCTGAAATGGGCAATCGACATGGAAGCCGATCGCATGTTGAATTCGCATATCGCCAGAAAAGATCTGGACAGCGAAATGACAGTGGTGCGTAATGAGTTTGAAAAAGGCGAAAATTCGCCAACCAGTGTTCTGATCAAGCGGATGCAAGGGGTGGCCTATGATTGGCATAATTATGGCAAGCCAACCATCGGCAATCGCAGCGACATCGAAAACGTCAAGATCGAAAATCTACAGGCGTTTTATCACAAATACTATCAACCGGATAATGCCGTACTGCTGATCGCGGGCAAATTTGATCCGGTCAAAGCACTGACGCTCGTCAATCAAGCATTTGGCAAATTACCTAAGCCAACGCGTAAATTGCCGGAATTTTGGACCGTAGAGCCAACTAAAGATGGCGATCGATCCTTCACTATTCGTCGTCCCGGCGATGTGCAAATTGTCGCTGTTGCTTATCACATCCCAAGTGATTTACATGACGACAGCACGGCGCTCACCTTTGCCGGCACCATCCTGGCGGACACGCCAAGTGGTCGCTTGCATAAAGCCTTAGTCGATACTGGCAAGGCAAGCGGCGTATTTCAATTCCAAATGTCCGGTTATGCGCCCGGCTTGCTCATCATCGGCGCTATAGTCAAAAAAGGCGAGCCGATCGAACCGGTACGTGCAGCACTGATTGAAGGCATTGAGAGTTTTGCCAAGACGCCGCCGACTGCCGAAGAAATGGAACGCACCAAGCTAAGTATCGCCAACGATTACAAAAACATGTTGAACGATCCGCAACAAACCGGCGTCGCCATGTCGAATGCGATTGCACTGGGCGATTGGCGCTTGTTATTCTTAGGTCGTGATCAAGCCAGTCAAATGACGGCGGCGCGAGTCTCTTCCGTAGCAGAGCATTATTTCAAACGTGACAATCGCACAGTCGGCACCTTTATTCCTGACGATAACCCACAACGCGCAGAGATCCCGGCGGCCCCGGCATTGGCGACGGTGCTGGCAGAATACAAACCGCAACAAGGTATAGCTGAGGGCGAAAAATTTGACCCGTCACAAGCTAACATTGACGCCCGCACGCAACACAGCACCATCGGCGGTCTGAAGGTCGCGCTATTGCCTAAGAAAACGCGTGGTGAAACGGTCAACGTAGCGCTCAATTTCGATTGGGGAACCGAGAAATCCTTGTTCGGAAAACAAACCATCTCCGCCTTGACTGATGCGATGCTGACGCGCGGCACGACTACTCTCAATCGCGAACAATTGTCAGATGCTTTTTCTAAGCTCAACATTAACGGTGGGCCATCACAGTTCCAGACTACCCGCGACAATTTGCCTGCGGCGCTAAAACTGATTGCGAGTGTCTATAAAGAACCGCGCTTTGATGAGACAGAACTTGAACGCCTGCGTAAAGAAGTGCTAGTTGGCTTAGAGTCATCGCGCAATGATCCAAGCCGACTCGCAAGCGAAGCGATCTCACTGCATTACAACAAATACCCGCGTGGAGATTGGTTAGCTGCGCAAACTCTGGATCAACAGATCGCTGATGTCAAAGCGGTGACTCTGGCAGATATCAAAGCCTTCTACAAAGAGTTCTATGGCGCTTCGCATGGCGAGCTAGCGGTGGTTGGCGATTTCGACGTTGCCGCAACCACCAAAGCGATTCAAGATAACTTTGGTGACTGGCAAAATGCAACGCCGTACGAACGTGTGATTCGGAAAAATTTCGATGTCGCACCACTGCAGGAAGCGATCAACACGCCCGGCAAAGAAAATGGCAGTTACGTCGCACGCCAGAATCTGGACATGCGTGACGATGATGCTGATTATCCGGCATTGATGGTGGCAAATTATCTGTTTGGTGGTGGCAGTTTGAAATCACGACTGGCGGATCGTGTGCGTCAAAAAGAAGGCTTGTCTTATGGTGTTGGATCGTCACTGAATGTCGGCTCGATCAGCCGCGCTTCCAGTTTCAACATTGGCGCCATCTCCGCACCACAAAATCTGACCAAGGTTGATCTTGCCGTGAAAGATGAGTTAGCCAAAGCCATCAAAGATGGTTTCACTGCAGAAGAACTGGCGCGTGCCAAGTCGGGCATCTTGCAAGAACGTCTGCAAGCCCGTGCGCAAGACTCAGCGCTCAGCGCCGGTTGGGTCAGATTGCTGGATGTGGACAGAACTTATGCGTGGAGTAAAAAAATGGAAGACAACATCAGCGCGCTGACGTTAGATCAAGTCAATGCAGCCTTCCGCAAGTGGATAGATCCGGCCAAAATCAGCGTGGTGGTTGCTCGAGATGAAAGCAAGATCAATCAACCCAATAAACCTGGCAAGTAACATCTCAATTGGCCGCTAAACAAAAAGCCTGCAATCTTATCGATTGCAGGCTTTTTTATTTATGCCGTTGCTTACCGGCTTCAACAATATTATGCTTATTGTTAAAAATTCATTGTCTTCACGCCATCTGGCGCACCCAAAAGACAGACATTCGCGCCTTGCTTGGCAAACAATCCCACCGACACGACACCGGTAATTTGATTGATTTGCGCTTCCAATGCAACCGGATCCGCAATTTTCAAACCGATGATGTCCAGGATGATGCAGCCGTTGTCGGTGATGAATGGCTTACCGTCTTTAAATCGCAATTCTATTTCGCAATCCGGTCCCAGATTCAGTTTCATTAGCTGACGTGCGACCGCGGATTGTGCCATCGGGATGACCTCTACCGGTAACGGGAATTTACCCAGCGTTTTGACCAATTTCGATGCATCGGCGATACAAATAAATTTTTCGGCAACAGAAGCAACGATTTTCTCGCGCGTCAATGCACCACCGCCGCCTTTGATCATTGCGCCCTGCGCTGTAATTTCATCAGCGCCATCGATATATACCGACATTCTTGCAACTTGATTAAGTTCAAAAACATCAATGCCATGGCCACGCAAACGTTCTGCCGTCGCTTCAGATGAGGCAACGGCGCCTTTAATGCTATCTTTGATTTTGGCTAATTCATCAATGAAAAAATTTGCGGTGGATCCGGTGCCGACGCCGACAATTTCCCCATCCACCACGTATTTAATCGCCTCACGTGCGACTGCCTGCTTCAATTCATCTTGTGTCATTGCCATGATATTTACTTGTAGAGAAAGGGAAAGGCGCTATTTTACTAGACTCGCGTTATCTGGTTTTTCTGTGAAAGTGAAAATGAAGATTTTCGAACTATTTACACATATTAAGCAGCCACAAAAAACCGATCAGATGTTACCGGCATCGATAATCTCACCACAGTCATTCCCGCCTGCGCGGAAATGACGTTATTTGGTAGATCATGCGCTCTGCGTAGCATCAGTTATCTAATGCTTCTCATCCGGTTGTTCATCCAAGGTTTCAAACAAAGCAATCTGCAACCGGGAATGCAAGCGCACAAATTTCTGCCACAATAAAAACGCTACCGCTGCGACAGCAATCAATACAAAAATAAGCAAGTTCATCGGCGGTAAGATTCGACTACTCAATACCACGATCAAGAACATGATACCGATGATAGAAACCGCTGGAATCACTTCGGCAATCACTTTGCGTACTTTTTCGGTATAGGCTCCGGCACGTTCCGGTTGCACAGCCATTTCCGCCACTATCATGCTGAGTGCTTGTAATTTGCGATATACGGCAATTAAACATGGCAGCGATAATAATAGTGCTCCGCCCCACACTATTGCCGTTTGCATCTGTCTGTCGGCAATCCAGCCAGCCATGCTATGACCTAAACTTTCGGCGAAGTAGCCGCCAGCGATAAAGATCGCCGCCACCAACGCCAGATTGACGATCACTTGCAACAAAATACGGCGTATGATTTTTGAGATTGCAGCACGATCACCATGCGGCTGTAAATGCTCCAACCAGTTTGTATACAGGTTAAACACCGACGATAATTTATTCGGCATGACATCAGCCATCTTGCGCGATAACGGATCAGCCAGTCGAATCAAGTAGGGCGTCAGCAAAGTCGTTATCACCGAGACGGCAACGACAGTCGGATAAAGAAAATCACTAGTTACTTTGAGGCTAACCCCAAGCGCAGCGATGATGAAAGAAAATTCACCAATCTGCGCCAAGCCCATGCCTACACGCATAGACGTACGGCCACTGTGGCCGGATAAAAAAGTAGCAAGACCACAGCTGATCACTTTACCCAATACCACCGCCACAGTAATCACCAGTATCGGCAACCAATATTCGGCCAATACATGCGGATTCACCAACAGACCGATCGTGACGAAAAAGACCGCGCTAAACATATCGCGTATCGGCTCAATCAGACGCTCTATCTGATGTAAGTGGCGTGATTCCGCCATCACGGCACCAATAATAAAAGCACCCAGGGCGACACTGTAATTAAGCTTCATCACCAACAGACAGAAGCCGAAACACAGCCCTAATACCGTGACCAGAAACACTTCTTTATTTTTGAATTTTCCGACATAAGCCAACAAGCGCGGCACGATCAAAATGCCTAACACCAGCGCCACGATCATGAACAACAACAAGCGCCCGATGGTTGAGCCAACTTCGCCCATACTGACCGAACCGCTGGTAGCAATCCCAGACAACAGAGCAATCATGCCAATGGCAAGAATGTCTTCAATAATCAGAATGCCAAAAATCAGTTGTGCAAATTTTTCCTGCTTCATGCCAAGTTCAGACAAAGCTTTGACAATGATGGTCGTGGACGAAACCGCTAACATGGCGCCCAGAAAAATCGCATCCATGGTTTTCCAACCAAAGAACGTGCCAATTTCATAGCCCACCCAGAACATTAAACTGATTTCTGCAGCGGCCACCAACATCCCGGTAGCACCGACCTTGCTCAGTTTCTTTAAGCTGAATTCCAGTCCCAATGAGAACAACAAAAATATCACGCCCAGTTCGGACAAAATATGAATCGTGTGTTCGTCTTTAATCAGCTTGAATGGTGGCGTATAAGGCCCAAGAATAATGCCAGCGACAATATAACCAAGCACCACTGGCTGTTTAAACCGATTAAACAATACGGTGACGACGCCAGCGACCAGCATGATCGCTGCCATATCTTGGATAAATATTTCGACTTCAGGCATGGGCAGACTTTCCTAACATGGGGCATGGATGGGATGGATGAAGCGCATGGCAAAACAGGAGGAATACCTGAGACTTGATGATGAAAATTCACCATCAAGCGCCATCATAACTTACTGCGTTTACTGCGCAGCAGTTAAATTATGCTGGCTTGTGCTTATGACCAGTCATGATTGCACCTGCATCGGGTGCTAATTTACGCGTAAATGGAATTGAGGCTACTGAAAATAAGCCAATCACGATAAATGCGGGCCAGAAATCTGCAGCAACAATGGTGGAGTGCCCTTGCAACTGGCTGGAAAAATGAACCGTCAAACCACCTATCGTCACTCCTAAACCCAACGAGATTTGTTGCACTACGCTAGCCAGACTAGTGGCACGGCTGACATCGGTATCTTCCAGATCAGCATAAGCCATGGAATTTAAACAAGTAAATTGCATGGAAGGGAAAAATCCGCCCAGCAGGACAACGGCCACCATCACTGTCGTAGAGGTCGATGGGGTAAACAAGCCGTACGATGAAAGCGCCAAACCTGCCAAGAGCGCGTTCCAGATCAACACAGAACGAAATCCATAACGACGCAATATGCCAGTACCTATCGTTTTCATGAAAATCGCACCAACCGCTGATGCACAGGTAATTGCTCCTGCGTGAAAAGCACTCATGCCAAGGCCAACCTGTAATGACAACGGCAATAAAAATGGCACTGCGCCAAGCCCGATACGGAATAATGAACCACCTAGCACACTGGCGCGAAATGTTGGAATCTTCAACAAACGTAAATCGAGTAAAGGAAACGGCTCTCGATTTGCATGACGCAAGTATCCGTACAATCCCAGCACGCCGACCAGGAACATCATCAATGCATATTTAGACGAAATCAATTCGCCATCCATCATCGACAAACCCAGCATAAATAAAGTGCTACCCACAGCGGACAAGACAAAACCTGTTCTATCCAATGGCTTGAGCTCATCGGCGCGAATGTCTTCGACAAAACGCGTCGCCAGATACATCCCCAAAATACTTATCGGCACATTGATCACAAAAATCCAGCGCCAATGAAAATATGTGGTGATAAATCCGCCCAATGGCGGGCCGATAACTGGCCCCAATTGCGATGGCAGTGCCAGATAACTAATAGCCTTCACCAAATCGCTGCGTGGCACGGCACGGAAAATAATAATGCGGCCAACCGGCACCATCATCGCCCCGCCGACACCTTGTAAAAAGCGTGCTGCAACAAAAACAAATAACGAACTCGACACTGCGCACAAAATCGAGCCGATCATAAAAATCGCAATCGCTGCACGGAATGTTGTACGCGTACCGAAACGATCCGCAACCCAGCCACAAATAGGAATAAATACGCCCAGGCCAATGACATACGAAGTCAAGGCCAGTTTCAAAGTTAGCGGATTCTGACCCAAGTCATGCGCAAGCGCAGGCAAGGAAGTGGCGATTACTGTGGCATCCATGTTCTCCATGAACAAGGCGCAAGCAACAATCAGTGGAATGAGAAGAGTACGTGACACAGCGAATAGCGATCAAAAAAACTGAACAATACAAGAGCTAAGTAAATAGTATTTACAAGCCGGAATTTACACTGTATCCAAAAAACAGATAAATGCGCTAAGGAAATTTTTGCAACTACAAAATAAAAAACGCCCAATTGCTTGGGCGTTTTTTATTTTACTTTTAAGTTTGACGATCAGCAACTTTGCTGCGTGTCAGACTGGGCGATGAGTTTTCCACCAACCATTTACGAACACGACTGGCATCAGCCTGACGCGAATACTTACCGTGAGAATCAAGGAATACCATGATCACTGGACGGCCATTCACATTACTCTGCATGACTAAGCAATTACCGGCTTCATTAATATAGCCGGTCTTTTGCAAGCCAATTTGCCAATCCGGATTTTCAACCAAATAATTCGAGGTTGCATATTGCAATGGGTGGCCGTTCGGTTCCACCACATATTTAGAGTCAGTCGAATATTCACGAATCAGCGGCTGTTGATATGCTGCGGCAACCAATTTCGCCAGATCACGCGCGCTCGCCACATTTTGACTGGATAAACCGGTTGAATCGACGTAATGCGTGTCAACCATACCTAATGACCGGGCTTTAGCATTCATCGCAGCAACAAATGCTGGCAGGCCGCCTGGATAATTACGCCCCAACGCTGATGCCGCACGATTTTCAGAACTCATCAGCGCGATGTGAAGCATGTCAGTGCGGCTCAGTTCCGAACCAACACGCAAGCGCGAACTACTGTGTTTTTCGCGATCGACGTCGTCATCGGTCACGGTTAAGACTTCACTCATATTCTGACGCGCTTCTACTACCACCATGCTGGTCATGAGCTTGGTGAGTGAAGCAATCGGCAAAGCAATTTGTGAATTCTTATCAAATAAGATTTGACCATTTGACTGATCAAGCACCAATGCTGCGTTTGATTTCAAATCCAGCGGATCATGCGTCAAATTCAAACCAGCCAATTCACCAGCAGAAATTACCGGGGCAGCAACTACTCGCGGGGTATAAGTTACGCGTTGAATTGTGGCTTTACGAGAATTACTTGTGTAAGACACTCTCCGGGCCGTTTTCCCGCGCGATTCTGTTGCGGCAAGTTTGTTTGAGCGACTAGACTTTGTGGATTCGCGGCTGGCAATAGCAGTTTTGCTATTTTTTTTACCAGCTGCTTGTTTAGTAGTTGGCGGTGTTTTAGCGCTTTTAGCGCTAGTTCCCGTATGTTTGGCAGTTTTGCTTGATTTACTGGCTGCAGCTTTTTGCGCTTTCGTTTCTTTAGCAGAAGCCGACGTAGTTGCAAACGCAATAAATAATGACATAAAAATAACTAATGCGGATTTGCCCATATTGGCTCCCAATTCGAAAAACAAATAACTGCGCAAAGTTTAGGTAATTTGCACAAAATTCGCAAGAGAATTAAGGGCTTAGATCACATTATTAAACATATTTCTATCATCATGCATTAGCAAAAATCTAAATTTTCGAAAAATATATCATTACTGCAATTTTAGTGCGCCTGTTTTTTGTTAAAAACCGTGAAAAGTAAAAAATGCTTAATGCATGTAACTGCGCCTTTTAAAAAGCACGATCAAACAACATTAAGTAAAGCGCCGCAATTATTTTAAAAAATGAAGAGTAAAAAACATCGCCGTCATTCCCGCGGACGCGGGAATCCATCTTGCGGCAACATGGATCCTCGCGTTCCCGAGGATGACGGATTTTTAAAATTGATTACGCTGAATTACTTAGTCAAATAATGCATGCACCAATTCAGGTGGCCGACCAATCACGGCACGATTGCGATAGACCACGATAGGACGCTGTAATAATTTCGGATGCGCAGCAATTGCGTCGAGTAATGCAACATCATCCGCTTGCGCAAGATTCAACTCAGCATACTCAGCTTCGTTATCGCGCACCATGCTGCTGACAGTAGTTGCTAATTGACTTTGTATCGCCTGTAATTGCGCTAACGTAAGCGGTGTCTTTTGATAATCGATAACATGCAATTGCAATTTATTTTGCGCACTATATTGCTCCAGCAATGCAAGAGCTTCCCGGGATTTTGTACAGCGAGGGTTATGGTAGATCGTGATATCTGTATTCATGTTTTGCCCTAATTTTATTGAAGATAGCTATTATTTCATCGCTTCTGTTCTAGTTGCCCCAAGAAGAAACTTGTTATATCCAGCGGCGCAAAACAACATAACGCTAGTGATGATAAACACCGCTCGCATGCTGAAATGCCCTCCGACAAATCCGCCCATCAAAGGACCGATAACTTGTCCCGCATATTGCGATGCTGTGGAATAACCTAACGCTCTTCCCACAATCTGACTCGGCACATTATGACGGATCAGCGCGACTAAAGATGGTAACAAACCGCCCAACGATAGTCCCATGAAAAATCTGAGCAAAATTAACTGCCATGCCTGAGTGACAAATGCTTGCGGAATCAACAAACAGGCCGCGACCGTCAAGCACAGCACCACTACATTCAAGCCCCCTATCCGGTCGGCTAATTTACCCAGATGCGAAGCCGACAAAACACTGCCCAAGGCCGCGGCAGACATTACGATCCCGGAGATCAGCGTGACTTTACTTGCGTCTGTCAGCAACTGTTGCACATACACGGTAATGATGGGTTCTATCGACATATTCGCCACCATTAACAGTGCGGCAGTCGCAAACATGGAGAAGACTAATTTAGGCGCATAGGCAGTTGACCATAAGCTGACATCGGCAGGCGCAGCTTTGGCAGCTTGGGCCGACTGTGCCGGTTTTTTCTTTTCCCTGATAAGAAAACTGGTCGCAAGCAAATTCAAAAAAATACAGGCACTGGCTAAAAAGAAAGTATCTCGAATCCCAACCAGTCCTGGCAACAGACCACCAATCAAAGGGCCGATCAAACTGCCGGCCATAATTCCAGACGACAGCATGCCCAACGCCCAACCCGATTTTTCCTTGGGCGTCTGAGTCGCGACAAGGATATAGGCGCCAGAGGTATAGCCGCCCGCCAAGCCGACCAGTAAGCGCAATGCCACCAATTGCCAAATATTCTGCGCCATTCCAATCAGGCACATGCTAACTACCATACCGGCACTTGCCCGTATCAAATTGGGCTTGCAACCGTAACGATCAGATACCCTGCCCCATAATGGCGCGACAAGAGCGGCCGCAAAAAAAGTGGCACCGTAAGCGATGCCAGACCATTGCACAATGGCAGCGTGGTCAGTCACTCCTAATTGTTCAACATACAGCGGCAAAAAAGGCAACAACAAGGTCATTGCCACAATATTGATGAACGAGCCGAAAAAACAAACGGCTAAATTTCTCTTCCAATGCAACTGATCCATTTGATTCTTTCTAACTGGAAAAGATTAAAAGTAGCTAATACGAAATAACCGATCCGGATTTTCTCAAGTATCAGTTTATCGACTATATATCCTGTTACAAGACTAGTGTTTATACTATTACTAATAACAACAGGCTAATGCGAAAAGATGAAAGGAAAAACAAGTGGATGAGCAGGCAAAACGAAAAGCACTCGGTGAGTTCATCAAAACGCAACGTACACAAACTCCTCCGATCACGCATGGTATTGCTGCCAGTGCAGGCGTAAAAATGCGTCGCCGCACACCCGGCTTACGACGTGAAGAAATTGCGCAGCTATGCGGTATCAGCGTGACCTGGTACACATGGATAGAACAAGGTCGGACGGTTTCCGTATCGCCATCGGCGTTGGCAAGGATTGCTGATGCCTTGCAATTATCTCGGGCCAAACGCGCCTATTTGTTTGAGTTATCCGGTAAAAAAGACCCCCATATACCGGATCTGGTCGCCTCCCCCATTCCTGCGGAAATCGTCGCGCTAGTATCCAATATCAAAGCACCAGCTTATCTATTGGATCGCTATTGGAATGTCGTTGCAAGCAATCGTCCGGCGCAAGCATTGTTTACCGGCTGGCTAGACCAAAAATCCAGCGTCAAAAACCTGCTGCACTATACTTTTTGCGATCCCAGCGCTGCCACTTTCATTAGCGATTGGGAGCAACGGGCACGCCGCCTGGTCGCAGAATTTCGCGCCGATTGCGGCATGTATCTGGATGATGTTCAGATCACTGCCATAGTAGAACGACTGTGCGCTGACAGTGCTGCATTCAAGTTAGCCTGGAGTTTACACGACGTTGTCGAAAAAGAAGGCGGCGAACGCCGTTTTCATCATCCTTCGCGTGGCTTGCTGTGCTATCAACAAGTTAACTTGCGCGTAACGCACAGATCTGAATTGAAATTGATTACGTTGTTAAGTAAGGCCACATAAGTATTTAGACTAGGCGCCCCGGCGCAGACAGTACAACTGTATGGCAAGGCGGAGGCAACAACGTATAAATACTTATGCGGCCTTACTTACCCGATGCCAGCTGCAGCACCTGCCGACTAGCATGCTGTGCTGCCAAAGCGATGGTTTGCAAATGGATGGTCACGGTATCTGCAATGTTCTTACCGTAGCCACCCGCCATCGCTACGGCAACTGGAATGGCATGTTGAGCTGCGGTAGCAAGCACCATTGCATCGCGGCGTGCCAAACCATCAAACGTGAGCTTCAAACGCCCCAGTCGATCGCCTTCGTGCGGATCGGCACCGGCCAAATAAATGATGAGATGCGGCTCGAAGCGTTGCAACATATCATCCAAAGCTTCTCGCAATGCTGCCAGATAAGCATCATCACCGGTACCGTCAGGCAGCCCGATATCAATATCGCTGGTTTCTTTACTAAATGGATAATTCTCTGCCCCATGCAATGACAAAGTGAAAATACTATCGTCGTGCGCCAAAATCGACGCCGTGCCGTTGCCTTGATGAACATCCAGATCGACAATTGCCACTCGCTGTACGCGCTGCTCTACTTGCATCAAACGGGCGGCGATAGCCGCGTCATTAAACACACAAAATCCGCCGCCATGATCGGCATAGGCATGATGCGTCCCGCCAGCCAGGTTCACCGCAATCTGATCGCTGGACGTCAGCGCCGTACGGCATGCCTCTATCGTCGCACCGCTGGAGCGGCGCGAACGTTCCACCATTTTCTCCGACCACGGGAAACCGATTTCTTTCTGTTCTGCCAACGACAATGTGCCGTGGGAGACCGCATCAATATAGCGCCGATGATGCACCAATGCTAAAACAGCATCATTGATGGTAGGCGCTTCGTGCATGGACACACCAGGAATGTGCGCTTGTACGCCTTCATGAATTAAACGGTATTTTTGCATCGGAAACCGATGGCCGGCTGGCAAAGGCAGAACAAAATGGTCGCTGTAAAAAGCTTTCAAGATGGGTTCTCATCGTAGTAGGGACTCACTTAGTTTAGCATTTATGTTTTTACCATTTCGACTTCCAGATAAGTGGCCATGTGTTCTGCCTGCTGAAATACACCTTATTCATGCAGGAGAGCGCTAAGCGCTTTACAATAACGAGCTTAGAATCTGCTGACCAGTTTCCATCAGTATTTTTAGTAGCTAAATAAAACCTAGAAAGGACTCACCATGGCATACACTCTTCCCGCTCTTCCTTATGCACTTGACGCATTGGCTCCACATATCTCAAAAGAGACTTTGGAATACCACTACGGCAAACATCATCAGACTTATGTGACCAACCTGAACAATCTGGTTGCAGATATGGGCTCTGATGAAGCATCGTTAGAAAAAATCGTTAAAACATCTTCCGGCGGCATCTTCAATAACGCTGCGCAAATCTGGAATCACACGTTTTACTGGAAAAGCTTGTCACCACAAGGTGGCGGCGCTCCAACCGGTGCTTTGGCTGATGCAATCAATGCAAAATGGGGTTCGTTCGATGAATTCAAAGCCGAACTGAACAAAGTCGCTGCTGGCACTTTCGGTTCTGGCTGGGCATGGTTGGTAAAAAATGCTGACGGCTCACTAGCTCTGGTTTCAACTTCCAACGCTGCTACGCCATTGACTACCGATGCTAAACCATTGTTGACAGTCGATGTGTGGGAACATGCTTACTACATCGATTATCGCAATTCACGTCCAAATTACCTGGCTGCATTCTGGAATTTGGTGAACTGGGATTTCGCTGCAGAAAATTTCAAAGCATAATTCAAGCTTCGTCAAAATAAAAAATGCCTGCAATCGCAGGCATTTTTTATTGGATACGCTATTTATTTCGCTGTCATCCGAATACCACCATCCAGGCGGATTACTTCGCCATTGAGGTAGCTGTTTTCCAGGATGGTTTTCACCAAGCCCGCAAATTCAGCCGGTTTCCCCATACGAGCTGGGAATGGTACTGTTTTACCTAAAGCTTCCTGCACTTCGGCAGGCATGCCTAACAACATTGGCGTTTCCATAATCCCTGGCGCTATCGTCATGACACGAATGCCGAAGCGCGCCAATTCGCGCGATACCGGCAGAGTCAGCGCTACGACACCGCCTTTGGAGGAAGCATAGGCCGCTTGTCCAATCTGGCCGTCGAAAGCGGCAACCGACGCTGTGTTGATGATGACACCGCGTTCGCCATCGGCATTCGGCTCGCCCGTGCTAATCGCCTCTGCGGCTAAACGCAGCATATTGAAAGTGCCAATCAAATTGATTTGAATCACACGATTGAAATCGTCAAAGCTGTGCACGCCCTCTTTGCCGAGCACTTTTTTTGCCGGCGCTACGCCCGCACAATTGATCAAGCCGTGTAACCCGCCAAACACCTTGATCGCAGCATCGACTGCCGCTTTGCCACTGGCTTCGCTGGCTACGTCGGTAGCAACGAAATGCGCCTGCTTTCCGAGTTCTGTCGCCAATGCGGCGCCAGCTTCTTTATTCACATCCGCTATAACAACCTGGCCACCTTCGGCAACGATCATGCGTGCAGTTGCTGCACCCAATCCCGAACCGCCACCGGTAATCAAAAAACATTTATTTTTAATTTGCATGATCTCTTCCATTTGGTAAATGTACTTCAACTGCTTAGCTTACGACATTGCTCCTTATGAGAGCAACGTCGCAGCCAGAGCTTACCTAGATCAACGCATTTGTTCAATCAGATGTTCAACGAGATTGATTAGAAATTGCGTGTGCTACGACCAATGCTGTCATATTAACCACACGACGTACCGTAGCAGACGGCGTCAACACATGCACTGCTGCTGCGGCTCCCAGCAACACTGGCCCCACCGTCACGCCTTGGCCGCCAGTCATTTTAAGAACGTTAAACAAAATATTTGCAGCGTCCAGATTCGGCATCATCAGCACATTAGCGTCGCCGGTCAGAGTCGATTTCGGCAAGTACTTCATGCGGACTTCTGCGCTCAACGCAGCATCGCCATGCATTTCACCGTCGGCTTCCACATCTGGCATACGCTCTACAAACAGATCGCGTGCTGCGCGCATTTTTTTCGCAGATGGTCGGCTGCTGGATCCGAACATGGAGTGTGACAAGAACGCAACCTTAGGCGGCAGACCAAAACGGCGTACTTCTTCCACCGCCATCGCTGCAATATCTGCTAATTGCTCCGCGTCAGGATTGTCATTAACGAAAGTGTCTGCAATAAACAAGGTATGTTGATCCAGCACCAAACCATTTAACGTGGCGAAACCCTTTGCACCGGTGCGCAATCCGATAATGTCGCTGACGTGCTCCAGATGACTATCAAACTTGCCGACCAGACCACACAACATACCGTCGGCATCACCCAACTTCACCAGCATGGCAGCAATCGCCGTGTGAGAGCGGCGCATCATCGCTTTGGCCATTTCCGGCGTCACGCCATCACGTGCTTTGATGTTGTGGTATTCCTCCCAATATTGACGGAAACGCGCATCATCTTCCGGATTCACCAATTCAAAATCACGCCCCGCTTGCAGGCGCAAGCCAGCCCGTGCTATACGTGCTTCAATCACTGCAGGGCGGCCGATCAGAATAGGCCTAACCAGTTTCTCATCTAATGCAATTTGCACCGCGCGCAATACACGCTCGTCTTCACCTTCTGCGTACACGATGCGTTGTGGCGCAACCCGTGCTGCAGTGAAGACTGGACGCATGAACATGCCGGTATGGCTGACGAAACGCGTCAATGACTGACGATACGCTTCCAGATCCTTGATCGGACGAGTTGCCACGCCAGACTCTTCCGCCGCTTTTGCTACTGCAGGTGCGATACGCAAGATCAGACGTGAATCAAATGGCTTAGGAATAATGTATTCAGGGCCAAAATGTAATTCCTGTCCGGCGTATGCAGAAGCGACTTCTTCACTGATTTCCGCTTTTGCCAGATCTGCAATTTCGCGCACACAAGCAACTTTCATCGCTTCGGTAATCCGGGTTGCGCCGCAATCTAAAGCACCGCGGAAAATATAGGGGAAGCACAACACGTTGTTAACTTGATTCGGATAGTCCGAACGACCGGTTGCAATAATACAATCAGGTCGTGCTGCCAAAGCCAATTCAGGACGAATTTCCGGTTCAGGATTGGCGAGTGCCAAGATCACTGGCTGCACCGCCATGGTCTTCACCATTTCAGCGGTCAACACGCCGGCAGCCGAGCAACCCAAAAATACATCCGCATCTTTAATCGCATCGGCTAAAGTGCGCGCGCTGGTTTTTTGCTGATAACGTTGTTTGGACTCATCCAGTTTGTCTTCGCGTTCATTGTGAATCACACCACGTGAATCACAAACGAAGATGTTTTCGCGCTTGACGCCCAGTTCCACCATCAAATCGAGACAAGCGATCGCTGCAGCACCAGCTCCGGATGCCACCAGTTTGATTTCAGAGATGGTTTTTTTGACCAGCTCCAGACCGTTCAGCAACGCTGCCGCCGAAATAATCGCCGTGCCATGTTGATCATCGTGAAAAACCGGGATGTTCATCCGTTCGCGCAATTTCTTTTCGATATAAAAACATTCCGGCGCTTTGATGTCTTCCAGATTGACTCCGCCCAATGTCGGCTCCAACGCAGCGATGATTTCTACCAATTTGTCTGGATCGTTTTCAGCCAGTTCGATATCAAATACGTCGATACCAGCAAAATTCTGGAATAAACAAGCTTTACCTTCCATCACTGGTTTGCTCGCCAGCGGCCCAATATTGCCCAGGCCAAGCACTGCCGTTCCGTTGGTGACAACACCAACCAAATTAGCACGCGAGGTGTAATCAACTGCCAGTTCAGGATTGGCTTCAATATCCAGACAAGCGTAAGCGACGCCCGGTGAGTAAGCCAGGGATAAATCGCGTTGATTGGAAAGCGGTTTAGTCGGAACGACTTTAATCTTCCCGCGACTCGGGCTGCGGTGATATTCCAATGCGGCATCGCGTAGCGCCTGTTCGGCAGCGGACAATGTCTTATCGTTTGTGCTCATGGTGGGTCTCCAAATTCGTCTTAAAAAATCTACTGAACTCTAGCGAGTAACAGTAAATGCAACTATCAATACGTTACTGAAATGCAAAAAAGCCTGCAAACGTGCAGGCTTTTTAAAAAAGAATCCTTGCTATAAGTCCCATCTTATCAAAATTTAACGATACAGGTGCGCGCCCAATTGTGTGGCAGTTATATAAGCAGCCATATATCGAAGATTTACGCAAAATTGTCTCCCAAACAAATTAATCAAAGCTGGGCAAATTTGCGTAAACTTTTCTCAACACTCAATCACGTTTACTGCCAAACCACCTCGTGATGTTTCTTTGTACTTAGTCTTCATATCGGCGCCCGTTTGCATCATGGTTTTAATTACTTTATCGAGCGAGACATAATGTTTACCGTTACCACGTAAAGCAATCCGCGCCGCGTTAATGGCTTTGACTGCTCCCATCGCGTTACGTTCTATACAGGGTATTTGCACTAAACCACCGACCGGGTCACAGGTCATGCCAAGGTTGTGCTCCATACCGATTTCTGCGGCATTTTCTATCTGTTCGTTACTGCCGCCAAGAACTGCAGCCAACGCACCGGCCGCCATTGAGCAGGCAACACCGACCTCACCCTGACAACCAACTTCCGCGCCGGAGATAGACGCATTTTCTTTATAGATCAAGCCAATCGCGGCTGCCGTCAACAAGAAAGTGACGACGCCATCTTGATTCGCCCCTGGGACAAATTTATTGTAGTACTGCAGCACGGCAGGAATCACGCCGGCAGCACCATTCGTCGGCGCTGTGACGATGCGACCACCAGCGGCATTTTCTTCATTCACTGCCATCGCGTACAGGTTGACCCAATCGAGCATGGCGAGCGGATCGTTAAATGATTCTTCGGTACGATTACGTAGCTGTTGCGACAATTCGTGGGCGCGACGCTTGACACGCATTGGTCCGGGCAATTCTCCATCTGTCGCACAACCGCGCTTGATCGTGGCCGCCATGACATCCCAAATACTCAACAATTTGATGCGCACTTCTTCCGCGCTACGCCAGTATTTTTCGTTTTCCAGCATCAGCTGCGCAATCGTCAAACCGCTGTCAGCACACGCACGTAGCAGTTGATCACCAGAGTGGAATGGATGCGGAACGCAATCACCTGGCGTACTAGGCGTACCATTAACGCGCAAGCCGTCCTGACTCACAACAAAACCACCGCCGACCGAGTAATATTCTTTTTCTGCCAAAACATTGCCATTTACATCCATAGCAAAAAAACGCATGCCATTAGGATGTTGTGGCAATGATTCACGACGGAAGAACAATAAATGATCCTTTTCGTTGAGCGTAATCTTATGCGTACCATTGAGCAGCATTTGTTTGCTCAATCGCATTTCAGCTAAACGCGGTTCCACCAAATCCGGATCAAGTTGATCCGGAACATGCCCTTCTAAACCTAGTAGCACCGCTTTATCTGTTCCGTGACCTTTCCCGGTCGCACCAAGTGAGCCATACAATTCTGAGCGCACAGAACACACTTGCTCCAACATACCCGCTTCTTGCAAATACCCGGCAAAACGGCTGGCTGCAATCATTGGCCCAACCGTATGCGAACTCGATGGGCCGATGCCAACTTTGAATAAATCGAAGGTGCTGATGTTCATTACTAACCTTAAAAAAGAAACACTTAAAAATAAATTTAGTATGTTCTATATTGCGCCTAAATGGCGCGTGCTGTACAGAACCAACTATTTACATCATGTCAGTTAAAACGACTCTCTGCAGGACTTTCGCAATGAAAACCGGCTGAAACCAGCGCTGCTATTTCAATCCCAACGATGCCACTGCTACCCGAGCAGCCGCTAAATCCCATGCTGCACGCCCTACTGTTTTAAACACTGGCAGCACTGGTGCCGACGACAACGGTAACGCCAGCACATCCTGCAATTCGCGTACCTGACTCCAATCTACCGGGGCCTGCAACAAATCGCCCGCTTCATGTTTGGCACCTGACAAATAATCGACAATCACGGTACGTGCATGTGGACCAGTCAGTAACTGGGCAGGAAACTCCACCATGTCCGGCTTGAAAGCACCGACGCCAATGGCCAAGGTATCGGCAGCAATATTTGCAGGTATCACGGCTGTGCGTGAAGTCGTCAACGCGATCACGACATCAACTTTGGGAGCATCAACTTCTAACTGATGAGAAGAAATGGCTTGCGCCGTCAACTGAGGATAACGCTGTTTTAACGTATCGCAAAACAACTGTGTTTTCGCCACATCACGTGCCGCAATCCAAACGTTGCTGATCCCAAAATACTCCACCAGCGCTTCTACGTGCGCCAGTGCTTGTACGCCGGTACCAATCAACAATACTGACGTTGGTTTGCGTGGTAACAACGTCTGTATCCCCAGCAATGTGACCGCTGCGGTACGCCGTGCCGATACTACTGGTCCATCTAGCAGTGCCAGACGACGTCCGGTATGTGTTTCAAAGACCACCACTTCACCTTGAATCGCCGGCAAGTGATGTTGTGCATTGTTTGCATGAACCGTAATCAGTTTGGTCACGCTCAGATCATCTGCAACGGCGGGCATGCACAGCAGCACGCTGGCGTTGTCAATCTCGACTACCATCCGTTCTGGCGCATTGATTTCATTTGCGCGTAATTGTTGCGCGGCCAGTGCAATGGCTGGGACTAAAGCGGAATACGGTAATGCTGCGGCGGTTTGTTGCGCGTTCAGAATTTGCATTGTTTTGCTCCGTGTTGTTATTGTTTTTATTGGTTAAATTTATTTAGGGGGTGATGCCGTTCAGACCAGCTATCATGATTAAAGCGTCACTCCGTGGTGAAGGCAATGTCGGGGGTAGCCCGACAGCTACTCACTTTTCTTGCTTCGCCAAGAAAAGTAAGCAAAAGAAGGCGATCGCAGAGCCGTTGCCCGCCGTTGGCGGGTTCCCAAATGTGGCAACGTCCGATGCGAAATTCAAAATCAACGTCAAAGTCAAAGTCAAAAACACCCATCTCGGCGAGGTTAAGATATTTTATGCAACTATTCCGGGTGAACAGCTTTTTCTTGATCTGTTTTTTGTAATACCTAATCGATTAACGCAAGAAAAAACCTTGCGGAAACGGATCTGACTCTTCCAGTACCCATTGGTTAAAGCTCATGATGTGCGCATTGCCTGTGACTTCAGTAATCGCGGCATCGAACTCGCCCACTTTGGTAGTGGCGATCACGCGCACTGTGAAACAGCTGCCAACGATGCTTTCATTGATTAACGGCTGATTCATCGCCAATTTTTGGCGAAGGAATAATTGTGCCGCACGACCGGAAGTGCCGGTGCCCGTTGGAGATCGGTCCACTTCGCGGTCAGCGAAAATACAGACGTTGACTTGATCTGCGGCCGGGTTGTTGGGCAAGCCGTCAACTATGGTGCCGTATAGCGTATTCAGGCCGGGCTCCAAAGGGTGCTGTATTTGCACTTTGGCTTTGACCGCCGCTTTGGTTTCTGCACCCAGCTGTATTAAGCTGCGCACTTGCTCTGGTTTTACTTGTAGTCCGGCTTGTTCTACATTCATGTAGTAATAGAATGCGCCGCCAAACACAATGTCACCGATCATCTTGCCAAAACTTGGTGTATCAACCTCTACATCGCGCTGGTAGATAAATGCAGGCACATTACGGAAAGTGACATTACCGGCGCGGACACCATCCCACTCAACATGGGCTTCAATAAAACCGGCCGGGGTATCAAAACCAATACGTGTCAGCGGTATTGTGCGCTCTACATGATTGAGTTCAACCAGTGTTTTTCCCAACGCGATGATGCCGTGACCGCACATATCGCTATAGCCTTCATTGTGGATAAAAATTACCCCGAAATCGGCAGCGTCGGTTGTCGGCGGCAGCAAGTAAGCACCATACATATCAGCATGGCCACGCGGCTCGTTCATCAAAAATTGGCGTAGATCGTCGCGCTCTTTTTTCAGCCATGAACGACGCTCTAAGATAGTTTTCCCCGGTACTGGCGGCAAACCAGAAATCACGATGCGCAGAGGTTCGCCTCCGGTGTGCGCATCAACTGTGTGAATGGTTCGGGTATAGCTGAGCATGAAAAATTTCCTTTTTAATTACCTTAAAAACAATATTTGCCACAAAAAAAATGTCGGCCCCATTTTCATGGAAACGACATTTTTTAAGTGCTTTTAGTAGCTAGTCAACGCTACTGGCAGGCCACCTTTAAAGCGGAATACAGTGACTGGGGATTCTTTCAAGTCATGCTTGGCATCAAATGAATATTCGCCCGCGACACCTTTGTACTGAATTTTTGACAGCGCTGAAATATATACTTTCGGCTCTACCGAATTTGCCGCTTTCATTGCTGCCGCAATCACCATCATACCGTCGTAGAACGAAGCGGCATACGTTTCTGCTGGACGATTAAAACGTTTTTGATATTCAGCAGAAAATACTTTGCCTTCAGATAATTTATCCAGCATCGCACCACCTTGCGTGCAATACACTTGATCAGTAATCGCGTCACCGCCTAAACGTCCCATTTCCGGGGCGCAAATTCCATCACCACCCAACAACAACATATTATTCAGACCCAATTGCTTCATCTGACGCGTCATCGGTCCACCTTGTGGAGAATAACCGCCGTAGAAAATCGCATCAGGTTTCTTGGACTTGATACTGGTCAGAATAGCGGTGAAATCCGTTGCTTTGTCATTGGTGTAATCGTTGCTGACGATTTTGATACCGTTAGCTTTGGCTACTTTAGAAAACTCTTCAGCCAAGCCTTGACCATACGCAGTACGATCATCAATAACCGCAACAGTCTTGAGTTTCAATTCTTTAGCGGCATACAACGCCATCTTGCCACCCAACTGACTATCGCTAGCGGCAACCCGGAACACATTGGCAAAACCTTGTTGTGTGATTTTTGGGTTCGATGCGACTGTACCCATGACGATACCCGCGTCGTTATACACACGTGATGCTGGAATCGTTACGCCCGAATTGTATGGACCGACAATCGCTTTAACATGCATGTCGCTCAGCTTTTGCGCGACGCCGACGCCTGATTTAGGATCTCCCTGATCATCTTCCATCACGGCTTCAAACTTGATCTTTTTCCCGCCAATCACCAAGCCTTGTGCATTCAATTTATCGATAGCCATTTCCAGGCCACCTTTATTGTCATTGCCAGCTGAAGCTTGTGGACCGGTCAGCGGGCTGCTGAATCCGATCTTCACTACTTGTGTCTCCTGCGCCATTGCCAACGCTGGAAGCGCCGCCAACATTCCTATCATGAGTTTGGTCCGTATATACATGGCCTACCTTTCATCTGTCTTATGGTTGATTCTGCGTAGTTGCTTTGTTATTTCATGCAATTTTATCGTCATGATATGGCGATAAATAACGCACATTGCTTATGGTTTTTTACCACTTCTTGCAACTGGCAATCCTAGCAGGGGTACGACAAGATTAAATTTTCTTGTGCCACGCCTTTTCCATAGATTCCATGGAAAAAAACAAACCTTGATGGCAAATAGAAAACAATATTGACTAAATATTATTTTTATTAACTTGCCTAAATCTGAACACCCATTTCCAACAGTCCCACTCGCACATCTGCATAACGCAAACTTACCCCCAATTCCGTTTTGATGCGTCGATTCGTCAAACGCCGGGATTCCGACATGAACGATAACAACATCGGCGAAACATTCCTTTCTAGTTCAGCGCGCGGCAAACGCGGTGGCAATGGTAGAGAAAAAGCGGCTGCCACAGCATCAAAATAGTCCCCCATTTTCAACGCACTATCATCGACTGCGTGATACACCCGCAACGGCGATGCTCTGAAGATGGCTGCGAAAATAATCCGTGCCAAATCATCGGCATGAATGTGGTTGGTGTAGACATCATCCTCTCGCCGTAGTGCCGGCGTACCTTTTTGCAAGCGCTCTATCGGCAAACGGTTGGCCGCGTAAATACCTGGCACCCGTAAAATCGCCAATCGAGATCCGCGTCGCCTGGCCCATGCACGCAGCACTTGCTCTGCATCGACACGTCGATAGGCACGCGCATTTAGCGGATGCACACACCGGGTCTCATCAACCAGCTCACCACCGCAATCGCCATAAACACCCGTGGTGCTGATATAAACAAGTGTCGCTCCCTCGGGTAAAATGGCGACCAGATTACGTGTGCGCTGGTCTTGATGGCCAGTCGATTGTGGCGGTGCCAAATGCACAACGATATGTGCGAGTTGCGCCAAACGTGCCAACGTTGCTGGCTGATCCAAATCAGCTATGACAGGAATGGCGCCAGCTGCGCGCAACTCAGCGCAACGTGCAGCCTGACTGGTGACAGCGAAAACACGAAAACGTTGTTGCAACATCGGTAACAAACGCATGCCGACATCGCCGCAGCCAAGTATCAACAAGCGTGGTTTGTGGAATTTTTTCTTTATATTTTGCATAGCAGTTTGTCGATGACGTATTTTATAAATAACTTAACAAACAGGATTGTATGAGTTTCCAGGTAACAGTTCAGCCGAGTGGCCGACAATTTGTATGCGATGAGGGTGAAACCATCCTCAATGCTGCCATCCGCGCTGGTGTTGGATTGCCTTATGGCTGTAAAAATGGCGCGTGTAGTTCTTGCAAAGGTAAGCTTGTTTCTGGCAAGGTCACTCATGGCGCACATCAGGAAAAGGCCTTACCGGTCAAAGAAGAGGAGTTAGGATTTTCGCTGTTCTGCTGCGCGACGCCACATTCCGATGTCACCATCGAAGCGCGCGAAGTCACTGGAGTCGGTGAGTTTCCAATCCGAAAAATGCCTACTCGTATCGCCAAAATCGACAAAGTGGCCGATGACGTTGTCGTCATCTCTCTTCAATTACCTGCTTCCGAACGACTTCAATATCTGGCTGGGCAATATGTTGAATTCTTGCTGCGCGATGGCAAACGCCGTAGTTATAGCATGGCCAACGCCCCTCATAAGGATGAGCACATCACGTTGCATATTCGGCATATGCCAGGCGGATTGTTTACTGACCAGGTATTTAACACGCTGAAAGAACGCGATATTCTGCGCTTTGAAGGACCGCTGGGTACTTTCTTTTTACGAGAAGACTCCGATAAACCTATCGTGTTGCTAGCATCAGGAACAGGTTTTGCGCCTATCAAGGCCTTGGTCGAACAAGTTATCCATAACGATTCCAAACGAGCCATGACGCTGTACTGGGGTGGTCGCCGGCCGCAAGATTTGTATATGCATGCGCTATGCGAAGAATGGGCGCGTACGATTCCCAACTTTACATATGTACCGGTGATTTCAGATGCCAATGATGCCGACCACTGGACTGGCCGTACTGGCTTTGTCCATCAGGCGGTAGTCGACGATTTTGCAGATTTGTCTAATCATCAGGTATACGCCTGTGGTGCACCAATAGTGGTGGAATCAGCGCAACGTGACTTTATTGCCTTGTGCAAACTGCCGGCTGAAGAATTTTATGCCGATGCGTTTACCTCGGAAGCGGATTTGGCTTAACCCTATTTGGCCAATCCGTTGCGCAAACGCTATTTCAGTTAAAAAACTTTTTGACGCATTGCGCAAAACGCCCTACTATTCACAAAATGAAACTGATTAATAGACAATTGCGACGCCGTATCCCGCTGCCATCATCCGGCCAGCCTGGCATTCAGTGCGCTTAAGCGTTTCCTGATCAAGAAGCCACAGGCCCGTGCCTGTGGTTTTTTTTTGCTATTTCCACTTATTTTTACCCTGCGCCGCCGCGCCCAACCGGAGTCAGACATGTCACACAAGGAATTCAAGCAATACCCCGTCCAAGATTTGATGTATGTAACCCCTCGGCCTGAATTGGTGTTCACCGAAGGTAGTGGCATGTGGATGACTGATCATACCGGCAAGCGCTATCTGGATTACTTGCAAGGTTGGGCGGTCAATTCCTTGGGACATTCGCCGCAATGCATACAAGATGCCTTGACTATCCAGGCAAAAAAAATCATTAACCCTTCACCGGCTTTTTACAACGCGCCATCGGCTGAGCTGGCGGCATTATTGACAGCCAACTCCTGCTTCGATCGTGTATTTTTCGGCAGTAGCGGAGCCGAAGCCAATGAAGGCGCCATCAAGCTGGCACGTAAATGGGGCAAGCTCAACAAAAATAAAGCAGGTCAAAATCGTTTTGAAATCATCACCTTCAATCATGGTTTCCATGGCCGCACTATCGCCACCATGTCGGCTAGCGGCAAACCGGGCTGGGATACGATTTTCGCACCTCAGGTGCCGGGCTTTCCTAAAGCTGAATTGAATGATATTGCTAGCGTAGAAAGTCTCATCAACGAACATACCGTCGCCGTAATGCTGGAACCGGTGCAAGGTGAAAGCGGTGTTGTTCCCGCTACGCGCGAATTCATGCAAGCGTTACGTGCGCTCACAAAAAAGCACAACCTTCTGCTAATTGTCGATGAAGTACAAACTGGCATGGGACGTACCGGTGAGTTGTTTGCGTATCAACTGGCCGGCATCGAACCGGACATCATGACGCTAGCCAAAGGTATCGGTGGCGGTGTGCCTTTATCGGCAATGCTGGCGCGTGAAGAAGTCGCCTGTTTTGAAGCTGGCGATCAGGGCGGCACCTACACCGGCAACCCATTGATGACAGCGGTTGGGCTTGCCGTCTTGAAAACTTTGCTCGCGCCGGGCTTTATGGATACGATCAAAGAGAAAAGTGCTTACCTCAGTGCAGCATTAACTAAACTGAGCGAAAAACATGGCCTCGATGGCGAACGTGGTGAGGGCTTGTTACGCGCGCTTAAATTAGGCAAAGACATCGGCCCGCAAATCGTTGATATGGCACGTGATATGGGACCGGTTGGCTTGCTGCTTAATTCACCGCGTCCTAATTTGTTACGGTTTATGCCGGCGCTGAATCTGACAATAGAGGAAATTGATCAGATGATTGCGATGTTGTCAGAAGTGTTGACTCGCATTGAGAAACAAAACAAATAACACGCATATCCAAAAACGCAATATTGAGGGACGTACCATGACGTTTAAAACGTTTGCTATCTGTTGCTGCACCTTATTTTTGGTGGCCTGCGGCAGCGCACCAGTGGTACGCGATACCACACTATCGCGCGAAGGCTGGTGGTCTGAGTCCACCGGTGAACCCAGCGACAAAGGCAATGACATTGTCATCTACGCACTCGGTTTAATTGACACCAGTTATAAATTCGGCGGAAAGAATCCCGAGGCGGGATTGGATTGCAGCGGCATGGTCAGTTATGTCTATCAACATGCAGCTGACATCAAATTGACTGGCAGCGCGGCGATGATGGCGAAGTTAGGAAGAGTAGTATCGAACAAAGATTTGCGGCCCGGTGATTTGGTATTTTTCAACACCATGCATCGCCCTGCTTCGCATGTCGGCGTGTATATCGGTGATGGTCGTTTTGTCGATGCGCCGTCAACCAATGGCAAGGTGCGGATTGATAAGCTGGATAACAAGTATTACGCGCAGCGGTTTGAACAGGCACGACGGTATTTTGATTGAGAACAAAGAGTGCCATAGACACAAAAAAACCGGAGGCGAACTCCGGTTTTTTTTATGCAGTGACGTTCAGTGTCAACTTACTTCTTTTTCTGCGGGATATACAAGTCAGTAATACTACCCAATCCCATCTCGGCAGCAAACATCGATGTTTCCGATAACGTTGGATGAGCGTGGACCGTTAATGCCAGATCTTCCAGATCAGCGCCCATTTCCATTGCCAGCACAGTTTCTGCCAACAGTTCACCAGCATTGACGCCAACAATGCTGGCACCAATGATACGTTTGGTCGTCGGATCCCATAGCAATTTAGTGATGCCATCATCACGTCCCATTGCCAATGCCCGGCCGCTGGCCGCCCATGGGAAACTAGCTTTTTCGAAAGGAATGCCCTTCGCTTTGGCTTCTGTTTCGGTAGTGCCCATCCATGCGATTTCTGGATCGGTGTAAGCCACCGATGGAATCGTCATCGCATCGAAAAATACTTTATGACCGGCGATAACTTCAGCGGCAATTTTGGCTTCGTTAGTCGCTTTGTGTGCCAGCATTGGATCGCCGCAAATGTCGCCAATCGCGTAAATATGGGCAACGTTGGTACGCTGCTGCTTATCAGCAGAAATGAAACCACGTTCATTGACGATCACACCGGCTTTTTCGGCGCCAATTTCTTTACCATTAGGACGACGGCCAACTGCCATCAAGACCATATCGTACAGTTGCGGTTCAACCGGGCTGCTGCCGTCAACACCTTCAAACGTCGCACGCAAACCTTCTGGTAATGCTTCCAGTTTAGTGACTTTCGTTTTGAGGTAAATCGCTTCGTAGCGTTTTTCGATACGTTTGTGCAGCGGTTTGACGATATCGCGATCAGCCGCTGGAATCAAGCCATCGGCAAATTCGACCACCGTTACCTTGGATCCCAGCGCATCATAAACGCAGGCCATCTCCAAACCAATAATGCCGCCGCCGATGACCAGTAATTTCTTGGGAATCTGGCGCAATTCCAATGCACCAGTCGAATCGATCACTCGTGGATCATCGTAAGGGAAACCAGGGATGCGCGAGACCGACGAACCCGCTGCAATGATCGCATTTTTAAAATGAATTTTTTTGACGCCGTCTGCAGTTTGCACATTGATGGTGTTGGCAGAGCTGAATTCACCATTACCAGTAACCACTTGCACTTTACGTGCTTTAGCCAAACCGACCAGACCGCCAGTCAATTTTTTAACGACGCTATCTTTCCAACCGCGAAGTGCGTCGATATCAATTTCTGGTGCCGACATCTTGACACCGAAATGCTCCATCTCTTCCGCTTCGGTAATCACTTTAGCCGCGTGTAACAAAGCTTTTGACGGAATACAGCCAACGTTCAGGCAAACCCCACCAAGGTTCGGGAAACGCTCGACCATAATGACTTTTTGTCCCAGATCGGCTGCGCGAAAAGCGGCGGTATAGCCACCGGGGCCAGAGCCGAGAACCATGGTGTCGCATTCAAAATCGACATCGCCAGAAAAGCTGGCGGCAGTTGGCGCAACGGTCGGGGCCGCTGATGGTGCAGGTGCAGCCGCCACCGGTGCAGCTGCGGCGCTAGCGCCAGCTGTTGCTTCCAATGCCAGAATGACGGAGCCTTCCGAGACTTTATCGCCTACTTTGATTTTGATTTCTTTGATGACACCAGCGCTGCTAGAAGGAATTTCCATACTGGCTTTGTCGGATTCGACCGTGATCAACGATTGATCCACTTTGACGGTGTCACCTACTTTGACCAGCAACTCGATCACTTCTACTTCTTTGACATCACCGATATCAGGTACTTTTACGTCGACCATACTCATAGGGTTACTCCATTTTATTTCCGCTGCGCGGATGAAAATTACGTTGCTTCCGTTAGACGTCTGTTGTCTTTGTGCGGCTCAGGGCCTATGCCATCGCAAAACTATGAACCCGCATCGGCATATCCGAGCTTTTATCAAATTCCACGCCAGCCTTAATCCCGATCTCTGCAATCTGATGCGCTGAAAGTGACTGTTCGTATACTGCGTACATCGCACCTAAGGCAAAACTGCGGCCACTACCCAATCCCCAAAAACGGTCAAAACTAAACACTTCCCGGTAAGAATAAACACCGAAAATGCCATGAGGATTAGCGATCAAAGCAGTAATTTGCGATGACTCGTAAGGATCATCCTCATCTTCTTTGGTATTGAGAAAATACTGTTCTTTAAGAATGGTGTGAACGCGAGAAAAGGTTTCAAACACCTCGTCTTTGTTCTTTAATTTGCACTCATCCCCCATTCCCAACAACAACTTACGCATCACCGGAAAATGTGCCGCAGTTCCCGCCAACGTCACGAACGAATCGCCGATTTGAACGATTTTGTCATTCACTTCATAAGCATGCGATAAGCGCGTATCGCCGAAGGTGACCAGCGAATCTGAAGCAATAGCGATTTGATTGCCTTTTTTGACGACGACGCAGGTAGTCATAACTGTTCTCCATCATTAAGTCACACGGTATGCAACTTATATTCCCTGTCCCGCTTGATTTAAGAGACAGGGAATACGCCGAATTACAATTACAGCGCAGCTTATAGCAATGTTTTGCGCATATCGGCCAATACTTCAGCCAGATACACACTGAAACGTGCGCCCATTGCCCCATCGACCACGCGATGATCGTAAGACAATGACGTGCCCATCATCAAACGTGGCACGAATTGCTTGCCATCCCACACTGGCTTGATCGATGCTTTGGACAGGCCAAGAATCGCTACTTCCGGTGCATTGATAATCGGTGTAAATGCCGTACCGCCGATGCCACCCAATGAAGAAATAGTGAAGCTGGCGCCTTGCATATCAGGACCTTTTAATTTGCCATCACGTGCCAGAGCAGACAACGTGCCCATTTCTTCGGCGATCTGTGCGATACCTTTTTGATCCGCATTTTTAATGACCGGTACGACCAAGCCATTTGGCGTATCGGCAGCAAAGCCAATGTTGTAATACTGCTTCAAGATCAGGTTTTCGCCGTTAGCATCGAGCGATGCATTAAACGCAGGGAATTTCTTCAATGCCGCAACGCTAGCCTTGATGACAAATGCCAGCATCGTCAGTTTGACTGTCGATTTGGATTTGGCAAATGCGGCGTTAGCTTCTTTGCGGAACTCTTCCAGATCAGTGACATCGGCTTCATCGAATTGCGTCACATGTGGAATCATGACCCAGTTGCGATGCAGATTCGGGCCGCTGAGTTTCTTGATACGGGATAGTGGTTGCAGTTCAGTCGTGCCGAATTTGCTGAAATCAAGCGATGGCCATGGCAATAAATCCAAGCCGACGCCGCTACCATTTTTGGCTGGTGCGCTTGCTGCGCCAGGGCTAGCAATCGTACCGGCCACCACACCTTTGACGTAATTCTGAATATCTTCTTGCAGAATCCGTGCTTTAGGTCCGGTACCGACGACACGACTTAAATCGACGCCTAATTCACGTGCGAATTTGCGTACTGATGGTGATGCGTGAGACAGCGTCCCAGCTGCGTTTGCAGGCGCAGCGACTGGTGCTGCCGCAACGGCAACGGGGGCTGCTACAGGCGCTGCCGATACCGCTGCAGGAGCTGGCGCAGCTGCGGCGGCTGTTGCCACCGGCGCCGCAGCACCAACGGCTTCGACTACCAGTATCAATGTGCCTTCGCTGACCTTGTCGCCAACTTTGATTTTTACTTCTTTCACGACACCGGCCTGCGTCGATGGAATTTCCATGCTGGCTTTGTCGGTTTCCAAAGTTGCCAGTGATTGGTCAACCTTGATCGTATCGCCGACCTTAACCATGACCTCGATCACTTCGACATCTTTGACGTCACCGATATCAGGGACTTTAATATCGACCAAGCCTGCTGGCGCAGATGCGGCAGCCGCTACCGGCGCGGCTGGAGCTACAACAGCAGGTGCTGGTGCAGCCGTTGCTGTCGGTGTAGTTGGGGCGGCAGAGCTGCCTGCGCCTTCGGCTTCCAGTATCAAAATCAACGTACCTTCGCTAACTTTGTCACCGACTTTAATTTTTAATTCTTTGATGACGCCCGCTTGCGTCGATGGAATTTCCATACTGGCTTTGTCGGTTTCCAACGTTGCCAGTGATTGGTCGACTTTGATAGCCTCGCCGACCTTGACCAAAACCTCGATCACTTCAACGTCTTTAACGTCGCCAATATCAGGGACTTTCACTTCCACTATGTTCATGCTTAGCTCCATTTTCATGCTAGCTCCATTCTTTTACGCGTTGTTCAATCATGATCAAATCGCATGCTTTATGCAGCAGGCACATAATCGAACGCAACGTCATTTTTGATCTTTGGCTGTCGCATAGAGATACGCCAAGCGCATCCCTATGAAACTTTCCAATTGCTGAGAAATTATTGCTTAGTTATTACTTAATTATTGTGTTACCGGATTCAATTTTTCAGGATTGATACCGTACTTAGCAATTGCCTCTGCAACAACAGAAGTCTTGATCTTGCCTTCATCAGCCAATGCCTTCAGCGCTGCAACGGTGACAAAGTAACGATCAACTTCAAAGAACTCACGTAATTTAGCACGAGTATCGGAACGGCCGAAACCATCTGTACCCAAGACTTTATAAGTGCGGCCATTTGGCACGAAAGCACGAACTTGTTCAGCGTAAGTACGCATGTAATCGGTCGATACGATGATCGGGCCGGTAGTGTCTTTCAAACAAGCCGTGATATGCGCCAGACGTGGTGTGTCAGTTGGGTGCAACATGTTCCAGCGTTCGACATCCTGACCATCGCGCGCCAGTAACGTGAACGACGGTGCTGACCAGATATCGGCATCAACGCCCCAATCTTTTTCCAGCAACGCAGCACCTTCGATCACTTCACGCAAGATTGTGCCAGAACCCATCAACTGCACTTTGTTTGTATTTTTCTTGCCACCTTCTTGCAGCAAATACAGACCTTTAATGATGTTCTCTTCAGTGCCTGGCTTCAAACCTGGATGGCTGTAGTTTTCGTTCATCAATGTCAGGTAATAGAACACGTCTTCCTGATTCGTGATCATGCGACGTAAACCATCGTGCATGATGACCGCAACTTCGTGTGAGAAGGTTGGATCGTAAGGAACACAGTTTGGTATCGTCGAAGCGATCAAATGACTGTGACCGTCTTCATGTTGCAAACCTTCACCGTTCAAAGTAGTACGGCCCGCAGTACCGCCGATCAGGAAACCACGTGCACGCATGTCGCCCGCGGCCCATGCCAGATCACCGATACGTTGGAAACCGAACATCGAGTAATAGGTATAGAACGGAATCATCACACGATTGTTGGTGGAGTACGAAGTCGCCGCAGCAATCCATGAACTCATCCCGCCCGCTTCGTTAATACCTTCTTGCAGAATCTGACCCGCTTTGTCTTCACGGTAGTACATCACCTGGTCTTTATCGACTGGTTCGTATAACTGACCGACCTGACTGAAAATACCGATTTGGCGGAACAAGCCTTCCATACCGAACGTACGTGATTCATCGACCATGATAGGTACCACGCGCTGACCCAAACTAGGATCGCGCAACAGTGTCGTCAAAATACGGACATAAGCTTGCGTGGTGGAGATTTCACGGCCTTCAGCAGTTGGTTCCAGTACTGCCTTGAAAGTATCCAATGGCGGCACAACCAATACTTCATCAGCCTTCACGCGACGTTGTGGCAGATAGCCGCCCAAAGCCGCACGACGCTCGTGCAAGTACTTCATTTCTGGCGTGTCGTCAGATGGCTTGAAGAATGGGATCGATGGCAATTGCTCATCAGAAATCGGCAATTGAAAACGATCGCGCATCGCCTTGATCGCTTCATCATCCAATTTTTTGGTGTTGTGCGCAGTATTGCGCGCTTCACCAGATTTACCGTAACCGTAACCTTTGATACTCTTCGCCAAAATGACGGTCGGTTGACCTTTGTTGTCTTGTGCAGCTTTAAATGCGGTGTAAATTTTGTGTGGATCATGGCCACCACGCGTCAATGCCCAGATTTCTTCGTCGGACATCTTGCTAACCAATTCCAGCAATTTAGGATGTTTACCGAAGAAATGTTCACGCACATAAGCGCCATCTTTGGCTTTGTAATTTTGATATTCACCGTCAACGGTAGACATCATTACGCTCTGCAAAATGCCATCTTTGTCACGTTCCAACAATGCATCCCAACCACTGCCCCAAATCACTTTGACGACATTCCAGCCAGCGCCGCGGAAGTCCGATTCCAGCTCTTGAATGATCTTGCCGTTGCCGCGCACTGGGCCATCCAGACGTTGCAAGTTACAGTTGACGACGATCACCAGATTGTCCAACTTTTCACGGCCAGCCATGCCGATCGCACCCATTGATTCTGGCTCGTCCATTTCGCCGTCACCGCAGAACGCCCAGACTTTGCGCTTTTCTGTATCAGCGATACCGCGAGCATGCAGATATTTCAGGAAACGCGCCTGATAAATAGCCATTAATGGGCCCAAACCCATGGAAACCGTCGGGAACTGCCAAAATTCCGGCATCAATTTTGGATGCGGGTATGACGATAAACCGCCACCATCGACTTCACGACGGAAATGCAGCAATTGGTCTTCGCTCAAGCGACCTTCCAGGAAGGCGCGAGCATAAACACCTGGTGATGAGTGACCTTGGATATACAGTAAATCGCCACCATGTTCTTCAGTCGGTGCGTGCCAGAAATGGTTAAAGCCGATACCCAGCATATTGGCCAGCGAAGCAAAACTCGACAAGTGACCGCCCAGATCGCCATCAACCCGATTGGCTTTAACCACCATTGCCATCGCATTCCAGCGCATCCATGAACGCAAGCGCTCTTCGTGCTCTATGTTGCCAGGAAACTGGACATCCTCTTCTGCAGGGATCGTATTAACGTAAGCGGTATTACTGGAAAAAGGGATTTTCGCGCCACGACGACGCGCCAGATCCATCATGCGTTCCATCAAATAATGTGCGCGATCGGGGCCTTCCGTTTCAATCACGGCTTCGAGCGCATCTAGCCATTCTTTCGTTTCAATCACATCGGGATCGTTAGCGGCTTGCGCCATAATCTGGTCGAGTTGGGCTGACATAGAAAATCTCCTGAGTACTTAAGTTGTTTGCTTTACTAGCTTACTTATTCGCTTACTTACCGACTTACTGATATTGACCTGCTAATTCACTTTTTATTACGCACTTTACACCGATCAGCAAAAACATCTGATGCAAGGCGATTCGCCTAACATTGCAAAAATAATATTCATTTGTGCGTGTAAAAACAGACTCATCTGGTGAGGTGGCAAATTTTAGCAGAGAGTTTTAGACTTTCAAATAGCGATATGTAATTTCATATTATGAAATTGCGTGCGGCAGAGCAGCATTAGCTTCTTGAAAATTTGCATTTTCTTAATTATTTAAAAATTACTTAGGGGTAAATGAGAGTAAGGTGCGGGAAGCAATCTATGATGCACCGCAACAATGCATCACAGAAATGACACCATTTAGAGAAAAATGTGCCGAATGAGTAGCAAATAAAATGTGGAAATATTGTAGATGTTGCTAATTTAATTACGAAAAATGAAAAAACCTTGCTCAAGCAGATTAATCAAATACAGTAAAAATTATCCTGCTTTGGTTTTATGATCATTCTTTTTGCTTCCAATGCGACTTTCTTTGCCCGCCAACAAATTACCGATGTTTTTGGCATGCCGATAAATCAGTAAAGCGCTCATGATCACAATCGCCAATAAAATCACATCAGCGCCTTCCATCAAAGCATAAAAAAATGGCGCAAATATACTCGCAATGAGCGCGGCCAATGATGAGTAACGAAACGCATAAGCAATCACTGCCCAAGTTACCAAGGTTGCCAGACCTAACCAGGGATTAATGCCGAGCAATACACCAAACATCGTCGCCACCCCTTTACCACCAACAAAACGGAAAAATACTGGCCACAAATGCCCAAGAAAAACGGCGAGGCAAACCAAGGCAATGCCAGTGTCATCTATCCCGTATTGCGCACCATATTTTTGTGCCAGCCACACCGCCAGCCATCCTTTAAAACCATCACCTAACAACGTCACCGCCGCCGCTGCTTTATTACCGCTACGCAGGACATTGGTTGCGCCGGGATTTTTCGATCCATAGGTACGTGGATCACCCAGACCGAATAATTTGCTGACGACAACCGCAAACGACATTGAACCAATCAAATACGCAGCAACAGTAAATAAAAGTGTGTTCATTAATCTAATCCTGTATTTAGTTTTTAGTTAGTTGAGATTTTCTGTGGATTCAATCTAAGCAAAGCCGCATAAACAATTTCAAAATTACCGTCATTCCCACGAAAGCGGGACGACGCAAGACCTATCTATATATAGATAGGTCTGTTTAGACGTGTATTGAGTTACCTTCGTCTATCGCACACTGCACTTCCTTTGCCTGCAACACATCGACAATCACCTGTGGTGCAACGCCAATCAGATAACCGCGTCGGCCGCCATTGATGTAAATCTGCGGCAACTGCAAAATGCTCTGCTCTATATATACAGGCATGGCCTTGCGCGTCCCAAACGGTGAAGTCCCGCCAATCAGATAGCCGGAATGACGTTGCGCAACTTCTGGTTTGCATGGCGAAATCGACTTGCAGCCGATTTGTCGCGCTAAATTTTTGGTCGACACTTTGCGATCACCATGCATTAAGACGATGCATGGGCTAGCCATTTCGTCTTGCATGATCAAGGTTTTCACTACGTGATGTTCTTCCACTCCCAAAGCACGGCTTGAAACCGCAGTTCCGCCGTGCTCTTCGTAGGGATAGGGATGTTCGGAGAAAACTACGCCGTGCTGACGCAAAAACTGTGTCGCAGGAGTAACCGAAATATGTTCTTTTTTAGCCATGCTGCGGTCCATAGCCACGCTTAAAGTGGTGGCGGTGCTTCCGATGGCGGAGTCTCTGCGTCACTATCCTGATCGGCATCCTGGTCGGTCCCATCCGCTGCGTCGTCCGCAGCATCGTTTCCTTTTTCTGCTTTACGTTTTAGCTTTTCTTCTTTTTTTCGTTTCTTTTCTAATTCTTTTTGACGCTTCTCGTACTGAAAATTCGGTTTTGCCACGTTAAATCCCCTATAAATAATGGTCACAGGATACAGCAGAAAGCCGCCTCTGCCATCACTTACCGATCCCCTTCCGCTCCGCTTGTCGGTGAGATGAAGAAACACAGCATCAGCAATTAAGCTTTCCCCCTGGGATGATGCTCCGCATGCAACGCTTTCAGGCGTTCACGCGCAACGTGCGTATAAATTTGTGTGGTCGAAATGTCAGCATGTCCCAACAACAGCTGCACTACGCGCAAATCGGCACCGTGATTGAGCAGATGCGTGGCAAAGGCATGGCGCAATTTATGCGGTGACAGCGCGGCGGCACCATTAATCTGCGCCTGTGCTGCATATTTTTTAATCAACACCCAAAACATCTGACGCGTCATCGGACCACCGCGCGCCGTCACGAACAAGGCATCTGCGATCTTGCCAGATAAGATGAGTGGTCGCGCCTCAGCCATATAACGAACGATCCAGCTACGCGCTTCTTCACCGAACGGTATCAAGCGTGTTTTATTACCTTTACCGGTAATCCGTAATACGCCCTCACCCATACCCACTTCCACCGTCTTGATGAGGACTAATTCGGATACGCGCAAGCCGCTGGCATAGATCAATTCCAACATCGTCCGGTCACGCAAACCCAATGGCGTATGTATATCAGGCGCCGCCAACAATGCCTCTACCTGTCCTTCGGATAAAGTATCGAGCATGCGGGGTGCTTGCTTCGCAGAGGCGATACGCAAGCAAGGATCCGCGCTGATACGGTTTTGGCGCAGCGCTAGAAAATAAAAACGTTTGAATGCTGCCAGACGACGATTGGCAGAGGTTGCTTTGCTCTCTTCGTGTTTTGCCGCGATATAAGCAGTCAGATCGTTTGCTACAACCGCGTACAATGATTGCGCTGCATCAGCAGGCTGCGCTTGCAACCACAAGGCAAACAGCGTCAAATCGCTGCGATAGGCTTCCAGCGAATTTTTAGCCAAGCCGTCTTCCAGCCATAAGGTATCGCAAAATTCATCAATAGCGCTCTGGTTGGCTGGAGTTAAAGACAGTCTGGCCTGCTCCTCCTCCGGACCATTATTGCCGTCACCGGCCGCTATCGCTTCAGATGTTTTTTGTAGACTTTGCTTAATCACAGATCCGTCACACCCTCTCGCGCCAATAACCAACGTTTGACGCCCAAATGAAAACCGTCAACTTCATCATGATGAGAAAATCCGCCTAACCCGCCAGCGGCCGTAACCCGGTGACAAGGAATCACCAAAGGAAACCAGTTCGCCCCACAAGCTTGCCCCACCGCGCGCGGCGCTGATTGCACCAGCCGCGCAACCTCACCATACGTCAATACATCACCCCGTGGAATCGCCGCAATCTGCGCCCACACTTTGCGCTGAAACGGCGTTCCTATATCGGCCAACGGCAAGTCAAATTGAAAATCCTCTTGCTGAAAATACTGCGTAATCTGCAGCATAGCGCGTTCTGCAATCGCATCTGCGGGATCTTTTTCAGCAAACGATTTAGGCAAATAAACCAGCTCTCGAATTACCTGCCCATCCGTACGAATTCCCATCGCCCCGAACGGCACGGCTACAACGGCCGAAAAAATATCATTGAGCTGAGGTTTCATGTTTTTTTCCATGCGATCAATTCCTTTTACGACGCCTAGGCAAACTGGCCATCAGAAATAAAAAAGGCGCGTCTAAATTTTTAGACGCGCCTTAAAATGCTTCTCTAATGTGTTCCCGGCTGTTTAAACAGCTCATGTGAAACACAAGTCTCCTCAGTATCCCCGGTATCAATACCGTTATTATGCACCACCACCTTTAAACCTGATTCAGCGCTTTTGGCGATCCTTCCACCAGCATACTGAGAAATAAAATCTGTAACAAAGTTATAGTTAATTCACTCATAAGCAAATAACATTCTTTGCTGGAGTGGAACTTTAACAGGTGTTAAGCAAAATTAACAAATCATTTTAATGAATCAATTACGTAATTTTGCATAGTTTTCATCTAAAACCACACTATTGATATGGGCTCATTTTTATTTGGCAATTTCTGCTCAATCTGATAAGTAATTGTTACCCATGAGTCAAATATCCGCCTAATCTTGCCTCACTAGGAAAGTGATAACAATGCAATATTTTTTCAGAAGATAACAAATACTTAAATGCCATGCTTAACTTTGTGCTGGCGTAGCGCCCAATCCACATGCTCTCGCACTAATTCTGAAGGATCATCTGCACGTGCCTGCAGCGCTGAAATAATCTCGGCCTGCGTCGAACCGTACTTGCCTGCCGCATTCCCTAAACCCACTGCAATATTACGCAACCATCGCTGATGGCCGATACGGCGAATAGGACTGCCTTGCAGACGCAGGTTAAATTGCGCTTCGCTCCAACTAAACAATTCAACCAAGGTGGCACTATCTAAACCGTTACGCACATCAAAGTCATCAATCGTGGAGGATTGCGCGAATTTGTTCCACGGGCAAAACAACTGACAATCATCACAACCATAAACACGATTACCGATTAATGGTCGTAATTCCAAGGGAATACTCCCCTTGAGCTCTATTGTCAAATAAGAAATACAACGCCGTGCATCCAAAGTGTAAGGAGCGATGATGGCCTGTGTCGGGCAAACGGTGATGCATGCGTGGCACTGTCCGCAATGGGAACTGGTCGCAGCATCGACGGGCAACGGAATATCAACCAGAATTTCACCAAGAAAAAATAGCGAGCCTGCCTCGCGGCTAAGAAGCAAAGTGTGCTTGCCACGCCAACCCAAACCTGCTTTTTGCGCTAACGCGACTTCTTTCACTGGAGCAGAATCAGTAAAAACACGATAACCAAACTCCCCAATTTCTGCCGTAATACGATCAGCCAATTGCTGCAGTCGTGCACGCAGCACCTTATGATAATCACGGCCGCGCGCATAAATTGAAATCGTAGCGGTGCCAGCGGCGTTGGGGCTCAAACGTGATAACTCTCTTTGCTTCCAGTCGCCGCCATGATCCTGGTTGCTGTCACTGTCGTTGCAGCTGCGGGGCAAATAATTCATGCGTACACTGATCACGCGTATCGTTCCGGGTACTAATTCGGCAGGTCGCATGCGCTTCTTGCCGTGCGCTGCCATATAATCCATCTCACCGTGATAACCATGCGCTAACCAATCTTCAAAATCGGCTTCCTGTTCTGACAGATCAACATCTGTTATGCCCACATCGGCAAAGCCAAGCTCCCGCCCCCACGCCTTGATGGTGGTTGCTAGTTCGGCGAGATTATCGGGGGTGTATGGTGACAGCATGAAAATAGTGTAATAAGAGAATAGATGGGGCTGACGCAAAACAGAGCTCGGTATTGCATTTCTTACGCAAAAAAGATGAGTGCCGAAACGAAAATAATTAAGCGCATTGGTGAAAATCGACCGAACTTTGTCGTCAATACCGACGCCACGAGATCGTGAGCGAAAAATGTAATACCTTGCCCTGTTTTACGTAAGTCCTAGTAAACTCGATGCAATTTTGCGTAAGTCCTAAAACTTCAGAGGATTATTTTACTTTATGCAGGACCATACATTTCATTTACATGACGAAGCAGGCACAGCAGCATTGGGTGCTGCATTGGCGCGCGCCTTGCTACCTGGCCTGGCGATTTATTTGCATGGCGACCTTGGTGCCGGAAAAACTGCGCTCACCCGTGCTTTATTGCACGCAGCCGGGCATAACGGTCACGTGAAAAGCCCTACTTATACATTAGCGGAACCTTATGCCATCAAACTACATCAACAGACAGTCGAAGTGATTCACTTCGACTTGTATCGCATGGTGAGTCCGGACGAATTTTTGGAGGCGGGCTTCCGCGAATATTTCAATGAAAACGCTATTTGCATCGTTGAATGGCCAGAAAAAGCAACAGATGTCTTACCAAAAGCCGATATTAATGTGTTTTTGAGTGTTTCCGGCAATGGCCGTGATGTAAAATTACAAGCAACATCTGACAAGGGCAATCAATGTCTGGACCGACTGAAATTTGTACCAAACCTGTAAAATCAAAATCCCGCCGCACTGTATTGAAGGCTGGCGGTACGCTTATCATCTCCGTCATGGCTGCAACTCTGCCGACATTCGCCAGAGCAGCACAAATTCTCGCAGTGCGCGTATGGCCAGCAGCAGACTATACACGCGTCACACTAGAAAATGATTCTGACCTTAAGGTCTCGCATTTTTTGGTCAAAAACCCTGACCGAATGGTCGTTGATATTGAAGGTATTGAGCTAAATCCGGCGCTGAAAGAATTAGTCGCCAAAATTCAGTCCAATGATCCTTACATCAAACAAGTACGGGTCGGCCAAAATTTACCCAATGTGGTGCGCCTGGTATTTGATCTGAAAGAAGAGGTTAAACCGCAAGTATTTACATTGGAACCGGTAGGAAATTACAAATACCGCCTGGTGTTCGATCTGTATCCATTGAATCCGCCAGACCCGATTGCGGCGATGATACAAGATGGGAATTGGAGCAAGAGTTTGCCAGAAGATGGTGGCATCATTTCTCCGCCATCAACACCCCCCATGGCAACTGCGGAGACCAGGCAAGAACCACCGCTTGCTCAGCTAGAACAAAAGCCAGATAGCAAATCTGGACGACAGCCTGCACAACCGGCAATGAATCGCATGATCACAATCGCTCTTGATCCCGGTCATGGCGGCGAAGATCCTGGTGCGACCGGAAGCGCGGGTAATCGCGAAAAAGACGTCGTGCTATCGATCGCCAAGCGCCTCAAAGCCAAAATGGAAAAGCAGCCAAATATGCGCGTGATGATGACGCGCGATGCGGATTTCTTCGTTCCTCTCGGCATGCGTGTGCAAAAGGCACGGGCTGTGCAAGCAGATTTGTTTGTATCGATCCATGCTGATGCTTTTGTCACACCCACCGCACGTGGTTCGTCAGTATTCGCGCTTTCTGAAAAAGGTGCTAGCTCTACAGCCGCGCGTTGGTTGGCGAAGAATGAAAACGATGCCGACTTAATCGGTGGCGTCAATATCAAAAGTCACGACAAACAACTCGCCAGTGTCTTGATGGATCTGTCGACCACGGCACAAATTAGTGACAGTATTAAACTGGCCAACGCGGTTCTGGGTGAAATTGGCGGGATTAATAAGTTACATAAAGGCGCTGTCGAACAAGCTGGATTTGCGGTATTAAAAGCACCGGATATCCCCAGCATTTTGATTGAAACCGCTTTCATTTCTAACCCAGAGGAAGAAGCGCGTCTTACCGATAACGCCTATCAAGACAAAATGGCCGATGCTATTTTGACCGGCATCAAAAAATATTTTTCACATAATCCGCCATTATCGAAAAATCGTATTGCTTAGTGAATTGCGCCAAATACAACTGACAAGCGCCAATAAAAACACAGCGACCAAGCAATCTGGTCGCTGTGTTTTTTAATAAATTAACATCGAAATAGCGCTCCCCGAAATAGCACCGAATTACGCTGATCATCGGCATAGATACGCGATAATCCTACACTGCCCGACTACAGTACTTAACAAGCACGCAATAACTACGCAGATTGTTCACAACGCTGTCCTCCTATCCCCATTTAGAAACGTTACAACACATACGCGCATAATCTGTGAGATGTGCAAATGTTTGTAACGCACTGTTTCGATTGCCGTAGTACATGCTAACTTGTTACCGTCAAGAATGTATTTACGCGATTAAATACGACCACCTGGGAGCCAAAAATGATTAAGAATAAAAAAAACCTGCCACTTTTATTGAGTGTTCTGTTGGGCGTAGCGATGCTGCCATTAGCTGGCTGCGATAAAACAAAAACACCCGAACCGTCGACCGCATCGTCGCCAGACGCATCTGCTAATTCTGCAGCTCCTGGTGCCGTCGCTTACACGCCGCCGACTGCCGATCAGTTATACCAAATGGTTGGCCCTATCGCATTGTTCCCGGATAAGTTGATCGCACAAGTCTTGGCGGGTGCAACTTATCCCGATCAAATTACAGCGGCGGATAATTGGTTAGCACAAAACAAGAATCTCACAGGCGCAGCGTTACAAGATGCTGTAAATCAGCAACCGTGGGACGCCAGCGTAAAAGGATTGACACAATTTCCTGATGTGTTGGATCAGATGGCCAAGAACATTGCCTGGACATCGGCATTAGGTGACGCTTATGTGAACGACCCGACCGACGTTATGAACGCAATTCAGGTGATGCGACAACGCGCGGCCAAAAGCGGCAATCTGAAAAATTCCAAACATCAAAAAATCATCATCAAACCGCAATCATCTCCGACAATTGCTTCCAACGGGCAGAGCTATACCATTAATGGGGGGGATGCTGGCGCACCTCCACCGTCCAGCTATGTGCAATTGCCAGGCGAACCTCCCGTTTATGATGGCCCTGAAGTCGTTCCTCCTCCGCCAGACTTGATTACGATTGAGCCTAGCGAACCGGATGTCGTCTACGTCCCCGTCTACAATCCAGAGGTCGTATATGGTGAACCGTTACCGGTATATCCCGGTTATGAATATGCTCCGGCTTACAGTACCGGGGAAATTGTCACTGCCGGTGCGATTGCATTTGGTACCGGCGTTTTGGTTGGCGCAGTCATCAGCGACCATAATTGGGGCTGGAATTCATGGGGTGTACGCTGGGGAGGACGTGGAGATTGGCATGATGGCGACCGTGGCCGGGATCGTCCTGATGGCAACGGCGGCGGTTGGTATCGTCCTGCGGTGGTTCACAACAACAATACTTATGTGTCGAACTCAACTACGATTGTTAACCGCTATACAAACAACGTAAATAACAACTACAACAATAACAACTACACCAATAACAACGTCAACATTCAAAACAACACAACGAACCAACGCTTTGCGCCAAACGAAAATAACAACGGTGGCAATCATGGTTTAGCTGCTGCTGGCATCGCAGCAGGCGTCGTCGGTGCTGGCGCGGCAGTTGGTATCGCCAACAGAATGAATAATGGGCGACCAAACGGCATGCAGCAAAATGGTGCTCCGGCTTCCGCTGGCAATATTGCACCCGGCATGCGGCCGCCATCATCCAATGGTAATCAACCTGATTTCAACAATATGAATCGGCCGCACTTTAATGCAAACGGAGCCGGCCCTGCTACGTCTGGTATCACTAACAATGCACCTGCTGCGCCGCATATGCAGTCCAACACGCAGCCCAATTTCAACACAATGAGCAAACCCAATTTTGCGCATATTGCACCAAATAATCCGGCGCTGGGAAATAATCCGGTCAACAACAATCAAACACGCCCAAACCAAACAGCAACGCCTGGTTTCGGCGTGCCCCATCAGGCTCAAACCCAAAACAGACCATTTGGCGGACAACAAAATGGCCAACAACCTGGGCAAGTAGCGCCAAATTTCTCACGTCCTAACCAACCGCAAGAAAATGCGTTCCGCCCTCATGCGCCAGCAGCGCAAGTGTTGCCACCCGCACCAATGCGACCAAACCCTGCTCAACAGCCTGAGAGCTTTGCACCTCATCGCGCCAATGAAGGATCACAAGCGCCTGACTATGTTCGCCAAAATCAGAATCAGTACACGCGTCAACAACCTCCAGAAGCGGCAAGACCGTCACCAGCACCGATGAATATCAGTCGGCCCGAGCCGCGCCCACCGGCTCCTGAAATACAAGCGCCGCACCCGGCACCGGCTCCAGTAATGCAAGCTCCGCGCCCTGCCCCGGCTCCGATGATGCAGGCTCCACGTCCAGCACCGGCACCGGCACCGCATCCTGCGCCACAACAAAATCATCCCGATAAGCGAGATGATAAGAAACATGAGTAAGAATGCAGGCGGGGAAACTTGTTTCTCATATAGTTATTTATAAAACTAATTGCCATCGGTAAAAAACGGCACACATTCAACTTGAATGTGTGCTGTTTTTTTATGCCTGCAAACGGTATGTCGCCGATTATTTCAAACAAATAAAATTCCCTCGGGAAATTATATTTATCAAAAAAATATGTCATCCGACCGATAGATGATTCCAGGAAACGGTTTTGATATAAACATATGATGTTTTCGATAATTAGCTCCTATCTTGATGAAAAGCCCCATTAAAATAATGGGTTATCCGCGCGCAGCGGTTTCAAAAGGAATGTCGATGAAAAATGTGTCAAAAATGCAGCTATGCATAGCCTCTACGGTTTTTGCTGCGGTATGTTTATTAACCGCGTGCGGCAAACAAGAGCCGAAAACTGCCACCGCGCCAAGCCAAACCGAATATCTGGTCGGCGCAGAAGCAACCTTCGCGCCGTTTGAATTTCAGAACGAGCAAAAAGAGATAGAAGGTTTTGACGTCGACATCATGCATGCCATCGCAGACAAAGGTGGTTTCAAGGTCAAATTCGTCAATACCCCGTTCGAAGGAATTTTCAACTTCCTGGCACAAGGCGACCGCGACCTGGTTGCCTCAGCCGTCACCATCACCGACGAACGTAAACAAACCGTTGATTTTTCCGATCCTTATTTTGAATCCACACAATACATCGTGGTACCAAAAGATTCTAAAGTTACCAAATTTACGGACTTGAAAACGCTCACTGTCGGCGTGCAAAGCGCCACTACCGGTGATGAAGCTGTGCAAAAATTACTGGGCAAAAGCAATCCAAAAATCAAACGCATGGATTCTGCAATGATGACCTTGAAAGAACTCGAAGGAGGCGGCGTTGATGCAGTAGTACTGGATACCGGCTTGGTCAACAACTACATCAAGAATAATTCCGCAGAGGGATTCCGTGCGATTACAGATCCTGATTTTCCGAAAGAGTATTACGGTATCGCCGTCAAAAAAGGAAATACTGCGTTGCTGGAAAAAGTGAATAAAGGTTTGGCTGCCATCAAAGCAGATGGAACTTATCAGACCATTTACCAAAAGTATTTTGGCAATGCTACGAAGTAATTCTTTATAAAATTTTTAAGCTGAAAGCTCCTCGTGAAAATTAATAACTTAGCGATTATGGCCTTGGTCTGTGTAGCCTTGGCTGCATGCGGCAAGAACGGATCAAAGCCGGCACCTAGCGCCAACAGCGCACAAACAGAATATGTGGTCGGTACCGATGCGGCTTATGCGCCATTTTCGTCGATGAATGAACAGAAAGAAGCCGTTGGCTATGAAATCGACATAATCAATGCCGTTGCCGATCATGCTGGCATCAAAGTCAAAATTGTGAATACACCATTTGATGGCATCTTTAATGCGCTCAATCAAGGTGATCGCGACATTCTTATCTCCAGTATCACCATCACCGACCTGCGGAAACAAACCGTTGATTTTACCGAGCCTTATTTCGAAGCCAACCAGCTGATTGCAGTACCGAACGATTCCAAAGTCGAAAGTTTTGCCGATCTGAAAAACTTGAAAATCGGCGTACAAAGTGCCACCACCGGCGATGAGTTATCACAAAAATTGGTAGGCAAAAACAGCCCTAACGTCAAGCGCTTCGAATCCATGCCATTGGCATTTCAAGAACTCGATGGTGGCGGTGTTGATGCGGTGGTCGGTGACAATGGCGTAGTAGTGAACTACACCAGGAATAACGGTAACAAAAATTTTAAAATCATCAGCGATCCGTCGTTCCCAAAAGAGTATTACGGTATCGCGGTCAAAAAAGGAAATACTGAATTACTGGCGAAGCTCAACAAGGGTTTAGCTGATATCAAAGCTGATGGTACGGCTGATAAAATTTATGCGAAATATTTTTCAGATGTATCGAACAAGTAAGATCGAATAAGTAGGATAAGTTATTCCCTCCCCGTTTTTCGGGCGAGGAAATAAACAAGCGTTTTTTAAGGACACCCATGAAGCACATTCTCCGTCGTTACCTTCCCGTCTGCATCGCCGCACTCGCACTAATCACGTTAGCCGCTTGTAATAAACAAGATGCGAAACCAGCAGCTGATGCTAGCGCAACCGCAGAGAAACATGCGGCTTATCTGGTCGGTGTGGAATCTGCTTACGCGCCGTTTTCAGCAGAAAATGAAAATAAAGAAGTGGTTGGTTTTGATATCGATGTTATGAAAGCCATCGCCAACAAGATCGGCATTGATGTGAAATTCATTCCGACACCGTTTGAAGGTTTTTTCAATTTTCTGGCGCAAGGCGATCGTGATTTGTTGATTTCAGCTATCACCATCACGGACGAACGCAAACAGACTGTTGATTTTTCCGAGCCCTATTTTGAAGCCAGTCAATTGATCGCCGTGCCTGCTGACGACACCAAGATACAGAAACTTGATGATCTGAAAAATATGAAAATTGCGGTGCAAAGCGCAACTACGGGCGATGAGGTCATACAAAATTTAGTCGGCAAAAACAATCCTAACATTAAGCGCTTCGACTCAACGCCATTGGCATTGAAAGAACTGGAAGCGGGTGGTGTGGAGGCAGTGGTAGCTGATGATGCCGTCGTCAAAAATTACATCACCAACAATCCGTCAGCGCGCCTGCGAGTGGTATCCGATGCCGGCTTTCCAAAAGAGTATTACGGCATCGCTGTACGCAAAGGCAATACTGAGTTACTCACACAAATCAACAAAGGCCTGGACGAAATCAAAGCCGATGGGACTTTCGCGAAAATCAGTGAGAAGTATTTTGGCGCAGCAAACAAATAATAAACAGACAACAAAATCAGCCTCCGATTTTCCGGCAAAGCCTGAGTGCTGTATAATTTTCACCTAACTTTTATGCGCTGAAATGCGTAACTCATTGCGAGTTACGCTTTTTTTATTCATCCGCCGCACTCTTTTCCTCATAAAAAATATGGATTTTCGCTGGGATATCATCCAAGGTTACGCCCCCTTATTCGTCAAGGGTTTCTTCATGACCGTAGAAGTGGCTGTAATCAGCATCATTCTTGGCACGATACTCGGCCTGTTTCTGGGCATGCTGCGTGTAGCCGAGGTAAAACATGGTCCATGGAAATGGCCATTTTTTGTGGTCAAAACACTCGCTAGTTTCTATGTCGCATTTTTCCGTGGCACACCGCTGTTTGTCCAAATTCTGTTGATTCACTTCGCGGTCATGCCAGTGTTGATTCATCAGGATCATGGCTTGCTCATTTCCGGCGATTTAGCGCGCACTATCAAACAAGATTACGGCGCGTTTATTTCCGGTATCGTTGCACTGTCATTAAATGCCGGTGCATATATTTCAGAAATTTTCCGCGCAGGTATTCAATCGATTGATCGCGGCCAAACCAATGCTGCATTGAGTCTGGGGATGGGTTATCGCTCCACCATGCGCTATGTCGTATTGCCTCAAGCATTTCGCCGTATGTTGCCACCGCTGGGGAATGAGGCAATTACTTTGCTCAAAGACTCATCGCTGGTATCCGCTATCGGCTTGGCAGAACTGGCCTACGCCGCACGTACTGTGGCGGGTGCTTATTCGCGTTATTGGGAACCGTACATCACCATCTCCGTGGTGTATTTCACGATGACGATTTGCCTGGCAACGCTGGTATCGCGCTTGGAGAAAAAATATAGTGCGCCGGGACGGCATTGATTTTTGCATTAATTCTCACATTGGCAACACAACTAAAAACGGGCGCATATGCGTCCGTTTTTAGTTTATGAACATCGCACATCACAATTAATTGCATTTATAGCAAATGAATTGCATCATCACCGCGCTCATGTCCAGCATCATCAAATGTTATAATCCGCCCCCACTAACGCACTCTGCTGCGACCTGATTTTTCATCAACAACTTTGGAGTTTTATGCGAACGACATGGCGAGCACCACGCTCAATGATGGCTTTACTCTTGTTTGGGTTGACAGCGGCGTTAGCTTTGACGAGTTTTTCTGCCGCCGCGATGGAACGTACTTTCCCTGCCACGACACAACGTGGAACGATGGTGATAGTGGCGTACCCTGCGATTACGATAAACGGTCAGAATTTGCGCCTGTCGCCTGGTTCGCGCATTTGGAATCAACAGAATTTAACGCAAGTTCCATCGACGTTTGTAAACAGTAGTTATAAGGTTAACTACACGCTCAATTTTCAGGGTGACGTCGATCGCGTCTGGATTTTGACCCGAGAAGAATCCGGCACTTCAGTGGAAAAGCAGCGTAGTAATCTCAAGTAGTATTAGAAAATAGAAAAATTGTTAGAAAAGCAGATGGCTAAAACAGCACCAGCAGCACCAAAGAAAGTCTTCGTCAAAACCTTCGGTTGTCAGATGAATGAATATGATTCTGACAAGATGGTCGACGTATTAAACGCGTCCGAAGGTATGATCAAAACTGATCGCATGGAGGATGCTGATGTGGTGCTGCTCAATACCTGTTCAGTTCGCGAAAAGGCGCAAGAAAAGGTATTTTCTGATCTTGGTCGTATCCGTGAATTGAAGTTCCAAAATCCCGATTTGATCATTGGCGTCGGCGGTTGCGTGGCATCACAGGAAGGTGCCACCATCGTCAAGCGTGCGCCGTATGTCGACATGGTATTCGGCCCGCAAACGCTGCACCGCTTGCCGGAAATGTTGAAGCAGCGTCGCATGACCGGCAATTCACAAATCGACATCAGCTTTCCCGAAATCGAAAAATTCGATCACATGCCACCGGCCAAAGTCGACGGTGCGACGGCGTTTGTCTCCATCATGGAAGGCTGCAGCAAATATTGCAGTTATTGTGTTGTCCCCTATACCCGCGGCGAAGAAGTCTCGCGCCGCTTTGAAGATGTGTTGACCGAAGTCGCTGGGTTGGCAGAACAAGGCGTCAAAGAAATCAGCTTGCTGGGCCAAAACGTCAACGCTTTCCGTGGCTTGATGGCGGATGGCGAAATTGCCGACTTTGCTCTGTTGATCGAATATATCGCAGAAATTCCTGGCATAGAACGCATACGCTTTATTACCAGCCACCCAAAAGAATTTACGCAGCGCCTGATCGATACTTACGCAAAGGTGCCTAAGCTGGTCGATCATTTATACCTGCCGGCTCAGCATGGCTCCGACAAAATTCTGGCGGCGATGAAGCGTGGTTATACCGTACTCGAATATAAATCCGTGATCCGTCGTTTGCGGAAAGTACGTCCGAATATTTGCATCTCCAGCGATTTTATTGTCGGCTTCCCGGGCGAGACAGACGAGGACTTTGACGCGCTGATGAAACTAATTCATGAAATTGGTTATGACAACAGCTTCAGCTTCATTTTCAGCCCGCGCCCCGGCACGCCAGCGGCGAATCTGGAAGATGACACCCCGGAAGATGTCAAACTCAAACGTCTGCAACATCTGCAAGCAGTGATTAAAGAAAATACGATCAAGATCAGTGCAGAAATGGTTGGTACGGTACAAAGAATTCTGGTCGAAGGCCCAACCAAAAAAGATCCTGACGAATTGCAAGGTCGGACTGAAAATAATCGCGTAGTCAATTTTGATGGCGGACCGAATGGTACGCGTTTGATCGGGCAATTGATCGATGTCAATATCACCGAAACATTTAAATATACGTTGCGTGGTGAAATGATCATTAGTGATAAGAACTAGAAACTGAATCAGGTGGTGACAAAATACCGTTATCACTCTACTCATTCATCGACTCACATTCATAAAACACTTGAAAACCAAAACCCCTACTCAGCCACACTACTTTACCCCACAACCGATCGACAACACACGATTGGCACATTTGTGCGGGCCGCTGGATGAAAATCTGCGACAAATTTCTGCGGCGCTCGACGTAACGCTATTTCGTCGTGGCGAAAAATTCATCGCTACTGGCGATAATGCAGAACACGCTATCAAAATACTGGAACAGTTTTATCCCATCGCGAACAAAGAGATTTCAGTAGATGAAATCCAGTTGGCATTGGTTGAGCAACGCGTTGGCCAAACTCCGCAGTCCCATAAAACTGCTGGCACTCGCGCCCAAAATGAAACCGAACTTGACGTTACGCGCACCGATATCGAAAGTCCTGTACTCAAAACACGCCGTACTGATTTGCGTGGCCGTACACCGCACCAAAGTGCTTACATCCGCGCTATTCTGGAACATGATGTCACGCTCGGCATCGGGCCAGCAGGCACTGGAAAAACTTATCTGGCGGTAGCTTGTGCGGTTGATGCGTTAGAACGTGATGCGGTCAAACGCATAGTCTTGACACGTCCGGCGGTCGAAGCCGGCGAACGACTGGGCTTTTTGCCCGGCGATCTGGCGCAAAAAGTCGATCCCTACTTACGCCCGTTATACGATGCACTTTATGATTTGCTAGGTTTCGACCGCACGCAAAAAATGTTTGAAAAACAGATGATCGAAATTGCTCCGCTGGCGTATATGCGCGGACGCACGCTGAATCACGCGTTCATTATTCTGGATGAAGCGCAAAATACCACGCCTGAACAGATGAAAATGTTTTTAACCCGCATCGGTTTTGGCAGCAAAGCCGTGGTTACCGGTGACGTCACACAAATTGACTTGCAGCGCGGGCAAAAAAGCGGTTTGATCGACGCCATGAATGTCATGAAAGATGTGCGCGGCATTGCCTTCACGCGCTTCAACAGCACGGATGTAGTGCGTCATCCATTAGTGGCGCGCATCGTCGATGCCTATGAGGCGGCAGCAGAAGCAGCGCCAGTTGCTTCAACCCATGGTGTCATCGAAACCACCTCGGCAAAATCAGTTAAGCCAGTCGTACCAACTGAAACCGGCATCACAAAACGCGCTCGGAGCCGCAATGTCGCAAAAAAATAAACTTTCTTTATCGGTGCAATATCCTGATCCACGTTTAAAGGATCTCGTCACACGCCCGTTGATTCGTCGCTGGGTACAGGCTGCATTATTAGCACCAGCCGAACTCACAATTCGTTTTGTTGATGCGCAAGAAGGTCAGGTACTGAATCGTGACTATCGCGAAAAAGATTATGCCACTAACGTACTGACGTTTGCTTATACCGAAGACGAAGACGCGGAAACGACACAAGCCGATATCATTTTATGCACCGACGTACTACAACGCGAAGCGGCCGAACAAGATAAATCTGTGATTGAACATGCCGCGCATTTGATTGTGCATGGCGTGCTGCATGCGCAAGGTTATGATCATGAGAATGATGAAGAAGCTAACGAAATGGAAACATTAGAAATTGAAATGTTAGCTGATTTGGGTTTTGCCAATCCTTACAAAGAACAGAATTAATGTGATTTAAATAACAATTTAAATGCATTTCATCGTCCTTTCACATATTTGTTGTATCCTATTGCCGTCTCAACTACTCCGAACCTACGGCTTACGCCCCCATGCCAGAGCACTCTAGTAGCGTCAAATCATTTGACGCTAAACCCCACAGGTCATTGTTTGAACGCTTGACCGCCCTCATTTCCCCCGAACCTGAAAATCGTGCCGAGCTGCTCGACGTCTTGCAAGATGCGCATGAGCGCAATCTGATAGATGCCGACGCATTGTCGATGATTGAAGGTGTGTTTCAAGTCTCCGATCTGTCTGCGCGCGACATCATGGTGCCGCGTTCACAAATGGATGTGATCGATATCACCAAGCCGATTGAAGAATGGATGCCGGAAGTACTATCAACCGCGCACTCACGCTTCCCTGCGATTGAAGGTGAGCGTGACAAAGTCATCGGGGTGTTGTTAGCCAAAGATTTGCTGCGCTATTACGCCGAAGACTCCTTCGATGTGCGCGACATGCTGCGCCCTGCGGTCTTTATCCCTGAGTCCAAACGCCTTAATGTTTTGCTGCGCGATTTCCGCGCCAATCGCAATCACATGGCCATTGTGGTTGATGAGTACGGCGGTGTTGCTGGCTTGATCACGATTGAAGACGTGCTGGAGCAAATTGTCGGCGATATCGAAGATGAATACGATTTCGATGAAGAAGAAGATAATATTCTGGCAATCGAAGCCGGTGCTCATGGTGCCCGTTGGCGCATCAAAGGCTTGACGGAGATTGAGCAGTTTAATGAGATGCTCGGCACCGATTTTTCTGATGAAGACGTCGATACCATAGGTGGCCTGGTGGCCAATCACTTAAGCCGGGTACCGCGCAAAGGCGATGCCTTCAACATCAAAAACTTCCATTTTGAAGTGCAACGAGCTGATCCCCGGCAGGTGCATGTGTTGCTGGTAGAAAAATTGCCAGAAGTGCAATCTGTAGAAGAAGCTTAAAAAAACATCCGTACTCTTTGCGGTTTCCCCCTTCTCTCGTCAGCGAGAGAAGGATTTAAAAATTTCTACATCCCATGATGGCTCGCCACAGCATATTTTCCGCCCCTCTCAAACTTTCCCTGTTATTGCCACTGATAGCACTCATCGGCGCCACCAACGCCTTCGCTTTCGCACCGTTTGGCTTATGGCCGATTCAAATACTGACTCTTGCATGTCTGGTTTGGCTGCTAATCCGCATAGACTCCGCTAAACGCGGTGCACTACTCGGCTGGGCGTATGGCTTCGGTTGGGCAATGGGTGGCATACATTGGCTATATATCAGCCTGCACGACTATGGTGGCATGCCAGCCTGGATAACCATCTGCGCAATCAGCTTGATGGCTCTGGCGGTTGGTTTATACGCTAGCCTGGCTGCCGCATTGACGGTCTGGTTAAGGCAGCGCTGGTCAGCATCCCCTACGCTGCTGACATTGCTGATTTTCCCTGCGGTATGGGGACTGAGTGAATGGCTGCGTGGCTGGCTGTTGACGGGATTTCCATGGCTAATTTCCGGCTATGCGCATACGGCCAGTCCATTAGCCGGTTTTGCTCCACTGCTTGGTGTGTATGGCGTTGGCACCATTTCCGCCTTCATTGCCGGTTGTCTGGTTTTACGCTTCCAGATACAAACTTTACAACGCAAGTTACCGACGGTTATTGCGGTATTGATCTTGTTCGCAGGCGTAGCGCTGCATAAAGTCGAGTGGACTCTCCCTAGCGGCAATGCTATCTCTGTCCGTCTATTGCAAGGCAATGTGCCGCAAGAGACCAAATTCGATCCGGTACATATCAACGACTCGTTGCAGCTATATGCCAACATGATTACCGCGGCTCCCGCCGATCTGATTGCGACACCAGAAAGCGCCGTGCCGTTGTTTCAAACCCAGTTACCACCTGACTACCTGCCTGCGTTAGCATCCTTTGCGCAAAAAAGCGGCAGCACTATTGCGCTGGGCATTCCGCTGGTGAGTCAGCACAATGATGGCATCACCTACACCAACAGCTTGCTTGGAATTTCACCAGCGCCATCACAAACTAACCAAGCCGATTATCGTTACGACAAACAGCATCTGTTGCCATTTGGTGAATTCATCCCATACGGTTTTCGCTGGTTTGTGAATTTGATGAACATCCCGCTCGGTGATTTCAATCGTGGTGCGAAAGTACAGGCGCCGTTCGCTGTCAAAGATCAGTGGGTATTGCCCAATATCTGTTACGAAGATTTGTTCGGGGAAGAAATCGCCGGGCAATTGGGTGATGCGCGTTCAAAAAATCAACCGATGGCAACTCTATTACTCAACATTTCCAATCTCGGCTGGTTCGGCAACACCATCGCCCTACCCCAGCATCTGCAAGTTTCGCAAATGCGGGCGCTGGAAACTGGCCGCCCTATGCTGCGCTCGACCAACACCGGTGCAACTGCAGTGATTGATCCGCACGGCAAGGTTCTGAGCCAATTACCGTTCTTAACGCTTGGCACCCTGACCACTTCGGTACAGGGTTATAGCGGAACGACACCATATATTTTATGGGGTAACTGGATGATGCTTTTATTATCAATATTGATGCTCGTTGCCGGCTGGTGGATCAGCCGTCGAACCCAGCCTTAAGCTCGCTCCCTAAAGACCACTAAAACCCGCTAAAATCGCTGCTTTTAGTGAATCAGAAACTGACCCCGAATTTAACTGACAACTGGTCATAAAGAACACATACATGCTGACATTTCAACAAATCATCCTCAAGCTGCAAGACTATTGGGACGCCCAAGGCTGCGCTTTGCTGCAACCTTACGACATGGAAGTCGGCGCTGGCACTTCGCATACTGCGACTTTTCTCCGCGCCATCGGGCCCGAGCCTTGGCGTGCTGCCTATGTGCAGCCTTCGCGCCGCCCGAAAGATGGTCGTTATGGCAACAACCCAAACCGCTTACAGCATTACTACCAATATCAGGTGGTCTTGAAGCCAGCGCCAGAAAATATTCTTGATCTATACCTCGGCTCGCTTAAAGCGCTAGGCTTGGATTTGCAGCAAAACGATGTGCGCTTTGTTGAAGATGACTGGGAAAATCCAACTCTGGGTGCCTGGGGCCTGGGTTGGGAAGTTTGGCTGAACGGCATGGAAGTGACGCAATTTACCTATTTCCAACAAGTCGGCGGCCTCGATTGCAAACCGGTATTGGGTGAAATCACTTACGGTATCGAACGTTTGGCGATGTATTTGCAAGGCGTCGAAAATGTTTACGATTTGATCTGGACTGAATGGATCGAAAACGGTGTCAAAAAACAATTGAAATACGGCGATGTATTCCATCAAAACGAAGTCGAACAATCGACCTATAACTTTGAATATGCCGACACGGAATTCCTGTTCCCATTGTTTGGCAATTACGAAGCACAAGCCAAAAAACTACTAGAAGTCCCGTTAGCATTGCCAGCTTACGAAATGGTATTGAAAGCCGCGCATACCTTCAATTTGCTCGATGCCCGTGGCGCAATTTCCGTGACTGAACGTGCTGCCTACATGGGACGCATCCGTAATCTGTCCCGCGCAGTGGCACAAGCATATTACGATTCGCGCGCAGTACTCGGCTTTCCGATGTGGGAAATCAACGATAAAAATGCTGCGTTATTGTTAGCAGAATTTGGCGACGAGTACACCAGTACTGTAGAACGCCGTGTACAAAATAGTGAGGCAGTATGAGTCAGACACTTTTAATTGAAATTTTTACCGAAGAACTCCCACCAAAAGCCTTGGAAAAACTGGGCAATGCCTTTGCCAACGGTATATTTAACGGTTTGAAAGCACGTGATTTCCTCGCGCACGATTCCGTCGTCACTACCTACGCCACGCCACGTCGTCTGGCAGTTTCTGTCAGCAAGGTGCGCGATATTTCGTTAGATAAAACGATGCGCGAAAAAGTACTGCCGATTTCTGTCGCCTTGGATAAGGATGGTCAACCGACCGCACCATTAATCAAAAAACTGGCGGCGTTAGCTGCACAGACCGGCGTAACCGTTATCACGCCCGATCAATTAGAACGTGGCGCTGACGGCAAGAACGAAAGCTATTTCTACAATTACACAGCCAAAGGCGCAACGCTGCAATCTGGCCTGCAAATCGTGCTGGAAGAGTCGGTCGCCAAGCTGCCAATTCCTAAGCAAATGAGTTATCAGTGTCAGCATGGCAGCAACGCCGGCGAAACAGTCAAATTCGTGCGCCCTGCGCATCGTTTGGTCGCTTTGCATGGTGATGACGTAGTGCCATTAACTTTACTCGGTCTGGCCGCTGACCGCATCACTGGCGGTCATCGCTTTTTGTCGCATGGCGCTATCACTATCGCAGATGCTGACAGCTATGCCGAGACATTGGCGAGCCAAGGCAAAGTTATCGCCAGTTTCACCCAACGCAAAGAACAAATCCGTAACGCTTTATTGCACACTGCCGACGACGACAAAGTGTTGATGCCGGAGTCATTGTTAGATGAAGTGACTGCGTTGGTGGAATGGCCGGTAGTTTATGCCTGTCATTTTGAAGATGAATTCTTGAGCGTGCCGCAAGAGTGTCTGATCTTGACTATGCAAACCAATCAGAAATATTTTGCATTAACGGATGCTGCCGGTAAATTGCGTTCCCGCTTTTTGATCGTCTCCAATCTGGCAACCGATACACCGCGCCATATTATTGAAGGCAATGAACGCGTTGTGCGCCCTCGCCTTGCCGATGCCAAATTCTTCTTTGAACAAGATCAGAAAAAGACCTTGGAAAGTCGAATTCCTTTACTGGCCAATGTGGTGTATCACAACAAACTTGGTAGTCAATTAGAACGCACGCAACGCGTCAAAAATCTGGCGACGGCGATTGCTGATTTGCTGAAGTGTGATGCAAAACTGGCCGCGCGTGGCGCTGAATTGGCCAAGGCCGATTTGTTGACTGACATGGTCGGCGAATTCCCGGAACTGCAAGGCATCATGGGTACGTATTACGCCCGTCATGATGGCGAGGACAATGAAGTGGCTTTGGCGATTTCAGAACATTATCAACCACGCTTTGCCGGAGATGCATTACCGACGACAAATACCGGCACGGCCGTTGCGTTGGCAGATAAACTGGAAACACTAATCGGCATTTGGGGCATCGGTTTACAGCCAACTGGCGATAAAGATCCGTTCGCATTGCGCCGCCATGCTTTGGGTGTGTTGCGCATGTTATTGGAAAAACGTTTGCCAGTGTCACTGACACAATTGCTAGAAGCCGCCGTACAACAGTTCACCGGCAATCCACATTTCAAAGACCCTAGTGCTGATGTATTGACCTTCATATATGATCGTTTACGCGGCGTTTTGAAAGAACGCGGTTATACACCGAACGAAATCGAAGCCGTTGTAGCCCAACAGCCAGACACTCTCAATAACATCATCGAACGCCTTGATGCGGTGCAAGCTTTTGCTGCCTTGCCAGAAGCCGAAGCTTTGGCCGCTGCCAACAAACGCATTACCAATATTCTGAAAAAGAATGATGTCGTTGAAATTGGCACGGTGCAAAAAGATTTGCTGCAAGACGATGCGGAAATAAATCTGTACGCTGCGATGACAACGATCAAACCACAGGTTGATGCGGCGTTTGCACAAGGTGATTTCGCCAGTGCCTTGAAATCGTTGGCGCAGTTGCGGTCGCAAGTCGACGCCTTCTTCAATGACGTGATGGTAATGGCTGAAGACGAAAAACTACGTAACAACCGTCTGGCCTTGTTATCCAATCTGCATGTGATGCTGAATCAGGTCGCTGACATTTCCAAATTAGCGGCTTAAATAGTAACTACAGGGAATCAAGCATGGGTCAAAATCAAACTACGAAACTCATTATCCTTGATCGTGACGGTGTGATTAATCAGGACTCCGATGCTTTCATCAAATCCCCGGCGGAATGGATTCCGATCAAGGGTTCGCTGGAAGCCATCGCACGCCTGAATCAAGCGGATTATCGCGTCGTGGTGGCGACTAATCAATCGGGGATTGCACGCAGATTTTTTGATATACAAACGCTGAATGCAATTCATCAAAAAATGCATACCGCAGCGCAGTTGGTCGGTGCTGAAATTGATGCTGTTTTCTTTTGTCCGCATGCCGCGGACGATCATTGCGATTGCCGCAAACCGAAACCTGGCATGTTTCACGATATTGCCAAACGCTTTGACGTAAATCTGCGTGCCAGCTCAGCGACAAACTCGGCTATCGGGGTCCCGGTAGTCGGCGATTCGCTACGCGATTTGCAGGCAGGTTTTGTCGCCGGTTGCACACCGTTTCTAGTGTTAACTGGCAAAGGTGAAAAAACTCTGGAAAAAGGCGGCCTGCCACCTGGTACCAAAGTGTTCGCTGATTTGGCTGCTGTGGTCGATTTTTTGTTGAAAAACTGAAGTAAAAATTCTGGAGTTTGCATGTCGCGTTTCATCAATTTTCTACGTTCTTTGGTATTCTTTACCGTCATGACGATTGCCACCGTCATTTGGGCTTTGTTTTGTTTTCTGTTTGCACCACTGCCGTACGCCAAACGCTATTACTGGACTTCGCGCTGGAACGTTTTCATTATCTGGTCCGCCAAGGTGATTTGCGGAATTCATTATCAAGTCAAAGGCGCAGAAAATTTTCCAGATGCCCCTGCGATTGTGCTTTCTAAACACCAATCAGCATGGGAAACGATTTTCCTGTTAATCCTGACACCACGTCCGCTGGTATTTGTTTTCAAAAAATCGCTGACTTACATCCCCTTCTTTGGCTGGGGTATTGCGATGCTGCGCATGATTCCTATTGATCGCAACAAAGGGCGCGATGCATTCGCGCAAGTGGTCACGCAAGGTCGTAAGCGTTTGGCCGATGGTCAATGGATTATCATGTTCCCGGAAGGCACCCGCATTCCAGTGGGTAAAAAGGGAAAGTACAAACATGGCGGTTCACGACTGGCGGTAGAAACCAATTCCGTGGTCGTACCGGTTGCCCACAATGCCGGTGAATGCTGGCCGAAAAATTCATTTATCAAAAAACCAGGCATTATCACTGTCTCAATCGGCAAACCAATTTCGCCAGAAGGATTGACTAGTGAGCAACTGATGGAGAAAGTTGAAACCTGGATAGAATCTGAAATGCGGGTGATTTCCCCGCATGTTTATACGAAATAATAAGTTATCTATTTCTCGACTATGCCTTTGAAACTATTGCAAAGAAGATCGCCTAAATCGACGCCGCATTCCGGACAGTTAGACCTGTTCGACCTCCCTGCGTCGGATGACGCATTGCAAATAGTACAAACACCATCATTACAACCGTTGCACCAGATGCCGACGCCATCGACGCCATTAGCTGCTGGCAAGCGGCGCCTGCAAATTGGCACCGAGACCCTCGATTACACTTTCAATCGTTCCAAACGACGGTCTATTGGCTTTCAAATTAGTGACGATGGATTGCGTGTGACAGCCCCGAAATGGGTGACGCTGGTCGAAGTGGAAAACGCGATTCATGAAAAGCAGCGTTGGATTTTTAACAAGTTAAACGATTTTCGCCAGCGCTCCACGCGTCGTCTGCAACCGCAGATGCATTGGCGCGATGGCGGCACCTTGCCTTATCTGGGCAACCAAATCACTTTACGCATTCATGCGGCACAAGTAGCTGGCATACAGTTCGACGCGGCAGCGAGCACCTTAACCGTGTGTCTGCCAGCAACCGCGAGCGAACAACAACTGAAAGATCGTGTGCTGGGCTGGTTGCAGCTGGAGGCGAAGCGCTTGTTCGGCGAACGTTTGCCGTTATATGCCGAAAAGCTTGGTGTCAGTTTTAAATCGTTTGCCTTGTCCTCGGCGACTACTCAATGGGGATCATGCACGGCCGACGGCAGGATACGATTGAATTGGCGGCTGATGCATTTCTCTTTGCCATTGATTGACTATGTGATCGCCCACGAACTTTCACATCTGCGTGAAATGAATCACAGTCCGCGCTTCTGGGCGACGGTGCAATCTATTTTTCCTGAGTTTGAAACAGCAAGAAAAACCTTACGCAATAGCGCGCAAGAAATTTTGCCGATTTTTTAATAATATTCTTTTGGCAAATTCACTGCACCTATCTTTTAATCGTCATTCGCGCGAACGCGGGAATCCATGTTGAAATCGTAACTTGGATCCCAGCCTTCGCGAGGATGACGGACTCCTTATTTTTTAGCCTTGAACGCTGCCCCTTATCGCTCAGGCGTCGAGATTACTTTTCAAACGCTGCAAAAGTGTCATCAGTTCGCGCTGCTCATCAGCCTTCATGTCTTGCACCGCTTTTGCGTTGAGCCGCTTGGCTTGCTGCTGCAACGTGCGCTGTGTCAACAAGCCGGTCTCTGAAAGTGACAATCTGGTATTACGTCGATCAGTTTCATCAGCCTCGCCGGTGAGCAGTCCGCGGTCACGCAAACCCTTGATCAATCGTGCCAATTGCGCCTTGTCGCGCCCCGAATGACGCGACAAGTCACTTTGCGTCGCCCCGGGATGATGACCGAAATAGCTCAGGACTTTATATTCCATCTGTGTAATGTCGTGGGCGCCATCGCGCAACACCTGAAACTGCTGCGAACGGTATTGATGCATGATGGTGTGAATTAAATCCAACACCCCATCTTCCGATTTTTTTTCAGAATGGTTGACTTTGTCATTTGATTTGCGCATTATAGGAGACATTATCAATCAATTTAAAGAGTAGACTCATGATTATAGACCGTACCGTCGGACGCGTACAACGCGTGCGCCATGAACTAAAATTCCGCGACTTGCAGGTAGTGCGAGTCGCATCCGTCAGCCCACATTTCCGCAGTGTAACTTTCTCTGGGGCAGCGTTGAATGATTTCATCAGCGCGTCATTCGACGATCACATCAAGCTCATCCTGAATCCGGACACCGATGCCATGGTGCGGCGCGACTATACGCCGCGAAGCTACGACGCTGCTACCGGCGAACTCACACTGGAATTCGCCATCCATGACAACAATGGTCCTGCTGCCAGCTGGGCTGCCCAAGCGACCGTAGGACAACGCGCAACCATCGCTGGGCCACGCGGCTCGTTCGTGATTCCATTGGATTATGATTGGCATTTGCTCACTGGCGACGAGACCGCACTGCCCGCGATCGTGCGACGATTAGAAGAGCTCCCTGCCAGCGCACACGCCATCGTGGTGCTAATGGTGCCGGATGTCAGTGACCGCCGCACCCTACACAGTGCAGCATCACTCGATATACACTGGGTCAATGACGCGGAACAGTGGATAGCAGCAGTCCGGGCACTGACTCTGCCAACTGGCGATGGTTATACATGGTGCGCGGGCGAAGCGAACACTGTTGCGACGCTGCGTCGCGTTCTGGTGGAAGAAAAAGGCGTTGCCCGTCACGCAATTCGTGCAGCTGCGTACTGGAAGCGTGGCGCGATTGCGCATCATGAGAATCTGGAAGATTAAGCTTCGAAGAGGCTTGATTGTCATGCCGAAAATACAGTAGTGCTGGTGTTTAACCAAGCCAGGGCGTACGGCAATAATGCGCATCGCCCGACTTATTATTAATCAGGAGAATAACAAGATGTCTAACCGCACAATCAATCTCGACGACACACTCTACCAATACCTATTAGATCATTCGATCCGTGAACATCCGGCACAAACTGCATTGCGCGATATCACCCGTAATCATCCGCGTGCAGGCATGCAGATTTCGCCCGAGCAAGGGCAATTCATGACACTGCTGATCAAGCTCATGGCTGCGCGACGCACCATTGAAATCGGCGTGTTTACCGGCTATAGCGCGCTAACAGTTGCACTTGCGCTACCCGATGATGGCAAGTTGTTAGCCTGCGACATCAGCGACGAATATACCCAGATTGGACTCCCATTTTGGCAGCAAGCACAGGTCAAACATAAAATTGATCTACAAATACGGCCCGCACTAGAAACACTCGATGTCCGTCTGGCCGCAGGTGAGGCTGGCCAATACGACTTCGCGTTCATCGATGCCGACAAGACCGGCTACGACGACTATTACGAGCGTTGCCTGCAATTACTGCGTACCGGCGGACTGATTGCTATCGACAATACTTTATGGGATGGCTTGGTGGCGACTCGCGATACAAGCGCCGATACAGTCGCCTTGCAAAAATTGAATAGTAAGCTGCATCACGATGAACGCATCGACCTGTCGCTGTTACCTATAGGTGATGGACTGACCCTCGCCCGCAAACGCTAAAATAGTTTGTAAAAAACATCGCACGCATATGACTGGAGGCGCAATAAATTGCGCCTCCAGTCACATCAAGCAATATATTCAAACCCAGCGGTTACGAAAGCCGCGTGAACGGTATCCGTCGTCCCTCCGCATCGCTTTGAATTGCAAGATCAATAATCGTCATCACATCAACCGCATCCTGTGCCGTGACAGGAAACGGTTGGCCGTCGAGAATAGACATCGCAAGCAAGCGATAATAATCCGCATATGCGCCATCGCGCGTCGCGCATTCCATATTCACATCGTGATCGCCATCCATCAAACTCAACAATCCGGGTGGATTTTTACCGAAGCCATCATTACCTGGGCGCAAACCGGCTTTCAACTGATCTTCCTGCGCATCCAAACCGGTTTTGACATAGCTGCCGCGCGTACCATGGACGGCAAATCGCGGCGCGGCCAAGGCGGCAAGTGCACTCGCATGGAGGATCACTTCTTTATCGTCATAACCGAGCTGCAGGTGAACATAATCAGGTGCTTGCGCCTGATCGCGATGTTGCTTGAGTGTCGCTGATACTGTCAGTGGCACACCAAACAGTGCGAGCGCCTGATCAATCAAATGCGGCCCGATATCAAACAGCAGGCCACCGCCACGTGCCGCTTCTTCGCGCCAGCGCTGCGGCACTTTCGGTCGAAAACGATCAAAATGCGATTCATAGTGCGTCACGCGTCCGAGCTGCCCACTGTCCATTAAAGCGCGCAGGGTCATGAAATCCCCGTCCCAACGTCGATTATGAAAAGGCGCAAACAGCAAGCCATGTTTTATCGCAATATCTGCCAGCGTTTTTGCATCGCTGGCGGAAAGCGTTACTGGCTTATCGACAACAACATTCTTTCCAGCCGTCAGCGCCCGGTATGCGAGGTCGAAATGCGTGTCGTTCGGCGTCGCAATAACAATGCAATCTATGTCTTTCAACGCAAGGAGAGCATCGAAATCGGCAACAACCTTCGCATGAGGGTAGTCGGCTTGCGCCCGTTCGGTTTGTGTCGTGGCAATAGCGGCAACGGTCGCATGGCCGCAATTTTCAATCACCGGAGCGTGAAACGTAGCACCTGCGAATCCGTAACCCATCAGCCCTACTCTCAATACTAAATCCATAGCAAAATCCGGTTGTTTTCGTGTCTTCATAGTGTGACATAACGAGGTGGGAATCGGGGTAATTTTGGATGCGCAATAACGTCAACTATCACACTAACTTTGACGACTTGTTTTACTATTCGCATTTGATACTGCATCAGATACACCCTGATCAACCTGGCATATCACTATGGTTGCTTGCCCGAGGCTGTTAAACTCTATCGTCCAGTTACCATCTGAAACAGGTAGCCGTTACGCAATAATTTAGAACTGTTTAAGGAATTCACAATGAAATATTTACACACCATGGTCCGCGTCGCCGATCTCGATGCTTCCCTACGCTTTTACCGCGATGCGTTGGGATTGGAAGTGGTAAAACAGAACGAATATCCGCAAGGTCGTTTCACTCTGATCTACCTGGCGGCACCGGGAGATCAAGAAGCACAACTGGAGCTGACCTACAATTGGGACGCTGAGTCCTATACCGGCGGACGTAATTTCGGTCACGTGGCCTATGAGGTTGACGATATCTATGCGGTTTGCCAACGCTTGCAAGAGCATGGTGTCACCATCAACCGCCCGCCACGCGATGGTTACATGGCCTTTGTCCGATCACCGGACAATATCTCTATCGAACTATTGCAAGCTGGAGAGCCGCTGGCACCTGCGGAGCCTTGGTCTACGATGAGCAATACCGGCGTCTGGTAATGACATAAAAAGATGCAATAGCGGCACCAGTCTATTAATTGTTTTACCAGCCTATCTGCGCAGTTTCAACATTGATTGATTAGTGCTGGCTACTGATGTAACGCTGCCTATACAGCCAGATTTTATGATTAACTTTGCGGAAATCTCATCATGAAAAAACACTTTTCCATCATCCTCGCTCTCACACTCTCAGGCGTCATATCGGCGTGTAGCGCGACACCTGCATCTAATAATCCCAACAATGCTACAAGCAATGACAGCACCAAATCATTAGAGCAAGTCGCTCCTTACCCCAAGGCTGAATCCGGTCAAAAAAGAATGGCGATTTTTGTTGATCCGAAAGAGGATGAATCCAAATTCAAAGTCGAATTATTGGTAGGAAAAACGATGGAAACCGACTGCAATCGTCAGTTTTTTTCTGGTGCAATGACTGAGCAAACGCTGGATGGCTGGGGCTATAACTACCATGTGCTGAAAAGCGTTACTGGTCCGGCATCGACAATGATGGCCTGTGGCGGAAAACCGAAAAAAAATACCTTCGTTCCAGTTAATGGCGAAGGATATATGCTGCGCTACAACAGCAAACTGCCTATCGTGGTCTATATTCCACAGGGGTTTGAACTGAAATATCGTATATGGTCTGCCGGTGATGGCATTCCTGTGCAAGAGTAAGAAGAAGTCCGCGCAAAAAATGACTCGGCTCCCCATATACGGGAGCCGTTTTATTACACCAATATCATTTCAAACGATTCGCTAATTCCACAAATAATTCCATCGACACTGTTTCTGGTCGTGCCTGTGGATCAACACCGGCATCGATCAGTTCGTTTTCCGTGAACATTCCAGACAGGCAATTACGAATCACTTTGCGACGCTGGGTAAATGCTTTCAACACGACGTCTTCTAATTTTTTCTGATCACATGCCAGTGGCTGCGCAATCGGAATCATCCGTACGATCGCCGATTCGACTCGTGGCGGTGGATCAAATGCGGTTGGCGGAACGATGAACATCAACTGCATGTTGTAACGCCATTGCAGCATGACGGACAAGCGACCAAAAGCTTTGCTGCCCGGTGCGGCGACCATGCGTTCTACGACTTCTTTTTGCAGCATGAAATGCTGATCTTGCACCAACGGCGCAATCTCGGCTAAATGAAATAACAATGGGCTGGAAATGTTGTAAGGCAGATTACCCACCACACGTAGCTTGCCAGAACCGATCAGTGGAATACTGCCAAAATCAAATTTCAGCGCATCGGCAGAATGAATATGCAGACGTGACGGATCAAATGTCTTTTGCAGACGGGCGACCAGATCCCTATCCAATTCAACCACGTGCAATTGTTTTAACTCATCAAGCAACAAGCGCGTCATTGCTGCTAAACCGGGGCCGATTTCGACCATGTTGTCATCCGGCTGCGGATCTATCGCGCTGATAATCTCGGATAGGACGTTATTGTCGGTAAGGAAATTTTGGCCGAAGCGTTTACGAGGAATATGTTTCATTTTTAGGTTTTAAGCGCAGCGGTAGCGCGTACCATTTGTGCTGCAGTATTGAGGGCAGCCATCATGCTGCCATGATCAGCACGTCCCAAGCCTGCGGCGGCGAGGTCAAGTGCAGTACCGTGGTCAACTGAAGTGCGAATAATCGGCAAGCCGAGTGTGATATTGATGCCATGGCCAAAGCTGGCGTATTTCAAGACCGGCAGACCCTGGTCGTGATACATCGCCAACACGCAATCGGCATCGTTCAAATATTTTTGCTGAAACAAAGTATCCGCGGGATAAGGACCACTGACAGCCATGCCTTTAGCTTGTGCCGCTTGCAATACCGGCGTGATGATCTCGATTTCTTCTCGTCCGAGATAACCGCCCTCACCTGCATGCGGATTCAAGCCAGTGACCAGAATACGTGGCTGCGCGATGCCAAATTTTTGTTGTAAATCTTGCTGCAAGATATCCAGCGTCCGCATCAGACTATCGCTGCCGATCGCGGCGGCAACATCTTTCAATGCTAAATGTGTAGTCGCCAATGCAACGCGCAATGGCGGCGTAGTACGATCGGTTGCCAGCATCATTACCACTTGCGCGGTGTTAGTTTTTTCAGCGAGATATTCGGTATGGCCAGTAAATGGTACGCCGGCATCGTTGATAGTACTTTTTTGTAACGGCGCAGTGACAATACCATCAAAGACTTTCCGAAGCGCGCCGGAAATAGCAATATCCAATGTATGTAACACCGCACGACCATTACGTGGATCGAGAATGCCGGGCCGTACATGAGCGCTCAATGGACTATCAATGACGGCAATTTTATCAGCACCGAAATTCGGTAAACCGTTGTTATTAAAAGCTTGTTCCGATAATGCCACCAGCTTAATCGCTGGATCAATTTCAGCAGCCAACATCGCCAGGAAAGCGGCATCACCTATCAATACGCTGTTTATTTCTGCACGTAATTGCCAGGCTGCTTTGATGGAAATTTCTGGACCTATGCCAGCTGGTTCACCGCAGGTGATGGCGAGGATGGGACGATGTGTTGCAGGAAGTGAGGACATTTAGGCTAGACGATCTCTAAAAAAAACCGTCATCCTCGTGAAAGCGAAGGATCCAAGTTTGGTTAATTATCCACAAACATGGATTCCCGCTTGCGCGGGAATGACGGTTCGTAGTGATGTTATTAAAAACCTCAATCAATTATCTTCACGATATTCAACATAGGCTTCATCACGAAGTTTGCGCAACCATTCATTGGTTGCTTCTTCAGTTTTACGCTCACGAATAGCCTGACGCGCGGCTAAACGTTTGCGATCTACTGATGCAGTATCGGATTTACGTTCTAATACTTTAATCAAGTGAAAGCCGAACGGTGATTCAATAGGTTCGCTGACTTCACCTGGTTTCAAGGCATCCATTGCGCGCTGGAATTCAGGCACCGTGTCGCCTGGGAACAACCAGCCCAGATCCCCACCTTTGGCAGCAGACAAATCGTTCGAGTATTGCTTGGCCAATACTTCAAAATTCTCGCCATGATCGATACGCTCTTTTAATTTCAGCAACGTATTTTTGGCTTGCTCTGCCGTTACCGTTGGCGTCACTTTGATCAAGATATGCTCTGCATGGGTTTGTTCAGTCGGTGCAGCAGTATCGTCTTTTGCGGCAGGGGCCACGCGTTTTGAGTTTAATTTGACGATATGAAAACCATTAGGGCTTTTCAAGATCGGCGTTACTTCACCCGGCGACAATTTGGCTAATGCATCGCCAAATAATTGTGGGATGGCACTGGCTGGACGCCAACCGAGTTCACCGCCTGACAATGCATCTGGAGCGTCAGAATAAGCCGCTGCGACTTTATCAAAACTTTCGCCCGCCTTCAATTTTTGCAGCACTTCTTCAGCACGTTTTTGGCTAACCGCAATTTGTACTGGTGATGGGTTTTCCGGTACGCGTATCAAAATTTGTGCCAAATTGAGCTCTTGTGTTGGACCTTGATCCTGCTTATTTTTGGCCTCAGCCTGCATGTAATTATCGACTTCAGATTCGCTGATTTGTATCTTGTTGTCTACTTCACGCTCGCGTAAGCGCTGTAATAAAATTTCACGACGAATCTCCTCTCGGAAATCCGGGTAATTGATATTGTCATGCGCCAGTTGCGCACGGAAGGCATCCATACTCAATTTATTGTTTTCGGCAATCCGGGCAATCGCCGTATCCAGCATGCGATCATCCACCGAGATACCTTGATCTTTCGCGGATTGAATTTGCGCTTTTTCCAGAATTAAACGCTCTAGCATTTGCTTGCGCAATTCCGCCTCTGGCGGCACTTCTATACCCTGAGTTTTCATGCGTTGTACGATGTCACGTGTACGCGCAGCCAATTCTTGACGCGTAATGACATCACTATTGACCACCGCTGCGATGGCATCAACAGTTTGTATATTTGCAGATTTGAGCGTAGTGGATGGTGCTACCGCTGGCGTAGTAGTCAATGCTGCCGGGGCTGCTGGCGCCACAGGAGTTGCTGGTTTCGCGCTCTGACTGTTCCCAGCGGTGTTCGCTGATGATTGCGCCCAACTATTAGCTGTGACACTACATAACATAGCGATGGCAATCGCGGCAGAAGCGAATTGAGGCTTGCGAGGCTGGTAAGGCTTATTGCTTGGCATAGTTAATTTACGCATAGTGGACAAAGTGAGAAAAAATTCATTTTAAAAACAATTTAATATTGTGATTCTGCTTAGTTATTACCGTTATTAAACATCGTATCCGGGCTATTCACGTTTTGATAACCTGGAATACTGCTGCGCAGGGCTTGCATCGGATTTGGCCCTAATTTTGACAGACCATTCAACTCAAGCTGGAAAAAGATTGCTGAAGTTGCTTGCAAAGTGGAGGTCGGGATCCGCTGTGCCACTATACGGAACACCCAGCAATCGGCTTTGTATTCTAGCCCAATCAAGCCTTCAGCAATTTGCCTGTTTATCAAGTCATAGTTAATCCGTCCGACGCCATACCAGCGCTTGTAAATCGGCCATTGTGCCGATAAATCGACTTGCTTCAGTATTTCATTATTGTTAAGCGCCAAAGCATTAGCGGTGCGATCCAGACGATAAGCCAGATTAATCACCTCTTTAGGTGCTGGCTGCCAGCGCATGCTGTAATTGGCACGCTGTACCTGATTATCACTCTGGCTATACTGAATATTGCTATCCAGCCCCAGCGTCGGCGTGATTTGCCCACCGGCCGCCAATAATAAATCGGAACGGCTAATAGGAGTAGTGGCAGTATCAGGGGTAGTAGTCGGTGGATTTAATGACACCAAAGGTTGCGAGAAGTAAAACCGTTGCCCGATCGCTAAACGTAAACGCTCAATCCCATTCGCTTGAATAAAACGAGAAGTAATGGCACTAGTTAACTGATTGGCGTCGCTGATGCGGTCGTGACCGGAAAAACTATTTTCAGTAAATATCTGCGCGAAATTAAAATCTGCCAGCCCGCTATCAAATACCGGGTAATTGCTTTGATCATGATACGGAGTGCGCACATAAAACATGCGCGGCTCCAGTGTTTGTGTGACAGCGTTACCAAATAAAGTTGCGTCACGCTCAAAAATCAAGCCGCCATCCAACGAAAAAGTTGGCAGTACACGACTAAAACTCTGCGCTGTGCCTGGAATAGCCGTTACCCCTGTCACCGGTTGTGTGATCGGCACAAAATTAGTGAGGTTATAACTCGTGGCATCCACTTGCAGCTTGGGTGTCAAGAAATAATCCGGAGCAATAATCGGGTACGACACTTGCGGATTGATATATACCCGCTCGCCACCTCCCGGATTCGTCAATGTTGCCGCTTTGCCGTCGTACTCACTATTTCTAAACTTAGTGTATTGCCCGTTCAGGTTGAAATCAAAACCGTCGACATCTTGCCAGCCTTTGTTATAAGTAATTTGCGGCAACCTGTCATAAGGACGGGAGATCAATGCCTGACCTGCGTCATAATCCTGCAAAACCTGATAGCGCGATGCCAGCGCGGTGACGCTGCCATAAGTGCCACCATAAGTCAGGTCTAACTCACGATTCAATAAGCGCTGCGAACTTTGTGTAATGGAACGCGAAAAATCATCAGGATAACTAATGTCAGATGCGTAATTAACATTCCAGGCCAAACCAAAGCCTGAGCCCAATTTCATCGCCTGTACCGATTGGAAAGAGTAACGATCGGACTTGGGTAATTGGTTATCCGGGATAGCAGGATTCAGTGCTTTAAGATCCGCAGCTTCTTGCGCTGCCAATCGGTCATCCGGCAAAAATTCGATACGTGTCAGACCGCTGTAATCGGTTCCCATATAACGTGCTTCTGCACTTAATTGCAAACCACGTTGTGTAATCAGATTAGGGGTAATGGTCAAATCGCGATTGGGTGCGATATTGAAGTAATAAGGAATCGCAATTTCAAGTCCGCCCTTATTAGTAGAGCCATAAGTTGGCGGCAACACGCCAGACTCACGTTCGCCCGAAAGCGGGAAAGACATGACGGGCGCGCCTAAAATAGGTACGCCTTTAAAATAGACGATACCGCTGTTGGCAACGCCTTCATTCAAACCTGTATCTATATCAAAAGTCTTCGCTTTAAGATACCAATCCGGTTTAGTGCCGGGGCAAGTAGTGTAGGTCCCGACAATGACTTTGGCTTGATCGCTATCTTCAAAATCGACTCGCTCGGCATCGCCGTGGCCATCACCAACGGCCAGCTTATACGTCGCATTGTTCAGGAACCCCTTATTGGTATCCATGTTTAATTTGAGGTCATCACCGGTGTACACATCACCGTAGCGATTCATCTTGACGCAACCATGCGCTTCGACTTCGTTATCAATGATCTGATAGGTAGCGGTATTTGATGTCACATTAGTCTGGCCGCGGGTTATATCCACATCGTTATCCAGATGGAGGATGCGATCCGGGCGGCCAGTCATTTGCTCCGCCTGTACCGTGGTAGGCAAAGTGCTCTCGTCCACACGGGGCGACTTGATGGCCGGGGTTCCCGATGGAGCGACAGGCAAGACAGGTAAAGATGGATCCTGCGCTAACTGCGCCAGAGCCACCGATGGCATACCAAAAGGAATGGCGGTTGACACAATGACTGATATCAACCAGGCCAAACGACGTATGCGCGGCAATTGTATAGACGGTATTGACGACGGTGATCGCTGCGAAGATGGCGATAATGGCAATGGTGACGATAGCGCTATAGGGGACCGGGTCATGTATGAATTATGCTATTACCTTCATCTCATTTTTAAATCAAAGGCACATTCACGATGTGTAAATACCAAGCGACCATTTGATTTAGAAATGAGATCAGGCGATTTTTTGAAATTAATCCCTTATTATATGGGATTACAGCAGGGATTAATGGATTCACGCACCCTGTTACCTATTTACACTTAATTAAGTATGCTCAAAATCTGTTTAAACCAGCCATCCCGACGCAAGTAGTACTATTTGGATAACAAGGTATAAACATTTTTTTACATACTTACCGTACCACTGGAACTTTCATGTCTGTACTTCAGCCTTCATCGTCGCCCTCTTCAAACAATATTTCCAGCACCAGCATAGCAGATCTGAGATTGCAAGAAATACAACAATGGCTGCTCTCGCTAGATACTATTCCGACCCTGCTACCAACGATACGTCCAGCCTCTGCCGACGCTAGTTTTCGTCGTTATTTCAGGATAGATGTGGCTAGCGGCGGCACTTTGATCATCATGGACGCCCCGCAACCGCAGGAAGATGTGCGTCCATTTATCTTTGTTGCCGATTTGTTTGGTAAAGCGGGCATGTCAGTGCCACAAATTCTGGCGCAGGATGTCGAGCGGGGATTTTTATTGTTGACCGACCTCGGCCCGACCACTTACCTGGAAAAACTCCGCAACGATACTGCGGATCACATGTACCTGCAAGCGATCGATACTCTGGTCAAGATGCAAACGCATAGCAAACCAGACGTACTACCGGAATATGACCGTGCATTTTTATTGCGCGAACTGCACATCTTCCCTGAGTGGTATCTCGGCAAACATCTGAATGCGGTTTTGACACCAGCACAATCGACCAGCCTGCAGCAGGTATTCGATGCACTGCTGGCCAACAATATGGCGCAACCGCAAGTCTATGTGCACCGCGATTACCATTCGCGCAACCTGATGGTGCTGCCCGACGGTAGTCCGGGCGTATTGGATTTCCAAGGTGCCTTGTACGGGCCGATTACCTACGATCTGGCATCGTTGTTGCGCGATGTGTATATCCGCTGGGAAGAAGAACAAGTACTCGATTGGGTGATTCGCTATTGGGAACGCGCCAAACGTGCCGGCTTACCTGTTGCCCCCGATATCGACACCTTCTATCGTGACTTTGAATATATGGGTCTGCAACGCCATCTGAAAATACTTGGTCTGTTTGCGCGCCTGCATCATCGCGATGGCAAAGCTGCCTATCTCAATGATATCCCGCAAGTATTGGAATACGTACGCAAAACATCTTTACGTTATCGCGAACTGATTCCATTGGTACGCTTGCTGGATACTTTAGAAGCGAAACCACAGCAAGTGGGGTATACATTTTGAATACCTACTGTCTAAGCGCCTCTAAAAACCGTAGCGAACAACTCAATGTCGCATTGAGGAGCGGGGTCGTACGAAAGTACGGCCAGCATCGCAAATTCGAGATTGAGTTGTGCAGTAGGTTTATAGAGGTGATTTTTTGAAGGCAATGATTTTTGCTGCCGGCCGCGGTGAGCGCATGCGGCCACTAACCGACACGACGCCTAAACCATTATTAAAAGTGCGCGGCCGCCCGCTGATCGTTTGGCACATCCTCAATCTGGTACGCGCTGGCATCACCGATATCATCATCAACCATGCGCATCTCGGTGAGTTAATCGAATCGACCTTGGGTGATGGCAGCCAGTTCGGCGCCAAGATCAGTTACTCCGCCGAAGGCACGGCGCTGGAAACCGCGGGTGGTATCGCCCAAGCCCGGCACTTACTTGGCGAAGCACCCTTTGTGGCCATTGCGGGCGATGTGTACTGCCCGCATTTTGATTTTTCCCAGGTCAAAACCGCTCTGGACGATAACGACGTCTGGGGCAATCCTCTGCCATTAGATGTGCGTGACGTAGCGTGGTTATATCTGGTCAAAAATCCAACGCATCATCCGCAAGGTGATTTTGCTTTGCGTAATTTTTCCATCACCAATGATGGCGAAAAGGACGAGCCGCGCTTCACCTATTCCGGCATCGGCGTCTATCGTCCTGAAATGTTCGACAGCATTATCCCTGGTACTTCAGCCAAGCTGGTCACCTTATTGCGCGATTATGCCAATCGAAATCAGATCGGCGGTGAGCTGTATCGCGGCGATTGGACTGACGTTGGTACGGTCGAGCGGCTGAACCAATTGAATGCGCCGTTGTAATCATAAAACGAATTAATTCATCATCACCTATTACTTATCACCCATCACCAAGGATTTTCTCTATGCATCCCTACATCGCACGCCGCACCAAACTAATCAGTCAAATACAAGCTCAAGGTGGTGGCGTGGCGATCATTCCAACCGCACCGGAAGTACGGCGCAACAGCGATGCCGAATATCCCTTCCGTCACGACAGTTATTTTTATTACTTATCTGGTTTCACGGAACCTGAAGCTGTGGTCGTACTGGTGATTGGCAAGGACGGTGCTTCGCAATCCATCCTGTTCTGTCGCGAAAAAAATCTGGAACGCGAAATCTGGGATGGTTATCGCTACGGCCCTGAAGCCGCGGCAAGTACCTTTGGTTTTGATGCGGCGTTTCCGGTCGCTGCGCTCTCTACTGAAATGCCTAAATTATTAGCTGATGCGCCAGCCATTTTTTACAGCCACGATCACCTCACCCATTACGATCAACAATTGCAAGACTGGCTGCGCAGTGTCCGTGCCATGAATCGTTCCGGCGTCACCACGCCGGCCACGATCATCGATCTGCACAGACTGCTAGACGAAATGCGTTTGTTTAAAGACGCCGATGAAATTGCATTGATGCGCCGTGCTGGCGCCATCTCTGCCGAAGCGCATAAACGTGCAATGCGCATATCCCGCCCAGGTTTGCATGAATATGCCTTGGAAGCGGAGATTCTGCATGAATTCCGCCGTCAGGGATCGCAAGCGCCCGCCTACGGCTCGATCGTCGCTGCTGGCGCGAATGCTTGCGTGCTCCATTACAGCGCCAACAATGCCGAAATAAAAGACGGTGATTTAGTTCTGATCGACGCCGGCTGTGAGTTCGACAGCTATGCCGCCGACATCACGCGTACCTTCCCTGCGAATGGCAAGTTCACAGCACCGCAAAAAACACTCTACGAGATCGTCCTGGCATCCCAAAGTGCCGCACTGGAATTGACACGCACCGGTCAGCATTACAAAGCCGGTCACGAAGCCGCCGTCAAGGTATTGGCACAAGGCATGCTAGATACCGGATTACTCAGCAGAGATAAAGTCGGTAGTCTGGAAGACGTCATCAGCAGCGGTGCATACAAGCAGTTTTTCATGCATGGCACTGGTCACTGGCTAGGCATGGATGTACACGATGTCGGTCAATATCGTGACCTGACCGCACCTCACGCGGAAGGCACGGAAAAACCCTATCGCGTCCTGCAACCAGGCATGGTCGTCACCATTGAGCCCGGCATCTATGTGCGTCCGGCAGAAGATATACCGGAACAATATTGGAACATTGGCATACGTATTGAAGATGATGTATTAGTCACTGAAAAAGGCTTTGAAATTTTCACTAGCGACGTGCCAAGTAGCGTTGTTGACATCGAAGCCTTAATGAGAAAATGAGTAAAGAAATGACGCCCACTGCCCACGCCGGCAATGCACCAGATACGGTTGATGTTGACATCGCCATCTGTGGTGCCGGGCCAGTGGGTCTATGCATGGCCGCACTGCTGATTAAACAGGGCGTTCAAGCATCACGCGTCGCTCTGATTGACGGCAAGACAATAGAACAAGCGCGCCTGGATCCGCGCTCCATCGCCCTGTCATATGGTAGCCGCCAGATTTTGCAGGATATAGGTGCATGGCCATTAGCCGCCACCGCGATTCATCAGATTCATGTGTCGCGTCGCGGTCATTTTGGACGCACGCTGATAGAGCGCGACGCATATCAACTACCGGCACTAGGCTACGTCAGCCGTTATGGCAATCTGATCACCGCATTGACAGCTTTGCCTGCCCTTGCTGAAGTACGTCTGTTTCGCCCGCTGCAAGTCATTGCCAGCAGCGAACAAGCCGATGTCGTAGAGATTCAACTGTCCAACCAGAAAACTCTGCGGGCCCAGATCATGGTACAGGCGGAAGGCGGTATTTTTGGTGAGCAGACAGAGAAGGAACTGCAGCGCGATTACGACCAAACGGCGATCGTCGCTCACGTCCACAGCAGCGCGCCAATCGCGCATCGTGCCTTTGAACGTTTCACTGATCATGGCCCGCTGGCCTTGCTGCCACAAGATGACGGTTACGCCTTGGTATGGTGCGTGCAACCAGACACCGCAAAAAACTTGCTGGCATTAGACGACACAGCGTTCCTCCAGGCATTAAGCAACGCATTTGGCAATCGTCTTGGGCGCTTCACCCGCATTTCAGCACGCAACAGCTTCCCACTTGGTCTCAACGCCCGCGCCGCCACGTCAGCACGCACCATCGCCATCGGCAATGCCGCGCAAACATTGCATCCCGTCGCCGGGCAAGGCCTCAATTTAGGACTGCGTGATGCCGCCGTTTTAGCACGTTTATTGGCGCAAGACCTGTCGCCGGCAGCGCTAGAAAAATGCGTCATCGCCCGCAAGACTGATCGCAGCATGACCATCACACTTACTGACGTAATGGCACGCGTTTTTACCAGCAATCCGCAAAATATTTTTTCACATGCAACGCAAACGTTGCTGGGCCTATCATTGGGCTTGATAGATACGGTGCCTTCGGCTAAGAAAGTATTGGCGGAGCAGATGATGTTTGGACGGCGTTGACGTAATTTCTGCCAACTTTATTAATTGAGGTTAACCGCATTTGTAATCAAAACACCGTCATTCCCGCGTTCGCGGAAATGACGGTGGCGTGTGCATGACATCAGTAAATAACATTCAATGCAAAATCGCCTCAGCATTCTGTTTATCTCGCAATGCCGCGCATAACAAGGTTTTCTCGCTGGTTTGCGCTAACCCACGATCTGCTCCCGTGAGCTCTCTCAAACGTGGCTTGAAGTATGCACTCAAGCGCTTGGCGCCCTCCTGAGAACAAGCGCCGCCGCCCATCAAGCCCGGCAAGCCTCCACCAGTAAAACTTCCTGTACGTTTGATAATGGCCTGATCGTGATGAATGAACCAATTCCACAACGCGTTTTCGCCGGCACCATCTTCACGTGAGACATTGAATAAAGTAGAAATTTCACCAACCTTGACACGCGTATCAAGCGACAAATTGCGCGCCCGTTCGGAATTAGTTGCGTCTTTTACTGAAGCAATGCCAGTCAATAGACCAAACCGTTGTGATGGCTCGTTATTGCTACCGATTTCATTGATCAACGCATCAACAGCTTTGGTGCCACGTTCTTGTGCGGTGACTGCCAATATGGTGCGCAATAAATCGGGATTGGCGGCGCTCATGTTTAATCGGCCATTAGCCATGGGCGTTAATACTTTATCGCCTTGTGCTAACAGAACTTTTCTGACTTCAGGTAATTGCATGTCTATCGCCAGAAATTCTGCGAGATTTGTACGCAATAGCGCATCGCTTTGCGGTTCATTGGCACGACGCTCGTAACCTAATGCCTCCAAACGCGGCAAGTACAGTTGACGCGCCACTTCAATCAAACGCTGCTTCTGCTCTGGTGTTTTGGCTTGATATTTATTCATCCATTGCAACGTTGTAATCAATGCAGTAATCACTTCAGACGTCGAAGATTGCGCCAGCAGTGACGCCGCTGCCAATACGGCTGGAGCATCCAAAGTGCCATGCTGGAAACCCGCATTAATCGCATCAGCGTAGGCTAATTGCTCGGTGTCAGATAGTGTCGCAACTTGCGCATTCAAACGCACCAAATCCGACGCCGCCATCCCAAAGCGGTAATAGCCAGATGCATTGGCATTGGGGATATACCAGGCATGGTCAGAAGCACCCGGCAGGGCAATTTTTCCTTCTTTTTGTTCGAGTAATTCACACTGTACTTTGCTGCTTTCTGCACCGGGTTCGCCATAACGTACGCATACCGGAATGCCCCAGCGCTTGTCAGCATTGCCTGTAGAACCTATCGGCAAATAACGCTGCTGCTTCACCTGCAAAAACGTTCCGTTATCCTCGTGCAGCAACGCCGTTTCTAGCCAAGGCACACCTGGCTGATCCAGAAAACTCAGCATGGCTTTGGTGAAGTGATCGCCTTTACCAGATGCCTTGGCCAAAGCACCAATAAGATCATTGGTAGTCGCATTGGAAAATTGATGCTCTTGAATGTAATTGCGGACACCGGCTCGGAAAGTCTCCTCACCAAGATAGCGTTCAAACATATTCAATACCGCAGCACCCTTTTCATAAGTGATGCTATCGAACGCGGTTTCAATATCGCCATTGCTGAGAATCGGCTGACGAATTTTACGCACGCTGATCAAGCTGTCACTTTGCATAGCGTTATGTGCACCTTGAATCAGTTCAAGGTCGGCACGATATTCGGGATGCAGTTTCTGCGTAATTTTGCTTTGCATCCAAGTTGCAAAAGCTTCATTCAGCCAAAGGTCATCCCACCACGACATGGTCACGGTATCGCCAAACCATTGATGCGCTAGCTCATGTGCTTCCACATTAAAAGAATTGCGTACATTCGATGCAGGTGACTGCGCATCAATCAGCATCAGATAATCGCGGAAAGTGACCAATCCCGGATTTTCCATTGCGCCAGCTTCAAAATCAGGCGCGGCTAACAAATCAATCTTGTCAAAGGGATAGCCAAATCCAAAATAATCTTCTAATGACGTGACAATCAACGGTGTTTGTGCCAATGCATGCTGCATGCGCCGGCCTTCGCCCTTGGTGGCGATGCCGCGTAACGGCGTGATCTGATTGCGCCATTGGGTTGTCGGGATATCCGGCCCAGCGACAACATCCCACGGCCCCACCGCCCAGGCGACTAAATAGGTTGGCAATGGTTTGGTCACGGCAAAGCGCAATTTACGCCAGCCGTCAGCGAGCTTTTCATCGGAGATGACGGAAGTATTGGCAACACCCACCTGATCGGCCGGAATAGTCAGACTCAGTTCAAACGGCGTTTTAAAGGCTGGCTCGTCAAAACCAGGGAAGGCATAACGCGCGCTAACCGCTTCCATTTGCGTCATCGCATATGGCAAACTTTGATGCGTGACTTTGTACAAGCCTTGCAATTGCTCGTTGAACGGCGCAGTAAAGGTCAATGCAATTCGGTATTTTCCGGCAGGTAAAGTGCTGCCAAAATTAATCACCGCAACGCCAACATTTTTATCGGCTATACGAAATTTTGCAGCTATCGATTGTTGCGCTTGATTGGTAACCGTCACCTGGCTTACGGTTAATTCTTGCGCATGCAACCAGACATGATCTGCCGGTTGCTTAAGCTGGACATCTATCGTGCTGCTACCCGAATAGTTATCAACCTTTGGATCAATCCTGAAATCGAGATGGTAATACAGAGGTTGCACCCAGGTTGGCAATTTGCCTAAAGGTGCAGTGTCATTTGGCACCGCCGCTGATGCGCCGGCAAAGGAAAAGTACAGTGCAACTACAAACAATATGACATGAAATAGATTACGACGAATAGAACCCATCACAACACATCCTCACATAATTTTAAGCAGCGATTCTATCTCTAAAGCGTCCAATCTTAGATTTAAGATTGGGTAAATCATTTTTCGCATAATCATTTGCATCTTTTGCTGCGCCGCAAAATAAATATTTCCGCTGCTGCTCGCCCTCTTTTGGGGCATTTTTTTTTGGATTTTATGGCTGTATATTGCAAAAGAAACTGATACAGTGATGAGCTGTATTTTTGATTAACTTGGTACCCCTTTGTTAAGGAAGACTTACTCGTGAAACGCTTAATAACTAAAACATGTATTGCTACCGCAGTACTAATAATGATGAGCGGCGTTACCAACGCTGAGACCTCACCAGCCACCAATGGCGTACAAACTGCCGCTGTCACCAAGGCAGCAGCCACCAGCCTGATTTCAGGTATTGATATGCAAAACATCGATAGCTCGGTGCGGCCACAAGATAATTTCTATAATTATGTAAATGGCAAGTGGTTGGAAAAAACAGAAATCCCTGCCGACAAATCGTCATGGGGCGCGTTTTATGAATTGCGCGAAAAATCACTCGATGATTTGCACAACATTGTGAACCGTGTCAGCCAGGAAAAAGATACTAAAGCCGGCAGCAATGAACAGCAAATCGCCGATCTGTATGCCAGTTATATGGATGAGCCCGCCCTTGAAAAGCTGGGTACCAAACCGCTAACAAATGAATTTGCTGAAATCAATGCGCTCAAAGACAAAAAACAAATTCCCGCATTAATCGCGCATTTGTCCAGAATCGGCGTGACAGTTCCCTATGATCTCAACATCCATCAAGATGCAAAAGATTCGACCAAACAAATTGCCGACCTGGGTCAAAGTGGTCTTGGCATGCCGGATCGTGACTACTACTTGAAAAACGATGACGTCAAGCTCAAAGAAACACGCGCCAAATATCTGGCACATATAGAAAAAATGCTGGCAATGAGTGGCGATAAAAACGCCAAGGCCAATGCCGCAAGTATTCTCGGATTAGAAACCGAGCTAGCTAAAGTTCAATGGACTAAAGTCGAAAATCGCGATCCGGTCAAAACCTATAACAAAGTGGAACTGGCGGATTTAAACAAGCTGGCGCCTGGTTATAACTGGGATGGCTATTTAACGGGTGCGGGTCTGAAAGACAAAGTGGACTACGTGGTTGTTAGTCAGCCTAGCTACATCAAAGGATACGACCAGGTTTTGCAAAAAACACCATTGTCAACATGGAAGCTATACTTCAAATGGCACGTGCTGAGTGACTTTGCATCGAAATTATCGAAAGAATATGTCGATGAGCACTTTGCATTTTATGGCACCACATTACGTGGCATTCCTCAAAATGAACCACGCTGGAAACGCGGTGTACTGACTGTGGAAGGTGCAGTTGGCGAAGGCTTGGGCAAACTTTATGTTGCAGAGTATTTCCCGCCTGAGAATAAAGCGCGCATGGAAAAACTGGTTGCCAACCTGATCGCTGCGTATCAAAAGAGTGTCGATACGCTAGACTGGATGGGTCCGGAAACTAAAAAACAAGCGCAGAAGAAATTGTCTACGTTGATGACGAAAATTGGTTATCCAGATAAATGGCGTGACTATTCAAGCTTGACTATCAAGCGCGATGATTTAGTCGGCAACGTTATGCGTGCTAACGACTTCGAATTCCAACGTAACATCAACAAACTCGGTAAGCCAGTTGATCGCGCTGAATGGGGCATGACACCACAAACGGTAAATGCGTATTACAACCCTGAATTGAACGAAGTAGTTTTCCCTGCTGCGATCTTGCAACCGCCATTCTTTAATGCTCAGGCAGATGACGCAGTCAATTACGGCGCGATCGGCGCAGTAATTGGCCATGAAATCAGCCACGGTTTTGACGATCAAGGTAGTCAATATGACGAAGTAGGCAACTTGCGCGATTGGTGGACGAAAGAAGATCACAAAAATTTCGAAGTCAAAACCAAAGCCTTGGTTGCACAGTACAGCGCATATAGCCCTGTCCCTGGCTACAACGTTAACGGCGAACTGACATTAGGTGAAAACATCGCCGACAACTCTGGTTTGGCGATTGCGTATAAAGCCTACCAATTATCCTTAGGCGGCAAACCTGCACCAGTGATTGATGGACTGAGCGGCAATCAACGCTTCTACCTGGGCTTTGGTCAAGTATGGCGCAGCAAAATCCGCGATGCTCAAGCTATCGTCTACGTCAAAACCGACCCGCACTCACCAGCGCAATTCCGCGGTAACGGTACAGTGGAAAACCAACCAGGCTTCTACGAAGCATTCGGCGTCAAACCTGGCGACAAAATGTACCGCGCTCCAGAAGAGCGCGTCATTATGTGGTGATAGTTTAGCGTCACCATCGCGACCAATAAAAACCACCGCTTGCGGTGGTTTTTTCATGCTAATTTGAGTTTACGCAAAACAGGGCTGGGTGTTGCATTTTTTGCTCAGAAAAGACGGAGCACAAAAAGAAAGGCGTTAAGTTCAGAGATAGTGGCGCGCCTGATCCAGTCATTGATACCGACGCCACGAGATCGTGAGCAAAAAATGCAACATCCAGCCCTGAAATGACTAACCGCCAGTCAACCGCTCGCATGGCGCCACCGAATGACTACTCAACAAACTCCCTCTGACATCAATTAGCAACATGATCACCGACAACCCCTCCCTCTACGGTAAAATGTAAACATCTAAAATTCAACAAAGCTTGACGAAAAAGCCATCCATGAGCACAGACCACAAAAACGCCCCCACTAACGGCCACAACATCCCCGCCCCATCCAACTTTCTACGCACCATCATAGAAGCCGACCTGACCGCAGGTGTGTATGCCAATCGTCAAGACAGCCAAGGTCAACCGCTCCCTCCTATGGTGACGCGCTTCCCACCGGAACCAAACGGCTACTTGCACATCGGTCACGCCAAAGCGATCTGCGTCAATTTTGGTCTGGCGCGCGATTACGCTGGCCGCTGCAATTTGCGTTTTGACGATACCAACCCAGAAAAAGAAGAACAAGAATATGTCGACACCATCATCGACAGCGTCAAATGGTTAGGCTTCGACTGGAACGACAGTACTGGCGAACATCTGTATTTCGCCAGTAATTATTTCGACAAGTTATATGAAATGGCAGAATATTTGATTACAGCCGGTTTAGCCTATGTCGACAGCCAAAGCGCCGCAGACATGGCGGCAAACCGCGGGAATTTTGGTGAGGTCGGCAAAGACTCGCCGTTTCGTACTCGCTCACCGGCAGAATCGTTGGATCTGTTCCGTCGCATGAAAGCAGGTGAATTCAAAGATGGCGAACATGTGGTGCGTGCCAAAATCGACATGGCATCGCCCAATATGACCATGCGTGACCCCGCGATTTATCGCATCCGTCATGCACATCATCATCGCACCGGCGATCAATGGTGCATCTATCCTATGTACGATTTCACCCATCCGATTTCAGATGCGCTGGAAAATATTTCGCATTCGATTTGCACTTTGGAATTCCAGGATCACCGTCCATTTTATGACTGGATACTGGACAAACTCAGTGGCGGCGGTTTCTTCCAAAAACCGGTACCGCATCAATACGAATTCGCTCGCCTCAACGTCACATACGTGGTCACTAGCAAGCGTAAATTACGCCAACTGGTCGACGAGAAAATTGTCGACGGCTGGGATGATCCACGCATGCCAACCTTAGTCGGTATCCGTCGTCGCGGCTATACACCCGAATCGCTACAATTATTCTGCGAACGCAGCGGCGTCACAAAATCCGACGGCTGGATAGATATGAGCTCGCTTGAAGGTGCATTGCGCGAAGATCTCGATCCAAAAGCACCACGCGCCACTGCTGTGCTGCGCCCGTTGAAGCTGGTGATCGACAATTTCCCAGAAGGTGAAACGGTTGCTTGCCATGCGCCGATTTACCCGCCGGCACATCCGGAACATGAGACTGCATTACGCCATTTCCCTATCAGCAAAACACTGTGGATAGAACAAGAAGATTTCATGGAAACACCCGTCAAAGGCTATTTCCGCTTGTTCCCGCCTATCGATGACAAGCCCGGCAGCCGTGTACGTCTGCGTCATGGTTACGTAGTTGAATGCACTGGCTTTGACAAAGATGCTGACGGCAATATCACCGCTGTCCATTGCTCTTATTTTGACGATAGCAAAAGCGGTACGCCAGGCAGTGCCAACTATAAAGTTAAAGGAAACATACACTGGGTCAGCGCAGCACATGCGTTAGAAGCGGAAGTACGTTTGTATGACCGCTTGTTCAGCGACCCACATCCCGATGCTGGCGGCAAAGATTTCAAACTGGCGTTGAATCCAAATGCGAAAGAATGCATCACTGCGTATCTGGAACCCGGCTTGTCAACCGCCAAGCCAGATGATAAATTTCAATTTGAACGTCATGGCTATTTTGTCGCTGACCGTGTCGATAGCGTGGAAGGTAAGCCGGTATTTAATCGGACTGTGACCTTGAAAGATGGCTGGGCAAAATAACTATCTGACATTTGCGTAAAAATTAGTACTGCAAACAAAAATCGGGGCGATGTATGAGAGTTCATACATCGCCCCGATAGCATTTACAGAGAAGTCATAGCAAATGTGTATTTCTGACAAAAATTAATGACTTAGACAAGATAAATATTAAATTTTCATCGTGAACAATGCATTTGAATATATCCGCTTGCGGAGACAGGCATAATGCTTGAAAACTACCAAAGCAGCATCACCTTAGCCATCTTACCCACCCTGTTAAAGGAATCATCATGACCATTTCAATGTACAGCGCCTCCGTCCCTGTTTTCAAACAAATGCTCAGTGCATTAAGTGACGTGCTGGCAAAAGCTGAAGCACACGCCACTGAAAAGAAAATCGATCCTAGCGTTTTCTTACAATCACGCTTATTCCCAGATATGTTCCCATTAACACGTCAAGTGCAAATAGCTGCCGATTTTGCGAAGAGCGTACCCTCCCGTCTGGCCGAAATTGAAGTGCCGGCATACGAAGATAGCGAACAAAATTTTGCGGAATTGCAAGCGCGCATCAAGAAAACAATAGCATTGCTCGACGGCTTTTCGGCAGCGCAAATAGACGGCAAAGAAGGATTGGAAGTGGTTCTGCGTCCGGGTACGCCGAAAGAAAGAAAATTAAATGGCCAGGCATTTCTGCTGCATTACGGCTTGCCACAATTTTTCTTCCATGTGACCACCGCTTATAACATTTTGCGTCACAACGGCGTAGAAATCGGGAAGCTTGATTTCATGGGTGCACGCTAATCACCGGGCAGAATAGTACGATGGGTCGCTGCTGCATTACGCATGCAGCAGCGACCCATCATTATCATTGCTAAACGTTGGTGATAACGCTGCATACATTGCACAACGGGAATTCACCCTATTCAGATTGAGAAAATCATGATTCTAGAACTCGCCGATATTCGCATTCAACCCGGTAAACAAGCCGAATTTGACGCAGCCATTCAACGCGGCGTCGCAGACGTTATCAGCAAAGCCAAAGGCTTTTCTGGATTTAAAGTACACAAGGGAATTGAATCGCCAGAGCGCTATGTGCTGACGATTTTATGGAAAACGTTGGAAAATCACACGATGGATTTTCGCGAGTCGCCAGCATTTGCTGAATGGCGTGCGATCATCGGGCCATTTTTTGCTGTGCCGCCAACAGTCGAACATTTTTCGCTGCTGGCCGAATCAGAATGATGCGTAAAGAACAGCATCAATAACATGTTGCAACCTCGGCTGGCTACCAATGTAGCCGGCCGTCATATCGGCAATATTTTTACTACTTGTGCTGCTGATTACTATTTAAGAACAGTCATTAGAAACCGCGCAACCACGCTTCATTCTGGATATTGCTACGATCAATGTGACGAATGCGGTGCTCTAAATCTGATAAATCGCGAGCTTCAGCCAAAAACGCTTCGTTGTGCGCAGTGTTTGATTGCTCAAATGAGTGGCCCAAACGCTTGATGAATGTCGAGATAGCAGCAACGACGCTGATTTGTTGATGTGAAGAATTTGCAGTTAATGTAGTCATGATAAGTGTCCTTGTCTGTTTTACCGCGCATGAAATACCAAAATGAGTACCACTGTGGTGCATGGGGTTAAAATTGCGAGCACTTGATTGGTGCACCGCATCATCAGAATACTCTTTGCACCAAAATGTGCCACTTTCGATTCACCATAGCAGTTATACGGTTTGTGAATTTAAAGGGCTAAATATGCAAATTTTGACAAGAAAACTGATTTACACTGCCGTTGTAAATACACAAAAATAATGAATAATGACAATTTAGCAGCGCAGCATATTTAATAAATCATTCACTTTTCACACTGTTTCCCAAGCTTATTTTTAATGCGCATTTTTAATGACTAATCACACTTTTCTTTGGCACGACTACGAAACTTTTGGCATTCAGACACGGCGCGACCGTCCTGCACAATTTGCGGCGATACGTACTGATGCAGAGCTAAATCAAATCGGCGATCCCATCATGTTGTACTGCCAGCCGGCGACGGACTTTTTACCTGATCCACAATCTTGTCTGATCACTGGCATCACACCACAGCAATGCTTGGAACGCGGCATTCCCGAATGGCAATTTGCTGCCGAGATTGAACGTGCGTTTTCAGAACCTGGAACCATAGGTGTCGGTTACAACACTATCCGCTTTGACGATGAAATCACACGCTTCATGTTTTGGCGCAATCTGATCGATCCGTATGGCCGTGAATGGCAAAATCATTGTGGGCGCTGGGATTTGCTCGATGTAGTGCGTACCGCCTATGCGTTACGCCCTGAGGGGATACAGTGGCCGCTCGACAAAGATAAAGGGGATAAGCCTAGTTTTCGATTAGAACTGCTCAGCGCCGCCAACGGCCTGATCCACGAAGCTGCGCATGATGCATTATCCGACGTACGGGCAACCATCGCCCTGGCGCGATTAATCCGCCAACAACAACCGAAATTATTTGATTTCTGCCTGGCTCTGCATAAAAAAGACCGGGCTGCGAGCGAAATTGGATTACAAGGTTTAACTGCTCCAAAACCGTTTTTGCATATTTCAGGCATGTTCCCTGCCGAGCAAGGTTGCATCGCCATCATGTGGCCGCTCGGCGTACATCCTACCAATAAGAATGAAATATTGGCATGGAATCTTGCTTATGATCCTAGCGAATTATTCGACCTGGATCCTGAAGTTGTGCGTACCCGTTTGTTTAGCAAAACCGCGGATCTGCCAGAAGGCATGACACGTTTGCCGCTGAAATCGGTGCATCTGAATAAATCCCCGATGGTAATCAGCAATCTGAAAACCTTGTCACCTGAAATGGCTGAACGCTGGGGGATTGACCGCGCATTAGCCTTAAAACATGCAGACATCGCTGCACAATCACCCGATTTAAGTGCGTTATGGCGCCAGGTATTTCAGCGCCCGACAGAAGCAACGCCAGATGTAGATGAAGATTTATACGGTGGTTTTATTGGTAATGGCGATAAGCGCAAACTGGCCGATTTGCGTGCCATGACGCCGCAAAAACTTGCCACCGCACAACCGAATTTCGACGATCCACGCCTGGAAGAAATTTTGTTCCGCTACCGTGCCCGCAACTTCCCGCAAACGCTCTCCGACGAAGAAGCAGAACGCTGGGAAGCACACCGGGCAGCACGCTTATACGATGGTGAAGGTGGTGCGCGCAATATTGATGATTTTTTTGCTGCGATTGATGCGCTATCAGAAAACGCCGATGAGCGCGGCGAAGAAATTCTGGGGGCGTTATATGAATATGTGGAAATGATTGCGCCGGTACGGGACTAATCACTAATTTTCCCCCTTCTTACCTCGGTGAGAAGGGAGTTTATTTACATCACATGAATTCCCAACTCCGCCAATAACTGCGTCGCTTGCGAAGCAGAGATCACGGCACCACGGAACATCGCGGCGTCGTTCAGCTTTAAACCACCAAGATCTACCTGCCGCAAATCTGCTCCATCAAAACGAGCAAACTTCATATGTGCGTCGCGTAAACTGCACTCTTCAAAAATTACATCACGAAAATCACAATGTGCCAAATCCGCTTCGGCGAAATCAACACGCTGTATCGTGGTTTTACGAAAGGAGAGATTGCGTAAAAACGCGCTGATCAGCAGACTATCTTTAAACGTCAGAGCAATCCCGGTACAAGCTTCAAAATTTGCGCCGGTAAGCTTGCAACCATCAAAAGCCGTTTCAGCCAAGCGTGCTGAGCGCCACTTAGTATTATTCAAATCGCAGGCGGTAAACTTTGCTTCGCTCAAACGTGCATTTTCAAAATTGGCAGATCCTGCTCTGCAACGTTGCCACGAAGTGCGCTCTAGCACGGCTGCGTAGAAAGACGCATCCATAAAAGTACAACGTTTGAAGCTGCTATCGCTCAAATCCAGACGCGAGAAATCGCCTTCTGCAAAATCGCACTCTTCAAAAATAAAAGGCTCAGCATTCTGCTCAACGCGCGACTTGATCAGTTTTTCCAACTGCGATCGTGACAGTACCTCGTCCTTGATTACATTTTCTTCAATAGACAAAATTTACTCGCTATTCTTCTTTAACGACTGTGATTCTATCTATTAAAAATTCGCCATCTATCACTTTTCGATGTGGCACACCAATCATCTTAAAACCTGAACCGCCATCTTTGATCCAGATGTTTGCGAGCGTATCAAACTCCTCTATTTCCAAACCCAACATAGGTGCAGAAATAACGAATGCCGCACCCGGTTTTTGCTTCTTTACTATGTCGTCTACTGAGGCCATACATGCATCTTTCTTAAATTTTCTCTAATTGCACTACCGTTATGAATGCATTGTCTTTTGTCTTGTTGCCAAATATTCCGGCTGAAACATGTACATCCGAATAGCATTACGAAATTCCCCGTTGACGAAAAATTCGCTTTTCAATTCGCATTCCAACGCAAACCCACATTTTTTGTAGACATGAATTGCTTTGTTATTTTCTTTATCCACATATAGGTACAACTTATGCAAATTGAGTACGCAAAAAGCATATTCAATTGCTAGCCTGGTAGCTCGCTCCGCATATCCTTTACCTTGCGCAGCCGGTGCCACAATGATTTGAAATTCTGCCCGTCGATGTATGTGATCGATTTCAACCAACTCAACCAGCCCCACCATCTCACCATCATCGCTTTGCAGAATAAACCGACGTTCAGTCTGATCATGAACGTGATTATCATATAACTGGACCAATTCAACATAGGCTTCATACGGCTCTTCAAACCAATAGCGCATGATGTTGCTATTGTTATCGAGCTGATGGACGAAACGCAAATCTTCGCGTTCTAGCGGGCGCAGTTTAACGCCGGATATTTTCAGGGTAGTCATAGGCACTCTTTGTTAATTAATTATTTCGTAGGGCATTCCTTGGGCAAGAGCACTGCATAAAAAGTTTCAAATCCAGTGTACTGCCTTTATCTGCATGCGACCTTCCTTACAAGTATCATATTCCGTTAAAATCAACGCCATTACAATTTGATCACTTCGATCATTCATGACACAACGATTACATAACGCAGGGAGCGCATCATGAAATGGGAAGGCAATCGGGAAAGCAATAACGTCGAAGATCGACGCGGCTCGGGTGGTGGCGGTGGTTTTGGCGGCCGCTCTATCGGTATTGGTACGATTGTCATTGCATTGGTTGGATCTTATTTTTTTGGCATTAGTCCTGTCACGATCATCAACTTCCTCAGTGGCGGCGGCATGCCGCAACAAAGTCAGCAAGCACCCGCCCACGCCCCTCCTGCCAATGATCAAACTGCCAAGTTTTCTTCAGTTATTTTGGGTAGCACCGAAGATGTCTGGACGCAGATTTTCCAGGCAAGCGGCAAACAATACGTTGCGCCAAAATTAGTTTTATTCACTGGCGCTACTCCCACGGCTTGCGGCACCGGGCAAACTGCTTCGGGGCCATTCTATTGCCCCGGCGATAAAAAAGTTTATCTGGACCTGAGTTTCTTCCAAATGATGAAGCAACGTTTTAATGTCGCTGGAGATTTCGCGCAAGCCTACGTCATTGCACATGAAGTCGGTCATCACGTACAAAATTTGATGGGAGTCATGGCGCAGGTTGATAACCTCAAACGACGTGCTACAGAAGCACAAGCAAATGCGCTCTCGGTGCGCGTCGAATTACAAGCCGACTGTCTGGCAGGTGTCTGGGCGTACCATGCCAATCAGGCGCACAAGTGGTTAGAGCCTGGCGACGTCGATTCTGCGCTTAATGCTGCCAATGCCATTGGTGACGATGCACTCCAACAGAAAGCGCAAGGTCGGGTAGTGCCGGATTCATTCACCCACGGCACCTCTGCGCAGCGCGCGCGTTGGCTCAAACAAGGTCTGTCGACGGGGCAGGTTTCTTCCTGTGATACGTTTAGTCCACAAACTTTATAACAGTAATATCTCCCCTCCCTAACCTCTCTCACAAGTGAGAGAGAATGGCAAACCATGTAACATCAACAAATAAAGAAAAAAGAAATTATGACGATTGCTTATTGGTGCGTACTATTGGCCGGCTTAATGCCCATTCTTACTGTGAGCTTCGCAAAAGTGGGCGGGCGTGGCGATGACAATCATGACCCGCGCGCATGGCTGGAAAAACAATCTGGATTTAGACGCCGCGCCGATTATGCGCATCGTAATCACTTCGAAGCATTTCCGTTTTTTGCTGCAGCAGTGATCATTGCTCAGCAGGTTCACGCGGCGCAAACACCCTTGAATATATTGGCTTTAGTGTTCATCGCGGCACGTCTGGCTTATACCGCATTTTATTTAACAGACAAACCTAGTTTCCGTTCGGCGGTCTGGTTCGTTGCTTACCTGTCCATCGTTGGCATATTCGTGCTGGCTGGAATGGCGCAATAACTCTCTTTATTTCACTACTATGCAAGCCACACAGTCACTGCAAGAATTACGAAGCGCTCTCTCCTCATTACGGCATGGCCAGATAGCTATTGCCGGTATTTGCCAACTCTGGCGTAGTCATCTGGTGCAATTGACAACGCTACCGCCGCGTTATGCAGAGGTTGCAGAAGATATTCTCGGCCGGCTGGAAGCAGGTAGTTTGTTCACGGAAGAGAGCTGCTCGTTTAGTCAAAAAGACTTACTGGATAACCTCGATATCTGGCTCGATAAAGCAGAATTGCAACTTAAGACCATCGCGGTAGCAGCGACGCCCGCGACCTGAAGTTTACAGCCTACAGCGCTGATTGTTTCCCAAATTTATTCCCGACTGAACCAACAGGATTTTTAATGCAACGACTTGAATTTATTATTGACGGCGAATACGTCGAACTCAACCAGCTTCTCAAATTAACCGGTGTCTGCGATAGTGGTGGCGCTGGTAAAGCCATCGTTGCTGATGGCGTCGTAAAAGTAGATGGCAAAGTTGAACTGCGCAAAACCTGCAAAATTCGCGCCGGTCAGGTGGTCAGCTTGGCTGATATAAGAATTAACGTGTTGGGTGCTTAGTTCAACACTGCGTTTCTACATGCGTTTCGAACGCATAACTGGCTTTTGATTTCTTGTAGCCCAATGCTTCATAAAACACATGCGCATCTTCTCTATGCACACCTGAACGCAAACGAACACGGGAATAACCATGATTACCTGCCCACTGTTCGGCTGCGCGTATCAGTCGACGGCCACACCCGTTACGCTGATATTGCGCGGCAACCACCAAGCCGCCAATATCCACATAACCGTCGCTTTCCAGAAGCCGCACGCCATGCGCATGTAACCAACCGACAATTTTGTCTTCGTACAACGCAACAAAGCAGACGTTGTCCGGGCGCGTCATTAATTGGCTAAAGCGTTGGGCAATCTGGCCTGGATTGGCGGCGTATCCCAAATCTGGCAAAAGAGCAGAAACTTCAACTGCATCTATTGCCAGCATTTCTCGTATATTTACAGCCATCATTTCAACGCTCTCAACAAACGTAAACCATTAAACACCACTAGCAAACTTGCACCCATATCGGCAAACACAGCCATCCATAAAGTTGCCTCACCAGTCAATGCCAGCACTAAAAATATCGCTTTGATTCCCAGTGCCAAAGTAATGTTTTGCATCAGCACACTATGGGTCTTTTTGCTAAGGCGGATAAAGTCTGGAATTTTACGCAAATCATCGTCCATTAAGGCGACATCTGCGGTTTCCAACGCCGTATCAGTTCCGGCTGCACCCATTGCGAAACCGATATTGGCTTTCGCTAAAGCTGGTGCGTCATTAATGCCGTCACCGACCATGCCGACATTGCCCGCATTTCCATACTGCGCATGCATCTCGCTGATCGCTTGCAATTTATCTTCCGGTAGCAAGTTCCCACGCGCATCAGTAATTCCGACTTTGCTAGCGATGGCTTGCGCTGTATGCGGATTGTCCCCAGTCAGCATGACTGCTTCAATATTCAGTGCCCGCAGTTGGGCAATCGCTTCCACGCTAGTGTCGCGTACGGTATCGGCAACGGCCAAAACTAATAAAGGTTGTGTCGTAGAACACAGCACGACCGTAGTTTTCCCCTGACTTTCCAACGCATCCAATTGGGCTTCCAATTCGTCACCGCAAATACCCATTTCGTGCACCATGCGGTGATTGCCCAGGTAAAAAACCTGGCCGTCGATTTCCCCTTTTACACCACGACCCATCAGTGCTTCAAAATCACTCACGTCGAATAAAGCATCGTGTGCTTTTTGTGCTTTCCAATCGGCAGCAACTGCAGCAGAAACCGGATGATCAGAACGGTTGGCAAGGCTTGCCGCCTGACGTTTCAACAAACTGAGATCTGCCGTATTTTGTGACGTAACCAATTCCGTATCGGTCACCACAGGTTTACCCAGAGTTAACGTGCCGGTTTTATCCAATGCCAATGCTTTTAGCTTGCGCCCCATCTCCAGATATACGCCGCCTTTAATCAAGATGCCGTGTTGTGCGCCAGCCGCCAAGCCGCTGACTACCGTCACGGGTGTTGATATCACCAACGCGCAGGGACAGGCGATCACCAGCAGAACCAACGCTTTGTAGAGCCATGGATAAAATGCGACTCCCATCAACAATGGTGGCAGCACCGCCACCAAAATTGCTAATGCCACCACCACTGGAATGTAATAGCGTGCAAACTGATCGACAAAACGTTGTGTCGGCGCGCGTTGGCCTTGCGCTTGCTGTACGCTTTTGATAATGCGCGATAAGGTTGAATTGGCTTGCAGTGCGGTGACTTGATAATCAAATGCGCCACGTTCGTTAATCGTTCCGGCAAACACATGATCTCCCGCTTGCTTAATAACAGGCATGCTTTCGCCCGTAATCGGGGCCTGATTAATCGTAGTCTGCCCTGCCATCACAATGCCATCCAGCGGTACCCGTTCGCCCGGCTTGACGCGCACCAATGCTCCCATGGCTACTTGTGGTGTGGCGATTGCTTGCCAGCTACCGTCCTCAGCTTGCACCGTCGCCATATCCGGGGCCATTGCCATTAATCCTTTGATTGCATTGCGCGCACGGTCTAGCGATAAGGCTTCTATCATCTCAGCCAACGCAAACAGGAAAATCACCACTGCAGCTTCCGGCCATTGACCGATAATCGCCGCGCCGATTACGGCCAGCGACATCAAAAAATTCATATTGAGCGAAAAATTACGCAAGGCAATCCAGCCCTTTTTGAGAGTATCCAGACCACCGGTAAAAATCGCCAGCAGCGCCAGGATAATCACAAAGATCGAGGTTTCATTACCGCTGGTCCACGCCACTATTTCTGCGCTTATTGCGGCAATGCCGGAGACAGCCATCAACAACCATTTACGGCGCGGAATGGCGAAATTTGCGTGCTCGTCATCCGATGTCAGCTTGCCGGTCAAGGTATCTGACTTCAATGCGGGATCAAGATCCAACGCTTTTAAAGTGCTGATAATGCTGTCCACTGACGGCAGGCGATGTTGTACCGTTAATTCACGCTGAATCAAATTGAATTGCATAGCGTCTATTCCCGCCATGTTTTTAAAGCGATCGCGTATCAATTTTTCTTCAGTCGGACAATCCATTTTCTGGATCAGGAAAACTGCTTCGGCGCTGCCGTTCGCGAGCACTGCCGGAGGTGCAACTACCGCAACGGCAGACGCTGCATGTTCATGGCTATGCGCATGATCGTGATCGTGATCGTGATCGTGATCGTGATCATGTTTATGGTTATGCTGATGGTCATGTTGACAACTGCTCATGAGATGTTCCTTGCATGCATTGTGATGATAGCCACTATTAAAAACCCTGAAGCTACTACAGAGTCAAGCAAAAATAGGTAAAATCACCATGTTGAAGCAACATAGTTGGAGCAAACATGACGACCACAATGAAAATCGGTGAGTTATCGGAGCAAGTGGGCTGCCCTATTGAAACCATTCGTTATTACGAGCACGAAGGTTTATTGCCTGCTGCCGCGCGTTCACCGAGTAATTACCGGCTGTATGGCGACACGCATGTGGAACGCTTGCAATTCATTCGGCATTGCCGTTCGCTGGACATGACGCTGGATGAAATTCGTAGTTTGTTGCAATTTCGCGATCTTCCGGGGGAAAATTGCGAACAAATCAATTCCCTTCTGGATCGCCATATTGGCCACGTAGCAGGTCGAATTGCGGAGTTGAAAGCGCTGCAGTTGCAGTTGAAACAACTGCGCACGCAATGCCATAGTGTTCAAGCTGCAAAAGATTGCGGCATCTTGCAAGGTTTGGCGGCAATGGAAGACGATGTCCCTGCCAATTTAGGTAGTCATGGCAGGGGCTGTCATTAGCCTACAGAGGTGTCAATACTGGCTGCCCGGCAAAATGACGTTGTGCGTTGTCCAAAAATAAGCGCACGGTTTCATCAACCGATTCCGGCGACCATCCGGCAACGTGCGGCGTCAAAACAGCATTCGGAAGATGCAGCAATTGTTCGGGCGGTTTTGGCTCACTTTCATACACATCCAATCCCGCTGCTGCAATCCGGTGTTGACGTAAAGCCTGCGCCAACTGTTCAGTATCGACTACGCTACCGCGCGCAATATTAACCAACACACCATTCGGTCCCAAAGCATCGAGTATTTCTCGATTAATCAAATGTTTGGTGCCTGCACCACCCGGCGTCGCCACCACCAAAAAATCTGCCCATTGCGCTAGCTTCAGCAACGAGTCGAAATATTCAAAACTAACGTCTTCACGCACAGAACGACTGTGATAAGCGATCTCTAAATCAAAACCCGCCGCGCGCTTGGCGATTTGCCTACCGATAGTGCCTAATCCGACTATGCCCAGCCGCTTGTTAGAAACGCTGGGCGGCAGCGGCAATGCCGTACGCCAGATACCTTGATGCACCGCGACACCCAATTGCGGTATTCCACGCACTGCCGCCAGCAACAATCCCATCGCATGGTCGGCAACACAGGCATCGTTAGTGCCAGCACCATTTGACACCACAATGCCACGCGCACGTGCAGCGGCGATATCAATATTTTCGTAACCGGCACCCAAAGCAGAGATCAGGGTTAAGTTGGGCATCAGTGCCATTTCGGCTGCAGTGAGACCAACGCTGCCGATGGTCAGTACCACTTGAATCTTGTCGCCATTTGCAGCGATTGTTTGAGCGCGTTGCTCTGCTGTCGGCGCATAAAACACATGAAAATCGGTGGCAATCTGCGCCAAATGCTGATCAAGTTGGTAGCTAAGAATAAGTAGATTAGGTTTCATGATGATCTTTGGTAAGAACTAAACAGCAGTATTAATCTATGTTCGCATTGCGGTGGTGAACTATTGGTTTTTCTTCAATCCAGCCAAAATCTGTTCAACATTAAATCGCATCATACGCAAATAGGTTGGCTCGCTCCCATCCGCCTTAGACAGTGCATCGGCATATAGCTTACCGCCCGGTGTGACACCCGTTTCGTTAGCAATTTGCTGCAGCAACTTTGGATTGCTCATATTTTCGAAAAACAAGGCTTTGATTTTTTGCTGACGCATTTGACGTATCAGCATGGCGACATCTCTGGCACTAGGTTCACTGTCCGTGGAAACACCTTGCGCCGCTAAGAATCGAATTTTGAAGTGGGAGCCAAAATACTCAAAAGCATCGTGTGATGTAATCACACTACGGCGTGCTTCAGGAATCTGGGAAAATTGCGCTTTTGCCCATGTATCGAGTTCTGTCAGTGCGCACAAATACGCGTCACCATTTTTTTGATAGACCGCTGCGCCCGCAGGATCAATTTTACTTAACGCTGCAACGATATTACGCGTGTAAATCATCACATTGGTCGGATCTTGCCAGGCATGTGGGTCCAGATCGGATGCAGCCTCGCCCTCGTGCTCATGTTCATGATTTGCATCCAGAGCACGCTTGCGTGCCGGCACACCATTGCTGGCAACGATCAACATACCTTTGTAATTTGCAGCATCAGTTAAACGTTGCATCCAGCCTTCAAACCCTAAACCATTCACCACCATCAGCTTGGCCTGTGTCAGCGTTCTGACATCTTTCGGTGTCGCTGCGTAAACGTGCGCATCTTCATCGGGGCCAACCAACGTTGTGACTTCAACACGGTCGCCGCCGATATTGCTGACGATATCGCCTAGTATGGAGAAACTGGTGACTACGGGGATTTTTGTTGCTGCCATTGTTGCACTACTGATGAGCAACAAAAGGGCCAGTAACAGCTTTTTAAAAATCGACATAAAAACCTTTAGATGGTGGACTTTCGCAAAACAGCGCAGGGTATTGCATTTTTTCTCAGAAAAGGTGGGGCTAAAAAAGAAAGAAATTAGTGTATGAGATGCTCACCCCAACCTTTCCTGCCACAGATACCTGCGTCATAAGACCGTGAGAAAAATGCAATACCCCGTGCTGTTTTGGGTTCCCCCTAGAATAAAACTCAACCCAAACGATGCGGCCGACGTAATAACTGCGGTAACCAGCCACGCGGCGCAATTAACAGAGAAAGTAAATATAACGCCCCTGCGCAAACGATGATGGTCGGACCGGAAGGCGTCGAAGTGTAATACGACACCAGCAAACCGATATAACCGGCCGCAGCTGCCTGCGCCGCACTATTTAATAATTGCGCCGGTAACGTGTCATGCCAAAGTCGTGCAGACACTGCTGGCAACATCATCAAACCTACCGCCATCAAAGTGCCAAGTGTCTGAAATGACGCCACAAGATTAAGTACCACCAGCATTAAAAATAGCTGTTGATACATCGCCCCACGACCGCCCTGCCCGCCCTTGGAGCCGCACGCGGCTAAAAATGAGGCGTCAAAACTTTCCAGCACCAGACCGCGATACAGTAATGCTCCAACTAATAAACTCACTGTGGTGACGCCAGCGACCAGAACTAATCCATCTCTGTCCACACCCAGCACATTGCCAAATAAGATATGCAGCAAATCCAGTTTGGAACCGTTAACAGATATCAGCATCACACCCAGAGCCAATGCCACCAAATAGACCGATGCCAGGCTGGCGTCTTCTTTCAAATCGGTATGGCGGCTAATTAACGCCGCAATCGCTACGACAATCACACCGGCTAAAAAACCGCCGATGGAGAGTGCTGGCAACGATAAACCAAATAGCATAAAACCGACCGCCACCCCTGGCAACACCGCATGACTAAGCGCATCGCCGAATAAACTCATACGACGCAAAGTGAGCAACACACCCAACGGCGCGCTAGAGAGTGCCAAAGCTAAAATGCCGATCAAGGCACGACGCATAAAAGCAAATTCCTGAAATGGCGCGAAAGCCACATCATATAAATTCAAACCGTGGAAAAAACTCATGCTCAACCCTTCACTTCTGAATGCGTGTGATCAGTGTCGACATGATCGGTATGACAAAATGGCGCGTTAGGGTCCTGCGCCTCTGGCATGTTTTTAGCCAAACGTAAGTTTTCTGCGGTCAGTACTGTTGCAGTATCACTCCACGCCACCAAAGAACGTGCCAACAACACGGCTTGCGGAAAATAGCGTTGCACTTGTTCGTTGTCATGCAAGACTGCAATCACCGTGCGCTTTTGCACGTGCCACGATTGCACTACGGCGAGCAGATCGTCAGTGGTTTTAGCATCGACCGCATTAAACGGTTCATCTAGCAAAATCAGCTGCGCATCTTGCAATAAAATACGGGCAAATAAAACCCGTTGAAATTGCCCTGCCGATAACGTCCCGATTGAACGTTCCGCAAAGCCATCCAGACCAACTGCGTGTAATGCGGCTTCGGCTTTTTCCGCCATGGCTTTGCTGATACCGCCAAATAAACCGGCGCTTTGCCAATAACCGAGCAACACACAGTCCATCACCGAAATCGGAAAGCCGCGGTCAATCTCAGCCTGCTGCGGTAAATAGGCAATGCGCTTCCGCGTTACGCTGATATCAACATGGCCGCTGTCAATTCGCACCAAACCCAACAGACTTTTTAGCAGCGTACTTTTTCCTGCGCCGTTAGGGCCGATGATGGCCGTCAACGATCCCTGCTCAAAGCAGCCGCTAATGTGATGCAACGCCGGATGTTGACGATACGCGACCGTTACATTGTGAAGTGTGACCGCCGACTTCATTGCATAGGCCCGGTAGTTCCTGCCAGCGCCCACCATACTCCCAGCCAAAACAGCACGCACACTGGCAACACCAGCATCAGCCTAAACCATGCGGAACGCGCCAATATGCTGGGGCGATTTTTTTTCTCAGAGGAGGAAGTTGTTGGCATTTTATTTATTGTCTTGAAATCAGATTGCAACCCAGTTGCAGAAGCAAGATTATAGTGCAACTTAGTTGCATTTGATAGTTTTACTAAAGTCTTTGATCAAACTGGCAGTCGTATAGCGCGTGATCGGTGCAGGAAAAATTCCATATGTTTGAACAATTTCTTGCTCAGGCATTTTTATGAGAATAAGCAACCCAACCTGATTTTCAACATGAAAAATACCACATCAACAACATTTACGATGCTCAAGCTAACCTAGTTCATGCAAAGCACCATCAGCGGTTATCACCGCTGTTTTTAATACTTTGCCAATGAAAACATTTTCCGCTGCCTTACGATAACCCGCTAATTGGGCTTGATATGCCGCCCGCTCGCCATCCAATAATTGGCGCTTGTAATCCAATATCCACACTTCCTCTTCAAAAATCACCACGCGATCAAACCGTAATAAAGTGGCATCCGCGATGACCTCCATTTCATTTCGCGCAGCGACATGTAGAGAAGGATCGAAAAAATGCGCCAGTGACGGCTGAGTCAGCACCGCCGTAGCTTGCTGCTGCACTATCGTTGCCAATTCCAGCGAACAAGGCAACCAACGCGCAATGGTTGTGGCATCCGGCACCTTGATAGGCCACTGATTTTGCTGCCGGCTCTGTTGAGTGAGTCGCTCCAACAACGCATGCAAAGCAATGCCCTCATCTATCGCGGCATTGCTGAAAGAACGCGGTGCTTCTGCCATACCATCGACTGCGCTCAACGGCGCTAACGGCAATTGCGGTGGATCGAAAACCGCAATATTGAAGTGTTCATCAGAACTTGATGGCATCAGCGACGCATTGTCCGCATTTTCATTCAATACTAATTCCGGGACCGCCAATAGGCGTGAATACCAACTCCCCTCTTTCATGCCAGCACTGGCATCACCTCGTCTGTCCGCAACACCGCTGATTATCAATAGCTGCTTGGCGCGGGTCATTGCCACGTACAATAAATTCCAGTCTTCCTGGGTTTTATAGCCCTCTTCCGCAGCGAACATGGCATCCCGCGCCGCGCCGCGTTCTGCGCTGCGGCCGAAGGCAGAAAAATGTACTGGCGCTTCAGCATCTTGTGGCCAATCGCACAGAATACCGATGTCATCTCGCGCCGGATCACTATGATTGGCGTCTACCAATACCACGATTGGCGCTTCCAATCCTTTGGCACTATGGACAGTCAGAATCCGCACGGCATCAGTTGCCGCCGTAATACTGGCCTCATCCGGGGCATCATTTTCTGCGTTATTTTGCAAAGTACGTAGCGCATCGATGAATTTTGGCAGACTCGGATAACGCCCGGCATCCATGTTTAAAGCGAGTTCGACAAATGCTTGAATATTTCCCGTCGCCTGATCACGTGTTAATTCAGTAGCCACTTGCGCGTAGCGCTCCAGCAACTGTCCCTGATGCAGCATCACATCCAGCAAATCATGCACCGCTATCCGTGGTGCCAACTTCAACCATTGTCTCAACAATATCACAGCACGCTGCAATGCCTCCGATGCACAGTCCTCTTGTGCGAGCGCTTGCAAACGCGGCCACCAGCCGTGTTCATCGCGCTGCGCAAGCAGTATCAAATCATCGTCGCCGGCAGAAAAAATCGGCGATTTCAAAATATGCGCCAACGCTCGGGCATCGTCTGGCATGATCAAAAAAGTCAGCAAAGCGATCAGATCAGAAATCTCCAGAGACTCCAATAAGCCGCCACGTCTATCTGACATAAACGGAATCTGCGCATCACGCAAGGCCGCTTCGTATGCATTCAGATGGGTACGTTTTTTGACCAACAACATGATGTCTGACCAATCTGCCGCACGCGTGCCTCCCCCGTCTTTGACGCGCAAAGTTCGCCGCACTTCCATCAAAGCCCGTGCGATGGCATGACCTTCATCCAAACGTCGCGCGTCCTCCTCCTCATCACGTGCTGTGGTCAGAGGATTGCGCCCGGTTTGCTCTGCGCTTTGTTCTGCACTCGGCGCCGGTTCAGATTGCGTAATCAAGGGCAAACGCCATACTGCACCGCCATCCTCTCCTAGGGTAGTTTGTGCCGAGAATAACGGGTTGACGGTAAAACTGGCATTCAAAACGTCAATAATCCCCCTCGCATTGCGTCTGGTCTGGTTCGCTCGCAAAACCGTCGCGCCCTGTTGTTGCAATATATCTCGCGCCGCCATAAACACCCGTGGTTCAGCACGACGAAAGCGATAAATCGATTGCTTGGGATCACCCACGACGAACACGCTAGGCTGATCAGCATCTTCGCCGTAGGCATTTAACCAGGCCCGAACGATGCTCCATTGCAGCGGATTGGTATCTTGGAATTCGTCCAGAAGAATATGCTTGTAACGTGTATCCAAGCGGCTTTGCACATAGGCAGCACTTTCTGGATTAGTCAGCAAGCGATAGGCTTGCCATTCCAGATCGGCGAAATCTAATACGCGTTGCTCAGCTTTGATGGTTTGGTAAGTTTCCAGATACGCATTACCGGCGATGAAGAGATGTTGATTCAACGCTAAAACATTGCGCTCAAAACTACGCCGACGCAATCTGCTGAATGCTTCACAAATTTCCTTAAATTCTTCGTCAAAGACGCGCTCACCATCCGCACCAATATTCGTTTCTAACGCTTTTAATAAATCCTTGGTCTTACGGATTTTTCTAGGCTCTCCTGCTCCAGTAAAAAATGCGTTCCACAGGGCGTCAAAATTCTCAATAGCAGCGCCATCAGAGTAGGCTTTTTCAATTGACGTTCCACTTTCCTGATTACTCGCAGAGCCTTTACCTAACAACCAGGCGATATTTTTTATGCGTGCTGCTAACCCATCATTCGCCCACACAGACAGTCTTGCATCAACCGTGACGTCATCACCGCACAACTCGATCAACCATTGCAGCGGCTGATCAGCATCACTTTGCGTGGCTGCCCACCATTCGGCACGTTTGCTGATAAATGCATCCAATAATTTCCGTGCACTGAAATCGCCCACTTGCTCATACAAACTCACCATCGCCTGTTTGATTTCAGCGTTATCTTTTTGATGCAACTGCTGCATAAAGCGACGATAGGCATCAGCCAGTAACTCCCCCGTTTTCTCAGTCAAAGAATATCCATGTGGCACACCGGAAGACAGTGGCGCAATCTGCAACAAGCGCGCAAACCAGCTATGAAATGTATCTATCGACAAACTGTGTGGACTGGCGAGTACACGCTCATATAAACACCGTGCAGCTGGCATGGTTGCGGCAATATCGCGCGACCCGATACCGCGTTCAAGCAATAATTGACGCGCATTTTGTTCTGGCTGCAAAGCCAAATCGTGCAGTAATTCCAATAATCTTTCGCGCATTTCTTGCGCGGCTTTACGGGTAAAAGTAATCGCCAGCAATTCGGATGGCGCTGCTCCCGCCAATAACAAGCGCAGCATACGTGCCACCAATAGCCAGGTTTTTCCACTACCTGCACATGCCTCCACCACCACTGAGTGATGCGGATCGCAAGCGGCGTTTGTGAAATCTTGCGCTTCGACTGGCGCACCGTTCATCTGGTACGGATAAGCGATCGTGTTCTCTGCCATTGCTACGTTACTTTCATTACCGTCATTAAGTTCGCCATGCATTACCATGCTCCTTTACGGCATAAACCACGTACATCGCAGTATTGACATACTGACGTCGCGCCGTTCGCCGGCAATGGTGCGCCATTGGCGATGTCTTGCATATTTTGTTTAATTTTTTGCGCCAGGGCTAGTTGGGCATGCGCATAGTCGGGTGCTTCGACATCGGCGCATTTGTCTTTGGTTGTTTCCAATGCGACGTAATGTGCACTCACTACCGGAACATCCGATAACAATCCATAAAACGCCAATTGATGATCTTCATCATCACTGCGTTTTTTATTCAAAACCACCACACTGTTGGTTTTGTAATCCAACACTGAACGTTCGCCCTCCGCATTTTCATCGATGCGATCAATGCGACCATGCAACATGAGTTCACCGTGCTCTAAAGCGAGTGGCTTTTCATAAGATGCTTCACCCAGAATAAATTTCCATCCCTGTGCTTCGCGCTCGTTAGCCCAGGTCACATAAGCAGCAATTACTTTTTGCCAGCGCACGAAATAACCAAGTGCTGCAGGATTTTTGGCGATGACTTTATCGAAATGCTGTGTTGATATATCACGCAACAACGCTTCTCGTGGCTCTTGTAGATTCGGAACAGGATGGTCACGCAGGTGCTCGTGATAGGTCTGCAATATCTGATGCAACCATCCGCCGTAATCACGTTTTTCAGGCAAATCGGATAACTCATCCAGCGATGCCAGACCCAACATACGCGTGGCAAAAAATTGATAAGGGCAGGCAATAAAACTGCTGTAACCACTGGATGACAATCGCTCCGGTTGCAAGATACTGGCAACGGGCGTTGGCATTTGCATCATGTGCGCTGGCAAACTGCGCTCTGCAATGGCGGCCACGTGTTTCGGCAATTCTGGCCATCCATTTTGTGCGAGCGTCAATTCCAATCGCTCTAACCATGGGCTGACAGGATTCGGTTCACCATCTTTATGTGCCTGCCATGACAATACGACCTCTTTATTCATCGCCAGCAACTCCATCAGATCGCGCATTTGTTGACGCTGACGGATTTCTCTCGTGATCAAGCCTAGTTCACGGCGCACGGTGTTGGCAAAGAACAGCGTTTCTTTCGGTTGCGACGGCAAATGATCTGCATCTGCACCGACCAATAACACGGCATCAAAGTTACGCATGCGCGCACCATTGAGCGGCAGCATCACTACCCGTTTATCGTTGTTGGTAGTGATGAAGCTGGTGTCATCCAATTGCAAATTGACTAATGCACGCCATTCGGCGAATGAAAATTCCGTGGCATCCTCATCCGTATTGTCAACATGCGGAGTAATGTTTTCCAGCATCTGCATAATCTGCTGGCCTGCGGAGTCAGCTAGTAAAGCAACTGGCAAACCTAATGCATCCAAACTCTTGGTTGCAGTTATCCAGGCGCGCAAGGTTTTGCGACCGCTGAATAAAGCGGCCTGCTGTGCCAGCATCGCGACGATTTTTTGTTCTGCTGGTCGTGCTGCTAATGCATCGCTGATGGCGCTCCACCCACTACTCACATTGGCGCGGCGCAAAGTGGTTTCTATCGTCATTACATGTGTTGCCTTGTGTGGCAATTCGGCCAGCACAAAAGGTGACTTCAACAAATCTAACAAACTGCTGGTGTCGCCGCGTTGTGTGATCACATCAAACCAGCTTGCCAATGCTGACGCAGCGCGCGTTGTCGATAATTTCCAACCGGTTTCATCGGCTACATGTACTTGTGCGCGTTCCAGCAATGCGCGCATGCGGCGCGCAACAACACGATCTTGCGCCACAATGGCAAGCTGAGTTTTACCTTGTTGAAGCCAGTTGAGTATAGTTTGCGCACCCTGCAGCGCTTCGTCTTCGATGCTTTGCGCAGAACACAAAGCAATTCCAGTAGGCGCATCGAGTGAGTTTGATGGCGCGATCGAAAATAAATCGTCAGCCACAATTGGATAATCATCTTCTTTAGCGATCATCTCTGGCCACGCTTTTACATAAGATAGATACGCTGGTGCAAACGCGTCAGAGTGCCAATCCAACGTAATCTGTCGCACAGTTTGATGTTGAGCGTAAGCATCCAAAAATGCTTGCTCCATCGGCTCAGGAGCCACTGAACTGATCCATGCCAACGGGGCATCAGCGTACTGCGCTAACTGCAGCAATTTTTCAAAACGTACGGCAATGGCGTCATCACTATCTAACTGGCTTTTCCACACCGACCAGACTAACTGCGCTTCATCCGAAAGCAATTCTCTGGCACCCGGAGATAATTGTTCCAACGCATGTTGCCAACGCTGTTCAAGCTCTTCCGTGTTGTCTAAACCGTTAGCGCCCCGTAATGATGGCAACAAGGCTTGCGTCAACTCGTCGGACAACGCCAACAAAGTTTGTGCCAATGGCAGCAGATCCGTATTGCGTCGTGCAGAGAATAGTTTTTTCAACCAGGCGTGTTGTCGTAGCTCCGCGTACAGACGCATCAAGCGTTCGCTACTGGAACTGACGGCGGCAGTCCGTGATAAAGGCGGTAATATTTCTAACCATGTCGATAAAGTTGAAATACGGGGCGGAATAAAAACCCCTCCCAGCTCTGCCGCTAATGCTGCTTTTAACTGTTGAGCATGGGCGAAGGTAGGTACTATTACACGCCAATTGGAACAATCTCGACTATTACTGGCACCGACAGGTTCATCGTGGCATGCAGCCAATAGTGCGCGTGCGACGTCTCGCCAGAAGGTAGTCGACGGGTTAATGTGGATTACATTACTTGGCATGGAACTCTCAACGGAGGATGGGCATTTTGCGGCGGATACGCCACATTTTATGCGAGCAATCGGTGAGCGGCTGTGGAATATGCGGAAGTATGCAAGAAAAATAAATACAAAAATAAAACCATGATCACCACTTTTTATTAAAATCGGTTATGATTCAATGAATTTCCCGCCGCAATACCTCTTATACCATCCACAAAATACTTGAAGAAAACTACGACGTCCCCATTTATTCACTAGAATAGGGGAACAACCGCCGCAGATGTCCGTAAAGTAGTAAATACGATGGATAAAACGTCTCGGCACTCAATCATTCTTTTTCCCCTCACTTTGAGGAAACTATGAGCCACCACAATATTAAACACGTTACCGACGCATCTTTTGACGCAGATGTACTTAAATCAGACAAACCGGTTCTGGTTGATTTTTGGGCCGAATGGTGTGGTCCATGTAAGATGATTGCGCCTATTCTGGAAGAAGTTGCTACAGATTACGGCGACAAAATTCAAATCGCTAAAATTGATGTCGATGCAAACCAGACAGTTCCTGGAAAACACGGTATTCGTGGCATTCCAACCTTGATTTTGTTTAAAAATGGCGTTGCTGCGGCACAAAAAGTTGGTGCCCTGTCAAAAAGCCAACTAACAGCATTCATTGATAGCAACATCTAAAATTAAAGCTAATTCCGCTAATCCATAGGTGGCAAGTGCGCTCGCATCACCACCTGTGGTTTTAGTTATAAAATTAAGCAATAAAAATAAGTACATACAGACGACACCACGTAGTTCCTCCCCCACCAAACTTTCCCATCCCGGGACACCAATACACTATGCATTTATCTGAATTAAAGGCGTTACACGTCTCTGCCCTGCTAGAAATGGCAATTGGCCTCGACATTGACAACGCTGCGCGCTTGCGCAAACAAGAACTGATGTTCGCGATTTTGAAAAAACGAGCGAAATCAGGAGAACAAATTTTTGGCGATGGCGCCCTGGAAGTTTTGCCCGATGGCTTTGGCTTTCTGCGCTCGCCCGACGCCAGCTACATGGCGTCCACTGACGACATTTACATTTCACCATCACAAATTCGCCGCTTCAATTTACACACCGGCGATTCAATTGAAGGTGAAGTTCGCACCCCGAAAGATGGCGAACGTTATTTCGCCCTGGTGAAAGTTGACAAGGTCAACGGCGAATCACCAGAAGCTTCAAAACACAGAATTCTGTTTGAGAACTTAACCCCGCTGCATCCGAACAAGCCGCTGCAATTAGAGCGCGATATGCGTGGTGAAGAAAATACCACCGGTCGTATCATCGACATGATTGCGCCTATCGGTAAAGGTCAGCGCGGCCTGTTGGTAGCGTCACCGAAATCCGGTAAATCGGTCATGTTGCAACACATTGCGCATGCAATTACAACCAATCACCCTGACGTTGTCATGATCGTACTGTTGATCGACGAACGTCCGGAAGAAGTGACTGAAATGCAGCGCTCCGTCCGCGGCGAAGTGGTGGCATCGACTTTTGATGAACCGGCCACACGTCACGTTCAAGTCGCCGAAATGGTGCTTGAAAAAGCCAAGCGCCTGGTTGAAATGAAAAAAGATGTGGTGATTCTGCTCGATTCGATCACCCGTCTCGCACGCGCTTACAACACCGTCATCCCGGCATCCGGCAAAGTATTGACAGGTGGTGTTGACGCCAACGCGCTGCAACGTCCAAAGCGCTTCTTCGGAGCAGCACGTAATGTCGAAGAAGGTGGATCGTTGACGATCATTGCCACGGCGCTGATCGAAACTGGCAGCCGTATGGATGATGTGATTTACGAAGAATTCAAAGGTACCGGCAACATGGAGGTCCATCTGGAGCGCCGCCTCGCTGAGAAGCGCGTTTATCCAGCGATCAACCTCAACAAATCCGGTACACGCCGCGAAGAATTGTTGATCAAGCCTGATCAGTTGCAAAAAATCTGGGTACTGCGCAAATTACTATATAGCATGGATGAAATCGAAGCGATGGAATTCATCCTCGACAAAATCAAAGCGACAAAGACCAATCTGGAATTTTTCGACATGATGCGTCGCGGTGGTTAAGCACCAGGCACATTGGTGATCAGCGGGAGTAAGCACTTGTGGCTTGTTCCCGTTTTTTGTTACGAAGATCAATCACAGATTTTTTTCAGAGCTGACTAGCTCAGCAAAAAGTCTGGCGCAAACAAACAGAAGTAAGGCAGGTATGGTATTTTGCGTAAAGCTCAATCGAAGCTGGCACTGACCATAAAAAATGGCTAAATATCATCTTTATCCGCCCTCCTTTGACCATTAAAAAATCAGAGACATCATGGCAAACACTAATACTAAACAATCAAAAATCGGCACTGTGCTGCGAGTTACCAGCGGCAATTTCATGGAGATGTTCGATTTCTTCCTGTTCGGGTTCTACGCAACCCACATTGCAAAAACTTTCTTTCCGGCGACCGATGAATTTGCGTCGCTGATGATGACTTTCATGACGTTTGGTGCAGGCTTTTTGATGCGACCATTGGGTGCCATTATTCTCGGTACTTATGTCGACCGCATTGGCCGCCGCAAAGGCTTGATCGTCACGCTGGCGCTAATGGCTTTAGGGACCATGCTAATCGCCTTCGTTCCGGGGTATGCAACCATTGGCTATCTGGCACCAATTTTAGTGTTGACGGGACGGCTGTTGCAAGGCTTCTCAGCTGGTGTCGAGCTGGGCGGTGTATCGGTTTATTTGTCCGAAATGGCGACACCAGGTCACAAAGGTTTTTATGTGAGCTGGCAATCTGCCAGTCAACAGGTAGCAATTATCGTCGCAGCAGCATTAGGCTACGCTTTACAAGTCAATCTGGAACCAGCGCAAATTGCTGATTGGGGATGGCGCGTTCCTTTCTTTATCGGCTGCATGATCGTTCCTGTGCTGTTTGTGATTCGCCGCTCACTGCAAGAAACGGATGAATTTTTAGCGCGCAAACACAAGCCTGATTTACAAGAAATCTTGCACTCAGTGGCAACTAATTGGGGCATTGTTGTTGCTGGGATGATGCTGGTCGCCATGACGACTGTTTCGTTCTATCTGATTACCGTCTACACGCCTACTTTCGGCAAATCGGTGCTCAAACTTAGCACCGTTGACGCTTTAGTTGTCACCTTCTGCGTCGGCATCTCAAATTTCATCTGGTTGCCAATAATGGGAGCCTTATCCGATCGCATCGGACGCCGGCCATTGTTGATCGTGTTTACCGTATTGACCATTTTGACTGCCTATCCGGCACTATCCTGGCTAGTTGCAGCACCAAGCTTTGATCGTATGTTGATGGTTGAGTTATGGTTGTCGTTTTTATATGCCAGTTATAACGGTGCGATGGTGGTTGCATTGACCGAAGTTATGCCGGTGCATGTGCGTACTGTTGGCTTTTCTTTAGCTTACAGTCTGGCAACAGCCATCTTTGGCGGATTTACACCAGCCATTGCTACTGGCCTGATTCAATACACAGGAGATAAGGCTGCGCCAGGGATATGGATGACTGCGGCAGCGATTTGTGGCTTAATTGCAACACTAATCCTCTATCGAAAAAGTGCAATGCCGCAAGACACCGCGACCTATCAACCGACAAGTCACTGACGTCTGGGGATTTTCTACACATTTTGCTGTATAATTTTGCGTTTTCCACCTTGGCAAGTGATATGCAATCGGGTCAAGAAGCAAGACGACCGACGAAGTGCAGATTGGCTACCTAAACTTAGAGGCAATAATGAAAGACGGCATTCACCCAAATTATCGTGAAGTTTTGTTCAAAGACATGACTTGCGAATTCGAATTCGTTACACGTTCGACTATCCAAACACGCGATACAGGAACATTCGAAGGTAAAGAATACCCACTCGTAAAGATTGAGGTTTCGTCGGAATCACACCCGTTCTACACTGGCAACCATAAAATCGTTGATACAGCTGGTCGTGTTGATAAATTCCGTAAGAAATTTGGTGCAGTTGGCTCGAAAACAGCTATCGCTAACACCTAATCGCAAATACCTATTTGACGATCAAAAGGCGGCCTCGGCTGCCTTTTTTGCTTTTCGGGATAACGCGCCGATTTGAATGCAGAAAATACCTGACGCAAGATATTGCGCCCACTCTGCTCAATCTTTACAAACACAATCTATTACAAAAAGATACAGCGTTTTGCGCACACATTCATTACTCTATGCGTGCCAACTAATTTCACCTGCAATTTCACGATGTGCACCATTTTTTGCGGCACAATACTGCAATTCAACACTAAAAATAAAATCACATCTTGATGAAGCCTGTCCGTCTCCCCGCTTCCGCCACTAGCGCACTGCCACGCTGGGGTTTATGGGCGCTTGGTTTGCTCTACATTCTGCCCGGACTGTTTGGGCGCGATCCCTGGAAAAATGATGATGCCTCTAGTTTCGGCATCATGTGGACCATGGCGCACGGCAATATCAGCGCTTGGTTGGCGCCGCACATTGTCGGCATGCCCATGCCAGAAGAAAGTCCATTGACGTATTGGATAGGTGCGATCTGCATTAAACTATTCGGCTGGTTATTGGGCGATCCGCTGGCCGCACGACTTTCCATCATCATTTTCTTTTTAATCGGTTCGCTGTCGGTTTGGTATGCCACTTATTTGTTGGGCCGTCGCAACGAAGCACAACCATTACGTTTAGCATTTGGCGGGCAACCAGAATCCAAAGATTTTGGCCGGACATTGGCTGACGGCGCATTTCTGATCTATCTGGGCTGCCTGGGCTTACTTTTGCACAGTCACGAGACGACGGCGAAGAGTTTACAAATGTCGCTGGTCGCCTATGCAATTTATCTGGCAGTACGACTATTCGACGTCACCGCGACACCTGACGCAACATCCACACCGCAGAGCCGCCGACTTCGCAGCAGCGCATTACTGGGCGTTGCTTTAGGTTTGTTGATATTGACGCGAGGCTGGCCCGTTCCGTTGACAATCTTCGTTGGTTTATTCACCTTAGCCTTGCTGCGTGAAAAAGCCATTGCAATACGTTTGTTAGGCGTTAGTTTGCCGCTTGCCGTCCTGGTTAGTAGCCTATGGTTTATCGCGAGCTACTTATATCTGCCAACGAATAATAATTTCACCAATTGGCAAAATCAGAACTTGCACCAATTCAGCTGGCCGTCCTGGACAACCCTGGCCTACTATTTCAAATACGGTATCTGGTTTGCATGGCCGGCATGGCCATTTGCAGGTTGGGCAGTCTATGCCTGGCGCCAACAGCGCAAGGCTTTGCATATTGCATTACCACTGGCCTTTTTCATTAGTCTCAGCATCCTGATCTTATTATCGCCACACCCTGACGAAGGAATTTTGCTGCCGTTATTACCGCCTTTAATCATTCTGGCAGCATTTGGGTTGCCAACCATGAAGCGCGGTGCAATCAATGCGGTTGACTGGTTCTCCGTGATGACATTGACCACTTGCGCCGCTTTCATCTGGGTCGGCTGGATCGCCAAAGAAACTGGTTGGCCAGCACAAATTGCAAAGAATGCTTACAAGCTCGCGCCGGGCTTTAAACCCGGCTTTAGTACGACTGCTTTGATCGTTGCTATCCTTGGGACAATTTGCTGGATCGTTTTAGTTCATTGGCGCTTATCCCGCCGCCCTGCTGTATTGTGGCGGGCGGTCGTGCTGTCGTCAGGTGGCGTCGTGTTATGTTGGTTGTTATTAATGACGTTATGGCTGCCATGGATTAATTATGGCAAAAGCTACGCCGGCGTAGCACACCAAATTGAGCAGAATCTGCCCGACGTCAAACAATGCGTCAGCACCAATGTAGGGCCGGCACAACGCGCTTCATTCGCTTATTTTGGCAATGTCCCGTTCGCCGAATTTACGCAAGAGCGTTGCGACTTTTTGCTTTACCAGGATAGCAACATCAACAAGAGCGATGACAATATCTGGCGTCAATTCAATGGCCGTTGGAAGTTGCTATGGACCGGACGCCGGCCCTCTGATCGCGATGAACGCTTCCGCCTGTATCAACGCATGGGTAATTGACAAAACTCGCTCTGAAGCAAAACCGGAAGTGATGAGATAATGCATCTATTCTTTGCATTACCTCATCAACAAAGTCGAGCTCAATATTACCTCCTCATCTTCGTACGCTTCTAACCCCCATACCCTACGTTCTTACACGCTGCGTATCGTCGCGCTTGCCTGGCCGATTTTGATTAGTCAAATCGCACTGGTACTCAACGGCGTGATCGACACCGCGATGACCTCGCGATTTTCCGCAACAGACCTCGCCGCACTGGCATTAGGCGGAGCAATTTATATCAGCGTGTTCGTCGGCTTGAGTGGTGTGACACAAGCTTTGTCGCCCACGATCGGCCAACTTTATGGCGGGCAAAAATTGAAGGAAATTGGTTATCAAGTCAAGCAAGGTACCTGGCTCGCACTCGGTTTGTCGCTGCTAGGCTGCATTCCTTTATTGTTTCCCCATATTTTCCTGACGGTCGCCCATGCCTCACCCGTCTTGATGGAAAAAGCTACCCTGTATTTGCATATCCTTGTCCCCGCATTGCCGGCAACCCTGGCGTTTAATGTCTACGTCGCTTTAAATACGGCCGTTTCACGACCAAAAATGGTGACGGCACTCAAAGTCAGCGGCGTGCTACTGAAATTTCCCCTCAATGCGTTGTTCATTTTCGGTAGTTCGACTTTAGGCATTCCCGCTTTTGGTGGTCCGGGTTGTGCAATCGCCACCACCATCATCTCCTGGTTAATGCTGTTGGCTGCATGCCTAATACTCCGTCACAACGGTTTTTACAAGCAGTTCGCCTTATTCCACAGCGGTTTTGTCAGACCGCATTGGCAAGCGCAACGCGCATTATTGAAATTAGGAATCCCCATCGGGATGAGTTATTTCATTGAAGTCACTGCGTTCACTTGCATGGCGATTTTTATTGCGCGCCTCGGTGAAATTGCCGTCTCCGGCCATCAAATCACCGCCAATTTCGCTGCTGTCTTGTATATGCTACCGGTATCCATTGGCGTAGCAACCAGCATCTTGGTCGCACAATTAATTGGCGCACGCGATATGCATCAGGCCCGACGCGTTGGCTATTCAGGAATTTTGTTAGCAGCGCTGTCATCTGCCGCACTAGGCGTCATCATTTATTTGGCGCGTGAAACGATCATCCGTGCTTACACTCCCAATGAAGCGATCATTGCCGCCGCCATGCCGCTATTCGTGTTCATTGGTTTCTATCAAATATTCGACGCGACACAATGCAGCACGGCTGCTGTGTTACGCGCGTATAAAGTTGCGGTCATTCCCACCGTTATTTATGCCGTATCCCTGTGGGGAGTCGGTTTGGTGCTCGGCTATATTCTTGGCCTTGATCCATTTGGCATCAGCCCTGCAGCATTACATGGCGCCAAGGGCTTTTGGATGGGCAATAGCGCCAGCATTGCGCTGGTTGCCATCAGTTTGCTATTTTATTTACACAGAGTGCAACGCAAGATCACCGCAAATGGCTACTTCCCGGTAGGAAAAGCAGTGCAGCAATGATAAGAACACGCAGTGCGGAATGCCATGCAAGAAGCAACGATCCACATTTTGATTAAAAAAATTGATTTGAGTGATAAAACCTATTGCTCTGTAAAAGCAATTGGTCCATAATAGCGACCTTGCGTTGCCCGGGTGGTGGAATTGGTAGACGCACGGGACTCAAAATCCCGCGCCGCAAGGCGTGCCGGTTCGATTCCGGCCCCGGGCACCAACTAGATTATAGGCTTCCAGATTGGAAGCCTTTTTCTTTTGTGAAGCAGTTTTATTCTCGGCTATATTGCAGCGAATTCTTCTCTTTAATTCGCTGCCAAATCAACCCATCATCAAGCGGCAGCTTTAGCTGGAATACTTTCCCAGCGCACGCTGCGCACACTTTTTTCCAAACCTAAACGTGTCACCAATTGCACAACCTTCGCGCGTTCAGCAATCGTGCATAAGATTTCCACCGCGATATTGGTGAGATTACCTTTTCCGACCAATTTGCTGTGCTGATACTGCACCACATACGCATGAAGTAATTCTTGCGTCATCAATTGCTCGACGTGGGCAGCATCATCGGTGTGACATAAGACCAGTATCTTGTATGGAAGACGCGCGTCTGCCTGCTCTGTTTTATAACGTGTTGGGGCTGCTGAATTCGTTGCATTGACGAACGGCAGATGCATTTTGAAGAATTTTTCCCATTTATCCAAGATCATATTGATACTCCTTACTTAACTAACTTTTTAACCAAATTTTTATATTTCTATATCGCTGAGCACTGCCCAGCGCGCAGAACTAACTCCCGGCTCCAAACTGACACGACTGACAATCTGCTCAAGCTGCGAATGATTGCTCGGTGACATAATCAGATCCGCACGCACCTCCAACTGATTACCCGATGGCATGTCTTCGCTGTGCAGTGATTGCACGATTAAATGCGGCATGCTATTGAGCATATTCAGAATCAAGGTACGCACACTTACCTCATCATCCGGTCGACAAATGATGGATAGGCGATACACTTGCTCGACTTCTGTCGCTGTATGCAGGCCGCGACTATCAAGAAAATGCGAAACGCTACGCAATAAAACGTTAGTACCAAGAATCGCCCCGGCACCAATTGCCGCCTCAAGCGGATGTCCCAACCCACAGAACACACCTACAGCAGCCGAGCACCATAAAGTAGCCGCCGTATTCAAGCCGCGCACACTTCCACCTTCACGCATGATGACGCCAGCACCCAAAAAGCCGATACCCGAAACCACGTAAGAGGCAATCCGCATCGCGCCGGCAGGATCATCCGTTTGAAATTGCGATAGCATCACAAACAACGATGCCCCTATCGCGACCAAAGCATTGGTACGCAAACCCGCCATACGCTGACGCATCTGGCGCTCAGCGCCAATTAAACCGCCTAATGTGAGAGCGAGTAATACTCGCAACGTAAAATCTTGCCACGCCATGCTTAACACCTTTGCTTTTAATTAGTAATTACGCAAACCGCTCCAAAGACATGTCATCCCAGACAGTACAGAGGTACAGCAAGGCGACATAACGACACCGGAGCAATTTTGCACAAGTACTACGAATGTCATGTTGATATAACGCCATACAACACATTAGGTGCACAAATTAAATGGCCACACAATGCATTACTATGACGCAACAGCATAACAGCCCGAACAAACGAGACATGCCAGACAAGGCAAAATTCACGCAATGATCGAGATTAAGATAAAAATAAGAAGGATGGGGGTATTACGATGGCGATAAAAAATCTGAATCACCGAGATACTACAGCGCACAATTCGTAAGCTGTAGCGGGAGAGAACCTGCCAGGACTTAGATGAATTGTGACGAGCTGCGCGCCCATCCACTGATACTAGAACAACTGTCCAAAATCGGTTCCCCGAAAAATATGATGCGTGCAGTATAAATATTAAGGGTTTTTTTGTCAATAAAAACAGGCAATAAGCAAGTAAATTCTACTAATTACGCATAGCATCAACAGCCAACTGTTGTAAAACGTACGCAGATGCGACCAGGCCAAAACTAGCAGTAACAACCACCGCAGAGCCATAACCGGCACAATTCAAACCCGCCACACCGACAACTGGTGCGCCTTCGACGGCACAAACTTCTGCGCTAACCGGCATGCGCAATGGCTCGGTAGAAAACACTGCATCTATTCCAAATTTACTTTTATCGCCACGCGGAAACTTATGCTCTGAACGCAGTAATTTACGTACCTTTGCCAGCAATGGCTCTTGTTCTGTTTTGGCTAAATCACGCACAGCGATCTGCGTCGGATCAATCTGCCCACCGGCACTACCAATGGTAATCAAACGAATTTGATGAGCGCGGCAATAGGCGATAAGCGCCGTTTTAGCTCGAACGTTATCGATTGCATCAATGACGTAATCGTATTGCTTGTCTTTAAGCATCTCGGCGACATTATCTGGCGTTATAAAATCTTCAATTTCTTTCACGTCACAATAAGGATTGATTTGATGGATACGTTGCGCCAAAGCCGTCACCTTGGCCATGCCCAGCGTATCCGTCAGCGCATGAATCTGACGATTGACGTTGGACTCTGCCAGATTGTCCAGATCGATCAGCGTCAAATGGCCAATCGCGCTACGTGCCAATGCCTCCACCGCCCATGAACCAACTCCTCCCACCCCAATCACACACACATGCGCCTGGCGAAAACGCGCCAAAGCTGGCGCGCCATACAAACGTGCAATGCCGCCAAAACGACGGTCAAAATCGATTTCATCCTCAATAAGAGAGGATGCGGATATTTCAGGAGAAGTTACTGTGGAGGAAGGTAAAGGCATAATGACTCAGAAGTATAAACAACAGGATTGACGCATTTTACACAGGCTAGCTGCTAGTGTTTTATTATGCTTAATTACAGATGTGAATTTACAAGAGGCCACACCGTCATGAAGCCAGCCCTTTTCGATACAGCACCAGATTTTGGGCAACCGATCGCCGTCCTCAAGCATTGCCATGATCGCATTCGCAAACAATTAGCAACATTGCAAAAATTACCCGCCCATGTACAACAGCATGGCGCAGACGATGAAGCAAGACATGCTGCAGCCAGCGTTCTACGTTATTTCCAAAAATCGGCACCGCATCATCACGAAGATGAAGAGCAGGATTTGTTTCCGATGTTAATTGCCACCGCCAAGGATGAAGATGCCGAAGTATTACGCAAATTAGGGCCGGAAATTCTCAGTGAACACCAAAGCATGGATCTGCTTTGGAAAAAGCTGGCAGTACAATTAACGGCAGTTGCCGATGGTCAGGCGAATCATTTGTCTGACGAGGACATCAATTTATTTTCTGGTTTATATAGCGACCATATGGAAAAAGAAGAAACCTGGATTGCTCCGATGGCCAAACGACTTTTCAGTGCCAGCCAAATGGCCCAATTGGGCGCAGCAATGCAACAACGACGAGGAATCGCAGTATGAGCAAAGAAAAAAACATCAACCACATCGCAGACTTACGTATAGATTACAAGCAATTACAGCTGACCGAAGCAGACACTGCGTCCGACCCAATGACGCAATTTGGTCACTGGTTTCAACAAGCCATGCAAGCCCACATTCCCGAAGCCAACGCCATGAGCCTATCCACGGTCGGTAGCAACGGACGACCATCGTCACGCATCGTGTTGATCAAACATTTCGATCAGCGTGGTGTGACTTGGTTTACCAATTATGACAGCCGCAAAGGGCTCGATTTAGCACAAACGCCTTATGCCGCCCTACTATTTCATTGGGTAGAGCTAGAGCGTCAGGTGCGCATCGAAGGTCGGGTTGAACGTGTATCTAAGGCCGACAGCGATGCCTACTTTGCCAGCCGTCCACTAGGTAGCCGCATAGGTGCGATTGCATCGGATCAAAGCCAGCCGATTGAGAGTCGCACCCTGCTAGAACAACATTATGCGCAAGCGGAACAACAATACGGTGAACATCCACCACGTCCAAGTCACTGGGGCGGCTACCGACTTATCCCAGATGCGGTAGAATTTTGGCAAGGACGACCGTCCAGATTGCATGACCGTATCTTGTATAGTCTTGATGCTGAAGGAGCATGGCAACGACAACGTTTGCAACCATAGCTCCCAAAAATAAAAGCATAGGCAATACTAGTAGTCAGTTCTGCTGAACTGACTACCGGAATCTTTCTTATCGAAGTGCGTGTTTTTTTACGTGTTTAACTAAGCGGAGAAACTATGTTCTGGGAAAAAAAACTGCAAAGCTGGGTAGACGAAATTCGCCATCGTGCCGCCTTACCACTGCGACTGGTGTTATGGAATGGTCAGCAGTATGACTTTAGTAGTGCCAATGGCACAGATAGCAATGTCTCACCTGAAGTCACCATCCGCGTACCACATGCTTCTGCGCTCACCTATTTGCTAACACCTTCGTTAGCCAACCTCGGCGAAGCCTATGTAGAAGGCAAAATAGAAGTCGAAGGCAAGCTCAAAGAAATCATCGCCGTAGGTAATGCGCTAGCCGCCAATTACCTCAAACCCGAGGGGAAATTCGGCCGCATTGCGCGCAATTTCCGTCATAACAAAGAAAAAGATGCAGAGGCGATACGCTATCACTATGACGTCTCCAACGATTTTTACAAATTATGGCTAGACCAAAACATGGTCTACTCGTGCGCTTATTTTGAACATGGCGACGAAGATCTCGATACCGCGCAATTAAAAAAAATCGATCACATTTTGACCAAAATTAATCTGCAACCCGGTCAAACCTTACTCGATATCGGTTGCGGCTGGGGTGCTCTGGTATTGCGCGCAGCACAAAAATTCGGTGCGAAATGCGTCGGTGTGACACTCTCAGAAAATCAATATGCGCTTGCCAAAGAACGCGTAGCACAAGCTGGCCTCTCCGATCAGATTGAAATCCGCTTGCAAGATTATCGCGATGTCACAGGAACCTTTGATCGCATCACCAGCGTAGGCATGTTTGAGCATGTCGGCATACAAAATCTCCCGCTCTATTTTTCCCACATCCGCGACTTGCTGGCAGACGATGGTATCGCGATGAATCATGGCATCACCACCACAGATATCAACAATGGCGAATCGCCTTACGGTGGTGGTGAATTTATCGAAAAGTATGTTTTCCCACATGGCGAATTACCGCACATTTCCGTGGTACTCAAAACTATGCAAGAAGGCGGTCTGGAAGTATACGATGTGGAAAATCTGCGCCGTCATTACGCCAAAACGTGCGGAATCTGGGCTGATAACCTTGAAGCACATGCAGAGCAAGTCAAACAGGCATCCGATGATCGCCGCTACCGCATCTGGCGCGTCTATCTGGCGGGTAGCGCTTATGGTTTTGAACGCGACTGGATGGCGCTATACCAAGTGGTGTGTCACAAATCCGGACACAGCGCCACGACGCTGCCATGGTCGCGTCGTTATATTTATGATCAGCATTGATTAGTTCGGGCTTCTGTTTATAAAAAGAATGGCGCGTGATTACGCGCCATTCTTGTTTATTTTGTTGATTACTTATACCTCTGCACGTACCTTGTCCATAAAAATGGTCCGCAACTTCGTCACCTTCGGCTCGACGACAAACGCGCAATAGCCTTGCAGCGGATGCTGGCGGAAATAGTTTTGATGGTATTCCTCCGCTTTATAATAGGTTTCGGCTCCAGTCAATTCCGTGACTATCAGTCCATCCCACACATTGGCCATTTCTGCCATCACACATTTAGCCGTTTTCTGCTGCTCCGGCGATTGAAAATAAATTGCCGAACGATATTGCGTACCTTTATCGTTCCCTTGCCGATTTAGAGTAGTAGGATCATGAATTGTGAAAAAAATCTCCAACAACTCACGGAAACTGATTTGCGTATTATCAAAAGTGATTTTTACCACTTCAGCGTGGCCAGTAGTACCGTCGCAGACTTGTTCATAAGTCGGGCTGACAACGTGACCGCCGGTATAGCCAGACTCGACCTGCTGCACACCTTTGACTTCCTGATACACCGCTTCCAGGCACCAGAAACAACCCCCGCCTAACACTGCTATTTCGTTTGCCATGATTTCGCTCCCTGTTTTATCTTCAGACCCTGCTCTTTATGTCCTACTGTAACGTAATGTGCTGGCATCTGTCGATGCTCTCGTTCGCATTATTAATACGACCTCTTTTAGAATCGCGGCGAGCGAACCACGATTGTGCCGAGAGACGCGGCCGTACTGAAGTACGATGAGCATCGCAGGTGCAATCCAGGTTCGCGCAGCGGATTCTGAAAGTAGTTCGTTTTAGACATAAAAAAACCCCGAAAATTCGGGGTTTTGCGCTACTTTAATTAACTTAAAACTTGTAACCAACCGACAGGAAGCTGACGATAGGATTCAATGTCAACTTGGTGCTTGTATACACTGGGCCGAGCGGAGTGTTAGTAGTGATATCAGCTTTAGTTTTCAAAGGGATGTATGAAACTGATAAGCCAAGTGACCACTTGTCATTGATGTTATAAACACCACCGGCGGTGACTACAGGAGCAAAAGAGCTGCTTAGCTTAACGCTGCTTTTCAGACCAAAACCAGTACCAAAACCTGCTGTCGAAGTAAGAAGATCGCTAAGTTGATTTTGGAATTGATCTGTTAATTGAATATTCGAGTACCAGACATAAGTCGCACCAGCGCCCAGGAATGGACGGAATTTGCTGGAAGAGTCACCAAAAAAGTACTTGGCAAGAAGTGCCGGACTCCATTGTTTAGCCGAACCAATTGAGGTTCCCGACAAAATACCTGAGCCAGTCAGTTTAAATTTTGGTGGAATACCTAAGTCTGCTGAAATGTCCCAATTGTCAGTAACAAAGTGATTGATTTGCAGGCCGATTGTATCGGCATCACTAACGCTGGCACCAGTATTTGGTATTGTCATGCCAGGTATGAAGGCGCTATTGACCGAAATATTCTTACTGGAATCCTGAGGTGCCAAATGGAACCAGCCTACATTCACCACTGTATCGCCAGCTTGTTGTGCCATTGCTGGCGCAGCAGCGACTGCCAGTAGTGCTAAAGCAGCAATTTTCGTTAATACATTTACTTGTTTCTTCATCTGTCTTCTCCAAAGATGCGTAATTCGGGTTCGGTATTTTAGTATTAAATTAATATGTTTACTTGCTTATTTTCAAGTAAAACATAATTTTGTGGCGCCTAAAGCTTGATCCATCAATGACGGAGCAAAATGACGCTCTGTTATTTTTCCCTGCATAAAAAATTCTTACGCATAAAAGAACGCACGTGCTATTCCTTTGCGCCACTATGCCAGCTTTAACTTCATTTGCCTAGGGCAATGGCCGATTTGCGACAAAGATTTTTAAAATCAGGCAACAGCTATTATTTAAGCCCGCCAAAAACGCCGTTTAGACAATACGCGCCGACGAGGAAAGAGTAATTGGTGTGGCCGGAAATTCAAACGGCATGCAGGCACAACGACGTCCTGCACGGACGACCAAGGGAAGCAGCAATGTAGAACACCCTTTGGGAGCTATTTATGTCGCTAAATCGGCGGAAAATGCGTTAACAGAATCATGCGCTGCACGGCGCAATCTGTCGTTGATACCTTGCCAGGCAATTTCTTGCGGTGGTGTTTCCACCACAATCACATCCGCACACGCCTGATCCATGCTGCGCAGCGCAGCGTACAAATCATGTGCATAAGCATGTGGTTCATTTGACATGGTGAAGTAGGCCAGCAGCGGAGATTTGTTTTGCACCACTTTTAGGTCATTCGCGACCACAGCAGCAGAGTACGCAATCAGAGCCAAACGCTTACCGGCCAAACTCAGCTGCTGCAAGGCTATGGATAATTGATCAGAGGCCACCAGCAGCACGGGTGTATGCGGAGCGTAATGCGATTCCAGCGTACCAGACGCACGCGGCGCGGCTGCGTCCAGCGCCTGTACAGTCAACCCCAACACGCGTTCAATTTGTTCAGCACTAATGTCGCCTGGACGCAACAATACCGGCCCATGCGTCGCCATTCTTGATAAATCGATGATAGTTGACTCTATTCCGACCGTGCTTTGTCCGCCATCCAACACCATAGGACTATCATCCGTCACGCCGAATTCGTCCCGTACGTGCTGTGCAGTCGTCGGACTGACGTGGCCGAACTTGTTAGCCGATGGTGCCGCAATACCACCGTTACCACCTTTAAATTCACGCAACAAAGCTTGCGCCACCGGATGCGATGGACAACGTATGCCTATCGTGTCCTGACCGCCAGAAACCGCGTCCGAAATATGCACGGCACGGTGCAATATCAAAGTGAGAGGTCCCGGCCAAAATGCACTTATCAGTTGCTGTGCTTGTGGGGGCAATTCCCGCACCCAGTAACTGATGTCCGCTTCTGGCGCAATGTGCACGATGACGGGATGATTGGCAGGACGGCCTTTGGCGGCATAGATACTCGCCACCGCATCAGGACTTTCTGCATCGGCACCTAATCCATAGACAGTTTCGGTAGGAAAAGCGACCAAACCGCCCTCTTCCAGCTTACGTGCTGCAAGTTGGATCAGTTGATGATCTAACGGCGTTACATTCATGGTGTTGCGATGCCTAGTAACAGGCAAGCCTTCGCCATTTGTGCTTGCGCTTGCGCCAATGATGGCGCAATGAAAGTGATGTGTCCCATTTTACGACCACGCCGCGCTTCAGCCTTACCGTATAAATGCAAGTAAGCGCCCGGCAATCCCATAATTTTTTCCCAGGCTGGTTCTCGCATTTGATCAGAGCCTTGATCAGTTTCGCCATCAAACCACACATCACCCAATATATTCAACATCACCGCCGGTGAGTGCTGACGCACATCGCCTAATGGCAAACGCGCCATGGCGCGTGCTTGTTGCGCAAACTGGCCGGTGACGCAGGCGTCCATTGTGTAATGGCCGCTATTATGCGGACGTGGTGCCATTTCGTTGACCACCAAAGAACCATCTTGCAACACAAAAAACTCGATACACAACACGCCAACATAGCCCAACTGGCCAACAATGGACAACGCCGCATCTTGCGCCCGTTTCGCGCAATCATCCGAAACATTCGGTCCCGGTACGGTGGTGGTAAACAAGATGCCGTCTCTATGCACATTTTCAGCAATCGGATAAACCACGGCCTCACCGTCAACACCACGAGCGACTAATACCGATACCTCATATGCCAGCGGCAGCATCTTTTCCAGCACACAGGCAACACCTTGCATATCCGCATACGCACTGCGCAATTCGTCCAGCGTAGTAACCCGCGCCTGTCCTTTACCGTCATAGCCCAAACGCACCGTTTTCAAAATTCCGGGCAATAGATTCTCAGGAACACTATCAATATCAGCAGCGGAATTGATTACTTGATGCGGTGCCGGGAGTACTTTTGATTTTGGGCTGCAATCAGTGAAAAAATTCTTTTCCGCGATCCTATCCTGCGCGATGGAGACACAAGCCGCCTTAGGGGCAACGAAAGTACGCTCTGCCAAAAAAGCCAGGCTATGCGACGAAACATTTTCGAACTCGGTCGTCACCGCGGCGCATAATGTTGCCAATTCTGCCAGCGCAACTTCATCATCATAGTCCGCCAAAAAATGACGGTCTGCGACCTGCGCTGCAGGACAATCCTGCGCCGGTTCCAACACAGCGATTTTATATCCCATCGCTTGCGCAGCCTGTGCAAACATACGCCCTAACTGACCACCACCCATAACGCCAAGCCAGGTGGACGGTGTGGTAGTGGGAATTATCGCTGCGATTGCTGCTGGTTCTTTTGCATTCATACAGGAGGTAACTTCATATCAAGTGCAATTTGCGTTTGTTTGGCGCGAAACGCTAACAATTTTGCCGCCAACACATCGTCGGTACACGCCAGCATTGCAATCGCCGACAACGCTGCGTTTGCTGCACCGGCTTCACCGATAGCATAGGTCGCCACAGGAATACCTTTTGGCATTTGCACAATCGACAGCAAGGAATCTTCGCCGCGCAAATATTTAGACGGTACTGGCACGCCTAGCACTGGCACGATAGTCTTTGCCGCAATCATGCCGGGCAAATGTGCAGCACCGCCAGCGCCGGCAATGATCGCCCGCAAACCACGATCACGTGCGGTTTCGGCATAAGCAAACATTTGATCAGGCATGCGATGCGCCGATATCACTTGCGCTTCGTGTGGCACGCCGAATTCGGTCAACATCGCCACCGCATGCTGCATCACATCCCAATCAGAGGATGATCCCATGACGATGCCGACTAGTGGCTTAGTATTTGCGTCCATAATCAATCCTTCAGAGTTTCACCAGTCAACGCTTGCAATGCTTCGCGATATTTTGCACCGGTTTTTTCGATCACTTCAGCCGGCAAAGTCGGCGCTGGCGCAGTTTTGTTCCAGCCAGTGATGGTTTCCAGATAATCGCGTACAAACTGCTTATCGAAAGATGGCGGCGATATGCCGACCTGATAGCTGTCTGCTGGCCAGAAGCGTGAAGAGTCAGCGGTCAGTACTTCATCCATCAAATGAAGAACGCCGTTCTTGTCCAGACCAAATTCAAATTTAGTATCAGCGATAATGATGCCGCGTGTTGCTGCGTAATCAGCTGCGGTTTTATATAGCTTAATGCTGACATCGCGAATGGTTGCCGCTAGCTCTGTACCGATGCGGCGCTCCATATCTTCGAAACTGATATTCTCATCATGCTCGCCCATTGCGGCTTTGGCTGCGGGAGTGAAAATCGGCTCTGCCAGTTTTTCTGCTTGCTTCAAACCTGGCGGTAAAGTCACGCCGCAAATTGCGCCGGTTGCTTGATAATCCTTCCAACCTGAACCGATGATATAACCACGCACCACAGCCTCAACCATAATCGGCTCCAGACGCTTTACCACAACAGCGCGACCACGCACTTGATCAACCTCATCGGCCGCCACCACTGTTTCCGGTGCGATACCAGTCAAATGGTTCGGGACAATGTCCTTCAATTTTTCAAACCAAAAATCCGACATCTGGCTCAGCACTCGGCCCTTGCCAGGAATCGGCTGATCCATGATCACATCAAAAGCCGATAGGCGATCAGAAGTCACCATCAAGATTTTTTCATCGTCAATAATGTAATTCTCACGCACTTTTCCGCGCCCGAGTAATTTTAAAGATTTGATAGTGGATTTAAAAAGAGAAGGTAATTGCGAGCTAGTCATAGCGATTCCAAAAGTAGAAACCAGGCGGTGCATTTCATCAGCCGCCTGGTTATTTAAGAATTAAAACAAAATGTGCTTATTGAACGATTTGCGCCAATTCGCCCTTTTTGTATTTCTCTGCGATTTTTTCCAAAGATAATGGTTTGATCTTCGCAGCCTGACCTTCACAACCAAATGCAAGGAAACGTGCTTTAACCACTGCCTTAGCCGCTTCGCGTGCCGGTTTCAGATAGTCACGCGGATCAAATTTACTTGGATTCTCCACCAAATAACGACGGATTGCACCGGTCATCGCCAAACGGATATCGGTGTCGATATTGATCTTACGCACACCGTGGCGAATACCTTCTTGAATTTCTTCCACCGGGACGCCATAGGTTTCTTTCATATCGCCACCGAATTCGCGAATTTCCGCCAGTAATTCTTGTGGCACTGAAGATGAACCGTGCATTACCAAATGCGTGTTAGGGATGCGTGTATGGATTTCTTTGATGCGCTCAATCGCCAAAATGTCGCCGGTTGGCTTGCGTGAAAATTTGTACGCGCCGTGTGAAGTACCAATCGCAATCGCTAACGCATCGCATTGTGTCAATTTGACGAAATCAGCAGCTTGCGCAACATCGGTCAACAATTGTTCACGCGTCATCTTGCCATCAGCGCCGTGACCGTCTTCTTTGTCGCCCATCATGGTTTCTAACGAACCGAGCACGCCCAGCTCTGCTTCTACCGTGACACCAATTGCATGCGAAAACTCAACTACTTTACGCGACACTTCGACGTTGTATTCGTAGCTGGCAACCGACTTCCCATCTTCGTTCAGCGAACCGTCCATCATCACCGATGTAAAGCCAGACTTGATCGCTGCCATACATACCGCCGGAGATTGACCGTGATCCTGATGCATGACCACTGGAATATGCGGATATGCTTCGACTGCAGCTTGAATCAGATGACGCAAAAATGCTTCACCAGCATATTTACGCGCACCCGCTGACGCTTGCATAATGACCGGCGCACCAACTTCATCGGCAGCTTCCATGATGGCGGTAACTTGTTCCAGATTGTTGACATTGAAAGCTGGCAAACCATAGCCGTTTTCTGCAGCATGATCCAGCAATTGACGCATAGAGACGAGAGGCATATTGATACTCCGAGTGTAATAAATTCTGTAATCGACGGTGAATTAATATTCACCAATCTTCATAATCTTCAATGCATTGGTACCGCCAACCTGACCCATAGGCTCACCCCAGGTGACGACCACCAGATCGCCGCGTTTCACGACACCTTTTGCTAGCAGCATATCTTGTGCCGCTTTCAACACCGCTTCGCGGTCAGTTGATTTGGCCAGTTCAAATGCGCGTACATTGCGATACAGCGCAACTTGACGCTGAGTAGATACGCTAGGTGTAATGGCGAAAATCGGGATGTCAATGCTATGACGGCTCATCCACAATGCCGTAGAACCCGACTCTGTCATCGCCGCAATCGCTTTTACGCGCAAATGATGCGCGGTAAATAATGCGCCGTAGGCGATTGATTGATCAACACGGGTAAACGTCACATTCAAAAAATCGGTATCGAGCTGACAGTCTTCCGATTTTTCCGCTTCCAGACAAATCGCCGACATCGCTTCCACTGTCTCCACCGGATATTTACCGGATGCGGTTTCTGCCGATGTCATCACAGCGTCCGTGCCATCTAACACTGCATTAGCGACGTCTGACACTTCAGCACGAGTCGGTACTGCATTGACAATCATCGACTCCATCATTTGGGTCGCCGTGATCGCCAGTTTATTTGATGCGCGTGCCATTTTGATCATGCGCTTTTGCAGTGCTGGTACGGCAGCGTTACCAACCTCCACGGCCAAATCACCGCGCGCTACCATAATGCCATCGGAAGCATCGAGAATCTGCTGCAACAGCGGAATCGCTTCTGCCCGTTCGATCTTCGCGATCATCATAGGCTTATGGTTGTAAGCTTCACCAGCGACATTGCACAGCTGACGAGCCATTTCCATGTCGGTAGCATTTTTAGGGAACGATACGGCGACAAAATCAGCCTTGAAACTCATTGCCGTCTTGATATCATCCATATCTTTAGACGTCAACGCTGGCGCGGTCAAGCCGCCGCCCTGGCGATTAATACCTTTATTGTTCGACAGTTCTCCGCCGATTTTAACGACGGTAAAAATTTCGTTGCCGATGATTTTTTCCACCACCAGCACAATCAATCCATCATTGAGCAACAGCACATCGTCACCCAACAAATCGCGCGGTAACGGCTTGTAATCGAGGCCAATTCGATCCTGATTACCCATTTGACAATCGGCATCAAGAATGAATTTGTCGCCTTTTTCCAGCTGAATTTTGCCATGCTCAAATTTGCCGATCCGAATTTTAGGACCTTGCAAATCTGCCATGATTGCTACTTGCTTACCGCAACTGGCAGCCACTTCACGCACCATGGTGGCGCGATCGATATGATCTTGTGCTTTGCCATGCGAAAAATTCAGTCGAACCACATCCACACCTGCCTTAAACATGCGTGTGAGTGTATCAACGTCGCTTGACGCTGGTCCGATGGTAGCAACAATCTTGGTAGCTCTTTGCATGACAACCCTTAGACTCAGTATTCGTTTAAAGCCATTCTCTCGCCTGCGCGAGAGGGAACATTATTCAGCCAGCTCTTTGCTCTAAAATCTCGACAGCTGGTAACGTCTTGCCTTCCAAAAACTCCAGGAAAGCACCGCCGCCAGTTGAGATATAGCCAATCTTGTCTTCAATTTTATATTTAGCAATCGCCGCCAGCGTATCACCGCCACCGGCAATCGAAAACGCTTTTGAATCTGCAATCGCCAACGCCAGCGTTTTGGTACCTTCGCCAAATTGGTCAAACTCAAATACACCGACCGGACCGTTCCACACTACCGTACCAGCCTGCGTGATTTGGTTTGCCAGGATCGCTGCTGTTTTTGGGCCGATATCAAGAATCATGTCGTCATCTTCAACGTCGTTGACATCTTTAATCGTTGCCGTCGCAGCCGCCGAGAATTCTTTAGAACACACCACATCGACCGGAATCGGTACTGAAGCACCGCGTTGCGCCATCATTGCGATGATAGCCTTGGCTTCTTCTACCAAATCTTTTTCGACCAGGGATTTGCCAATCTTGAAGCCAGCCGCCAGCAAAAATGTATTGGCAATCCCACCGCCGACTATCAGATTATCTACCTTATCGGCCAAGGCTTTTAAAATCGTCAATTTGCTCGACACTTTGGAACCTGCAACTATCGCCACCAATGGGCGCGCTGGTTTGTCGAGTGCCTTGCCTAACGCATCCAGTTCGGCGGCCAGCAAAGGGCCAGCGCAGGCGACAGGTGCAAATTTAGCGATGCCATAGGTGGTTGCTTCAGCACGGTGTGAAGTACCAAAAGCATCGTTAACATAGATATCGCATAATTTGGCCATTTTTTGCGCCAAGCCGTCGTCATTCTTTTTCTCACCTTTATTGACGCGGCAGTTCTCTAACAAAACAACCTGGCCAGGCGCGACATCGACGCCATCAACCCAGTTTTGCAGTAGTTTCACAGGCTGACCTAGCAACGCCGACAAGCGCTCGGCAATTGGTGCCAACGTATCTTGCGGTTGAAAGCTGCCCTCTGTAGGGCGTCCTAAATGGGAGGTCACCATCACTGCAGCGCCAGCATCCAGCGCTTGCCGTATAGCAGGCACTGAAGCGCGCACTCTGGTATCTTCAGAAATACTGCCATCACTATTTTGTGGCACATTAAGGTCGGCACGGATAAATACACGCTTACCTTGTAATTGATTTTGGGCGATCAATGCGCTCAGTCGATTGAATTTCATGTCGATCAGGCAATACTTTAAAAGAAAGGCGTTATTTTACTCTACCCGCCATAATCAAAACACCGTTTTGACAGCCTTTCCGTTGTGAAACATTGTTTACACTAAAATTAATGCGATTTATGCAAAATTATTCCGGCAAGACACAACAACGAAAATAGTACTGCAGCGCCAGAGAAGTAACGCCGCTCCGGCGATTTTGCGTAAATTTTAATTGAAACGTTATTACTCTCGGAGACAACACCATGTCTATGGAAGATCGTGATGGCAAAATCTGGAAAGATGGTCAATTAATTGATTGGCGCGACGCCAATATTCATGTACTGACACACTCATTGCATTACGGCATGGCCGTTTTCGAAGGTGTGCGCGCTTATAAAACTGCACAAGGAACGGCGATTTTCCGCCTGCAAGAACATACTCAGCGCTTGCTCAATTCGGCCAAAATTTTCCAGCTGCAAGTACCTTTTGATTTTGCTACGCTATTTGAAGCGCAGCGTACTGTAGTCAAAGAAAACCAACTTGAATCTTGCTACATCCGCCCTTTAATCTGGGTAGGTTCGGAAAAACTCGGCATTTCTGCCAAAGGCAATACCATCCATGTCGCCATCGCGGCCTGGCCGTGGGGTGCCTATCTGGGTGAGGAAGGCATGGCAAAAGGTATTCGCGTTAAAACTTCCTCATTTTCTCGCCATCACGTCAATGTTTCACTGGTACGAGCCAAGGCCAGCGGGTATTACATCAATTCCATCCTGGCAAATCAGGAAGCCCTCACCGACGGTTACGATGAAGCACTGTTGCTCGATACAGAGGGTTACGTCTCTGAAGGATCCGGTGAAAATGTCTTCATCATCAAGAATGGAAAACTGTATACGCCAGATTTAGCCTCTTGCCTGGACGGCATTACCCGTGACGCGGTGCTCACCATGGCGCGTGATAACGGTATAGACATCATCGAAAAACGTATCACGCGCGATGAAATGTATTGTGCCGATGAAGCCTTCTTCACAGGCACTGCTGCCGAAATCACTCCAATCCGCGAATTAGACAATCGCACCATAGGCGCAGGGCATCGCGGCCCCATCACCGAACAAATACAAAGTTTGTTTTTTGATGTAGTGGCTGGCAAAGCGCCTAAATATCAGCATTGGCTGACGCTGGTTTAGTAAACAGGATTGACGCAAAACGAGGATGAGTACGACATTTTTGTGTTCAGAAAAGGCAAAACGCGAAAAGAAATGCATTAACTTCGGAGATCGTGGTTCAAGCCTAATCCTGCTTCCGATATCTACGCCATAAGACTCAGAGCAAAAAAATGCCATACCCAGCCCTGTTTTGCGTGAGCATCTAGCCGACGGTTTAATTTACAATAGAGGATTCTGGAGAAGACTCATATGAATACAACAGCAAACACAAGCGAAACATTTGTAGAACTAGATGGCAAAGACTTGCCAGCACACTGCCCTAATCCACTGATGCCGGTATGGTCATCGCATCCACGCGTATTTTTAGACATCACAAAAACCGGCAGCGCAAAATGTCCTTATTGCAGTACGCAATACCGACTCAAGCCCGGCGCTGTGGTCAAAGGACATTAAACATGCCACGTGCAAAATTAATGCACAGCAGCGCCGAAGAAACTGAAGCCGCATTTTACGACGCGCTCGGTCGCGCCGATATTGACGCAATGATGGCATTGTGGGCAGAGGATGAGGAAATTATCTGCGTTCATCCTAATGCGCCACGCCTGATCGGCCATGCAGCTATACGCGCCACGTTCGAAGCCCTGTTTGAACGTGGTGGCGTGCATGTCAGCGTCCGGCAATTGCACACGGTCCACAATATGTCGACCAGCATACATAGTGTAATTGAGAACATTCATCAGACTGGCAATCCGCCACAGGAATTGCATATTTTGGCCACCAACGTTTACCTCAAAACGCCGCGTGGCTGGTGTATAACACTACATCACGCATCCATTGCACCAGGGCCGGCGCCGGAAGAAATGATGAGCAATAGCGCGATGTTGCATTAATGGTTGAAAATGCGCTCGATTTGCACATCGCCTATAGCCTTGTGCGCTACAGCGGCGTATGATCAAAATAAGTTCTTCGTAGCAATTTTAGTAGTGATTTAGTCTTGAATTTCAAGCGGCAGAATAATATGAACACCCACTACATCGCCCCTGCCTGGCTACCCGGTGGCCACTTGCAAACCATTTACCCATCCACTTGTATCAGCAAGCCCACGGTCAAATATCGCCGTGAACGCTGGAATACGCCGGATGGTGATTTTATCGATGTCGATTTTGTGGACGGCCAGCCGGGACAGCCGATGGTGGTGTTGTTTCACGGCTTGGAGGGCTCCTCCGACAGTCATTATTGCCGTTCGCTGATGGCGCATATTGCCGCACTTGGCTGGTCTGGCGCAGCGCCTCATTTTCGCGGTTGCTCGGGTGAGATTAATCGTGCGCCACGCTTTTATCATTCTGGCGACGCCCCGGAAATTGACTGGATATTACGACGCCTGGCCGACACGCGCGCGCAAAAGAAATTCAGCAAGCTATACGCTACTGGCGTTTCCTTAGGCGGCAATGCCTTGCTACGCTGGCTGGGCGAATCACAACAACAAGCGGCCAGCATAGTTGATGCCGCTTGTGCAATTTCAGCACCACTGGATTTAGCCGGTGGTGGTATGGCTCTGTCGCACGGATTCAACATGATTTACACGCATGTTTTTCTGCGCACCATGAAAACCAAGTCATTAGAAAAGTTAGAGCAATTCCCACGCTTATTCGACCGTCAGGAAATGCTCTATGCGCGCGATCTGCACGCGTTTGACAACCTCGTCACAGCGCCATTACACGGCTATCGTGATGCCGACGATTACTGGAATCGCGCCAGCGCCAAGCACGTGTTAAATGACATTATCGTACCGACTTTGGTCTTGAATGCCAAAAACGATCCTTTTTTGCCGGAACGTCATTTACCCCGTAGTGCCTCTGCCGCGGTGACATTGGAATACCCAGCACAGGGTGGACATGTCGGCTTTGCGAATGGCGCGCCACCAGGACGCTTAGACTGGCTGCCGCGACGGATGGTGGCGTTTTTAGAGGCCGCATAAAGTATCCATGGATGACATCGTCAAGCAAGCCATCAACAAATGGCCAAATGTGCCAGCCTGTTACGGTTGGTTAGCCTTGGATGCACGCGGCGGATGGCGTATGCGGGACGAAACCACACAGCGCAATAATCTACCCGGCGACAAAATTATGCACACTGCTTTAGTGGGCTTCATTAATCGCAATTACAGCCACGATGAGCAAGGCTGCTGGTATTTTCAAAACGGCCCACAGCGCGTGTATGTCGATCTGGCGCTGACACCTTATATCGTGCGCTCCGATCCTGCTGCAGGTTGGTTATTGCATACGGGAGAGGCAATGCCTGTCCTCACCGCAGTCATGTTAACGCCAGAGGGTCAGCCGATCTTGCTTGCTGATGATAAAGTTGCCGCTGTAGATGACAGAGACATGGCGGAATGGCTACGTGGATTGCGAATAAATGGCGCTGCATGTAGCGATGATAACTTGATGCTCTGGCTAGACCACTCATCCCATGTCGGCGCTGCAGATGTCTTAACCTGGCAAGGAAAAAACCAATCCTTGCCGGTACAACGCTTAACGACGACTGATTTAGGAGCGCGATTTAGTTTTATCACGCATCCGCGTCAGCCGTAAAATCAATGTGACAGTCTTGTAGGTGATTGCGATCATTGATTCTTTTCAAGTGGGATCATAAAGAGTTATCCGCTCACTTCAATTCAATCATCTCAACCCAGTTAGGATTTTTCCCCACCGGATATTGATGCAATAGTTTCAACGTACCAGTCTCCTGATCAATCGCATAACTGCTCACACCATTCGATTTTTGCCCGACAGCCAACAAAAAGCGACCACTCGGATCAATGTTAAAACCGCGTGGTTGAGTCTCAGTGCGAGTACTTCCGATCAGTGTTAATTTCCCACTATCAGGATTCACGGAAAACCCGGTTAACGTACTGGAGGTACGCTCAGACGCATATAAAAACCGACCATCTGGTGTCAGATGAATATCCGCTGGTGCTAACGCACCACCTTTGAAATCGGGTGGTAACAATGAATCCGTCACCAGCAAGGTCATGGTACCGGTAACGGCATCATAGCGATAAGTGTTAAGCGTGCCGTCTAGTTCATTCGTACTATAGACAAAACGTGCTTTGGTATCAAAAACAAAATGGCGTGGGCCAGCACCCGCTTTGGTGGCAACAGATGGCGGAGTGTTCGGCGTTACACGCCCTGTCACTGAATCAAACTTAAATTGTAAAATCACATCGCTACCGAGATTGCTGGCGAATAAATGTGTGTTACTCGGATCGGTCGCGATCGCATGCGCATTTTTTCCGGTGTTAATCACTTCCACAGGCGGCGTTTTTATTTCACCATTTTGGCCGATAGGGTTAACGGAAATTTTGTTACCCAAATAGGACGCTGCCAATAAGAAGTGGCCACTTTTATCCGTCGCCAGATTAGCCATGTTATCGGCTAGTGGTACGGTCGAGAGCAAATCTAATTTGCCATTTTTCGGATCAATCGAAAAGCTGCTCACTGAATAAGGTTCTGAGCGTAACGACGCGTATAAAAACTCATGATTGGGGCTGATCGCTAACGGCATCACCGTACCGCCGGTTGGCACTTTTTCTACCAAAGACAAGCTACCGTCCTGTGGGTTTAATTCCATCACATAAATGTCACGGCTATCCGCGTTTGACAGATACACCATAGTTTTGGCGACAACAGGTTGTAGGCTCATGATTACAAGCGTAAGTGTTAAAAGAGTTTGCTGAATTTTCAACTTGGGTTCTCCCGCCGGGTGAAAAAAATAGGACTTGCGCAACTCTGTTTCGCGTAAGTCCTCAAAAAATTACAATGGAAATGATACAAACGCATGACTGCAATCAACGGGCAAGGCAGACGCTGTTCCCACGATTTTCGTCACGCTGACATTGTTCGCCGCCGATGCCAGAAACGGCAAATCCATGCGATTGGGCCCTACCGTTATTTGTGCATTCGAAAACGGCGGATGCACATCGGCTAATGGCGATGCGGTAAAAGTAAACGCGCCTGACGCAACAACATTATCAAAAGCAATCTGTAGCGTATGTGCTGCGTCATAGCCACGCATGGTCAGCCTGCCACCACCGACAATGTTCAGGCCGTTAATAGAAACATTCTGAAAATTAGGGATATTGCTTCCCGTATTAGTGCTGTAATACGCATCGAAAACCAACGGCAAGGTGAGATTGCGCATACAAATATTTTCATAGATCACGCCTGTCACCAATCCACCTTTGCTAGCATCGGATTTAATTCGCAAGCCTTGATTTTCGATGGTGCCATCACCGTCAAAAGAATTGTCGTAGACATGCATATTGCTGACGCCGCCATTGGTTTCGCTGCCGATCGAGACGCCATGACCGCTATAAAAATGGTTATGCGCTACCGTGAGATTGCTGTTTGGATAGCTGCCTTTTGGCGAAAAATCATCGTCTCCTGTGCTTATAAAAGAATAAGCAAGTACCACATTGTTACTAAAACCAGAGTAGGCAACTTTATTAATCGTCTTCGGTGCAGCACCACCGGGATCGAATGCGTCGGTATTTTTGGCCGTATCAACACTGTAAGGCTGACCAAGATAATTGGTCATCTGTTGATACGCATTGCTCGGCGTGTTCACTTTGAGGCCCCATACCAGAACACCATCGTTGCCACTGGTGACGATGTGGAAGTTCGGCGAATTCTGCAACCTGATTTTATACACCGTGAAATTATTGCTGTAGGTAGAAAGTATCAGACGCGGATTACCTTGCGAGGTGCCAGCATCCCCCACTTTATTGGCGCGCCACGCAAGATCCCACCAACTGACATTGCTACCGTCGCCGCGCAAAAATGGATTGCCTTTATTATCGACCGCCGTAGCAAGCAAACGACTGCCACCTCGGCCATCGATTGTGCCGTCGCCCATGACGGCGCTATTACTGGTAGCAGTTGCGGTAATCAAAGCGAGGCAACCACTGCTGCCGCTGAAAGTGTCGCCGCAAGACGGTGTGCCAGCAACTTTGTCAAACTGGCGTGGATCGCGTGATGCGTAGAGAGTCGCACTTTTATCTATCCACAAGGTCACGCCACTAGGCAATGTCAACGGCCCGGAAATAAATCCACCATTACCGCTCTGTCCTGTCACCAGCCTGACGGCATTACCTGCGCCACAGTTATTAAGTGCAGTCTGGATCCGCGTTGTATCGGGTGCGCTGTTAGCCGCACCCAAAGCCGGATCATCCGCGCTGTCTGGTGGTAATCCGTTTGGCAATTGCATGATATTGGCGGTCAACGTGCTACAAACTTTATCGGCGCTCGGCAACGCGGGTTTTGGTGGTAACGCGGGATCAAAAGTAGTCAACCCAACTTTATATCCGGCCTCACGGTTAGTACCGTCTGCGCCAGGAGTACCCGATGCGCCATCGGAACCTGCAGGACCAGCAGGGCCTGTAGCGCCGGTGGTACCGGGAGTACCTGATGCGCCATCAGAACCTGCAGGACCAACGGGACCTGTAGCTCCTTGCGCGCCCGATGGTCCTGGCGTAATGCTAGCCGCGCCATTAGCGCCAGGAACACCAGCAGCACCTGTGGCGCCGGTACCGCCACTGCATCCGGCCAAAACGATAGCGAACGCCACTACACTGGCAAAAGTTATTCGCTTTTTCTGACGCAATTTTTTTGTTAAATAGCTAAGTATTTTCGGTTTTTTTTTAGATTCCATGCTGACGTCTCCATAATGATTTGTATGGTTTTACCGTTTTTTTATTTGCTCTTGTTCATGCATCTTCGTGCATTTTTTATGCGATTATCTGATTTAACTACATCGCTTTTTCAGGTCACTGGCGCGGGATTAAACAAGGTCAGCGCATTATGTAATTTCCATTGCTCGGCCCAGGTTTTTTTTCGGCCGCTGGCGACGTCCAGCATAAAGTGAAACATCTCCCAGCCAACGTCTTCAATCGTCGCCGTACCACTGGCAATACGGCCAGCATTTATGTCCATCAAATCATGCCAGCGTCGCGCCAAATCATCGCGAGTCGCCACCTTGATAACGGGCACTGCAGCCAAACCATAAGGTGTGCCGCGTCCAGTTGTGAAGATATGTAAATTCATGCCTGCGGCCAGTTGCAACGTGCCGCAAATAAAATCACTGGCGGGTGTCGCGGCGTAGATCAAACCCTTTTGTTTAACTTTATCGCCTGGCGACAACACGCCAACAATCGGGCTGCTGCCGGATTTAACGATAGAGCCCATAGCTTTTTCGACGATGTTGGCCAGCCCGCCTTTTTTATTGCCGGGTGTAGTGTTTGCGCTGCGATCGACGCCACCTTTGGTCAGGTAATTGTCATACCATGCCATCTCGCGAATCATCGCTTCCGCTACATCAGCATTGATGGCGCGCGAAGTTAATTGATCAATACCGTCTCGCACCTCAGTCACTTCGGAAAACATGACAGTGGCACCGGCACGCACCAACAAGTCGCTGGCAAAACCGACCGCTGGATTAGCTGTTACACCAGAAAATGCGTCGCTCCCACCGCATTGCACGCCAACCGTTAACTCGGATGCGGGGCAAGTTTCCCGACGACGTTTATCAAGCACGATTAATTGTTCCTCGGCGGTTTGCATGATGGAAGCGATCATGGCGTTAAAGCCGATGTGCTCCTGATCTTGCAAACAAACCACGCGAACATCACCATTGTCGTCGGCGCTTTGAATCGGGATAGAACCTTTAGGAAACATCCGGGATGGTTGCAATTTTTCGCAACCAAGACTGACGACCATCGCTTGTCCGCCAAAATTCGGATTCATGCTGATATTGCGCAACGTCTTGATTGGTATTTCAGCGCCCGGCGCATCAATCGCGACACCACAACCGTAGGTATGCTCAAGACCAATCACATCGTCGACGTGGAGATACTTTGGCAACAACTCTTCTTTAATGCGCTTTACTGCGTGCTCGACTACGCCAGAGACGCATTGCACAGTGGTGCTGATCGCCAGAATATTACGCGTGCCGACTGTACCATCTGCATTGCGAAAACCTTCAAAGGTATAACCTTCCAATGGCGCTGCCGATGCCGCAATATTCGTTGAGATGGGTAGATTCGTCAGCTCGCGTGCAGGCGGCATACGCACCAGGGATTCTTCTATCCAGCTGCCTTGTAGAATGGCACGTGTGGCGTAACCTATGGTGACGTTGTAGCGGATGATGGGTTGCCCCTCTTCCAGATCGCATAATGCGATTTTGTGACCTTGTGGTACGCGCTCTTTTAACGTTAGCCCATTCGGGAAAACGGTGCCGGCTGGCAGGCCGCCGTCGTTGACTACGATGGCTACGTTGTCGTTGGCGTGCATGGTGATGTAGAGTGGCTTGGTGCTCATTGTTATCTCGATTTTGATTTAGTGATGCTGTCTGTAGCTAATACGGTCGTCACTCGGTGGTGCTGGCAATGTCGGGGGTAGCCCGACAGCTAGTCACTTTTTCTTGCTCCGCCAAGAAAAAGTAACCCAAAAGAAGGCGGTCGCAGAGCCGTTGCCCGCCGTTGGCGGGTCCCCAAAATTACGGGCGGCATTCGGGAGGAAAGACCAACTCGCTGCGCTCAAACATGTCTTCCCTCTTTTTCCGAATGCCGCCCGTAATTTTGGCAACGTCCAATGCGAGGTACGTCAAAAACAACATCAAAATCTACAGTCTTGTTGCTTCAACTATTTCTGTTTTATTTTCACGTTCTTTATTTTTAAATCGGCTTCAACTCCACCCGCCTAATATCTTTCACAATCACCAGATAACTAAACACGGCTACCAACGCATTGGCTCCGACATACACCAAGGCCAGATCGAACGATCCGGTTTCTTTGATGATGTAGCCGATCACGATCGGTGCAGTGATGCCGGCGATGTTGCCGAACATGTTGAATAGACTGCCGGTCAAACCGATGATTTCTTTGGGTGAGGTATCGGCAACTACTGCCCAACCTAATGCACCAATTCCTTTGCCGAAAAATGCTAATGCCATCACACCAACCACCAACCATTGGGTATCGACGTAATTGCATAGCACCATGCTGGTCGACAGAAGCAAACCAGCGACGATAGGGATTTTTCTGGCCAGGGTGAGAGAAACGCCGCGCTTGATTAAGCGATCCGAAATGATCCCGCCTAACACCCCACCGAGGAATCCGCAAATTGCTGGCAATGAAGCTACGAAGCCCGCTTTGAGTATGGACATACCGCGCTGCTGTACCAGATAAATGGGAAACCACGTTAAGAAAAAATAGGTGATGGTGTTGATGCAGTATTGACCTAAATACACTCCCAACAGCATGCGATTACTGAGAAGCTGTTTTAGATATGCCAGTTTTGCGCCGCGATTTACCTGACTCTTGGCTGTCGTTTTATCCATATCGACCAGGCCACCGCCTTGTTCGATATAGGCCAGTTCGGCACGACTGATACGCGGATGTTGCTTTGGACTATGCAGTGTTTTAAACCAGATCAGGCTCAAGACCATACCGCCCGCGCCCATCACCACAAACACTTGCGACCATCCATAGGAGTGCGTGATCCATGCCATCAATGGCGTAAACAAGACCACTGCGAAATACTGCGCAGAGTTAAAAACCGCTGATGCGGTGCCGCGCTCAGCCGTGGGAAACCAGGCGGCGACGATGCGACCATTGGCGGGAAATGATGGCGCTTCGGCCAAACCGACCATGAAGCGCAGCAGAAATAAAGCAGGAATTGCCCATAACACGCCAAGATAATGCACCCCGCCTTGCAGCATGGTGAAGAACGACCAGATGAAAACACTGGCGGCGTAGATCTTCTTGGAACCGTAGCGATCTAACAGCCAGCCACCGGGCAACTGTCCCAGCACATAGGCCCAACTAAAAGCAGAAAAAATATAGCCCATGGTGATCGGGCTAAGACCCATCTCATCTTTCATCAATGCACCGGCAATCGATAAAATCGCTCTATCCGCATAGTTGAAAGTAGTCACAACAAACAGCATGAACAAAATCATGTAACGAATGTTGCCGCGCCGCTTGTTACCATTGATATCCGTAACGGCGCTCACTTCTGCACTATTTATTTGCACTTACATCTCCTGTTTTCATGGTGCTGACGCGACTTTTCGATTGAAAAGCAAGCGCATCGCCCATTTATTTTTATTATTATTTTCTATGGCGCGTTAAATTTGCCATATGTCATCAGTTATCGTATGACTTGTATCGTAGTATAATCAGCACAAAATAATTTAGCAACCATATTTAATTACCTTACAAAATAACGCCGAATGAATGCATTTTCGACATCAGACGCCCCACGCAAAAAACACCGCAATCTCGCCCAAAGCGTGGTATCAGACCTATCTGAAAGCATTCGCAACGGCAATATTAAAGCGGGTGAAAAATTGCCGACAGAGTCTGAGCTGATGCGCTTGCAAGGCGTTAGCCGCACCGTCATTCGTGAAGCCATCTCGCATCTGCAAGCGGGCGGCTTAGTCGAAACCCGGCACGGCATTGGCACTTTCGTGCTGGATACATCTGCGCAAAATCGCATTGGCAATACCGATAGCCTGGAGATCGATCCTGCCACCATTGTCACCATGCAAGACATTTTGGCGATATTGGAACTACGCATCAGCCTGGAAGCGGAAGCCGCCAGTCTCGCCGCAATACGTCGCACCAGCGAGCAATTAAAACAAATGCAGCTTGCCCTGCACGCCTTCGAGCAAAGCGCTGCCACGCAGGGCGACACGGTCGCCGCCGACGTGCAATTCCATTTGCAAATCGCTCAAGCCACCGGCAATCGTTACTTCGTCGACATCCTTCACCATCTCGGCACCACCATCATTCCCCGCACACGCATCAATTCGGCCAAACTGGCGCATGACGATCCGAGCGCCTATCTGGATCGCGTCCATCACGAACACGAAGATATCTACAATGCCATCCTGCGCCAAGACCCAGAATCGGCGCGCGCCGCCATGCGCACCCATCTAAGCAACAGTCGCGAACGATTGCGCAAAGCACAAGAAATGATGACATCAGGGAAATAAGTTGCCCCACTTCTGCAACGCTCCACGCTAGAAATCCAACAACAATTGGTTCTGAACTCATCAATACCCTGCTTGCATTAGCAAATTTCATGTTGTACGATAACGTATAACTTAGTAACACCCCTTCATCAACTTTACATATCGAGACCATGAACATTAGCCCGCAAGAACTAAAGCAGATTATTTCATCTGGATTGCTTTCCTTTCCAATTACCGACTTTGATGTCGAAGGCAATTTCCGCCCCAAGACTTATGCTGAGCGCTTGGAATGGCTGGCACCTTATGGCGCTAGTGCGTTGTTTGCAGCAGGTGGTACCGGCGAGTTTTTCTCGCTGACACAAACTGAATACAGCGACGTCGTCCGTTTGGCGGTCGAAACCTGCCGTGGCAAAGTGCCAATTCTTGCGGGCGCCGGCGGCCCTACTCGCGTGGCGATCGCCTATGCACAAGAAGCAGAACGATTAGGCGCACATGGCATTTTGTTGATGCCGCATTATCTGACTGAAGCATCACAAGATGGCTTGGTGGCACACGTTGAAGAAGTCTGTAAGGCAGTAAGCTTTGGCGTTGTCGTCTATAACCGTGGCGCCTGCCGTTTAAATGCTGATTCATTGGAAATATTGGCAGCACGTTGTCCCAATCTGATTGGCTTCAAAGACGGCATCGGCGACATTGAACTGATGGTCACTATTCGCCGCCGTCTGGGCGATCGCTTCAGCTATCTCGGCGGCCTGCCGACTGCGGAATTGTTTGCCGCGCCTTACAAGGCCATGGGCGTACCAGTGTATTCGTCGGCTGTGTTTAACTTCATCCCAAAAACGGCGATGGATTTTTATCACGCCATTGCCAATAACGATCATGCAACAACTAACCGCTTGATTGACCAGTTCTTCCTGCCTTATTTGGCTATCCGTAACAAAAAAGCCGGCTATGCAGTGAGCATCGTCAAAGCTGGTGCCACTATCGTCGGTCATGATGGCGGACCAGTGCGGGCACCATTGGTTGATTTAAATGCGGAAGAGCGCGAACAGCTGAAAGCACTGATCGTGGCACAAGGGCCGCAGTAAAATTTTTCAGTTGCATTCCTTTCCCCCGCGGACTGGAGAAAGATTGGAGATGAGGGAGTTTGCCAAGATTTATCCATGCGACATACGTATCGAAACTAAATCTATGAGCGGTATCAACACCCGTCTGATTCTCGCGGCTGCCCTCACCCCAACCCTTCTTCCGCCTGCGGTAGAAGGGTTTAATTCGTTACAACTCAAGGAACAAACATGAGCATCACAGGCAACATGCTGATCGGTCAATATGCCGTGCATGGAACAGAACGCACTTTTCGCGCAATCGACCCAGCGACCAATGAAAAAATCGCACCGGACTTTGGTGCTGGTGGAACGAAAGAAGTCGATCAGGCATGTAATCTGGCGCAACAAGCATTCGATATTTATCGTGAGACCACGCTAGAGCAACGTGCCCAATTTCTGGAAGAAATCGCCAACAATATTCTCGCTATTGGCCCAGAATTAATCACGCGCGCATCGCAAGAATCAGGTTTGCCTGCTGCCCGCCTGGAAGGTGAACGTGGTCGCACCGTTGGTCAATTGCGCCTGTTCGCCAAGGTCGTACGTGATGGTCAGTGGCTAACCGCAACACTCGATTCTGCCCTGCCAGAACGCGCGCCACCGCGTAGTGATTTACGTCTGCGCAAAATCCCGCTTGGTCCCGTCGCCGTGTTTGGCGCGAGTAATTTTCCACTCGCATTTTCGGTTGGCGGCGGTGATACTGCTGCGGCTTTTGCCGCCGGTTGTCCGGTCGTCGTCAAAGCGCACAATGCCCATCCCGGCACGTCTGAATTGGTCGGCAAAGCCATTCAAAAAGCCGTTGCAAGTTGCAATCTGCCTGAAGGTGTTTTCTCCCTGCTATTCGGCGATGGCAATCAGCTAGGACAAGCTTTAGTCAGCCATCCTGCCATCAAAGCAGTTGGCTTTACCGGTTCGCGTCAAGGTGGCCTGGCACTGATGCGCCTAGCCGCACAACGCCGCGAGCCGATTCCGGTATATGCTGAAATGAGCAGCATCAATCCTATGTTCTTGTTACCAGATGTACTGACCGCACGCGCGGCACAAATGGGCGCAGCTTTCATAGATTCGCTCACCATGGGCGTCGGTCAGTTTTGTACCAATCCGGGTTTGGTGATTGCGTTGGAAGGTGAACCGCTCTCGCAATTTAAGCAGGCAGCGGCAACCGCGCTGCAGACTAAAGCCGCTGGCACGATGCTCACACCCGGCATTCATGCAGCCTACGTTGCCGGCGTTGAGCGTCTTGTTGCGATCGCTGGAGTGACGCTGTTGGCACAAGGCCAAATTGCACAAGCACCCTGCGCGGCACAAGCTGCATTATTCGCCACCGATGCCGCAACTTTCCTTGCCAGCGAACAGCTGGAAGATGAAGTATTCGGTCCCTGCTCATTAATCGTCGCCTGCCGCAATGAAGAAGAAATGCGCGCCGTAGCGGAGCACCTATCCGGCCAACTAACTGCCACCTTGCACCTGAATCCAGTGGATCATGTACTAGCAAAAAAATTACTTCCGACACTGGAACGTAAAGCAGGCCGCATCCTGGTCAACGGCTATCCGACCGGCGTTGAAGTGTCGCATGCAATGGTCCACGGCGGTCCGTTCCCAGCAACATCAGACAGTCGAGGCACATCAGTTGGCGCAACCGCAATTGACCGCTTCTTACGTCCGGTTTGTTATCAAGATTTGCCAGCAGATTTGCTGCCACAAGCGCTGCAAGACGACAATCCGTTAACATTGTGGCGTTTGCGCGATGGTGAACTTGTAAAAGCATAAAACAGCGATCTAGTAAAAATCAACAATGCTGTTGCTTTTGAAGTTGTTTTTGAAGTTGTTTTTGAAGTTGTTTTTGAAGTTGCTTTTGAAGTTGTTTTTGAAGTTGTTTTTGAAGTTGTTTTTGAAGTTGTTTTTGAAGTTGCTTTTGAAGTTGTTTTTGAAGTACCCGCATTGGACGTTGCCAAAATTACGAACAGCATTCGGAAAAAGAGGGAAGACATGTTTGAGCCGAAGGCGAGTTGGTCTTTCCTCCCGAATGGTGATCGTAATTTTGGGGACCCGCCAACGGCGGGCAACGGCTCTGCGGTCGCCTTCTTTTTGGTTACTTTTTCTTGGCGAAGCAAGAAAAAGTGACTAGCTGTCGGGCTACCCCCGACATTGCCGGCGCCACGGAGTAACACCCCAACAAACTAACACAATAGAACAATAGAAAAACCCAACTACCTATCCTTCATCGCCTGCTGCTCATCCTTCCACTTCTCCTTCAACTCACTCTCCCGCGCGTCAATCACCGACAACTCATAAAACCGCGCATCCGGCGCCTTGCGTGCAATCCCCAACTGAATAATCGCCTCCTGCAAACTACCATTAATCACCAACGCTTCAGCCAGCGCCATACTCTGCAGCGCTATCTTTCCTTGCGCTGCGTAGGCTTTGGCTAACAAGGTTTGCACATCAGGATCTTGTCGATACAAAATAGCTTGTTCACGCAAAAAGACGATTGCCTGCTCTGCCTGCTTATTTTCAATCAAAGCGCTGGCATATTGATGCGCCAAAGTACGCGACAATGGGAATTGATGTTGCGCCGCCTGAATCAATTTCAGCGCTGCCGCAAATTGATTAGCGCCCAACTTAATCTCTATTCCCAGGTCGGTCAAAATAAAACTCGGCTTAAGTGGTGCAGCTGCGGCCTGTGCTTCGTGCAATAGCTTTTCAGCCTTATCAAAATCGTTCCGCTTGAAAGCGATAAAAGCCATGCCATATTTAGCGGCGACGGTTTGTTGCTTCATACCCTGCGCCAGTTGATTATCAAAAATCTGCTGCGCTTCGTTCATCGCTTTTTCGGAACTGTCTTGCAACACCCGCACGCGCGCACGTATCAATTGAAAATCCAGACTATCTGCGTGCTGCTTATAACGTTGATCGCGAATCCGCGCTTCGATATCAGCGATCCGTTCTGAGGTTAATGGATGCGTCAATAAATATGGCGGCAACACATCAGAATAATTTCGCGTGGCAGTTTGCAAACGATTAAAGAAAACCACCATGTCCGAGGTGTCAAAACCACCGTCGCTCAAGATTGATAAGCCTATGCGATCTGCTTCACGTTCAGCATCACGACTAAAATTCAACTGTTTCTGCATCGCGTAACTACTACCGCCCATCATGATGGCAGCACCGGCATCACCGCTGCTGCGCATCGCCAATGCACCCACCAGCATGGCAGCCAACGCCACCAAAGAATCATTTTTTTGCTTCCCCAACATTCGGGCAATATGGCGTTGCGTGACATGACCAATTTCATGCGCCAGCACTGACGCCAGCTCTGATTCACTCTGCGTTGCCAATATCAAACCAGAATGCACGCCAATAAAACCGCCCGGTAGCGCAAAAGCATTCAATACCGGATCACGCACCGCAAAAAAGAAAAAGTCAAAATTCGCCTCACCTCGTACATCCGGCCGGGCTGCGACCAAAATACCGCCAAAATTATTCAGATACTCCAACAGTGGTGCATCATCCAGATAATCCGGATCACGGCGAATATCTCGCATGACTTCTTCACCCAGTTTGCGTTCCATCAGCGGTGATAAAGAACCACGATCAGCGTCGCCCAAAATAGGCAAGTTTTGTTGCGCCGAACTAAATGGCGTCACGCCGCAACAAACTGCCAGCAGCGAGACTAGTAATGAACGTCGAAATTGAATAGATGATAAAAACATAGTCGGCAATCAATAAAAGCACGATGATATGATGGTGAGTAAGTGCAGATATTAGCAGAGCATAACTTCCATTTCATTAGCAAATCGGCCATGACCAACAAAACACCAACTACACCCACCTTGACCCACTTCGACCAAACCGGCCAGGCCCACATGGTCGACGTCGGCGCAAAACAAGATACCCACCGCATCGCCGTCGCCAGCGGCACCATCCGCATGCTACCGGCGACATTGGCATTAATAGAATCAGGTAATGCAAAAAAAGGCGATGTACTCGGCATCGCCCGCATCGCCGCCATCATGGCCACCAAACGCACCAGCGATTTGATACCGCTATGCCATCCGTTGGCACTCACGCGTGTCAAAGTGGATTTCAGCATAGACGCTGAACACGCCAGCATCCATTGCACTGCGCAAGCGGAAACCGTCGGCAAAACTGGCGTCGAAATGGAAGCACTGACCGCTGTGCAAGTGGGCTTGTTGACGATTTACGATATGTGCAAAGCGGTGGATAGAGGAATGGTGATGACTGATGTGCGAGTGATGGAAAAACAGGGTGGGAAGTCTGGCGATTGGAAGGTGGACAAAATATGAAATTTACCTATTGGGTCGCTGAGATGATCAACGGCGACAAAACCGATGCCATCATCGCTCGCACCAAACATGATTGCGAGCAGAAGGTTCTGGCGTACGCGGGTGAAAAACTCTACCGCGCGCCAGTCAAAAAATCGTTTTTGTATGAGGATGTGTTTGATTTGTTTGAGATGGCGACGGCGGAGGATGGTGGGCGTGGGATGGGGTGATAATTGTGACACTATCAACCATCGGGCATCAGACAATGGTCTATAAATCCCCCCAAGGGTTGACCTGTAAAATATCGACGATACTAGCGTCACTTCGCCGCACAACCACTGTCAAATCTTGCACCTTTGCTCGCATCGGCACAAAACCAACATCAGCGATACCTAAGCTCTTCTTCGATAGTGCCTCTGCAATCAACGCTTGCACTGCACCAGCTTTCGCTTTCGGCTGACGTTTCATAAGCCTATCGAACGACAGCATCTTCAATTTCACGTCATTAGCAACCGCTCGGTATGAAATATAGTGCTGCGGCATTTGCGGCAGATCTGGGCCACCTTGCACAGACGAAAATAAGATTCGATCACGCTCTTTCCGATCATCAGGCAGGCGTGCACCAACTATTTGAGGTCCGGAAATCGGCAATGATTGATTGCGTGCTTTGCTCAATTCCACGGCAGGGATATCAACAGCCGATACCAAAGTAAACATATCAATGTTATAAACTGCATAAACAGGACGCCCGCCAAACACAGTGCTGATGCCATATATCATAGCTATCACTTGCAGTATCGCGACGATAGTCAAATCAAATTTTAGCGACTTTTTTTTCGGATTATAAATAATCAGCGTAATCAACGGGCCAATTGTCACATCCACTGAAGCTATAATCAACAGCATCTTGCCAACCCCCAGCGCCTCAAAATATGGGCGGGGATACCAAATCAACATGACCACCGCTAGGACACAGGAAACTATTAACATACTGATGCATAAATGCACCAAACTTGCAGTGACTCTTTTCATATTCCGCGAATAAAAAATCAAATAACGTTCACAATGGATTCAATTTGTTTTTTCCACGAGCACCGCAAAAAAACATTTCGATAATAAACAAAAAAACACCCTCGAGCCTTTAATACCGAGGGTGTTTTTAATATTAACAATCAAGCGAAACAACTCACGGCTGCCATCGTTTTACATCCTAACCGGCGTATTTACAAATCTTCCTGGGTAGCAAAATTCTTTACCGCTGATTATCAAAACAGCACATCGTGTGTCGCCCAGTGTCAAAACATTAGATACCACCAAGAACCTTTTGACGGCAATTTGCTGGGAAGTACTTGTACATTGTCGCAGCAATGGTAGACCCACAAGACCATCCAGCAATAGGTGTAGCGCCAGTAGCGAGTGCCGTTATGCGTGCAGTATCCGATGTTGGTTGAATAGTCAGCACAGCTGTATCCAGACCTACAATGTTTGTACCTTGAATTGTCGTGTCGATTTGGCCCGTAGTAATACTTGGAACAACTTGATTAACATACTTTGTCGCAATTGATGTACATCCATAGGCGTCAGCTGAAGCTGGGAATGCTTGGTTAGTCTGCAGATATTCAGTCACTGATGTCTTACAAGATTCGCCAGCGATAACAACTTCGGAAAGTTTAGCGCGAACTGTATAGTCTTGATACGCAGGCAAAGCAACAGCTGCCAAAATACCAATAATCGCTACAACGATCATCAACTCGATCAAAGTAAAACCGCTTTGTGCACGTTTCATCATTTTCATAGATTTCATTTGTTTCTCCATTAAGTAAGGGTAAAAGCTTCACTGCCCTTCCTTTAGAGCAATCATCATGCCAATCGGAATTTACTGATATTTACGGGGAATATCGCCGGGAAGTGAGGGTTTTTGTCAGATTTGCGGGGTGGCGATGACAAAGATTGTCAGGTTTTGCATGATACAAACACAATACAACACCTTGCTTGTCTGCTTATTTATCTGTATTGCTATTGACCGTACTACTACCGTGTTCCCGCAGCCATTCGCCCAGCGCAAAATTCATTCTGGTTTGCCAGCCATCACCATCGCGTTTAAAAGCGGCGAGTATATCTGTATCCAGGCGTAGTGTGACTTGTTCTTTGCTGCCGCTGCCGAGAGGACGGCCGGGGCCGCGAGTGGGTTTTACTTTGGCCAGCTCTTCAGCTGTCCATGGCAATGCGTCTGGATCGGATAAGGCTGCGGCAGTAATTGCGGCGTCTTCTTCATCTGTAGGGTAAATAATTTCTCGTTTGCTGTTCATAGTATTTCACCTCGCGTGTGTTGGCTTTTCTCAGACTGATGATGCGGGGCCTTCTTCTCTATCGACAAAAGCTACATAATAAATACGACCATTGAGCCAGGCCAAACAACTGTGGCGTTGCTCGCCATAATTATTTCGCACATCCGGCCATTGCAACGCTGTATGCCATTCGACCTTCACAGCACTCCGCAATGAAATACCATGCTTATATATGTTCGCAACATCCTTGATGAGATCACATATTATTTTTATTTATTGTAGTTATAAATATTGCGATAAGCAATAAATATTTGTAGTTACGTTTATTTGTATGGGAATAAAAATGCGCCCGCAGGCGCATTTATTACCGATCATAAGAACAACTTATACTTGATGCATCTCCGGATAGCTCCTTCTCCCACAAGTGTCAGAGGGAGTATTGCAGAGGGAAACTCAGTCGCGTGCTATTTCCAATTTTTTAGCGCGTCTGCCACCGCTAGATCTGTTGAAGTGCTATTTGCCTCCCATGTCATCGCAACATCTCCCACTGTCGGCGTTAAGCTGATGATTTTTCCATCTATGTCATTGGCTTTGATATCTTGTAGCGTAAGTTCAATCACGCCATTCGCCAAAATATCGACCCTTTGCACTTCTCGCGTAGTGACATTGGCACCGCCTGCCTGTCCAATGCCAATCTCTGTCCAATCGGCGCCGGATGCTAATGCGGGAGGATATTTGCCATTGACTTGATAGTAATGAGAAATCGCCAATTTAATCGGGCTGGCAACACTGGCGACTTTGGCTAGCTTGGCATTGATGAGGTATTTGCTGTATTGCGGAATCGCGACGGAGGCGAGAATGCCGATGATGGCGACGACGATCATTAATTCGATCAGGGTAAAACCGCGCTGAAGCTGTGGTCTATGCTTGAGAGTAAATGCTTTCATGGAATCTCCGGTAAGGACGATGAAAGAATGACTTGCTGCGTCATCCCTGACCGGTATTCTCACAAATTTTCATTATCAAAAACTTAATGCGACTCTTCATTTAAGTTTCAGCGTAGCTCGGAAAAGCGTTGCGCCTTCCGAAAAACGGTAACCAATTTAAGGCTATGCCGGAAATCGCCACGCTTTTCCGGCTTCCCGCTTAATATTTTTTTACTTGCGTCTATGCCTCTAGCAGAGAAAAACGCATCATTGTTCCGGCAATATCAATCACATCTTCATTTTTCAACACTTGTTTACCGGCGCTGACTAATACACCGTTGATACGGGGGTAAGCGATACCTTCGATATGCGCCAGAGCGTAGCCCTGTGTACGGCGGACGATACACGCAACCTGAACGCCGGTGCGCCCTATCGTGGTTTTTTCTTTGACCAGCAGCATTTTTTTGCCGATGTTGGGTCCATCAAGCACAGTGATGGCAGCAGGTATGGCAGGGATTTCCGGCTTGGGGGGCAACGTTACAAACGACTCCGGGAATTGAGACTGATCATCCTCCTCGCTCAAATACAGCAGTTTGTGCTTGGCCAGTTGAATGACGTCATTGTGCTGCAAAAAATGCTTGGTAATCGGATGGCCGTTGACTTGTGTACCGTTGGTGCTGTTGAGATCTTCCAGAAACGAATCGTTATAGATAGTGATAATGACGGCATGTTCAGAGCTGATGCCGAGATTGTCGATCACCAGATCATTATGCGGGCGACGACCTATGGTGGTGCGCTCTTTCGTAATCTCCATTTCTTGAATGAAATTACCGCCTTTGCTAAGGATAATCTTCGCCATTGCCTTCTTATCTTTCTGCATCGTTTATTCTTCGCCGCTGATTTTTATGAGAATCGCGGAAATATTATCTTGCCCGCCAGCGGCATTCGCAGCCTGAACCAAGTTGTCACACGTCAGGCCAAGATCACCGTCCGCATCCCGAATAATGGCCTTCATTTCCGCCGACGATAAGCGATCTGACAAGCCGTCTGAACACAATAAATACATATCACCAACTTGCAGAGGATGTTCATTGACATCCACTATCAGTTGATAATCCACGCCAACAGCGCGCGTAATCACGTTGCGATTGAGCGCGTACAGCGCTTCATCAGGGGCAACCAGGCCCGCTTCAATTTGCTCTTGCAACACTGAATGATCTCGCGTTAATTGCAGAAATTCATTCGTACTTTCAACTGCATCTTTCGCATGTTCAGGCGCAACTTCTACACTGCGAAAACGATAAACCCTTGAATCGCCAACATGTGCAATACAGATCGCGTTTTGCTGCAGCCACGCCACTACCACCGTCGTCCCCATGCCACGATAGGCAGGTTCATTCCTTGCGGCCGAGATAATTTCTGCATTGGCCTTGCGTACCGCTTGCATCAAACACATACGTCGCAACGCTACCTGATCGTCCGGATGATGATAGACATTTTCCTGCAACTGACGCTCTACCTCTTCCGGAATCACCGTAATCGCAATATTGCTGGCGACTTCACCTGCGTTATAGCCGCCCATGCCGTCAGCCAGCACCGCCAGTTGCAATCCCTCACGCACGGCGATAGCATCCTCATTTTGCGGACGCACCCTGCCAACATCGGTCTTGGCAAAAAATGAATACTTTAGGTGCTTTAACATGATGGCAATTTAACAAAATATAATACAACAAAACAAAATAGTTGCCTCACAGTATTTTCCTAGTTTCTGACCAATACAGCAAGACAAACCGACGACATTGCAATTATGCAGCGCTAAAAATAAAAAAGGAGCCTAGGCTCCTTTTTTTGTACAACCGATCCAAGCGAAAGAAATTACGCTTTTTTCAGCAAACCTTGTAACAAACGACCCATTTCCGATGGATTTTTAGTCGCCAGGATGCCACATTCTTCCATGATATCCAGTTTAGCTTGCGCTGTATCAGCACCGCCAGAAATCAACGCACCGGCATGACCCATACGTTTGCCTGGAGGCGCAGTAACACCGGCGATAAAGTTCACTACTGGTTTTTTCATGTTGTCTTTAATCCAGTATGCTGCGTTCGCTTCATCCGGACCACCGATTTCACCGATCATGATGACTGCATCCGTTTCAGGATCGTCATTGAACATCTTCATGATGTCGATGTGTTTCAAACCATTGATAGGATCGCCGCCGATACCGACTGCTGACGACTGACCCAGGCCGAGTGCAGTCAGTTGACCAACCGCTTCGTAAGTCAATGTACCTGAACGCGATACCACGCCGATGCGGCCTTTTTTATGGATATGACCTGGCATGATGCCGATTTTGATTTCGTCTGGTGTAATCAAACCTGGGCAGTTTGGTCCTAGCAGCAAAGTCTTGCTACCGGCTTTAGCCATCTTGTCTTTCAACAGCATCATGTCTTTTACTGGAATACCTTCGGTGATACAAACCACCAAATCCAGTTCAGCTTCAACCGCTTCCCAGATTGCAGCAGCAGCGCCAGCTGGCGGAACATAAATCACTGAAACATTCGCGCCAGTTTGTTTTTTCGCTTCGGTTACGTTAGCAAAAATTGGAATGCCTTCGAAATCTTCACCAGCTTTTTTCGGGTTCACACCAGCAACAAACGCGTTTTTGCCATTCGCATAATCGCGGCAGCCACGTGTGTGGAATTGACCAGTTTTACCGGTAATACCTTGGGTAATGACTTTTGTATCTTTATTGATCAGAATCGACATAATTATTCCTTATTATTTAGCAGCCGCAACAACTGCTTTCGCGGCATCTTCCATGCTTTCGGCGGAGATGATAGGCAAACCAGATTCAGCCAACAATTTCTTGCCGATTTCTTCGTTGGTACCTTTCATGCGCACTACCAGTGGCACTTTGAGCGATACAGCTTTAGACGCAGCAATCACGCCTTCAGCGATCACGTCACAACGCATGATGCCGCCGAAAATGTTGACCAAAATCGCTTTCAGATTTGGGTTTTTCAACATGATTTTGAAGGCTTCAGTTACTTTCTCTGTTGTCGCACCACCACCTACGTCAAGGAAGTTTGCTGGCTCGCCGCCGAACAGTTTGATCGTGTCCATAGTAGCCATCGCCAAACCTGCACCGTTCACCAGACAACCGATATTGCCGTCGAGTGAAATGTAAGCCAAATCAAATTTCGATGCTTCGATTTCTGCTGGATCTTCTTCATCCAGATCGCGATAAGCAACGATTTCCGGTTGACGGAACAATGCGTTTGGATCGAAGTTGAACTTAGCGTCCAAGGCAATCACCTGACCAGCTTTGGTAACGTTCAAAGGATTGATTTCTGCCAATGATGCATCAGTTGCCATGTATGCTGCGTACAAGCCTTGCAATTGTTTGCGTGCATCAGCGATTGAACCTTCTGGCACACCAATTTTGCGGGAAGCGTCATCTGCTTGCGCATCGGTCAAACCGGCAGTCGGATCGATATCGTATGTGTGGATTTTTTCTGGATGTGAATGAGCAACTTCTTCAATGTCCATCCCGCCTTCGCTTGAAGCGATCAGCGCTACGTGTTGTGTAACACGATCTGTCACCAGACTGATGTACAGCTCTTGATTGATGTCGGCACCTTCTTCGATCAACAGACGACGTACTTTTTGACCTTCCGGGCCAGTTTGGTGTGTCACCAATTGCATGCCAAGAATCTGATTCGCGTATTCGCGAACTTGTTCCAGCGTTTTAGCAACCTTAACACCGCCGCCTTTACCGCGACCACCTGCATGGATCTGCGCTTTAACAACCCAGACTTTTACGCCTTGCTCGCCTAGTGTTGCCGCTGCCTTGACTGCTTCGTCAACAGTCACACATGGAATACCGCGTGGTGTGGTAACGCCAAATTTGCGAAGAATTTCTTTGCCCTGATACTCATGAATTTTCATACGAGCTTCCCTTCTGACACTGTTTTAAATGAACTTGCTGGTTGGATTTGTAATTCAAAAACTTGTAATGCAAAAATTAGCAATAATTGTGTTAATAAAAGCACACATATACAACACATCCTTCACGCATCTTATTGTGCGCTAACTGGACTTTTCTTTTTCTAATAGATTTACTTCCAAAGGCTCTTTCTCTACATGCGTGACTGCCCACTTTGGATAAAACTTGGCCACTACCGAACCGTCCGTGCGCAAAGCATGACAACGGTCCAGCTGGAATGGTTTTTGATTTTCTATGGAAAACACCGACTTGCCCGCACTATCACGCTCTCCGCCAAATGCCTGGATCGCTGCGGTCGGCAATAGCTGCGCGAGTTCGGTCAAATGTGTACAACCTTTATCGCCGCCCATACGCTGCTTCAAGTCGTAGCGAAAGCCTTTTAACAAATTCAAACCGATCAACCGATTATAGGCTGGAGAAATTTCACATTCGTTCGCATAGGGCGCGGCTTCTGAATGTGTTTCCACTGCGACAATAGTGAACTGGCGATCTAAGGTTAAGCGCAGCCACAAGCTGTGCAAAGGCTGTCCAGCCGGCAAAGTGCCAGAAGACAATTCAATATCACGGGTTTTGGTATCGGTAATATGCGCGTCTAATTCCCATAGCTCATCATCACGAACGAATGCTTCGATATGGATGGCGCGAGTATGCTTCAGTGCGCGGCGGGGGATAGAGGTTGATAAGGGCATGTTGTGGTCTACTTTGCGTGTCGTTACCACAGTTTCTATGGTAACTGCCGCTCCTGCGGTTTGCAAAAAACCCCAAAAGTTTAGCACAGCTAGAAATAATTGGTGGATTTGTGTGCGACGCACAATAACATTGCCAGTCGTCGATAGAAATTATGGCGCTTACTGAGTTTAGCAATGTCAAATAAGCAATTTGAAAATAAACCCGTCATTCCCGCGAACACGCACTGCTGTCCGGGATAAATATGTTAACTATTTCAGTAGTTCACAAAAATTATTGATGCAAGTAATGAAAACCTCAACGGAGCACTGTCATCCTCGCGAAGGCGGGGATCCATTTTACGAAAGACAAAGATTGAGGAGATTTATCCTTTACTTTGTTAAGCAAAGTAACATGGATCCCCGCGTTCGCGAGGATGACGGATGTTAAGTTTGTCAGCCGGAGAAAATCCTCTAGTGCAGGCCCAGCAATGCCCTCAGCCCTTGAGCAGTGCGCGAACGCGGGAACCCATCCTGCACAACTTGGATCCCAGCGTTCGCCGGGACGACAATAATTTTCAAACCCGTTATTTTGAATTACTTATCGTCATCGGCACCCGTGCAATCGCTAACACTTTAATTTTCCTCATCCTCTCCACCTTTTATGGCCGCTTGCACAGCACGATGAGAAAAGCCGCGCTGCAACAAAAATCGCATCTGTTTCACGCGTTCGTCGTTGTCATTTGGTGGGTGATCAAATTTTTTACGCCAGACTTCACGCGCACGCGCTGTTTCGCTATCGGCTAAATCGGCTTTGATAGAGGCCATCGCGTCCGGTGCAATGTTATGCGTTTGCAGTTCCGCAAGAATGCGACTGTTACCAAAACGGCTGGCACGACGATGTATCAAGGATTCGGAAAAACGTTCTTGCGATAAAAAATTGGAAGCCTCGAGCCAATCCAACACCGCCTCAACATCATCTCCCTCTTCCGCATAGCGCATTAATTTGCGTGAGAGCTCAAGGCGGCTGTGTTCACGCGCCGATAAGTAGCGTAACGCTCTGCCTTTAAGACTGATTTTTGGTTTCGCCATGATGGTGTGAATTGTTCCAGATTACGCTCTCATCAATCATGCATGAGCAAGCGTACTATGCACAACGCCGTTCTTACACTAGTAAGAACGGCGTCATTAAGCAGCTATTTACGTTGATAATTATTCGACTTTTGCGGCAGCCGCTGCTTCTTTCGCTGCGGCTTTTTCTGCCGCTTTGCTTGCCTTGTCAGCAGCTTTATCTGTTTCCGCTGCGGAGATTGCTTCTAACAATGGCACACCCAGAGCTGCGCGTACTTTGTTTTCGATTTCGCGTGCTAATTCCGGACGCTCTTTCAAATAGGTACGGGCATTATCTTTACCTTGACCGATACGTTCGCCGTTGTAGCTATACCATGCGCCGGCTTTTTCAACGATTTTGGCATCGGAGCCCAGATCGAGGATTTCACCTTCGCGTGAAGTACCTGCACCGTACATGATGTCGAAATGCGCTTCTTTAAATGGCGGAGCGACTTTGTTTTTAACCACTTTCACTTTCGTTTCGTTACCGACTACCTCATCGCCCGATTTGATAGAACCGGTACGACGAATATCCAGACGAACCGAAGCATAAAATTTCAGCGCGTTACCACCGGTAGTGGTTTCAGGATTGCCAAACATCACACCAATTTTCATACGAATCTGGTTAATGAAAATCACCATGGTATTTGTACGATTGATGCTGCCGGTCAGTTTGCGCAGCGCTTGTGACATCAGACGTGCTTGCAGGCCCGGCAAAGAATCACCCATATCACCCTCGATCTCGGCGCGTGGCGTCAATGCAGCCACCGAGTCAATCACGATCAGATCGACACCGCCAGAGCGCACTAGCGCATCGGTAATTTCCAAGGCTTGTTCGCCTGTATCTGGCTGAGAAATCAACAAATCGGATAAGTTGACGCCCAATTTCTGCGCATATCCAACGTCAAGCGCGTGTTCTGCATCAATAAATGCACAAGTGCCGCCTAATTTTTGCATTTCTGCAATGGCCTGCAAGGTCAACGTGGTTTTACCCGATGACTCCGGACCATAAATTTCGATCACACGGCCACGTGGCAAACCACCAACGCCCAGTGCAATATCTAACCCAAGCGAGCCAGTGGACACTACCTGTATCTCTTCTACTACCGCGCCGTCCTCCATGCGCATGACCGAACCTTTGCCGAATTGCTTTTCAATCTGCGCCAAAGCGGCGGCAAGGGCTTTGCTTTTTTCTGAATTAGCAGCGGTTTTCTTATCGTCCATGATGGTTCTTTCGGCAAAAATGGTGGGGAATTTGATTCAACAGACAGTACTGTATGAAAAAACAGTGGTTTGTGCAAGCGCTGTTTCAATAATTGTGCAAATTTATTTGCAGACTCTTATTTGTTAAGAGAGTTGCTTATAGAAACTTGCTTCTGATGAGGCTGAATTATAGGAACGCTTTGATCAGGACTGTGAGGTCTGCCAAGACAGTGGCTGTAGTTGCGATAATGCCGCCGATAACCACAAATGGATACCAACGTGATTCAGCATTAATTTTGCTAATTTCAGCATTCAGCATGCCACTTTCGGCGATGAGCTTGCTGATTTCGGCATGAATTTTTTCAATTTCTACAGTGTTCATGTTTTGCATTTCCCCCTGATATCAACCTCAACATCGATGTTACTTCAGTGTTAGGGATAACTTCTGTCTAGCGATGTATCACCACCATCAACGCTCGCGCCTCAGTCTTGCCAGTATTACGGATAGTATGATTTTTATCAGCTTGATAACGCGCTGTCCCGCCAAGTTTGAGTTTTCTCTTATGATCACCTACCGTAATTTCCATCGCGCCTTGCAACAAAGTTAAGTGCTCCATGGTACCGGGATCGTGCGGATTCGAGGTCAATACACCCTCCGCCGCCAACGTGAGCTCGTACCATTCGTATTTTCCAGCCAGGTCCATAGGCCCCAAAATTCGCAACACATAGCCGGCATGTGTACCCGACAACGTCGGCGTCTCATGTAGATCCATAACATGGATGGTTTCCAGTTCTTCGGCTTCGGTAGCCAGCAATTCTTCGATTCCCACCCCCAAAGCGTTGGCCAGCCGCCACGTCACCGCGATGGTCGGATTGGCTTTTTCACGTTCTATTTGCGACAACATGGATTTCGATACACCAGCAGCACGTGACAAATCGTCAAGTGTCAAACCGCGCTTGAGTCGCATTTTTTGTAAAGTTGCACCAACTTCTGGCGGTGTATTTTGAATAGGTGGATTTTTCATCTTGTGATGTTTTGTGACTACGAGTAATATTCGATATATCGAACTTGAGTTCGATATAAAGAATTATTTATATTTTGTTCTGCATATCGAATTTACATGCTAACAGAAAAACAACCAGAGATATTAGGAGATGCCATGCCGAGCACCACATCGAAACCGGATTTTTACACTGGCTTGCAAAATAATCTAGACGCTTTGCGCGAACAGGGATTGTACAAGCCGGAACGCGTGATTTCATCGCGTCAAGGCGCAACCGTAGTCTGCGACGATGGCCGCACCTTGATCAATCTATGCGCAAACAATTATCTCGGCTTGTCTGGCGATGAAGCGATGGTAAAGGCATCGATTGCCGCGACTGAACAATATGGTTATGGCTTATCGTCGGTGCGTTTTATTTGCGGTACACAAACCGTGCATAAACAATTGGAACAAGCGATTTCCTCATTCCTCGGCATGGAAGATACTATCCTCTATGCCGCTGCTTTCGATGCCAACGGCGGTGTGTTCGAACCGCTGTTTGACGAGCAAGATGCCATTATCTCAGACGCCTTAAATCATGCCTCCATTATTGATGGCATTCGCTTGTGCAAAGCGGCGCGCTTTCGCTACGCGCACAACGACATGGCCGATCTGGAAGCGCAATTAAAAGCCGCTGCCGACAAGCGCCATAAAGTGATCGTCACCGACGGCGTATTTTCGATGGATGGCACGATTGCACAGCTCGATAAAATTTGCGACCTGGCCGACAAATATGGCGCATTGGTCATGATCGATGAATGCCACGCCTCTGGCTTTATGGGAAAAACCGGACGCGGCACACATGAACATCACAACGTGATGGGACGCATCGACATTATCACTGGAACACTAGGTAAAGCACTGGGTGGCGCAATGGGTGGCTTCACTGCAGCACGTCGTGAAGTGATCGAAACCTTGCGTCAAAAATCACGCCCTTATTTGTTCTCCAATACGCTGGCACCTTCCATAGCAGGTACCTCACTGACGGTATTGAATACGCTTTCCAGCTCAACTGAATTGCGCGACCGTTTGCATGCCAACACCGCACACTTTCGTAGCGAGATCGTCAAGCTCGGCTTCACTATCAAACCCGGCACACATCCTATCGTCCCTGTGATGTTGTTCGATGCACCGATTGCGCAAAAATTTGCTCAGCGTTTGTATGAACTCGGGGTACTTGCAACTGGTTTCTTTTATCCGGTCGTGCCGATGGGACAAGCGCGAGTACGGGTGCAAATGTCAGCCGCACACAGCATAGAACAATTGGATCAGGCATTGGCCGCATTTGCACAAGCCGGTCGCGAACTCGGTTTGTTAAAAAATTAAAGAATAAGGAAGCGCAGTCATGGAAAAAATTTTAGTCATCGGTGCCAACGGCCAAATCGGTAGCGAACTAGTCGAAGCACTGGTCGTCAAACACGGTCCGGATAACGTTATCGCTGCCGACATCAGTGCCGGCAGCGCTTATGGCGCAGCGCGTTATGAACGTGTAGATGTGCTCGATAGCGCGCGTCTTGCACAGGTAGTCGACAGTCATGCCATCACGCAGGTGTATCAATTGGCAGCGTTGCTGTCAGTGACTGGCGAGCAAGCGCCATTGAAGGCGTGGAAGTTAAACATGGATGGCTTGCTGAATATTTTGGAGCTGGCGCGTGAACGCGGCGTCGCCGGTAAACCATTGCGCGTATTCTGGCCATCCTCGATTGCTGCTTTCGGTCCGCATACACCGGCAGTCGATACGCCACAATTTACCGTGATGGATCCAACCACAATGTACGGCATCAGCAAACAAGCTGGCGAATCCTTGTGCGAATATTATTTCAACAAATATAACGTTGATGTGCGCAGCATTCGCTATCCCGGCATCATCAGCTACAAATCGCCACCTGGCGGCGGCACCACTGATTACGCGATTGCGATTTTCCATGCTGCCAAACTCGGGGAAAAATATTCGTGCTACCTCGGTCCGGAAAGCACGTTGCCGATGATTTACATGCCAGATGCCATCCGCGCCACCATTGAATTGATGGAAGCTCCGGCCGAAAAAATTCGTATTCGTTCTTCGTATAACGTTGCTGGATTAAGTTTTAATCCACACGAACTGGCACAAGCAATCAAACAGCAGTTGCCGCAATTTGAGATCCGCTATCAACCAGATAGCCGCCAGGAGATTGCCAATACCTGGCCACAAAGCCTGGATGACACACACGCGCGTGCAGATTGGGGTTGGCAAGCAGAGATTGGGATTGAACAGTTGGTGACAGATATGCTGACCAACGTTACAGTTGTGCCGCATACTTTGCATCAAGCGGCTTAAGCGTCATCGCTCCGTCCCTCTCCCGCTGGCGGGAGAGGGAATCAGTTCTTATTTCATCTGTGGAAAAGCAAACTCGGCGCCCGCGCTTTTAGACGCATCAGGCCAACGCTGCATCACTGCTTTATGACGGGTGTAAAAACGTATGCCCTCTGGACCATAGATGTGATGGTCACCAAACATACTGCGCTTCCAGCCGCCGAAACTATTAAACGCCATCGGCACCGGTAACGGTACATTAACGCCAACCATACCGCACTGAATTTGCCGCACAAACTCACGTGCCACACCACCATCGCGTGTGAACACTGCAACGCCATTACCGAATTCGTGATCGTTAATGAGCTTGACCGCGGTTGCCACATCAGGAGCACGCAACACACTCAAGACTGGCCCGAATATTTCTTCCTTATAAATGGTCATGGCCGGTGTCACGTGATCAAACAACGTGCCACCAACGAAGAAACCAGTTTCATGCCCTGCGACTTTATGACCGCGACCATCAACCACTAATGTAGCGCCCTCTTCCACACCCTGACCTATCAGGCGTTCGATGCGCTGCTTGGCGGCCTGCGATACCACTGGTCCCATTTCCGCATCCTTTGCCATACCATCATTTATTTTCAAGGTACGTGTGCGTTCTGCCAATGCGGCAACCAATTTATCACCAGCATCGCCTACCGCCACTGCCACTGAGATCGCCATGCAACGCTCACCGGCAGATCCATATGCCGCGCCAATCAAAGCATCAATCGCCATCTGCATGTCTGCATCTGGCATCACCACCATATGATTTTTGGCGCCGCCCAAGGCTTGTACACGCTTTCCTTTGGCGCAACCGCGTTGATAAATCGATTCAGCAATCGGCGTCGATCCAACGAAGCTAATTGCTTGCACATCAGGATGGTCGATCAACGCATCCACAGTGGTTTTATCACCCTGAATAACATTAAACACGCCATCGGGCAAACCAGCTTGTTTTAACATTGCAGCTTGCATTAGCGAAGTAGATGGATCACGTTCTGAGGGCTTCAAGATAAATGTATTACCGCATGCAAGCGCAATCGGGAACATCCACATCGGCACCATTACCGGAAAATTAAATGGTGTGATGCCGGCAACCACGCCCAATGGCTGACGCATAGACCAGGCATCAATGCCGCGTGCAATCTGATCGGTAAATTCACCTTTCAATAAGTGCGGAATACCGACTGCGAATTCGACCACTTCGATTCCGCGCGCCACTTCACCCTGCGCATCGGCAAAGGTTTTGCCGTGCTCACGTGTCAATACTGCGGCGAATTCGTCGGCGTTCTGTTGCATCAATTGCAGATATTTAAACAATACGCGCGCACGTGCCAATGGTGGCGTGTTGGACCACGCCGGGAATGCCTCATGAGCAGCAGCCACAGCAATATCGACTTCTTGCGCAGTACCTAGCGCGACTTGCGCTACTGGTTTGCCGAGTGCTGGATTAAACACATCGGCGTAAAGGCCACTAGTCGTGTCAACTTGGCGGCCGTTGATGAAATGAGGAACGATAGGTAAGTTTGTCATGAGATTTCTTTGTTAGTAATAGTTTTAATTAAGTGTCTTCAGAATCGTCGCTAACTTGCCGACCAATTCATCAATATGCGTCTTCTCTAGCACCAGTGGTGGTGACATGGCGATGATGTCGCCAGTAACGCGTATCAAAATACCATCCTCGAATGCACGTTTGAAAGCTTCAAAAGCGCGGGCGCCGGGTTGTCCTGCCCTAGGCGCCAATTCAATACCGGCAATCAAACCAATGGTGCGGATATCGATTACGTGCGGCAGGCCTTTCAAACTATGCACGGCGTCTTCCCAATAGCCAGTCATACTTTTCGCATGATCCAGCACGCCTTCATTTTCAAACACATCCAAAGTCGCCAAGCCAGCCGCGCAGGCAATTGGATGTCCCGAGTAGGTATAACCGTGGAAAAATTCAATGCCCGCCGGTCCATCCATAAATGTGTCATATATATGCTGCTTCGCAAACACTGCGCCCATCGGCACGGTGCCATTGGTCAGCGCTTTGGCAGTAGTGACGATATCCGGTTCAACATCAAAATAATCAAAAGCAAATGGTGTTCCCAATCGTCCGAAGCCCGTGATCACTTCATCAAAAATGAGCAAGATGCCATGCTTGGTGCAAATCTCGCGCAGGCGTTTTAAATAGCCTTTTGGTGGGATAAACACACCGGCAGAACCGGAAATCGGTTCAACAATCACCGCCGCAATGTTGGATGCATCGTGCAAAGCAACAATGCGCTCCAGATCGTCGGCCAGATGACCGCCCCACTCTGGCTGACCTTTGCTGTAGGCGTTTTGCTCAAGATTATGGGTATGCGGCAAATGATCAACACCGGTCAGCAGTGAGCCGAAGAATTTACGGTTATTAGACAAACCACCCACTGAAATGCCGCCAAAGCCAACGCCGTGGTAGCCGCGCTCACGCCCGATCAGGCGGGTACGCGTACCATCGCCGCGAGCACGGTGATAGGCAATTGCCATTTTCAGTGCCGTATCCACTGATTCGGAACCGGAATTGGTGTAAAACACTTTGCTAAATTTATCGGAAGTGTACTTCTTCAAGCGTTCTGCCAGCTCAAAAGCAGCCGGATGTCCCATCTGGAATGTAGGCGCAAAATCCAGCTTGGCAACCATATCCTGTACCGCTTTGACAACTTTCGGTTGTGCATGGCCCAAAGCCACACACCATAAGCCGGCGGTGCCGTCCAAAATCTGACGGCCATTTACATCTTGGTAGTGCATCCCACTGGCTGAAGCAAGTAGGCGTGGAGATGCCTTGAAATCACGGTTTGCCGTAAATGGCATCCAGAAAGCTGAAAGATCGGCAGGAGAGTTTGGCGTGGTCATGATGGCATCCTAAACTAGTAGTAGGTTCTATTAACGGGTTCGTCGCAACGATGCTTTGTCGATAGATCGATTATCACGAGACAGCGTTAAGATTGTTAGATACACTTTTGTTTTAGCCTAAAAACTGTATTGCCAACATTAGATGAAATGATATGAAACGCCCGCCGTCGCCATCCCTGCACATTGTTCTCGATCGTCGCTCAGCAATCGGTTTAGTCGATCAACTGATCGACGGCCTCACCCAGTTAATCGCGCAAGGTCAATTGCGCTCCGGGGAACGACTGCCAGCAGTGCGGCAATGTGGTTTACAGCTTGGGGTCGCGACTTCAACGGTCGTGGAAGCCTATGAACGTTTGGTTGCCCAAGGTGTACTGACGTCACGCCGCGGGGCAGGTTTTTTCGTCGCTCACAGTGGGCCGCCAACGTTACCCACATTCGTTTTCAATCCACCTGATCCGGTGATCGACTCTGCCTGGTTGCTATCCGAATTGTTTGCCGACGCAAGGGTTTCCATCAAAGCCGGTTGCGGCTGGTTGCCAGGAAAGTGGCTGGATGATGATGGTTTGCATCAGGCGGAACGACGCATCTTTCGCGCACCAGGGGCGCAGCAAGTAGGCTATGGCCATCCTTATGGCTATGTGCCGTTACGACAAGTAATTAGTCAGTTCCTGGCGCATTGGTCGTTGGAAGTGTCGCTTGCGCAAATACTCACTACCCACGGCGCCACGCAAGCGTTGGATTTGATTATCCGCACGATGCTCAAACCCGGCGACACGGTGTTCATTGATGAGCCCGGCTATTGCAATCTGATCGCCATGTTACGACTGGCCGATCTCAACATTATCGGCATCCCGCGCACGCCCGGTGGCGTCGATGTCGAACTATTAGAAACATTGGCACGCACACACCAACCCAAACTTTATTTCACGGCCAGCGTGCTGCACAATCCGACCGGCACTTCTATGACTCCGGCGTGCGCGATGCGCGTGTTGCAGGTTGCGGAGCGCCACGGTTTCTGGATAGTAGAAGACGATATTTTTCGCGAACTTGGACAAGATCGCGATCCTATGCTGGCGGCATTAGACGGCCTGCAACGCGTCATTTATGTCGGCAGTTTTTCCAAAACCATCGCGCCATCACTCCGGGTCGGCTACATTGCATGTCAACCCGAATTGGCCCGGCAATTGGTGCACACCAAAATGGTGCTCAGTTTAACCAACTCAGAAATCAATGAACGCCTGGTGCACAACGTACTGACAGAAGGGCGTCATCGGCGCCATGTCGATCAGCTATCGAGTACCTTGTTGCACGCACAAGCAAGTGTCCATGCACGCTTGCTGGAAGCGGGACTAACAGCATTTTCGATTCCGCGCGGCGGCATGTTTTCGTGGGCGAAATTCGAACATGGCAAACTGACTGCTCGCGACATCGCTGATCTTGCACGGCAACAGGGCATCTGGCTCGCACCAGGGGATTTCTTTCACCTGACACCACCGGACCAAGCCTGGTTTAGATTTAATGTGGCGTACTCGGATGCAGAGGAATTAGTTACTTTTTTCAAAAACTTAAAGAATTAAATTCGACAATCAATTTACATAGCAATATCAACAAAAAACCGCCTGCGATGATTAAAATCACAGACGGTTTTTTTAAGGCCTACCAACCAGGTACTAAACAACTACTGCACTTGGTTCTTCTATCTTACATCAAGCAACCTGCTCAATGCCTGCCAACATCCAGCCACCCTGACCATTACCTGGCTTGGTCAAATTCCAGATTTCATTGAACGGCTCGGCCAACTTGGTCGGATCATCTTTGATCATGCCCGAGAATTTAACGCCAGCCATGTAATCGCTACCGACCATTTCCAAACCTAAGAATTCTGCTTCCAGGGTTTGCACATCGGTATTGTTTGCTGACGCGCCACGCTCTTGCAATTGCATCTTCAATTCACCAAACATTTCTGGTGTAGTGAATTCACGGATATCGTTTTCATCCGCTTTGTCCCAGGCGGCTTGCAAGCGGATAAAGTTGATTTTTGCATGACGCAGGAAACCTGCCGTATCGAAATCTGCTGGCACTGGAATGTCATTGCTGCCGACATTCGATGATGCAAAGTTCGATCCGCCAAAAGTGGCCGCATTGGATGACGGTGCATCAAAGGTCGTCTTTTGTGCCGGTAAGCTTGAACCAATTTCAGGTGTTGAATTCACATTTTGATTGAAATTGTTATTGAAGCTTGGCATTGCACCGGCGGCACCGAAAGCAGGTTTCATCCCGCCATTGTTGTTGTCCATTTTTTTACGGTACAAGCGATAAAGGAACATCGCCGCAAACGCGAACAATCCCACCATCAACATCGTGCTGATCATGCTGGCCATGGCACCGCCCAGTCCCATGCTCGACAACAACGCCCCCAGTCCCAAACCTAATAATGCGCCGCCTAGCATACCTTTCCACATGCTAGGTTTTGCTGCAGCTGCAGCCGCACCACCGGCAGCGGCAGCAGGTGGAGCTGCCTTAGCGGCGGCCTGATTTTGTGCTGGGGTAGCCTGTTGACGATTCATGCTTTGCGATTTTTTGCCGAACGAGCCACCACCGCCCATGCGCTTGGCATCTGCGTTGGAAAGACCTGCGGTCAAAGTCATCGCCACAACCATCAAGGCAATAAACATTTTTTTCATACAATCTCCTGAAAATAAAACACTGTAATAAATCTATGTGAAACGGTCACATTTGCCGATGATTCAAAATGGGAATACGTATTGAACAAGCGATACCGGCGCATTAACGACGTAATATCGATGCAATACAAATCCGCGTAAAAATTCACATAGCGCAAAGTGATTGGACGAAGTCCGCCACTTGCGTGAAAGTAACGCTAGAGAGTGGGCTGATTACGCCCGAGGTGGTGGGGCAAGTAAGGGAAGAAATGGCGGTTCGCGTGCGAGATCATTATTGCGCGCGGGTGCAATGGAAGTAGTGTGTGGAGTGAAATGAAAAACTAAAGCAGGTATCGCTTCATCAGCATGATCAGCGGCTTCGGCAGCGTGTGCATCGGTCAAGAGATCGACGAGATCAATTTTGGCGCTGTCTTCGCTGCTGCCAAGACTATCTTGATAGTCTGGATTAAGCTGTAACAGTTGCAACGCAGGGAACTCGGCAGTCTTAAGATGTGACTCGACCCCGCCTGCAAAAACTTGCAAAGGCAGAAATACCAACATCAAAAGAATAACAAGCAATCGCCGCATTAGATGGGTGGTGTTATTGATAATATAAAAAACAGCGTTGATTATACCAAATACAAATGCTGTAGCGACTCATTGTCCTATTTGGTGAGTACAACATTATTGTTGGCTCAAAACTTGCTCAATCTGTTTTCTGTGTATTGTATGGATCATGCATCTTAGTGTTTGCTCTGTAGTTGCACCAAGTCTGCACATAGCGTCTTTGCACATATTGATATTCGAATATTTAATGATCGTTTTTGCAACCATCCATTCTTCATTGAAGATAGTCAGGAAAATTCTTGATATTGGTTTTCCATCACACAACCGCAAAGCAAAATCATGGCAAAATTTTTCGATGAGATGTATTCCGATGGCATCCATACAGCACGCCCACATTACGGTGAATTTACACGCTGGCTGGGAGAACAAACACACGACGCCATCGCTCGCAAACGCGCGGAAGCCGACATCATCTTTCGCCGTGTTGGTATCACTTTCGCTGTTTATGGCAACGATGCCGGCACTGAACGCCTAATCCCGTTCGACATTATTCCTCGCATCATTCACGCTGCCGAATGGGCTGAACTGCAAACAGGTTTGGTGCAGCGAGTCAAAGCACTCAATATGTTTTTGCACGATATTTATCACGATCAAAATATCGTCAAAGCCAATATCATTCCCGCTCAACAAATTTTTCGCAATGCCCAGTATCGCCCGGAAATGCAAGGTATTTCTGTCCCTTCCGATATTTATGCGCACATCGCAGGTGTCGACATCGTACGCGCAGGAGAAGGTGAATTTTACGTACTGGAAGACAACCTGCGCGTACCTTCCGGCGTTTCCTACATGCTGGAAAATCGCAAGATGATGATGCGCTTGTTCCCTGATGTCTTCACGCGCCATAAAATTGCACCGGTAGCGCATTTCCCGGATTTATTACTGGATAATTTGCGCTCGGTTGCGCCGGCTGGCGTCACCGATCCGACTGTGGTCGTGATGACGCCGGGAATGTATAACTCGGCGTATTTTGAGCACGCGTTTTTGGCGCAGCAAATGGGTGTGGAGCTGGTCGAAGGCAAGGATTTGTTCGTCAACGATGAAGCCGTGTACATGCGTACCACGCGCGGCGCAAAACGCGTGGATGTGATTTATCGACGCATCGACGATGACTTTCTCGATCCGCTGGCATTCCGTCCCGATTCATCTTTGGGCGTTCCCGGTTTGCTGTCTGTGTATCGCGCTGGCGGCGTAACGCTTGCCAACGCAATTGGTACCGGCGTCGCCGACGACAAATCGGTTTACCCGTTTGTGCCTGACATGATCAAGTTCTATCTGGGAGAAAAACCGATACTCAACAATGTCCCCACTTTTCAATGCAGGAAAAAAGATGATCTGGCATACACCCTCGCCAATCTAAAAGACCTGGTTGTCAAAGAAGTTCACGGCGCCGGTGGTTATGGGATGTTAGTCGGCCCCGCTTCCACCGCACAGGAAATCGAGGACTTCCGCGCTCGCGTCATCGCCAATCCTGAAGGCTATATTGCGCAACCAACCTTGTCCTTATCCGCTTGCCCCACTTTTGTCGAATCCGGTGTCGCTCCACGACATATCGATATGCGCCCTTTTGTGCTGTCGGGTAAAACGGTTTCCATGGTACCTGGCGGTCTCACGCGCGTGGCATTGAAAGAAGGTTCCTTAGTCGTCAATTCATCACAAGGCGGCGGTACCAAAGACACCTGGATTTTGGAGAAATAATTATGCTAAGCCGCACCGCTGATCACTTGTTCTGGATGGCTCGCTACACTGAACGCGCCGAAAACACCGCGCGTATGCTAGATGTGCATGTACAAACGAGCTTAATGCCGCAATCGGCAGAAGATATCGAACAAGGCTGGCGTGCCATTCTCGGCATTTCAGAATTACAACACGCCTACGATAATAAATATCACAGCATCAACGCCAAAGATGCGATTGATTTTTTGGTGCGTGATCTGAGCAACCCTTCGTCCATTGCCTCTTGTTTGAAACAAGCTCGAGAAAATGCGCGGGCCGTACGCGGTGCGCTGACCACCGAAGTGTGGGAAATCCAGAACGCGACCTGGCTCAAAATGGAGGCATATCTTAAAACCGACGCATTGGAAAAGAATCCTCCGGAATTTTTTGAATGGGTAAAACATCGATCGCATTTATCACGCGGCGTCACTAATGGCACCATGCTGCAAGATGAAGCGTTCCACTTTATTCGGCTCGGCACTTTCCTTGAGCGTGCCGACAATACGGCGCGGATACTCGATGTGAAATTTCATGGCGCAAAAGAAAATCATCATCGTCACAATAAGCACCATACCAAACGAAACCAACAGCAAGGGCAACAAGCAGCACAGCCGCGCGGTACGGATGATGTTGAAGCGATGGATGGCAATAGAGAGCCGCAAATCGATTTTTATTATTGGGCGGCAATTTTGCGTTCTGTCTCGGCCTTCGAAATTTATCGCAAAGTTTATCGCGATGTCATCACACCGGCACGCGTTGCTGACTTATTAATGCTGCATCCAGACATGCCGCGCTCATTGCTGGCATGCCTGAACGGCGTGACGGAGAATCTGAAAGCTGTTCACAACGATGTATCCGCGGATACCGAGCGTTTTGCCGGCAAGCTTCACGCGGATCTGCAATTCAGTAATATTGATGAAATTCTGGATGCCGGGTTACACGATTATCTGACGGTATTTTTTGCGCGTATATTTGAACTCGGCAATCGCATCAGCCGTGACTTCCTGGTGCCAATGGCGCCACCCACCGCTAGATAATTTGAAATGGCTCTGCAATGTTACTCACCATTCGGCACGAAACGATTTATCACTACACCGCCCCGCTGACTTATACAATTCAGCAGTTGCGGCTTTCGCCCCGTGCCGAACCACATCAGCATGTGCGCCAATGGCATATCAGAAGTTCTGGTGTACGCAATCCCTTCGTCGATGCCTATGACAACGTGAGCCATATGCTGACGATCACCGGGCTGCATAACGAAGTCAAAATCATTGCCGAAGGTGTGGTCGAAATTACACCGTTGTTCTTGGGTCGACTCACCGAACCAGGAAGTTTTTCTCCCTTAGTTTTTACTGTGCCGACGCGATTAACCCAGCCAACGCCCACCATCGTCGCCTTTGCCCATCAACATTTACTGCCAGATCAAAACCACATCGTCGGCAATAGCATAGACAGCAACCAATTCATCAAACTAGCCGAAGCCATCTGCGCCGCAGTTGCCTATGAAGGCGGCGTCACCATCGTCACCACCAGCGCCGATGCAGCACTAGCATTAGGCCGCGGCGTCTGCCAGGATCACGCGCACATATTCCTCGCCTGCTGCCATGCAGTAGGCATCCCTGCACGCTATGTCTCCGGTTACATAGACGCCGGCAGCAGCGATCATGCCGAAAGCCATGCCTGGGTCGATGTCTGGGTACAGCAATCCGACTTCACCGGATGGGTCAGCATTGATGTCACTCACGCACTTTTTGCTAGCCAGGCGTACTGTCGCCTGGCTATCGGGCGCGATTATGATTCTGCTGCACCAGTGCGTGGCGTGCGTCAAGGCGGCGGTGATGAGAGTTTGTCGGTGCGAGTTAGTGTGTTGACGCAGATGGGAGAACAGTAGTCAACTCGAATAATGACATTAACGAGCAGCAGATGAAATTGCCGGGATAAAATTCGCACCAGGAAAAACTAAAAAGCGGGGGAAGCGCACTTCATGTATAAGCATTAATGTTTGTTAGTAAGACTAAAGGATTTAATTATGAACAACTCCATATCCCCCACATTGCTGCGACCGTCCGCCGACGTCTTGACAATGATTGAAAGTCTGATTGCGTTCCCAACGGTATCGCGCGATTCCAACCTTGGCCTGATCGAATGGATACGCGATTATCTGGCCGGTCTCGGCGTCAGTTCGCGCCTGACCTACGATGTCAGCGGCAAGAAAGCCAATCTGTTCGCCACTCTGGGCGAGGGCAGCAAACCGGGCCTGATTATCTCCGGACATACCGATGTGGTCCCGGTTGATGGCCAAGCCTGGGACACAGATCCGTTCAAGGCAACCATCAAAGATGGTTTGCTATATGGTCGCGGCTCCTGCGACATGAAAAGTTATATCGCTACCGCACTCGCGCTGGCACCTAAATTTCTGGCTGCGAAGATGGATGCTCCACTGCATTTCGCTTTTTCGTACGACGAGGAAGTCGGTTGCATCGGCGTGCAGGGCCTGATCGCTGATTTGCAGGAATTGAACCTGAAGGCTGCCGGCTGCATCGTGGGCGAGCCGACTTCTATGCAACCGATCATTGCACACAAAGGAACACATCGTTTCCGTTGTTGTATCACCGGGCGCGAAGCGCATTCCAGCTACACCACGTTGGGCGTGAATGCGGTTGAATATGCAGCGCGCATCATCGTCTACATCCGCCAGATGGCTGATCGTTTTGCGCAACTGGAAACGCGTGACTACGGTTTCACCGTGCCGTATACGACAATGCAAACCGGTTTGATACGTGGCGGTCTGGCCGCCAACATCGTCCCGAAGGAGTGCGAATTCGAATTCGAGGCGCGCACCATGCCTGGCGTCGAAGCCGATCACTTCTATCAGGAAGTCCAGAATTTTGCTGCGCAACTGCTGCCGGAAATGCAGCGGGTGGAGCCGAATGCGAAGATTGCCTTCGAATGGCTGGCAAGTGCGCCCGGACTGAGCACCAAAGAGCATGACGCGATTGCGCAACTTGCCATTTCGTTATCGCGCAGCACAAGCACTGGCGCAGTATCCTACGGAACAGAGGCGGGGCTGTTCCAGCGCGCCGGTATCCCGACCGTGGTTTGCGGCCCGGGTAGCATCGAGCAGGCACATCGGCCGAACGAATTCGTCGCGCTGGAACAATTGGTGCAATGTGAAGCGTTTCTGCTGCGCCTGCTTGACCCTATGCCGTCTTTCTCGAAATAAGGAATATCCCGGACGTATGCATCATGTCTGGGATTTTTTTTTGTATTTTGCCTATTTTGGGGTGTTTTTTTGTTGTGCACTAACCGTAAGAAAGTAGATGGCAATAGTCGTAAAGGTAGTAAAGGCAATACAAAACCATACGAAATCGAGTCAAATGTGGCACATGAAGATGCAGCGAAAGGCGCGATCTGGCGCAGATACTTCCACTGCAGTTCGACGTTTGTTGCGACGCCCGGTTATCGCATTGGTCAGATAATATAAAAGGAGACTTAACCATGAGCAGCACAGCAATCGGCAGCACGCCAACCGGCATTACCCCGACACCGTTCAAACAGCATCCGCAAACCTGGCGTGCGGTTATTTCATCCTCCATTGGCAATGCGCTGGAATGGTTCGATGTACTGATCTACAGTGCCATGGCGGTCACTATCGCCAAGTTGTTTTTTCCGACCGAGAATCAAACCGTTTCCTTGTTGATTACCTTTGCCACCTTCGGTGTCTCGTTTTTCATGCGCCCGTTAGGCGCAGTCGTCATCGGCGCCTATTCCGATCGGGTCGGTCGCAAGTCTGCGCTGACGCTGTCGATATTGCTGATGATGATCGGCACGTTGATGATCGCGATCATGCCGACCTATACACAAATCGGCCTGTGGGCACCAGCCGGCATCGTTATAGCTCGCTTGCTGCAAGGCTTTTCGGCCGGTGGCGAATTCGGCAGCTCGACCGCATTCCTGGTTGAGCATGCTCCGCATCGGCGAGGTTTCTTTTCCAGCTGGCAGGTCGCCAGTCAGGGACTCAGCATCGTGCTGGCGGCGCTGTTTGGCGCGATCCTGTCGTCGCAACTATCCACCGAGCAGCTGGAATCGTGGGGCTGGCGCCTGCCGTTCATCTTCGGTCTGCTGATTGGACCTGCGGGCTACTACATCCGCCAAAGCCTGGAAGAATCGCCTGAGTTCGCCCAGGCCGACGCTACCGGCACACCATTGCGCGACATCATGACCAGCCAGAAAATGCGTTTGCTGATCGGATCCGGCAGCGTCGTCATGGCAACCGTATCGGTGTACCTGGTGGTCTACATGCCAACCTATGCAGTCAAACAACTGGGCATGACATCGACCGCTTCATTCAGTGCCACCATCCTGGCTGGCGTCATTATGCTGCTGTTCTCACCAGTGGTCGGTCAGTTGTCCGACAAATACGGCCGCATACCGTTCATGCTAAGCAGCAGCGTTTTGTTCGTCTTGCTGAGTTACCCGCTGTTCTCGTGGCTTTCACTCAACCCAAGCTTCGTTAACCTGTTGCTGGTACAAGGCGTCATCGGCCTTTTGATGACCATGTATTTCGCGTCTATGCCAGCACTGCTGTCGGATATATTCCCGGTTCAAACCCGCGGCACCGGCATGTCTTTGAGCTACAACATTGCCGTGATGATTTTCGGTGGCTTTGCCGGCATGACGATTACCTGGCTGATCGCCGTTACCGACAATAAGCTCGCGGTGACCTTCTATGTAATCGGCGGTGCCATGTTGAGCGTGATCGCCACGCTGGCGGCACGTTATAAACTGCGCTTGCGTTGATCGATGAGCGTTGACGTAATCGTCACGATATTCAACGCCTCATTTTGTGGATACAACTGGCTCTACGAATGAAATACATACAAAAACACCCAGTGCATGTTGCCACTGGGTGTTTGAAAAAATTATTCAATTTTTATTACTGGATACTCATCCGTAAGCCGGCTGCAACAACGTTGTTCTTTACGCCGCCTTTGTCGAACTGCGCGTCGTAATTAACATACCAGTTCCAAGTCGAATTGACCGTGGTTGTAAGACCAACACCGATCCAACCGCTTGTTTTGTCCAGACCAATACCCTGTACGGAGAAACGCGCATCCGGAGCACCATTAAACGAAGCATTGAAGTCTAAGCTGCCGTTTGTGAATGTTTGTTGAACTGAAGTATAGCCTTGCAAATAACTTTGTCCAGCCGACCACTGGAAACCAGAACTGCCGCGAACGCCAGCGATACCTGCTGTTTGATGGTAAGTCTGACTATTGGCTGTCAGGCCAAATGCGCTACCGGATTCTGTGAATCCATCACGGTTCAGATGATCGTAGGAAATAGCGGCAAACGGCGTAACAGAAGTATTTGGCGCCACTGCGAACTTGTAGCCCGATTCCATGTATCCAGACAGAACTGTATCGTCATGCTTGGCATGAAGGCCTTGAGCGTCGCCGTTGATGATTGCTGTGCGAGATACTTTGCTATCGACCGATGCGCCACCTACACGCCCTGCCAGATACCCGCCCTGTTCATTTAATGCGTAGCGACCATACAGGGAGACGCCGACGTTTTGGCTTTTCGCTTCACCACCGAAACGATCAAAGGTTGCCTTACTGTCCGAATACGCAATTGCCGCACCCACGATAGTTTTATCGTTCAAATGGGTATCCGCGCCGAACTGACCGCCCCATTGTGATGTACTGCCGGTTGAATAGCCCGATTGCGATAATTTTCCAGAAGCGCCAAGCGCAGTTACCCACAGTCCGGTTTTTTCTCGGACAAATTGGCTGTTACCAAATTCGGCCATGCGATTGGATAGATCACGATTCACTGCGTCGGATTGCTGGAACGTCAGTGCTTGTGATGAAGCGTAGATTTGTCCCGACAAACTATCAAGTGTGACGCCAACGGACTCCAGATTCGCACTGTGCTGTAACGCTATTGCGCTGTTAAGAAATGCTGCGCTTGTCGTTGCGCCTGCCTTGCCGCTAGCGACCATATTGTCAGCGACTTTCAATGCTTGCTCAACATTCGCTGCACTATTGCGGCGTGTGGCATCAGCACCAAATGCTTTTGCCGCAACGATCGTCACATCGTTACGCTGCAAAGAGAGATCAACGTCATTTGCACCATAGGTGACCGTCCCTGAAAGCATAGGCGCATAAATTGGATTGGCATTAAATGTGCCATTCACGCCAGCGCCAGCCGTTAAAATGATGCTCGATTTAGGTTGCAGTGTCACATAATCAGTTATATCAGTAACGACCAATTGCGAATTGCCAAGGTGTGCTGTGCCGCCAACAGTTAGCCTGGAAACGGCATCATTAGAAAACACAGAGAATTGTGAAGCGGTGTAATCCCCCCTGATAGTCAAACCTTTACCGGTGTTTGTTAAAGTACCGTTATTGGCAACGCTGCCGCCGATATGGCCACCGTCGCCGGCCAGATTTCCCTGCAGGTCGATTTGCACGCCCGAGGTAACCGAACCGGTAATGATGAGAGTACCATCTGCAATTTCACTTAGACCAGCGAAAGTATTTTTTCCTGATAGCTTCAATGATCCTGTTCCGGATTTGAGTAAGCCGGCATCACCAGCAATGTCATTACTAAATTCCGAGTTGATGTCGTTAAAAATAGCGTTGAAATTGCTGCTTCCCAGGGTGAGGCGCTTATCAAATAATGCCGGCCCTTTTGCCGCTTTACTGGCGTCCAGAAGACCCCAGCCATAGGTAGCGGTATCGTGCATATCGGTAGCGGTCGACAGAATTGTTTGGCGTATCAAGTCGGTATTCATCCAAGGATAGACTTGCTGAACGAGAGCAGCTGCTCCTGTGACTGCAGGGGTAGCGAACGAAGTCCCATACACACGCTGGCCTGTCGATGGTGAAACAAAATCACCTGGCGCCGCCAGGCACCAGTTTGCCGCAACCCCGCAACTATTTGCGTAGCTCGATTTTTCTCCGGCTACGGTGTCGATAGTGCTAAATCCGTCCTTACCGCCGACAGCATTGACAGCTGTCACTGCAATCCATCCGACTTCTAAGTCTGAATACAGATGGGGCATGGCAGCAGACAGTGCTGGTTGTTTATCGCCGTCATTACCCGTCGCCCAGATAAAGAGGCCCTGTTGTGCAACAAAGGGGGTGTACATGGTGTAAAGCGAGCTTGCTAACGAAGGCGGAGAGCCAAGAGTACCGACAACGCTCGATTGATTAACGATTTTTACCCCTTTTGCAAACAGGTCTGTATAAATTTGTGCGTAAAGAGTTACGCCGTTATTGTTGCTTCCTGACGCGGCAGCCTGAACGAACACACCAGGAGCAATGCCGGTTGAATCGCCCGCTAACATTTCTGTTACCTGCGTTCCATGCGAATTGCCATTGGCACCGCCCGGGCTATAGACGGTTTTAGTAACGCGACCGCCGAATTGCGGGTTGCTCAGATCAAAATCCGTATCGACTACGCCAATGGTGACGTTATCTCCGGTAATGCCAGCGGCATGCGCAGCCGTTACATTACTTGGATCAAGACTGTTCAGTAGTGGTGGTTTTGCCCCGGGTGATGTTGGTGGCAGCACAGGTGTTTGAGGAGCTGTACCTGAGTCGCCAGGAGGTACAATCGTTGGCGGCGGCGGAGTTATCGGTGTGTTGGTTAAAGTATTTCCTCCCGAACCCGTATTGTGCGAACCACCGTCACTACCACCTCCCCCGCCAGCGCATCCGGTTACCAATACTGACACCGCTAAAGCGAATGCCGTTCGTGAAAAGTGGTTTGTATTCTCTTTATTCATTTGCATTCCTTGCAGGTTACTGTCGAGTTTTAGTCCGTGCTTGTATTCATCTACTGTACGAAGGCATGTCAGTGCGCAAAATATGGAGGTAATGACAACATCTCAGAACGCACAAAATGAATGCCTTGCGTCACGCCATAGATAACGGGAAAAATCGGAGAAATTGAAGGAGTAGCAGCTGTTAAATTTCGATGAGATCAATAAAAAATGCGCGATGGAGATCGCTGATATTTTGAAAGGTCAGAATGTCGACGTCGCTGAATTCAGTAGACTTTTAATTATGCAGATACGAGAAAGAGGATGAGTGGTGCAGAACAACCGATTCGCCGCAGAACTTGACGCTGAGGAAATCAAACAGATAACGGATCGCGATGAACGAACGTATCAAACGAAAAATCTATCGGAAACGTGACTTATTGTTCTGGAGGTAGATGAACTTGCAACCCACGTCGTGCCGGACCGCCAGCTGGCTGACAGAAGTGCTCTGTCAGTGCAAGGACGGCTTGACCACAGACTGTTTAGAAGTCATACAGTCGCCGTCATCAAATTGAGGGGCGACGCTGGCGCTCCGAAGGCAGAAAATTTAAACGTGACTATTTCCCTGGTTTGAATGACGCACGAGCCAGAGTCAATCAGATCAGAGAGTTTTACGTGATGCTGATCCAGATGGTTTTTAGCTCCGTATATTTATCGAAGGCATGCAAAGATTTATCGCGCCCGTTACCCGATTGCTTGTAACCGCCAAACGGCACCGTTATGTCATCGTCGTTGTACTGGTTGACGTGCACCGTTCCGACCCGCAGGGTTCTCGCGGTCTGGTGCGCCTTGCGGATATCCGAGGTCCAGACTGCGGCCTGCAAGCCGAATGCGCTCGCATTCGCTTGGCGAATCGCCTCGTTCAAATCGGTGAAGCCAAACACCGACAACACAGGTCCGAAAATTTCTTCGCGAGCAATTTTCATCGTGCTGTTGACGTTATTGAACAAGGTCGGCTCAATGTAATAACCGCCGGTCTCGGTACGCACCCGCTGTCCACCTGCCAGCAGTTGTGCGCCTTCCGTTTTCCCTGATGTGATAAAGCCCAGCACCGAGTCCATCTGGATATGGTCGACGATGGCACCCATCTCGGTAGCTTCGTTCAGTGGATCGCCTGGTTGGAAATTCGGCACTAGCGCCAGCGCTTTGGCGATAAATTGCTCCCTGATCGACTCCTCCACGAACAAGCGTGACGGTGCGTTGCAGCTCTCGCCCTGATTGAAGTAGATCGAACCCACCGCCGCGTGCACGGCGGCATCCAGGTCTGGGCAATCCGCACATACGATATTGGGCGACTTGCCACCGAGCTCGGTCCAGACCCGTTTCAGATTGGATTGTCCGGCGTATTGCATGATCTGTTTGCCAATCCGGGTGGAGCCGGTAAAGCCGATGCAATCGACATCCATGTGCAAGGCCAGCGCGCTGCCAGCCTCATGGCCATAACCCGGCACCACGTTGAATACACCTGGTGGAATACCCGCTTCCAGCGCGATTTCAGCCATCCGCAATGCCGACAACGGCGACTTTTCCGATGGCTTCAGCACCACGCTGTTGCCAACCGCCAGTGCCGGTGCGATTTTCCAGGATGCCATCAGCATCGGGTAATTCCACGGCACGATTGCGGCAACCACACCGACCGGCTCGCGCGTGATCAACGCCAGAGCGGTGTCGGGTGTCGGTGCTATCTCGTCATAAATCTTGTCGATTGCTTCGCCGTACCAGCGGATGCAGTTGGCCGCCGAAGGCACGTCCACGCTACGGCTGTATTTGATCGGCTTGCCCATATCAAGCGTTTCCAGCAAGGCCAGCTCATCCTTGTGTTGCAGCAGCAAATCGGCAAATTTGATCATGATGCGTTTGCGCACCGCCGGCGCCAGACCGGCCCAGCGTCGATCTTCGAAGGCCATCCGCGCTGCAGTCACCGCCGTGTCGATATCGATCGCATCGCAGCGGGCGACATCGACCAGCTTGCGACCATCGACGGGTGAAATACAGTCGAAGGTTGCTCCGGACTGGGCCGCAACTCGCTGACCGTTAATGAAAGCACGTCCGTCAAACTTCAATTCCGCAGCGCGGTCATGCCAACTTGTGTTCGTCATTTGAAACTCCTTAAAATGTTTACAGCCAACCGCGCTGCGTAATATCTGTCAACGTCGCATCGAGGCAGACGCGGATTAAAGCCACCATTTCGTCAATTTCGGCATGCGTCATCACCAGCGGTGGCGCGACGATCATCCGGTCGCCGACGGCGCGCATGATCATGCCGTTGCTGAACATATGGCCGCGACAGACCATCCCGACTTCCAGCTTCGCATCAAATGGCACGCAATCATGCACATTCGCAGCCTTTTTCTGCACCAGATTTAGACCAGCGACAAAACCGCAGGCTTGCGCAGCGCCGACCAACGGGTGATCGGCCAACGCCTCAAATTTCTGCTTCAGGTAGGGGCCGATATCATCCCGCACCCGCTCGACCAGCATTTCCTCCTGAATGATGCGGATGTTCTCCAAAGCCGCAGCGCAGGCAACCGGATGGCCTGAATAGGTAAAGCCGTGGTTGAATTCCCCGCCTTTTTCAATCAGTACATCGGCCACACGATCGCCGACCAACACGCCACCCAGCGGTACATAACCAGAGGTCACGCCCTTGGCGAACGTCATCAAGTCGGGCTGAATGCCGAAATATTCGGAGCCGAACCAATACCCAAGGCGACCGAAGCCGCAAATGACTTCATCAGCAACCAGCAAAATGCCGTATTTGTCGCAGATCCGCTGAATTTCGGGCCAATAAGTGGACGGTGGAATGATGACGCCGCCCGCGCCTTGTACTGGTTCGCCAATAAAAGCGGCGACCTTGTCGGCACCGATTTCCAGGATTTTTTGTTCTAGCCAGGAAGCAGCTTCAATACCGAATTCTTCCGGCGTTTTGCCCTTGCCACCTTCCAGGTAATACGGCTGACCGATATGGACGATGCCTGCAATCATGCCTCCCTGCTCGTGCATGCCGGACATCCCGCCCAGCGAAGCGCCTGCCATCGTACTGCCGTGGTAGGCGTTGTGGCGACTGATGATGACGTGGCGATCCTGATAGCCTTGCAAGTCCCAGTAGCGACGCACCATGCGGACGATGGTGTCGTTGCCCTCGGAGCCGGACCCGGTAAAAAAAACATGGTTGAATTGCGGCGGCGAAATCTCGACTAGTTTGGCCGCCAATTGCACCGCCGGTACATTTGTGGTCTGGAAAAAACTATTATAGAAAGGTAATTGCTGCATCTGTGCATACACCGCATCGGCGATGCTCTTGCGGCCATAGCCGACATTCATGCACCACAAGCCCGACATGCCATCGAGCAGACGCTTTCCTTCCGAATCCCAAATGTAAATACCTTCGCCCTTGACCATGACGCGTGAACCGCGGCTGGCCAACGCCTTGGAATCGGTGAACGGGTGCAGATAATGGGCCGCGTCCAACTCCTGAATCGTTCGCGTATTGACTGGCGCTTGCGCGATGAAGTGATCGGCAACCGGTGCGTCAATAACCACTGGGGCGAATTTATCTGAATGCATGATCAACCTTCAACTCGAGTTACTGCACTATAAAAATTGTGAAGCACGAAGACCGACGTCTCACCTTGGTATTAATGCCCAGCTACACACCGCGTCTCCTTTTAAGGAATATCAGACGTGCAGCAGCAGATGTTCACGTTCCCACGGGCTGATCACCTGCATGAACTCGGCGTGTTCCAGATCCTTGATCGCCGCATAGACGTCGACAAAACGGTCGCCCAGCACCTGGCGTAAGCTCGTCTCGTTGCGCAAGCCTTCCAGCGCTTCGGACAAACTTTGCGGCAACTGAAAATCGAGGTGATACGCACTGTCGACCATCATCGGGGCCGGTTCCAGTTGTTCCGTCATGCCCAGATAGCCGCACGCCAGTGTCACCGCCAACGCCAGATACGGATTCGCGTCGGCGCCGACCACACGGTTCTCGATGCGGCGATCTTGCGGCCCGGATTCCGGGACTCGAAATCCGACTGTGCGATTATCCTTGCCCCACTGGACGTTGATCGGCGCAGCGGTATGGCGCACGATGCGGCGGTACGAATTCACGTACGGCGCCACAATCGCCATCGCGGCCGGCATGTAACGCTGTAACCCACCGATGTAATGCGAAAACGCTTGGGAGGCGGTGCCATCCGGCTTGCTGAAGATATTATTGCCGGTCCTGGAGTCAATCACGCTTTGATGGATATGCATTGCTGAACCGGGTTCGCCGGACATCGGCTTGGCCATGAAAGTCGCATACATATCGTGCTTCAATGCGGCCTCGCGCAAGGTCCGCTTGAAGAAGAAGACCTTGTCCGCCAGACCCAGCGGCTCACCATGCAAAAAGTTGATTTCCATCTGACCGGCACCGATTTCATGAATCAGCGTATCAACGTCGAGTTGCATCAGTTCGCAGTAATCGTAAATATCCTCAAACAACGGATCAAACTCGTTCACCGCATCGATGCTGTAAACCTGGCGGCTGGTTTCGGCCCGCCCGCTACGACCCACCGGCGGGCGCAACGGCAAATCGGGATCGGTATTCTTGGCAGTCAGATAAAATTCGAGCTCGGGCGCCACGATGGGGGTCCAACCCTTGTCGGCATACAGTTTCAGCACGCGACGCAATACCGAACGCGGGGCGAAATCGACCAGCGAACCGTCGGAAAAATAACAATCATGAATCACCTGTGCGGTTGGATCAACCGCCCACGGCACCAGCGCAATGGTATTCGGATCGGCCCGCAAAATCATGTCGCGATCAGTGGCCGAAATGGCGCGCTCGTACGCGGCATCACCGGCGGGATAGTTACCGGTCACCGTCATCCCGAGTACCGCTTCCGGCATACGCATGCCACGATCTTCGGTGAACTTGGTGCGCGGCATGATCTTGCCGCGTGCAACCCCGGTCAAATCAGGTACCAGACATTCAATTTCAGTGACTCGCTTTTCATTGAGCCATAAGTCCATATCGGCGTAGGTGAAATTTTCGCGTATAGCCATGATACCCTCGACAAATTCATTGAATTCTGGCTTACTAAAAAAACTAAAAAATGCCATCAAATGGCGCCACGCAATCCGCATGGCAATGGCTGAATTTTTAAGTTGCTGTCATAAGAATTTATCAGGAAACCGATGTTTAACGCGACAAATGGTCTCGCTTGTTTTCTTTCCGACAACAGCTAAACGAGCCCAAACAAGTATCGCGTAAACGCTGTTATTACGTTGAATCCATGTCTGTCGGCGTTGGCAGCGTTCGATCCCTGTGCGTTGTTGATACTCTCGATGACACTACTCAATCTTACAGCGTAAGGCGCGCGCTTGTTGTGCAGCTTGCGTCCAATCCTGAGTATGCGCATTTGTCACGGCCGGGTCCGTGCAGACGGATATCCTGACCACGATCAGACTTCAATCTGCCATCGCCTTGTGGCTCGTTGATCCGCTATTCGATGACCCTGTGCTCCTGTGTGTCCGTGATCGCGGGCATACAGGTCACCACACTGATGCCTTTGATAATCCAGTGCGAAAATTCCTAGTCGACAATCGTGTCGTCGACTACGATTTTGGGAAAGTCTTATGCGTATTATTCGCCAGCGGCGCCGTCGGATTTGACTGGGCCGTCCATTGAAAACGCCACCAGTTTGCCACCTGGCGCGATCACCCCGGCTGTAATGTCCTCACGATCTGGACGCTGCGCGACTGAAAATGTCAGACCCTTGTCGCGGCTGGTCAGAACGACACCCTCGAGACCAACTGCTGTGATGGTGCCGTCTTCTCCCGCAATGATTTGGGTTATCGAGCTTTTTGTGCCGGTTTGAGAGGTTTGCCAACTTTGGCCTTGGTCAGTACTGCGCAAAATTGATCCGCGCAATCCTCCTACTATCCATGTCCCATCGTTGAGCACAGTACCGGCCCACAGTGACCCTTTGTAACCTGTATCAATATATGACCAGGTTTCTCCATCGTCCTCAGAGCGCACGATCGTTCCACGTTCTGCTGAGATGACAAGTCCTCCGCTGCGATCAGGAAAGATGTTGAAAAGATTTCTGTCCGCCTTGGAAGCGCCTGGCGGATTAGGAAGAGTCACACTGTTCCAGGTTGCACCACCATCCCGCGTGGCCAAAAACAGCGACCAGAGACCGACAGCCCATCCCTCATGGTCATTCTTGAAATAGACCGAAAACAATGGCTGATCAACCTTGATATCACTGCGCTGTAACTTCCATGTTTCGCCACCGTCGACTGTTTTGAGAATCGCACCCCAATGTCCCACAGCCCAGCCAACCTTCGCATCAACGAAATTGACCGAGGTCAGCGTCGACGAAATAGGAACCGATTTTGCCTGGCGGTATGCATGCCCGTCATTATCGGACAACAGGATGATGCCATGCTCTCCTACGGCGACGATGCGATTTCCCGCCTTGGTTGCCGCCAGTATCATTGACGTTTGCGCTCCCGGCCCAACAACGGCCGGGGTAATTTTGAGGCTTGGCACGACTAACTCGGCAGGGTGCGAAGCCGCACCCTGCGCAGCCTGTGCAAAGGTTGCATCAGTGAAAAACCACATCGTGCAAGCCAATGGAATACTAAGTAACCATTTCTGACTTGGAACGATGCGAGATAAAAATACGCAGACCAGTTTCACCTTGGACTCCTTGAATTAATGACTGAAAAGACCAGGCGCACGAACTGGGCTGGTACGCGGGAATATTTTTTCAAGCAGAACCACTAATGCAGGTAATGCAGTCAGCGCCATGATCAGGTTAATCATGAACATGAAAGCTAATAACTTACCCATATCTGCCTGGAACTTCAGCGCTGAGAACGACCATGTTGCCACGCCAATCGCCAGCGTCAGTGCCGTAAAAATCGTCGCCATTCCTTCGAACTCCAATGCGTGTTCCATCGCGCTATGAATATCTTCGCCCATCGCAAGATGCAACGTCAGTCGATTGTAGATATAGAAGGCGTAATCAACGCCAATACCCACCGCAAGCACCATCACGGGTAGCGTCGCGACCGTCAGGCCGATCTGAAATTTCTCCATGAACCAATATCCAATCGACGTTCCGATCGCTAACGGGAAGCAACATGCAATCATGGCGCGGAAATCCCGATAGACGAAGAAGACCAGCAAGATGATCGCTAAATACACATACAGCATCATCGGAAGCTCGCTCTTTTCCAGTACATCATTTGTGGCTGCCAGCACGCCCGCATTACCCGCAGCAAGGCGGATTTTTACGCCGGGAATGACGTTTTCTGCGCTGTACTGTTTAATGTCGGCGATCACATTCTGGATTGTTGTTGCCTTGTGATCGGTCAGGTACATGTGGACTGCTGTCATACTGCAATCCGCATTTGAATATCCCCGCTGGCGTCCGATGTCGACACTCATGGTCGCTTGGTTGGCCCCATCAATCGGTACCACATTCATTTTTGGGTAGCCTTCGTTACCACCTTGATTGTTGGTACGCAGCAAAGTGGAATACGACGCCACTGAGGTTACGCCGGGTACGCTGCGCATGTGGCTGCTAAAGTTGTCGACAAACGTTGCAACAGCAGGATTGGAGCAGGAATCGGGCGGCGATTCGACCACAATGGAAAGCCAGTCGAGTCCCATGTCAAAATTCTGTGTGATTGACACTGCATCGAGATTGAAACGCGAATCGGCACGAAGTTCCGGCGCCCCGGGCTGTAGCGTACCAACGACCCGATCCCGACTCTCATATAAAGACACACCGAAAACCACCGACGCAATGCAAAGCGTAATGACTGCATTCTTTGGTTGCGCGACAAACGCCAGCATCTTTGTCCATCGAATGCGCTGAGCACGCTTTCTCTCCGCTTTCTTGGCAAATGCCTCGTCAAATTTCAGACAGGAAAGCGCAACCGGCAGCATCACCAGGTTCGTCAATATCTTGAATCCGACGCCTAGCGAAGCAGTAATGGCAAGCTCACGTATCATCGGTATTGGCACCAGCATCAGCGTCATAAATGAAACAAACGCTGTGATAAGCGCCAGCACACCCGGGATGAGGAGTCCACTGAAACTTGCACGTGCGGCCGTCATGACTGATTTTCCGTTGCCGACACCGCGAACGAAGAAGTTGATTTGCTGCACACCGTGCGAAACACCGATAGCAAATACCAGAAACGGAACCAGCACGGCCAGCGGATCAAGTCCGAATCCGATCAGCCTCAAAGCACCAAATTGCCAGATCATCGATGTCAACGAACACATGATGACCAGAACTGTCAGGCGCAAAGAATGACAGTACCAGTACACCGCCAACGCAGTCAGAAATAATGCAATGACACAGAATTCGAGTACGCCTGAAGCGCCTTTTGCGATATCACCAATCTGCTTCGCGAATCCAATGATCTGAATCTCGTACTTATCATCTTCGAATTTGCTGCGGATGTCTTTTTCCAGAAGCCGGTTGAAGTCGATGTAGTCCAGCTTTTTGCCGTCCGGTGCTACTTCATTGAGCTCTGCAGTAATCATCGCTCCGCGCTGGTCACGAGAGACAAGTGAGCCCATATATCCGCCCGCACCTGTCAATTTACGAATATTTTCGATGATCTCAGGTGTCAAACTATCTGGCGTGATGTTTCCCGCAATAACGGGTTCAGCCTTAAAACCATCCTCGGTAATTTCATTGACAAAAGTACCCGGCGTCCATAATGACGATACGTTGACGCGGTCAACGCTGGGCAGAAACTGCACTGCCTGGGTGACGTCCGCCAAGCGTTTCAGGCCGTCCTTCGTCCAGATCGTGCCGTTGCGCGCGCGAACTACGACGGTAATGCGATTTGCCCCAAACAGCTCTTGCTTATATTTATTAAAGGTCTCAATGTATTCGTGACCAACTGGCATCTGCTTTTCAAAGCCTGCCTCCATGCGCAACTGAACAGCGAAAACCGCCATCACCGCTGTGATCACGGCAAAGACGCCTAACGTCAATGCGCGATGCGAGAAAAACCAGTTTTCAAATCTGGTCACTAACTTGTTTAGCACTACGATCTCCTCCGTGTTGCTGGTTACTGGTTGGCTTTTCGGATATTTCTTGAATGTTATTCTCGAAAAACCAACCATTTGATGCTGATAAATACGGCACAAACCGAGACTCACCTCGCCATGCACGAGATTCCCAGTGCGGCGAAGTTTGCCATCGGCCTGTATTAACGCTATTAACGCTCGCTAATCGCTCTCAGACTTTCAGCGGTATAAAAGCTTTCCTTCATGCGCGGATCACTTCCTGGCTCCGCTAACCAATGCGGATCCTTGCCGGTTCCAAAAGCGACGTTATCCGCGACATAACGGCCGTTATTCAGGTCGTACATATCCAGCACAGTCGCAACACATGAGCCAAGCTCCCAAGACGGCATGTTTTGGTTTTCTTTGTATTTCCAGATTTTTCCCTGAGCGTCATAGTCATCGCCGGATACGGCAATCCAAGTATCTTCATCGAAATACATCACTTTTTTCGGTGCAGAATGGCGGAAGCCCGCCTTGAGAGTTCCCTCTACGACCCAGACGCGATGCAATTCATAACGGCCGAGAGCCGGATTGATTGTGTGTTCTTGAAAAGCGTCTTTTAGTTTTATATTTCCGTCGCTGAACTTGAAATTGTTGTAAGGGATATACATTTCCTTCTTGCCCAGCAATTTCCAGTCAAAACGGTCCGGGGTACCGGAATACAAGTTCGTCGCGTCGACCGGATACTGGTTTTCAAAACCGATGACTGGCGCGTCATAGTTGTACGCAGGCAGACGGCGCACACGACGTTGGCCGGTAAAATAGTAGAAGGTTTCATTGTCTTTTTTATAGTAGGCGCTGGCAACCAGCCCCTGACCGGCGAAGGCAGCCGGACTGGTGTAGCTATAATACAAGCCGAACTGGAAGCCTTTGATGTCTTCCAAGGTACTTGCGCCCTTTTTGCCCGACGGCGTGTAAACCGTTGATTCCCAACCCGCTAAAATTGGTTCCGTTGAACCTGGTCGTGGAGAGACGTAAGTCCATCCGCTCGGCATTTCACTACCGACGCCGTTGTAGCTAGAAAGGAAATTCCAAATCACTTCGATTCCCTTTTTTGGCATCGGAAACGGCACACCCGGCAAAACTACGCTCTCCAGTGACCAACCGTCAGCGCCGATCTTCGCATGTGTCGCATTGGTCTTGGTGTTAGCCTGACCGAAGTCCGGATATCCGCAGTTACGGTGACTCGGATACACTTCCATCCGATATCCTTTGGTCTGCTTGATCAGTGCAACCTGCGCGGGCGACATTTTGTCGGCATATTTATCGACGTTTGAGGCATCGATAGCGAACAGCGGCTTCTCTTTGCCGTATTCCCAATAGTCTTCGCGGTTTTTACCATAAACCCAGCCAGCCTTAGGCGTACTTGCGGCCCCGAGTGGCGGAATGGTGCCGTCTTTATTGCCGCCTTTTTCTGCGCCAACCGGTGACAATTCTGTCCCAAGTTTATCGACATCAGCAGCCAAAGCGCCACCCGCTATGCACATGGCAATAACGGCGGCGACAGTTTTCATTTTCATCTCCATCTTATGTTCCTTTTATTTATTTAAAGGTTTGAAACATCATCCAACTTGGTCTGGCGCATCGGAATTAAAAATTCCGGGTAGCATACATGCCAAGGAAATTTCGGTCGGCATACGGCTGAGCATAACTAGAGTTGCCACCGTAGAACACTGTAAAGTTAATTCCAGCCTGCCAGGTTGCCGGATTTTGGACCAATAGCACGTAAAAATTGGCTGACTTTGCACCACGCGCGTAATTGGCGGTGAAGTTTGGCGTATACCCTGAAAACGCGTTGGAGAAAGTGACGCCTGGTGTCACTCCCCAACCAGGCAGAACGGTTCCGTCATAGGTCCAGTTAAAGTCCAGCGTATATCCCGCAGACCTTGCAGTACCTTGCCCCGCCCCGATCGGATAGCCAAGTCCGGAATTATAATTAAGCCACGCGTTGCTTCCGGCGGCCGGCAATTGATATACAGCTTGTCCATCTATCGTGCTTGTATACTGCTTGTTTGAATCAATGCCAGGATAGTCAATCATCGACACCTCAGCAGTAAAAAGTGCCTGATCAGCACCCAGCCACTTCACCATAGGATGGCTGGACGGCGTCATGGCTAACAAGGCGTTAAGCGTAAACTGATACCTCTTGTTATCCATAAACTGATTGCAATTACCTGCCGCCGCGTTCGTATTCAAATCAGGCGGCCCTCCGGCGAGGTAGCATGAGGACATGGAAACGGCATCACGCGGCCGATAGGAAAACTCGGAAGCGATTGCCCAAAGTCCCAATGGGAAATTCATGCTGAGACCGAACATGTCACGATTTTTCTGATACGAATACTGACCTGCAAGGCCGCCGTCTATGGAACTCATGACTGGCGACTTGTCCGTATAACTTTCATAATAGGCGCCAAAGTTAACCTCTGCGCCCGGAGGACTATAAGCAAACTTCAAGCCATATTGCGGTTTGTTGCCTGGCAGTTTGTTGGTGTACGGATATGCCGTGGAGGGATCCGGCAGACCGCCGACATTAAAGTTGTTTGGGTTTGAATAAAATGGTATGGCACCGCGACCGTAGTTATTGGACATAGACCAGTAACTGCCAACTGCGGGATAGGTATTGCCCATCCATTGGAACTGGTAATAGGCTTCGGTGGAAAAACCAGCCGGCAAGCTGCTCGCGAAACTGAGCATTGGCGCAGGCAGCAATGCCTGTTTAAGTTGCGTTCCCGGCGTTAACAAGGTCTGCACATCCACCGCATTGGTGGCATTAATACCGCCGATCGCGAAAATGCTCTCGCCCCAATTGATGACCTGATTCCCCAGCCGGAAATGCGCGGCCTGATCGTCGATAGTCAAGTCTTTTTGAAGCCACAAGTCGAGTATTTTCCCCCGGTAATCCATCTGTGCGCGCGCATCGCCGGCCAAGGGAGTCGTTTGCGTTCTTTGCGCCATTGGATCCGCAAATGCAGTGCCGCGGGCGAGGAACTTCAAACCCTCGGATGGCATCTTTAGCAGTAACTCACTGGTCAGACTCAGATATCCAGTGAACAACTGGTTCTGCTTGTAATTCATGTTTCCGTTGTCGCCGTTTGCCCACTCATCCGTATTGACATTCGCGCCGCAGCCATAGGCATCCGGCACGCCTATCAAAGAACAGCTCGGGTCCTTGGTACGCATACCGAGACCAGCCGTTACGTTTGAAATAACATTGCCCTGAATAGTCCCGTTATCGAAATCCAACGCCGACGCCTTGCCAACCGCCAGCGCCGATATTCCAGCCAAAATACATGCACTTTTCCAACGCATATCCCATCTCCTTTTAGTTTTTATAAATTTTTATAACTTATTTTTTTCATTCTTCAACTACTGCGAGCACACTTTGGTTTAGCCCCTGATGTACCAAATCGACATCACTTGTTTCGTTGTTTTAAAAAACAAAGGTGGTATTTTCCTGGAACCGCTACTCACTACTAAACCAACGCCTCTACCAGTGGCGTTGGCATATGTTTCATGATTGTCGTTGTAACTTATCGCATGCAGCCTGAACAAAATGAAACTAGTAAACGAGATGAAACCGACAGCATTGAAAACAGGAGCGGTCTGGTTATCGGTTGTAATCTGTTACGGCCTGATCCCGCGTTGCAAGAATCGGATCAAACTTGTCACTACACCGCTGACTGACCTGAAACAAATCAATGTTGAACCGTATCCGACACACAACGGCACCATTGAGAGCCGCGTATTTCACCTGCACGTATCTCATTTTTCCGGCACAGAAACGCTCAAGGAATAGCAGCATCCTTTTTTAATTCAGCGAGACCGGAATCACTATAACCGAGTAATTGTTCAGTTTTCAAGCGATATTTGACACCTTTGTGAATTTAGATACAAAAGCCCCAGAGGCGCGCGCGCGGCGCTCGTAATTGGTGCGAATCTCGAACACCGCGCCCCTTTCTGGGCCACAGTAGAGGCGCCAATCGCATCGGGACAAATCGCCACTTCACACCGTGCGCTGACAGCTTTGCAAGCTATCCGGCCGAGGCCGATATCACAGAGGATTTCATGCTTCTTCTGCTACTAAAAATTCTTCCACTACCTCTCGACGTTGCTGCGTTTGATGATGACATTGAGCACATCAAACGGAAGCACCCGCCTGCCATTAACTTCCATTAATCAATCGACATCAACAAAGTCGGCTTCGACCGAACCGAACAGAGCCTTGCGCTCACAATTCAGAAGGTGCGGCATCGTGCCTCCCTCTGAATACCCTCCACGTCAAACCGATTATTTATTCGGATTTTAAAAACGATAACGGAAGTTGTAGAGCGATTGCACCCGTCCAGGAGAGGCCCGACAACGCCGAATTGCACGCGCCCCTCGCTATCATCAATGCTTGGCTTGATAATCGCGGCAAGCCTGGCCAAAAGCTGCGAACAGGCGCATTGATGCAGGATTATTGGTGACTCGCCATTCCGGATGCCATTGCACCGCCATCGTGAAGCCGGGCACGGCGGCGACGGAAAAGGCTTCGATCAGACCATCGGGAGCGCGCGCCTCGACCGTCAGACCGTCGGCAAGGCGATCGATGCCTTGACCGTGCAGTGAATTCACGCTGAGTTCACCGGCACCGCCCAAAATCTGGGCCAGACGCCCTCCTGCCTCGACGACGACAGCATGGGACGGAGCATATTGCTGCTCCAATGTATCTGCCTTGTTTTCGCGGTGATCGTGCTTTCCTGCTACGTCATGAACGGCTTGGTGCAAGCTGCCACCCAGCGCCACGTTGATCTCCTGAAAGCCGCGGCAGATGGCCAGCAGCGGCAGGCCGCGTTCCAGCGCGGCACGAATCAGCGGCAACGTGGTCGCGTCGCGCGCCGCATCTTGCGGTAACGTTGGATTAAGTACATGTTGGTCGTAATGACGAGGATGGACATTGGATGGCGATCCGGTCAGCATAATGCCGTGGCAGACGGAAAGGACAGCCTCAAGGTCGCTAGCTTCTCCAAGCGCCGGCAGGATCAAAGGTGCGCAATCTGCGCCGAGAACAACCGCGTCGACGTATTTGGACTGCGCAGCATGACTCGGCTGAACGCCGATTTGATGGGAACATGCCGGAAGAATGATAATTGGACGATGCATAATGTTTCTTATCGAATTGTTAGTTATCGAATTTGTCTGGGACCATTTTTTGGTGAAGGCAATAGTCCCGGCTGCCCATGTTGTGCGGATTTTTTACAATACTTGTACGTGCCTGAACACATTCCGTCTTACGTGTTTTATTGTAAAAATGGTGGGTGCACTCTCGGTTGTGGTGGTGGTGCATCGCGAGAGTTGCAGATTCCAGATCAGATCCAGGCGAAAAGCGAAGCCAAAGCGGAATCTCCTGCACCTCACCGAAACCTTTCCATCATCAGAAAATACCGCATCCCCAGCGCCAATAATTGCCGCCCCATGCTATCCCCCATCGGAACGCGAATATGGCTGAAACGCTGAAACACATCAAACGCCTCCATTCTCCCCCCAATGGCCTTGGCCATCACTTCGCCCACGATATGCGAGGTGGCCAGCCCATGCCCCGAATAACCCTGGGCATACCAGACATTAGGTGCCAGCTTGCCAAGCTGAGGAACCCGATTGATCACGATACCCATATCGCAGCTCCACTCGAACCCAATCTTGACTCCACGCAGCTGCGGGAAAGTGCGTTCTATGCACGGGCGCAGTTCGGCGGCAATATCACGTGACGGTTTGCCAGAGTAATTGGCACCGCCGCCAAACAACAAGCGTCCATCGGCAGTCATGCGGTAATAATCGAGTACAAAACGGCTGTCATAGACCGCCACATCCTGCGGATTGAGTTGGCGCGCCAGATCACCCAATGGCTCGGTCGTCACTATCCCACCGGCGGCGGGAAATATCATGCCGCTCAATTTGCGTCGTTCCAGCTTGTGATAGACGTCGCCGGCGAGCAGAATTTGGTCAGCGACGATGCGACCCTTCGGCAGGCGAATCGACGGCGTCGCGCCGTGGATAATCTCAAGCACCGGCGAATTTTCGTACACATGGCCGCCGAGGCTGGCAAGTGCGCGCGCTTCGCCCAAGCACAGGTTCAGCGGATGCAGGTGCATGTTCTTCCGGTTGTAAATTCCCCCATGGTAAAGAGGTGTATCGAGGAAGCGGCCGATATCCTTTGCCTCGACCAGCTCCACCATATCGGCCATGCCGCGACTAACCATGTCGTCGTAGGTAGCGCGCATCGCGCGCATGTGGCTGGGGCTGTAAGCGGTGTGCAGATGACCGAACTTGAGGTCGCAGGCGATGCCGTATTTCTCGATGCGCTCGCGGATAATGTCATGGCCGCGCCAGCGCAAATACCAGACGAACGCCTCGGCGTCGTCCTCACCGACGTGGCGGGTAAGTTGACGCAGGATGGCTTCGTCGCCCGACAGGCTGCCCGTGACTTGTCCGCCGTTGCGCCCGGATTGCCCCCAACCGATCCGATTGGCTTCGACCAAAGCAACCTTCTTGCCCTGCTCCGCCAGTTCCAAGGCGCTGGCCAAGCCGGTGAAGCCGCCGCCAATGACGGCGACATCAACCCTGACTTCACCTTCCAGCTGCGGGAAACTAAGATCGCTGTTAACGGTAGCGTTGTAGTACGAATTAATACGCTGGCTGGTCATGTTGTTTTTCCCTTGCAAATGGTCTGGGTTGCGCGCATCACGCGAGTTCAAGATAGCGCTCCAGTTCCCAGTCGGTCACGCTCTGGTTAAAGCGGGCGATCTCCCATTGCCGGGTTTCCACGAAATGGCGCACGAATTCTTCGCCAAACAGCGCGCGCGCGAGCGGGGAGCGATCCATTGCAGCCGTCGCCTCGGCTAGGGTGCGCGGCAGATGCTCGACCTGTTCGGCACCGTGGTTGGCACCGGAAACCGGCGGCTGTTCGAGCGCCAATTTGTGCTCGATGCCGTACAGCCCTGAGGCTAGCGCTACCGCAATCGCCAGATAAGGATTGGCATCGGCGCCAGGGGTGCGGGTCTCGATCCGCATGGCGTTGCTGCTGCCGGGAATGACGCGCAGCGAGGCATTCCGATTGTCCACCGCCCAGGTCGGTTTTACCGGAGCCAGGTTATTCCCCACCAGACGCTTGTAGCTGTTGATGAATGGCGCAACCATCGGCAACAGATGCGGCAGGCAATACAATTGACCGGCGATGAAGTGGCGCATGGTCTCGCTCATGCGGTGTTCGCCCTGCTCGTCGTAAAAGCAGTTCTGCCCATCGCGCCACAGACTCTGATGAAGGTGCTGTCCGCAGCCGGCATATGCCTCCGAATACTTGGCCATGAAGGTATTGAGCAAGCCATGGCGGCGGCCGATTTCACGCACCGACTCCTTGAACAGAACTGCGCGGTCGGCCGTCTTGAGTGCGTCGCCATAGCGGATTGCTGCTTCAAAATTACCCGGTCCGGCCTCGGTATGTATGGCCTCAAGCGGCACATCAATAGCATTCAGATTGGTGAACAGATCGTGCACGAACTCCTGTTGGGCATTGATGCGAAACGGCGAATAGTTAGTCAAGCCTTGCGTCGCAGTTTGCAGATTGCGATAGCTTTTAGCACGCACCGATTGCTCGGTCTCTGACAGCACAAACCATTCGAATTCGGTACCCACCTGCGCCGAATAGCCCATGGCATCGGCCTTGGCCAGCACCTGCTTCAACAGTTGGCGCGGACAGATCGGCAACGCTGAGCCGTCGATCCGGGTATGTTCACCCAGAATCAACCAGCAGTTGTTGTCCCATGGCAGACGACGCGCAGTAGTCGGATCGAGTACCAGGCCGATATCGGGAAGGCCGGTATGGAAACCTGTGAAGCTAACGTTGTCGTATAACTGGTCTTGAATATCCCAACCAAAGACGGCACTGGCGATGGTGCCGCCGCCCTCGAGCATGCTGGCGATTTTTTCGCCTGACAGGTGTTTACCGCGACAGACACCGTCGATATCGGTCACCATGAAGCGTGCATATGGCTCGTAAGCGAGCTGATCTTTGGAGAAAGCAATAGCGTTATTAGAGTTCATGATCTTGTCTCAATTCTCGTGATACAGCCGCATGGCGCGGCCTTCACCGCCGCCAATGGGCGTTGCCTACAATCGGATGTTGATTAGATGTGCCTGTGGCGGGACGGCGCGGTGCTCGCGCCGACTGTCTGCCACAGAAAGGGAAGGAACTTAGGTGACGTCCGGCGGCGCTTCGGGCCGTGGCGCTGGCCAGGAGACTGGCTGGGGATCGGACTGAGGTTCGGCGCTGGCAGCCGCCAGCCTCGCCTGTTCATTCATCAAGATAAAGTGGCTCGCCAGCGCATGCTGGCAGATCCGATGGTGCATATCAAACATCGCGGCATGTGCCGGATCGCGCATGTTCGATTCGATCAACAGGTAATGATCAAGGATGGTCAGAGTCCGCGCCACGGCGCTGCACTGATCCTTCCCAACGTACGGCAGCAGATAGGAGATCGCATCCGTGAGCAAGGCGTTGACCTGCAGGTCGATCTGGCGTTCCAGCGCTTTTAGCTCCGGCACCGAGGCGAGCAGGGAAATCAGGACACTCACGCCCGACACCTGCTGGTACTGCGGCCGCACCGCCTCATAGACCATACCCAGATAGCGGATCAAGTCCACACAGCCAGTCTTGGTCGGGTGGACGGCCGCGACGCCGTCTTTGACGCGTTCGAGCCATTGGCTGGCCAACGCATGGATTACCGCTTCCTTGTTGGGGAAGTATTCGTACAGGCCGCCCACCGACATGCCAGCGGCTTCGGCAATGCGCTTGGTGGTCAGCTTGGCCAGCCCACCGCGTGCGATTTCTTCGCCGGTGGCTTGCAGAATCACTTCAATCGTCTTGTGTCCACGCTCCTGTTGCGGAATGCGCCGCTTGGCGGCAGGCTTGGCTTTGGCCTTGCCGGTAGCGGGCGACTCTGACGGGACGAGAGATTTCTTATTGGCCATGCTAGGTTGGATCAGTTTAGTAGTTGTAGATAAGGTGTCGATTATGCCACACGACTTCATGCTTTCTGACCCATTACAGGGAACTGCTCGATGAAGAGCCGCGACGTGCCCGCCTGCGCATGATTGGAGGCGACCCGGAATACCGTCTCGTCGTCATACGCATTGGCGACAATCTGCATACCGGTCGGCACGCCCAACTTCGACAAGCCAGTCGGCGCTGCCAACACCGGATAGCGATTGAGCAGATTGAAGGGCGGCGTCAGAACCCATCCCAAAAAGGCATCTACCTGATGGCCTCCGACGTTTAGTGACGGCTGGGCCACCGGGTCCTGGTCGGCCGGCAGGTCAGTCGTCAGCATCGAGGCACAAATAAAGGCGCTATAGCCCTTACCCCAGACCTTCTCCTGCATGTCGCGGTGTAATTTCTGGCCCAGCGCCGCGCTCGGCATGATGGAAGGTTGATAATCGCTGGCTTGCTGGCGCAGGTGGGCGGTATAACTACTCAGCTTTTCTGCATCGACATCCGAAATATCGGTCATGAATTCGTCGACAAACAACGCACGCAGACCATCGAGCAGCACCTTGCCGATTTCATCGAGATCCCAACGCAGATCGACTTCCTCGACAATAGCGCCACGTCGGCGCAGACCGTCTAGCGCTTGCTGAAGGTTATGCTCGATGTCGCTCTCCAGTGCCGGATGACCGAAAGCCGGGCTGTAAGCAATGCGCATGCCGCTCAGGTCGCCGTATTCTGTTGGCAGTGCGGTATAGGGAAGCGTAGTGAAGGAAGCCGGATGAGGGCCAGACAACACGTTCTGCATCAGTACTAGATCATCAAAGCTGCGCGTCATCGGCCCTTCCACTGCCTGCACCATATATTCGTCACCAGGAGCACAGGCCAGTCTTCCAAACGGCGGTTTGTAACCATACATGCCACACAGCGACGCCGGTATCCGGATCGAGCCGGCCATGTCGCTGCCTGTCGCCAACGGCGCGACACCAGCCGCCAATGCCGCACCGGAACCGCCGCTGGAACCGCCGACGGAATACGCCTGAGACCATGGATTGCGAGTGACACCATACATCTTGCTCCAGGTGTGTCCAAGCACACAGAACTCCGGATTGGTTGCCTGAAAATAGGGAATCGCGCCAGCGTCGAGCAGCTTGTCAACAATCGGATGGTTCTCGACGGCCACAACGTCCTTGAACACGAGCGAGGCCAGCGGGCGTGGCCAACCCTTGACACTGGTTTCTTCCTTGATGATGACGGGCACACCCTCCAAAGGCCGCGCCGTGCCTTCGGCATAGCGGCGACGCGACTCGTGCGCCATCGCACGTCCCTGCTCCAAGAACAAACCGGCGGCGCTGTTGATCGTGGCCTGCTGGCGTTCCGCGGCAACGGCCAACACTTCGAAGTAGTCGACCGGGTTCAGACTACCATCGCGAAAGCGCGCTAGGAGGTCAGTGGCGGAGAGATAGGTAGTGTCTTGCATAGCGGTTCCTGATGGTAGGTTGTTCATTTGGCTGCGGCTATCTGGGCCGGGTAAAAAGATTCGTCCGGGCGCGATTAGCCCAACACGGGGAACTGATCGACGAACAGTCGCGACGTGCCCGCCCGCGCATGATTAGAGGCGACCCGGAACACCGTCTCATCGTCATACGCATTGGCGACAATCTGCATACCGGTTGGCACACCCAACTCCGACAAGCCAGTCGGCGCTGCCAGCACCGGATAGCGATTGAGCAGATTGAAGGCCGGCGTCAGACACCATCCCAGATTGGCATCGACCTTATGGCCGCCCAGCTCCAGAAAGGGTTGCGCCACCGGATCCTGATCGGCCGCCAGGTCGGTCGTCAACATTGAGGCACAGATAAATGCGGTATAACCCTTGCTCCAGACCTTCTCCTGCATGTCGCGATGTAATTTTTGGCCCAGTACCGCGCTCGGCATGATGGAAGGTTGATCCTCGCTGGCTTGCTGGCGCATATGGGCGGTATAGCTGCATAGCTTTTCCGCATCGGCATCCGAAATATCGGTCATGAATTCGTCAGCGTACATCGCGCGCAGACCATCGAGCAGCACCATGTTGATTTCATCGAGATCCCAACGCAGCGCAACTTCCTCGACGATGGCACCACGCTGGCGCAGACCGTCTAACGCCTGCAGCAGATTCCGTTCGATGTCGCGCGCAAGTGCCGGATGGCCGAAAGCCGGACTGTAAGCGATACGCATGCCGCTCAGGTCGCCGTATTCTGTAGGCAGTTCGGTGTACGGAAGCGTCGTGAAAGAGGTGGGATGCGGACCGCCCAGCGCGTTCTGCATCAGCACCAGATCATCAAAGCTGCGCGTCATCGGCCCTACCACTGCCTGTGTCATATATTCAGAACCGGGGGCACAGGGTAGCCGTCCGGATGGCGGCTTGTAACCATACACACCGCACAGCGATGCCGGCAGGCGGATTGAGCCGGCCATGTCGCTGCCTGTCGCCAACGGCGCGACGCCAGCTGCCAAAGCCGCGCCGGAACCACCGCTGGAACCGCCGACGGAATACGCCTGCGCCCATGGATTACGAGTGACGCCATACATCTTGCTCCAGGTGTGCCCAAGCACACAGAACTCCGGATTGGTTGCCTGAAAAAAGGGAATCGCACCGGCGTTGAGCAGCTTGTCGACAATCGGGTGGTTCTCGACGGCCACGTTGTCCTTGAACACGAGCGAGGCCTGCGGGCATGGCCAGCCTTTGACGCTGGTTTCCTCCTTGATGATGACCGGTACTCCCTCCAGCGGACGGGCAGTGCCTTCAGCATAACGGCGACGCGACTCGTGCGCCATGTTGCGTCCCTGCTCTAAGAACAGGCCAGCGGCGCAGTTGATCGTGGCTTGCTGGCGTTCAGCGGCAACGGCCAGCACTTCAAAGTAGTCGACCGGGTCCAGGCTGCCGTCGCGAAAGCGCGTCAGGAGGTCAGTGGCGGAGAGATAGGTAGTATCTTGCATGCAGTTTTCTAATCTAAGGGAAATCATTGAGGGGCGGCCGCTTCGGCCGGGTAAAAGGATGCATCCGGGCGCGGCAACCACCAGTCGTGAATACGCGGCTGGTGGTCGAGGATGACCATCTTGGTGCGACGGAATGCATTCAGTCCGTGCCGTCCAAGTTCGCATCCGAGGCCGGACATCTTGCTGCCGCTGAAAGGTAGTGCATCGTTGTCGATCAGTGGGTTGTTGATCCAGACCATGCCCGACTCAAGCCGGTTGGCAGCTTCCATGGCTTCGGCAAGGTCGGTCGTAAAGACCGACGCGCCAAGACCGAATTCCGAATCGTTGGCTCGTTGTAGCGCTTCGTCGAAGTCGGCAACGCGGCAAATGGCGGCAACCGGTCCGAAGCATTCTTCACGCATAATGGCCATCTGCGGGGTGACGCCGGTCAGGATGGTTGGCTCATAGAACCAACCCGGTGGGCAATCAGGTGGAATGCGACCGCCGCAGACCACTTGTGCACCCTGCTCAACGGCTTCCTGCACCAGACGCGCCACTTTATCGCGTGCAGCCTTGCTGACCAGCGGGCCGATCTCGGCCATGCCCATGCCGTCGCCGACCCGCAGCTGGCGGGTGCGGCGGGCAAACTCGGCGACAAAGGCGTCGTGGATCTGATCGTCGACAAAGAAACGTTCGGACGAGGTACACAGGATACGCTTCAAGGGAGAGTGAGCCATGTTGTCTCTTTCAGTTTTTTATATTTTATAAGGTGGTTTGCGGCGGTTCGGATGCATCGGGATTGCTGCCGGACTCGCTGGGAGATATGTCCACGGCACCATTCCAGTAGCGCTTCGCAAGCCAGTAGACGATACCGGCGGCGCACCAGCAGATACCGACGGTCAGCGCCATGCTGCTCAGGTTGGACACGATCATCACCACTGCCCCGATGCCAATCAGCGGCGCCGCCAAGTGGGACCACCAGCTGCGACCGGGACGACGGCCAAAGTGGGCCAGCACGGAAAGATGCACGAACACGAAGCCGCTCAGTGCACCGAAGCTGATAAGGATCGCGAGATCGCTGATCCGTTCGCTCATGAACAGCGCAATGGCCAGCGATACGGCAGTCGAGAAAATCATCGCCACATACGGATTGCCGTGACGTCGATTCACTTTGGCCAGCACCGAGGGCAAGGTCTTGTCACGACCCATCGCATATAGCACCCGCGCCACGCCCACCTGCATCGGCAGCACATTCGGCACACCCACCACCAGTATCATGAACCAGGCCATCGCGGCGGTGACTCCCTTGCCGCCAATGGCCGTCGTCAGGTCGTAGATCACGGTAGCCGGATCGCTTATCGGAAAACCGGTCAGGACGTTACCGATCACCCAAGTAACCAGCACAAAAAGACTGCTGGTCACGGCCAGGTTAGTCAGGATCGCCTTGCCGATCAGGCTGGTGTCTCTATCCTTGACTTCCTCGGCCAGCGTCGAGACTGCATCAAAGCCGAGGTAACCCGTTACGCAGATCGCGGTGGCGGCCAACATGCTGCTGACATGGAACTTGCTCGCATCAAACAGCGGTGCCATCGTCAGCGCCGCGTTGCCCATTCCACCATGCAGCGCAAACAGCAACAGCCCGACAATGACGGCCACCAGCAGAAGTTGCAGTATGACCGAGATGCTGCTGACCAACGCCGTAACGCTGACGCCGAACCAGTTGACGAGGGTCGTAACGGCAACAACGATCACGACCCAGGTTTCGCGATCGACTTGCGGCATCAGTTGTTCCAGGCCCACTGCGGCCAGGGTGTAGGTAAACGCAGGCACCAGCAGATAGTCAAGCAGAATCATCCAGCCTGAAATGAAACCGGCGAACGGTCCCATCGTCTTGCTCGCGAAGTTGTACACCGAACCGGCGCTGGGCATCGCCGACGTCATTACCGCATAGCTATTGGCGGTGAAATACAGGCACAGCGCGCAGAGCAGGTAGGCCATTACAGGCAGGCCACCAGAGACAACCCAGACAAATCCGGCCATGGTCAGCGGCGTCACTGGCGCGGTATAGGCAAGGCCGTAAAACACCAGGTCGCGGTAGCTTAGCTCGCGTTTGAGCTTGCTGCCTTGTTCGTTCGGGGATGCGGTTGTCATATCAGAATACTCCATGCTTATGGGTACCGATGGCCGATAGGTCGGGCCGTTTGTCCTGCCAGATAGCCGCTTCTACGGCAGCCCCGATTCGAAATACGTTAGTCTCGTCGAAGGTGCGACCGACGATCTGCACGCCGGTTGGTACGCCATTGTGGGCGACTCCAGATGGCACACTCAGAACCGGATGGCGACTGAGCAGGTTGAACGGGAAAGTCATGGAATCGGTGCGCAACTGACCCATAGCGTCCCTCTCCCCTTCCGCCGCACTGCCGATGCTCTGCATAGTCGGGCAGATCAGGGCATCGTATTTAGCCATAACACCTGCCATCGATTCGTACATACTGCCGATGATGTCGTTGGCGGCCAGATACTGCTCGCCCGTCATATTCAGACCTGTGGCGGCGAAGTGGCGGATGTAGTCGCTGGTCTCTTCATTCTGATTCAGTATCCGCGTGGCGAAAGCGCGCCCGGTCTCGTAGCCGAGGCGATGCTCGACCGCGTCAGCCGACCGCATGTCCCAACCCAGGGACACCAACTCAACCACGGCACCTTGATCGCGCAGCGCCGATACCACCTGATCGAGCGCATTGCGTACATCAGGGTGGACCACGCAGAAATCGAAGTCGTAGGACAGTGCAATGCGCAAACCCTTGACTGAGTCGAAAGTTAGCGGCACCTCGAGTTTGGGGCTGACGGTAGCGGGATCGACCACGTGTGGGCCGTTGATGACGTTGAACATCAGCGCGCAGTCAGCCACTGTGCGCGCCATCGGGCCAATATGATTCATGGTGTGGAGCGCATAGGCGATCGGAGTGACCGGTACCCTGCCGTAGCTGGGCTTGAGGCCCACTACGCCGCAATAGCTGGCGGGAATCCGGATTGAACCGCCGATGTCCGACCCGGACGCCAGGCAGGTGAGACCGGCCGCTAACGCAGCACCACTGCCGCCGCTCGATCCACCCGGTGTCATGTCCAGATTCCATGGATTACGAGTGACGCCGTGGCGCGCCGAACGCGTAAATGGTGCCATGTAGAACTCCGGCACATTGGTCTGCGCATGGATGGCCGCGCCGGCATCGAGCAGACGTTGAGTGATAGGTGCATTGACGACATCGGGCGTATTGCCCATCAGCCAGGAGCCTTTGGTAGTGACCCAGCCACGCAAGGTATGCTCGTTCTTGAGTGCAACCGGAATTCCTTCGAGCGAACGCAGCGTGGCGCCGCGACTGCCATAGGCATGCTCTGCGGCACGCGCGACGACCAGCGCTTCCTCGCGGCGCTGCGCACTAAATGCGTTGAGCACTGGCTCGATCTCTTCGGCTCGATCGATGTAGGCGGTGAGCAGTTCGACAGGCGACAATTCCCGCTCGCGGAACATGCGCAGCGCCTCGGTGGCGGGCAGGTAGCAAATTTCTGCTGATCCAGATTGGTTCGACATTCGATTCCTTGTTGTCATTATGTTTTATTGGATGTCGAGCGAGGCTGGTCCGTGGCCAGCCATGCCGTGCAGGCAATCAGGTAGCACAAGGGGCTGGCGCGCAGGCCAGCCGGATGTGGTCGGAAGTAAGTATTTGGGTAAGCCATTTTCATTGTCTCCAATCTGATCATGGGTGTGCCCTGGTCTGGTATTCCGACAAGACACTTTTAGTTTTGTCATACGTTGATTCTTTAACCGCTTTAGCGGCCGTCGATCCGAGCACCGGGTCGCTGTCATTCTCAATGTCGTTCTTGCCATCTGATTGCGTGCGTTTTGCGCAGACATTTTTCTTTTAAAATAAAACTGCCGCGTCGACAGTTTTATTCGGTTACGAGCAAGAACAACATCTTTTTTTAATTCAGCGAGACCGGAATCACTATAACCGAGTAATTGTTCGGTTTTCAAGCGATATTTGACACTTTTATGAATTTAAATCCACAAACCCGGAAGCAGGCGCGCGGCGTAACACGGAGTGCACCGTCGCCTGCCCGGTCAAACCGGATTTCCCGTCGATTGGTACCAATTCCAATCCTGGCGATGATCGAAACTAGTGATCTGTTTCACCTCCAGAAATGCCTCATAGCCATTGCGCCCTAATTCACGTCCGATGCCTGAGGCCTTGTAGCCACCCCACGGCAGTTGCGTGAAGGTCGGCTGCGAACAATTAACCCAGACCACGCCGGCACGCAGTGCCCTGGCCACCCGATCGCAGCGTTCCAGATCATCCGACATCACTGCACCCGCCAGGCCAAAGCGGCTGTCGTTGGCCAGCGCAATCGCCTCCTGTTCCGTGTCGAAAGACTGGATGCAAAGGACCGGTCCGAACACTTCCTCGCGCCAGATCCAGCTGTCGAGCGGCACATCGGTGAAGATGGTGGGCTCGACAAAGTAGCCGCGTGTCAGGTACGACGGCCGACCGCCACCAGTGACCAAGCGAGCGCCGCTAGCAACGCCTTGCGCGATACCCTCCATGACCCGGCGATGCTGCACGGCCGAGACTATTGGCCCCATCTGAACGCCGTCCAGATCGCCCGGTCCGATGACGATCCGCTCCGCCGCCGCCTTCAAGCGCGCCAGCAGAGCGTCATGAACAGGGCGTTCGACCAACAGCCGTGAGGTCGCCGAGCAAATCTGGCCCTGGTTCCAGAAGACACCAAACTGTATCCATTCGACCGCTTTGTCCAGATCGCAATCTGCAAACACGATGAAGGGAGATTTCCCGCCCAATTCCAGACTGACGGAACGAATGTCGCGCGCCGCCGTCTGCATCACTTGAGAACCAGTGGCTTGGGAGCCAGTGAAGGCAAGCTTGTCGACGCCGGGATGCGCGCTCAAGGGTGCGCCAGCCTGCTGCCCAAGACCCGTCACCAGATTGAAAACGCCGGGCGGCAGACCTGCCTTATGGAAGTAGCGCGCCAGCTCAACACAACTGAGCGAACAGAATTCGGATGGCTTAAGCACAATGCTGCAGCCGGCCGCCAGTGCCGGTGCCACCTTCCATACCGCCATCAACAGGGGAAAGTTCCATGGCGTGATGGCGCCCACCACGCCGAGCGGCTCCTTGCGCACCCGACCGACGAATCGATCGTCGCCAACATCGACCACTGTCTCGCCCTCCGCCTCGACCTGTTCGGCCATGTCAGCGTAGTAATCAAAGCAGAATGCGGCATCGCCGATATCCCAGCGCGCCTCTTTCAGCGGCTTGCCGTTGTCTCGCACTTCCAGCTGCGCCAGATGCACGAGATTGTCACGGATCTCGGTCGCCACACGGCGCAATATTGCCGCGCGGCTGGCAGCCGGCATCCGTGGCCACGGACCTTGATCGAAGGCACGACGCGCGGCCTGCACCGCAGCGTCCACATCGGCATCGGTGCCAGCCGCGATCTCAGCGAAAGGTTCCTCGGTAGCCGGGTCGACCACCTCCAGAAAACCGCCGAGCGCCGGCTCAACAAAGGCGCCGTCAATATAGAGCAAGTTGCGCATGTTTCCCCCTGTCCGATTAAGCCATGTCCGTCGTCAATGTGATCGCGAATTTGCGCTTCTCGGCTTCCCTGAAATAGGACTTCACATCGAAATACGCTTCCGGCGCGTACACGCCAGGCCGACGCGTCTCGCTCAGCATCAACTGAACCGCGATAGATGCGTTCATCGAGGTGGCCGCGTCCACATAACCTTCGTACATTTCATTGGGGCGAACCAACACTTCACAGCGCGCTGTGGCAGCTTTGCCGCCTTTGCGGCCACGGCCGATGGCGAAGTGGATCTCATGGCTCTGCTGTTCCGGTATCTGATCCTGCTTCTCAGCGATGTTACGGTTGATGACGGCATTGAGCACATCCAACGGACGCACCGCCGTGCCATTGATGTCCACTGTCCGGTCGAAATCACCGAAGCCGGCCTTGACCAAGCCAACCCAAGCCTCGTGCTCGCGATTCGGAAGGTGCAACTTCCAGGTAAATTCCTTGATACCCTTCTGGCGAATGCCATCCGCCAACGGCACAGTCAACTGCTCGGAATGGATCGAGTACATGAACTCGCAACGTCCCCAAGGCTGTGGCAGATCAATCACCTCAATACCGGTCTGAGGCTGGCATTCCACATGACGGCCATCCAGAAACTGAAGGCAAGGATGCGCATATTCAGCCAACACGGTCGACACGCTGTAAGGCGGCACCAGAACCGGATTTTCCTTACCGGTCAGTGTGGCAGCCCAATAAAGATTGATGCTATCGACTTCGTCAAGCTCGTCCGCTACCGCGCGGCAGATCACATTCGACATGCCCGGATCGGCGCCCACACCCAGTACCGCCACCACGCCAGCCTGGCGGAAACGCTCTTGCCATTCCAACTGCTTGACGGTGTAAGTACCCAGTCCACCGAGGTCAACATAGTCGACACCTGCAGCCAGTGCGGCACCAAAGATATCCATTTGGAACCCGGCCAAAGTAGGGACGGAGTTGATGCAAATGTCAGCACCAGCTAGCGAGCGCGCCAGCGCTGCAGGATCGGCCACATCCAGATCGTGCAGCGTGAGACGGGAATCATCGAGCTGCTCACGCAACGCTGCCATCCGTTCGCGATTGGTATCAAACAACCGTACTTCGGCGATGTCGATGATCGTTCGGTCTGACAGCAGGTCGCGAATAATGCCCTGCCCCATCATACCTGCGCCACCTAGGATGGCGATGATTGCCTTCTTTTTCATGTACTGCTCCTTTTCGCTTAGTTATTGCCCCGCCGGCCAGGTTGACCGCAGGACGAGATCAGGGTGTCACTCTGAAGTGAGCGCAAATAATGAAATGCAGCAGCATTTCACCTAGGCGCCTATCCGCAAAAAACACAAAACCGATTGATTGTTCGGTTTTTTGCAAAATATTACAGCAAAAAATGCCGCATGGTGCGGAAAATAATAGAAAAATATGCGTGACTCAAACCAGCGCAACAGTCGCGTTTATTTTTTTTGCCTTTGAAACAATCCCGTCGCTCCTCAATCTGACGATGACTACCGCATGACTACGCCTTTCTGATTCAGTAGACATTTAAAAATGCTGATACTGAAAAGAGAAAGGAGTAATGGGAGACAAGCGAAATATCGAAGAATTGAAATTGAAGCAATCAAACGGATAACAGAACGCGGTCATGGCGTTATTGAGCTTGCCCGGCGCTTAGAAATATAAGGTAAGCCAAGTCGTCGCAAGAGCTGCCCTGCTGCGCAAGAAAATGATGGCGCTATCAAATTGAAAAAGACATTGATGACAGTCTTCGTGCGCATGGCGATTTGCGCGAAACTGGGATGGCATGCGGAGTAATTCGCGTTACACAGAATTGAAATCGATGCGTGGCTATCGCAAGCGTTATTTCAAAACAGGTACATCCGCGATAGCAGTGCCAAATCGTCTGCCGCAGTAATTCAATGCAGTTCAAACTGATCGCGGAAACGGAAAAACGTCTACGAAATTAGCGGGAGTCCATCCTGCGCTCCCGGCAATAATCATCGCAGTATCAAAGAAGCTTAGGAAATAACTCTTTTCCAATTAAAACCCACTTATTGAAGTGGGTCTTAAACCATGGATGTTTAGTTATTAATGGTTGGATTCCTGTCCCCCGTTGGGATAATCACCTCTACCGTCGCGATCATAACCACCTCTGTCGTTGTGATCGTAACCACCTCTGTCGTCATAATGTCCATGCTGGTCGCCGCCATCTCTTGGCCCATATGGAGGAACTACGCAGCCACCAAGCAGAGTGGCAACAGCAAGCAAAAGAGTAAAGTTTTTCATGTTATCTCCACATAAGAAAGATAAAGAAAGGACATTTTTGCATCAAGTCATGTTGAGGGTCATTTGAGATTGGCGGGTACGCGTTTCAAAACGGCTTTGGGGAATATCAAGCACACATAGACGTGTGATATTTTGACCCTGCAACCAAAGCCGTTCTTGGCGTTGATTCTACTCCTGTCTCATATAACCGCGCGGTTTGCCAGAGCTCAATTCCGGCACGCCGCGTAAAGATGTTATCAAGCCTGCCTCAAAGTATCCTGCTGTTGCATGCCTTGGTGTTCTGAACGAGCGCGAGATGAATTTGATATTGGCCAGCATATCGGATTCGTGGCTCCCGCGGATCGTCATTCAGCACCACTACACCAACGGCAAGACGTTTACGCCGTACTAGGTTATTAACCCTACAAACCCAGTTCACTTAGTCCAGGATGATCATCTGGCCGACGTCCTTGCGGCCAATGAAATTTGCGGTCGGCTTCCGCAATCGCCAGATCGTTAATACTGGCAAATCGACATCGCATTAATCCATGCTCATCAAATTCCCAATTTTCATTTCCGTAAGAACGGAACCACTGCCCTGCCGCGTCATGCGATTCATATGCAAAACGCACGGCAATCCGGTTGTTATCAAACGCCCACAGTTCTTTGATTAAGCGATATTCCAGTTCACGTTCCCATTTACGCGTGAGGAACTGCACGATCTCTGCGCGTCCTTGCGGAAACTCGGCGCGATTTCGCCATTTGCTATCGCTGGTATATGCCAAAGAAACGCGCACAGGGTCCCGGCTATTCCAGCCATCCTCGGCCATTCGCACCTTTTGTATTGCCGTCTCACGGGTAAATGGTGGAAATGGTGGGCGCGCTTCGTTGGGTGATGACATGGTGTCGCTCCATATAAAAGAAGTGAAAAGCAAAATTCAAAATATCATCAAAGAATAGCATTCCCTACTAACTCATGAGCAAGCCATGCACATAGATTTGATTGTCTATTTTGAAATTTATATAACGTAAATCTTAAAACTTCCAACGATCACATCAACATTTACAGTGCGTTACACACTAGCTGTCTACTAAAAACCATCTGACACGTTAAGCTAAACAATCACACTAAGAAGGATGGTTTAGCATGCAAAATATCATGTCTATCGCACAAAAATGTCGCCCGCCATCTCCGCCGTTACGCTTGATTTCTATGACGGTTATATGTGGTGCACTGTTGTTCAGTGTCTTGAATGCGCATGCTGGAACTGCAACGTATTCAGCACCACTGACGGAAGAAGAAAAAGCGCTGCACGTGCTGAACCGTTTAGCTTACGGGCCGCGCCCCGGCGATGTCGATGCGGTGCGCAAGCTGGGCGTCAAACGCTATATTGCCGAGCAGCTCGCACCGGACAGTATTCCATTGCCGATACCATTGGCGGAACAACTCGCCAGCTTGCCGACCTATCAGCTTTCCCAAGGTCAGTTATTCCAACAATACGGCCCTCCTTCCTTCCCACCCAACGGCGCCACGCCTGAGGAAAAAAATAAAGCACGTCAACGCGCCAATCAAGAAATCACGCCACAAACGCATCAGGCCCGACTGTTGCAAGCTACTGAAAGTCCACGTCAACTACAAGAAGTGATGACGGAATTCTGGTTTAATCACTTCAACGTTTACGAGCCTAAGGAATGGGTACGTTATTGGAACGCTGAGTACGAAAAAGACACGCTGCGTCCTAATGCGCTGGGCAATTTCCGTCAACTATTGGGATCGGTTGCACATCATCCGGCCATGTTGTATTACCTCGACAACTGGCGCAGCAGCGGCAATAACGCGCCAGAATCAAAAGGCCAATTCAAAGGTTTGAACGAAAACTATGGTCGTGAATTATTAGAACTTCATACCTTGGGTGTCAACGGTGGCTATACCCAGGCCGATGTGATCGCGCTGGCAAAAATATTGAGCGGTTGGACTATCGATAACAAAGCAATGAAAGATGATCCTAGCCAGCCTGCGTTTGTTTTTGCGCCACGCCGACACGATAGTAGCGACAAAGTATTCCTCGGTCAGGTCATCAAAGGCCGCACCGGACCAGCAGGTGTCCAGGAAGGCGAACAAGCACTCGATATTTTGGCGAAACAGCCCGCCACGGCACGTTTCATTTCAACCAAACTGGTGCAATATTTTGTCAGCGACAAACCTGATCCGGCCTTGGTCGATAAACTGGCGCAACGCTTTTTAAGCACTAACGGTGATATCAAAGCAGTACTGCAAACCTTGTTCGACAGCCAGCAGTTCTGGGCACGTGAAAACTATCAGACGCAATTTAAAACACCGTATCAATTTGTCGTCTCTGCACTACGTGCCAGCGCCACACCGGTCAACAATATCAAGCCGATTGATAACGTCCTCAACCAGTTGGGACAACCGTTATATGGCTGGCTAACGCCAGAAGGCTATAAATATTCTGAAGAAGCCTGGCTTAATTCGGATGCGCTACTACGTCGGATTAATTTCGTCACTAGTTTAAGCAATGGAAAATCTCCCATCGCCTATGGCAATCCACCGAGTGCTGACATCGCCAATGCTGTGCCGCTTAATCCGCAACAATTAATTCAGACACTAACGCCCACTTTCGATCAACGTAGCCTGACCATTATCAATGACGCGCCGGCGAATCTGCAAGCCGGCATGATCCTTGGCGGCCCTGCATTCATGAAGAGGTAAGCTATGAATAATCCACACAACAAACATACAAGCCGCCGTGATTTTATTCGTCAACTCGGACTGATCGGCAGTGGTGCTCTTTTGCTTCCGGTCGGCTTATCTGGCTGCGTCGTTGCGCCACCGAACCAACAAGCCAGAAAAAAATCCGCTACCAGCGGCGGTGCCACACCAATTGATGCTCCACTGTCATATGGCAGTTCGCCGTCGCGTGCTGTTGCAGCCGGCGATGGCACACCGCGCATGATTGTGGTGTTTCTGCGCGGTGCGGTAGACGGCTTAAATGTCGTCGTGCCGCATGGTGACCATCATTATTATCAGGCACGTCCAACCATCGCCGTTGCTCGTCCCGGTGCAAATAATGGCGCGATTGATTTGACTGGTTATTTTGGTTTGCATCCAGCCTTGCAACCGTTGAAATCGTATTGGGACGGCGGTCAATTGGCCTTCGTCCATGCGTCTGGTTCGCCCGACATGTCCCGCTCGCATTTTGAGGCGCAGGACTATATGGAAACTGGCGTACCGGGCCAGCACAATATTCCCGATGGCTGGATGAATCGTTTGCTTAGCGATACACCTCGTGCCGCGCATAACGATTCAATGATGCAGGCATTAACCTTGGGCGAAGCCATGCCGCGCATCCTGACCGGTAAAGCAGTTGTCGCCAACATGCCGACCGGCCGCGACGCCACGCGGCTGACGCAAATCGATAAGCCACAATTCCAACAGGCATTTGGCGCGCTATACCAACAAGATGCCGTGCTGGGAAAATCATTCCAGGATGGTTTAGCGGCCCGCAAAGAAATTCTCGCTGACCTCAACAGCTCAGAACAGCGTATGGCCAACAACGGCGCACCATTGCCGAATGGCTTGGCAATCGATACCGCACGACTCGGTAATTTAATGCGCGACAATCCCGCCATTCGTTTGGGTTTTGTCGCCGTCGGTGGCTGGGACACGCACGTCAATCAAGGTAATGGCGCCGGTCAGTTGGCCAATCGTCTGAAACCACTGGCAGAAGGCCTTAGCACTCTGGCGCGTGAACTTGGTCCGGCGTTCAACGATATGGTCATCGTCGTCATTTCAGAATTCGGTCGTACCTTCCGTGAAAACGGCAACGGCGGCACCGATCACGGTCACGGCAACGCGATGTGGTTATTAGGTGGCAATGTGCGCGGTCGGAAAATTTACGGCAACTGGCCTGGGATAGACGATAAATCGCTGAACGAAGGACGCGATCTTGCGGTCACCACCGACTTCCGTTCGGTGCTGGCAACGCTATCGGAAAAGCATATGCGGATTGGTGATAATAAGTTGCAGCAAGTATTTCCGCAGTATGCGAACGCGCATCGTGAGTTGGATTTTTTGTTGTAATGTGACGGATATTGCGTAAGTCGAATCAGGTTGGTCGGAAGGCGCCAGGCTTTTCCGACCTCTTCGTTTACTGCAGCAAATCGGGACAATTTTTCGGATGTGCCAAATACGAACTTAACCAGATAGATACGCTGCGTGCATTATTCGAAATACTTTCATCCATTTCTATCGTATCGAGCAATGCAATGCCATTTGGTTTCTCTAGTAAACCCGGCTTAATCACCACACCACCAGTCTCAGATATGACTTGCATGGGAATAAGGTATTTAGCCAGGAGCGGTGCTAAAACAAGATTGTGAGATGACACAATCACTAATGCATGTTGTGTCAATTTATGGATCAAAGCTGCGGCAACCGAAACAGATTCCAAATGGTTAGTGCCGCGAAAAATCTCGTCAATAATATATATTCCAGAGTGCTCTCCCCTACTCGATTCGAGTAATTTTTTTGCACGGTTAAGTTCTGCAACATATAAACTTTCACCGTCAGCCATAGAGTCTTCAATTTGAATACTGGTGTACACCAGACGCATAGCAATAGTCGCTTTGTCGGCATAACAGAACCCAAACGCACGTCCAACCAGCAGATTCAAACCAAGAGTACGCAAGAAAGTACTTTTCCCTGCGCCATTTTGTCCAGATAAAAAGACGCCCATTTCATCGGTCGCAAAAGAAACTGCCGATGCATTCACAAGCAACGGATTGATCACGTCTTTCAGCAATATCGAATTTCCGGGATGTGGCGTGGCCCAACAAAAATGCGATTGCATGCTGATGTGATTCGCCATCGCCAGATCAGCCTCCAGATTAGCAATCAATAAATACCAGCGCCGCAATAGCCCCTGATTCTCCCTGATGATTCTGGTTGCTTTGAAATGATGACTGATATTTCTCAAGAAAAACCAATCGGCATACAGTTTGGTAATTTGACTCCCTGTTTCAACTATTGGCCGACTCAAATCGCGCTTGATTTTTTGAATGTCATTGATCTGAGACAAAAAGGAATGCAGTATCGGATAGTTACGTTGCGGGGCTAACTTTGCAAGTGTCAAGCCAGTATGAAGAATGGTGCGTAACGCGAATAATTTTTCATCATGTCGTTCAATATGCGTGAGCCATGATGCTTGTATTACGAAAGTGAATAGAATAAGCCCCGCCAAAGGTATCAACATCATTAGCGATAAAGACGGCGCCAGCATGGCAAGGAGCAGCAATATTTGAAAAGGAAGTAAAAATTTTACCCACCAAGGTATCGCTACTTTTGGAGAGGCAAACACAAGTGGGCTGACATCAAACTCAAGGCCGCGCATAGCGTCAAACGCATTTTTCAGATTGCCTCGCAGTTCAGCATCGTCTAGTAAGGCAACGATGGCATTATCATCCTCGCTCCTTTTCCGTAGGCGCAAATGAATTCCTTGTTGGCCGAGAATGCTGACTCCAGATGTCAGACTTGCACAATATTTCTCAAGATCGAGATCCTTCCAGGTTTGATCATCCACGCAACCTTCGCCATTATTGGAAACGGCTAGAAAAAGTGCTGCTACTTCCTGATTGGTATAAGCAATATCGGTTAAGGATTTCTTCGTCGAAAACAATGCAACTAGCATTTTCCATGCGGGCATCAAAAATCGAAATGGGCTAGTCCTGCCAATTTCGGAGACTGGCATAGTCAATCCACTGACTGGCTTGTTTTCGTTCATTTGCGCCCCATTATTCTTCAATTGTTTTAGAAAAATGTACTTCGCCCTTCAAACGTAACTCTATTGCTTCCTCAAGATGCTGCCGATGTATTAGTTATCAAGCTTTTATTGTTCATTATTACCATTGCAAATGATAACCATTATCATTTGCAATAAATTTCGACACGCCAGTTCACCGGCATCACCCTCAGCCAGCCCCGCCCCATCAGCGCCGCCAGCCAATAAGCCCATTATTGACTTTGGAGTACGCTGTGCCCATTTGCAACACCAATTCGCCCTTTCGAGCGCCCTCATCGAAATCGTCAACATCGTCAACACCATCGCAACTTGCTATTGCTGCACGTTTATTGATCCTGTCAGCAACTGCCGCAAGCTTGCCAGCAGTCGCACAAACGGCTACGCCGGCGACTTACGCTTACAACGCGAATATGCAGGACCATGCAATGGATGAAATTTCCGTCACTGCTACGCGTTCAGAAACGCCGGTGTCACGCACCACCAGCAGCATTTCCGTCATCAACGCCGAAACAATCGAAGAGCAACAAGCAAAAGACATCAAGGATTTACTACGCTATGAAGCCGGTATCACCGTGCGGCGTGCACCTTATCGGCCAACATCGGCAGCCACAGCCGGCGGCCGCGGCGGCAATGAAGGCATCAATATTCGCGGCTTAGAGGGCAATCGGATTTTGTTGATGGAAGATGGCATACGCTTGCCGAGTGCGTTTTCGTTCGGCCCATTGGAGTCAGGGCGCGGCGATTTTGGCGAAATGGATCTGTACAAACGAGTCGAAATTTTGCGTGGCCCGGCATCTACCATGTATGGCAGCGATGGTCTGACCGGCGCGGTTAATTTCATCACCAAAGACCCATCCGACTTTTTAAATATCTTCAACAAGTCCACGTATTTCTCGATCAGTCCATCCTACGATTCTAGTAATCGCAGCACTTCCACCACGGCTGTTGCAGCATTTGGTAACGAACAAATACAAGGTATGTTGATCGCCAATAAACGCGATGGGCATGAAGTCAAATCGCAAGGCCAGCGTGATATCGTCGGCCCCAATCGTGATGCCGCCAATCCGCAAGATGCCAGCGCAACCTCGCTGCTTGGCAAGTTGGTATTGAACGTTAGTGCGCGCGACAAACTGACTTTAACGGTAGAGCATCACGAACAGGAAACCACCACCAATGTGTTATCCGCCATCACGCCAACTACTCTGGCGCTGAACGCGGATGATAAACTGGAACGCAATCGTTATAGCCTCGATTACGGCTTCACCGACAGCGATAACATATGGTTCCAAAAAGCGCATGCACAAATCTATTATCAAGAGGCCAGTAACAATCAATTTTCATACGAACAACGTAAGCCTGCAGCCAGTCGTACCCGCGACAATAGCTATGACGAGAATATTTTCGGTGGATCGGCACAAGCAGAAAGCGCAGTAAGCACTGGGTCTCTGGAGCACAAATTGGTGTATGGTTTTGACGCCAGCACCTCTCAAATCAGCGGCTTGCGCAACGGTACCGTGCCAGGTGTCGGCGAAGCACCCTTCCCCAGCAAGGCCTTTCCTGATACCGACTACAGCCTGTTTGGTGCTTTCATACAAGATGAAATCCGCTTTGCTCCCGCCAGTGCTTTCTCATTCATTCCGAGTATCCGTTTCGACGCATATCGTCTGACACCAAAACAGAACGATGCTGAATATGATGGCACGCCGACCAAGTCCAGCGGACAGGCAGTATCGCCACGTTTAGCGGTGATGTATGAAATCAATCCGGCGTTGATCCCGTATGCACAATACGCACGTGGCTTCCGTACGCCGACGCCAGATCAGGTTAACAACAGCTTCGGTAACCCGACATATGGTTATGTCACTATCGGCAACCCTGATCTGAAACCAGAAACCAGCAATACGTTTGAATTAGGTTTGCGTGGAAAAATCAACGATGGCGAAGGTGACAATACCCGCAGCGTCATACGCTACAGCACCGCAGTCTTCACCGGCTACTACAACAATTTCATCTCACAACAGATCATTAGCGGCAGCGGTCGCCCTTATGTCGATCCCTTCGTTTTTCAATACATCAACACCAGCAACGCTCGCATCAGCGGACTGGAAGCAAGGCTAGACTGGCAATTCGCCAACGGCCTGGGTGTCAAAGCCGGTATGGCCTACACCAAAGGCACCACCGAGCTCAAAGGCGTCAGTCAACCGCTAGACACCATCAATCCATTCATGGCCGTACTAGGTTTGCGCTACGCACCAACCGAACGCTGGTTCACCGAAGCTGACATCAGATACCAAGCAGGAAAAAATCGCAGCGACATGTCCGTAAAAACCGACTTCGCCCCACCATCGGCCACGGTCATGGATCTGCGCGCAGGCTACAACATCAACAAATACGCCACGTTATACGGCGGCATATCCAACCTGTTCGACAACAAATACTGGAACTGGTCAGACGTCCGCGGCCTGGCCGACAGCTCAACAGTCAAAGACGCTTACACAGCACCCGGACGTAGTTTTAATGTGGGGTTGAAATTGCAGTATTAAAAAATAGAGTTAGTCGAATCATCAAGGCCGTTGAAGTTGCCGTTGCTTTTGAAGTGCCCCGCATTGGACGTTGCCAAATGTGACGACTGTCATTCGGGAATTATGGGAAGACATGTTTGAGCGCAGCGAGTTGGTCTTTCCATCCGAATGACAGTTGGCACATTTGGGGACCCGCCAACGGCGGGCAACGGCTCTGCGTCGCCTTTCTTTGCTTACTTTCTTTGGCGAAGCAAAGAAAGTGAGTAGCCGCCGGTCTACCACCGGCATGGCACCACGGAGCACCACTCGTATTAATTACCGAATAAATCAATCCAAGGAGAAAAAATGAACATTACACAAAACACCACCCTACGCACCACCTTCCTAAAAACCAAATCCTCCCAAAACCTCCGCAACCGAGAAGCCGCCGCACTAATCGGCATCTCCGAAGCCGAAGCCATCGCCACCTGCATAGGCAAACACGACAACACAGAAGTCATTCGCCTGAAACCTGACTTCATCAACATCATGGAGCAAGTCCCACAACTAGGCTCCGTCATGGCCCTCACCCGCAACGACAGCGCAGTCCATGAAAAAGATGGAGCGTACCTAAAGATGAGCCACAACGGCCACGTTGGCCTGGCGTTAGGTGAAGCCATCGATCTGAGAATTTTTTATAGCCAATGGAAATTCGGTTGCGCAGTCATCGAGGAAACGCCACGCGGCATCCAAAAAAGCCTGCAATTTTTCGATCGGCATGGCACGGCAGTACACAAAGTATTTTTGCGTGAACATAGTCAGCATGAAGCCTATGAAAAATTGGTTCAGCAATATCGCGATGGCAATCAACAGCCCGGTATCTCGGTAGAAGAAAAACCTTCCACTGAAGCAGAAATTCCAAATAGTGAAGTTGATGTCACCGCATTTCAGGCCGCCTGGAATGCAATGACTGACACCCATCAATTCTTTGGCTTGTTGAACAAATTCAGACTCAGCCGCACGCAAGCATTGCGTCTGGCACCGCCGCAATTTGTGCGTCAGGTAAATCACGATGCGCTAAAAACCATCTTAGAAAATGCCGCTGCAATAGCATTACCGATCATGGTGTTTGTCGGTAATAGCGGCATGATTCAAATCCATTCCGGTCCGGTCAATAACATCAAAGTAATGGGCCCGTGGATCAATGTGCTGGATACTGGATTCAATTTACATCTGCGCGAAAACATGATCGCTGGCAGCTGGGTAGTGAGTAAACCAACTCTGGATGGCATCGTCACTTCGTTGGAATTATTCGATCGTGATGGACAAACCATCGCCATGCTATTCGGCGTACGCAAACCGGGGCAAGCCGAATTGCCTGTATGGCGCGAGATGGTGGCTGCTTTGCCTGAGCTAACAACAACATCAGTATCAGCATGAACTCAACCCTGTTTCAGCAACGCCGAAGCTTGCTGCTGGCAAGCGGCGCGCTTGGTGTGGCCATGGCATTACCTAGCGTCGTCACGGCCGCGACTAAAAGTGCCGCATCGACTGCCACCGCGCTTCCCATCACTTCAGCCACTACCATCACGCCACAGCGAGTCGCCGTCGCCGGCGGTGCCATCACCGAAGTGGTGTATGCACTAGACGCGCAAAAATTGTTGATCGGTGCTGACACCACCAGCACCTGGCCCGCTGCCGCGCAGTCTCTGGCGAAGATCGGCTATCAACGTGCTTTATCAGCAGAAGGCGTGCTGTCCTTGCGCCCCGATCTCTTATTAACGTCTGCCGAAGCCGGGCCGCCGGCAGCGTTGGCGCAGATTGCCGCGGCCGGCGTGCAAGTGATCAAGTTAGGTAATGGCCATGATGTGCAAACCGTGCGCGATCGGATACGCGGTACGGCCGCGGCTTTGAATTTATCTCCATGCGGGAAAAATTTACTGCAACGCTTCGATATGGAGTGGCAGGCAACTTTAGCTGAAGTGGACAGAAATAAATCGGCAAAGCCATTACGTGTGATGTTCATTCTTAGTAACAGTGGAACACAAGCGATGGTAGCCGGACGCGACACTGCGGCCGATGCCATGATCCGCTACGCTGGCGCAGTCAATGTACTTGGCGGCGACGATGGCTTCAAAGGCTACAAACCGCTGACGGCAGAAAGCGCCGTCGCCGCTGCCCCCGACGTTTTGTTGATTACGCGCGAAGGATTGGCGGCGATTGGTGGCGTCGATAAATTAGTTAAATCGCCCGGCATCTCCATCACGCCTGCAGCCAAAAATCGTCGAGTTGCGGCAGAAATGGACTCACTGTTACTGTTAGGTTTTGGGCCGCGTTTACCGCAAGCGGTGATGCAATTGTCGAAGCAAATTTATGCTTCATAAACGTCATTCCCACGAATGTGGGAATCCATGTTTGCGCAACCCTGTATCTCCGCTTGCGCGGGGATGACGGGGTATTTTTACTTTTATTTCCATGCCATCCACCATCACTATGCCGCTGCAACACCAAACTGCACGGCCAACACTAACACTATCCAATCGCCACCAGCGACAACGCATCATCTTGTGGTCGTTACTATTTCTACTATTGGCAACCGCCCTGCTTTGTGCTGCTGTCGGCGCATACAAAATCAATCCATTCGATATTCCCTATTTACTGTGGCCGGGTAACGACTTAAGCGCTGCAGAAAGCCAGGCCCGCGCAGTTTTACTGGATATCCGCATGCCGCGTGTGCTGCTAGCGATATTGGTTGGCTGTGGTTTTGGTGCGGCAGGCAGTGCGATGCAGGCGTTGTTTCGTAATCCTCTGGCCGATCCCGGTTTGATTGGGGTTTCCAGCGGTGCAGCACTGGGCGCGGCATTGTCCATCGTATTAGGAACCGCGTTGTGGCCAGCAGCATTAATCTTCGCAGGTATTTATGCGCCCATGGTGGCCGCTTTTGTCGGTGCTTTGGTTGTGGCGATGCTAGTCTATCGAATCGCCGCCAATCGTGGACGCCTTGCATTACCGCTGTTGCTGCTAGCGGGTATCGCCATCAATGCCATTGCTGGTGCGGCCATCGGCCTGCTAGTTTATATCGCCAGCGATGATCAATTGCGCACACTGACATTCTGGAATTTGGGCAGTTTGGCGGGTGCGCAATGGCAGTTGATTGCCGTTACCACTCCTGTGGTTTTACTTTGTTTGGCTGCTTTGGCACGCCATTCCGCAGCGCTTAATGCCATGTTGTTGGGTGAGACTGAAGCTCTCCATTTAGGTGTCGCAGTGTTGACTATCAAACGTCACATCCTTATCGCTAGCGCACTGTGCATAGGCGCATTGGTCTCGGCTACCGGCACTATCGGTTTCATCGGTTTAGTCGCACCACATTGCATACGTCTCGCTTGCGGCCCAGACCAACGCGTCGTGCTACCAGGTGCGATGTTGTTTGGTGCGATATTGACTTTACTGGCTGATCTGGTGGCGCGTACTGTTGCTGCGCCGGCTGAAATGCCATTGGGTATATTGACTGCGCTGTTGGGTGGGCCATTCTTTCTGGTATTGCTGTGGCGTCGCCGCGGACAATTAGGATTGTAAAGTTAAAGGGAAAGATCACATGCTAATCGCCACCAACATTTCGATTCGTCGCGGCAAACGTGACATCTTGCGCGAGGTAACACTACGAATAGCGCCTGGCCAAATCGTCGCCTTGTTAGGACGCAATGGAGCAGGAAAAAGTACTTTGCTCAAAGCGATGTCTGGAGAATTTCAACCGTCATTGCCCGGCAATGAGGTGCAACTCGATGGTGCCATTTCACTCAATGGCGCTTTACTACATAGCTTTAGCGCCAAGGCCTTAGCGCAAGCGCGGGCAGTCTTACCGCAAAGTGTGCAGTTTGCTTTTCCGTTTACGGCGATGGAAATTGTACTGCTCGGGCGGTATCCGCATGGCGGCGGCGATAGTTGGGCTGATCGCGCAATTGCGTTGGAAGTATTGGCGTTAGCAGGTGCAGCAGCATTAGCAGAACGCGATGTCACCACTTTATCCGGCGGTGAATTAGCACGTGTGCAATTTGCCCGGGTACTGGCGCAATTGCGACCGTCAGATAGCAGCGCCAACGCACCCCGCTATTTACTATTGGATGAGCCCACCGCGGCACTCGATTTAGCACATCAACATCATTTGCTGACAACGCTACGCAAACTGACCACCGAGTGGAATATCGGGGTATTAGCAATCATGCATGATCCCAATCTTGCGGCACGCTATGCCGATCAATTAGCGTGGCTGGCAAACGGCACACTGCTGGCCCAAGACACCCCGGAAATCACCATGACACCGGCGTTGATCAGAGACAGCCTGGGAATTGAAGTAGAGGTGATGCGACAAACTGGCAAACCACCCTATGCGATGACTTGCGAGTTAGCTTGATGACATGTATCAAACTATCATCAAATATGATCAAAATATTGCGGCGCACGATAGTTACCTCCTGTCATCAAACTGTTTCTGTACTACACTAACACCACCACACTGCCGTTCATAGGCATGACGGTTTACAGCTATATCGCTTTAGCCTATGACTAGTTGAAATACGCGCCGATTTTGTGGTGACTGTTTTCTTCAGGAGGTTGTCATGGAACTGCATATGGATTCCCACCATCTGGAACGTCGCTTGCCGAACTGGACAGTAGCGGCGATTTCTGGATTTGCCGCTGGGGCAATTTTAATGGTGCTCGAATTACTGTGGTCCGCTGTGGTTAGCGATACCGGACCATGGGGGGCATCACACGCCATAGCTGCAATGGTGATGGGACGCGACATTCTGGTATCGAACGATTTTAATCTCATGGTCGTCGCGATAGCACTCATCAATCACTACGTTCTGGGTATCGTTTTCGGCATGATACTGTGCGCGATCATCGCTCCTTTCCACATGGACTCCAGCCTGGGCGCAGCGGCCGTGGCAGGTGCGATTTTCGGATTACTACTGTACTTCTTCAACTTTTACGGCATGTCATTCATGTTCCCATGGTTCGCCGAAATGCGAGGTTGGGCAGCATTGATTGCGCACCTGATTTTCGGGATAGCAACCGCCGCGATTTATTGGAGATTGGAACCACGAGAGGTAAAAAAATAGGTAGAAGATAATTGAATCAACAAAGCCGTTGAAGTTGCTGCTGCTTTTGAAGTACCCCGATGCTGACGTTGCCAAAAGCGCTGATACTTATTCGGAAAAAGAGGGAAGACATGTTTGAGCGTAGCGAGTTGGTCTTTCCTCCCGAATAAGTATCAGCGCTTTTGGGAACCCGCCTACGGCGGGCAACGGCTGTCGGTCGCCTTTCTTTGCTTACTTTCTTTGGCGAAGCAAAGAAAGTGAGTAGCCGCCGGTCTACCACCGGCATGGCACCACGGAGTAGAAGAAGTATTAAATAACTCTAACCGCGATAAGAGAAAAGAGAATTGCTATGCTAATGGCCATCTCCCTCATAATAATAGTCGCCGCAACCCTACTATTCCATTTTTACACCCCATGGTGGGCAACCCCATTAGCCTCCAACTGGCAGCAAATGGACAACACCCTCACCATCACCTTCGCCATCACCGGCATCTTCTTCGTCGCCATCAATATATTCATCATCTACACCCTGCTGCGCTTTCGTCATCGCAAAGAAGGCGATGCTGCTCAACTGAATAGCAAGGGCAGCAATCATCGCGCCGCCTACCAGCCGGAAAACAAAAAACTCGAATACTGGCTCATCGCCATCACCAGCATCGCCATCATCGGCTTGCTGGCGCCAGGTTTATTTGTTTACGCGGCGTACATCAAAGCGCCTGCCAATGCTATCGATGTAGAGGTGCTTGGCCAACAATGGCAATGGCATTTCCGCTTTCCTGGTGCCGATGGAAAATTAGGACGCACCAGCGTAGCGTTGGTCAGCGCCAGCAATCCATTTGGCCTGGATCCACACGATGCGATCAGTCAAAACAATATTCTGATCATGACCAATGAATTGCATCTGCCACTGAATCAACCGGTGCGGATGCTATTGCATTCGCAAGATGTACTGCACGATTTTTTTGTACCGCAATTTCGTGCACGTATGAATATGGTGCCGGGCATGATTACGTCATTCTGGTTTACACCCACAAAAACCGGGCGCTTTGAAGTCCTGTGCGCACAACTGTGTGGCGTCGGTCATTACAACATGCGCGCTTATGTGGTGGTCGATGATCCCGCGACATTTCAGGCATGGCTAAAAAAACAGCCGACTTTTGCGATGACTTTGGCTGCAGCACAAAATGTTGCGATGTCTAATGATCCACTGATAGAAAAAGGCAAAGCGCTATACAACGCCAAAGCTTGCGTCTCTTGCCATTCACTCGATGGCAGTGCCAGAGTCGGGCCGAGCTGGAAAGGCTTATATGGCAAAACTGAAACCATGGCCGATGGTTCAACGGCCATGGTCGACGAAACATATCTGCGCAACTTCATCCACGACCCGCAAGCACGCACGGTGAAAGGTTATTCACCCATCATGCCTAAGATAGAGATGAGTGATGAGGAATTGGCAGCATTGATCGCATTGATTAAATCGTATGGGATTAAGTCTGAAACTAAACAAACTGCAGATATTGCAAAACAATGAATGTTTAAGTCCGCCTTCCGCAAGCGGGAGACGGACTTAAACAGTGGTTCGCAAATCGACAAGGAAAGCCATGAGCTACAGCGATAGCAGCACACACCATGCACAGAGTTTCTGGACCAAATACGTGTGGAGCCAGGATCATAAAGTGATTGCGATCCAATATGCCAGTGTCGCTATTCTGGCGGGATTGGTGGGTGTCGGCTTGTCTAATCTGATGCGTTTGCAGCTAGGATTTCCAGGGCGTTTCGCATTTATCGACGCTGCACATTACTATCAATTCATGACCATGCACGGCATGATTATGGTGATTTATTTATTGACGGCTTTGTTCCTTGGTGGCTTCGGCAATTATATGATTCCATTGATGATAGGCGCACGCGACATGGCTTTTCCGTATCTGAATATGCTCAGTTTTTGGGTGTATTTATTGTCGGTGATCGTATTGATGTCCAGTTTTTTTGCGCCCGGCGGCCCTACCGGTGCAGGCTGGACTTTGTATCCGCCGCAAGCGATTTTGCCAGGAACACCTGGGTATGAATGGGGTATTATTTTGATGCTCATTTCGCTACTTATTTTTATCGTAGCGGCCACCATGGGCGGTTTGAATTACGTCACCACCGTTTTACAACTGCGTACTGAAGGCATGACTTTGCTGCGTATGCCATTGACAGTGTGGGGGATTTTTGTGGCGACTATTTTGGCGCTGCTGGCATTTCCTGCATTGTTTGTCAGCGGCATCATGATGCTACTGGATCGCACATTGGGCACCAGTTTTTTTATGCCGGCATTAGTCTCAATGGGACAAGTCAGCGCTTACAAAGGTGGTAGCCCACTCTTGTTCCAGCATCTGTTCTGGTTTTTTGGCCATCCGGAAGTGTATATTGTTGCCTTGCCCGCCTTTGGCATCGTCTCCGATTTGATCAGCGTCCACTCCCGCAAATGCATCTTCGGTTATCGCACCATGGTGTGGGCGATTCTGGCAATTGGCGTGCTCTCGGTGGTGGTGTGGGCACATCATATGTTTGTCAGTGGGATGAATCCCTACTTCGGTTTTTTCTTTGCCACCACCACATTGATCATTGCCGTGCCAACTGCGATCAAAGTCTATAACTGGGTCTTGACGCTATGGCGTGGCGACATACATATGACAGTGCCGATGCTGTTTGCACTGGCCTTTATCAGCACGTTTTTGATCGGTGGCTTGACCGGACTATTTCTGGGCAATGTCAGTGTCGACATTCCGCTTTCCAATACCTATTTCGTGGTCGCGCATTTCCATATGGTGATGGGCGTATCTCCGTTGCTGGTAATTTTTGGTGGCATCTATCATTGGTTTCCAAAAGTTTCTGGCCGTATGCTCAACGATACCTTGGGCAAGATCCATTTCTGGATGACATTTCTAGGTACTTACGCGATCTTTTTCCCTATGCACTATCTCGGCATTCTCGGTATGCCACGTCGTTATTATGCATATCAAGGCTATCAATTTATTCCGAAATCAGCGCAATCGCTTAACGCCTTCATTACCGTTATTGCACTGATCGTCGCCACGGCGCAGCTGCTATTCATCTTCAATCTGATCTGGAGCACCTTCCGCGGTCAACGCGCCAGCAGCAATCCCTGGCGCGCAGCTTCGCTGGAATGGCAAACACCGGATACCCCACCCAAACACGGTAACTGGGGCCCGCAATTACCAGTGGTGTATCGCGGCCCATATACCTACAGCGTACCGGGTGCGGCGGAAGATTTCATCCCTCAAAATGCGCCGGGCGTTGATGATGAAGCGGTCCATACTGCGGGAGTATTGGCATGAGCGCGAACGCAACTTTAACCATAGGAAAACAAACCAACACCAGCGTCGCTTTATGGTTTTTCATTGCCGTTGCCAGCTCCTTATTTTTGCTGTTCATCGCCGCTTATGTGATGCGAATGAATGGCAATGACTGGTCCATGATCAAGTTACCTTGGCAATTGTGGCTGAGTACCGGCTTACTCGCACTCACTAGCGCGTTGCTAGCAGTCGCCAATAGAACAAAAAAACCTTATCCGCTAATGGCAAGCTGGGGCTCCTCTGTGCTGTTTTTGTTTGCCCAGTTATGGGTATGGAAAGTACTGCAGGCTTCACATATCACGGCCAGCGGCAATCCGGCCGCGAGCTTTTTTTATTTGCTGACTGCGATGCATGGTTTGCATGTATTAGGCGGTTTAGTGGCATTGTTCATCACGATACGAACACCGTCGGCTTTGCGTATCAAACTCTGTGCGCGGTATTGGCATTTTTTACTGATTGTTTGGTTGGTTTTGTTTGCAATGTTGAGCGGATTGACACCGCATTTGGTGCGTATTATTTGCGGCACGGCATAAAGGAAGCGCCCTTTTTACACAGGCCGAAGATGGCGTTTACTGTGTCGAATTTGTAATCAGATCTCTGCAGCAAGGAGTTCACATGAATACGAGTACTGTTGCATCCACCAGAACAGCCACCACCGGCTGGCGCCAGTTAGTAGCGGATTGGTCATCCGATCAGCAAGCCTTCAAGGTATCTTGGGGCAAGGCGATGATGTGGATTTTTCTGCTATCAGATACTTTTATCTTTAGTTGTTTTTTAACCGGCTACATGACCGTGCGCATCGCCAGCCCAGCAGCATGGCCGGTTCCAAGTGAAGTATTTTCACTCAGCATAGGCGGTACGCCAGTGCCATTACTGCAAATAGCGATCATGACATTCATCCTGATCAGCTCAAGTGGCACGATGGCGATGGCAGTGCATTTTGCACATAGAGGCGATCGCATTAATGCGGCGACTTTAATGATCACCACCGCTGTTTTTGGCGAGATTTTCGTCGGCATGCAGGCATTTGAATGGTCGAAATTGATTTTTGTTGAAGGTGTCAGACCGTGGGGAAATCCCATGGGTGCGCCACAATTTGGTTCAACTTTTTTTATGATCACCGGCTTTCATGGTCTGCATGTCACCGCAGGCGTGATCTATCTGTTTGTGGTTGCAGCGCGTTTGCTTCGTGGTCGCTATGAAACCGTATCGGACGCGGGAGCCAGTTCGGGCAAACACAGTAGCAAATATCAGATAGTTGAAATCGCTGGTTTGTATTGGCACTTTGTCGATTTGGTGTGGGTATTTATTTTTGCGTTGTTTTATCTATGGTAAGGAGGTGATCATCATGAGCGCCGATACTAAACTGCCCGCCGAACTGCCTGCAGAACAGCACACACAAGATCATCCGATCAGCTTTTATTTAAAAATCTGGGGGCTGCTCTTCGTCCTCAGTACGTTCTCCTATCTGGTTGATTATTTCAACTTCCACAGCTATCTGCGCTGGGGCCTGATTTTGATTTTGATGCTAATGAAAGCGGCTCTGATCGTGGCTTTTTTCATGCATATGGCATGGGAAAGACTGGCGTTGATCTTCGCCATTTTGATACCGCCGTTGTGCTTGCTGGTGCTGGTGGGATTGATGGCAACTGAGGCAGACTATACGTTTGCTACGCGCTTGCTGTTTTTTCGATGAAATATGCTTTATGTTTTATTTTAAATAAAAAACAAACATGCTAAGTAAGGCAGCGTAGTCAGTTTAATAAAAATTACCTCAATCCAATCTGCGTTGTCCCCGCGTTCGCGGGAATGACGGATTTTTAAAATTGATTACGTTGGATCACTTATGCACGATAAATTAAATTCGCATCCATAAAAAAACGCCCCAACTTGTGGGGCGTTTTTATGTTCTGTCACTTGATAGAACTAGCTGCATATTGTATGCAGCCAAAGCATTTATTTAGCAGACATCAGCGCTACGGTTGTATCGAGCATACGATTGGAGAAACCCCACTCGTTGTCATACCAGCTGGATACTTTGACCAGATTGCCGGAAACTTTAGTCAACGTTGCATCGAAGTTCGACGATGCAGGGTTGTGATTAAAGTCGACAGAAACCAGCGGCTCAACGTTGTAAGTCAATACACCTTTCAACGCGCCTTCTGATGCTTCTTTCAGAATCGCATTGACTTCATCAACCGTAGTTTCACGCGTTGAAACGAAAGACAAATCGACCAGCGAAACGTTGATGGTTGGCACGCGAATCGCGAAACCATCCAGCTTGCCATTCAGTTCTGGCAACACCAGACCAACCGCAGCGGCTGCGCCGGTTTTGGTTGGGATCATGCTCATGGTTGCAGAACGGGCGCGGCGCAGATCTTCGTGATACACGTCGGTCAATACTTGATCGTTAGTGTAGGCATGGATAGTGGTCATCAAACCGTTTTCGATACCGATTTTGTCGTTCAATGGCTTAACTAATGGTGCCAGGCAGTTGGTGGTGCATGATGCATTCGAAATCACTGTATCTGTCGCTTTCAGGACAGAGTGATTAACGCCATAGACTACGGTTGCATCGACATCTTTGCCGCCTGGTGCGGAGATGATGACTTTCTTGGCGCCGCCGTGGATATGCGCGCTGGCTTTTTCTTTGGTGGTGAAAAAACCGGTACATTCCAACACGACATCAACCTTCAACTCGCCCCATGGCAATTCAGCTGGATTACGTTGTGCAAAAACTTTGATACGGTCGCCGTTGACCACAATCGCATCGCCATCAACTGTCACTGTGCCAGGAAATTTTCCGTGGGCGGTGTCATATTGTGTCAAATGCGCATTCGTTTTTGGATCGCCCAGATCATTGATGGCGACGATTTCGATATCGTGCTTTTTGCCACCTTCGTAATGAGCGCGAAGGATGTTACGACCGATACGGCCATAGCCGTTAATTGCAACGCGAATTGTCATGCTGTTTCTCCTAAGGTAAAAATAAATCTTCTAACTAAATTAAAACTTGCGCAAACTTGTCCCAGCAAGGCAGACCGACGACGGCAGTACAAACGTACGGCCAGGAGCGATAACGCCGCCGGGGCAAGTTTGCGTCAGTTTAAGCACGGATGGTGCGCCAGCCGTAGCCTGCCTCTTTCAAATCCAGTCCATCCCAATTAAATGCTTGTTCGACTAATAACTCAGCGCCGAGCTTGAGATAAAAATCACGAGCGATTTTGTTTTCTGTCAGCACCCATACCAACATATTATTCGCTCCAGCGGCGGCCAGTGCGGTGGCAACGTGTGCCACCAGACGGCGACCGATGCCTGCGCGTTGTACTGATGGAATCAGGTACAGGGCGGATAACTCTCCGTCATAGCCGAGCTTGGATTCTTTCAACGTATGTCCTGCCGCGAAGCCGACAATCTCGCCTTCAATTTCAGCCACAAAAACACAAGCAGCATCTGAAGAAGCGCTTAATACACGCGTCCAGATAGCTGTGCTGTCTGCCAGCGTCATGCCGTCCAGATAGGCATCTGGAATGATTCCGCGATAAGTCACACGCCAGCTATCGATGCGCACTGCCGCGATGTCTTCGGCATCATCAACAGTGGCGCGGCGTACCGTAAAGTTTCCGACGATATTGGTGATGTCTTTAGCGACCTTTTTATTGGAAGCTACGTTCATGCCAAAATCATCTTGGTTTTGGCCACAACGTTTTCAACCGTAAAGCCAAAGTGCTTGAACAACACGCCAGCTGGTGCCGATTCACCGAAAGTGTCGATACCAACTACTGCGCCTTCCAAACCAACGTATTTGTACCAGTACGATGTCACACCCGCTTCAATCGCTACGCGTGGCACGCCACGTGGTAACACGCTGGCTTTGTAAGCCGCATCCTGGCGATCAAATACGTCGGTGCTTGGCATCGATACAACGCGCACGGCGATGCCTTCAGCGTTTAAGGCATCCGCTGCTTTAACCGCCAATTCAATTTCTGAGCCGGTCGCAATGATCACTGCTTTTGCATTTTCAGCATCTCGTAACACATAGCCACCGCGTTGAATATCAGCGATTTGCGCTGCTGTACGCTCTTGGAATGGCAAGTTTTGACGCGAGAAAATCAAGGTGCTTGGACCATCGTGACGCTTGACTGCGTAACCCCACGCTACCGCGGATTCAGTCGTGTCGCATGGGCGCCAGTTATCCAGATTCGGAATCAAACGCAAACTAGAAACATGTTCAACTGATTGATGGGTGGGACCATCTTCGCCCAGACCAATTGAATCGTGCGTGAACACAAACAGCGAACGCACTTTCATCAACGCAGCCATACGCAAAGCATTGCGGCTGTAGTCAGAGAAAGTCAGGAATGTTGCGCCAAAAGGAATGTAACCGCCGTGCAGCGCGATACCGTTCATCATTGCGCTCATACCGAATTCACGCACGCCATAATTGATGTGATTGCCCCACTGATCTGCGCGTACTGCAACGCATTCTTTCCAGTTGGTTAAATTGGAGCCGGTCAAATCGGCCGAACCGCCAAGAAACTCTGGCAAAATTGGTGCCAACGCTTGGATCGCATTTTGGCTAGCTTTGCGTGTAGCGATGGTTTCTTTTTTATCTACGCAGGTAGCAATATAAGCGCTGAGTGTTGCGTCAAAATTGCCTGGCAATTCGCCCTTCATGCGACGCGTTAATTCTGCAGCTTGCGCTGGAAATGCAGCACTGTACGCGGCAAATTGCGCATTCCATTCGCCTTCAAATTGCTGCCCTTGTTTCTTCGCATCCCATGCCTCGTATACATCGGCTGGAACTTCAAACGGCGGGTATTCCCAACCGATCGCTGCACGTACTGCGGCGATTTCTTTATCGCCTAAGGCAGCACCGTGAACTTTATCTGTGCCAGCCAGATTCGGCGAACCTTGACCGATCACCGTTTTGCAGCAAATCAAGGTTGGCTTATCAGCCAATTTTGCTTGATGAATTGCCGCATTAACCGCTTCAACGTTGTGACCGTCAACCGCGCGGATGACGTTCCAACCGTACGCTTCAAAACGTTTTGGAGTGTCGTCTTTGAACCAGCCTTCAACATGACCATCAATGGAAATGCCATTGTCATCATATAAAACGATCAATTTCGACAAACGCAACGTGCCTGCCAATGAACAAGCTTCGTGCGAAATACCTTCCATCAAACAACCATCGCCGACGAAGGCATAAGTATGGTGATCGACGACTGAAAATTCCGGGCGATTAAATTCTGCCGCCAACAGTTTCTCCGCCAACGCCATACCAACCGCATTGGTCAAACCTTGACCCAAAGGACCGGTGGTAGTTTCGATACCTGGTGTAACGTCAACTTCTGGATGACCTGGCGTTTTGGAATGCATTTGACGGAAATTACGGATCTCGTCCATAGACAAGTCATAACCAGTCAAGTGCAATAAAGCGTATTGCAGCATAGATCCATGACCATTTGACAATACAAAGCGATCGCGATTAATCCATTTTGGATTGGCAGGATTGTGGCGATAGTGCTTGGCCCACAGAGCCACTGCGATTTCGGCCATACCCATCGGCATACCGGGATGACCGGAGTTGGCTTTTTGTACAGCATCCATTGCCAAAGCGCGGATCGCATTGGCCATCTTTGTAGTCGGGAGTGTGGTGGTGGTCATTTTTCGCTGAATAATCTTAAGGTGAAGACGGTAAATTGACAAATCGCAGCACAACACAAATTACGAACGTGCCGCAAAGTCCGTTATTTTACCAAACCCCCGCTAACCTCGGGCCGATTCTGCGCTACCATCCCCTAGAGCACCCTAACTATTTATCTGATTATCTATCCATGCCCCGTTTTTACATCCAGAATACTTTAGAAATTGGCAACACATTGCCATTACCAGAGGCTGTTTCTCACCATATTCAAGTCCTGCGCTTAGCCATCGGCTCCCCCATCACTTTATTTAATGGCGAGGGCGGCGAATACACGGCGGTCATCAGTACTTTAGAAAAAAAACGTGTCAGCGTTGAAATTAAAAATTTCTCATCACGTGAAGTCGAGCTACCCTATGCCATCACTGTGGCACAAGCGCTGCCCGAAGCATCCAAGCTGGATTGGATTATCGAAAAATCAGTTGAGTTAGGCGCAACGGCGATCCAACCACTCTCTGCGCAGCGTTGCGTAGTCCGTTTAAATGCGGAGCGTGCTGAGAAAAAACAAGCACACTGGCAAGCGGTGATCGTCTCTGCCGCCGAACAAAGCGGTCGCAATCGCTTGCCGCATCTGGCGCCGTTAGCCTCTTTCAACGATTGGGTGTCGCAGCAAGGTTTGCATAAACGCATATTGCTTTCGCCGCGCGGCGAAGAATCGCTATCGAGTTGGGCGCGTCATCAACCGCCGCAATCGGTTTCATTACTGATCGGCCCTGAAGGTGGCTTTACTGAAGCAGAAGAAAATGTCGCCTGTGCGCAAGGCGTCATCATGCTGGCGATGGGACCGCGTATTTTGCGCACCGAAACTGCCGGGTTAGCGGCACTGACGGCATTGAATGCAATTTGGGGCGAGATGTAAAAAGACCTGCAGTACTCACATACTGCAGGTCTCTATAACAACTACTCCTCAATCATCGATGGTGTTGATCACACCACCATAGACAGCGCCAACGTAAACAACAGCGCTAATACCGAAATCAAGGTTTCACACACTGTCCATGTCTTGAATGTTTCAGCAACAGTCATGTTGAAATATTCTTTGACCAGCCAGAATCCACCGTCGTTAACATGCGACAAAATCAACGAGCCGGCACCAGTAGCCAGCACCATCAACTCAGGACGCGTGCCGCCAACGCTTGCGACAATCGGCGCCACAATACCGCAAGCGGTAATCATGGCAACAGTGGCAGAACCTGTGGCGATACGAATCAATGCAGCGACGAACCAACCTAGCAATAACGGCGACAAGTTGGCATGCGTAGCGAGCGCAACGATAGCCGTTGAAATTCCGCTGTCTTTCAGAATCTGCCCAAAGCCGGCGCCAGCGCCAACGATCAAGGTAATTCCAGCGATTGGCGCCAGACACTCGTTGGTAAATTTGAGAATCGCTTCGCGATCAAAACCACGGGCTTTACCAAAGGTGTAGAAACTCACCAGTGCAGCGATCAGCAAGGCGATAACCGAATTGCCAATCAAGCGCAGAAAATCGTTGAGGAACGTTTTTGGGGCGAAGAATACGTCTGCCCAACTACCTAACAACATCAACACAACCGGCAATAAAATCGTGAATAAAGTGATACCTAAACCTGGCAAATCACGATTGCTATCTTTTTCAACAAATTGCGCCAGGAGTGGATTTTCTGGATTTGGGAAAACAAATTTCGAAACGAGTTTAGCGAATACAGGTCCGGCAATGATAGCGGTTGGAATACCGACGATCAACGCAAACAAAATGGTGTGACCAATGTCAGCGTTATATGCCGTGACGGCGTACAAGGCAGCCGGATGCGGCGGAATCAAACCGTGCACTACCGACAAACCGGCAACCATAGGAATGCCAACTAAAATCATCGAAGTTCCAGTGCGCTTGGCAACGTTGAATGCGATCGGTATCAACAGCACGAATCCGACTTCGAAAAATACCGGCAAACCCACAATCAAGGCCACCACCATCATGGCCCAATGCACGTTTTTTTCACCGAAGGCACCGATCAAGGTATTCGCGATACGTTCAGCAGCGCCTGATTCAGCCATCATTTTGCCGAACATCGTTCCCAGCCCGACCACCAAAGCAATATGACCGAGCGCGCCGCCGACCCCGGTTTCATACGACTTGACGATACCAGCCATCGGCATGCCAACTGCGGCGCCCAAAATAATCGACACCACGATCAATACGATGAATGGATTCATCTTGAATTTTGCGATCAGTACCACCAACGCCATGACTGCGATCAGTGCATACAATAACAACATGTTCCCTTGCACCATCTCCATAACCCTCTCCTCTGTCTGAATACGCCAGTCTTGCTTTTGTTGTTACTGGCTATATGCAATACGGTTTATTTTTCGTATCAATTTTTAAAATTCATTCAAAATAATTCGAACTGCTTCGAATTATTTCGAATTATTTCTTATATGCGATGCAATCCACTTCCACTTTGCAATCAACAACCATCGCCGATTGTACGCAAGCGCGCGCTGGAGGATTAGCACCAAAATATTCTTTAAACACTTTATTGAACGATTGAAAATCACGAGTATCGTCAAGCCAGACGCCACAACGGACAACGTGTTCAGGTCCGTAGCCAGCTTCAGCTAAAATTTTCAAGACATTTTTAATCGTTTGATGCGACTGAGCGACGATGCCGCCGTCAATCACTTCGCCATCGACCATCGCCACCTGACCTGACACATACAGCCAGCCGTCGGCTTCGACAGCGCGGGCAAATGGCAAATGCTGACCGCCTGTACCGGAACCACCTTCTACACCGTAGCGTTTGATAGACATTTTTTCTCTCCTGTTAAATAAAAACAAATCCTTCTCCCTATTTTGAAGAAGGACTAAATCAGTCAATTTTCACACTTTCACTGCCGCGCTAAAAACCGCCCTGCTCTATCGCCCGTCGCGGCTTTCTCCGCACCGCCGCGATAAGACAACACACCGTTAACCCATACAGCTTCGATTCCGTCGGCGGGCTGCATCGGGTCGGTAAACGTCGCCGCATCTCGTACCGTGTCTGCATCGAATAACACCAAATCGGCCCAATAACCTACCCGAACCAAACCACGTTCTTTCAGCCCAAATCGCTCGGCCGACATACCCGTCATTTTGTTAATGGCGACCGCCAGCGGAAACAATTTTTGTTCACGACTGTAATAACCCAATACCCGCGGAAATGCGCCCCACAAGCGTGGATGCGGTAATGGGTCATTCGGCAAACCGTCGGAACCGACCACGGTTGCCGGGTGGCTGAGAATGCGATTGACATCGTCATCTTGCATGCAGTGATACACCGCGCCAGCAGGTTGCAAACGTTTCGCCGCTTCGAGCAAATCGACCTGCCACTCCGATGCAATCACCGCCAGCATTTTTCCGCCCATTTCCGGATGAGGTTCTGACCATGTGACTTGAATATCTATGGTGTCTGTCACTTGTTTCAAATCCAGCGTGGAGGAACTGGCAGTATAGGGATAGCAATCGCAGCCAACTACCTGATAACGCTGTGCTTGCTCCAGCGCAGCCATCACTTCACCGCTGCGTCCCCAATTTTCTACGCCAGCACACTTCATATGCGAAATCACCACGGATACACGTGCGTGTTTGCCGATGCGAAAAGCTTCTTCCATGGCTTCCAGAATATCGGCAAACTCACTACGCAAATGCGTGGCGTAAATACCGCCTGCGGCCGCCAAAGGTGCGGCTAATGCCATCACTTCCGAAGTCGGAGCATTGATCGCATTGCCGTAAGCCAGACCGGTGCTCAGACCTAATGCACCGTGCGTCAGTGCTTCGCTTAATTGTGCGCACATCGCTGCAATTTCATCATCGGTCGCGGCGCGATCTAATTTGTCCATGTGGTTGCTGCGTAAAGCCGTGTGACCAACCAGGGCGGCAACATTAATAGAGGGTTGCGCCTGATTGACGGCTGCAACATAGCTGGCAAAAGTTGGGTAGCTGAACGCTGCTGCCGTCCCCAATAAATTCATAGGATCAGGCGGTATCGAATGCGGATCTTGCAGACTGACTGGCGCTGCGCTAATGCCGCAATTACCGACCACGACCGTGGTGACGCCTTGCGACAATTTCGGCAGCATTTCTGGTTGACGAATGACATTGGTATCGTCATGCGTGTGGACATCAATAAAGCCGGGACTGAGCACTTTACCGCTGCCATCGACTTGATGAGTAGCTTGCCAGTCATGCATTGCGCCTGCTGCCGCAATATGTTTGATTCGGCCATCAGCCAGTGCGACATCGGCAGACACATTCGTCGCAGCACCGCTACCGTCGATCAGCGTAACGTTACGAATGATGGTGTCGTACGTTTTTTCCAATTGTGAGCTGGTCTTCATCATCTTAATCTCCTAATGGCTCTCGGTTGCCATTGCCGCCAACGCCACGATGCGTATCTAAAGTGAATTTCAGACGTCGCAGCAGTTCCTGACTATGTTCTTTTTGCAGCAAAGCCAGTTCTGTCATCAAGACGTCAAGCACCATCATCATGGCGTAGCGCGATGAAGATGGTTTGAAAATAAAATCGGTTTCCAACGATTTCACCGGCAACAACACATCGGCCATCGCTGCCAATGGCGAACCCAGCGCAGTAATGGCAATCAATTGCACACCATATTCTTTAGCAATCGCACAACTGGCAAGTAGCTCAGGCACATTTCCAGTGGTCGACAGCACTAATATCACGTCGCTTTTGTCTATCGTCGCAGCCACCATACGCTGCAACATGGCATCGTGATAAGTTGCCACTGGACGCCCCAAACGCAGCAAACGATAACGTGCTTCGTCAGACAACATGGTCGAACCACCACCCATGCCGAAGCTATAAATCATGCGCGCTTCCAGCAAACATTGCGCGGCTCGTTGTAAAACATTCTGATTCAGCATGGCGCGATTGACTGCCAATATGTCGGCAATGTCGCCATAAATAATATCGGCCAGGTGTGCAGGCTGCGGCACTTCACCATCGGACAGTGGGATTTCTGTTTGCAGAAAGCGTTGGCCAATGGCGACCGCCTGCGCCAGCTTCAACTTCAGATCACGCACATCGCGGCAACCCATCTCCTTGGCAAAACGCGTGACAGTGGCGACACTAACATCGGCTTGCTTTGCCAAAACGTTAATGCTGGCACTGGCGGCAAACGGTAGATCGCCTAAAATAACTTGCGCTACTTTTTGCTCCGCCAGACGCAATTGCCCGCTACGCGCGGAAATGCGCGAAACGATGTCTACAGCAATGTTTGGAGAAGGAATATCGGACATGGCATTCATTCGTATGGTTAGGGCGTACGCAAAATTGTTCCAGCAAGACACGACTACTAAGACGATACTTCAAGTACGACGAAGAGGATTAACGCCGTTGCGGCAATTTTGCATAAGCACAAGCCTTATGAGGCCGAACTTTAGCATGCTCGAGTAGCTTTGTGTTACTTTGTAACATATACTATATTGATCTGATATTTCAATTTTTCCCATAGGAAAAATACTCCTCATTGATTCTCACTCCTTACCAGCAAAAGAGAAATTCATCATGAATGATACAAACTACCAAGACACGTACCAACATCCGGTAATCGATCCGCTACACAAAGGTTTAGGGGCTTATCAAGCGCCACTGGCGGCGTCCGAAGTCAAATCATTACAGTGGAATTTGTTGCGAGAAGAAGTGAGCTTGCCAACTGCGGTCTTGTACGAAGAGCGCATACAGCACAATTTGGAGTGGATGCAGCAGTTCGTCACCGAGTATGGTGTCAAACTGGCACCACATGGCAAAACGACCATGGCGCCAAAATTATTCGCCCGCCAATTAGCCGGCGGCGCCTGGGGCATCACCTTGGCAACCGCGCATCAAACCCGTGTCGCTTATCAACACGGCGTGCGTCGCATCATTATGGCCAATCAGTTGGTTGGCAAACAAAATATGACGGTAATTGCGGATTTGTTAAAGGATCCGTCCTTCGCTTTTTACTGCCTGGTGGATTCAGTTGAAGGCGTGGATTTACTCGGCGCCTTCTTCAAGGCGCACCAGCAGAAAATATCCGTGCTATTGGAATTGGGTCCGGTTGGCGGCCGCACTGGTGTGCGCACAGCTGAGCAACAAAGCGCTGTATTGGAAGCCATCGCACGCTGGAAAGACCACGTCGTTCTGGCGGGTATTGAAATTTATGAAGGCGTATTGAAAGAAGAAGCAGAAATTCGCCAATTTTTACAGCGTGCCGTCAACTGCGCCAAAGAATTAGCGCAAGCAGGAAAATTTGCAGAACATGCGGCACAGCTTCCGGTGATTTTGACTGGTGCAGGCACTGCATGGTACGACGTTGTGGCCGATGAGTTTTCTAAAGCCGACATAGGTTTGCCACTGGATGTGGTGCTACGTCCCGGCTGCTATTTAACCCACGACGTTGGCGTCTATCGTGCATCACAAGAGCAGATTCAAACTCGCAATCCCATCGCACGCAAAATGCGCAGCACCTTGCAACCGGCATTGCAGTTATGGGCCTACGTGCAATCCATTCCGGAATCTGGCAAAGCCATCATCGCTCTCGGTAAACGCGATGCCGCATTTGATGCAGGATTACCGCTGCCGGCATTGCACTATCGCCCCGGCAATTCTGCGCCCAGCGCCACGCCATCGCATTGGGCGGTAACGGGCATGATGGATCAGCATGCTTACATGACAGTGGCTGATGGTGACGATATTAAAGTCGGCGACATGATTGCCTTTGATATCTCTCACCCTTGTTTAACCTTCGACAAATGGCGTCAAATTTCCGTGATTAATCCGCAATATGACGTGATTGATGTGGTGCAGACCTTCTTTTAAATAAGCTTGAATCTTCGATTTAAAAACCATCGTCATTCCCGCATACGCGAGGATGACGGTGAAGGTTTTAATTGTTGAGCTTGTATTTGACATTCAAATCGTTTTTTACACTTTATTAAATGAACTGTCCGAGCAATAAAATGAATAAACATAACAGCGGTTCCACTATAGATATTTTGGCCTACGGCGAAGCTATGGTGGAATTCAATCAGCGTAAAACCGATGCGCTAATGTACTTGCAAGGTTTTGGTGGCGACACGTCTAATTTCTGCATCGCTGCTGCGCGTCAAGGTGCTCGTACAGGGTATATCAGCGCTGTTGGCAATGATCATTTTGGTGAAAAATTGCGCGAGCTGTGGCTGGATGAACAAGTCAATTACCAGCATGTCCAGACTAATCCGGATGCCGCGACTGGCGTGTATTTTGTCTCGCACCAGGAAGACGGGCATCACTTTGATTATTTGCGCAAAGGCTCGGCCGCCAGTTTGTATGGCGCCGCACAATTGCCGCTGGACTCCATTGCTGCGGCCAAGGTCTTGCATCTTTCCGGCATCAGCCTGGCAATTAGCGAAAGCGCCTGCGATGCTGGTTTGGCAGCAATGCGACATGCGCGGGCAAATGGCGTGAAAACTTCGCTAGACACTAATCTGCGACTACGCTTGTGGCCACTAGAACGTGCTCGTATCAAAATGCGCGAAGCGTTTTCCCTGTGCGACATTTGCCTTCCAAGCTGGGATGACATCAACACCCTCACCGGCCTTGATGATCGTGATGCCATTGTGGATGAACTATTGTCCTATGGCATAGGCTTAATCGCCTTCAAACTCGGCGCTGAAGGCTGTTATGTCGCTACGCCAAACGAGCGTCGTTTGGTGCCGGCTTACATGGTCGATGCAATCGATGCCACCGGCGCAGGAGATTGCTTTGGCGGCGCATTCATCGCGCGCCTGGTGGCGGGTGATGATCCGTTTACTGCAGCACGTTATGCCAATGTGACGGCAGCACTATCAACGACCGGATATGGTGCAGTAGCACCGATCCCGCAGGCGGCACAAGTAAAAACAGTATTAGAATCAGCAAAATGATATCGCGCAGGTCGGAAGGTACCAGGCTTTTCTGACCTGCATTTTTACCTTATGTGATTTTTGACATATGCTATAGAGCATGAACCGTCCCCCATCACGCATCACTCGCGAAGATCTCGAACAAAACCGCATACGGACCATGCTGGACAACACGCCCGGAGCGCCCGCCTTGCTCAGCGAGGATGCTTTAGAGGCATCCTGGCGTAATGCTTTAACCTCACTCCCCGCACCACATGAAGATATCTGGCTGTTTGGTTATGGCTCACTGATCTGGAACCCGATGGTGGAGCATACCGAACGCTGTCCGGCCAGGTTGCACGGCTATCATCGCGGCTTCTACTTATATTCACGTATCAATCGAGGAACGCATGACAATCCGGGCTTAGTGCTGGGCCTGGATCGCGGCGGCAGTTGCTGCGGTATCGCCTTTCGCATTCCTGCGGCCAGTTTAGAAACCGAATTACCAATGTTATGGCGACGTGAAATGCTGACAGGTGCTTACCTCCCGCGTTGGTTGCCACTGCGGCTTTTTGAGCAGAATGGCAGACACGCCATCAAGGTTAAAGCACTCACTTTTGTCATGAACCGCCAGCATCCCGGCTATTGCGGGCGCCTGCCCGATTCGACCGTGGTTGCGCACTTACGCGATGCGTCTGGCTTATACGGCTCTTCACGGGATTATTTATGGCATACGCTGGAAGGGCTGCGCAAAGAAGGTTTTGACGATGTTTATTTATCACGACTATGGCAGCAATTAGAGCTCGATCGTAGTTAGCTCTTTCCCCATCTTTCTGCATTTGAGAGATGATATAAAAACACGCGGCTATGAGCTATGCAGCGATACACAACAGGAATAATCCGATCTCTCTATCGCAGACCACAATAAAAATGTGATTTTTTTGCTATTTGTTGCAAAACATCATGGTCACTTTCACTTTTAACCAGTAATATGTATTAGCCAGAAGATGTAATCGTATTTATTTTTCACTCACCTTAAACAAGGAGTTTTTTCATGAAAAAAATGCATGCAATCGTCTTTACCTCGTTGGTCGCCCTAGCTGGTGTCGCATCAGCGCAAGACAGCGGTATCAGCGCTAGCCGTATTTCAGACTCAGAGTATGCTGCTACTGTGGCAAAAGCCCAGTCACTCCAAAATGGCCCGACATCAGCCCCAATGGCTGAACACGAAGCGCATCATAAAGGCCATGGTAAGCATCATGAAGGCCATGGCAAACATCATAAAGGTCATGGCAAGGGTAAGCATCATAAAGGCGGCAAACATGACGCTACTCCAGCAGCTGCGCCAGCACCAGCAGCACAATAAGACACGATATTCGAACAATAAAAAAACGCACCGTCAGGTGCGTTTTTTTATTGTGCTCAAACCATCACATCTTACAACTGCGGATTCAATTTCTCCGATTTTGAATGCAGTTTATTTAGTGCTGATAAATATGCCTTTGCCGAAGCAACCACGATATCCAAATCGCTGCCAACGCCGTTAACGATACGACCTGATTTAGATAAGCGCATGGTAACCTCACCTTGCGATTGGGTTCCGGTAGTAATCGCATTGACAGAGAATAGCAACAATTCTGCGCCGCTTTGGACACTGCTTTCAATCGCATTGACGATAGCATCAACCGGACCGTTTCCTTGGCCCTGACATTTGACTTCTTCGCCATGCGCCGAGAACACCACGTCAGCAGTCGGCTTTTCGCCAGTTTCAGAGTGCTGTGACAATGAAACAAAACGATAATGCTCTTCGCTATGCGACTGCTGCTCCTGTGAAACCAGCGCAATGATATCTTCGTCAAAAATTTCTGATTTTTGATCTGCCAGTTCTTTGAAACGGGCAAATGCCGCATTGGTTTCTGTTTCCGAATCGAGCTCAATGCCTAGCTCTTGCAAGCGTTGCTTGAAAGCGTTACGGCCAGACAGTTTGCCCAATACGATTTTGTTTGCGCTCCAGCCAACATCTTCGGCACGCATGATTTCGTAAGTATCACGCGCTTTCAATACGCCGTCTTGATGAATCCCGGATGCATGGGCAAATGCATTTGCGCCAACCACGGCTTTATTCGGCTGCACAATAAAGCCGGTAATTTGGGAAACCAATCTTGACGCTGGCACGATTTGTGAGATATCGAGGCCGATATCAAGATTGAAGTAATCACGGCGAGTTTTGACCGCCATCACGATTTCTTCCAAAGCGGTATTACCGGCACGTTCGCCCAATCCGTTGATGGTGCATTCCACCTGACGCGCGCCGCCGATCATGACACCCGCCAGAGAATTGGCAACAGCCATTCCAAGATCGTTATGACAATGTACTGACCAGATCGCTTTGTCAGAATTAGGGATGCGCTCGCGTAGGGTGCGCAGCATATGACCATACAACTCTGGCACACCATAACCAACTGTGTCAGCAAAATTGATGGTGGTCGCACCTTCGGCAATTACCGCTTCCAATATGCGGCACAAGAAATCCATATCGGAGCGGCTGCCATCTTCCGGGCTAAATTCAACGTCATCCGTGAAGTTACGCGCATAACGAACCGCCGACTTGGCTTGCTCAAATACTTGATCCGGTGTCATCCGCAGTTTCTTTTCCATATGCAATGGAGAAGTAGCGAGGAAAGTATGAATACGCTTACGTTCCGCTGGCTGCAGCGCTTCCGCTGCGCGCGCGATGTCTTTGTCATTAGCGCGGGATAGTGAACAGATAGTGGAATCTTTGACAATGCCGGCAATCGTTTTGATGGCATCAAAATCACCGGGAGAAGCCGCAGCAAAACCAGCTTCAATCACGTCCACCTTCATCCGCTCCAATTGTTTAGCGATACGAATTTTTTCATCTTTGGTCATTGATGCACCAGGCGATTGCTCACCATCACGTAGCGTGGTGTCGAATATGATGAGTTTTTCCGGAGGTGGTAAGGATATTGTTGATGCTGTTGCAGACATGCTGTGCTCCTGATTATTCTTAGTGAAAGCTGAGATTTTAAAGACTTTATAATGATAGAACAAAAATAGTAACGTTTTATTTTCAAGGTCTGTTTGCTTATAAAAAATGCCGAGACTAGCTCGGCATTTTTAGAAACAATTGCGAATTACCATGTTTTAGGTGGAATTCTCAAACTTTGGCCTGGATAAATTTTATCCGCATTAACAATCATAGGCTGATTAGCGTCGACAATTTTTGGATAGTCGTTGGCATTGCCGTAGTAATGCGCAGCAATTTTTGACAAATTATCACCACTAACAACCGTGTAGTACTCCGAAGGATCTGAAGGTGCAGTCACGGACATTTCATCCGTTACTACGGTTACCCCATGCACATTACCGCAGCAAAGAAGAATTTTCTCCTTGGTTGCCTGATCTGCCGCTTCGCCCTGCACGGTGACCGTTGATGATTTTGCATCAAACGCCACCAGCAAACCATCTGCAGTTAAATTGTTTGCCGCAATATTAGCTGTAATTGCATCTGCTGCTTTTTGTTCCAAATCTTGAAGATTAGGCGCTGCAGTTGTCGCAGCAGCTTTGGCCTCGCCAATACCAAAAGCTTTGCTAATTGCGCTACCTATGCCAGAAAAATTCAAAATACCCATTTTTTTCCTCCAGTATGGTTAAACAACAGTAAAGAAATCATCTACAACAGCTTGCACAACGAGCCTGCAGTCTAACAACATTCGATCCGATTGCTGACGTTTTTAACGATTGTTGTCATTTTATTTCTCGTCATGCTCATGTTCTGTTTGCACGATACTGACCGGTTTACCTTTGAATAAGCGCCAGAAATACACAACAAAACCGGATAATCCGTACAACACAAACGCACCAAACAATACTTGCGCAGGTGCGCTGGAAATAACGACTAATACAAGGACAATGACAAAAGCAAAAATAAACGGTATCGGCTTGCGCAGATTAATCGTTTTAAAACTATAAAACGGTACGTTACTTACCATGGTCAAGCCAGCATACAAAGTAATGACCCACGCTAGCCAGCTAAAATCTGATCCTGCAAAACCCATGTCATCCATGATCCAGACTAAACCGGCCACCAGAGCTGCTGCAGCCGGGCTGGGCATACCTTGAAAATATCGTTTATCGACGACGGCAATATTCGTATTAAAACGCGCTAAGCGTAATGCACCGCCTGCACAATACACAAACGCAGCCAGCCAGCCCAATTTGCCCATGCCGCGCAACGACCATTCATACACCACCAATGCCGGCGCAGCACCGAACGAAACCATGTCGGACAAACTGTCGTACTGCGCACCGAATTCACTTTGGGTGTTGGTCATGCGGGCGACTCTGCCGTCTAGAAAGTCGAGCACCATCGCTACAAAAATCGCAATCGAAGCATAGTCAAAGCGCAAATTCATCGCCATGACAATCGCAAAAAAGCCGCAGAACAATGCTGCAGTAGTAATTGAGTTGGGTAGCAAGTAAATGCCGCGACGCCTTAATGTGGGTCGGATTGAGCGTGCAGGTGCGTCATCGTCTTCGTCGTCTTCATGTCGATACGATGAGCGCAAAGCGTTTCTATTGATACGCACCGATCTGGGAAATGACGTGGCATGACTCTTCGCCTTACGGCGGGGGAATTTTGGCATCTGATTTCCGCTTTAAGCTTTCATCTTGAGGAACTCTCTTCTTCCACTGGAAGAAGAGTTGAAGAGAGGGAGTACTTCACATGTTTTCACTGTGAATCTCCCTCGCATCTAACCTCTCTCGCACAAGCTGGAGAGAGGAAAACATATAATTTCTACAAAATTTCAGTCGAATTAAAATTCAGCCAAAATCGTTTCAGTTGCCGAAACTTTATCACCAACAGCCACTTTTGGCGTTGCCGTCAGCGGCAAATACACATCAACACGCGAGCCAAAACGAATAAAACCGTAGCGTTGGCCGCGAGTCAGAACGTCCGCAACTTTGACGTAACAAAGGATGCGACGCGCAATCAACCCGGCAACTTGCACGCAGGTCACGGTTTGACCATTGGCAGCGGTAATGACTAAAGCATTGCGTTCGTTTTCAACGGATGCTTTGTCCAGGTCGGCATTCACGAATTTGCCCGGGAAATATTGTATTTTCTCGATCTTGCCGTCAACTGGCGCACGATTCGAATGAACGTTAAATACGTTCATGAAAACACTAATTTTCAATGCTTCACGATTTGCATATGGATCCTGGACTTTTTCAACTACAACGATCCGGCCATCCGCTGGGGAAATCACTGCGTTAGGATTTTGCGGGATGACACGTGGCGGATCACGGAAAAATTGCAAAACAAACAAAAATATGATCCAGAAAGGAATAGACCATGCCGTCGACAGGAAAGTGACGAGCAATGCCACGGCTAAAGCAATCCCTAAAAATGGCCAGCCTTCACGGGCAATGATGGGATGTGGGTAGTTATTATTATTCAACGGCTCTCCGAATGTTCTGAATAGGGGAAATTTAATGAGTAAATCTGCATAACTATGTAGACCAGATGCCTCACCCCAGACTGTACTTTAGTACAACAAAGAGGGGCAACAACGTATAAATAATTATGCAGACTTACTTAGCGTGGCTATTCTAGACGAGCCGAGAGCAAATGCAACCAATTGCGCTCTTAGAGCTGAGTTGTTATGCAAAAAATTAGCACGACAACAGCTGAAAGCGGACTATTTTTGCCCTTCATCAGCAGCATCACTGTTTTTCATCCTATCTTGCAATTGCTGCTGCATTTGCTTTTCCAGCCCTTTCGCTTTATCCAAAGCATCACGCTGTTCTTTGAGAAGCTCCGGATGCGGCGTGGTTGGCTTTTGTGGCTTGCACGCTGCCAACGTCATGAGCATCACGCTCGAGAAAGCCAATGCTGCAATCGGTACCAATTTTGCATTTTTAAAAATACTTGTCATCATTTCATGTTGGCCATGGATGTTAAGTTGCTTTTATTTAAAACGAACTTTGCCAACTGCGCGCATCGTCAACGTTGTTTCCCCGGGTTCAAAGCTAGGCTCCTCTACTGGTTCAGGAGCAGCCATCGCGGCACGTGCCATCATCATTTTTGGCGCGCGATCACTCGCTTCTGCGTAATTACCTGAGCCTTCAAAATCAATGGTATCTAACACCCCTTCTGCCGGACTGCGTCCCATCGCATGGGCAATCGAAGCGATTCGCTCCGTCAGATTTTGATAAGTAGCGGCAATGCGCTGATCATCCAGTTTTTTAGCTGTGGCGCTACTTAAACCAAAGTTTATGCCGTTCAAACCTAATACGCTTTGTACCGCCGCTACCGTTTTTGGCAAGTTGTTCAGATTCGTGGTGGTAGCGTCGAGATATTGCCCGACGCGCCAGCCAGTGGGTTGGCGTAACTTGTTAGGAGTATTACTGATACGCGGTTGTGGCTGTTCTTCCGGGTACACCGGATAAGTGTAATAGCCATGCGTTTGCAAAATTGCGCCAGGATCCTCGCGCTTTAGAATCTCAGTCCCTTGCTTCATCTTCAGATTGACCTTGGACGCTGCCGTTGCTTTGTCTTTGTCTTGCTCTTCCACTGTAAAAGTCATTCTTACCTGATCGTTAGCATGTTTGACTTCGCCGTAGGCTGGAACCACAACCAATGTGCCATTAGTCGATTGCGTCTGCGCATGTGCGCTGATGCTCACCGCTGCCAACATGGATGAAAGGATGAGATTGCGGGATCGTGACATAGCGTCTCCAAAAAAAATTAAGCGGCTAACCAATTTCTGACATTCTGAGTATTTCTGAACCTGTTCTGACTGTATGCGCCGCCGGGTTTAGTTAATACTAGCGAGTCTATCTTTTAAACACAAGGTGATGCAAACAAGACCACTTTGTTCAACATCATTTGGGCTTTTTCTTTCGTCCGGCCATATCCAAAAGATCGGCCCCCAAACCGGCGGCACTGGGGTCGTATTGATAAGCGGGCAATTCTTCACCGCAGTGTTTACAAAACAGCGCATCGGCATCATGCCCTTCGGTCAGACAATGCTCGCAGGTGCGAGTCGTTGGTGCGCCGCGCATCATGCTCATCGCCAACTCAACACCAACGATACCGGTCGGCAGTGCGATGATGCCGTAACCAAGCAACATCGCCATCGAAGTAATTAATTGCCCCATCGGGGTTTTAGGATGAATGTCACCGTAACCAGTCGTGGTCAGGGTCACAATGGCCCAGTACATCCCGACTGGAATACTGGTAAAACCATTTTCCGGGCCTTCGATGACGTACATAATCGTGCCGAGAATGACACTCATGATTATCACGGCACCAAGAAATACCAGTATCTTGTGACGGCTATTGCGTAGTGCTTGTAGCAGCACTTGAGACTCATCGAAATAACGCGGCAATTTCAAGACCCGGAATACCCGCAACATCCGCAACAACCGAACATCAATCAGAGAATGAAATTCCGGGAACAGAATAGCCAGATAAGTCGGTAAGATAGAGAGTAAATCAATGACGCCAAACAAACTGGTCGCATATTTCAATGGCCGTTTTACGCACATCAAACGCACGATATATTCAACCGTGAATAAAATAGTAAACAACCACTCCAGGCCGCCCAACACCCACAATTGACGTATACGTATCGCACCGATACTGTCGATAATCACGGTCGCCACACTCAACACGATCATGATCAGCAACGCAGTATCAAAGCGCCGCCCAGCCACGGTGTCTGCTTCAAAAATTATCGTATAGAGCCGCGCTCGCCAACCTTGATCCGGTTTGCCGTAGCGATTGAAGGGCATTTTTCTCGATGTAGTAGCCATTATTCTTTCACAAATGGATTTACTGCGGTGACCACGACTTTATAGCAAAAAGGGACGCATTTGCGTCCCTTTTTTATTTACTCTTGAAGCACTTAGTTCTTCGATCGATCGACCATCTTGTTTTTTGCAATCCAAGGCACGCGAAACCGAAAAAAAAGCTGCGCCTGCGCGCAGCTTTTCGGTTGAGCGCTGTAATCGCCTACGTGCGACTACAGCATGATGCCCGTCAGTCGAAACATCTTAGTTCTTCGATTGATCGACCATTTTGTTTTTTGCAATCCAAGGCATCATCGCACGCAACTGACCACCAACTTGCTCGATCTGGTGCTCTGCATTCAAACGACGACGTGAAATCAACGTTGGCGCGCCAGCTTTGTTTTCCAGGATGAAGCTCTTCGCATATTCACCGGTCTGAATGTCTTTCAACACTGCGCGCATAGCGTTTTTAGTGTCTTCTGTGACGATACGTGGACCAGTAACGTATTCACCGTACTCAGCATTGTTAGAGATCGAGTAGTTCATGTTGGCGATACCGCCTTCATAGATCAAATCAACGATCAATTTCAATTCGTGCAAGCATTCGAAGTAAGCCATTTCCGGTGCATAACCAGCTTCTACCAATGTCTCGAAACCCGCTTTGATCAACTCAACCGCACCGCCGCACAATACTGCCTGCTCACCGAACAAATCGGTTTCAGTTTCTTCGCGGAAGTTAGTTTCGATGATACCAGCACGGCCACCGCCGTTTGCTGTTGCATATGACAGAGCGATATCACGTGCGATACCGGATTTATCTTGATACACGGCGATCAGGTGAGGAACACCGCCACCTTGAGTGTATGTTGCGCGGACGGTATGACCAGGCGCTTTTGGTGCGACCATGATGACGTCCAAATCGGCACGTGGAGTTACTTGACCATAATGCACGTTGAATCCGTGGGCAAATGCCAATACAGCACCTTGTTTAGCGTGTGGCGCAATATTTTCCGCATATACTTGGGCGATGTTTTCATCTGGCAGCAAAACCATGATGACGTCAGCAGCTTTAACAGCATCGTTAACTTCTGCAACATTCAAACCAGCTTTTGCAACCTTATCCCATGAAGCGCCGCCCTTACGCAGGCCAACGGTAACTTTAACGCCTGAATCATTCAGATTTTGCGCATGTGCATGACCTTGTGAACCGTAGCCGATGATGGCAACGTTTTTACCTTTGATTAAGGAGAGGTCAGCGTCTTTGTCGTAGAAAACTTTCATTTTTAATCCTATATATTTAATTAATTTGTTTAAATTCGTTGCTTCAGTTTCAAATTCGATTCGTTGCTTCAGTTCTTAAGCTTTTAAGATGCGTTCGCCGCGCCCGATACCAGAACCACCGGTACGTACCGTTTCCAAAATAGAAACGCGATCTATCGACTCAATAAAGGCATCCAGCTTACTCTTATTGCCGGTCAATTCGATGGTGTAGGTTTTGTCAGTGACGTCAATGATGCGACCACGGAAAATGTCTGCGGTGCGCTTCATTTCTTCACGTTCTTTGCCAACGGCGCGTACTTTAATCAACATCAGTTCGCGTTCGATATGTGCGCCTTCGGTCAGGTCGACCACTTTGACGACTTCAATCAAGCGATTCAAATGTTTGGTGATCTGTTCGATCACTTCATCCGAACCTCTGGTCACGATGGTCATTCGTGACAAGGTCCCATCTTCAGTCGGTGCGACTGTTAATGTCTCAATATTGTAACCACGCGCCGAAAACAGTCCGACCACGCGTGATAACGCACCGGCTTCGTTTTCCAACAAAACAGAAATAATATGCTGCATTACAGATCCTCCGAACCTAATAACATTTCAGACAAACCTTTACCCGACTTGACCATAGGCCAAACGTTTTCGGTTTGATCGGTAATGAAGTTCATAAAGACCAGGCGATCTTTCATGTCAAACGCTTCTTTCAATGCCCCGTCGATATCAGCAGGGTTTTCAATTTTCATGCCGACATGGCCGTAGGATTCCACCAGCTTGGTAAAGTCTGGCAGAGAATCCATATACGATTCAGAATAGCGCGAACCGTAATCAATCTGTTGCCACTGACGGACCATACCGAGGAAGCGGTTATTCAACAAAATGATTTTTGGCGTCAGATGATATTGCTTGCAGGTAGCCAGTTCCTGGATACACATTTGTATCGATGCTTCGCCAGTAATACAAGCAACTGTCGCGCCGGGGTTGGCCATCTGCACACCCATCGCATACGGCAAGCCAACGCCCATGGTGCCAAGGCCGCCGGAATTAATCCAACGGCGTGGTTTATCAAAATTGTAGTATTGCGCCGCCCACATTTGATGTTGCCCAACATCGGAAGTAATGAAGGCATCACCACCAGTGATATCCCATACTTTTTGCACCACCGATTGCGGCTTGATCACTTCTGACGAATTTGTATACTTCAGACATTCACGGCCGCGCCATTGATTGATTTGCTTCCACCAATCTGACAATGCGGCTGCATTCGGCTTCGTTTCGGCCGTATCCAATTGCGACAGCAATTCGATCAACACATCTTTAACGTTGCCGACGATAGGAATATCAACTTTGACGCGCTTGGAAATCGACGATGGATCGATATCAATGTGAATGATTTTGCGCGAAGCGGAGGCGAAATGTTTAGGATTGCCGATCACGCGATCATCAAATCGCGCACCGATTGCAATCAACACGTCGCAATGCTGCATCGCCATGTTGGCTTCATAAGTACCGTGCATGCCGGGCATACCAACGAATTGTTCGCTAGATGCTTTATAGCCGCCCAAACCCATCAGGGTGTTGGTGCAAGGATAGCCAAGACGATCAACCAGCTGATTTAGTTCAGGCGATGCATTCGCCAAAATCACACCGCCGCCGGTGTAAATCATCGGGCGTTCGGCAGAGAGCAGTAGCTGCAAAGCTTTACGAATTTGTCCTGAATGACCTTTATCGACCGGCTTGTATGAACGCATCTCGACCTCTTTCGGGTACGAGTACGTGTGGCGATGCATGGAAATATCTTTAGGAATATCAATCAACACAGGCCCCGGACGACCAGTGGTGGCGATGAAAAAGGCTTTTTTGACAGTTTCTGCCAAATCCTTCACATCTTTGACGAGGAAATTATGCTTCACACACGGACGTGTGATACCGACGGTATCGCATTCCTGGAAGGCATCTTCACCAATTGCGTACGATGGCACTTGCCCGGAAATCACGATCATAGGGATCGAATCCATATAGGCAGTCGCCAAGCCAGTCACTGCATTAGTGACACCCGGCCCAGAAGTCACAATCGCGACACCAACTTTCTTGGAGCTGCGCGAATAGGCATCGGCCGCATGAATCGCAGCTTGCTCGTGACGCACCAGTATGTGTTGGAATTTATCTTGCTGGAAGATAGCATCGTAGATGTAAAGCACCGAACCGCCGGGATAACCGAAAACGTGTTCAACGCCCTCTTCTGCCAGACAACGGACTAAAATTTCCGCGCCGGTGATAGGTAAATTACTATCTTGCTTAGTATTGTTACTCGTTGTATTGCTCATAATGCACTACGTCCTTTCAAGGTCCATTGGAAATTGATCGGATGCTCTTTCCTGACGAAAGCAGTGTTGGCGTATAAATTGATAGGAGAGGCATTCCTTCTTTGTGCGGTCACGTCATTCCGTTGCGCAGCCGTAGATGCGATTCAAAATGCCGCTTAACGCGACTCGTTCAGCCAGTTACCATCAAAAAACCGTTACTGCATTCTCGCGCTTGTGGCGCGGGTTAGAACAAACAGCTTTCAAAAATGAAGCGCGTCTTCATCATCATGCTGCATGATGTGCTGCGAATGAGAAGACCATAGGTACAACCCAGGATGCTGAGGTGGATTGCCACCATAATATGCCACACCATTTAGGTCAAGCGTAATTCACTAAAAACGCTTATCAATTACCTAAAATGCAATTAAATACTTGTTTGATTTTCCAGATAGATACAAAAACAAGCCTGGATTACCGACAAAATACCCCACGAGTTAAGCCTTTTTTGCTAGGATTCGGGCTGCCACAAACAGTTGTGGCAAAAAAAATTACATTAACGCCACATTGCAACACCTTTACAGATGGCGACCTATGACACAGCTCGCCACATCGCATGGCCACTAATAAAGAACTTTCAGATTTTCTTGAAGACGTAGAACGTCGCGCCTTTAAGCAAGCGATTTACGCAGTCCGCAAGGACGAAGCCGCACTTGATATCGTTCAGGATGCGATGATTAAACTAGCTGAAAAATATGGCGATAAGCCCGCTGCTGAACTGCCAATGCTATTTCAGCGGATACTACAAAACACGATTCTTGATTATTTTCGGCGAGAAAAAGTCCGTAATACCTGGGTTAGCCTGTTTTCCAGCCTGGGGCATGACAAAGCCAGCGATGAAGATTATGACGTTTTGGAAACTTACGAGTCCGAAGAAGGCTCACAAGCCACCGAATCGAGTGCGACTAAGTTGGAACGAGAGCAGGTTCTTAATATAATCGACGAAGAAGTACAAAAACTGCCGGCACGTCAACGAGAAGCGTTCCTGATGCGTTATTGGGAGGACATGGATGTCGCCGAAACGGCCAGTGCAATGGGATGCTCCGAGGGGAGCGTGAAAACGCATTGCTCTCGAGCAACTCACACCTTGGCACATGCGCTAAAGGCAAAAGGAATTACCTTATGAACCACTCTGAAACCCAAGCGGATATTAATTTCGCTTATAAAGTGCGACACGCACTGAATGAGCAAATTGATAGCATTTCACCAGAAACCGCCAGCAAACTTGCTGCGGCACGTCAACTCGCGCTAAGCAAAAAGAAGGCGGATGCGCCTGCACGCGTATTTGCGCATCAAAACGTATTAGCGGGTCATGGGCAAAGTCTGGGTCAAAGCAGCCATTTCTTCCAACAGCCGTGGGCCTGGCTTACACGTCTGGGGGTAGCCGCTCCTATTTTGGCTGGCATCGTCATGTTCTCTGGCTTGTATCAATACGAACAGCAACACCACATTAAAGAGTTGGCATCGATTGATGCCGCAGTGCTGGCTGATGAAGTGCCACCTGTAGCTTATTTGGATAGCGGCTTTGATGCATATCTGTCGCAAAACGTTGCTCCGAGTCTTGCTCCAAACACTGAAAATAGCAAATAAGAAAGAAGCATGGCAATAAAAAATACTCCTGAATCGGAACGGATTGCATCAACCATCAGTACTTCCAGTGCTACTGGCAATGCAGCGCCAGTTTCGCGTCTAAGAAAAATAGGGCAACTGTTTGCCATCCTGTTTTTTTTGGCCGCGCTGCTATCCGTGTTAGGCGTATTTGTCTCTTCCTTTTTTACTCCTGCCCCCGTCAAACACAACATTGTTAGCAGTAACAATAGTGGCACTAGTCCAGCCATCGACACGGCAAAAAAAACGGCAGCAACGCAAGCTACTGAAGATCGCCCTTTAGTCGAAGCAACATCTGACTGGGCAAAATTAACGCCTATCCAACAAAAAATCCTGGCGCCACTCGCTCCCAATTGGAGCAAGTTAAAACCGGCGACCAGAAACAAGTGGCTGGAAATCAGTCAACACTATGCTGCGATGAAGCCTGCAGAACAAGCGCGCGTGCGGGAACGCATGCATGACTGGGTAGATTTGAGCCCAAAAGAAAGACAAATTGTTCGGGAAAATTACGCCCGCAACAGCCAGCTCGATACAGAGCAAAGAGCCGAGCGTTGGGTGCAATATCAGCAACTCTCTGATGAGGCAAAACAAAAACTGGCGGCGCAAGCGCCCCCGCAAGAAGCCACCAAACGTGTTACAGCGCCAGCGCCGATTATAGAAAAGAGCATGCCTGCAAACCCGATTAACTTGTCGCCGCCTGACCCTATATTGTCGCCCGACGAAGGTTTGAAGCACCCTTGATCGGTATTTGAGGGATTACTTCAGACTGCGCGTAGAATCTCGGCACGGAAATAATCATTCCACATTAGTCAGCCCTCAACATTTTAATTGTGAAGTCACTTCCTTTGAAATTTCCCGCTCCGACCTCTGCGACAGAAGCAACACCCTCATTAAAACGCCGCTTCGGCAGCATGATGTATGAGTCCATGCTGTTGTTTGGCATCGTCTTTGTTTCTGCCCTGATTTTTTCCACTTTGCTACAACAGCGCAACGCACTTTATCTGCGTCATGGTCAGCAGGCGTGGTTATTTTTGGTCGTGACAGTCTATTTTGTATGGTGCTGGAGTCACGGCGGCCAGACTTTAGCAATGAAGACTTGGCGATTACAACTGAAGAACAAAGATGGCAGCGCACTCAAAATGCCAAAGGCATTGTTGCGTACTTTGTTAGCCTGGAGCTGGTTCTTGCCGGGTCTCGCATTGGCATGGGCGTTGGGCGCACATACCTGGATGCTTATATGGATTCCCATCGCCAATTTCGTACTGTGGTCGCTGACGATTTATCTGGATCCACACCGCCAGTTTTTACACGATAGAATCGCCGGCACAAAAATCACCGACATGGATGTCATTGCGCCACGCAAAGGTGGCAAGCGGCGCTGGTACGACTAAGAGACTATGTCGGTCGCTTGTTGCGCTGTTTTCTATGCTATTTGCTCTGCTGTTTGTTGCAACGCGGTTAATTCATCTTCTGAAAACCCAGCCTCACGACGCGCAGGCAAATTGAAGGGGCCGCGCAATTTCGGGGCTTCATACTGCACCAGCAAAGCGGCAAATGTCGCAACCGGCTCTAATCCACGCGCGGCGCATAGCCAACCATACCAATGGTTACCAATAGCGACATGTCCTACTTCATCACGCAAAATAATATCGAGTATCGCTGCCGCAGGCATATCACCGGCTTGTGCTAATTTTGCTCTGGTGGATGGCGTGGCATCCAAGCCGCGCGCCTCCAACAAACGTGGCACCAAAGCCATGCGCGCTAAAACATCTTGCTGCGTTTTCTCGGCCATTTCCCACATGCTGCCATGTGCCTGAAAGTCACCATAAGCGTGGCCTAAAGTCTGCAAATGCTGCACCAGCATGCTGAAGTGATAGGCCTCTTCAGCAGCCACTTTCAACCAGTCAGTGTAATATTCCGGCGGCATGTCCGCAAAGCGACAGATGGCATCCAAGGCCAGGTTAATCGCATTAAATTCGATATGCGCAAGCGCATGAATCAATGCAGCCCGACCTTCATCGGTGCGCATCGAACGACGTTTCAACAATCGTGGAGCAACTAACTCCGGTAGCAAGGGGCGTCCTGGAATCAGGGACACTTCAACAGCATCCATCAGTGACGCACCGACCATTAAAGACAACGCACCAGCTTTGGCATCAGCTGCTAATCGCGCAACGCCAGTAACTTTGTCGCTCGGATCAGCGATAAGCAGATTTTGCAAAGCTGCAGCGCGTAACTCATGCAGTTCAGTAACCGCGTTATCTTGTGTGGCAAAGAAAATAGGATCAGACATACTCTTCATGCTAGCAGCGGTAAAATAGCCAATTAATCAAAAGTACGCATTCTACGGAGATTTACCCATAATGAGTATCTACCAATTAGGTGAACACGCCCCTGACATCGCCGCCACAGCCTATATTGCCGATACGGCAAGCATCATCGGCAAAGTCAACATCGGTACAAATGCCAGCGTCTGGTTTGGTGCCACCATACGCGGTGATAACGAATTAATCACGGTTGGTCACAACAGCAATGTACAAGAAAACAGCGTGCTGCATACCGACATGGGTTTTCCACTGACGATAGGCGAGAATGTCACCATCGGCCATCAAGTCACATTACATGGCTGCACTATCGGCGATGGTGCATTGATTGGGATTCAGGCCGTAGTACTAAACGGTGCCAAAATTGGTAAGAATAGTTTGGTCGGTGCCGGCGCCTTGGTTACTGAAGGTAAGGAATTTCCCGATAACGCATTGATCATCGGCTCACCCGCAAAAGTAGCGCGCATGCTAACCGAGCAAGAAATTGCCGGGCTAGCACGTAACAGCCAACATTATGTTGAAGCTGCGCAAACGTATAAAACACAACTCAAAAAAATAGCTTAACAGCTACCTTCAAAATGACTATCAAAGAAATAAACCCAGATGTAACTCACGACAACCTGCAACGATTCATGGTGGAAAACGCTGCCGTACGGGGTGAGTTGGTCGAGCTCTCCAACACATGGCAGCACGTGCTGGCACGACGTAGCTATCCCAAAGCTGTCATCACATTTCTAGGTGAAATGCTGGCAGCATCGGCTTTGCTCACTGCGAACTTAAAATTCAACGGTGTCATCGTGATGCAAATTCACGGCGATGGCCCGGTGCGACTGTTAGTAGTTGAATGCGATGATAAATTGCAAATGCGCGCGACCGCAAAGCTTGCTCCAGATGCAGTGATCGCAGATGATGCGACGTTAACGCAATTAGTTAATGTGAATGGCCATGGCCGGTTTGTCATCACGCTGGACCCTAGCGATAAAATGCCGGGACAACAAGCCTATCAAGGCATCGTTCCGCTTGACGGCGACAGTGTAGCGACCGTGATCGAAAATTACATGCTGCGCTCAGAACAACTCGACACCAAGCTATGGCTTGCGGCCAATGATCAAGTATCACGCGGCCTGCTGTTGCAAAAACTACCCAATCATGGCGGCACCGAAGCGCCCGTAGATGATGCATTGGAAAACTGGCATCGCGTCACCATGCTGGGCGCAACTTTGCGCAATGAAGAAATGTTAGTCACGGATATTCAGACGTTGATGCGCCGTCTGTTTTGGGAGGAATCAATACGCGTTTTCGAACCACAGCACCCTACTTTTGTCTGCAACTGCACGCGTGAAAAAGTGGGCAATATGCTTAAGATGTTGGGGCAACATGAGATTAATGACGCATTGGTCGATGTAGAAAAACTGGCGGTTAATTGCGATTTTTGCGGACAACATTATGAATTCGACAAAGTCGATTGCGCACAATTGTTTGCTAGCGATGAACCTGTGGAAACCTTGATCGCGCCGGGCGATGTGAAACACTAAACACACTAGTAGGATGGGTGTCGCTGCACTCCACCCATTCTACGATTAGGTACTTCGTTAATCTTTCACCATAATTTCTGAGGCCTGAATTGGTTTAGTCACATTTTTCACGCCAGCTTTATTCGCCACCTTGCCATCCTGCTTTGCGACCGGTTTCGGCGCTACCGCAGCGTCCACTTTATCCAATAATTGCTGCGCTTCTTGCTTGTCGGCTGCCGATACTGTTTCCACATTATTTGGATCGAGTAACTGCACAAAAATTTCGTCTTTTTTGATCATTCCCAGCTCAGAGCGAGCGCGTTCTTCAATCGCACCAGTACCGTTTTTTAAGTCTTGTACTTCGGAGTTAAGCTTGGCATTGCGCAGGGCAAGTTCGTCATTTTTTTCATGTGCGGCATGCACTTGTTGTGTCATGTCCGCTACTTTGAGCCAGCCGCCCTTGCCCAGCCACAGTGGGTATTGAATCAAGATCAGCAGGGCAGCAAGACAAATAGCGATGAGGCGCATTAACTATCCAGATAGTGGTTTGAGATTAAACATCTTTCGGAACCGACTCTCAACAAACTGAGCCAACGATTTCGAAAAAAGTCTATTTTAAGTAAGATTTACGTATTATTCTGAAATTGCTACCATCCTTCCCGCAAACGCGGGAAGGATGGTAGCAATTTTTCAAAGCTATTATTTCGCATTACTTACAAGCCATGATACAAAAAATCCGGCCAACGATTAAAAAATAATCACTGACCGGATTCTTACATATTACTTATTTTGCGTACAAGCTTGATTACTTCAGATTATAAAAAGCGGCACGACCAGGATAGCTGGCGATATCGCCTAAATCTTCTTCGATACGCAGCAACTGATTGTACTTAGCCATACGATCCGAACGCGACAACGAACCCGTTTTGATCTGCAGCGCATTCATACCAACAGCGATATCAGCGATGGTCGAATCTTCTGTTTCACCCGAACGATGTGAAATCACTGCAGTGTAACCAGCGCGCTTAGCCATTTCAATTGCGGCAAAAGTTTCAGTCAAAGTACCGATCTGATTAATCTTGATCAGAATCGAATTGGCGATGTTCTTTTGAATGCCCTCTTTCAAAATTTTGGTGTTGGTCACGAACAAATCGTCACCGACCAATTGGATTTTTTTCGACAATGTTTCAGTCAATAACTTCCAACCATCCCAATCGTTTTCAGCCATACCGTCTTCGATGCTGATGATAGGATATTTGTCGCACCATGATGCCAACAAACCAGTGAATTGCGCACCGGTTAAGGTCATGTTCTCACCCGCCAGAACGTAGTTGCCGTCTTTGTAGAACTCGCTCGCTGCGCAATCCAAGCCCAATGCGATTTGCGTACCTGGCTCATAGCCAGCCGCTTCAATCGCTTGAATGATCAGTTTCAACGCTTCTTCGTGGCTGGAGAGTGATGGGGCAAAACCGCCTTCATCTCCAACCGACGTTGCCAAACCTTTGTCGTGTAAAATTTTCTTCAGCGCGTGGAACACTTCAGCGCCGTAACGCAACGCTTCGCGAAAGCTAGGAGCGCCAACCGGGATGATCATGAATTCCTGGATATCCAGGTTGTTGTCAGCATGCTCACCACCGTTGATGACGTTCATCATTGGTACTGGCATTTGCATTGCGCCGCTACCGCCGAAATAACGATACAACGGCAAGCCAGCTTCTTCTGCAGCAGCTTTGGCAACTGCCATCGATACTGCCAGCATTGCATTCGCGCCTAAACGGCTTTTGTTTTCTGTGCCATCAAGATCGATCAATGTGCGATCCAGAAATGCTTGTTCGTTCGCATCCAGGCCCATAATGGCTTCGGAGATTTCTGTATTGATATATTCGCAAGCGGTCAATACGCCTTTGCCGCCGTAACGTTTTTTATCACCGTCACGTAGTTCAATCGCTTCGCGAGAACCGGTCGATGCGCCTGATGGTACCGATGCACGTCCCATGACGCCAGATTCAAGCAACACATCGCACTCTACTGTTGGATTGCCGCGTGAATCGATAATTTCACGTCCTATGATGTCAACAATTGCACTCATTTATTTCTATCTCCGTAGTGATGACGAATAAAACCAAACTAAAATTTATGATCACACTCTATCCCGCATGCGGGACAAAGAGAAAACAATCTCATTGCAGCAATAATGTACGCGAATAAAACAGCAAAGCCATCATTGCAAAATGATGGCTGGCATATGGCTATTACTTGAAATTACTTTCCAAAAATCCGTTCTTTTTGACCACGCGATCCAAATCTATCATAGTCGACAACAATTCCTTCATCCGTCCCAACGGCACCGCATTAGGGCCATCAGACATCGCTTCAGCCGGATTTGGATGTGTTTCCATAAACACACCAGCAATCCCTACTGCAATTGCCGCACGTGCCAACACCGGAACGAATTCACGCTGACCGCCAGAAGTGCTACCTTGACCACCTGGCAATTGCACTGAATGTGTGGCGTCGAACACTACCGGGCAACCGGTTTCGCGCATGATGGCGAGTGATCGCATGTCGGAAACCAAATTGTTATAACCAAACGAAGCACCACGCTCACATGCCATAAAGTTATCTTCTGGCAGACCTGCAGCCTTCGCTGCAGCACGCGCTTTAGCAATCACGTTAGTCATATCATGCGGGGCTAAAAACTGCCCTTTTTTGATGTTGACCGGACGGCCGGATTGCGCGCAAGCGTTAATGAAATCCGTTTGACGACAAAGAAACGCAGGCGTCTGCAGCACATCAACCACACTGGAAACCGGTGCAATTTCATCGATTTCATGAATATCGGTCAACACCGGTACACCGATGGTTTTTTTGACGTCAGCCAGAATATCCAACCCCATTTCCATGCCTAAGCCACGGAAAGAGCTACCGGATGAGCGGTTGGCTTTATCAAAAGACGACTTATAAATGAAGTTAATACCCAAAGCGCTGGTAATTTCCTTCAATTGACCAGCGGTGTCCAATGCCATTTGGCGTGATTCAATCACGCAAGGACCGGCGATCAAGAAAAATGGATGTTCTAAACCGATATCAAAGCCGCAAAGTTTCATGGTTGTGCTCCTCTTATGCTGCTTTTTTAACAGTCGCTTGCTGATGCGCTAGCGCTGCTTTGATAAACGAAATAAACAACGGATGACCATCGCGTGGCGTTGATTTAAATTCTGGATGGTATTGCACGCCAACGTACCAAGGATGTGCATTAACGCCAGTACGTGGCAATTCCATAATTTCGCACAAATCTTCGGTCGGAGTCCGCGCCGACACCACTAAACCAGCAGCTTCGATACGATCCAGATAATGGTTATTCGCTTCATAACGATGACGGTGACGTTCGGTCACTGTCGCGCCATAAATTTCCGATGCCAGGGTTGCCGGTTTAATAGCGCAAGTCTGCGCACCAAGGCGCATGGTGCCACCCAAGTCAGAATTGGTATCACGCGTTTGCACCTTGCCGTCGTGGTTTTCCCATTCGGTGATCAAAGCAACGACTGGCTGTTCGGTTTGCTCGTCAAACTCGGTTGAATTGGCATGCGTCAAGCCGGCTTTATTACGTGCATATTCCAGCAATGCTACTTGCATACCTAAGCAAATGCCCAGATAAGGCGTTTTGCTTTCACGCGCATATTGGGCAGCCATAATCTTGCCTTCAACGCCACGTTTACCAAAACCGCCTGGTACCAGAATCGCATCGTATTTAGCCAATTCAGCTGTGCCGTTGATTTCAATTTCTTCTGAGTCCAGATATTCGATATTGACACGACAATCGGTATGAATGCCTGCATGACGCAAGGCTTCAGTCAACGATTTATAAGATTCAGTAAGATCAACATATTTACCCACCATACCGATAGTGACTTCATGCTTAGGATTTTCCAAAGCATGTACTAACTTGGTCCACATGCTCAAGTCAGCTGGCTTAGGTGATATGGCCAATTTTTCGCAAATAATCTTGTCCAAGCCTTGATCGTGCAACATTTGCGGGATTTTATAGATGGTATCTGCATCCCACACCGAAATTACGGCGTCGCTTTGTATATTAGAGAACAACGAAATTTTTGCGCGTTCATCTTCTGGAATCGGGCGATCAGCACGGCATAATAAAGCGTCAGGCAAGATACCGATTTCGCGTAATTTTTGTACACTGTGCTGTGTAGGTTTGGTTTTTAACTCGCCAGCAGCAACCAGATACGGAACCAATGTCAGATGTACAAAAGCAGCCGCGTTACGGCCGGCACGCAAACTTAATTGGCGCGCAGCTTCCAGAAATGGTAACGATTCGATATCACCAACCGTGCCACCAATTTCTACCAGCGCGACGTCGTAACCTTCGGCGCCGCGATAGATGTACTCTTGAATTTCGTTGGTAATGTGTGGAATAACTTGCACGGTCTTGCCAAGATATTCACCACGGCGCTCTTTACGAATCACAGATTCGTAAACTTGCCCAGTGGTAAAGTTATTGGCTTTTTTCATGCGCGTCGAAATAAAACGCTCATAGTGGCCGAGATCAAGATCAGTTTCAGCGCCATCATCGGTCACGAACACTTCGCCATGTTGCAGCGGGCTCATGGTACCGGGATCGACGTTAATATACGGATCAAGTTTAAGAAGGGTGACTTTCAGGCCGCGCGATTCAAGGATCGCAGCGAGGGAGGCGGCAGCAATTCCTTTACCCAAGGAAGAGACAACACCGCCAGTAACGAATACAAATTTGGTCATTGCAGATAGGTGCCGAACGGCACATGCGGGAAATTCGAATTATACATCAAGAACGGTACATGACACCGCACAGCAGTGCGTAATTCTGTTGAAAAGTCGCCGACGTAATAGGAGCAGGGGGCATGCAGTGTATTTTATAAAGATCATGCCCGCCTTCATTGCAGCCGATAACATCTTTCTTTGACCGAATGCTCGCAAGAGCAAAAAAATACGCTACCCATCGTAAACACTACTTACATAACATCAGCACAATAAGTGATCGCCCAGCACAAGTTGCGATAATAATTTATCATCATGGCACATCGTAGCAATCCCCCCTCCCATTTTCCCCCGAAAAAAAACAGCATGAGCAATCTTTTCAGCGACCTTGAAGGCGACGACGGCATTCCTGGCGCGCAACGACGTTTGGCGATTATCGTCATGGTTTTGGGTACCTCCATGACAGTGTTGGATGGCTCCATTGTCAATGTCGCCTTACCGATGATTGCACGCGATTTGCAAGTTGATCCTTCGGCGGCAGTCTGGATTGCCAATGCCTATATGCTGGCCGGTGCGATGACCATCGTGGCTTTTGCATCTCTGGGCGAAATTATTGGTTTCCGGCGTTTGTATATTGGTGGTTTTGCGCTGTTTACGGTGACATCGCTGGGTTGTGCACTGTCGCCTAACCTGATGACACTGAACATTTTCCGCTTCTTTCAAGGCTTGGGTGCCGCCGCAGCAATGTGTATCGGGCCGGCGCTGTATCGCACTATCTTTCCAACCCGATTGCTGGGGGCTGCGCTGGGTGTGAATGCTACTGTGGTCGCGTCTTCTCTTGCTGCCGGACCGGCCATTGGTGGCGCTATATTGGCTGTGGCTGATTGGCCATGGCTGTTTGCAGTGAATGTGCCAATTGGCATTTTTACCTTGATTTTGGCGCGCAAGGCCTTGCCGCATGATCGTGGTCGTGGCGGCAAATTCGACGTGATGGGGGCACTGTTGTCGGCGACAGCCATGGCTGCCATCATTTTTGCCATCGACGGCATATCTGATCAGCACAATAGGGAAAAAGAATGGGCTTTTGTCGGTATCGCGCTGATCGCCACCCTGCTTTTCATCTGGCGTCAGCAACGTGCCGCGGCGCCTTTGCTGCCCTTAGATATTTTTCATTCCAAACGTTTTTCGATGTCAGTCATCACCTCGTTATGCTCTTTCACTGGGCAAGGTATTGCCTTTATCGCTTTGCCATTCTTGTTTCAAGGCGCTTACGGTTTCAGCCCTTTGATGTCGGCTGCATTATTCACGCCATGGCCGGTTGCCATAGCCATCGTTGCACCGATTGCCGGGCGCATGGCCGACCGCCACCCGGCAGCAATATTGTCGACCAGCGGTTTGGCCGTATACGCCATAGGTTTGGCACTTCTCGCCTGTCTTGGCGATCATGCTTCGGTCACTGATATTTTGTGGCGCGCTTTTATTTGCGGAATTGGCTTTGGCTTCTTCCAAAGCCCAAACAACCGTGAAATGCTAAGCAGCGCACCTCGCAACCGCAGCGGCACAGCTTCTGGCGTGCTGGCAATTATCCGCACTTTTGGCCAATCGATGGGAGCATCATTAGTGGCGATTTTATTAGCATTTGCTGGCGTTAGTCATGCCGCAAATAGTGCTGCGGCGATTGATGCCAGCGCAGTGCATATCGCGCTATGGGTGGCTGCAGGCGTGGCGTTGTTGGCGACAATAGTGAGTGGGCTACGGATACAACGACAAAAGAGTTAGGCCTAGAAAAGTTGTTTTCCATCAGTCGCCATATAACGTATTTCAGCACCGCCAGAGCTGTTGCTTTTGACGTTGATTTTGAATTTCGCATTGGACGTTGCCAAATGTGACGACTGTCATTCGGGAATTATAGGAAGACATGTTTGAGCCGCAGGCGAGTTGGTCTTTCCTCCCGAATGCTAGCCGTAATTTGGGGATCACTCGTCAAAGACGAGTGACGGCTTTGGCAGGAGCAGTGCTCCTGCCCTTCTTTTGCTTACTTTTCTTGGCGAAGCAAGAAAAGTAAGCAGCTGTCGGGCTACCCCCGACACAGTAGCCACTACGGAGTGATGCTCCAATCAAGATCACTTATCTGAATAGCAATAAAACTAGATATATCCAATAAAAATATCACCGCCCAATCGCATGCAAAAACTCAACCCGCGCCTGCGCATTATGCTCAAATTCACCAACGTAACACTGAGTGACAACCCGCTCATCTCCACGTCGATTCTCACCCATCAATAGACACAACTGCTCCGCCTCAATCAGACAAGCCGCACCACGTGCCTCTCCGTGCGTCATCAAAATATTAGCAATATCATTAGTCATCCACTCTTGATAAGTGTAACGATGACCGATTGCATCAATCATGCGGGCAATCCGGCCAAATCCATGCAAACGCCCGCCAGGTAAATAAGCCACATGCGCCACACCACGAAACGGCAACAAATGATGCGGGCAAACCCCATGTACTGCCATACTCCGTATCACCACCATATCGCGACGGGTATCTTCAAAACCGGTGCCAAGCGCCTCTGCAGGATCAACCTCATAACCGTCAAGCAACCGCGTTTGCCACAACTCACGCACCCGTTGTGCCGTCTTTCCGGTATGCGCCGGATCGATTTCCAAGCCGCTGGCCTCAAGCATATTGGTGACTGCGTTCTCGAACGCTATAGCGTCAAATGGGCGCACACGCCGGATACCGATTTGCGCTGATTCAGAATTGCAATGCTGGTGATCATGATCCGTCGAGGACATACCTTATTCCTTAGATGTGGCACGATTTTTCATGCCGGTTATTTCATGCCGATTACATAATAGGTTAACCGATTATTGAATCACTACCCAAATTACTACCGGAGTTTAGGTTTGCAGTTGTCAAAAGAGTTCAGGGAATCTGACAGATTTGTCAGTTTCAAGACAGCAAGCCGTCCCCGATGGAGGACTACAGTATGGAGGTAAAATTTACTCTCCTATTGTCCATGACATCCTCCAAATCTCCCCCTTTGCTTAATCTTCGGCTGACGGCTGTCGCCGCCGCTGTTTCAGTAATTTCATTATTAGCGGGCTGCGCAGTTGGGCCGGACTATGCGCGACCAAAAATGGACATGCCAACGGCATTTAAAGAAACCGGCCTCAAGGAAAACCAATCGTGGAAAACTGCGACGCCACAACAGATTAATGCCGATCACCGTTGGTGGGAAATTTACGGCGACAGCACACTCAACAATTTGATTGAACAAGCGAATCAGGCTAACCAGAGCATTCAACTGGCTGAAGCACAGTATCGCCAGGCACAGGCGGTAGCGAATGAAGCACGCGCTGGTTTGTGGCCGACACTGGGTGTAAACGCTGGGGCCGGACGAGCACTTACTAATTCTAACGGCATTAAGCTAGGCAATTACTACGACATTGCGGCTAATGCAAGCTGGGAGCCCGATATCTGGGGTGGCGTCAGACGTGCCGTTGAGTCCGGCCAGGCAGGTAGCCAAGCCAGTGCAGCTGATTTAGCCGCAGCGCGCTTGAGCATTCAAACCACGCTGGCCCAAGATTATTTGCAACTGCGGATTACTGACCAGCTAAAACAACTTTACGCAGACACCATCACTGCCTATACCCGCTCGCTAAAACTGACGCAATCTCAATACAACGCAGGTGTCGCTCTGCGTTCCGATGTGGCGCAAGCAGAAACGCAATTGAAATCGACAGAAGCGCAAGCCATCGATCTGGATGCCCAACGCCGTCAATTGGAACATGCGATTGCCATCCTGGTAGGTAAAACACCGGCAGCGTTTTCCATACCCGCAGAAGCATCGGCAGATACCGCAACTTTACAACTGGCCGCGCATTTACCCGCCATCCCAACCGGCTTGCCTTCTGAACTGCTGGAGCGTCGCCCCGATGTCGCTGCTGCAGAACGCCGTGTAGCACTTGCCAATGCCAATGTCGGCGTTGCCAAAGCAGCGTTTTTCCCATCGCTGATGCTAAACGTCAGCGGCGGTTTTGATGCTGGCAGTTTGGCGCAATGGTTTGCCGTACCTAGTCGCGTCTGGTCGCTCGGCCCTGCCCTGGCACAAACCATTTTCGATGGCGGTCTGCGGCGCGCGCAAAGTGCGCAAGCCATTGCTGCTTATGATGCTTCGGTCGCGCAATACAAACAAACCGTGCTGAGCAGTTTCCAGGATGTAGAAGATAACCTGGCGTTGTTGCATGTTCTCGATCAGGAAACTACGGTGCAAGATCAGGCGGTCACGGCAGCACAATTATCTGAACGACTGGCGCTGGCGCAATACAACGCCGGCACCAGTCTCTATTTGAATGTCGCTACTGCGCAAGCGCTTTCATTAAGCAATCAACGCACTGCAGTGCAATTACGCGGCCGCCAACTGGTGGCTAGTGTGGCGTTGGTCAAAGCGATAGGCGGCGGTTGGGATGCCGCTGAGCTGGATAAAACACCCACAGTTAGCGCCGATAGTAAAAATAGCCAAACGACAGCAATTGCTCACTAAAACTGCAAACACATTTCCATTATGACTAACAATAATTCCACCTCATTGCCCCCACGTCGCTCGAATCTACTGATTAGCGCTGCCATCATCGTATTGATCGGCGCTGCTGTATGGGTTTATAAACATGAAACTGCAAGCGCTCCGGCGAAAACCCCGGATGCACCGGTAGAAATTACCAGCGTTTTAGTCAAACAACAGGATGTGCCGCGCTACCTCACTGGCGTCGGTACAGTCACCAGCAATGCCAGCGTCACCGTTAGAACCCGCATTGATGGACAACTCGACAAGGTTGGCTTCGTAGAAGGTCAAGATGTTAAAGCCGGACAATTGCTAGCGCAAATTGATCCACGCGCTTTACAAGCGCAACTGGCACAAGCCGAAGCGCAAAAGGCCAAAGATCAGGCTTCGTTGATGAACGCCAAAATTGATTTGCAGCGCTACATCTCACTACGTCAACAAGACGCAGCGACCCAACAAACATTAGATACACAAAAATCTCTGGTAGCACAATTGGATGCTGCCGTTAAAACCGACGATGCGCAAATTCAATATGCCAAAGTGCAGTTGGACTATACCCACATCACTGCGCCAATTAGTGGCCGCGTCGGTGCACGTCTGGTTGATCCGGGCAATATCGTGCATGCCGCCGACGCCAATGGTTTGGTCGTCATCAATCAAATCGATCCGATCGCCGTCGTGTTCACACTCCCGGAAGATAATTTCCAAGACATCAATAAAGCACTGCATGCATCATCACAACCACTGAGCGTTGGTGCTTTTGATCGTGATAGTAATGCTGCGTTAGCGACTGGCCAATTAGTGTTATTGAACAATCAAATCGACACCACCAACGGCACCGTGCAACTTAAAGCAAAATACCAAAACCCGACGCACGTACTGTGGCCGGGACAGTACGTCAATGCGCGCCTGCAATTGAGCGACTTGCCACAAGCACTGACGGTGCCTGCCGCAGTCGTCCAGCGTGGACAAGATGGCACATATGTCTATGTCGTTAACGCGGATAACACGGTCAAAGACCAAGCCGTCCATGTCGTTCAGATTCAAGATGGTATTGCTGCCATCGATCAGGGATTGAGCGCTGGTCAGCGTGTAGTATTAGACGGTCAATACAAATTGAAACCAGGCGCAACGATAGTTGAGCATGCAGATAACTCTGAACATGCTGTAGACCATTCAAAACTCACCGCCGATGACGCCGTAGTTAGTACAACTGCCAATCAAACAGCGACTGCTAACAAGGCTGTAAGCGGAGCGGCTAAATGAGTATTTCCGCAACCTTTATTAAACGTCCTATTGGTACGACCTTACTGGCGATAGCCATTATGGTGGTCGGTATCGCGGTTTGGCCGCTGTTACCGGTCGCACCTTTACCGCAAGTTGATTTCCCTACCATTCAAGTTTCTGCCAGTCTGCCGGGCGCAAGCCCTGAAACGATGGCATCGAATGTGGCGCAGCCATTGGAACGCCAGTTTTCACTGATTGCCGGCCTGTCGCAAATGACCTCGACCAGTACGCTGGGATCATCGCAAATCACTTTGCAATTTGATTTAAATCGCAATATTGATGCGGCCGCTTTGGATGTACAAGCTGCGATTAATGCTTCCAGCGGGCAGTTGCCAGCCAATCTGCCAAACCCGCCGACCTTCCGCAAAGTCAATCCTGCCGATGCGCCGATTTTAGTATTGGCAGTGCAATCGACGACATTGCCGCTGATTCAGGTCAATGACTATGCTGACAATATTCTGGCACAGCAAATTTCACAAATTGAAGGTGTCGGTTTAGTCTTTATCGGCGGCGCGCAAAAGCCGGCAGTACGGATCCAGGTCGATCCCACCAAGTTGACCGCATTCGGAATGAATCTGGAAGACATTCGCAATGTCATCGCCAATACCACTGTCAATCAACCGAAAGGCACGGTTGACGGTGATCACCAAAGCTTTACGGTTTACACCAACGATCAGTTACTGCACGCTGCTCCATGGAACGACATGATTTTGGCGTACAAAAATGGCGCTCCTGTCCGCGTACGCGACATCGGTGTCGCTATTGATGCACCAGAAAATGTCAAAGCCGCAGGTTGGGCATATGCAGGTAAAGCAGCACCGGCCGACAGTACCATTACCAATGGCCGCTCTATCGTGTTGGCGATCACCAAACAACCTGGTGCGAACGTAATTGAAACCGTGGATGCCATTAAAGCGGCATTGCCACGACTGCAAGCGGCGATCCCCTCTTCTGTGCGCGTCAACACCCTGATTGATCGTACGCAAACTATCCGCGCATCTGTCAAAGATGTGGAATTCACACTGATGCTCACCATCGCCTTGGTCGTATTAGTGATTTTTATGTTCTTGCGTAACATTCCTGCCACCTTGATACCAAGTGTGACGGTGCCGCTCGCATTAATGGGTACCGCTGCCGTCATGTATCTGGTCGGCTTCAGTCTCGACAATTTGTCGTTGATGGCACTGACGATTGCAGTTGGTTTCGTGGTCGATGATGCGATCGTCATGTTGGAAAACATTTATCGCTACATCGAAGAAGGTATGTCGCCGATGGATGCCGCCTACAAAGGCGCGGGTGAAATTGCGTTCACGATTGTCTCGATTTCGGTTTCACTGGTTGCAGTGTTTATTCCACTGTTGCTAATGGGCGGCATTGTTGGCCGACTGTTCCGGGAGTTTGCGATCACCGTCACCGTCACAATCGCTGTATCGGTCATCGTGTCGTTAACCTTGACACCAATGCTGTGTTCGCGTTTTTTACGGAATCACAACGAGGAAAAGCACGGCAAAATTGCGCAATTGTTTGAGCGCGGTTTCCAGGCTATGCTGGACGCCTATAAACGCGGATTACATGTCGTGTTGCGCCATCAATTTATTACACTTTGCACGTTCTTTGCCACCATGGCGATTACAGTCGTGTTGTTTGCCATCATTCCGAAAGGCTTCTTCCCGCAGCAAGATACAGGCTTCATTTTCGGCTTTGCCGAATCGGCCCAAGACTCTTCATTTGACTCAATGAAACAGCGGGTACTTCAACTTGCAGATGTGGTGCGCAAAGATAATGCGGTAGCAAGCTTCGGTGTCAGCGCTGGTCAAAACACCTATAACACAGCGAATTTTTTCATCGGCCTAAAGCCCAAAGATGAAGGTCGTAAAGCGAACGCCGATGAAGTCATTGCACGACTGCGGCCACAGCTGGAAAAAATTCAGGGTGTCAAATTATTCTTACAGGCCGGGCAAGATATTAACGTTGGCGGCCGTCTGGCGCGTACACAATATCAATACACCATCGTCGATTCTTCGTTAGATGAATTGGATGTATGGGCGCCGAAATTAATGGCACGCTTTAAGCAACTGCCTCAACTGACCGATGTCGCCTCGGATCAACAGAACGCTGCTGCAACTGCTACGCTGACGATAGATCGTGCCCGCGCTTCTAGCTTTGGCATTTCGCCAGCGCTAATTGATTCCACCATATACGACGCCATTGGACAGCGTCAGGTTGCGCAATACTTCACCCAGGTGAATAGTTATCACGTGGTGTTGGAAGTGACGCCGGAACTACAAAAAGATCCTGCGATTTTTGATAAGTTGTACGTCACTTCACCGTTGACCGGTCAGCAAATCCCGCTGTCGAGCTTTGTGAAAGTGGATACAACTAAAACAGGTTACCTATCGATTAGCCATCAAAGCCAGTTCCCTGCAGTGACAATCTCATTTAACCTCGCGCCGGGCGTTGCACTTGGCGAGGCGGTAACAGCAATCCAAAAAGCGCAAGAGGCAATGAATGTACCGCATACCTTAACTGGCACATTCCAGGGTTCGGCCAAAGCATTCGGCGATTCACTTTCTTCACAACCGTATTTGATCGCTGCAGCGTTGATCGCGGTGTATATCGTGCTGGGCTTGCTGTATGAAAGTTATATTCATCCGCTGACAATTTTATCGACCTTGCCATCGGCCGGTGTAGGAGCATTGCTGATCTTGATGGCTGGCGGTTATGATCTCAGCGTGATTGCACTGATCGGGATTATTTTATTGATCGGTATCGTCAAGAAAAATGGCATCATGATGGTGGATTTTGCGTTGACGGCTGAACGTGAAAAAGGCATGAGTCCGGAAGAGGCGATTTATCAGGCTTGCCTGTTACGCTTCCGCCCTATCATGATGACGACCATGTGTGCACTGTTGAGTGGATTGCCGTTGATGTTGAGCCACGGTTCTGGTTCGGAATTGCGTCGGCCACTCGGTTATGCGATGGTGGGTGGTTTGATACTGTCGCAGATGCTAACCTTGTTCACCACGCCAGTGGTCTATCTGTATTTGGATAGAGCGCATTTTTGGTACGAAAAACGCAAAGCAGCAAAACGCGCACGGAAAGCAGCGGCTAACCAGATGCATCAAACACCGCCCGCAATAGAATAGAAGTTAATATGAAAATCCTGATCGTCGAAGATGAGTTAAAGACCGCAGACTACCTTTACAAAGGTTTGTCCGAGCAAGGCTGCGTGGTCGATCTGGCACATAACGGCATCGACGGTCAGCATTTGGCGTTAGAACACGATTACGACGTGATTGTGCTTGACGTCATGTTGCCAGGTATCGATGGCTTTTCTGTTTTGCGCGCTTTACGTGCGGTCAAACATACGCCGGTTATTATGTTGACGGCACGTGATCGGGTTGAAGATCGGGTCAAAGGCTTGCATGACGGGGCCGACGACTACTTGATCAAACCCTTCTCTTTTCTTGAATTATTGGCGCGCCTGCAAGCTCTCACGCGCCGCGGTCGCACTCTGGAACCGACACAACTACACATCGGTGATTTGCATATAGATCTGCTTAGTCGTAAAGCATCGCGCGGCAATGGCGGTACAGGGGCACCAGTTACACGCATAGACCTCACTGCGAAAGAGTTTTCCTTATTGCTGGTATTAGCCAAACGCCAGGGAGAAATTTTGTCGAAAACGGCGATTGCTGAACTGGTCTGGGACATGAATTTTGATAGCAATACCAATGTGGTCGAAGTGGCGATCAAGCGTTTGCGCGCTAAAATAGATGGCCCGTTCAACGTCAAGTTGCTGCATACGATACGGGGCATGGGCTATGTGCTGGAACCGCGCTCAGAAGTGCAAGGCGATCAATCACTATGAAAATGTCATTCGGACGTTCCATCACGACCCGTCTGGTTGTAATGTTCGCCGTCGCCACGCTGTGCATATTTTCACTGATCGGCGCCTTGTTATATAACGTGGTGCACCGCGAACTTGAGCGCCATCAGCAAGAAGAATTGCATACGCTGTTTCAAGATATCCAATACATGCTGGAACATGTCGGCACGGTTGATCGATGGGTTAAAGTACAAGCAAAACTGGATGCTCTGACGCCGCTTGATGGAACTAAACGTTTTTGGATACTCGGTGATGATCCGCGTTTTCAGTACGGTCGCGGCCTGGCCGAAATTGATCAACTCAATCGCGACCGAAATGGCATAGGGGAGATTCAATTACGCAATCGCGCCTATCCATTACTGACCATGACAAAAACCATAGCGGCGTTTGAAGACAGGCAGCCAGTGCGCTTGATTGTTGCGATTGATACCGAACCCTATTTTCATACGATGCGTGCCTTCGTGATTGCTTTGGTCGCACTATCTTTGCTTGGCGTTTTATTAGTTATGCTGCTTGGTTATTGGATCACCAAAGCCGGCTTACGTCCCTTGAAGCAACTTTCCAACGAGGCACTGTCGCTCGGCCCCAGAGCGCTCTCACAGCGTTTGAACATAACACCGTTACCGAACGAATTATCGGCCCTGGTCACGGCGTTCAATGGCGCTTTGGAACGCATGGAAGGTGCCTATCAACAACTGGAGGCATTCAATGCGGATGTCGCCCATGAGCTGCGGACACCTCTTGCGAATCTGATCGGCACCACACAAGTTGCTTTATCGCGTGAACGTGGCGCAGCGCAGTTTCAAGAAGTATTGGAATCGAATCTGGAAGAGCTGGAACGCATGCGTTCAATTGTGAACGATATGTTGTTTCTGGCGCGGGCTGATCAAGGTGAACCGGCGACTGAATTAATCCGCACCTCGGTCGCACATCAAGTCAATAAAACGATAGAGTTTTTTGAGTTCGTCTTAGATGACAGTGCAATCACCGTCAGTCTAATTGGCGATCTCGATGTTGAAGCGCCGATTGAAACCGCCTTGTTCCGTCGCGCAATGAGTAATTTATTACAGAATGCTATTCAACATTCCAGTGCAAATGCGCAGATTGTGGTCCGCATCACTGCAAGCGATTCGCTCATCCAGATTGCTGTCAGCAACCCCGGTGAAGCGATTTCTGAAGCGCATTTGCAACGCTTGTTCGATCGCTTCTATCGCGTTGATATTGCGCGTCATGATCATGGAGAACTACATGGTTATGGGCTCGGTTTAGCCATTGTGAAGGCTGTCGCAAAAATGCACGGCGGCAGTGTATTTGCTACCTGTGAACATGGTTTGACGACGATAGGATTTAGTTTCAGATCGACACTGGCAGCATCGCCAACGTCAGTAACGACTTCCGTCTAGCGCGGTAGCTGAACAATTGATGACTCAGCCGAAATCGCCGTCTATTTAATTTGCATTGCCTCGTCTGCGAGTTTTCGCACCAGCCGCGCTAACTCAGAACGATCTTTGTCACTCCAGTCTGCCAGCGCCTCTTCAAGCACGCTGTTACGGGCCACACTGATCTGCACATCGACAATCTGGACAGAGACGCATGGCGTCGTTGACCAAAAGCGGAAGGTGGCCAATTGGGACTGTGTCCTTTACCAGGGACAAACACTTTTCAAATGACAGCAGAATGCCGCAGTAAGGAAGAGCCCGATCTGGTCGATGCAGAAAATCACTTCCTCAATGCTTACAAGTTAGCGCAAAGACAATTAATGCTGATATGCCCAGATGCTTACGTCGCGCTGATTGGGAATGCGGCAGACCACAAAATAGTTGAGCAATATTTCGCACACTGGCTTGGCATGCGAACGCACAATATGACTAATGAAACTGGATCGATTATTTAAGACCGCCTGTATGCGTAAAATTTGCATACGGGCACGTTTGAAAATGCGTTGCGGAAAAAGAAAGGGAAAATAAGAAGAGGCGAGCCTTGTCTGCGGCACTTGTGGGGAACAGCTGTGGCTGCTTCGTTCCCGACCTGACCAGATTCACCGTGCCACAATGCGCAGGGGCCCGCCGGTCGGTATTGTACCGCATCAGTGGTGTCACTGACCAGTACAAATACCGGTTTTGCATAATTTCAATTACAAACCCAATTCCTGCCAGATCTGATCGACACGTGCTTTGATTTCAGGCGTCATTTGTATTGTTGTGCCCCACTCCCTGCTTGTTTCGCCTGGCCATTTATTGGTTGCGTCAATCCCCATCTTGCTGCCCAAACCGCTTACCGGGGAAGCAAAATCGAGATAATCAATTGGCGTGTTATCAACCAAAGTGGTGTCGCGTAACGGATCGACCCGTGTCGTGATGGCCCAAATGACCTCTTTCCAATCGCGGATATTGACATCCTCATCAACTACAACGATGAACTTGGTATACATGAATTGACGCAAATAACTCCACACGCCAAACATGACTCGCTTGGCGTGACCAGCATAGGCCTTTTTAATTTGCACCACCGCCATCCGATAGCTGCAACCTTCTGGCGGCAAATAAAAATCGAGAATTTCCGAAAATTGCTTTTGCAGCAATGGAATGAAAACTTCATTCAACGCCACACCCAGCACCGCCGGCTCATCTGGCGGTTTGCCTGTATACGTAGAGTGATAAATCGGATCACGGCGCATGGTGATGCGGTCTATCGTAAAGACGGGGAAGTAATCTTGCTCGTTGTAATAGCCAGTATGATCGCCGTACGGGCCTTCCAATGCCATTTCGTAGCCGGACGGGTGATTTGCGTCTGGATAAATATGTCCTTCCAGCACAATTTCTGCCGAAGCCGGTACACGTAATTCGCTGCCAATAGCTTTCACTAATTCCGTGCGACTGCCGCGTAACAGACCCGCAAACTGGTATTCAGAAAGATTATCCGGCACCGGCGTCACCGCACCTAATATAGTTGCAGGATCTGCCCCCAACGCAACCGCAACCGGATAAGGCTTGCCGCCAGTGGCAAGCGCATGCTCGCGGAAATCGAGCGCGCCGCCACGATGCGCCAGCCAACGCATGATGACTTTATTACGCGATAAGACTTGTTGCCGATAAATACCGAGATTCTGGCGTTTTTTGTGTGGTCCCTTTGTGATAACCAAACCCCAGGTAATTAAGGGAGCAATATCGCCGGGCCAGCAATGCTGTATCGGCAATTTCGCGAGATCAACGTCATTCCCTTCCCACACAATTTCCTGGCATGGCGCTGAACGATGCTCTTTTGGCGCCATATCCCATAGCGACTTCACTAAAGAGCCCAATCCCATCAAATCTTTAAAGTCTTTCGGTGGCTCCGGCTCTTTTAGTCGTGCGAGCACATGACCAATCCGGCGTAATTCGCTGACATCATCAGCCCCCATGCCCAGCGCGACGCGACGCGGAGTGCCAAACAAATTCCCCAACACCGGTATGGTATGACCAACAGGTTTTTGAAATAGCAATGCCGGGCCTTCCGCGCGCAACGTGCGATCACATATTTCCGTCATTTCCAACACGGGCGATACCGGTAAGGAGATTTGCTTCAACTCCCCTAATTGTTCTAATTTGACAATAAAGTCGCGTAAATCTGTATATTTCATGTTGTCTTAATAACTATAGTTTTTGAAGGCTAAAATTTAAGCTTTTGCGGCAAGCGATTGATTTTATTGGATTTTATTTTTTACATGACAAATTATTTAGACATAAAAGTTATAGAAACAACGTTCTATAGTATTGACTGCGTATAATCACGCCCATACAATGCCCGTCGACTCTTGATGATGCTATGAGGAATTAAAGTCTGAATTTGCAGTTGTACTTACAGTTGCGTTTCCATTTTTTCTCAGCAATCAACATTCACGGGATGGGGATCCCACACAACATTTTAGGAGTGTTTTCAAAAGGCGTCTGCCTTCTTCCCCAAATTCTTGTTTGCTACTGATGGTCAATCTTTACCATCAGACTACAGCAAACTTCACGACGTTTTGCGTGTTTCTGGCTTGCAGCAATTTTTACTGTTATCTCTGCAAGCAGATTCGCAGTCAGCGCCAAACGATATTGATTTCGTTACATACCAAGCTAAGCGGCATGATTTTGCTATATTCCGTGCCCTGTATCAGTAGCCGCCGTGTGTAACGTAACGATACTGGAGGTTCAATGTTTTCACGTACGATCAAGGTGGGATCCGTTAGGGTCAAAGTCGGCGAAAGCCGAACGCCACTAGAAATAACAAAGCAATTAGCAAATTTGTCCGTAGATGCAGTTAAAGCGATTCCAGGCACCGTAGGCGGAATACTTGGCAATTATGGTAGCGCTGGCATGGTGGGCATGGTTGCCCTGATAGCCATCCTGCTGACGATTATCGGCGGCACTACCCTCGCAGTTAAACCGGAATTAACTGCGCAATTAAAAGCACTGCCTATTTTTGCGGATGCGCAATCCAACAAACAAGCTGCGATTACCCCGCAAGTTGTATTAGTTGATGATCCACAAACGACAGTTGCCACTGTTGCATCTGTAGCCCAAAATGCTGTGGCCAAGCCAGGCAATGCTGCTACTGATGTCAATAATAAGCTCAGTTTTGCAATAACACCGCCCGCAAAAACGAGCGACAGTGCTCAGCAACAAGTTACCAATTGGATTTCCAAGAAATATCGCGTTGCCGGTGATGCAAGCCATATGTTTGTCAGCACAGCTTACAAAACAGCAAAAGAAACCAAGCTAGATCCGCTGTTGATTCTGGCAGTAATGGCGATTGAATCTGGCTTTAATCCATTTGCTGAAAGCCCAGTCGGCGCCCAAGGCTTAATGCAAGTAATGTCCAAAGTGCACCATGACAAATTTGCAAAATTTGGTGGCGTACAAGCAGCCATGAATCCAACGGCAAATATCAAAGTCGGCTCGCAGATTTTGAAAGACTACGTTGTTCAGGGCGGCTCAATCGAAGCCGGCCTGAAACGGTATGTTGGTGCGGGAGCTTTTGCTACAGATGACGGTTATGGTTATCGTGTGCTGACTGAATATAAACGCTTGCAACAGGTTGCCACGGGAAAAAATATCTCGGCTAATGGTGGTGTGACACCAATCGCCACGACACCGAAGCCACAGCCGGCACAAATTGTTCAGCCAATTGCACAAATACCTGCAACAGTGGTGCCTGCGGAAGCGTCCGCACTACCAATAGAAATCAGCGATCAACACGTGGTGCGTCAGTCTAAATTGACGAATGATCAAGTGGCTGCGCTATAAATAGCTGGCATTAGTTGCAACAAAAAAAGGAGCCTAGGCTCCTTTTTTTATTTACTCCTCCGAAGAAGAGTAATTGCTTATATCAACCCTCACCCAGGTATGCTGCCTTAACCTTAGGATCATCCAGCATTGCCTTCGCATCGCCATTCATCGTCACTAAGCCGGAATCCATCACATAACCGCGATGTGCGGCTTGCAGTGCCAATTTAGCGTTCTGCTCAACCAGCAAGATAGTGATGCCTTGCGCAGACACGGTACGGATAACCTCAAAGATCTTTTCGACCATAATAGGTGACAACCCCATCGAAGGCTCATCGAGCAACAACAGTTTCGGATGACTCATCAAAGCACGTGCCATCGCCAACATTTGCTGCTCACCACCGGACAGCGTTCCCGCCATCTGTGCAGCGCGCTCTTTCAAACGTGGAAAAACGCTGAACCATTTGTCGACGTCCGCCGCAATACCAGCTTTGTCATCACGCACATAGGCACCCATCAATAAGTTCTCATAGATGCTCATACGCGTAAAGACACCGCGTCCTTCCGGTACCATGGCCAATTTAGTCTTGACCAGATCAAACGAATGGCTGCCTTTAATCGCCTTGCCCAGATAATGTATGTGGCCATCCACTTTACAATTTGGCAAAGTGCCAGTAATTGCTTTAAGCGTGGTGGTTTTACCGGCGCCGTTGGCACCAATCAAGGTAACCAGCTCGCCTTCATTCACTTCAAGATCAATTCCTTTAACCGCTTGAATACCACCGTAAGCGACTTTAAGACCTTCAATTTTTAGAACATTAGTAAGTGCGTTCGCAGCCATCAGTGACCACCTCCCAAATAAGCTTCAATCACGGCTGGATTTTTTTGTATATCTGCAGGCAAACCCTCCGCAATCGGTTTGCCGTAATCCAGCACCGTCATGCGATCGCATAGACCCATCATCAATTTGACGTCATGTTCAATCAACAAGATGGTTTTGCCTTCGTTTTTAATTTTGACCAATAATTCACGCAAGGCCAGCTTTTCAGTTGCATTCATACCGGCTGCTGGCTCATCCAATGCCAGCAATTGTGGCTCTGTCGCTAACGCTCGGGCAATTTCCAGGCGACGTTGATCGCCGTAGGACAAATGGCGCGCCGTGCGGTCAGCGAAACGTTTGATACCAACAAAATCCAGCAGAGCCATCGAGCGCTCACGAATACCAGCTTCTTCACGACGGGCAGCCGGATGCCGGAAAACCGCACCAAACACGCCTTGATGGCTACGTACGTGACAACCGACCATGACGTTTTCGAGCGCCGTCATTTCGCCAAACAGACGAATATTCTGGAAAGTCCGGGCAATACCGGCTTTCGCCACCATATGCGGCGCTGAAGGGGAATACGGTTTACCGGCCAATTCAAACGAGCCTGTATCCGGTTGATATAAACCAGTGATCACGTTAAAGAAGGTGGTTTTACCTGCACCGTTAGGACCGATCAGACCATAAATCTGCCCCTTCAAGATCTTGATATTCACCTCAGACAACGCCTGCAACCCGCCAAAACGCTTGTTAACGCCGGAGATACTAAGAATAATTTGTTCACTCATCTTCATCTCTCCTTAAGCCGCGACAACATCGCTGGATTTTGCCGGTTTATCGACATCGGGATCAGGTCTGTCCTCATGCTTAGGTGCTGGCCACAAGCCGGATGGACGCATCAGCATAATCACTACCATCGCCAAACCGTACAGCAATTGACGCAATACTTCGGCGTCGACAAACACTTTGCCGAATAACGCCATCTGCACCGGCTCCACTGTGTGGCGCAATACTTCCGGTAAAGCGGACAACAAGATCGCGCCCAATACCACGCCAGGAATATGACCAATACCACCCAACACTACCATTGCAAGCACGGCAATTGATTCGGTTAAAGAGAACGATTCTGGCGAAACAAAACCCTGGAACGACGCAAACATCGCACCAGCAACACCAGCGAACGAAGCACCCATCGCGAACGCCAGCAGTTTGACGTTACGTGTATTGATACCCATCGCTTTAGCGGCAATTTCATCTTCCCGGATGGCGACCCAGGCACGACCCAAGCGTGAATGCTGCAAACGTGCGGTAATAAAAATAATCGCGATGCACAGGACTAAGAACAAGAAGTAATAGGCATTCACCGAAGGCATTCCCCAATTACCGAGATAGACGGTTGCATTGGAGCCGCGTTCACCAGCGAGAGAAACACCGAAAATACGAATCGGGTCGATCAAGTTAATCCCTTGAGGGCCATTGGTGATATTGACTGGTGCGTTCAGGTTGTTCATGAAAATCCGGATGATTTCACCAAAACCCAAGGTCACAATTGCCAGATAATCGCCACGCAACTTCAACGTTGGCGCACCCAGAATGACACCAAACAAGGCTGCCAGACCCGCTCCCAATGGGACGATGAACCATATCGATAAGTGAATCCCATTCTGAACAATTTCCGGGCCGTAAACTCTGACCAAAAAATCACCTACAACAGGATAAGTATTGACGAAAGATTCCAATACCGAAGCAAACTGTGGCGACGCCAACAAACCTGTCATATAGGCGCCAATCGCATAAAACGCGATGTAACCCAAATCCAACAAACCTGCAAAACCCACCACAATATTCAAACCTAGCGCCAGCATGATATAGAGCAGCGCGAAGTCCATGATACGCACCCAGGAATTGCCGAAATTCTGGGCAATAAATGGGAACGCAATGAATAACACCATCAAGATGGCCAAACTACTGTACGTTTTGCCGGGATTCTTTTTTGCATCAAAATAACTAGACATATATTCTCCTCAGTTTCTCTTCATCTGCTTATTTGTCAGCATTAAGCCCGATCGGCCACACGCTCACCCATGATGCCGGATGGTCGCAAGGTCAACACAATGATCAACACGATAAAAGCGAAAATGTCTTGATAATTACTACCGAGGAAATTGCCGGTGAGATCACCGATATAACCCGCTCCCAGACTTTCGATCAAGCCAAGCAAAATACCGCCTAGCATCGCACCATAAATATTACCGATACCGCCTAGCACCGCCGCAGAGAAGGCTTTCAACCCGGGCACAAAACCCATTGCAAATTGAGCGGAAGAGTAATTCGCCCCCCACATTACGCCAGCGACGGCAGCCAAAGCAGCGCCAATGGCAAAGGTCATCACAATCACTTTATTGGAATCAACCCCCATCAAACCAGCCACACGCGGGTTTTCCGCAGTTGCACGCATCGCACGCCCCATCTTGGTGCGTTCAACCAGCCACACCAGTGCTGCCATCGCCATTGTTGCCAAAGCCAGCAACATGATCTGTGTAGGTGAAATCAAAGCGCCCATGATATGCACCGGATCCGATGGCATAACTTGCGGCACCGGTAATGGGCTACGCCCCCAAATGATCATGGCAAAGGTTTGCAGCAAAATGGAAACGCCAATCGCCGTAATCAGCGGCGCCAGACGCGGCGCATTACGCAGCGGCCGATAAGCAACCCGTTCAATAATCAAACTGACGATGACGCACACTGGAATGGCACCACCAATAGCAATCATCAACTGGACGATGCCAGGCAGATCTGGAGCCACCTTCTGCACGAAGTTGAGGATAGTTAAACCCACCATCGCACCTATCATCAGAATGTCGCCATGGGCAAAGTTAATCAGATTCAAAACGCCATACACCATGGTGTAACCCAGCGCGATCAAGGCGTACATGCTTCCCAGCACTAAGCCATTAATGATTTGTTGGATAAACGTATCCATAATTTCCTTCTTCTTAATGTGAATCAAGCCGAACTGAACATTCGACGATGATATAACCCAATCAGTACCACAGTATTACAGAGCAAAAATCGTTCCCTCTATACCTTACATGCATAGATTAGCTTGAGCAAAATCGCAAATAAAATTTCTATTGCTCCTCACTTAAGCAAAAAAGGGCATCCAGAAATGCTCCTGGTATGCCCTTGGACTTCATATCTGCTTATCTAATCTGCACAATCTGGGAGTCGAGCGACATCATCGCTATGAACATAGGCTGAGGTTGCAACGGGATACATATAACTGGCGTACGCATGATTGTCTCCTACGAAGTTTCTAATGGTTTTAATGGATTTATTATCCACTTTAGTGAGTTAGCATCATTTTTTAGTTGCTTAATTTGCATAACGCAACTCTTTTGATGTTCGCCGTCATCATAACGAGGATAAGCAAAAACTATCGACGGAAAACGGTGCTCTAGCCAGAATTTTATTCCGTTCGCTTTCTCCGTTCGCTTAATATGCGCCGAATACATCTAACGGGCAACATGCCGAGCACTAAAAACCATTATGAATTATGAAAGATGAGGTACGCGCGCCAATCCTTTCGGCATAGGGAAAGTCACATTTTCTTCAACACCCTCTAATGGACGCACACTTTTTGCGCCATATTCCTTGAGTTTGTCGATAACTGCCTGGACCAAAACCTCCGGTGCTGAAGCACCAGCAGTGACGCCAATCCGCGGTTTATCTTGCAACCAGGCTGGATCAATTTCTCCGGCATTGTCGACCATATAAGCATGCGTGCCCATCTTCTCTGCCACTTCGCGCAGGCGATTGGAGTTAGAGCTGTTCGGACTTCCCACGACAATAACGACGTCGACTTGTGGCGCCATAAACTTGACCGCTTGCTGACGATTGGTCGTTGCATAACAGATATCACCTTTTTTTGGCTCGGTAATCTGCGGGAATTTTTGCTTCAAGGCTGCAATCACATCAGCAGTATCATCGACCGACAGTGTGGTCTGCGATACGTAGGACAACAATTCCGGATCCGTCACCTGCAATTTTTCGACATCAGCGACCGTTTCGACCAGATACATACCCAGCTCTGTTTGCCCCATAGTGCCCTCGACTTCAGGATGACCTTCATGTCCTATCATGATAATTTCGCGTCCTTCGCGACGCATCTTGGCGACTTCCATGTGCACTTTGGTTACCAATGGGCAAGTTGCATCAAACACCTTCAGACCGCGCATTTCAGCTTCAGCCTGTACCGCCTTTGATACGCCATGCGCCGAGAAAATGACCGTATTCCCTGCTGGAACATCTGCCAGCTCTTCAATAAAAACCGCACCTTTTTCACGCAAGTCCGCAACAACATAAGCGTTGTGCACAATCTCATGACGTACATAAATCGGCGCACCAAACTCTTGTAACGCTCGCTCAACAATTTCAATTGCCCGGTCAACACCTGCACAAAAGCCGCGTGGTTGCGCTAATAAAATTTCTTTATCCATGATGATATTCCGCTGTTTATATAAGTGGTGCCAAATAATCGATTAGAAAAATACCACCATCATCCTCACGAACGCACGGATGACGAGGTCGTGCGCCAAAGATAGTTTGACCTTACTTAATCAAAAACTTAAATCGCTCGTTAAGAGTCAAAATAACTTACAAAATTCCGATAATCTTTACTTCGAACTGCACCTGCTGACCTGCCAGCGGATGATTAAAGTCGAACAATGCGCCTTGCTCGTCAATTTCGCGTACTACCCCCGCAAATTGACCGCCACCAGGTGCGGCGAACTCCACCAGATCACCAACGCGGTACTCCTCGCCCAACTGCGAATTTTGTCTCAATGTAGTACGAGAAACGCGTTGCAGCAGCTCAGGATTACGTGGGCCAAAAGCTTGCTCTGGCGGCAGTTCAAATGTGGTGTGAGTACCTTCTGGCAAACCGAGTAGACAAGCCTCTAAGAAAGGTGCCAGTTGCCCCATACCAAATTGCAACGTTGCAGGCGACTCTTTAAAGGTACTGATGATGTCATCACCGGCTTGTGAGGCTAAACGGTAATGCAAAGTCAAATAGGATGCTTCGGTAACGACGGGAACAGTTGAATTAGACATGGAAAAATAAAAAAGATCAGCTAAATGCCGGAACCCATCATTGTAAGCCACCTTCTACCCTAAGGCTGTCATAGCTGCATTTAAGGCCGGTGATTTACATTGATTTCGTCGCCTAAATAACAAATAAACAAGAAAGAAAGCATGGCAATTACTGATTGGCCCGTCGAGCAACGTCCTCGTGAACGCCTGATACGCTTGGGCCCAGAAGCCCTTTCTGACGCCGAATTGCTAGCTGTTTTTTTACGTGTCGGCGTTGCCGGGAAAAGCGCGGTCGATCTCGCGCGTGACATGACCGATCATTTTGGCTCTCTCAATCGCTTGTTCAGTGCATCACTAAACGATTTTTCAGCCATTAATGGCTTGGGACTGGCCAAATTTGCGCAATTGCAGGCAGTCTTGGAATTGACTCGGCGCGCCTTGGCGGAAAAGCTACGTATAGGCGATCACCTGAACTCCCCCCAGATAGTCACGCAATATTTGCAATTACTATTGGGAAATAAATCTTACGAATCTTTTACCGTACTATTTTTAGATGTCAAAAATCACGTGATTTCAACCAGTGAATTATTTCGTGGGACTTTGGCGCATACCAGCGTCTATCCGCGTGAGATAGTCAAATCGGCACTATCGCACAATGCTGCCAGTGTTATTTTGGCGCATAATCACCCTACCGGCATAGCCAAACCCAGCGCTGCGGACCATCATTTAACCAGCATGCTTAAACAGAGCTTATCTATGGTCGATGTGCGCGTGTTGGATCATTTTATTGTTGCTGGCAACACTGTGTACTCCTTCTCTGAACATGGCGATTTGTGAAGCAGCGATGTAAATCTTAAATTGTTAAATTTAAAAATCCAACAAGACACAATTGTTTTTCACAAGTCATTGAATATTCTCAGTTTTTTATATATACTCACGTTTTTTCCAATTTCGGAAATCTATTCAGGAGTAAAACATGGCACGTGTCTGTCAAGTCACCGGGAAAGGGCCGATGGTCGGCAACAATGTTTCCCATGCAAACAACAAGACAAAACGTCGCTTTTTGCCTAATCTGCAAAATCGTCGCATTTTTGTTGAGTCAGAAAACCGCTGGGTCTCCCTGCGCCTTTCCAACGCTGGTTTGCGCGTTATCGATAAAGTAGGCATTGATGCCGTACTAGTCGACATGCGTGCTCGCGGCGAAAAAGTCTAAATTAAGAGGAGCCCATCATGGCAAAATCAGGCCGCGACAAAATTAAGTTGGAATCGACTGCTGGTACAGGTCATTTCTACACAACAACTAAAAACAAGCGTACAACTCCGGAAAAAATGTCGATCATGAAATTCGACCCGAAAGTTCGTAAGCATGTTGAGTACAAAGAAACCAAGATCAAGTAATTGATCGTTTCTCAAAAAAGCCCCTACAAGAGAGCATCTTATAGGGGCTTTTTTATTACTATTTTTTTTCACCCAGCGTCGCTAGGGCTGCCAATAATTCTCCCGCATACTGTTACTTCGCTATCTGCGTTACTAGCTGCGTCTTGCGGATAATATAACCGACTGGTGCCCAACCTTTACCATTTTGAACCAATGATACGGCTTCAGCAGTATCCGCATTAGCAAAACGCGAAAAAAAATAACGTTGAGATATTCACCTTGCGGCAAATTGGCCGGTTGCCCCATTCGTATTATCTGCACCCAACCGCGACTAGTTAATTTACCTAATTCGGCATGCAAACTATTGAGATATTTTGCCCAGTCATCTTTGGAAATATTCTTTTGCATGATTACATTGCTTTCGCCACACATGTGACCCGCCTAATTAGCATCGGCCTGAACTGCCCAATCCGTTGCAGTTTTTACAGCAGCATCCAACGATGCCACCTAGGCAAAAACGGAAGCGCTGCACATTGATATACCGATCGCCAAAACATTCGCACATCCTAATCGTTTAAACGAAGTAGCTTGCATCACGTTCCCCTCTCAAAATAATGAATAGTGTCAATTGAGAATCGATCCCACGCCCTTAACCAAGAAAAGTATTTGGCCAACAAAGTATTTATTGCAGATTACCGCCAAAGTATAAGGTTGATTTTAAATTGTTAAAAATTTCGCTACACCTGCAATGATGGAAGAATGATGCGCACAAGCAAATTTGCAAAAAAAATGCCCCTGAATCAGGGGCATTTTTTATTCTATTGCATGCACTACAGTCATAACTTTCGACACATCAAGAATAACTACGCAAACGCAGAGAAAATTCTTGCAAAGCCTTAATTTTAGACGCTTCTGCACGTGCACACCAATCTTGCAACTGATGAAGCAATTGATCGCGCGTAAAATGCGAGCGCTCCCAAATTGCACCTAGCTCAACGCGCATCTCATGCATAGTCTGCAGTGCCTTGCTGTGTGTGAACAATTCAGTTAATTGTTGCTGTTGAGGCGCCTCCAACTTTGCTGGCTCACGTTGCAGCAATTTTTTAGCTGACTTCAAAAAGCCATCGCCCAACTTGGCTTGATTCGACAAATGCTCGCGCTCATCGTGCCAAGTGCTCTTCAATGATTTAGCGTACTTCGCCATCACATCGTAACGATTCACAATAACCGATTGCAAAGTATCTAAGTCTGGAACCAATTTTGCGCTGTTGAATTTTGGTGCTGGTGCCACTTTCTTAACTTTAGCCAGACCAAATGTTTCAAGTATGCGGATATACATCCAGCCAATATCAAATTCATACCACTTCGACGACAATTTAGCCGAAGTGCCAAACGTATGATGGTTGTTGTGCAACTCTTCGCCACCGATAAGGATACCGAATGGGATGATATTCGTCGCCGCATCATTGCAATCGTAATTGCGATAGCCCCAATAGTGACCGATACCGTTAATGATGCCGGCTGCTGTAATCGGGATCCATACCATCTGAATTGCCCAGACACTCAAGCCAATAACCCCAAACAAAGCGAGATCAATGAACAACATCAACACGATACCAAGCCCACTGTGCTTGGTATACAGATTCCGCTCAATCCAATCGTCTGGCGTACCGTGGCCATATTTTTCCATGGTTTCTGGAACCTTGGATTCGACGCGGTATAACTCGGCGCCTTCCAGCAATACTTTTTTGATGCCGCGTGTCACCGGGCTATGTGGATCTTCTTCAGTTTCACATTTAGCGTGGTGTTTGCGGTGGATCGCTGCCCACTCTTTGGTTACCATACCCGTTGTCAGCCACAACCAAAAACGGAAGAAATGACTAGGGATGGCATGCAAATCCAGTGCACGGTGCGCCTGGCAGCGATGCAAATAGATCGTCACGCCAGCGATGGTGATATGTGTAAACACCAGCGTTGCGATAACCACTCCCCAGGCGCTTGCACCCGTGAGGCCGTTAGACAGAAAGTGTAAAATTGAATCTAGCACTAAGTATTCCTCCAAAATAATAAGATCGCAGCAGCTATTACGCTATTGCTATAACTGTACGACAATGTAAATTCGGAGCAAGTGCATTAGAAGTTCACAGCAAGTTCGCAGGTAGTTACGAACAACTTAACCGAAATTAGCCGACTATTATACTACTTTTATGGGGTTCTTTTGGGATTTGGCAAGGTCTGGTCATCATCTATTTTTGCAACCTGTTGTGAATCCGCTCCAACCGCATCTTCTGCCACCATCCGCAAATCACGTCGCGGTTGTGCCACTTTAATATTGTGTTTTTGCAATACGCGCCAAATGGCCCGGTTTACATCAGACAGCACATTTAAGCGTCCGTTCTCAGGATCGAGTATCCAGAACCCGACCTCTATCTCTAAACCGTCTTGTCCAATTTTCAACAGCACAGCCTGCGGCATAATGTCATGCGTGACCCGCTCTATCACACTAGTCGCCTGCTCTAGCAAAAACAATATCTTTTCTACATCTTCTTGATAAACAATTGTTATATGGGTCGCCAAGCGCAAAATTCGATGATTCAACGAGTAATTCTGCACCGCATTGGTCATAAAGACATCATTTGGCACGATAGACTCAACGCCATCCAATCCCTCAAGGATGGTGAAGCGACTATTGATCTGGGTCACTTTGCCGTAGTAGGTGCTGACACCCACCATGTCGCCAATGGCAAGGCTGCGTTCCAGCAAAATCACGAACCCGGAAACATAGCTGCTGGCGATTTTTTGCAATCCTAGCCCCAATGCTACGCCCAGTGCGCCGCCGAATACCGACAACACGGTCAAATCTATTCCTACCAGCGATAAGCTCAACATCAGAGCTACCAGTATCAAAAATGCGCGCCCCATACGTGCCACTACCGTGCGTAGTGATGAGTGCATGGTGTTCATGCGCATTAAGCGCTGCTCTAATACCGAACCTGCCCATAAGGCGATCAAGAGCGTAAACAATACCGACAACAATGCTTGCGATATATCCAACAACGACACCTGATGCTTGCCGATCGGGATGACCGTACCATGTAAGTAGTCAATCACATCCGGCCACAAGCCTGTTATGTAAAGCAATACACCCGCCCAGACCAGCGCACCAAATAACTTTTCGAATAAAAGCAGAAATGCACTGACTCCGCTGTCTCGAACAAAAATGCGACGCAACGCATAAAACACAAAACGCATTAACCCCAGAGATGCCATCAATGGAATCGCCAGATGCACCACACTGACAGGAAGCTGCGATTTCACTAAAATTAATTTAGTGACCACTAACAGCACTAATATCAGCAAAGGGGTTAATACCTGCGAAAAACTACGCAAGCCAATTTGCATTACAGGCTGTGTCACATCCTCAACCACAAAAAAACGACGCACCAAGCGCGCTAACATCCAGCCAAGTGCGCTGCATACCAGCACCACTGCAACCTGCAGTAACAAATCCTGCGCACGCAAATTGCGAGCAAAGTTATAAGCAGAATCGGAAAGCAGGTCTAATATCATTTGGCGCTATTTTTTGGATTGTTATCTTTGCTAGCATCATAACGCACAGCATCTTGCCTATGGCGCTGCCAATTGAGTGCGTATCGTGCTGTTAACTGAGGATTTTTACGCACGATCAGGACATTTTCGGCGTTAGAGTGTTGTGCGGCCCACGTAAAATTAAAGCTACCGGTAATTAACACCGGATCCGTTGTGCTCGGATCAATCACGATAATCTTGTTATGGGCGTTTTGATATTTGGTTTCCAGCCAGACCGGAATTCCTGCAGTTGCAAGCACTGCGGCCTTAGCGTATCCCCCACTTTTGATTTGTTTGCCGTCCATTAAGACTTGTACGTCAACACCACGCCCCTTGGCCGACAATAATGCTGAAGCGATCTTCCCATTGGTCAGTAAATACGCCTGCACAAAAACCTGCTGCTTAGCCCCAGCCAGCGCCGACAATATCGCACCTTCGATGTTGTCCCACGGAGAAAATAACGCTTGCAGTGTTCCGGTTGCCGCCTGCGGTGGCGCAGGCGCATCAAAGGCATATCCCTGTGAGGCGACCAGAGAAAGCGCTGCAATTATCACTTTTAAGGCAGTGCGGTGCGTCACAGGAAAAACACGGAACATCGCTATCCTTTTGCTTGAACTAATGTGTTCCTATTTACGCACGAAAACCGCGGCAAAAAACCCATCCGTTTGATGCAGATGCGGCAGTAACTTAAGATAGTCCTGCATTTCCAGATCGATTTTTTGCTCAGCCAATACATCCTTCATCGGTACTAATGAAAAGTCTTCGTGATTTGCGAGGAATTGCGCTGCAATGGCTTCATTTTCTTCATCTAGCAAGCTACAGGTGCCGTACACCAAACGACCACCAGATTTCACCAGGCGCGCTGCGCTCGACAAAATCGCGATCTGTTTCGCATTCATTTCAGTCACCGCATCTGGCGTTTGACGCCATTTCACATCGGGATTACGGCGCAAGGTCCCTAAGCCGCTGCACGGTGCGTCGACCAATACACGATCAATTTTTCCCGCCAAACGCTTCACTTTCCCATCGTTTTCATGCGCAATCAACACCGGGTGAATATTCGATAAGCCGCTACGCGCCATCCGCGGTTTCAATTTGGCCAAACGCTTTTCGGAAACGTCGAAAGCATACAAACGCCCCGTGTTACGCATAGTCGCGCCCAAAGCCAGCGTCTTACCTCCAGCACCGGCGCAAAAATCGACGACCATTTCACCACGTTTAGCGCCGACAATTTGCGCCAGCAATTGACTTCCTTCATCCTGCACTTCAATTGCACCGTCCTTAAATAATGGCAGGTTTTGCAAAGATGGCTTTTTCAATACCCGCAAACCCAATGGCGCATACGGCGTTGGTTCACAGAGTATTGGCGCTTCTGCCAAAGTTGCAATCACTTCATCGCGGGTCGCCTTCAAGGAATTGACACGCAGATCTAGCGGCGCTGGCGTGTTTAAGGCTTCAGCCAATTTCATCGCCTGCTCTTCTCCATCACGTTCAACTAATTTGTCGAATAACCATTTCGGCAAATTGGCACGCATTGCGGCTGGTAACAAAGAACGATCAATTGCGGTGACGCGATTTAACCACTCTGTCTCTTCTTCGGTCAAACCACCTAAAGAGTCAACACCGACCGCATCAGCCAAACCCAACAAGGTCATACGACGCATAGGCGAGCCATTGCCCGATTCGGCAAAATTGGTATACACAGATTTATTTCGCAGCAAGCCGTACACAGCTTCGGCGATCACTCCTCGTTCGCGCGCGCCTAGCCTAGGATGATCTCGGAAATAACGCGACAAAGTGACGTCAGCCGGACCGGTAAATCGTAAAATTTCGCGCAATACTTCTTCGGTGTAACCGATGATCGCTGGAGGCAATCTCATGATAAATCTTTCTTTAAAGACGCTTTCTTAACTTTTCAAGGAAGCGCGTGGTGCTACAAATGATGTGTGGAATGCTGTCAAGTAAGGCCGCATAACTGTGAAAATCACACCGGCCCAAGCCATACAGCTGTAAGGCAGGAGAAACGATGTAGAAACAGTTATACCAACCTACTTACTGGTGATGACGTACGCAACCATCAACTATGCGCAAACGTCCTTCGATAAACCAGCGCACAGCGAGTGGGTATATCTTATGCTCTTCAACCAAAATTCTTGCCGCTAACGTCGCCTCTGTATCGTCATCAAATACGGGGACAACAGCTTGCGACACAATCGGGCCATGATCCAGATCGGGAGTGACAAAGTGCACCGTCGCACCATGCACCTTAACGCCGGCTGCTAGCGCCTGGCGATGTGTCGCTAACCCAGTAAAACTTGGCAGCAATGACGGGTGAATATTGAGCATGCGCCCCGCGTAGTGCAACACGAATGGCGCAGTCAAAATCCGCATGAATCCTGCCAGCACAACGCAATCCGGCATATAACGATCAATTTCGACCTGTAATGCCGCATCGAATTGCGCACGATCAGGATAGTCTTTATTTGACACAACTGAAGTAGGAATGCCTAGTCTAGCGGCAAAAGTTAAGCCTTCGGCATCGGCTTTGTTGCTAATGACCGCGGCGATACGGACTGGCCACTGCTCGGCTTGTGCGGCGCGGACAATGGCTTGCATATTGCTTCCATGTCCAGAAATCAGGATAACGATGCTTTTCATGGCGCGCATTGTACCTGTTGCACTACGACTTAATCAAAAACGGCATCAAAATAAAGCCGTTCTATATAGTGGCAAAACAACAATCAAGGAAAAATTGTTGTTATTGAAATGAATAAAAAACACGAAAAGCGACTTTCTTTTCCGCCCAAAAATCGGCGCTGTCGCGAAATACGTCAAGCAGGATTTCCCGCGCTTCTTTATCGCATTTGGGAGTATTCGGCAATTGCTCCAGAACCACGATGAATCCCGGTTGCGGCCCGGCTTTATAGGTTAAATCAGTGAGGCAATCGGCTAAAGCATCAAAATTCTTGCCAAAATATTTCGGGAAATGAAATGCTTGGGCAATGCATGCCAGCACTTGTTGTTTAGTCGTTGCTTCTGCGCAGTGCACATAGAGGAAATGCTGCCCAAGTCGCGCAGCTTCTGCCTGCAAGTCAGACACGCGAAAGGCGCGGATGGACTGCACTACATTGGGCGGCACGGTTTTAAACAAACTCATTTTTTCCTCAGCTTGGACTATGATGGATTGCGGCTGTTTGGGAGCTTCATTTCCCGGCATATTTTCCTGCCCTATCACTCTTTTTACACTTCCGTCATTCCTGGATGCGCCTGAAAGTCTCATAATGATTGTCAGTATAGTAATATTCGCCAGATGAACCAATTGCCCCGCCTGAAATAATACGGCGTGCACCACGATTTCTGCTGCGCGGTGTTTTTACGGTGAATTCGTGATAATACCCGCGCTTTTGTTTAGGTAAAAGCCCTTCGTAATTACCAAAGACAGCGCCATCTTTCGCGTACGGAAATGGGCCACCTTGCTTAATCAACATTAACGTCTGTTGCGCCTGCGGAGGAAGTTGATCTACTGAAATTGTATCTGACGGCGACGCACTCCGCGCCAATACCTGCATTGATAACAACAATCCAACAAAAAATAGCAAACAATAACGCGTTACAGCTGCGTGCCAACTGGGCGCAATAACCTGGCGCATTATTTTTTGCTTATTAGTATGACTTATCATTTGTTCAGACTAAGTATGTTGATGGCATAGAGTAACGTGTTGCTGAAAATGAATCAACTATTGCAATAGATTGCGTCTCCCAATAGGTAGTTGGCACCAACTTTACCGATTCTCTGATTGTGTTTTTTAATAACATTTATTCGGCAAAGAAGTCCACCACATTCTGCCTGCGAGCAAAAGTATCTTTTTGCCCCATCGCAATCAGCTCTCGCGTATAACAAGACTCAAACAACAAATACGACGCCAATGCCGCACCACGCACTTCGCTCGCCCCTAACCCGCCCAACAGCGCTTTGATCGGTTTCGGCAAACTATCAAGATGGCGACCAGCCACATCATCAATGTGCTCTGATGGTGAAATGATCAGCATCTCTACCGGTCTTAATGTTGACTGCTGTTTTTGTTCTTCCGTAAGAAAAGACAATGTGTGATTGATCCGCTCCAAACGCTCAATATCAACCGCCAGGCCATCGAGAAAAATGCTGGATAAAGCATGTCCTGCGATTTGCGCCAAACTGGGGTAATTAAATTCTGGCGGCAAATCAGCTGATGCTGACATTGCATTGCTAGTCCCCACTACCACCACTTTCTGTGCGCCAAGATGAATCGCTGGTGAAATCGGCGCCAATTGGCGCATGGAGCCATCGCCGAAATATTCTTTATGTCCACTACAATCCAGTGGCACCGCTGGAAAAATAAACGGGATGGAAGCCGATGCCAATAAATGCGCGATGCTAATTTGATCTTTAATCGCCCGCCGTTGGCTACGCGTCCAGGATTGAAGTTTTAGCTCGCTTTGATAAAACGTGTAATGCAAGCCACTGCTGTAAGAAGATGCAGTCACTGCCAGCGCCTGCAAATGGCCATTACGCAAAGCCATTTGCAATCGATTCAAATCAAGCAGGCGATGTAACAACCCGACCAGTGGCGAGCTATCCAGCAAAGAAGTCGGTGGATGCGCATGCCACTGGCGTAGCAACCAGCCAAACGATAACAACGATAGCCAGCGTGCGCCGGTGCGTATGACGCCGAGTGAATCGGCACGATAAACGTGCTCGGTAGTAAAGTTCTGCCACACCGACATCAATCGGCGCATGCCAACCCCAAAATTATCTGCATGGCAGGCCAACGCGGTCGCATTGATTGCGCCGGCCGAGGTGCCGCAAATGATATCGAAGGGATTACGCTGCGCGGCCCAACCTTGTTCGCGCAGAATAGTTTTCATTGCATCGAGCACGCCAATTTGATAAGCGGCGCGCGCGCCACCGCCAGTCAAAATGAGGCCGATACTGGGTTTCATTTAATACTCACCTTTACTTTTACATGAGCCTGAATTGTTATTGCACGCTCACATCTACTCTGCGTGCAGCAGCACTCGCGCCATTATCTGTTCCATTAATCACTTGCGGCTTTTTCAAAATAATCTGATTTTCTGGAACACCGTCCATTATCAATAAAGCTTTAACGTTCTTGGCACGTTCTTTCGCAATCTCTTCATTGGTGGCGGCACTGCCGGTGGTATCGTGATATCCAGAAAGTACTACCTTCGCTACCGGATCATTTTTAATCGCTTCGGCTATTGCAGCCAGTTTTTCAGCGCTTCCTGCCGGCACATCTTTTTTGCCTTCGCCGAAATAAATCACCGCTTTATTACTGGTGGCTTTGGATGACTTGGCAGGACTGTTGGCGGGCTTCTTGTGTACCATCGCCGTATTCTCTGGAACAGCGGCCGCAATGGCTGCAGTGGTTGCGACGGCCTCCGTTCCGCTGGCGTCACTACTAGCAACATCAGACATATTGTTGGTCTCGTTTGCAGCCTGTGCCACTGTGCTGACCGCTGGCTCAACATCGCCTACCAGTTCGCCTTGATGCCCCATCTTTGCAATCAAACCTGAACCACCCATGGGCAACAACGGCACTAATAACAAAGCGACGATATTGATAATTTTAATCAGTGGATTGATCGCAGGTCCTGCCGTGTCTTTATATGGATCGCCCACCGTGTCACCGGTTACCGCAGCTTTGTGCGCTTCCGAACCTTTGCCGCCATGATTGCCATCTTCAATATATTTCTTGGCGTTGTCCCAGGCACCGCCGCCGGTAGTCATCGAAATCGCAACAAATAAACCAGTAACAATCGTGCCCATCAACAAGCCGCCTAAAGCAGCGGATCCCAATAACATCCCGACTGCAATCGGCACTACTACCGGTAACAAAGATGGAATAATCATTTCCTTGATAGCCGAAGCAGTCAACATATCAACGGCTTTATCGTACTCTGGCTTACCGCTGCCATCCATGATGCCCTTGATGTCCCGGAACTGACGTCGCACTTCGACCACCACAGCACCCGCAGCGCGCCCCACTGCCTCCATCGCCATCGCGCCAAACAAATAAGGAATCAGGCCACCGATGAACAATCCGACGATCACCAGCGGATTGGACAATTCGAACGAAGTACTATTGCCGACTGAATCAAGCGCATGAGTGTAATCGGCAAACAGCACTAAAGCCGCCAACCCAGCCGAACCAATCGCATAACCTTTGGTTACTGCCTTGGTAGTATTACCCACCGCGTCGAGTGGATCGGTAATCGCACGGACTTCTTCCGGCATTCCAGACATTTCTGCAATACCACCGGCGTTATCGGTGATAGGCCCATAAGCGTCCAATGCCACAATGATGCCCGCCATCGACAACATGGCTGTCGCTGCAATGGCGATCCCATATAACCCACCTATCCAAAAAGCAGCAAGAATTGCCACGCACACCGCCAAGACCGGATACGCTGTTGACTTCATGGAGACGCCGAGTCCAGCAATGATATTCGTGCCGTGACCAGTGGTTGATGCTTCGGCGATATGGCGCACTGGTTTGAAATCAGTGCCGGTGTAATATTCCGTGATATATACCATCACGCCAGTCAAGACAATGCCGATGGCAGCTGAGCCCATCATCGGGATCCGTAATCCGGAAGGCATGATCAGCCAAGTGACAATCGCAAAGCCAATCAAGCTCAGAATCGCAGCCCACCACAAACCGGTATACAGCGCCGACATGATTTTTTTGCCCGGTTTCGCTTTGACCATCGAGCATCCCATGATCGATGCCAGAATTGATACCCCACCGAGCACCAATGGATAAAGCACCGCCTGTAATTCAAATCCCTTCACCAGCAGTGCGCCCAGCAACATGGTAGCAATCAACGTGACGACATAAGTTTCAAATAAATCAGCCGCCATGCCAGCGCAGTCGCCAACGTTATCACCGACGTTATCGGCAATCACGGCCGGATTGCGCGGATCATCTTCTGGAATTCCAGCTTCAACTTTACCAACCAGATCAGCGCCGACATCTGCACCTTTGGTAAAAATTCCGCCACCCAATCGCGCAAAAATGGAAATCAACGAAGCGCCAAATGCCAAGCCGATCAATGGCTTAAGGATGTCATGCAAGCTCATCTCGGCATGCCCCGACGACAAAGTCAGCAGCAGATAAAAAACCGTCACTCCCAACAAGCCGAGTCCAACCACCAGCATGCCGGTAATCGCGCCACCGCGAAATGCCACATTCAAAGCATCATTCAAACCCGAGCCAGAATTACTCGCGGCCTGTGCGGTGCGGACATTGGCGCGTACCGAGACATTCATGCCGATAAAACCGCAAGCGGCCGACAACAAGGCACCGACTAAAAAGCCGAGTGCCGTCATCAAACCAAGGCCGGGAACAATCGCGATAAGGATAAAAAGGACTACGCCGACAACGGCGATGGTGCGGTACTGCCGCGCTAAGTACGCTGCAGCGCCCTGCTGAATTGCTTCTGCAATTTCCTGCATACGTGCGTTGCCAGGATCTTGCTGCAATATCCATTTACGTGAGACTAAACCATAAACAACGGCAATCACGCCGCAGACGAGGGCAAACCACACACCAGCTGATGTCATGTTGACTCCTTCTGTTTTTAGAATTAGTAGTCCATTCAACTAACTACTAGCACGGCAAAGTAAAACAAAACACAATCACAAAATCAAAAATTTTTCTGCGAACCTGCGCACTGCAAAACTTTTCGTCGCCCTTTTTTCAGAAGTAGCCTGGGCTGGCTTTTAGTAAATTACTGCAAATAAGCAAAGCCAAATAATCATGTTGAAAATCACCTCGTCATTCCCGCGTTAGAGAGGATGAACCCGGTATTGTTGAAATCAATTATTTGGTATTGCTCCAATCTATGACCTGATATTAAAAACATCGTAACGGACGCTGGATCATTTGACAAATAAAAAAGCGGACATAAAGTCCGCTTTTTTAGTTTTCCAGTGCCGTGAATGCACTGTCACGAATTTGCTCTACCGGTCCGACACCGCTGATCTTACGATATTTTGGTGCGCCAGGCTGACCTGATTTAGCCCAGTCACCATAGTAGTCAACCAGTACTTTGGTTTGATTATGGTAAACGGCCAGGCGATTTTTGACGGTTTCTTCCTTATCGTCTTCACGTTGAATCAGCTCTTCGCCGGTCACATCATCCTTGCCTTCTACTTTAGGAGGGTTAAATTTGACATGATATGTGCGGCCAGACGCCGGATGCGTACGACGGCCACTCATGCGTTCAATAATGGCTTCATCAGGTACATCGATTTCTAAAACATAATCAATCGCGACGCCCGCATCTTTCATCGCATCGGCTTGCGGAGTTGTCCGTGGAAAACCGTCAAACAAATATCCGTTAGCACAATCTGGTTCCTTCAACCGATCTTTGACCAAACCGATGATGATGTCATCCGACACCAAATTACCGGCATCCATGACTTTTTTTGCAGCCAGACCTAATGGTGTTCCCGCTTTCACTGCTGCACGTAACATATCGCCAGTAGAGATTTGCGGGATGTTGAACTTTTCTTTAATGAAGGTTGCTTGCGTGCCCTTACCGGCACCGGGCGCTCCTAAAAGGATGAGGCGCATATTTAAAATCCTAAGATGAGTTTGAAAATTGATTGCGATAACGGCCTGCGAACATGTTGGACCCACATTAAACAATAGTGCCAATTGCACGGCTTGGTTTTGTGTGATCCCTATCTGCGGCAACGTCATCAAGTGCGTTTTTTGTGTTTTTTTTGCGCGTTTTCTTTTTTTATAACACGCCAACACACATGCTTTGCATGAAACTTACCACATAATTCATACAATTTTACCAAACCGGTGTCATCAAACAGTAAAAAACTGTCTCACACGCGCCAAATCTTCGGGAGTATCAACGCCCGCGGCTGGCGCTGATGGTGCAATATGCACCGCTATTGAGTAACCGTGCCACAGTACTCGCAACTGTTCCAACGCCTCAATTTGCTCTAGCGGTGATGCTGTCAGTGTTGGATACATTTGCAAAAAATCTTGGCGGTAAGCGTACAAGCCAATATGCCTTAATGGTTCATAGCCCGCAGGAAGTTGGTCTGTCGATTGTGCGAACCCATCGCGGTGCCATGGTATCGTTGCCCGCGAAAAGTACATGGCACGTCCCGCTTGGTTAAGCACGACTTTGACGACATTGGCATTGAAAGCATCGGCAGCGCTCTCAACCACATGGGCCGCGGTCGCCATCGGTACGGTGGTTGATATCTGCGCTGCAGTTGCGGCAATCAATGCCGGATCGATCAACGGCTCATCGCCTTGTACATTGACTACGACAGCTTCAGCCGGCAAACCCAGCGCTGCCGCTACTTCAGCAATTCTATCAGTGCCAGATGGATGATCGGCACGGGTCAAACGTACCGCGATACCGTGTTGTTCACATGCGCGGGCAATATCAATATGGTCTGTTGCGACGATAATCTGCGCGGCACCAGATAGTGCTGCACGTTCTGCGACCCGCACTACCATCGGCTTGCCACCAAGATCGGCTAGTGGCTTATTCGGCAAACGGGTAGACGCCAGACGAGCAGGAATAATGACAGTGAAGGCCATAAATACTCAAGCGTCCTTAGTTTCAGTCGACGCCGATTTTGCTGCTGACGCAGCTGCGCTGGCAACCGCACTATCATTCAGATCACGTGCCTGATCCACCCACATGATCGGAATGCCATCACGAATCGGATAAGCCAATCTATCACCATTGCAGATGAGTTCTTGTGCTTTTTTGTCATGTTGCAACGGCCCTTTGCACAACGGGCAAACTAAAATATCAAGTAATTTTGTGTCCACGGAGTTTCTCCAGAATTTGGTTTGCCAGCGCGTCATCAATTTTCGCAATGACGGGAACGACCCATATACGCGGGTCATTTTTAATGGCGGCGATCTGGCGACATTTTACTGCATCCTTTTCGGTAATCAGGATGATCTCTGCATCGCTGCCCGCAAAAGGATTGTCAGAAAAATCATAATGATCCGGCAATGCCATCGCGGTAATGACCAGACCACTGGCTTTGAGTAGCGTAAAAAAGCGTTGTGGATTGCCGATACCACCGGCTGCCAACATGCGCGAGGACTGCTGTCCCAATGTTGATAAAGCTTGTGTCTGTGTGCTGTCATTAAGACGCTCCGCAACCGTGCCAACTAAAGACATGCGCACGGCAGAAGCCGGTAACGATGCTGGAATAGATTCGGTCGAAGCCAGATTCACTATCGTAAAATCACGCTTGCGCGTTGCAGCCTCTCGCAAAGGTCCTGCGGGTAATAACCAACCATTGCCCGTCCCGCGTCCATCGAATAGAACAATTTCGACATCTCGCTGCAAAGCATAGTGCTGCAAGCCATCGTCGGAAATGATGACATTCACCTCAGGGTGCGCTTGTAACAAGGCCTGCGCAGCGGCGCCCCGATTGCGCCCCACCACCACAGGGCAGACACCGCGAGCAGCGATCAACAATGGCTCGTCGCCTACTTCGGTGGCGCTGGAGTCTGCCAAAACCTCGCGGCTGCTCTCACTATTTTCTGCACCGTAACCACGTGAAATGACGCCCGGCACGTAACCGGCTTGACGCAAGGCTTGCACTAACCAGATCGCAAATGGCGTCTTGCCAGTACCCCCAATAAAAATATTACCAACTACGATGACAGGAACTGGCAACCGTACGCTGGCAAGCCAGCCTTGACGGTAGGCATAACGGCGAGCCGCCGTAGTCACTCGGTAACACTGCGACAACGGCCACAATACACACGCCAATAAACCGCGCCGTTGCCAGGCCGCGGTTATTTTTTCTTCCAATAAAGTTTTATTTATGCCCACTCGCCTGTGCCGCAAAAGTGATTTTTTCAAACCCTGCCATACGCGCCGCTTCCAACACATTAATCACCATTTGGTGCGGCGACATAGCGTCCGCATTGATGATGATCATAGGTGTTTCTTTAGATTTGTTTTCATCACTTTGCGCTGCGGTCCTCAAATCTTCTGCCAGGTCAGCTGCATCTTTGGATGAAACTTGCAGCTTGTTGACGGCATACTGACCTTGCGCGGTGACAGCGACGTTGATAGTAAATGGCGGCTCCGCCATTTTCGCAGCGTCAGCGGTCGGCAGCGTGATTTGCAGCGCGGTAAATTTGCTATATGTGGTGGTCACCATCAAGAAAATGACGATCACCAACAAGACGTCGATGAACGGGATCAAATTGATTTCAGGCTCTTCTCTTCCTCTGCCTTTGCGAAAATTCATGTTTACGCTCTATTTATAGTTATTTACGTGATCCATGCACAACATCCACAAACTTAATGGCTTGCTGCTCCATATCGACAATAAAGCTATCCACTAAAGCGCGGAAATGGCGGTAGAAAATCAATGCCGGCATAGCAATCGCCAAACCGAAACCAGTGTTATATAAAGCGACAGATATCCCATGTCCCAACTGAGTCGGATCTGCACCTGCGCCATTAGTCGCGCCAAAAATTTCAATCATCCCGACAACCGTGCCGAACAAGCCCATCAATGGTGCCAGGGACGCAATCGTACCGAGCGAAGTCAAAAAACGCTCCAACTGATGCGCAGTCGCTTGGCCGGCTTCCTCTATCGCTTCTTTCATAATGTCGCGTGGCGCATTGACGTTGCGCAAACCTGCAGCGAGAACACGACCCAGCGGGGAATTACTTTCCAAATGCGCAATCACTTCAGGGTTAATTTTGCCGTTGTGATAAACCCGCGTCACTTCTTGCAACAATTGCGGCGGCAAAATGCGGGCACGACGCAAATACACCAAACGCTCAATAATCAATGCGGTCGCGATGATAGAAGCAATCAACAACAACCAAATCGGCCAGCCTGCAGCTTGAATAATGGCAAACAAAAGTAACTCCTTGAAAACAAACGGATGGGATGATTTATTAAGGCACGTCATTTAAGTAATCCCACATAACTATTTAGACTTTGCTCCCAACGCAGCCAGTACAGATGTACGGCTACGCGGCGCAACAAGGTATAAATAGTTATGCGGGATAACTTGCTGGATGCAGAATGTAAACTGTTGCAGCACTCAGAGCAAGTGGTGCTATACATAGAATGTATTTGTTTTTCAGTCGCTCATTTTTTTGCCTGTGAAGTTCCGCACATTTTATGTGAACAAGATTGTGGGTAACTCCCATGAGATTTCCTTAAGCATTTGATTTTAAATAGATTTCTTATGCTGCATCAAAAATACACATGGGTGCCTCCAATAACTCGCATAAAAGTTATGCACGAATTTTGTGGATAACTTTGTGCGCAACATGACTGGCATCTGCTTAACCCCTTGATTACCTTGTCAATTTCAGCCATGGTTACGCGTGCATCAATTTCAATAAATATCCATAGTTATCAAAGTTAACTGTCATTCGGCGGCGAAAAACCTTGTCCGTTTCCGCCACATATACACAACTCCCAAACAGGAGATAACACATTGGACTTGTCCACAGAAATTGTGGACAAGTTTGTGTACAGCAGCACTGAGATCAACTTAAGTGATTGATTTCACATTGTTTTCCATAAGTGTTCATCACCGTCGCAAGCGATCATCCATCACTCGATGCCGCACTTACCCACATTTATTGTGGATAAGTTTGTGTGCAACGCTATGTGAATAGCACCAAGCATTTGATTTAATGAGACTTTTTCAAACTGCATCGTAGCGATGCAATTCCTGAGCATTAATGGGAAAACGCCACCTGTCCAGAGAAATAACGGTCAGCCGCGCTAATATCTACGCCAGCGATTGATCGCACGCTGCTTTCCTTCAATGATCGCCACCATCGCCGCTTATCCCCATCGCCTCATGCCGCACTTACCCACATATATTGTGGATAAGTTTGTGCGCAACACCATGTGAATAGCACTAAGTATTTGATTTAATGAGACTTTTTCAAGCTGCATCGTAGCGATGCAATTTCTGAGCATTAATGGGTAAATGCCACTTGTCCACAGAAATTGTGGCCAGCTGCACGAAGGTCTATGCAAACGATTGATCTCACACCGCTTTCATTCATGATTACTAGCGTCGCCGCTTATCACCATCGCCTCGTGCAGCACTTACCCACATATATTGTGGATAAGTTTGTGCGCAACGCTATGTGAATAGCACTAAGCATTTGATTTAATGAGATTTTTCCAAACTGCATCGTAGCGATGCAATTCCTGAGCATTAATGGGTAAACGCCACTTGTCCAGAGAAATAACGGTCAGCCGCGCCAAGATCTACGCCAGCGATTGATCTCACGCTGCTTTCCTTCGATGATCACCGCCATCGCCGCTTATCCCCATCACCTCATGCCGCACTTACCCACATATATTGTGGATAAGTTTGTGCGCAACACCATATGAATAGCTCTAAGCATTTGATTTAATGAGACTTTTCCACGCTGCATCGTAGCGATGCAATTCCTGAGCATTAATGGGTAAACGCCACTTCTCCAGAGAAATAACGGTCAGTCGAGCCAATATCTACGCAAGCGATTGATCGCACGCTGCTTTCCTTCGATGATCGCCACCGTCGCCGCTTATCCCTATCGCCTCATGCCACACTTACCCACATATATTGTGGATAAGTTTGTGCGCAACACCCTGTGAATAGTACTAAGTATTTGATTTAATGAGACTTTTCCAAGCTGCATCGTAGCGATGCAGCTATTGGCCACTGACATTACGCCCTCATGATCTAACCGCCATCATTCCCACGTTCGCGAGAATGGCGCCGGTGTGTGCATGACATCACTTAATAACTTAGGCTTTACAATACCGCCCTACAGCTATCGACTGAAAGATCTCATGAGCGCTTCCCTCACTCCTCCCGTACTGACCGTATCGGCATTAAACCAAGCCGTAGCGCGTATGTTGGAGCGTAATTTTCCGTTGGCCTGGGTTGCCGGAGAAATTTCCAACTTCACCCGCGCCGCCTCCGGTCATTGGTATTTCACTTTAAAGGATGACGCAGCACAAGTGCGTGCAGTCATGTTTAAAGGGCGAGCACAATATGCCGACTTTACGCCGCGCGAAGGTGACAAAGTCGAAGTCCGCACCATAGTCACTCTGTATGCGCCACGAGGTGATTATCAACTCAATGTTGAAACAATCCGTCGTGCGGGTAGCGGTAATTTGTATGAAGCTTTTTTACGTTTGAAAGAAAAGCTCAATGCCGAGGGTTTATTCGATCAAAATCGCAAACGCCAGATACCCGACTATGCCACCTGCATCGGTGTAGTCACGAGTTTGCAAGCGGCAGCATTGCGCGATATTTTGACGGCGTTGAAACGCCGTGCGCCTCATGTACGGGTGATCTTGTATCCGACGCCTGTACAAGGTGACGGCGCAGCGGAAAAAATTGCCAGCGCGATTATGACGGCATCGGCACGTGCTGAATGTGAGGTCTTATTAGTTTGTCGGGGTGGCGGCAGCATAGAAGATTTATGGTCATTCAACGACGAAAATGTGGCACGCGCCATTGCTGCGGCAAGTATGCCGGTCATTTCTGGTGTTGGGCATGAAACTGATGTAACCATCGCCGACTTCGTTGCCGATCTGCGCGCGGCAACACCCACTGCAGCTGCCGAGCTGGCGACTGTTCCACGTAACGACTGGCTGGCAACGATTGAACACCACGCGACTGCATTGACGCGCACCACGCGACGTCAGTTGCAACAAACCAGCCAGACCTTAGATAACTACACGCGTCGCCTGATCAACCCTACGACAGCGATTCGTCACGAACGTTTAAAATTACAAAACGTGCAAGCACGCTTAATCCATGCGACTGGAATCCCCCTCAAACAAGCGCGTTATACCTTGCAACATTTGCACACCCGCTTATCCGCGCAATTGCCCGATACGCGTCCATTTCGCGCACAACTGTCAGAGCAAAGTCGCCATCTCAACCATAGCTGGGAGCTGCGCTATAAACAACGGCAGCAAGCATTGCATGCTCTCAATGCGCAACTTGAGTTACTCAATCCACAGCGCACCTTAGAACGTGGTTATGCCATCATCACCGATGCCAAAGGACATGTATTACGCGCCCCAAAGCAGTTGCAACCTCGCCATTTTGTAACAGTGCAATTAGCCGAAGGCAGCGCAAAAGTTGGAATCGATAGCGTGCAAGAGTCGCTTGATTAGCCGTCTGAATCGGTAATCTCATTGGCCAAAACTGTCCCGGCAAGGTGCGCCGCAAGCAGATAGTATGAATTTTCGACAAGTGAGTACAACGTCGCTGCAGCAGATTTGCGTGAGCTCTTGAAATTTGTAAGTAAAAGTATCGTCGATGAACTAAGCAAAAAAAATGACCTCATATAGAAGTCATTTTTCTGCACAAGAAAATTGCAGTAAATTTTTTTACATGTTGCCGTTACTACTTTCGGCGACATAGTGTTAAATCTCCCCGGTACCCCGTTTTTGCATTTTTTCTCGGGTATCGTTTGCCTCGATATTTCCATATTCGAGGCATTTTTTTGCCTGCTTACACGGTCTTTATTGGAAATCGATTGCCAAAATCAACCGCTGCATACGCTCATGGCTCGCATCATCCATCAATGCCGGCAAGCTGGCGACTGTCAATAACTGCTGTTTGCTACCAACTTCAGCAGAACCTGCTTTTAATGAAGCTTGCAATACTTCTACCTGAAGTTGCAGACGTTCGCGTGATAAAGATGATGGACTATCAATACCTGCCATCGTTTCTGCACGCAAGATTTCGTGCAGCAATGCAGTGCGGTTATTTTCCAATGTAGATAAATACGCACTCTTCGCCGCTGTATCGCCATTAGCATGCAATTTCAAAACAACGTCGAAGCGCGACCGCATTGCCTTTTCAAACGCAGATGGCAGTGCAGGTAATGCTTGCCAGTTTGCACGCTGTGTTTCACCATCGTGAGCAGCGTTCGTAGGTAAATCCAGACTAGCTTCTGCCGCCTGACACAATGCCAATTTGTCGCTCAACGCCTGCTTCTGCGCAGCCAATGCCTGCTGATGATAGACATCAATACGCGTTTGCACACCAGTTACAGCAGCGTTATAGCGAGTGGCAATCTGCGCTTCCGCTGCACGCGGCACCATTCCGATTTTGTTCCAATCCTGGTGCGCTTGTCGCACACTTTGGACCAGCGCATTTTCAGATAAGTCAGCAGCAGTAAGCACCGCTTCCAGACGAGTACATACTTCTTCTTTTTCCAATAAATTCTGACGACGCTCTGTATCAGCGCTGGAGGCAGCTTCCTTACGTTGCGCAAAAATAGCATCGCAAGCTTCGCGAAAACGCAGCCACAACTTTTGTTCGTCCTGACGTGCTAACGGCAAGCTTTGCGCTTGCTCTTGCCAGCGTTGTTGTAACTGACGCAAGTGCTCAAGCGTTTCACGCTGATTCACAGGTAATGCCGACGCTTCTTCAATAAGACTTTCTCTGCGGGCTATTTCGTATTGCTGCTGTTCAGCCAGCGGCTTTTGCAATCTTTCTAAGGCGTTGGCGAACGCCTTATCAAGTGCTTTCTTTTCACTGCGATTGATGGTTCCTATCTTGCGCCACGCCTGCTGTCTTTGCTGGCAATACTGGGCTATCGCCTTCCAGTTCGGCTGCACATTTTCCGCCATATTTTCATCAGCGTACTTCTGCACCTGGGCGATTTCATCCAAGGCCAATGTTTGATTGCACTGACGCTCTTGCGCTAATTGTTGGAAATGCGCTGCTACGGGTGCATAGGCCGCGCTACAGGCGACATCAAACCCATCCCATAATACTTTTGGTGCAGGGCCGGCAGAAACATCCAGCGACTTCCAACGTGCGCGCAGGCTGCCAATTTTTTTTGCCAATTCGCTAATCTCTAATGACAAGCCGGGCAATTCTTGCGCAGCTTTCATTAACTCCTCGCGCGAGACATTCCCGCCCCACCGCGCCCAACCCTGAAGACGTCCTAGCTCACTGCGCGCCTGCGTTAATCTGGAATTATCAGCAGCCGATATTTTCAGCACTTTAAAATCTAACTGGCGTAACGATTTATCGCAATCCATCGCCGCTTGTAAAGCGCCCTCTTCTAGCGCGGTTTCCAAACCACTCAATGCTACTAAAAACTGCTGCTTGACTGCTGCATCCTCAACCTGCGCAACCTTGACAACCTTTTTGTGGACCTTCTCTTGCGACTCTTTTACAGGCGGTGGAAGTTGTGATTCAAGTTGCGCATCGAGTGGCAATTCCGATACATCGGAATCAAGTTCAATTGCACTTTGCTGCGCCGCCTGCTGATGACGCTCTTGCCGAGCTAACTGTTGCGTTACGCGCTGTTTCAAATGTTGAATTATCTGCTGCAACGCTTGAATCTCAGTGGCAAAATCCACATGTAGATTCTTGGGTAAAGAAATGGCTTCTTCATTACGCATATGCCCTTGCATGATGGCTTCGGCATGCTGCGCTTGCATGGCCAAACTATCGACCGTATGAGTTTCGATTGGCAATTCTGCCAGTGTTTCTGTTTTATATTGTTGATTCCACTGCCGCATATCGGCGATCAACGCTAACACCGAACGCTGCAAAGTTGCCTGCGTCGATAAGCGCTGCGCCAATTTTTCGCGCAATTGCTGAAATTCTTGCTGCTGTGTTTCCGCCGGGTGCGCGATCAATTGCCATGCTCTATCCAGATCAGCCACTTGATTCGGCAAGAGAGATGGCGTCTCGTATAAAAGCCGTGCTTTTTGCAAACAGAGCGCTGCCTGTTCGGCAGTTTTTTGTTCACGATCGAGAGTATCCAAACGCGTTTGCATTAGCTTGGTAACGCGTCTGTCGACATTTCTCATCGCTTGCAAGACTTGTTTCAAGCCTTGTGGAGACTGTACCAATTGCGCTGCTTGCAAACGCGCATCGGCAAATTCGGTTTGGGTAATGAAAGTGATTGCAGCTTCTTCATTTTTCAGTGCAGCGGCTTCCTGCAGTAACGCTTGTCGCGCATTTTCCGCCGTTTGCTGGTTGCTTGCTTTGAGCGCAACTTGTTCGATCACCTTCTGCGCTGCCTCTGTTTTTGCTGCGGTTGAAGAACGAGTAGAACGATCACCACGTTTGAAAAGAAAACTAAACATAAAATTACACCGATCAAAAACGAACAAGAGTTTATTGTGAAAAAAATTAAGAGTTACGCAAAACTGTTCCGGCAAGGCGTGCCGTACGCAGACAGTACGACTGTATGGCAAATAGCCACAACGCCACTGAGGCAGTTTTGCGTAGCTCTTGTATCAGGCTGGTTTGTACTCCGCATGCAACTGATCAAGCCCAGCCAATAATTTGACGAATGCAGCGGCACTTTGAATCGGTTCACCTTTGACACCGAGATCAATATGATTGCGCATCTGCGCATTGCCAACGTGCGGCAGGCTAAATACTTTTACCAGAGGAAACTCTGCTTCAATCGCCTCCATCAACGGCGTCAACGCTGATTCCATCGCACCAAATACCAGCACTGATTGCTCTAGCTGTGGATTTTGATGGAATAGCGCAGCGTGATAAGTATCCAGTACCCATTCAAACATCGGCCACGCCATCACGGGAAATCCTGGTGCAAAGTGATGCATCCCCGCGTGTGCCGTTTGCGCGGCTTTTTGCGGTGATTGCGTGCCTGGATTGACGACAGAAAATCCAGGAATTTTGTTATAGGAATTCGGAATAATCTCGGCGCCTTGTGGGAATTCCCCCATCTTCAGGCGATGCAAATTGACCGCGCTTTCAAAATCAGGAACCTCCCCTTTTTCACGTGCGGTGTCGGTGATCCGTTCACCTATTTTCTCGCGCGCCTGCGGGTGTAACAACAATGGCACACCCAGCGCCGCCGCCGCACATTGCCTGGTGTGATCATCTGGCGTCGCGCCAATGCCACCTGTGCAAAAAACAATGTCGTCGCTCGATAATGTACGTTTTAATGTTGCGGTAATCCGCGCTGGATCATCGCCAACATATTCCGCCCAACTCAAACTTAAACCACGTGACGATAAGATCTCTAAGACTTTAGGAAAGTGTTGATCGACGCGTTTGCCAGACAAAATTTCGTCGCCGATGATAATAAGCCCGAATGCCATATGCGTATCTTTGCCTTAGTAGGTGATAAGAAAAATGGAAGTGGTGATTAACCAGGATGCACAGTGTCTTCATCAACATTAGCCACAGCTGTCGATGCTTTTTCCACCGGTTGCGCAGCACGATATTGATTGAGTACGTCCAAACAATAATATTGAAACCACAAACCCGTAAATATAAACACCAGCACATATAACCATATCGATCCGGCGGCCAGAATTGGTGCCACGATTATCCATAGAGCACCACCCAACCATAGCAAGGTTGGCGCAGCGCCCATGATGCCAGTGATAATGCCAATCACCAGTAAAGGCCAACGTTGCGCTTTCAGAATTGCTTTTATTTCAGCTTTGTCTGCATACATAGAAAGCGCTTCATAAGCGATCACCCGGTAAGTCATCCATCCCCACAGTACAGCAGGAATGACAAAAGCTAATGGCGGAATCAGCCAGAGCGGTAAAGTCACCAGCCACAAGATGCAGAATAAAAAAAAGGTCGAAAACGAAATCCAGATACTGCCCAATAACGAGCCGCCCATGCGTAGTTCTAACGCTGCATAATGTCGCTTCCCGACATGGCGCGCAATGGCTGGCAAGGCGAATATGCCGACGAAAATCAATGCGGTCAAAATCATCAGCGGCAACAGCAGCCACAATGCAATCCACGGCACCAGCACGGCCTTAAGCGCGCCTAAACCCAACCAAGATAAGGTATTACTGGCAGCATCAAAACCGCTACTGCCTACCAGATAGTTTTGTAGTGCATCGACTAGCGGTTGCAATCCGAGCCACAGCGCCAATCCCCAAATCACGACGGATAACAAGAATGGCAAAAAAGTCAGCATCAACATGCGCCAATGCAGGACCGACAACAAAGCACGTCCGAATGAAACGATCACGGAGCGCATCAGCGGTCTGCCTTACGGTTGCAATGACTGTTGGTCTTAGGTCGGCTCATAGTGAAAGTCAAAAATGCAAAACGGCTATTCTACCGCGCAAGATGCGTCGATAATGTTCAGCGCTATGATTTAAATTGTTTTATCAAAGTACTATTGATGTACATGCCCTCAGAAAATAGTTGCCAAAATCATCTCCGTTAAATCGAGCATCACCTCGATTTAACGACACTGCGGCAAAACGTATTTTTACCATTTTTGGTTTACACTGCCAGCAATATTAACCACCCAAAAGGAAAAGCGATGTCGACTACTACAGTTTCAGGTTTGCAATATGAAGATACTATCGTTGGCACAGGCGACGAAGCCAAAGCTGGCAACCACGTTTCTGTACATTACACAGGCTGGTTACAAAATGCCGATGGTAGCGCCGGTAAAAAATTCGATTCAAGCAAGGATCGTGGAGATCTTTTTGAATTCCCTCTCGGTGCCGGCCACGTGATTAAAGGTTGGGACGAAGGCGTACAAGGAATGAAAGTCGGCGGTACACGTAAATTGACCATCCCTGCAGCCTTGGGTTATGGCGCACGCGGTGCTGGCGGTGTGATTCCTCCAAATGCCACGCTGATTTTCGAAGTTGAATTGCACGGCGTTTAATCAACCTATGCCTACACCCACCTCAGAAATTATCAACGTGCGACAAGCGCAGTTATGTGCAGCCTTGGCAATGACATTTATCGCATTTGCACTGGGTGGCTGCACAGTTGTCAGTGTCGCCTCTACTGCGGTGGGTGCAACAGTAGCGGTAGGCTCCGCTGCCGTCGGCGCTGCTACTACTGTGGTCTCTGGTACCGTTAAGGCGGGTGGCGCTGTAGTTGCTGCTGTAACACCTTAAATAATTACTCTCTTTGTTTTCCCAGGATTTCCCATGACACTACAAGCACAATTTGATCAAGCTCTCGCAGAATCCAAAACTCTGCCTAATCGCCCAGATAATATGACGCTGTTAAAAATGTATGCGTTATATAAACAAGGCAGTAACGGCGATGCCACTGGCGATCGGCCAGGTATGACGGACTTCGTTGGCCGCGCCAAATGGGATGCGTGGAATGAACTTAAAGGCACAAGCCAAGAAGAAGCCCAACAGAAATATGTTGATATCGTAGAAGATTTGAAGGCTTAATCCTCGTTCGTTGGATTATCTAACGCTGTAAAGAAGGCCGGGTCATTTGATGATCCGGCCTTCTTTTTTAGATAAACGCTGATTGATACATCTTGTTGCACACATTACTTATTAGTATTAGTGATTCGATGCGCATTACCTAAACTGACTATAGGAGGAGACAGATAACAACGTTAGCAATATTGCGTAAAAAGCAAGGAAGGTAAGAGGTGTCGTTATGAAAACCAGCACCGTCTTAAGAGCGGCGATAATCGCTCTGATACTGTCTTTAGGGACAAACTTGGCTTGGGCCCAACATGGCGGCGGAAGAGGCGGCGGCTTCCATCACGGCATGGCAATGGGTAGCAGCTGGCAGCATCCAGGAATGCCACATGATCATTTCCATGGGCACTTTATCATTGTCGGCGGTCCGTTTTTTTGGTATCCACCCTACTATGACCCTGCTTACTATATGCTCTATAACCCAGGTGTGTATGTGACTCCAGACCCCAATTACAGTTATTACTGCCGCGATCCAGTTGGCTATTATCCTAATGTCCAAAGTTGTCCGGACGGATGGTTACGTCTGGCCCCTGGCCAATGATTGCGAGAAAATCAGGAATTGCCACCGACAAAACTGATAACCTCTTTGACAGCATAAACGACCGACAAAATTTACTTTTGCCGGTCATTTTTTTGATCTACCTGAATGAAATAATTTCAGAATTTAGTAGATTCGGCGGCAAGCCACCAATTTTCTCCGGGAGTAATGCCGCTACCAAATTTTGGGCGGCACAATCAGCCATTGCACGTCGTGTCGGTTCTGAGGCACTGGCAATATGCGGTGTCAGCACCACATTAGTCAGTGTCAAAAAATCAGGGTGAAAAGCAGGTTCATTTTCAAACACATCCAAGCCAGCGGCCGCGATTTTTTGATCACGCAAGGCTGCAATCAACGCTACATCATCCACAATACCGCCGCGCGCGATATTAATCAAAGTGGCGCCAGGCTTCATCAATGCAAGCTCTTTGGCAGCAATGGTGTGATGTGACTCTGGCGAATATGGCAGTACCAGAACTACATGATCGGCTTGTTGCAACAACTCATCTTTGCTGACGTAGCGCGCATGGTTGGCATGTGTTTCTAGCTCTGGCGCCAGACGAGAACGATTGTGGTACAGCACTTGCATATCAAAGCCCATAGAGCGTCGTGCAATCGCTTGCCCAATACGTCCCATGCCGATAATTCCCAAGGTCGCGCCGTGTACATCGCTCCCCAGGAAACTATCAAAACGCCATTGCTTCCAATTGCCCGCACGCAGCCAATGCTCTGACTCCGTTACGCGACGTGCAGTGGCCATCAACAATGCCCACGCAAAATCAGCAGTGGTCTGGTTCAAGACATCGGGGGTGTTGGTGACCATCACGCCAGCTTTGGTTGCAGCGGCAATATCGATATTATTGTAACCAACCGCTTGATTACAAACCGCCTTCAAGCGCGGACACGCGCTTAATAATTCCGCGGTAATACGTTCACTGCTAGTGCTGATAATACCGTCTTTATCGCGCGACTTTTCTATCAGCTCTGCAGCGCCAAAAATTTTGTCCGCTTGATTGGACTCGACGTCAAAGTGCGTCTGCAGATAGGTAAGGACTTCAGGAAAACAAGCACGCGCTACGAGTATTCTTGGTTTGCTCATTTTTTAACACCTAGGCCCGGAAGAAAATAAAACTCATGATAACAAACAACGGCAATAGAACCACGCAAGCCCAGCCTATATAACCGAAGAATGACGGCATACGGATACCGCGCTCTTCCGCAATCGCTTTGACCATCAAGTTTGGCGCATTACCGATATAGCTGTTGGCCCCCATGAATACCGCGCCACAAGAAATCGCTGCCAATGTCGCACCTAGTTTTCCCATTAATTCGACGGCATCACCAGAAGCTGTATTGAAGAACACCAGATACGTTGGGGCATTGTCCAAGAACGATGACAAAATACCAGTAACCCAGAAATACATCATATTGTCCGGTTGTCCATCGGCTCCGGTTACCGCATTCACGACCGCCGCGAAGGGGCCGTTGACACCATGCTGCAACATTGCAATTACCGGTGCAATAGTGATGAAAATACCCGCAAACAATTTACCGACTTCTAGTATGGGCTCCCAAGTAAAATTATTGCCTTCACGCGCAATTTTTGGAGTCAACCACAATGAAATAGCAATCACCACAAGTAATAAGCCGTCCCGTAACAAATTTTGTAAGTCGACGTGCGTACCGAATACATCATAGGAAACGCCGGATTTCCAGATACCACTCATCAAAACCAAACCGATGATCGCCAACAGCAGGACAAAATTTATTTTCCCCTCAATATATAGTTTTGGATTATCTGGGGTTGGGTCCAACGCTGGTGGTAATTCTTCTTCACGACGATGAAAGAAATAGCTATCTAGCGCATAAAAAATCACTAGCAATGTCGTCCACATAAACAAGGTTTCCGGCAAAATATTCTTGAACGTCCATGAGAAATCGACGCCCTTCAAGAAACCCAGAAATAACGGCGGATCGCCTAATGGAGTAAGTGCACCGCCCGCATTAGCCACCAAGAAAATAAAGAAGACAACAATATGCACTGAGTGCTGACGATTGTCGTTGGCGCGTATCAGCGGACGAATTAACAGCATTGATGCGCCAGTGGTTCCCATCAAACTTGCCAAGACTGTGCCGAGCGCCAGCAAGCCAGTATTAAGCCCTGGCGTGCCGTGTAAATTGCCACGCAAGCAAATACCGCCGGCGACGACAAACAATGCCAGCAGCAAAATAATGAAAGGGAAATATTCGGCCATCGCGGCATGCACTACGCTAGCAAAAGCGACTGGTACACCAAGCCAGATAGCACAAGGGATCAAAAATATGATAGACCAAAGTACGGATATTTTGCCGTAATGATGATGCCAAAATGCCGGCGCAAGCAAAGGTCCTAGTGCAATCGACAACAGCAATCCTAAAAATGGAATACCCCATAAAAGAGACAATTTAGAACCATCTAATTCGGCCGCCTGTGCTGCAATCGGCGCGATCAGAAAAAAAATGGCCAAGAAAATGCGTTGTGTTGTGCGCAATTTGGTCTTCCTTCAAGGTGAAAAAGCTGGCTATTTTAAGCCGGATCAACGCATATCAAAAATAGTAATCTATTTGACAATATTTTAGCGCGTGGATTTTTATAGCTATTCGCATCACATCAAGCTTCTGAAGTGATTTCGAACACTTGCCGTAAATAGTTCACGTACGCAGCGTCGTCACACATGTTTTTGCCCGGCGTATCGGACAGTTTTGCCACGGGCTGTCCATTACAGCGCACCATTTTCATCACGATTTGCAGAGGTTGATAACCCAGATCGTTAGTTAAATTTGTACCAACTCCGAATGCCACTCTGGTGCGATCTTTAAAGCGCGAATATAAAGCGGTTACCTTGTTAAAATCCAAACTATCTGAAAATACCAGAGTTTTGGTCGTAGGGTCGACCCGATTGTCCTGGAACTGTTTGATCAGACGCTCGCCCCAGTCAAACGGATCACCTGAATCGTGACGCGCACCGTCAAACAGTTTGCAAAAATACATATCGAAATCACGCAAAAAGGCGCTCATTCCGTACACATCGGACAACGCGATCCCGAGATCTCCACGATATTCTTTGGCCCACATTTCAAACGCGAAAATTTGCGAATCACGCAAACGCGGCCCAAGTGACTGACATGCCTGCAAATATTCATGCGCCATTGTTCCCAACGGGGTCAGCCCATACTCCATCGCAAAGTAAACATTCGATGTGCCAGCAAGATGCTGGCCAAAATCCTTTTGCAAGGCGCGTATCACCTCTTCATGCCAGGCATGAGAGAAACGTCGACGCGTGCCATAGTCTGCCACCTTACAGCCCGCCATCGCCGCGTCATCGCGTATCAAGGCCATCTTGCTATGCAGGCGCTTCAGCCCTTCTGCGTAATCCGGAGTAATCTGCGTTGCACGAAAATACACTTCATTCACAATCGCTAGTACCGGCACCTCGAACAAGATGGTGTGCAGCCACGGGCCTTTCACTACAATATCTATCTCGCCATTATTGGCGGTCGATGGCTCAACAGTGATGTATTTTTGCTGCAGATGGAACAAACTCAAAAAATCAACGAAATCACTTTTGATGAAACGTAATTTCCGAAGATACGCCAACTCTTGCTCTGAGAATCGCAGGCGGCATAACCCCGCAATTTCGTCGCGAATTTCATCAACATACGGGGTCAAATCAATACCGGGATTACGACATTTATAGCGATACTCAACTTCTGCCGCCGGAAAGTGATGCAGCACCACTTGCATCATGGTGAATTTGTATAAATCAGTGTCCAGAAGTGACGCAATAATCATGGTGGTTATATATCTGTATTGAAGAGTGTTTTTTTGTTCGCTTTATTACAAAGCGACGAAGCATCAAGGATAACTGGATAATTCTGATTCATCAGTTTGCTTGTTTCTACAAATGTGATCCGGCTCAAAAAAGCACCATTTAACTTGTGGCCATTGTCGTTGAATACCTGCCTCAACGCGATTGATCGCATCGACTAATGCCGTATCGGACGGCTGTGGTCGCATTTCAGCCTGCACTGCCAACATCACTTGCTCTCCCCACTGCATCGAGATCAGGTTGATGATGCGCTCTACCTCTGGCTGGCTTTCGATGAAATGTTTAATTGCGGCATGAACTTCGGGCGCCGCCGATTCGCCAGTCACCATCGCTTTGACTTCACGAATGACGACAATCGCAACGATCATCAATAGTATGCCCACCAGGATCGAGCCGCAGGCATCCCATAACGGATTGCCTGTAATTGTGGTTAACAGTACAGCTATAAACGCGAACGTCAAGCCGGCCAATGCAGCAATATCTTCCCCAGCCACCACCATTAGTTCTGACTGGCGAGTTTCGCGAAACCATCTTACAAATGACTTTCCATTCGAAATTTTCCGAATCTCAGTCATCGCTCCATAGAGCGAAAACGCTTCCAATACGACCGAAATACCTAATACCACCATCGCAACCCAAGTGCTATTTAACGGCTCTGGATGCTGCAAATGCTTGATACCTTCCATCACGGAAAACGCGCCGCCAACAAAAAATAGCAGCAAAGCCACCATCATCGCCCAAAAATAAACGACCCGACCATAACCCATCGGATGTGCTTGGTTCGCGCTTTTTTTTGCTTCTTTTAAGCCAATCAATAAGAAAATTTGGTTAGTGCAATCCGCCAGCGAATGTATTGCTTCAGCCAGCATCGCGCCGGAACCGGTATATAAGGATGCAGCGAATTTCGCCAATGCAATCCCGCCATTTGCTCCGAGTGCATAAAAGATAGCCTTGGTAGAGCCTTCCGCATGAGATGCCATATCTGTGTCGACCCCGTTAGTAGTACAGAAATATCAACACCCTAGCTAATTTACTCTGTCTATGCAACTAAGATCGGCGCTAATGATATTTATAGTAAAAATCGCCGACCGTGATCATTTCAACATGACATCAATAAGGCAGGGACAAGCAAATGCCAATTGCGCATTTGCTTATATGAATTCTATATAACCGTGATTTGTGGGAAATAGCGAATTACCTTAAAATACAAGGCTTTGCAGCTATAGGCATAGAGAAATTTGGCTTAAACGTCTTTCCTCTCCACTCTATCCTTTCTGTGCCTAATATTTCGTATCACTCTTACAGAGGACTGTTGTTATGACCCACGTTGTGACCGAATCGTGCATCAGCTGTCGCTACACCGATTGCGTCGATGTTTGCCCGGTTGATTGCTTCCGCCAAGGCCCTAATTTTTTGTCGATTGATCCTGATGAGTGCATTGATTGCGCCGTCTGCGTCGCCGAATGCCCAGTTAATGCGATCTACGCTGAAGAAGATGTGCCTGCTGATCAACAGCAATTCATTAAGATTAATGTTGAGACTGCGCGCTTCTGGCCATCCATCACCAAAACCATCGCCCCTTTACCGGATGCCGATGAATTTAAAGATGTAAAAGAAAAATTGCATCTGCTTGTGCGCTAAATTCCATTGTTTTAAGCGTATAGATAAAAGATAACTAGACAGGAAATAAAGTCGTATGGAAACCAGCGCAGCTACATCCGTTGTTAACAATAGCAAAAATGCACCGATAGAAGCGGATGCAGTGATCATCGGTGCTGGCCCAGTCGGTCTGTTCCAGGTATTCGAGTTGGGTCTACTTGAAATCAAAGCACACGTTATCGATTCTCTACCAGTAGTTGGCGGTCAATGCGTGGAGTTATATCCAGATAAGCCTATTTACGACATTCCGGCAGTGCCTGTTTGCACTGGTCAGGAACTCACTGATAACTTGTTAAAGCAGATTGAACCGTTCGAACCAACCTTTCACTTGAATCAAGAAGTGACTTTGGTTGAACGTCGTGAAGATAATCGCTTCAATGTAGAAACATCGCTCGGTACTCGCTTCATCACTAAAACTATTTTTATCGCCGCTGGCGTTGGCTCATTCCAACCGCGCACAATTAAAGTTGATGGCATTGAGCAATTCGACAATACACAATTGTTCTATCGCGTCAAAGATCCAGTACAGTTTCACGGCAAAAATATCGTGATTTGCGGCGGCGGCGATTCTGCACTTGATTGGGCATTGAATTTCGTCGGCAAAGCTGAATCAGTGATTTTGCTGCATCGTCGCGAAGATTTCCGCGCTGCGCCTGCTTCTGTCGCTAAAATGAAGCAATTATGCGAAGACTATGAAATGCAATTCTTAGTCGGCCAGGTGACCGGACACGAAGTTAAAGACGATAAACTCAGTGAGATCAAAGTAACCGGGCCTGACGGCGTTACCCGCCGCTTACCACTCGACATGCTACTGGTATTCTTTGGCCTGTCTCCAAAACTCGGCCCTATCGCCGAATGGAGCCTGGATATTGAGCGCAAACAGTTGAAAGTAGTCGACACTGAAAAGTTTGAAACCAACATCCCTGGTATTTTTGCAGTTGGTGATATCAACACTTACCCAGGTAAAAAGAAATTGATCTTGTCTGGCTTCCATGAAGCTGCATTAGCGGCTTTTGGTGCTGCACCGTACATTTTCCCTGACAAGAAAATACACATGCAATACACGACAACATCACCTAAGCTGCATAAGATTCTGGGGGTGGAGTCTCCTACTTTTGATTGAGTCTTTTAAGCTGCACGTACAGTCTTTAGTTGCAAAAAAACGCATGAAGAAAATATTCTTCATGCGTTTTTTTTGGCCGTAAATGACGAATATTTTATGTAAGCTAGCATCGCGAGCAAGTAATAGTTCTTCAACTCTATTAGAAATGATATAAATATCTTAATATTTTTAACAATTTAATTTGTTCATTTTCAATTTTTGCATTTATACCAATCTCCGAACGAAAGAACAAACCGTGTTTTTCCGGGATTGCACACATAAGTAAATCACGTTGCGGTCCCCACAATCCAAAAGGGAATTTGCGTGGATCTGACTCAACAATGCATTCCCCCGTTAAGTTTTTTCACGTAATCAATAACTTGTTCAAGCTTTGTTCCTGATGGCAAGTGCTCAACAAGCGCAGCAGATATTTGGCTAATGAATTCGTCATCACTTAGATTTTGGGAATCAGCTATTTTCAATCTACACGTCCACCGTTTGCCGATTGCCGATCTAAGTGAGTACTCATCGCGCTGATTGATCGCGCTGTTGGCGTCGGCGCAGCCGGAGGTTGCTTCACAAGCGGCCTTGCCAATCGCTCGCACAAACCGATTTTACAAAGCAAAAACCCCACCCTCGGTTAAGAGGATGGGGTTTTCTGGGTAATAAGCCTGA
>NZ_WINI01000008.1 GCF_009497155.1 Glaciimonas soli
TTGCTCGTTCCTCTTTTCAGTTTCGACATTATTAAATGTCTACTGAATTAGGGGAAGTCCAGACGTGTTGAAGGGATTATCCAAGAATTCGGTCTTCTTGGAAGCCTTGGACGTAATTTGAAGGTTTCTGAATTTGAGCTTCCCCTGAAATTTAGTCTCCCTAAGATTGCGATTCCTGCTTGCGCGATCCCCATGAATTTCCCTTACGCACGATTGAAATAACAAACAGATTCTAATATTCTCCGCAAAACCCTCGTTTGCACCGCTTGTCCATATAGCCTCTGATCGGCCATGAACCTCTGTTGCGAGGTATTTTAAGGTAATCAAGGGCCACTGCACCTCTCCCCCAAAATATTCCCTAAAATCCCCCTTTTTCCCGATTTCATCCCCAGTCAAATGCCCTCTGAAGGCCATTTGACTCGTGCCTGACGCGTACCTTAAATAACCGGGCTGTCTCGGCAGCGGTTTTCTGGCCAGTAGTCACCATCGCAACAATTTTCGGTCAGTCGCAACACGCTACGGCCGTTGTCTGGGTCTTAGCGTAAGATTTTTTCCGTTTTCTGAGAGACCCCAACCAAGGAACTACCACATCATTCCGGATACTTCTCAAAAAGGGTGGCAAACGGTTCTTGCTTCAGCGCTTCCTGTATTTGAGTACGAATGGCATTGCTCGATGTCTCGACAAGCTTCTGTCCCTTTCTCAAATCTGCACGAGCATGATCAGCGTCGTTCATACCGTTGTATGCAAGCGCACGATAGAAGTAAGCCCACGAATAGTCAGGCTGATAAGTCAGTCCTTCCGTAAACGCTTCGGTCGCCTCTGGCCATTTTTCGAGTGCGACGAGCGTGAGCCCTAGGTGGTAATAACTAGGCATTCCCGGTGCTGTTCCCTTGCCACGCATGCCCAAGTGATCGTCGAACATCTTTCGCAAAAGCGCCAACGCGCGCTCCGGCTGCCCGCTTTTACGATAAAGGGCAGCAAGCCCAATGTCATCCCAAGCCGTGCGCGCGGGCCTAAGCCGAAGGGCGTCCTCAAAATCTGTCGTTGCCTTTACGTAGTCCTTGGTTTGCGCATAAGCTATGCTGCGCATTTGCAGAAGCGCAGCACGAGAGTTCTGGCTCGTTGCGTCGCACTCCGACAACACCTCGATCGCCAGCACCGGATTCGCGTACTGAGTTCCGTCCTTGCCAAGTGAGAGGTTCTTGATCTTGGCGCAGGCCTGAACTTCCCTGATCGGCGTGTTCTGTGAGGTGGTACACGCCGAGAGCAGCGTAGCGCATACGGCAACTACCGCTAATCGAGACTGCATCATTACGGATACTCCTTCGGCAGTAAATCAGGACGCAACTTGTGCAACAAGGGCGCCGTTACCGAGCCCTGTAGCGAGCAGTAGAGGGTACTCTTGCCTGGCGTATCTTCCTCAATTACAAGAACGCGTTCCACCGTTCCTTTCTTCGCGGCAACGCCAGATTCGCCGCCGGCATGCCAAAGATCCATCGGGTCGCCGATTGATCGTTTCTCCGATCGAGCCCACACAGGACCTGCTGAAACCAGTTTCCCCGCCTCAGGGAGCAGTGCATTTATCTTCTTGGCTATGGCCCCAGGATCGCCTTCGATCTTGAATCCCCAGTAAAGTAACCCACCGATGTCGATGTCGTATGCAATCTCGTTGTGCCAAGCCAACAGGCGAAGGCCAGCGACTGTTACAGGGGCCTTGAATACTTGCTCATTGCCTTTTTCCGACAAGGTATCGGGAACCGAGATGGTGGCGACGTCGCCACGATTTTCGACCTGAACGTCGGAACCTAGCAGGTCAGGGTTCTTCTTCAACATCTGAAACAATTCGGCATCGCACTGGGCAAACAGGCGAAGTGCCTCTTCAGACTTGTTCGTCACTACTTTGTCTTGCGCGAAAGAGATCGTCGCATTCAGGATCAGCGCTACGAGCAATACGGAAACACGTTTAGACATCAGTTATATCTTTCTAAAAGGAGGAGACGGACAGGCCCTTCGACCCAAATTATTTAATCAATGGGCTTGCTATTCAAGACGGTATCTGACCCTGGCGTTCCCTTGGTTTCACCAGAGGCCAGAGTTCCCGCACTCGCATTTGCCCCTGCTGTTCGGCTTGGCCGTGATCGAGGAGCCAGCCAAAGAGACAAAGCCGCCCGCCGTCAGTTCAGGAATTGGCGACGGGGCGACTAAGGAAATGCAGCAGGTCGATACAGATGCCCATAAACAAGAACTACTGAGGAACAGTACCTGAAGGCACAGCTACTTCCCGTTGCGTGCCCATCACCGCTCCAATAGCTTGTTTCGTTAAAGTGACACTATCATTTTCGCTAAGTATTTTCATTTTTGTGCAGGTATGGTACTTCCCTCTATCCTATTTGCCCCGTCAGATCTTCGTCTTTAATATGTAGCCAAAACCAAGTTCATTTTTCAACCTTTCAGCAATTTCATTGCCAAATTTCTTAAATTCAGATTTTTCTTCGTCATTTTTAAAGCCTGATCTGGCAGGGTCGTCCAAATTTAGTGTGTTGTCGTACATACGAGCCCACTCCGTAAGCTGAGCAATCAGATCACTTGAAATTGGAAGTGTTGACGGATTAATATTACCCACTTGACCTGGCGACGCCTCCCAGAGAGGATAGCATTGGTAGTCAGCCATTAACTTTATGGATCTCATTTAATAACTCGAGTTGGATTGGCGCACTCAGCGGGGTAAGGTCAATTGGTCTTGAATTTCTTTGGAAGCAAGTGCAATTTGTAATAGTTAGTCTCCAAGAAATCACGTGAGGAAAGTCCCCCTTTTAATAGTTCAACCAAAATTTCCAAAGGTTGTAATATTTCAGGATACGAGAGTTCATCCCATAAAACCCGTCCAATTCTCCCTCCCATGTATCCGGTGAAGTCAAATGGTTCATCGATATCACCTTCAACTGCTAAATTGTATATAGGCTTGAAAGCATCCAAAATAGGATTAATTAATTTGGTGTTATATCGAATAGAATTTTCTACATCCTCTTCTTTCCAATTAGGTCGATGTATGGCAGCAACACTACGAATTTTTTCTTCGGACTTCCAATGTAACAAGGCTTGTTGAAATTTCTCAGCAGCCTCTCTAATTTTCAATTTATCCATATCAAATTTATTCATTAATTCACCTTAATCGTAATGTCCGTTGGCTGTGGGGTAGTCCACAAACTGCGATTTGGGACAATAGTTTGGGTTGCGTTACCTACACTTGTACTGCCACTCATCTCTGTTGTTGTTGCAACTTGTGATTGATAAATGGTAGGTGTAGTGTTTGGCTTAGGTTGAATTTCAAAAACATTGAAACTTGCTGCTTGGCTATTTGCGGGCAAACCTAAAATATCATTTACTAATTCTGGGTGAGCTTGTATTAAATTCAATTGAGCTTGGTCAATCCAGAAAGCTGTAGTTGGGCTTGGCGTAGAATAATCAGAGGTAGTAGATACTAATTTGTATAGCGTAGTATTAGACGTAGCCTGAATAGGAACTGGTACAGTACTTCCAGACTGAACAATTTGTTGCATTGAAGTAGTAGGATCACTGGCGCCGCCCGCTTGCAAATCGCTTTCCAATTGATTTTGTATTGACATTGGAACCTGATCTACAGTAATTCCGTGGGTTTGAAAACCGCCAGTTGTATTTGTTGGAGCCACATACGGCTGATCACCAACGAGTTGACCATTTTGAACGATTTTCTCGTTTATAGAATTAGCTTCCGCAGCCATTTCATTTATATTCGCACTATTTGCGCCGTCAGCCCCTAACGCAGAAACGCCGGAAACTAATCCACCATCCGTTACAAGTCCAGCAACTCCACTACCAAGCCCAGTGGCACCAGTAACCAACATTACCCCTTGAGCCGACGCAGATCCTTGATACGCAAAATATTGACTCTTCGGAGTCATTAATTGTACCGGTGGAAAGGGAGTGGCATCACCGGTGACATCCCCGAGCATCATCAATAAATTGCTGGTGCCAACTAATCCGTTGGCCAAGGTATTGACAACACCCGCCAAGATCGAGTTAATGGCATCGCTCGCGCCTACATTCACAGTTGTTCCGTCGCCATTCAACAGATGAAGCGCTCCTGCATTCGCAACCGTCGGACTCAGATTCTGCCCTGATGCCGATGCCTGATCGACAATGCTCTGATTCACTATATCAGCGGGGTTCGATACCGTATTTTGGGAGTTGTCTGCGCTACCTGAACTTACATCTGCATTCTTATTGAACATGCCAGCATATTGACCGGCAACTTTGTTAATTGCGCCATCTGGATTAGTTTGCGAAGAAGCTGAATTTCCCGTGCCATCGCCACCGGATAGAGTGCAAGGATAGCCTACTGGCCCAGGCGAGACGGGTAACTGTCTGGTCTGAAGCGGTCAGGACAATGTAGTGGAAGCTGCGAGCGTATATGCGACCCTCACGCTAGGAGAGAATTTGTAGAACTTTTGAAGGCAGGAATCGCAAATGACCATCACTTACCCGACCGCGCAAAGGGTCGTGGTCAGTAGCTTTTTTCATCTCAAGGCAATAATCCCCAAGCGTAAAAAAACCGCATGAGCGGCTTGGATCTACGCTGGTGCTGCCGTTACTATCTGGCGGCGGAACAGACAGTCCGACAGCGCTCTGCCTCGTCACCCCCTATTCATTTTGGTACCTTCGTGCGTTTAAAGATATGCCGCTCGATCATCTGAATATTTTTCGATTCCGGTTTCTGTTTTCACTAATTCTGCATCGACGTTTGATAGCGCGGATTCCTCGACGATCGTGACGATCTGCTCGTGAACCTTCTTGTCCAACTCCGCCCGACTCGCCGTCAACTCCACGAGTGTCACCGGCAAGGATTCTAGCGCCCCGATTTTTTGCCTTGAACCACTCGATCAATTTGGTCTTGCGAAACGCATCGCATATAGGCGCTCGAAAACGTCATACGCTTTTCTGTCGGCAAACCAGTCATCTATTTTTTACACAATTTCCTACTCACAACGAGAAAAATGCTATTATTTATCACTGGTCAGGCCACCATGCCAACATGCCAGAAATAATATAAATGTCGTTTGTTCAACATCGCTATAAAGCAACAACAGTTTTTATAACGACTGCAATAAATATTAAGCATTTTTCAAATTGCGGGCGCCTGGCGTCCGCTGGGGGAGAGACAAATTGGCAACACTAGATTGGACCGTGCTGAGCGGTTACTTTGTATTGATGATTGTTATCGGCGTCTATGCTAAGAAAAAAGTAAAGAACGCCGCCGACTTCTTCACCGCTGGCGGCAACATGCCTTGGTGGCTGTCGGGTATTTCACATCACATGTCTGGCTACAGTTCTGCGGTATTTGTCGGTTACGCTGCCATTGCCTACACCACCGGCTTCAATCTGTATATCTGGTGGGCCCTATCGATCTGCACGGCCATGGTGCTGGGCGCTTTTACCTTCGCTCCACGCTGGTCGCGCCTGCGGCAACGACTCAACATCGTCTCGCCCACTGAATACCTGGCGACCCGTTACGGTATCCCTACCCAGCAAGTGCTGGCCTGGAGCGGCTCGGCGCTCAAGCTATTCGACGTCGGCGCCAAATGGACCGCTACCGCCATCCTGCTGCATACCTTTGCCGGCGTGCCGATGGTCTGGGGCATCTTGCTGACCGGCGGCGTCACACTGATCTACTCAGTATTCGGCGGCTTGTGGGCCGATGTCCTGACCGATTTCAGCCAGTTCGTCATACAACTACTGGCCGGCATCGCCATGTTCATAGCGGCCATGGCGAACCTTGGCGGCGTCTCTTCGCTTTGGGGCATTTGGGAAAAACTGCCGCCCGACCACTCGCACTTCTTCAACGGCCAGTACACGCCGGTATTTGCCATCGTCTTTTTACTGGTCAACATACTGTCCTATAACGGCGGTACCTGGAGCATGGCGCAGCGCTTCATCGCTTCGCCCCGCGGCTCGGATGCGCGCAAGGCTGCGCTACTGTCGGCGGCGCTGTATCTGATCTGGCCGCTGGTGCTGTTTTTCCCGATGTGGGCAGCCCCGCTCATCTTGCCGAACCTGGCAGACCCCAGCCAGTCGTATGCACTGCTGACTGAACACCTGCTGCCTAGCGGCTTGATCGGCCTGGTGCTGGCGGGCCTGTTTGCCCACACCATGGCGATGACCTCGTCCGACGCCAACGCCGTCACTGCCGTGATTACCCGCGATATCCTGCCGGTCCTGTGGAAGCGCGCCGCGCACTTCAGCGCCAAGACAGAGTTGCTCAACGCCCGCATGACGGTGTTCATCTTCATCGCCATCAGTATGCTGATCGCAGTCGCTTCCAGTTCTTTCGGCGGTGTCATCGGCCTGATCATCTTGTGGTACGGCGCCCTCATCGGGCCAATCGCGATTCCCATGCTGTTCGGCATGCTGCCCATTTTCAAGCGCTGCGGCTCGACTGCCGCACTAGCATCCTGGGGCGCCGGCGTGATTGTGTTCGTCTTGGTCAAGTATGTCTTCCACGATGCGATCATCGACTCACATCCGAACTGGATCACCACATTTACCGTGGTCGGGCCGGTTCTTAGCTCCTTCCTGGTATTCATTGGCGTCGGCCTGATCCGCCCGCAATCCTCCGCCGTGGTGAATCACCTGGTCGATTCGCTGGACTGCGACGGCCCGCCATCGTCATTGCAATAAATCTTGCGTATCTAAACCAATGCAGCGAACCGGCCAACAGCCGGTCCATCCAGTGCATCAGAAAATCATAAAAGGAGATAGGACATGAATAACCAAAACGAAAATCAAGCATGCAGAACAAGCAAGTCGTCAGCGGCAATACTGGGCCCAATTGCACGCAAAACCGCCGGCTGCGCTCTCATGTCGCTGTGCCTGCAGCTGGTAGCCGGACAGGCATCTGCGCAAACCAACGTACAGATATATGGCGTGGTCGACAATGCGATCCAGAGCACCTTTGGCCAAGGTACATTGGGCCAGACCAAGACTGAGGTCACCAGCGGCTACTTTGCCGCCTCACGTCTGGGCTTCAAGGGCAGCGAAGACCTCGGCGACGGCATGAAGGCATTCTTCCAACTGGAAATGGGGCTAGCGACCAACACCGGCGCATTGCAGCAAGGCGGACGCCTGTTCGGCCGTACCGCCCAAGTTGGCATCAGCAGCAGCTTGGGCTCGCTGGCACTAGGGCGGCTCGGCACGCCCGGCTCTGGCACCGGTCCCTACAACATGACTAACGGCCCCAAGCCGATCGACCCTTTCTATCTCGGCTACGGTGCCGCCGGCTGGGCCAACTCCAGCAATACCATGGCGTTACCGCTGCGGGCGGACAATTCTCTGGTGTACCGCACACCGCAGCTGGGTGGCCTCACTTTTGCCGGCCTGTATTCATTCCAGCGTGACGGCACCGAAGCAGTCGGTGCGTCCACCAATGCCCGTGTCACCGGCCTTGGTCTTAGTTATGACCACGGACCGCTGTTTGCCATGATCAGCTATGACCACACCGACAACCCGCTGCCCGGCCAGCCGGCTCAGACCGCCTTGCAGGTAGGTGCGGTTTACGATTTCAATATCGTGAAGCTGCACATGATGGCGGGCCAGGAAAAAAACGAATTCCTATTCAGCACTGCGGTCGAATCGGCGTTGGCGAGCCGCGCCAACTTTGCCGCCATCGGTTTGACAGTGCCGCTCAGTTCAGGACGTATCATGCTGGGGCTGCAAGCGCGCAAAGCCAGCCAAATCCAGGGAGGATCGTACGGCCGCCGCATTGCCAGCGTCGGCTATACCTATGACTTGTCCAAGCGCACCGCCTTGAACATGGCGTTCAGCGATTCGCGTGCGAACCAGGCGCTGGCCAGTAATCCGAGCTTCAATTTCCGCCAGGTCGGCTGCGGTGTCTCGCATTTTTTCTAAACTATGGGAAGCTGCCTGTTGCCATCATTGGGCCTGATCCGCAGACTTGGCGGGATGGTCGGCGAAGAAACTGGCATGCACGTGGCGAATGTGCGTCTGCATCGCCGCTTTGGCGGCCTGCGGGTCGCGCGCCAGGATCGCATTACAGATCGCCCGGTGGTCGAGATTCATCGCGCGCGACAAGTCTTGGCTGCCGTAGTGGCTGTTGAATTGGGTGAACAGTTCGTCGTACCGCTTGTTCCAGAGGGTGTCGATGAATTCGATGAAGACAAAATTGTCGGCCATTTCCGCAATCAGATGATGGAATTGCTCATCGAGCTCCATGAACGAACCGTTGTTCTGCGCCGTCGAATCGTCCAGCGCATCCATCAGGCGCACCAGCCGCGACAACTGGTCGGGATTGGCGTTGGCGGCGGCCATCCGGGCGGTCTCACCTTCGATCAGCTCGCGCGCCTGCAGCAGTTCTTCAACGCCGGCGCTGCCAAGGCTTTCGGCGCTGCCGGTTTCCGGCGTCTTGTGGCAAACAAAAACGCCGTGGCCGGTCTTGATGTCGACCCAGCCGGCAATTTCCAGGGCGATCAGCGCTTCGCGCACGGAAGAACGGCCAACGCCCAATTGCTGTGCCAGCTCACGCTCGGGCGGCAAGGCGCTGCCGGGCGGAAATTCGTTTTCCTTGAATTTTTGGATCAGCAGATCGGAAATTTGACGATACAAACGCTGTACTTTAACTATCGGTAGTGTAGCCATAGGATGTAAACAGAAATGAAAATAAGGTCGTGGCAAAAGCAACAAGGGGTGGCAAAACGCCAATGTGCAAATAAACAGATTTCTTTAATTTAACAAAATTTATTGGTCAGGCCACCATGCCAATTACTAAACTGCTACAATTCAGCATTGGTCCGGCCACCAGACTGCAAGTAATTATCGCATGCGCAACGGCAAAACCATGTAAACCTTAGCGATAAGCAATATTACTGCGCAATGACAGCAATCCACCGCCCCCAGGGCTTAACTCAAATGGGAGACCTTGTATGAAAATGACATTTCGATGGTTTGGCGACAGCGATCCGGTAACGCTAGCCTATATCCGGCAGATTCCAGGTATCTACGGCATTGTTTCCGCCCTGTACGACATCCCTGTGGGTGCCGTCTGGCCGGTGGAAAAGATCGCCGCACTGAAACAGAAAATTGAAGCCCACGGTATGAAATTCGAAGTGGTTGAGAGCGTGCCGGTGCATGAGGACATCAAGCTGGGCCGCCCCGGCCGCGACACCCTGATCGCCAACTATGTCCAGACCATCCGCAATCTCGCCAGTTGCGGCGTGAAGGTAGTGTGCTACAACTTCATGCCGGTGTTCGACTGGACCCGCACCACGCTTGCCATGCCTTTGCCCGATGGCTCCACCACGCTCGGCTTCGACGCCGCGCTGGCCGGCAGCATTGCCCCAGGCAGCAGCGTACGCCTGCCGGGCTGGGACATCAGCTACAAAGATAATGAATTCGATGACTTGATCAGCGCCTACAAGGATGTCGGCGAAACGGCGCTGTGGGAGCATCTGAGCTATTTCCTGCAGGCGGTGATTCCAGCGGCGGCCGATGCCTCGGTCAAGATGGCGATTCATCCGGACGATCCGCCGCGGCCGATTTTCGGCCTGCCGCGTATCGTCAAGAACCGCGAGGACCTGGAACGCTTGCTGCGCATTGTCGACCATCCCGCCAACGGCCTGACGTTGTGCTCAGGCTCGCTCGGCGCTGACTGTCATAACGACGTGGCCGAGATGGTGCGTGAATTCTCGGGACAGGGTCGTATCCATTTCGCCCATCTGCGTAATGTCAAAGTGGATGAAGAAGGCAATTTCCACGAGACTAGTCATCTGTCCTCGGCCGGATCACTGGATATGGCGAAGATCCTGCAGGCTTATCATGATACCTCCTACGAAGGCTATGTGCGTCCCGACCACGGCCGCATGATCTGGGGCGAAACCGGCAAACCGGGTTACGGTCTGTATGACCGGGCGCTGGGAGCGGTTTACCTGAACGGCATCTGGGAAGGCCTCGGCAAAAACAGCAGCAAAGCAACGGGGGATGCATCGTGACGCTGCCGTTCCAGATCGACCTGAGCGGCCGGGTGGCCGTAATCACCGGCGGCGGCGGTGTGCTGTGCGCCGAATTCGGCCGCGCCCTGGCCAGCTGCGGTGCCAAAGTAGCGCTGCTCGACCTCGACGGCAATGCCGCCGAGCGGCAAGCGGCGGCGATCCGTGCGCAAGGCGGTACCGCAATCGGCATCGCCACCAATGTACTGGAACGGCCATCGCTGGAGCATGCCGCGGCAACCGTGCTAGCGCATTTCGGCCCCTGCGATCTACTGCTCAACGGCGCTGGCGGCAACAACCCAAAAGGCACGACCAGCAAGGAAAGCTACGAAAGCGGCGACCTCGCCGATCCGGCTGTCAGCAGTTTTTTCGATCTTGACCAGCAGGCGGTTGAATTCGTCTTCAAACTGAATTTCATGGGAACATTGCTGCCAACCCAAGTGTTTGCCCAGCAGATGCTGGATCGCCCGGGCTGTGCCATCATCAACATGTCGTCGATGAATGCATTTCGGCCATTAACCAAGATCCCGGCTTATAGCGGTGCCAAGGCCGCCATTAGCAATTTCACGCAATGGCTGGCGGTGCATTTCGCCGACGCGGGTATTCGCGTCAACGCTATCGCGCCGGGATTTTTTGAGACTGCGCAAAACCAGACCCTGCTGATCGACCAGGTATCGGGGAAATACACGGAGCGCGCTGAAAAAATCATCGCGCACACACCGATGCGACGCTTCGGCATCACCGATGACCTGCTCGGCACCTTGCTTTGGCTGGCTTCGCCGCAGGCCTCCGGCTTCGTTAACGGCATCGTCGTCCCGGTGGACGGCGGTTTTTCCGCTTACTCTGGCGTTTAATTACGCACTTGCGCAGCGCCACATCAATTGGATACATCATGACTTCTACCCTACAAGCGATCTCTGGCAACATGGCGGTCAACGTCTTTCCCGACCGCGCAGCATTGGGCCGGCAAGCCGCCGCCGATATCGCAGCGGAGCTCCGCCAGCACCTGTTACTGGCGCGGCAAGTACGCATGATCTTTGCCGCCGCACCCAGCCAGCAGGAAACACTGGCTGCCTTGATTCTTGAAACAGGCATTGACTGGTCGCGCATTACTGCGTTTCACATGGATGAATACATCGGCCTACCTGATAGCGCACCGCAACGCTTCGGCAATTGGCTGCAGCGCGAGCTGTTCAGTAAGCTGCCATTCGGCCGGGTCCATCTGCTGCAGCCGGATGCCGGCGGCGATGCCATTGCCGCTTATGCGGCACTGTTGGACGCAGCGCCGATCGACTTGGTTTGCATGGGTATCGGCGTCAACGGCCACCTGGCCTTCAACGATCCGCCGGTCGCCGATTTTGCCGATCCGCATAGCGTCAAGGTGGTGCAGCTGGACCTGGTGTGCCGCCAGCAGCAAGTCGACGACGGCTGTTTTGCCAGCCTCGACGCGGTGCCCACCCGTGCAGTCACGCTGACGATTCCACGCCTGCTGGATACGGCAGCCATTTTTTGCATGGTGCCGGGCAAGGCCAAGGCGCATGCTGTGCGCAGCACGCTGTATGATCCAATCACGACCGTGACTCCCGCTACCGTATTACGCAAGCACGCGAACTGCCGGCTCTATCTGGATGTTGATTCGGCACCGGCAGCCTAGGCAACAACTGCATAGAGAAACACATGAACTCAAGCATCTTGACCGGCAAAGATCCGGCATCCGGACGCAGCCTGGAGGTGGAATACCGCAATGGCCTGATCTGCGCTATCCGGCCGGGCCCGGTGCAAGAAACGGCTTGGCTCTGTCCCGGCCTGATCGACCTGCAAGTGAACGGTTATCTCGGCCACGACCTCAACACGAAGCAGGTCACGGTCGACACTGTGGCGGCTCTGGCCACCGCCCTGCAAGCCACAGGTGTCAGTACTTTCCTGCCGACGCTGATCACCGCCAGCGAAGCCCAGATCATTTCGACATTGCGTGTGATTGCGACAGCGCGCAGGCAAGATTCTTTACTGGAAAGAATGATCCCTTACGTGCACGTGGAAGGACCGGCGCTGTCAGCCGAAGCCGGACCGCGCGGCGCCCACCCTTCGGAACAGATCAGGCCACCGTCGCTAGCTGAATTTGAACGCTGGCAAGCCGCCAGCAACGGCCTGGTCGGCATGGTCACCATCTCGCCGCACTGGCCCAAAAGCGCTGCCTATATTGCCGCGCTGTCCGCCCGCGGAGTCAGCGTTGCCATCGGCCATACCCATGCCAGCGGCACGCAGATTACCATGGCAGCCGACGCCGGCGCGCGGCTCTCCACCCATCTCGGTAACGGCGCGCACGGCACCTTGCCGCGCCATCCCAACTACCTGTGGGCCCAACTGGCCGAGGATCGCCTGTATGCCTCGTTCATCGCCGATGGTCATCACCTGCCGGCGGATACATTGAAGACCATGTTACGTGCCAAGGGCATCGAGCGCAGCATCCTGGTGTCGGATACCGCCGCGTTGGGCGGTATGCCGCCTGGCGACTATGAGAGTCCGATCGGCGGTAAGGTGCATCTGGCGGAAAATGGCCGTTTGAATGTCGCCGGCACACAGTACCTGGCTGGAGCGACTGCACCGTTGATTGCCGGCGTTGCGCATGTGACAGGAAAGATCGGCCTCAGTCTGGCCCAGGCACTACAAATGGCGACTGCCAATCCGGGGAAATTCGTTACTGGTCGCGGCGTACTGGCCGTCGGCACTAGCGCTGATCTACTGCGCTTTCACTGGACCGGTGCGGGCGATACTTTAGTAGTGGAGACGGTGGTGATTGCGGGCTGCACAGTGCTGGGCAAGCCATGAGTTATGCTTCGCTGGGAGACATGGCGTACATTCGACAATCATTCGGAGCCGCCAGAGTGGGAATGACACCGCTGGTCGATGTGAAAGTACCTCACGCCAAGATTGGCCTGCTAAACGTCGCGCGACGATTGATCGCGAGTACGAATTGCTGGTAAGTATGAAAATTGAATTGGTCAGGATCAATCATTCAAGCGCCTATTACAGGCGTGGCCGGTCAATGAGGTCGATTTGAAGCCGATGCGGTGGAAGTGCATCCCGGTCTGACGCAGACATATCGATACACTAATGCTGCGCATGGGGATTACGACCTCATACCTGAAAGCATACCAATCGTTCACCCAAGCACACCAATATATCGAGACTCTCTGGTGCTGTACAACCAGAAACGCCCTCATTCGAGTCTGACGGAGCTGACCCTGAATGAGGCATTTCTCTGTCCAGACAAACGAAGTCACTTTTCTCGATCAGTGCGATTGAGTTGATTTTTATTGAAGATGCCATTCATGAATTGATCTGTTTAATAGTATCGTGAACCACTGAACTATAAGGAAATAGGATGTATCCAGCGCTCGACGTAGTTACCTATGGTGAAGCCATGGCAATGTTCGTTGCTAACGAAGTTGGCCCACTCGCAAAAGTTAATCATTTCACCAAGTGCACGGCCGGCGCAGATATGAACGTTGCCATTGGTCTGGCACGGCTTGGTTTCAAGGTTGGTTGGATGAGTCGTGTGGGGAACGATTCGTTTGGCGAGTACGTGCTAAATACGCTCGCGAGAGAGAGGGTAGACACGAGTTGCGTGACTGTCGACGTGGGCTATCGAACTGGTATGATGCTCAAATCGAGGAGCGATGACGGCAGTGATCCGACAATCGAATATTTTCGTAAAGGATCGGCGGCTAGTTGTCTTTCAGTCGACGACTATGTACAGGAATACGTATTAGCAGCACGCCATCTACATCTGACAGGCATATCACCTGCAATCTCCGAATCGTCGTGCGAACTCGCATTTCACTTGGCTCGTGAAATGCGAGCCGCTGGCAAGACGATCTCGTTTGACCCTAACTTGCGGCCGACCATGTGGTCCTCGCGACAGAAGATGATCGAAGTGCTAAATTCTCTCGCAGCCTTCGCAGACTGGGTATTACCAGGCGTAAGTGAGGGTCTCGTTCTCACTAACTACGAAAGGCCCGAAGACATCGCAGCCTTTTATCTTGATCAGGGTGCGCATGGCGTTATTATCAAGCTCGGAGCGCGGGGTGCGTATTTCCGCACTGCCGACAGTGAGGGCGTTGTCCCGGCTCGGCCGGTTAATAAGGTCGTCGATACAGTTGGCGCGGGCGATGGTTTCGCTGTCGGTGTCGTAAGCGCGCTCCTGGAAGGACTTACGGTGCCACAAGCCGTGGCGCGCGGCAACCAGATTGGCGCGCTCGCGATCCAGGTAGTTGGTGATTCTGAAGGTCTGCCGACGCGTAGTCAACTCGAAGAGACAGCCGCAGAAATTCGGGTGGATTGTTAAATGGGCAAACTGGAAACTTGGGTCGATGAGAATGGCGACATGTAAATCGCTCCCAGCGAAGTCTCTGGCGAGAGTGACGTGGTAATACAGGTGAAGCGTAGCAAACTATGGGAATTTACCGGTAATGGTTGTTAATGAGATGACCACACCTGTCAAACTGTGTGCAACACTTTCCAGATTAGAGGTGGAAACAGCGTCCAATAGTTTCCACCTCAGTGTGTGACCATCCGGCGTTTTTGCCGGAGGTATCTGGAGTGTTTTATATGGACATCATTTACGAAATTCGCAGGCGACATTCGGTACAAAAGCGAACGGTCACGGCAATCGCTCGCGACATGGGGATCTCCCGACCGACGGTTCGTAAGTATCTCAATACAGTTGAAGAACCCAAGCATGAGCGGGTGCAGCCAGCGCGCCCGAAGCTTGGTCAGTTTGAAGCACAACTAACAAAGTGGCTGGAAGAAGAAGTCAAACTATCCCGACCACGCCGCCGCACCGCCCATCGACTATTTGAGGGATTACAAAAAATCGGCTACGGCGGTGCCTATGACAGTGAAACACATCTGACCACCGCTATCGGAGTGGCGACGATTCATCAAGGAAAACGCGTACGTTTCTTCAATGCCGTCGATTTGGTCAATCAGTTAGAGCGAGAGAAGAGCCAAGGCAAAGTCGGCAATCTGGCCAAGCAACTATGCCTTGTGGACGCCGTTTTAGACGAGTTAGGTTACCCCTCATTTCCGGCATCGGGTGGTGCGCTGCTGTTCCATCTCATGAGTCAGCTTTATGAAAAGACTTCTTTAATCATCACCACGAACCTGTCATTCGGGGAGTGAGTACAAGTATTTGGCGATGCAAAGATGACGACCGCTTTACTTGATCGTGTTACTCATCATTGCGATATCTTGGAAACCGGTCACGCTTCTTATCGTTATAAACAGCGGAAAAGCCGCCCTCACAATAGCGATAAAGTGGAAAGTATTGGACACTGATTGACAGGTGAGATTCCTTTGGGCTACTCGACCAGATAGCAGGGTAACTCCGCAAGTACTGGAACAACAATTCGCGCAGCCTTTATGAATCAGCTACAATCGGCTTAATGCGCCGCAGCACTTGGGAATTGAGTTCAACGTATAGATTTAAGATTTTCGGAATAGAAGCGCGATCGATGCCAGCACCCGGTGACTATCACGACGATGAACGTATCATTTTTTTTGGGGCTCGAAATTGTCGGAATCACGAAAAATGTGTCTTTCCACATTATGCTAACTTTCAAGCAAATAGAAGCTGTCCATTGGGTCGGTAAGCTAGGCTCATTCGCCGCCGCGGCAGATAAGCTCAACACAACGCAATCGGCTATCTCCAAACGACTGGCGGAAATTGAGATGCTGCTAGATGTCCAGCTTTTCGATCGCAGTCGCCGAACGGCAAGATTGACAGAAAAAGGTCAGGAAATACTCGCATTAGGCGAAGAAATGCTGCTCTTGCGCGAGCGATTCATCGCATCGGCGGGTCGGGAGTCGATTGCAGTGCGGCGTTTTCGTATTGGCGTGACTGAGCTTACGGCACTAACCTGGCTGCCTTCGTTCGTACAGGCGTTTCGCCATACCTACCCCGATGTAGAGTTACAGCCAGAAATCGACGTGAGCGTTGGCTTGTGTGAAAAATTAAAAAAAGGTGCAGTTGATCTGATTATTGTGCCGCCCGTATTTAACGATGTTAATTTTGAAGCCATACCCTTAAAAGAGTTAACCTTGGCCTGGATGTGCAGCCCGGAGCTATGTACACAACGCAAGACGCTCACCTTGCAGCAAATAACGGCATATCCGGTTCTGATGCAGGTCGAACGTTCCGGTGTAGATGTAGGATACGACCGCTGGTTTCGCGAGAAAGGTTTAAGCATACAGCGCATATACGCTGGAAATAGCTTGATCGCATTGAGTGCACTGACCATGCTCGGCTTCGGTGTAAGTTATCTGCCTGCCGAGTATTTCTCTGATCTGGCAATATCCGGCCAATTACAGGTGCTACGCAGCGATGAATCGCTGCCAAAAGTGCCCTATTTTGCCGTGTATCGCAGCGATGGTCCAATTGCCTTCAGCCAACGCGTTGCCGTCATGGCAGAAGAATTCTGCGACTTCTCCAAGCCGGTGACAATGCCCCGTATTGTGCATAAAAACACACCCCCCCATCGAAACCCGAAAAATACGTAGGCGGACTTTGATTGCAACCGAACTTGGCAGATGCGAGCAATTATTAGTGCGCCAGTATCTTCGATAGAAATGTCTGAGTACGTTTCGGACGTGCCGAAATGTCACCGAAAAATGCATCTTTACCGCAATCTTCAATGATAGTGCCACCGTCCATGAAGATCACGCGATTTGCAACTTTTCGCGCGAAACCCATTTCGTGGGTGACGCATATCATAGTCATGCCATCTTGTGCCAACTCAACCATAACATCCAACACTTCGTTGACCATTTCCGGATCAAGTGCCGATGTCGGCTCATCGAACAACATGCACACTGGATTCATTGCCAACGCCCTGGCAATCGCTACTCGCTGCTGCTGACCGCCCGATAACTGACCGGGATATTTGTCCGCTTGCGTACGCAAACCGACTCGATCCAGATACTTCAATCCGCAATCGACAGCCTCTTCCTTGCCGCGTCCCAGCACTTTTATTTGTGCAATGCTCAGATTTTCAGTAATGGATAGATGGGGGAATAATTCAAAATTCTGGAATACCATGCCCACTCTCGCGCGCAACGTTGGCAAATTTTTCCCGGCGACACCAACCGATACATCATCGACCACGATACTACCTTGCTGGAACGATTCGAGACCGTTGACACATTTGATCAGCGTCGACTTTCCGGAACCCGATGGCCCGCACACCACAACGACTTCACCTTTCTCGATACGGGCTGTGCATTGATCAAGAACCTTGAATTTTCCATACCACTTGCTGACATTTGAAAGATCTATCACGATCGTGTTCTCCTACTATAAAATTTGACGAATAGCGAAGCGCTAAAACAGATGCAAAAATAAACTGCGCCTGCAAATATCAGCATTTCGACCACCCGACCATCCCGTTCACCGATACCGTAGGCTTGACCAAAAAAATCTGCCAACGCACTAGCGTATACGAGCGCTGTGTCCTGGAACAGTACAATGGCCTGGGTGAGCAGTAACGGCGCCATATTGCGAAACGCTTGTGGCAATATGATCAAGCGCATAGCCTGGCCGGCGTGCATACCTAGAGCCAGTGCGGCATTCAATTGCCCAGCCCTGACACTTTGGATACCCGCTCGTATGATCTCTGCGTAGTAGGCGGCCTCAAATAAGGAGAAAGCAAGCAATGCTGAGGCCATTCGTACATCGGTAGAGGGCGACAATCCTAATAGGCCTTGCAACAATTGCGGTACGATCAGAAAGAACCACAACAACACCATCACCAACGGCACAGATCGGAATAAATTAATATACGCGACAGCAAACCACGAGATTGGTTTGATGGATGACATCCGCATCAAGGCCAGAACCGTCCCCCATATGATACCGGCCACCATGGCGATCAATGTGATTTTGAGCGACACCTGCATACCTTCGGCCAAAACGGTAATGCTGCCAGCGTCGATCGAACTAAAATCGAATGAATATGACATGATTAACGCCTTCCCATTACTAAGCCCGGTATCTGAACTCGTTTTTCAATCCAGCGCATGACATACAGGGCCGTCATATTAATCAGCAGGTACAACATCGTTACCGCGGTAAATGATTCGTAAGGCTGCGAAGTATAGTCGACCAATTGCTGCCCCTGTGCAGTGAGTTCCAACATACCAATCATTGACATGACGGCAGAATTTTTAAAAACGGTCATGAATTCGGAGGTCAAGGGCGGGATGATGATGCGAAACGTCATCGGCAGCAGCACATAGCGATACGTTTGCACCAAAGTAAAACCAAGTGCCAGACCAGCATTACGCTGCCCCCCCGGCAGGGATGTAATTCCAGCACTCACCTGCACTGCAAGTCGCGCCGAAGTGTACATGCCGAGACATAACACTCCTGCTAACATCTGTTGCGGTTGCGGTTGAAGATGGACGACCCATGCATGGGCAGCCTGAGGTAAAAGTTCCGGCACGACAAAGTACCAGATAAAAAGCTGTGCCAAAAGCGGGATATTGCGAAAAATTTCCACATAAGCCGCTGCAAACATAGCCAACCAACGGTTGGGCGCAGTTCGCATGACACCAACGATCGAACCTAGCACTAGGCCGATAGCCCATGCGCACAACCCCATTGACACTGTTAAACCCAAGCCAGACAATAACCAGCTCAGGTAAGTTTGCCCCGGAATCGCCTCGGTGAAAAAAACACCCCAGTGCCAGTTGTAATTCATCTAGTTAATCCTGCGCAGGCGCGCGCAAGACGGTCGCATCCTTCTTCCAGCATTTGCATCGAAGTGGCAAATGAGATGCGGAAAAAAGGCGGTACGCCGTAAGCACTTCCTTGCAAGACCGCCAACCCTTCGGTATCGAGTAGATGTAATACAAAATCGTCGCTAGTCTGAATACACTTACCATCTCTGGTAGTCAACCCGAGAATATCGCGGCAGGATGGAAAGACATAGAAGGCACCCTCTGGTAAATGACACTGGATGCCGGGTATCTTATTTAGGCGAGCGACCACTGCATCGCGACGCATTTGGAATTCAGCTGTACGCTCTGCGATGAATCCCTGCGGTCCTCGTAGTGCTTCAAGCGCACCGGCTTGGGCTACCGACGAGGGATTAGAAGTACTTTGCGATTGCAATTTGACCATTGGCTTGATCAATTCCAACGGCCCCGCGCCATAGCCGATGCGCCATCCAGTCATGGCATAGGACTTGGATACGCCATTGATGGTCAAGGTACGTTCTTTCAGGGCCGGCTCCACTTGCGCAGGCGTAACGAATTTGCGCTGGTCATACAAAACGTGCTCATAGATATCATCGGTCATCATCCACACGTGTGGGTGACGCAATAACACATCGGTAAGCGCTTTCATTTCGTCCCAACTGTAAGTGGCACCACTGGGATTGTTGGGCGAGTTTAGCACCAGCCAGCGGGTACGCGGCGTGATTGCGCGTTCTAGGTCTTCCGGTTGTAGCTTGAAACCTTTTTCCGGCGGGCAGTCTACGAATACCGGAACACCACCTGCCAGCAGCACGATATCTGGGTAAGACACCCAGTATGGGGTCGGCACAATGACCTCGTCCCCTTCCTGCACAGTAGAAAGGAACGCATTGAAAATCACTTGCTTGCCGCCGGTGCCGACGATAATCTCACTGGCCTTATATTCCAAATTGTTATCGCGCCGGAATTTTTCTACGACAGCCTCGCGTAGTTCTGGTGTCCCCGCCACGTCGGTGTATTTCGTTTTACCTTCGGTGAGCGCACGCGTCGCGGCTTCCTTGATGTGGTCAGGTGTATCAAAATCTGGTTCGCCTGAAGTCAGACCGATAATGTCTCGCCCAGCTGCGCGCAATTCGCGTGCGCGTTGGCCCGCCATGGAGCTGGGAGAAGGTTTGATGCGATTGAGGCGATCGGAAATACGGAGCATGACAATCCTGTTGTAGTGAGTGAAATTAGGGTGCCAACACATCACACCAACTGTAGCGGTGCGATGTGTAGCTTGAGCGAGAATTACTCGTCGAAAGAGCGGTCGTTAGGATGTGCGTATAGTTCACGCATGGCATCACTTAACGGCGCATTGAGCACGTCACCCTTGGGCGGGATGGGACTCATGAACCAACGGTTATACATTTTTTCGGCCTTACCAGAGGTCTGCATCGCTGCGATGGTCTTGTCGACAAGAGCCTTGAACTGAGGATCGTCCTTACGTAGCATGCAGGCCAATGCTTCCTTTGTTTGCGGCCTTCCGGTCACCACATAATCGGCTGCGTCGCGCGCTTTGAGCAACAGAGCAGACAGTACGTCGCGATCCATGAAAAAGGCCGCCGCACGATCTGATTGCAACATCAGAAATGCCTGGGAATGATCTTTGGCGCTGACTATATTGGTATCCATGTGCTTTTGCTGGACGTAGGTTCGCATATAGCGTTCAGAAGTGCTACCGGCCGTAACTACTACCGTTTTCCCAGCGAGGTCGCTCATGTCATGTACACCGGACGATTTTTTTGTGAGCAATTGCGTTTGCGTGATGGCAAAAGTGTCAGACAATGCGACTTGACGCCGGCGTTCTGCTGTATTCGTAGTGCCGTTGCACTCTAGATCAATGCTGCCATTTTGTATCAGCGAGATACGATTTTGCGCCGTGATGGGGATTTCCCTTACCTGCAGATCAGGCAAACCTAACTCTTGCTTGATCGCATCGACAATCAATAAAGCAGTTTCATGTGAATATCCGACTACTTTGTTGGTACTGGAATCGATATAGGACCAGGGAACTGACGATTCTCTATAGCCAAGTACGATCACCTTATCGTTCTTGATTTTTTTTAACGTGCCACTAAGATCGGCCGCCTGCGCGGTCCAGCCTAGCATGCTGCAGAAAAATATTACCAACGCCGTTGTTGGTATTTTTTTTAATTTCATCTTCGTCTCCTTCAGTAGTTATATGGTATTGGGAGGTCCCAATGGGGAATAATTTTGGTGCTTTTTGGTTGGCTTAGAGTGTAAATCCAGCACGTTGACGTAGATAAGAAACCAGGCCTCCCATGTTCAGCATCTCCAGCATGAATGGTGCAATGGGATCGCATGCGATCAAATCCCCACGGCCATCGCCAAGCAGCAGACGTCCATTTTCATCTTGCACCAGCGATATCTCATCACCCTCGCGTATCGAGCTTGTATCCGCCACTACTGGCAACAAACCATTATTCATGGCGTTGCGCAAATAGGTTCGGGAAAAACTTTTTGCCACGATCGCTCGTATACCAGCACCTAAGACGACCGTGACAGCCACTTCCATTGCCGACCCGCAGCCAAAATTGTTGCCAGCCACCAGTATGTCTCCCGGGCGTACCGACGCAGCAAAATCAGGATCGACATCTTCCAACATATAGGTACGCAGGATTGATGGATCAATCGTCTCTTTCTTGCGGCGTGAGGAAATAATATAGTCAGTATTGACATCGTCGCCCAATATTCTGGCTCGACCTGACAGAGGCAACATGCTCATTGCTTTCCTTCCGATTTGGTGCCTACGCCGCCGCGCACCGCAGCCATGGCACAGACACGCGGAGAAGCGAGATAAATGGACGCTGCAGCGTTGCCCATTCGACCCTTGAAGTTACGGTTGGCGGTAGAAATGACTTTTTCACCGCTAGCGGGAATCGTGCCACAAGTACCACAACACGATCCACAACCGGGGGCTTGAATTTCTGCTCCCAGCGCGGAAAATGCAGCCAGCATCCCACTACGATCAAGTTCCGCCCGCACGCGTTCCGACGCCGGGGTGACTACCACGCGCACCCCCTTAGCGATGCCACCGCCCTCTTGCAGAACAGTAAGTGCCTCTTGGTAATCCTTGACGCGTCCACCTGTACAAGTGCCGAGATACACCATGTCAACCGCTGTGTAGGGAACTTGGTCGGCATCAATCACATTATCGACACGGTGCGGCAGTGCAAGTTGCGGCACGACAGCACCAAGGTCGAGTTCCAGTACACTCGAGTAACAGGCATTATCATCGGCGATGACAGGGTCGTACTGCACATCCGTGCGCTCTTGCAGCCAAGACCGAGTCACTTCATCGAAAGGAAAAATACCAGCTTTGGCACCCAACTCAACTGACATATTGGAAAGCACGATCCTATCGTCCATATCCAACTGCGCGACGCCTGGCCCAGAAAACTCCAAAGTGCGATAGGAGGCCCCATCGGCACCATAAAGACGCGCGAGGAATAAGGCGACATCTTTGGCGGACACTTCTGCACGCAATGCTCCATGCAAGATAACTGATATGGTTTCCGGCACTTTCAGCCAAAGCTGTCCGCACAACAGCACTCCAGCCAAATCAGAGGAGCCTATACCGGTGGCAAATGCATTAACTGCTCCGTATGACGTGCTGTGTGAATCAGCGCCGACCATCAATAATCCCGGACGGGCTGCGCCAGATTCCAAGATTAATTGGTGTCCGATACCTTCGGCCTCGTCATATAAGTGGATATTGTGTTCGACAGCGTAAGCTCGGGCTCGCGCTTGTAAAGACAGTGCTTTCTGACCCGAGATCTGCCCATAATGATCGAGCGCAAATACCAAACGTTGCGGAAGGCTCGGCGTAGAGTCGCCTGGTCTCATCCTTTCCAGATAATCCAATGCCATCGGAATCGATCCATCTGTCCCCATGGCGAGATCCGGAGTACAAATTGCGATATCGCCGGCCCGCACTTGCATTCCCGCAGCACGGGAAAGAATTTTCTCGGAAATAGTCAAACCATTCACTGTATTTTCCATGAGGGTAGATGGAGACAAGGTAGGCATCGCTCCTTCGGGGCGAGTGCAATACAGAATCTTGAAGGCACACTATAGCAAGCACAAAAAAAAAGAAATAGTGATTTAAATACCGATTAATACATGAATTATTTTCTCATTTCGACCTGTCTATTTTTTATTCCCCCAAAAAGATTATCTGTTCTCTCATTGAAATAATGGAGGAAGACCATTGCCCTTCCAACGACAAAATAATCGGAATATATTTCATATTGTTATATCTAATTAAATCACTTTTTGAAATTTAAATTCTGCTAGCCTTGTAGCTCTCTTTTCAAATCTCTGGATTGAAGAGGCGCGCAATTCTTTTTTTACTAAAATTTCAGTGAGTCGAACGATCATGACTAATCTAAGTTCTCCAGTTTGGCCTTCCGGCTACCGCATTAACGAACGGGCGTTGACACTTTCTTCCGATCTGATACAGGCATTCCGTGAAATTCCAGTTGCGGTTGCCGGTGATTGTATGGGACGCAGCGTAGGCGCGATGGGCTTGCGTCCCTATCACGGCGATATGCATACCGTCCTTTGCGGCCCTGCGATCACCGTGCGTGTACGACCGGGTGACAATTTGATGATCCACAAAGCCATGATGATGGCGCAATCAGGCGATGTCATCGTAATCGATGGCGGCGGCGATTTGACTCAGGCTCTGGTGGGTGGCTTGATGCGCACCACAGCATTGAACAAAAAATTAGGTGGATTCGTAATCGATGGCGCGGTGCGCGATCTAATCGAATGGAGTGAAGGTAGTATTCCGATGTTTGCACGTGGTCATACGCACCGTGGCCCTAGCAAGGAAGGGCCGGGAGAAGTCAATGTATCTATTGCATGCGCCGGCCTTGTCGTACAGCCAGGCGATTTGATTTTGGGCGACGCGGACGGCGTCATCGCCATTCCGTCGGCAGATGTGGCCGATTTGCTGCCAAAAGTGCGCGCGCACCTAGAAAAAGAAGCAGGTATCCGCGCGACCAATGCGCAAGGCACTTCGGATCCGGAGCGTTTCAATGCGCTACTGCGTGCCAAAGGGCTGCCGATTTGAGATTGCAGGACAACATATTCGGCTCTGTCGCGTTAAGCATAGTCATCGATTCGGTCAGGTAGACAGTTGCCTTTGAAAAAAAGGTCGAACGGACATGCGCAATACCAAACGGATACGATTTCTCATCGACGTGATTCTGGTCTGCATCGGTTGGTACGCTGTCAATCAGCGTCCAATGCTTTTCACTTATCAGCGCCCATTGTTTCCACTTTATCGGTTTGCTGAGTACGGTTTTTTCGCTGTTTAAAGCGATAAGAGTCATTACTGGTTTGTGGTGACCGTTTGCTTTTGTACCGAATGTTGCCTGCGAATTTTGTAAATGATGTCCATATAAAACACTCCAGATACCTCCGGCAAAAACGCTGGATGGTGACCCACTGGGGGGAGCTATTGGACGCTGTTTCTACCCCTAATCTGGAAAGTGTTGCACGCTGTTTGACACGGATCGCCACCGAGTCAACATTTCAACTCGACATGAAACAGCACAAAATCTCGACGTTGCGGGTGAGCGAGACATCCCCGGAAATCGTCATATCAACGGTCATACGCCGCGATCGCCCTCTCGCCTCGGCAGCACAACGCTTCCTTTCTTGCATCGAAGAAGTGGCGAAGTCGCTTGCACTCTCCCGGGCGTAATCACGCTAGTGCAGACGAATGCAACACTGGTCAATGCGATGATTATGGTTGCGTATGTTCCGAGACTGCTGAAATCCGATCCGCACGCGGCATGGCGTTGATACTTTTCCAATGGGGCAGATCGTACTGACTCGCTGCGTAGCGATAATAGAGTGCCATCCCATAGCCGAACACCCCACCAGTCATGACCGCGAGACTCGCGGCAAACTCAAAAGGAGCACCGATAGGTGACCACAGCAAATACCAAGTAAATGCACCCCATGCAACGCTAAACCATGCCGCATAAAACAGACAATTGAATTGAACACTGGCCAGATGTGGTGGCGGAAGCGAAATTCCAGCACACCACAGCAAACGATGCAGCGGCGGTGCATAGCTAAGAGAGCGCATATCAGTGCTGGCCAATCGCTCTAAGGCGATGTTGATGTTTGGTGGATAAGTCATTTGCAATGTCATAAAAATTGTGTTCTGCAACAACTTATCGTAAAGATTAGATTGCCCCAAGTCCATTACTCTGCGCGGATTTCACAATCGTTTTCAAAATTCGATGCCAACAAAAAATATTATGTGCGGACTAGTACACAATCGGTACATTCCGACGCTCTCAGCGATTTTGCTAATACGTAGTCGATCGCCAATAAGCTCGATATCAAGCCACTACCAGGTGCGTCAATTCCGGTAACGCGGCAACATGCAGCCCATGACTGCTGACTACGCCGAATTGCTGCGCTTAATTCTGATTCGATTCGACACCATAGCCGAGATCAATCTCGACACCCTGCAGTTCACACACATTATTAAGCATTGGGATCTCATACCGCTTGGTAATCAAAATTTACAATTCATACAATATTGCATCACCTGCAAAATAATTTGAATGGCAACATACTCCTCACCCAATCAATGAAAAGGTATCAGCGTGAAAGAGCTCATTAGCTTGTTAGCAATCGGCATTGTGCTGAGTACTGCATTATCGGGATGTATCGTCGTACCAGTTGGTGGCGGTTACCATCATCACGATGATTACAATAGTCGCTAATATAAAAATTTATTAACAAGGTGGTAAACATGAAACGTATTATCTGCGCAGTTGCACTCATCGCTATTAGTGCCAGCACTTTGGTATCAACACAGGCCATGGCGCAAGTCGCTGTCAATGTCACGATTGGACAAGCACCACCGCCACCAAGATATGAATCCACTCCTCCGCCACGATCTGGTTACCAGTGGATTCCTGGCTTTTGGAATTGGCAGAATGGCCGGCATGTATGGGCTGGAGGACATTGGGAGCAGGCACGCCCGGGTTTTGTATATGCCCAGCCCGAATGGCATCAAGGTCCCCACGGTTGGGCACTGCAATCGGGCGGATGGCATGAAGACAACCAACGGCACGACGAGCATCATGAACCCGATCACCGAGATGGTGACCGACATGACAATGGCAAATACGAGAATCGTTGATTCTTGGCGGGTCGCAGGCCGTTAAGCGATCCGCATGTACGCTTATCGAGCATGTTTTCGAAGTTAATCGTACTTAATGCCCCGCAAAAAATAGCCATATCATGGCCATTCGCATAGAGCATGATCTGTTTGAATTTTTTGGACCATTTCCGGAAGTAGTTTTCAGGGTTTTGTTGCACAAATAAATTTCAGACCCCTGGGTCAGTTTAAATGATATCGGTGGGTCAAGTTTGCACCGTTCTCAACACTTTCTGTCATTTTTATTTACTTGAACTAGGAGAATCATGCACACACGTCACCCGCATCTGCTTGAAGTATCGTTGAAATCACTGCGCCCTACCCAACTCACGGTGGGCCTGGCCGAGGTGGAGCAAAAGCGCTTGTCCTGGAAAAACCTGAACGCCGAAAGCCGTCATAACTATTTGGAAAACCATTGCTTTCCAGGGGTCCAGGGTCCTAAGGGTCACTATTACATCGTTGACCATCATCATTTAGGCTTGTCTTTGATTGAAGAAAACATAAAGACCGTCAAACTGATTGTGCTCAAAGATTTAAGCGCGTTGAATATCGACGAATTTTGGGTAGTCATGGACCATAATCAATGGGCTCATCCCTACAACGCCAAGGGAAAACGCTGCGGCTTCGACGCCATACCCAAGAAAATCACCGAGCTGGTCGACGATCCCTATCGCAGTCTGGCCGGCGAAGTTCGACAGGCCGGCGGCTTTCCGAAAGATCAGCAGCCGTTTTCCGAATTCCTGTGGGCGGATTTTTTCCGCCGCCGGGTTCCGGTCAAGATGATCAAGAACCAGCCGAGTCAGGCGATGGCAGAGGCTTTACAACTTTCGCATAGCCAAGAGGCTGCGCATCTGCCTGGCTGGAGCGGCCAGATTGCCGGTGCCTAGAATGAGTGAAGAGATCGTACGGCGAGCTGATATACCATCCATCACCAATTTGGTGATATTCATCGGGCATCAGGGCGGGTCGCGCTGTTGCAAGTGCTTTAAAATCATTGATTGATTATTGATTCAGCCCAACTTGAAAAGCGTAATCATAATGCTAGGCCAGATTTGGTACTCCGTACTAGTGACCGCGAATTATTGCTCGAAATCGTGTTTACGAAAAAGACTGAAGCCAAAAGGCTGGCATCGTTTGAGAATCGTAAGTTGTCTGCAATAGAAATAGACTTGTCCAGAAATCAGCTAGATACGATTGCAGATTTTGAACGTATCCTATTCACAGATAGCGAGTGCAAGCGCTGGCTGTTTAACGCTAAGAAAGCAGCAATCAGAAGTACTCTCCGTGCCAAAAATTTAGAACAAGTGGCGTTACAGAAAATCGAATACGAACAGAAGCGAATTGGAAAAGAAACATTCTATGCAACTAAAAATCAGATGTTGACCCTACACATTCGCAGCAGACGCAGGAGCTGATTCAACAAAATGACGGTGCATGCGTCAGCCACTGGTGCAGCGGTTATGCGAAAAGGACGATTACCCCTAGTAGCGCATCTTCAAGGTAGGTAGCCAATTAGCAACGATAAAATACCCCGCTTATATCAGAATGGGGACGGCGTTTTTGCTTTTGCGTCGACGTCGTTTTTTCTCTTGTGTACGCCGATCAAGGTAACAGAGATTACACCAGTGTCCTTTCACAATATCCATCGGTCTTGCTTGCCAAATGTGTCCATTACAACATTTCCACGTGAGATGTGTATGTGCATTGACATACACGGTGGATAGGCAGAGGCCATCGCGTTCAGCCGCGATGGCCTGCATACGGGCGATGCCAAGTCGCTTTTTATCGTCACGACATTGTGCGCACCAATGCTTAACGACATTCAAGGGATTGGACTCCCATTCATGTCCCTGCGCACAGCGCCAACGCAGTCGATGATAATTGTTTAGGTAAGTATCGGACAAACATAAACCGCCGCGACTAGCAGCAATTTCCTGCATGCGTTGCAACGTGCTGCGCATCTTGTCATGAGCACATGCCGCGCACCAGTGGCCTTCGCGGATCGTTTTAGATGAGGCCTGCCAGCAATGACCTTGTTCACATTCAAACGTGAGGGGAGATTCAGTATTAATATACTGTTGAGAAAGGCAGCGCCCGCCCCGTGCAAGAGCAATTTCTATAATGTCATCTAACGAACTACGGCTTCGATCCTTGGCGCATTCTCGGCACCAGGTGCCACGTTTGATATTTGATGGTGTTGCGAACCAACGATGTCCTTTCGTGCACTCCCATTCTAGTTTTGTATGAGCGATGCCGTACGCGATGGACAAGCACATACCACCGCGCTCTATGGCGATCACTTGCATCTGCTCTATGGTGGTACGAACCCATCCGGAACGTTGGACAGGTGCAGTCTGCTCAGTCTCAGGAAAATCAACTATAGACAATATGGCGGTATTTTTGAGCATCGTTTATAGAGGCGAAGTCCTTTTGTAGACAAATTTTATCTACATGCAGATCGAATGCATCGAAAAATATTCTAAACCATTGGAGTGATAGCTAGTTTAACTAGTCACAAGAGCAAAGGAAATATTTTTTGGTCCGTATCACCGACGAAGTCCACACTTTATTTATTGCGTTTGTTGACAGTATCTTTAAAGGTTTTGCCAGCAGTAAATTTGATTGTTTTAGAGGCTTTGATCTTAAGTGCTTCCCCGGTTTGAGGATTGCGCCCGGTGCGGGCAGCACGTTTTCCGGATGAGAAGGCACCAAAGCCAATTAACTGAACGCTATTGCCTTTAGTTACTACCTTGATCACATTGCTGATGACAGAATCTAACGCGCGTTTAGCGGCGGCTTTGGAAATATCCGCATCAGCGGCGATTGCATCAATCAGTTCAGTTTTGTTCATAGCGTAATTTCCTCAAAAAATGATTATTGTAAGCGGTTTTGTTTCCGTTTTGAATTCTAGTCAAACAGAGTGCTGCGAGTGGCCTTAAATGACAAGGGCAGCGCAGTTCTTGTGATGGCTTTAATGAAATGGGCACCCTCCTTCAAAACGGCATCGAAGTGCCAAAATAGCGGGAATACCCCGCTTAACTGAAAGGAGCGTCCATTCCATTAAAGCTCTTTGAACAGATGGCTAAAGTTAATGCTGCAAACCAGCCTGCAGCATGGTCATCATCTCGCTGGCCGACAGTCGTGCCGCTATATCACTGCCTTCTAATAAACTATCGGCCATATCGCGCTTGTGCTTGTGCAAGTCAACGATACTTTCTTCGATGGTGTGCCGCGTCACTAACCAATAGATAGTAATTGGCCGCAATTGCCCTATCCTATGCGCTTGATCAGAGGCCTGATCTTCAACCGCAGGATTTCACCATGGATCCATGTGAATCACATAGTCGGCGGCGGTCAGATTGATAACAGCCAATGCTTGTGTTTGCAAATTAAGTTCCGATTACTGCTATGCATCGACATATTCAGGGCCGATGAGAACGATATCTGATTTGACAGGAAGTGCTGCGGCAAGGCTATCGAAATAATGATGATTGGCCCATTGTGCATGATCACCAATGACATAAATCCGTTTTTTCGCACGCGTAACCGCCACGTTCAATAAGTTGGGCTTGGCAGCAGCGAAACTTGAAATACTTCCTGGTTTCTTGGGATCCCCTCCCAATACAATCAACACTACGTCCGCTTCCTTCCCCTGAAAAGTGTGAACCGTTCCATGCATACCCTTTTTTTGCCCACCTATTTTGCTATATAGTGCTTTATCAAGAGCCGCATTGGTATCGCGGAAAGGCGTGATGACATAGAGATTAAATTCTCCATTCGTTTTTAACCCGTATTGCTTCACAAAATCACTGATCATATTGGCAGCTAACTCTACTTGGGCAGGGACACAATTGCCCTGTGCTTCTCTTGCCGGAACGTTGATCCAGCAGCTTTCACCGAACCACATATCTCGCTCATCTTTTGCTGTTCCGTAGACCATCATGCCATCGTAAGCAATGGCATTGGAGACGGCAAACATAGTATGCAGGCAGCGTCGATGCACACGTAGCGGACTACCAACCCACTTCTGGAGATCATCAGTTCCCAGCATTGTGCCGATGGGATTTGCCATATCAGCTAACACTTGTGCCGACGAATTATTGGGATTGTAGGCGCTACGCGCTCCGCATCGCAGGCGTAATGGCTCTAAGGCCTCCGTCGGTAAGGTGACGATAGGTTCCAATTGCAACGGATCCCCTACTACTACCGCACGTCTGGCACGCCAGATAGCTCCCATTGCCTGTTGTGGTGTAGCTTGCCCTGCTTCGTCAATCAACAGCCAGCCTATACTTTCCCTCCCCCACCCTTTAAACATGCGAGGAAAAGAGGCAAATGTGGTAGACACCACCGGCACTACCAGAAATAGCGCTTCCCATAATTGCACGATACCGCCATCGACATTACCGGCAGTGATTTTGCCATCATTGAGAAAGCGTAAAGCCAGTAGCGTATTTTTTAATTTTTGCCAACTAGCGACAATGAAAGAGGCATGCAAATTCATCGCGGCACAGAATAAATCTTGTCGCGCAGTGAAATACTCTTGTCTCAACCAAGGTGAAGCCAGTTGCAATTGATCTTCGGATAATCCCTCACCACACCAGGTGGAAATCATCGTATCCGTGATATGCCAATCCTGTAACAGGAGGCGTTGCCGTTTTTCCTGTTGTAGTAATACACCCACTTTGTCTTTTGCTGTTTCGGTCAATTGACCGTGTTGTTCCCATTCCAACTGAGTATGCGCAAGGCTATCGGTTGCTGTTTGATACTGTGTTTTTGCCAATAACAGCTGAGCAGGATCAAGACGATGTTTTTCAAAAGGATCTAGTCCAGCATTCTGACAAGAGTTCGCTGCAGCCGCATATTTATGCTGTGTTTCGTCACGCTCGGCCAACAGCTTTTGACGTTGCTCCACCATGCGCTGCGCAGCTTTTAAGCCGGTACGGGTTCGTATCACGTCATCACCACACGTTTTGTAGTCTTGTTGTGCCAGTGTCAAATTTTTAGCCCACTCAGCAGACAATTTCCAGTTGAGTAACCTTCCAAATAATCCCGGCTTTCCTTGCAAATGGGAATGGAGAAGCAACTCAGATCGACGCAGATTTTCAGATACATCGTGAAGCGATTCTTCGAGCATCGCGACGGTCGACACGGCAGTATCGACCGGATCTGCCGCCAAGGCGGTTTGAATGTGTTGGAGCTGCTCTGCTGCTTTGTCGCGTTCTTGCGATACAAAATGAAGGCGAGCGAGCTTCTGATGTGCAAGTTTTGCATCTTGTAACCGCACGCACTGTTGATCCCGCTTAGCAGTTAGTTGAACCTGCTTCTGGATACAATTGATTTTAGTCGTTTGCGCAGCATTTAACTGTGTGACTATGATGTGTAATGTGGCGATAGCGTCAGCGATTTGTTGTGTATGGCGCTGTTCTTGTTCTACCCGTTGGCGCGCTTGTTCAAATGCCGTTTTCGCCTCTTGCCAAGGAAGAGCGACACCTTCTTCTGCAACGACCTCCCATAAGGTACGCAGTGGATGCGCTGGCACTGTCGACGCGGCGTTTTTCCCTACCGGCTGGCTAAAGTGTTTAAAAAAGGCCGTTCTATTGCTTTTGCTACCCAAAGCAGCTGAAAACACGCCCCATGTCGCACCATGCTTGCGTTCCTTGGCACCGAAATCAGCGGCAATTGAATCCGACAACGCAGAGAAATATTCGAGCGTCGACGATGCAGGCAATGCTTTGCGGGCAGGTAATTCCTTGGTGATGTTTTCTACTGCACCATTGTTTGCGGACGTAACAACGATACTCTTCCCACACAGCTGTGGATCAACTGCCCACACTTTTCCATGTTTCCAGCCTTCGATCTTGATTTCAGTGTGGAATGCCGATAATGGATCGTCATAGGTCGCCATGGTGGATGCGCGATCAACAATGATACTGGCCATCACATCGCGTAACAACGTGGTCTTGCCGGTACCAGGTGGCCCATTGACAGAAAAAATACCTGAGCCAGTGCCCAGTTTCTGATGAATGGTATTGACGGCAAATTGTTGTGCCAGCACTAGCGGATGTTGAGATGGCCAGCAACCTAAAGGCATCTTTCGCGGAACCACCCCTTGCGTAACCGTTTGATCGTGAGGGGCGCGGATATCCACCCTTTCATCGGGTAATTGCGCTGTCATGTAATCATTGAGCGCCGCGCCAGTGTCCCCACGCTCAATGGCATTGGCAACTAAATGGATATCTTCCACATAAAAGCTATTGAGCAGATCGGTATCGTTGGATGCATTACCAGACTGATCTACTTTGACAGAGACAGGTTTTGCCTGAATGCGCAGCGCACTGATGATTTCTGTGGGATGCCATCCGATCATTTCAAAGACCAGCGCACAAACATCGTTGATGTCCTGAAGAGTGATGGTGCGTTGGGTGTAATCAGCCGCAATTTGCTCTTGCATTTCAGCCGATAACGCATCAATCAAGGCAGGACTACCATCCTTGGCTAATACTCCACGACGAAACAATAAGTCGACGATAGCACTAGTTAATTTATCTTGCAGCGCATTCAATCCAAAGAAACCCGTAAAATCAATTTTGGTATTTTTCGGCGTATTGCTAAGTTGTCCTATTGCCCACGGCATGCTACTGATAAAAGGAACATCGACGACCATACCTCGTCTATCTAATGACATGCCAAGTGTTGCAGCAGGATTGCCTGGTCGATATTCACTTAATGCATTTGGGACGGCACCTAAGTGTGCACGAATTTCTTCGATCACTATAGGCATCGACAGTAGCGAACAGTAAGCTGTAAAACGCCAGGTATTGTTGAAATCTGTACTGCCAGTTGTTTTATTTTCGTGCGCACTGAGTAAATTGATCTTTTCCAGATCGAGCCACGGCATTTCTGTTTCGCATTTGATATCGTAAGTGATGGCATTGGTGGCGGCGTCTTTTCCGGTTTTTGGTGCGGCATTCGGACTTAAACATTCAATACCCATCCAGAAATTAGCCGCATTGAGCGCGGCGGTCGTTGCTTCTTGCTTCATTTTTATCCAGACAATTTGGAGGGATGACACAGAGATAGATCGTTTCTATCATTCTTCTATCAAAGTGATCGTATTTTGGGGTGAAATGATACCGTCTCGTTAACTAAAAAATGAAAACAACGCCCCGATCGCACTAAGTAGCGCGCCAATGGCGGCCACTATCTTGAGCCCATCATCCACGCTATTCATCCAGTTTTTAATTCTGGAGGCCCTATACGGCCCTTCAATATCAAACATAGCTCACCTTCGTTACTTATCAACAGAATGTGTGTGTAGCCCTGTGCATAACTTCCTTCAGAAGTCACTACGTCATTGATTTTGTTCACCTTTTTATCGATGATTAAAAATGAACTCTATCCACAACGACCCTCACGCCAACGTCTCATTGGCATCCACGATTTTCCCTAAAACCCTCTGCGACACATTCCACTGCTACTCCTCATAAGTAATGACAGTTACCGTTTTTTTACAATGATTTAACATTTCGATGGCTATAATTTGTGCAGAAAAACATAGTAGTCATTTAAATTTACTTCGCCTCCTGCTCCCACCGCTCCAACAACTCAAGCGGAATGCACTGCACCACCTCAGAAAACCGCTTTCCGACCATTTTTTCAGCCTGCCGCAACAACACCGACACCGGACTGCTCGGCTCAGCCTGCTCAAACCATTCACGTGCTTTGATCATCGCTTGTAACGCCATTTGACGGTCCTGGATGGAGTCGTCTTGTAGTTCGAATGAATTGGTTTGCATAGGCGAAGGTGGTAATGATGGTGGTAGATTGGCCGCTTCGACAGGTGGTGCGATGGCAGCCTGGATAACATTCAACAGTTTTTTGGGCGCTGAGATACTTGCGTTTTGCGGCTGATCTTTTCTACTGAATAAGCCTACAAGTTTTTGCACAGCACGTAAATCCGACGCGTAGTCATCTAAATAAGTAATCGACCACGTTTGTAGACGATTGAGCAAATGGGCGACCTCGCTCAATGCTGCCAAATTATTATCATGCTGACGATATAAATCATCCAACTGTTGCTGCACTGATGACGCCGACAGCGCATCCGCTGGCTTGGGCGTGGCGAAGGCGCGTTCAACATCACGCACTTGCAAACGCATCGCGCTGTTTTTGTTGATAATGATTTCGCGGATATCTGCCATTAAGCCTTCTGGGTCGGTCAACGTCGCCAGCGCATTGGCGCGTACCGTTAAATCGTACTCACCTTCAATAGTTGCTTGAGGATGAATGGCGTCTGGATATTGTTCCAGCGAAGCGACCAACAACGCCAAACCTTCACGTAAGCCTTCCGCTTGTGCAATACGGGTGCGGCAACGCATCAGTAGCACAATGATGTTGATATCACAGCTGCGCAATAACATGCGGCGGCAATCGCGTTCGATATCGCCCCAGTTTGGCGCTTCGGCAGCGCCAATGAAGTCGCCATATTGGGTATCACCTTTGGGTGCCATCTTGGCCACTAACACCACATACTCGGGATCGTATTCCAGATTCGGGCCACACGGCTCAAGCTTTGACAACGGCGCTATTACGTCAAAAATTTCGGACGTGTCTTGACTCTTCTTTTTAAAAATACTCATATTCTGTTCTCACTTTTCTGCCGCTTTTGTAATTTCTGCGGTTACTGCAAATTGTTCACGTACTGTTCCGGTTCAAATATCATCCCGGTCGTCGCCTCTACTGCGTCGCCGTTACCCAACCAGGTTGACCAACCCAGCTTCTCTTCACCACCTATGCGTGCCGGCGGTGCAGCGGCGGCCTGAACTTTCAACTCCACATCCCAGATATATTCGTAGCCCACAAATGCCCGTACCCACTCCACCAAAATCGGCAAATCCTTACCCTTAGGGGTAAAGCGTAAATACTGCGACAAATTCAATGGGCCGATGACGATTCGAAACTTGTGCTGTCGATCCGGCACCTTCTCGCCTGCCAATGCGCCCATACCCATCACTGCCGATTCAGACGCAATCCCCAAACGCGTATGCTCTTCCGGCGCGACGTCTATCCAGTGCAACATGTGCTCTTGAATATGCACCGGTACACCGAAGAACTGCGCCAGCGTGCTGGATAAGCCATCAGGATTTCTGGCTTCCCGGATCAGATGCGCGGACGCCGCCAAACGCGCATGCGTTGGTAACGGCGAGTGTTGAATATCGAGTGGATCGTTGCCAGTTAAGCGACTGACGTAACGCGTAAACCCTTCGTCATCTGCTCGATCTAAGCTGGCCGCTGACTGCGATTGCGCCCATGCCCGATACTGATGCGTCATCGAGCGGTGATGAAAGATATCTAAAAATTTGACTAACGTCGCATCACGTCGATTGTCTAAACGGTCTTTGGCAATCTCGGTAAAGTGAATCGGTAACGGTCCATTGGGCCCGAGCATACCAAGGCTAAATAGATTGATTTTAGGGCGAGCATGTGGCTCATTTTTCCCCATTTCCACTTGAGCGATTTCACGCGGTGCAAACGCCAGCGTCGGCTGTTGCCCCAGCCGAAATGGCTCTTGTCGTGGTCGTGTCGCTTTCCCTATCTGCGGTGTAGAGTCGCTATTACGCGCCGCCAGATAGCGTAGCAATGACGTAAAACTGTGTTGCCACGGCTTTTCTTCAGCGGACGTCAAGCGACAATTGACAGCAGCCTGTATATCTGCTGTGCTTTGTTCGACAACCTGCTCCGCCGGTATGCGCATCTCCATCAGACGACTCCCCTGCCGCCCATACGCACCGGCCAGCGTGTCACTAGCCCGCGTTGCATGGTGTGCAATTCCGTTTGCGTAAATACATTAATCGACACATGACGCGCCAGCCAGTGTTCCAGTATCAATCCAAACAGATACGGGCTAGCGCCAGAAAAGCCAGTTTCATCCACCGTCAATTTGCATGACACCCCACGACCATAGACTAGCGGGCCGTTGCCCGGCAACCGACGTGTTACCGGTTCGATATCGGAACCGATCAAACTTTCGACTTGACGCTGCTGCACCGTATCGTCGCTGACCACGAACAAGCGCAACAGATCGCGTAACGCTTGCCCACCCTCACGTCCGCTCATGTTCGCCAGTGGTAGATAATTAAATCCCAACTGACGAATCAAACGCCACGCATGTTCGCGTTCAGCAAACGGCGCTTGCGGCTTACTTGGCGGACGGATCAACCCTACGCTATCGACCGGGATTGATTCCGAGACCGACAAATCTGAAACGCCATTACGCGGTACCACGCCCGGCAAATCACGATTGGTCAATAACGCCTGCACCGATAGAAAGCCGAGTTCTTCGCTATACGGCGCTTCTTGCTGATCGACTAACGATAAAAAGACCTCCGTGCCAGTATATGGTGTGCGCGTGCCATATTTACGCGCTGCATCGGACGCTAGGCGACGTTCACGGCGCAATGAATAATAACGACCATAGTTGCCTTCATCCTGATTCAAGGTCTGGAACATAGCCCGAAATTCCATCAGCTTTGATTTTGAATCAACGCTTCCAGCAACCTCCGTCACAGAAAACACCTCAAAGTCCATCGGCCGTGCACCATCTGGAACCACATGAAACTCTGGCTCCTTGGTGTTGATCGCCACCCTATCGGTACGATGGGGAAACAAATTAATCACCGGCGTGCAAAACAACGCAAACTGCTGCGCATCGACATGGCTAATCAACGTGCCAGGTGGTTTCGACAACAACACCACAATTTCCACTTCCTGCGAATCAATACGCTTTAAGCCGGCAGCTAATTGGGTCAATGCAAAAAAATAGAACCGGCTTGGGCAAGCGAAATATTCATGCAATAAATTATTGCCATGAAAGGTATTCCACGCTAACGGCAGCAGCCCCTCGCCAGGTTCCAACCCTTCATGCACCAACGCATCCTTGGTCACCACATGCGGCTTGGACATGTCTCCCGGGGTCGTGACAAACGTCGCCACCGCCGAGGTATGCAGCAGTTCAAACAAATGCGACGCGATGGTTTCATCACCGCACAAATAAATCGGTAATCTATCCAAGCCCTGCAAAGCTGAGAAATTCATTTCGCCATTGATCCGCAGCTTCAAACGTAATGCGCCTTGCACTTGTATATGGGCAGGAATATAGCGATCCATGCGCACAATATCAGGTGGTGCGGCAGTCAATTTAGCCTCGACGATCTCTATCGGCCACAACGTTACGTCTTGCGAGCTACGGAACTCACAGGCGGTTGTCTCACCCTGTGGCACCTTAGCTTTAAACGCTGTCTGACGTGGCACTTTAAAGCCTTTAGTGAAATCGCCCTGGGTTGCACTAGGGTGTAATTTGGCCACCGCCATCGACGGAGTCGGACTGACATAATTCGGATATATCACCTCCAGCAAGCGCTGTGTAAAACGTGGGAACTCGGCATCAAGCTTGATTTGCGTCCGCGCCGACATAAAGGAGAATGCTTCGATCAAGCGTTCTACATACGGATCGGCGACTTCTATCCCATGCATGCCCAGGCGTTTGGCGATTTTTGGGTGTTGATCAGCAAATTCACCGGCCATCTCGCGCATGTAGATGAGTTCCCGATTGTAGTATTCGAGTAGATGTGGATCCATTAACTGCTTTCAAATAATTATTCTGTGAACGTCAACTGTTCGTAATGAGCATCATCGCGCCGACGATGAAACAATCGACATCCGATTCGTCTCTAAATCCACCGAGCTTTGCACCATGAATTCCATCGGATACGGGTCCATCTGAATCTGACCGCGAATTTCAAATAGCAAAACGTTGTAGTGATTAGTGCCATCGTTTTTAAGTAAAGGGGTCACTAGCAATGTTCCTGGCACCAAGCGTGGCTCAAAATTTGTGATGGCACGGCGTATCATCAACTCGATTTTCTCCCATTTATGGGTTGATAAATAACTGCCTGCCAATGCTGGCACACCAAAATTAATGGTTGAGGCTGCCGCTTCTGGGAAGGCGTCACGATCAATTAAATCTTCGATGTTCGTGGTATTGAGCAAGTACGCCAGATCACGTTGAATGATTTCGCACAGCTGCTTCCGTGATACCGTGTACTCACCCGACGCTTCGGTTTTACGCTGGGGTGCATCATCACGCAAACGATCAAACAGCGTGGGTAATAAATGGGCGTGGGGACGGGCTTTCGGTTTCGTTTGGTGATTGGTCTTGTTATCGTTGGACGTCAATTTATTGCTGCTAATGCGTTGCATGGGGAGCCTCTGTTATTTTTTATTGGCGTCGTTAGTGTCGTCTGCAATTTCTGGAAATGCACGTTCTAACGAAAAATGACTATCTGGACTCATGGCGTGGTGCTCACGCCGCGTTAATTCTGGTGGTCGTGTGCGACTATTGTTGTGATTGAGATCCCAGGTATACCTCTGCATCGCATCATGCTTGCTGAGGGCTAATTCACCCGCAAACTCTTTTGCTGGCGCAAATTTGTCCAGGTAATAATTTGCGCCATCCACCGGGCCAGACAGAATATCTGATAACGTATCTTGCTCACGCAGCGAGGCGGCACGCTGTTCTGGTGTGAGTAGTTTTGTTTCCAGCATGGTCAGTTGCATGCTAGCGACTTGTTGCCCATGCAACGCTGCTGGATCGACGATGGCTTTAATGTAGTTTTTACCTAGTTGTGCCAATGAATTTTGTTTCACTTCTGACGCACGATACCTCTCATTGTTGAGCGCATAGTCTGGCAAAGTGATAGTCGGGACTATGTCATAGGGATTATTTTTCTCATCACCCTGTTTCCAGTAATCCTTGTCAGCCAAATCAGTGAGCGCGAATGGTTTTTTCTCAGCGTGACCCACTACATGTGCATCGTCATGCAATGTGCTGTTCATATCTGTGCTCGTGACTGGCTGGTGTTGTTCTTGTGCTGCCAATACTTGCAGTCGTAGCATACCGATTTCAATACAATCGCCAACATGTAACAAAGCTGACTCTCCTATTGCCAACAGCAGATCATTGATCGTGCAATTAAAGCCATCGTACCCGTGTTGCAATGCCCAGGCGGCATCTTCCGCTTGCCAGCTCAACGTGCATTGCACAAGATCCAACCAGGCATATTCTGCAGTCGGTAATCCAGCCTTTAATTTGATCGTGCTCAGTTGAGCATCCTCAGAAAACGTGATGACTTTTTGCTGAGTGCTTTGTACCCCATGTTGATGCAGTACACATAAAGATAGATTTGGCTTCATCGTATTTTTCATTTTGCATCAAGAATTCAAACTCACCGCTGCCGCCACAAACCGCCCTTGTAAGTCCTGTTGCCAGAATGCTGGTTGCGGTAGTGGTTCTGTCAATTTTTTTGGCCAGTTGGCCCACGGCAGATAACGCACACCATCCAGATACGGCGCCGGATCAGCCGGATGCGGTGCGCCGATGATGTCTTGTGCTTGCGTTGCATCGAATAATGGCGATGCGCGACCCACTAGCTCGCGCCAGCCGGGACGCATGGTGTGCCATAGCTGATCCAGTTGTGTCGTCAATGTTTGCAAGTGGTCCTTAGGCTTCCCATCCCCGATCGGCCTATCTACTTGCGTCTCATCGGCATACACCGTTTTTGCCATGGCGCGCGCCACTGTAAATAGCCATTCACACGGTTGCTGGGTGTGGGTAGAAAAATGCTGCTTAATCCAGCATAGTGATGCGGTTTGTATCATGACTAATGGATAGTGCCGCCCAACTTTATCCGAAGATGGCATCCAGACGCCGATCACATAGTCTTTCGCAGCAAAGGGCAAGCTGCCGGGCGGTAACACGAAACACCACGGCAAGCCAGCATGACCCATCACCGGTTGCTTAGGTGCTACTGTTGTCAGCTCCGGTGCAGGTGCTATGCCACTTACATGCTCTGGTTCGTCAAACATCGGTGCAGGGTTGCTGACGGGAGGACTTAAGTCATGCCAAAGCGAGGCATCCGCTCTGCGTCGTTTTGACACTGATGGCGGAGATGATGCCTTCCTTGCCGCTGGCGTAGTCGCGACAATGGTATTCATCGCCGCACTTTGCTTTTCGATAAGCGGGCGTAACTGTGTCGCTATCCACGCTTGTAACGCTTCGCCCTGGTAGCTCTTAAGCTGATGCTGGATAAAATCAGCACGGCTAGGTAACTTGCCCCATAGCGCGGGGCTGCTGACCACGCCTTCTTGCAAAAATTTGGGCAACCACTTCATCAAGTCCAGACTCATGACCCACTTCCCGGACAAGAAAAGCCTTTAAACAAGTTGGAGACTAATGGATTGGGCAACGTACCGGTGTTCATCTCTAACACTGCTTTGCGCCCATCAAAGTCATATTCTATTGAGGCACGGCCGTTAGCAGCATTGGGTAATGGCTTACCGCGCTCTAACAAACGGAACAACGCCCATGCGCCTCGGGTATTTATCGTGGAAGTATCTGGTTTGATGCGCGGGGTGGCAGTCAATTCCGTCATTTCACCACCACGCGGCCCCGGCCAGTTGACGACTAGTTTTTCGGTCGGGCCATGGGCATAACGCTGTACTTGCCCATCAAAATCCATGATCAATTCAAGAATAGTAGGATCGAGTTCTTTGACTTTGACGTCCATCGTCCACAGCATTTTTTTACTGCCTTCCCCCTGGAAAAAAGCTTCGCGTATCGTTTGCATACGTGCAAAGGTTTCTGGATTGGGTCCTTGCTTTGCCAATAATTTTAATAATTCACCCAGTAAGGTTGGGCTATCTGGTGCGCCCGCAATAGCACCGTCTGCAGAGTTTGCCCCTTGCGCAGGCAGCCCTAATCCGGTCATGGCGATTTCGGCAGGTGTCAATGGATTGACCATGTCAGGGCTTTTGTATTTCCATGGCCGTTGACTCATATCCACGAACGGTGCTAATTGCGTCTTAAAAAACACATCCGCTGGACCGCCGGCACCAAACACGCGTCTGAAATCATCCAACGACACATCTTGCGTCGCTTTCGGATTAAAAGGATAGAGGCCCTCGATGCCTGTCTGACACATATCGGTTACTTGATAAGCCAACATACTTTTGATGCGATCGACTTGTTGTTGCGCCTGCTTTTGCAAAATGGCTGCACTGCCATCGGCAATCTTTTGGTTACCGCTATCCGCTAAAGCAGTCAATACTTCCTTAAATGGGGCCGGTAATTTATCCCCTTCCAGCTTCAGTTTCATACCTGCATCCAGACTGCCCGGTGGCAAACTGTTGGCGTTCAAGGCCGTATCGGCCACCACTAATAAAGTGTAATACTGGTTGAGCAGACCGGTGATATTGTCCAGACCCGAGGTCGCAGCGCTACCGGCGGCGGCTGTCGATGTCTGACCGGCATCAGCCTGACCGGTCACCACTTCGCGCAACGCGGCAAAACGATTATCGACCAGTTCTTTTTCTAAACGCTCCTGTGGACTGATACCGATGGCATCACGCCCTTTTTGCGCGATTTTATCGGTGGCTTTATCCAAAAAACTTTTATCGCCGCCGTCATTAGTTACCAGCGGCCGTGATAAGGTGGTCTCTCTTGCCGCTGCCCGCGCCAGGCGCGACAGCGGTGAATCGGGCGCAGCAAAGGCACGCAACACGGTCAGATCAAATGACAGATTGGAGCCGGTGACGGTGCGGATATCGCTCAAAAAATCATCCCAATGTTGCGCGTATTCGGTCAAATATTGACGACGAATATCTTGCGTGATTGGATCATCGTCCATGCCATCTGTTGTTATGCCGCTAACCAAGTCTGTCGTTTTTTTTTGAAGAGTGGTGGTCAATCTGTCATTGCCCATCACCCAGGCATCATCTAATTGCGCTTGTTTAACGAATTCTGGTAAGCGCTTACTGAATACATCATGATAACCATCGTAGGTATAGATACCTGGTACACCTTGTTCTAACGGCTTACCAGAAGCGCGGGCAAACACCGTCCCCGCTTGGGGGCCGACGGCACGGGTTAAGGTAAAATCCTGCGGCGCTTGCGATTGCATGGCCGCTTTGGCACGGTTGAATAGACGCTCGGTGGAGGGATGATCACCTAAAAAATCGCGAGCCTCTTCAATCAGCGCTTTGTTTTCTAAAAACGGCGATTGCACGATGCGGTCACCTGAGAATAATTGATTGACGTGATTGGTCATCGAGGAGCGACTACCAAACACGGTAGAGCTATCCGATGCGGCCCAATCATTGGTGACCCAGGTTTTCACATCGGCGGCGTTGTAATGCGCTTTATCATGTAATTGCAGATACACCCGTAAGGTGTCATAAGCGGTTTTAGTATCTTTGTCAGCGATGGCTTTGCCTAATACTTCTTCCATCCGCCGCAGTATCTCCGGTAACAACAAACTATCTTGCAAATGGGCGTAGGTGTTGTGCGCTGCATCGGCTACCGGTGGTGCGTTATATAAACCAAAACGGAAACTACTGGATGGGTCATTCAGATCCAGATCCCGATACAGAGGTAACTCTTGTGCAGCGCCCAAGGTATCGGGCACCATCAGCATTTTGTCACTGCCAGAGGTAGCAAACAGTTTTTCCACGCGCTGTTTGAGATAACCGGTCTTTTCGGTCACACTCTGCAAATAAGCCTTGTTCTGGTCAAACGACAACAGTATGCCACCGGCCCACCACAATGCGATGGCGATGACCAAGGCATGACCAAACAAGCGCAACAACCGAAACCGAAATTCCCAGCGCAAGTTGGGGCGTACCAGATGCGCTTCTGGAATAATGACTTTAGCGAACAAATCGGTGAGAAAGTAACTCAAGATACCGCTAGGCTGGGTGACTAATAGTTTGGCACTGTGCGCCCCCGCCGTCGCTTGCAATGGTCGAACATTGTCCGTGCTCACTTCTGTTTCTGCAGAGGTGCTAGCAGCGTCGCTCTCTGCCACCATGCTTGCCAGGGCTTTATCGGATAATTGTGTTTTTTTAGTGCCGGCGACGGATTGCAAGAGTCGCTGTAAAAATGATTGTGAATTAGTCGGGACACTCAATTGTCCTTGCGCTGCGCTGGTGAAATACACGCCACGTAATGTCGTGTTAATTTCCGTGGTGTCATAGCTAGAATCATGAAACAACGCGGCGATGGTTTGCACTAACGGTTCGGTCAAGCCAGCAAAGCTCTGCGGCAAAGCGTATAAGAGGCGACGACCTTCTTCGCTATCATATTCTTCTCTAAAACGTGTTGATCTGCCTTCTTTCAAACGTAAAGTTAAGGCCTGCAATTCGCTCTGCAATTGCGCTTTCAACGCGGTCGTATCTTTTTCCGCAATGGTTTTACCATTTTTTGTATAAGGCAGTGTAAAACCCCATACTTGCGAACGGCTTTCCGTCAGCGATCGCATGTATTCAGAAAAGCCTTCCAGCAAGTCCATCTTGGTGATCATTACATACACCGGGAAGCGTATGCCCAATTCTGTGCGCAGTTCGGCCAGTCGTGTCCGGATTTGTCCGGCATAGACCAATCGTTCAGCCGGATCCAGCATCACCAAGTCACCGATATTGATGGTGACGATCGCACCATTAATCGGTGCTCGTGTCCGGTATTTCCTCAACAAACCAAGGAAATTTAACCACTCGGCTTTATCTGTTGCCTTTTTCTTCTCTTCTCTATCATCCTGGGTAGAGTAACGGCCTGCAGTATCAATCAGTACCGCTTCATTGGTGAGCCACCATTCGCAATTGGCAGTACCACCTTGTGCCGCCATGGCAGCCAGATTGCCGACTGCACCGGTTTGGGAAGGTAAAGGAAACTCCAGGCCAGAATTGACCAGGGCGGTGGTTTTACCCGCACCTGGTACGCCAATCACCATATACCATGGCTTTTGATACAGATAACGATTGCCTTCCACCAAGCGACGCAACGCGCCGACGTTGCTAGGCATTTTTTTGAGCTGTTTTAATGAACGCGTAAAAGCATTTTGCATGGCTTTGACTTGTTCATGATTGACTAGATCTGGCGGTGCATTAGGATCTTTTTTCTGACCGAATAAGGAATCACGAAACTGCTGATCGTCAGCGGCGCGGTGATACAGCCGGTACAGAAAATAGCCAACGTAAATAAGCAGCAAGGCCACGATCACCAAAGCACGTACCCACATCGGTGCTAACGGCTGGTATTGTCCGAAAGTGAGCAGTGGTCCTGCGTGCCAGATCAACAAAGATGCTGCTGTCATGCCCACAACATGCATGGGAACAGACAGTAACAGTGCGCACAAAAACACTAACAAAAATACGATCGTTGAAATACGCATGGTGACCGTTGCGAACGGACGTAAGCCACCAAAAGCGAGAAACGGCCCCGCAAACCAGATTAGCGCGCCGATGATCAGCATAGCGATAATGGTCAACGCAATACGAAAAGCTATGGATGAGAAAAATTTAGACATAAATGGGTATCTCGATTAGCGCTTAAGTGTTGCCGCGCCAAGTGAGGCAGCAGAAGATTGAGGAAGGCCTGAAGACAGTGCTGAAACAGGAACAGCTGATTTAGTTGCTGCTGCCGTGCCCGGCGTCACAATAATTTCAACCCGACGATTTTTAGCCCGACCGGCTGCATTAGCATTGCTGGCCACCGGTTCACTATCACCGCGACCGATGATTTCCAGGCGATCTGCCGGTACGCCACCGGTTTGCAACACATCGCCGACGCTGGCGGCGCGCTCTTCCGACAACACCTGATTGCTCGGGAACTGACGTGTTTTAATCGGTTGATTGTCAGAATGACCGATCACCTGCACCGCGCCCGATACTTTGCCCACTTCTGCAGCCACTTTATTGAGTAAGGGCAGCATCTTTTGGTTGACCTTCGCTTGGCCCGCCACAAACATGTCGTCACCTTTAAAGATGACATCGCTGCGGCTGTCGTTTTCGTCAACGGTTACTAAGCCAAGGGCGATTTCATTTTTGAGCAATTGCGCCAGTTTTAAGGAAACAGCCTGTACCGGCGGTGGTGTCATTTTGCCGATGGCATTGATGGTGGTCACCAGTTGATCACTTTGCGTCGTCAATTGATATTTGTACCAGCCAAATATCCCCAACACGCCCAAGCCCAATACGGTCGCGCTGACCCATACCGGTACGCTGCGCAACAATTTGAATTTTTCTGCACCGACTCCGCGCCAGTGTGACGACAAGGCGGGCGCTACCGGATCACGCTTTGCTGAAATCAAGGCATATAAATCGTGGCGTATCGCCTCCAGCCTTTCTTTGCTATCAACCGCGACGCTGTATTCCCCCTTAAAACCAAGATTGAGGATGTAATACATCAATTCCAGCATGTCGTGGAATTCATCCGGCCGTTCTGCCAGGCGTCCTGCAATCAAAAAGAACTTGGTACCGCCTTGCAGATCGCCATGGACTTTTTGTGCCAACATGCCAGTTGACCATGCGCCAGGATCGTTCTCGGTGCCACCACCCCAATTGGTGCGGCTGGCCGCTTCATCCAAGGCAGTACACAGCAAGAAACTGGCCGTGGCGACATCTTCGCGTCGCACTTGCGCTTTATGTGCCAGCATTTGGAAATTGATCACTTCACGATAGAGCAACTCCCGAAACGCCTCAATCGGCACTGCACCATCTAATGATTTCGGCATCTGTGCTAACGCCAGCAACAACGGCTCTGCTGCTTCCAATAAAGGATTACGCGCTGCTTTGATCTGCTCCAGCCGAATCAATTGATTGGCCGATGTTTCGCTGGCTGCATTGTAGATTTGTTTCAGACGGGCTTTAACCGTTGCAGCATCGCTAGCGGCAAGCTTAGCTGTTTGTTCCTCGTCAGCGGCAACGACTGTGGTTTGCTCTACAGTACGCATGCCTGCACTATGCGCAAGTTCGTCCGTTTTATCGTGCGGATGATAGGGTGAATAATGTGGCATGGATGACCTACTTTACATAAAAGAAAAATGCATAACGACTAAATTGTTTTAGCAATAAGGCAGAGCAAGACAATCTTTAGCTATCCTCAAATGAGAATTAATATGAGACATTCGCTTTGCTACTAGCAATCACCACACTGCCGCATTCGGTTTTACTACCGTGCAGCGCAACCTCAATTCCATCATCAGGAAAGCCGCCATTGGTATCGATAATTTGGTTATCACCATGCTTAGGGCAACTGACCCAATCACCAAGTCGTGCATTGTGGCGACCATCAATGATGATGTTGCCGGTAACTACAGTGACTTGGCCGCCGTGATCGGTATCGTCGCCTTGTAAGCCGATTGGATTTGTCATAACAATATCTCCTGTATTTATTGCATGCTTATATGCAACATTTCAAATGTAAGAACTCAATTAAAACCATAAAACCCCGGCCAAAATGGCCGTTCAACTTGCGCATCATTTTTTAATTCTTGTGCGGTAGGTGGCGTGATCAGCAACAACGATGCGCCATCATCGCGTCGTAAATTAGCAACTAAGGTCGCGCCACCAGAATGCTTACCCGCCATCGTTGCCAGTGCCACCGCTACAAACGCACTGCCAGCACCCAACTCACCTAAGATTTTTGCAAGGTCGTAACCACGCGTGCGATTATTAAACAAACCAAACTCTGGATCGACTGCAGTGATGCTGCTGGTCAGTGGTGCAAGTCGCACTGCACCATTGCTATCTTTCCAGATGCCGCCGTAGTCATACATCACCCGTGCAGGCATCTTGCCATCCAAGGGGGCAAGCGCATTTCGCAAGGCCGTTTCCATCAGTGCTTTGCGCTCTGCCATTTTCAATGGCGTTCCATCTTTGGGATCGAGATAAGAAATCACTTGCGGTCTATGTACTCTGCCCAATGTTTCTAAATGATCGTATTGATCCACCTGAAAACGTGTCCACGGCTTCGTAATATAAGGCGTTGGCGTGAACGCATGACCGGGGATTTTTTTCCAGCTCGCAAACTCTGATGGTGTACGGGTACGCTCGGCATTATCTGGACGATGGATTTGCATGGCATCCTGTGCCAACTCAGCATATGGTCGCAACCAATCAATTCGTCCACGGCGCACCAGTGTAACTAAGGCACAGCTATCGCTGAGGATGCGCGGTGTTTTTGGGCGTGTGGCTTGTTCGGCTAACGTGCCAAATGCCAAACCATCCTCACTTTCTTCGCCAAAAGCACGTTGCACCACACCATCGACCGCACCTACACCGGCTGCAGGAATATCAGCATGCTCATCAAAGGTCATGAACACGTTATTCCACAATAAGTCAGCACTGTCGCTCAAGTAAGAATTCATCACCTTTCCACGTTGGTATTTCAAACCTGGAAATTCACCGGATGCGGTGTAATGCGCATCGTTTTCTTTGGGGACGAAAATGTTGGCGTTCACGACGCGAATTTTGTCTTTTTGTGATGCGCTACCATCCCGATTCGCGCCAACTACAGCGATGGGTAGAGGGTAGTTATCCATGAAGTGCTGCATCGCAGTTTGGATGGCCGCTTCCTGACGATTCTCTGCCAGCGGTGGCGCATCGTGGAAATGTGTCGGGTAGTGATTAGCATCTGACGAAATAATATAACCATTATTCGCCTGCACAGCCTTCCATAAATTGACGCGAGGATCATCAGAATGATTTCCTAAAGTTTCTACGCTGACGCCTGCGCCGACGATTTCGAGAGAGTCAATTTTTGTAATGTTATTCATATTTTTTGCGATTCAGACATAAAAATATTTTCTTAAAAATCATGCGTCATACCAAACACGGCATTGTTAGATTAAAAGTGCCACGAGACTTTGTTGCATAAATAAATCTTAATAAAATCAGTACGTTAGGTGCACAAAAAGTTAGTAAACTGATGAGATATGATGCATTTCAGCGATAGCACTCACTAACGCAAGTTGCAACATATTGATTTTAAACAGGAAAATTTATTGATTTATGCAACAAAGTCGATTGAACAAGTAGTCATTTTTAATAAAAAATATCATTCACATTTTGAGCCGTAATAATTTTCTAAATTTTTAAAATTAATTTTTGATGTACTTTGGCTAATGTCAAATATTTTTTCTATATAGCAGTTGAAAATTGCAGTCTTATCTTCATCCATAGTGAAATTATGTGTTTTTTCATTATATGAAAAAATCATCCCATCATTGATAGTATGTCCTTGCGTTGCATCGACAAAGAGATATGCAATTTCCTGTATACCATCTTTATTAATATCAATAGTAGAGACCGCTTTTACATCTTTTCTTGAGCCACTGTCTATGTCGTTTGTGAAAAAATCAGTTGTACTATTAATTTTAAGGATCGATACTCTTGTTGTCATATTCTCTGATAAATAGCTAAAAGGGATAAAATGAAAAGTATCTCCTTTATAATATAATTTATAAGCCTCAGAATTAATTAACCAAAACTCATGCACAAATGGCGTTTTTCCAACAATATTTTTTTTTATTTCAATAGCATCTTTTTTAAACTCTGCATCTGACAACTTAGTCAAAATCAAATTTTTTGCTAAAGATGCATATGAAAATAAAGATAATATTATTAATATAAATATAGAATTAATTTTTTTATTAGTCATTGCTAACTCTCTTCGCTTTGTTGCATAAATCGCTAAATTTTCTTGTTTAAAATCAATATGTTGTAAATTACATTAGTGAGTACCATCCCCGAAATGCATTATATTTCATCAATTCCCCAACTTTCTGTGCACCTAACATACTGATTTTATTAAAATTTATTTTTATGTAAGAAAGCCTAATGAAAGTAACAAGAAAATTAAAATAATTAATTTCATGGTTAATTTTTTAAAAATTCACTTACATCATTAATTGAATTAAATTTTTCATTTGAAAGAATTTCATTCTCTTTCGCATCATTTTCTAAGCCTTTTTTCTCAATTAAAAATTTCCTTGCGGCACTATATTCTTGTTGCCCTATATTTAAGCGTATTAAAAACAGTAAACTGTTACCTATTTTTTTAACCGAATTCACATTTACACAACGCTCAACGACCTCATCCTCGTCATTTTTTTCCGCATATAATTTAATTAATTTATCATTGTTGACGTTGTTGGAATCAAAAACAGCAAGCATACATATCTGATTTTTCATAGCCTTTGAGAAATAGCTAAAAGGAATGACATCAAATTTTCCAATATTAAACGATTGATCATTTAATATTATTAAAACACTATCATCTTGCATGTCACTTTTAATTTTCTCATGGACTTTAATTTTTATCTCTTGAGTTTTTCCAAGAGAGACTTTTGTTATAGATGTTTTTTGTGTAATTGCACTCGCAAAGCTCATATTGCATATGCAAATTAAAAATAAAAATAAAAATTTTTTGATAAATATTCTATCTTTTTTTCCTTAGTCATTTTTACCACCTTTTTCTGAAACGAATTTTGCGTAATGAGCCTCAAGCTCGGTATCATAATTATTCTTTTTGTATTTTGGCCCATTGTAGGCTCGCGCTATTGCTGACCAATTTTTGCTCTTTAGAGACTCTTGCAAGTTATTGCCCTTACAAAATCCTACTAAGGCCTTTAAGTGCTCTTTTTCAGAGCGACTCATCGCTTTAACAAAATCTTTTACGTTTGAAAATCCACAAGTTTCATAATTCTCCCCCATGACTTGATGCTTGCCCCATGAGCAACTTGTTAGCGCTGCATCCTGATCAAGTGCATATGCTTTTACTAATTTTACATATTGCCAACTAAACAGGTCGTAATGATTCCCATCATCAAATCTCTTCCTATCCTTATCTTTTGCTGTACCTGCGATATACAGATTCTCGCTTGAAATACCAGGATATTTATACGATTCATATGGGCCCACATACTAATGACACTCCAACTCTTTTTTTGCTTCTTTTACAGTGCCAATAACTTCGAGCTTTTCTGATAATTTCTTATTTTCTTGCATTTCGAAATTAGAATTTATGTTAAAAAAAGCCCCTTGCGGGTGAAAATTATTTGCACCAAATTTCATTTGTGAAATAGATCCGACTCCAACAAATTTATCATTTTCACATGCGTAAATTGCCAATATCGCTGAGCAACTCTGATCTTCTATAGATGCAGCAGGAAGAAATTCTTGTAATTCGTAATTTGAATCTAATTTTTGAACATAACAGCCACGAGGCTTATCACCTCCAAATTCCATTACAGCAGCAATAAAAAATTGTGTTTTAAAATACGTCATTTCAAATATTTGAGAATTACTTACGAAAGCATCTTTGTAGTTTTTTTCAATTTTTTGAGTTATTTTTTCTTTCTCACTTTTATTTTTAATTAAATCAATTGATATATTTTTTGAATTTACGGTTTGCAAAAAAAATATCAATAAAATTGCGATGATTAATTTCATTATTTTTCCTTTTGTTTAATAAGATTTTCATAGCATTTTTTTAATTTCACATCGTATTTATCTTGTGATGGGCCATTATATTTAATTGCAAGCGTCAACCACTCTTTATTTTTTAGATAGATTTCTAATTTATTTACCTTAATAAAACTGACAAATGTTTTTAAGTGGCCAATTTCATTTTTAGAAACGGCTTTAACCATTTCTTGAACCGATGAAAATGCTCCTGCGTAATTCGCTCCTAACACTTGAAAAATTCCCCACGAGCATGCTTTCAATGCTGCATCTTTATCCAATTTGTATGCTTTTACTAATCGCTGATAGCTCAACTCAATATTAAAATCTTCGCTACCCGCATTCGGATAACTGTCCTTATCTAATTCATCTGCCGATTTAACTTTATGCACGGGCTTCCATCTATACCCTTTTTTTGCAGAGATATCTGGATAATCTTTATCAAATTTTGATTTTGTGAAACGTGAAAAATATTGCCTTTCGAAAAGTACTTTGGGGCGATTATGTTTATCAAACCCACTTCCCCCTGACTCAACAATTGCAAATGCCTTAATTGCCTCTACTTCACAATCAAGTTCTTTCGCCGCAGTCTCATAATCGGCTTCAGTTAATTTTTCTCCAGTATATTTATCCAAAAAATCTAACTTCGGCTCATCCCCAGTCGCTTTTGTCGTAGGTACATCGGTTTTCGGAGTAGCGCTAGGAGCCGTCGGCGCGGTACGAATGCCAAAAATATTTTCTATCCAATTCCAGGCACTTTGCAGCTCCCCAACCGATTTTTTTTCATCAGTTGTTTTTTCTGGCAATGGCTTCGGTGTCTCTGGTTTAGCCGGAGGCTCTTTGGGATGAGGCTTGGTTCGAACCTTAACCTTGAGCTTTTTACTTTGTATCGTCACACGTTTGTTAACGTAGCCCGAAGTTGTTTTGGCGATTTCTTTCAGATTGCCATTTCGGAGGCGAGCGACTTTGATACTCATTTCTACATCAGCATGTTCCAAATCTATGCCGTCAATGAGGCCATTGGCGGGTGTAATACCAGTAACGGTTTTGCCAGACCAGGAGAGGATGACTTTTAGTCCTTTGATCGGATTACGATTGACGTCAATAAAGAGCAGGTCAATTTTATGACCTAGATCGAAGTAATTTTTGTCCTCGTCTTCGGAAACATCATTCGGATTATTAAATTCGTCTGCTGGGTCTTGCTTTTTGGGCGCGTGGTGAGGTTTGTGCATGGTGTCATTTATTTTTTATTTATGAATTTAACTGTCATCAAATTGGTTGTTGTGCGTGTTGCGCTAAGCGGTTTGATCATCACGTAAAGCTAACTCTTCTTCCGTATCCCAACCATCTTCACCAATCATGATGGTGATTTCTTCTTCACTTTCCGTAAAGATGCTAGATGTCATGGCGTATTGATCTGTTGCGCCAGTAAGTAATAATTTTCCGCTGGCATCGCGTGCCTCAAAAGGTACATTGACCCAATTGTGTTCGGGGCCAATAAAATGACTTGAGAGTGCCGAAAGATCAAGGCGCTGGCTAAATGCAGGTTTGTCGATGAGCTTGGCAGCTTCTGACATTACTGGCAGCACAAACGCCCCCGCTATGGCTGCTGGCATACTCGGTGCATCACTTTGATGTTTTAAAATCCGCCCATTAATCACCACCATATCCGGCGTCATGCGGATATAGCTTTCACCGACCTGCAACAAGATATATTTCTTGGCGCTGACGGTGGCTCCATCATTCACCGATGTGATCGCCAATGATTTATCTGCCGTCAATTCCATCAAATTGCTCTGCGCCTGATGGATGACTTTGCCTTTGTTGGCTATCTGGCGAAGATCACCATCTATTGCATACTGTTCGATGTTGTTCTTGGCAGTGTGCAAGATGTCACCCATCGCGTAATGCTGTTGATTGCCACCTGCAACGGTATCGATATTTTGACCGGCGTAATGTGTCTGGTCTTTCGGCGTGGCGCTGGCGATACCACCGGGGGCGCTCATGGCAATCACAGGTTGTCCGGCCGGTGCGCTGCTGGTTTTGCCCACTTCATCGCCGACACCATGACCGAGGGCGTCAACCACCTCAGTTAAATTTTGTTGCGGATCAGAGTTGCGGGTGCCGCCTTCATGTGTGGATGCTGCCTGTCCTAAGCTTTTAGCGATGTGTAGAGCTTGTTCTAAACAGCCAACTAATTCATCACGACTGAGCATGCCGCCTTCGGCTCTGGCTCTGCCGTCGGTAGTCAGTAACAGGCCTTTGGCGGCACGCACTACCGCTGCGCCGTCAGTGCGCGCCTCCAGTCCTTCACCACGCTCATCCTTGCGCCCGGCATTGTCTTCAATCCGGGCGATATGCCCCAGACTGATCTGACTATGTTGATAGTCGCTTTTGAATTGCGCCTGAATTTTGTCTTGTGTGTCATCCAGAATTAAATGGTTGCTGCGGCCATTGGCGCTGTTGCCGCCGTTATCACCAAACTCCCGTGATCGAATACCGGATAACGCTTGCTGGCTTGGCAAATTCCATGGCGGCAGATTGTTCTGGTTGTTGACTGCGCCGATGACGATCGGCAAATCTGGATTGCCGCCAATGAAATTAACAATGACTTCGCTGCCGATGCGGGCGATAAAGGTCATCCCCAGCTGATTACCAGACCAGAGCTGATCGGCGCGTATCCAGCAACTGCTGTTTTCATTATTCAGGTCACGTCTGTCCCAGACGAATTGAATTTTGATACGACCGAGTGCATCGGTCCAGACCGGTTGATTTTCCGGGCCGACCACACGAGCAACGGCGGTGAGCATCACTGGAATCGGTGTGATGCGTTCAGGTCGGTAGGAATTGCCCTGCAATGGCACGACTTCAAAATCGCAATGAATGTTGAATTGTTGATGTGGTGCGCCGGCACGCTGGGTTTCTTGTCCGACTTCTTCGATAATCAAGTCGGTGGCAATAATCAGATAGTTGGTGTTCGCTGCCGTGGTCGGATGTTCGGTCTGTTTGTAGGTGCAACCGGTGACCATGCCGCGCAGAGCACCACTGCCTTGCGCACGCTGCATGTCGTTAGCCAGACGTTCACGATTGAGCCTGGCCAAATATTTTCCATCTATCAGTGGTTCGTTCTGGATTTGCCCTGCACCAGCTTTTGGTTGCACATAGTTGATATGGTGATGGGTATACACTTCAGCGTGATCGGCCAGCTTGGGGTCGGTGTTGCTGACATCCCAAGTCGAACTGGGTCGGGTGTAATCATAGTCACGGGCATTGAATATGCCTGCCGTGAGTCTGTGTGTTGGCGTCAGCTGGCTGATGTATTCCTGATCGATTTTTGGTCGGTCGTTGCGGAAAGGTACTGCCACATATGCCTCAGGATTAGGCTTATGTGCTTGATTGGCATCGGCCAGAATCAGCGTATGGATGCCATCTTTGTGTTCAAAGAAATAGTTAATCCCAAAGCGCTCACAGATTCGGCTAAAAAAAGAAAAATCGGATTCGTTGTATTGGGTGGTGTAATCAAGTACCTGATCGTAGGGATCAAACAGGCGCTTTTCGACAGAAAAGTTATATTTAGACAGCACTTCGTCGATGATTTGCAGCGGTGTCTTATCTTGAAATATGCGGCAGTCACTGCCATAGGAAGCCAGTTTCAGCCACGGTTCGATCGTGATTGCGTAATACACATAACGCCCGACTTGGCGTGCCACCTTGGCGGCGGTGATGATGCCATTGATCTGACGCTTACCTTGTCCGACATTACCCATACCGCTGTTACCGACCATGCCTGCGATAAAAGTGCCATTGCCTTCCAGTTCTATCTCGACTGTCATCTCTTGACCGATGAGCTCCTGCAGATCGATATCAGCTGCTTGCGCACCCATCTGTGCCAGGCTGTCCGGAGTCTTTAACATGACCTCGTAAGAAAACAATGTGTTTAAGGCTTCTTTGCCTTTGATCGCTACCGCTATCAGGCCAGGCTGATTGAGGATGGTCGGGATGGCTTTGCTGATTGCGGTCAGTGTTCTTGCTGCACTTAACATGGTGAAATTCCCTGAAAATAGTTTTTAATCGGGCCGTGATGAGGCTGATCCCTAAAGCAGATTTGGCATAGAAAACCTCACCTTCTTTTTGGTGGCGTTGTCTTTTCTGGTTCGGTCGCGCTGGATGGCTTGGCTGAGGTGATAACAGCGTTGGCACCAATGCCCCTTTTTGATGGTTGCCCGCGAGGTTTGCCAAATATGTCCTACGGCACATTGCCAAGTCAGATTTTCATTAATGTTCTCGGAACCATCAGACAAACAGCGGCCACCTCGCTTGATGGCCAATTTCTGCGCGTCCTGGGTCGCTAAGATTCTGTTTTGAATGGCTCGATCGGAACGGCATTGCGGGCACCAGTGCTTTACCCGTGTAAGTGGGTCTGGTGCTGCCTCCCAACGATGCCCTTCTTTACATTGCCAGTGCAGCTTGGTTCTGGAGTTCACATAAGTAGCGGACAAGCAGACAACATCGTGTTGCAGTGCCAATTGCCGCATCTCTTTTAAGCCTTGTTCGCTCCTACTGTGGGCCGTGCAGAGTGGACACCAGGTTTCTTTAACCATCTTGGGTGAGCAATGCCAGGTATGGCCTACGCCACATTGCCACTGTAATTTTTCTTTTTTCCCACGATAAGTCGTTGACAAGCACTTTCCACCCAGCTTTTGGGCCAAAGTGTGCATAGTCTCAATGCTGTTACGAATGCTGGCGAGATGACATTGACCACACCAAGATCCTGACTTGATGGATGTACCACTAGCGTGCCATGTATGCCCTTGCGCACAACGCCAGTGTAATTTTTCGACGCTGTCGTTCGTGATATAAGAGGTAGAAAGACAAACGCCGCCATGCTGCGCTGCTAACGCTTGCATTGCTTTCAGGGTATAACCCTTCGTGGCTTGATGCGTTCGTACCCTCTGTCCTACGGCACAATGGGGGCACCATTTACCACTTTTAATGTTGGCAGGTGTTGCCAGCCATTGATGCTGTTGCGCACATTGCCATTGATGGTGTTGATGTGTGCCTTCATATGTTTTGGACAGCAACAGGCCGTCTCGCTCAATGGCAATTTGTTGCAATTTCCCTAGAAAACCCAATGTTTGACGCTTAGCTTCCAGTGTGCAAAAACTGCACCACCCACCCCTTTTAATATGTCTACGGGTAGCAACCCATTGATGCTGGTTAGCGCACTGCCACTGCAATCGTGTACTGTCGTTTTCGTAGGTTGCAGACAAGCATAATCCCCCCCGTTCGGCAGCGATCTGCTGCATCTCTTCGATGACTAGGCGGGGATCAAGGCGAGTTTTAGCTCGCACACAAATTGAACACCACCCACCTTGCATGATGTTATTGGGTCTGGCCATCCATTGATGTTGCTCTGCACATTGCCACTGCAATGCGGTGCGTTCGCCTAAGTAGGTTTCAGACAAGCACAGTCCGCCACGTTCTTTGGCTAGTTGCTGCATATCATCAATGGTTATTCGTCTGCTCATATTAATTAGCTAGCGCGATGGCTTCATCTTCGGTTACGCAATAATGTTGGTCTCGGTGTGACTCATTTTTCTCTCACACCCCACAACTCAACCCGCAACCCCGGAAACTCTCCCGCCACATGCATCGCCAATCCACCATGCGTGCGGATGTGTTCCCACATCGGGCTGCTACTGCCCAGTTCGTAATATACAAAACCGGCATTAAATGGAATTTGACGCGGTGGTACTGGCAATGCTGACAAAGCAACGCCAGGCAAATGCGAACGTATCATTTCTGGCAAGCGATCCGATGGACCGACCTTACTTTGGGCGGCGAACTTCTGTACTAGTTCTTCCGATGGCATGTTGGCGGCAACCGCCAACACCATGGAACCGAAACTTTGCAATGCAGTCGGGTCGATGACTGCCAGTCGTACGCCGTGCGGACGCAGTTCAAATTCGATCCGTTGCGCACTGCGTACCAACACTTCGTTGAGCATCGCATGCACGTCGTCGATCAAATCTTTAAAGGTCAGATAAGGATCGACATGCTTATAGGGCAACACTGCTTTCGGGCGACGTGTCGCAGCGCGCACGAAGGTGGAGAGATCACCAGCATAAGCAATCAGCAGTGTGTATAACGCTTCTGGTGTGGTTTCTTGTACTGCCAACAAATGATTTAATAGTGGTTCGTAGCGATTGAGAATTTGCAGCAGCAGATAATCCGATACTTCAGATGAGTCGGACGATTTGCCATCGGCTCCCGTCAAGCGTGATGCCAGTGTATCGCCGCGCAAGTGGGTTAAACCCTGAATTTTGTTGACCCAACTGGTGAGTAATTGGCTGGTACCGTAACTGGTCACCGGTGGGATGAAATGTTGATCAAGGGTGGCACTGCCATCAGAACGCAGTGCAGTGACTTTGGCAATTGGTAAACCTATCCATGCATCGGTGAGCTCTTTTTGCGGTAACAAGCGCAAACGTAATTGCGCCAGTTGCACTAGTTTAGGACCTTGGCCTAACGAGTTTGCATCGCGCAATTCTTCATCAGTAACGGCGTAACGCGCCAGTGACCCAGGTTCGTCGTCAAAGGTAGATTCTTCTGCATTCGGCGTACGTATCGGCACGGCCAGGTAAATCAACTGTTCCAGATGCTCCGGTAAAATCGTTAATGGCGGTGGCGGCGGTGCCTGGCTTGGCGTGTCAAACGGTGTGCCATCAGCAAAAACACCGTTACCGCTGGACATGACCAGCTTACCCAATGACAGTGATTCGGTATCGATGTGGTAGTGACTAAATCCCCAATAGAACGGCGACAACGGTGCGCTACGTTTATGCGCATAAGCTTCCAGATAGCGCTCTTGTTGTTGAAATAGCTGCGGGCGTAAAAATAGTCCTTCGCTCCAGATAACTTTGTTGTGCCAGCTCATCGTATTCCCTGTTCTGTATTCGTCGTGTTGTTTGTTATTTATGTAAACTTATTTGGCTTCGGTCACTTTGATCGCATCGCTCTCTAAGGTGATGAGCAATTTGACTTTGTTATCCGGTATGACTGCGCGATACCAGGCGACATCGGGCGCTTTCGGGAGTTTGTAGACGACCCGCCAGACGGAGTGAGATAAATCCTGATAACCGGCCAACACACCAATGGCGACGGTATCGGGCGATGATTTTCGGACTATGGTTTGGCTGTCGCCGGGACGCAAAATGTATTCATTCTTGACGAGTAAATCTTCGCCAAGTTTGGTTTTGTCGTTGTCCTTCAAACTAAAATAATCCGCATCTTGAAATGCTTTATCTGATTTCAGTTCATAGATGCGCACCATCACAGGTGTTGCGCGTTTTTCGGTGAGGTTAACGTCGTCACTGGCGTGGATGGTGAGATCGAGTTTGCTCAATTCTTTGGGTGCAGGTATACCACTATTACTGGCGCAAGCGCTCAACAGTACGGTGGCGAACACGATAGAAAGCGGCAATGCCATTCGGCGAGAAATAGCATTGAACATAGGCGCTATAAAAGAGACTGACATCATTAAATCCGTCTTCAAAAAATGGGGGGAAACGTAAATTCCCATCACGTCATCATGGACAACGTGATGGGAGTACAGCACTTGCAACAGCGCTCGCAACTTCACTGTTGTCAGAACAATCAGGACTCTTTATTGCCCTTGATGTCGTAACTAGCCGTGATCGCACCGGCCGATCCGCCTTGTGCGTTTTGTACTGCGTACTCTTGTTTGACCTTTGAGAATGACAGACCTATCAATTCCTGAATGCCTGTATCGCTATTGCTGCCACCTGGTTGTACTTTGGTGACAATCACATCGCTCATGGTGATCTTCAAAAATTCCAGAGGATTACCGCCAGCTTTACGCACGGTCAGCACTGCTGAGTCGATATGCTTACCGGTCAAGCAATACTTCATCAGGTTAGGGCTGGATTTATCGACTGCGTGGGTGAAAGTCAAATCGTCGACAGTGGCTTTACCTGCACCACCGCCACTACCAGCGTGCATGTTCGATTGCTGCGTGATACCCCACGACCAGCTTTGCACTTCGATTTCGTTCGAGTGCTTATCATCTTTGCTTTCGCCATCGATACCGTTAATTTTTAAGAAAATATCTTGTGCCATGTAAAGCTCCTTATTTTGTTTAAGTATAAAAACGTGACTACTTTGGTATTCAACGTACCGCCATTTCGGGCGACATTGTGGAATTTCGGTTATTTTTTAATAGCGTTAAGCTGAACAAGACAGCTATCTCGGATAGGTATTAATGCTGTTGATGTTTCATTGTTGAGCGCCATTCTTGCTGTCTTGATATACGTTGCCATGAATGTAGGTTCAGGCTCGATAAATGGCGCACTACATACTTTTTCAACGGGAAAATTTTTGCCAAGTAATTTCAACACTTCAGCTCCATTCTTAGGGAGTGCCTCTGCTAGTGTTATTTCTAGCGCTTCAGAATCACCGGCATCTGTTCCTGCATGCAAAGCGGATATAACTTTTAGCCAAGCTTTATTCCCACTTGATGCTTGAGCAAGAACCCAGTCCCAACCATGCTTTGTTTCATTTTTATGCAATCGCGCCACAACTGAAGCCGCGCCTTTCACTTTAATTTCACGCATCATCTGCGCTGCGCCTGTAGATGATGCCGCTACATTCGTTGAAACAAATACGGATACCCCGGCGAATAACGCTATGATGAGGAGATAGCGAAATTTCATCGATCTACTCCACAACATTAAGAGTAGTGTCATGACTGCTGGACATGCTGTTTCTAGCGTTGCGCGGCAAAATAATGCACCCCTGTGGTGCGTCATGTCGTGTGTTATCACCATGAACCAAAAATGCAGTGCGCCCACGCCCTGTATTTCCAACTGGCGCAAGGCTCATAACATGAGGGCCATATGTTGCTGTATCGCGCGCAAATCCAATGCGATATTGTCCCCGTGGGATAGGACCGACATTGCTGTGTGCTTCCATATCTGGATTATTTCTTCCGGCACCAGTTCCCGAATAAGCAGTAGCAACGTTTTCTCCGTTAAAGCGCAATTGTCCACTGCGCTGACTGTATTCCCAAGGCATGCATCTTCTCCGAATAATGTTGTCAAATGAACCTATTTCATGCCGCACGAAGATGCGCTATCTTTGTGCGGCATCACACCAATTAAGCAGCCTGTTTAATCGAAGGCAACTTAGCGACTAAGCGCAACGACACCGTCAACCCTTCCAGCTGGAAGTGTGGACGCAAGAAAAACTTAGCCGAGTAGAAACCTGGGTTGCCGTCGATTTCTTCAACCACGACTTCAGCGGCCGCCAGTGGGCGTTTCGCCTTAGTTTCTTCGGATGAGTTGCTTGGGTCAGCATCGACGTAATGCATGATCCATTCGTTCAACCAGCGCTGCATGTCTTCACGCTCTTTAAACGCACCGATTTTGTCGCGCACGATGCATTTCAAATAGTGCGCAAAGCGTGAACTGGCGAACAGGTATGGCAGACGCGCTGACAGATTGGCGTTGGCAGTGGCATCCGGATCGTGGTATTCCGCTGGTTTTTGCAGCGATTGGGCACCGATGAAAGTCGCGTGGTCGGTATTTTTACGGTGTACTAGAGGGATGAAACCGGCCTTGGCCAATTCTGCTTCACGACGATCCGAGATGGCGATTTCGGTGGGGCATTTGATATCGACGCCACCGTCATCGGTCGGGAAGGTGTGGCATGGCAGATTGTCGACTGTACCGCCAGACTCCACACCACGGATCATGGTGCACCAGCCGTGTTGTTTGAAACTGCGATTGATGTTGACCGCCATCGCATACGCCGCGTTGTTCCAGACGTATTTTTTGTGATCGGCGCCGTCGGTTTGTTCTTCGAAGTTAAATTCGTCGACAGGATTTGTTTTAGCACCGTATGGCAAGCGGGACAAGAAGCGTGGCATGGCCAGACCGACATAGCGTGCATCTTCTGTAGCACGCAGCGAATTCCAAGCGGCGTGTTCTAAATTAGAAGTGATTTTTGCCAGATCGCGTGGATTGGCCAATTCCTGCCAGCTGTCCATTTGTAAGCCTGCTGGTGAAGCGCCAGCGATAAATGGTGAGTGGGCTGCAGCGGATACTTTGGCGATAGCACCTAACAGTTCAACATCGGGTGGTGTGTGATCGAAGTAGTAATCGGCAACTAAGCAACCATATGGCTCACCACCAAGCTGGCCGTATTCTTCTTCGTAGACACGTTTGAAGATTGGGCTTTGATCCCAGGCGATACCTTTGTGACGACGAACCGTACGACGCATCTCGTCTTTGGAGATGTCCATGAAGCGGATTTTGAGTTGCTCATCGGTTTCCGTGTTGGTGACCAGATGGTTCAAACCGCGCCACGCGGATTCCAGTTGCTGAAAATCTTCTTTGTGCAAAATCAGATTGATTTGCTCAGATAATTTGCGATCGATTTCGGCGATCACCGCTTCGATAGCTGAGTAAGCATCGTCACTGATGGTGGTCGAATTGATTAGCGCTTGCTCTGCCAGTGTGCGGACAGCAGCTTCCACCGCATCGCGGGCCTGATCAGTTTTTGGTTTGAATTCACGATCGAGCAATGCAGAAAATTCATCTGCGTTGGCAAACGAAGTGGCTTGCTTCGTCTGTAAATTAGGGGTTGTGGCTTTCATGCGAGCTCCTGATTTTGAAAATATTCAAATATTGCTGATTCTGTTACTGCAAATGACGATTACTTAGCGTCGATGTCAGCTTTTTGTTTCGGCGCAGCCGCTAGCGACTTCATCAATGCTGGGTCTTGCAGTAATTGATTGACCAAACTTTCTGCACCGGTTTTACCATCCATGTAGGTTTGCAAATTGGATAGTTGCGTTCGCGCTTCCAACAGTTTTTTGAGCGCATCGACTTTGCCAGCCACTGCTGCCGGTGAAAAATCGTCCATCGACTCAAACGTCATATCGACCATCAAATGACCTTCGCCTGACAAGGTGTTCGGCACCGAAAAGGCAACGCGTGGTTGCATCGCTTTCATACGCTCATCAAAATTGTCGATGTCGATATCGAGGAATTTGCGATCGGCTACTGGTGGCAATTCATTGACTGGCTTACCGGACAAGTCGGTCAAGACACCCATCACGAACGGCAATTCGATTTTCTTTTCTGAACCGTAGATTTCGACGTCGTATTCGATCTGTACACGCGGTGCGCGGTTACGGGCTAAGAACTTCTGGGAACTATTGCTAACACTCATAAATACTCCATTGCATAAGGAACTTACGTTCACAATTAATCAAGGACGGCGGGTCTTGCAGGTGCTACTTAATTACGGTCATGCATACTCAAGTTGATAAGTGATTTTTTCACCGGGATTGCTATTATCAAAATCAACCGCAATGCGATTGATGCTGCGTTTTTGTTCGGTAGCATCTAACCAATATGCGGAAAGTTTGGGCAAGATACGTTGCTCGATAAAACCAACTAACAGACGAGCGCCGGTTTCGTGGGTGCCGCATTGTTCGACGATATGCGCGACCACGGCATCGGTAATATCCAAGGCGATGTTGTGGTGCGTTTGCATGCGGGTGACGACTTTTTGCAAATGCAATCGAACGATCTTTGATAATGCTTCGTCTTGCAAGGGGAAGTATGGAACGGTGGTCAAGCGACCAATAAAGGCTGCCGGAAATACTTTGCGTAATTCAGGTTGCAGCAGTATGTGCAACGCTTCTGCCGATGGCAATGTGTCACCAGTTATGGTGTCCAACAGATGACTCAGTGCGTCTGAACCTGCGTTACTGGTCAATAAAATGATGGTGTTTTTAAAATCGATGTAACGCCCTTCTCCGTCTTCCATCCAGCCCTTATCGAATACTTGATAGAACATTTCGTGGACATCGGGATGGGCTTTTTCGATTTCGTCTAGCAGTACTACACTATAGGGACGACGACGCACCGCTTCAGTCAAGACACCTCCTTCGCCATAGCCGACATAGCCTGGCGGTGAACCTTTGAGGGTTGAGACGGTGTGTGCTTCCTGAAACTCGCTCATGTTGACCGTAATCAGATTTTGTTCGCCGCCATATAAGGCTTCGGCCAAGGCCAGCGCCGTTTCGGTTTTACCGACACCGGAGGAGCCCACCAATAAGAAAACCCCTACTGGTTTGTTGGGATCAGATAACTGGGCGCGTGAAGTCTGGATACGCTCAGCGATGGCGCTTAAAGCATGAGGCTGGCCGATGACGCGTTGCGCCAGCACGGCAGGCAATTGGCGCACGGCGGTAATGTCGTCCTTGACCATGCTGCCGACGGGAATGCCGGTCCAATCAGCGACGATAGCGGCCACCACTTCGGCACTGACATGTGGTTGTATCAGTGGTGTATCTGGCTGCAGTGTGGCCAGTTCTTGTTCTAGCGTAGTTAACTCTTTTAATAACTGATGTCGGTCATCGATATTTTCTGCATCGTCAACTAAGGCCAATAGTGCTGTACGTTTGGCGATGATATTTTGTGTCAGCCCCAGCTCTTGCTGCCAGCGTGCTTCAAGTAGCTCACGTTCACTTTCTTGTTCGGCGATGCGCGTATCAATTGCTGCTAAACGTTTAGCATCGTGTTTGCCTATGTCTGCTTCCCGCATCAGCAGATCACGCTCTACCTGAGCGGCCAGCAAACGCTCACGCAGATATTCCACCCGCGCCGGTGGAGTGTGCAGAGAAAGTGCGACACGTGCGCAGGCCGTATCAAGAAGACTGATGGCTTTATCAGGTAGCTGACGCGCCGGGATGTAGCGATGCGATAAGGTGACGGCAGCACGCACGGCCTCGTCCATGATCCACACTTTATGATGCTCGGTAAAGGTGCTGACTAAGCCGCGCACCATATCCATGGCAGCAAGCTCTTCCGGCTCCATGACTTGCAACACCTGGAAGCGGCGGGTTAAGGCGGGGTCTTTCTCGATGTGACGTTTGTATTCGGCCCAGGTAGTGGCACCGATCGTGCGTAAAGTGCCACGCGCCAATGCTGGTTTGAGCAAATTGGCGGCGTCACCGGTGCCAGCCTGACCACCGGCACCGATCAAGGTATGGACTTCATCGACAAACAAGATAATCGGCTGAGGGGATTTGGTCGCCGCTTCTAGTACCCCTTTTAAACGCGACTCAAATTCGCCTTTCATGCTGGCGCCAGCTAGTAAAGCGCCGACGTCCAAACTGAGCAATTTCACTTCGCACAGACTGGGAGGTACATGACCTTGGGCGATCGCTAACGCCAGGCCTTCGACTACCGCCGTTTTGCCGACACCAGCCTCACCAGCGAGTAAGGGATTGTTTTGGCGACGACGCAGCAGAATGTCGATCATGGTGCGGATCTCGTGATCACGACCGATGACCGGATCGATCTTGCCAGCACGGGCTTGCTCGGTGAGATCGCTGCAGTATTGGGTTAGTGGTGACTTGGAACCGTTTTGCGCTGTCAGTGCATTACTGGCTTCGCCGGGGACGGCAACAGTGAGGCCGGAACCATCGTGTGCAACTTCGTCACTTTCGGGCGAGCCATTAATGATCGCTGGCAGCAATTCCAATAAGCCTTGCGTCGGCACTTTGGCAAAAGAAGGTAGTACGCCAAGAAAAACGCGGCGTAGTTCTGGCGTTTCTAGTAATGCGGCAATCAACCATGCACCACGAATACTTTGATCACCCGCACTTAAAGTAGCAACTATCCATGCGCGCTCAATCGCCGCTTCGATGTGATGAGAAAAATCGCTGATAGAACTGGCACCGGTAGGTAATGCATTCAGCGCTAATGCCAATTCACGGTCAAGCACCTCGGGCTTGATCTCAAAATGACGGGCGATTCGCTGGAAATCCGTATCAGGCAGCTGGGCCAGCTGATTGAACCAGTGCGCCAGTTCAATGTAAGGATTGCCACGTAACTTACAGAATGCAGTAGCTGACTCGATACCCTTGAACAAAGTGGGATTTAACTTGCCAAACAAAATGTGTCGGGTCACAGCCATCAACGATCTCCAGTTTTATATTTATTTTTGATCATGCATTAAAATTGATGTAGAAGGGGCAATTAAGTTCCCATAAAGCATGTTTTAACAATAATTAACGAAAATGCTATTCGGCAACACATGAGTCTAGGTGACAGCTTTAACCCAGTTGGCAGCTGCGTTTCCAAAGGAAGGTGAGCCTGAGCACGAATCTGGGTTCGGGAAGGCTGTTTGCCGATGAGCGGCGAACGCGTCACGGTGATTAATGATTCATGGATGATCATCGCTTGAACGAAACCAGGATACGCACCATGGAGCAATTACATGCCATCCTAGATGGCACTGAGACTCTGGAATTCACGCTCGTGGAAGATTGGCGAGCTCGTTGCGCGTGAATTGAATTGATTTTGTGTGAACGAACAAAAAATTTGACACAATTTTGCGACTTCTCTCCTATGAGACAACCTGTAAGGCCCGTTCATGAAAGCTTTCAAAAGGGCTACTAGAGGGTCGGTCAGATTCTGCTTTTGCGTAACATCAGTTATGAACAAAGGGTTATCGTTCAGAATTGCGACAACTATGGAAAAACTCCAGGTCAAAAAATAGCATGAAAATTCCGAGCTGTACGGGCGCCAGTACAACACACAGGAAACCGATAAATGAAGAATTTCTTGAAAAACCTCGTAGAAATAATATTGTTTTTGCCGATGGCAGGGGCTTTGTTGCACAAATCAAAAGCTGACTACAACATCCCCTTACCCCACAAACTCAGATCACGCGAATGGTGTCAGGTGTCCCTAATCGCGTGAAGCGATTCAGGATAGCTACACACACTTGCAGCTCTGCTACCTGACGATCAAATTCTCTAGCCATCACACGTTCGCCCAATAATTTGAAGCAACGCATTTTGGTTTCAACCAAGCTACGGAGGTGGTAGCCACTCCACTTTTTCCACAGCGTTCTGCCTAAATAGCGTGTGGCCCGTAAGGTTTCATTTCTCGCTTTGGCACCTGTCATATTTTCTTTCCAATACTGCGCATTCTTACGCGTAGGGATGACCGCTGCAGCGCCACGTGCCGCAATCGCAGTGTGACAGCCTTTGGTGTCATAAGCACCATCGCCACTGACAGCGCAGATGGTTTCGCTCACTGGGATTTGTTTGAGTAATTCCGGTAACATAGGTGCATCACCGACGCTGTTATCGGTTATTTCTATCGCGCGTATTGCCATCGTTTCGGCATCAATGCCCAGATGCACTTAACGCCATTGTCGTCTATAGTCAGCCCCGTGTTTCTTGGTTTTCCATTCACCTTCGCCCAGCATTTTGATGTCGGTGCTATCGACTAATAAATGCAATCCATTTCGACCGCTGTGACGCGGGATGATGACGGGTAAATGTTTCTGCCGTCGGCATACTGTGCTGTAATCTGGGACTTCCCAATCCAGTTTGGCTAACTGCAAAGGACTCTGTATAAAACCAATTACCTGTCGCAGTGCCAGACCAAATAGTCCTTTGATTGTCAGGTCAAATTGGATAGCGGTATCACTAAATTGTTGTACCCGACCACGACAACCTGAGGGCTGACCATGCCATTGCATATTGTTGTCTAGCCACACATGCAAGGAGCGGCGATTTTTTAATGCAGCGTTGTATTGTTTCCAGTTGGTCGTACGGTATTTCGGGGGAGCAGGTTTTGTCATCCCTGCAGTTTACGCATCTGAGTAGAATTCGTCAGGCTAAGCTGGGATTTGTGCAACAAAGCCCATAAGACGCCTAAGTCTGTTGACCGTGTTGATGCGACCACGAGCTGCTCGGAATCGAAGCTTAAGATTGAGTGACAGACTGAGATAAAAGGAAGCATTTCTTTTGAGGGCCAGCACCAGCCAACCGACTGGTGCACGCGGCGCTTCAGCAAAGGGAAATGCAGGGGAAATTTTTTCCTAGCCAACGGAATCAGATTATCTGCAAGCAGACAGAACACTGAAGTAACAGGTAACGAGTGGCGTAGACAATGTTCGTTGCTCTCTGCTTGAACGACTTGCGTACGCGACTTCCATTGTTATGATCAATTGACTGCTTAGCTACCAACTCATTACTACCACATAGTCATGCAAAGCAATTGTCTCTAAAGGACGCGACTCGACTCCAACGTAAAACATGGAAGCACACAAAAATGCATACCGATCACATCACCAACGAAAACCTGATGTCTACCGATTTCGCAGGAACAGAAAAAGCGAGGTTTCTACAATCAAAGACCCGCAGCAAACGGCCCAAAGCAGTCTTCCTGGCACCAGGTATTCCAGCGCACAACGTATGGATGACCGACGTGTCGGCGATGGACCGCCGTTCAGTCAAAGCGCAATTGGCAGGTCGAGGCGACTACAGAGTCGCATGGTGGGAATTGAACTGCATCATTCATCGCTTGCTCAAGCCGTGCGCCTCGTTTGAGCAGGTGATGTACGCATTTCATGCACGTCACCACGCCAGGACATTCGCCAGATTGAAAATTATCAATGATTTTTGGTGCATTTTTAGAACCATCAAGCAACATGGCCTACTCGCAGGCCTGCGTTGCGTCATCCGTCAGTTACAAGACCCGAAAGAAAAGCAATTATGAGTCGCCAAAATAATAAGAATGATGATTTCATCACTAAAGCGATGGGCGCCGTATTGGGATTAGGATTTGTCGCCATTATTTGGGTGACAACGATGGCAATGCTGGCGATTTTCTTTTTTCTGAAACGCCCGATCGCTCGTGCGTTGCGTCTGGAATGGTGTTCAACAAGTTGCCCATGGATGAAATGGCTCTACCGTCCCATTAAATGGCTAGCAGGTATCTTGTTTCTGCTCGTGCTTATAGGTGTTGCCCAAAAACTCTCTGTCACTTCGGCGCATATTGATCAGATCATGTTCTACGTACTGGCGCTCTGCGTCGCACTCTGTTGTGGGTTACTTTTCAATATTCTGCATTGGATGGAGCAATATTCTGAGGATCCTGCAATTCAGAAAAAATTGGCCGGCATCGCTGCCGAACGTTATGTACAGAAGCTAATTGACGACAGTCAGCATGTGTTTCCTGCATCACGTGCTTTCCATGGAAAATTGTTTGTCTTTAACGAACACACGCCAAATGAATTTTCTGTTGAGGCCGATCACATTTTCATCACAGAGCGAAACATTTTTGTGATTGAGACGAAATGTAAGTCCGGCACTATATCGGCAGGTGTCGATTCTCCCATGTGGAAGGTTTCTTCTCCCCATGGCGATACGGATATGCGTAATGCATTGAAACAGGCCAAGAATGCGGCTCGCGTATTGCAGCGTCAAGCTGCTCTCCCCTGCGAGATCATTCCTTTAGTGGTAATCAAAGGCAACAATGTAAAAATCGTTGACGGTCCGACGAATGTTCTGATTGCTACGGACCTCATCAACGTCCTTCTTGCATTTGAACACGGCAAGCCTCATCCGATTTTGGATCCCGCTTCGGTTGCCACTCTGCTTTTATTGCATATAAATGACGATCCAGCCGCAATGAAGAAGCACATCGAACGCGCTTACACAGCCAGAGTCCGAACGGATAGGACCGAGATCGTTAATGCTGCATCGATTCGATGAGAGTTAAAGCAATAACACGAACTTAAGGACCGTGCTAAGTATGGTATCCAGTCGGCAATCTAAGTAATCAGGGGGCACGATGTCTATCAATAAGCGAAACAAGCGATCTGTGCGGGCGGAGGCGATGGAAATGAAAACTGTTGGCACGAAGACGGATTTTTCATCAGACTTCGAACAGCCACTCGCTATCTTGACAGATTTGATCGCGATCGCCATCGAGGAGATTGGCAATGGCAGCGGACGGGCACTCTCGGTTTTACTGCCGGCCATGCGGTATGTGCATGACATCAAGGCAATCAACGACCGATTGCTGCAAGTGGAAAGTACGAAGTGATCCACATTGAAAGAAAATCGTAATCTCGAAATAGCAAGCCACCATGCCATCAAAAAAATTATCGGCTTTCCTGGATACCTATGGCATTTTTTATATTGGTGAAGCGTATGCCGCTGCTAACTCGTTGGGTTTCTGGGATAAATCGAAGTAGATCAAAAGCTGTGAAGCCCGCAGATACAGATTTCCCGCCACAATGCCTTCTAGTTCGTCGCCGATGTTGTCAGGTAGGCCCTAAGGGATGAATCCCCAAGACAACACGGCAATCATTCAAGAAAATTAATATCATCCCGCCAGGGCAGTCGACTCTGAGCCAGAGTCGTTATGCCACTGGAAGATCATTATTTTATGCTCGAAATGATCGTCTCGTTCGTCGCGAGGGCATTGTTGCTACATGAATCGATTGGTGCCTTCTTTGATTTTTCTAATTACCCAAACGAAGGGCGCAAAATACAGTCGTACATCATCTCTTGCGACTTGTTTGATATGGTCAAGCAACCAAGCCAATCTACGATTCTCTATCAGACTCATTTTTTTCCTCAATATTTATTCGCAGCATCCCGCATTTTCTTTTGATATGCCTTGTAAGTTTCGTCGCTGCGCGCCTGTGAGGCATTTTTACAGTTAATTCCTGTAGCGGTTTCAATCCATGCCAGCCGCTTACTTGGAGGCATCGTACTAAGTTCATGTTTTTCCATTGCCACGCACTTTGCATGAACCACGTCAGCCTCGGCGAGGTGCTCCCCATAATATGCCAATGATTTCGCCTCTTCAACGGTCTTTTCGCCACATGCAGTCAGTAATAGCAGCGTTACGACGATTAATGATGACTTCGTTTTCGTGATGCCTTTTAAATGGATCATATGTACCTAAATTTTATATTGCTCGTTGGCCGCGCCCCGCTAAATGCGACAAGCTCAATCGCAGCGCTCTGATATCAAAATTGGCGCTTTCAAAAAGTGAAATTACCAATATATTATGAAGACACAATAATAACGCAAGATCACGATCCTCCCAATATATTGGGAGAATTTATTGGATCCTGCGATCACTTTTGGACAAGTGTTACGGCGCCTTAGAAAGGAAGCTGGGCTATCACAAGAGCAATTGTCATTTGAAGCTGAAATCGAGCGGAATTTCGTGAGCTTGATTGAGCGAGGCGTCAACCAACCGACAATCAGAGTTATTTTTAAGCTGGCGGCGGCATTGGGTACGTCCCCGTCTCAAATGCTTGCACTCGTAGAAAAAGAAATAAAGCTCCAATCTCCTGACGCTAAGTAGTGTGCTTCAATAATTGAGTCCGCATAGTTTCATACCGAAGACTTAATTGTTGGCATCCAGGCCCACTCTGATTTCCTGCCTCGTGCCAGAACGTTATCCAACTTCAGGTAGTGGTATTTCCTGCTGCCTGAAAATTCCCGCCGCCGCCACTGCCTTGGTATTTCCCTCGATCGGCTTAATCCAGTCTGATGCATGACGCTGGCAATACACCTCCCACAACATTTGCACTTAGCGCACGTTGATGACGATTTCGAGTGACGTCATCTCCCTGAGAAAATCAGTTAGCTTAGGCGTGGGCCAGATTTATACCGATCATCGGCGACATTTAGCGAGCACGCTAATCATCAGGATCTTGACCGTTCAAACCATCAAGTTCTCCTTTCAGTTCGGTGAGGAATCTTTTAACGAAGGTTAATTCTGACGGATGTGGGCACAATTGATAACGCCTTACCTCAATCAAGGCTTTGTCGCTGGTGCCATCTAAACTGCTTGATAAAGCTTTAAGTTTTTCAGCCCCAACAATACGCGCTGCTTCAGCATTCAGATCTGGCAAAATAAGCGGAATAAATGTATTGGCCATCCACCCGCGCAATTCGGCATGCTCTATCGGATTACCAGTCGCTGAAAACGACATCGTGTACAAGTCCCCAAACGCTTCATCGCATTCAAAACGACCATCGTAGTCAGGATGATGTTCGTACATGAAAGCGTACAGATCTTGCAGCATGGCCGATTGCAAAAATGTCTTCAATACGGCTTCAGGCGATATTTCAAATTTACACTTGCGAACATTTTCTGGATCTTCTTCATAGTGACTATAATCTTCCGAAACAACACCCCAGGTGAATTGATAGCCCTGCAGATCTTCGTATCGATTCAACATGCTCGACTGGTCTTCGTTGTCTTTTAACCCTAGCAAAATTTCAGGATCCATCGGACAGTCTTTGCGCGTTGTAAATTCAAATAGCGCCCAGTGGGGGAACCCCAGTGGTATCGGCGTTCCTTGGCTCAGTAGGACCAACATTACATCGTCAATTGCGAGTTTCATGATATTTTTCCTATGCAGTTTTTTTGGTCGATTAAACACGTTTCACGACAGAGGTTGCAGCGGCTTCAATGGCCTCAGCGTTGCCTTGTCGCGGAGCCACCCACTCATGCCCGAATCGCTGGCTATGATCGGACCACAAGAAGTGAGCCTGCCGCGGAGTCATTTCCACATCGATACCAGCCATTTCCCCTACCAATTGCAGGCAGTCTTGAAGTCGCGTTGCATCCACTGCGGGTAAATTAATGGCGCCGACCGCGAGCAGCGATTGGTCAATATTTTTTTTGCACCTGTCCGCTTCGTCCTGACCAACATATCTCCCGAACGATCCGTAATAGGAGGACGTGATTCTTATGCCAGAATGGCCTAGAAGTTCGCTAATTTGTGACCGCGTGACATTTAATTCGTCGCGTGGCATTTGCCCTCCTGTCCCGCCCAACGTAGGTGGAATCATATGGGCAACGAGAGCCGCATTTTCAGCGTATTGCGCACGCAACCCGTGCCCGGTTACGCCGTCTTTCAATTTCGTAATGCCGATTTTTTCCATGGATTTGTTGTACCGCCCGATGCAATATTTAAATGACGCTTTCTTCCCGCGCTTGTCAGTTTTCCACCCAAGATGCTCATTCGCATTAATTTTTTCCTTCACAAAATCTAAAACCACCCTTTGCTCGGCATTGTCGATGTAAATATCGCGCGGACGACCGCCTTTTGCTTGACCCAAGTAGATCACCAGCTTATCGCCGCGGTCTGCCTTCCAAGGACGGTTGTGTGTGACCTCCTTCCGGCGTAATCCGAAGGCCAGCATCATTCTGATCATCAAACCGAACCTCCAGTCAAGCGCATCGGCCTGGCGGATTTTTTCAACGATATCGACACCGTTCTCGCTCCAGCTCTTGCTCTTTGTCGCAGCCTTTCGGACCTTCAACTCATTTTTATCTACGTCAGGCAAGTATTTCGGTAGAGATTTAACCATTCCGTTTTTCCCGACCCAACCAGAAAACACCCGCAATTTGGACAGATATTCCTGCATCGTCGATGCCTGCCTGCCTTCGCCGTGCCAAAACTGGCAGAGAGCTTTTACGTGTGTTTCGTTCAAATTGCGAGGATTCTGGAGTTTGAAGCCCAGAGTTTCCAATTGGTCAAAACACATATTCAAAACCTCTGTGTAAGCCGTCACTGTGCGCTCACTCGCTACTCTCCCGTTCTTACGTTGGTAAACATTCTCGCTAAGAATGGTGCTCAAAATCCCGTACAACTTGCTCTTGTTGCCCATAGAACCTCCCTTTTACTTCATGACGTCATTAACACCGACTCAACTGCCACAAACAACATCGCTATAGCTCCGCTCGTGGCAGAGATAGGGCTATGTTGTTTGATACAACTCAATTACTAAGCAAGGGGTGAAGGCCCAAAATTTAGAAAACGCGCTTCGATTTGCATCCCTTCAATTGCTATTTTTGCAAATCACCTGAGCCTCACGGCGGCAGGTCACTTAACCCTTAGGTAAGCTCTGATCTGATCACGCGGTTCTCGCGTAGCGCTTCCTCCCCTTTTACTGGAAGGTATGGGTGGCGCTAGCACCCTAAGTTGTTGGTTACGTGCCCGTAGGCCGCGTGACTTTTCCTACCGGTCGTCGCGCCAATTCGCGTCGAACTCGATAAGTGGGTGAAGACCCATGTCACTGTGATTTTCTTCGTGATTTGTTTTTGAACTACCTGGATACAGGCAAATCCGAACGGCGTTTCCTAGGCGTCGTTTGTTAGCGGTTTGCTTGTTCAGTGGTTGTTTAGTATTCCTAAATGTCAGCTAGCCGTTGATACGTTTGGCTTTGCTCGACACTCAGTGTTCCTAAATATTTTCTTTATGAGTTTAAAAAATTGGCGAACATCGAAACATTCTTGGCAAAAAGAACGTGATGGTCGCCATGAGATACTACTTGGTTCCACAGATGTGGCTTAGTGAAATCTGGTCTATCGATTGATAGAATAGATGATGAATTTTGACTTACGTACCACGGAGTGATGACTGCAATCATATCTCAAGAATTATTTGATATGCAAACATATTTGCTAAAAATAAGATTCCGATAAATCAAGCTGAAATTATTTGAGGATTTGAAAATTTTACTTGATCTACGTGCTTAAAATTAACCTGTTATATGGAGCATTGTTTGAGCATATATAGAGCGCACTTGGAGCACTAATTGAACAAACATAGAGCACTTTTAATCTGATTTTGGTGTGATGCCGAAAATAGATTTTTATAAATATGGCACCGCAAACAATATTGCGGGCAAGATCAAAATTATGAATGACCTCGATGAATTAAATCGGATCCTCGAAAAAAAACGCGAATCGCAGTTGGGTCCAAAATGAGCCATTTTCTGCAAATTTTGCCATCGTTAGAAATAGCGAGATTAGCTAGGGTCAAACATAAAGAACAGTGTGAAGAACTCAAGCGAAATGGTTTCACATGCACATTCTCGACTTATATATTTTTGCACGTGCAAGACATAAGCCACAAAAGGGGATGAGTCAGATGCCGCCTCTATTTACTTCGTTACAACGCAAGGCGGCAGCGCCGGTCGTCGGCACAGGTATCGCCCTAATGTTCGCCATTCACCGGTCGTTCAATGGCGGCACCAAATACCGCAGACAAGCCGTTGCTAACTAATTCGTTAAGTGCAAGAGGCCGAATTGCTAGAGGTGGCACGCATCGGACGTAAACATCAATATCCTCTTGACTATAAAAATAAGTTCGAGCAGAATCCATCTGTCGTTCCACGGCATAATCTTCAAATCTGACCTCCTGAGGTCGACTGCGAATCAATTCTTAGAATCCCCGCTTAGCTTAATAGGCCACCTCAATATTCACGCCGTATAAAAGCTCCCCCTGATAGTTAGCGGCACCAACATTACTACTCTTGATGCTGCACTGTCATACGTCATGGCAAAGACTCAAGATAAATCATCTTCGAGCTCCAAGGCTCCAGCCTGTTCGCATAAAAATCACATCCCGCAATTTTTTTACAATCTGTGAGGTGTCGATATGTCCCCCTCCTTCCGGCACAACCGGTAAATGACTGTCATTCCGATCTTGCCTACGTCAGCACTACTGAGGTAGGCAAGGCATTGATTGCTGGGCGAGTTGCGAGGGTTTAAATGGACTGTATGCTGCATTACACGAAGACAACGAAAATTTCAGAAAAAGCGATTGAACCCACGGTCGAATGCGACGTATGGATTCAATCACTTCGATGGGAAAGTGACAGGGCTATTCCATGACTACTACCGCATCCGTTATCCCAAGCCTATGGCTTACCGCCAATGAAATCGACGATCTCTGTGACGGGTTACGACGTAACCATGACCGCTTGGCGTTTTTGAAGTCGCTCGGCCTATCGGTCAAGGAAAAGCCGAATGGGCATCCCCTGTTGCTTCGCTCCAACGTCGAAATTGTGCTTGGCGGAGTAGCATCGCAAAAAACAGGGCGTTCAAGGCAACCGGGGGAAGCTGTACCGGATCGGGCAGCATTGGTCGAACATCTGAAAGCAAAAAATGGGAAGAAAGAGAAAAAGCAATCCGCTTGATCTACCGCAACGCGTCTATTGGCACCACGGCGCGTTCCGGTATGTACATCGCGATGGTACGTGGGAAGACCTCGGCACCGACGTCGAACGCGCACGCGAGCGCGGCAAGTTGTACAACGACCCCGATGGCCGACACGGCACCATGTCGTATTTCCTCGACCTTTTCATTGCGGTGTGCGACAAGCGCGTGGTCGCAAAGGACCTGGCACAGCGCACTGCGGATGACTATCGGCGCGACGTAGTTCCTTTGAAAAAATACTTGGGTAAACTCTTGCCCACGCAGGTATCGTCAAAAGTCGTGCAGGACTATCTCGATTTGGGTAAAGAACTGAACCGGGCGGTACGTGCCAATCGCGAGCGAGCATGCCTATCAGCGGGCATCTCGTGGATGATCCGCAACGACCACGGTAACATCAACGTCAATCCGTGCATGCGGGCATCCGGCATCAAACGTAATACAGAGACGAAGCGCGAGCGCTATGTCGAAGACGCTGAGTTTAACGGTGTGTACGCCCATGCGCCCATAATGGTCCGTGCGATGATGGACCTTGTGTACAGCACATTGCAGCGGCCGGAGGACATTATCGGATGGGGATCGTGGAACATCAAAAATAAAGACAACGACCGTGTGATTCGTAACAAACAAGGGAAGCGCGGAGCCACCGTTGATATTGCCATCACCCTCGGCCTCGACGCGGTATTGCGCGTGCTCCAAAGCGAGCAAGATAAAGATCCCGTTGAGAAGGTAACCAGTATCTCGCGGCCATTCATCCATACACTGAAAGGTGAACAATACACATACGACGGTCTGTGCTCGATGTTCAGACGCGCGCAAGTAGCCGCGCGCAAAGAAATCCCCACTCTGAAAGATATGCCGCCCTGGGGCTTCTATGACCTCAAAGGTAAAGGTGCAACCGATATGTGGCGATCCGGTGTTCCAATCGAGTTGATTCAGTTGCTGTGCGGGCACAAAGACAAACGCACAACTGAGATTTATATCAAGGCCCGGTGGCGCGAAACTGCGGCGCCGAATGCCGTCCAGATAGGAGCTTGATTTAGGTCAGAAACTGGCAAATAAAAAATTGCTCTGCCCGTGCCAAACATCGAAAAATCAGGTAAAACGAGCTAAATATATTTGCCACGCTCATCTAGAATAGCGTGTGTTCATGCGATTTTCCGAGTAGTTTGAAGGTCGGACTGTTAATCCGCAGGTCCCTGGTTCGAGTCCAGGTCGGGGAGCCAGAACATTAGTAGTAGAGAATCAAGCACTTACGAGAAATCGAAGTGCTTTTTTTTCGCCTATTTATTCCCGACATGACTCAAGAATCGGCTTTTGCCGGAACGGAGCCGAAGGGAAAATATTTGACCAACATTCATTTCCATGATCTGCTTCAAAGCAATAAGTCCGTTGTCGTGATTGAGTGCGCTCGCTTCATTTCGAATGCTGCGCGTACGATTAACTGAAATCCCGTTTATGCATCAGGCAGAATCTGGCCGTTTCTGCGTTGTCGCACGACACGCAAATTAGGTGGCGCGCCGCTCCGTACGCAACAAACGCACGCTGTGCACCGCCGTCAACGCCACCGCACACCAGATCGGAATGTAAGTCGCCAGCTGTCCCGGCGCCATCGACTCGCCAAGGAAAACAATGGCGACGCCAACCAGCAATACCGGTTCAACGTAGCCGAGGATACCGAACAAGGCCATCGGCAACAGCCGGCTGGCGCCCAGATAAGCGCCTAGCGCCACCGTGCTCAACAAACCCAGCCCCGGCAACAAGAATAGCCACATGTCCGGCCTATGGGCGACCACCGACCACGAATCGCGCGCATATAACGTGATTGCTGCTACGGGTAACAGCAAACTCATCTCCAGTGCAAACGCCACCACCGGATCGGCATTGATCTTGCGACGCAGGACAAAGTAAGGCGGATAGCCAAGCGCCACCACCAGAGTGGGCCAGGCAAAACTGCGCGTCAGCCACAATTCGTGCAGCACACCGACCACCGCGCAGGCGACCGCCAGCCATTGGAAGATATCCAACCGCTCGTGGTAGTAGAAGCGGCCGACCAGCACCATCGTCAACGGCAGCAGGAAATAGCCGAGCGAAACTTCCAGCGCGCGGCCATGCAACGGCGCCCAAAGAAAAATCCAGAGCTGCACTCCGAGCAATGCCGCCACTACGGCCAAGGTTGCACAAGTCAAAGGCTCACGGGCGAGACGGCGCAACAAGGCGCGCGCCTGCGGCACACGCTGACGCAGGAACAGCAAGGCCAACGCGCCGGGCAGCGTCCATACCACACGCCATGCAAATATATCGAGGCCGTCAAGCGGCGCCAGCAATTTGGTGTAGCCGGACAATAAAGCGAATAGCATCGAAGCACCGACCGACAAGCTGATGCCGCGCCCTATTTCATGTTGATTTATTGTGTTCATGTTGATTTATTGTGTTCATGTTGATTCATTATGCTCATATTGATTCGTTGCGTTGAACGATCCTGACAACGCCGCGACGGGCAACTACCCCGGCAAGCCAATCACCATTAGCGCCGATCTCATTACGGAAACAGGCACCTTGCGCATTGCGCCGTCGCAAACTGACTGCTGCCAGTCTGCTTGCCGAAGCATGGCAATTATGTCATTTCGCTGGCGAACATGGTGCGTTGACTCGATCAAGAGTGTCACCACTGGCAATGTCGGCATGGATCGCCATCGCCCACCAATGATGCTTTCCCGTCAGGTATGGAACTGCACGCCAAATACATTCAGTTTTCCGAAGGCGGTGGGCCGGGTTATCTGAACATGTCGGTTTGAAAATATCGCACCAACAAGAAATCGTTACCCAGCCACTTCCTCTGCCAGATTAACGCGCCGGATCGATAATAACAGCCCCCAATCCTCCGCCGCGCCGGCTTGATCCCTGCGCTCTTGAGTTATGCGGCGGTTTGCCCATGTGAGTTGTTTGCATTAGTTGTCGCCTTAAATGCAAGCGCGTCATGAGATGCATCAAGCTTGAACATGCTGACGACGTGCGATAAATTGCCCGCTTGTTCTTGCAGCGATGCGGCAGCGGCAGCAGCTTCTTCCACCAGTGCGGCGTTTTGCTGTGTGACCTGATCCATCTGGCCAATCGCCTGGTTGATCTGTTCGATGCCGCTGCTCTGCTCCTGGCTGGCTGCGGCAATCTCGGCCATGATGTCGGTAACCCGTTGCACACTATCGACGACCTGCTCCATGGTCCCACCGGCTTCGGCCACCAGCTTGCTACCGATCCCTACTTTGTCGACCGAATCGCCGATCAGGCCTTTGATTTCCTTGGCCGCCGTGGCGCTGCGCTGGGCCAGATTACGTACCTCGCTTGCCACCACCGCAAAGCCTCTGCCCTGCTCGCCGGCACGCGCCGCCTCTACCGCCGCATTCAAGGCCAGGATATTGGTCTGGAAAGAAATGCCGTCGATCACACCGATAATGTCGACGATTTTCTTGGACGAAGCATTGATCGAGTCCATGGTTTCGACGACTTGCGACACGACCATGCCACCCTTGACTGCCACGCTGGAGGCAGACATGGCGAGTTGATTTGCCTGCCGTGCATTGTCGGCGCTCTGTTTGACTGTGCCGGTAATTTCTTCCATCGACGCGGCGGTCTCTTCCAGTGAGCTGGCTTGCTGTTCGGTGCGCGACGACAGGTCGAGATTGCCTGCGGCGATCTGGAGTGAGGCGACCTTTACCGATTCGCTGCTGCTGCGGATTTGCCCGAGAACTTCGGCGATCTTGTCGACAAACCGGTTGAACGCGCCGGCGATCTGTGCCAGTTCGTCTTTACCTGCTGCATCAAGACGTCGCGTCAGGTCACCATCGCCGGAAGCGATTTCCTGCATCGCATCGCGAATCAGTTCCATGCGCTTAAGTGCCTGCACCACCAGCGAGGTCAGCGCCAGGGCTGCCAGCGCAATGATCACCAGCGCCGTAATGGTTGATGTAATCAGCATTGCGGTTATCGGCTTAGTCGCTTCGACATAGTCCATTGCCACCACCAGCATCCAGTCGGTGCCGGCAATTTTACTCACATATAGTCTGTCGTCGCGATCGTTGAGACGAATATTGCTACCGTCCCTGGCCCGATCAAGAGCTGCCAGTTTTTGCGCCGACAACTCACTATCCAGCTCCGATACCGGCTTCAGGGCCAACTTCGGATTGGAATGGGCGATGATAGTGCCGCTGCTGTCTATCAGGAAGGCAAAACTGGTGGGCGTCGGTTTGATGTCGTTGACGTTGCGAATCACCGAATCCAGCGACACGTCAGCACCGGAGACTGCCTTGACCTGTCCGTTGCCAATTAACGGTTCGGCGAATGTAACCACCAGCTTGCCAGTACTTGCTGCTACATAGGGAGCGGTAAGCACTGGCGCGGCCGCTTGCGAAGCCTTGATATACCAAGGTCGGACCGTGGGATCATAGCCAGGCGCCAGCGTATAGGGTGCCATCATGCGTTTGTCAGGGTAAGCAGTATAGGCACGGTCAAATTCCCCGGCTTTTTGTGCTGCCTTGATAAACGGGATAGGATCGGCCAGGTCGGCCGCCAGATTGATTGAGGAAACGACGGTAGCCTTGGCGTGCACCCAATCCGCGATTTCGGATGCGTTGTCGTCGGCCAGTTGCCGCATTTGCCCGTTGAGCGATTCAAGCGTGTGGCTGCGGGTTGTGATGATGTTGGCTGAAGCCAGAATCGCCAGTGAGAGAACCACAATGGAGACGCAAATGACGATAAGTCGTGTACGAAGAGATGAAAACATTATAGGAGAATCCTGTTTGGAATATTTGCCTGCTAGCAGCAAGGAATGAGAAAGAATTAACGTCAGTCATCTCAGGGTTAAACAGCTGGTAGAAATGCCTGCCTAACTGCTCTAACGGCCAATTTTTTCTTATTTTCAGGGTATCGAAACCGAATACAGGCGATCGCGGGAATGGAGCAGGTTTTTGATCGCGCATTGGTCGATCGGTGAGTCGGTTGGCTGCCTAGCTTCATCCTGCGCGATCATCGCATAGGATGACGCAATACAAGGCTGTGTCGTATTTGTGCCGCAACGAAGTGCACGTCAAATTTGACGTCTCCGTGCGGCATTGGAAATGAAGTGTGGGGCACGTCGTAGACAACTGATCGCTCCGTGTGCACGAGGAGCGGCGAAATCGGTAATCTTTGTTTTGCATTTGGCCTGACATATTCCGGCCGCTTTATAAGGCCGGAATGCCTTGATAAATTGAATAAAGATTTATCGAGCCGCCTTGGTGATTTCCGCCAACACTTGTTCCGTATGCTCGCCGACAGCCGGAATCGGCCGCGTGGTCGCAGCGGGGGCGTTTGAAAAGCGCGGCGCGGGATTGGCCTGCAACAGGCCGTCGTCCTGATTGTAGATGTCGCGTGCGGCGATGTGAGGGTGGCACGCCGCCTCGGATGGCGCCAGCACCGGTGCAAAACAGGCGTCGCTACCTTCCAACAGCGCACACCATTCGTCGCGGGATCTGGTGGCAAATAAGCTGGCCAGCTGCTGCTTCTGTTCCGGCCACTGAACGCTCTTATTCTGACTGACGAAGCGCGCGTCGTTTTCGAGACTCAGCTTTTCCAGCAGCAGTCGATAGAACTTCGGCTCCAATGCGCCGATGGTGATATCGCGCCCGTCGGCGCAACGATAGGTGCTGTACCAATGCGGTCCGTCGAGCAACGACGTGCCGCGCTTTTCGCTACCTAAGCCGCCGCTGGCCAAATCCAGCATGATGTTCATCAGGTGTGCCGAACCGTCGACGACCGCAGCATCGACCACCTGTCCTTGCCCGCTGCTGCGCGCATTCAAAATGCCGGCCAGGATACCGACCGCGAGATACAACGCGCCGCCGCCCAAATCACCGACCAATGTCGGCGGCGCCACTGGCGGCTGACCGGCTTCGCTGGCATACCAGAGCGCGCCCGACAGCGCGATGTAGTTATTGTCATGACCAGCCGCTTGCGCCAGTGGACCGTCCTGTCCCCAGCCAGTCATGCGGCCGTAGATCAAACGCGGGTTGCGCGCCAGACAGACATCGGGACCAAGACCCAGACGTTCCATCACACCAGGACGCATACCTTCGATGAGCGCGTCGGTACTCTCGATCAGGCGCAGCACAGTTTCAATGGACTCTGGTGATTTCAAGTCGAGCGCGATCGAGCGCTTGCCGCGCCGCGTGATCGCCGTCGGCGGGACGTCGCCGGGGCGGTCGACGACGATGACATCAGCACCAAGGTCCGCCAGCAGCATGCCACAGAACGGGCCAGGCCCGATGCCGGCAAATTCGACGATTTTTATGCCTTTGAGTACGGTCATGGCGCTCCCTTATTGGTAGAACCGCTCGCCCTGCTCTGCCATCGTTTTTAACAACGCCGGTGCCGCAAAGCGCGCGCCATACTGTTGCGCCAGACGCTCGCACTGTGCGACAAACTGCGGCACGCCAACCGTCTGCACCCACGACAGCGGCCCGCCACGAAATGCTGGGAAGCCCCAAGCCAGGATCGCACCGACATCGGCATCACGCGCCGTCGTCAACACGCCCTCTTCCATGCAGCGCGCGGTTTCCACCGCTTGCACCGTCATCAGACGTTCGATCAACTGCTGCACGTCCGGCTGATTTGCCGCGCGTGGAAACAGCTCACCCAGCCCACTCCAAAGATGCTTCTTGCCACCCTGCGGATATTCGTAAAAACCCTTGCCCGCCTTCTTGCCGATGCGTCCGATCTCAACCATTTGCGCCGCCACTTCATGACCGGGGCGCGAGTGGTGGTTGGAGCCGAGGTCGGCACGTGTCTGTTTGTCGATCTTGTAGATCAGCTCGCTCGATACTTCGTCGGTCAGCGCCAATGGACCAACCGGCATGCCGGCCATGAGGCCAGCGTTTTCAATCAGCGCCGGCGCAATGCCTTCCTTCAGCATCGCCAAACCTTCCAACACATAGGTCGAAAACACACGGCTGGTATAAAAGCCGCGCGAGTCGTTGACCACGATAGGTGTCATGCCCAGCGCCTTGACCAGATCTAATGAGCGCGCCAGCGTTTCCTGACTGGTTTGCTTGCCGACGATCACTTCAACCAGCGGCATCTTGTCAACCGGCGAGAAGAAATGCAAGCCGATGAAATTGGCCGGACGTGCACTCGCTTCGGCCAAACCCGTGATCGGAAGCGTCGAGGTGTTGGAGGCGAAGATCGCATCAACAGCAATCACGGCCTCGCTCTTCTTCGTCACGTCGGCCTTGATCGCGCGGTCTTCGAACACGGCTTCAATGACGATCTCGACGCCTTGCAGCAACGCATAATCAGTAGTCGGCGTAATCCGGTCGAGCAACGCCTGCGCCTTGTCTTGTACCAGCTGGCCACGTTCGACCTGCTTGGCGACCAACGCTTGCGAGTACGCCTTGCCCTTGTCAGCCGCTTCCTGCGTCATGTCGATCAGCACCACCTGCAAGCCGGCTTTGGCCGCTACGTAGGCGACGCCCGCGCCCATCATACCGGCACCGAGCACGCCGATCTTGCTGTACTTCTGCAACGGCACGCCGGTCGGACGTCCTGCCAGTTTGTTAGCCTCACCCATGCTGAAGAACAGCGTGCGTATCATGTTTTTCGCTTCCGGCGACATCACCGTTTCTACAAAATAGCGTGCCTCGGTCTGCAAGCCGGTGTCGATGTCGGTGATCAAACCTTCATAGATGCAAGACAGGATATTGACTGGTGCCGGGTAATTGCCGAAGGTCTTAGCACGCAGCATTGCGTTACTGACCACGAAGACCTGCTGCACCGCTGGCGACGATACTGCCCCACCCGGAATTTTGTAGCCTTTGATATCCCATGGTTGCTGTTTTTTATCTTGTTGTCCCAACAGCCAATCACGCGCTGCCTGCACTTCGCTGCCAGCAGCGACTACTGCATCAAGTATGCCGAGCTTCAACGCATCGGCCGCATTCAGGCGCTTGCCTTCGAGCAGCAGCGGCAGCGATTTCTGGATGCCAATCAGACGCGGCAGACGTTGTGTGCCGCCGCCGCCCGGCAATAATCCGAGCGTGACTTCGGGCAAGCCGAAGCGCGCTTTCGGGTTGTCGGCCGCAACGCGATAATGGCCAGCCAGCGCCACTTCAAGTCCGCCGCCCAACGTCATGCCGGGCAATGCCATCGCGACCGGCTTGCCGCAAGTTTCAAGCTTGCGTAGCGCGCGGTGCAGTAACATCACCCGTTCGAATAATTCGCTGGCCTGATTTGCCGACAACAGCCATTCGAGATCGCCACCGGCAATGAAGTCGGCCTTGGCGGATGTCATCAGAATGCCTTTGACTGCATCCTCGGATACGACGCGTTCGATCGCAGCAAACAGCGCATCGCAGCTTTCGCCGTTCAAAACGTTCTGACTTCGGCCCGGCATGTTCCAGCTCAGAGTAGCGATGCCTTGTTGGTCAAGTGTAAAGTCGATCATGTCAGTCCTCTCAGATGCGTTCAATAATCGTAGCGGTACCCATTCCGGCTCCGACACACAAGGTGGCAAGGCCGGTGGTGACATTGCGTCTTTCCATTTCGTCGAGCAGGATACCGAGGATCATGGCCCCGGTAGCACCCAACGGATGACCCATCGCAATCGAACCGCCATTGACATTGATCTTGTCGTGCGGAATGGCCAGCACTTCCATGAAACGCAGAACGACCGAGGCAAACGCTTCGTTCAGTTCCCACAGATCGATATCCGACACCGACATACCGGCACGCTTTAACGCCTTTTCTGCGGCATAGCTGGGGCCGGTTAGCATGATCGAAGGCTCCGAGCCGATTGATGCAAAAGAACGGATGCGCGCACGCGGCTTCAATCCGGCGCGTTCACCGGCAGCGCGATTACCGATCAGCACAGCCGCGGCGCCATCGACGATGCCAGAACTGTTGCCGGCATGGTGCACGTGCTGCATCTGCTCGATGTGCGGATAGCGCTGTTTGATTACCGCGTCGAAACCGAAATTCTCCCCCATCTCGGCGAACGCGGGTTTCAATTGCGCCATAGTTTCAAGTGTAGCCTCCGGTCGCAACAGTTCGTCATGGTCGAGTATGGTCATGCCGTTGCGGTCCAGCACAGGCACCACCGTCTTCGCGAAATACCCGGCGTCCCACGCACGCCTGGCGCGCTGCTGGCTTTCGACCGCATAGGCATCGACGTCGCGGCGGCTGTAGTCCCAGATAGTCGCAATTGCATCTGCCGACACACCCTGCGGTACGAAATAGCGTTTGAATGCGCTTTGCGGATCGACTGGCCAGGCACCGCCCGACGAACCCATGGGCACACGCGACATAGATTCAACGCCACCACCTACCACCAGATCGGACTGGCCCGCCATCACTTGTGCAGCCGCCATATTGCAGGCTTCCAGACCGGAGGCACAGAAACGGTTGATTTGCACACCCGCCACACTGTCGGCATAGTCGGCGGCCAACGCTGCCACGCGGGCTATGCACGCGCCCTGCTCACCTACCGGTTCGACACAGCCGAGCACCACATCGTCGATCAAACTGGTGTCGAGGTGATTGCGCGTGCCGAGCGCACGCAATGCGATTTCAGCCAGCCGCAACGGCGTTACACCGTGCAGAGATCCATCCTTCTTGCCCTTGCCGCGCGGAGTGCGAACAGCGTCATAAATATAGGCTTCCATGTGCTTTTCTCCGAATGTGGTTTACAAATTGCGGCTGATCAGTTCTTTCATGATCTCATTGGTGCCGCCGTAAATACGCTGCACGCGGGCATCGGCCCACGCGCGCGTTATCGGGTATTCCCACATATAGCCGTAACCGCCGTGCAGTTGCACACAGCGGTCCAATGCACGGAATTGCATCTCGGTAGTCCAGTACTTCGCCATCGATGCGGTCGCGGCGTCGAGCTTGCCGTCCATCAGCAATTGCAGACAACGATCGACGAATACGCGGCCCATTTCCAACTCGGTGCGGATTTCCGCGAGCGCGTGGGCGACGGTCTGAAATTCGCCGATCGCACGTTTAAATGCTTTGCGTTCGCGAGTGTAGGCGAGCGTCCATGCAAGGCCGGCCTCAACCGCGGCGACTGCGGTGATTGAAATCTGCAGGCGCTCCCACGGCAATTCCTGCATCAGATATCTGAAACCCTGACCTTCTTCACCGAGCAGGTTGGACGCTGGCACGCGCACGTTATCGAAAAACAGCTCGGCCGTATCTTGTGCCTTCATACCGGCCTTCTTCAGGCGCTTGCCCTTGGAAAATCCCTGCATCGAAGTATCGACCAGGAACAGGCTGATCCCTTTCGAACCCGCTGCGGGATCCGTCTTGGCAACGACGATCACGAGGTCGGCGTGCCAGCCGTTGGTAATGAAGGTCTTGGAGCCGTTCAGGACATAGTGCTCACCGTCGCGTACTGCGCTCGTCGTAACGCCTTGCAGGTCGGAACCTGCCCCCGGCTCGGTCATCGCGATTGCGCCTATCATCTCGCCAGTCGCCATCTTAGGCAGGTAGATCGATTTCAGATATTCGCTACCGTAATGTTCAATGTAGGGCGCAACAATTTCCGAGTGCAGGCTGAAACCGAGACCGCTGCAGCCGACACGTGCCTGCTCTTCCATCAGCACCACGCTATATAGCTTGTCACCGCCGGCGCCACCGTACTGTTCCGGCATGCTGGGACACAGGAAACCGGCGGCGCCGGCCTTCAACCAGATTTCGCGATCGACAAATCCCTGCTCCTCCCAACGCTCGTTGTGGGGAACCGCTTCGGTTTCCATAAAGCGGCGCACAGATTCACGCAGCATTTCGTGATCTTCGGTAAATAATGTGCGGGGTATCATGCTTGCACTCCCATCGTGGACGTAACGATTTCAACGTCTCGCGCGTAGTTGTCGGTTTGTTTATGTTTTAGTTTGGTCATGATTAGTCTCCTGATTGTGCTTTATGCTGCATTTCATGCATTAATTGCCAATTCTATCTATATCACTCGCCTTGTCAGATATAACCTGGCAGATCCCAGGAGTCTGTAGAGCATTGAAGTATCACGTATTTTGTACTATCTGCCGTAAAAACGTGATAGCCTAATTTGCCATTTTTATTGCAAAATCTGCCATGCATGTAAAATCCAATGTCATTACGGTTCCCGTGCGCGGCGCACTCGCCTTGATCGATGCGGCGAAAGCGCAAGGGATCGCGCCAGAGCAGTTGCTAAGCCGCGCCGGCATAGACTGCAGCCTTCTCAATATTCCGCGCGCGCGGCTCAGCCTGAAACAGTTTTCCAGACTTTACACCTGCATCATAGACACGCTGGAAGATGAGGGACTTGGTCTTTTCGACTATCCAGTGCGACCGGGCGCAATAGAAACGTTATGTCGTGCCGGCGTTACCACTTCAACCTTTGGTGAGTGTGCGCAGGTTATTGCGAGGGGATGCAATGCGCTACTCGGCGGCTTAAAAGTGGATTGCATCACCGAGAATGGAGAAATTCAAATCAGGTTTAGAGAGCGCCTGCGCGATCATGAAAAAGGCTTGTTGGTATACGAAATCGTTTTGCTGACCATTTATGCGGTCATGTCGTGGCTGGCAGGACAAAAATTGCCTCTGATGAGCGCCGATTTTCCGTGCCCACCTCCTCGACACCAGCTTGAATTGCGTACCTTGCTGGCCGCAACAGCAAGATTCCATCAGCCATGCGGAGCACTGCGCTTTCCGGCGCAAACCAGTACGATTCACATCATCCGCAACGTTCATGAAATACCGCGCTTCATTCGGCGCGCGCCGGCAAGTTTCATTGAGGCGTTGTTAGTGGGCGACTCGCTTGCATCAGATGTCAGGCGCGTTCTGCAGCAAGCCTTGCCCACCCTCTTGTCTTTACCGCAGGTAGCAGAACAGCTCGCTGTATCGCCGCGTACTCTGCATCGCAAGCTGGAAGTCGGCGGAACAAGTTTCCAGCAAATCAAGGATATCCTGCGCTACGATATGGCGCTTCATTTTCTGGCTCGGGAATCAACCCCGCTCAAGCAAATAGCAACCTCTCTTGGTTTTTCGGATCAATCGACTTTTCAGCGCGCTTTTGCGCAATGGACCGGCCTCTCGCCGGGCGAATATCGCAAGCGCACGCAACAGCAAACAGCAGGTTGAGGTTTCGGAGATATTTGATCTGCCATTAAATGAATTAGTCGCTCAAGCGACGTTGGCAGCACCTGTTCAGCGCGACTCCTGGGATGTAAACAAGTTGGTATTCGTGGCAATCACGACGTGCTGCCAATTTTCCCGCGTCTGAAGGAAAGGCTTGAACACGGTGGACAACAATTATCGAGTGGCGAATATGGAAAGCTGACAAACTTAGCAGCGCTATCCGACCACTCGATCAAATCGAAATGGTCGGAATCGCGACCCGATCAAAGATCCATATCCTTATTTGCTATGTCCCATGCCACCCGCATCGCTGCCGCCAAGGTCGTCCGGATTGGTAGCGATATATGCCATCACATGACGGTTCAACACACCTGCCGGCGCAACGCGCGCCAAATCAAAACTCCGTACCGGACCATTGAAAGCCCATCCAAATGTTTTGTCGCCAACGACGAATTTAATCGTCTCACCTCCGACTACGTTGACATATTTGGTATCGGGATTGATCGTGATGGTGCGAGCAGAAGATGGGGCTGATACCGCTTCGCCTAATAAATCCAGGCGAGGTTGAGCTGCGATCGACGACAGGCTGACGGCGACTAGCGTCACGGAAATAACAGTCGAAAGAAATGATTTCATAGGACCTCCTGATTATCAACAATTTCGCCCCAATGGCGAAAAAGTAAGGTGTTTCACTACGATATTTCTTCTTTGTTATAGGACAACTTTACAGAAATTTCTGCGATGTTACATTTTGTTGCAATTATAAAACAAACCGTCGCGAGGTCATAAGATATCTACGTTACGCCCTATGGACTGCGAAGTAATCGACAATAATTTATATAAAAAAAGCGCCCGCTTGGGCGCTCTCTCATATTTGACTAAAACATCAAAAAATTGCAGTGTCGTCGGGAATTACAGTGTCATCAGATGTGCGTCGATCTTAGGACACAAGTCAGAAGACTGACTACCAGCGAAACGCCATTTCAAGCCAGCCATTCATCATCAAAAAAATCTAATTTGTTCAGATTAGAAGTGCCGGAAGGAGTCTTATTAGTGACAGTTCGCGCGCCTGCAAAATGCTGAACTGGCGCGCGACTTTGGTGCTGACTGGCGTTTTACATCAATGTGTTTTGGTTACCTTGGATAGATGACGCGGCGTATCCGGGTCGAATCCTCGTAAGCGGGCCAGCGCTTCAACCATAGGATAGAAACTTTGGATGGCCAGGATAGGATCCAACTCTGGCACGTCGGCGACGATCAATGTCAAGTCGCGTTCGGCCACGTCGTCCGGTGCTGCCAGCAGCACATGAGCACCACGTGCGCGCATTTCCTGCGCGGTCGCAATCAGACTCTCCTGTGCCGGTCCGCGGGTGGCAAATATCAACATCGGGTAACCGTCATCGATTAGCGCCATTGGACCATGCTTCACTTCAGCACTGGAAAACGATTCCGCCTGAATCGCGCAGGTTTCCTTGAATTTCAACGCCGCTTCCATCGCTACCGGATGACTCCATCCACGACCCAGGACCATGATCCTATCGGCACCGCCCAGGATTTCAAGCGCTGCGCTCCAGTCTTGCGTGGCTGCCCGTGTCAATTGTTCGGGCAATTGGGCAAGCGCCGCCAACATGCGTTCGTCGTTTGCCCAATGCGACACCAGTGCGGCACCTGCGGTCAGGCTAGTGATAAAGCTCTTTGTAGCCGCTACACTTTTTTCGGGCCCGGCGGTAAGTGGCAATACCCACTCACTGGCGGCTGCCAATGGTGATGCTGCATCATTCACCATGGCGACGGTGGTCGCACCACCGTCACGCAGATAACGAATCGGACCAAGCAAGTCTGGACTTTGTCCCGATTGCGACACCGCCACAGCTAACACATCATTGGCCTCAATCGGAGAGCGATAAAGTGTGATCAATGACATCGGCAGCGACGTCACTAACTTCCCTAATCGCGCCATCACCAGATAGGCAAAATAAGCCGAAGCATGATCAGAACTGCCACGAGCAATAGTGACGACCGAGCGCGGTGGCTGTGCCCGCAACTTGGCGCCAAGTTGCGCAAAATTGGATGCGTTTTCCTTGAACTGCGTGGCCACTGCCTGCGCCGCTGCGCGTGCCTCATCAAGCATGAGTGATGTCAATTGCTTCTCCTTCTATGTAGACCGATTTAAGATTTAGGTTTTTATCCATGACCACCAGGTCTGCCCAACAATCTGGTGCCAGTTGGCCGCGATTGGTAATGCCGAGAAAGCGTGCCGGGTTAGCGGAAAGGCGATTTGACGCATCATCCACTGTCAAGCCGATGCTGACCAGATTGCGTAAAGCCTGATCCATCGTCAGCGTGCTGCCAGCCAACGTGCCGTCGGCCAATCGAACACCACCTAAACATTTGGTGATGGTCTGGCCGCCCAACAGATAATTGCCATCTGGCATACCGGCAGCAGCAGTTGAGTCGGTGACGCAATACAAGTGAGGAATACAGCGCAGTGCGGCGCGGATTGCGCCCGGATGTACATGCAACAGGTCAGGAATAATCTCGGCAAAGTCGGCATGCCCTAACGCAGCGCCAACCATGCCTGGCTCGCGATGATGCAACGGCGTCATCGCATTGAACAAATGTGCAAAACTGCTGGCTCCGCGATTGAGTGCTTCTACGCCCTGCTCATAACTCCCCAACGTATGTCCCAATTGCACTCTGATACCGTCATTGACCAAATCTTCAATCAACACGGCATGGCCGGATAGCTCCGGTGCAATCGTCACAATTTTCACGGGCACGATTTGATTGTAGCGATGCACTTCTTCGGCTACGCCGTTTTTCGCAAAATTCGGTTGGGCGCCGAGCTTACCCGGATTGATATACGGCCCCTCTAAATGAATACCTAACATCCGTGCACCACCAGCTGTGCGTTGCTCACGCATAGCCGCCAGGTCGTCCAACGCGCGTGTAATTTCACTACCAGGGGCTGTCATGGTAGTTGCCAAAAACGAGGTCGTCCCATGCATCGCGTGCATGCGCGCTACTTTTGCACCGGCACCATTGGCTTCCATAATATCGACGCCGCCACCGCCATGCACATGCAAGTCGATGAATCCGGGCAGGATAAAATCTCCAGCGTTGTCATCTGGATCTGCGGATATGCCGCTAATATGTTTAATACGCTCGTCGAAAGCCAGTTCTCCATGCACCCAGCCATTCGGGGTCAGGATGTTTCCGTTAAGTTGCATGATTATCTTTTTCTCTGGTCAGAATTGGTCTATGGTTTTTCAATGCAATCTCGACAGTCACGCCGGAATCGACGTCAGCAAAACCTCGGCAATCCGTTGCGATACGGTTCCACGGTAGGCCGCGCTGGACCAATGGATATGAATAACTTCAGGCGTTGTGGTGCGACCATCGGTCAATTCTGGCATGGCTTGATGCGAGTAATCCGGGCCATGTGGGTCGCGATAGTGCGTAAGATTTGTCTCCACCGGTTCGCCATTTTCTTGAAAGCGCAAATCCAGAAAGCGCATCTGTTCGGGCCGTTGTTGTGCCAATGTACGGTAGCCATTCATCACGGTGCAATGATCTGGATTCTGCTCATTCCACCAATGTGTCGCCAGCACATTCACCCACGGAAGCTGATGCCAGTTTCCACCGACGAATTGCGTCTTCAAATCATCCAGACTTGCTCCAAGACGATCGACCATTTCAGTAAAACTGGCTTGGTGCCAATCGGCATGCTGTCCACCGACATTGGCGTCGCTTTCGCCTTGTACCCAGACCATACCCAGTAAGCGATTGGCAGGATTGGCTTCCAAGGCAAAGCGTATACGCTGCTGCATGTCCAGATACAACGGTGCAGATGTTCCGGCCCAAGCCATTGCGCCATCTTGTTTGACGTTGGGAATATTGGGGTAGTTGTACACGGCTCGACCAACGCTGGCACCTGGCTGTGTTTTCGCATCGCATCGGGCCGGATCGCGGTAACGCCCCGGTTCACCGACGGTCATGCCGGCACCGCCGTGCGCCTGCGGCAGTAACAAGATGCCGGCATCGTCGGGCAAATAAGGTAACAAGCGCTGCGCAATATAAGTGCCTGGGCCGACGGTGCCGGAACGCCTCAAATCTTGATTGCCATGCAAATTGGCAAAGCGCAAATCCTGTACATGATCGAGTATGTGACCGGCATCCAACCATTTGTTCCAGCGATCCTCATATGCGCCATCAGGGCGCACGCCACGGTAGCGCCCGAGTTGTTTTATTCTGGGCGACATCTGCAGATCTGCTTCCGGCGGCAGTGCTTCACCAAAGCCTTGTGCATTGGATTGCCCTGCAATCACCAACACATACCAGTGAGTGATTTCCTTTTCTGAGCGTACTTGCATCACACTATATTCCTCAAACAAAAACACCTATCAGCGGCATTACGCGTCTTTCGCGTTTGCCCATTGCATGATGCCAACGAGACCTGCATCCGGTCCCAATATGGCGGCGCTAACCGGTACCTGCATCAAATTCGGAGCGCGTGCCAACGCAAGTTGAATCCGCTGCAACATACCATCAGCCAGGCCAACGCTGCCGCCGATCACAATCTCGGACAAATCAATTGTCATGTGCACATTACTGATTGCTTCGGCCACAGCCATTGCGGCATTGTTGATGATCGCTTCTGCCTTGGTATCGGTCAACGCCAGCTCGAACAGCTCGGCGCTGTTCATGGCGCGACCAAACATGGCACTGGCCTGCCGTCCTAGCGCAGTACCGGATGCGATTTTTTCCAGACAGGAATGCCGGCCACAACCGCAGCCCAGGTCGCCATCAGTCGGCTGGCGCGAAACGGTTGCATGACCAACGTGGCCAGCCAGTCCATGTGGGCCGATACGCAATTTCCGGTCCAATACCAATCCACCGCCAACACCTGTGGAGAGTGTGATGAACAATAAATTGTCAGGAGAGTTCTCTGATGCAGATTGACGGACTTGATATTCGCCCCAAGCCGCAGCCTGACCGTCATTCATCAAAATCAGCGGACACGCAAAGCGTTCAGCAAGACGCTCGGCTAGCGGAAAGCCATCCCAAAAGGCAATGATGTTCTGATTGACCGAATGCACTTTGCCATCATTGATAAACCCGGTTGCCGCCACTGCCACCTGTTGTGGCGCCGGCCATCCCAGCACCAGTTGGGCAATGGCTGCCATAAAACCAATTGGGTCCGGCGCCATTGGCTGTTGGCGGCGTTCGAGAACTTTTCCGTTCTCTACCCATGCGGCGGCAATTTTGGTTCCGCCGATATCGATTGCGATCAGCATGCCAATTAATCCCGGATCACGGCTTGATTCATCGATTCAATAAACCATAGCGTAATGTGTTCGATACGGGTAATTGCCGATCCGACCGTCACGGAAAATGCGCCATGACGCAATGCATCGGCGGCTTCTGCCGCAGTGCGAATACGACCTTCTGCCACCACCTTTGCACCAGAAGCCGATAAGCTGCGCACCAGCGCCAGATTGGGCACATCCGCAGGCTGATCGGCCGTTTCATCGGTGTAGCCAGAAAGCGTGGTGCCGATCAAATCGCAACCCAGTGCCAGTGCCGCCAAACCATCAGCTTCAGTCGAGCAATCGGCCATGGCCAAGCGCCCTGCTTTGTGTACGGCTTGCAGCAAGCTCGCCACACTGGCAGGGCGAGTGCGGTCGGTGCCGTCGAAAGCAATGATCGCCGCACCAGCATGTATCAAATCTTCTACGTCTTGCAGATAAGGCGTAATACGTACCGGGCTATCGGCCAAATCACGCTTCACAATGCCGATGACAGGTACTTTGACGGCGGCAACGACAGCACGCACATTGTCGGCCCCTTCGATACGCAAACCACCTGCTCCAGCCGCGACTGCCGCACAGGCCATGGCAACGATGATGTCCTGCCTATCCATTGGACTATCCGGCACAGGCTGGCACGATACGACGAGTTGATTTTTAAGTTGTTCGATATTCATATGAGATAAATACTAAAGTAGGCAGTAAGGCTGAAAATGATCGGCATGACTATCAAGCCGATCATTAAAGATTAGTCAGTGTTTAAACGACAGCTTGTGCTTCGTGCAGCAGGCAAGCGACATTGTGCTGCGGGCCAAGCGGATACAAACGCGGAATTACTTCGCTGCATCTGGCAACAGCGCGTGGACAACGTGTGTGGAATACGCAACCGCCAGGCGGATTCAATGGACTTGGAATCTCGCCATGCAAAGGTTCTTCGTCAGAAAAACCCCGATCAGGATCAGCAATCGGCGAGCTTTGCCACAGCGCCTGCGTGTAAGGATGCTTACCGCCTTGGGCAATAACGTCGCGCGGCGCATATTCCATCAAACGCCCCAGATACAGCACCAGCACCCGATCACACATCGTTTGCACCATAGGCAAATCGTGCGAGATAAAAATAATAGATAAGTTGAATTCTTTTTGGAGATCCAGCAGCAGATTGATAATCTGCGCCTTCACCGAAGCATCCAACGCAGCTACAGCCTCGTCGGCAATGATTACCTTGGGTTTTAGTGCCAATGCACGAGCAATCACGACGCGTTGTTTTTGTCCGCCCGACAATTCATGCGGGTAACGATGCAACACGCTGGCTGGCAAACCGACGACATTTAACAGCCGTAAAATTTCCTGATGCTGATCTTGCTTGCTTCCCCGTTTATGCAGGATAAAGGGCTCGCGTAAACTTTGTTCTATCGTCAGACGGCTATTCAGGCTGGCATTCGGGTCCTGAAACACCATTTGCAGATCGCAACGCAATTGCTTGAGATCATTGCCGCGATAGTCGCTCAGTAATTTCCCTTGATATCTGATGGCACCGCTGGTGGGTTTCAACAGACTCATGCCTAATTTGCCCAGGGTCGATTTACCACTGCCGGATTCACCAACGATGCCAAGAATTTCACCCGGTTGCAGTGCGAAGGAAACATCCTGCACAGCATGCAACGAGCGCGTTTTCCCAAACATGCCTGATTTGGTATCAAATTTGATACCCACATTTTCAAAAGACAGAATACTTTCCGCCGTTTGCTGAAGACTCAGGCTCATGATTGATCCCCGAAATGACAACGGACCAGTTGCGTGCCTATGCTCAACAGAGGTGGAGTCGTTGTTTTGCAAATGTCGCTCGCCTGATTGCAGCGGTTCGCAAACCGGCAGCCAACCAGCTCGCCAATTACCGGTTCCACCTGTCCCGGAATACCGTACAGACGGCCACTCACCTGAGGATTCGGAATCGATGCCAGCAATCCTTTGGTATACGGATGACGCGGATGCTTGAACAAGGTACGCGTATCTGCCTGTTCCACCATCTGACCGCCGTACATAACCGCAACGCGATCGGCAATCTGGGCAACCACACCCATATCATGCGTAATGAACAAAACGCCCATACCGGATTCGCGCTGTAACTTGCGGATCAAACGCAATATCTGCGCCTGGATAGTGACGTCCAGTGCGGTGGTCGGTTCGTCGGCAATCAGTACCGATGGATTGCAAGCCAGCGCAATCGCAATCATCACGCGCTGACGCATGCCACCGGAAATTTGATGCGGATACTGTTGGGCACGCACTTCCGGATCAGAGATCCCGACCAGCGCCAGCAGCGACAGCGCCCGCTCTTCCGCCTGTCCCTTTGAACAAAGACCATGGACCACCATGGCTTCAGCAATCTGACTGCCGATCCGATGCAACGGATTCAGTGATGTCATCGGCTCCTGAAATATCATTGCCAGTCGATTTCCACGCACACTTTGCATTTCGTCGATAGGCAGCGACAACAGATCTACCGGACTATCTTTCTCATCCTTGAGCCAGACATTTCCGGCGATGTTGACCTGCCCACCCAGCAAACGCATCAAAGAAAATGACGTAACGGACTTGCCGCATCCGGACTCGCCGACGATTGCCAGCGTTTCACCGCGCCGCAGTTGAAAATTCAGGTCATTAACCGCCTTCACCACACCGCCTGGTGTTTGAAAGGTAGTCGTCAGTCCTTTTACATCAAGGATTACATCGGAACCAAGCATCTGTCTCACCTATACCTAATACCGTCCAGTTAGCGTGTATGTGCAACTCTCGGCGCTGCATCGCAAAAGCTGAAGCCGCGTCTTTACGGGCGACTCAGCATGATTTTTCTTCTTAACTGGACGAAGCTTACTTATACGCTGCTTCTACTGTGCTTATAGCAGGCCTGTGCTTGTCAGTATCGAACGGATTTTCTCAACCGCAGCATCAGGCAACACCTTATTCGGGCGGCTCATGTGACGGTTTTCAATCAAGCCCATCAAATACATCGCTGTTTTAAATCCACCTACGCCGGATGCATTCGGGCTGGTGTGTGGAACGCCTTGGAACACGATCTCGAACAGTTCGATCAGACGGAGTTGTTCGGCGCGCGCCGCGTTCCAGTCACCTGCCTTGGCCGCGTTATACAAGCGCACATAGCCGGCTGGATCGACGTTACCTAAACCAGGCACGTTGCCATGCGCTCCGCCCAACATCGCGTAATCAACCAACGTTTCCGAACCAGTCAAAATTGCGAAATCCGGATGCGCTGCGAAATCACGCATCAACATCCGCATATTACCTTCATCGCCACTGCTGTCTTTCAACGCGCAGATGATCTTGCGATCGTACAATTCGCGGACCGTTTCACGCGCCAACTTCAACTGCACACAAACCGGAATGTCGTATGCAACGATAGGCAGATCAACCGCATCTTTAATGTAAGAGAAGTGATCGATAGTTTCAGCCTGGCTGGTGCGAGTATAGAACTGTGATGTCACCACCAAGCCATCGACGCCCATCTCTTTGGCTTGACGTGCGTAAGCGATAGTGCGATCTGTAGTCGGGTCGATAACGCCGGCCACCAGCGGCACACGGCCACCAGCTTCTTGAACGGCGACTTCCATCACGTCGGCGCGTTGCTGCGCGTTCAGGAAAACCACTTCACTGGTAGAGCCCAGCAAAAACAGACCATGCACGCCGCCATCCAACAGATGCTTGATGACCCGGCGCAAGCTAGGTTTATCAACTTTGTAATCATGCGTCAGTGGTGTGACGACTGGCGGGACAATACCGTGTAAATTCAACGTAGACATCGTGTTCATTCCTTAATAGTTTTAGGGTCAAAAGCTTGGCGTAACCCATCGCCAATAAAATTTGCAGAAAGTGCGGTAATCACAATCAGTACCCCTGACGGTAACCAGATCCAGGGGTATTGCTGAAGAATGGAAGCTTCACGAGCAATACTTAACAGGCTGCCCCAACTTGCATCGGGAAGCTGCACGCCAAGACCGAGAAAGCTCAAGCCGGCCTCAGCCATAATTGCGCTGACAAACCCAAGGGACGAAAACACCACCAATACATCCGTCGTATTTGGCAGGCAGTGTTTGAACAAAATATAAGCGTGTCCGGCACCCAGAGTTTTTGCTGCAGCGACAAATTCCATTTCACGCACACTCAATATGCGTGCCCGTACCAGGCGACATACCAGAGGCCAGGAGAGCAAGCCGATGATCAGGACTGTCTTGCCTGTGCCAGGCCCAATCACCGCGGACAGCGTCATCAATACAATAATGGCGGGAAAAGTCATCACCACATCGACAAAGCGCATGATCAAGTTATCCAGCCATCCTCCGAAATAACCCGCCACGCCGCCCAACACCGTACCGATCAGCAGCGCCAGCGCCACACTGCATGCGCCGACCAGTATCGATATCTGACCTGCCGCCATAGTGCGGGCCAACATATCTCTTCCGGTCTGGTCGGTCCCCAGCCAGTGTGTCTGGGAAGGCGCCTGCAGTGCTGAGCTCAAGTCGATCGCATTTGGATCAAACTTAAATAGCCAGCTAGAAAAAAGGCAGACCAGGGTGACCAGCAAAAAAGTGCATAGGCCATACATTGCGATCTTGTTGGCCTTGAATTTCTGCCATTTTCCAGCTCTGGATTTTTGACTACTCATAACATCACTCTTGAATAAATACCTTAAAGGACAATTCAGACAAAGCCGCACCTCATCCGACGCACGCATACGCACCGCTCATTATTTGAGCGTTATTCTCGGATCAATCCACGAATAGATAATGTCGGTCAGCACATTGATGGCAAGGATTGCCAGCGCCATAAACAATGCAATCCCCATGATCAATGGATAATCCCGACTTTCGATCCCGTCCAGAAAGAGCATGCCCATGCCTGGCCAGGAAAATACGACCTCGACGAAAACCGCGCCGCCAATCAATGCACCAAAATTTGCGCCGATCACGGTAACGATTGGTATCAATGTATTCGGAAAGGCGTGACGAGCGATGACTTGATTGGCCGACAATCCCTTCGCCGTGGCTGTTCGCACATAGTCTTGGGTCATTACTTCAAGCAAGCCGGATCGTGTGTAGCGCATCAGGATGGCAACGAATTGCACGGCTAACACTGAAGATGGCAGTACCAGGTGGCGCAGAATGTCGGTCCATCCACCGTCACCGGGTATGGAGTAACCGCCAGCCGGAAACCAGCCTAATTTCAAGGAAAAAATATACATCCCGATAATACCAACCAGGAACGCAGGACAACTGATGGCCAGATAGGCGAAGACCGATAATATGTGGTCTACTTTTCTGTTGTAATTTCTGGCAGATATAATCCCCAGCAATATGCCTAACATCGAACCTAATGTCAGTCCGGTACAAGTCAGCATGAGCGTTGCGGGGATGCGGCTGGCAATCGCCTCACTTACTTTTTGTCCGTCTTTATAGCGATAGCCTAAATCCCCGTGTGCGACTTGCTTCACCCACAAAAGGAAACGAATCGGCATCGGCTGATCAAGGCCAAGGTCATGTCGCAAGACATCCTTTTGAACGTCGCTCATCGGCTGCGATGGCGGCACAAAAGCATCGACGGGATCTCCAGGTGCCATATTAATCATGACAAAAATGGCGATCAATATGGCAATCAGAGTCGGAATATTAACCAAAAAACGATTTAATAAATATTTCAGCATGCGTTATCCCACCGCACCACTAAGGGTGCGAATTTCATTCGAAATTAATGATTATTTTTTACTGCGGAATGCTTACTGCATATTCCAGTTCTCAGGGAAATCCTGATATCGCCCACCGCTTGGCGCAGGTGTCCAAATGACATTCTGTGCATTCTTCGCAACGCCGCCGAAGCGATTGGTTCCCCACAATGGAATCCAAGGCAATTTGGCATTGGTCATACGACAAACGTTTTTATAAATTTCGGTGCGCTTGGCTTCATCGGCTTCTTGCTGACCGGCTTTGAATAAAGCATCCAGCTCAGGTAAATTCACCCGCATCCGGTTAACGCCCTTAGGCGGGATATAGGCTGAATCCATCAGAGGTGCCAGCACACTCGGATCCGGTCCATTGCCACCGCCCGCAAAGACCATGGTGAAATTCCCCGCATCGACTATTTTCGAAAATGTCGGGCCGTCAACGAAGCGCGGCTTAATCGTGATGCCAATTTCACCCAGCATGGCTTGTAAGGAAGACACGACATCCTTGGTCACCTGATCGCCGTAATATGTCAGCAATTCGATGGGTGCGCCACGGTTGAGTTTATCCCAATCGGTAGCTGCCAACAGCTGCTTGGCTTTCTTCACATTCGTGCCATATTGATTCAGATCAGCTGGAACATACTTAGGCAATGACAACACGCAATTGCTCACCGCTGCCTGTGAGTTATAGATATATTTGACGATAGCCGCCCGATCAATTGCCATTAAAATGGCCTGACGAACGCGTATATCCTTAAAGCGCGGATCGTTATTATTCACACCGATGTAATTCAGCACATTCGATGGCCCAGAGATCACGTTGTATACCGTATTTTTCTGACTTTCCTTGACTTGATCCAACGTCAGATAAGTGTGCTGAATTTCTCCCGCCTGCAACGCAATCGACGCCGAACTGCCGTCTTTGAAATAGCGATTAATCAGTTTGTCCAGTTTCGGCCGACCACGATAAAAATTATTATTGGCATCAAGCTCAACATATTGATCGGGCAGATATTTAACCCATTTGAACGGACCAGTTCCGACCGGTTGCTTCCACCAATCAGAATTGCGCAACTCCTTCGCAGGAATCTTTCCTAGCAAGTGCTCTGGCACCATCATGATGCTGGTAAACGCATCTGGCAACGACGCATCCATCGAGCTCAAGGTCAACATCACGGTCGTATCATTTGGCGTTTGAATATCAGTCACGTTGTTCAATCGGGAAGCGAAACTACTCGCCGAGTCCGGATTTCTGACCAAATTCAATGTGAATTTAACGTCCTTCGAAGTAAACGGCGCGCCATCGTGCCACTTCACTCCCTTGCGCAAATGGATGGTCAGGCTTTTACCATCTGGAGCAAAAGCCCAACTATCTGCTAAATCGCCGCTAAGATTTTGCAGGCCGACATCGTATAGCGTTAGCGTACTAAAATATTTATTGTAAAAACTGAATCCCGCACTGGCAGTTAAAGGATTAAATTTTTGCGCATTACCACTTGGACCTACATCAAAAGCGCCAACAAATGTCTTCTCCACCGCCATGGTTGGCGCGCTTGTAGCCATTAAAGCTAACAAGGCGACCAGAGGCAGAAGTTTTTTATGGAATTTCAACATGCAAATACTCCGGAACTCATCAATCAGATTATTTTCAAGAAATCCAGTAACTTTTTTTAGTTATGAACTGGTGCAGCAACCAACGAAATCACACATTACTAATTATTATTGAACGCTACTGCTTACTCTTCTGGATAGGTATCGACGATTGCCTGAAAATGTTCACGATGTGCCGATAACACACCAAACACATCTTTTTTCTCAAGCATATTTACCACCCGCAAATGATCTTTTGCGGTTTCTTCCAGGGCCCAATGATCGACCGACTCAGAAGACTGATTCATCTCATTGAAAACATTCCAGAACAATTCAATCAACGACAACAGAAAATCGTTTTTCAGGCAGCTATACATCTCCACATGAAACTCCCGGTCTTCCTCAGAGAAAGTCTGCTTGTCCAGGGCCTTGTTTAGCATGCGCTCCGCCAGCACTCTCAGGCGCTGGATACTTTCTTCGGTAATATGTTCAACTACTGAAGGGATTGCGCCAAGCTCCAGATATTTACGAACGTGCAAGAGCTTTTTCACATTTTCGTCGCCGGCATTCATCGAATAGGGCAAATTCTCCACTATCGAATCAAACGTAAATTCTTTAACGAAAATACCTTCACCGTGGCGCGACTCAACGATCCCTAACGACTCCAGAGATTTAACTGCTTCACGCAACGAAGGACGACTGACACCTAAATTTTTGGCCAGCAATGCCTCTGGCGGCAAACCGTCACCAAACTTCAGGTTATTTTCTTTAATGTATTTTTTTATTTCTATTTGAACCTGGCGGTACGCGGGAATCTTAGTTGACACTTGAATTTCTCCGATAAAGGGCTGAGTTCTGGGAAAATGCGGTGGCGCTATTGTGAGGCAAGAGCGTCGATTCCGTACAAGGAATGCCATCCTGCATATCCCCACCTACTAATAACAAGCCATCCTCAACTTGAAAGGACAGTCCGTTTGCCCGTGCAACAGGCAATTTTCCGGCCATTATCCAGACATCATCACGAAAAACATAGAGCTCATCTCGCCAGGTTTTGCTCAAACCTTGATGCGCGTAATATTCCAGCGCGTCATAACGCTGCTGCGCACCGGGGAAATTTGTCCCGCCGGCCAGTACCAAATCGTCACCCAAACGACCTGCAAACCCGCCCGCAACACCTTCTTGCGGTGCAATACCATCTGCTGACGGCAGATTTTTCTCGGCTATCCATTCCAGGCCACCATTGCTGATTAAAGCGCGCTTGACTGTGCCCGATCGCAGACCCGGCTTGACTTCACCGCTTAATAAGTAGATTTGACCTTGATGTGATATCACGGCACTACCGCAATTGGGCTGATGCGGTACGCGGCCCAGATTTTGCCACTCCAGAGTGGTCACATCAAACTGCCAGACATCGGCATTCCATTCATACTCACTCGCCTGTTTGCTCATGAATTCACGCAAAGCAAGTCCTTGCTGCGATGCATCCAATGGCTCAAATTTGGCAAAAAATCCGTCAAATTGCGCCTTGTTGTAACCACCAAAAACCAATACGTGCACACCGTCCGCACTAATCGCAGATGCCCCTAGCATCCCTACAGGCAAGCGAGTTGGCAATTTAGCCCAGCTATCTGAAAGCGGGTCGTAGCAATGAACAAAGTCGAATTGCGCCAGACTGCTTTGCGGATTAACACGCCCAGCACCACCAAAAACATAAATTTTTCCACTCACCACTGCTGATGCCGCGCCATTCGGCGCCTCGGCAGGGAAGTCCGCCAGACGTTGCCATGATTTCTGTTCGGCCTGAGTATCGAGTGCATACCATGCACGCCCCGCCGTACCCAAGCCAACGTACAAGACGCCGTCAACCCGAGCGCCTACCGCCTCTTTTAATGCCACAGGAAATGCCGGCCATATGGCGTCATTCTTCATATCTAATTCACATACCATTTGCGAGCTCATCGTCCTTCCTTACTCCCATCTCCATGCACACATCACTATGGAGATCTTGATTTAGGCACCTTGAAATCAAGTATTGCACCAAATTAGTCAGATGTCAAACATCTTACCTGTTACTTTGAAAAAATCATTTCACCATGCAAAGTAACTCAATTACAGATGAGTCAATAAGGCATCTGGCGTAGACACCTGAACTACACACATCCGCTAAAACCGCAACAAATTCAGCAACACTCCCCACAAAATCAGTAATTCCCACACTACTTTGGTGTTTTGCCAATGCTACAAATTGGTATCAATTTATTGTTTTTCGGCAATTTTACAAAAAAATACTTGCATTTGCTTTTTTTGGAATGCTAACATCGCTCACGATATCAGATGTCATATATCTACATTAAAATTACAATCACGGAGAAACTGCGAACAACATTTACGACCAAGGTTCACAGCAATAAATTGCCAAACTTGCAATGCAGTTTGTCTGATGGCATTATTTCCCGCCATCAATTCAGCGATCGCTTCACTCGGATTGCAAATCGGTTTTTCGACAGGGAATCGAACCATCCGAATAGGCTGATCAAGGCTTTAAATAGACAAACAGAGGCAACTTGGTTACTGGAAGCGTTAATTAAAACGAGACATGGCGCTTCCTCTTTTCCAACTTTTTAAAAAGTTACACACCATGAATAAAATTATTAAAATATCCATTCTATTGGCGTTTGCGTCGGTGACGGGAGTAGCCGCAGCACAATCCTCGGTAACGATTTATGGACGGGCAGATGCTGCTTTGGGACGAGAAGTCGATTCCAACATATTTCGCGAGGGACAGGGAGAAGGCAGTCTATTTGGTATCAAAGGTACCGAAGATCTGGGTAACAGCTTAAAAACATTTTTTGACTTTCAGGCCAGCATTACGCTGAACAACGGGGTCCAAACCGGCGGCGTTGGTGTCAACGGTCCGGCAGGTTTATTTGACTCAAAATCCATAGTCGGTATCGGCAACCAGTATGGCTACATAGACGCCGGCCGCAAGCTGACACCAGCCTGGGTCGTCAGCATCATGGCCGATCCGTTCGGCACTTACAGTTACGTCACCCGAAACAATGCTGGCTTGCACGCCAACCATTTGTTCACTTCTGCTCGTATGCAGAATGCGGTAAGTCTTAACTGGACACAAAGCGGATACTTTGCAAGCCTTCAAGCTGGCGATGACACTCGCACAGCAGTTTGGGCGCAATTACCGGTCCTCATCGCCCCTACCGTGAGCCCTATTTTGCTGACAGGCCAACGGCCTTTGAGTATGGCCACCGGCTACAATCAGGGCCCAACCTATCTGGCGATTGGCTACGAAAAATCCCCTTACAACACCAGTTTCGTTGGTGTCACCGGCGTCTATGACTTCGGCGTGGCCAAGGTATCCTTGGGGGTAGAGAGCGGCTGGCACCGCAGAGTTCAGGATGACGTCAAGGATGTTAAAGCCACCAACGGGATATTGGGCCTGACGATACCGATGGGACCGGGACTGATACTGGCATCATACGATGTCCTGAATACCAAAATTCTCAATGCCAACGGCGGCTATGATTCCTACAAGACCTATCCATGGATTTCACGCAAATGGGGCGCAGGTTATCAATATTACCTATCGAAATACAGCTTCCTGTATACCGATGTCGTGTATGACAAAGAAGCACCTTTAGGAAGATTTGGCTACGACCTGGGTATTAGCCACCACTTCTAACATCATCCCTAAGCATTTCAAAAAACTACAGCGCCGATCGGCGCTGTAAAGCACAACGCGGATTTCTACGCCTGACACTCCGCGTGGCGCACAACAAACATCAGAGATGGTTTTATCCAGGAGAAGACATGTTCAAAAATTTATCGTCATACATCATCATCGGCGCCTTCATGGCTTGCGCGGTGAGTACTAATTCGTTTGCAGCACCGACAACGTATCCTGATATCCCGGTTGCAATTAAAAACGGCGCCGGTGTAAAAGTTGGCAACAAGATTTATGCCGGTTTAGGATCGGCAGGAAAAGCATGGTTCTCCATGGATTTATCCGAACCGCAGCCAAAATGGACGCAACTGGCTGATTTCCCCGATGGACCTCGCGATCAGAGCATTGCGGCGGCTGTCGGCGGAAAGATTTATGTATTTGGCGGCGCCGGCGAACTCAAGCATGCTGACAACAGCAAAGATATGGTGCTATATGACGACGTCTATAGCTTCGATCCTGCCCAGAACAAATGGGAAAAAGTATTAAGCCGCAGTCCGTTGGGATTACTTGGCGCTGTCGGTGTATCGCTGGACGGCAATCAAATATTATTTTTTGGCGGCGTCAATAAAGCGATATTCGACGGCTATTTCTCAGACTTGAAATCAGCCGGTACGGACGAAAAACAAAAGGCCATCGTTACCAATAATTATTTCGGCAAACGTCCTCAAGACTATTTATTTTCCACCGACGTATTAAGCTACACGCCATCTGAGAACGCCTGGAAAACCTTAGGCAAAGTTGTCTATCCACCGACAGCCGGACCAGCAATGGCCGTTCGAAACAACGACATCACCTTGGTCAACGGCGAACTGAAACCCGGCCTTCGTTCATATCAGGTACACAGCGTTGCCATCCATGGCGATAAAGTGCAATGGAAAATTGAGCCGGAGTTGATTGCTGCAGCGGGACAACCTCAGCCGGAAGGTCTGGCTGGCGCATTTTCTGGTTACAGCAAAAATGTTCTTCTGGTCGCTGGTGGCGCCAACTTTCCGGGTGCCTGGAATCAGTATCGACAAGGACAGAACTACGCCCACCGTGGTTTGAACAAAACCTGGCATGACGACATTTATGCTCTGGTGAACGGCAAGTGGTGTCTGGCTGGCCATTTACCAGAAAATCTGGGATATGGACTGTCGTTCCAGCTGGATGACGGTGTGTTGCTGGTTGGTGGCGAAAAACAGGGCGGACAAGCTTCGACTTCGGTTTTCGAACTTACTTGGGATGGCAAAAGCGCACACCCTGTCACTAAGTAATAGAGATATCGCTTCCCTCCTCCCATTGTCTGGCATGTCATTGTATTCATGATAATCCGCCATTCAATGGGAGCCAGTCTGACCGATAAATGGCTGGTCGCCAACCGCCCTGAGTCTGCATCCGTGTGATGCACGCGGCCGCCGAATTAAATATTGCCTACGGATTCGCAAGTATTGGCATCACGACCAGCCCATTATTTCATCCCGCTTAAAGCCTGATGAAACTCAATAACGCATGGCCATACCAAGTTGCGCGATCCGAATTTTTGGCAAACTATTTCTGCCCTCTCTATCTGGAACTATGAGATAGCAAGGCCAGTTAATCGCAGTACCCGAAGGTTGTTCCTCGCGTTTTATAACGATATAAATGGAGACACGCAATGAATAAATTTTTGTTGAATTTCGGTTTTGCAGTATCTGCTTTTTTCGGCATGGCAACGGCAAATGCGCAAGCGATTCCCTCACTCACGCTTTTCCCCGCGTCCGATGCTACCTATGCCTGTTATCGCATTCCAGCGATGGTCACGCTGAAAGACGGCACTTTGCTGGCATTTGCAGAAGCGCGAAAAACCAGCTGCTCCGACTACGGCGATGTTGATATCGTGATGCGTGCCAGCAAGGACCATGGTGTAACCTGGAGTGCTCAGAGCATTGTGGTGAACTACGGCACGATGCAAGCGGACAACGCTGTGCCGGTCGTCGATCTGACTGATCCGAATTATCCGAACGGCCGCCTATTCCTGTTCTATAACACCGGCAATGCATCTGAAACGTCGGTACGCGAAGGCAATGGCTTGCGTGAGCAATGGTTCCAAACGTCGACAGATGACGGCGTCACATGGTCGGCTGCAACGAATATCACATCGCAAACCGCGAAGATGGCATCTGCTCCGTACAACAATCCAAATGGCTGGCGCGCACTGGCGATGGGGCCTGGACACGGTTTGCAAACATCGAGCGGCAGGATTTTTGTCGCCGGAAATTATAGTGTTGGTGCGCCCCAAAGTAACTACACCGATTACAGTGCTTACGGTTTTTATTCCGATGACCACGGTGTCAGCTTCACCATCGCCAATATGGTTCCGCCCTACCCTGGCACAAATGAATCTACCGCTGCTGAGCTAAGCGATGGCAGAGTGATGATCAACAGCCGCGATCAAACTGGTGTCAGTAAAGCCCGTATCGTTTTCACTAGCCCGGATGGCAGTGCCTTCGGTCAAGGTGTTGTCGATCCAACGCTGATTGATCCGGTGTGTGAAGGCAGTCTGCTAAACATCGTCTGGAATGGCAAGCCGTATCTGTTCTTTTCTAATCCTGCCAGCACCACTGCGCGCCAAAATCTGACGATGCGTGCCAGCGACGACAATGGCCAAACCTGGAAATATTCTTTGAAAATTACAGGTAACGCTTCCGCCTACAGCGACTTGAGCCAAATCGACGCCAACACCATGGGAATATTGTATGAACAATCCGGGATACGCTTTATGGCAGTACCAATCTCGCGTGTGGTTACTAATTGAGTTCACGTAAAAAATTCTAGCGATAGAAAAAAGTCGTTCGCAAGAATAAATATTCGCGGCCAACAGCATAATCAATTCAGACATTGTTGGTCGCGACGAATAACATCGATCTATCTGCACAAATGCTTCGCCGGGCACCACGGTGACCATTACTGGCAACGTGCTAAAGAACGTCACTGCAGTGACATTCAGCGTCATCAGTGACACGAAAATCACCACTGCGATTCCAGTCATTCCGGCGGACCAAACAAGCACCCTATCTGAACCTGGCTGCAACGCGATGCAACGTAGAAGCTAGCGGAAACAAGTTCTCAGTTTCGCGGAATACGCACATCTTTTAACGTCCTTCCTATTGCCAGATATAGCTGGCCATACATCTAAAAATTGATGCCTGTTATTTTTTTCGTGCGCAATTTTTAGCGGCGGCCAAGATTTTATTTTCACTACCAACCGATAGCAATTGCGAATCCGGCTGTACTTCCTGCAAATGGCACAGCGATTGCTTTATACACATATTTAATTGGAGATATGCAATGCGCTTCACCCCTCTTTTATCGGGCCGTTATCAATTCGCTGCAGCCACAACACTTTCACTTTTGTTGTCTGCATGCGGAGGTGGTGGCGGCAGCGACGGGGCCAAAAATTCTGGCACAAGCTCGGCACCTAATTCTGGCGCACCGTCTGCGTCAACAACGACACCAGTGACCCCACCGGCCACATCGACAACAACGCCGACGCCAACGCCAACTCCGCCAGTCTCAAGTGGAACGTTTTCGCTCAATAGCATTGAATTGGCGCAAACGCATGTGATACCGCCAACCGGCCGCACGATGAATACTGCCGATGGAAAAAGCCGCACCTTGAATCTGCTTGCAAATCGAGCTGCGTTGTTGATGGTTGAACCGACTACAGCAGGTGGCAACATTCAAGTCCAGGTAGCAAACAGTAATCTCGGCAGCCTCACTCTAAACACTCCCGACAAATTACCGGCAACGGACAATGGCATGCCCAGCTATTCGTCCAGCAAATACAGCGTGCTGTTACCGAAAGAATGGATACAGACTGGGACCATTTTGAAGATCACGCGCGGCGGCGAAATCGCTACCGTGCCATTAACCGTCACGGCTGGTGTCAACCTGAAAGTGCGAACTGTACCGATCTTTTTCTTTGGTGCTACCCGCGCAATGGCAATCGCAAATCATCAGCAATTGGAAATGGCAGGAACGAGCATGGCACTCGACTACGGCCAGCAAATTCCCGCGGCAACGGTGGACGGCCAAAATTTGGGGGATCAGACATTTAGCGATTTCGTTATGCCGCCCACTGGCACGGCGCCTGCGCAAGCATATTCCTCCTTCGCCACACTTGTCAGCGCATCGGCCGCGAACGGTTATGTGCTGATGGGACAAATGCTCGGCGTCCTTCCGGAATTACGCAGCGTGACGGCGAACAACGACGGCAATCTGAATGTTGCTTATTGGGCGCCAATGGTATTGGAAAATCCGCTGACCGGAAAATTGACCGGAATGGGTGGAGGCTTGACCAGCGTCGGTGCTGGAAATGCAGATGGCGATTCCGATAATTATGGCGGTATTTTTGTCCATGAAATGGGACATGGTTACGGGATGTCACACGCAGGCGACATGTATAACAGTGGCACGTTTCCTTATCCGGGCGGCAGTTTATCTGGATCAAGTTGGGGTTATGACGCCATTCGCAATCAATTGCTGTCACCGGTATTGCCAGCCTTGCCATGTAAAAAAACGGGCCGCCAACTAGATCCGTCAGGACGCTGCTACCGGCAAGATCCTATGCAAGGCGGAAACGGCGACCAAACAGCTGGCTACCGCTGGACCATGTTTGCCGATTACAGTATTGCCCTGATGCAGGGATGGATGAACGGTCGCGTCGTTTATAACCCGAATGCAATTAACGGCGCACCTCGCTTTACTAAATGGTCAGCATCCCAGAACGCTTACATCGATGTCAGTTCGACCATGAGTCAGTTGCAACAAGATATGCAAGGTGACCAGCAGGTTGTCACCGTGTTGGGCAACATTTCTAAAACGGATGGCACGATGAATCGTCTGGCAGTAAGCACGGCCGGACAGGGAAACCTGCCGCACACCTTTGATCCAACCACGCAGTCTGACTGGGATCAGATGAAATCGAAATATGCAAACTATTGCCAAAGTATCGGCTGTGACTATACGCTGCGTGCCACGTTTGCCGATGGAAGCACGCAAAATGTATTGCTACCGAAGGGCTATCATCAAAACAACAGCAATACGATCAATCCGAATGCGGTCAATCCGCTTAACAGCGCAAGTTTTGTCCGATTCGCCGTCAACTTCAGCGCCGCCAAAAGCCTGACACGACTGGATGTATATGTGACGGAATTCGGTGCAAAACCTGCCTTTGCCGCGATCAATACGGCCAGCCTGGTCAATCCGATTGTCAGTTGGGTTGCGCATTAATTTCTAAGCGCTAACGAGATCTTCCGATCTGGCGAATGTCAGACCGGAAGATCGCCTCAATACTCCGCTTATCAATACCGTCGAATTGGCGTATTGATCGCTCTTTCCAAAGCCCAGTTTTGATTCTGCGTTCTTGCTTGCGCAGCTTGTTCCTCTCGTTGCTGATCCCATTTTGCTTGTCGGTCAGCTTGCGCTTTATCACGCGCCGCTTGTGCCGCTGCAGCCTGCATTTGGAAATCTATTTGCTGCCCTTCTCTGTGCGCCTGAGCCGCTTCACTTCGTCGTATCGCATCGGCCCGGTTTTGATCCAGGCGAGCTTGTTGTTCCAGCCTTGCCTGCTCCGCATCCGCAAGCTTGGCTGCTTGTTCGGCGTCTACCTTTGCCTTTTCTATTTCAAACGCCATACGCTGGGCTTCCGCTTCTTTGTGCGCCTGTATTTTGCTATAACCAAGACCAGCTACTAACAACAGCGCAATCACTGTGATGATTGCAGCTATTCCCCATGGAAAATCTTTCTTTTCCACGACCTCGTAATTTGTTTGCTCTTTCAGTTTCAACTTGTCGTCATAAGCCTGTCGGCGTGATGAAGACGACAAAATCGCATAGGCCTCTTTAATGGCTCTCGAATGCGCGAGTATCTCTTCAGTAGACTTATTGTCGCCGTCACTTTTGAGCGACTCCATACTAAATTTATATCCCTGCTCAATCTGTGCCGCAGTAGTTTGCCTGCTCACTCCGAGGATATCGTAAAGAGTATTCATGTAAGTTATCTATAGAGTTGCCAAAAAGAATTAAATATTATCATGGAAGCATCACGCAACACGTATCCGATATTCTTGTTGGGCTGTCGTGCGTAATGTACAAAAAATCCGATCCCCACTCCCCTTTATTCCTCCTTAATGCAGCGGCTAACTTCATGTCTTAGCCCAGTAATAAATTTCTCTTAAGATGTTTCCACGTAGAAATATTTGCGTTTATTGCCGATAAATCTGCGGACCATGAAAAAAACGGACGTTTTTATAACTAACGCCCAATGCCAAACAGACTGTTTTCAGCTGTTCATGCAAAGGCAATCAAATAATGGAAAATGTGATGGGCTTACAGAAAAATAATGTGGCGACAAATCTAACGCGACATAGGCATATCTTGAAAAAGGTACTGGGTTGTCTTGCTGGTATCGCACTTATTGCTGCTGCCAGCGTTGCGCATGCGACCAGCAGCGGCAATCTGATCGTCAATGGCGGCGGTGAAACCGGGCTGTGCGCTACGGATTGGAAAGCAGTAAAAACCGTACCGGGCTGGCAGGTATTATTGGGCAGCCCGACACTGGTATGTTATTCGGTGGCGAGCTTCAAGACTCCCTCTTCGCCCGCAGCCGGCAATGCCTTTATCGCTGATGGCCCGTATGGTGACTCAGCATTGATGCAGAACATCAACGTATCCTCCGCTGCCAGCACTATCGATACCGGCTCAGTGACGTATTCATTGTCTGGCTGGTTGGGCGGATACACGGTCTATGCCGGCCAGGCTGTCGTGACCGCAACGTTCCTCGATGCATCTGGCAATATCCTGGGTTCGCCGGGTGAGTTGGGCGGCGTTGGAGCCAGTGCGCGCGGATCGGTGAATGCATTTATCGCCAAATCGACAGCCGGGACAGTCCCAGTCGGCACCCGCTCGATTGCGGTGCAACTGCAATTTATTAATACATCCGGCTCGTATAACGTGGGTTACGCCGATAATCTTTCTCTCACCCTATCGACGCCAGTAACTGCGCCTGCCTTAGTCGCACCAACCTCCACGGTACCGGCATTCGACCATGTGTTTTTTGTGATGATGGAAAACACTGATTACTCGCAAGTGATCGGCGATACCACCGACGCACCGTTTATGAATTCGCTGGCGCAAAGTGGAACCTTGTTGACCAACTATAGCGGCGCGTATCACCCTAGCGACGAAAATTATATGGCGGTTTCGGGCGGCGACACGTTTGTGAATGGCGCAATTTACTTCCCTAATATCAAAGTAACTGCGAACCACATTGGCGACAAACTCGAAGCAATCGGCAAGACTTGGAAAGCCTACGAGCAAGGCATGGGAACGCCTTGCAACACCAAGAATAACAACGACAGTTATTACGAACCGGATGATGCGCCATTCATCAATTACACCAACATCTCCGGCAATCCAACGCGCTGCGCTGCGCATCTGTTCGATACCACGCAATTGACTACCGATTTGCAACTGGCAAGCACTACACCTAACTTTTCGTGGATAGCTGCCGACGATGATTACGATGGCGAAGCGTCGGGTAATGGTTCTGCCACCAGCTTGCAAACACAAGACGGATGGTTGAAACAGACACTGCAACCGATATTCTCTTCACCGGCATGGACCACTCAGCGTTCGCTGCTGATCCTGACTTGGGATGAATCATCGGGCAGCGCCACTAACCATGTGGCCGGTATCGTCCTCGGCTCACAAGGGCTAGTAGGCAGCGGCGCGCTCAGTACGGCAAGCTACAACCATTACAGCTCAGGTCGTACCATCGAAAGCGCGTTGGGAATAACGCCATTAACGCCTAACGATACCTACGCTCAACCGATCAACGATGCCTTCACGCCAAACGCAAAGACAGCGGGCTCATCACTCAGCGCCGCCATGATTAACGTCCAGCAGGGAGAAAACATCGCCTTCAATTACAGCACTACGCTGGCGCAGACTAACTCGTCCAACTGGGTCGGCATTTACGCACCGGGCACCAGCCCCGGCTCCGGTAGCGCCGCCGCCTGGCAATACGTCGCAGCCGAAGGTGGTGTGACTTCGTTCAGCACATCGTCGCTTGCTCCTGGCACTTATACTGCATGGTATCTATACAACGGAGGCTATACGCCGTTGGCTGGACCAGTAACATTTGTGGTTAGCCAGTAAGTTCGTTTTCTTTGTAGCAGGAAAAACACACCTCGATAAATCGCGGTGTGTTTTTTCGCCCGTATAAGGACATAATTTGGAGAAAAAGTGCCTCGTTCACAGTCGTCAATGGATTAGTGCGCATGCAAACTGCACGGTATGTTTTTCTTTTGCAGCATGCAATATAACTATCCCAAAATAAACTTTCATTTTTGTCATGTCCCTCCGTAATTCCTCCCTCATCAATATCCTGTAAAATCCAGCTTGTTTTTCCTCATAATTTCCTTTTACACCATGACTTATTGCGTTGCCATGCGCCTCGATGCGGGGTTAGTTTTTTTATCCGATTCACGTACCAATGCCGGCGTAGATCATGTTGGTACTACCCGCAAAATGACGGTGTATGAGAATCCTGGCGAACGTATGCTGGTGCTGATGACATCGGGCAATTTGTCGATTTCCCAATCTATTAAGCAAATCATTTCCGAGCGCACCAACGCTGATGGCAAAAACATCTGGACTGCCAATACCATGTTTGAGGCTGCACAAATTGTTGGTGAGGCAGTACGCAGCGTGCATGAGCGCGACACAGGTGCGTTTGAAAAATTTGGGATTGATTTTAATGTCGGTATTATTTTTGGCGGCCAGATCAAAGGCGAACGCTGTCGCTTGTTCCAGATTTATTCCGCAGGCAATTTCATCGAAGTGCAGGATGCCAATCCTTACTTCCAGATTGGTGAAGCCAAATATGGCAAACCCATCATAGATCGTATTATTAGTAGCAAAACACCGTTAGACACCGCTGCAAAATGTGCGCTACTGTCAATGAATTCGACCTTACGCTCCAATATTTCGGTCGGCATGCCCCTGGATTTATTGGTTTACGGCGCAGATGAACTGGCGATCACACGCTTCGTTTCTATTGATGAAAAAAATCAATATTACAAAGACATCGTGGAAGACTGGGCCACCAAAATGAAAGAAATCTTCAATAGTGTCGCCGATCCGGAATGGAGTAACGGCGACGCTGCCAGTAATTTAATCGTAGAAAAAGATGTCGGACAATCGCTGGTGACGACAGCACCCGAAGCTATTGCAACGAACATTCAAGCTAAGCCGATACAGACATTAGCCCAAGGAATTAATACTGAGCAGTCTTAAGCGTTTTTAAGCTGCCCCAACAAAAAATGCCGCTCAATATTGAGCGGCATTTTTGTTAAAGCGTACTTACATCACAATACGATAGTTTGCGCTTCGCCTTCTGCCCGCGCGCGAACTTCCCCAATAGTGAAGACGGTTTCGCCAGCTGCTTCCAATTGTGCGCGTGCTGCTTCTGCGTTTTCTTTAGCGACGATCACCGTCATACCAATACCGCAATTGAAGACGCGATGCATTTCAGCATCGGCAACACCGCCGTTTTGTTGCAACCATGTGAATAATGGCGGCATGGTCCAGGTGTTGTGATCCAGAACAGCGGTCAAGTGATCTTGCAATACACGCGGAATGTTTTCAACCAAGCCACCGCCGGTGATGTGCACCATGCCTTTGACTTCGATTGTTTCCATCAAAGCCAGCAACGGCTTGACGTAAATCCGGGTTGGCTCCATCAAGACATCGGCTAGTTTACGGCCGTGGAAGTCGCCCTCCAAATCCGGTTTAGCGATTTCGATAATTTTACGTACCAACGAATAACCGTTGGAATGCGCGCCCGACGATGCCAAGCCCAAAATCACGTCACCCGGCACGATTTTGCTGCCGTCGATCAGTTTTGATTTCTCGACTGCGCCAACGGCAAAACCAGCCAGATCATATTCGCCATCTGGATACATGGTTGGCATTTCCGCCGTTTCGCCGCCCAGCAATGCACAACCGGCCTGCTCACAACCTTTGGCAATACCTTTGATCACATCGGTTGCACTAGCCACGTCGAGCTTGCCACAACCGAAATAGTCCAGGAAAAACAACGGTTCTGCGCCTTGTACCAGAATGTCATTCACACTCATCGCGACCAAATCTATCCCAACCGTATCATGACGATTAAGCATGAAAGCCAGTTTCAATTTGGTTCCTACACCGTCAGTGCCAGAAACCAACACAGGATCTTTGAATTTTTTACTTAACTCAAACAATCCGCCAAAACCACCAAGACCGCCCATCACGCCTTCACGCATGGTACGTTTGGCAAATGGCTTGATGGCTTCGACTAAAGCATCTCCGGCGTCCATATCAACGCCGGCGTCACGATAAGAAAGGGAAACATTGGATGGTGAAGTCATATTATGTTTGATGTAATGAGTAAATGAAGAGTAAAGAAGGAGTAAATGGGAGCAGAGGCGGTAAAATAGGGAGTTTTATAAGCACATGTTAAATATGCAACAAACCGTTATCCGTAAGCTTTACTCGTACGCCAAACCGCCATTTTATCAAACTGATCCACTAATCTAGCGCATCCATGCCATTTTCTTTTACTGATGATCAAAAACAGTCCATGCTGTGGTGTGGCATTGGCATCTTATTAGTAGCCTTGCTGGTGACTTTAGGGCCTATCATGACCCCATTTGTCGCTTCGGCAATTCTGGCTTACGCCTTAAATCCCGGGGTTGATTGGCTGGCGCGTCGCAAGATCGGTAAATATGTCATTCCGCGCACAGTGGCAGTAATCATCGTGATACTTTTGTTTCTATTCGCGATATCGGCGATCATTTTGATTGTTGTTCCGGTGTTACGCAAAGAAATCCCGCTGTTGCAAAATCAGATCCCGGTTTTTTTGATTAAGCTGAATGAATTGATTGGACCACACTTAGAAGCCTTCGGTATTCATCTCCAACTTGACGGGGCTGGTATCAAAACCCTGCTGACTAAACAACTGTCCACCAGTGGCGAAGAGATCTGGGGATCGGTATTAGCATCGGTAAAAGTCGGCGGTACCGCGGTGCTAGGCTGGATTACGACAATATTATTAGTACCTATCGTCTTGTTTTATTTGTTGTTGGATTGGCATAGCTTCCTACAGAAGTTCGAAAAAATGGTGCCGCGTCGCTGGCAAAATAAAACCAGCGGCATGGCGGGAGAAGTCGACAGCCTGCTGGCCCAGTATTTACGCGGTCAATTGCTGGTAATGCTGACCCTGGCGATTTACTATTCGGTCGGACTAGCCATTGCCGGATTTGATGTAGCGCTGCCAGTTGGTATCATCACGGGCTTGCTGGTATTTATTCCTTACCTTGGTTTTGGACTCGGTTTAATCCTCGCATTGATTGCCGCGATACTGCAATTTGATGGTTTCAGTGGGTTGATCGCTGTAGCAATCGTGTACGGTATCGGTCAAGTGCTGGAAAGTTTTATCCTGACACCGCGCTTAGTCGGCGAACGCATCGGTTTGCACCCATTAGTGGTGATTTTTGCGTTGATGGCGTTTGGTCAATTGTTTGGCTTTGTAGGTATTTTGCTGGCGCTGCCCGCTTCGGCGATTATGTCGGTAGTAGTCAGGCATCTGCGCGCGCATTATTTGAGCAGCAGTTTTTATCAGCAATCCCAATAGTATCGTTTAAAGAAATTAAGTATGTCAAAAAACTGTTTAAACCCCGTGCCGCAGGCAATATTGCTGAAGCAACAACGCATAATCAGTTTTGGTGGCATACGTAGCATGCAAAGTAATAAATGAGACAGCTACTGTTAGACATTACCAGCGACGATGCGCAAACACTGGATACATTCGTGGTTGGACACAATCAGGAAGTTTTACAGTTTTTGCAGCAACTGACGTCAGCCTCTGCACCCAATGCAGTCATCGCCCCACAAGATCGTATGGTCTATGTCTGGGGCGAGTCCGGTGCTGGGAAAAGCCATTTACTGCAGGCCCTGGCTGGCACTGGCAGCACGAAAGCGCATCTGATTAGCGCGGCCGATCTGAACGCACGCCATGCCAATCATATTGATCATTATGATGCCGCATACAGCGCCAGCCAATTCCACTTTTCACCCGAAGACCATGGTTATCTGATCGACGACTGCGATCAGCTATCACCGCAAGATCAAATCGAGGCTTTTGCGTTGTTCAATCAAATTCGCGACTATGGCAATGGCGGCTGGCTAATCACCAGCGGTGCACAACCGCCGTCAGAATTGATTTCTATCGTGCGCGAAGATTTACGCACGCGTTTGGGTTGGGGACTGATTTATCAATTGCATAGTTTGGGTGACGAAGAAAAAATCGCCACCTTGACACAAGCAGCGCTGGCCCGCGGCCTGAACTTATCGCCCGGTGTGTTACCGTATCTGATTACGCATTTCCGGCGCGATATGCGCTCATTGATGGCAAAATTAGATGAGCTTGATCATTATTCGCTAGAAACCCAGCGCCCGATTACACTACCGTTATTACGCAATTTGCTGCAACAAGAGCAATCTGAACAACCTGAGTCGGCGGATAAACCGCTTTAAAAATATCGCATTAAAAATACCATTATGAATTTAGCCTTATTTGATCTTGACCACACGTTGCTGCCTATCGATTCCGATTATGAGTGGGGCCAATTTTTAGTCCGCATCAAAGCTGTCGATCCGGATGCTTTCGAGAAAAGCAATGCCGAATGGTTTGCCCAATATCAGGCTGGCACGCTGGACCCAGTGAAATACCTGGAATTTACGTTCGGCACATTATCGAAATTCCCACGCAAGCAACTCGACGCCTGGCATGAACAATTCATGAAAGAAGTGATACTGCCGAAAATCACACCGCAAGCACTCGATCTGTTACAACAACATCATGATGCCGGCGATTTGGTTGCCATCGTCACTGCCACCAATAGTTTTGTGACAGAGCCAATTGCCAAAGCACTCGGCGTCGATTTCTTGCTCGCCACCGATCCGGAAACCACCGATGCTGGCGAAATCACTGGTAAGCTAGGCAATGAGCCGACGTATGGTCCGGGCAAAGTCTTCCATACCAAAGCATGGTTAGAAACGATGGACATGACACTGGACAGTTTCGACAAAACTTTTTTTTACAGCGACTCGCACAATGACTTACCGTTAATGATGTTAGTCACTGACCCGATCGCCACCAATCCGAATGCCAAGCTGGAAGCACATGCCGAACAACATGGCTGGGTGATTCTTAATCTGTTCGATAAATAAAACCATAAGAAAAATATCAAGCAATGATCAAAAAGTTCATCCGCTCCATCCTCGGCACAAAAAAGAAAGCGGCCAGTAACGATGCCACTAAGCCGACGGTGCTCAGCGCCAAGCAACACGGAATAGATCCGAAGCTGGTGTCGCCAAACGCGATTCGTGTGACCAGCACCTTACAAGAAGCTGGCTTCAAAGCGTTCATCGTCGGTGGCGCAGTACGCGATTTGCTGTTGGGAGTTAAACCCAAAGATTTCGACGTTGCTACGAATGCCACGCCGGAGCAGGTTCGACGCTTGTTCCGGCGCGCTTTCATCATTGGCAAACGATTTCAAATCGTGCATGTGATGTTCGGGCAAGAACTGATAGAGGTAACCACGTTCCGTGGCGCTTCGTCTGCTGGCGCCGTGAAAGATGAGCATGGCCGCGTGTTGCGCGATAACACTTTCGGCGAACAGCATGAAGACGCGGTACGGCGCGACTTCACCATCAACGCCATGTATTACGATCCTAGCAGCGAAACTGTTTTGGACTATCACGGCGGGATCGCGGATATTCGTGCCAAAACTTTGCGCATCATCGGTGTGCCAGAAGAACGCTATCGCGAAGATCCCGTGCGGATGTTGCGTATTGTGCGTTTTGCTGCCAAGTTGAAATTCGAGATTGAACCGCATACCCGCGAACCGATCCCGGTGATGGCGGCCTTGATTAATAACGTCCCCAGTGCACGTCTGTTCGATGAAATGATCAAGCTGCTCATGAGTGGTCATGCGTTAGCCTGCCTACAGCAGTTACGCAAAGAAGGTTTGCATCACGGTTTGCTACCACTGTTAGATGTGGTGCTGGAACAGCCATTGGGCGAAAAATTCGTCACGCTGGCGCTGTCCAATACCGATCTGCGTGTGCAACAAGGCAAGCCAGTCTCACCCGGATTTTTATTTGCATCACTGTTGTGGCATCAGGTTTTGGAAAAATGGAATGCCTACAAAAAGGCTGGAGAATTTCCTATTCCCGCATTGCATCTGGCTGCTGATGATGTGCTGGACGCACAAACCGATAAGCTGGCATTGCAACGTAAAATCGCTTCCGATATGCGCGATATCTGGGCCATGCAACCGCGCTTTGAGCGCCGTGTCGGAAAATCGCCTTACAAATTATTAGAGCATCTACGCCTGCGTGCCGGTTATGATTTTCTGCTGTTGCGTTGCGCTTCAGGTGAAATCGATAGTGAAATTGGCGAATGGTGGACCGCCTTCATGGAAGGCGATGGCACGCAACGTGAAATCTTGATCGCACAAAAGCCAAAAGTAAAAGACGAAGTTGCAGCGCCGAAAAAACGCGCACGACGTCGTAGCCCACGCAGCAAAGCTGGCACGACAGATGCGGCAAAAAGCAGCAACGATGGCAATCAGGATGGCGCATAGTTGTGGTGAATAAGAATACGCAACACCCAATCACCGCCTACATTGGCATCGGTGCCAATCTGGGCAATGCACCTGCACAAGTCGCCAGTGCGATAATCCAACTGGCCGCCATCCCGCAGACCAGCTTGCATGCGCAATCGTCTTTGTTTCGCAGTGCACCTATAGACTCCAGCGGTGATGATTACATCAACGCAGTCGCTTGCCTGCATACCCACTTAACAGCGCAGGCTTTATTGCAAGCCCTGCAAAACATCGAGCAAGATTTCGGTCGCGAACGCCCCTACTTCAACGCGCCGCGTACGCTTGATTTAGACTTGTTGCTATATGGCTCGACCATCATCAACGATGCCAACTTGATCGTGCCTCACCCGCGCATGTTGCAACGTGCATTTGTGCTGATACCTTTGCTGCAAATTGATCCCTTCATTAGCATACCCGGGCGCGGTGCGGCACATCAGTTTGTGCCGCAAGTTGCTGATCAGGTGATCGCCAAGATATAAAGACGCTCGATTTATCTCTTCTCCCGCAGGCGGGACAAGGGCTTACTTGAGAATGTGGTTTTTCAATCGGAGAATAAAGTATGGCCGCTTATTTACAAGATGCCGATGGCAGCACAACTGCATCACGCACCAAACCCGTAACACTGCCGACACTGCAAAACATGCGTCAAAAGGGTGAAAAAATCACCATGCTAACCAGCTACGACGCCAGCTTTACTGCTTTACTTGATCGCTGCGGTGTCGACACGATATTGATCGGTGATTCGCTCGGCATGGTCTGCCAGGGCCATAACTCCACCTTGCCAGTCACGCTGCAAGACGTCGTTTATCACACCGCCAGCGTGGCGCGTGGGAATCGCACTGCGTTCATTTTGGCTGACCTGCCGTTCGGTACTTACGGCACACCAGAAAGCGCGTTTGCCAACGCCGTACAGTTAATTCAGGCTGGTGCGCAAATGGTCAAACTGGAAGGTGGTGCATGGCTCGCCCCTACCGTACGTTTTCTGACTGAACGCGCGATTCCAGTTTGTGCCCACCTTGGCTTAACGCCGCAATCGGTACATCAAATGGGTGGTTACAAAGTACAAGGGAAAACCAATCAAGCTGCGGAACAATTAAAAGCAGATGCTTTGGCACTACAGAATGCCGGTGCCGAAATGCTGGTCCTGGAAGCGATTCCAGCCACTTTGGCAAAAGAAGTAACCGACATGCTCACGATCACCACAATAGGTATTGGTGCCGGCCCGGATTGCTCAGGACAAGTGTTGGTGCTGCATGATTTACTCGGCGTTTTCCCTGGCCATAAAGCACGCTTCGTGAAAAATTTCATGGAAGGACAAACTAGCATAGACGCGGCGGTTACGGCTTATGTTGCGGCTGTAAAAGATGGTTCATTCCCCGCGCCAGAGCATTGTTTTTGATGGTTTGATCCTACACTGCACTCACTTTTTCATAAAAAAAATCGCCAATCTGAAAATTCAAATTGGCGATTTTTTATGAAACAAATAAAACTATCCGTTATTCGGAAACTGCACCTTCAGACTCTTCATAACGCTTCAAGCCACAAGCCATCGCCTGCATCAACTCATCTGGGCCGCTGACTGTAACGCCCAAATCACGCAACAAGCCATCCTGCACTCCATACACCCAGCTGTGAATTGTCAAAGGCTGGCCGCGCTCCCATGCATCTTGTACGATAGTCGTCATACAAACATTGACGACTTGCTCCATCGAGTTGAGTTCACATAAGCGGTCATGGCGCACTTTTTCCGGCAGCGCTTCGCCCAAATAACGTTCATGCTTTTGCTGCACATCCTGCACATGGCGTAACCAGTTATCGGCCAAACCGACACGACGCTTAGTCAATGCCGCGTGAACACCGGAACAACCGTAATGCCCCACTACAAAAACATGCTTAACTTTCAGTACATCTACTGCAAATTGCAGCACCGACAAACAGTTCAAATCACTGTGCGACACCACATTGGCGATATTGCGATGAACGAACAATTCACCCGGCAACAAGCCCAATAGCTCATTGGCTGGCACACGACTATCAGAGCAACCTATCCAGAAATAATCTGGTGACTGCTGAGCTGCCAGTGTTTTGAAAAACTCAGGGTCGCGCGCGATGTTAGCCGCAGCCCATTTTTGATTGCTCTCAAAGAGTTGTTCTCGGGTTAAAACGTTTTTGTGTTTTTCTAACATGAGGTTCCGTTTAAAATATGCCTACGATTTACATAGTAGCGTTAATGGCGTTTTCGCCAACTATGCTTTTCATTGACCATCATTTTAGCGAAACTTGTAGAGTGGCATGCAGTTTTATCTGAATACCACTCATTACTGAAGTTTTTTTAAGCCGCTCCGCCCAGTAATGACACCTTCAATTTGCTATCCGCAGGTTTGTCGCCCAACCAGATTTTCAACAAAGCATTGTAAAAAGTTATGCCAGTAAGAACGCCTCCCACTTTTTTACCATTCACTTGCATGGTTGTACCAACTGCAGGATCCCAGTCGGCAACAATATTGTCGCCTTTTTTCAATTCGGGGATCGTGGCAAACAATTCACCAAATTTGGTGAGCTGATCTATCATTTTTGCTGCGTCCGCTCTATCGGTATTCTTGCGAATTCCCTCCAGAAAAGCGCGACTAAAATCCTCGCTGTCGATATCGCGCAGCATCACCAGACTAATTCGACGTGGGCCTGCTTCGTTGATGACATCAGTTGTTGTCGTCTTTTTTTCCGGTAGATACAGTGCCGCTGTATACACTTTGAAAATCACTTTATAGCGTATCCCCGCACCGTTCAATTGCAAATCACGATTGCCGACATGCGCGGTTTCATTGATTTTGACACCAGCTACATCCAACGCAAATGCGGTTGATGCAACGGCCATCATTGATAATAAACAGGCAATACTTACTGCACGTTTCACATTGCAATTGCGCTTCATCAATCCCATTTTTTGTCTCCAAGATAGCTATTTTTATAATAAATACACGGTATTTAATGCAATTTCCGTGCTACGTATGAGAATAGGGGTGCAAGAGAAATAATGCAACTAGGGAATTATTTCACCATTGCTACGTTCACCAGATTGGAAAAGAAAAAGCCGCCAACCCTTACGGATTGACGGCTTTCTTAAAGAAGCATTTGAGCATCCACTACTTACTCAAAAAATTCCTTCACTTTATCCATCCAGCCCTTACTTTGCGGACTATGTTTTGCTCCACCTTCGGTCGTCAGCACATCAAAGTCACGCAGCAATGTTTTTTGCTTGTCGCTTAATTTGACTGGCGTTTCGACTACGACATGACAGAACAAATCGCCAGCAAATCCTGAACGCACACCTTTGATACCTTTGCTGCGCAAACGGAATGTTTTTCCTGATTGCGTTCCTTCAGGCACCGTGAACGATACTTTGCCATCAAGAGTCGGTACCTCAATCTCGCCACCCAATGCCGCTTTGGCAAACGAAATTGGCATCTCACAATGTAAGTCATCGCCTTCGCGCTGGAATACTGCATGCGGTTTGATGTGGATTTCCACATACAAATCACCTGGAGGACCGCCGTTCATGCCAGGCTCACCGTTGCCGGATGAACGTATGCGCATGCCATCATCGATCCCCGCAGGAATTTTGACTTCCAATGTCTTGTTGCGTTTGATGCGACCAGCACCCGCGCAAGATGTGCATGGATCGGCAATGATCTTGCCGTTGCCATGACATTTAGGACAGGTTTGTTGAATACTAAAGAAACCTTGCTGCATTCTAACTTGACCATGACCACCGCAAGTCGGGCAAGTTACCGGCTCAGTGCCTGGTTTTGCGCCGCTACCATGACATGGCTCGCAGGCATCCCACGACGGCACGCGTATCGTCGTGTCAAAGCCGTGTGCAGCCTGATTTAAGGTAATCTCAAGGTTGTAACGCAAGTCCGCGCCACGGTACACCTGTGGTCCGCCACGGCTGCCGCCACGTGCGCCACCACCAAAAATGTCGCCGAAGATGTCGCCAAACGCATCGGCAAAACCACCTCCGCCACTACCGCCTCCTCCCATATTGGGATCGACGCCAGCATGACCATAACTGTCATAGGCTTCACGCTTCTGCGGATCGGACAACATCTCATAGGCTTCTTTCGCCTCTTTGAATTTATCCTCAGCGCCTTTGCTATCCGGATTGCGATCCGGATGGTATTTCATTGCGAGCTTGCGATACGACTTCTTAATTTCTTCGTCAGAAGCGTTTTTCGCAACGCCTAAAATCTCATAAAAATCACGTTTCGCCATGTTTTGGCACCCTCTAATTTATTTCATTTTCAGATCATTTGTGAACGCGACGGAGACTCGCAGACATTACTTTAGTAAGGCAAGAGTCGACAACAAAGTGCGCGAATGATATGAAAATGAAATTAAGCGAAAACGCCGGACAGAGCATCCAGGGATGACATCTGTCCGGCGTACATAACGAAGCAAACGTATCAGTTAATAAATACTAGTGCTGCTTCGCCTGATAGTTTTACTTCTTATCGTCTTCGCGTTTCACTTCTTTGAAGTCCGCATCAACAACATCATCTTCTGGCTTGGCTTCGTGTGCACCAGCGCCTTCAGCGCCACCAGCTGCTGCTTGCTGTGCTTGCGCATCAGCGTACATTTTCTCGCCAAGTTTTTGCGATGCTTCACCCAAGGCGGCAGTTTTGTTGTCGATAGCGGCTTTATCGCTACCTTTCAACGCTTCTTCCAATTCCTTGATCGCCGCTTCGATTTTTTCTTTCTCTGCAGCTTCCAGCTTGTCACCGTATTCAGTCAATGACTTCTTAGTCGAATGGACTAATGCATCACCTTGATTACGTGCTTCGGCAGTTTCTTTCAACTTTTTGTCTTCTTCCGCGTTCAACTCGGCATCACGCACCATTTGTTCGATTTCAGCTTCGCTCAGACCTGAGTTGGCTTTGATGGTGATTTTGTTTTCTTTACCGGTTGCTTTATCTTTCGCGCCAACATGCAAAATACCATTGGCATCGATGTCGAAAGTAACTTCAATTTGTGGTGTTCCACGTGATGCTGGTGGAATGCCTTCCAGATTGAATTCGCCCAAACCTTTATTTCCGGCAGCCATTTCGCGCTCACCCTGGAACACTTTGATGGTTACTGCTGGCTGATTGTCGTCCGCTGTCGAAAACACTTGGCTGAACTTGGTTGGGATGGTCGTATTTTTCTTGATCATCTTGGTCATCACGCCGCCCATGGTTTCGATACCTAGAGACAGTGGTGTCACGTCCAACAACAACAAGTCTTTACGATCACCCGACAAGACCGAACCTTGAATCGCGGCACCAACTGCCACCGCTTCATCTGGATTCACATCTTTACGAGCGTCTTTACCAAAAAATTCTTTAACTTTTTCTTGCACTTTAGGCATACGAGTCATACCACCGACCAAAATGATGTCGTCGATGTCAGAAACTTTTACGCCTGCATCTTTGATCGCAATACGGCAAGGCTCGATGGTTTTTTCGATCAGCTCTTCAACCAATGATTCCAATTTCGCACGTGTCATTTTCAAATTCAAATGCACCGGTGCGCCATTAGCCATCGCGATGTAAGGCTCGTTGATTTCGGTTTGCTGCGATGACGACAGTTCAATTTTTGCGCGCTCAGCAGACGCTTTAATGCGTTGCAATGCAATCGCATCTTTGCCCAAGTCGATACCGTTGATTTTCTTGAATTCATCCAAGATGTAATCAATGATGCGTTGGTCAAAATCTTCACCGCCGAGGAATGTATCGCCGTTGGTCGATAACACTTCGAACTGCTTTTCACCGTCAACGTCAGCGATTTCAATGATCGACACGTCAAACGTACCGCCACCCAAGTCATACACCGCAATTTTGCGGTCTGTCTTGTCGGCTTTGTCCATACCGAAAGCCAATGCTGCTGCAGTTGGTTCGTTGATGATGCGCTTGACATCCAAGCCAGCGATACGGCCAGCATCTTTGGTTGCCTGACGTTGTGCATCGTTAAAGTAAGCAGGTACGGTGATAACCGCTTCAGTTACTTCTTCACCGAGGTAATCTTCTGCAGTTTTTTTCATTTTCCGCAGTACTTCTGCAGAAACTTGCTGTGGTGCCAATTTATTTTCACGCACACCAATCCATGCATCGCCGTTCTCGGCGGCAACGATCTGGTATGGCATCAGTTGAATATCTTTTTGTACTTCTTTTTCAGCGAATTTACGGCCGATCAAACGTTTGGCGGCGTAAATTGTGTTTTTCGGATTGGTGACAGCCTGGCGTTTAGCCGGTGCGCCAACCAGAATTTCGCCGTCTTCTTGATAGGCGATGATAGATGGCGTAGTACGCGCACCCTCTGCATTTTCAATGACTTTTGGCTGACCATTTTCAATGACTGATACACAAGAATTGGTGGTACCCAAATCAATACCGATAATTTTACCCATGATAATGTCCTTTATTTATTGAAATAATGAAATTTTGATGTATTCAATATTGGGAGAAAAATGTGACTTTCAAGCGTTTTTTTCGTAAAAAACCATCATTTTTCTGTGTTTTTTGCTGTTTTTGCTTATTTACCCTGTGCCACTGTAACCAAAGCAGGGCGCAATAAACGATCGGAAATCGTGTAGCCCTTTTGCAGTACGTTCACCACGGTATTGGCTTCCTGTTCCGCCGGCACCATCGAAACGGCCTGGTGCTTCATCGGATCCAGTTTTTCGCCAACCGCAGGGGAAACTTCCAACAAACGATGCTTTTCAAACGCTGAAGCCAATTGCTTCAATGTCATTTCTACGCCCTCTTTTAAAGAATCTACAGATGACGTTTCCTGCTTCAGCGCCATTTCCAAATTATCTTTGACTGGCACCAAAACTTCGGCAAAGCTTTCAATCGCAAATTTGCTGGCGCGAGCGATATCTTCTTGCGCGCGACGACGGATATTTTCCGCATCCGCTTTGGCGCGTAAAAATGCATCTTGCATTTCTGCTATTTTTGTCTGTGCTGCGGCCAATTCAATTTCCAGTGGCGATTCAGTCGTCACTTTCTCTTGTTCGGCGAGGATGTCCATTTCCGTTTGCTCGATTTCATCGGCTAGCAGATCGCTGTGTTTTTTCGTGTGTGGCATGCAATATCTCCAAAAATCAATGACTTAACGATGTTTAAATAAGCTATGGAGGGGAAAGTGGGGCTATTCCCCTACATTTTCAAGGGGTATGCAGTGCGATGTTAGTGCTACTCACAAAAAACACAAAAACACAGCCAATAGCAAGAAATCCCTGTTGCCTTTGTTTTCGTGTATTCGTGGATATTACGCTAACTGTGAAACTTAGGCTTTCTCGTGTTTCCACTTCGCAGCTTGCACTTTGGCGTACGCCGCCAACCAACGCTGATGCATATCACAGCCCTCCAGATTCAAACCAGGTGACTTAATGCCGAAAAAGCGTTGTTCGCGGTTCAACAATGCGCGTGCCTCTTGCACTGTAGCGACGCCATATAAATGTTCTAAAGCTGCACGATAAGGCGCATCGTCGCTCAATTTGATCATGCTCTCAATGCAACGATACACCAGCTGACGTGCCGGGCTGATTTGATTGAAATGGCGTATCCAGTCGCAGCCTTCCAAAATCGCATCGCGATCACCGATAGCCAGTGCCAACAGTGTCTTCAGCTCGCCCACGCGCAGTTCTTTCCAGAGTGTATCTACATCCGCTACCAATCCCACCAAAGCCGCAACCGGGCGCTGATCCGATAAACCGAGCTCAATTATTTCGCCCAATAAATCACTGCACTCTTCTTCATCCAGGTCGGATAAATACAAAATCGGTTCGCGAATGCCGTTACCGACGCTGACATTATCCCATTCCAAATCTTCGATCGGATAAATCTCTGACATGCCCGGCACCAAGATGCGGCAGGCATACACGCCCAGATGATCGAAATCGGCGATATAAATATCATGGCCTTCTTTGTGGATCGCCGCTATCGACCAGGCATAATCCTCTGCCGTTGTCGTACCAAAATTCCAATCGTGGAAAGGGAAATCTGCGGTTTTACCATCGCGCAGGAAATTCCAGCTGATGATACCGCTGGAATCGACGAAGTGAATTTCCAGATTTTGTGGATGAGCGATTTCATCCAGATCAAAACCCGGCTCAGGGAAGCCAGCCAGATCATTCAGTGCGCGGCCTTGCAGTAATTCTGTCAATGCGCGTTCTAACGCCACTTCAAAACGTGGATGAGCGCCAAAACTGGCGAAGCAACCTTGATCTTGCGGATGCAGCAAGGTGACGTTCATTACTGGATATTTGCCGCCCAGCGAAGCGTCTTTGACCAAAATGCCGAAACCGGCATCACGTAAGGCTTTGATACCTGCTGCGATTTTCGGGTAACGGGCGATGACTTCTTCCGGCACATCCGGCAAGCACAAGCCGTCTTTGATAATTTTAAATTTGACGTCACGCTCAAAAATTTCCGACAATGCCTGGGTACGTGCTTCAGCTTGCGTATTACCAGCCGACATACCGTTACTGGCGTAAAGATTACCAATAATATTAACTGGGAACCACACCGTTTCACCGTCACGCTGACGGACATAGGGAATCGCGCAAATACCGCGTTCTTCATTGCCAGAATTATAATCAACCAAGGTACTGGCATCGACCGTACCTTCTGGATTGTAAAATTTTTGTAATGCCGGCGTCAGCAAGCCTTCTGGCCAGGTTTCAAATTCTTCATTAAGTTTGAACCATTTTTCGCGTGGGTAATGGACAAACTCACCATTCGCCACTTTTTCTCCCAGATAAAAATGTGTCCAGAAATAATTGCAGGACAAGCGCTCAAAAAACTCACCCAGGGCACTGGCACGCGACGCTTGTTCCGATGCACCTTTACCGTTAGTAAACAGTAATGGACAATCGCGGTCACGAACGTGCACCGACCAGCAACCATCAACCGGATTAAGCCAGGATTTCTCTTCAATATGAAATCCCAGCGCTTCCAATTTTGCTTGCATAGAATTGATAGACGACTCCAGCGAGGCGTCTTTGCCCGGAATGAAATGTTCTGTTGTCATGGCGAGCCCTAGGAAAGTGGAAGGAATGGGTAATACGCGGGGCACAATTTGCATGCAAAAACATTAACAGTCAATGCGCTGTTTTCACGAATGACGTGATGATACCTTGTCGCTGCTTGCTACCTGTGAAAAATAAAGGCACAGGATTTATTCTGTGCCTTTGTTTTTGCGAATAAGTCATACGAAATCATCGATTTAAACAATCCCGCCGTCATCCTCGCGAACGCGGGGATCCATGTTACGTAACTTGGACCCCCGCGTCCGCGGGAATGACGAGCGTATTTGAATAATATGTTGCTCGTCATTTGCCAATGGCACAAAAGCGACTTTACGCTCCCAATCGCGTCGCTTCCGCACGCTGGAAATCGTTAAGCCGTTTCTGCGCGTCGACTTCTGAGCCAGATAAACGTGTAGGCCAGCCGCTTAATTGCTCTTCTGCGATCGTCGCCAAAGCATGTATCCATGCCGGTGCTTCGTTCAGACAAGGGATCAGGTAAAACTCTTTACCACCGCCATGGATAAAATCATTTTTGACTTCGATACCTATCTCTTCCAAGGTTTCCAGACAATCACTGGTAAACCCCGGACAAATCACGTCTACTCGCTTTAATCCTTGCCTGGCTAGCAGTTGTATGGTCGGTGCAGTGTATGGCTGCAACCATTCGGCTTTGCCGAAGCGTGATTGAAATGTCACCACATATTGATCTTGAGACAAACCCAGCTGCTGCGCCAACAAACGCGCAGTCTTATGGCACTCGCAATGATAAGGATCGCCGAGCAGCAAAGTACGCTTGGGTACGCCATGAAAACTCATGACCAGTTTTTCCGACCGGCCATGCGTCGTCCAATGCGTCTGTACCGAGGCTGCCAATGCCGAAATATAGCCTTCATGATCATGATAATGCTTGATCAGCCGTAGCTCCGGCACATTACGCACCTGCTGGTAATGACTGAAAACTGCATCAAAAATGGAAGCGGTTGTCGTTGCTGAGTATTGTGGATAAGCTGGCAAAATCAAGATGCGATCACAACCATCTTTCTTCAATTTATCCAAAATGGTTGGCAACGATGGCGAGCCATAACGCATGGCGTACACCACCTCAAGCTGATGTCCGCGCTCGCCCAAGTAACCACGCAACAACATCGCTTGTTTCTCGGTATGTACTTTCAGTGGAGATCCGTCTTTGCTCCAGATAGAGGCATATTTGTGCGCTGATTTACCAGAACGGAAAGGCAAAATAATGCCATTCAAGATACACCACCAAATTGCGCGAGGAATTTCCACTACGCGTGGATCAGACAAAAATTCTTTCAGATACTGCCGCACTGCGCTGCTGGTAGGCGCATCCGGCGTGCCCAAATTGACAAGTACCACAGCAATTTTTGCTGTGGTACCGTGAGAGAAAGGTGGTTCTTTTTTAAAACGCATGCAACATCCTGAAATATAAAAAAGAAACCCTTCTCACACCCGCGAGAGAAGGGATAATTCCTACGAAGCCAATAATTCTCGCGCATGTTTGCGCGTGGTTGCGGTGATTTCCAAACCGCCTAACATCCGGGCGATTTCCTCAACCCGATTTTTGCTATCCAAGCCATCAATCGCCGATATCGTTTTATTGGCAAGGCTTTGTTTGCTAACCTGAAAATGCTGATTTGCCTGACTCGCCACTTGCGGCAAATGCGTTACGCATAATACTTGACGCGCTTGCCCCAGACGCTTCAGCAAACGGCCAACCACTTCGGCAACGCCGCCGCCAATACCGCTATCGACTTCATCAAAAATCAAGGTCGGCGTCGCCGTTGCGCTGGAGGTAATCACCGAAATGGCCAAAGCAATCCGTGCCAACTCACCGCCGGAAGCCACTTTCGCCAATGGTCGCGGCACCACGCCAGCATGACCAGCAACCAAAAACTCAACCTGTTCGACACCATACGCCGCTGGTTCACACGGATTCAAGGCAATCGCAAAGCTACCACCGCTCATGCTTAAATCCTGCATCGCAGCGGTTACTGCGGTACTCAATTCTTGCGCTGCTTTGCTGCGTGCTTTGGAGAGCTTCTGTGCCAACTGTAAATAGTGCGCTTTGAGCTTTTCTTCTTGCGCACGTAAGGCATCGAGATCGCTGGCGTCGGCCAATTGGCGCAATTGTGCGGCCAGCGTAGTAAATTCATCGGGAAGTGCGTCCGGCTCAACTCTGAATTTACGCGCAGTCGAATGGATTGCTTCCAATCGGCTTTCTACTTCGCTCAAACGTGCGGGATCCAATTCAACCCGACTCAAGTAATCGTTAAGCGCATATACCGCTTCTTGCAATTGAATGCGTGCTGGTTCCAGTGCTTCCAGTACCGGCTTGAGATTATGATCAAGATCCACCAATTTGCCGATTTTAATATTCATTGCCGACAATTGAGAAAGCATAGGATGATCCGCTTCCGAGATCGTATTCAAGGCTTCTTGCGCACCTTCGATCAAGCTGGCCGCGTGCGACAAACGGCTGTGCTCGTTGCTGATGTCGTCCCACTCGCCCGGTTTGACGGCGAGCTTTTCAAGTTCATTGACTTGCCATTCCAGTCGTTCACGCTCTAACAATACGTTCTTGGCATTGATCTCAAATTCTTGCCGTTGTTTGGCCAGCCCTCGCCAGTTTTTATAAGCGGCAGAAACCGCCAGCAGATCGGTTTGCAAACCCGCCTGGCCATCTAGCAACTGACGTTGCGCATCCGCTTTCAGCAACGATTGATGCGCATGCTGACCGTGAATATCCACCAGCATTTCACCCAATTCGCGCAGTTGTGCGGCGGTTGCCGCGATGCCGTTGATATAGGCTTTGGAGCGTCCGGCATTGTCGATCACGCGTCGCAATAACACGCCACCTTCTTCGCTTTCGAATTCATTGGTGGACAGCCAGCTTCGTACTTCCTCGCTGGAATCTTGAGGACTACCTTCGGCGTAACGTGAAACAGAAAATTCAGCGGTAATGTCGGCCTTGGCGGCGCCTTCGCGTACCACGCTGGCATCGCCGCGACCGCCTAACGTCAGCGCTAAAGCATCGATCAAAATAGATTTTCCAGCGCCAGTTTCACCGGTAAAGACGGTAAAGCCGGCGGCAAGATCAAGCTCTATGGCATCAACAATTACAAAGTCGCGAATGGAAAGTGTGCGCAGCATGGGTCAGTCAGGATTAGGAGAAAGAAAACAGAATTATCGCAGTTGTCCATCTACTGATGGATATTCATTCCAGTGCAATTTTTCGCGCAAAGTGGCGTAATAACTCCAGCCGGCAGGATGTAAAAAGGTAATGGTGTGCTCAGAACGTTTAATCACAATCCGGTCACCGCGTTGCAAGTTGGCGAAAGATTGCATATCGAAATTGACACTAATATCGCGACCATTCGTCATGTTAATGATTTCTATCTCAATCTCGCTACTATCCGGTATAACAATCGGCCGATTCGACAAAGCATGCGGCGCAATCGGTACCAGAACAATACCGCCTAATGAAGGGTGTAATAACGGGCCGCCGGCCGATAAAGCATACGCCGTAGAGCCGGTCGGTGTGGCGACGATCAAACCGTCAGAACGCTGGTTATACATAAAACGACCATCAACCTCGACGCTCAGCTCCGCCATGCCCGAGGCCGCACCACGCGATACCACGATATCATTAAATGCAAGGCCGCTAAAAATAAGCTCGTCACCACGTTTGACGTCACCTTGCAACAAAGTGCGATGCTCCGTTTCGAATTGTCCATCCAACATTTCACCCAAGACCGGCAACATGCGGTCGCGCGAAATATCGGTAATAAAACCAAGGCGGCCTTGATTAATCCCGATCAGCGGTACGTCATAAGGCGCTAGTTGACGCGCGATGCCGAGCATGGTGCCGTCGCCTCCGACCACGATGGCTGCATCGGCTTGCTGACCGATTTGCTCCGGCGTCATGGCAGCAAGACCGATTAAAGCTGCATCAGCCAAGTTGCGCGCTGTCTCTGATTCAAGTACGACATTATGTCCGCGCGCCTGCAAAAAATCTGCGACCTCGGTTAACAGCTCCGCAATACCGGCGGCATAATATTTACCGACGATGGCAATGGTTTTGGGCATATTCTGCTGGTGAGTTTGGGTTATCGGGCGCATAGTGGCGATTAGACCATAATTTAGTCGCAGCTTAAAGCTCCACTTTTTTCTTAGAATTTACGCAGAGCGGCGGCGGGTGGCGCATTTTGTGCTCATAGCGGCGAAGTTCTGAAAGAAAGTCGTTAATTTCCACTATGGTCATTCATGCGTAACCCGATTACCACTATCCACGTCAAAAGACCGTGGGCACAAAATACGCTACCCGCCGCCGCTCTGGGAAAATCATACTTCTACAAGACGCTGGCACGCTGGCCTTGCACTCGCTAAAATACACACTATGCAACTTGATAATCGCGCTCAAACTCTCCTTAAGGCCTTGGTCGAACGGTATATCGCTGACGGCCAGCCGGTTGGTTCGCGGGCGTTATCCAAAGTATCAGGATTAGAACTATCGCCTGCAACCATACGCAACATCATGGCCGATCTGGAGGAAATGGGCTTTGTCGCCAGCCCGCACACCTCCGCCGGACGCGTACCGACACCGCGTGGCTATCGCATGTTTGTTGACACTTTATTGACTGTTAATGCGATCGACGAAAGCGTTCTCGAATCCAGAATGCAGTCGCATTTGCCGGCACATGCATCATCGGGAAATAACTCACAAACCAATTCGCAACAAAAAATTATCACTAACGCTGCACAGGTATTGTCATCATTGTCACAGTTTGCCGGCGTCGTATTGACACCGCGACGCGAAGCTATCTTTCAGCAAATTGAATTTTTGCGCCTATCGGAAAAACGCATTTTGCTGGTCATTGTCAGCCCTAATGGTGATGTACAAAATCGTTTATTACTCACCGACGTGGACTACACGCCATCGCAATTGATCCAGGCGGCCAACTACATCAACCAACACTACGGTGGACAAAGCATAGACGCGGTGCGTATCCGCTTACAAAGCGAAATGCGCCAGCTACGCGACGATATGACGCGCTTGATGCAAGCAGCGGTCGAAGCCGGTAGCGACGCCATGACAAACAATACTGATGAGGTAGTGATTTCAGGCGAACGCAATTTATTGAGCGTGACGGATTTATCGTCAAATATGGCCTCATTGCGCAAACTGTTCGATATGTTTGAGCAAAAAACCAGTTTAATGCAATTATTGGATATTTCCGGTAAAGCCTCAGGCGTACAAATTTTTATCGGCGGCGAATCGCAATTGATGCCGATGGAAGAAATGAGTGTAGTTACCGCTCCTTACGAAGTGAACGGCAAGATCGTTGGCACTCTGGGAGTAATCGGACCAACGCGCATGGCTTACGAGCGAGTGATTCCGATTGTAGATATTACGGCAAAGCTACTTTCTAATGCATTGAGCCAAAGCTAAAGATAACGCCAGGCGGAAAGGCCTTGCGCTTTTCCGGCCCGACGAACCATATAGCCTCGGTTTTATTTCTTAATGCAATTTTTGCAATGTCCATACAACGCTAACGCATGATCAGCAATTTCAAAACCGTGCTCTTTAGCAACGACTTTCTGGCGCTTCTCAATCTCGTCGTCAAAAAACTCTTCGACTGAACCGCAAGACAGGCACACCAAATGATCATGGTGGGAGCCTTCGTTGAGTTCAAAAACGGCTTTGCCAGTTTCAAAGTGATTGCGCTGCAACAAACCGGCTTGCTCGAACTGCGTCAACACGCGATAAACTGTTGCCAAACCCACATCGAGATTGTCATTAAGCAGAATCTTATAGACGTCTTCAGCACTGAGATGCCGCACTTCGCTATTCTGGAAGATTTCCAGGATTTTCAGACGTGGCAGGGTAGCTTTCAGACCGCTAGCTTTTAATTCAGAAGGATTGTTAGGCATGTTTTGATCATAAATGAAGGAACTGCTTTATCATATAGCGTTTTAGCACAATAACTCAATCAATTGAGATCCATATGCGCATCTTGTTTTCGTCTCCTGTTCGATCTTCTGCCCTGACATTGGCTGCAATCTGTGTCGCTTTACTTGCTGGTTGTGCCTCAAAACCACCAGTGAACCCAGCATCTGGTGAAACTGCCGCAGCCGATAGCGCGACCGGCTCAGGTGTACAAACTGTCAAAAGTCATCGCTTTTTGGGGATCTTCTCTCCTTATCGCATCAATATCCAGCAAGGTAATTTCATTTCTAAAGAAATGATTTCACAAATTACAGAAGGAATGACAACTGATCAAGTGACCTTTGCGCTCGGTACGCCATTACTGACTGATATGTTCCACGCGAATCGCTGGGATTATGTATTCCGTATGCAAAAAGGCAATGGTGAAGTCACTTCAAGTCGCGTCACGATCTTTTTCCAAGACGGTAAAGTTGCAAAAATTGAAGGTGGCGAGAATCTGCCAACTGAGAGCGAATATCTGGCACGTATTTCTGGCGATTTGAAAGGTGCTCAGCGAGAAGACGAACCAGAAAAGAAAAAGAGGTAACGCGTCAGATGACGCAGTCTCGTTAAACGTTAAGGCTTCGAATTAATTTAGTTATCGAAGCGTCAAGCACGCTCATTTAGTCACATCAAGAAGTCATTATGAATCAAATGAAAATTGCGGTCGCCGGCGCCTCTGGTCGCATGGGGCATATGCTAATAGAAGCAATCGAACAAGCTGATGACGCCAGGCTAGCCGGCGCCTTGGATGTCGCGGCAGCACCTGGAATTGGCACCGACGCCGCAGCTTTTTTAGGCAAAACTTCTGGCGTGTTGATTGAATCCGATTTAGCAACGTCTTTGGCTAATGCCGAATTTTTGATTGATTTCACACGACCAGAAGGCACGCTAAAACATCTGGAATACTGCGCTGCCCATGGCGTCAAAATGATTATCGGCACGACAGGCTTTGATGATGCCGGCAAAGCTGCGATTGCCGCAGCGGCAAAAAAAACGGCGATTATGTTTGCGCCTAATATGAGCGTCGGCGTCAATGTCACCATGAAATTGCTGGAGCTGGCTGCCAGGAATTTCTCGCACGGTTACGATATCGAAATTATCGAAGCCCATCATCGTCATAAAGTCGATGCGCCATCCGGTACGGCATTGCAAATGGGCGAAGTGATTGCCGCGGCTTTAGGTCGCAAGCTTGATGACGTTGCTGTTTATGCACGTGAAGGTGTTACTGGCGCACGCGATCCGTCATCTATCGGCTTCGCAGCGATTCGCGGTGGCGACATCGTCGGCGATCACACTGTATTGTTTGCCGGTGATGGCGAACGCATAGAAATTTCACACAAATCGTCCAGCCGCGTTCATTACGCCCATGGCAGCTTGCGCGCAGCGCGCTTTTTGCGTGACAAAGTCACTGGGTTATACGATATGCAAGATGTATTAGGTCTAAAAAACTAAGACTGAAAATTAAAGCAATGGACACAAATCTCGGGTTAGCGCACTACTGGGCGCAGGGCGATGCCATCTCTCATACCGTTGCTTATGTATTGTTGGCGATGTCCGTCGTTAGCTGGTTTTATATCCTGTCTAAAACCTTGAGTTCATGGCGCATTCGTCGCAGCGCGGCGGCATTGGACGGTTTTTGGCAAGCACCTACTGTTGCCGATGCGATTAATGTCATTGAGCAGGCCGATAGTGAAAACGTATACACGCCGTTAGCTAAACAAGCCGCTCTTGCCGCAGCCATCAAAACCCCGTCCGGCAATAGCTCCGCCGCGTCCTCAGCGACATCGCTAAATGCCGCAAGCGATCTTAGCGAATTAATTACCCGCACCTTACGTCGGGAAATTACGCGCGTATCGTCACGCCTGGAAAATGGACTAACCTTGCTGGCATCAGTCGGCGCGACCTCTCCTTTCGTTGGCTTGTTTGGAACTGTGTGGGGGATCTATCATGCGCTGATGGCAGTCTCCGGCTCAGGCACCGTACAAATTGATAAAATCGCGGGGCCGGTCGGCGAAGCCCTGATCATGACAGCCTTGGGTTTATTGGTCGCCATTCCGGCAGTGCTGGCGTATAACGGCTTCAATCGCGTGAATCGGATTACCTTGGCAGAATTGGATGGATTTGCACATGATTTACACGCACATCTGACAACCGGTAGCCGTGTTGGCCAACCGTAAAATCATCACTTAAAAATCATGGCATTCGGCGGATTCGACGACACAAAGCAGAACGCACCAATGGCGGATATTAATATCACGCCGATGGTCGACGTCATGCTCGTCTTGTTGGTGATTTTTATCATTACCTCGCCATTGTTTGTCCATGCCATCAAAGTCGATTTACCCACCGCACAAGCCGCTCAGGCTTCGGAAAAACCGGAAACCATTGTATTGTCGATTAATCATGATGGTAAATTTTTCTGGGATAATGATGCGGTTGAAGAAGGAGAATTAACGGTTCGGCTGGCCGCTGCCAGCAAAAAGCAGCCGCAACCTGAATTACAACTACGTGCTGATAAAGACACCCGCTATGAAACTTTGGCGCAAATCATGTCTTTAGCGCAAACGAACGGTTTGACCAAAATTGGCTTCGTGACCGAACCCAAAGCAACTAACGCCGCACCCATCACTAAATAGTCGCAATTGTCGCTAAATTAGGCTTTTTAACTCCTTCCGTACCCATCCCATCATCTTTCATCAGTAGCAAACCACACTGCATCCCCACAGTATTTGTCAATTACGTCGCTTTATCACCACACAAAATTAATTTTCCAAAAGCAACAAAATAGGTAAGAGGATCGTCTAGAATGTATCTTTATGTTTCTAAATGTATCTTTATATTTCAATATCATTGCCCACCTATGACCTCGCCTTACACCCCATTCATTGAGTGGTTGCTTCATGCTCCAACTGGATTGCTTCGGTCATTTGCCGTTAACGATGCTATTTCTATTTCGCAACGCCCTGCGCAACGCACCACAAAAATTAATTTGCATGCTGGCCAAAGCGATTCAATAGGATATTTATCTTTTGTTGCCAAACAAGTAAAAAATAGCTTTCGTACATTAGCCAATTATCACCATACAAAACAATGGCTTTGTTATTGGAATACTTCTCCGCAGCACATGCAATTAGCCAGTGCGACGCCGCGGTTAATGCAAAAAATTTATCGCCCTTACCAATCTATTCGTCTATCGATTCAAGACCGGCTCGCCCTGTTAACTTCGCACTATAATTTTGTGCTCCAACATGGACTGGGGTCACTGACACTGCGCGCCGCAAACAGTCCCGTTTTATTAGTCAGCTTCAATGGCAAGTCCGACACCACATATGAAATCTATTTGTCAGCGATGGCAACACTGGATAGAGAAGGTGAATTAGTACTGGAGCTATGCAGCAATCAGCAGCTTTTATTCTCCATCGCGTTTACCTTCTGCAACAAAGAATTACAGCCATGCGTCAGGGTCGGTTGCCTGCAAGGTCCGCGCGGCGATGACAGACAAGAGCGCGTACGCGCAGCCACACGCGACATGTTCGGACTGCGTCCTAAAAATTTGGTATTGCGCCTGGTTCGTGAAATTGCTCAAGAATTTGGCTGCAAGAACGTGATACTGGTCTCCAATGAGCATCGCGTCATGCAGTACACGCGCAAAGATAAGCTATTCGCCAACTATGATGAATTTTGGTTGGAATCTGGAGCGATACGGCGCACTGATGGCGACTTCCAACTTGCTTGCGACCACATTCCTGTGACCAATCTGGAAGAAATTCCATCAAGCAAACGCTCTGAGGCAAGAAAACGTATAACACTGACTGCCAATGCCGCAGCAGCAATACGTGGCTATTTAAGCAACTATTATCACCCCTCCTAAATCAACATCCTGCAATCGCGCATCTCGTAACTTTCGCCTCCCTTCACAGCACTGCCCTACTCGACCGACTGAACCAGTATAATCACTGGTTCAGAAGTATCGGCACGACTATTTGCAATCTCATTCATTTTTTTACTCCCATTCGCCATGCAAGAAAAATACAGCCCCGCCGACGTCGAAAAATCGGCGCAAGACTATTGGCAATCTATTGCCGCTTACAAAGTAGTTGAGCACGCAAAAGACAAAAATGGTCTAGACAAGAAAAAATTCTTCGCCTGCTCAATGTTGCCATATCCATCCGGCAAACTGCACATGGGGCACGTGCGCAATTACACCATCAACGACGTGATGTACCGCTATCTGCGGATGAACAATTACAACGTCTTGATGCCTATGGGTTGGGATGCATTCGGTATGCCTGCGGAAAATGCTGCGATCGCCAACAACGTGCCGCCAGCGCAATGGACTTACAGCAATATTGAACATATGAAATCGCAGCTGCGCTCGATGGGCTTAGCGATTGACTGGTCGCGTGAGATGACAGCTTGTAAGCCAGAGTATTACAAGTGGAATCAATGGATGTTTTTGAAGATGCTGGAAAAAGGCATCATCTACAAAAAAACCGGTACGGTAAATTGGGACCCTATCGATCAAACGGTATTGGCCAACGAACAGGTAGTTGATGGTCGTGGCTGGCGCTCAGGTGCGCTGATTGAAAAACGCGAAATCCCGATGTATTACGCCAAAATTACCGACTACGCCGAAGAGTTGCTGGAGTCAGTCGAAACTAAGTTACCGGGCTGGCCAGAGCGTGTCCGTTTGATGCAAGCCAATTGGATAGGTAAATCAACCGGCGTGCGTTTTGCATTCCCACACACGATTGCAGACGATGGCAAGCTGATTAACGATGGCAAATTGTGGGTGTTTACTACCCGCGCCGACACCATCATGGGCGTCACATTTTGCGCTGTCGCTGCCGAACACCCAATTGCTACTTTCGCCGCAAAAACCAACCCTGCATTAGTAGAATTTATCGCTGAATGCAAAAAAGGTGGGGTCGCTGAAGCAGACATGGCGACCATGGAAAAGAAAGGCATGCCTACTGGTTTATTCGTCACGCATCCTCTCACCGGACAACAGGTTGAAATCTGGGTCGGCAATTACGTATTGATGACCTATGGCGATGGCGCAGTGATGGGCGTACCGGCACATGATGAGCGCGACTTTGGATTTGCCAATAAATACCAGCTTCCGATCAAGCAAGTCATTGCAGTTAAAGACAAGGAATTTTCAACTGCCGCCTGGCAAGAATGGTACGGCGATAAAGAAAATGGTATTTGCATCGCCTCGGGCAAATATGACGGCCTAGGCTTTCAGGCAGCGGTTGATGCGGTGTCGGCCGATGTCGCGGCACTCGGCCTTGGCGAAAAGAAAATAACCTATCGTCTACGCGATTGGGGTATCTCACGCCAACGCTATTGGGGCACACCGATTCCTATCATTCATTGTGCCGATTGCGGCGCAGTACCGGTGCCAGAAAAAGATTTGCCAGTCGTCTTGCCGGAAGATTGCGTGCCAGATGGCAGCGGCAATCCACTCAATAAACACGAAAAATTTCTGCACGTAGATTGCCCAACGTGCGGCAAACCGGCACGACGTGAAACCGACACGATGGATACTTTCGTCGACTCGTCGTGGTATTACATGAAATACACTTCGCCCGGTTCTGAAGCTATGGTCGATGCGCGCAATGATTACTGGATGCCGATGGATCAATACATCGGTGGTATCGAACACGCAGTCATGCATTTGTTATACGCACGTTTCTGGACCAAAGTGATGCGCGATTTCGGTTTGGTCAAATTTGATGAGCCATTCGTCAATTTGCTCACCCAAGGAATGGTACTCAACGAAACCTATTATCGCGAAGAAGCCAGCGGCAAGAAAATCTGGTTCAACCCAGAGGACGTCGATCTGACTTTTGATGATAAAGGCCGGCCGTTAACGGCAATCCTGAAAGCGGATGGACAAGCAGTCATCATCGGCGGCACGGAAAAAATGTCGAAGTCGAAAAACAACGGCATCGATCCACAAGCTCAGATTGAGCAATTTGGAGCCGATACCGCACGCTTGTTTACGATGTTTGCCGCCCCACCGGAACAAACTCTGGAATGGTCGAACACTGGCGTCGAAGGTTCTAATCGATTCTTGCGTCGAGTCTGGAATTTTGGTTACGCGCAAGCTGCCCACATCACGCCTGGTGCAGTCATCAATGCGGCAGAACTGTCCGCAGAACAAAAAACTCTGCGACGTGAAATTTACAAGAATTTGCAACAAGCGGATCACGACTTAAAACGTATTCAATACAACACCGTGGTATCAGCTTGTATGAAAATGCTCAACACATTGGAGGCTGCAAAACTGGAAGATGTACCTGCCAGCAATGCCGTGTTGACTGAATGTTTCTCGATTTTCTTACGCGTGCTCAACCCAGTCGCACCACACATTACGCACGCTTTGTGGCAGGAACTGGGCTATGCAAAAGCGCAAGGCGATATTCTCGACGCCAGCTGGCCGCTTGTGGACGAACAGGCCTTGGTACAGAGCGAAATCGAATTGATGATACAAGTGAATGGCAAATTGCGCGGCAGTATCACAGTTGCCAAAGATGCCGATAAAGCGACCATCGAAACACTCGCGCTGGCCCATGAGAATGTGCAAAAGCATGTAGAAGGCGCAACGCCGAAAAAAATCATCGTCGTGCCCGGGAAATTGATCAATATTGTGGTGTAAAGCTACGCCAGTAAACACCTCGTCATCCTCGCAAATGCAGGGATGATGAAGGTAGCAATAACTGTCCCGCCTGAATTTAAAAAGGAACACTGTATGACATCACTATCCATGCAACGTCCATCACGCAATTTATTCCCTCGCTGGATGCTGATCTTTGCATTGAGTGCACTGTTAGCCGCTTGTGGCTTCCATTTGCGCGGCTCTGCCAATTTGCCATTTAAGTCGATTTATCTTGGTTCCGCTACAGGCACTCCGCTCGGTGTCGAATTAAAGCGCAATATTCAAGCGGGTGGTCAAACGATCGTACTGCCAAAAGCAGATGGTGCTGAAGCGATTATGGACGTGATTTCACAAAAGCAGGAAAAGACAATTCTGACCCTTAACAGTCAAGGTCAGGTGCGTGAATATATGCTGTATTACCGCTTTACCTTCCGATTACTCGATGCGCAGAAAAAAGTATTGATGCCAGAGACTCAGATCACATTAAAACGTGACATTAGCTATAGCCAATCGGAAGAGTTGTCAAAAGTGGCAGAGGAAGCCTTGCTATATCGTGATATGCAAAGCGATTTGGTACAGCAAATTTTACGTCGCTTTGGAGCACTCAAGCCAATCGCAACGACTGACACAGCGCCAGTGGTTAGCCCGGAGACCAACACAGACAGTACTCCAGATACCTCAGGCACGTTAGCGACGCCGAATGTGCCTGGCAATACTCAGCCAACGCCAGCCAAATAACGGATAGCGTATGCAATTGCGAATTGATGCACTCGATGCTCACTTGGCGAAAACGCTAGCGCCGTTATACGTCATCACCAGTGACGAGCATCTGCTGGCGCTGGAGGCTGCCGATAAAATGCGTAAAGCTGCGCGTCAGCATGGCTGCACTGAACGCGATGTTCTGGTTGTAGACCGCAGTTTTAAATGGGGTGAGTTATTGGCGGCGAATCAATCGCAATCGCTGTTTGGCGATAAAAAATTGATAGAACTGCGCATCCCCACTGGCAAACCCGGCAAGGAAGGTGGACAAGCGTTACAACATTACGCGACGACACTGAACCCTGATAACGTGACCATCATCAGCTTGCCCAAACTGGATTGGGCAACACAAAAAGCGGCGTGGGTCAGCAGTTTGCAACAGACTGCGGTATACATAGACATACCATTAGTGGAACGGGCGCAATTACCCAACTGGATTGGTGTTCGAATGGCTGCGCAGCAGCAAAGTGCGGATAGACAGTCCCTGGACTTTGTCGCAGATCGGGTCGAGGGCAATTTATTAGCGGCACATCAGGAAATCCAAAAGCTGGCGTTGTTGCATCCGCCGGGAAAACTCAGCTATGAGCAGATACAAGATGCTGTGCTCAATGTCGCGCGCTACGATGTATTCAAGTTGAACGAAGCCATGCTGGCAGGCGATGTGCCGCGCCTGGTGCGCATGGTAAATGGCTTGAAAGGTGAAGGCGAAGCGCTGCCATTGGTGCTGTGGGCAATTGCCGAAGAATGCCGCACTCTATTGAAATTAAAATCAGGTGTAACACAAGGTCGTCCAATCGGCGCATTGTTAAAGGAATATCGGATCTGGGGTCCACGCGAAAGACTGATGGAGCCAGCCGTGCGTCGCCTTTCCTTGACGACACTGGAAACCGCTTTGCAGCAAGCTGCGCAGATCGACAAAATGGTGAAAGGCCTGCGCGCAAAAGCCTACGCTGGCGATGCCTGGGATGCCTTGTTACAGCTTAGCCTGAAGATCGCGCGACCGTCGTAAACCTCGTCTGCACTTGCCAGGTTATGGTCTAGTTTGCCCTTTGTACGCTACGAAAATTCTTATTCTAATTATTTGACACTATGAACATCCCATCCTATATGACCGAAGTCGGCCAACGTGCCCGCGCAGCATCGCGTGCCATGGCGCGTGCGGATACGGCAACTAAAAATAAAGCACTGAGCCTGATTGCCGCTGCGATTACACGCGATGCAGATCAACTGCGTGCCGCCAATCAAAAGGATTTGGACGCCGCCCGCGCCAACGGCTTAGCCAGTGCCTTACTGGACAGGCTAACCCTATCCGATAAAGCCATCGCCACCATGATTGAAGGCTTGCAGCAGATTGTCGCGCTGCCCGATCCTATCGGTGAAATCTCGAATATGAAATTTCGCCCGACCGGCATACAAGTTGGCCAAATGCGGGTGCCATTGGGGGTCATCGGCATCATTTACGAGGCGCGTCCCAACGTGACGGTTGATGCTGCTGGCCTATGCATTAAAAGCGGTAATGCGACCATCTTGCGCGGTGGTTCAGAGGCGATCCATTGCAATCAGGCGCTGGCCAAATTGGTGCAAGAAGGATTGACCGGTGCAGGCCTGCCAGCCGATGCGGTGCAAGTGATCGCCACCACCGATCGCGCCGCGGTAGGCGCGATGATCACCATGCCAGACTATATCGATGTAATCGTTCCACGGGGCGGCAAAGGCTTGATTGCGCGCTTGATCGAAGAGTCCACAGTGCCGATGATTAAGCATCTGGATGGCATATGTCATGTGTATATCGACGATCAGGCTGATGTTGAAAAAGCACTGAAAATCGCCTTCAACGCCAAATGTCATCGCTATGGCACCTGCAACACGATGGAAACCTTATTGGTCGCGCGCGCCATTGCGCCACAAGTATTACCGGAACTAAGTACGCTCTATCTCAGTCAACAGGTTGAGCTACGTGCCGATGAGGACGCCTACAAAATATTACAGGCTGGCGCCTATCCGCATTTGAGCAGTGCTACAGAAGAAGATTGGAAGACGGAATATCTGGCGCCGATTCTGTCCATTAAAACTGTCGCCGACATGGATGAGGCAATTACCCATATCAATACCTATTCGTCGCATCACACAGATAGCATCGTCACCGAAAATTATTCACGCTCCATGCGCTTCTTGCGTGAAGTTGATTCAGCATCGGTAATGGTGAATGCGTCGACCCGTTTTGCTGACGGTTTTGAATTTGGCTTAGGCGCAGAAATCGGTATTTCCAACGATAAATTGCATGCGCGTGGACCGGTTGGATTAGATGGATTGACGTCTTTAAAGTATGTTGTGCTGGGCCACGGTGAAATACGGGAATAAGCAATTAACATTTAGCCAATATAGTATTAGCCGCAGTTAAACCTCTTTTCTTAGGAACAATATGCTCTGGATCAAAGCGCTGCACATCGTTTTCGTTACCTCATGGTTTGCCGGGTTGTTTTATCTGCCGCGTATTTTCGTCAATCTGGCGCTGGAAACTGAAGCCAATGCAACGCAACGACTATTGCTAATGGCACGAAAACTGTATCGCTTCATGACGCCATTAGCACTGATTGCTATCGTATTGGGTGGCTGGTTGTGGCTAGGCTACGGCATCGGCAAGGGGCCTTACAGCGGCTGGATGCACGCCAAGCTACTATTTGTCATTTTGGCGATTGGTTATCATCACGCCTGTGGCAGCTTGCTGAAAAAATTTGAACTGGGCACCAATAAACGCAGCCACGTCTGGTTCCGCTGGTTTAATGAAGTGCCGGTGATTTTATTGTTAGCGATTGTGATTTTGGTTGTTGTTAAACCTTTTTAAAAAGCCCTGCTATCATGCGCAAAACCTGTGAATATTTTTTTGCACCGCAATCTCCCTGGACTTATCTTGGTCATGCACGTTTGATCGCATTGGCACAACAGTACGATGTAACAATTGCATTAAAGCCTTGTGATTTATCGAAAGTTTTTTCGACTTCCGGTGGCGTGCCATTGAATCAAAGGCCGCCTCAGCGTCAGGCTTATCGTCTGCTAGAGTTGCAACGCTGGAGCGAATATTTACAACAACCGTTGAACCTGCATCCTCGCTATTTTCCTGTGATGCCAAATGATGCCAGCAAATTTATTATTGCTGCACAACTGGCACACGGGACGACTGCGGCATTGCAGTTAACCGGTGCCATCATGCGTGGCGTATGGGCAGAAGATAAAAATATCGCCGATAGCGCTACCCTGATCGCCATCGCAACAGCGCTTGGCCATGATGGTAACGCATTGCAGAAAGCAGCTGAAACAGCCAGCGTCGCCAGTGCGTTTGATCAATTTACCGACGAAGCCATCGCCGCCAATGTTTTTGGCGCACCATGGTATATCGTTGATGGTGAAGGTTTCTGGGGACAAGATCGATTGGATTTTGTCGAACGTGCTTTTGCTAAATAGAATTTCTTGTTTCACAAAAAAGTTTTACCCAGCCAGTAATTATAGAAGTAACACCAACGGATAAAAGGTTCCCCCATGTCACAACTACCCAACTCTCAACACTCTTATTTCTGCCCCTGCCCACGTGGCATGGAAACGGTGTTAGCTGAAGAGCTAAACGAAATCGCGCAACTCACCGCACCGCTAGTCACATTGAAAGTACACACGCAAGTTCCTGGCGGCGTGCATTGTTCTGGCTTGTTGAGCGATGCCTGGCGGATTAACTTGCATTCGCGTATTGCTAGCCGCGTACTGCTGCGCCTGGCCCATCGTTCTTACAAAAATGAGAATGATATTTACGATACTGCACTGGAACAAGAGTGGGAAAACTGGTTCACCGTTGACCATACCATACGGGTTGACGTCACTGCGATCAAATCACCGTTGCGTAGCCTGGAATTTACCACGCTGAAAATCAAGGATGCAATCTGCGACCGTTTCCGTGACATCTGTAACGAGCGGCCATCAGTCAATACCAATATTCCGGATATGCGTATTGTTGGCTTTCTTGATGCGCACACTTTCACTTTGTATCTCGATACTTCTGGCGAAGCGCTCTTCAAGCGCGGCTGGCGCACTGAAACCGGTGATGCACCGTTGCGTGAAAACCTGGCAGCTGGCTTACTGCGTACTTCCGGCTGGAAGCCTGGAACGGTGTTGTTTGACCCGATGTGCGGATCTGGCACTATCCTGGTTGAAGCTGCTCAGATTTTGGCCGGCATCCCTTCTGGTGCTCGCCGTGATTTTGCCTTTGAAAAATTTCATAGCTTTGATGCCGCGCTATGGCAAACCATCAAGAATGACTTCAAACCAAATCCACTTCCTCTTACGCCCACTATTTTCGGCAGCGATATTTCGGGTGATATGGTGCAGATTACAGCAGAGAATTTACGCAATGCTGGTATCCTGTTTGAAGTTCCACTTAAACAAATTGAAGCGCAGGAAGTGCGTCCGCCCAACGATGCCAGCAGCGGCATCATGCTGACTAATCCACCGTACGGTGAACGTATCGGCGTACGCGGCGATAGCACGCTGGCCACGGAAGATTTATTCAACGCTTTCTTCAATGCGTTTGGTAATACTTTGAAACAACGCTTTGCAGGTTGGAGCGTATTCCTGTTTACTGCTGATTTGACAGTTCCCAAACTGCTGCGCCTGAAAGAAGCGCGTAAAACGCCCTTTTTTAATGGCGCGCTTGAATGTCGTTTATTCCGCTTCGATATGGTGTCCGGATTCAATCGAAGAGAAGCCGCCAAACCGAAAGAATAAGCATGCTCACACCCTTAGAAGTCGTTGAACGCCAATTCGAAGCCTACAATGCACGTGATCTTGATCGCTTTGTGAGTAATTTCAGTGAAACCTATCGCGCTTATCGCATGCCGTCTCTGGAGCCATATATCGCAGGAAAAGCACAATTAACGGAGTTCTATGCAACCAAACGTTTCAATGACTCAGGATTAAAACTAAGGGCAGAGCTGATCCAGCGTACCGTGATGGGCGATAAGGTTTGTGATCATGAACTCCTCTGGGGGCTGACTGCAAGTTCTATCGAAATGATGATTATTTGGGAAGTGCGGAACGGTCTTATCGAAACCTCCTGGGCTTTTTCTGCTGCCTGACCCCAAATTTAGTATTGACGGAAACAGAGGGACAATATTTTGCTCCTCCTGTTTTCCGTAATCTGCACTATCAAAACACGTATTTTTTGTAGAGTTTAAGACAACGAATATATTCAGGAAGTTGTCACGGCCAGCAACAACAAGCATCACCCTTCTTTTCTACCTCTCCAGCTCTACGCTCTCCCTCAGCAATTTGTCGCAGCTCCGAGACATTGCCACTCCATTACAATAACAAAAAAACAATATATTCCTAAACAATACAAAGCATTACAGAAAAACGCTTGCAATCCTTCGTCAAATAAAGAATAATCTAAACAAGAACTATTCGTATTTAGATAAAGGATTGACATGACTAACCTGATGCCTGACTTAATACGAACCGCAACAGAAAACGAACACACTGAAGTGCAGCAAAAAAGTGCTCAGACCAAAGCAATTACGCGTATCAAAAGTCACGAATTGTTCCAACAAATGCGTGAATTGGAAATTGATCATGGTGGCAGAATTTATAAACTGCGATTGACGCAATTGAACAAATTGATTCTGACTGCGTAGTGGCGGTGGTTTGTATTTGCATCTTTTTAGGGAATCGTGATGGCAATTGAAAATATCAATTCAGCTTTTATTGAACCGAATAGCGTAAATAGTGCAACGACACAGCCAGAGTTATTAGTCTCTGCAGTTTTACATTTGATGTCGCAATACACCGCGCAGCATCAAAACCACGCAGAAACAAATGGCTGCACCAAACTGGCATCCGTTATTGAGCGACATTTGAAAGCGTTGGCAGCCCTGCCGAATTTGGCTCCTGTGTTACGCACGACTTGCCAGCAGTTATCGGAACAATGGGCAGCAGTAGTAGAGCGCACTATGCCGCGCGCTATAACAGAAGTACAAAAATTTGGTTTATTGACACGTTTAGTCAATGCTAGTCGCTAATTAAGTAAGCAATAAGCAAGAAAAACGAGAACTCGTCCGCAGGATTAAAAATGATTGTATGTGTTTGCAATAACGTCTCTGAGAAAAAAATTCGCCATGCAGTTGATGCAGGTATGGGATCAATGCGCGAGTTGCGTGATAACCTGGGTGTAGCCGCTTGCTGCGGCAAATGCCATGCATGCGCCAAAAATGTTTTGCGTGAGTGTCTTGATAATAACGTTCCTGCAGCACGTAAACACATCCAAGACCAAATCCATGCTCTGATTTTTCAGCCTATGCCGCATGCAGCGTAAGTGTTGATGGATAGCCGTACATGAGTGCAACTTTCCCCTTGCCGCCATCAGGCTCGCCCCATTTCTCGATCACTGCAACGGCAAAAAGCTGGTCTCCCTCCGCACAGAAAAAGAAACGCCTGATATCGCTAGGCATTATCCTTCTTCTACACATTGCACTTTTCCTTGCATTAAAAAATGGCCTGGTGCAGCAAGTAACGCTGGCCATTCCGCAGCAGATCGTCACTGTCTTTATTGCTCCTCAAGCTGCCTCGCAGCCGTCTAAACCAAAAGTCGTAACCCCCAAGGCTGTTCCTGTCGCCAAGAAAAATAGTGCGCCACCGCCTCCAATACCCGTCCCTGCAGCGAGTCGCACTCCAGCGCCCCCTATTGCAGCGCCAGTAGCAGAAACTGAATCACAACACGAAGATGTCTCAGAAGTCGCTACGGAGACCGCCATACCCGCTGCATCCCCTGCCGCGACCGTCGCTGCACCTACTCCCCGCACCATTACTTCTGGTATTGAATATATTCAGGAACCTCGCCCAGAATACCCTTCCTCGTCCAAGCGTATGGGTGAAGAAGGCAAAGTGATCATGCGCGTATTAATTAACGAAAAAGGCCGCGCTGAACGCATAGAAATACAAAAAACCTCAGGCTATTCCCGTCTCGACGATGCCGCCAAACGCGCCATGCTGCGAGCACTATTCAAGCCTTATATGGAAAATGGCAAGGCAATACCGGTATATGCCATCGTGCCGATTAATTTCCAGTTATCAAATTAATTCGTGAATAAGTAAGTCCGCCCAACGCCGCTACAGCGGCGCAGCGCCGGCCCCAAAATAATAGTACGAATGATTCCTGCTAAAGAATGGTGATAAAGCTGGATAGCTGCGCTATCATTGCTGCGTTCTCCCTCGTAGCGGCCACCCCACAGGGTGATTTATTTCATCAACCGCTACAACGCTCCCATTTTTAGAGAGGCTCTTATGCAAGGCGATAAACACATCATCAAACTCCTCAATGCGCAACTGACTAATGAGCTGACTGCGATCAATCAATATTTCCTGCATGCCCGCATGTATAAGCATTGGGGCCTGGAAAAATTAGGCAAAAAAGAATACGAAGAATCGATCGGCGAGATGAAACACGCTGACAAGCTGATTGATCGTATTTTGATGCTAGGCGGCCTGCCTAATCTTCAAGCGTTGCACAAACTGATGATAGGCGAGACCACGCCAGAAATGCTGGAATGTGATTTGAAACTCGAAAAAGGCGCGCAGAAAACCGTGAAAGAAGGTATCGCCGCCGCCGAAGCCGCAGCAGATTACATCTCGCGCGAATTGTTCAAGGAAATTCTGGATGACACAGAAGAACATATCGACTGGCTGGAAACGCAAATCGAACTGATCGAAAAAGTTGGCATCCAAAATTACTTGCAAAGTCAGATGGAAGCGTAAAACAGCTTCTGGCTCTCTGTAAAAATACGAAAGGCACAAAATATCAGACTATTTTGTGCCTTTCGTGCTTTTTCGATATCCTATTTTTATAGTTCAGCAGATGTCAGTTCAACTACAACGTCAATGCCGGCCTTTGCTTCACTCAAGCCAACGATTGAATCAACGTGATAATCAATTGATGTACCAGTCTTAGCAAAATCAATGCGACTAATGGCGATAAATCGACGTTCCCGAGCAAGGGAATAAAACGGCGCAACGGTCGCAACAAAGGGTCATTCAGGGCCCGTACAAAAGGCGCAAGCGGCGCTTGTGGGTTAACCCAACTGAAGATTGCATCAATGATCAATAAGGCGATCAACCCATAAAATACCCATTGAAAGAACAGCAACGCCGACATCGTCAGTAGCAAGGAGATATCCCATGCTCCGGCAATCACCAGATCCAACGCGATACACGCAATCGCCACCAGTACCGCACCCAGAAAACTAGCCCAATCGTAGCCACTAAAACCGGGCAGGACTTTGCGTAACGGGCGTACCATCCAATCCGAAACGCTAAAAATAAACTGCGCCACTTGCTGTGGAGGTCGAACTTTTACCGCCTGTATCCAAAAACGCAGCAACAATACGCCACCAAGCACACTACCAGCAGTTTCAATAATTAAAGAAAAGGTATTCTGTAGCACGGCGTGTTCTCTCTTTTAACCACATGACTAAATATCAGATTAGGACTTACGCAAAACGGTCACGGCAACGCACTGTCCCAACTTTACCAACGTAGACAACAGGTTAGTACGGCCAGCAAGCATAACGTCAAAGGGGCTGCTTTGCGTAAGCCCTAAAAATAAAAACCCGCTGTATGGCATACAGCCATGCAGCGGGTGATGCCCAACATCTGAGGGCTGCTTACCTTGACCAACTGGTGCCAAATTATGGGCGCGAACCAGTTGGAAACGGCCAAGCTGCTGCTGGGTTAAGTACAGTTTTCACTGCAGCTTCAACTGGCTTAACTACTACTTTTTTCACTGCTGGCTTTTTCACTGCAGCTTTAACTACTGGCTTGGCTACAGCTTTAGCTACTGGCTTAGCAGCGACTACTTTTTTCGCTACTGGCTTTTTAGCAGCAACTGCTTTTTTCACTACTGGCTTAGCAGCAGCAACTACTTTTTTAGCTGCAGGCTTAGCCGCTGGCTTTTTAGCAGCAACTACTTTTTTAGCTGCAGGTTTAGCCGCTGGCTTTTTAGCAGCAACTGCTTTTTTAGCTACTGGCTTTTTAGCAGCAACTACTTTTTTAGCCACTGGCTTTTTAGCAGCAACTACTTTTTTAGCTACTGGCTTTTTAGCGGCAACTGCTTTTTTAGCTACTGGCTTTTTAGCAGCAACTACTTTTTTAGCCACTGGCTTTTTAGCAGCAACTACTTTTTTAGCCACTGGCTTTTTAGCAGCAACTGCTTTTTTAGCTACTGGCTTTTTAGCAGCAACTGCTTTTTTAGCTACTGGCTTTTTAGCAGCAACTGCTTTTTTAGCTACTGGCTTTTTAGCAGCAACTGCTTTTTTAGCTGCAGGTTTAGCGGCAGCTTTAGCGACTGGCTTTTTAGCAGCAACTACTTTTTTAGCTGCAGGTTTAGCAGCAGCTTTAGCTACTGGTTTTTTAGCAGCGACTGGCTTTTTAGCCACTACTGCTTTCTTTACAGCGGGTTTCTTCGCTGCTGGTTTTTTTGCGGCTGTTGCCATTTTGTTTCTCCTTCACGTGATGAGAAAAGTAAAACTTCAGTTTGGAAACCCGACGACACCATCGCGATGGTGGCGGCGGATTATTCATCGGCGCAATCAACTCTGCTTGCGCTAATGAATTCGGCACCAGCTGAACTGCTCCATCCCCTCATTGATGCAGCACTTCAGCCATCTTTGACTAGATCGTCTTCATCGCCATGATCTGAATAAGAACCTTCCAGAGGTTCGCAACGTCCGGCGGCAACGACTTTCGTCAATATGCAGGCACCGTCATCTTGTGCCTGCATCGGAATTTTGTATTGCTGGTATAACGTAACGGTTTTAAAACACTGTCTTCAACTGCGTTTTAAACACCTTAAAAAATTAAAGGGCTGCTTGTACTTCTCTTGTGCTTCTCATTTATCCAAAGAAAACGCCGCCATACTCGATCAATTCGAGATAAGCGGCGACGACAGATAAGAGCTTTTCAGTCTTGGGCTGTTCATTAATTTTGGAACTACCTTTCGGTTATACGGTGTGTTTGCATTTCTTCGACCACACACCGCATGCTTCCGTTCACCTCAATCATGTGTTTATCATGTTTACTAAAAAATTGCGAATGATTTATTACAAACTCGAACAAACTAGTCAAAATTCGTTTCGCTATCATTCCCAATTCAGCGCACCGCCAGTTTGATATTCAATGACGCGTGTCTCAAAAAAGTTGCGCTCTTTTTTTAGATCGATCATCTCGCTCATCCAGGGGAAGGGATTTTCTTCCTGAGGGAACATCTGATCTAAACCGATTTGTTGTGCGCGGCGATTTGCGATGAATCTCAAATAGCCTTTAAACATAGTCGCATTCAAACCGAGTACTCCTCGCGGCATTGTATCTTCTGCGTAACGATATTCCAACTCTACTGCACTTAAAAACAACGCTTTAATCTCATCGCGGAATGCCTGCGTCCACAAATGCGGGTTTTCCATCTTGATCGTGTTGATTAAATCGATGCCGAAGTTACAGTGCATCGACTCATCGCGCAAAATATATTGGTACTGTTCAGCTGCACCCATCATCTTGTTTTGACGGCCCAGCGCAAGGATCTGCGTGAAGCCGACATAGAAGAACAGGCCTTCCATGATGCAAGCAAAGACGATCAGCGACTTCAATAATTTCTGATCGTTTTCAGTTGTGCCGGTTTTGAATTCCGGATCGGTCAGCGTATTAATAAAGGGAATCAGGAATTCGTCTTTATCGCGAATTGATTTCACTTCGTGATAGGCATTAAAGATTTCTGCTTCGTCCAAACCCAGCGACTCAACGATATATTGATATGCGTGTGTGTGGATAGCCTCTTCAAAAGCCTGACGTAATAAGTACTGACGGCATTCCGGCGCCGTAATGTGGCGATAGGTTCCCAATACGATATTGTTGGCGGCCAGCGAATCGGCGGTGACGAAAAAGCCCAGGTTACGCTTGACCAGGCGACGCTCGTCATCGGTCAAACCATTCGGGTTTTTCCATAGTTCGATATCACGCTGCATGTTGATTTCTTGCGGCATCCAATGGTTAGCGCAACCGGCCAGATACTTATCCCACGCCCATTTGTATTTAAATGGCACCAATTGATTGACGTCAGTATGGCCATTGATGATGCGTTTGTCCGCAGCACTAACGCGCTGAGTGGTATCGACTGCAGGCGCAGCAGTCGGAGCGGCTGCTTCTGGCGTGTAATCAAACACCGATGCGGATTGTGGCGCCGCTGGCGGTCGCGCTGGCGTTGGACTTGCTGATTCATCCCATGAGAGCATTTTTCTTCCTTCACTTTATCTTTTGATTAACGCGTTATTTAATAGTTCAAACGCGCTAACGAATTCTTGACTGCACCCCTCTTCCGCTTGCGTAAGAAGGGCTGGGAGAAGGCATGCTACTCAACTATCTTGAGTACATTCCCTCTCCCTCGATCTCTCCCCCGCAAACAGACGAAAGGAGCAAAACATTATTACTGGCAAGCCTCACACTCTTCAAAACCAGGATCTCCTGGACGCATAGTGCAAGCTGGGCCGTCCAACACAATCTCCGCGCTCGATGCTGCAACTGCCGCTTGTGCGCCATAAGTCGCCATCGCACCGCCACTAGCGCCGCCATCAACCGACACCGCATTCAACGCACCGGTTTTGGTCGTCGATTTTTCGGTATGCGTAGCGCCGATGGTGCGCAGATAGTAAGTCGTTTTCAAACCACGCAACCACGCCAGCTTGTAAGTCTCGTCCAGCTTCTTACCTGATGCGCCTGCCATATAGATATTCAGCGATTGCGCTTGATCTATCCATTTTTGACGACGCGATGCTGCTTCTACCAACCAGGATGGCTCAACTTCAAAAGCAGTCGCGTAGATGGAACGCAAATCTTGCGGGATGCGATCGATCTTGGCTAAGCTACCGTCAAAGTACTTGAGATCGGAGATCATTACTTCATCCCACAAGCCACGTGCTTTCAAGTCACGTACCAAATATTCATTGATTTCCGTGAATTCGCCAGACAGATTCGACTTCACGTACAGATTTTGATAAGTCGGCTCGATACAAGCTGAAACACCAATGATGTTAGAAATGGTTGCCGTCGGTGCAATCGCCACACAATTGGAGTTACGCATACCGAATTGCTGAATACGGGCACGTAGTTCAGTCCAATCCAGCGATGCCGACAGATCTGTCTCCAGATAGCCGCCGCGCTCTTCTTGCAGTAATTTGAGAGAATCTTGCGGCAAAATACCGCGATCCCACAACGAACCTTGATAAGAACTGTAACGACCACGTTCCTCTGCCAAGTCGGTCGAAGCCCAATAAGCGTTGTAGCAAACCAGTTCCATCGACTTATCGGCAAATTCCACCGCTTCTTGCGAAGCGTAAGGAATGCGCATCATGTGCAAGCAATCCTGGAAACCCATGATGCCCAGACCAACCGGACGATGACGCAAATTGGAGTCACGTGCTTTCTTGACAGCGTAGTAATTAATATCGATCACGTTATCGAGCATACGCATCGCTGTCTTAATAGTTTTTTGCAGCTTAACCGGATCCAGCTGACCGTCTTTCATATGCGCTGGCAAGTTGACCGAACCCAGATTACAGACGGCGATTTCGCTTTCGTTGGTGTTCAAAGTGATCTCTGTACACAAGTTCGAGCTATGCACCATACCAATATGCTGCTGTGGTGAACGAATGTTGCATGGATCTTTGAACGTAATCCAAGGATGGCCAGTTTCAAATAGCATCGACAACATCTTGCGCCACAAATCGAGCGCCTGCAGCTTTTTAAAGACGCGCAATTCGCCACGAGCCGCTTTGGCTTCATAGCCTACATAAGCCTCTTCAAAAGCCTTACCTACTTTGTCATGCAAATCTGGCGTATCGCTTGGTGAGAATAAAGTCCAATCGCCCTTTTCCATCACGCGCTTCATGAACAGATCGGGAATCCAGTTTGCGGTATTCATATCATGCGTACGGCGACGATCATCGCCGGTGTTTTTACGCAGCTCGAGGAATTCCTCGATATCCATATGCCAAGTTTCCAGATAAGCGCACACCGCGCCTTTGCGCTTACCACCTTGATTGACCGCCACAGCCGTGTCGTTAACTACTTTCAAGAACGGCACCACGCCTTGTGACTTGCCGTTAGTGCCTTTGATATGCGCACCCAACGCCCGTACCGGCGTCCAGTCATTACCCAGACCACCAGCGTATTTCGCCAGCAAAGCATTTTCTTTGATAGCGTCGTAAATACCTTCCAGATCATCCGACACCGTGGTCAGATAACAGGATGACAATTGCGAACGCACCGTGCCGGAGTTAAACAGCGTTGGTGTCGAGCTCATGAAATCAAAACTGGACAACAAGTTATAAAACTCGATAGCGCGCGCTTCACGATCAATCTCGTTCAATGCCAGGCCCATCGCTACCCGCATGTAAAACGCTTGCGGCATTTCAATTCGTGTACCGTGGATATGTAAGAAATAACGATCATACAAAGTTTGTAAGCCAATATAAGCAAATTGCAGATCACGCTCCGGTTTCAGCGCCTCAGCCAGCTTCTTCAAATCGAATTGACCAAGTTTGGCGTCCAACAGGTCGGCCTCAATACCCTTTTTGATATATTTCGGGAAATAAGCTATATATTCTGCAGGTGCATCCGCTTGTGCGACCTCTTTAGCGAACACTTCTTTACGGATGGTATGCATCAGCAAGCGTGCGGTGACGGTACTGTAAGCAGGGTCTTTTTCCATCAAAGCGCGCGCTGCCAGAATCGCTGATTTATGCAATTCTTCCACTGGCACACCGTCGTACAGATTTTTGACGGTTTCAGCCAAAATAGCCTCGGCATCGACGTGTTTTTCCAAACCGATACACGCCGCATCAATCAGATCGCGCACTTGCTGCATATCGAGCGCACGACGCTGACCGTCTTCCGTGACAAATAAGGTTGCATGCGCGGCTGTACCAGCCTCTGCGCCAGCATTAGCTTGCTGCTGTGAGCGTTCTCCCATCCGTTTAGCGCGATACAAAACGTAGGCACGCGCCACGTCATGTTCGCCAGAGCGCATCAAGGATAGTTCGACTTGATCCTGAATATCTTCAATATGGAAAGTACCACCGGTCGGTTGACGACGTACTAATGCTTTGACCACGTTGGAGGTGAGTTGCTCGACCAGTTCACGTACGCGTGCCGATGCCGCGCCTTGACCGCCGTTGACGGCCAAAAATGCTTTAGTCACAGCGATCGAGATTTTCGATGGCTCAAACCCGACCACTGCGCCATTGCGGCGGATGATGCGGTAATCTCCGAAACCAACTGTGCCAACTGGGGCGTTAACATTGCTAGCGGCACTGGCAGCTGCACTTGTACTAGCCTGCGATGAAGCAGCGCTTGATGCCTCTCCGTGTTCGGCTGAAGATTTAACGGAGATGTCTTGAGTAGATTGCACTTGGCCTCCCGAGCTGATATGACAGACATAAAATGCCTGTCGTGAATGATAAGTTACTGATTAAATTAAAAACAAATACAAATACAAATACGAATACAAAAGTCACTGAAAAATCAGAACTAATATAGCAAGTCAAATGTGAGGGTCCGCTTCAGGCCCATCCAACATGAATACCAAAAAGATAGAAAACCACCTTACGGGTGTATGCAGACAGTGATGCAGAAAATACGTACCAATAAAACCTGAAACAGCAAAAATGAAGAATAGAACTTAATAACTACAAGCTTCAGCGCCACCATAATTAGTTGCGAATTACACCACAAAACACTATATATAGTTATTTCATCGGCGTTTTTACTAATTGTAGTGCCTAGATGCAGTAGATGCAATGCTTAAAACAGCGCATGCGTAAGAATCTTTTTTACTAATCAAAGTCAAAAAGCATTGACATAGCTAAGCCGACGGTGGGAACGCCAATGGCCGGTTAGTGGCCACTTGCAGGTCAGGCTGATAAGCCCGTTTAAATTTCGTCCAGTCAAAATGCGGTCCCGGATCGAACTTTCGGCCAGGTGCGATATGCTCATGACCGAGTACCGCATTCAACGTTTGGGGATAACGTGCTTTCAACGCATGACTGAGGGCAACCAATGCCGCATATTGATCCTCTTCGAACGGCACCTCTCCGGTTCCTTCCATCTCTATCCCGACCGAAAACTCATTACATTTTTCGCGCCCATCAAATGTAGAGTTGCCTGCATGCCAAGCTCTATCCTCGGTCGACACAAATTGAATGATGCTGCCATTTCGACGTATCAAAAAATGCGAAGATACTTTTAAATCTTCTAAATCTGTAAAGCTCGGATGCGCCTTAATATCGATCGCATTCATGAACAATTTAATAATATGCGTCCCGGAAAAATCACCACTGGGCAAACTTATATAGTGAATCACCAACAAATCAACGCTATTTCCATTTCGGCCCCGATCGCAATTGGGTGATTGCAGGCGACTAATTTGGCCGGCGGCTTCTGTCAGCCAACCTTCTTGGTTAATCTCGACATTGGGTAATGACATGGGCAACCTTTTAAAATGCAAATATTCGCCTACTCATGGATCGCTAATCTCTGCATTCGATAACGTAACTGTCTGAAACTGATTCCCAGCAATTCAGCTGCCTTGGTACGATTAAATTGTGTTCGCCCTAACGCCAGACGAATAATATTACGCTCGATATCATCTAAATGCGTAGGCAATGATGGTGGCAGTACATCAGTCTCCGCGAACAAACCTGTCTCGCCCTCACTCACCAGATTTTCTGCTACCGCCATGATCGTCGCAGCCATTGCAGTCGAATCTGTCATCCCAGCCAGTGGATTTTCTGAAATCATTGTCGACGATGAGAATGGCGAAGATGTCAGTTGTCCGCTCGATACTGATGCGGTTGAAACGGGACTGGAGATAGAATCAACCGCCATGCCGGGCATCAACATTCCCGACGCTTTCAATGCCAGATCAGGCACTTGAATCACGCCATCATTGGCAAAGGCCAAAGCACGCTCGAGAATATTCTCCAGTTCGCGCACATTTCCAGGGAAAGTATACGCTTGCAGCGCTTGTAATGCTGCCGGTGCCAACACCGTCTGAGGTAAGTCAGAAGCCGTCATGGCCGGCGCAAGACGCGCCAAAATAGTCTCGGCCAACAAACCAATGTCAGCGATGCGTTCGCGCAATGGCGGCAAACGTAATTCGATCACATTGAGGCGATAAAACAAATCCTGGCGAAATTTTCCCGTTTCGACTCGCTCGGCTAAATTCTGGTGGGTTGCGCTGACCAGACGGACATCAACAGCTTCCTCAGTAGTAGCACCTACTTTACGTACGCGTCGCTCCTGAATCGCGCGTAATAATTTGACCTGCATGGCCAACGGCAGATCGGCCACTTCATCCAACAGCAAAGTTCCGCCATTTGCAGCTTGAAAAAATCCATCTCTTTCTTCGGTCGCTCCGGTAAATGCGCCTTTGCGATAGCCAAAAAACTCAGCTTCCATCAACTGCTCGGGAATCGCACCACAATTGACAGCAATGAAAGGTTTATCAGCACGCGGGCTAAGCGCGTGCAAATCACGCGCCGCCAACTCCTTACCGCTACCAGATTCACCGCTAATAGCGACAGGAGCCATGCTACGCGCCAGTCGGGCAATTTGTACGCGTAAATCTTGCATCACTGGCGACATACCGATCAGGCGTAATGAAGAAATCGACGCTGCCGAAGTGTTTTTTGCATTCGCCCCAACAGGCGAGTTGAGACTAAGCGCCTTATGTGCGTCGAACGACGGTACGGCTACCACTTCCGGCTTGCCAATCCGCAGAGCCGATTGCACCATTAAACGCAATTGATCCAGTGCGACCGGCTTCGATAAGTAATCAAAAGCACCTGCTTTAAGCGCCACGACGGCATTATCGGCACTACCAAATGCGGTGATCACCGCAATTGGCGTATTTTTACCGCTACCGGCCACTTCCCGCACCAGTTCGATACCGAGCCCATCCGGCAGACGCATATCGGTAAGCACCAAATCATAATCACGCTGGGCTAACAATGCACGCGCAGAACTTAATGTTTCGGCGCTATCCACATCCAAACCCATTTTGATCAGTGCTATTTCCAGCAGTTCGCGTAAATCAGCTTCATCATCAACAACCAGAATGCGGGGCGAGGTCATGGTAACAATCTTTTCTATTATTATAGTTACTTACTTCTCACGCTTGCAGACGTGAAAAGTGGCAAATTTACAGACATTTAGAGCGGGGCATTTGCAGCAAATGTGATCACAAAACGACCACTAAAAGGCTCGCTGTTTTGCTCCAATTGCTCTTTTATTTTTATTTCTTGTGCTTTGGATTCTACTGTCTTTGCTACTTTTGCTTCCATCACTTCCTGGCGATATTCATAATCGAGCATCGCACCGTTATTCAAGCACAATTCGCGCGCCAAAAATAGCCCTAAACCGGTCCCTTTATTAGAAGTAGTGTAAAAAGGCTCAAATAAATGCGCGCGCACTTCCGGTGTGATCGGCTCGCCGTCATCCTGGACGTGCAATTCTAAATGATGGGCGGCGTTGGAGATCACTTGCAACCGAATACTACCAGCGCGCCCACTCGCATAACGTATCGCATTGGACAATAAATTGACTATCACCTCGCGCAAATGCATGGAATCAAACCACACACGATACTGATCGCTCGCAGCCATCTTCACTTGCACCATCTCAGCTTCCAGCGTATGCATCTTCTGAAACTCGTCCACAATATCAATCACCAGTGGCGATAACAATATTGGTGCAGTTTGGCGCTGCGCTTTGCGTGACAGTTTAAGGATATCTTCGATCATACGATCCAAGCGTGCCACATTGTCATTGATTATCTTCAGCATGCGTATTTGAGATGCAGTGCTGGCACTGACAGCTTGCTCACCAATTTTCTCGTTGAATCCCTCACCAAGCAGTGAAGCCGCATAAGAAATCGCTGCCAATGGATTGCGCACTTCATGCGCGACACTAGCCGTCAAACGTCCCATCGCCGCCAACTTAAGCTGCTGCGCCTGATTCTCAATTTCACTGACATCTTGAAAAAAAATCACCGCCCTGTACTCATCCAGCTCACGGGTATTCACTGACACAAAACGCACTTTTAAATGCACGCTCATTGCGCCATTCCATTCTGCGCTGGCACTTTCTGCGCTACGCTCATCACCATGCCTTAACGTGACAAAAATAGGTGCGTCAGCCGTGCTTCTAAATCCACTGCTGCTCCAGGCAGAAAAAATTTCTGCAATCGGCATCAACGTTGGAAAATCGGCTAATTTTTGGGGGAACTGTTGTGACAAATTACGGGATACGGCCTGGTGTGAATTTTCATCTGGAATTGTCAATCCCAACAAGCGCTCAGCAACCGGATTTGCCATCAAAATACTGCCATCACGCCCTACAACCAACAAGCCATCCCCCATGTCGGCAATCGCCATCCGGTTAATCGCCAGTTGCACGCGCAAAGCCTTACTATGCTGCTTAGCCAGCGCTTCTTGTTTCATCGATTTATTGGCCAGACGATTAATCACAAACACGGCAAAAAAGAAGGCGGCACCGGATAGTCCCGCTTGCACAGTGGAAGCCGCCGCCTCATCTTGCAAAACTTGATAAACACTTTGGCCCAATAAGACCAACGTCGTCACCGCCACAAAAAACAAGGCCCACGACAGTGGTGCCAGAATCGCTCCGCCCGCCAATGGCAATAAATAAAGCATGCCAAAACCGACTTTGGCACCGCCGGTTCCAAGATACAAGATGGAAATCGCGATGATATCAATCACAATTTGTACCACAATCTGCAACTGATAATGGCGGCGATAATACGTAGTCAATAATATGAATATCACTGCCAGTACCAGATAAGCGCTGCAGGTCAGCTGATAACTTAAAAACCCCTCGGACCAGCTGTCCTTCGGATCATGCATATTCAGGTACACCAGCAACGCCAACGCCAACGCCACCACGATCCGCGTGGCGTTAAAAATTTGCAAGGTGCGCCAGAAAGTATCGGGCTTATCACCATCAGACAAAATCGTAGCGGCAGGCAATGTTTGCAGGCCTGTTGGCATAGTGCTTTTCCAGAATAGTAGATTTATGTAGATAGCCCCCTCATCCATAGCGAATGAGGGGGCTGATTACGTAAGTTTCGGACCAATTAGTGCGAGATATCAAGGTGCGCGAGTACGCTCCGCCACCTGTAAACGTCGATGTTCTTCGCTGCAAAAAATCGCTCCCGAATGATCAGTGACGGCTTCCGATGCTGGGAAATGCAGTCCGCAATGGGCGCACGCGACCATCGTTTCGACTTGCGGCGACGCTCCGCCGACGGACGCTTGGCCTGTTGCACCGCTGCTGTTAGCTGCCGCTGCAGCCTCAGCATTGCGGCGATATTGCTCGGCTGCTTGCGTAGCTTGCCTGGCTCTCTCAACCAAATTTTTCTTCAAGCGCTGAAACCACACCAATACGGCCAACACAATAATCAGTAAAATAACAAATTTCATGCAATCACCCGATGTAATATAACTTCCAGCACAAAACGACTGCCGACATAAGCCAGTAGCAAAACAGCAAATCCAATCAACGTAAAGCTCAGCGCGGTGCGACCACGCCAGCCTTGCCATTTACGTCCGGCTAGCAACAAACCAAACAAAGCCCATGAAAGCATGGTGAAAATGGTTTTGTGATCCCATTTAAATGCTTTACCAAATAACTCTTCCGAAAACACCACGCCGGATAATACCGTCAAAGTTAGCAAAAAAAAGCCAAAAGCGATCAAGCGGAATAATAATTTTTCCATCGTCAATAACGCCGGCAAACGATTCAAGGTCGCCGCAAGCCAACTTGCCTTTGCCCCTTGATTATGTTGCCGGGAATACGATTTTCCGTGCAAGTGCGACTCCTGCAGCACCATCAACACCGCGTGAAACGCCGCAATCGTCAGCGTGCTATAAGCCAAAATGGAAATGACGATATGCCAGAGAAACACCGGCGACTTGCCGTCCAGAGGCACCATATTACCGGGGAAAAGCAATGGCAGAATCACCGTCACGGCAGCTATCGGCAACACCAACACCCGCAAACCGTCGAGCGTGTAATTGCGATTTTCTAACCAATATGCGGCTACAGATACCCACAAGGTCGCTGACAACATCATCGAAAACCCGACCCGCAACTCTCCAGGCCCGATGACATCGGCCCACAAGCTGCCGCCATGCAGCAACCATGCGATAGCAACAACGACGGCAATGGTCTTGCGATTATTCGCTGGTAAAAAAACACAGCCTAGATATAACAACGCAGCCAGAATGAAGAAATAAGTTTGCATCGGCTAAGTTTACAACATGTGCGCGCTTCCGCTGTAAAAAAAGTAGGTGCACGGCAAGCCATACACAATGCCTCGCCATCAGGGTGGTCCATCGCCGAAATCACGAAATCCGCCCTCCTCGCGGAAACGGCGATCCAAGTTAGGAACGCAACATGGCTTCCCGTGTTTGCGGGAACGACGAATTGCGTTTAATTAACGTATTCGGCGGCCCGGAGAGCATCGCTGCTCTGTCATTGCGCGGTATCGGGTAAAATAGAGGGTTCTGCTGTTACGCATTTTGCACTTATTTAGCATCTACCCTGAAGATAAGATTACCTATGCTCGACAATCTCACCCAACGCCTCGCTAAAGTCGTTAAAACCATGCGCGGCGAAGCGCGTTTGACTGAAGCCAATACCGCTGAAATGCTGCGCGAAGTGCGCTTGGCACTGTTAGAAGCCGACGTCGCTCTGCCCGCTGTGCGTGAATTTATCGCCAACGTCAAACAAAAAGCCCTGGGCGAAGAGGTGATTGCTTCGTTGACACCTGGTCAAGCTTTGGTCGGCGTAGTTCAGCGCGAATTAGCCTCATTAATGGGCGCCGATCTTGGGCCGGAGGCATCGCAGTTAAGTTTTGCTCAGCAACCGCCCGCGATTATTTTGATGGCTGGCTTGCAAGGTGCAGGTAAAACCACCACAGTCGGAAAATTAGCAAAATATCTACGCGAACAAAAAAAGAAAAAGGTACTCACTGTTTCTGCGGACGTCTATCGCCCGGCTGCGATTGCGCAATTGAAGAGCGTTACCGAGCAAGTCGGCGCTGATTTTTTCCCAAGTTTGGCTACTGATAAGCCAGTTGATATCGCTTTAGCCGCACTCGATTATGCCAAACGCCACTTCCACGATGTACTGATTATCGACACCGCGGGCCGTCTTGGTATCGACGAAGCGATGATGCAGGAAATCAGCGCCGTACATGCTGCCGTCAAACCGATTGAAACCTTGTTTGTCGTCGATGCCATGCTGGGGCAGGATGCGATTAACACCGCCAAAGCCTTTAGTGATGCACTGCCATTAACAGGTATTGTGCTGACTAAACTGGACGGCGATGCCCGCGGCGGTGCGGCTTTGTCTGTTCGCCACATCACAGGCAAACCCATTAAGTTTGCCGGTGTTGCCGAAAAACTCGATGGTCTGGAAGCGTTTGATGCCACCCGCATGGCCAGCCGCATCCTTGGTATGGGCGATATTCTGGCATTGGTGGAAGAAGCAAAAAAAGGCGTTGACGTTGCTGCCGCCAAAAATCTGGCAGATAAAATCAAAGTTGGCGGAAAATTTGATTTAAACGACTTTAAAGCGCAACTTGGTCAAATGAAAAAAATGGGCGGTATGTCGGGCCTGATGGACAAGTTGCCGGCACAATTTCAACAAGCTGCTGGCGGTGCCAACATGGATCAAGCGGAAAAATCAGTACGTCGAATGGAAGGCATGATCAATTCCATGACAGCGCAAGAGCGGGCAAAACCAGAGTTGATCAAAGCCTCGCGCAAACGCCGCATCGCTACTGGTGCCGGAGTGCAGGTGCAAGAAGTGAATCGCATGTTGTCGCAATTTGATCAAATGCAAAGCATGATGAAAAAACTCAAAGGCGGCGGCATGATGAAGATGATGCGCAGTATGAAAGGCATGATGCCGGGGATGTAAACGATTTATGCAATTTCAGCATTGAGTGCGATTTGCCGCACTCAATGCCACTCAATGCATTAAACACTTGATTTAGTTGGCTTTTTATCAGTACCCGCATTACATCTCCCTCCTCTGCTGCAAATCCCAATATGGCTAATTTATTAATGAAATTGCCGCCCACATCCCCTCTCTAGCGCAGCATATTTTTGTTAGCGCGATGCTCTATGGGTGTCTTCCGTAAGAAATCCGCTAAAAACACACAAAAAACACTTGCGCCTCTGGGAAAACCCCACCACTATGAGCGGTGCGTAATTGACGCATCTCTTCACACCTTTATTCATCATATTTTTCGTTCAGGAGGCTCAAAGATGGCCACAGCAGCAAAAAAACCAGCGGCAAAGAAAGCAGCCGCACCAGCAAAGACTCCAACTAAATCTGCACCAAAAGCAGCACCTAAAAAAATAACTGCAACTGGCGTTGTAGCACGTAAGCCAAACGCAGCATTCATGAAAGAAATGAAGCCATCAGCTACTCTGGCTGCTGTAGTTGGCGCTGCACCATTGCCACGCACTGAAGTGACTAAAAAAGTGTGGGAATACATCAAAAAGCATGATCTGCAAAATCCAGCAAACAAACGTAACATCCTTGCGGATGAAAAGCTGAAAGCTGTGTTCGACGGCAAAAAAGAAGTAACCATGTTCGAAATGACTAAACTCATTTCTGCACATCTGAGCAACGTTTAATCTAGCAACTTAGCTAGCAATTGCACGATAAATTGCAAGATTAGATAGGCCTAGCTTGGCCTAAAGGCCAAACAAAAACGCCCGCATCGCGCGGGCGTTTTTGTAGGTGCGATTATCGACAGGACTTACCCAAACCTGATCCGGCAACGCGTGCCGTACGCAGACAGTACAACTACAACGCCGCTAGGGCGATTTTGCGTAAATTCTAAGACTAGCGCGAAGAAGAAGTGCGTATCACTCCCCCATCAGTAAACTCCCACCGCTTCCATGCGGCCAACACCGCATTCGGATATTCAGGGCGCCCGCGACTGCCGTTATAACGGCCGAGCGCAAGATACAAATTACCTTTTTCCATATCCACATACATGCGCAAAATCGAGCAGCCATAGCGCAAATTGGTTTGCATGTTAAAAAGTTTGCTGCGATCGGCATCGCCAATCACGTGCGTCCAAAAAGGCATCACTTGCATATAACCCTGGGCGCTGACATTGGACATCGCGTATTTGCGAAAAGCTGACTCGACTTGAATCAAGCCCAGCACCATTGCCGGATCCAGACCAGCGCGCTTTGCTTCATACCAGGTGGTTTCAAGGAATTCAATGCGCATTTGCGAATTCGGCAATTTCTTTTTCAAACGTTCCGACATCTCGCCCAACCAATTAAGATAGGCAATGCGCTGATCCATATCTGCAAATTGTGGCTTGGGTGGGCTGTCGTCATTAATTGCGCGTGACAGCGCCAAACGCACCGAATCGGCCATTGCTTCTTCTTTTTGATTACCAGCCTGAGCAAGACTGGTGACAAAAAGGAAAGTAAGAACTATAAAGACAGAAGGACGGCGAAACAGCAATGCAAACTCCCCGGGAACAAATAAGATTTTTTTTATTTTAGTTTCCGAAGAGTATCAAAAAATGCGCAGTATTTGCGCATTCTTTTTTGCCTTTTAAGGTTTTCGGATAGAAAGCAACGAAACTGGACTGGCTACTGGGCAGCCAGGCGCGCTTTCACAAAACTCGCTATCTCAGCCAAAGGTACTGACGTTGCCTCAGTATCCCGACGACCTTGATACTCCAACTGCCCGTCCTTCAGTCCGCGATCACCAATCACCACACGATGCGGCACGCCGATCAATTCCCAGTCAGCAAACATCGCACCTGGACGTTCACCTCTGTCATCCAGAATCACATCCACGCCAGCCGCCTGCAGCTCCGCATAAAGCTTGTCAGTCTCTGATTTGACTGCTTCGCTACGGTCATAGCCCATCGGGCACAGTACAACTTCAAACGGTGCAATGGCGCTTGGCCAGATGATGCCTTTATCGTCGAAATTCTGCTCAATCGCAGCGCCCAAGATACGGGTGATGCCGATGCCATAACAGCCCATTTGCAAAGGCTGCGGCTTACCATTTTCATCCAGGAAAGTGGCATTCATTGCTTCTGAATAGGCAGTACCAAGCTGGAATACATGGCCAACCTCAATTCCGCGCTGAATCGCCAGCACGCCTTTACCATCCGGCGATGGATCGCCTTCAACCACATTTCGCAGATCAACCACCGTCGGCTCTGGCAAATCACGTCCCCAATTAACACCAGTTAAGTGATAATCCGCTTCGTTCGCGCCAGTGACGAAATCATGCATATTGGCGACAGTACGGTCTGCCACAACATTGATAGGCTTTTTAGTATTGATTGGTCCCAGATAACCTGGAAGCGTGCCAAAGTATTCGACAATCTCTTCTTCAGTCGAGAAACGATATCCGGCTAAACCTGGAATCTTGCTGACTTTGACTTCGTTCAACACGTGATCGCCGCGCAGCATCAATAACCAGACTTGCTTGGACGCTGCTTCTTTTTCTGTCGCAGCTTTTTCTACCGTCAAGACTATCGATTTGATCGTCGTTGATAGCGGAATATTCAGCAATTCAGCCACGGCTTCACATTTAGCTTTGCCTGGCGTCGCCGTTTTGGTCATGGTTTGCGTCGGCGCAGCGCGGGTCGCATCCAATGGCAGTGCTTCGGCCGCTTCCATATTGGCAGCGTAATCAGAGTCTGGGCAATACACGATGGCATCTTCGCCGGTCGAAGCGATCACATGGAATTCATGCGAACCGCTACCGCCGATAGCGCCGTTGTCAGCAGCTACGGCACGAAATTGCAAACCAAAGCGGGCAAAAATACGCACATAAGCGTCATACATTATTTGGTAAGATTTTTTCAAACCATCCACATCTCGGTCGAACGAGTATGCATCTTTCATCGTAAATTCGCGACCGCGCATCAGACCAAAACGTGGCCGGCGCTCATCGCGGAATTTGGTTTGGATGTGATAAAAATTGACGGGCAATTTACGATATGAACGCAATTCCGATCTGGCGATGTCAGTGATCACTTCTTCGGAAGTTGGCTGAATCGCATAGTCGCGTCCATGACGATCTTTGACGCGCATGAGCTCATCGCCCATTTTGTCCCAACGACCAGTTTCTTGCCACAGTTCTGCAGGTTGTACGACTGGCATCAATAATTCAACCGCGCCAGAGCGATTCATTTCTTCTCTGACAATATTTTCGACTTTGCGAATAATTTTCAAACCCATCGGCATGTAAGAATAAATACCAGAACCAAGGCGTTTGATCATCCCTGCACGCATCATCAATTTGTGACTGGCGATTTCGGCATCGGATGGTGCTTCTTTAAGTGTTGAAACAAAAAAACGGGAGGCGCGCATAACTGTGAATTCTTTTTAAAAAGAGAGGGTTATAATCAACTCAATTTTAAAGGATTAGCTGGCTGATGCACCCCCTCTTTGACCATTTGATTGATGTTTGCGTGAGAAATATGCTTGATTTGGACGATTTGTAGGCGATTTGTTAAAAACTTCGCCCACAAGCAGGTAATCAATCAGTGATCAGATGGCATGAGTACTGCTTAGCCGCAGAAAGTTTTGAGGTAAAACATGCTGGACCGTGAAGGCTTTAGGCCTAACGTCGGCATCATCTTGCTCAACACCCAGAATGAAGTCTGGTGGGGCAAGCGTGTGCGCGAACATTCATGGCAATTCCCGCAGGGTGGGATTAAATACGGTGAAACGCCGGAGCAGGCAATGTATCGCGAGCTTGAGGAAGAAATCGGCTTGACTGCGGAGCACGTCAAAATTATTGGTCGCACCCGCGACTGGTTGCGCTATGAAGTGCCAGATCATTTCATCAAACGCGATATTCGTGGCCATTATCGCGGTCAAAAGCAAATCTGGTTTTTGTTGCGCATGACTGGCCGTGATTGCGATGTCAATCTGCGTCTGACTGCGCATCCGGAATTTGATGCCTGGCGTTGGCACGACTATTGGGTACCTTTAGACGTAGTAATCGAATTCAAACGCGATGTGTATCAACGGGCTTTGCAAGAACTGTCACGCTTTTTGGCGCGACCTGCTGCTGCACGTTCAATTCCGCCAGCACAGCATCACGCGAGTGAGCCGCAAAATCTCCCGGGAAAAACTTTAGACATTGCTGCCGGAACGGATGTTCCGCTGGATTCAAGCAACCATATTTCATGCAATAAGAAGGAGTAACTTTTGTCTCTTAGCACGCCCTCTCTTAAATTGATCAAAGTCATTTGCGGTAGTTTGTTATTACTTTGCTCCGCCGCGCATGCTACCGATCCACCTGATTTTCCGGACGATGATGATGCCGACAGCAAAGTCTGGAAAGAACTGACTACACAATTTCCTGTCGCGCCCAAGCCAGAAAATTTAGTCGAATTTGATGCTGGCCCGACTTTTAAAATGAAGCCATACATCGATCCGACATCAATTGTCGTTGGCAGCGATGGCGTAATTCGCTACACCATCAACGTCAAGAGCCCAGGCGGTGTGAACAACATCAAATATCAAGGTATTCGCTGCGAAACCTTTGAAATGAAGACCTATGCAATTGGTCAAGATGATGGAAGCTGGAAACACTCCCGCGACCAATGGAAGCGAATTACGAATGAAATTCAATATTTGCCGCAAAACACCTTGGCCAAAGATTATTTCTGTCAAAACAATAGCATCGTCGGCAAAGCAGCAGACATGGCCCAACGGATACGCAATCATCAGCCGTTCAAACTAGAAAGCGTTTATTGATGACACATTGGGTATAACGAGCGGGTGCGTGAACGCAATCACCTTCTCACTCGCTTCAACATCTCATCAAACAAAAATGCCACAGAGAGAAATCTCTGTGGCATTTTATTTTCAATAGAGCCCCGTTGAACGGGGTTTCATTTACACCTTAAACATACGCCGCCTCATAGGCGTCTTCGCCATGGAACTGCTCGTCCATACGATCTTCGTGATCTGGATTGACACGCACTGGCGTAAACAGATTGATCAGCCACAACATACCGTAGGTAAAAACAAACGCCCAGATACCGGAGATGATGACCGCCAGACATTGATTAAAAAAGAAGGTCGTATTACCTAACAACAGTCCATCAGCGCCACCAGCGTTCCATGCTTTCGATGCAAACACGCCGAGGAAAATAGTACCGATCAAACCACCGACACCATGCACACCCCAGACGTCCAATGCATCATCCCAACCCAGGCGGTTTTTAAGCGCCACTGCGTAAAAGCAAATCAGTCCGGCAAGAATACCAATCAGCGCAGCATCGCCCAGAGAGACGTAGCCAGCCGCTGGCGTAATAGTGGCGAGACCTGCCACACCACCAGTCAACAGGCCGACAAATTTAGGCTTCTTATGATAGAACCACTCAATAAATAGCCAGGTAACCGCACCAAAAGACGCAGCAATGTCGGTATTAAGAAAAGCTGACGCGGTCACCGCATCGACACGGAATTCTGAACCGGCATTGAAGCCGTACCAACCGAACCAGAGCAGCCCCGATCCCAGTGCAATCAATGGCACATTGTGTGGTTTAAGTTCGACTTTTTGGCGACGGCCAACGTACAGCACTGAAGCCAAAGCGGCAAAACCAGCCGTATTGTGCACCACGATACCGCCGGCATAATCCAGTACGCCCATTTTCGCAAACAAGCCGTCTGGGCTCCACACCATGTGGACAAACGGGAAGTAAACAAAAATCAACCAACCGGTCAAAAACAGGAAGTATGATTTAAAGGTCACGCGGTTAGCGAATGCGCCAGTGATCAACGCTGGCGTAATGATGGCAAACATCATCTGGTAGGCAACATGCACGATCTGCGGAATCCCGGCGTCGTTCCCGGTATACATGCTGCTCAAAGTAATCCCACGTAAAAATGCGTAGTAAGTAGGATCTCCAATAATGCCATGCCAACTAGGGCCGAAGCACATCGAATAACCGAAAGCAAACCACAGTACCGTAGTCCACCCTAATGAAATAAAGCTCTGCATCATGATGGCTAGCACATTCTTGCGCCCCACCAATCCGCCATAAAAGAATGCCAACCCGGGGGTCATCAGCATCACCAGGCTCGAGCAGAGCAGCATGAAAGCTGTATTGCCAATATTAATAGTCATGAATGTCTCAGTATGTAGTTTTGGAGAAAAAGCGACCGCCATCTTTACGAAGGCTGCAAGGAATGCGCACGCCGACGCGATGTTTCCACTAGGAAATGGCTGTGTCAATTTAGCTGCAGCAATACTCGGTATGGGGCTAGAGATAATATGGCTAAAAAATCAGCACTTAAATGAAGTGATTGTGAAGCCGATTTCGGAGTTACTTGAAGATACGAGCTCAGGTCATTTCCCGGCCGTTGGACGTAATAAGAGATTTACCAGACAGGTATAAGACAAAAAAATCACACGCTAAAAAAATCGAAAAAAAAATGCAGTGAGGCGTGATTTTCGCCCACTGCATTCTTGTTTCCCGTATTTCAGTCACATGCGAATCTTGTGAAGCTAAATATCACAACAAAACCATATTGTCGCGATGAATCAATTCTGATTTTTCTAGAAAACCCAGAATAGCTTGAATCTCACTCGATGGATGACGCATGATCAAACGCGTTTCTGCGCTGGTGTAATTGCTGATGCCGCGAGCGATAGCATGACCATCACTATCGACACAAGTGACGACATCACCGCGACCAAACTCGCCGGACACGGCAGTTACACCGATCGGCAACAGTGACTTGCCTTCTTGCCGCAATTTTTGCACAGCGCCCGCATCCAGTACCACCTTGCCTGCCGTTTTCAAGTGATCTGCCATCCATTGCTTACGCGCGGTCAACTGCCCTGTTTGCGCGGTAAGTTGCGTACCAATCGCTTCACCATCAGCCAGACGCAACAACACATTTTCTTCACGCCCCCAGGCAATCACCGTGTGCGCGCCTGAAGTTGCTGCGCGTTTGGCTGCGAGAATTTTGGTGTACATACCGCCACGACCTATACCAGTCCCAGCGTCACCCGCCATCACTTCCAAAGTCGGATCACCCGCTTGTGCCTGATGCACAAATTTTGCATCAGGGTCTTTGCGCGGATCAGCGGTAAATAAACCTTTTTGATCCGTCAAAATAATCAACGCCTGTGCATCAATCAAATTGGCAACCAATGCACCCAAGGTATCGTTGTCACCGAATTTGATTTCATCGGTGACCACGGTGTCGTTTTCATTGATGATAGGGATCACACCAAAACGCAATAACGTGAACAGAGTAGAACGCGCATTCAGATAGCGCTCCCTATCGGCCAAATCCGCATGCGTAAGTAATACCTGCGCAGTATGCACGTCATGCTGACGAAAACTGGTTTCGTAAATTTGTGCCAGACCCATCTGCCCTACTGCAGCGCAGGCTTGCAGTTCATCGATGCTGGTCGGGCGCTTGTCAAAACCAAGACGTTGCATTCCTTCGGCGACTGCGCCTGAACTGACCAGCACGACCTCTTTACCCATAGCCCGCAATGCGGCGATCTGTGTCGCCCATTTGCTGATGGCGTCATTATCCAAGCCTTTGCCATCGTTGGTCACCAGCGATGAGCCAACTTTAATAATGATACGTTTTGCTTTTTGAATGACGGATTGCATATTTTAATTTCAATGGATGGCACATTAAAAAACCGATGTAGTCAGAGTGGTTAATTTACTCTGACTACATCGGTCGATGCGTCTTTTTACGACTTTTTTAAACGTATAAACACGCTACACAAATATTTTAATCGATAACGCCTCAATCAATAACGCATTAATCAATATCGCATTAATCAATAATCTTAAAACGTGGGTCATCCGGATCAATCGACAAGATACCTTGTGCTTCCTCTGTCATCTGTGTTTCTTCAGCGCGATGTTCTTGTTGACGTTTTGATTCTATATATTTGTAAATCTCATTCACGAGTTCTGGGCAGCCAACGTGATTGAGCGCCGATATTTCAAATACCGGGCCTTTCCAGCCAAAGCCTTTTACAAAAGCTTTGACGCGCTTCGCACGCTCATCTTCAGGAATGACGTCGATCTTATTCAACACCAACCACCGCGGTTTATCGAATAACGATTGATCGTATTTTTGTAATTCTTTGACAATAGCCTTCGCTTCCTTGACCGGATCGGCGCTGTCTTCAAACGGTGCCAAATCAACGATATGTAACAACAAACCGGTACGCTGGAGATGCTTAAGAAACTGCACGCCCAAACCAACACCGTCCGCCGCGCCTTCGATCAAACCCGGGATATCGGCGATGACGAAGCTTTTTTCATGACTAACACGCACCACACCCAGATTAGGATGCAAAGTGGTAAACGGATAATCCGCAATTTTCGGTCTGGCGTTAGAAACTGCCGTGATAAAGGTCGATTTGCCGGCATTGGGCATACCCAACAAGCCAACATCTGCCAACACTTTTAGCTCTAGACGCAATTCGCGACGTTCGCCTTCTTTACCGTCAGATTTTTGACGTGGAGCGCGATTGGTTGACGTTTTAAAGTGAATATTGCCCCAGCCGCCTTCGCCGCCTTTAGCCAACAACACTTCTTGACCATGTTCGGTTAAATCGGCAATCGATTCACCAGTGTTGATATCAACAATCAGCGTGCCAACCGGCATGCGCAATTTGATATCGTCAGCACCTTTGCCATAACAATCCGAACCGCGACCGTTTTCACCGCGGCCAGCGCGATGCATTTTTGAAAAGCGAAAGTCGACCAAGGTGTTGATATTGCGATCAGCGACAGCCCAAATGCTACCGCCTTTACCGCCATCACCACCGTCAGGGCCACCAAATGGGCGGAATTTTTCACGCAAAAAACTCGCAACCCCATTACCACCGTCACCGGCAATGACTTCGATTTTTGCTTCATCTATAAACTTCATTCGAAGATCCTTTGAGGTTGGAGATTAGATTCTGTACTGCATATTTTTGGGTACTCTACCGAATTTGGCGATTTTCTGCATCATCTCGGTATTTCAGACGCCTTGAGAAACCGTAGCCTCAGCTAACGCTGAACATGCGCACTTATCGTTTCAAAAAGCGCAACCGTACGAAAGTACGATGAGCATCACAGAAGTGATAGTGCGTTGCGTCGTAACTTTATCAAGGCGTCCAGCAGAAACTAAAAAGGCTCTACCTATGGCAGAGCCTTTTTATCAGCGAAAGTAAAACTTAAGCCGCTACAACTGTAACGTAGCTACGGTTTAACGCGCCTTTTGTAACGAATTGCACTTTACCGTCGATCAACGCGAACAAAGTGTGATCTTTGCCCATGCCGACGTTAACGCCTGGATGTGTCTTAGTACCACGTTGGCGAATGATGATGCCGCCAGCATTGATAACTTGACCGCCGTAAACTTTAACGCCGAGTCGTTTTGACTCTGAGTCACGGCCGTTGCGCGTGGTGCCGCCGCCTTTTTTGTGTGCCATTTTATTAGCTCCTGGTTAAGTCGAAACGGAATTAACCGTTGATCGAAACGATTTGAATTTCGGTGTAATTTTGACGATGGCCTTGATGCTTCTGATAATGCTTACGACGACGCATTTTGAAGATCTTGACTTTATCGTGGCGACCTTGCGCCAATACCTTAACCGACACCGTAGCACCTTCGACCAATGGTGCACCAAATTTAATGGTGTCACCAGCGCCCACTGCGAGCACTTGATCAATTGTGAGTTCGGTGCCAATGTCTGCAGGTATCTGTTCTATTTTAAGTTTTTCGCCGGCTACAACTTTATATTGTTTGCCACCGGTTTTTATGACCGCGTACATATGAAACCTCATCGAAATGATTGAATAAATTTTTCTTGCCAAATCAACACTTGAATTAACAGCTTATATCTAGCCAAGTTAATAAAAACTTAAGCGGAAATCTGGGGAACCTGTGATTGTACATGAACTTCGCCTGATCGTCAAAAGCGCTATAATGGCGATATTCCAAATCAGGACTTATGCAGGTGTCCCGGCAACGAGTTTGCAACCCGTCGTACGCAGGCCGTACGGCAAGTAGGCATAACGCTGCTGGGGCAGTTTTCGTAAGTCCACTAAATCATTAAGGCAAAGGTAAAGCTATGAGTGACGTACAAACGTGGATCAAAGAGACAGTGACAAATAATTCTGTTGTTTTATTCATGAAAGGCACTGCCCAATTCCCACAATGTGGCTTTTCTAGCAAGGCAATTCAGTTGCTAAAAGCCAATGGTGCGCAAAATATTGCCACCATTAATGTGCTGGACGACCCGGAAGTACGCCAAGGGATTAAAGATTACTCCAACTGGCCGACCATTCCACAACTGTATGTCAACGGTGAATTTATCGGCGGCTCCGACATCATGGATGAGATGGATAAATCGGGCGAATTAAAAGCTGTTTTGACGCCACAATCTTAATGTCTCTATTAAGTCATCACCCTCGTCGCTTAATCATCGCGATCACTGGCGCGACGGGTGTTGCTTATGGTGTGCGCTTATTACAGATTTTGCGTGACTTGCCGGAGATTGAATCGCACTTGATGATTTCCGATGCTGGCGTACTGAATTTGCATCAAGAACTGGATATGCGGCGCAAAGATGTGGAAGCGCTAGCCGATGTTGTGCATAACGTACGCGATGTTGGCGCATCTATTGCGAGCGGATCGTTTCAATCGGACGGCATGATAGTTGCGCCGTGTTCAATGAAAACATTGGCATCGGTGGCGAACGGCTTATCCGATAATTTGATTGCGCGTGCTGCTGATGTGGTTCTCAAAGAACGTCGTCGATTGGTGCTTATGGTGCGCGAAACGCCGTTCAATCTGGCGCATTTGCGCAACATGACTAGTGTGACCGAAATGGGCGGGATTATTTTCCCACCGCTGCCCGGCTTTTATCATCGCCCGCAAAGCATAGAAGAAATGATAGATCACACCATCGGTCGCGTACTTGATCTGTATGCGGTCCCACATACGCTGACGCCACGCTGGTCTGGCCTAAAGTCAGAAACCTAACCTGCAACCATAATCATCATCCTCACTTTCGCGAGGACGATGAAATTCTTAACGGCGCAGATCAGCGATTACCACGACCATCCAACCATGCTGTACGTTGTGAAACTGCAGCAGCAGGTTTTGCCTCTGCTTCCAGCTTCAATTGTGGCGTTGTATCAGCCAACAATTTCACGCTAAAAGTCAGCAACTCATCACGGCGGAAGGCATGAATGGTGACGCTATCACCCACACGATAGCGCTTCAAAATAACGTCCAGATTATTGGTCACGCGAATGCCGTCGAGTGCCGCCAAGACATCGCCTGCCGATAGTCCGGCACGATGCGCAGCACCGCCTTCATACACGTTGGTTACTTTACAGTCGCCACCAGCCATACTGGTGCGCGCGCCTAGACTTGGCTTGGCTTCTTTGCGTTGATCTGCCAGCGTAACGCCCAACGGCGTTAGCAGACGTGCTAGTGGCAAGTCTTCTGTGCCACGCACATATCGATCAAAGAAGCGCTTCAATTTAAGTCCTGTGACACTGTCAAACAGTGCCTCGACCGCTGCTTCGCTGATACCGCGACCACTGACTGCAGTGCCTGCATAAAAATCACGGCCATATTCGCGCCATAAAGCACGCATCACGTCATCCAGCGATTTTTTATTTTTGGTTTCCGACCGTATCGTCAAGTCGAGCGCCAATGCGATCAGCGAACCTTTGGTGTAATAGCTGATGATGGAATTCGGTGCATTTTCATCTTGACGATAATACTTAGTCCAAGCGTCAAAACTCGATTCTGCGACGCTTTGTTTGCGGCGGCCGCTACCCAGCAATACGCCATTAACAACTTGCGTCACCAATGCCAAATAATCATCCTGGCTGATCAAGCCACTACGGAACAACATCAAATCATCGTAATAGCTGGTGAAGCCTTCAAACAACCACAGCAACGGTGTGTAATTTTCGACCTGCAAATCGTACGGTGCGAAGTTCGCTGGCTTAATCCGCTTAACATTCCAGGTATGGAAATATTCATGACTACAAAGACCGAGGAATTTGCGATAGCCATCAGTGATTTCTTTCTGCCCTTTTACCGGCAAATCAGCGCGGGCGCAAATCAATGCAGTTGAGGCACGATGCTCCAGGCCACCATAACCATCACCGACGGCCAGTGTCATAAATAAATAACCTTGCATCGGCGCTTGCTTGGCAAACTTACTGCCTGCTGGCTCAAAAAATGCAATCTGCGTTTCACAAATTTTCTTCAGATCTTCGCATAGTCGCGGCAAATCCAGATTCGGCACATTGCCAGTGATGGCGACTTCATGCGGTACGCCATGCGCCTTAAAGCTGGCTAACTGGAAGGTGCCGATCTCAACCGGATGATCAATCAACTCGTCATAGTTGCTGGCGACGTAAGTACCAAAACCGGCGCGCTTTGCCTTCAATGTTGGCAATGCCGTAGCAATACGCCATGCATCATAGGCCTCGCCTTGCGGACGCTGAATATCAACAACATGCGGCACATTTTCTTGTCCTACTACGCGCAAAAAGACACTGGTGCCATTAAAGAACGCATGCGTCTGATCCAAATGGGCGGCACGCACCGACAGATCCCATGCATACACTTGATAATGCAATGTCAAAGGGCCGTCGCATGGTGCGGCTTGCCAGGAATGCTTGTCGAGTTTTTTTAATGCAATCGCATGACCATTGCACACTGCCCGGATTTGCACGATATTCCGCGCAAATTCTCGAATCATGTAACTGCCGGGTATCCAGGCCGGCAAGGCGACGATTTGTCCTACTGCGGCTGGCGCGTCTATCACCAGGGTGACCGCAAATAAATGCGCAGCTGGATCAGCTGCAATGATGCTGTAGTGATGGCTTTCTTCTTTAGGCATGCTCATGGGTGCAATGCGAGTAGATGGGATGCGTTTGGCAAGCGCTTTTTTAGATATAGATTTAGGCATTGAAATTTCCTCTCACAACAGCAGCAATCATGGACAAGACCATTGCACCAACAGAAATGCAGGTTAAACGGTAGCGCAATTCGGTAAACCATGTAGGTAAGCCGTACCAGACAAACAAGCGCTTATCGACTTGGTACGCGGCGACAAAACCAAGCATCAACAATGGGAATCCATAAGCAAAAAACAATGTTGAACACCAGGCAATAACGGTAGGCATCACACCCCAGATCAGCGCCTTTCTCGTGCGCTCAGCAGACAAGTCAGAGCGCAAGACCATCGCGCCCCAATGAATCCCACCCAAAAACGACAAGGCGGCTACACCATACGCCATCTCGCCATGAATAAACTCGCTGACCCAATCAGGGCTGCCCAGCCAACAGGCCATCGTCAATAAAACGAAGGGAATCAGACCGACATAGCCCAAAATACGGATGAGACGTTGATTCAAAAAATGTGGATTCATGAGTATGGATGGCGGCGTAAAAGGCGATAGTGTAACCAGATCGTCACAAACTGCTAGCGTTGTGGTGAATTGTCGTGATGTGGATTACTCAAAAAACAAGCTAAAGGCTAGGACTGTGGTAAATCAGAGACGGTATCGATATCCAGCAAGATGCCAATATCATTTACCCTCACTTCCACTACAGGAAATTCACGCAACAAACTGCGCGCACCTTGATCCCCTTGAAGTTGTAATAACCGCGCCAGATGGTGGCGACTGAACCCGACTGGATTGCCGCGCCGCCCGTTGTAAGTTGGCACCGCAATGTCTGCTCCCTGTTGCAAGGCTGTGATCAATGATTGTACGGTAGTCTCTTTGACAAAAGGCATGTCAGCCAATGCAATCACCCAGCCTGCAGCAGTGGCAGCATGTTGTAATCCGCACACCAACGACGCTGCCATGCCTTGATCCGCAGCGATGCATTGCACTATCTCGCAAGCTACACATTCGGAGATAAATTCTGGCACCACTTCCCGGGCAACCACACACACTGGCAATGCTGACGACAAAATTGCCGCAGATTTCGCGAGGACGCTTACGCCATCCGGCAAAATCTGCAGCAATTTATTTTGGGTGCCACTCGCATCAAAACGTCGACCACGCCCTGCCGACAATAAAATGCCGACGATTTGATGCGAACGATTAATTTGTGGAGTCACACTAAGCACTTTTTTACTTGATGGTGGCCAGTTTTTCTTCGAGTGTATTTACATCGACATAGCCAGGAATACGTGAACCGTCAGCGAAGATGATCGTAGGTGTTCCGGTGACATTCAGCTTTTTGCCTAGCGCATAAACTTTGTCATTAGGCGAGACACAACTAGCAGCCGAAGATGGAGGCAGTTTACCGTTCGCCATCCAGTCATTCCAGGCTTTGTTTTTGTCTGCACTACACCAGATATCTTTGGACTTGGTCGCTGAGTCAGGTGCCAGAATGTTGTACATGAAAACGTAAACAGTAATGTTATCCATGTCTTCGACGGTCTTACGGAATTTTTTGCAATAGCCGCAATTTGGGTCTTCAAACACAGCAATCACACGCTTGCCATTGCCTTTAACTGTCTTCATTGCCAAATCCAGCGGCAAATCTGTAAATTTCACTTTATTCACTTCATCGAGACGCTCTCTGGTGAAATCGCGCGCGCTTTTCGAATCCAGAATACGTCCGACAAATATGTATTTCGCCTTCTCATCGGTGTACACAATATCGTTGCCGATACGCACTTCGTACAAACCGGAATAAGGCGTCTTAGTCACCTGATCCACTTTAGCACCGTCACCCAAGCGCGGCTCTATCAGCTTTTTTACGGCAGTTTCTTGTGGCGTCTCCGCCATCACAGCGGTGGAGAACAATCCCAGCACCGCCGCTAGTAATACGACTTTTAATTTTGACATTCCTATTCCCATTAGTTTTTTTCGTTTATTTGCTCGTATGATCGTCCCAAAGCGTGGCTAATCATCCTCCGCTTTAAGACCGGCAACTTATCCAGCAAGTTCAATCCAAAGTTCCGTGCTGCCCTCAACCCCGGGATTGGCGGAAGATCGGCGTCAAACAAGCGCGCCAAGCCATCGGTCGCAATTTGCATTGTGGCAATTTCTTCTTTCCGTGCCCGCGCATAACGCGCCAACACTTTGACATCGCCACAATCACGTTGCCGTTCGCGCATTGCATCGCTTAACACTTTAATCAAAACGGCTACATCTCCAAAGCCGAGGTTCATCCCATGTCCTGCCAAAGGGTGAACCACATGCGCAGCGTCACCAATTAAAGCAACCCGAGGCGCAACCAAGGCATGACTGCGAATAAAGGATAAGGGGAAACTTTGTACAGCCTCTGGTTGCAATGGTAGTAACTGGCCTAAAACGCCACCAGCCAACGCGGTCAGCCGCTCTGCACATTGCGTCAAAGACTCGCTTAATAACGTGTCAGCGAGCGCATTAGGCGCAGACCAGACCAGCGATACGCGCTGCCCTGCCAATGGCAGCAAAGCGACGATACCTTCATTTTCTGTAAACCATTGATGCGCAATACCGTGATGCGGGCGCTCAGTAGAAAAATTCGCCACGATCGCACGTTGATAGTAAGAACGATAATCTATGCCGATATCGCACTGATTACGTACCCAAGATTGCGCTCCGTCTGCACCAATCAGCAGTGTTGACTTCAACACAGTGCCATCCTCTAAATGCAGAGTTGCCATATCGGCAGAAATGTCCATTTGCCGTGCACGACCATTGATCACGCGCACATTCTGCGCAAATTTCAAGGCAGCATCCAGCGCCTGGTTAAGATTGCGATCTTCAATTATCCATGCCAACGCATCGGTACGTGCACTAAATGCATCAAAACCCACACTACCGGCATTCTCTGCGACGCCGCCTTTGACCTGCATACTGTCCACCGCCGTCACGCGCGCGTCATCCAACGCATCCCAGACTTTGAGCGACGACAACAACGCACGCGCAACATGGTTCAAAGCATAAACCCGCGTATCCCAGGCAGACTGATCCACAGCGCTGCGATTGCTCCTATCAGATAAGGGCGGCGCTCCCAACAACACAACCCGTAATCCAGCTTGCGCCAGTCCCAATGCCGCCGTTTTACCGACAGCACCATTCCCAACGATACAAATATCGTAATGAATAATATTATTTTGCGTATTTTGCGCAGCCGCAGAATCAGCATTGCTGCCGCCTGACAGCGGTTTTTGAGGTGATTTGATATCGTTCATGGCAACATTATAACGACTACAGGAGACTTCTTCGAATCTGTCGCGAGCCGGCCAATATTGCCCAGCAGACCAAGAAATAAACTAATAAATAAACTTAATTTAAAAAAATTTGCGTAAGGGGGTTGCGAACTAAAAATATCTTGCTATAATCTCGCTCCTTGGCCTGGTAGCTCAGTCGGTAGAGCAGAGGATTGAAAATCCTTGTGTCGGTGGTTCGATTCCGCCCCGGGCCACCAAATTAGATGTACTTGATGAAGCAGCCCTACCTTTTGGTAGCGCTGCTTTTTTCATTTCAGCCTGCTATTTCCGTTGGCCTCCACGCATTTGTCGCAAACTCGCATAGCACTGAGTAGTGTCCTAATTTTTTAATTGCTGGTTTTGGTGAAAATGATGATGTTGCCTATTTGCGATTCTTTTTAATTGATTCGCAATAATCTCCGCGTCAGCAGCGCACTCATATCGCGCCGTGCGTCGACAACGATATGAATATAAATGACGTCTTGCCGGACTTCATAAATGATGCGATTCATTCCAGACAAAATCTGTCTGTATTGGGTGAGATTCAATTTCTCAACCTCTTCTGGAATGAAAGCTGTTTGTGGTAAATTTTGCAGATTCCGGATCGCTTCTTTTATATTGGCGTAGCTAATGCGCCAGGTGTCTATAGAAAAGTTTTTGAGTATGTAGGTCCTGAGTTCTTTCAGGCCCTGCTCTGCCGAATCTAGTACGACGACACTGAAACCCTTCAATGATCTGCCGTGTCCAAATCGGCAAACACCTCCTCAGCATCACGATACTTGCCTTGTTCAATTTCACGATTACCGAGCGCCAGTATTTTTAGTAGTGCCAGCGTTTCTTCTTGTTCTTCAAAGCTCTTCACGTCCATGACGACTAGCTTGGCTTCACCATTTTGTGTAATCAGCATAGGCTCACGATTTTCCGTGACGTCTTTGATAATTTCGGCAGCGTGACTTTTGAGATAGCTGATGGGCTTTACCTGAGTGGAAAATTTAATGATCAGGCCTCGGTTGAATTTGAGCGAGGACTAATTTTAGACCGAATTAAGTCTCAAGCGCAGATTGTGAATGGGTTGGTATTTGTACTACTTTCGATAAAATAACAATTAAGTATTAAATTATCAAATACGCTACCACAATGCCTGTTAGTAGAAAAATTCCCAGATACACCTATGTAAATCAATTATTTAGGTGTTTCGGCAGTTAACGTGCCCTGCCCGAACCACCAAAACAAAAATGGGTTAGCGCCGTAATTGGCACTAACCCATTTTTGTTTCGCAGCTTTGATAGACGCTTGGCAGGAATAAGCGGACAGAATTCCGACGCAGCGATTAAGGTATGGCTGACATTTACGCTGCAGATCCGCGCATCGTAGTGCGCACCAGTTCGACCCAGTATGCGGCGCCGATCGCCAACGCATCGTCATTGAAATCATAATGCGGGTTGTGTAAAGGCACCGATGTATCGCGGTCCACACCCATCCAGATATACGCTCCGGGTTTGGCATTCAACATGAAAGCAAAATCTTCCGATGCCATTGACGGAACGCAGTCCCAGTTAACTTTATCTTCGCCCACGGTTGCGGTTGCCGCGAGAATCGCGATATCTGTTTCGGCAGCGGTGTTGATGGTCGCCGGATACGCGTAATTGTATGCAACAGTTGCCGTTGCGCCGTGCGTCTTGGCGGTGCCTTCACTGAGTTCGACCAGCAGTTCATGGATACGGCGTTGTGTCACCATTGAAAAGCAACGCACCGTACCTCTGATTATCGCGTTATCGGGCAAGACATTCCAGGCTTCTCCACCGTGTATTTGCGTGACACTGACCACTGCAGTTTCTTGCGGCGGCAGGCGGCGGCTGACGATGGTTTGCAACGCTAGCACCAGATGACTGGCGCAGACGAGAGAGTCGATGGATTTCTCTGGCATCGCCGCATGACCGCCTTGACCCTGAATCTGAATTTCGAAGGTGTCAAAGGACGCCATCATCGGGCCATGGTTGATCGCAAAGCGCCCTAACGGCAGTCCTGGCCAGTTGTGCAGACCGAATACCATGTCGCACGGGAATCGCTCAAACAGGCCATCTTCAACCATTGCGCGACCACCGCCAGCGGCCTCTTCTGCTGGTTGAAAGATGAAATTGATCGTACCCTGCCACTCCTTATTCTGACTCAATGCGACCGCAGCGCCGAGTAGCATCGCGGTGTGTCCGTCATGTCCACACGCATGCATCTTGCCGTCATGTTGGGACTTATGCGCGAACGCATTTTTTTCCAGTAATGGCAGCGCATCCATATCGGCGCGCAAACCAATCTTAGGCCCATCTCCTCTTGTCAATGTACCGACGACGCCAGTACGGCCAACGCCTTCCTGCACCGTAATGCCGTTTGCGCGCATTACCGTTGCGACTAACCTGGCGGTCGACACTTCCTCGAATGCCATCTCCGGGCATGCATGTAACGTATGGCGCCATTTAGTCATTTCGGCGACCAGGTTTTTATCAATAGACATCACTTACCTTTCTAACGTGTAACTGTGCGGACCATGTCCGCAAAATTTTGCTTTCTTGCGTTTTTAATGTTTGAAAAACTGCGCAATTAAGGTTGCGCCGAGGAACGTTCCCGCGTTCGCGGCGAACGAAACGACGACGATTCTCCATCCCAGTCGGCGGAATGCCGGAATATCCTTGGCGATCGACAAGCCAGCGAAGGTGAGCATTGGCGTGATAAGGGCCAGGAAATTGATCTTCCCGGTCAGTACATTGATCTGATCCGCCCATGGGCATATTGGGGAAGTCAAAGCCATCGCTATCAACGATACCCAACATACTGCAGGGATTTTCTTGCCCGTAGCGTGGTTCAGCAACACGCCGACCAGTACCGCGATCAAGACGATCACCATCCCGGGAATCGAATCAATTGGATTGCTGCCGCGCGCGATCCAGTCGCCAATCATTGCCAGACCAGCCGACAATACCCAGGCGCAGATTATCCCTGTCGGACCTAAAGCAGCGTTGTGATTTACGACATGTTCCACTTTCGCTTCTTCCGGCTGCGTCGTTGAAGAAGATCTTCTGCCCAGAATCGGCTCCATGATGCGATAACCCCAGACCGCCATCGGCAACGAGATAAACAGCGTGAAGTAGGTGCCGATAGTGGTTGTAATGAGATTGCTGGCCGCTGCGAACGTCATGACTTGTTTAGCGATTTCCGGCGTCTGTTGCGCAGCGATCGCGCCAGAGGCGGCGGCCATCATGCTGCCAGAGCCAACGCCGGATCCCATCGCCAAAGCGATCGGATCGAAGATATTTAGACTGGCAATAAAACCTGCAAAAATGGCAATGAACACCGCGCCGAATACCGTGCCGGTCAGATATTCAGCCAGCACGCCGCGTCCCTCAGGAGAGTCCATGCCGTACTTTTCGCCAATGATGGCAAGGCTAGGTTCGCGCCCCACGGAAAATGTCGCACCGATGGCTTCACGCTTGATTCCCAATAGCAACGCTAACGGCAAGCCAAACAGGATCGTACCGACGAAATGCCCGAATTCCTGAAACACCAGTGCCCATCCCGTTGCGACAATCTGCGGTAACGACGACCCCACTAACAGGCCAAGTTTTGCAACGAAAAGTAGTAGTGCCGGCTGCAGTATCATTGCCGCATTAAATTGCATGCTGGTTTCGATACGCAATGGTGCCGGCAGGCGATTTTTTGCCAAGCCAAGCGCAGCGCCTATCAATAGCGCCCAAATCATCGGCAACAACACAATCTTGCCGGGCCCGATGTTGAAGGTGAAGGAACCAATCAATTCGGCAATAACAATGATTATCGCTGCGAAAATATACAGCTTCACAAAGCCAAAACTGTCATTGGTGCTCGTCGTTTTATAGTTGCTTATTGTTTTATAGTTGTTCATCTTGTCTCCTTTTTTACCGCAAAAGAATGCATCAGCCTGGCTGTGCGAAGGCGATCATGCATCCATTCCGATCTATAATCAACATCACTGGATAACAATATCCGTTCTGATTTTTAGAACACGAAAGTCGACAATATGTATGAAACAGTCAACGAAGCGCGCATCATTTATCTGTTCGAATCGATACAGCGCGGCACCATGCGGGCGGCCGCAGACGCGTTGAGTATCGCGCCTTCGGCAGTAAGCCGGCAAATCGCGTTGCTGGAACAGGAGCTGGCCATTCCGCTCATTGAGCGTCATACACGTGGCGTCAAACCGACTGAAGCAGGAAGGCTCTTGCTTGCGTATTTTCGCGAACAGCGCGCTCATCAAGATGATCTTCTGTCCCAGTTGCAGGAACTGAGAGGCCTGCGCAGAGGCACTGTTCGAATTGCGTTGGGCGAAGGATTTGTTTCGGATTTAATGGCCGGACCGCTGGCCAAACTGGGTTCGAATTACAGTGATATTTCCATCGTCCTTGATGTGGCGGGAACCAACGAGGTGATGCAGAGAGTCTGCGAAGATGAGGCAGAAATTGGCCTGATAATGAATCCTCCGCCGGACACCAAGATTGTGTCGCGCAAGATTAGCAAGCAACCGATACTTGCGATTGTTGGGCCAGACTTCCCCTTGCTAGGAAGAAAGGAGCCGGTCAAGATCACCGAATTTCTGGATTATCCGCTGGCACTCAATCATCCTACGTTTGGAATGCGGCAAATACTTCAACTAGTTGAACAAACCGAAAAAATCAGACTGACACCGCATCTGACAACAAACTCGTTCTATATACTGCGGCAATATGTGAAGCTGCAACTGGGCGTGACTTTCCTTCCAGCCTTCGTTGTCAGAAGCGAGCTTGAAGCGGGTGAGCTGTTTGCGATTCCGATCGAGCAACCGATTCTGGAAAATGCTGAAGCGCATCTGATCACGCGCACCGGCCGCAAACTGTCAATTGGTGCAAATAAGATGTTGCAATACATGGCATCTGGCATGTCATCGTTACGATAACGGTCTATACACTGCATCATTTATAATGCGTCCATGCTTCGTTACCTCAACATCATACTGATATGGCTTTTGGCATTTGCATTGCCGGTGCAAGGCTTTGCTGCGGCCAGCATGTTGGGTTGCGAAAGTAGCCATCATCGCTACACGACGACCGTGCAATGTGGTGACAATGTGACTGGCGCTCAGGGAAATCACGCGCAACCAGCCGCAGTTCAAAACGAAAGCAAACATTCCCATCAGTCTTTGGAAAAAAATCCGCTAAACAGTTCTCACCATGCCGACGCGCAATGCCAACTCTGTGCGGCGTTCTGTTTGAGCGCCGCAATGGCACCACCTTCGGCGCCAGATGCGCTTGCTCGCGCCGCAGATTCAATTCCATCCTCAACGTTAGAAGTCCATTTCACTACGCACTTCCCTGATGGGATCGAACGCCCTCCACACACTTTCTTCATTTAAATTTCGCATCTCTAGATACTATGTTCGCGCATAGCTTGTATCTGTAATATGTTTTTTAATTGAAAGATAAGCATGAAATCGATTCTCTTTGCATCAACCTTAATACTGTCCACTGTTACCGGTTACGCCATCGCGGACGGCAATATGTCGCATAAAATGGGACAGCATACCGACAACACGCCTGTCGCAACACGCACCATCACAATCGATATGACCGACACCATGCGTTTTACCCCCTCAACCATTTCGGTCAAACGCGGTGAAACGATCAAATTTATCGTCAAGAACTCTGGTCAGATCAAACATGAATTAGTCTTTGGTGATATCAAAGAACTGAAAGAGCATGCAGCGATGATGATGCAAACGCCACACATGCAACATAACGAGCCGAATCAGGTTTCAGTTTCACCTGGCCAATCCGGTGAATTGGTTCGCACGTTCGATCAGGCCGGCACATTTGATTTCGCTTGCCTGGAACCAGGGCATTTTGAAGCGAAGATGCGCGGTACCGTAGTCGTTAAATAAACTGTATTGCAAACTACGCTGCAATAAAAAAAGCGCCACCTCGAAAAACGAGGCGGCGCTTTAAATAATGTCTGCGGGAGCTGACATTGCATGACACACCATCAAATCGTAAAACTAATTCCCTGCGCTAATGGTAAGGATGCGCTGTAATTAATCGTATTGGTCGCACGTCGCATATAGCCCTTCCATGCATCAGAACCTGACTCTCGTCCGCCGCCAGTTTCTTTTTCACCGCCGAATGCACCACCAATCTCTGCACCGCTAGGGCCGATGTTGACGTTGGCAATACCACAATCGCTGCCGCTGGCTGAAAGGAAAGTTTCTGCTTCACGTAAATCGGTGGTGAAGATGCTGGACGATAAACCTTGCGGTACCGCGTTATTGAGATTAATCGCTTGTTCCAGCGTTTGATAACGTACGATATACAAAATCGGAGCAAAAGTTTCGTGATGCATGATCTGGCTTTGCGTCGGCATTTCCACCAATGCCGGATGCACGTAATACGCATCTGAGCAATCTGTCATTTGCTGACGCTCACCGCCAAATACTTTACCGCCCTCGTCTCGCGCCGATGTCAACGACTGCTGCATCGCTGCAAACGCTTGCGCATCAATCAATGGCCCAACCAAGGTATTTTTTTCGAGCGGATTACCGATAGCTAAAGTGCCGTAGATTTTTTTCAATCGCGGCACCAATGCGTCATACACACTGTCATGTACAAACAAACGACGTAAGCTGGTGCAGCGCTGTCCGGCAGTGCCTACCGCTGAGAAAACAATCGCACGCACGGCCATCTCCAGATCCGCACTTGGTGCGACGATCATCGCATTGTTACCGCCCAGTTCCAAAATAGTGCGGGCTAAGCGCTGCGCGCAACGGCTGGCAACAGCACGTCCCATTTTGGTACTGCCAGTGGCACTGATCAAAGCAACCCGGGCGTCATCGACCATTGCGGCGCCACATGCGCTATCGCCTATCACTAATTGGGCCAGACCTTCAGGTGCATCACTACCGAAACGTGTCAACGCTTTCACAAATAAAGCGTGAACCGCAATCGCGGTCAGTGGCGTTTTTTCTGACGGCTTCCACATAACGCTGTTACCGCAAACGAAAGCCAACGCAGCATTCCATGCCCATACAGCAACCGGAAAATTAAATGCAGAGATCACGCCAACCACGCCCAGCGGATGCCATGATTCCATCATGCGATGACCAGGACGCTCGGATGCAATCGTCAAGCCATATAACTGACGCGACAAACCAACTGCGAAATCACAGATGTCGATCATCTCTTGGACTTCGCCCAAACCTTCTTGCAGAATTTTTCCGCTCTCCATTGTGACCAATTGGCCTAGCGCGTCCTTATTGGCGCGTAATTCTTCACCGAACAAGCGAACTAACTCACCACGTCGTGGCGCGGGAACATTGCGCCATTGCGCAAAAGCGCTCTGAGCACGAGCGACTTTTTCTGCCACCTGTGCTGGTTGTTCTGCGCGTAAATTGGCCAAAACCGTACCCGTGATTGGTGTGTGGCTGATGATCCCGTCACCTTTGTAAGGTGTCAGATCAACGCCTAATTTATTTAGTACATCTGCAATGTTGTGCATGCTTTTGTCTCACTCAATTTTTTCAAAAATAAGGCTTACATAAAACAGAATGAAGTAAGTCGTAAAAGCGTAGCGTCTTCCGACCTACGCTACCGACATCCTACAACATGCCCTTAAGCTGCGTAATAACGACCAAAACGATTTGCCAGGAAATCTGCCAGCTTCGCCTCTTCCTGCCGCACCAAACCACGCTGCGGCAACTTCCCTTGCACCACTAAATCTACCATGGTGCAAATACCTGACGCTGTGGTCAGTTGAATGGCCGATAGCAGTTGACCGTTCACCTTTTGACTGTAAATTTTCTTGGCGTAGGTTTCTTGTTCCAGGCGACCATCGCGTATCCCGCTGACCGTGACAAACACCAGTACGACATCTTGCTTGGTGATCGGAATTGCCGTTTCCATCACTTCTTTGAGAATGTGACGACGCTCTAATTGTCCCAGTTGCAAATCGCGCACCAACACTTTAACGATATCGCGATGACCAGGATAGCGCACGGTTTTGTAATTCAGATTATGTACTTTTCCTGCCAGACTTTCGCACAAAGTACCTAACCCGCCTGACGTATTAAACGCTTCATAATTAATACCATCGAGCGAAAAATGCTCTATCTCTTCCAGCGCTGAAGTTTCACGCAAAGTGCCGTCAACAATGGCTTCGCAAGGGTTGCAATACTCATTGATCAAACCATCGGTACTCCACGTCAGATTGTATTTGAGCGCATTGCTAGGATAGGTTGGCAACGCGCCGACGCGCATTTGAATATCGCGCAATTGTTCGAAACGACTGGCAACATCGTTGGCGACGATAGAAATAAACCCTGGCGCCAAACCACATTGCGGCACAAATGCAGTGCTTGCATCTTCGGCTAATTGCTTGACTACACGCGTGCTGGCGACATCTTCCGTTAAATCAAAATAATGTGATTTCGCTTTTTTCGCAGCGGTGGCTATCACGTGTGTGAGGAAGTAAGGACAAGCCGACAATGTCACCTGATGACCTTCAATCAAATGCGTGACGGTAGCTGCATCGGAAATATCCGCGGCAACCACTTTGACATGCGGAAAGGCGGCTTGTCTAACGTATTGCAGGCGCTCAGGATCGCGGTCAGCAACGGTAATCTCGTAATCGCCAGTATGAGAGAGCAAATTGAGGATGGCGTCGCCGATTTTTCCAGCGCCTAGCAGAATTAGTTTGGTTTTCATTTTGTTACTTGTCTCGTGTGATGTTTGATGTGATTCGTGTATTTTCAAAATAGCTAATAAAGCCGCTAATAAATATTGTAAAAGTAAGTGTTGTCAGTTGATAGATAGCAAGTTATCGTCATACTGTGTAGTAACAATACATATCGACCAACATAAAATACAAAACGACATCATGAAACAAGAACTTGATGAAATTGACAATAAAATCCTGGCGCTGTTAATGGACGATGCGCGCTTGCCAATGGCCACTATTGCCAAGCAAGTCGGCATCGCCCGCACCACCGCGATTGCACGCATTGCCAATCTGGAAAAAATGGGCGTGATTGCGGGTTACGGCGTGCGTCTCAATCACACTTTGTATCAGCCCGCAGTACGGGCATATGTGGGTATTTCCATGAATCCGGGAAACGCCGCCACGTTGATCAAAATGCTGCAAAAAATGCCGGAAGTGGAAACCCTGTGCGCGGTCAGTGGGATGGTGGACTATATGTTAACTTTGCGATGTCAATCGACCGGCACGCTAGATCGCTTGCTGGATCAAATTGGTGCAATTGAAGGTGTGCGGCAAACATCAACCTCGATCATTTTGAGCAATCGGATTGATCGCAGCGCGATTTGATTTTTGATATGCGTTATTAGCGGATCGACAGCACTATTAAAACAATTCACTTGCAAATGTGTGGCTGATCTCTGAATAATTTACTTTTTACTGTGTAAGTAATACCAAATAATCGATTTGAAAAATAACGCCGTCACTCTCCCGAATGCGGGGATCCAAGTTACATAAGATGGATTCCCGCGTTCGCGGGAACGACGAAAGCATTTTCAAAATGATGGCTTGATCTTACTTAATCTCACTTAATCTCGTTATTCAAATAAATCTAACCGATCACCTATCCATGAACTCTCTTGAATCACTTTTGGTAGCCTGCCTGGGTCGTATTGAAACTTTCAGAATGCTACGACTCATGCATATTCCAGTGCAACTCAGCACGAAGAAAGATGATGTAAACAATCATCAAGTCACCCGTGCTGAAATTGCCTACGCGCTCAATGTGATGCTGTTCCGCGACTTGCTCGAACGGGTGCCCGAAGGAAAAGCGTATACCGAAGATGCTATGCATAGCGGACGAAAAGTTTTTTTCGATCACGGTGCGGTTCGCACGGTGCATATACCGCAGTCCGGACAGCTTCCCATCGGAGAAACGGCCATCACACGCTTCCTCGCACCGTTGGGTTATCAATTGAATGAAGTGTATCCACTGCCGCGTTTAAAAATGACTGGGCGCGCTTACTTTCATGCCGATTTTCCAGAACAAATGCCGCAATTTTTCGTGAGCGAATTGCATGTCGACCAGTTTTCTCCTGCATTCCAGCAAGCAGCTTCCCGCGTGGTCGCCACATCGCATGATCCCTTGGATATAACTGCTTTGGCGCTGCTACAGCAGTTACAAGAAGCGCAAACATTGGAATTTGATGCTGCCGTATTTTTGTTGCAATCGTTAGTACGTTCCTTCGATCGCCAGCATGCGATTCCGACTTTAGATGATTACGAAATTTTACTTAAAGAATCGCAAGAAATGGCGTGGATATCCACCGAAGGTAATGCGTTTAATCATGTTACTGATCGCGTCCCGGATTTATCTGCGTTAGCTGAAGAGCAAAAGGCGCTTGGCCGTTCAATCAAACCCAATATCGAAGTGGCAGCCCGGGGCACCATGCGTCAAACGGCTTATCGTGCGGCGGAAGTCGAGCGTGTATTTCGAACAGAAAAAGGCTGCGTAGTGCGACGTGTGCCGGGTTCATTTTATGAATTTATTTCGCGTGATGCGATTATTAACCCTAATAATCCTCTCGGTGAGAAAGTCCTTGATCTGAAATTCGACAGCGGTAATGCCACGGCGATTTTCAAAATGACATCCACGGAAAAACCGGAAAAAATCAGCTCAGCAAATTAATCAACCTTTTTTCGAAACCTTGTGCGCATCAGGTTCCGAAAAAGTCTGATAAAGCAGGTCGGAACAGCGTACTACGTTTCGACCTGCATACGCGCCACTCTCCCTCACCTTCCACCCGCAAATCGCCCCATCGCAGATCACTTTTCTTGCGATCTCGCCAGGATTTGGTAAGATCACCCCTAATATTAGATTTCACATTTGCCTATCTGCTCGCTTTTTGACGTTTTTTGCACTTTTTGTACCCGTTTCGCATTCTTTCGTGCTTTTTGTGTTCTTTCGTGCTTTTTCGTTTACCTCATTCATGTCAAAAAATAAAATTCGCAAGGCTATCGAAATTAAAATTGCAACAGTGGTGGCAGTATCCGCAATACTCCACGATGCAAACCTCACTGCTTTGGATACGGCATTAAAAGAAATGACCGGTGGTGTCGCCGATTTTTTCGATAATGAATTTGCCGTCATCGATGTCGGCGCTTTAAGTGCGACAGATGTGGATCTTGGCAGCATAGTCTGGCCTGAGCTCATCGCATTACTTCGCAATTACCACCTGAATGCCGTAGCCGTCCGCAACGCTCCCGAATCTATCCATTCTGCCATCGTTACAAGTGGGCTGAGTATTGATAACGTCGTCGCACCGCGCGCCGATATCGCCGCACCGACTGCGGCTGCTGCTGAAGCAAAAGCTGCCATCGCTACTGCTGCAGAAATCCCGTCGCCACCATCCGCACCACTTAGCGCGATGATCATTGATACCCCGGTACGTGCCGGCCAGCGCATTTATGCACGTGGGACGGATTTAATTATTACAGCGATGGTCAATAACGGTGCCGAGATTATTGCTGACGGCAGTATTCATGTGTACGCGCCATTGCGCGGCCGCGCCCTGGCCGGCGCCAGCGGCAATACCGATGCGCGTATTTTCGCGGCCAGCATGGAGCCAGAATTAGTTTCAATTGCTGGTGTATATCGTACTTTTGAAAATGGCTTACCTACAGAAATGAAGGGACAAGCTGTACAAATTCGTTTAAATGGCGACAAGATAGACGTACTATCGCTCAAATAACGGCCATAATCGGGGCATTGCGCTATATATCAGTTCGATCAATTTATTTTCAAAATTTTAGCTTTCTCATTTAAAGCTTTCTCAATTAGGAGTTTTTGTGGCAAAAATCATTGTTGTGACATCCGGTAAAGGCGGAGTTGGCAAAACAACTTCCAGCGCAAGTTTCGCATCAGGCCTGGCACTGCGTGGCCATAAAACAGCAGTATTGGATTTTGACGTAGGCCTGCGTAATCTGGATTTGATCATGGGTTGCGAGCGCCGTGTAGTGTATGACTTGATCAATGTCGTCAATGGTGAAGCTACCTTGAATCAAGCACTGATCAAGGACAAGCATTGCGACAATCTCTTCATCTTGCCAGCTTCACAAACCCGCGACAAAGACGCCTTGACCGAAGAAGGTGTAGAGCGCGTGTTGAAAGATTTGGCCGCGATGGATTTTGAATACATTATTTGCGATTCCCCTGCCGGTATTGAGCGCGGTGCCGTGATGGCGTTAACGTTTGCCGACGAAGCGATCATCGTTACCAATCCGGAAGTGTCTTCAGTGCGCGATTCTGACCGTATTCTTGGCATCATCCAGTCTAAATCACGTCGTGCAAAAGATGGCGGCGAACCAGTCAAGGAACATCTGCTCATCACGCGCTATTCAGCCAAACGGGTGGATGCCGGTGAGATGTTGTCTCACACCGATGTTCAAGATATTTTACGCATCCCGCTGGTTGGCATTATTCCAGAATCGGAAACAGTGCTGCATGCATCAAATCAAGGTAATCCAGCAATTCACGTTTCCGGCAGCGATGTTTCGCAAGCTTATACCGATTTAGTTTCTCGCTTCCTTGGCGAAGAAGTACCTTTGCGTTTCACTACTTACGAAAAGCCGGGCTTCATTGCGCGCATTTTTGGAGGGAAGTAATATGGCTTTGCTCTCGTTTTTGTTTCCCACTAAACCGAAAAGTGCTTCTGCTGCAAAAGAGCGTTTGCAAATCATCATCGCACGCGAACGTAATGGTCGCCAAGGCCATGATTTTTTGCCAGCGCTACATAAAGAATTGATCGAGGTTATTTCAAAATATACCAAGGTCAATGCGGAGGACATCAAAATTTCTTTAGATCGTCAAGGCAACCTCGAAGTGCTGGATGTTAACGTAGTGTTACCTGATGCATAGATGGCACTTTTGCATGCTTAAACTCGGGTCTCGTTTCCCAATCCAGGGCTGCATACGAAGTGATGTGCCGCCTAAAAAAGATTGGGATAAGTAAATATGCAAAACTGGTGAAAATTTTGAGGGTCGTCGGATTTCCGATATATAATTATTATAAAATTGCATTTTTAATAATTTCGCAGCCTCCAAACCGATGCATCGGCAAACAGATGAAAATTTCGTGTAAGCGTTATCGCACAGGCTGCAATACTTAACAGTACGCCAACGAAGATATCTACTATGAGAATTGCAGTCCTTGACGATGATCAAAGCCAAACCGATTTGGTTTGCCAGGTACTCACTTCCAGCGGTCATATATGCCATGCGTTCCAAAGCGGCAAAGAAATCCTGAATCAATTACGTAGAGAAAACTACGATATGCTGATTCTGGATTGGCAAGTACCGGATCTTAGCGGAGCAGAAGTATTGCATTGGGTGCGTTTTAAACTGCCTCCGACCGTCCCGGTGCTTTTTATGACTAGCCGCTCTGGCGAAGATGATATTGTTGCCGGCCTCGCTGCCGGTGCCGATGACTATATGATCAAGCCAATTCGTCGAGGAGAGCTGGTGGCAAGGGTACAAGCGCTGTTACGCCGTGCTTACCCAATACAAAATGCCAGCGAGCAAATTTCTTTTGGCGACTATGTCTTTGAAACCCGCTCTAGTCGCTTGACGTTGTCAGGTGCACAGATAGAAGTAACGCAAAAAGAATTTGATTTGGCATTGTTGTTTTTCCGCAATCTCGGGCGTCCACTGTCGCGTGCTTATATCCTTGAAGCGGTCTGGTCACGTGATGTTGATATCCCATCGCGCACCATGGATACCCACGTCTCACGCGTACGAAGTAAGTTACAATTACGACCAGAAAATGGGTTTAGGCTTGCGCCGGTATATAGCTATGGGTATCGCTTGGAACAACTAACTGGATAAGGCGCAAAGACTTGCGCAGGAGAAAAAATGCGCAGCTCTTCAGGCTCAAAAACATTTCGAATATCACCATTAAAAATCGCAGCGTTTTATACGCTGTTGTTTGCCGTCACATCCTTCGCCAAGGCTGCAGAACCAGTTGTCGTCAACGCCAACACTATCGACACTACGGCATTACTAGTTACCCCGTCCACGATTAGCTATCGCGCTAAGTCCGGCGATACATTAATGGCCATTGCAGAACGACTAACCCCAAATCGCAGCAACTGGGTTGCACTTGCCAAACTCAATCACATCCGTAATGATCGTACCATTCCGATTGGCACGGCGATTGTGATCCCGGTGTCGTTATTACACGAAGACCCCAGCAACGCTAAAATCGTCACCCTGTCTGGAACCGTTAACATCAATGCCGCAAATGGCCCCGCGTTACCAGCAGCCGTCGGTACAACACTGGAAGAAGGAGCGCGGATCGAAACGGGCAATAACAGTTTTGTTACCTTGGCTCTATCCGATGCATCACGCATTGCATTACCGTCTAATAGCCAAATCAAACTGACCGTGCTGCGTGTTGCTCGCTATACCAACACGCCTTTGACAGAAGTGACATTGATGCAGGGGCGGATAGAGTCGCAAGTGTCGTCGCTCAAAAAAAATAAAGGGCGCTTCGAGGTTCGTTCGCCACTAGCCGTGGCAGGTGTTCGAGGCACTGATTTTCGGGTAGATTTCCACAATGGAGAAATGGCGACGGAAGTCCTGAGTGGTGGCGTAGCAGTTGCACTTCCACAACGCCCTGCCGCGCTGACGCTGCAACCGGGGCAAGGAAATATTAGTGACGCACATGCTGTCGGCAAAGCGGTAAAATTGCTGCCAGCCCCAAATTTCGCCGACTACCAAGCTGTGCAAGAGCGTCCAACGTTACACTTCAAACTCGTACCAAACAACGATGCGCGGAGTTTCCGCGCACAAGTCGCCACTGATCCGCAGATGCAAAACATCCTGACAGAGATCAGCAGCAACAGTGAAAATCTCAATATACCCGGCCTCGCGGATGGCAGTTACTTTATGCGTGTCACCGCCGTTGATAAGCTAGGCTTACAAGGCATTCCAAGAGTCGATGGCTTTACCCTGCATGCGCGACCAGAACCTCCTTATCCCCTGCAACCAAAGGGAAAATCACGTGGCACGCCGGTCGCCTTCACTTGGGCAGAAGTGGCAGATGCGCAGGCTTATCATCTGCAGGTGGCGAGCGATGAGCATTTCTCGCAACCTATCATTGATGAACCGGCAATCCCGTCGACACAGTTCTCTACCGAGAAATTGGCCCTGGGCCATTACTTCTGGCGCGTCGCTACGATTGCGGATAAAGATGGCAAGCCAAACCATGGTCCCTTTGGCGATCCGCAATCCTTGCAACTCATGTCTGCGCTGCAATTACCCAAACTGCCAGATGCTACGGATGGACCGTTATCGCTGAGTTGGCCAAGTGAACCAGGGCAGAAATTTGTACTCGACATTGCTCGCGACGCGGCGTTTTCCACTTTGTATCTGACGCAAGAATTGGACACTCCCGAAATCACCGTTCCGCGACCACCTAACGGCACTTATTTCATCCGTATAAAAGCCATCGATCCTGATGGTTATGTCAGCCCATATTCAACAACACAAAAAATTTATTTCGGCAGCCGCTGGGTAACCAGTGATGGCTCACCGTTACTCAATAGTGGCGGCATCACGCCAGCGGGTTACTAAATTTTAGTTTTAACTTGCCAAACAAATGACCTCGCCGAAGCGCCCCTTCATCAAAATCGCCAAACGCGTGGCGCTTCGACAATGGCTGATACTGACAGCAATTTTATTACTGTTGGCAGGCTGTCTTGGTTATCAAAATGGCTTGGCGCAATTAGATCAACCGCTATATGACCAGTTTATGCGACTTGATCAGCGCCCTGCCCGCAACGACATCATCATTGTCGGAATTGATGACTACAGTATTTCGCAGCTAGGTCGCTGGCCTTGGCCACGTGACTATCATGCCAAGGTGATCAATAACATTATGCAAGCGCATCCTCTGGCAATCGGGCTTGATGTCATCATGCCGGAGCCGGAGACGATCGACAACCATGGCCTGCGTGACGGCGATATTAATTTAGCCAAGGCGCTTGCGGCCAGCAATAAGACAGTACTGCCAATAGTCACGACAGCGGCAGGAACCGGTGTCACCAGTTTGCTGCCTATTCCAGAATTTCAGCATGCTGCGCGCGCGCTGGGCCATATCAGCTTAGAACTGGATCGTGACGGCATCATGCGTGGCATCTTTTTAAAAGAAGGCCAAAATGGCATCTGGTGGCCGCATTTTGCTGTCGCATTAGCAGACATCGCCGGACAAAAAATTACTAATCAGGATGGTCAACTTCCCGGTGAACATCGCGACCAACACGGATCTCTCCCTATCGTTGAAGGTGCAAAAAATCAAGTCAATGCCTTTGCTGGTGCAACCTCAACTGAAGTAACTTTGCCACAAACTGAATCATCGTCCGATCAATGGCAGCGCGACTATCATGTGAACATTCGCTTCTCTGGAGATCGCGGGAGTTTTCGTTCGGTTCCCTACATCTCTGTCCTGCGAGGTGAAGTTCCTCGGAGCTTTTTCAACAATAAATACGTGCTGATAGGCGCAACTGCCATCGGCATGGCGGATGCGTTCCCCACTCCAGTATCGGGTAGCTCCGGCATCATGCCCGGCGTAGAAATTAATGCCAATATTCTGTCCTCTCTGTTGGATCACACCACCATCAGCATTGCATCGGCACAGTACACCGTGTTGTTTAGCGTCTTGCCGCTGTTGATTGCTTTAATCAGTTATCTCTTTTTAACACCGCGCCTTGCTTTAATATTGACCGGGTTGCTGATGTTGCTCGTCACGGCTATCAGTTATATCGCCCTGAAATACGGCCTATGGATAGCCCCCAGTGCGGCACTGATCTCATTGGGACTAGCTTATCCACTATGGAGTTGGTGTCGTCTGGAAGCTGCCATCACGTATCTGGGACATGAATTCATGTTGCTTGATCAAGAACCACATCTGCTCCCCGAAGTGCATAGGATTGCATCGTCACAATTACAAGGCGAGGATCTGCTGGAACAGCGAATTAACGCAATGCGCAACGCGGCGCGCCGGGTGCGCGATTTACGTCATTTCGTTTCTGATAGTCTCGACAGTTTGCCCGATGCCACTCTGATTACGACAACTGACGGTCACGTGCTGATCGCCAATCAAGTGGCCAAAGATTATTTTCATGCAGTCGATTTACCCGACATAGCGAACGCCTTGCCACCCTATTTGTTTTCCAAAATGTCGCAACCACAACCACTGGAAGCAATGGCGCAGCAGACATTCGACTGGTTCGATTTACTCGATACCCGCCATCAGTCAGCACTCTCGAGCGGACTCGCGGTGCAAGATCAACATGGTCACGATTTACTGATAAAAAGCGCGCCATGCTATTCAGCACACCACGTTCTAAGCGGCTGGATTGTGAGTATTATCGACATCACCAGCATTCGTGCCGCCGAACGCAGCCGTGATGAAACATTGCGTTTTTTATCGCACGACATGCGTGCTCCACAAGCGTCGATTCTGGCTTTGCTGGAACTACAAGGAGATGCGTCTTCTGCATTACCACAACAAGAATTTTTCTCTCGTATCGAGCATGCATCACGCAAAACATTAGGCTTGGCTGACAATTTTGTGCAATTGGCGCGTGCCGAATCAGAGGAATATCGGCTGGAGGAAGTTGATTTTCAGGACGTGATCATTGATGCCACTGACGAAATGTGGATACTTGCACAAAACAAAGGCATCAAACTACTTGTTGATATTGCCACTACTGAGCCAAATGGCGATGACACTGCAGAGTTCATCACCCATATCGATCGCGGATTGATGGCACGCGCCTTGTGTAATCTGATTGCTAACGCCATCAACTATAGCCCGGTGCACACGACTATAACTTGCAGCTTGCGGCATGAATTGATCAATACGCAGCCGCATATTGTTTGCTGTATCAGCGATCAAGGTTATGGCATCAGCGCTGCAGATCAAGCCAAATTATTTCAACGTTTCCAACGTATTCAGGCTCCTGGCCAGCCTAAATCAGAGGGTATTGGCCTTGGCCTGGTTTTTGTCAAAACCGTCGTTGAACGGCATTTTGGAGAAATTTCCTTTACTAGCGAAGCAGGTAAAGGGACAAAATTCGTCATTTCACTGCCTGAATTATTAAAAAAACCATAAATACCTGCTATATGCAGGCTTGAATTACCTGTTGCGCTGCTAGAGTATAATTGTGCGTTATCAAGAAGCGTTGTTGTCACTTATTGCTTCATTTTTAAGTACTCTTAAATGCATTTACTCGCCGTCGGACTCAACCACACCACCGCGCCTGTTTCATTGCGCGAAAAGGTGGCCTTCCCTGCCGATCAGATTGGTCAGGCAGTGGCGGCGGCGCGTGCATGGTTTGGCAATAACGATCGTGGTCCTAATCCAGGACATACTGACGAAGCAGCGATACTCTCGACGTGCAACCGCACCGAACTCTACGCTGCCAGCGATATTGCGCACGGGACCGGCGTGGAAGCAGCGATTGATTCCACTGCACAGTTTCTGGCGCACTATCACCAGCTTTCCTACACTGACCTACGCCCGCATTTATACACACTGCCGCACGATAACGCCGTGCGTCATGCATTCCGCGTTGCTTCGGGCCTCGATTCCATGGTGTTGGGCGAACCGCAAATTCTCGGACAAATGAAAGATGCGGTGCGTCATGCAGAAGCAGCCGGCGGCCTTGGCACCTATTTGCATCAATTATTTCAACGCTCTTTTGCGGTCGCCAAAGAAGTTCGTACTACCACGCAAATCGGTGCGCATAGCGTCTCGATGGCAGCGGCGGCAGTGCGCATGTCAGAACGGATTTTTGACACGGTCGCACAGCAAAACGTCCTGTTTATTGGCGCGGGCGAAATGATTGAATTGTGCGCCACGCATTTCGCTGCTCAAAACCCTAAGAGCCTTACGGTTGCGAATCGTACTTTAGAACGCGCCGAAATATTGGCGCATCGTTTCAATGGTCATGCGCTACGCCTTGCAGATTTACCTGATCAGCTCGGCAATTACGACATCATCGTTTCATGCACGGCATCGTCGTTACCAATTATCGGCTTGGGTATGGTCGAACGCGCTGTCAAAGCGCGTCGCCACAAACCTATGTTCATGCTCGATATCGCCGTACCGCGTGATATCGAATCCGAAGTCGGTCGCCTCGATGACGTGTTTTTATATACGGTCGATGATCTCGCATCAGTAGTCCAAACCGGCATGGAAAATCGCCAGGCCGCCGTCGCCCAAGCAGAAACGATAATCGAAACCCGGGTGCAGTCTTTCATGCACTGGGTTGATAACCGCACTGTCGTGCCGGTGATTCAAGACTTGCACGAAAGTGGCGAACTGATGCGTACCATCGAGTTGGAGCGCGCCCGCAAAATGCTGGCCAAAGGTGAGGACATCGAATTGGTTCTTGAAGCTCTCTCCAAAGGGCTCACCGCTAAATTTCTGCATGGTCCCCAACAAGCTTTACACCACGCGCAAGGCGACGAACGCGCACGTTTAGCGGCGCTATTGCCACAACTTTTCCGCACCAAGCGTTAGCGAACTCCCTCTTCTACTGCTGTCAGCGACGCATGATCATATGATCCATCATCGCTAGATAGCCGTCATGCTTTGCCCCCCATTTTCACCCAATTTTTACATTAAAGACGCCATGAAACCATCCATGCTTGCCAAGCTTGACCAACTGTCGCAGCGCTTAGTTGAAGTCAGCGATTTACTCAATCAGCCAGAAGCCACCGAGAACATGGATAGTTATCGCAAACTATCGCGTGAACATGCGGAATTAGGTCCACTGGTCGAGCTGTATCAAAGCTTTACCCAGGCAAACGATGACATCGCCGCTGCGCAGGAAATGCAATCCGATCCTGAGATGAAAGAATTTGCGCAAGAAGAAATCAATAACGCAAAAAGTCGCATGGAAAAGCTGGAACTGGATCTGCAGAAAATGCTATTACCAAAAGACCCCAATGACGAGCGCAATATTTTTCTGGAGATCAGGGCTGGCACCGGTGGTGACGAATCGGCTTTATTTGCTGGCGATTTACTGCGCATGTACACCCGCTTCGCCGAACGCAATCGCTGGCAAATTGAAATGGTATCGGAATCAGCATCCGAAATCGGCGGATATAAAGAAGTGATCGTGCGTCTGGTCGGTTTTGGTGTGTATTCGAGGCTTAAATTTGAATCCGGTGGTCATCGTGTCCAGCGCGTTCCCGCCACCGAAACCCAGGGTCGGATTCACACGTCAGCCTGCACAGTCGCGGTCATGCCTGAAGCAGACGAGGTCGAAGACGTCGACATCAATCCTGCCGATATCCGTATCGACACCTACCGAGCATCTGGCGCCGGCGGACAACACATCAACAAAACCGATTCGGCCGTCCGCATCACCCACATCCCGACCGGCATTGTGGTCGAATGCCAGGATGATCGCAGTCAACACAAAAACAAAGCATCAGCATTAAAAGTATTGGCGGCACGCATAAAAGACGGCCAATTACGCGAGCAGCAATTGAAAGAAGCAGCCACTCGCAAATCATTGATCGGCTCCGGTGATCGCAGCGAACGCATTCGTACTTATAATTTCCCACAAGGTCGCATGACCGATCACCGGATTAACCTGACCTTATACAAACTCGATTACATCATGGATGGCGATCTGGAAGAATTGACCAATGCCCTGGCCACTGAACATCAGGCTGAATTGTTGGCGGCGCTGGGAGATAGTCTATAAATGGCCGCAAGGGGTTTTAATAATGCTATGTATAGCAAGGCTGTTCAACGCTGATACTTCCCGATCATTTTTGAAAAAAACATCGTCATCCTCCCGAACGCGGGGATACACCTTACGGTTAAAATGGGTTCGCGCATTCGCGGAAACGACGAATGGGGTGTTGCCAGCAGTATTGAACAGCCTTGCCAAGCATACCCTTGGCGTTTTGAACCAAAGAAAGCTACGCATATCTTATACTTGCGCTATATTTCGGCAGAAGCCAATTAACCTCCATCTACGCATAAAACTATGAAAACAACCAAATCCATTTTGCTCAGCGTTGCCTTTATCGCTTTCGCCATTTTGGGCGCTGCACTCTATCTGCAGCATGTCGTCGGTTTGCAGCCATGTCCGCTATGCGTGCTTCAGCGTTACGCTTTTGCTAGCGTTGCTCTGATTTGTTTGATTTGTGCCGGCATGCCGAACGCCGTACGCAAAGCCGGTGCTGGCCTGGGAATTTTGGCTGCCATTGCTGGTGCCGCCACGGCTGGCTGGCATTTATGGATCATCGCTCATCCAGCGGTTTCATGCGGACGTGATGCACTGGAAGCTCCGATGAATGCCTTGCCAATGGCATCATTATTACCATCAGTGTTTAAAGTCGATGCCTGGGCATTGTGCTCTACCGTTTACGCTCCCATCCTTGGTTTATCGATCCCGCAATGGTCATTAGTCTGGTTTGTGGTAATCGCCGTGATATTGGTCATGGCATTGTTTAAACGAGAAAATAAACGCCGTTTTTCATAATGACGCAGATCTTCGCGCAATACGCCGTTGAGTCCGGCAGCACTATCGCCAAAGTGCTGCAAACCGCCCCTCTGCCGCCGCTGGAAAATCGTATCCTGCTGATGCATGCGCTGCAATTGACGCGCACGCAATTGATCACACAAGATCAGCGCACCCTAGATGCGCAACAAGCACAGCAATTATCAGCATTGTTCCAGCGCCGCCAGCAGGGCGAACCGATTGCCTATATCGTCGGCAAACGGGAGTTTTTCGGTTTGAAATTCATCGTCACGCCGGACGTATTAATCCCCCGCCCCGACACTGAACTGCTAGTCGAGCTGGCCTTAGATCGGTTGCCAGACGACGCAACACAATTATCGGTATTAGATCTCGGCACCGGCTCTGGCGCGATTGCCATTGCGATTGCGCACAGTCGTCCTGATGTTGCTGTGACAGCGGTTGATGTCAGCGCTGCAGCATTGGCTGTTACCCAGCGCAATGCAGAGACTCACCTCGCACCAACGGCGTTATTTCGCACGGTGCAAAGCGACTGGTATGCTGCGCTCAGTGAACAACGCTTCGACGTCATTGTTTCGAATCCACCCTACATCGTCGACGGCGATCAACATTTATCGCAAGGCGATCTGCGCTTTGAACCGACTGATGCATTGACCGATCATGCTGATGGGTTATCGGCATTACGTCGCATCATTGCCGATGCAAAGAATCATTTAAAACCTGATGGCTGGTTGTTGATGGAGCATGGTTATGACCAAGCTTCAGCAGTGCGCGCACTGTTGCAGGAGCAGCACTTTAATGAAGTGCAAAGCTGGCAGGATTTGGCCGGGATAGAACGGGTGAGCGGCGGTAAGATCAAATGATCGCCCCATCAATCAACTCACTCCATAGTGATAGTCGACGACAGCGCCAACCCTGTCTCCATCACGTATTTGTAAATATCAATATCTCGTGTTATCCCTAGCTTTTTCATTGCGCTGATCTTCTGCCCGCTAATGGTTTTTTTGCTGCGATTGAGACGCTCGCTGATCTGGTTGACCGTCAAACCGTCACCTAATAAACGAATAACTTCGGTTTCACGACGCGTCAACATCACCGGCACAATACCGGCAATCTTGTCGCCAGTTCTGACACCAATCATTTCCTCTATCGCTGGCGACAGATAACGGCCATTGGAATAAGCGGCGTGAATCGCGGGTATCAAATGCGAAACATCGTCCGATTTACTCACCACGCCATTCACATGTTGCGCCAACAAAACGTTGAGCATGGCAGGGTTATCCATCATCGTCAGCACAACAATTTTCAATGAGGGATAAGATCGCCGAAGAAACGATAGCATCGCCAGACCATCGCCATAATCACCACCAGGCATGCCGTAATCGGTCACCAAAACATCACACTCGGTGCAATTAAGTTTGTCGACCAACTCTGTTGAATTGCTCGCATCGCCGACATAAGCAATGGTTTGTACTTCTTTCAGCGCTTGTCGAATGCCCAACAACATAACAGGATGATCATCCGCAAACATCACGCGTATGTTAAACCTACTCATAAAAACCCTATAAATTAGAATAATTCCATTCGTTTGATCAGGCATAAACGCGACCCAAATTCGCAAACATTCTGGAATAATGAATAACAAAAACGGCACTGATAACAAAGTTCACGAATGATTTGATAATGGAGTAAGTACGTAGCGCGGATTAGTGAATACTCATCCATAAATCATATTGTGCGCTTTCTATTTTTCATTTACAAACAACAACATAATGACATTTACGCAATTCAAAATTTATTATTTCGTCATTATTTAATATTTCTAAACTCAATTAAATATCGATGCGATAAACATAAAAGGCTGCCACATCAATTCGCTCAAGCGATGTGACAGCCTTTTCACTGTTACTTAACAGTTTCGGCGTCGATTAATCACCAAATACCACACCTACACCCGCACGGATGATCGTGCTATTGCCACCGGCTGAGGAGACGCCAGCGTTCACGTTGAGATTACCGCGACGATTCCAGTGCGAAACCCCGACACCCAGACCAACCTCACCACGATAACCAGCAACACCAGCATTTAGCGTCGTTTTACCCGGCAAGTACGGTGTGACCATATTCAACGCCGCCGACGCCGCAATACCCTGACGCGCATACCTATCAACATTGTTGATATCTTGTTCAACTTGATTAAAGCGTTGATCAGTGTAGCTATTCGCGCTCTGCAAGGTTTGACTTGCGGAGTTGCTAATAGCTGTATTCATCTGGCCGACGTTGGCAGCATCAGTATCATTTACACCAGCTTGTACGTTAGTGATAGCACGTTCGTTACCAGCAGATCCAACCGAAACCGAGTTGTCTTGCGTAGTGACCGACCCAGCACCCAACGCGACGCTGTTGTTGTTACTGGCAGTCGCACCAGCGCCGACTGCCACAGCGCTGGTTCCATTAACCGTAGCTGCATGGATAGTGCCAGTCGCATCATCCGTCGTTGCTACATGTGGATTAGCCTCTACCGAAGATGCTGGCGGATTAGCCTCTGCCGGAGGAGCTGGCGGATTAACCACAGCAGGATTTGCCTCTACCGTAGTCAAACGATTATCGATATTGGTTACCTGCTGCTGCAAACCGAACAACTGGCTACCATTGACGGCATCAGTGCTGGTTGCGGTGATACGACCTGCTGCCACGTTGGTTAATATAACGTTGGTAGTCGCACCCAGACCGCCTAACGTCACCTGACCACGGTTGCTTCCCGGGTCATACACCACAGCGTCCAGGGCATTACCGTCTGCATCAGCCAAACCACTTTTCGCCAACGAATCAGTAAGCTGTTTTACGTTGACAGCATCAGTATCGTCTACACCTGCCGCAACGTTATGAATTGCGACCGGGCCAGTCGACTTACCATTACCCATGGTCACGCTGTTGTAGTTGATCGAACCGTCAGCGTTTTGATCGTAAGTCACCGCTGCCAACGCATTGCCATTCGTATCGATCAGGCCAGACGCCTTCAGTTGCGACACATTGACTGCATCGTTGTTATCCACACCATTCGCAACGTTCTTGATTTGTGTTCCAGCAGCACCGTCCAATGTGATCGACGCTTTCGACGGATCGTCGTAAGTCACAGCCAGGTCGCTCAAATTACCAACTTGATTTTTGACCGCGGTCAACTGATCAAGATTGACCGCATCCGTACCAACGGTGCCTTCTGCAACATTGACGATTTGACGCTCACTACCAACATCACCGACAGAAACACTGTTACTACGGTTAGCAACCGAGTTGGCGCCAATCGCTACCGAATTCGAACCGGCAGTCACTTGTGCCTCTGTATCAGCCTCTAAACCATCAGCCTTAAAGAAGCGCGTCGCCGCTGTCAGGTTAGTCGTAACATCACCAATCTGCGTACTCAGATTGTTCGATACTGTCGTGATCTGCGCGCCTAAGTCAGTTTTCGCAGCATCCAATTGACCTACGTTCACTGCATCAGTCGCATCGGTTCCAGCCATGACGTTCTTGATTTGCGTACCCGCAGCACCGCTCAATGTGATCGACGCTTTCGACGGATCGTCGTAAGTCACAGCCAGGTCGCTCAAATTACCAACTTGATTTTTGACCGCGGTCAACTGATCAAGATTGACCGCATCCGTACCAACGGTACCTTCTGCAACATTGACGATTTGACGCTCGCTACCGACATCACCGACAGAAACACTGTTACTACGGTTAGCAACCGAGTTGGCGCCAATCGCTACCGAATTCGAACCGGCAGTCACTTGTGCATCTGCGTCTGAAGCTAAACCATCAGCTTTAAAGAAGCGCGTCGCCGCTGTCAGGTTAGTCGTAACATCACCAATCTGCGTACTCAGATTGTTCGATACTGTCGTGATCTGCGCGCCTAAGTCAGTTTTTGCAGCATCCAATTGACCTACGTTCACTGCATCGTGTGCATCGACACCATCAGCAATATTTTTCAATTGCGTACCAGTCGCTGGATCTCCAGCCAAAGTCACGCTGCCATAATTGATCGAACCATCTGGATTTGCATCGTACTTCACCACCTGATTAGCCAACTGCCCGACATCGCCCGAGACCGCACTCAATTGACCAACATTGACTGCATCAGTAGTGTTCACACCAGCAGCGACGTTAACAATCTTACGTTCGCTACCAACCGCACCTACCGAGACCGTATTGGCTTCGCTCGCAACAGAGTTCGCACCAATGGCAACCGAATTCGAACCCACTGTTACCTGAGCATCGGCATCGGCAGTCAAACCATCGGCTTTAAAGAAGCGCGTCGCCGCTGTCAGATTAGTCGTAACATCACCAATCTGCGTACTCAGATTGTTCGACACTGTCGTGATCTGTGCGCCTAAGTCAGTTTTTGCAGCATCCAATTGACCTACATTCACTGCATCAGTCGCATCGGTTCCAGCCATGACGTTCTTGATTTGCGTACCCGCAGCACCGCTCAATGTGATCGACGCTTTCGACGGATCGTCGTAAGTTACAGCCAGGTCGCTCAAATTACCAACTTGATTTTTGACCGCATTCAACTGATCAAGATTGACCGCATCCGTACCGGCAGTACCTGCTGTCACATTAGTCAATGTACGCGTGTTGCCATCCTTATCCGCAAAACTGACGTTAACACCGTCCGTATCTTTACCAACCGTCAGATCGGCACCAGCTGCAGCTTGCTGCACTAAACCTATTGTGCCGTTATTCAGGTTATTGGTCAGATTGCTGATGTCACCTTCATTGATAATCACACGGCCATCCAGGTTACTGATGTCGCCAGTGTTCTTTGCAATATTGACGGTGTTCTGACCAACTTGTGTATTCGTTGCGAACAACTGCGAACCATTCACCGCATCTGTGCTGGTTGCGGAGAGATTGCCCGCTGTCACATTAGTCAATGTACGTGTGTTGCCATCCTTATCCGCAAAACTGACGTTAACACCGTCAGTATCTTTACCAACCGTCAGATCGGCACCGGCTGCAGCTTGCTGCACCAGGCCGACGGTGCCATTGTTGATGTTGTTGGTCAAAGTCGTAAGGTCACCGGCAACGTTAGTAACGTTAGTGTTGGTCGTGTTCAAACCAGTGTTAAGACCGTCCAGCGCAGCACCCACATCATTGTAAGTTGTGCCTTGCACGGTATAACTTGGGAGGGTGATTGCGCCAGTAGAGGAGTCGTAGGCTGCGGTACCGCCCAGCGCTGTAGCGACGCTATTGCCGAGCGTGTTCGATTTCGCAGCTTCCGATGTCAATTGACTGACGTTCACAGCATCGGTCGCAGCAGAACCAGCGGCGACATTGGTCATGCGGCGTTCGTTTCCGACCGACCCCACTGACACCTCGCCCACAGGCACAATACCGGCCAGTGTCGAAGCGCCGGGATTGTATGCGCTAGCAGACAGAATGGCGTTGGTCGTCGAGCCAGCGCCCAGCGCTACCGAATTGTCTGCCGATGCGAATGCTTGCGAACCCAGCGCCACGGACGCTTGGCCATTGGCCTTTGCAGACGAGCCAATGGCGGTCGCTGAAGCTCCCAATACTCTCGTGTTAGAGCCCAATGCAACGGAATAATCACTATTTGTATATGCTCCCGAACCCAGCGCAATGGACGCCTGGCCACCGGCGGTTGCAGACGAGCCAATGGCGGTCGCTGAAATACCCGACGAGCTCGCGTCAGCGCCCAAGGCAACGCCATAATCTCTCAATGCATAAGCATTTGCACCCACGGCCACCGATGAATCACCATTAGTCAGTGCAGCGGTCCCCACCGAAACGGTATTGTCGCCCGATGAAAGAGCCGAGCTTCCTAAGGCAATGGCGCCCTGACCTACAACGCCAGCAGAACTACCAATAGCAAGGCTGTCCTGCCCGTCTGCTATGGCGGAATAACCGATGGCACTGGAGCCCGAACCGAATGCAGATGCGAACGCGCCAATGGCGACCGTCTGGTCGTTGGACGCAGAGGAATTCGAACCGATAGCAGTGGCCCCGCTGCCATTTGCTTTGGCACCAGCACCAATCGCTGACGAATCACTACCCGCCGCATTTGCCCACGAGCCAATAGCAACTGACTGATTACCTGTCGTAGTAGCATAATCGCCCACAACAACGGTAGCAGAGCCTGTAGAAGAAGCACCGTTACCGATTATCACCGCACATGCTTTAGCACCGCCATTGTCGTCTTCGTCGACACAATCGGCCTGGCTGCCAACCGCATAGTCACCAACGACGGTGTTGCCAGGGTTACCTTGTACGGCACCATCACCCGCAACATACGCCTCTGCCCGACGTGGCACAGAAACACCGACAGCAGCCGAAGCGATCAATGCCAACGCCAATGACCTCACCGCTATCGATGATGTACTCTTGGTATGGCCTTTAGCAGTTTCAGCCGCTGCGGTCCATGTGCCTGCTGTTGCATTCCAGATTACGCGATAAACTTGATTCATTGTAGAACTCCAGGAAATTAAAAAAATACTTAACAAAGGAGATCTCGAAAACCTACTGCTTGTGCAAAACTGATTTAGTACGCCAGCAATAGGCATAACGATGTTTGCTATGGTTTTTCGAGATTTCCTCTACATCGGAGATACGTCGCGATCAAAATAATGAACAACCTGACGACCTCTGTGTAACGTCATTAAATCTTTGTGAGCAGCTCTTTATTTGCTTTAGAATTTAGTGATGTAGCGAGTATATTTTTCACACCCTGTCATCGATACAGGGATAGTCCCAAGTGAATTTCCTGAACCGCAAGACTAGTCTCAAATATGTGTTTCCTAGGGCTACAGCGTGTTTTTCACATTCCGTTCTAATTAATAAAAAGTAATAATATCGGGCGCAAATACAACGCATTGTTAAAACAAGACACAATTTATCTTATGGCTGCTGAGCAAAAAAATAGGGTACTGAAATTACTTGGGCGTTATCAGCGCACGTTGCTGTTTGGAGGCGGAGCAGTGCTGTCACTAGTGATCGTGCTGCTCGGCGCGCTGGATGCGTGGATGCAAGTGAAAGACAACATTGCGGATAGCCGCACTGTTGTGCAGCAGCCGGCCGAAGCCATCCGCAGGATCGTGCTGATTCGGCAAACCTATTTGCGCGGTGTGGCTTATAGCGCTGAAGTACGCTGGAAAGAAACGCCTAAGTCGTATAAGAAATTCATTAGTACTCTCGCAGCGCAAGGTGGACGAGGAATTTTGCCAATCAGCGAACCTGGCGAGAGAGTTTTTATCATGACCACCGGCGCAGGCCAATCAACACAAGCAGCAAGCCAATCGTTAAATCGATATCTGGCAATCACAGAAGTCTTTTGTAATTTCTCTAATGACAGCTTGCTACTACGCAAGGCAAATACCATCGAATCTAACAGCGCTTATATCTATGCTCCAGATAATAGTTTCGTCGCGATTTACCCGTACTCAAAAATCAGAAATATCCCCGAGAAGCAGGCAGAACAAGTGACTGCTGCGCAGATACAACGTATTACAGCGCGGTTTGGGAATTTCAAAGATGCTGACGTCAACCAGCGCTTGCTGGCAAGCCGTGCCACGATTTGGCTACCGCCGATGCCCGGTCCGGCAGATGGGGAAAATATCATTGCGATGGTGCAACCGGCTTTCGCCAATGGCGTTCCATTTTTGATTTTCAGTAGCAATATCTCGACCAGTGTCATGCAAAACATTTTGAATCAGGCGCCTCCGAATAGCGAACTTGCCATCCTGGATCAAAAGCACCACATTCTGCTAGAAACCGAACAAACAAAAGAGGCAGGAGCCAGTCTGGCCACGCAGCTCGTGAATTCACCTGCATGGCACAGTAATGTGCCGTTATCGACGCCATTTTCCTATCAATATACCCATGGCATTTTCTCGACTACGCGTGAATTATCGGATCTGGGCTGGACTTTGATGTATGCCTATTCATGGCGCACCATTTTTTCAGAGTTAAAAACCGAACTCATCAGCATCATGGCTGCAGTACTGCTGACGCTGGCGTTGTTGTGGACTTTTTTGCTGTTGTTTAATCGCAAGGTGCTCACACCTTTGTATCACAGTTCGCAACGCGTGTTTGAGAGTGAAAATCTGAACCGCACTATCATCAACACAGCCCCCGTCGGACTAGCTTTGTTGACAGCGGCGGATGGCACAATATTGCTGCAAAATGACGTGATGAGTGCCTACGCCAGCCGCTTACACGATGTGTCTTTATCGCAAAAACTGATGCAAACTTATCGTCAGAAAGTCTCATCTTCTGGCAGCATTAATGCAGCAGAAAAAGACAGCGCGCTGAACATTCAAGAAGTACCAATTGCATTCGCCACAGAACATGGCAACACCACCCATTTATTGGCCAACATCGTCGAAACTAGATATCAGGGAATCGACACACTACTGTGCGCATTCACCGATATCACCGCAGGAAAACAGATAGAGCAGAAATTGGAAGAAGCACGTCAGGCCGCCAACGATGCCAACAGTGCAAAATCGACATTTTTGGCAACGATGAGCCATGAAATCCGCACACCTCTGAATGCCATTCTCGGCAATCTGGAATTGCTAGGTCACGCGCCGCTGTCCATTGAACAAGATGAACGCCTTGGTATCATCACCGCATCATCTAATTCTTTGCTGAGCATTATTAATGATATTCTTGATTTGTCCAAGGTCGAATCGCGTCAAATGATACTCGAACAAGTGCCTTTCGCATTGACGACCATCTTCCAGGATGTGGTGGCGATCTTCACCACGATCGCCACATCCAAAGGCATTCGCCTGTCTTGCATTGTGGAACCTGAGATTGCGCCATTGTATCGCGGTGATCCCACGCGTTTGCGTCAAATCGTCACCAACCTGGTGAGTAACGCAATCAAATTTACTAGTGCTGGCGGCGTGATCATCAATGTGTATTCTGGCACTGCGGTCAATGCTGAGACGGGGGTCGCCATGATTGTCATTCGTGTCAGCGACACCGGCATTGGCATAGCCCAAACAAGTGTGTCGACATTATTCGATGCGTATATGCAGGCAGATAATTCCATCAACCGACGCTTCGGCGGTACCGGCTTAGGACTGGCACTGTGCCAGCGATTGACGCAATTAATGGGTGGCACCATTACTGTTGAAAGCACACTGAATGTCGGCAGCACCTTTACTGTGACTCTGCCATTGCATATCGCGCAGGCTGGCGATGAAATCGCCACGGTTGACCATGTGTCGGCAATCAGTGACGGTAACGAGGAGGAGGATGAGTATGCCGCCATCACCGTCTTGGTAGCAGAGGATCATCCTTTCAATCGCACCTTGTTACGGGATCAACTGACACTGCTAGGTTGTGAGGCAGACATTGTTGAAAATGGACTGGAAGCATTGCGTGCGTTTGGCGAAGAAGACTACGATATCGTGTTGACCGATCTGAACATGCCAGTGATGAGTGGCTATGCTCTGGCTACTTGTTTACGTGATCAACGCAATACGATACCGATCATCGCCATTTCTGCCCACACCACACCGGAAGAAAGACAGCGTTGTATTGAAGTGGGAATCACTGATATCGTGATCAAACCAATATCGTTAATGGCACTCGATAAAGTGCTGCATAAGTATATCCCGCGATACAGCAACAAAAAAATCCATCAAGGTGTAACGCTCGCACCTGCAGCGATATCACAGAAACACACGCCCTTCACGCAAGACATGATTACGCTGCTTCACAACACAACAGCGAAATCATTAGTCGCCATCCGGCACGCGATCACTCAGCAAGATAGCGCGTTGGCGAAAAGTGAATTTCACTCCATAAAAGGAGCATTTGCTATGGCAAAAATGCCAGAGGTGGCGCAACTATGTCAGCGCATGGAAGGTTTTTCACGCAGCGATGATTGGGCACAAATCTTATCTGCCATGCCTGAGCTTGAAACAGCAATACATAGCGCATTGGCAGCGTTGGCAGAGAACATTTGATCGTCATTCTCTAAACGCAAAAAAGCGCGGCATGCCGCGCTTTTTTTAACACTGAGTATCTATTTTCCTTACTTCTTTTCGCCGAAAATCGCCGGATAAACAATCCCCGCCAACAACGCGCCCGCCAACGGTGCAACCCAGAATAGCCACAATTGTTGCAGCGCCCAGCCACCAACAAAAATCGCCTGACTGGTGCTACGTGCTGGATTAACCGAAGTATTGGTGACAGGAATACTGATCAAGTGAATCAAGGTCAGGCAAAGACCGATGGCGATCGGTGCAAACCCTGCTGGTGCGCGGGCATCGGTTGCCCCCAGAATCACCATCAAGAACATGAAAGTCATCACGACTTCACAAATCAGCGCGGCATTCATCGAGAAGCCGCCTGGAGAATGCTCACCAAAACCATTCGCTGCGAAACCGCCGATATCTGCACCGGCTTTACCCGTAGCGATCAGATATAAAATTCCCGCAGCGATGATGCCACCAACGACTTGGGCGATCCAGTATGGAATTATTTCGGCTTTAGGAAAACGACCGGCTGTTGCCAAACCCAATGTGACCGCTGGATTCAAATGACAACCTGAAATGTGGCCAAGCGCATAAGCCATCGTCAATACGGTCAAGCCGAAAGCCAATGCAACGCCAGCAAAGCCAATGCCAAGGCCAGGGAAACCTGCAGCCAGTACAGCACTGCCACAACCGCCAAGGACTAACCAGAATGTACCGAGTGCCTCGGCACCCAAACGCTTTGAAAGATGCATATAAATCCCTAAAATAAAGTTATTAACGTTAATAAAATAAAAACAACATCAAAACGTAGTCTATTTATCAATGTGGTCAGTAGCTTATTTCTTAGACTGCGATGGCACAATCAAAAAGTATTTATTTCACAATCGTTTGCATTTGAATCATAAATGCTCCTAGCAAAATTTCCAACAAGATATTTATTATCCCGAACACTTTGCGCTAATGCGCTTGTCAAGACTGGCGAAATTCTCCCAATTGCGTATCATCGCCGTCTTGTCCAACGCTTGAATATGATTCTTTAGCCCACATGCTGCCTTCCATTGAACAACGTCTCGCCCTCGAAATTGCTGCTAAACCTGTGCAGATTGCTGCCGCCGTCGCCTTGCTGGATGAAGGTGCGACTGTGCCGTTTATCGCCCGCTATCGCAAAGAAGTGACCGGTGGTCTCGACGATATCCAGTTGCGCCTGTTAGAAGAACGTTTGCGCTATTTGCGCGAACTGGAAGCACGTCGTGCGTCTATCATTGCCTCCATCGAAGAACAAGGGAAAATGACACCGGCGTTGCTCGCCGATATTAGTCTGGCGGAAGACAAAACCCGTTTAGAAGATTTGTATTTGCCTTACAAACTCAAACGCCGCACTAAAGCGCAAATCGCCGCTGAAGCTGGCTTAACTGAGTTGGCTGACGCCTTGATGGCTAACCCAGCATTAAATCCAGAGGAAGAAGCTGCCAAATATCTGAAGCCGGCTTTCAGTACCGCTAGCGGCGACAATCCCGGCGTGGCTGATACAAAAGCGGCACTGGATGGCGCACGACAAATTTTGATGGAGCGCTTTTCGGAGGACGCTACACTACTGCAATCGTTGCGTGAATACTTGCTGGAGCATGGCGTAGTCGAATCCAAAGTAATCGAAGGCAAGCAAGATGCCGGTGAAAAATTCGCTGATTATTTCGACTATTCCGAAACGCTAGGCACGATTCCATCGCACCGTGCGCTGGCGTTATTCCGTGGTCGCCGTGAAGAAATGCTGAGTGTCATTTTGCGTTTGGATACCGAAGAAGAAAAACCGAAATGGGATGCGCCGCATAATCCTTGCGAAGGCCGGATTGCCAAACAATTTGGCATCGCCAATCAAAATCGTCCCGCTGACAAATGGTTATCGGATACCGTTCGTTGGGCATGGCGCGTCAAAGTATTCATGCATCTGGAAACTGAATTGATGACCAATTTGCGTGAGCAGGCGGAAGTCGAAGCCATCAACGTGTTTGCCCGCAATCTGAAAGCATTGTTACTGGCCGCACCGGCCGGACAGCGTGCCACCATGGGCTTGGATCCGGGCTTGCGCACCGGCGTGAAAGTTGCCGTGATTGACGCCACCGGGAAAGTGGTCGCTACACACACCATTTATCCACATCAGCCGCGCAACGATTGGGATGGTTCCTTGCACACCTTGGCGCAATTGGCAGAACAGCATAAGGTCTCGCTGATTTCCATCGGTAACGGTACTGCGTCACGCGAAACTGACAAACTTGCGCAAGACTTAATTAAGCTGCGCCCAGAATTACAGATGACCAAAATCGTCGTGTCAGAAGCCGGCGCATCCGTGTATTCGGCATCGGAGTTTGCGTCGAAAGAATTACCGGATATGGACGTATCGCTACGTGGCGCAGTGTCAATTGCACGACGCTTGCAAGACCCGTTGGCAGAGCTGGTGAAAATTGATCCGAAATCGATAGGCGTCGGTCAGTATCAGCATGATGTCGGACAAACCCAATTGGCACGTTCGCTCGACGCAGTGGTGGAAGATTGCGTGAATGCGGTCGGTGTGGATGTGAATACGGCGTCAGCCCCATTGTTAGCTCGCGTGTCGGGATTGAGCAGCAGCGTGGCGCAAAGCATTGTGACCTATCGCGATATGCAAGGTGGATTTGCATCTCGTGCAGCGTTACGCAAAGTGCCGCGTCTTGGCGATAAAACCTTTGAACAGGCAGCAGGCTTCTTGCGTGTGATGGGCGGTGAAAATCCATTGGATAGTTCAGCGGTGCATCCTGAATCCTATCCATTGGTAGAAAAAATTCTGGCCGACATCAAGAAAGATGTGAAGAGTGTAATCGGCGATGGCGGCTTGCTGAAGTCGCTTAATCCTGCCAAATACGCAGATGAAAAATTCGGCGTGCCGACCATCAGCGACATCTTGAAAGAGCTGGAAAAACCCGGACGTGATCCTCGCCCGGAATTCACCACAGCGACTTTCAAAGAAGGCGTAGAAGAAATCCGTGATCTGCGCCCTGACATGATACTGGAAGGCGTGGTCACCAACGTCGCCGCCTTCGGCGCGTTTGTCGATATCGGCGTCCATCAAGATGGCTTGGTGCATATTTCTGCGCTCTCCAACACCTTTGTCAAAGACCCGCATACGGTGGTTAAGGCCGGACAAGTCGTGAAGGTAAAAGTGCTAGAGGTCGATGAAAAACGCAAACGTATCGCGCTGACCATGCGTTTAACGGATGCAGCACCGGTTCCCGGCGCCAAACCCGAACAACGTGCTGATCGCAATGATGCCAAACGATTATCACAACATCAACAACGCTCGAATGCACCGGCGCCAGAATCGGCCAATGGTGCGATGGCAGCGGCATTTGCCAAGTTAAAACGATAAGTTTTTGCCCTTCCTCCACCCTCGGAGGAAGGGCAAACATATGAAATTAATACATACACGCAAGACTATTCCAGCCAACATCGTATAATCACGGCACTTACCATTTACTAACAGGTTTTATTGTGTCTGCCGCTTTGCATCCCCCTTCACAGCAATCCATCATGGATCCCATCGCCACCGATATGGAGGCGACCAATGTGGTTATCCGTCAGCAATTGCATTCTGATGTGCCATTGGTGAATCAAATTGCCGAATACATCATCAGCGCTGGCGGTAAACGTTTGCGCCCGGTGTTGGTATTGTTGATCGCACAAGCTTGTGGCTATCAAGGCAACAAACACCACGATCTGGCCGCAGTGATTGAATTCATTCACACTGCCACGTTGCTGCATGATGATGTTGTCGATGAATCATCATTACGGCGTGGCCGACAAACCGCTAATGCGCTGTTTGGTAATGCCGCGTCAGTTTTAGTGGGTGACTTTCTTTACTCACGCGCATTCCAGATGATGGTCACGGTGAATCATCCGCGCGTCATGCACATCGTGGCCGATGCCACCAACGTCATCGCTGAAGGCGAAGTGCTGCAATTGCTTAATATGCACGACCCGGATATCACTGAAGAACGCTATCTGCAGGTGATACGCTCCAAAACTGCGAAATTATTTGAAGCAGCTGCACAGCTTGGCGCATTGATCGCGGGTAGTGATGAAGCCGTGATCGATGCCGTGGGTGAATATGGCCGTTCGCTCGGCACCGCATTTCAGTTGATTGATGATGTACTCGATTATTCTGGCAACGCTGCCGATATCGGCAAAAATGTTGGTGATGATCTGCGCGAAGGCAAGGCAACTTTGCCGCTCATTTATCTGATGCAGAACGGTACAGCGGCCCAACGAGAATTGGTACGCAGCTGTATCGAGAACGGCGATGAGCAACATTTCGACGAAATTCTCGCAGCTATTACGCAATCAGGTGCGCTAGCTTATACTCGCCAGGAAGCTGAAAAATCATCACAACGCGCCAGCAACGCTATAGCGACATTGCCTGATAGTCGATTTAAAGACTCATTGCTGCAGTTGTCGACGTTTGCAGTTGATCGCAATCACTAATCGAATTGCTCCTCTCGCCCGCTGATGGGAGAGAGGAGTTGAACATCTAACATTACTATAAAGGCCGCAAAAAATTTCGTCATCCTTCTGCATACGACGAACCAATTTATAAATGAATACACACTCAATCCATCCTCTTCTTTCTTTACGGTGACCCTTTGGATACCGTTCCCATATGGGTGCAATTTCTTGCACTGTCTATCTTAATTCTGTTATCTGCTGTATTCGCCATGTCCGAAACCGCCCTGATGGCGGCCAATCGACACCGTCTGCGCCATCTTGCTAAACGCGGCAGCAAAGCGGCGACTACCACTTTGTGGCTACTCGAGCGCACGGATAAATTGTTATCACTGATTCTGATTGTCAATACCCTGGTCAATGCGCTGGCAACCGCGCTAGTCACTGCGATTGCCATCAATGCCTTCGGCAATCATCAGGATGTCATTACCATCGCCACCGCCGGCGTGGCTTTTTTATTGATTATTTTTGGCGAAATCACCCCGAAAGTGATCGGCGCGACTTTCCCCGAACGCATCTCACTGGCGGCCAGTTTCGTACTCAGACCCTTGATGACCATTGCCAGACCGGCACTATGGTTCGTGAATATTTTTGTTTCTACCTTGCTCAAAATTCTACGTTTGGACACTGAAAAAAATAGTCATGACCTACGTGTATCGCCTGAAGAAATGCGCTCTATCGTGCTCGAAGGTGGCAATTTCATCCCGCAAAAACATAAAAGCATTTTGCTCAATTTATTCGATCTGGAAAAAATCTCAGTCGAAGATGTGATGACGCCGCGGGCACAAGTGGAAGCGCTGAATCTCTCGGTATCGGTCGAAGAAATCAAACATCAGCTAACCACTTGTTATCACAACAAATTGCCGGTGTACGAAGGTGAAATCAATCACATCGTTGGTATTTTGCATGTACGCAAAGCGATGGCTTTACTGAATCAGGAAAATGAACTCAGCATCGATCATTTCCGTGCGCTGCTAACACCACCGTACTTCGTGCCGGAAGACACGGACGTTTTCACGCAACTCCAATATTTCCAGGAAAATCATGAACGTATCGGCGTTGTCATTGACGAATATGGCGAAGTGCAAGGCTTAGTGACGCTGGAAGATATTATCGAAGAAATGATAGGGGAATTTACCACCTCGGTTCCCGGTGCAGCGCGCGCCGACAGTTTCAAATGGGATGAGCACGGAGTTTGCCGGCTGGAAGGCGCCACCACACTGCGGGACATCAACAAACGCCTGGGATTGGATTTTCCGTTAGATGGTCCGAAAACCCTGAACGGCTTGTTATTGGAATGGCTACAGGATATTCCTGAAAATAACGTCAGCATAAAAATTGCCGGCTGCGTGATCGAGATCACCCAAGTGCAAAACCAGGCGATCAAAGTCGCCAAATTAATACGCCCGAAAAATCATCAGAAAGCACAACCACATTAAGCTGTAATCCTCACATGTCATCAACCACTCACGTCACGTCATCTGCCTCTGAACGCCGCGCAATGCGGCTGATTGCCATGTTTGAAGGGCTCAAGGGCTGTGCAGCCATATTGGTTACTTTCGGCTTGTTGACCTTGCTGCATCACGACATTCGCCATCTGGCTATTGCTCTGATCGGCCACTTTGGGCTTAATCCCGATTCTCGCTATTCTTCGATTTTTTTGCACTACGCAGATATTTTGAATGATGAAAATCGGCGCACCATCGCATTGATAGCTGCGGCCTATATCACACTACGTTTTGCCGAGGCCTATGGCTTATGGCACAACCGTATATGGGCGACCTGGTTAGGGGCGATTGCTGGCGGGATTTACATCCCGGTTGAAATACTTCACCTCTGGCATCATCTCAATCTCATCAACGCCGCCGTCTTGCTGGGAAATTTGCTGGTAGTGGCGTATCTGGTACGGCAGATTTGGGTGGAACATCAAAGACGACGAGCGCAATCTGCAGTTGATGCGTAATTAATTTGACGGCCACTCCAAGCATGACGTACCGCCTCACCGTGTTACGAGCAAGTTTATAAGTATTGTCGTAATAAGCAGCAAACTAGGCCAGCAAAACCTTTACAGATGAGTTGTTTATAGGGCATCATCGCACAATCGAATTGCCCTAATGCATCTTTTACTGATTCTGTATTGGTTTCCCCTATGGCTGCGGTTCTCCCTAATACCTCCACGAACAGCACGATGTCTGGACTAGCACGTGCGCTGTTACAGGCTGGGCGCTTGTCATCTGCGCAAATCGAAGGAATAAATAAAACTATCAGCGGTGAAAGTGGTGAGAAAACCCCTTTCATTGATGTTTTGCTCAGTTCCGGGCATCTGAATTCCTATGATTTGGCCATGTTTTGCGCAGAAACCTTTGGCTACCCATTACTTGATCTGAACGCACTAAACCTCGCGTCACTGCCAGAAAAAGCGATCGACTCCAAATTGATGCTAGAGCAAAGCGTCATCGCTTTGGCCAAGCGCGGTAATAAAATTTACGTAGCCATTTCCGACCCTACCAATACGCAGGTGTTAGCTCAAATCAAGTTTCACACCGAGCTGACGGTTGAACCCATTATTGTTGAGCGGCCGTTGCTGCTCAAGCTAATACAAAAAAATGCTAAAAGCGCCGAGCAAAGTCTCCAGGAAATGGTCGGAGATGATGACGAAATCAATTTCGCAGAAGAAGATACAGCTCTCTCCGCCGCTGACGCAACCAATGCGAATGATGTTGAGGATGCGCCTGTCGTACGCTTTTTACAAAAATTATTAACAGATGCGATCAATCAAGGCGCATCAGATTTACATTTCGAACCATTTGAAAAATTCTATCGTGTCCGTTTCCGCGTCGATGGCGTGTTACGTGATATGGCGCAACCACCATTGTCGATCAAAGAAAAACTAGCTTCGCGCATCAAAGTGCTGTCGCGACTAGATATTTCCGAGAAGCGTGTGCCGCAAGATGGACGCATGCGTTTGGTGGTTTCCAAAACCCGCGCAATTGATTTCCGGGTCAGTACCTTACCGACTTTATTTGGCGAAAAAATCGTCATGCGTATTCTCGATCCTAGTCAGGCGCAAATGGGGATTGATGCGCTGGGCTACGATCCGGATCAAAAAGCGATTCTGATGGATGCGATTCAACGCCCTTACGGCATGGTACTGGTGACTGGCCCTACCGGGTCGGGCAAAACCGTATCGCTGTACACCTGTTTAAATATCCTGAATCAACCCGGCATCAATATTTCAACGGCGGAAGATCCGGCCGAGATTAACCTTCCAGGCGTCAATCAAGTCAATATCAATGACCGTGCCGGCCTGACTTTCCCGGTCGCGCTAAAGGCTTTTCTCCGTCAAGATCCTGACATCATTATGGTGGGGGAAATCCGTGATCTGGAAACCGCCGACATCTCAATCAAAGCAGCGCAAACCGGACATATGGTGTTTTCCACACTACATACCAACGATGCGCCGTCGACCTTGACGCGTTTGATGAATATGGGTGTGCCAGCGTTCAATATCGCCTCATCGGTGATTTTGATTACAGCACAGCGGCTGGCACGACGTTTGTGTACTTGCAAACAACCTTTATTGGTGCCAGAGGAAGCGCTCATAGAAGCAGGGTTTACCGAAGACGATTGCGATGGCACCTGGATGCCCTATAAGCCGGTTGGCTGCGATCGTTGCAGCGGTAGCGGCTACAAAGGCAGGGTCGGCATTTATCAGATCATGCCGATTTCAGAAGACATCGAACGCATCATTCTCTCGCATGGCACTGCACTGGAAATTGAAGCACAAGCAAAACTGGATGGCGTCAAAACTTTACGTCAATCAGGACTGGTTAAAGTAAAACTTGGATTGACGAGTTTAGAAGAAGTCGTAGGCTGCACCAACGTATAAGCAGTGGCACACGTTTTGCTCCTCTTCGACATGCGAGTAAGAATGACAAAATTCGTCACATTAGCTACTAAATAACAAAGCATCGTAAGGAATACAGTCCATGGCAACTGCAGCAAATGCACGCGGCACCGCACTTCAGGTTAAAGAACGGGTTTACGCTTGGGAAGGCAAGGACAAAAAAGGTCGTACCGTGCGCGGCGAAGTCCGAGCCAGCGGCGAAGCCGTGGTCAATGTTAACTTGCGTCGACAAGGCATTAAAGTCATCAAAATCAAGAAAAAAACCATGCGTAGCGGTAAGAAAATTACCGAGAAAGATATCGCACTATTTACCCGCCAGCTAGCGACCATGATGAAGGCCGGTGTGCCATTATTGCAATCATTTGATATTGTCGCCAAAGGACATGCCAATCCATCGGTATCCAAACTGATCAATGAGATCCGTGCCGATGTTGAAACCGGTACCAGTATGAATCAGGCATTCCGCAAATTCCCTCTGTATTTTGATCCACTGTTCTGCAATCTGGTTGGCGCAGGTGAGCAAGCAGGTATTTTGGAAGATTTGTTAAGCCGTTTAGCAACCTATAAAGAAAAAACCATTGCGATTAAAGCCAAGATTAAATCGGCACTATTTTATCCGGTGGCTATTTTGGCGGTCGCATTTATCGTCACGGCAGTCATCATGATTTGGGTAGTCCCCGCTTTCAAGACAGTCTTTTCCAGTTTTGGCGCCGACTTACCAGGTCCAACTTTAATCGTCATGGGCATCTCTGACTTTTTCGTGGCAAACTGGATGTTCATTTTTGGCGGCATGTTTATTAGTTTTTATCTGTTTTTCCAATCATGGAAACGTTCCCTCAAAATGCAGCGCTTCATGGATAGCGCGCTATTAAAATTCCCTATATTCGGTGAAGTAATACGAAAAGCGACTATTGCCCGCTGGACCCGAACATTGGCAACCATGTTTGCCGCCGGCGTACCTTTGGTCGAATCGCTCGATTCGGTTGGCGGCGCTTCTGGCAATATGGTGTATCTGGATGCAACCAAAAAAATTCAGGGTGAGGTCAGTACCGGAACCAGCTTGACAGTTGCCATGCAAAATGCCGAAATTTTCCCGAATATGGTGACGCAAATGGTCTCCATCGGCGAAGAGTCCGGTGCGCTAGATCAAATGTTAGGCAAAGTCGCCGATTTCTTTGAGGCAGAAGTCGATGAGGCCGTGGCATCAATATCGAGTTTGATGGAGCCCTTCATTATGGTGATTTTGGGTGTAATCATCGGTGGTTTGGTTATCGCAATGTACTTGCCTATCTTTAAATTGGGCTCAGTGGTTTAATTTCCTCCTGTGTTACATCAGCTCTTTCACAAGCCCTCAGTATCTGTGCAGATAATCGCTGCACCTCCCTTCTCCCGCAAACAGGAGAAGGGTTTTTAAAGCCCTATCATGTTGAACGAATTACTCAGTAACACCACCGATGGCATTTTTTTCGCAGCAGCAGGTAGTCTGATTCCAGCCATTTTCGCTGGTATTTTCGGTCTGTTAGTTGGCAGTTTTTTGAATGTCGTGATCCATCGCCTGCCCATCATGATGCAGCGCGAATCGGACAATTATGTCGCACATGAAAGCGGTCAGGCGCTTCCGCACACAGATCGCTACAATCTGACGTTACCACGTTCAGCTTGCCCAAAATGCCATCATCAAATTGGCGCGCTAGAAAATATTCCGGTGGTAAGCTACCTGGTTTTGCGCGGCAAATGCTCGGCCTGCAAAACTCCCATCTCGGCACGCTACCCGATGGTCGAATTATTTACTGGCGCACTATCGGCATTTCTGATCTGGCATTTTGGCAGCGGCTGGATGGGGCTGGCGACGCTACTGTTTGGCTATCTGCTAATCGCCATGACATTTATTGACGCAGACACGCAATTATTGCCAGATGATTTGACATTGGCATTATTGTGGTGCGGTTTGCTAATTAACCTCAATGGCACGTTCGTCCCATTGAGTGACGCTGTAATCGGCGCAGCTATCGGTTATCTGGCATTGTGGTCAATTTACTGGATATTCAAACTCGCGACTGGCAAAGAAGGCATGGGTTATGGTGACTTCAAGTTACTGGCAGCACTAGGTGCATGGCTGGGCTGGAAAATGCTCCCGGTGATTATCTTGTTTTCGTCGGTAGTCGGCGCGCTTGTCGGCATCGCGCTTATACTCTTTAGCAAACGTGGACGCGATAACCCCATCCCCTTTGGCCCTTATTTAGCTGCTGCCGGTTTATTGGCATTGCTATATGGGAAGCCAATTTTGGAGACTTTTTTTAATTTTGTGGTTTAGTATTGTCTCAGCATGATGTGCCATACGCAGACAGTACGGCAAGTAGAGACAACACCGATGGGACAGTTTTGCGTATGCCCTATTTATGGTTTAATCACGCATGCCATCCCAAACATCTCACACCAAACCAAGTCGCTTTACCGTCGGTCTGACCGGCGGCATAGGTAGCGGTAAAACCACGGTAGCAAATTTATTTGCTACTCATGGTGCGGCGATTATTGATACCGATGTAATCGCTCATCAACTTACTACCCCTGATGGCAAAGCTATAGCCGCCATTCGCGACACTTTTGGCAATGACTTCATCGCCGCCAACGGCGCGATGAATCGCGTCAAAATGCGCGAACATGTATTCTCTGATCACAGTGCCAAGCTACGCCTTGAAGCAATACTACACCCACTGATTCGCGCTGAAACGGCACTAGCCGCTGAACAGGCTGTTGGCGCATATGTCATATTGGTAGTGCCATTGTTGGTCGAATCTGGCAATTGGCGACGACGTGCTAACCGCATTTTGGTTGTTGATTGCGATGAGGCGACGCAAATTGAGCGAGTATTACACAGAGATAAGCAGAAAGACGCGCACAATACATCGCGCAGTACGCTGAACGAAGCGCAAGTACGCGCTATCATGGCAACACAAGCATCGCGCCAACAGCGCTTGGCCGTTGCCGATGATGTGATTACGAATAATGTCGATACCGCCTCTTTGGAACAACAGGTAACGCAATTACATGTGTTTTATTCAAGTTTGCGTTAACTTAAGATTAAGTTATATCCAAGCTTCGTAAAAGATCACTGTTTTTTGTATAAAAAATGGTTGAACATTTGTAATTTTCGTACGCATCGTTCAAAATCACTACTTACTAGGACTTACGCAAAATTGTTCCAGTCGGACGTGCCGGACGCAGACAGTACACTAGTACGGCAAGTAGGCACAGCGCCGCTGTAGCAGTTTTGCGTAAGGCCTACTTATCTGGTTCACTTAAGGGATGCCACTTTGATCGTCTACGAATACCCTTTCAACGAACGCATTCGTACCTTGCTACGATTAGAAGATTTGCACGAAAAATTTACCTTTTTTGTGCAACAAGAAAGTCCTTGGGAACACCACATTGCACTTTCTACCATCTTCGAAATGTTGGAAGTGGCTGGTCGTGCCGATTTAAAGACTGATCTGCTGCAAGAACTGGAGCGTCAGCGCCAGACTTTGCTGGGTTTCAAATCCAATCCCAACGTCCAGTCAGACATGCTCGACTCAGTGCTGCAAGAAATAGATCAAACCATGGTCGCTTTGCGCGCCATGGTAGGGAAAACTGGCCAGCATATCCGCGAAAATGAATGGTTGATGAGCATACGTGGCCGCACCATTATCCCGGGTGGCGCTTGTGAATTCGACTTGCCATCTTATTACGCCTGGCAGCACCATACAGCGCAACAACGTTACGACGATATCATTGGCTGGTTCACACCATTGGCACCATTATTTGATGCCATTGGCATCGTGTTACGGCTCTTACGTGAAACGGGTAATCCGGCGCACATGGAGGCGAAAAATGGCAGCTATCAGCAAATGTTACAAGGCAAATCCTATCAGATGCTGCGTTTGGTATTGGACGAAACGTTGGCGGCGATCCCCGAAATATCTGCGAATAAATACATGCTTTGGATACGCTTCACATCGCAAGGTGGTGATCTGAAGCCAAAAGCATTTGAAGGCGAAGTTCCGTTTGAACTGACGCTTTGTAATTTTTAAATCTTATTTTGAATTGTTTTTATGGCTATTGTTGATTGCCCGACTTGCGGCACTAAAGTTGAATGGACGGAAAAAAATAAATTCCGTCCATTTTGTTCTGAACGCTGCAAACAAATTGATCTGGGTGCCTGGGCCGAAGAGAAATATACGATTCCGGCAGTGAATCCGCCGGATGATATTGATGACGATAGTAAGCTGCCGCAGTGATTAATTGCTTGTAAACCTAAGCTCATCTCGCAACTGATCCAACCACGCTATAAGCGGAATCGTCGCTTCCAGCAACGGCTCCACACGCACACTGCCCTGCCACGCGAAAGCCTGCCCTTCTAAACTTTGCGGCTCACCGTGCCATTCACGACTGATGAAAAAATGCAGGCGCACATTCGCGTGAGGATATTGGTGCTGGACGCCGCACCATGGTTCTGCTGAGAGAATTTCTATCCCTAGCTCTTCCACAAATTCGCGCTTGAGCGCATCGAAAATGGATTCACCCAGCTCGACTTTTCCTCCCGGGAACTCCCAATAGCCAGCATACGGTTTGCCTGTTGGCCGCTGGCCCAGCAAGACATCGCCATTAGGCTGCATCAAAATACCAACGGCGACATCAATGGCAGCATGATTCGGTGAGGCTTGAGTCATTATTTTGCCATCCGGCCGGCGTGATCTTTAGCAAACTGCCAGGCAACCCGACCAGAACGCGAACCGCGCTGCAAAGCCCAACGCAAAGCATCGCCTTGTGCTGCGGTTATTTGTTCGGCGTCACATCCAAAATGGGTTAACCAGTGACCGACGATATCCAGATAATCGTCTTGCTTGAATGGATAGAACGATACCCATAAACCAAAGCGCTCAGACAGGGAGATTTTTTCTTCCACTGTTTCCCCCGGATGCAGATCGCCATCTTCAGAGGTTCTGTACGAAGTGTTATCGGATACTTTTTCCGGCAGCAAATGACGACGATTCGAGGTGGCATAAATCAGCACATTATCGGATTGCGCAGCGATACTGCCATCAAGCGCCACTTTCAGCGCCTTATAGCCGCCCTCACCCTCTTCAAACGATAAGTCATCGCAGAAGATGATGAAGCGCTCAGGACGACCAGCGACCAAATCAACAATATCAGGCAAATCGGCCAAATCATCTTTATCCACTTCAATCAAGCGCAAACCTTGTGCCGCGTATTGATTCAGACAAGCTTTAATTAAGGATGATTTCCCCGTGCCGCGCGCGCCCGTCAACAAAACATTGTTGGCCGGTTTTCCTGCGACAAATTGCTGCGTATTTTGGTTAATCTGGTTTTTCTGCGGCTCGATATTATGTAAGTCAGATAAGGCGATATCCGACATGTGACCAACGGCTTGCAGGTACCCATTTTGGTTACTGCCATGATGGCGCCGACGCCAGCGAAAAGCTGTCGCGGCTTGCCAGTCTGGCGCAGCATTCGCGTTCGGCAAAATCGATTCGAGGCGTGCCAGCATGGCTTCGGCACGGATGAGGAATTGGTCTAGTTGGGTCATCATAATTCTTTTTTACGTCGTCATCCCCGCGAAAACGGCGATGACGAATGGCTGCGCAAATTATTACGAACGATAATCTGCATTAATCGTCACGTACTCATGCGACAAATCACAAGTCCAGATAGTTGCCGCGGCGTTGCCACGACCTAGCTTAACTCGCACTGTAATTTCACTTTGCTTCATCACGCGCTGACCGTCTGCTTCTTGATACGCAGGATTGCGACCGCCGCTTTTGGCGACTAACACATCGTCAAGATACAAATCCAATTTGCTGACATCAAGATCATTGACGCCCGCATAACCAATTGCCGCCAAAATTCGACCCAGGTTAGGGTCAGAAGCAAAAAATGCAGTTTTTACTAATGGCGAATGGCCAATCGAATAAGCGATCTTACGGCACTCTTCCACGTCTTTCCCATCTTCCACCGTGACGGTGATGAACTTGGTTGCACCTTCACCATCGCGAATAATCGCTTGCGCCAAATGCTGCGACAAAGCGGTGACGGCGGCAGCCAACTCAGCATATTCCGGTGTGTCTATGCTGTTCACTTCCAACGTGCCGGCACCAGTGGCAATCAACATGAAGGAGTCATTGGTCGACGTATCACCATCGATCGTGATGCAATTAAATGATTTATCGGCTGTTTGTTTAACCATATGCTCTAGCACCGGCTGCGCAACTTTGGCATCAAAAGCAAGAAAGCCCAACATGGTCGCCATATTTGGCTTGATCATGCCAGCGCCTTTGCTGATACCGGAAAGCGTGACGGTTTTTCCGGCTATCGTCACTACACGCGATGCCGCTTTCGGCTGCGTATCAGTAGTCATGATGGCTTCCGCAGCATTAAACCAATTGTCGGCTTGCAGATTTTTTAGCGCTTGCGGCAATCCTGCAGTTATGCGATCAACCGGCAATGGTTCTAGAATCACGCCAGTCGAAAACGGCAAAATCTGTGCGGCGTCACAGCCCATCAACTCAGCCAATGCCTCACAAGTTGCATTCGCAGCAGCCAATCCCGCATCGCCAGTGCCCGCATTAGCATTGCCGGTATTAATCACCAGTGCGCGGATAGCACCTGCAGACTCATCGGAAATCCGTGCCGCCTCCAAGTGCGCTTTGCTAACTTGTACTGGAGCCGCACAAAAGCGGTTTAACGTAAATACACCTGCAACTGTCGCCGTCGATGCCAATTTCATCACGAGCAAATCCTTGCGATTTGCTTTACGCACACCAGCTTCTGCATGGCCAAGTTCGATGCCGGCGACCGGTTTTAAATCAGCGGCGACGGGGATAGGGGAATTGACGGCCATGAATTGTCCTTTACAGAGGTGTTGGAGTAACTGGTTTAAGTATGATCAAACAATCACCTTGAAATTACCATCGTCATTCCCGCGAACACGGGAATCCATGTTGCGCAATGTGGATCCTCGCGTTCGCGAGGATGACGGCTATATTTTTCAAAACAATTATTTGGTATTACTTAAGCGAATTTGCTATTTTAAAACGGATCGAAAAACAAGTCGTCAGTTCAGTCAAATTGGGGGGAAATAAATCGATGGATTTTTTCGTCTGACAAGACGAGAGGATGAGTCATAACTGGCTATGGCGACGACGAACAACGCAGTCAGGCGGAAAAAGTGCGATATATGCCCGTCAATTTGACTGAACTGACGACTAAGGGCGACACAAAAAAATATTTCTGCGTCGCCCTTAAATTTGCTACTGACTATCTGCTACCGCGTTGCGATATTTTTATGCCAACTGACCGTGACACTGCTTGTACTTTTTACCGCTACCACAAGGACAAGGATCATTGCGACCAACTTTTGGCACTTCACTCTGCGCTGAAGTTTTATGATCATCAGGATGCGCAGTCGGTGCCAACAACTCTTCCGGAGCCGCATTTGGATCAAATTCCGCATGTTGATAATGTACATTTTCAACATGCGATTGCGACATTTCCTGTTCGACAGCGGCGATTTCGTCACGATTTTCGACACGAACGGTCATGATTACGCGTACCACTTCATTCTTAATCAATTCGAGCATCTGACTAAATAATTCAAACGCTTCGCGCTTATATTCTTGTTTAGGATTTTTCTGTGCGTAACCGCGCAAATGAATACCCTGACGCAAATGATCCAGCGCTGCCAAATGTTCGCGCCAATGACTATCAACGCTCTGCAGCATGACATTTCGTTCGAAGCCAGCAAAAGAGGCTTTGCCAACCACTTCAGTTTTGGCGTGATATTCGCCATCTGCAGTTGCGATGATGCGCTCGAGCAAGTCTTCATCAGACAAGTTAGGCTCGTCTTCCAGCATCTTCACCAGCGGTATATCCAGCTGCACCTCATTGTTCAGCGCAACTTCCAATCCTGGCACATCCCATTGCTCATCAATCGATCCCTCTGGGACGTAAGTACGGAATGTATCTTCCAGCACGGCATGGCGCAACGAATCTATCATTTCAGAAACATCGCCCGATTCCAGCAATTCATTTCGCTGCTGATAAATGACCTTACGCTGATCGTTGGCGACATCATCATATTCCAGCAATTGCTTACGAATATCAAAGTTACGCGCTTCGACTTTGCGTTGGGCTGACTCAATCGAACGAGACACGATGCCCGCCTCGATCGGTTCGCCTTCCGGCATTTTCAATCTATCCATGATGGCGCGTACGCGATCGCCAGCAAAAATGCGCAGCAAGGCATCATCTAACGACAGGTAAAAACGCGATGATCCAGGATCACCTTGACGTGCAGCGCGACCACGCAATTGATTATCGACGCGACGCGATTCGTGGCGTTCTGTACCAATAATATGCAAACCACCAGCACCGGTAACGTGGTTATGCAGCGATTCCCACTCGTCCACCAGTTTTTGCGATTGCGCTTGCTTTTCCGCGTCGCTCAATTTTTCATCGGCCTCGATGAACTGAATTTGCTTTTCAACGTTTCCGCCCAACACGATATCGGTACCGCGACCAGCCATGTTGGTGGCAATGGTGATAGCTTTCGGACGGCCTGCTTGCGCAATAATTTCCGCTTCACGCGCATGTTGCTTGGCGTTCAGCACATTGTGCGGCAACTTGGCAGCGCCCAGAATGCCAGACAATAATTCCGAGTTTTCAATCGAAGTCGTACCAACCAGCACCGGTTGCCCGCGCTCGTAGCAATCCTGAATATCTTTCAGCATTGCGTTGTACTTTTCCATATTGGTTTTATAAACCTGATCCTGTCGGTCGATCCGCTGATTTGGGCGATTTTGTGGAATCACTACGGTTTCCAGATTGTAGATTTCCTGGAATTCGTACGCTTCAGTATCGGCGGTTCCCGTCATACCAGCCAGCTTGCCGTACATACGGAAATAGTTCTGGAATGTGATCGAAGCCAGTGTCTGGTTTTCGTTTTGGATTTTGACTTTTTCTTTGGCTTCGACAGCTTGATGCAAGCCATCAGACCAACGTCGCCCTTGCATCATACGGCCAGTAAATTCGTCAACGATGACAATTTCATTGTCCAGCACGACATAATGCTGATCTTTGTGATACAGCGTATGTGCACGTAAGGCAGCGTACAAATGATGAATCAAACTGATATTGGCGGCGTCATATAACGATGCACCTGGTGCTAACAAGCCCATGTGCGTCAAAATTTCCTCCGCTTTTTCGTGACCGGCTTCCGTTAACAAGACCTGATGTGCTTTTTCATCTTTGGTGTAGTCGCCCGGTACTTCAACCAAACCTTTACCGTCTGGCGTTTCTTCACCGATTTGCAATGTCAGTAACGGTGGTACTTCATTGATCTTGTGATAAAGATCAGTATGATTTTCTGCCTGGCCCGAAATGATCAACGGCGTACGCGCTTCATCGATCAGAATCGAGTCGACTTCATCGACGATAGCGAAGTTGAGCGCGCGTTGCACCCGATCTTTGCTCTCATACACCATGTTATCGCGCAGATAATCAAAACCAAATTCGTTGTTGGTACCGTAAGTAATATCAGCAGCGTAAGCGACTTGCTTGGCATCGTGTTCCACCGCCGAGATATTCACACCTGTGGAAAGTCCAAGCCAACTGTACAAACGTCCCATCCATTGCGCATCGCGCTGTGCCAGATAGTCGTTGACCGTGATGACGTGTACGCCCTTACCAGATAAGGCGTTGAGGTAGGTCGGCAACGTTGCCATCAGCGTTTTACCTTCACCAGTGCCCATTTCAGCAATTTTGCCGTAATGCAGCACCATACCGCCAATCAATTGCACGTCGAAATGGCGCATTTTAAGCACCCGTTTACCCGCTTCACGACAAACAGCAAACGCTTCCGGCAACAAATCGTCAAGTTTTTCACCTTTCTCGATGCGTTGCTTGAACTCCGGCGTTTTCGCCTGCAACTCCGCGTCCGACAATGCTTCCATTGCGGGTTCCATGGCGTTAATTTGGCGTACCGTTTTTTGGTATTGCTTGAGCAGGCGCTGATTGCGGCTACCGAAAATCTGGGTCAGTAATGACATGCTTGGATTCTAAAAAGAGTGCCGGAAGTTATTGATTAACTAGAAATTATGTAGAAATTAGCTAGAAAAACAAAATCAACACGGACTGTGGCTAAAATAATCGGAGGATTTTATCATGCGACCAGCAGCAGATTGGGCTTATGTATCGGGAAACAATGGTTGCACTAAAATTTATCTCTCTTTTGTTGCTTTAAAACCTACTATTAAAAACTGAAGCAAATTCGTCTGAACAGGTACAACGACTAAAACATTACAAGGCTGAGGCAAACAGGCGCTAAACCTCCTGGGCGATTTTGCATCAGCGCGGTTACTTTGTCACCAACGCAGCCAACTTCGCCTGATCCTGTCCCGCAGCCAGGAATTTTCGCGGGTCTTGTGCTATGCCTTTGATACGAACTTCAAAATGCAAATGCGGCCCGGTCGAGCGCCCCGTACTACCGGACTCGGATATCTCTTGCCCGCGCTTCACAATATCACCGACCTTGACCAACAACTTTGAATTATGCGCGTAACGCGTCATGATGTCGTTACCATGATCGATATCGACCATGTTGCCGTAGTCGGGACGATACTCGGCAGCAATCACCACGCCAGCGGCGGCAGCCACAACGGGTGTACCCGTCAAGATGGGAAAGTCTAAACCTTCATGAAAGGCGCTGCGACCAGTAAATGGGTCAACCCGCCAGCCGAAACTGGATGAGTTGTAATTCGATGCCACCGGTTGATTGGTCGGCAATAATTTAGATTTAATCTTGTCGCTCATCAATGTGGTTTCCACCACATTCATATAATCGGCGCGATAACCAATGTCACGCGACAATGCAGCCAAAGCCTGCTGAAAGTCGGTCATGCTTAAATCATGTGGCTGGCGCTCTTTCAGATTGCTTGGTTCGGCGCCACCGCGTCCTGGCAACTCTTTAAAGTTAAATTCTTCCGGTTTAATACCAGCCAAACCTTGCACCCGTTCACCCAAGGCATCCAGGCGCATCAGTTGCGCCTGCATTTGGCCGAGTTTAATCGCCATGGCAGATAAATTTTCTTTTAAGTATTTTTCTTTATTCGGCGCGCTATCAGGGCTATTGGCATTGAATCGATTCTGGATAAACGGAATCGGTACACTTGCTGCATATTGAAATGTTACAAAATACAATAAGCTACTGACCAACAACACAGCAAGAAGAAAAGCTGCGATTAACAGCAGCAGATGCCGCCGTCCTAGCGTAATGGATTTGGCGCGCGTAAAGCGCGGATGCAGTAAAATTACTTGCATTGCCACAGTCTTAAGTTATTGATTTGACGAGAAATTATGGCATCTGAGCTTATTGATGAATGCAATACCGAGCTACGGCTAGACGATTGAGTGCAGCCGAGGCAGTTCTGCGTTAGCCCTACTCTATTGGCTGTTGCTTCTGTATGATATTGTTCCATGATCATGCGCAAACTCACATTTCCTTCTTCTTTTGTGCAAGCCAGCGGCCAGAAAGGCAGCTTCAAGCCATCAAATTTACCGCCGCGGGATGCAGCAACTTTTTTACGTGGTAGCGACAAAATTGGTGCAATGCTACCAGCGTTGACGCGCATGGCCGCGTTACAAAAACAATGTCTTGCCGGATTACCAAGCATGTTTGAAACTTGCGAAGTCTTGAACTTCGAAGCAGGACAATTGGTACTGTCTGCTCCGAATGCGGCACTGGCCACCAAATTAAAACAGCAATTGCCTAAATTGCAAAATTACTTACTTTTGGGCAACTGGCAGGTTAATGCAATCCGTATCAAAGTGCAAGTTGGTACAAGTTTGCATAATTTGACACCAAAGCCTCTGCCTCCCAAACAAGCTCACCTGACGCCACAAGCGCTTTCAGCTTTCGCATCGTTGGCAAACTCCCTTGAGCCGACCGTGCACAACGATGCGTTAATAACAGCGCTCACCTCAATGGTCAAACGACATAGAAGCGCAACATAGAATGCATCGCCATACGGCCTAGTGGCAGACAACCCAAACTGATAGGAACTTATGGCAAGTCGCTCCATCATTGGTTCCCCAAAAATCGGGATTTCAGACAAGCCCGATTTTTGATCAGGCATAAAAAAAGACATGCATAATTTCACATGTCTTTTCATTCTGAAGCACTAAGTGAGTTCAAGCAAAATAGTTGAGACTAGTTAAGCGCCCACTCCTGGCTAACCTGACGCTGATAAGCACCGGGAGCGGTAGCCAGGTCATCAAAGCTTACAACTTCATACGCATCCGGTTGCGCCAGCAATGCCAGCAACAACTGGTTATTCATCGCATGCCCGGATTTATGTGCGGTATAACTGGCCAATAAAGGGTGGCCAATCAAGTATAAATCGCCAATGGCATCCAGAATTTTATGGCGAACAAATTCATTTTCGTAACGGAGTCCATCGCTGTTTAAAATCCGATACTCATCCATCACAATCGCATTTTCCAACGACCCGCCGCGCGCCAATCCCATTCCACGCAAAGTTTCAACTTCTTGCATAAAACCGAAAGTGCGTGCTCGCGCAATTTCTTTCACATATGAATCAATACTGAAATCGACTTCTGCCGTTTGACCAGTACCATCCACAGCAGGATGATTGAACTCAATAAAAAATTTAAGTTTAAAACCGTTGCATGGCTCCAGACGCGCCCACTTCTCTTTGCTGCCCTGTCCTTCACGCACCTCAACTGTTTTTTTGACGCGGATAAACTTCTTGGCGGCATTTTGCTCTTCCAGACCGGCTTGCTGCAACAAAAAGACAAACGAGGAAGCCGAACCGTCCATAATTGGAATTTCTTCGGCTGTGACATCAATAAAGAGGTTGTCAATACCCAAGCCGGCACAAGCCGACAACAAATGCTCCACCGTCGATACTCTATAGCCATCCTTGGCTAAAACTGAGGCCATGCGTGTATCGCCCACACCCGTCGCGATCGCAGGAAAATCAATCACAGGGTCGAGATCAATTCGGCGAAAAACGATGCCGGTATCGACCGCTGCCGGGCGTAACGTCAGCTCGATTTTGGTCCCGGAGTGAATTCCGATGCCTACCGTTTTGACAATTTTTTTAATGGTGCGTTGTTTTAACATCTGGACATTATAAATGTTACTGGGGAAATCTTCTGTAACTATGTGTAGCGCGATGTAGGTCGGAAACAAAAACGACGCACGCAGCGTCGTTTTTATCAGAACCAGTTTTATTAAAACTTATGCAAGTTGCGCCAGCAGAGTTTCTGCATTCGACACTTTAAACGAACCACCTTCTTCTACATTCAATTGTTTGACAACACCGTTGTCAATTAGCGCAGAAAAACGCTGTGAACGTGTGCCCATGCCAAACTTGCTGAAATCAGCATCCAGACCCAGCGCTTTAACAAAAGCAGCATTGCCATCAGCCAGAAAACGTACTACGCCAACGGCTTTTTGATCGCGCGCCCAAGCGCCCATCACGAATGCATCATTGACTGATACACACCAGATTTCATCAACGCCTTTAGCTTTGAACTCTGCGGCATGTTGAACATAACCAGGTACATGTTGCGCTGAACAGGTCGGCGTAAACGCACCCGGCAAAGCGAACAAAGCAATCTTCTTACCTTTGACTAAATCGCTCACATTAAAAGTATTAGGGCCGAGTGAGCAACCTTCTGTTTCTGTTTCGATGAATTCAGCCAATTGACCGTCTGGTAGCGTATCGCCGATTTTGATTGTCATGATGATTGTCCTTTTATTTCTGAATAATGTTTGGTCGCAAGCGCAGCCCCACAACCACTTTGGCTAGGCGTGATGACGCACTTACAAAAGAAAACGCCGCACCAACAACCAGTTGGCGCGGCGTGGAAACCGAAGTATGCCTTGTTCTACAAATCCTTGCAGAAGCAAGAGCGCATTCGGTTAGTCACTTTAAAACCTCTTATTAAGCGTAGCGAGCATCGCCAACTTGAACCTGTGATGCTCACCGTACCGAGGTACGGTGAGCATCACAGGTTCAAGTTGGCGCTGCGCAGTTGCTTAATCAGCTTGCTTACGTAAAAAGGCTGGAATGTCGTAAGTCTCCATACCATTTTTTTCCAATGCACGCACCGTATCCGAAGCCGATTCACGACGCCATACCGCTGGCGCTTTCATGCCTTCAAATGACGAACTGCCGTGTCCCATACTATGGGTGGCATGACCATGTTGCATCATCGGTTCGTTATGCGTTCCGGTACGCAGCATTTGCGGCTGTACCAGTTGCACTGATTTACGCGCACGACCCAAACCAGTGGCAACCACGGTAACGCGGATGTCATCGCCCATGGTTTCATCGTAAGCAATACCTTGGGCGATCGACGCGTCTGGTGCGGCAAAAGCACGAACAGTTGCCATCACTTCTTTGATCTCTTTACCCTTCAAGCTGCGGCTGGCAGTGACGTTGACCAACACGCCACGCGCGCCAGACAAATCAATCCCATCCAACAATGGCGAAGCCACCGCTTGTTCCGCTGCCAAACGAGCGCGATCTACTCCGTGCGCAGTCGCCGTTCCCATCATGGCTTTACCTTGCTCGCCCATAATGGTTTTGACGTCGTTAAAGTCAACGTTGATATGGCCTGGCACATTGATGATTTCCGCAATCCCGGCCACCGCGTTGTTGAGAACGTCATCGGCATGACCCAACCATTCCATCATGCTGTCGTCTTCGTAAATCTCTTCCAATTTTTCATTGAGAATGATGATCAGCGAATCAACGTTTTGCGATAACGCTTCCAAACCTTCATCAGCGACATCCATGCAACGCTGACCTTCATACGAAAATGGTTTGGAAACCACTGCCACGGTCAATGCGCCCAGCTCTTTGGCAATCTGCGCAATGATAGGCGCAGCGCCAGTACCAGTGCCACCGCCCATACCAGCAGCGATAAACACCATGTGCGCGCCACGTAATGCATCTTCAATTCGCGCACGCGATTCTTCCGCCAATTGACGACCCACTTCCGGTTTCATCCCGGCACCTAAACCGGTTTCGCCAATTTGGATGACGTTGTGCGCCTTCGATTGCAACAACGCTTGCGCATCAGTGTTGGCGACAATGAATTCCACGCCTGATACACCTTTGTTAATCATATGCTGAACCGCATTGCCGCCAGCGCCACCGACGCCAACAACTTTAATCACGGTACCCAGCGTCGCACTATCTAGCATATCGATTTCCATGATATTTCCTTATAAAGTTCAGTATCCAGTCGATAGGCATCACACTTATTCATAGGGCGTGAGGCCTAGCAACTGAGTACTGGTATTACATAAATAAAAAGCCGAAATAAAAATCTAAAATAAAAAACTGAAAACCAAATTCAACATCTAAGTACCCACTGCGCTACCTACTGCAACAGCAACTGCTCAACATAAATAAATCTAAACGACATTTAAAAATTTCCTAAAATCCATTCTTTCATGCGTTGAAAAATCGCCTTTGCCGAACCTTCCTGGCGCGTCACGATATAACCGCGTTGATATTGTTTTTTCGCTTCCAGCAACAAACCCAATACAGTCGAATAGCGAGGGCTACGCACCACGTCAGCCAACTGACCGCTGTAATGCGGTATGCCGATACGTGTCGGTTTGAGGAAAATATCTTCTGCCAGTTCCATCATTCCCGGCATTAATGAAGAACCACCCGTCAACACGATCCCGCTTGACAACACTTCTTCGTAACCGGACTCGCGTACCACTTGGTGCACCAGAGCGAACAACTCTTCCACGCGCGGCTCAATCACCGCAGCCAAGGCCTGACGCGACAAGGTTCGCGCATTACGCTCGCCCAAGCCTGGCACTTCCAATGACTCACTTGGGTCTGTCAAAATTTGCTTGGCAACGCCGTAACGCAGTTTGATTTCTTCCGCTTCCGCTGTCGGCGTACGCAATGCCATTGCAATGTCATTGGTGATCTGATCGCCAGCAATAGGAATCACTGCGGTATGTCGAATCGCTCCTTCGGTAAATACGGCAACGTCGGTAGTGCCGCCACCGATATCTACCAACACCACACCTAATTCTTTTTCGTCTGTGGTCAACACCGCATCCGCCGATGCCATCGGTTGCAAGATCAAATCGGACACTTCCAAACCACAGCGACGAATACACTTCACAATGTTTTGTACTGCTGACACGGCGCCGGTAACGATGTGTACTTTCACTTCCAAGCGTATTCCGCTCATTCCGATCGGCTCGCGCACATCTTCCTGGCTGTCGACAATAAATTCCTGCGGCACGGTATGCAACAATTGCTGATCAGTCGGGATGTTGACCGCCTTGGCGGTTTCTATCACGCGTGACACATCGGCGGCGGTAACTTCTTTATCTTTAATCGCCACCATGCCGCTAGAATTGAAGCTGCGAATATGGCTGCCTGCGATGCCGGTATACACATTATGAATTTTGCAGTCAGCCATCAATTCCGCTTCTTCCAAAGCGCGCTGTATCGATTCAACTGTGGCCTCAATATTGACCACCACGCCCTTCTTCAACCCCTTGGATTCATGCTGGCCCAGACCGATCACTTCATGACGACCATCGGGCAGCACCTCCGCTACGACAGCCACCACTTTGGAAGTCCCGATATCGAGACCAACAATCAAATTTTTCGCATCTTTAGTCATAGGATTCACTTATTTATTGTGCTGCTGTATTTAGCTGTCCGTATTTAGCCGTATCAATTTAGCTAGAATTATTTCGTTTTCTTCTTTAAAGCGGAGACCGAATCAATTGCCAAACCACTCGCCTTTAACGCCAAGCCATTTGCATAACGCATATCGATGCTTTCAATCCGGTCTTGCAAACGCTCCAACAACTGCGGATAAATCTCTACTAAACGATTTGCGCGATCGTGCAAAGTCATACTGTTTTTCTCGCGGCCCAATTGCACTTCCATGCCATTGTCGAGTTTGACACTCCATGCATAACGGCTGGACAAATTCACTTCTGTAGGCGTTAATTTCAATGGTCCAAACCAATTCTTAAAATCTGCTAAACGCGCTACTACATCTTTTTCACTACCTGCCGGCCCGGAAAATACCGGTAATTTTCCATCTTCTTCAGCCTCATCCATATTGGCGATAAAAATGTCGCCTTTGGTCGATATCAAATGCCCGTCATCATCCCAGGTACCCAGCGGTTGATATTCTTCAATATTGACCACTAGCTGATTCGGCCACTCACGCTGCACTGATGCCTTGCGTACCCACGGAACCGATTCAAATGCGGTACGGACCGTATCCAGATTTGTCGTAAAAAAATTACCTTTAATCCTTGGCAGTGCACTGGCGCGTATCGTTAATGGATTAACCCGTCGAACTTCATTCTGCCCTTCGCCCTGCACCCGAATTTCTTTTAACGTAAACATCGGCAACTGCGCGATCCACCAGATTCCAGCCGCCAACAAAACAAGCATAGCCAAGCCGATCAGCGTGTTTGCGATTGCGTTCAACATTTTGATGTCTTGCCACATATTCTCGTCTTCACTTCTTACTTTCAGAACTAGTCTGATTTACTTGTTTGCTTACTGGCGTGCTTTTTCGCTTAAAAGTAAAAATTCGTTCCAGGCCGAATTAAACTGACGTCCAATTTTTAGTCGGGTGCAAATCCAATGTCGCCGATTCCAAAATGGTGTTGCATATTTCTTCGTAACTAATTCCCGTCGCTTTTGCCGACATTGGCACCAACGAATGGCCTGTCATACCTGGCGAAGTATTGATCTCCAACAAAAGCGGTTCGTTATCTACAGTCCGCAACATAAAATCAACCCGTGCCCATCCTCTGCAATCCAAAGCGTTATACGCCTGCACCGCCAGCGCCTGTATCTTTTGGGTCAAGGCATCATCCAATGGCGCCGGGCACAAATATTGAGTGTCGTCAGTAAAATATTTGTTTTGATAGTCGTAATTACCTTCCGGGGCACGAATTTCAACTATAGGCAATGCATACGCTTTGCTCCCACGCCCCAGCACTGGAACAGTTAACTCACGGCCACTGATGAACTCTTCTGCCAGAACCGTTTCATCGTATTTTGCGCATAAGTCAAAACCGCTCTGTATAGCATCGACACTAACGACTTTGCTAATACCAATAGTCGAACCTTCATGCGGTGCCTTTAACATCAATGGCAAGCCCAACGCATCCGGCAATTGGTGCAATTGCTCACTGCTTGCTTCCGCCGCATTCAATACGACAAAACGCGGTGTCGGCAAGCCAGCACTTTGCCAAACCCGCTTGCTCATCACCTTATCCATGGCAATCGCCGATGCCATCACGCCGGGGCCGGTGTACGGAATATGCATTTGTTCCAATGCACCTTGCATGGTGCCGTCTTCACCGTAACGACCGTGCAACGCGATAAACACGCGATCAAATTTTTCCGCAGCCAGCTCTGCCAAGCTACGTTCGCCTGTGTCAAATAAGTGCGCGTCAATGCCACGATGTTGCAAAGCCTGGACTACGCCGTTGCCTGACATCTTAGACACTTCACGCTCGGCCGAGCGTCCACCGAACAACACGCCGACTTTTCCAAATTGACTGCTCATATCTTCTTTATCCTGCTTTTTTTAGGCATTTCTGCCCGTAATATTTCAACCCAATCACCGATTAATCCGGCAACGTCTGATTTGCCAACTGCGCTGGTACCGCACTGATCGAGCCTGCACCCATCGTCATTACGACATCACCGTCACGCACAATGTTCGCTATCGTCGCGGGCATGTCAGTGATATTTTCAACAAATACTAATTCGGCCATACCGGCCACTCGTAATGCGTGCGCCAATGCGCGTCCATCTGCAGCTACAATGGGAGATTCGCCAGCGGCATATACCTCCGCCAACACCAAGACATCAACAGTCGATAAAACTTTGACGAAGTCTTCAAACAAATCGCGAGTACGCGTATAGCGATGCGGCTGAAATGCCAGCACCAATCGTCGTCCGGGATAAGCGCCACGTGCGGCCGATATGGTTGCCGCCGTTTCGACCGGATGATGGCCATAATCATCGACCAGCGCATAAGTACCCGCTGTGCCGTTAGGAGCACCTTCTGCTGCCGGCAATGGAATCTCGCCATAACGGGTAAAGCGACGGCCAACGCCATTAAATTCAGTCAACGCTTTCTGAATAGCTTCATCAGCAACGCCCAATTCACGCGCAATCGCAATTGCGGCGCATGCGTTTTGCACGTTATGCATACCTGGTTGATTCAGACTGATTGCCATCGGCTCGAATTCATCTTGTATGACAGTGAACTGCATATAACCATCCACCGCTTTGGCATCGATCGCCCGCACTTGCGCTTCTTCATGAAAACCGTAAGTGGTAATCGGCTTGGAAATCTGCGGCATGATTTCACGTACATTGGCGTCATCTATACACAGCACTGCGGTGCCATAGAAAGGCAAACGATTGGTGAATTCAACGAATGCATGTTTCAATTTATTGAAATCATGATCATAGGTATCCATATGATCAGCATCAATATTGGTGATGACTTCGATCACCGGTGACAAATTTAAAAATGACGCATCGGATTCGTCGGCTTCTGCCACGATGAAATCACCAGAACCCAGCTTGGCGTTAGCTCCTGCGCTGGTCAGGCGGCCACCGATCACAAAAGTCGGATCCAAACCGCCTTCGGCCAACACGCTGGCGACTAAACTTGTAGTCGTGGTTTTGCCGTGCGTACCGGCAATCGCGATACCCTGCTTAAGACGCATCAATTCTGCCAACATCATCGCGCGCGGCACGATAGGAATTTTCTTATCTCGCGCAGCAACCACTTCCGGGTTATCGGCTTGTACTGCGGTCGACGTCACGATCGCATTGGCGTTTTCTATATTTTCTGCCGCATGACCTTTCAGCACTTTGATACCGAGCTTGGTCAACCGACGTGTCGCAGCATTGCTGCCGAGATCAGAACCAGAAATGGTATAACCGAGGTTGAGCAACACCTCTGCAATGCCGCTCATCCCACTACCGCCGATGCCGACAAAATGTATGTTCTTAACTTTATGTTTCATTCTATTTACCTGCCAATTCTTCTAAGACTTGCGCAATACTGGCATTTGCATCACGGCGACCATTGTCGTAGGCGGCTTGTGCCATCGCTACGCAATCCTGACGCGTCATTCGCATCAACATGCCAGACAAACGCTCTTTACTTAACTCTGTTTGCGGCAAATGGATTGCCGCTTGTTTCGATGCCATCCAACGCGCATTTTCACGTTGATGCGAGGTGGTCGAGACCATCAACGGCACCAACACACTGGCAACGCCAGCTGCCGTCAATTCCGATAACGTAATTGCACCTGCACGACAAATCACTAAATCTGCATCTGCATAACGGCGCGGCATATCGTCAATAAATGCCACCACTTCTGCCGCCACTCCGGCAGTTTTATAAGCGCTTTGCAAAGCCTCAATATGCTGCTTGCCCGATTGATGCGTCACGCTGGGACGCAATTCAGGTGGAATCAGCGCCAACGCTGCTGGCAAACACTCATTCAAGGCTTTCGCACCAAGACTGCCGCCCACAACTAACAAACGCAGAGGGCCGATGCGGCCGCTGTATCGTTGCGGGGGAGCTGGCAAATCCAAAATTTCCTGTCGCACCGGATTGCCGGTCACTTGCGCTTTATCCGCGGCTTTACCGAACTCTGCAGGAAAACCAAATAACACTTTTCGCGCCAGTGGTACCAAAGATTTATTCGACAACAGCAAGGCAGCGTCGGCATTCACCAGCGCCAGCGGCACGCCACGCAAACGCGCCATCACACCGCCCGGCACCGTGACATAGCCGCCCATACCCAGCACCACATCTGGCTGGCGTTTTCCGATAATCTTGAAACAGGCTGGGAAGCTCGCAAGCAAACGCCAAACGCCGCGCACAGTATGTTGCCAACCTTTGCCACGCAAACCGGAAAACGTGATCTTATCCATCTCGATGTCATGCGGCGGCACCAATGTGCCTTCCATTCCATGCGAAGTCCCCAACCAACTAACTTGCCAACCGCGCTCACGCATGGTTTCTGCAATTGCCAGTCCCGGAAAAATATGACCGCCGGTTCCGGCTGCCATAATCAGTAATTTTTTAGGAGGAGTCGTCAGCGCATTGCTCATTGCCGCCCCCCACGCATCAATACGCGATTTTCGTAATCTATTCTCAGCAAAATCGCCAATCCAATACAATTAATCAATACACCAGAACCGCCATAGCTCATCAACGGCAAGGTCAATCCTTTGGTCGGCAGCAACCCCAAATTCACCCCCATATTGATGAAGGTCTGCACACCGATCCAGATACCAATACCTTTAGCGACCAAACCAGCAAAAATTTGATCCATTGCAATCGCTTGCCGACCAATTTCAAATGCCCGTTTGACGATCCAATAGAACATCATGACCACTACCAGCACACCCGCGAATCCAAGTTCTTCGCCGATCACGGCCAACAGAAAGTCGGTATGCGCTTCTGGTAAATAATGCAGTTTTTCTACGCTGGCACCCAGACCAACACCAAATATTTCACCGCGTCCAAATGCAATCAGGGAATGGGTTAATTGATACGATTTACCCAAGGCATTTTCTTCACCCCAAGGATTCAGGTACGCGAAAATTCGCTCCCGACGCCACGGCGATAACCAGATCACACCTGAAAATATGGCCGCCAGCAACGCCGTAATGCCGCCAAACCAAACGCCATTGATACCGCCCAAAAACAGAATTCCCATCGCGATGCAAGCAATCACGCCGAGTGCGCCCAAGTCCGGTTCAAGCATCAGCAATAAACCAACGAAACCTACCGCCACCGTCATCGGCAAAAAGCCCTTGGTCAGCTTGTGCATCACTTCTTGTTTGCGCACCGTGTAATTGGCTGCGTACAATACGATGAACAGCTTCATCAATTCGGATGGCTGCAAATTGAACACTTTGAACGACAACCAGCGCTTGGAACCATTGACGCCCTTGCCCAAACCGGGCACCAGCACCATTACTAACAATATCAGCGTACCTACAAACAAATAAGGCGCCCAACGCTGCCAGGTCGACAACGGGATACGGAAAGTAAACATGCCGGCGACAATCGAAACGCAAATAAAAATCGCCTGCTTGATCACAAAATTCGAGCTGCTGTAATTCGAATATTTTGGTGAATCAGGCAAAGCAATCGATGCCGAATACACCATCACCAAACCGAACAACATCAGTAACACCACCACCCACACCAACGGTTGATCGTATTCCATCATTCTGGAACGCTGAACACCGGGAGTAATTCCATTGGCTGAACTAGTACGCGCACTTGAGCCAGTGCTTGTGCTACTGGCTTTTTTGGCATTTCCGGCCAAACGTGGAAAGGAAAGCGATGGGAATTTCATCAACTGATCTCCCCGCGTGCTAACGCCAATTCGCGTACGGCATCAACAAAAACTTCGGCGCGATGCGCATAATTACGAAACATGTCGAGACTGGCGCACGCTGGCGACAGCAACACTGCATCACCAGCATGCGCATATTCTGCTGCGCGTTGTACCGCCGCTTCCAACGTATCGCAAGCCACAATCTCAATATTTGCGGCCGATAATTCATTGCTGACAGCATGACGAATCGCATCGGCATCACGCCCGATCAAAATCAAAGCACGACCATAATGCGCCAACGGCTCTGCTAGTGGCGTGAAGTCCTGCCCTTTGCCATCACCGCCAGCAATCAACACCAGGCGGTTAGCACTGGCTGTACCGTCAGGGCCACGCCCCAAACCGTTGAGTGCCGCTACTGTCGCACCAACATTAGTCCCTTTGCTGTCATCGTAATATTCGACACCAGCAATAGTCGTAATCAATTCAACCCGATGTGCTTCACCTTGATAGTCACGCAAACCATGCAGTAACGCCGCAAACGGGAGATCTATCGCGCGACACAATGCCAATGCAGCCAAGGCATTGGTAGCGTTATGTTGACCACGTATCTTCAATGCGTCGGCTGGCATCAAACGTTTTATGACAACCGGTAAAACTTCTTCAATCTGATTTTTTTTCTTGCGCTTCTTTTCACCGTCTTCGGATTCAATCGCTTCTGCTACCGCCAGCCACTGCATGCCATTTTCGTTGTATAGTCCAAAGCAGTCGGCATCTTCCGGCGCATCGATGCCGAAAGTAATGCTATTCGCATTGCTGAACGTCATCACGGTAGCGTCATCACGATTCAATATGCGAATGGTGTCTTTGCCGAAAATACGCCCTTTGTCAGCAACGTAATCGGCCATTTCACCATGCCAATCCAAATGATCTTGAGTGATATTCAAAATTGTGGCGGTATCAGCCTGCAGACTGACTGTAGTGTGTAGTTGGAAACTGGATAATTCCAATACCCACACTTGCGGCAAAGTGTTTTCATCCAGGCAGGTACGCAATACATCCAGCGCTGTAGGGCTAATGTTGCCCGCTACCTTGGTCGTCAAACCGGCGCGTTGGCATAGCAAGCCAGTCAGACTGGTCACCGTGGTTTTGCCGTTTGTACCAGTGATGGCAATTATTTTTGGTGTATATGTCGCTGCCGCTTCGACTTTTGTCGATTCGGTTTCCGCAGCTTCTGTTTCTGTCGCGCCTGTTCCTGCGGCTTCTGTTTGTACCGCTTCTGTTTGTGTCGTTTCGACCGGCTGACGTAACGCAGTCAATGCCTGCGCAAATAATTCTATTTCACTCCACACTGGAATCTCAGCAGCCGCTGCTGCAGAAATAATCTCTTTCAACTCACGTAACGGCGACAAGCCTGGGCTGACAGCGACGAAAGTAATACCGTCCAATAACTGCGCATTGAATACGCCATCACTAACACTAACAAACTCAACATCCGGCACAGCCAATTTCAGTTGAGACAAACGATCCGGTGCATTGCGGGTATCGGCAACGCGCAAGGTCGCGCCGCAGCGCGCCAGCCACAATGCCATCGCCAGACCGGATTCTCCCAGTCCCAGCACCAAAACATGTTGTCCCGAATAATTCATTAAATTAACGCAGTTTCAAAGTTGATAAACCAAACAGCACCAAGATGATGGTGATAATCCAGAAGCGCACCACCACTTGCGTTTCTTTCCAGCCTTTTTGTTCGTAATGATGGTGCAGCGGCGCCATCAAAAATACGCGCTTACCAACGCCGTAGCGTTTCTTGGTAAATTTAAACACCATCACCTGCAACATGACCGACAAGGTCTCAACCACGAAAATGCCGCCCATGATGAACAGCAAAATTTCCTGACGTACGATTACTGCAACTACACCCAAGGCTCCGCCCAAAGCTAGCGCACCGACGTCGCCCATGAACACTTGCGCAGGATGCGCGTTATACCAAAGGAAGGCTAAGCCAGCTCCCGCCATCGCACCGCAGAAAATCAACAATTCGCCAGCACCTGGAATGTGGGGGATCAATAGATATTTAGCGTAGGTGACGTTACCCGTCAAATACGCAAACAAACCCAAAGCAGTGCCGACCATCACCGTCGGCATAATCGCCAAACCATCCAAACCATCAGTGAGATTGACCGCATTGCTGGTGCCAACAATGACAAAATAAGTCAATGCCATAAATCCCCATACACCCAAGGGATAGCTGACAGATTTGAAGAAAGGCACAATCAAATCTGCTTTCGGAGGCAAATTCAGATTAAAACCAGATTCGACCCAAGACAAAAACAAACTCCACACTTGATAGTTGGTCGACTCCGAGACCGAGAACGCCAAATAAATCGCTGCCACGATCCCGATCAGCGACTGCCAAAAAAACTTCTCCCGAGAGCGCATCCCGTTCGGGTCTTTATAAACCACCTTACGATAATCATCGACCCAGCCAATCGCGCCAAAACCCAAGGTCACCCACAACACAATCCAGACAAAACGGTTGCTCAAATCACTCCACAACAAAGTGGAAATAGCGATAGAGATCAAAATCAATATGCCGCCCATAGTCGGCGTACCGGATTTAATCAAATGCGTTTGCGGACCATCGGTACGCACTGCCTGTCCCACTTTCAGGCGCGCAAGCATGCGGATCACAGCCGGGCCGGCGATCAAACCTATCCCTAATGCGGTTAGGGTCGCGAACACTGCGCGAAAAGTGATGAAATTAAAAATCCGCAGGAAACCAACGTCCTGATGGAAATAGTGTGCTAACCATAGCAACATTAACGCGCTCCCTTTGTGGGTAAATTAGATGAATCTGTTATAGCCGTATGGCTATCGAGACCATCATTGACCAAATGTTGAACAACACGTTCCATTTTCATAAAGCGCGATCCCTTCACCAACGCCGTAACGTCAGGCGTCATAATGAGATCGACGGCGGAAATTAATTCCGCGATGTAAGAAAAATGTTGTCCTCGTACGCCAAATGCAGCACTTGCATCGATCGCCAGTGTGCCTAAAGTAAGTAAGTGAGTAACGCCTCGCTGGGCAGCGTAAGCGCCTATCTCTTGATGAAATTGTTTTCCTTGATCGCCAACCTCACCCATATCGCCTAATACCAACAAACGTGGAGCGGCGGCTTGTGCAAGCACATCAATGGCGGCGCGAACTGAATCCGGATTGGCGTTGTAGGTATCATCAATCACTAACGCCCCAGCGCAGTTTGGGCGCTGGGCCAACTTGCGCTGCAAGCGACCGCTATAGGGAGCAAAAGATTCGAGGCCACGCACGATCGCTGAAGCATCTATACCGATTGCCAGCGTGCAGGCAATCGCTGCCAGAGCGTTACGAACATTATGTTCGCCGGCGGCATCAAGATGGAGAGAGAATGTTTTACCTGGCGCAATAACATCCAGATCATTACCAAAAGTACCTGATTGATAAGTGCAACGCACGTCAGCATCATCAGAAAAACCAAAAGTAATGCAAGTTGCTGCGTGCGCGGCATAACTGCGCCACAATGCAGTGTACGTATCGTCGGCAGGAAATACCGCAATACCCTGTGCTGGCAAAGCGCGAATCACTGCGCCGTTTTCTTCGGCAACAGCCTCAACGCTCACCATGAATTCCTGATGTTCGCGTTGTGCGTTATTTACTAACGCAACCGTCGGTTGGGCAATCGTTGACAACAAGGCGATCTCGCCCGGATGATTCATACCAAGCTCAATGACTGCCGCCCGATGTGTCGCATTTAATCGTTGCAGCGTCAGCGGCACACCGATTTCATTATTCAAATTGCCGCGCGTAGAAAGATAACCTTCGTCACCAAATGCCGCTGTCAAAATCGACGCAATCATTTCCTTGACCGTGGTTTTGCCATTGCTGCCAGTGACACCGATCAACGGCAAGTTAAATTGACGACGCCAGCCATTCGCTATCGCGCCTAGCGCAACAGTGGTATCTGCAACCAGCAAAGCTGGCACAGCCAAATTTTCGTTTTTTCCGGGTATATGATCCACTACCACTGCTGCAGCGCCCAGCTCCACCACTTGATCGAGAAAATCATGCGCATCGAAACGCTCACCGCGCAAGGCGACAAATAGATTGCCCGCGACGACTGCACGGCTGTCAGTCACCATACCGTTCACACGACAATCAGCATTACTATCAACGCCGACAATGTGAGATTGCAACGATAATGGGAGCCATGATTGCAATGTGGCGAGCGATGTAGAAATCATAGGACTCCGCCTTTCATCACTCGCGATGCGAGTGCCAATGCCGCATGGTCGGCATCTAAGAACGGATATTTTTTCCCTTTGATTTCTTGATAAGTTTCATGCCCCTTACCGGCAAGCAGAACGACGTCGTTTTTATTCGCTTGCGTCACAGCACGCAAAATCGCGCCAGCTCTATCTCCTTGCGTTTGTATTTTGGCGCCCGTCTTCATCCCTTTGAGGATCTGTTCAATAATGGTCGCCGGCTCTTCGCTACGCGGATTATCGCTAGTAACAACGACGTGATCTGCCAGTTCCGCAATCGCGCCCATCTGTGGGCGTTTGCCTGGATCACGATCGCCGCCACAACCAAACACGCACCACAGTTCGCCACCGCGCTGCTCCGCGACCTGGCGCAAAGTCAGCAAAGTTTTTTCTAGTGCATCTGGCGTATGCGCATAGTCAATCACCACCAGCGGTGCCTCATCACCACCAAATTGCTGCATGCGTCCGGGCACGGCCGTTAGTTGTTCAATCGCAGCGATCGCAGCATCCCATTGAACGCCTTTGGCCCACAGTACGCCAAGTATGCCGAGCACATTGCTGACATTAAACTGCCCTACCATCTGAATCTTGATCTGGCCTTGACCAAATGGCGAAGCAAGATGAAATACCGTGCCGCTAGCACTAGTACGAATAGCAGATGCACGCAATATCGGCAACGCGGCATCGTCACTGAGGACACTGTCTTTACCATCACTGACTGTATAGCCAATCACCGATGTAGCACGGTTTTTTAAATGCCGCGCCAGACGCAATCCCATCGCATCATCGAGGTTAATTACCGCGTGCTGCAAATCCGGCCAATCAAACAAAATGCGTTTGGCCGCTTCATAATTTTCTTCGGTGCCGTGATAGTCGAGATGATCTCGGGTGAAGTTGGTGAACAAGGCAATGTCAATGTGCATACCGTCCATGCGGCCTTGCTCAAGACCGATAGACGATGCTTCCATCGCCAGTGCCTGAATACCTTTTTTTTCCATCGCAGCCAATGTACTTTGCATGAGTACGGCATCCGGAGTGGTATATCCGGTGGCATCAAACTGCACGTCTTGTCCTTGCGCAAAAATACCGATACCCAAGGTTCCCACCACGCCAGTCGGCTCGTCCAATAGAGACAAAGCGCGCCCCAGCCATTGGCTGCATGAAGTTTTACCATTAGTGCCGGTAACGGCAATCACCGTCATGGCCTTATCCGGCTGCTGATAAAAGGCATTCGCAATGGCGCCGGCTTTTCTTTTTAAACCATAGACAGCAAAGGATGGAACACCCCACGCATGCTTCCAAGTGAATGCTTCATCGTCATACAACACAGCAGCAGCGCCATTTTGCACCGCTTGTGCAATGTATAAACGGCCATCCGTGGCATCGCCCTGATAGGCAAAAAACACGTCGCCAGGCTTGACCTTACGCGAATCGGAAGTTAAATTTGCCGATGCAAATCCGCGCAGAAAATCAACTGCCGGATGTAACTGAATTTGAAGTTGTTTAGCTGTAGTCATCACATGCTCTCCGGTACTGGTTCGGATGGGATGATGATGTCCGTAATTTTTGAATCAGGCGGAACATTTAGCGCACGCAAAGCGGCAGCGGCCACCTGAGCGAAAACCGGTGCCGCAACATCACCACCAAAATGGGAACCGGTGCTAGGTTCATCCACCATCACTGCAATGATCAGGCGCGGATCAGATGCGGGGGCAAAACCAACGAAATCGGCAATATATTTTTTGACATACTTACCACCTTCAATTTTGTAAGCAGTACCGGTTTTGCCGCCAACCCGGTAACCGGGCACTTGCGCTTTTGGCGCAGTTCCGCCAGGCGCGGTAACAGTTTCCATCATGGCGCGCAATGTAAGTGCCGTTTTTTCCGAAATCACACGCTGCCCGACTGGAGGCGTATCAACCTTCTCAAAACTCAGCGGTATCAAATCACCATTACGTGCAAAAATCGTGTAAGCGTGCGCCATTTGAATCAATGACACGGAAATACCGTGACCATAACTCATCGTTGCCTGCTCAATTGGCCGCCATAATTTGAAGGGGCGCACACGACCAGCAACCGCTCCTGGAAAACCAAACTTTGGTTGCTGTCCAAGACCCACTGTCGTGAACATTTCCCACATTTCTTCGGGTAACAATTTTTCGGAGATTTGAACCGTTCCGAGATTAGAAGATTTTTGAATAATCTGCGCCACACTCATCGTCAACAATGGGTGAGGATGTGAATCCCTGATAATCGCCGGGCCTATCTTCATGGTATCTGGCACCTGAAAAGTGGTGTTTGGCGTCACGCGATTAGTATCCAACGCTAACGCAACTGTAAACGGCTTCAAGGTTGAACCAGGTTCAAACGTATCAGTCATGACACGATTACGCAATTGCGCACCAGTCAATATAGAACGATCATTCGGATTGTAAGATGGCAGATTAGCGAGCGCCAACACCTCGCCGGTTTTGGCATCCACCACGACGATACCGCCCGCTTTGGCATTACTTTTTTCAACCGCTTCTTTCAATTTGGTGAAAGCGATGTATTGGATTTTGCTATCAATCGACAGCACTAAATCTTTACCGTCGTGCGGCTCTTTCACCGCACTAATATCTTCAACAATACGACCCAATCGGTCCTTGATCACACGGCGACTGCCGGTGGTGCCGACTAATGTTTTTTGCTGCGACAGCTCCATGCCGTCCTGGCCGGCATCTTCAACGTTGGTAAACCCTACCACGTGCGCCATCACCTCGCCTTCGGGATAAAAGCGCTTGTATTCTGGTCGGGTTTCAATACCAGGTATCTTCAATTCGGCGATTTTGTCAGAGGTTTCTTTTTCGACCTGACGCTTCAAATAAACAAAGCTGCGATCAGAATCGAGCTTATTATTTAAATCGGCCATGCTCATACCTAAAAAATTGGCCAATTGCCCGAGCTTTTCTTTCGGCGCATCTTGCACATCGTCCGGAATCGCCCAAATCGCCTTCACCGGCACTGACGATGCTAAAACTTTGCCATTACGGTCGGTAATTTTGCCGCGTATGGCAGGCAATTCCAACGTTCTGGCATACCTTGATTCGCCCTGATCAATAAAAAATCCCGGGGAGATTATTTGTACCCATACCGCACGCGCGATCAAGGCCAAAAAAGCGGCGAACAACACGATCAACGCAACCCGCGAGCGCCATAGAGGCAACTTGACGTTTAAGACTGGATTGTTGGAAAAAGGCTGGCCTTTAGAAACGGCTGTACGGGCAGTGCGCCCGGTAGTTTTGCGATCTACTTTTGGGGGATTTTTGGTCACTTCGCCCCCATCGTCAGGTATTGCGTGCGATCCGGTGTCAATGGGACCATATTTAAATCGCCGCGTGCGATCTCTTCTATTCTGGCATTTTTGCCCAGCGTTGATTGATCAAGCTGCAATTGTCTCCAGTCGAGATCCAGTTGCCTCGCTTGACTTTGTGCACGTCCAAGTTCGATAAATAATTGACGCGCCTGATATTGCGAGTTAACGGTCGCCAGTGCGCAAAGCACCAAAGCGATAGTCAGCACGAAATTGATGCGAGCGTTCACGCTTGCTCTCCCAGCTTCCCGGGCAGACGCTCGCCCACACGCATAATGGCCGAACGTGCGCGCGGATTAGCGGCGACTTCGGCATCGGAAGGTTTTACTCTTGCAATCAATTTGAGTTGTGGCTGCGGCAAATCAACAGCGCGAATCGGCAAGCGACGGTCAGGCTGCGGCATGGTGGCCTTGGAAGCCATGTACTGCTTGACGATGCGGTCTTCCAGTGAGTGAAAACTGATCACAGCCAATCTCCCTTGCACAGCCATATGCGCAAACGCCTGATCCAGGACTACTTCGAGTTCTTCCAATTCTTTGTTGATGAAAATCCGTATCGCTTGGAAAGTGCGAGTGGCCGGATCCTTGCCCTTCTCGCGGGTTTTGACAGCGGATGCCACGATGTGGGCAAGCTGTCGTGTGGTTGAAATTGGTTGGATTGCCCTGCCAGCAACAATCGCCTTTGCAATCTGAATAGAAAACCGTTCTTCCCCATAATCACGCACTACCTTTCCGATTATTTGTTCATCCGCTACCGCTAACCACGCCGCTGCGGACATGCCGCGCGTCGTATCCATCCGCATATCCAGTGGTCCGTCAGCACGAAAACTAAACCCCCTGCTGGCATCATCCACTTGCGGTGATGAAATCCCTAAATCCAGTAATACTCCGTCGACTTTGTCGATATTGCGCTCTTGCAGTGCTGCCGCCAGCGTCGCAAAACTGTCATGCACAATCTCAAAACGCGGATCAACAATGGTGTTGGCAGTAGCTATGGCTTGCGGATCTTTATCAAATGCGATCAAACGCCCATTGCTGCCCAACTGCTCCAAAATTTTCCGACTATGGCCGCCACGGCCAAAAGTGCCATCTACATAAATGCCGTCCGCACGAACGCCGGTGATCGCCAAGGCATCAACCGCTTCGTCTAATAGCACCGTTTTGTGCCAGAATTCGCTCAATGATTCAGGCACCACATGTTCAGTCATTTCGCCGCCGTCAGAATGAGAAATTGCTTAACACATCGGGCATGCCGGCCGCCACTGCTTGCGACTCGCTCTCAGCCAATTTGGCCGCATCCCAGATTTCAAAATGACTACCCATTCCTAACAACATCACTTCACGCGACAAACCAACCGCCACGCGTAATTCCGGCGCGATCAAAATCCGCCCGGCCGAATCAAATTCCACATCACAGGCATTACCCAAAAAAATACGCTGCCAGGCACGTGCCGACATCGGCCAGCTGGCAATTTGTTCACGATGACTTTCCCAGGTAGGGCGCGGGAACAGCAGCAGACAGCCATGCGGATGTTTGGTGATCGTGACGCGACCTTCGCATTGCACCATCAGGGCATCACGATGCTTGGACGGAACAGACATCCGCCCTTTCACATCGAGATTTAACGCTGACGCACCTTGAAACACCGCCATCCCCTTTAATAAATTTACATTGCGAAATTTATTGCTTTACAAAATTCAGTGGAATTCAGAAAAATTCCCACAAAAAGACACTTTTTCACACTGAATACCACTTTAGATGATGGCTTCTCACAGGTCAAGCAGTTCGCACAAGAAAAGTGCAATTATTTGTGTAAAGTCAAGGACTTAGCGCAACTTTGGAGAAGTATGAAGAAGAAACGGAAAAGTAAATATTCCATTAAATGAAGGACTTACGGGGGACTGTAAAAGTCATGCTTTAGGTGGTGACAATATTTAACATGTATCACGATTGTTACACTTATTTATTACCGGCCTATCCAATCAATCGACCACCCCGCACCCGCAAACCTTTTTTAGCCAAAGCGGGTGCCAAGGCCCCCAAATTCGCCAGCGCTTCACCACTGTGAGCATGGCAAATCGCGACAGCCAAAGCATCAGCAGCATCAGTACCGGGTAAACCAGGCAAAGATAACAGACGTTGCACCATATCTTGCACCTGCCGTTTTTGAGCTTTTCCATGACCAGCAACGGCTTGCTTGATTTGTAGCGCTGTATACTCCGCCACAGGCAAGTCGGCACTCACCAATGCACAGATCGCCGCTCCACGGGCTTGGCCAAGTAGCAGAGTCGACTGTGGATTGACGTTGACGAAGACTTTTTCGATGGCGGAACAATCGGGCGTGTATGTGCGCACCACTTCTGAGACACTGGCCAGGATGACCTTCAGACGCTGCGGCAAGTCGGCATCGGGGGTTTTGATGGTGCCCGACGCAATATAGCTGAGCTTGTGGCCTTGCTTGTCGATAATGCCAAAGCCAGTAGTGCGTAGACCGGGGTCAATGCCAAGGATTTTCATGTATTCAAGAACAGTAGGATGGGTCGAGTTAGCGAAAATTATGCAGCCACACCCATCCTACACAACAAAGAACTATTAATGACGGAAATGCCGCGTGCCGGTCAACAGCATGACAACACCATGCTCGTCCGCCGCATCAATGACTTCCTGATCGCGCATGGAACCGCCCGGCTGAATCACGCAAGTTGCACCAGCATTGACGACCACATCCAGACCATCACGGAACGGGAAGAACGCGTCCGACGCCACAGCCGATCCAGCTAGCGACAGGCCAGCATTTTGCGCTTTAATCGAAGCAATCCGTGCAGAATCGACACGGCTCATCTGGCCAGCGCCGACACCTAATGTCATACCATTGCCGCAGAAAACGATCGCATTGGACTTAACAAACTTGGCGACACGCCATGCGAACATCAAATCTTGCAACTGTTGTTGCGTTGGCTGCTTTTTGCTGACCACTTTCACATCTGCCAATGCGACGTTTTTCGCATCCGGCGCTTGTACCAGCAAACCGCCGCCAACGCGCTTGAAATCGTAAGCGTTCAACGCCGTGCCAAGCGGAATTTCTAACAACCGAACGTTGAGCTTGCTTGCAAAAACTTCTTTGGCTTCTGCAGTAAATGAAGGCGCAATCAACACTTCGACAAACTGCTTTACGATCGCCTCTGCAGCCACACCATCAACTTCGTGGTTGAAGGCAATGATGCCGCCGAAAGCTGATGTAGGATCAGTTTGGAATGCTTTAGTGTAAGCCTCCAGCGGACTTGCCCCCACTGCAACGCCGCATGGATTGGCATGCTTGACAATGACACAAGCTGCGCTACCAGCACTCTCGAAAGTCTTCACGCATTCCCACGCCGCATCGGCGTCGGCGATATTGTTATACGAGAGTTCTTTACCTTGCAGTTGACGATAATTAGCCAATGCACCATCTACCTGTTTGACATCACGGTAAAATGCGGCAGATTGATGCGGATTTTCGCCGTAACGCATTTCTTGCACTTTTTCAAAATGCAAATTCAGCGTTGCCGGATAAGCGCTACGTGTTGCGTGCTGCTTATCGTCACCCAGAGAAGTGAAATAATTGGTAATCGCGCCATCATATTGCGCAGTGTGAGCAAACACTTTTTTCGCCAAGGCAAACTTGGTTTCGTAAGTCGCTTCGCCTTCATGCGCCTTCAATTCTGCCAGCACCGTCGCGTAATCAGACGGATCGCATAAGACGATCACATCTTTATGATTTTTCGCTGATGAACGCAACATGGCTGGACCACCGATATCAATATTTTCAATCGCGTCTTCCAGAGAGCACTGCTCTTTGGCGATGGTTTGCTGGAATGGATACAAATTCACGACCACCATATCGATGGTTGGAATCTGATGTTGCCCCAGTGCGCTGACATGCTCGGGAAAATCACGGCGCGCCAGAATCCCGCCATGCACTTTCGGATGTAAGGTCTTCACGCGGCCATCCAGCATTTCCGGAAAGCCAGTGTAATCAGCAACTTCAGTCACTTTGATACCGTTATCGGCGAGCAGTTTTGCGGTGCCGCCGGTCGACAAAATATTCACGCCTAACGCGGCTAACTCACGCGAAAATTCGAGAATGCCGGTCTTGTCGGAGACGGAAATAAGAGCTTGTTTAATCATGGTAAAAAAATAGAAAGATGAGTGAAGTTGCGGTGCTGCTTTTTACTGCCAATCGATTACTTATTGATTTACTACGCATTAATCTGCTGCAGTGTCTGACTGCGACTTATAGCAAACCGTGCTGCTGCAATTTTTTACGCAAAGTGTTGCGATTAACGCCCATCATCTCGGCGGCGTAGGATTGATTACCTTCTGCCCGCAGCATAATTGCTTCGAGCATCGGCTTTTCTACCGTGGAGATGACCATATCATAGACATTAGACGGTGTTTGTTCGCCTAAGTCCTTGAAATATTTTTCCAGGCTTTTTTTGACGACTTCTTGAATACTTTCTTTACTCATACTTTTTCTTTGCTTTTATTATTGATAAACTTAATTGATACGCTATGTTGGTACTGCTTATTCCAGCTCGCATTAGGGACAAACAAAGCGTGACGCCAAAGACAGTGCTCTTGCACAACAAAGTCAAACAACGCAGTTATTGCTGTTTAATATGAACCAGAATGTCGACTCGCTCCCCAATTTCTACAAGTCGTCACTTCTTTGAAACTTAACAACTTTTATTTCACGCTGCCAGCGCCGATTCGGCCAGCCCGTATTGTAACCGCTCACCATAGGTAAATTGCATGTCGAAGAAGCTTTTTACCGCTTCCAATTGTTGTCCGCAATCCTCAAGCAAATTCATGCGCTGGCGAAATGCTTCTCCACCTGGCAAATCTTGCACATACCAGCCGATATGCTTGCGCGCCGTGCGTACGCCAAGATAGTCACCGTAAAATTGATAATGTGCGCGCAAATGCTCATCCATCAAAAGCTGCACTTCTCGTACCAGCGGCTGTGGCAAATATTCCCCGGTACGCAAAAAATGGTCAATTTCGCGAAATATCCACGGCCGCCCTTGTGCTGCACGACCAATCATAATGGCGTCGGCCTTGGTGTATTCCAAAACCTGCCGGGCTTTTTCTGGCGTAGTGATATCGCCATTGGCCACCACAGGAATAGACACAGCTGCCTTGACCGCCGCGATCGTGTCATATTCGGCGTCACCTTTATAACCGTCAGCGCGAGTACGGCCATGCATGGTCAACATGGTGATACCGGCCGTTTCTGCCAGACGTGCAACCTTCAAGGCATTTTTATTAAGCCTGTCCCAGCCGGTACGAATTTTTAATGTAACAGGCACATCAACCGCGGACACCACGGCGTCCAAAATGCGCGCAACTAACGGCTCATCTTGTAGCAAAGCAGAGCCGCACCAGCTGTTACACACTTTCTTAACCGGACAGCCCATGTTGATGTCAATGATTTGCGCACCGTGATCAACATTAAACTTTGCGCATTCGGCCAGCATTTGCGGATCGGCACCCGCAATCTGCACTGCGCGCGGCTCCATTTCTCCATCGTGATTGATGCGACGGGAAGTTTTTTCGGTTTTCCATAGACGTGGATTCGACGCCGCCATCTCTGATACGGCATAACCGGCACCGAGCTCTTTGCAAAGTTGTCGGAAAGGCCGATCCGTGACACCCGCCATCGGTGCCACAAAAACATTATTACGCAGGATATAAGGGCCAATATTCACGACAATGGACGCAATGCAAAAGAAAGATATTTCGTGGAAGGGCGTATTTTATCGCGAATGCGAGATGGCGCTCAAAAAATAAGCAGAAATTAATGATTGATTAACTAGTCAATTTCGTCGGAGCACGTGATATTACAAAAACGCATCGCGCCCGAATGACCCACTGATGCCGAAGCAAACGGCGCGCAATAAATTGCCCCCCCCCCTACAAATCCACGAAATTCATCGATCGACTTCATCCAAAGACTGAGCTTGTAAGTGCTCAACATCTCCCCAGCCCGTAATCCGCAATTGCCGTCCATCCCACGCCATGCGATTAATGCTGGCATTGAAAATATCAAAATCTCTGTGTCGCACTAAAGGAATGTTGAGGGCATAACGATAGAAACAATCAAGCACACCACCATGCGTGATGATGGCTATACGCCGATGTGATTGCTGTGACTGCTGCGATTTCGCCAGATCAACGATGCGATGCAGGGCTGCGGTAGTACGCTGAAAAAATTCATTCAAGGTTTCGGCGATATGCGAATCGGGTGGCGCACCGGCTGGATAACGCATATCCACATCGCGCTGGTCCAACGCAGCGTAGGCAGAAGGGAATCGGCTTTTGATTTCCGGGCGGCACAAACCCTCCAGAGCGCCATAACAACGTTCACGCAATCCGGCATCAAGCTGTACTGCTATGCCACTCGCACGCGCCAATGGTGCAGCCGTTTGTTGCGTACGTTGCATATCACTAGAAAAAATAGCGTCTAATGACTCATGCGCCAACCATGATGCTAAAGCCTGCGCTTGACGCTGACCTTCTGCATTAAGAGCAATATCAAGATGACCTTGCAGACGACGATCTTTATTCCAATCGGTTTCGCCGTGGCGAATCACAAGAATTTCCACCAGTGTTTCTGTTATTTGCATCGCCTACCCGATCAGGTTGAACGCACGGCGGGATTCAAAGTATACGTGCCGGTGATTACCGCCTGACCCAAGATATGTCCTTGCAACGCAGCCACTGCTTGCTGTCCTGTGAAATTTCCGCCTACACCTAAACGCTCAACATCCAGCGCATACAACGTAAATATATAGTGGTGCAAAAGTGCATCATTCCAGGGTGGACATGGACCGTCATAGCCGAAGTAATTGCCAGACATGTCTTTATCGCCAGCGAACCAGCCGGTGTAATCATTAATCCCCTGACGCGCAGCTGAAATCGGGCCTTCCGCCGGCTTGCCACGCGCTGTCACTGCGGAACTGAAGCTGGCAGCGGCAATGGACGATATTTGCGGCGGCAAATCGACCAACACCCAATGGAAGAAGTCCACACGCGGCAAATCTGCCGGCACGGTTTTGCCTTCCTGATTCACGTCGTCGCCGCGCGACGGTACATCTGGGTCATGACATATCAACACCAATGATTTCGTACCAGCAGGTAAATCACTCCAGGCCAAATGCGGATTACGATTGTCTGACAAAGCAACATGGGTTTTAGCATCTTGCACACAAAACGCAAATTCGCCGGGGATAGCGGCACCGTCGTTAAAAGAGTCGCTCCAGAGTTTCATTTTAATCTCCTGTCGGTGGTTTAATTTGTAGCCAGAAAGTTACCGGGCCGTCATTGGTGAGAGATACTTTCATATCGGCGCCAAACTGCCCTGTCGCAACTTCTTTATGGCTGCTCTTTGCCTGTTCAACAAAATAGCTAAACAATCGCCGCCCGTCTTCTGGTGACGCGGCAGGGGTAAATGAAGGACGCGTCCCGGAATTGGTATCCGCCGCCAGCGTAAATTGCGGCACGAGCAATATGCCACCAGCGATATCACTCACGCTACGATTCATCTTGCCGGCATCATCGGAAAAAACCCGGTACGCCAATAGCTTACTCAATAAAGCATTCGCTTCTTTTTCTCTATCACCGCGTTCAGCACAGACCAACACCATCAAACCGGCGTTAATTGCACCAATTGTGGCGCCATCAACGATGACGCTGGCGTGACTTACGCGCTGTATTAATGCAATCATTCACGCACCGTTTCAATTCAAGGTCACACGGGCGAACTGCCGCTTGCCAACTTGCAGTACGAAAGTACCGGCTTCGACTTTCAAACCTTTATCGCTAATCACCGTACCATCGATTCTGACGCCGCCCTGCTCAATTTTGCGCTGCGCTTCTGAAGACGATGGCACCAGATTGGCTTGCTTCAATAATTGACCGATACCAAGTGGTGCACCGCTCAATGTCACTTCTGGAATGTCATCGGGGATACCGCCTTTAGCGCGATTATTGAAGTCCGCCAACGCTTCTTCAGCCGCTTGCTGGGTGTGAAAACGCGCCACAATTTCTTGCGCAAGTGCAACTTTGATGTCGCGTGGGTTCTGACCTTCGGCAACCTGCTTTTTATAGCCGTTAATTTCAGCTAACGATTTGAAGGATAGCAATTCGTAATAACGCCACATCATGACATCAGAAATACTCATCACTTTGGCGAACATGGTGTTGCCTGGCTCGGTAATGCCAATGTAATTGCCTTTGGATTTGGACATTTTCTCAACGCCGTCCAAACCTTCCAGCAATGGCATGGTCAAAATACATTGCTGCTCTTGCCCATAATCTTTTTGCAACTCGCGGCCAACCAGCAAGTTGAATTTCTGATCTGTACCGCCGAGCTCTAAATCAGCTTCCAGCGCCACAGAGTCGTACCCTTGCATTAACGGGTACAGTAATTCATGTACCGAAATTGGTGTATTCGCTTTAAAGCGCTTAGTGAAATCCTCGCGTTCCAAAATCCGCGCAACTGTATATTTTGCCGACAATTGAATCATGCCGCGCGCACCCAGCTTGTCCGACCATTCCGAGTTATAGCGAATTTCAGTGCGTGCTGCATCCAACACTAAACTGGCTTGTGCAAAATACGTTTTAGCATTCTCTTCGATCTGCTCGCGCGTTAATGGTGGACGTGTGACATTGCGGCCAGACGGATCGCCGATCATGGAGGTGAAATCACCGATCAGGAAAATCACGGTGTGACCCAAGTCCTGCAATTGACGCATTTTATTCAACACCACGGTATGGCCAAGATGCAAATCCGGCGCGGTCGGGTCTAAACCTAATTTGATGCGCAATGGCTTGCCGGTTTGTTCTGAGCGTTGCAGCTTGCGCGCAAAATCAGCTTCGATCAATAATTCATCAGCACCGCGCTTAGCGATGGCGAGTGCTTCTTGCACCCGGTCAGACAAAATGATAGCTGGCTTTTCAGCTACATCAGTTTGGGAAGTGCTCGGATTTTCTTGATTCATAATGGTTTTCTAGTGTTAATTCACGCTTAAATCACGGATCATTCACACGTAATACGCACGTAAACAAACTAGCTTTTAAAAAATTGTCAGTGAAAAAAATAAGTAAGAACTAAAGCCAATATTCATCAGTCGAACCGACGAAAATTTACGGCAACATGCTTCAACTTGTGTTTTGTAGAGGCGCTATTTGACCGTGATATAATGGTAGATTCCTTTTAACCCCGCCCTTGTGTCCGAAATGTCAGTGTATTGCAGTTAAGTAAGGCAAGCACCGAAGAACAATTAACGAGAATTATCAAAAAGCAAGAAATCGAAACGATACAGAACGGCAGATTTTAACGTATAGCACATGTCTCTAAAAGATAAATTCATAGATTACCGCCCCAGCGCCAAGCTGTTGAACGCGCATCTGCCCAAATCTTCTCGTAAAACCCGCATTGTTTCGGCCTCTGCCTTGTTTTTCGCCGTTTGCGCCTTTGGCGCCTATGGAGTTGCGCCAATCGAGCCCGACACTTCTGATATCCATATCAAAGCCATCTCTCAGGAATTGGCGTTGCCAAACCTGCAACAACAAGTAGAAAAACTGTCAAATCAAGATCAATTGTATGTTGCCGAAGGCACCATGCGAAACAGTGACACACTAGCAAGTTTGATGACGCGATTAGGCATAGATGACAGCCACGCAACCAATTTCATCAAAACGGATAGCGTTGCGCGTGCGGTCATGCGTTTGCCAGCTGGCAGCACCGTGCAAGCGCAAACAGATGCTAACGGCGAGCTGCAGTGGTTACGTGCGAGTTTGCCGGATGCAAAAGCAGCAACAACTAAAGCGAATAAAAAAGATCCGATCGCTGCTGACAGCACCAGTGTCGAAAACGACACCAACACGAATGTCAACAACATCATTATTAGCCGAAGGGACGACAAATTCAGTGCGTCCCAACAATCAGTCGCGCTGGAAAAGCGCATTGAAATGCATTCTGGCGTGATTCGCACATCGCTGTTTGCCGCCACCGATGCTGCAGATATCCCAGATACCATTTCATCGCAGCTGATTGATATTTTTGGCACCAACATCAATTTTGCCAACGACATAAAACGCGGCGACAGCTTTAACATCGCCTACGAAACCTTTTGGCAAAACGGTCAATTTGTTCGTACCGGGAAAATCCTTGCCGGCGAGTTCATTAACGGCGGAAAGACCTATCAGTCTGTCTGGTTTGATGACCCCAAGAACGCGCAAGGCGGCGGTTATTATGGCTTTGACGGCAAATCGATGAAGCAGGCTTTTTTGAAGTCGCCGCTAACTTATACGCGTATTTCTTCAGGCTTCTCAATGCGTTTGCACCCGATACTCGGGACCTGGAAAAAACATGAAGGCGTAGATTTCGCAGCCCCTACTGGCACGCCGATACACGCGGCCAGTGATGGCGTTGTTGATTTTGCAGGCGTTCAAAATGGTTATGGCAACGTGGTCATTCTCAAACATGCGAATAACATCGCTACTGTTTATGGCCACATGAGTCGTTTTGCCGGTCTTCGTAAAGGCAACAAAGTAACGCAAGGTGAAGTGATTGGCTACGTCGGCATGACCGGCTGGGCAACTGGTCCACATTTACATTATGAATTCCGCGTCGCCGACAAACCACTCGATCCGATGACGGTCACGCTGCCAAACGCGCAAGCGCTCACTGGCAATAAACTACAACGCTTCCAAGCAGTCGCAAGTGATATGTCGCATCGTTTTGCCTTGCTGCAGGCCAAAGAGAACACGCCGTTTGAAAAGAAAATGCAGTTAGCCGCCAAATAAATCGTCTCAAACTAAAAACCGTTAGCCGATCAGCACTGTAAAATAAGCTGATCTGCTAACGGTTTTTTTATGACTATACAAACCCCCACAACACATTACATCGGCCTGATGTCAGGCACCAGCCTGGATGGCGTCGATGGCGCTATCGGTGCTTTTTCTAATGATGGTGCACAGATCAGCACGCTGGCGTCCGCTTACGTGCCATTCCCGCCCGAATTACGGCAAGAATTGATGGCGCTGCAAAGTGCTGGTGAAAACGAAATTGAGCGTGAAGCCTTGGTCGCCAACACGTTGGCATCGCACTACGCGACTTGCGTGGAACGCTTGCTAAGCAGCGCCAATTTACGCAAGGATCAAATTCGCGCCATTGGCGTACATGGGCAAACTGTTCGTCATCGTCCCGAACTTGGTTTTACACGTCAGACCAACAATCCCGCACTATTAGCCGAATTAACCGGCATAAATGTGATCGCTGATTTTCGCAGTCGCGACATTGCCGCCGGCGGCCAAGGTGCACCGTTAGTTCCAGCATTTCATCAGGCTGTATTCGCCGATCCGACTGAAACGCGCGTAGTGGTGAATATTGGCGGCATTGCCAATATCAGCATATTGCGGGGCGAAAATGGCAGCAGCGATGGCGACAGCGCAAACATTGGCTTTGACACCGGCCCTGGTAACGTTCTGATGGATGCCTGGATTAAACACCATCTAGGCAAAGACTATGACGACAACGGCGCCTGGGCGGCAAGTGGCAAAGTACTCCCGGCATTATTGGCGGCTTGTCGTCATGAGCCTTACTTTGCCTCCGCACCTCCCAAAAGCACTGGACGGGATTTGTTTCATAATGCGTGGCTGGCAAATAAGTTAACGTCATTCCATCACGTTGCAGCAGCCGATGTACAAGCAACACTCACAGCACTGACAGCAACGACCATAGCGGATGCAATTGCAGCGTATGCCGCCGATGTAAAAATGATTACCATCTGTGGCGGTGGCGCGTACAACACTTATCTGATGCAGCAATTAGATATGGCACTTCAGCAGCATGGCGTATGCACGTCAGTACAATCGACTGCGGCACTGGGAATCGCACCTAATCACGTGGAAGCACTGGCATTTGCCTGGCTTGCACAACGCTTCACGTTACATTTATCTGGGAATTTGCCAAGAGTGACGGGCGCGCGAGGTGAAAGAATTTTGGGCGCTTTGTATCCTGCATAGTAACAAGCGATGCAAAAACGACAAAGGACGCGAAGAGATATCTTCGCGTCCTTTTATTTTTCCGACCTCGGTGATGCCTATCGGAAATTAAACAATAATTAAGCCGAAAACGATGATCCGCAACCGCAAGTGGTAGTTGCATTTGGATTTTTAATGACGAATTGCGCGCCTTCCAAATCATCCTTGTAGTCAATCTCAGCGCCAACCAAATATTGGTAGCTCATCGAATCGACCAGTAATTGCACACCATTCTTGATCATAGTGGTGTCGTCTTCGTTGACAATTTCATCGAATGTGAAACCGTACTGGAAGCCAGAACAACCGCCGCCCTGCACAAAAACGCGCAATTTCAAATCGGGATTGCCTTCTTCTTCGATCAACTGCGCCACTTTGGCGGCAGCACTATCGGAGAAAATAATAGGCGAAGGTGCAACTTCACGGGTAATTTCTTTGATTTCGGCAACTGCATTCATTTTTTAGCTCCTGCAAGACAAACAATCCATATGGTGAACCATTATAGGCGTTTCACTGCACTTATGCAGACTCCGCCACTTTTTCAGACTTGGTAACATCGACTTCTTTGTCGGCTTTATTCGAAACCGGTGTTACATCAACCGTTTGCGCTATCTGCGGCACTGGTGTCGTTGCCAACAATTTCAACGCAGATGGCGCTGAAATGCCTTGATCATGCGTTAATTTCCCACTCACCACAGCGCCGCTATGCATTTCTAATGCTTTGTAATGCACATCTCCAGTTATGCGGGTTTTCGGCTGCAATTCAAGTAACTCCGATGAATAAACATTGCCGCAGATTTCACCATTCACTACCAGATGCGCCACCCGCACTTCACCCTCAACTTTGGCACTTTCTGAAATCACTAACATACTGCTTGTTCCAGATTCGGCGATCACATTGCCTTTAATATGGCCATCAATACGCAATCCGCCTTTAAAGTGCACATCACCTTTAATACTTGCTGACACACCAATCAAACTATCAATGGTACTTTTCGCTTTTCGATTGAACATGATGCTCCCTTTTCGTTTCATTTATTTAGGTGTAATGATGTCTATAACGGAATGCCTGCAACTATCATGGAAGGTCGGTTTTATAGCTGTGCTGATTCTTGAACCTGCGTTTGACCATTTACCAGCACCTTTGCCTGCAATGATTTGACTACTGCGTCATCGGGCAGCGTCAGTATGCCGTCGACCCGTTGATAATATTTAAAATCCAGTTTGAAACCCGCTTTGTCACTGGCGCTGGCATTTTGAGCCGGGAAGTTCAACACCACACTCTTGCCCTGCACCATCGCCGTCACCGCGAGCTGCAGATTGCCAGAAAAATCGCGTCCGACCTTGCCGCCTTGCATCACTAATAAGCGATAACGCAGTTGCGTCGGCGCCTGCAACTCCAGACTCAAACGTTGAATCGCCAAGCCTTGATTACCCATAGCGGTAGGCAGCAAACCCTCGAAAAATGCCAGATCTTCTTTGAGCTTGGTGTTTTCGCCTTCCATTGCAGCGATTTGCGAACTTAATTGCGCCTGCGTTGCATGATCCATCATCGCCTGGCTTTCTGCCGCATTCGCGATGGTTGAGTAATGATCCCGCTCAGCCGTCAGGTTTTTCACTTGCTCACTTAAACTCTGAAATTGCTGCTTATCCAGAGCTGGATTGCTGCCCGTGAAATGACGGCCGGAATCATATAGCCACATCGCGCAAGCACCGCCCAAGCCGATCACCGCCACCCAAAAAATCGCTTTGAGTGGCCACGGAGAATGGCTTTTTATCGTCATTTTTGGTGGCGATACAGACATCCGTCGACGCCATAACTTGAATTTCATGGTGTCGAGATCTCAGTGACAGCGAATGGCAAGTAAAGACATTGCCATCATGCACGTCATCATGGAAGCACAGGTACGTGCATCAAACCGGTCGTTTCTTCCAGGCCAAACATCAAATTCATACATTGCACTGCCTGACCGGCAGAGCCTTTGACCAGATTATCCTGCACCACCAATACCACCACCGTGTCACCATCATTGGGACGGTGAAGCGCAATGCGAAGCATGTTGGAGCTGCGAGTTGAACGCGTTTCCGGATGCGAACCAAAAGGCATCACGTCAACAAATGGCTCATTTTTATAGGCATCTTCAAACAGCGCTTGCAGAGTCGCGTCGTCGGTTTTTTGGGTTAAACGCGCATACAGTGTCGAATGCATGCCGCGTATCATCGGCACCAAGTGCGGCGTAAATAATAGCCCGATTTTTTCACTAGTCAGCTTACTTAACTGCTCAACTGTTTCTGGCAAATGTCGATGACCGGAAACACCGTATGCCTTGAAATTATCGCTCGCTTCAGAGAACAGCATTGCCACTTCCGCTTTACGACCCGCGCCAGAAACACCCGATTTGCAATCTGCAATCAACGAGCCCGCATCAATGATGCCGGCTTTCAGCAGAGGCGCAAAACCGAGCTGCATGGTCGTTGGATAACAACCCGGATTGCCAATCACTCGCGCTTTTTTAATCGCATCGCGATTCAGTTCCGGCAAACCATAAGCTGATTCTTTCAGCAATTCTGGGCAGCTATGCGCCAGTTTGTACCACTTCTCAAATACCGCAGTATCTTGCAAACGGAAATCGGCTGCCAGATCAATCACTTTAACGCCTGCCGCGAGCAGCTCTTGCGCTTGTGCCATCGCAACACCATGAGGCGTTGCAAAAAATACCACATCGCATTCTGTCAAACTGGCTTTTTCGGGGCTCGAAAATGCCAGCGACACACGACCGCGTAACGAAGGATACATATCAGCAATCGGCATCCCGTCTTCTTTACGCGATGTCACCGCAATCAATTGCGCCTGTGGATGAGTTGCCAACAAACGCAACAATTCAACCCCTGTGTAGCCTGTACCGCCTACGATGCCGATTTTGATCATTTTTTGTCCTTGCATGAATTCTGTAGAGAACGATTAATTATGTAAGTGCTTAGAAGCGCCGGAAAACAGCAAGTTCACTCACCGTTTAACAACTCGCCTGGTCACTACCCATTTTTCAAAGCTCCCGTGTCAAAGCCAACAACATAGTTCGCGAATAATGGAAAAATGGAACTAAGTATTTTATCAGTCTCGCGACCAATACTTGCAGCACGGAAAATAAGTTACAAAAAACCAAAAATTAAACTTACGCAAAATTGTCCCACCAAGACATAGCACCGCTGAGGCGATTTTGAGTAAGTTATTATAAAAGCAAAAAACCGCCAGGTATGGAACCTGACGGCTTTTCTTGATACCCAAAAGACATAGAATTTTTTGTAGTCGAAAATACGACTGAAAAAAATTAACGCTTCGAGAATTGTTTTGCGCGACGTGCTTTGCGCAGACCAACTTTTTTACGCTCAACTTCACGTGCGTCACGAGTAACGAAGCCTGCTTTAGACAGTTCCGATTTCAGTGTTGCATCGTAGTCGATCAAAGCACGAGTGATACCGTGGCGAACTGCACCAGCCTGGCCAGACTCGCCGCCGCCGCTGACGTTGACTTTGATGTCGAAAGTTTCAACATGGTTAGTCAATTCCAACGGTTGACGGATGACCATCAAACCAGTTTCGCGTGAAAAATATTCGCTTGCTGGCTTACCGTTAACAATGATTTGGCCAGAGCCAGATTTGATAAAGACACGAGCTACAGCACTCTTGCGACGGCCGGTCCCGTAATTGTAGTTACCGATCATATCCGTTCCTTAGATGTCGAGTACTTGTGGTTGCTGTGCAGTGTGCGGATGATTACCATCTGCGTACACTTTCAGCTTCTTGATCATTGCGTAGCCAAGCGGGCCTTTAGGCAACATGCCTTTGACTGCTTTTTCTAACGCACGACCTGGAAAACGCTGTTGCATTTTCTGGAAATTTGTTTCGTAGATCCCACCTGGATAACCAGAGTGACGGAAATACGTTCTATCAGTTGCTTTAGCACCGGTCACACGCAGTTTGCCTGCATTGATAACGACGATGAAATCGCCTGTATCGACGTGAGGAGTAAATTCTGGTTTGTGTTTGCCGCGCAATCGGAGTGCCACTTCGCTGGCAACACGTCCGAGGACTTTGTCCGTCGCGTCAACCACGTACCAATTACGCTGGACTTCATGTCCTTTAGCGGAAAAAGTTTTCATGTTGACTTCCTAAATAATAAAATTCGCTCAAATGGTGGTTCCATCGCCTTAAAAATACAGTTTTCACCGTAGTTTTATCCAACCCTGACAACAGACTCGGCCTTATCATCTTTTCCTGAGCAATCGGGAAAGCCGCAAATTATAACGGAATCAAGGACTTGGCGTCAATTTGATATCGCGAATTTGCTTAAATGTTGTGCATTCTTAACGATTGAGCTTATTTAAGCGTTACTTTTTTGCCACTTTTTCTTGCGTGCCGGCGCACGCAGGGCGGCTGCCAAGGCTTTTCTCGCCCAAACCAATAATTCCTGCTGATCTTCCAAAGCGGCTTCCGGCGGCATGTAATATTTCATTGCCCCTATCCGGCCATTGCTCAATTCATAAGTAAACTGTTCCAAACCCTGCGCCACCCATTCTGCTTCGCTCATGCTGTCTGCTTTCAAAAAAAGCATGTCATCATAAATAATGGCAAAAAATAACTCATCGCAATACAAACCATAGCCACCAAACATGCTTTTGACGCGCAAACTACCGAGTGGGGCAAGTTGCTCGCACAACCATGCAACGTATTCATTTTTCTTAGCCATCGTAGAGAAAACACTAGAAATAAAGAGCAGTTAGAATAGCTGCAAATTTACTACTTTTACAGGATTGACGCATATGGAATGCACAGTACGCTGGACCGGCTTGTCCGGGATGACATTTGTAGCTGAAACCGGCTCCGGTCACGCAGTAACGATGGACGGCGCTCCCGATGGCGGCGGTCGCAATCTGGCACCGCGTCCGATGGAAATGGTGTTGCTCGGCACCGGCGGCTGCACTGCCTATGATGTGGTGTTAATTCTGCGCAAAAGCAAACAAGATATTCGCGGTTGTGAAGTTACGCTGACATCTGAACGCGCGGATAAAGAACCGAAAGTGTTTACCAAAATTCACTTCCACTTCACTGTCACTGGCCGTAATCTGAAACCGAATCTGGTAGAGCGTGCGATTAATCTGTCGCATGAAAAATACTGTTCAGCATCAATCATGCTGGAAAAAACCGCTGCGATAACGCATAGCTTTGAAATCGTGGATGATTTGGCGGAATTACCGCCTAGCGAATAAGCACCACTATCGTCTCATGCATGTCGGCAAGCGCTGCGCTTCCCGACATGCGCCACCGGAGAGGCAAATGAATCTGATCGAAAATGATGAAAAAACAGATTTTTATGCGGTGTTAACCGCACGTAATCTGAACGCAGATGATTTTTCGCTAAAGGAGCTCGATACGACCGATCCAAAAACGGACGAAATACTCGCGCTCAAAGGATTTGTTACAGTGACGCGAAAGAGCACGCAAAAACAGGCGCAATATCCCATCGGAGACGGATCAATCTGGGTCCAGGAATTTCAGCGAGATCTGGACGAGGGGCTATTTAATAGTTGACGTTCACATACACCACCGTCATTCCCGCGAATGCGGGAATGACGGTGGTGTGATTATGGGCCTGCGTAACGTCAATAGGTAACTCATTAAACGTAATACGCAACCGTCGTCATCACTTTCGACATCGCCTGCATCGCCTTTTGTACCGGCAACGGCATGTCACTTCCACCCAACGTTTTGGCGGCCTCGCCATGCGCTATTTCGTCTTCGCGCATTTGCTGCACGATCGCCCGTGATTTTGCATCTTGCACCGGCAACTCTGTCAAATGACTGGTTAAATGCGCTTCCACTTGTCGCTCTGTTTCTGCGACAAATCCCAAACTACGTGCATCACCTAAACGCGCAGCAACTGTACCAAGCGCGTACGATCCGGCGTACCACAGCGGGTTCAAGAAACTAATATGCGATCCCAACTCACGCAAGCGCTCTGCAGTCCAGGCTAAATGGTCTTCTTCTTCACGACCAGCATCAGCAAATTGCTGCTTGACCGCCAGACCATGCGCAAAGCGGCCTTGCGCGTCATATAAAGCTTGCGCGCAAACTTCACCGACATGATTGACACGCATTAAACCTGCACTATGTCGGCGTGATTTATCATCCAGCTTCTCTTCATCGCTATCTATAATTTGTGCGGCAGGATTGGGACGCGATGCAGTGGCGATGCCTCCTATCACGCGTAATGCGCGGTCAACGTCAATGATGGCTTGGTCTATTAGTGACATGATATGAAGAACTAAAAAGAAGATGGCGCGATTTTATCAGACCGCACGTTTAGGCCGAAACACTGACGTATCCGCATAGAATTCATCATCCTGATTTTCCGCCCAGCCCGGCACACCTAATACTGGTAGTGGCGTCAATTGGCCAATGCTACACCCTTCCGTCGCCAGGAGCGTTGCGACATGCTCGTCTATCCAGTTTCTTTTGACGGCATCAGACCAGCTAAAGAAATCATCTGGTGCTGACACCACCAAAGTATGTGCGGTAATCGCTTTATACGGCCGCACCAATTTTTCTATCAAAGCATGGCCAAACAGCCATACCTCAGCCTCGTTGCCAAACAACGCTCGTTGCTGAACAAAAGCTGACTGCCATTGATGCCCGCGTAAAGCTGCAACCAAGGGCTGCGCTGTCGCGCCTTCCCGCACCACTAACAATGCCGCATTTTCGTCAAAAATTGTTACCGCATCGCGTGTGGCACCTCGTGGCTTACCGCTGCCCGATAAAGTGCCAGCTTTCGCCAATTCTGCCGCTTGCAAAGCATTTAAGCGCGCTTTCGTTGCAGGAAAAGATAACCAGATTAAGGCGTTAAAAAAATCATGCAAATTTTCTCGCGTCGGCACCAATCCCGTGTCACTGATAAACGCTTCATACGCCATCGTTTCAGGCAGCGCAGTTTGCGGCACAAAGCTGATAGGTAAGCCTCGCGGATTATGGATAGCCGCTGCCGTTGCAAGTTGATTCAGCAATTGCTGCCAATCCGGCGCTTGCACCAGTTGCATACCGACAGCGCGTAACGGTGCCAGCCATGGCTGCTGCCAGTCTATTGTGTCGAGAAAGTGAGAGTTTGATGAGGAAATTTGAATGCGCATATTGCGCGTATTTTACAGCTTCCAACTGACTCCATCTCCCACATCCGAGAGATGGCTTAAAAAATCATTGCATATTGATCAAGCTGCGCCAGCCGCCAACCAAGGCGGTGCTGCATCATGCACATTGATTTTTTTGGGGATCAATTTCAAATTAAAGAAGGTGTCTGCAACCACCTGCTGCTCTCCTAAAATCGCATTGGTCACAGGCAGTGTTCCAAACCCGGAACGCTTGATCATGACATCCACTATCGGTTTTGGCAGACCTAGTACAGCGGAATATTCTGCGGCTAAATCACTCGGATGATCCCTTCCCCATAAATCAATTTTATTCACTTCTTCAATCACAATTTTGAGAACATCGGCATTCTGCTTTGCATAGTCTTTTGAAGAAAAATAATATTGCCGATTTTGCACCACACCAGTTGCATCCACTAAAATCCGCGCCGACATGGTTTTTTCAGCTGCAGCCAAATACGGCTCCCAAATCACCCAGGCATCCACCGCACCTCTCTCAAAAGCCGCTCGCGCATCAGCCGGGGCAAGGAATGCAATATCCACATCGTTATAATGCAAACCATTTTTCTCTAACAACTTCACCAGAAAATAATGCACGTTGGAACCTTTGTTCAACGCGACTTTTTTTCCTTTCAGATCACGCACGGTTTTAATCGCAGAGGCATTCTGCACCAACACCGCTTCCATCGAAGGATGCGGCACCGTCGCTGCCGCATAGATCAACGGAGAGCCGGCTGCTTGTGAAAAAATCGGGGGTGCCTCACCAACATCACCAAAGTCGATTGATCCCACATTAAGCGCTTCCAATTGCACTGGCCCAGCGGTGAACTCAGTCCACGTAATGGTGACGCCCAACGGCGCCAGACGCTTTTCCAAAGTGCCGCGATTTTTCAACAGGCTTAACAAACCTTTTTGATTACCGATACGGAGCACTCGTTGCGCAGCCCTCGCATTAAACGGCGTGAAAGCCGCTACTGCAACGACACTCAGTCCCGCTGCCAACCAGCGACGACGTTGCTCGGCATGAAGATTACTTGGCTTTTTCGAAATATTCATAGTCTTGTCTTTATCATTCATAGGGTAAATCATCATCAGACGGCACTTAATCTTTCCAACGCCTGCCAATCAAAAATCGTCACTTTGTTGTATTCAATCGCTACAATATTTTTCTCTGCTAACCAGCGCAATTCTTTGCCAATACTTTGACGCGATGCCACCAATAATGACGCTAAATTTTCTTGCGATAATTTGATATCGATATCAATACCATTTTGTCCATCCTGCCTTGTTCGCCCGTATTTCCCTCCAAGATAAAGCAAGCGTGCCGCCAGTTTGCTGCGAAATGATGCCAAGGAAAGATAGCTGGCGTAATCCTGCAATTGGCGATTACGCTGACACAGCATCGTCACCACAGATGACATCAACTGCGGGGAATTCACCAACTGCTGAAGAAAAATGGTTTTCGGAATATAGGCCAACACCGTTTTGCCATGCGTACGATAATCATGTGCAATCGGTGCGCCATCCATCACCGGCACGATGTTGCTGATTTCCATCGGCGGTATGTAGTTCATCACCACCCGCTTACCTTCGACATTGCCAATCGACAGTTCCAGTGAGCCGGAAATAACCAACAATAGAGATGCGCCAATCTCACCTTTGGCATAGATTAAAGTTGAATCAAAATGCGATTGCATTCTGGCCGCAGCACACAGCACTTCCAGCGTTGCATCCGGCCAGCCAGGGAAGTTTTTTCTCAACGATTCAGCCAAAATACGCCGCCAATTTCTTGGATGAATCTCTTCGACATATGCACTTGCACGTTTCGACTCTGTTTTATCTAAGAAGTTATCTACGTTTTCTATATTCTCAGCATCGTGCGACTCTAATTGGACAACACTCATTGCCATTCCCCGGAAAAATCTCCTTTCCAGTATAAAGAGAGTTCAACCAACTAAAATAGAATAAAAATACGTATGCATATATGATTTCTAGAAGTTATTTGCAATCCAATTACGCAGCTAAAAAATCTCTCACCAAAGCGACTTGTTCGCGATGCAAAAATGTTGGTGCATGCCCGACACCAACGACTTCTACCAACGCGGCGCGCGGGCCACGCTGCGTCAGTTCCATCGCCGTTTCTCGCGACAACATGGTGGATTGCTCACCACGAATCAGCAGAACGCGGCAAGAAAGTGCGTCATATAACTTCCACAATGCTTGCTCGCCCTGCTGCGCAGTCACTTGCGTTGCCGCCAACAACGGTACTGATAAAGCGGGGTCGTAATGCAACTCCCAAGCGCCGTCCGCGGATTGACGTAATGCGTTGCTCGCCAACACCTGCCATTGCGCAGCACTATGCGGCCCTACTCCTGCAGAGATTTTTTGCACATATGCTGCAGCCTCATCAAATGATGAAAACTGCAAATTCTGTGCAACATGAGTTCCCAATGCTCGCATGGCATCTGCACGTAATGCCATACCTACATCGTTCAAAATCAAATTGGTGACGATGTATCCGGATAAGGAAGCAAGTACCATGGCGACAATTCCGCCTAACGATGTTCCCAATATTGAAAACTGCCGGAGCTGCAAATCGTCCAGCAACGTTACGACATCTTTTACATATTGTTCTACTTGATAATACTGAGGATCAGCCAACCTGTCAGATAGGCCGCGCCCCACCAAATCCGGGCAAATGATGCGATATGTTTGCGCCAATTCTTGCGCTATAAAATCAAAATCACCTGATGCCCGCACCAAGCCATGCAGACATAACAGCACGCGCGGGTTATTGATGTCTCCCCACTCTTTGTAATGTACCGTGTGCGTTCCAGCAGGCGAAGACGATGCGACAAAACGTGATTGAAATGAAGTCATAAAAAGTAAATCTATATCAGTTATTTTGCAGTAAATGCGGACGCAACAAAGGAAACACTAATTCAGCGAAACGCTCTGCCTCTTCCAAATGTGGGTATCCTGAAAAAATAAAACTATCGATCCCCAGATCAGCATATTCATGGATACGATCCGCCACCGTTTGCGGATCACCCACCAACGCAGTTCCTGCGCCGTTTCTGACTAAACCAATCCCTGCCCACAAATTCGGAGACACTTCCAAGTTGTCCCGCTTACCGCCATGCAAAGCAGTCATACGCTGTTGACCAACCGAATCATGACGCGCAATCGCCCGCTGCGTGGTTGCAATCACTTCGTCAGATAGATGCGCAATCAAAGCGTGCGCATCGGTCCAAGCCTGATCGCTGGTTTTACGCACGATGGTGTGCAAGCGAATTCCAAAGCGCAATGTGCGTCCTTTGTTTTCTGCTTTTTCTTTGACTTGACGAATTTTCTCAGCAACAGCTGCGGGCGGCTCTCCCCACGTCAAATACACATCCACATGGTCAGCGGCGATATCGTGCGCCGCCAGCGACGAACCTCCGAAATACACTGGAGGATGCGGTTGCTGCACCGGCGGATAAAATATTTTGGCATTTTCCACATGCAGATGTCTTCCTTTGTGACTGACACCTTCCTCACTAAAAAAATTGTTCCTGGATGCGTCTTTTAACGTGTTTTTCCAGATGTGCAAAAACTCATCAGTCACCTCATATCGCTGGTCATGCTCAAGAAACACGCCGTCCCCATGCGCTTCATCCACATCAGCGCCCGTGACAAAGTTGATCAACAAACGGCCATTGGAATAGCGATCTAAAGTTGCCGTCATGCGTGCTGCAAAAGTCGGCGATATCACCCCTGGCCGGATCGCTATCAAATAGCGCAAATTTTCCGTCCATGGCACCAGACTTGACGCAACTACCCATGAGTCTTCACAAAATCTGCCGGTGGGAATCAGCACGCCGTAATAACCTAATCGGTCCACCGTTTGCGCAATCCGCTTCATGTATTCCAGGCTTGCGGGACGGGCACCAGCAGCACCCAAATCATGCCCATCACCGTGGGTAGGAAGAAACCAGAAAATACTCATCACGCCTCCGTTTAAAAGTTATAGCGTGCAGTCACGCCAAGCGTACGCGATTGCCCCACCGATGCGTTGTAATACAAGCCGCTAGCCTGGGTTCCGGCACCTGCGGAATAGACCGCCAGGTAGTAATGCTTATCGAGCAGATTACGTGCCCACAACGACAGTTCCCATGATTGATTTCCATTGAGATTTACTCGCCATCCGGTCGCCAGATTTACTAAGCCATACGCTGGAATTTCAGAATAGATGGAGTTATCGGCGGCACCGAATGTTGAAGAGCGCCAGGCATAGCTGCCCGCTACATACTGATTCACGTTATCGCTCACACGATATTGATATTCCGCCGACAAGTTTGCAGTCCAGCGTGGAACACCTGCCAACGGCTGCCCTGTCAAATTGCAACTGGCTGGCGCATGCGGCAAATCAGCGATTTCGGCCGGACATGGGGCTTTTTCATAGGACAAATAGGTTGCGTCAGTAAAGGATGTGTTGAAGCCCAATGTCAAACCTTGGCTCGGCTTGGCTTTCACCTCCAGTTCCGCACCGCGACTACGAACATCACCAACATTGACTAAGGTCGGTAAGCTGACACCATTTGCACCAGCCAGGAAGGTGGTGGCTTGATAATTGTTAACGCCAGTCCAGAAGAGATTGGCGTTAATTTGCAAACGCCTGTCTAGTAATTCGCTTTTGATACCCAACTCAGCAGAATTGGCGCGTTCGGGACCAATCAATAACGAACTACTACCCAGCGCAGGCGCATTGGAAACGCCGACGATACTCAGTCCGCCCGATTTTTCACCATGCGACAAAGTGACATACCCCAACACATCCTGATCAAGCTTATAGCTCAAGTTCAACAATGCCGAAGGACTGAAATTATGTATCGTCAAATTGCCCGAATCATAGGGACTCAAGCCAAAGGTGCTCCAGTACGGTGCCGTGCCTGGAAGCGTATTGAGTGGCGCCTCCCGGTTAACCCAGCCACTTTTTTCTTCATAGGTTCCTCGCAACCCCGTGGTCACATCAAAGCGACTGGTGGCATGCCAGGTATCCTGCGCAAACAAAGCATAGCTATTGGTATCGATTTCTCCGGGAGAGTTTGAAATGACATTATTCAAAATACCCAGATTTTTACCGACGATACCAATATCCGCCTTGGGACCATAATCAAGAAAAGTATCGTTGTTCAGATGTTGATGGAAATAATAAGCTCCCACGACGTAATCAAAAGCCCCGCCAGTCGGCGAAGCCAAACGCACTTCTTGTGAAAACTGATTGTCGTTGTCGGAGGTGCCGTAATTGACCAATGTTGGTGCGAACACGCCGTTAACAGGTGTGTAATCCCAATAACGCCACGCTGTCACTGACGTTAATTTGAAGCCATCCGTCAAGCGCCAGTTTGCTTCCGCGGAAGCGCCACCTTGATGGACGCTGACGTTTTGATTCCCGTTGAAATTGAGTCGATACAAATCTGGATTGGTAACCGGTTCATTGCCAAGCAATTTACTCACCGCCAGATATTTATTCACGCCATTCACGGTGGGGCCGATGCTATATAACACTGGCACACCGTTGGTAAAATTTTCTTCGCTATAGTCGGCGATCAGACGCAGGCTAAAACTATCATCCGGCTTATACAACAATTGGCCGCGAATGCCACGCCGCGTACCACCGTTGAGATTCTCGCCATTGGCAAGATTTTCCACATTGCCGTCTTGATGGGTGTCCGTAACCGTTAAACGACCAGCCAGGGTTGCGCTAATCGGCCCGGACACGGTCGCTTTTCCTTGATAATAGCCATGCGAACCAGCGGCAGCCTCAATGCTGTTTTCCGGCGTAAAAGTAGGTTCGCGCGTGCTGATATTCAACAATCCGGCAGTGGTGTTTTTGCCAAACAAGGTTCCTTGCGGGCCGCGCAATAAAGCGATTTGATCGATATCGAGCAGATCGGTGACCGCCATACTGGCGCGACCTAAATACACATTGTCGAGATAAATCCCGACACTGCCGTCAATCCCGTCGCTGTTGCCGGAATTATTGCCAATGCCGCGCACGCCAATACTGGCTTGACGCGGTTGCGCCAGCGTGACTGTGGTATTGGGCAGCAGCTGTTGCAAATCCTGTACGGTATAGACCCGCTGATCTTCCAGCGTTTTGCCACTTAAGACACTGATAGCAACTGGCACATTCTGCGCATTTTCATCACGTCGGCGCGCACTAACTGTCACTGTTTGCAGTGTTTCTGCTGTTGTTTCTGCCGCTTGTGCTTGATCGTATTTATTGGCGTCGGTGATTTTTGCCGCACTGTTGATACTATCGTCAGCCGCTTGCGCATATACCGGATAAGCGGCCATCAACGCCGGCATAACGATGATTAAACCTGCCGACGAGCGCCAGGATGGATGTCGTAACTTCGTTGCTATGATATTCAATGCATCACTCCCAGTGTCGATTTTTCACATCATTTGATGAGAAAATTATCGCTGGGGATTGCTATCGAATCTGGTGTGGAGGCGTCATTTCAACATATGCAATTGGCATATGTTTATGTCGATCTGATTCATAAGGCTTCTGAAAAAAGAGTCGGAGAATTGTCTTTACAGACGCCCTGACAGCTTAAGGTAATGGTGGAATCTGTCTTGGCTTTCTATCAGGGCCAGTCGCCACATAGGTCAAAGTAGCCTCAGTCACTTTGACGATTTCTTTTTGCAAGCGATTGCGTTCAGCATAGACCTCGACGCTGACGGTAATAGAAGTATTGCCAACTTTGATGATATCGACATAAAACGACAATAAATCGCCAATGAATACTGGTTGTTTAAATACAAACGAATTCACTGCAATGGTGGCTACCCGTCCGTTCGAACGACGGGTGGCGGGCAATGAGCCTGCAATATCGACTTGCGCCATAATCCAACCGCCAAAAACGTCACCGTATACGTTAGCATCGGCCGGCATCGGCATAACGCGCAATTGCGGCATTTTATTGGCTGGTAATGAATCAGGGGCACTACTTTTATTTTGTTCGGACATATCAATTCCTCTGAGTAAGCGCATCTAAACGCAATGATGACTACAATGCTACATTGCTGCACAGCATAAACTATCTCACAATAAATTAATTGTCTCCATGCGAAATCGCTCCGCCTCATCTGCCCCATTATCACCAGACACACCATCAAAACGTAATGACTGGGCAACCTTAAAAACACTGCTTCCATATTTATGGACGTATAAATGGCGCGTGTCGCTGGCGTTGCTGTTTTTGATCGGCGCCAAACTGGCCAGCGTTGGCGTGCCGTTAGTCTTGAAACGCTTGATCGACAGCATGACCATCACGCCAACGCACTCGATATTGGTGTTGCCGCTGGCGATCTTGCTTGCCTATGGCGCATTACGGTTAAGCACTACGCTGTTCACTGAATTAAGAGAATTTGTCTTTGCCAGAGTCACGCAACGCGCGGTACGCACCATCGCATTGCAAGTGTTCCGCCATTTGCACTCGCTCTCGTTACGCTTTCATTTGAATCGCCAGACCGGCGGCATGACACGCGATATAGAACGTGGCACGCGTGCCGTTTCTTCCTTGGTGTCGTATGCGTTATTCAGCATCTTACCAACCCTGGTTGAGATCACTTTAGTACTCAGTTATTTGGTACTGCACTACGATATCTGGTTCACCGTTATTGCCGGTGGCGCGTTAGTCACTTACATCAGTTTCACCGTGATCGTGACAGAATGGCGTACGCATTTTCGCCGCACGATGAACTCCTTGGAATCACGCGCAAGCACCAAAGCGATTGATGCGCTGATCAATTATGAAACCGTTAAATATTTCAGCAATGAAGAATATGAAGCGAATCGCTACGATGAAGGATTAAAACAATACGAAACAGCCGCAGTCAAATCACAGACGTCGCTATCGCTTTTGAACACCGGACAATCGCTGATTATCGCCATCGCCGTGACGTTGATTTTATGGCGTGCAACACAAGGTGTGATCGACAAAAAAATGACGCTTGGCGATTTGGTATTGGTGAATTCGTTCATGCTCCAACTCTATGTACCGCTCAATTTTCTTGGTGTCATTTACCGCGAAATCAAACAAAGTCTGGCCGATATGGAACGCCTGTTTGCAGTACTTGATGAGGGGCGCGAAATTGCGGATGCGGACGATGCCAAACCTCTCGTTATTCACAATAGTCCACAGATTAATTTCTCGCACGTCGACTTCAGCTATGAAAGCAAGCGCCAAATTTTGTTCGACGTTGATTTCACCATCACCGCTGGCACCACCACCGCCGTAGTAGGACATAGCGGCTCAGGTAAATCGACGTTATCGCGTTTGCTATTTCGGTTTTACGACATTAATGATGGCTGCATCACTATCGCAGGACAAGACATACGTGACATCACCCAAGCCTCATTGCGGCAAGCGATTGGCATTGTGCCGCAAGATACTGTCCTATTTAACGATAGCATCGAATACAACATCGCCTATGGCAAACCCGGCGCATCGAAAGAAGAAATCATTGCCGTCGCCAAGGCTGCGCATATCCACGACTTTATCGTATCACTGCCGGATGGTTATGCCTCCATGGTCGGTGAACGCGGTTTGAAATTATCAGGTGGTGAAAAGCAACGCGTCGCGATTGCCCGCACCTTGCTCAAAAATCCAGCACTGTTAATTTTCGATGAAGCGACTTCCGCTCTCGATTCCAAATCGGAGCAAGCGATACAAAGCCAGCTAAAAGAAATCGCCAAGAATCGCACTACGCTAGTCATCGCTCATCGCTTATCAACGATCGCGGATGCTGAACAAATTTTGGTACTGGATCACGGTCGAATTATTGAACGCGGCACGCACACACAACTACTGGTTGCCGATGGTGCCTATGCGCAAATGTGGGCGCGGCAGCAGGCACATCCTGAGGAGTTGGAGAAAAATTTGCCATCCTCTGCGTCACCGGTACCGCTTTCCGAAGACGTAACGACGTTGAGTACGTTAGGATAGCGCCCATGGAAAGCAAATGGTTAGAAGACTTTATTTCGTTGGCTGAGACACATAGTTTTAGCCGTTCAGCAGAGTTGCGTCACGTCACGCAACCTGCGTTCTCACGCCGGATTCAATCGCTGGAAGCGTGGCTGGGGGCGGATCTGATTGATCGCACATCGTATCCGACGCGACTGACCGCTGCGGGTGAAGTGTTTTATGAACAGGCGATGGAAATGTTGGGGCAAATAAATAATGCCCGAGCGTTAATGCGCGGCAAGCGACCAACGGCGTTGAGCACCGTGGATTTCGCGGTCCCTCATACTTTGTCGCTGACGTATATGCCACGCTGGATACGCATGCTGGAAAACGATTTTGGGCCGTTGAGTACGCGTTTAATTGCGTTGAATGTGCATGATGCGGTAATGGCGATGATTGATGGTGGTTGCGATTTGCTGTTGTGCTATCACCATCCGCGTCAACCTGTGCAGCTAGATACCAGTCGTTATGACATGCTGACTTTGGGCACAGAAGTATTGCGCGCATATTCTCACTGCAGTAAAGCCGGCGTTCCCGATTATATGTTTCCAGGGAAGGCTGATGAGCCGTTACCTTTTTTGTCTTACACCAGCAATGCCTATCTTGGCCGTATGGTGGAATTAATTTTGGCGGATGTGAAAAAGCCTTTGTATCTGGAAAAACGTTACGAAACCGATATGGCAGAAGGTTTAAAAATGATGGCGCTGGAAGGTCACGGGGTAGCGTTCTTACCGGAGTCTGCTGTCACACGAGAAGTGAAGTTAAAGCACTTGGCACGTGCCGATGGCAATTCACCTGAATGGGAAGCAGCGATGGAAATTCGCTTGTATCGAGAACGCCCAACACCGCAGCGACCTGGCAAACCAGTGGTAGAGCGATTGTGGAATTATTTGGTGCAACAACCTAGTAAAAAATTGAAGTAATGAAGCGGTAATTCAGGACACCGCTTTGCCTGCACATTCAAAATCAACAACTATGCGCAGATTGCATAGATACATGCGCACAAAGCATTGGAATTGCTGCACTGCCGTGTTCTACGATGCGGCACGGCTTTTGGATATACTCACAAGTTGCTAATTCAACTGAATTGGCGGGATAGAAATTGATGTATTTTTTCGTCTGGCAAGGCGCGACGAGGAGTCATAGCAAGCTATGGCGACGACGAGCAACGCAGGCAGGAGAAAAAAGACGCAATTTATACGCGCTAATTCAGTTGAAATAACGACTCGAGTACCCGGCCACCCGATTGTAATCAAGGAGCAGAGGTTCACTATGACTAGCAAGCATGAAGTCCCATCCTATTTAACCTCACATGGCATTGGTCCATGGGGTGATTATCTCGAACAAATTGACCGCGTTACACCTTATCTGGGCAACTTGGCCCGTTGGGTAGAAACCATGAAGCGGCCGAAGCGTATTTTGATCGTTGATGTACCGATTGAACGCGACAACGGCACAATTGCCCACTTCGAAGGTTATCGCGTACAGCACAATACTTCACGTGGTCCAGGTAAAGGTGGCGTGCGTTTCCACCAAGACGTCACACTGTCTGAAGTAATGGCCTTATCCGCTTGGATGACGGTTAAAAATGCGGCTGTGAACGTTCCATACGGCGGTGCAAAAGGCGGTATTCGTGTTGATCCAAAAACACTGTCCCGCGGCGAATTGATGCGTCTGACGCGTCGCTATACCAGCGAAATTAACATCATCATTGGCCCTAATAAAGACATCCCTGCACCAGACGTTGGCACCAACGAGCAAATCATGGCGTGGATGATGGATACTTTCTCGATGAATCAAGGTAGCACTTCATCGGGCGTGGTCACGGGCAAGCCAATCTCACTGGGCGGTAGCTTGGGTCGCCGTGAAGCGACTGGCCGTGGCGTGTTTGTGGTCGGTTGCGAAGCTGCGGTAAAACGCGGTCTTGAGATCAAAGGCGCAAAAGTCGCGGTCCAAGGTTTTGGTAACGTTGGCGGTATTGCAGCACGTTTATTCGTTGACGCTGGCGCCAAAGTGGTGGCAGTACAAGATCACCTTTCGACTGTCGTCCGTGATAGCGGCCTGGATATCGATGCGTTACATGCGCATATAGAAAAAACTGGCAGCGTCAAAGGTTTCAGCGGCGGTGATGAGGTTGCAGATCGTCAACAGTTCTGGGCAACCGACTGTGACATCTTGATTCCAGCAGCGTTGGAACAGCAAATCACTGCAGAGAATGCCGGATCAATCCGCGCAAAAATCATCCTGGAAGGTGCGAACGGCCCAACCTCACCAGCAGCTGACGATATCTTGCACGATAAAGGTGTACTGATTGTGCCAGACGTAATCGCCAATGCTGGCGGCGTCACGGTAAGTTATTTTGAATGGGTGCAGGATTTCTCAAGCTTCTTCTGGACTGAAGATGAGATCAATTTGCGTCTGACTCGCATCATGCGTGAAGCTTTCGCCTCGGTATGGCATTTGGCCGAAGAGAAAAATGTATCATTGCGCACTGCAGCATTCATTACAGCTTGTACCCGTGTTCTACAAGCGCGTGAGATGCGTGGTTTGTACCCTTAATTGCTTTACCTAGTAGTCTGTCCAATTGAATCCAAAGGATAGAAGTTGCTAGTTTTTTCGCCTGGCATATGTAAATCGTCGTCATAGTTAATTACGACCATGATGAGCAGCACAGCCAGGCGAAAAAGCGTAATTTCCCCTTACCGATTCAACTGAACGAACAACTATCATTACAACGTATCTTTGGTTTTGAGGATGCGCTATAGTCGAATGTTTTCTAATTGCAATTTATTGCAATGCGGAAAAACATGTCATCTGTGTAATTTCCATTGCACGCACTGCATTTTGGCACATGGAAAATCAGCGAACACAGTTGGCATTGATGCGTTCATTCAATGCCAGCTGTGTTGGCTTGAATTTTGCATAATCCACAAAGTGGCAAAACAACATAGCGACACTTAAGCGTATACCTTAAAGGAGAATAGTTTGATGATGGTGGCCAATAACAAAAATAGCAGCCTGACGAAGTCAACAAAATCGTCAGTACAACGTCTTGCCGAACTTAGTGGATTAGCCGTTTTGCTCAGTGTCAGTGTAGCCAGTTTTGCGGCAAATGTAGCGCCTAACACTGGCAACAACAGCGTTATCAATAGAATTCGCGACACCAAAACTCTCACGATTGCTTATCGTGATGCAGCAATTCCGTTTTCGTTTTTAGATCAGAATAAAAAGCCGGTTGGCTACACGATTGACTTATGCTTGCAAATTGCTGAGGCGATTAAACAGCAATTGAAATTGTCGCAGTTAACAATTGCTTATGTCCCAGTGAGCACTTCCAATCGTATTGATGTCATCGCAAGTGGCAAAGCTGATTTGGAATGTGGCACCACTACCAACACGGCGGAACGACGCCAGCATGTTGCGTTTACCATTCCCCATTTTATGGCTGCGACACGGATGGTGGTAAGAACAAATTCAGGTATCAAAAACTGGCCGGATTTACGTGACAAAAAAGTCGCTACGACCAAAGGTACTACCAGCGTGAAATCGTTGGCTGACCGTGGTCAAGTACGCGCATTGAACATGACCGTAGTTGAAGGGAGTGATCACAATGAATCGTTTGGCATGGTGGTAAATAAAACCGCCGATGCTTTTGCGATGGATGATGTGTTGCTATATGGTTTACGCGCTGCGGCCAAAGATCCTGAGGCCTATATGGTTGTCGGCGACCCGCTGACTACCGAGCCGTACGCCATAATGCTGTCGAAACAAGATCCGGCATTTAAAGCCCTGGTTGACCAGGACATGGCAAGCATTATCCAGGATGGAGAATTAAATAGTCTCTATAAAAAATGGTTTTTAAGTCCGATACCAGCGAAAAACATGATGAATATGAACATGCCTATGGGTTATTTGTTCAAAGAGTCATTACGTTTCCCGTCTGACAAGGTCGCTAATTAAAAGCCGACATAAGTATGCCAAAAAAAACAAGAGCCAAAAAGCCAAAAACTACAGCACCAACGTTTTAATGAGATTGCGAATTAATAAAAGTACAGGAAACATGTGCATTATTTCGCAAGAATTTTGTTAAACTACACGAACATTTACATCAGGAGTCATTATGAAGGCATCAAAGTTAATCGTCGCTTTACTAAGCGTAGGTTTAGTTTCTATTGCTAGTTCGGCACAAGCTCAAGCGCTGACCGGCACATTGAAAAAAATCAAAGACACCGGCACAATCACGCTGGGCGTACGCGATTCCTCCATTCCATTTTCTTACATTGACGATAAACAAAACTACATCGGTTACTCAATCGACCTATGCTTGAAAGCCGCCGATGCCGTTCAGAAGCAGCTTGGCCTTGCAAAACTCAATGTCAAAATGGTGCCAGTGACTTCTGCTACTCGTATCCCTTTGATTACTAACGGTACAGTCGATCTTTCTTGTGACTCCGCCACCAACAATATCGAACGTCAAAAGCAAGTCGCTTTTGCACCGACGATGTTCGTGACTTCTAACCGTATCCTTGCCAAGAAATCAGCCAACGTCAAATCTCTGGCGGATTTAAAAGGTAAAACAGTTGTTTCAACTTCTGGTACATCCAATCTGAAGCAATTGACTATCCTGAACGGCGAGCGCAACCTTGGCATGAACATCTTGGCTGCAAAAGATCATGCAGAGGCATTCTTGATGGTTGAAACTGGCCGTGCAACAGCATTTGTGATGGATGACATTCTGTTATCTTCATTGGCTGCAAGCTCAAGAAACCCTAACGATTACTTCATCGCTCCGGAAGCTTTGTCGGTTGAGCCATACGGCATTATCGAACGTAAAGATGATCCGGACTTCAAAAAGGTCGTCGATGCAGCTTTAGCGCATGTGTATCAATCGGGTGAAGTGAATGCCATCTATGCAAAATGGTTCCTGAAGCCAGTTCCACCAAAAGGCGTTAATTTGAATGTGCCTATGAGCCCGGCACTAAAAGCCGCACTTGCTAAGCCGACTGATTCTGGCGATCCTGCAGCCTATGCTGTTGAGCCTGCAGCACAAAAAGAATCAAATAAACAGAAGTAAGCTAAGGTCGAAATAAATTTTAGCTAAATAAAACAGGGGGGCGTAAGCCTCCCTGTTTTGTTATTTTGACAAATAAATAATGTAAAGGTATCTCGACAAACCGTCGTCGCCTTAAGGTGCGCAGTAGGTTTGCAGAGGTACTAACAGGGGGATTTAATATGCATTACAACTGGAACTGGGGCATCTTTTGGCAAGACTCCCCAGACGGTGTTCATACTTACATGGATACCTTGCTTGAAGGTCTGAAATGGACAATTGCGCTGTCCGTTTCTGCCTGGATTATGGCACTCATTATCGGCACTATTGTCGGCACTATTCGTACTATGCCGAACAAATGGGCTGTGCGTATCGCCAATGGCTACGTCGAATTATTCCGCAACATCCCACTGCTAGTGCAAATGTTCCTGTGGTACTACGTCATGCCGGAATTGGTGCCAGCAGGTTTAGGCGACTGGATCAAAGCCTTGCCAAACGCATCGTTCATCACGGCATTTTTGGCGCTGGGTTTTTTCACGTCATCGCGGGTGGCGGTACAGGTTTCTGCCGGTATCAACGCTTTGCCGCGCGGACAAAAATTGGCTGGAACCGCACTCGGTTTGACGCTGCCACAGACATACCGTTATGTGCTGCTGCCGATGTCGTTTCGCATCATCGTGCCGGCGTTAACCAATGAATTCGCAGCGATTATCAAAAACAGCTCGGTCGCACTAACCATCGGTTTGGTCGAACTGACTGCAGCAACTTACTCGATGCGTGAATTTACATTCCAGACTTTCGAATCACTCACTGGGGCGACGGTTATTTACATCATCATCTCTGGTTTAGCTTTGCTGTTTGCACGCTTCGTCGAGAAAAAAATTGCCATTCCAGGTTTCATTACCTCCGGCAGTGCTAGCGCGGGAGGTCATTAATCATGTTTTCACATTTTGATTTTAATGTCATTGAACGCTCTTGGTATTACCTGTTTACTACTGGTTTGAAATTTACCTTGATGCTGACAATTTCCGCGATGGTGGGCGGAATTATTTTCGGTACGATATTGGCGATGATGCGTTTGTCGCACAACAAAATCATTTCGCTGATTGCAACTAGCTACGTCAATTTGATCCGTTCGGTTCCTTTGGTGCTGGTGATTTTCTGGTTCTACTTCCTCGTGCCATTTATCTTCGCGTGGATGACCGGCGCATCGGAACCGATTCCTGTCGGCGCATTTTCATCAGCATTGATTACCTTCATCTTGTTTGAAGCTGCGTACTATTGCGAGATCATGCGCTCCGGTATTCAATCGATTCCACGTGGCCAGGTTTCGGCCGGCTATGCGTTGGGAATGAATTACTGGCAAATGATGGGCAGTGTCGTATTGCCGCAAGCGTTCCGCAATATGATTCCGATTTTGTTCACACAAACCATCGTGCTTTTCCAGGACGTTTCACTGGTTTATGTATTAGGTTCAGTGCCAGAATTTGTCACCGTTGCGTCAAAAATTGCGCAGCGTGATGGTCGTTTAGTGGAAATGTATGTATTTGTCGCAGTGGTGTATTTCGTGATGAGTCTCGGTTTGTCACTGTTGGTCAAGAAACTGCAAACCAAAACGGCAATCATTCGCTAACCGCTGGCAAAACAAACGTCATTTGGCGTTAACGTACAATAGCGCCAAAATTGTAAAACAGCATTCGAGCATTAAGTCATTAAGTATTAGGAGAAATATCCATGATTAAACTTAACAACGTCAGTAAATGGTACGGTCAATTTCAAGTCTTGACCGATTGCACCACTAGCGTCTCCAAGGGCGATGTGGTGGTGGTGTGCGGCCCTTCCGGCTCTGGTAAATCGACCTTGATCAAAACAGTAAATGGTCTTGAGCCTTTTCAAAAGGGCGATATCACGGTAGATGGCGTTTCGGTTGGCGATCCAAAAACCAATTTATCTAAACTGCGCGCGCGCATTGGTATGGTGTTTCAGAATTTTGAACTGTTTCCCCATATGTCGATTCGTGAAAACTTGACCATCGGTCAAGTTAAAGTGTTAGGCCGCAGCCAAGATGAAGCGAATGAAAAAGGCTTGAAATATCTGGACCGCGTAGGTTTGATCGCGCAAAAAGATAAATTCCCAGGCCAGCTATCGGGAGGTCAGCAGCAGCGTGTTGCTATCGCCCGCGCCTTGTCGATGGATCCGATTGCAATGTTGTTCGATGAACCAACGTCCGCACTCGACCCAGAAATGATTAACGAAGTATTGGACGTGATGGTCGGCCTGGCACAAGAAGGCATGACCATGATGGTGGTAACCCACGAAATGGGATTCGCCAAGAAAGTCGCCAATCGCGTGATCTTTATGGACAAGGGCTTGATTGTCGAAGATGACAAGAAAGAAGACTTCTTTGGTTCGCCACGTTCAGACCGTGCGCGTGATTTCCTGGCGAAGATTATTCATTAATTATTCGTCAAATATTCACTACGCTTGTTTTTCGCTTTATCGAAAGCCGCTACGGTCTCAACCGTGGCGGCTTTTTTCATTGCTGTAAAATAGCGCACCATGCTTGCTGCCAAACCCTATTTACGCTCATTACAATTCAATCCGGAAAAAACGATTGATTTTGACACCTATCCGTTTAGTATCCCGGCAGTACGTGAATTGGAGCAAATAGATTTTCATGCTGACGTGACATTTTTAGTAGGGGAAAACGGCGCTGGAAAATCGACATTGCTAGAAGCAATCGCGGTAGCTTGGGGCTTCAATGCTGAAGGTGGCAATCAAAATAATGCCTTTTCAACAGCGAATGCCCATTCTGATTTGCATAGTTATTTACGTACCGTTAAGAGTTATAGACGGCCTAAGACAGGTTATTTTTTGCGGGCCGAAAGTTTTTTTAATGTTGCCACCAGCATTGCCGAGCTTGACGCAATTCCTGGCGCTGGACCAAAGATCGGCCCGTCATACGGTGATAAAGCGCTACATGAGCAATCGCATGGCGAGTCTTTCCTGGCGTTGTTGCAAAATAAATTCCGGCCCGATGGCATCTACATGTTGGATGAGCCGGAAGCTGCACTGTCACCTAATCGACAATTGGCAGCGCTGACAATTATTCATCGTCTGGTGCAGCGTCAGTGTCAGTTTATTATCGCTACGCATTCGCCTATCTTGCTTGCTTACCCAGACGCGAAAATTTATGTATTAGATCATACTGGGCTGACCGAAACACACTATAAAGATACTGAGCATTACGCCGTGACGCGCGACTTTCTGAATAATCCGGAAGGCATACTAAGACACCTTTTTGCAGAAGAAAACGAAGATGACTAACACTATAAACACCACCATCAATTCCATCACCATCACCCGTCCCGACGATTGGCATTTACATGTGCGCGATGGCGTTGCACTGGCCAGCGTATTACCCGATAGCGCACGTCAGTTTGGCCGCGCAATCATTATGCCGAATCTGAAGCCGCCAGTTACTACCACTGAGCAAGCCGCGGCTTATCGTCAGCGCATTTTGGCAGCACTGCCATCGGGATCAACCTTTGAGCCATTGATGACTTTGTACTTGACCAACAACACGCCGCCAGATGAAATTCGTCGCGCTAAAGATAGCGGTTTCGTGCATGCTGTGAAGTTGTACCCTGCCGGTGCAACCACGAACTCTGATGCTGGCGTGAGTGATTTGAGCAAGTGCTATAAAACACTAGAAGTGATGCAAGAGCTCGGCATGCCATTTTTAGTACATGGTGAAGTGACGGATCCAAGTGTGGATATCTTCGATCGCGAAGCAGTATTCATTGACCGCGTGATGCAGCCGCTGCGTCGTGATATCCCGGAATTAAAAGTGGTGTTTGAACACATCACCACCAAACAAGCCGCGCAATATGTCGCCACTGCAGAAGGTCCGATTGCAGCAACAGTCACCGCCCATCATTTACTGTACAACCGCAATGAAATCTTCAAAGGCGGGATACGTCCTCATTATTATTGCTTGCCAATCTTGAAGCGCGAAGAGCACCGCTTGGCATTAGTACAAGCAGCCACTTCTGGCAATGCACGTTTTTTCCTTGGCACCGACTCTGCACCACATGCTAAAGGCTTGAAAGAGCACGCGTGTGGATGTGCTGGTTGCTACACCGCGTTGCATGCGATGGAACTGTACACGGAGGCTTTTGATCAGGCCGACGCGCTTGATAAGTTGGAAGCATTCGCCAGTGTGAATGGGCCGGCGTTTTATAACTTGCCGCGCAATCAGACTACCATCACATTGGAACGCGAAACCTGGACGATTCCGGCAGAGCTGCCGATGGGTGATGCCACTATCGTACCGTTGAATGGCGGCGAGACAATTAACTGGAAGTTAGTATAAAAACGTAGGTCGGAAAAGCATCGTGCCTTCCGACCTGCATATGACGCGTATTGCGCTTAATTCAAACCTATCTCTACATGCAGTTTGTTCCCATGCGTATCCACCACGCTTCCAATTTCATGCACTACGCGGGCTTGTACTAAATCGGGCAAGCGAATGAAATCCAGGCTATCGGCGATCAAATCGCCATTCATGAACGCCCAGGTAAAGAACTGCAGCACTGAAGCGGTGCGCTCAGGTTGACTAGTTACTCGCGGCACATAGATATACGTGCTGCCAGTAATCGGCCAACTACCCGCACCAGCTTTGTCGGTCAACATCTCTTCGAACTGTCCGGTTTTAGTCCAGCCACTGTTGGCCAATGCAACGCGGAACGATGCTGCATTCGGTTTGACGTACAAGCCATCATGATTTTTGAGCTGCACGTAGTTCAAGCTGTTTTCGATAATATAGGCATATTCAGTGTAACCAATCGAACCCGGCGTTTTCTTCAAAACGTCCACCATGCCGCTTGATCCTTTGGCTGCCACGACATTCGCTGGCCAGGCGATGGTGAAATTAGTGCCGAATTTTTGTTTCCATTCCGGGCTGACGCGACTCAAATAATCGCTGAATGTAAATGTCGTACCTGAACCATCAGAACGCACCAACGGCACAACTGTCAGATTCGGCAGATGCAATTGAGGATTTTCTTTCTCAATCAGCGCATCATTCCATTTCGTAATTTTGCCGCTATAAATACCCACCAGGATTTCTGCTGAGAGACGCAACTCACCAACCCGCACACCCGGCAAATTGACAAAAGGGACAACTCCAGAAATCACTGTAGGAAATGCCAACATGTTAATTTTTTTCAACTCTTCCAACGACATCGGCGCATCACTGGCGGCAAAGTCGACCGAGTTTTCTTTCATTTTCTTTATCCCTGCCGACGAACCGACAGATTGATATTCCACTTTATTGCCTATCTTGCCAGTGTAAGCGGCTTTCCATTTGATATAAAGCGGTGCAGCCGCAGTCGAACCGGCACCAGTGATATCGCTGGCGGCGAAAGACACAGGGGCACTTGCACATAAGAAACAAGTCAGTAGAAGAGCGATAGATTTCATCTTATTTATTGAGTGTGAAATGTTAATGTCTGAATGAGAAGTAGAACCAAGTCGTCTCACATAACTGTTCAGACAGTCACGACGCAGACAGTACCTTAGTACGATAATGCGACGACAACGACGTATGCAGTTATGCGGGATTACCTACCTTGCGCTGCATCATACCGCAGCACTAATTGCAGTCAAGAAATAATCAAATGCTTGTTTTTGCTGTGAATAAAAAACAACCCTGAATCAATCAATGCTGATTCAGGGTTGTTTTATGTTAGAGACTTCCGTCAGAAATGCACTTGCTTAGATAGTGACTTTTAGCTCAACTTTCTTCTCATCTCGCAATTCGCGACGCAAAATTTTACCTACGTTAGTCTTAGGAAGCTCGCTCCGAAACTCGATATATTTGGGCCGTTTGTAGCCGGTCAATTGCTCACGGCAATAAGCCATCAGCTGCTCGGACGTTAATGTCGGATCTTTGCGCACCACAAAAATCTTCACCACTTCGCCGGCATGTTCGTCTGGAACACCAACACAAGCGCATTCCAATACGCCAGGATGCTCAGCCACCACCGCTTCGATTTCATTCGGATAGACATTAAATCCAGAAACCAAAATCATGTCTTTCTTGCGATCGACAATCTTGGTGTAACCGCGCTCATCCATGAAACCGATGTCACCCGTTTTAAAGAAGCCATCTGCAGTCATCACTTTGGCAGTCTCGTCCGGACGATTCCAATATCCCATCATTACCTGTGGGCCGCGGATGGCAATTTCACCGGACTGACCAAGCGGAACTGGCTGGCCATCATCATCGAGTATCACAATTTCTGTCGATGGCAACGGCAAACCTATCGTGCCAGTTGCTTCAGTAATGGTGACTGGATTGGCGCTTGCAATCGGAGAAGTTTCTGATAAACCGTAACCTTCAATGATTGGGCATCCAACCACCTGCTTCCATTTGTCTGCCACCACTTTTTGTACCGCCATACCGCCACCGACGCATATGCGATAAGTAGAAAAATCGAGCTTGGCAAAATCAGGGTGATTTAACAACGCGTTGAACAATGTATTTACAGCGGGGAAACTGTTAATGCGATACTTCGACATTTCCTTAATCAAGCCAGAAATGTCACGCGGATTAGGGATCAGTACATTCAATGCACCCTCACGCATACCCAATAGGCAACTGACCGTCAATGCGAAAATGTGATACAGCGGCAAAGCACAAGCAAACACCAGTTGGTCAGCATTTTCCCCCGTAGTCATACCGGGTGATAACCATGCCTCTGCTTGTATTACATTCGCGACGACATTGTGATGTGACAGCGTCGCGCCCTTCGAGACTCCCGTTGTGCCGCCTGTGTATTGCAAAAAGGCGACGTCGCTTGAATTAATCGTTACCGGTTGCAACGTCAACCCGGCTCCTTCGGAGATAACGCGGTTGAATTGCACGCTACCTGGCAAAGAAAAAGCCGGTACCATTTTCTTGAAACGACGGACCACCAGATTCACCAACCAACCTTTGGCTCCCATCAAATCGCCCATACTGGCGACGACGATGTGCTTGACCTTGGTATCGGCGACAACTTGCTGTAGCGTCGTTGCGAAATTTTCAAGGATGAAAATTGCTTCTGCGCCGGAGTCATTTAATTGATGCACTAACTCACGCGGCGTATAGAGGGGATTGACGTTCACAACGATATAACCGGCGCGCAAAATGGCGGCAATCGCCACCGGATATTGCAGCACGTTCGGCATCATGACGGCGACACGCGCACCTTTTTGCAAGCCTTTGCTCTGCAGCCAGGCACCGACTTTTCTGGAGATTTGATCCAGCTCGGTATAGGTCAAATTTTTGCCCATGCATGCAAATGCGTTACGGCTTGCATGCTTCTGAAATGCCTCCTCCAACAAATGCACCAGTGAGCGATACTGATTGCTATCAATCTCTGCAGCGACACCTTCGGGATACGATTTAAGCCAGAATTTATCCATGTTTATTTGTCTATGTCTGTTGTGTTTATTTATTGTCGTTCCCGATGCAAGAAGACTATAGTAGTCTGATCACATCAAAAAAGCACGAGCGTATTTTTTATTCTATCGCGATGCTATCGGGCAAAGCACTTGCATGCAAGCGTTTTGATGCATATTTGAGTAACTCTTCGGCATCTGTTCGCATATTGCGATGCAACATAATACGTGCGCGCAAATGAATCACGCCTTCTTCATCTGGCGCCCACTTCACCTCGGCCAGCGCTACCGCTGGATGTTCAAAAAAGACATCTTCAATTTGGCGAGGAAACACTCTTATGCCTCCGCGTATCAGCATGTTGTCTTTACGATCAATGATCGAAACAAAGCCTTCTTCATCCATACTAGCAACATCACCAGTTGCCAACCAGCCATCATGCAATCGCTGGTCGCTCGCCGTACGAGAGCGCAATAAGCGACCGTTGTCATCATACCCGGCAAAAACCTGTGGGCCGCGTACCCATAACTCACCCAGCCCATCTGGGGCCACTATTGCATTCGTGTCGAGATCGACGATTTTTACTTCCGTATCTGATAACGGTAAACCAACCATACCCGATTGCTGCCACTGTTGCCGCACCGACCAAGATAGCAACGGCATAGCTAATACAGCAGGCGATGCTTCTGCCAGACCATATGCCTCCACCAATCGTCCGCGTGTGATTTTTTCGAATTCTTCCCGTATCTCCAACGGTAGTGGCGAACCACTCACCGCGCACACGCGAATCGAAGCCAATCCATACTGCCTTACGCCGGGACTATAGGCGATCCGTCGCACCATCTGCGGCGTTGTCGGGAAATATGTCGGTCGCATTTTTTTTATGCTCTTTAACAACGGCTCCAACGTCGCATTATGCATGTGTGGCAATAAAATCAAGGTGGCACCAAGATATACGCCCAAGTGTAATAAGCCGGTTAAGCCGTAGGCGGTTGATAACGGTTGTTGCGCCAAAAAGCGCTCGTCACCGGGACGCGATTCCGGCAACCAATGACGTAGCTGCAATGCATTGGCAGCGAGATTTTGATGTGACAACGGCACCGGTAACGGCGTGCCGGTCGCCCCAAAGGTATAGACGATCACGGCGACGTCTTCGACATGCTGTGAAACATCTGGCGGAAAATTCCGACCACTCCCGAGTATCTGATTAAATCGTGAATAGCGTTTGTGATATTGACTGTCTTGCAGCAGCCAAGGTAAACCGTGACCATCTTGCAGATGATGTAGCAAACCGAATCTGCATTTCTCGCGCCATCCCATATAGTCAATCAGCGCTGCAAAAACCACTCGCCGTAAGCCCGCGGCTCTGACATCAGTACGCAAATCCTGTTTCAACTCTTGATAGCGGTTGGACGCGACGATCAGCATCACCGCTTGCGCCTCTTCTATCCGTGTCAATAAATCTTCTTTGCTGGTTGCGGCATCTGTCATCACCGCAATCGCACCGGCTTTGAGCACACCAAAATACGCGATCATCGTTTGCGGCATATTCGGCAATGCCAGCATCACGCGCTCTCCCGGTTTAATTCGCATGCGAATCAGGCCATGAGCAAAGCGATTGGCTTGTTGATCCAACTCTCTCCAACTCAGTTTTGCGCCGTAATAAGATAACGCGGTTGTCTTGGCGAAGCGTCTGGCAGTGGCTTCCAGCAAGCGTGGCAATGACAGTGTCGGCATCTTGATGTGATACGGCGTACGAGGATCGTAATGCTTTAGCCAGGGACGCTCTAGCTCCAATTGCTTGCGTGCCGCACGCAGTTCTTTTTGTCGTTCAATTTTGATCGCATTACGCTGCGCTATTTGCTCGACTGAATCTGACAAGTTCAACAAAAAACGTTCTATCGCACGATTCACAGCATCCGGTCGCTCCACCATCACTTGATGTGCTGATACGGGAATCACGATTTCTTCGGCATCAGGAATAAGGCGCGCGACTTCTTTATATGCCGGCTGATCAAATAAAATATCGCGCTGTCCCAGAATAACCAAAGTCGGTGTTTGAATCGCACGCAAATACGCCGTGCCATCCCAAGAACTCAAAGCATTTTTATTTTGCAGAAAAACCACATGCGATAAAGGATAAACATGTGCGGCTTTTACGCCGACATAAGGCGCCAATTTTGCCAGCCACGCCATCAACAGCGGCGGCGTTTTCATTAAAGCACGCGCCAAAGGTCGCAAGCGGAATCGCACTGCTGAGGCAATGATAATCAACGCAGAAACGCGCTCAGGAAATTGTTTGATGAAATAAGAGGCCAGTGCTCCACCGAAAGAATGGCAAACCAAAATGAATTGCTGCGGCACCTGTAATTGCGCTAATGCGGCGGCGATGTCATCGACCAATTCGGGAACACTGTACTGCGCGCCATCGGCTTCAGTTGGCGCATCGCTATAGCCATGGCCACGCAGATCCAAGGCGATGACACGATAATCTTGTTGAAATTGTTCGAGCTGATATTCCCAGTAAGCGGCACGACCGCCAAAGCCGTGCAGAAAAACCATCGTGGGCTGCTGGTCTTGCGTCGTTCGCGCAAACTGCGGGCCGGCATCCAATACACTCATCTCTAACGCTTTTCCGTTCGCCACACGGTTTTCCAATTTGAGAGTACTACGATGCAGGTCAGCGTTGAATGTCATTGAGCACTTATGTTGATTGTAGGTGAACTGATATGACGCAGATTATTGAGATATCGCTTCCACCTCGACCAGCACATCATAAAACGTCGGCGCCCGTCCCATATCGGTTAAGCGCTGGCTGGTCAGTTCGTTGACGTTTTTACCGTCATGGGCAAATTTTTTCCACCAGATCGACAAACCAACCACCAAGCCCTCTCTTGCCTTATCGGTGACTCGCGCTTTGACGGTGAACGTTCCGCGATCATTGAACACGCGCACCATTGTGCCATGCACTATATGACGTGCAGCGGCATCATTAGGATGAATATCAAGATGCGGCTCGCCTTCGGTGGCGCGTAAACTTTGCACATTCACGAAAGTAGAATTGAGAAAATTGCGTGCTGGCGGTGAAATCATCGCCAGCGGATATTTTGTAGCCAGCTCTGGATTACTTGCGCGAGATTCATATGGTGCAATGTAAGTTGGCAACGGGTCCAAACCATCAGCTTGCATACGGTCGCTGAAAAACTCGCACTTGCCTGATGGCGTAGGGAATCCACCGTTAGCAAAAGGGGCATCTGGCATATTCAATTTTTGCCAGCCCTTCTGTTTCAATGCATCCCAATCGAAATGAATTGCACGTTCATGGCGTTGATCAAATGCTTGTGCAGCAATCGTATCGTCGCTCTCTTTCAAGCAGATATCATCAAATCCCAAACGCTGCGCTAACAAGCGAAATATTTCTGTATTCGGCTTGGCTTCACCCAGCGGAGCAATCGCAGGATTATTTGCCATCATGTACAAATGCCCGTAGGCCGAGTGGACGTCTGTGTGCTCCAATTGCGTGGTGGCTGGCAAGAGAATATCGGCATAGTCTGCGGTATCAGTTTGGAAATGCTCTAGCACCACAGTGAATAAATCTTCTCGCGCAAAACCCTGGGCGACGACGCCAGACTCCGGTGCAACAGCAACCGGATTGGCGTTATACACGATCAGTGCTTCAATTTTTGGGCCAAACGACGGTGATGTTTCACGCAATAAATCATCGCCTATCGTGCTCATGTTAATAGTGCGTGTAAGTTTATTTTTGAGTAAATCTGAGCGTTCAATCGCTGTCGTATTAACTGGGAAACTCCCGGAACTGGTCAGTTGCACACCGCCAGCGGCGTTGCGCCATGCGCCAACTAAAGCCGGTAAACAGGCAATATTACGCACTGCCATGCCACCGCCATGCACGCGCTGCAATCCATAATTGGCGCGAATCGCGACGCCGTCTCCGGCGCGAGCAACAGCACCGTATTCACATGCCAACTGGACGACTTCATCTTCGCTAATTCCGCAAACTTCGGCAACTCTGGCAGGCGGCCATTCTTGTGCACGCTGTTTCAACTGATCAAAGCCCAACGTATGTTGTGCGATGTAGTCATGATCTAATAAATCCTCTTCGATCAAGACGTTCATCATCCCAAGCGCTAACGCCGCATCTGTGCCGGGTAACAAAGCGATATGCTGATGGCATTTATCGGCAGTCAATGAGCGATAAGGATCAATCGCAATCAATTTGGCACCGCGTCGTTTTGCCTCCTGAATACGAGTCCATAAATGCAAATTGGAAGCAATCGGATTGCCACCCCAAATCAAAATCAGCTTGGCGTTTTGGAACTGCTCGATGTCAGTTCCGATGCCTGCACCTATTGTATATTTATAGCCCGCAGCACCAGCTGAAGCGCAAATGGTGCGATCCAATAATGACGCACCTAGTCGATGAAAGAAACGCATGGGCGCATTACTCTGCACTCGCCCCATGGTACCGGCGTAACTGTAAGGCAGAATTGCTTGTGGATCACGCGCTGCAATGTCACTTAAACGCGCTGCGATAGTCGTTAATGCTTCGTCCCAGGTGATCCTTTCGAACTTCCCTTCGCCCTTGGCCCCGACACGTTTTAGCGGATGTAATAAACGATCTTTGTGATAAGTACGTTCGGTGTAACGCGCCACCTTAGTACAAAGTACGCCTGCAGTTGTGGGGTGTTCGGGATCGCCATGCACTGCAGTTGCAACGCCATCTTGCACAGTCACCAACAAGGCGCAAGTATCGGGGCAGTCGTGCGGGCAAGTGGCACGGACAATGGAAGTGCTGGTCATGGTGATCCTGATAACTAGAACAATATAAAGAAAATAACGCAATCAAATAGGCCACTACTTTAACAAATCTTGGCAACCAGCATATAGTTAACTCATACCCAGAAAGCGCTTTTATGCCCTTAGCGCCAACACGAATCGTGCCGCTAGAGGTAATATAATCAATTGTCTGCCTCGCAAACTATCTGAGTGATCAACATTATCTGCCGCTGCACCATCCCCGAAGATAAAGTGAATTTCCGCTAATTTTGCGAGGTTGATAACCTATTTCTGGAGTACATAATGAATTTGATCGAGCCTATTATTCAGTTTCACGCTGAAATTCAAGCGATACGACGTGACTTACACGCCCATCCAGAGCTCTGTTATGAAGAACAATGGACTTCTGATCTGGTCGCAAAAAAACTCACGGAATGGAATATCCCCATCATTCGAGGCTTAGGCAAAACCGGTGTAGTTGGCATTATCAAAAATGGCAACAGTGGGCGGGCTATCGGTTTGCGCGCCGATATGGATGCGCTGCCGATGCAAGAATTAAATACCTTTACGCATGCTTCGCAGAACCAAGGGAAAATGCACGCGTGTGGGCACGATGGGCATACCGCTATGCTACTTGGTGCAGCACATTATTTATCACAGCATCGTCACTTTGACGGTACGGTCTATGTCATCTTCCAACCTGCGGAAGAAGGCGGCGCCGGTGCGCAGCGGATGATAGATGACGGCCTCTTTGAACAATGTCCTATGGAAGCTGTATTTGGCATGCATAACTGGCCCGGTATGCCGACGGGACTGTTTGGTGTCACACCAGGACCAATGATGGCCTCAAGTAATGAGTTCGAAGTTACGATCAAAGGAAAAGGCTCGCACGCTGCACAACCGCATAATAGTATTGATCCTGTTGTGGTCGCGGTACAAATCGCCCAAAGCTGGCAAACTATTGTTGCTCGTAATATCGATCCCAACGATCCAGCAGTACTGTCGATTACGCAAATCCATACTGGCAGCGCGACCAACGTCATTCCCGATGAAGCAACTCTAATCGGTACAGTGCGTACTTTTTCAATCGATGTCTTAGATTTGATTGAGCAGCGCATGTTTGAAATTGCACAGCACACGGCAGCTGCCTTTAATGCGCAAGTCGATTTCCGATTCCATCGGAATTATCCGCCGCTCATCAACCATCCAAAAGAAACTGCTTTCGCAGTTGAAGTCATGCAGGCAATGTCCGGTGCTGATAATGTCCACGCAACGATTAAACCGACCATGGGCGCCGAGGATTTTGCCTTTATGCTGCAACATAAGCCTGGCTGCTATGTGTTCCTCGGTAATGGGACAGGTGCACATCGTGATGTTGGTCACGGACTCGGTCCATGCAACTTACATAATGCCAGTTATGATTTTAATGACGAATTGCTGCCAATTGGCGCCAGTTACTGGGTGAATTTGGCAGAGGCCTATTTACGTGCTGCTTAATTCTTAATTCAGCATAATCTCAGCAAGATTTTTGATTTTGACTTATTCTTTTGAGTTATTCATTTTGTTATAGATCTACTGCAGATTAATTACTTAATTGCACGAATTCAGCTGAAATTACACTTAATTGTGTCTATTAGTTATATTTTCTAGGAATTGAAAGCTTGTATGCAAAAAAAACAAACTGCTTTAAAACTTCTTGCGGTCGTTGGCCTGTTAAGCGGATTTCAAATGGCTCACGCTTTGGATTTGACGCCAGACTCAGCTTCATTAGAACTGGGAACAGGAAATAAAAGCCAACTTGTTCGCGCAGCGACCCAATGGGATTGGGGCACCAAATGGTGGCAGTCAAACGGTACGCATATTGGTGGTTATTGGGATTTAAGTTTGGCCGAGTTCCGTCAAAATAAATATCAAAACATTGAAGATCAAACCAAAAATTTCACTGATATTGGGTTCACACCTGTATTTCGCTTTCAGAAAGACGATAAAAAAGGTTTATACGCCGAAGCCGGTGTTGGTGTGCATTTGATGTCGCACCTGTACGATAACAATGGTCGCCGCTTTTCGACGGCCTTCGAGTTCGGTGACCATGTTGGCTTTGGCTATGTCTTTAATAACGGCCTAGACCTTGGATTAAGAGTACAACACTTCTCCAATGGCAGCATTAAAGAGCCGAACAATGGGGCGAATTTTGCAGTATTGCGTACCGCGTATCGTTTCTAATTTGAGTGATAGTCTATGTAGTGAAGAAGCCAGCCTAATCAGCTGGCTTTTTTATTGCCCATAACTACGGGTGCAGGAGAAATGGGAACCGGAAATGCGAAGAGCGCAGGGCTCTGCATCGCGCCAGCGGTAGGTTTATGGTCAGCCGCACAGCATCTGTCAGCGCGTTGATCGGTTGATCGCGCTGTTGGCATCAGCGCAGCCTGAGGTTGCTTCACAAGCGGCCTGGCCAATCGCTCGCACAAACCGGTTTTACAAAGCAAAAACCCCACCCTCGGTTAAGAGGATGGGGTTTTCTGGGTAATAAGCCTGA
>NZ_WINI01000009.1 GCF_009497155.1 Glaciimonas soli
CGGCACTGAAGGCACGCCTTTTGGAAAAATACGGAAAAATAATTACCCCTGTTTATATGCCGTGGCATTAATTTTGTTTGGGCCGTGGAAAGTGATGCAAGCGCTCCCAATCGTTGGTCTGTCGAAGCATGCCACGCAACTATATGGCTATATTCGACGTTTAGCGCCACTCATAGAAGAATTGCTCATCACGCCATTTATTTCCCCGCAATTTTTGCGCTATCTCCAAACGCCTGCAGTGCGCTTGATCACCAAAGAGGCAGTGATCAAATCGCTACCATCGTGGTTTGAAGAAACCTTTGGTCATAACTCGGCAGAAGATCAACAAAAGGCGGCCCAAATATGGCAAGAAGAACCGGCATTGCGCCAATTGATACAGCGCTTGGATGCCTATTGGCCGCATCGTTATAAACCCACGGTGTGCCCGATGTGCAACAGCACCAGCATACAAAAAAGATATTGCGTGTCTAGCGAACAGTATTATGGGTGTACGGCTTGTAGTAGTCATTTTTCTGCTACGCATAGCACCCCGTTCCATCGTCTGCGTTCCGAACACTATCGGCGGCTATATGCAACGGCATTGGTATTGTGGGGAACATGGAAAATTAGCCGCACAACCCATGTCATTGGGTGCAGCATAGAAAAGCAAGTGCATACTTATATTGCGCGCTTGCAGCCATTGATAGACGAACTCGATGTGCGGCCACTGACCTCACGCCCATCCTTTCGATTTGGTATTACCCCGGCACAGCAAGGGATACGCTGTATGCGTTGCGATAGCGACGACTTAATTTTTTGGCGTCGTAATACCCCGGATAACCCTACGATAAAATGCAATAGCTGTCAGCATAGTTTTGCTTTACATGTTGAACGCAGACAATCATTACCGATTCCCGACAGCATCTGTTGCCCTGCCTGTACCAGCAAAAATTTACTGCAAGAAAAACATCCAGATGGTCGGTATAAATATCGCTGCAAGGATTGCCGAAGCGCCTTTATGTATCCGCCCAAGAACCCCAACCAATCAAAACACGCGTCCAAAATTCCACTGCCACCAGTGCCTGCCGGTACATCATGCCCATTGTGTGCAAGTGGAGATGTGTATGTTAAGGGATGGTCTCCAGATCGCAGGCCTGTATTTAAGTGCCGAGGCTGTGCACGACAATTTATCAGTAACCCTAAACGGCCTGCATCACAGACCCGCCCCTTGATTGAATAAGGGTGAGGCGAAAAGCACATTGGCCCGCATCACGTGCTTTAACTAATTTGTTTGCAAGTGAAAATCTGAAACTGAAAATTCAAATGAACAAAATTCGCGTGAAACTTGAAAGTAAAATTACTGCCTACTTTGGAAAAATGCATGAAAAAAACATGGAAAAACTTTTGCAAAATACACGCAAAGGCTCGGATAAGAGCGCAGAAAAACTTGCGGATAGTTTTATCAATACCTACACTGCGCTTTCAATAGCAGGAGGACTCTCCGCCTTTTCGCTAGCTCCTCTTGCCGCCAAATACTTAAGGGCACACCGAGAACTCTCATTACATGACTTAAGTACCCAACTTTGCGAGTTCCGCAGCATCATGTTTTTTATCGGTGCTTTGGCTGTGATAATGCTTGGTTTCTTTGTCGTTTTAAATATCAGAGACAGGGCATTTGCCATCTACGATGATCTTGAAAACAAAAAGAAAAACGAAGCTAAGGCCATAAAACGCAGACTTAGTAAAAGACCGGGTACATCACGTCCAGTCTAATCACACGATCATCCTCATTGCTGCGCTGGTAAGTAACTCACGGTGCGCCAAGCCGTTGATGCCGCCATTGACACGCTTAGTCACTCTCACGAGATCGCCCATGATGCAATCGGGTACATTACCTTCCCACCAAGCGATAGAGGCGCGAAGTGCGATTACAGGTTGCGCCAACAGATCAGGTGTATTTTCTAAATCGAGTTTGAGCGCTTTACCAACCACGGCATAATTGTCTTTACCAGTCACTTGCAGCAAACCCCGACCACGATATTGGTAGCCATCACCTGGTGTCGTGTTACCTAAGCGATTGCTATACACTTTATTCGCCAGTGCCACTGGATTACGCAGATACGGCAGAGCTTGTTCGTTAGTGCCAAACCGATGCGGCCAGACTGCAACGATGCGCTCCGGTGTGGTGTAGAACAGGTTTTCTTCCAGGCGTTCCAGCATACTGCTTTCATGCAGCACCTGCCCTAAAAAATCATCAATTTCACTATCACCTAACGAAAAAGTCCTACTCGAAATCTCCGCTGCAAACACCGCTGCCCAACGCTGTGCGGTTGCAGGTTTCACTTGGCAAGAAATGAGGATGGCATGCCAATCATTGACCGTTCTGATTTTTGTCACGTTCATAGTTCGATAATTTCAATTGGTAAATTTTCAGCCGCGCCTTCGATCACGCCATCCCGGATAAATACTTGTGTGTTGATGATGGCGTCACCTCTGGCTTGCGTGATGCCACCGCCTGGCAACTGAAATGTTACAGTACCGCCATCAACAGCAATTACCGTACCAACCATTAGCGGCGGATTGGGTAATAAGCCGAGTAAGACTTTGTAGGGATTACGCACGACTCACCTCTCTTGTCTCCACCCCTATTGATTGCCAGATTTCCGGTCGCCCAACATCGACTGCCGTACTACGCACAATGCCGCGTCGCTTGGTACTGCCATCTTCATAATCGATAAACTTACCGGGAACGATAATGCCCGTCTCTCTCAATACCGGTAGCTTCAAGGTGATATCGGCGCGACGCCCGGTGTCAGATAAAATCGCAACCCCTCTCTGACGCGCAGCATCAGCATGAGTAATCAAACTATCCGTGACCATGGTAGCGATGTTGTCACCTGCCGTTCCTTGTCGCGTCACCTGCCCCAGCACACCATTACTGATACCAGACACAAATACACGGTTATAGCGCGGTGTTTCTTTCCATTCAATCGCTTCTCGCGTCGTCACATCTGCTGGCAACTCATAGTCCGGTGTAATACCACCCCACTCCCATGCAGGCTTTGGATAGATCGGCAAAATCCGCAATTGCGCCTCAGTCGCATGTGGTTGAATATAACCGCCCGCTGCCGATGCTATTCTGTTTAACGCCGAAATATAACTCCCTTGATGTGACCAGACACCAGCTGGCACTAACCAATCCGTGAGTTGCCAATCAACTTGCCAGTCCAGCGGTACGCCATTTACTGTCAACACATCACCCATTAACTGCTGCGCAGTACGTGCCTGTGGGTTCATGAAATAGCTATTGGGTGCATATGGCGTATCCAACAATGCCGATTTCCCACGCCCTGCTATCTTGACACTACGCTGACCGAAGGTGCGTTCACGGCTGAGCGATTCAACAATAAAGCGGTACGGTGCACCATTGATCAATGCTTCAACTTCCACCGGATCACCATCACGACCAGGTTCCAGATCACGCAATGTGCGCTCTGGTAATGACGCCGTAAAACTCCATGTCCATGATTCATAATCAATTGCCAGCGTCATGCCCAATGTCGGCAAATCAATGTTGCCATCTACTCGGATTAATGCTGCACTATTGATCACGACATATACCCTTAACTTTGGTACGACGATGGTTTGTGCTGGATCAGTTTCTTGACGACAGATGAAGACCAGCTGCGTATCACCATGAGTATCAATGAATAACAATTGCACCGCACACCCTAACGGTGGTACGTAACAGGGATCAAGCACTGGCGTTACCGGCCATAACAACATTCCTGCCTGTGGTCGCATTGCTGCTTCGAATTTAGTCCCGACACCAATAGGTAATGACCACCCTGATCTGGCAAACTCCGACTGTTGAAGCGAGTATGTACCCGCACTCTGCCAACGTCCTGCGATCTGATTACGGCTCGCACGTAAAGCACACTGCCAAGGTGATTGCTTGGCGCTTGATGCGGTTACGCTGCCTTGCTGAAATGTTGTGAGCGCACTTGGGCGGCGATCATGCAGACCATCTTGTGAGATGACGTTATGCGTGATGGTAGCCAGACGCTCCGCATCGTGTTGCGCTAAGCAGCACAACAACGGTGTCGAAAAGACCGTCTTCGGTTTGCATGACAAGATACCCGTCGTTGCCGATCTTGCTTGTCGCCAGTCGTTCGCTTGCACTGCATGCGTGCGTAAAATACCGTGACGACTATCAAGTACGGTAATGCTGGCAGGCTGTGTCATCTGCCAGTAATTCACCGGTTCGGCTACGGTGGGCCGCACTGCGCCTGATACATATTTCACCGCTACACCGCCGGTCAGTGTCGGTAAGCGACTATTGATCATCACATCGACCAGCACTGTGATCGTTGCCCTGCCAGTCATCGTCGGCAACACCCCAATAGCCACCGCATTCGTCACGGTAGTCATTTGCATGTTGCCTGACATGCTGGGCAACGCCCCATTGAGGGTAACTAATTTCGGTAGCTCTGGCGTACTGCCCATCTCACCAAACACCAACCCCAATGGCTGCTTGATAGCCAGCGGATCGCTAAAGACGAGTTCCACGTTGTTAGACTATCGTACCAAGCACCAGACGCGTCACACCACCAGCATACAAGGTGGTCGATGGCAGTTGGATAAAGCCATTGCCTTTACTATCGGTGACATCGCAATCCCAGGCAAGTTCATTATTGCCATTGATGACCCGCGCCCACGTCGCCACACCGGATTGCATAATCATGGCGTCCACTGCGGTTGCCAATGTCAGTACACCATCGACCACAGTTCCGGCTGGTTTCCTTAATGCCATTTCCACCAGTGGTACACCATCGGGTTCAGCGCCATTGGCTGGCTGCGGTGCCGAATAAATACGAATACGCGCAGGCTCGTTGCCGCTATTGAGAAACGTCAAGGTGCCGTTTAAGCGGGCGGTATTATGTACAGCCGAAATCGTCACCGTCATGCGGCTACCTCCGGTGTCACCCTGTCAGCCACCACCGCTCTAAAGTGGTGGTGATGATCCATCGTTAATGCGGAATAGGTGTGACGTTCATCAATATCGGCGAACGTAAATGTGCCAGTCACTACATCGCTCCAGGTCTCACGAATCAACAAGCCATCGCGATCGCGGAATAAGCGCACACGCCTGTGCACTGGGGTATTGGTCACGCCCTTCTCAAGCACAGTGCCAGAGATAGTGCCACGTCCGGCATATTCCATGTCGCGATAGCGCACCGGCTTATCGACTCGCTTTGCCATGGCAGATAGCAAGTTTGGTGCCGAAGCAAAGATTGCCACGCGTGGCGCGACACGAGGCATGATAGCCTTATCCAAGGGGCTCGCTGCAAACGTGGTGCTGCCAAGTGACCGGATGAGATAAGAGGTTGCCGTCATGATCGCCACGGCCCCGTCACATCAAAGAAAACAGTGCCGCTGGTGGCAGAGGCAACTCCTCCCAATCGCACGGCAATAATTTTTTTATCACGCATGGCACCGGTACCTGCTACCTGATCCTTCGGCATAAACGCATTACCCACATCTTGCATAGCGTGCCAAATACCAACTGTCTCCCCCCTAAATGCACCTGCTACAAACAGCAATACTTTGCACAGCATCAAACCATTATCCGCACCATTCGGAAAGCTGCCGAAGGCATAACCACTGGTACCGGAAGCATTAACGGCATTGTAATTACCGGAAATGGCCGATGCGCCAATTCTGAGTACCGGCTGTGAGCCACCGATGGCCGTATGCGAACGGGGCACATACACGCCATTGGAAGTCATGCCGACGCTATAACCCATGCAACCCGAGGCGGGTGAACCTGTCCACACCTGATCGTCAAAGGCACCTGCAATTGCACAGCCATAGGCGTCGCCACTTTTGTAGGAGGTGAAATCGCCAAACAGGTAAATGGCGTAATTATTGGTATTAGCATAGCTGGCCGCGATGCACACATACACGCATTTGCTGTCACCGAACACCATCCACGACCTGGCTACCGCATCTGCCGTCGTCGATTTTACCCAGTTCAGCCCACCAGTCTTTTGTGCAGTGTTGGGAAACTTTCCAGTGCCGTTATTAATATCACTCATGGACTCGAAACCAGCTACCCGTGCCGTCATGGTGCCGCTGTCATCGACTCGCAACAGGCAATTTGTTGCCGTCACATCTTGTGGTTGATACGCTGCCAGATTGCCATCACTGAAAGTTTTTCGCCAGGCTAGTGCTGCATTTTTAACGGTGATGGTGCCAAGCGCCGTGGTATTGGCAACCGTAGTCGCAAAACTGATCGCATTAGTGGTGATGCCGGTAACACGCTGTTGCCCATTCAAAGTAGTCGGTGTTGCACCGGCCACCTCAATCACGGTGCCGATTTCTGCGCTGTGATTGGTCGCGACGGCAATGGTGGCAATGCCATCGACAACTACCAGTGATGTGGCGGTGCGCAACCCTATGCCATTGATCAGGCAGGCATCAAGTGCCGCCAGTAATGATCCTGCAGTACCGGATAGCACGGGCGCATCCGTCATCGCACTGTGTAAATATTTTACGCTGGTGTCGAACATTTTTTCTCTTTCAGTATGATTGATATTGGTTGTATTTTTGTAACGCTAGGGTCTATCGACATCACCCCGAATTAATAAGGTAAATGCATCGTCTTGCACCGTTTCGCTTCCCTGCTGAATGGTGCGCACTACCCACACCGGAAACAATGCACCCACCGTATTCATGCGCACGATATTGCCGACCGACCAACCTGAACCCCAGCCGCTAGCTTTGATCGTGAAATACGGTTGATGAGTTGCTGGGTTGATCGGAGAGCAGTCGTTACCGGTGGTGCCAGTGGCGATCACGCCGACATGTTCACCGATCACCTCGAAGGCATTGGTATTGGTAAAGCGAAATACCCAGCGTTCAGTAACGGTGCCGATGTTGGAGACTTGTATTGGAGTCAAGGTATCGTTATAGGTCGCAGTGGCGACGTTGCCTACCACCGCATCGCGCCAGCTCACGCCATCCCAGGTCGCCTGATCAAACAGCGTCGCTACGCGTGACTTCATATCGCCTGCAATCAAGGCACTGGACACGTAAGAGCCGACTGGATAATGATGACTGAGTTGGCGGGTAAAACTGAGCTCGCCATTAATCTGCGCATCTGACACCACCGCCATGTCTTCAATGCGGTCTTCTATCGTGATCGGTTGGGCGTAAGTGCTGACATCCGTAAATGTCACGGTACCGGCTTCCAGATTGGCACTGTAGCCAAGGTTGATCACTTGTTTATTTTTATCTAACACGCGTACCCGCGACAACCGTACTCGCGCTACATCTATCGTTTGCTTATTGCTGACTGTAACCGGCTGACTGATTTTAGTATGCCCAATCACCGCATAACCACCCGGGCGAAAAATTGGCACCCGGCCATCTTGTGGCAGGCGCACCGGATCGATCCCGAGGATGTTGGCATCTAACGGCAAATACGAATACGCCACCGCATTGAATTTGATGCTGCTGGCAAACACCGGATAAGAGCGAAACAGTAGACCGTTGATCACGGCGCTGGCGTCATACCACGGTTGCCCTTCATTGCCAGCGGCTATGATCCAGATACCAAAGCGCACATTGATCACCCCGGTATCGACATCGACGTGACCGATGATTTTATTGCCAGTAATGGTCCCATCAGGATTGGCCGTGACATTGATCTGACTACCATCCAAACGAGTCGCGACGATTTGCAAAGAGCCGGGGCGCAACGGAGACACTGGCGCACGGAATACGGCCTGATCCACTGGTTGTCCGGCGATAGTGGTCAATAACGATTTAACACTGATGAGGTTGGCGTTAGCTGGCATCCAGTTGGTGATCGTCGTGTTACCGGTAGCGTAGTCGATACTCCCGGCTATACTCGCACTACCTGTCAATACATCCAGATTGGTATACAGGCGACCAGCACGATCAAAGTAATCCATGCCACCAAAGTTAAAACGGATGCTGCCGGGTACAATGACCTCACTGAACTGACGGGTTAAATCAACCGTTAAGGCGCTGCTGGTAATGTCTTCCTTCGCATTGGTATTACTTGATGCAGCACGATAATTGACTTTGACTGAAGCACTCTCATCCATCGGCATATAGGCACCCACTGGCACATAGATAAATCCCGTGAACAGATAGCGCATGATGGAACCGCCATCTTTGTCAATACCGACCGGGAAATGACCGTATTGGGCTTTGGGTAAGCTGACGATAGTGTCGGGCTTAAAGGTGACTATGCCAGTGGTGTAGTTAATACTGCCGTGCGCTGTGCCGGTACTATCTGATAAGCTGCCGCTGCCGTTATCTTTTAAGGTGAGATACGGATCGGTCTTGGCGATGGTGTATTCGACTGGATCATAGTTTTCATATAAGAGATTGAAGGTCAGACTGACCGTGTTGGGCGTGATGTTCTTTTTCGCCAGTGCGATACTAACGGTACCATCGGGATTACGAATCGGCGCGGGGAACACTTCATTGTCTGGTTCACCGTAGGTATACGCCACAGTATAGGTCTGACCACCGGCAGGCAGTTGATTCGGGATCAGTTTGATTTCACCGGTGACGTAATTGACCGTACCAGTCGCGTCCCCCGTGATACCACCGTTGCCATTATCCAGCGCCGTTTTATCTTTGCCATTATTCCAGGTGATGACTATCGATGATGGCATCACACCGCGATTAGCACAAGCTAACATGATACTGGTCGGCTCCACGCCAGCGGTAGCGCGATTCAGATAATTCGCCTTGCTACCCCAGTTAGCAATGATGGTGCTGCCGACATCGGGCAATGCCCCCAATGTCACGGCGATGGTACCGGTGCTGTAACTGACGGTACCAGAACCAAAAGCCGCATCCGCACCCCGCAACATTCCGGCACCGTTGTCGCGCAAATCCACCCATTTACCTTGGGCGCGATAAGCAACCCGTGTACTCCCCGGTGCCGGTGGTGGCGAGATGGTGAGCACATAGTTGTACGCCCGGTTGATACTGGTGACCGCAATCCCGGCAGAATCGGCCAGCGACAATGGCGCACCGGCTGCTTTAAAGGTGATCGTCTTGGCTCCCGCATAGGCAGGACTGGTGCTGGCAAACGTGATCAAGCCATTCGCATAATTGATCGTCCCCACCGTAGTGGCACCATTGGTCAGCATGCCACCGACATCATTGAGCACCCCGCCAGTGAAATTAATTGCCAATGTGTTCGGCACTACCGGATTGCCTAGATACAGATTCGTGGCCGCGTTAAACGGTTGCGCAGTGGTGATCGTCACCATGCCATTGGAGGCATCAACCAAGGTATCGTACTCACCGGCAGCATTGGCGTCGATGATCGGTGTTTCGGTTTGGGCGCTGGGGACTAACTGCGTATAGATGCTTTTGCATTTAACCTTGAGGTCACCGATATTGACCAGTTCAACTATCGGCACTACGCCACAATAGGTGGCGGCATCGGCGACCACCGTATCCCGTACCACGGTGCGATTCTGGCCTCTGATAAAAGTGCGGGCGGCGGGGCTGCCGCTAAAATCATAGCGCAAGGCATCACTCAGACCACAGGTGACAATCAGCACTTTGTAATCTTTGTCGTTATCATACGTAAACGCGCGCTCAATGGCGCTCACTTTGGTGATGCGCACGTACTGGGCACGTTCGGTCGTTTGCCCTTCGTCTTGTACCAGTAATAGCGTTTGACCGACTGGCGGCAGTGTTTCGCTAGAACGCTGGAATAACTGGATCGAGCGTTGACCGGCGATATGATTTTCAAACAAATAGGCAGGCCATTCGGAGCCAGACGACAAATACGATTCGACCCGATTACGGGCATTGCTGCGGGTGTCGAATACCTGCCCAGTAGAAAATAATGTCACACTAACTAACGGGTCTTGCGGTGGCACAGCCACCACCACGTTAGCGCCCAAATAACTATCGGTGTCCGTGGTCTGCACACTGGCAAACACTTTACGCAAGTTGACCCGACCACCGGCGCGGTCTAGCTCGGAGATATCAGGAAAGATCGCATTGCTGGCACCATCGTGTATGGCAATCGCTGTGGGTGCACCGCCGCCTTCTTCGTTGTCATCCATCACCTTGGAAGCGATTAATTGAATGTCACCGGCAAGGATAGGCATGATTAGTTTTCTCTACATTTCAATCAATCGCAAGGTAATGCGATAAAAATCAGCGTTACTTACATCGCTGTAATGCACCACCGGTGTCGCTTCAATAGCAGCGCCTTCGTGATGGGCAAACAGTACACGCCGAACAGTTGCTCGCAGTGTAAGGGTCAATGCCAAACCTGCCACTGCGGCCCAATTTCGCAATTGATTGACTTGCGCCAGGGTGTGCCAGGCGTTGCTATCATCAATACTTTGCAAAGTGATGGGACGGCCAGCGATGCGCTGAGCGGTGCTGACGATCAAGCTGCCTGTGATGGTGCGATTGATGCTTTGTTCAACTGGGTGCCAGTTATGCTCATCTACCCACAATAGATCGTCGTGCAACATCAGTGAAGTGATACCATCAGATAATTGAATCACAGTGTTGTCCTGTTTTTATTCTTTAGCTGGCGCGAGTAGCAGCGCTAGCGAGTGTGCCAAGTAATCTGGCAAGATTGTCGGCATCCGACTGTGAAGCGACATTAACCAGGGAAGATTTGCCGCCCATGTTGACGTTGACGGTGTAGCCACCCTGCTTGACTAAAGCAGTTTCTTTACCTGCTATCGACGCTGCATTATTCGTATTGAAGATGGATTTTTCTGCCGCCTTCATCACCGCCATCGACAAGGAACTGCCATCGTATTTGCGCTGGCCGGGATTACTCATGGTCGGGATATTGCCGTTGGCATCGGCGAACTCTCGGGCGGTCGCTTTCGCTTTCGCATCCTCCATGCCATAGCCCTTTAACTGGTTATAGATACTGAGCATGGTGGGTTGCGACATGTTCACCTTGTCACCATTGGTATTGAGTACATCACGCTTAGCTGCTTGCAGTTCCATTTCGCGCTTGGTAAGGGCGAGCGATTTTTCCTGCGCAATGATGTCCGCTTCGCGGGCAGAGGTTTGTTCGCGGATCGCATCGGTATGTGCGTGCCGTGTACTAGTGCCTTGCTCCAGGCTAGTAATTTCTTGCTGTAACTGCTTGATGTGTTCACGAGTCGCATCCACTTCCAACCGCTTAGCTTTGGCGCTGGCGATGGTCTTGTCGATTTCAGATTGCTTTTGTGCGGTCATCTCACCACTGGCAAGTAACGCCGCTTGCTGCGCTTCGGCATTGGTGATGATGGCTTTGGTTTCTTGTGACGTGGCGGCAATATTAGCTTCTGTGGCTTTGATGGCTAATTGCTTCTGGATGATCTGCTGTGCAATGACAGCGGCTTGATCACCCTCGGCACGGGCGACATCTTCCACCGTTTTAGCATGCGCGATGTCCACATTGATCGCCGCTTGCGCTAATTGCGATTTATTTTGCAATGCTTGCACGTTACGCTCCATCGCCGCAGCGGTGTCAGCTAACGCATCACGATATAAAGCTTGTGCACTGGCTGCTCGACGGGTGGCATCCACCACCTGCTCCCGTGTCGCCTTCCCGGCCGCTTCCAAGACTTCCAACTGCTGCAAAGCGGTCCTGGTGTTACTCGCCGCTTGCCGTAAAGTTTCCAATGATGCCGCATTGTCTTCATAGGATTTGGTCGCCACATCACGTGCCATCGCTTCGGTCTTGGCGAGATTGGTCGCTTGCTGCGCGCGCTCTAATTCCACCTGACGTAGCTCGATGGTTTTAGTGAGCGCGTCGATCTGCTTTTGGCGTGAGCCATCGGGGTCGCCCTGCGCAACCAATAATGCTGACAGTGCGGTGACCTGTTGGGCAATATTATTGATATCTTCCTGACGCTTAGTGGTCAAGCTGGATAAGGCATTGGCGTTGCCCGTGGCAGCATCGGTAGCCGCTTGCAATGATGACTTTTGATCACCGGCCAGATTGCTTAAGGCGATAGATGATTCCCCTTCGGCCTGCACTGCCTTAACGACTTTCTCGGCCACGTCGATGCGGCGCTCGGCTTCTTTACTCGATTCAGCATACCGCACCGACAGTTGTACCCAACTGCCGCCAGCACTCGCCGCCTGCGTACCGGCGACTTGGGCAGCATTGCCAGCAACCTGCTGCGCATTCGCATTGATCATCGCACCTTGCGCCGCTGCCGTTTGTGCGGTGGCGTTGGTATTAGCGGCAACAGCTGACTGCTGTTGCGCGTTGACCGACTGATCGGCCACACCTATCACTTGTTTATACGAGTCGATCAAGGTAGTTTGTCGACTCACAGCAGTCTCAATCAGGTTGCTGATTTCATTTCCCAGGTCTTTGAAATTGCCAGTCGTAACTGCAGCGCCTACTGTACCCAACACTTTGATGAACGTCATGAAAGTATCGGTCAGCACACTGACGCCGACCGCAACGCTACCGACAACCACACCCAAACTTTGCAATGCCAGTTTCAACACATCCAGCACACCAGTATCACCCAGCACCTGCATAGTGGTGGTCATGGCATTTTTTAAGCGTTCCCACTTCGACTGCAAGGTGTTCACTTCACCAGACATGGATTGCAAGGAAGTAGTCAACGCTGGGAACAGATCACGCGCTAACAGCCCACCACTTTCCACCAGCTTTATTAATTGCTGATCGGTCAAACCCAAACCCTTCGAAGTGAGCGACAATGCGCCAGGTAAAGAATCACCTAGCTGTTGGCGTAACTCTTCCATACTGACCACGCCCTTACTTGCCATCTGCGATAACGCATCCAAGGCGTGCGATACCTTGTCACCCGACAAACCCAAGGTAGCCCCTGCTTGGGTCAACGCCGCAAACAAACCATTGGTGGTGGCAATCGGAATATTGGCGGCATGCGCCGATGCGGAGAAACGGACAAACGAATCGCTGATGCTACTTATCGACACACCTGCAGTATTGGCGGTGTTGCGTAAGAAATCGATCTGCTGCGCAGCAATCAGGGAACTGCCGTGTATCGCACCTAACCCTAGTCGCAGTGTTTCGATTTCCTTGTTAGCACTTAAAAAACTATCCGCCAGGCGACGTACCCCTTCGGCCAAACCGAAACCCGCCGCCAATTGACCAGCCGTGCTTTTTAGAACATTGGTGGCCTTGTCCATCAAGGTCATTTGACCGGTGGCGGCGCGCAAGTCACGCTCTAATCCTTGCAGGCGATTTTTACCGAGTGCGAACGCACGATCTAATTCGCGACCAGTTAACGTGCCGCTGGTCTTGAGCAAATCTAACGCACTGCGTACTTGGGTGATCTCATGCGCAATATCTGTGGCAGCGCGCACTCCTACTGTCGATAATGCATTCTGGATGGCTTGCCCAGCCGCCTTCGCCGAAGCTGCGGCCTGTTGCTGGCCGTTGATCATCTCGGCGTAGGTTTGTTTTTCTACAAGCAGCTGATGCTGGGCAGCATTTGCCATCTCCGATTTCGTCGCCAACACGATGCGCGCTAATCGATCTTCTTCATCAGCAAACGCTTTGGCGGCAAGCTTGGCGTCTATCTCAGATTGCAGTAGTTTTTGTAGTTGGGCTTCACTGGTGGCAAAAGCGGTAATGAGCGTCTTTTGCACGGCAGCTAGATCAGTGCTCGCCACACCGGTCGCGTCCAATGCACTTCGGGTATCCAGCAGCGTCGCATTGCGTTTTGCCAGTTCGGCGCTGGCGTTCTGCGATTCTTTTGAAGATACGGCCACAATCTTGGCAAACTTGCTTTCCTCCAGTGCTGCGGCATAGCTAGCAGCTTGCGCATCTTTATAGCACTCTGCCAAACCCCGTACACCAGCGCGACCTTCAATTAACGAGCGTGTCAGCGTTTGCACCGATTGCTGATATTCAATAGTCTTTTTACCGGCAGCATCGGTTTCATTCTTGACCGTTGCCAGCATGTCGCGCATCGTCGCTTGCGCACGTTGTGCAGCTAACAAGGTGGTCAACGTCTGCTCTTCGGCGCTGCGATATTGCGTGGTTTTACTCGTCAGTTGCGCCAGCTCGCGACCGAGTAACTGACTTCTCTCAGCAGTATCACGCTGCGCTAGTGCCAACCGTTCTACATCATCGGCGACAGTATTGAACACATCGAGAGCACTAGCTTGATCAGCCAAATGGTTAATTTCATTGGCAAGCTTTTGAAACTCAGGTGCTGCCGCACCACCCTGCTTGGCAAGCAATTCGACTTGCGATTGCAATTGGCGCACACTATCGACGCCAGTAGTCGAGACAGCAATCGCTAGCTCGACATCACGTTTATTGGATGACATGGGAAGATCCGAAATAGAGAAAGATTGGTGCGAGAACGAATGCGCCGCACCGAAGTGGCTACGAAGTGAATATTACATAGCGCTGTCTAGCAATTCCACCGTAAACGGTTCGCCTTTACCTTTGGGTGTCTTCATGCGACCGGGAAGTGAAATGCTGGCGAAGTCGTCAGACAAGAAATCGAAGGCAGAATCAGCGGCGATGATGCCTTCATGCACGGTCACGATGCACGGCAGATCGTCAGCGAAATTTTTACCATCGAGTTTGAAGCGTGCGCGGATTTGTGCGTTAGTACCACCAGCAATCTTGGTGCCGGTCATCGCATTAAACGTCGCTGTCAATTTAACAGTGTCACCATCTTTGATCGCGCCAAGTGCCAAAGGCTTCAACATGCCAAGACGATAATTGACATCGTAATCCACACCCAGCGCGTAAGTCTTATCGCCAGTCGCATTAGTCAGCTTGATATCTTTACTTGCCAAATTACCCTTCGATACTTGTGCCCATGCGCCCTGCTTAACGATCAGCGTTTCTGCCGTCAATGTACCGGAAGCCTGATTAATGTCGGTCGAGGTACCGAGCAAGGCTATCGTCAATGATTCCTTGTTGATCTCGGGTAGTTCGACTGTAAATTCGGTAGGCTGTTGCAGCGCTACCGATTCGATGGTCTGACCATAAGTGGAGCGACCACGCGAAGTCATTTCCTTCAATTCAACCTTGGGCTTGATTTCAAACTTGGTTGCTTCATATGGGCCTTGATAGGAACCGAAGTCGCCTAATGTAGCATCATATCGGGCAATGTATAAATCCCCTGCGCCTAAAAATCCGCGTGCTGACATGCTGTTCTCCATCCATTTAATTAGATTGAGTGTGACGCAAGTTTAAGCGTGATCCCTGCGCTGGGATTTCGTCATATGAATTTTCAACTGATTAATGTCAGTTTTTCTAAACGCTATATTGGAATTTTTCACGCGATAATCGTTTATTATGTAAGAAAATTCACCGGGGGATAGGAATGCAAGTAGATATCGTTGGCCGTATCAATAATTTACAGCTACCTAGAACACAGCCTTACATTCCCATTTTTGAGTGCTTGGTCAACTCAATTGAAGCAATGGTTGACCTCCCTAAAACATATCCAAGCCGTATTGATGTAACTATTGATCACGATGTGCGTCAGCACAATATTCATGGTGTAGATGATGTTGCATCTTCGATTCAAAATATCACCGTCACAGATACAGGCATCGGATTTAATGACCAAAATTATCAGGCATTTTTTCTCTCTGACTCGACTAACAAAGTTGCTCGTGGCAACAAAGGGATTGGTCGTTTCACATGGCTTAAAGTTTTTGAAAATGCGCGTGTAGAAAGCAACTACTTGGATGGTGACGAATGGTCACAACGTGAATTTGATTTTCTCAAAACAAAGAGTGGTATCGAAAATGAAAAAGTAATTAAGGCAAAATCAAAGCAGTACCGAACCTCAGTAAAACTTCTTTCATTACGTTCGGAATATCAAAAACATTTTCCGAAAAACCTTGAGACTATTAGCCGAAAAATAATAGATCACCTTCTAATCTATTTCGTCTCTGGGGATTGCCCTCAAATATGGCTCCACGACAACTTAGGAAGTCAATCACTGAATGTGAATCAAGTATTTGCAGATGAAATTCGTTCATCTGTTACTGAACTCAATTTCACAGTTAAGGAATGGCCTTTTATTGCACGAATTGTTAAGTACCATTCGAGCGCATCCAAACAACATTCAGTCTCATACTGCGCTCATAGTAGAGAAGTGCTTTCGCAAAAAGCAAGCGCATTAGTGTCAGACCTGACCGTTAGATTAGTTGATGATGCAGGTGAGTCTTTCGTTTTTCTCACATACATCTCTGGTACTTATTTAGATGAAAATGTAAACTCAGAGCGAACAGCTTTTTTATTCATGCGTGATGATGATCTTGAATTTCCAGAAGAGCTCACTAAGCAAGATATATATGATGCTGTTGGTGAACAGCTTAAAAACGTTGCGGCCCCATATTTGGTAACTTTAAAAACCGAAAAACGTCGCAATGTAGAAAATTTTGTCGCTAGCAAAGCTCCAGAGTATCGTTTCATACTCAACAGTCGATATGAATCTCATTTGGATCGCGTAGCACCGCATTTGTCTGACGATGCATTGGATCTTGCTCTTTTCAAAGTGCAGCGAGAGATCGAAGTAGAACATAAAGAAGACGCAAAGCAGATCACCACTTTAGCATCCGATGCTACAACCGATTCTGAACAATACAACAATCTTTACGAAAGTTATTTATCTGCTGAAAATGAGTTAGGGAAAGCGGCACTCGCAAAATATGTGATTCATCGCCGCACCATTCTTGATTTACTAGATGACGCCTTAGAGATTCAGGAAAATGGTCGCTACGCTAAAGAAGAATTGGTTCACAAACTGATTTTCCCGATGCGTACAACATCTGACGATGTCGGCTTTTCAGAACAAAATTTATGGGTTATCGACGAACGATTAGCATTTCACTCACACCTCGCATCCGATTTACCAATTCGCAAATTGAAAGTTGTAAATTCTACCGATGGAGATGAGCCTGATATAGTGGTCTTTAATTCACCAACAGCATTTTCTGAGTCTGAAAGTGCTTTTCAATCAATTGTACTTGTCGAGTTTAAACGCCCAGAACGTAATGAATACCCACCTAACGACGAAGACCCTGTCGAACAGGTACTTCGATATGTACGAAAAATCAAAGATGGAGAAGCCAAAAGCCTTAAGGGTAAAACGATAAATTCACAGCAAATCCCATTCTACGCATACATCATTTGTAGCCTAACACCAAAAATGAAGCAAATCGCATCAGATCGTGATTTCACTCCGATGGCTGATAATGAGGGTTATTTTTTGTATCATAAGACGAGAGGCTGCTACATTGAAATTATGTCTTACGACAAAATGTTAAATGATGCGAAAAAACGAAACAGGGCTTTCTTCGATAAATTACAGATTTCGTGTAACTAATCTTCAAGGGTCTGTCAAATTTTCCACAAATTGCACATCAATCTCAATCACTGTAAACACGATTGCCGCACCATCCATCCGTGGGCCAATATCTCGGCCACGGTAAGTGACACGGCGCACCTTACCGCTTAGCTTGGCATCCTCTTTAAAAACAGCACGCTTGATATCTTTCAGGATGTCATGTGCCCTATCGTTCGGATGATATGGATCACACGCTGCGTAACCGCCTAATATATAACGCTGATTAATCGCCACATCAGTTAATCTGCCAGGCGTATCAGTCGGCGTATCGTCACCCTCAATCAGAATCGCACACGGAATATGGTGATCATCGATTTTGCGCCGACCACGAAACACGGCTTTACCGATATCAGTATGGTAACCATTGACAATCGTGATACTCGCTAACCGGTTCGATAACTCAATCGCAATATCACTGGCCTTGCTATAAATCGTCATCTGAATGCTTTCTGTAATTCACGTTCTGCTTGCACGATTAAGGCATCTTGTAGCTCTTGTTCGATATCTCCCACCATTGCATCGACACTGGTACGAAAGAGTTGATATACCGATGGACCGTAGCGGTGTTTAACTTCCCTGGTAGTGCGACTACGGGTAAACACACCGATACCATTGCCGTTATTAAGTGGCATCGTAAAACCGTTAGGAATCGCCTTGCGACCACCACGTGTCACCTCTACTGAAATACCCGCAGCTTTCATGCCTTTCGGTATACCACGGCTGGGATCGCCTTTGGCAATGCTCGGATGTTTAACGGGTTGTAGCAATTGTTTAGAGGCGTAATTGGCGAGTCGCGTATGACGATAGCGTGCGGCGATGATCGCTTTGGGGTTAAGCGGGTTGGTTGCCAGTCGTAGCTGCATACGGTCTTGCAGATAGGCGTCGGTCAGATTGATGTTGGCATTCATCCGTGGCCGCACCGTGTCATACGTATGTTTGGCTACTGTATTGACGGCTTGCAAGGATACTGTTGCGAGTTGTGCGCTGTCGAATTGGCCTAGCGACTGCGCCAGCCCAGTGATGCCGCTGGCGTCGATGGTGATATTAAATCTGCTGCTTGCCATCAGTTTTCCAATGAATTAGCCAATAAGGTGTAGCGTACCGAATAGCCATTGTCGGCGAACAGATGATCTAGTGTGTAATGATCTTCGCCGATTATCAGCGTATCGCCGACGACCGCTAGCAAGTCTTTGCTCAAGGTGACGACATCGCGTTCAACTATCATGTCATCTCCATAACCCGCCATTTGCACACCGCGCTCGACATTGGCGCGGCATGGCAGGTTTTGTCCATTTTTACTCTGATGCACCGCATCCTCACCTAGCTTGGCAAGGACACTATTGGTCATGGAGGTAAATACCGGCAACATTACGGTGCTGTGCCTTTGAACAATTTGATAATCGTTTGTGGTCGGGTGCAGATCGAAATCGGATTCGATTGCGCTTCAATCTCCACGCCTTTGTTCATCCGCATCGCTTCCTGTTTGGCGTAGTACGGCAAACCGTTGGTGTTGACCGTTTCCATGTAATCGGCTGGCGCGAAGTTGGTGATAAACAGATCAGGTACACCGCTTGGAATGAGGTAAGCAGTGTCAAGCTCGATGAAATCACGACCGGCGACATTGCCGCGATATTCTTCCCAATACACGCCAGCGAAGAAAAATCCCTTGCGTTGGTCTTCCCGTAAAAATTCACCGTTCAGGTAACGATCATAGGCTTTTTCGACTACCGGATGACCAACCAAAGCATCGAAGAAGCTGGCCGAACACAAGGCAGTCAGATCGCTATACATCAAGCCACCCAGCGCCTCTTCCAGTTTGCGTTTGGCCTCCACTGTCTTGATCCGTACCTTAGTGCTGTCACTGCCCAATGCCATCGCATGGGTGGTTTGTTTGACACCGAAGGTACTGAACATATCAGCCAGCACGGTGGCACCATCGGCATCCATCACTTGTCCCTTGATCGCACCGATACGCTGGTATTCCATCGTCACGTCGATATTGCGACGCGCTTTCGCGAGTTTTTTGTTGACCACAGTTTGTACTGATTGCACTTCGCTCTCGCTGCCGAATGCACGTAAATTCTGCACTTCGTCGGCAATCACACTCGCACGTTGTGGCAAGTGGATCGTGTTCAGTGAAATCAAGGTGCGCTTGTCGTTACCAATCGGCACACCTGGCGCACCACGTGCTGCCGACGGTACTAGCGATAAGGTCGTGCCTTCTTTTTCAATCGACACGGCTGTGGTGGTGATGCCCTCTTCTGAGAAGATACCCATTTGCCCTATCTTCATGGGCTGAAATGGCGTGTCGTTGATCGCCTTGGTCAGCGACTGAACACTAAAGGCGTCATCGTTAAAAATATCTAAGGTTGGCATGGTGGGATGTTCTTTCTGTTTCGATTTTTATATTTTTTTGGATTAGCGCACAACTATGCTGGTCGCCTGCAGTGCGGTAACGGCAGCTGCATCAATGCCGGTCAAGGCAATTGACATCACCTCGGCATTACGCACGATGAACACAGCTTTGTAGTCACCTGTGATCGCAGGCGTACTGTTGTACAAAACCGCACTGGCAACTTGCGCACCATCTTTGGCTTTCGCGTTGTAGGCAACGTATTTACCGGTATCCAGCTTTGCTACTACCGTACCTGATACCAGCGCGGTACCAGTCAAAGTAAGAATCCCTTCTTCACGGCTAATCGTGCCATTGCCTTCCGATAGTAAGAATTCGCCGACGTGATGACCTTCCTGCAAGGTCACGCTTTGCATACTTGGTGTTGCCATTATTTACTCCCAATAGTTAATCGACGCTTAGCCCAGATGTCAGCGGTGTTGACCAGCGCTGGGTTGCACTCTTGTGTGGGGGCGATACTCTTGGTCATGTGATGTAGTGCGGTATCGATATTGGTGCGTTCGTCTGCTACTGCCAATACCGTGCAAAGATGTGTTCGCACTTCATCCACTGTTTTATTGGCGCGTATCAGTTGATCAGCCGTATCAGGCTGTTTCGCCAAGATGCACAATGCTTTGATTTCGCTGGCGACGGCGATGATGGCCTGGACTTTGGCTAACGTGTCTACACTGGCATCTAATGCCCAATGTGCTGCGTGGGTAACGAAACCAGCAGCACTCGCCAGTGCGTGAATTTGTTCAACGAACGGCATGGCGGGTGTTGGCGGTGTAGCTACCACCGATACATTCTGCTTAGCTTGCATGAAGATCGCTCTGACGTTTTCTGGTAAGCGCTCTTGTGCAAAGCTGGCCTGTGCAGTAATGGCTGGTTCGATTACATCGGCAAACCCCATCTCTACACATTCGGCAGCTGTTAAATAACTTTCGGCTGCGAGTATAGCTTTGACCTCTTCTTCAGATTTACCGGAACGTGTGACATAGGTGGCGGTGAGACTGGCTCCGATTTTGTCTAGCACATCGGCGGTATCACGCATCGCTTCGGCATTGCCGTAGATACCGGCAATTGGGTTATGCAAGAACATGAAGGTGTTTTCTGGCATGACGATTTTATTGCCAGCCATCGCAATGTAACTAGCGGCAGATGCTGCTACCCCCATCACGCGGACGGTGACTTCTTTGCCAGAAGTTTTAAGTGCATTAAAAATTGCCAAGGCATCAAACACCGAACCACCGGGCGAATTGATTGACAAAGTGATGGCCTTGGCACTGACTTTATTGAGATCGTTGATAAAATCTTTGGCAGTCACGCCCCACATGCCGATTTCATCAAAAATGGAAATATCGGCAGTATCGGTGACGGCGTTATTGAAGGCGTACCAGGTGCGCATGTTGTGTCCCTAAATTGATTAGCGCTCATTGTGGCGATAACGTTAGGGATTACCCTGCGACGATTTTTCGTAACCCGTTTCGGAATGCCCCAAGTTGTGTCCTGCATTGATCTGGTCACGCAACTGTTTTACCTCTTCACGCAATGCCATCAGCTCGCCACGCATGTCGCCCATCATTTGCCACGCTTCATTGCGCTCTTTGGCAAACTGATCAGCACGCGCATCCGCAGAAATCCGGGCTGTGCGTTCCGATTCCAGCAATTGTTTATACAAATCAAGCGCACTGACTTTGCCCAGATCATCGGCACGGGCAGCCGCATCACTGGCGAGGTATTTGCGCAGGAAAATAAAGCAAGCGAACACAGCAGCGGCGATACTACCGATCACACCTGATGTGCCGCCCGGTACCACATCACCTAATTGATTCATGTCCATTTATTTTTGTTCCTTCTTGTCATCTGGCTTCTTAGCTGTTTGTGCTGTTAATTGCGACGCGTGCAAACCCAGTGCTTGCTCGCGCTGCATATCCCACTGCCGTTCATCGTCCACATGATCAGGATCGTCACCACGTTCACCGATGACGCTGGAACGCGAACGGAAACCGGCATCGACTTCCAGTTTTTTACCTTGCGGGTCTTGCACTGGATGGATGTGCTGCCAGCCGTGTGGCGCATGTTCTACGCGGATGACGTCAAGTATTTCGTTGGATGAAATTTTGCCAGCCAGTACCGCCGCTTCTGCCCACCATTCAATTACTGGCTGGCATAACATGGGAATCACGATCTGCCACTGGCGCTGTTCCGCCAGGCGGCGAAACTCATTGATCAGCACTCGCAAAGTACGGTCGCTCACTTCTTTGATATCACCGGAAAAGATTTCATATGGAATGCCAGAGGCTGCTGCGGTGCCCATATGCTGGGTGCGCATGTAATCGCTGTAGGTGGTACCGGCTTCTGGTGGATTGCTCCAGTTGATGTTTTCTCCGGGGTCTAGCTCTTGCATCATGCCGGGTTGCAGACCCGCCAATGGCGACGAGATTGTGCCTTCTATCGGCCTACCAGTGAGCGGATCAACGTCTGGGTCTAAGCCTTCTGGTAAAGAGCGGGAAATAAAACCGACGAAGAGATTAGAGAGCTTTTGGCGCTCAAGGACGGCATCATCGTAATCACCAATATTGCGCAGCCGTGCCAGTACCGAGGCCATCGCTGAAATACCGCGCAATTGACCTGGACGCTTCGGTTCAAACACGTGTTTCACCTGATCGGCAGGCACACGAATGAGCATGCTGGCGTCTATCGTTGCCCCCATCGCGCCATCGCCCGGGTGTGATTTATACATCCAATATGCCAGACGACGACCAGAAACACTTAATTCAATACCGCTACGAATACGATTTCCCGGCAATAGTCCCGGCCAGCTATCGGCATCCAACATCGGTACAAATTCAGCTTCGATTAACTGGATTTGCAAAGGTACTGCCAATTCCATATCAGGACGACGCGGACGACGACGTACAAATACCTCGCCCGATTCCAGCCAGGCACGTACTGCTAAGGTTTGTTGTCCGTAAAAATTAAGTATTCCATCGGCATCCGACTGTGCAACGAACTGTTGCCACAAATCGGTAAGTTCTTGCTTGCGTTGTTTGTTTTGGATGCGTTTAAAACGCGGGACAATGCCGATACCAATCAGATTGGTTGTCCACTTCTGAATACTGGATTCACCCGACCAGTCGTTGCGTGTGACATCACGAGAACGGTTGCGGATGTTTTGAATACCAGCGACGGCACGATTCGGGCCAGTCGATGGAGCCATCCAGCCACGCATGCGACGACCATTACCGGCAGCGTCGTAACGCGCTTGGGGTTGCAGCATTGTCGTAGCAACCTTGTGCTTAGATTTACGCGCCATCAGTCGTACCCACGGCCAACGTAATACAACATTGAGCGCTTACTGCGTACCGCACCACCAGCAACTGCTTGCTGGTTCACCAATTCTTGTTTGAGATTATCGCGTGCCTTGATCAGGCTTTCGGTGGTTTGATAGGTGACGCTTTGTCCACCCAGCGTGACTTGCCGCGTGCCGGATGCAATGGCAGCATTGAGACTATCAATATCGGATTGTGTTACCGCCATAAGTGTACCCGGTGTGATTTTTACTTGGGCACATCATGGGGATTTTACGGTGGGGATACCTGCGTGGAAATTTCGCATTTCAGTTAGTTGATATTTGCGTACAACCGATGCCTTTATGCGTGCGGGAGGATTACCATCCTGATTTATTAGCAGAGGTTAGGGCTGCGTGATTTTCGACTGTATAATTTTTGCGTAATGTTGCATCACCTCAATCGTTTTTTCCCATAAGGCGACAACATCAAAGGAATACCAGAGCAACACAATGCTGGTCACCACAAGTGAAATATAAACCAAATATTTCACATTTTTCAATAACTTTCTTTGATCAGAATATCTTTTATCGAGCTGTGTATACGCTTCTTGAAAGCGATACGCTACAGCTTGATGCCTACCGCTCATATCTGCCCACTGCTGCTCAATTTCCTGCTTCACCGCATCCAATGTATGTCGTTGATTACGAATAAGCATAACCATTAAGATAGTAAAAACCAGCGAACCCAGCCAAATTAATAAATTTTTTAACGACCATTTATGACTATCATCAAGCTGGCCGCCTGCTAAAATTAATGCTGCCGGAATTGCCAATAATTGATTCTGTATATCAGAAAAAACTTTGTTCAACTTGGTTGTTAAATCCAACTTCTCTTTTTCTACTTCGGCTTTAATTTTATGAAATGAGAACTCGGAAACATACAGCTCATAGCTTTTCCTAACTTCTTCAATGAACAAAGAATAACAATGCAATAACGATGCAAACGGAACCATTTTTGCACCTTTAAACATCTCTAGTAGTGCTGAACGTATAATCGTTTTCTTTTGCTCTGCATGAATGTCAGATTCAAAAAAATCTTGCTGAAATTGCGTTAAACCATCCAAACCACGCAAGTCACGCTCTACATAATCTGCCGTAAAAATAATTTTTTCTTTACCCAAAAATACGTACTGCTTATCACCACCATCATCAGCAATATGATCTGCAATAGTGCTGATTAATTTCAACAACTTTGATGTATCGAGATAGTTTTGAATAATAGCTGGCACTGCACTGTGATCTTTACCATAAAGATAATCTATCTCTGCAATATAGAATCGTTCAGGAATAGTGGCACGTCGCTCAGGCGTTGCCAATAAGTCAGCAATATGAATGAAAAATGGCGCTGAATTTAATGATGGGAGCGCAAATTCGATCTCCCTTTTGGCTTGATCGGTGTCAACGAGTAAATTGGCCTTCTCTAAAGTCGCTACTACGCTTAAAAAATCAAGCTCAGTCGGAACGATGACCTTAATGTCACGCTCATAAGCTGAACTCCGCTCTTTATAAAGCGAAATAGCAAGTTCAAGAGGATCCATCGCTGCTTGTATCACCTGTTGCATCCTTAATGTCGTTTGCGAGTTTTTGTGAAATATCTTTGATTGTCAGTATTTTCTTTTTCGCATCGTAATTCACTGCCCCAGTAAGCAAATCATTCGCCTCAAAACTGATCTTCACAGTGCCGAACTCACCCTGAATCCTCTTGTATCTACTAAACGTTTTCTTGTGTGGAGAAAATTGCTCATTAATTGTGTATTGCTTCTCTTTCACAAAATCCAAAAAAGATTGCGGCTCACCATTATTAATGATGGCTGATAACGTGATCAAGTTAACCGATTCATTTGCATTCCATTTGTTATCAAAGTGATCGTATGCGGCTCGGCGCACTTGTCGTGTTTGCTCCGGGGTAAACTCCTGTGATAAGCAATAAGCCTTTATTGCATCTAATGCTTGAGTAGTATGCGATTTTGAATCCGTGTAGTCGGTACAGGCCAGCGCATTGCGAAAGTACTGAGTGACGTCATCCGTTCGACTGCTGCGCTTAATGAAGGATAGATACGGCTGCTCGTTTGTCCGCCATTTTTCTATATCAATGCGAGCTGCTTCATGTAAGTGTTCAAGATCAAATGAAATTGAATCATTCAGCTCAAGAGTATTTTCATTAATCCCTGTACGTGATGTCAACTTCAGCATGACAACAAGTAACCAATCTCGCCCTTGATTGTCATATCGTAGGAATAACACATAACCACCATTAGATGCTGAAGATTTCTTCATTTCAATCGCAATTAAATGTGTAACTTCTTTGGTAAACACGACGGCGGTTGATTTTTTTTCATAGTACTTTTCCATTGCATGAGGAAAATAGTACACATCATCTGCACTCAATGTCCCATAGTTATTGGTGGTTTTTGCATAAATTTTTAATACGTCCTCACACAATTTTTTCAGTAGCTCATCAATGGGAAGAGTTTTGTCATTTGGTTGTTCTGTTACATCGGCTTTATGTTTTTCCTTTTTGATACCATGAATAACTGCCTCAATGATTTGCATGTCGCCCCTAGTTTTTGTATTTATGGAAATTAGCTAGGAAAGTACCATAAATGTAATGGCATATCAAAATTTGAAACATATCACCGGATATAAGGGGACATAGCCACCCTCCGCATACGACGCGCAGGCTGATCTGCGATCAGCACGTCACGTGCTGCAGCTTTCATTTCCCGCCGTTCTTCCATCGTCACAACTTCACTATTCACATCCAACAGTGCAGCCCAATGCGGCGCACGCTGCCAATTTTTGATCTTATCGACACCCAGCCGCAAACAGCCAGCACGTATCATGCGGCACAAATCGAAACTTTCGTTGCGTTTGCGTATTTTCTTCCAAATGCCATCTTTACCACGTACTTCGGCATTGAGTTCGTCAAAGAACGCTTGCGGTAACCAGCTCGGAAAATGAATGTAGTTGGCACCCGCATCTTTGCGTTTTAAGCCAGTGTCTACTGCATCGGATAGCAAGTTAGGATTGCAAACATACAAATCCACATCACCTGTTTCTTTGCCATGGCGGTTGCCGACTTTGGATAGTTTGATAATCGGCGCAGTTTTGCTGGATGCGCCTTTATAGAGCATGACGCGGCTGTACAAGCCATCCCGACGTAATCGGCGATACCATGCATAGGCTTTGTCTGTCACGCCATCTTCACCACCGGAATCGACAACCGTTAATTTGATGCGTAATTCTTTACCTTCGATGCTGGTGCGGTAGGTGCTGCGAATCACTTCTTCGGTGATGCGATCCCAGTCTTCGGCATAGGAGGCTGGATCAATCGGCGCATAGCCACTACCCATCCCTTCCCTGCGTGATTCGGTGATATTAAACCGGTTGACTAGCCATTGCTCAAAGTTTTCACCAACAGCATGTACTTGCACCACAAATCTGGCGTTGGTGCCGCCCTGCACATCGACAGAGGCAATTAAGAAGCGCGTTGCATCTGGCACGATGTAACGCGCTAACGATTTCTCTTTACGGTCAGCTGGGCCGAGTGCATTACGTGCGGCTTCTAATAAATGACGACTGGTGTACGGCAAACCCTGATCGGTGTTGACGGTGGTTTTAAGGGTGAGTTCGGAACCCGATAAGGCGTATTCGCGCAAGCCTTGCAGATGGCGTGTGACCAGTGATTTCCACGGTTGATAAGCTGCGGCCACACCGCCCAACCAGTAACCGGCGATGCTGGAAGTTAAGGCTGTACCGACCATTTCGTCATCACTGGTCAGATGTTGACCATCTTGCAGCCAACGCCCGCGCATGTTGAGTTCATGTTTGAATTTGCTCTGGATGATGCTGCCACAGTGTGGGCAAACCACACGCGTATATTCTTTTGCCAGCGCGTCGATATCGGCACTGCGCACCATATCGATCAGATCATCATCGGGTGGCAAGTGAAATAATTCCAAACCCGGTTTCGCTTCAAACCAGTCTGCACAATCAAAACACTTCCAGTACCAGCGGCGACGGTCACTGCGATTATAGATGCCGAGGATGCCGGAAGTTGGCGGCGCTTCGTGATTGGTGACGGCACGCCAGCCGGGGTCTTCCACATCGCGCCCCGGACTGGATTCCACCAGACACATGCCGCGACTTAAAAAGGTGGTGGTGCGCTTTAAGCCCAACGCAAAGCCAGAACCTTCTCCGTCGATGTCATCTGCCATACGGTCGTAATCGGTCAGAGCGACATAGCGATAATCAGACGACGACAATTGCGAAACCGTTGGCCAGCCTATACGTAGCCACATACCGTGCTTGAACATCTTGTCGTGCGTGTTGTCGTCTTGGCTGGAGCCGCTTTTGAGTGCAGCTAAATTAGGCGAATGACGCAAGGCACGGTCGATACGGGTTTTGCTGTACTCACGTGCTTTGTCTTGTGTCATTTGCACAAATAGCATGTCACCAGGATCGTTGGTGATCGCGTGTGACATCCAACCTTCCAACAAACCCAAGGTTTTACCGGTACGCGCTGGGCCAACGAAACACACCGCTTCGTGACGGCGGCTTGCCAGCATATCCATCGGCTCAACCATATATGGCGTTTCTTCTGCTGACCACGGGCCAACATAACCGCCAGGTTGTTTTATGAACAATGCTTCTTTGGCACCTTGGCTTACTGAAATGCGACGTGGCGGTTGCAAGGCCGTGTGCGGGCTGCAAATATCGGCGAGTGCGATGCTGTAGTGCTGATCAGGGTCATTGAACATATCACTGCGCACATCACTGATTGCGTTATTCATCGTCGCCACACATGATCTCGAATTCATTTGCCAAGTCTTGCAAAGCAGCGTCGATCTGACGACCAACCTCTTCGGCTACTTCTGGTGTGATACCGAGTTTACGTTCCAGATTATCGGGAACGGAGCGCAGCGTTTGTGCCAGCGATGCCAGAGCAGTTGCCGATGCCTGACGCACACCATTACGTGCCACATACTCACTTGATTTAATCTTGAATTCAAGTGTATTCAAGTCTGCTTTGATGGATTCGTTACGCGCCCGTGCTTCGTCGTAGTCGATGACGGTTTCTGGTTTTATATGGGTGTCGGATTTTCTGCCAGCGTTTCGGCGGGAACCGCCGTGCCCTCTATGAGAACTGCTGTTTTTGGCGTGATGAGCGGGAGCGTCTGGCAGTTCCATTTTGTCGGTTTATTGGCATAATCCGGCAGTGTAGTTGTTTATCGTTTAAATGTATATAATGCGTCTATTATGCTAAACAACTTGATTAATCAAGTTTCACTTTCAGCAAAACTCTCAACCACCGCGCTTCTTCGTCCCCGCACCCAAAGTTTACGTTGTCAGGGTCCCCGTCGTCAATAAATATCGTTCAGATTTCAAAAGAGTTTCGCTCTGTGCTGCAGGCTTCCCTTTAGCTAAGTAAATCAATGTTTCTTTATGCGTCAACATACGCTAAACACATTTAACTTATAACTTCTATATATTTAGTTTTTCGCTAAACGATATGCACGCTGTATCCATTGCACCACACATTGTTTACTTTCACTAAAGGGATAGTCACGCATGCATACGAAGCGTAATACAACAGCAACCCAACACTACACACCTTATGACTTTATCGGTCATCAGTTCGCCCTACCTGGTGCACGTCATCCCAAACCTGCAACGCGCAACACTGGCTTAGTTGCCATCATCAAACGCTGGTTTGCATAAGGAGCGCAGCACATGACCTGCTACGCACAGCCAACGTATTACGCGCAACCGTACAACATCACTGTTGACGGCTTTTTCTTTGAAGATTATGAAGAATACGAAACTAAAGCTGCAGCACTACGCGATAGCTTTGGTTATCCGGTAGAAGAATTCGAAATCCAGTACATCAGTGGTAACGATGGCGAACTGTTCGACGCCTGCAGCATTAGCCAAGGTTCTCTACATCTCTGGTTTGAGCAAATTATTGATCTCGATATAGAGCAACAAGCAGCACTTTTTTATCTCTGCAATAACGGTCACAGTCTCACCGAAGCATTACAGAAAATAGATGATGTTTGTCTGAGTACATGCAGCTTATCCGATGCAGCTAGCGAATTCTTTGATGAGTGTTATTTACAGGACTTGCCCAGCGCAATCTCTATGTATATCGACTATGACGCTTTCGCCCGTGACCAAGAGTTAAACGGCTATATGTCCGAGTTCTGCTATGTCGGCAAAACCTACACCTGCACCAACGCGACGGAATATTAATCATGCGCCGCGACAAAGCCAACATCCGCAGCAACTTGCAGCAACAGCACAACATCAATTTTGATGATGATTTTTTTACGCTGCGATTTCCTCAATTGAATGCATTACATGAAGCCGCCAAAGCATGCGGTTATCGCAAACCCCAGCATGCAAACGGCAGTCTTGCGTGCCACTTCTTTGCTTATTTGAACAAGAAATAGCATGACTAATTTTATTTTGAAGTGCCTAGACGGCACACCGGTAGAACCTGAATACGAAGAACGTATCAGCAAACTAATCAGCAACGCCGCTGCTATTGAACTGCAAATTGATATTGACGATTTAGAAGACTACGCAGAAGAACAACGCAAAAAGGAAAATAAAAAATGACAGGTACTTGCCCGCATTGTGGATCAAATGATACCGGTCCAACCGGCTCATCTAGTAATACCTATAAATCAGATTTTTTGCGTTGCAATAGATGCGGCGCGACCTGGAATATCTTTGTACCAGCCGCAGTAAAGAAGCAGCGCACAGAGCGTATTGTTCACGTTCACAAATTAGAGGCGGTCAAATGAGCCGCCATATCGACATTGCAGACGGCGACATTATCACTAAAGGCGGCTTACGCTTTCGTATCAATATCACGCGAGATGATAGCGCCGCTCTACCATGGATAGATTGCGAAGGTCACGGCGTTGTCAGCGACTGGACTAGCCGTGATAAGCGACCGGGTGAACGTATTTTATGCACTTCTTACGGCGGCGCATCGCATCGGTTTTATGATGTGGCTACAAGCATGAAGATTGCCAGACGCGACAAGTGGAGTTCGGGCGAATGGTTGCCAAATCCCGCCACTGTCGGCATGGAACGCGCCCGCACGGTCGAGAAAGATTTTGAATATCTACGCGCATGGTGTAACGATGAATGGCATTACGTCGGCATCAGTGTAACGCTGTTATCAAATAGTGATAACGCCATTACCAACTATAACTATGTGCTACGGGGTATTGAATCAAATTCAGATGATTACTTGCAGCAGGTCACACATGATTTTATGGATGAAATGATTAAACAGCATACGAAAGAAACACACGAAGCTGATTATTGGGCAGAGCGTGATGTAATCACCAGCGACAAATTTACACGGGAAAGAAAATGACCCGGCCAACAAGCAAACCCCAAACCCTTTTATGTTGCTGCTGCGGTGGTTATATCAAAGGTCGCCAGTGGTGCAATCAAGACACCGGCCACGGCCTGGGTTCGTGCTGCATCGTTCGCTGTGCGCGTGGCATGACAGCAGAGGATATACACCGCACTTACGGTGAACGCAGTGTGCATTATGATATTGAGGATAAGGTATAAAGCATCATGCGAAAAATAGACTATCAACACTTAGCCGACATACTCCACGCTGAACTTAAAGCGGCAAACGCGATACTAGAAAACGACACACGCAACGCCGCCGCATTAGCCCGTAAATCATGCGTCACGTTTATTTCTCTTTCTTTTGCACAGCGTGCCAACGTCAACCAAGAAATATTTTTAGCAGCGTGTAATGGTCGTACAAAAATGTAACTCGTCACACACTGTTTAGCCGCACTACAGCGGCAAAGCAAAAAGCCTAGGGGCCGTCTATTCGCAGCAATGCGGATGTATGGTCCTTAGGCTTTTTTACGTGTATCAATTTTTAACAAAAATGGGGTTGGTTTTAATGGTCGTTTCGCCACCGTCATCGTATAGTTCGCTTTTTACTTACTTTGAAGAAAATTTCATGGGAATAATTGCTTGGTTAATCGTTGGTGTCATCGCTGGCTGGTTAGCGGGCGTAGTGGTCAAAGGCGGGGGCTTCGGTATCGCTATTGATATGATCATCGGGGTAGTTGGTGCCTTTATTGGTGGGTGGCTTGCAGGGAAATTTGGTATTCATATCAGTAGTGGCTGGATTGATTCGGTCATCACCGCCACCGGTGGGGCGATTATTCTGCTATTCATATTGCGACTGATCAAACAGACTTAACGGTGTAAAAAATTCAGGTGCTATCGACTTGCCCATGCGGCATGCGCCTGTTTTTTTTCTATCAAACACTCAACATGCATGAATAATCTACGATCACTTATTTTTGTATGCATGTGTTGTTTTTTGATCGCACGCACAAAATATTTTGCCGATACTTCGCTCAAAGAATGAGTAATGACGATGCCGCATTCAGCGTGCTTCACGCATGCAAGCGCACTACATGCAGCGATGTAGTACGCGGCATAGATACCCAAAATTTAGCAAGCGATGCGCAATCCTTGTGCAAATAATTTTCAAATTTCGACCGCACTCCTCTATGAAATAGCGAAGATACCCACGAACCACCGCCACCATCTTCTTGCAATAAATTATTTCAAAAAAAGCTTGCCAGTTCAATTTTGAAATGACTAACCAACTCAGATTTCTACGATAGTTTTACTTTTTTGTAACCGTCAGAAATGACAGCTAGGCTACGTAACAAGCTTCGACGATAGTGCCGCTCCACAATAAAATGCACGGAGACTCACACAACACTAACCACGCATTGTGGTGCAATACCTGCCGTATTTTTCCACTATCAAAAACCAAGAGCACTTGATCGTCAACAGCATCTATCCGATACCTGTTGTAGTCATTGTATCGACGAATCAATACGAATACTTTACAAAAGGGAAGCAGTTTTTATGAGTATCAGTTTTTCCGAAGCAATGAACATCATCACCAACATGCGGCACTTACACAGTGGGGCGGCTCTGAATATAGCTCACATGCAACACTTCTGCCACCATGTTCTCACACACTACGGACAACTGTATCGCACGCCGGTGCAGAATAATCTCAACTTGCTTGATCAATGCATCGATTCTCATCTGACTACCATTGGGATCAATTCACAAGAACTAGATGATGCCAAGCAAGCGCTACAGCAAGCTAGCGAGGCATTGCAGGCAATTGATCCGAAGCAAATTTAATTAACGCGCTGTACCGTTGCACAGCATCTTAATTAACGCCACTGGCAACGATTGCAATCAACGCACGCACTGCCATCGCCCGGGTAGGTTGATGTTAGTGCGCATGTCACGTTTTGCCTGATTTACTACTCCCCTCCTTTTGTACGGCCCTTCTTAGGGGCACTTTTCCAGAGCACTTTCAGTGGCAGTTTTGCGGGCTAAAATATTGTGGCGGTTTGGTGTACATCACCATCGGCACTAAACCACTCTCTTCCAGTTGACGCCGCAATTGCTGAATGCGTCGTTCATGCAAACCCGTTTCAAATGCAATTTCTTTTGCCCCCATACCCCGTACCATCAGGTCACTGATATGGCGGTTACGCCTATCGACTTCATCAGCGCGATTGATCGGTATCGTCAGATGTTCATTACCCCACTCTTCCACCAAACGCTTAAACGCCGCTAGACCGATCAGCTTTGCCACCGCATGCTGTTCGTAAGCATGACCGGGAATATATAAATTGCTGCCACCGAACCATGCGGTGATGCGTAAGGTGGCACTAAAGCCGATGACGTTAGCGATGTCGTCCAGGTTGGTATTAGGTCGTTCCATTGTCGTCATGTTTCAACTTTCATAAAATGCCCAGATCAGGCGGTTCATGCAACGCGCTTCAACTTGCTCGCCGCTTCCTTCATTGCTGCCAAACCGGCATTGACGGCCTCTGGGGAACGCTTGCCTACCGCATCCGGTACCGGGTTTGGCACTGCAACAAGAAGGGGGGCGGGAGCCTTGCCGCCATTGGCAATAGCAGCTTCGATCCGCGCCTTAAGAGCCGGTGTATGCTCGCCTGGTCTTGCCTGGAGACCCATCTCTGCCGCCTTCGCCAGAATCAATTCCTCGGACGACCACCATGGCGATACGGTTTTGCGTTCACCGCTAAGCCTCTGGCAAACCGCCTTCAAAAATGAAGCTGGGTCCGCTGGTTGCTCGACTACCGCCGTTCGCACAGCATCGAGAACGATGTCGGTGCCGTAGTCGCCAACCAGCTTGCCGACGAAGGAGCCGCACTGAGCCTCTGGCATGCCGCCTTGTGCCAACAGCGATTTTGCACAGCGCCATAGTTCCTGCTTCGTCTTCTCTCCGATTTTTTTGGTGTCGGGGTTTTGCCCTGCGGATTCCGGGGACGGCGGCTGGCCGCCCGATCCGTTAGGATCGGAAGCTTTTACATCCTGCTTCTGCTTCTGTTCCTGTTCCTGTTCCTGATTAGGACATGTCTTTGCCATAGTCTTCACCGTAGGCTTCGTGAAAGACTTATCGAAAGCCTTGGCGAAAGCCTCTCCGAGCACATGGATACTGGCTTTGATGGATTCATATGCCTCCAACTTTAGGTCACATTCAGGGATCAAATCCCACTCTGATGCCCAAGATGTCACGACATTGGGTGACTCTGGTTTATTGCACTTGATAGCGTTCGGCACCCAAACAACCTTAGCTTTCCAGTCGGCTTTGACAATACCTTCAGATAAGGCTTCCTTGAAGGCTTTGTCGAAGTCTTCCAACTCCCAATCTAATTCTTCCGCCATGGCTGCCCGGCCTGAACGAAAAAGACCAGGAACCGGACCAGTATGCGGTCCAGTCAGCAGGAATAGCCACAGCCCTTGTCCGCACGGCGGTATCGGCGTGAGATTCCGAAATTTCTCATCTCCCCACATACGAACTTCTATTTTCCGGTAACGGGATTTTTTCTCAGGCTTATTTGTTTGCTCGATCATCACTCAATTCCTAATTTTCTATGCGTATCAGCAATGTAGCCGGTCGTGCGAGCATCGGCCTCTTCACGCGTCATACCTATGCATTGGTCATGCTTAAAGTGACAACCAACAATGCCAGGACGATCACAGCACAGTGGAAATGTTGCAAGATAATTGGCTTTCAACCCTGCACCCTTACCGTCTTGGTAGCGATTGCTGTGAGCAGCTTGAGAAAATGTCTCCACTCCACAGTTAGCGCATGGCAGTGACACGACACGCTGGTAATGTGCACGTTCAATTGTCGGCACAGCCTTAGCCCGCACCTTCATGCGCGTTATTTTCATTCTCGATAGCTGGGACGACCTGAGCGATCTTGGATGAGGAGATTTCCGCGTAGGTTTGCCGTTGAGATAAAACGGCACTACGGCAGGGATGCGTATTTTTTGCGCTACTGTGACCTGCATTGCCGCTCATCCTTAAAAAATTCCATAAACGCAATCTGCTGGCCTATCCACGCCATCACCGGCACCGCCATGCTGTTGCCTAAAGCCCGGTAGCGCACACCACCGGATGCTAATTTCTTGCCATGCATGACTTTGGTGTAATGACGCGGAAAACCTTGCAACACTTCGCACTCTTCTTCAGTCAACCGGCGTACCGTCATATCTGGTTGCATTACTCCATCGTGCCGCCCACCGGAACCCCCACGCTGTAATGTCCCTGCCAGCTCAATGGAGGCAGTCAATTCTTCGCTCCAACCGATAGCAACAGCGTGTTGATCTGTTGTAGTAAGAGTGGGGGCGATGTGTTCACAAACCCCAAAACCATTGCCGCCATGTTGATCTTGCCGACCAATGACATTGCCTTGTATGCCGTAGACTGCAATCGGCGCTTCATGATTGCAGCTTAATGTCGGCGCTATCTGATGCGTGATTTCTGCGCCACCCTGACCGGTCGCCAGGCAGGTGACAATCAGATTGTCAGAGCCGTCTCCTCTGTCACTTTTTTGAGTGCTAGCAGTAACGGTGCTGGCAATTTCTTGCCCCGTGCTTCGGCGCGGCGCATGATCCCCGCGCAGGCTGTCGCGCTCAAGTAATATCGGCGGTCTACCCTGCCACGCTCCAAAATCTGCGACAACGAACACGCGACGCCGCCGTTGCGCCACTCCGAAATACTGCGCGTCCAAAGTGGACCACTCGACCATTGCTTCTTCGCCGATAGCACAACCTTCCGATCCCCAGCCTTTCGGTGGCGCGCTGGGCTGTTCGCGCATACCTGCCAGTTGTGCAACCACTGCTGCAAAGTCGGCTCCGGCGTTACTGCTAAATGCGCCGGGGACGTTTTCCCATAGGGCGTAGCGCAAATTGCAGTGCTTTCTTGCCCACTGGATAATATTGATGGCTGTATAAAACAAACCACTGCGTGTGCTGCTTCCATCTGCATGAGTAAATCCTTGTCGTTTGCCTGCCACGCTCAAATCCTGGCAGGGTGAGCCAAATACAATCAGGTCGATGTTGCCTAATAACGCGATATCCAACTCGGTGATCTTGGTGACATCACCGAGATTGGGGATAGTGGGATAATGATGCGCCAGCACCGAACACGGAAACAGTTCGATCTCGGCGACGGCCACGCATTCCCATCCCAATGGTTGCCACGCGACGCTAGCCGCTTCTATACCCGAGAACAGTGAGAGATAACGCATGCGATTAATGCTTTCGCATACCAACCAGTGAACACATCGTGCTTAATTCACGCGCAGAGACTATCGGTGTGCGTCCGTGGGTTTCTTTATGCAGTTGTATGCTCGCGTCTTCAATCCCAAAAGCCAGCCGAGAAGACATGCCGCCACGGGCGCAACTGCCAAGCCCATACAAATAATTGACACTGGTACCGGCCAGATCAGCTAAACGCTGACGATCACCTTGGCTGCATGTGCGCAGCAAGGTAATAAGGCATGTCACTACACGTGGCTCTGTAGCGACATAAGGGGTAGCGTAAGCATCGATTTGCTTTTGTGATTGTGCCTGGAATGCACCTACTGAAACTTCCATATCAAACCCTTATGTAATTGAATAATAAAACCTGTTTAATCATTTCGCTAAACAATGCTCAATACACTGAGCATTGTTTTTAATTTCATGGGGCAGCGTGCCATTTTCAGACGAATAAATGCTAAATAAATAATGAATTTCAGCAAAAAATAAGTCATTCATGATTTAATTTCACTTCACTATTGCAAAATTCATTTTAAAAACGCAAAATGAATTATGCTTTATCCATAACATACGAAATTCACACTCCGAGAGGACATTTTGGAAGTCAAAATCAAGCACGCTGAACGACAGAAAGAAGTGGTCGAGATACGCCGTTATCATCTGCGGCATCTGATCAACCGACGCTATAAAGGCATTGTTGATGCCTCAAAAGCACTCGGCTATCCAACAGCGAGTTTTTTAGTGCAAATGCTTGGGCCGCATCCGTCCAAAAACATCACCTCCAAAACCGCACGCCTGTTTGAAGAAAAACTTGGCTTAGACGTGGGCACATTGGATGAACCTATTTCCGGCCATACAGCGCCGCCCGTTGATATCGCACAGACCTTAGAATTAATCCGTTTAGTCGGTCGTGTCTGTGAGGGTGAAGCGATTACATTAGCGCCAATGAAACTCACTGATGTGATTGCGCTTGCCCTTGCCGATACAATGGAACACGGCGGCGTTCCCCGCGAGGACTACATTAAAACCCTGTTGCGATTAGCCAAATAAGCCTCTTCAATCACCATGCCGGTTATCTACGGCTTGGTTGCCTCTCTCTTCACTTTCTCCCCACCTTTGCCGCGCTTCATCTCAACTGCCGCATACCCTGCGTAGTGCGACCTACCTTTATTAATTCAACACCAATGCTGTCTGCTCACTTGAGCACGGCAATACCAACGGTGGTTTTTGCATATCCTGTTCGCGCCGGATGCGCTCGAACGCCTCATGGAGGTTGGTATGCATAGCAGGGGTATAGCGAAAATTTGGATTCAAGATACTGATAGAAACAGTCTGCATGGCACTTCCCTTCTTTAATCATCAACACAATTGAACTAAACAAACATGGCATTGCCACGAAGAATCGAACTTTATCATTTGCTTATCTTAAATTCAATTTATTAAATATATTTTGCATTTATATTGCGTTTTATATTTAATGCCCGCTACACTGCACGCTCTTTTCCACTTGGAAATAACTGCAACACATGGGAGTGAGCGTGAGTCTGGAAGCAAAAATCGAAGAATTAAATCAAACCATTCATCGTTTAATTGATGTGCTAACGACCAGTTTGGTGCCTGTATCAGCAGCGAAAATGACCACTGACGTCACCGCTACTGTGGGTGAAGTCGCCATCACTGAAAAGAAAACCCGCACCAAAAAGACTGCGGCACCAGCCATTGCCACCGCTGCGCAGCCTGCGAAACCTACCCCACTAATTGATCAATTATTCTTAACGTCAGCAGCAGAGATAATTGATACATCAGTCATTCTTGGCGATGCACCCGGTACGCGTTACTTCAAAAGTGATGTGCATAACAGTGAATGGCGCGTAAGGCCCGGTGATCCTGATGCCGACATTGAGGGTAAAGAGGAAATGAGTGCAGCAGATTTTTTGCTACGACAAGAAGCAAAGATGCGGATTTTTGCACGACAGCAAACGCAGAAACTCGAAGCACAGCCAACAGCATCGGCAGTCGCCCCTGTCACGTCAGAACCAACAGCGATACCAGCAACTGCCGTTACCGCGCTTATTGCAACAGTGCCAGTGGTCACTGTCTTGGATGGTCCGAACTACCTTGATGTTGTCGCCAAATTGCAAGAATTATTGAAAGACAAAGGCAAGGATTGTGTAAGTGCACTGCTAGCAACGTTTGGCATCAAAAATGTGCAAACCCTGCAGGATGATCACAGTCAATACAAACCCATTATGCATGCCATTGATGCAGCATTACTTGGACTAGCGTAAGCATAGTAGTTTGTCCACAAACACAATATGGCTGGTATTTAGGGTGTATCCCCGGACCAGCCGTCCACGCCGACAACATAAAAATTACAAATGAAAGCAAAATTGCCGCGCGCAAATTTCTTGACGTCACAGCCCGTTATCTGCACGCTGGGTGGTGTGATGTCATGTACTGAAATAATTATGGCAATTTAAAACGAGGTAAAAAATGAGTATGTTTTTAGAAAGTGGTGAGCTTTCCGCTCTCACTGGTCGAAAAATGAAAAGCCAACAAATTGGCGCATTACGACAAATGGGGATACCGTTTTTTGTGAGTGCAACAGGCCATGCAGTCGTGACCCGCATCGCTATTGAAGGTGGAAAAACCGCCGAGAAACCAAAACGTGAATGGACTCCAGATGTCATGAAAGGACTACATTAATATGGGGCGTATTCCGACAAAGAATCTCAATCTGCCACGTGGTATGCGGTCGCGCAAACAACGTAGTGGAAAAATTTACTATTATCTGGATACTGGCAACACGCCAAGAAAAGAAATACCGCTCGGTCCAGACTACACCCTCGCAGTGCGTAAGTGGTCGGAGTTAACGGCTAATAAAACACCTGTGTCTGGCATGATTACTTTCCGCTTTGTCGCCGAACGTTATATCAAAGAAGTCCTGAAAGATAAAGCACCAAGAACACAAAGCGACAATTTAATCGAACTTAATTTTCTTTATAATTTCTTTGACCAACCACCTGCATTAATCGACAAAATACAGCCAGTTCACATACGCCAATATATGGATTGGCGCTTAAAAAAATCTCGTGAATTGATCATTGCCAAAAATACAGACCGTGTTTCACGAGGCCTTAAACCATTTGAGATTACAGGAAAAGAAGGGCAAGTCCGTGCCAATCGTGAAAAAGCTTTGTTCTCGCATATTTTTAATATGGCACGTAACTGGGGACTAACAAGCGCTTCAAACCCATGCTCTGGAATTAAAGGGTACAAAGAAACTGGACGCGATGTCTATGTTGAAGACGATGTGTTTAAAATGGTCTATGACGTTGCCGACCAACCTACTCGCGATGCAATGGATCTAGCCTATCTGACCGGCCAGCGCCCTGCCGACACAGTCAAGTACGACGAAGCGGATATTAAAGATGGGGCATTATGGCTGAAACAAAACAAAGTAAAGAAAAAATTGCGTATTGAAATTATTGGCGAATTAAAGATTGTCATTGATCGCATTCTTGCCAGAAAACGCGAAACCAGCATTAATCAGAAAATCATTTACACGCAATTGATTGTCAATGAAAAAGGCAAACCCTTAACACAAGACGCTCTTCGTCAACGCTTTACCAAAGCACGTGGGATTACAAAAATAGATATCGCAGAATTTCAGTTTCGTGATTTACGGGCAAAAGCCGGTACAGATAAAGCTGAATCGGCTGGCGATATTCGTGCTGCACAAAAACAACTTGGACATTCGTCGGTAACGATGACCGAGCAATATACCCGTAATCGCAGAGGCGATAAAGTTGGCCCTACTAAATAAAATGCAAGAATACAGATTTAAACTGTACTAGCTCAGGCTTGACCTGACACTACTGTCGGGTCAAGTCTAGTTCGGTTCAACTGTAGTAATTGCAACCTATTCTGAGCTGAGAGTTTCACCGCTTAAGCTTCTCTTGCTCCGCGCGCACATCTTCAGAACTTGCTTGTGAATCCCAATCATCAGCAATGCTTTGCAGCATCGCATAGGTGCGACGGAAAGAATTCATGCCATCAGCCCAATTTCTGTACTTTGCAGCTAATTCACGTTCTTGCGCACCACCTTCACCAATTGCCCTGCTGTGAACTCCACGCATGTTGAATCGTTCAATTACAATACCACGCTCTATCTCGTCGTTATTAAGCACCTCAAGCAGGGAACGCATCGAAGTATGTGGCCACAGTTTGTCCATATGGTCGAACGGGCAGTGTGCAAGTAAGGTCCCAATATATTGATCTGTGATATCAACTCGCATCGTCTCCTTGGCATGATTGCGAACTTTATGAATCCAATCATTCAGAGTCGTCATATCTACGCCCTCTGCGGATGCGCCTGGGATGGTGTGGAAGGTCGAAAGTAGATCATACGAAAGTCGAGCTCGAGCTTTTTCTATTTCTGTCGGTTCTTCTTGTTCTTCATCATCTCCTCGAAAAATGCTAGAGAAAATTTCGAAATAGAAAGATGCATCCTTTGCCATTAAGTCATGTAATAACAATTCCTTTCCACTGCGTCCCAGCAGCGGCAAGTACACATACTCTCGTCGAGCGATCTCCTCTATAGTTACATCGGTCTTTTGTTGAAGTACCTCAAAAGCGCACTGTATTTGATATGAAAGCATCGTTCCATCACGTTGTGGATTAGCGTTCAATTCTCCGACACCTTCATCAAGTAACATTAGTATCAGTGGTCCTGAAAATTCAGATATTCGATTGAAGGCGGCACCGAAAACATCGAGTGCTCTTCCCGAAGTCCGAAATTTATTAACTGCAAAGAGAAGATCATCCATATTCGATTTCTGCGGAAGCGTCTCCATTTTTTTCCAATATGCAACATCAACTTCTTTCCCCAAAGAGGATACGATTTGCCATGTAACTGGCGTACAAGGCCAATTCAAAAGTAACTTTGCCACTACTTCCGGGGCAATGGGATTAGTACGAAGATAATCAACCAGATAATCATTCCATTTAACATCGTACTTTTGTGAAGCGATGCCTGACAAAGTTCTAGCGAAATCAATGTATTTATCTCGACCGTCTACAAGCTTCTTAAAAAGTTCAAAACATTCATCAACACTTAGGCTACTCTCAGCGAGAGTAGCCGCGATCAAATGAGGAAGTTTTACGCGTTCGATTAATTTTATGATGCCTGGCACACCGAGTGCGATTTTGATCTCTTCTACAGCTTCAATTCTGGCTATCTCTATTTTGTTTATTGGATTTTCACCCAAAACAAGAGCTTGCGGCATCCAGTCGTCAAAAAGCCATCTCATTTTGGCAAGCATATCTTGAGGCGCATGCCGTTCAAGAACAGCGAGGAACGTCTGTAATTCGTCGTCAGGTACCGCCCACTCTACTTGCGGATAGGCTTGATAGCAACGTACCTTATCCTGTAGAGAAAACCAAACAGGATGCCCCTCTTCTGACGGATGTGCTACGAGATAACTATCTATCAAGTCCAGAGTCTTGGAACGCTCAGGAGGGGGGAAAAATGTCATTCGTTCTATCAAAGCCAATATTCGATTTTCGTCATTTCGAGCTTCGAGCAAAGCGCGTTCAATAATCCAACTATTGCTTTTCCAAACTACACCGTACGTCAATTTCTCTGGATTCCTCGGCATTGAATCGCGAAACCGTGGTTTGCGCGTTCGATCGTTAGTGTCATAAGAGGACGGCAAAAGTTTCAACAGCAGATTCCAGCCAATTTGAGGGCGGCTCTTAATTATGCTGTCTATGCACGGAGTACGTTGATCCAACGTTGCATACGTATTCGGAGACCAAGACAAAAAAATTGACCGCAGTGTGTTTATCGGTCGATTCATAAGCTTCCCACCTGGATCAATACTAGCCAGCTTCGCCAGCACAAGACTCACGCGAGGTAATAATTTTGCATCCCAAGCAAGGGTTTCAAGCGCAAAAAGTATTTCAACATGTAGACTCGCAGGTGCAAAAAAATCTTCTGACTCTGAAAATATATTTGAAATTTCCGCGACGTCGCCCTCAAGCATGGACTCAAGGGCTAACAAGAAAGGGCTAGGAGCAGCCTCTGCAATGATTGATAGTTGATGGCGTAGTGCTCTTATCGTTTGATGACTTTTCCCCCACTCAGGAAGTTCGCTGATTATTTCATTAACGAACTCTTGGGGTGTTTTGTTCGTTATTACCATACCCCCATCTTGTGCAATCGTTGCAAATTGGAGCATCGTCTGTGCTAAACCGTCGCGTAGCCAGGAGCTGAAATCTTGTGGAGCCTCATAACTAAATTGAAATTTTTCGTCTGCCGTGGGTTGCTGAATTGGACGCCCAAATACTGAGATCGCTGCCTCTTTGAAGCGTTTTAACTCAGGCTCACCTATAAGATGAAAAAAGTAAGGGAGTGCGTCAGTTGGTGAGCGGATTTGCCATACATCATTAACTCGATCAATCGGTGGATCAGACAAGTTGAAAGTAGGTCGAAGTCCTTTTTCAAATTGGTCATAGCTTGGCATGTCCGACAGTGCCTTAAGCATATCTTTATCAAGTAACGACTTCGTACTCCACCCCCCTGCGAAAATTGCCGGTAATAAATTCTCACAATATGCTAACCATTCTGGATCTTTGATAGGTCCGCTTGTCATCTGGCGTTGCAAAATTGTTATAGACCGACCACAATTACGAGCTCGCTGATACGCATCGTCATCAGCGAACCCCATTGTCTGCAAAGCTTTGCCTAGGGATGATGCACTTGGACGAACAAGTGACTCTTGGTTCTTTGCTTGAACCCCGACTGCAGCAGACAACGTTGGAGCATTCCTACCTAGCATTCCAGCATGAATATCAGCTTGACCTCGGGTAATGAAGGTTAATCCTTCCTTTTTCTCAAGAAAACGAACCGCATCGGTACTTTCTACTATTAGTGTTCGTGCTTCAAGCATATACCTCGTTTCGATAGCAGCAGTTCGAATGGCAGCGACAGCAAAAGCAATTACATCGTCAGAAGATTCCGCACCGTACATAAATGCTTGGGGTGTTCCTGCAAGTTTTTGCAAGATAGCTGTTGCTTGATCTTCACGATCACAAAGTAATACTGCCTCTGTTAGTGTTGGCTTGAACCGCGTGCTATATGTATCCCAAAACTCATCAATGCTTTGCACCCCACTGGGTGGAGCCAGGCGCAGTGCGCCTCGCGCATATCGCGCGGCAACCGCAGGATGCAACTCTAACCAACTTTCAAGTTGCGTTCCATCAATAAACATTACGTCATGCCACGCATTCTCATCTTTTTTTTCTTTAAGCCATATCGCGCAATTTTTATTCCCGTTATCCCATGTATGTAGACTTACCAAAACTAAAGTGTTCTCTTTACGAATATTCTCCGGAGTATTCGTCGTCCGCTTGACATAATCTTTTTCCACTTTCTCTGAACCGGGCGAGACCCCGAATTCCCATTTTGAAGAGCCCTTTGGAATGTAAGGAAGTTGAGTCGCGCATTCTAAATCACCATCAAACCCCCGTACTTGGGCCTTGTCTCCACCTGGAAATCGAAAATGATCTGCATCAGGTACGCCAGCTCTTATTAGGTCTGCGACCATATCAATGAATGAAGCACGAGCATTAATTTGCTTTGACCACTCCGCTAGTTGAGTTGCATTTATCCATTTCATAATAGGGTACGATGCCTTTCCAATTGTTGATTTTATTGTGAATTTTGCTGCCAAATGAATACATATTGAACATTACGACCATGAAAGGGGGGAGCTGGCACAGAAAGGAATAAACAAATATTATCGTATTCTCATGCCTTTGGAGCCAATCATATGTACCACGGCTAAAACCAATGACAGCAATCTCTACATTGCAGCGGCTTTAATGGAATGGACGCCCTCTTTCAAAACGGCATCAAAGTGCCAAAATAGCGGGGATATCCCGCTTAACTGAAAAGAGCGTCCATTCCATTAAAGCCCATTGCAGCCCTCAAAAAAATCCTCTTATCCAATTGCATACTTAATAAGTTTAAGTCAGTTATATGTACTGCGGAGTTATGAAAATTTGCTCCGCAAAAATTCCCGGAGCCGCGCTAACACTAACTTTCAAGAGGGCTAATTTTTGTCATTTGCGGAGCAAAAATCGCCGCAAACCCGCATGAATATTCAATTTATGTCAGGACTCATAATCCGTTGGTGCGCAGTTCGACTCTGCGGGGGGCCACCAGGAATAAGCAGTATTGAAGCGGGTTACAGCGATGTAATCCGCTTTTTTATTGCTGATTCTCCAGAGTTTGTCCCGTTTTTGTCCCATTGGGTCTCCAACTAGGAGGCTTAAACATGGCTCGAATCCGTAAGCGTGGCACATCAAAATATCAAGCACGTGTCCGCATCAAAGGCTATCCAGAGGTAGCCCGTACCTTCTCATCAAATGCAGCGGCTGTCCTATGGGCGGCACAGCGAGAGCAGCAGCTACTCCAAGGATTAGGCGAAGCTCTGAAGGAAGCCGATGCATTGCCTCTCAGCGTCGCACTGACTCGTTACGCAGAAACAGTTACTCCACGCAAGAAAAGCGCTCATAGCGAGCTAAACCGCATCAAGGTATGGTTACGCCAGCCCTTAGCCTCCCTTACTCTATCCTCCATTCGTGGCAAACATTTAGCCGAATATCGGGATAGCCGTATCCTCGCTTCAGCTAGCGGCAACACTATTCGTTTAGAACTTGCTGTTATTTCTCATCTATACGAAGTAGCCCGGAAGGACTGGGGACTAGAGCATCTAGTCAACCCGGTCAAAGTCATCCACAAACCCAAGCTACCTAGAGGACGCACTAGACGCCTATACAACGGTGAAGAACTGGCTTTATTAAATTGGTGTGAGCAAAATGAAAACTTACGTCTTAAATACATTGTCATCATTGCAATTGAAACTGCTATGCGTCGTGGTGAGTTGGCAGGTCTTACGTGGCAGGACGTAAATCTTTCAACTCGCATGATTTATTTAGATGACACAAAGAACGGGGAGTCGCGCACCATTCCGCTATCATCTCGTGCTCTGGGAGCTTTCAAAGCACTAGAGGATATCAAAGACACTCGTACCATCACTTCGGCCACAGCCTCTCAGAACTCATCCAAGAGCGAGATACCTATTTTTAATTTGCATGTAGATAATATCTCCGCAGAATTCTTAGCCGCCCGCAGAGGATGTCACATAGAAGGCTTGACCTTTCATGACCTGCGCCACGAAGCCACCTCTCGCCTCTTTGAAAAAGGCTTCAACATGATGGAAGTGGCGACTATAACAGGTCATAAGTCTATGCAGATGCTGAAGCGCTATACGCACCTGAGGCCTGCTGATCTACTGGCACGGCTTGGGTGATGGTGCGGTGGCGGCCTCGGTTTTGAAATGATGCTCCGGCCTCACCTGCTTATCTCACGCAGATTCGGCAGTTTTTGAAGGATAACAATATCGAAGCTAATGTTGTGCCGGGGTCGCCTATTGCGAAGTTAACTGACTCACCGCCGTTTGCTGGTAGTGAGGCTGGAGATTTTCATTGAATCCGTCATCAATTTAATAACTCAGTTTCCTTATCACCGACAAATACCCACTTCTTTTCAAGTGGGTCATACAAGCCGCATTGATTAATATCAGACGTATCAGAGGTAATTTCACACAGCTTCACGGCATGCTCTGCCGCTGCAAGTTTCTCGCTATATGACCACTCAGCAATATCAAGTAACGTTCCATAATAATTGTGGATGCCCGATCTACCGTAAATTTCATCTACAGCGTCTAAGTTGTTGCACACTACAGTAAAACATTCCTGCTTGACTACTTCCAGTGACACATCAAATTGATAGGGTTTAAGTAAGCCAGAAGGGTAAGAACCACCATCCCGGAAACCGACAAGTTTTCCGTTGGTAGCGGCCATTGCATAGACTAGATAAATGGTTAGTTTGAAGTCGTGTGTTTGTATGAATTCTCTCGGACACGCCTGATGGAAGGGAGTAACCTCCCATTCATTAAAATCCTTGTTCAAAGAAAGTGCTTCAATGTGTGCATCAATCGGACTGAGGAAAACAGCAATGCCCTCTTGCTTCTCAGCCCCACCCACAGATAGGTTGTAGCAAAGGAGCGCACCGTAACGATTATTATGTTGATCACGCTTAATTAGAACGTAGCTACTGGTGAGATTACTATGGAAAAAATGGTCTTTATCATCATGCCCGTCGTGCATATTTATCTCGATTTAAATTAGAACTGAAAAAGGACTAACGTGAAATAACGTTTCTTCATTGCTTTGTTTGGAATAAAGAGTTTGCCTGGCTCAAAATGAATAAAAGAACCATCCCCAAAACTCGAAAAATGGCAAGAGCAAGACAAGAAATAAAATAATCATTGCTCTATTTTTAGTGTCTTTTATCGCAAAAACCATCGAAATAAAAATTGTCGCTAGCCATGCAAAAAGCATATACATCGAAAATTTCATGGTTAATGAATAAGCACCCATTCCGTCTTCCGCTTGAGAGTCAATTTCCGCCCAAGAGTACCTTCTTAAAATAGCTGCTAAAACAATAAGCAAGAGCTGAAAAAGGGCTAACGTGAAATAGCGTTTCTTCATTTATCGTTTGGAGTAATTACTCTTTAGTTGCTGTCAAGATTGGCTCAATCTCTCATCATCGGTAATCCATCCTTTGCCCTTCACGCACGAGACCTCGGTGTATCTATCTACTTTTCCATATGAGTATTTCCCCTTGGCACAAATTTCACCTTTGCTGATGACAAAAAATTTCGGCCCATTGACACTCGAATAGGCTTGAATATCCTTTGTCGCAATCCATTTGCCACTTGGATTTTCACTGCAACCTAGTATTAGCATTGAACAAATCACCAATAAGAATTTCATTTTTCCCGTTTACTGCCCTAGTTGAAAGTACAGGTGGTGTGGTTTCGTTGATATAGAAAGCATGTAAGCCATCGGTGGCGCTTTTTCCATTTGCCTGCTTAAGACCGCACAAAGATACTGCTTCTTATCCGTAGTTGCTATCAATGACCAATTAGTATTCTGGTCAAGTTCTACGTCACCTTTTTCAAGCATGCCTTTATATTCGACTTTACTTACATTAATCAGAGCGGCAGCCGATACCGGAGAAAATCGCTTCCCATAAAAAATCGAAGTCAATCCATCTTTTTTTGCATAGCCAATTTCTACCCCTTTAAAGGTGCTGTATTTGGCCCTGTATTTACCAGCATAACTGTCGTCTTCAGTTATTTCTCCAAACGGTATGGCGCTTATTTTCACCCCACTTTGAGATGTGCCGGTTACACAGGCGTGGCGTACTGCTTCAGGAGGAATATCCGCAAAGGCAGAAAGCGACAAAGATAATAGGCTGAAAAATATAAGTTTCTTCATTTGTATGGCTTCGATTTCGTAAGATTTAAATAGTCATCACTTTGCTTCCAAAATATTGGCCCACCACTTGCCGCAGTTGATTCATAAACATGATCATACCTACCAATTTCCACTTTTTCCGTGATCGTTTTTCCTGCAACTTTCTTCTTAATAATTTTTGTCATAATTACCAATTTTTTATGGTTTACGGCACTGGTCATTTTTCAAAGTGTAGGAATAAAAGCCAACAACTTCCCGCGCTAGTGAATAGATATCCCTCCACTCAAAGAATCGAGGGTGCGCATTGGAGAGCGTTGAAATTCCGCATTGTTTAAACGCCAAACGCGCACGCGATATGTGGAAATACTGAGACACGAGCAAGGCGCTTTTAAATCCGTGTTGACGCATCATGGCGGCGCTGTTCTTGGCGGTATCTGCTGTTGTATTCCCCTGACTATCAACCAAGATTGATGTGCTAGGAATTTTTCGATCAACTAGATACTTCCTCATGGCGATTGCTTCGTCTATACCCTCCTTGCCAATACCCCCACTCACTATCAAATTGGGGATAATGCCACTATTGTATAGCTCCACTGCTTTGTTCAAGCGAGCAGCTAAACGAGGGGAAACGCTACCATCTGGATTTACCTTATTGCCAAAGACAATAGCAACATCGCTGATTTTTAATTGATCATTAAAACCATCAATAGTGATAGCTACGGCAGTCAGGAAGAAGAAAAGCAACGCCACTAAGAAGCTGTATTTGAAGACGCTCATTATTTTTTTGAGTTCGCAGTTTTACACAGTGAACGCACCTGTATTGGGTCATCACCCGTAATCCCATAACGGTACTTACAATACGTCAGAAACTCGTTGAGTTCCTCTGTACCGGGAAGCCAATCTCCATTCGCGTCCATCCGTTTCGTGTATTCATGCTCCTCCCCTGTTGGCTCAGATTTATATGGGTCAAAAAATGAAATTTGAAAAGTAGGGTATTTTTTAATGAACAGTTCCTTGTTGGTTTCATTTTCACCAATAATCATCACTGAGCCACAAAATAACCATACGAACACCGCAATGACTGTGAGAGTTATATATTTCGTAGGTTTATTCAAATAATTTCTCGCACAATCTACGTGGTTAATACATTTCAAACAAACGACAACAAAACAATTAAGGTAGATGCAAGTAACGAGCAAATACTAAATTTTCGAAATGGGGGGAATTGCTGTTTATTGGTAAGGTATATGCCAGCCAAAACGATAGCGGAAATAACAACTTGAGACGCTATGATTTCCAGTAAAAAAAGAAAGCCGAAGCCCCAATCTGGACGATGGTTGTATTTCTCTAGAGAATAGAGCATGAATGCTGGGAAAATGAAAAGGAAATATTTCATCATTGCCATCATCTCAGTCCCTGATCATATAAGTATTTTGCAAGCCGTGTACGGCGCTCCTTACCTTCGGGGCTGTCTGGACGAAAATAAAAATGTCCAATCCCTTTGGTAGTACCTGAAGCAGCGTCTTGGTCCATCAAAATTTTCGCACTTGTAACTAACTCTGTTTCGGACATTCCTGCATAGAGCGGGTCATCAGCATCTGTCAGATTAATTTTAATAACACTCTTAATGTTTTTGTTCATTATGAGCGAATTCAAAAATCTAGAGTCTATTGGACAAGCAATCAATACTAGGTGATCGACAACATGCCCGTTATTCGCGTAAAAATTTGCAGTTTGGGCGGCAAGTAACGAACCATAAGAGTAGCCGATAAGATTGAACTGCCCACTTGGATTATCAAGGCCACGGCTGATAGTCCATTCATCGGTGTCCTCGTAACGTAGAGTAGTTGCTGTCCATAAGGCGTCTGTCTTTTCGTTGCCTGTTGTATTGACTCCTCGATAGACGTGCTGAATTCCAGCATTCAATAGTGCTTGAATTTGATCTGTAATATACGGCCCGTTAAGTCCAGCACCACCCCAATACAGTGTGCCTCTTGGCTTCTTGATATATACCTTTACAGGCTTGGTATCGCTTCGTAAAGTCATTACTGCTGTTACGACGGCGACAGGAGCTAATGGTAACGGCATTTAAACACCCTCCCCGAATATTTCAATTTTCACTTCTTCAGCTTTATCAGATGCAATTTTTTTGGTGAAGCCAGAGTCATCCGTATTTCCTTCAATCACACCACTTGAGTAATGAATTTTATAGAACCGGTTTTTTAGCGGCTCACCAGTTTTTTCATCATGAAGTTGAAAATGTTGATCAAATTTTTTGGGATGAGTATCCTGAGCCGTACTTATGTCACTCGGTCGCGGGCCAGTTCCCTGAGAGCCAATCCCCTCACTCTCTGTAATCATGCGTGCATTGCCAAGGGAAGCAATTAACCGTGGTGGCGGTTCACATTTACACAGGCACAAATCACCATGAAGCGCGACTTCATTACCGTAGAAGGTGAGCGGCAATCTTGGCCCTGTAGGGAAAATACGCCCGGTGGTATTGCATTTTGGGCAGAGGACACTATCACCGGCAACGGCAATATTTCTACCGCTGTCTGTTGCAGGATTAAGGAGCGCTAGCACTACGCCATCCACTGTAGTTTTGTCGCCGTGGACAATAAAATACCGTTCCATACGCAGTCATCCTTCTTTATAGTTATTGCTATGCGGTTTACATATTCCATTATATTTTTAATACGTGCAACGTTGATGTTCGGCAATCCCTCCACCTCTAAAGGATTCATCTATAAGCAATCTCAGTAAGACCCCCATAGCACTCGCTGTGGAAACTACACTTGACCCACTCAAGGCCGACTTCCACAATTTTCTGTATGTCACCTGGAAGCATCTTGGCCTTCCAGACCTCATCATGGACGCTCGGATAATATGTGAAAGAAACGCCTCCAGCACATGCCAAAAGCGCCTCTGCTAACAGTTACTTAATGCTGACGCCCGATGTGTCCATAGCGCTCCGAAAGCCATACGAAGCCAGCAGGAGTAACACGCGTTTGTGGCTTAGAGAAACCTAAATTACTTACATCCTGCTTAACTTCGAAGTAGCCGCGCTTTGCATGCAAAGATTTAGGAAGCAACGGCATGTGTTTACTACGTCGGTATAAAACACCGTCACTTTGAAGAAAATCGAAGAACATCTTAGGAGCTATCCCCAGCCCCTTTGCTACCTCAGTAAGCGTCTGTGTACCAGCAGAGCCAACGTAATTTTCATGGAATTCAACAGCGGGTTGCGCGGCTGCTAACTCTTGCATCAAGCGTTCCGATTTTGTCTTGAGAGCGGTAAATGCTTTAAAGATCAATTCATCTTCGGACATTTCACCAGTGGCCACTTTTTCTTCACCCATGATGTAAGCGCCATCCTTGCGGATTGCAGGCAGGACCACAGATGTGACCCATTTTTTGAATTCTTGAGCAACAGGTTTGCGGCTGGTCATGATTAAAGAGTACAGACCAGATTCAGTAACGGCAGTTAGTTTCTGTTTGCCGCCAAGGGTCTGAATTAAAGTAAGACCCTTTTCATCATCTTTAAGACGGGATAATGCCTTAGTCGGGTTGTCTACACTAAGCGCCATGCAGACATCTTTAGCGGCAAACCACGGGTTGTTGTCAGTGCCTGTTACTACACGTAGAGTCAATCCCGGTACGAAAGTGAAAGTTGCTTGAGTTGTGTTCATGTTGTTGATTCCTTTAAGGGTGTACTACTTAATTTTTGGTTTCTCTTTCAGCCAAGCATCAGGAATACTCTTGTCCGCATACTTGAACCCATACTTCAAACACCAGTCGCCATAAGTGGTCTTACTGGTTTTCGAGATGGTTGTTTTTGAACGTGAGAATACGAACCGAATGTCTAGTTCGGGATGCTGCTGCTTGATGAGGAGGTGTTTTTGGCGGTCAGCCGTGAGAAAGCGACCTTTTGAATGTGTGATTACTTGTTAGTGCTTTCGATGGTACATGTGCTGCTGAAAAGATTCTTATGACCCCCTCTAAAGGTAACCAGCAGATATCTATAGTGTATCTATGGCTATCCTGCCTGTGGTACAACGTGGTATGACCTACACTCTCACCACAAGACATAACACCATAGACACTACACAAGCTAACCAGTGATGAAGCTAAAGCATGTACAGTAGTGCTTCCACTGGCTATCTTGTGGTGAGTCCTGCTTGCTTATCTTGATAGTGGTACGCAGTGGCCTAGCAGCTATTGACACTCTACTTCGACACTACCCTCCACCCCAGTCTGAGCATGGAACACTGACAACATCACAGCTTTGACCTCTGCCACTCTGTCCTCAGCAACAATCAAAGCATCATGCACAGGTAGTGCAACAACTCCCAACGCCTGCAGGGTCAGCAGCATTTCCACCATGATTTCACTTTCACGGTGTATCACATCAAAACCCACGCCGGTATAAAACAGGTGTGAGATTTCCTTGTTGTGGGCTTGTATGGCCTCGGTTACTTGCTTCACTTTCATATCACCACGGAACAGTTTCTTCGTATTCTTCGGAAAGCGTTTTATCGGTGTAGATGAAAAAGCCATTGCAGCAAACAACCGCTTAATGCCGTCTCTGTGATGTTCATATCCTGACACTGCATACGGGTCATGGTCACACGCAGCGCCAGCGATACCATACATAATCCTTGCTCCCGCTTGCGAGAAATCCAAAGTAACAGCGGAGATACCCTCAATACAGATATCACGGCGGTTTAGCTTTTTCATATCTTGCCACCATCCACCAAACAATCGACCGCCCTGAGTGAAGCTGCCGTTATTGAATACACGGCGTAGTCTGCGTTCATTCAGTCTGAGCACGCCATGCCCATTTAGGAAGTCAATATCTGCTGCGCCAATCCATGCATTAATTAAGTTCATGTTATGTCTATATGAGACGGTCAGTGATGTGTCTGCATACTGCAATGGTGCGCCAGCTTCAAACGAGTTAAGCCGCCTCTGCTTCAATACAATCACCTCTTTTTCTTGATGAACACTAAAATCAGCAATGCTCAATTGCAGCGGTGCTAACCTTGCCAGCAACAACGCGCTTGCCCTGAAAGTGGTCTGTTTATTCTTGACAGGGTCAAAGACATTCACCGCCCCTATATGTACTTCTAGCAAGCCTAGCTGTCCTAAGCGGTCTAGGAGGTCAGGCAACGTCTCTGACATAACGCTGGAACGGTAGCGGTCACGGATGCCTAACTTACGCTTAGAGCGCGTCACACTAAGATAACCGCCCGGCTTTTCAAGATGATGCAATGCTGCGTCACAAATGAATGCTTCGATCTGCATCATAAACACCATGCGGTCTGCTGGCTTTCGCTTACGTCTACGTAATCCTTGTTCAGATTCGTAACTCCCAATCTCATTAGCTACATCATTGATTAGCAATTTAAGGCTTGCCGACGTAGTTATTCTGAAAGGCGTAAACCAGCCATCACGCGTATTGCTGTCATTATCAATAACCAACTCAGGCAAGTGCATGCAACGCCTCTTGTAGCGCCTTCTGGTCGTTTTGACGCTTGTTGATTTCCTGCTGCTCAAGCCTCGCCACAACCAAACCCGCAGCGCCAAAAGTATCCTTGATAAGCTTCGTAAGTATCACCGCAGTACGTGGTCTGGTGTCACGGTAGACACGCTTAGTTTTCCCTGTGTGCAGGTCGTAATATTCGCCTGAATAATGAGGTGCTAATGCTCGCAATCGCCGCACTAGTTGTCTATCAAATCCCTCTTCAGATTTAAATTGATGAGGGCAATCATTGCGCATTAAATACATCGCAAGCATGGCAGTAACGACCTGAATAGCATTTGCGCTATTACCCACTTTCTCGATGTTGCTCCATGCTTCTCGCTCATTACGACTGAACGCTACGCCACTCTGATACTCAGCATCAGCCGCCTGCGCAGACGCGATAAGAGCATCCCAGCGGTCACATAGAATCGACCAAGTTGGGTTACTTGGATTCTTCTCTATTCGTGCTGTCACCCGCTCCATGTACGGTCTGAGTGTATATAACGTAACGCTCTTTTGTTGTGGATGACCTTGCCTTCGATTACATCGTTTATGTGTTCCGCAGTAGGTGCTGTACCCGTTCGTGACGAGACTGCACCCCGGGACTTTGCATATGCCCATAAGCTTCCTTAAAGTTGGTAAATTGTGGTCTCCAGATGTGCTGTGACACAGGGAGTGAATGAGATATCAGTCAGCAAACGCCAGTAGAATGAGGCGAGAGAATTTGATGTAGCGTTAGTCGGGGTTTAGACGCTATTTTCTTGATTTTGAGTTTGACTGCGTTAGTGTGGTTTTAGGGCTTACCTGAAACCGATGCGCCACAAGCAAAAATAGGTGCAATCAGTAACTCGCTGAAATATCCAGCGACATCCTGACGCACCTATTTTTTACTTATCACTATTTTATTACGGACAATCTACACTGCTAGTACGGGTAGCACCCCACGTCACATGCATGCTCTTCGTCTTTGTATGAGAGGATTATTTGCCAGCGTCTCAACAACAAAATGTCATAGTGGCCTGCGTCCTCGCCCTTGCATATTTCGATAAATCTATTTGGTACGTAATGACGGATGAAATTGTCACGGCAAGCAAATATTTCATACTTTCCTAAAGATATCAGCATGAGGCAACACTCCAGAATATGCGCTTACCGCAGGTGAAATATTGAGCTGAGTGGTAGCCGTTATTATTGCTATGAGGTTCCCGCCAAGCCTCTATAAGGCGACTAAAGCCGCTACCTGATGGCTTGTGCTGTGTTGGCTCTATGCAGAATTCAAGGCGACCCACGCGGATATATATAAGGTCTTGAGAGTGTTCAATGGTGAATTGTATATTGCGGATTTGTAGTGTTGCCATGATGTAGAAGCACCTTGTATCGAGTGGTTAAGCCACTTCCCCCCCACTGCTAAATGAGGAGGGCAGCAGATAGCGGGGTTAGCAGACTGGAACATCACAGCAAAACCAGCAGGCCGAAGCCTCCCCACCATCGCCGCCCATAGAAGGTACAGCAACGGGTAATCACACATCATGTATCAGTGCGCTGTGAATGAATTTCAGGCTGCTAAACCCGTTCACTAATTGTAGTGAAGCACAAAGTATACAAGCGCAGTTTACCGTTTACAAGTGTTGAATAAAAAGTGTTGAATAAATAATCAAGCTCGTACTGACTTTCTCCCATCAAAAATAAGTCTCGAATCGAAACTCCAGAGAGCATATATTGGATTTCGTCACTAGAGAAAACAACTATCGTGTCGAATGTTAATATTAATTTTTATGTTTTCGACAAAGAATTAATCAGGCCTCCCTTTCTGATGGCTCCTCTGGGAGTTTAAGCTTGAGATTTCTAATGCAGTTTAGATGTTTCTCTGCGAGTCGAACAAAGTGAACGCCGATTTCGCGCGTATGCGGCGAAAATACAAGAGCGGTCATATGTCCATCACGAATTTCTTCAGAAATAATGGCTCCAGCAAAAGCTTCACCATTCTTTACATTCTCAAGAATGTAGTAAAGCGGCTTGTCGTTACTACGCTGCCATTGAAGGTGTCCATTAATAGTCACGATATCGAGTCGACAGATGTCGCCACCCGCATCGATATACACCGCATCGCCCGCCACATCGAATGTATGTGTGTGAGGCCACGCCGGACTCATAGACCGTGCTCCTTCAGCTACTGAGAATGGAATTGGAAAGGTTTTAAGAACAGTCGCTGCTGGCTCCAATGGAAATAAAATTTCAGTTGAACGCAGTAGTAACTCGTGCTGATACTCGCCAAATGTCTGAAACTTTCCGTGTTGCTTCCCTTCGCTATCAAATAGCCTATCACTACTTTGTACCAAGAAGCCATTCTTTGCACTGTGCGATACCAACGCGTAACTGGGTTCAATCCAACAAAGAAGTGCCTTTTTAAATTGGAAGTGCTCCTCTATGCTCTCTTGCATAGTAAGTTCAGGAAACTGCTCCTGAAGTGGCCGAGTCCAAGGCTTAAATTCGTAAAGCTCTACACCATGATGGGCGGCTTTCTTCTTAGCTCCCTCTGAAAATCCTGAAATTGAAACAATTGCTCGGTGTGTGACCGAGGGCATATCTGCCAATTTTATGCACAACTTCTCAACAGTAGAAACATCGAGGGGTGTGCGCTCACGCTTCACTTCATAAGCCTTGAAAGCATGTGTTAAACCTTCAGATCCTGCTATTGTCACAGTAATATCGACGTCTCTCTTCTTCTCCGCAGCCGGGTCTAGTACCATATCTCCGAGAATGATATCGACCGCCTCTGGAGTCGTGCGAAGGCAACATAACCCAGTCAAATATTGAACCAACATAGGAGTCAGAGTAATCATTGATATCTCACGAAGGTGACGACTGAAGTGTAGAAGTTTATCAGCACTCTAACAGCCCACTCGGTCATTAGCAGCCGCTTACAGCACCTTGCTGCGTACACGCATAATTGTTTGCCGGGTCGTCTCGTACTCACGAGCGAGTAATGCCACTGCATCCCCTTTAGATAATCTGTGAAGCACTTCAAGTTGCTGCGTGTCTGAAAGCGCTGACGGCCTGCCAAACGCCTTCCCTTCGGCCTTCGCCCTGCTAATACCTGCATTCGTCCGCTCAATCAATAAGTCCCTCTCAAACTCAGCCACAGCGTTGATAACTTGCATCGTCATCTTCCCCGCTGGACTAGTCAGATCAACACCACCCAGAGCTAGGCAATGAACACGGACACCAAGCTTTGCAAGTTGCTCGACTGTTGCTCTGACATCCATAGCGTTACGCCCTAAGCGGTCTAGCTTCGTAACAATTAGCACATCACCGTTTTCCATCTTGTCTACCAAGCGGGAGAACTCATGGCGTTCAGATGCAGCAACAGAACCACTAATAGTTTCTCGCACGATGCGATGTGTTTCTATGTTGAACCCTGCCGCCTTAATTTCAACAATCTGATTATCAGTAGTCTGGTCGGCGGTGGATACTCGGCAGTAAGCGAAGACTCGGGACATTGTTCTTTCCTTGTGTACGAATTGGATGTCCGAATAATAAAGTATGTCCGAATCGTTTACAAGCTTACTTTCGTACATGTTGATTTGCCCCTGTACTTATCCGTTCCATTTCGTACAGTCACCACCTCATTGTGAGGCCATCGTTTACAACCTGAATTATGTAGGCGTCGTATGCATATGCGTACTCGGCCAAACAAGCGCACCATTCGCAGCCGCTGGCTTCTCAAAGCATGGCAAGCAAAGGGGACACGGGGGGATGAAGTGTTCTTGAGCTTATTAGAGAGGTCGCGAATTTTTCTACTAAAATATTCGACATAAATTTTAAAAGCGCGTGATTAGTACGGTTGCATGTGCCACCATATTAATTATTAAGTAGCTGTGAAGAAGCTTCCTGAAAACCTTACTAAGCACTATTTCATATGATGCAATTGAGTATTTGACTTCACTCCCATATAAAGGAAACACATGAATGCACCGCACATCGTTATTCATCGCCATGACGTTGGCCTTTATGAATGGTCATTACAGTTCGGCCAAGAAGAAATAAATAGGGAAACAGGAGACGCCTCTATTGCGGAATGTTTGATAGATGCTATAGGAACTTTCCCGGAAAGTGAAAAGCTTGTGCAAATCACTTATCGTGGTGTTCACATGGGCACTTTCCATACGTCGGAAATACATGAACATTCAGCAGGCGTAGCTGGGCGCATCGTGGCGTCGTATGCCGAATTAGTGCAGCACCTTTAAGAAATACACGCTCGTAAATGATTACAGAAAAATTCAAAGCTTTAAATTCTTCAATTTCTTTAAGCGCAATCCATCAGCGTATGGTGGTCTATGCTTTGAACGAGACAGAGGAGCTAACGCATGTCAATACTGTATCTCGAGGCAAGGCATGTAAGTGCAAATGCTTGTCATGCGGTGAGTCATTAATCGCTAGGCAAGGAGAACTCAAAGCACACTCTTTTGCGCACGAATCCGGTACGGAATGTCCGTATGCGGTCGAAACAATGCTGCTTTGGTTAGTTAAGGAGTTAATTTCCGCTCAAAGATATTTTGTCACGCCAGAACTGACGATCTCCGAATCTACTCAAGGCCCTCTTCGAGAGATTGAAAATCGGGAAATTTTTCCATGCAAGAAAGTGATTGTTGATTCGATTCAATTTGAAAAACGTAGTCACAACGCTAGACCAGATTTAGTGCTCCATAGTCGTGGTCGCGAATTATTGCTCGAAATCTTGTTTACGAAAAAGACCGAAACCAAAAAGCTTACATCGTTTGAGAATCGTCAGTTGTCAACAATAGAAATAGACTTGTCCAGAAATCAGCTAGATACGATTGCAGATTTTGAACATATCCTATTCACAGATAGTAAGTGCAAGCGTTGGCTGTTTAACGCTAAGGAAGCAACAATCAGAAGTAATCTTCGTGCCCAAAATTTAGAACAAGTGGCGTTACAAAAAATCGAATACGAACAGAAGAAAATTGAAAAAGAAACATTCTATGCAACTAAAAATCGGCAAAAAATTGAAGTTGCGACACAAAAAAACGAGAAGGAATACGGCCACGTCTCCAAGATGCTACCTATCCTTTTAAGTGAGAGGCCCGGCCTCACCTTTGACCTGAACAATAAGAGGATTTATTACCTTATGAAAGATGGCGGGCTGTGGCTATTGCACGGGCAACGTGAAAGCCTGTACATCGTTGCACAAAATGGCAATGAAACAGCAGTACAGTTTTTGCATGAACTTGGAATCAACTATGACGAAGTGAATCTTTGCTTCCTATCTATTCAATCACGATGCCAACTTATCATTGACCAGCTTGATCGTTTCACAAAAACGGATAAGCGTTACGTGAAAAGCGTCATTAAACGCTCCCAATAAAGTTTAGACGGATGTGCGAACGTAGCGTGACTTAGGCCACTTTGGGTTTACGCCGTATCCCCGCCACCGCCCACACTATCGCCACCAAGAGAACAAGGACGCAACCATACATCTTTATTCTTTCTCTTGCGTTTGCTTTATTTAGAAACTCCTGAGTTGGTGGAGCTGAAGCGTAAACTAAGCGCCCTGACACCTTCATACGAATCAGACTAGTGCCACAATAATCAGCTTGGGCAGATTCCTCTATGTGATTTCTAAGCTGTTGAAATGGTCCGTCACACCCGCCTCCTTTTCCACCGCATCCGGCTATGTGCGTCAGTTTATATTTTGCTCCGTCAAACTGCCGCAATAATATAGAGGGGCCAGAGTGAACAAGGGTGCCCTCAATTGTTTTACTAGCAACCATTTCACCAGATTCGGATACGGGGCAGATATTCTCTTTTTCTGGCTCACGTAATATATGAGTTAACGTTATTGGCAACGTGAACAACAGAGTAAAACCGGCAATGGCCAATATAGCCCAATAGCCCTCTTTGCTCTTACCTGCTTTTTCAGTCGATGCAATTTCCATAGTTTTGCTAAGCAATATCTGGTATCTGAGACACTGATTGTAGTGTGGTTATGTACGGTGGTAAGCATAGTTACGTACCACCTCAGTACAATCATGAGTAATCCAAAATGCTATCACATGACAGCTACTAGACCACTACTAGTACACCACTAGATATCCACTATAGGTGCCAACTCTCAGCCTACTGCGTTAGTGGGGGTTTAGACGATAAAAAATGAGCTAGAACCATAGTACATAAGGCTTCTAGCTCGATTCACCGTTAAATTCATATACGAATTTTCTTCTTACTTCATGTACGTCGTCTCTACTCCGTATTCACGCTCTACTAGAGATGGCAATTCCACCGCAGCGATTAATTCAGCCCCAGCTTTGTTAATTACCTTCGCGTTTTCCATAGCCGGTTTCCAGTCTTTGGTAATATTCACATCCTGTATTAGGTCACCGTGTATTGCGGCAGAAAACAGCGCTTCGGCGAACGCTTTACGCGCATTCGCACTGAGATACAAACAGTTACTGTCCCACCATCTGTTGCACTCCTCCAGGACATCTTTGACATCTTGCCGCTCGTTAATTTTTGAAATCAATTTCCGCCACAATGTAAATGCCTCTTGATGAACTTGTAGACGTTTTTCGAGCGCAGCCATTCGGAGTTGCTGTTTCCCTTGTAGTTCGTCAAGCAATACAGAATGGCGATGTTCTAGCACCTTGAGTTGTGATGCATACTCGGTCTTAACCTTTTCAACCTCCGCAGTAATTTTCCCGATATCTTGACGAGTTGCAAAATTCTTAGATTTTTCCCTGATAAAGGTGGTGAGGCTACCTCCTATCAATCCGAATACCAAAGATAAAAGAGCATTCACAAATAAGTCCATATAAGCCCCTTTTAGGTGATAAAAGCGAAAATGTAAATTTGAGGAGTAGTTATAGTTTAATAACCCGGTACTAGACCAGCTAGAACCGCCTACAACGCCACCAAAGGCATCACTAATGGACTGTTCAATAGCTACATCATAAAGCTCTGCGCTGTGACGGGAGGTCTGTAATAGTTGTTTTTTGGAAAAAGATATATGATTCAGTTACAAAAATTAGATAGGGTTATACATGAGCATTGATATTGATGTGACTGCAAAAATACTAGCACCTTTAATCACAGCATTTGTTGTGGGGACAGTGAGGTATTTTTTAGAGGGGCGTGTTCGCATCGTTTCCTATCTAGGCCACACTTCTACAAATAAATCTAGGGGAGATAAACCGTTTGATGTTCACACACATAATGTGATTGTGCACAACACGGGGCGCAAGGCTGCACATAATCTACGTATTGGACACAATTTATTGCCTGAATCCGTAACAGTTGTCCCAACTTCAATTCAATATACAGTTGAGCGTAATCCAGACGGCGGCGCTGAAATAGTTTTCCCTACTCTCGTTCCAAAAGAACAGATTACGATTTCATATCTGTATTTCCCGCCTGTGATTTGGAGTCAAATTAATTCGTATGTTAAGGCAGATGAAGGCTACGCTAAAATAATTAAGACAATTCCCTTTGCGTCACCCTCGCTTCTTGTCAAAGTCATCGTGTGGGCATTAATGTCTTTAGGGCTGTCACTTATTATTTATTGGTTGGTGCACTTGGCAGCGTACTTACTTCAATAAATTTAAGCAGTCTTGTTCCTGTGATGAAATGTTAAAGGGTGAGCTTGAATAATATTAGTGAAACCCCTCATGTTCACTATCCGCAAATGGTAGTGAGTCAGTTAGCTTCCCTAGTGGCGACCTCGGCACAACGTTAGCTTCAGAATTGATACCCATCAAAAATAGCCAGATATTTGCGTGATTTAAGCCGGTGATATACTATCCAAACCGTAATTTGTACGGTCTTAATTCATGACCCATTTCTTGACCCATTGAGCTGCAATAATGGGACAAATTCTAGGCAGTCCCCAAGCCAACTCCATAGGAGAGCAGCCAGCGATGCGAAGCATTGCGTCGACTCATAATCCGTTGGTGCGCAGTTCGACTCTGCGGGGGGCCACCAGGAATTAGTAGTAAAAAAAGGGTTACGATTTTTTCGTAACCCTTTTTTCTTTGAACATACTGGAATAGTTCAGCGGAAGATCAACCTAGATTTAATTGAATTAACGAATTAAGTTATCGAATTTCTTGAGAATGCTCAGGGGACTGACGTGCATACCTTCTCGGGGCAATGCTGTTCAAGTATTCGCTCGAACGCCTCTTTTGCCCGAGTGATGCTGTTCGTTTTTTCGAGTAAACACGTGTCATGTTGAAGAGCCAGAATCAGCGCGTATATATCAAAGACCAACTGCTCCGGATCTGTATCCGCTTGTAGCTGATCCAGATCGATTGCCTGCCACACGCAAAGCTCCATGGCTCGACGCCACCTCAGTACGCCGTTGACGAGTTCATTGCGTATTGGCCCCGGACCGTTGTCATACTCAGCGGCACAGCTAATATAAAAACAGCCGGCAAATTTGCCAAAAACGACTGCCTGCACGCTGTAGGAAAACAACGACCTTAACCGCGACAAACCGGGCCTTACAAACATTGATGGTTGAAAGACTTGCTTGTCAAACTCGCAGTGATACTTTTTCAGCACGGCTAATTGCAAGTTGAGCTGCGATCCGAAGTGCGAGAAGACGCCACTCTTGCTCATTTTCATTGCCTCGGCAAGCGAACCCATGGACAGCGCTTCTAAACCCGAGTGGCTTGCAATATGGAGCGCCTGATGAACAATCGCGTCATGCGCAAAATTAACTTTTCCGATGATGGTCCTTCGAATATGAGAGAAAACTCAGTGATGAAACTGGAGCTATCGTTATTTTGGAATTCTGTCGCGTTAAGGCCAGTCCCAACGCATCGATTAGGCTTCTCGTTATGAAAAAAGGGCAAGGTCGATGTGCAGAATATGAAAGACCGGCATTGGAATCATGCACATGATGTGCAAAGAACAGCTCACGGTGGAACGCATGGATGAGATGTCTTTTGAGGAGCATCTTATGCATTGCCAGGACAATTTCGCCCAATTTGAAGACAGATGCACGCTTCAGCTAAAAATCTGACTTGTCCTCGCTAGCGCGACAGAAATGAAAGTTTCCATTCGTTTCCGTCGCCCTGTCGCTGTCAGCTTAAAATTTGGTTCGTAACCCGATGCCTACTCCGTTGCGGCTGGAGGCGGCATTGGGCATGCCCGCTCCGAGGCTGGCACCGGCAGCTACCATTATCCCGTTGAGGTCCTGAATTTCACCGCCGGCCAGCGTAGTACGGTCGACTTCAATATAAATGTCGGTACGTTTTGATAGGTGATAATCTGCGATCGCATAGAGAGTCGACACTCTGCCACTGTCACCCGCGGATGAGACGTTTTTAATTGTGTCGTTCATATAGCCGACAGTGAGGCCGACAGTCGGCGTCATCTGATATATAAAACCTGCGGTCCACACACCGTCGGTACGCTTGAGTGTATTGCCGTAGTTCCAGATCATGCTGGTGTTGGCAAGCGCCCCGCCACTATTGGGAAACGCGGTTGCGAAACCAGGATCACGCCTGGCGTTGAAATATTGCAGAAACAGCGTCATAGGACCCGTCATATACACGCCGCCCAGACCGGCTAGCTTCATCCGCGCAGAGTTGGCATCCTTGGATTGCTGATAAACGCCACCGATGCTAACCGCACCTTGTGTATATGTCAGTGCGCCACCGCTTGTTGCGCCAATGCCGGTTTCCCCTGCTTTGCCGCCGATCGAGTATTGCACTTTAGCCGTGAATGGGCCAAAGCTCTTGGTGTACCTCAGCGAATTGTCAAAACGGATACCATAAACAGCAGCGGGCCATTCGTTTTCGATAAAGTTACCCATCCACAGAGGATCATAGCTGCTGAGTATGTCAGCTGCGATACCGTATTGGCGTCCGATGTCGAGTTCGCCCCAACTCGTATCCTTAAGACCAACATATGCCTGACGACCGAAGAGCTGACCTTGCTGATCAAACCCGCCATTGTTACTCAGAAAACCGTTTTCCAACTGGAACACGGCAGATGTCCCACCGCCCAGGTCTTCCGATCCTTTGAATCCCACGCGTGAACCTTGAAAACCTCCTCCCATCATGGCCGTTTGGCTCCCTAAGGTGCCATTTGGCACCACTTGGTTGGTTGTATAGCGGATGGCGGTATCGATCACACCATAGATTGTGACGCTCGATTGCGCATATGCCGTAGTGGAAAATACGCCCCATACGGCAAGTGCCAGTAGTGTTTTTTTCATGAAACAGTCTCCAAATATTTTTATATGATTTTTGTAAGAACATTGAAAAGCTACGAGTTTATTTTCCTTCCTTCAGTGATTTGAGATGAGCCGATGCGCCCGTCCCGGATTGCAGGCATGCCTGTTTGAAAAATTGCTAATCTGTTTGTTTGCGGACCGCCCGCTATGAACCTTGCCGATGTTGGTCGATCAGCAGTTTCTTATAGAGCTTGCCGGTCTGATGTCTTGGCAGCGAGGTCACGAAATCGACAGACCGCGGTACTTTGATCGGCCCCAGACGCTGGCGCACATGTTGCGTCAGCGCTGCCGCAAGTGACGGGCTGGCATCAGCAGGATTGAGAAGCTGCACAACGGCTTTCACCTCTTCGCCGAATTCTTCGTTTGGCACCCCGAACACGGCGACATCCATTACGCGGGCGTCCTCCAGAATGGCATCTTCGATTTCCTGCGGGTAGATGTTTACCCCACCCGAGATGATGGTGAAATCCTTCCGTCCAGTCAGATAAAGGTAACCATCCGCATCCACATAGCCAATGTCGCCGAAGGTGCGCCACCCCTGCCGGCTACAAATTCGCGCGGTTTTTTGCGTATCGTTCCAATACTCAAATTCGGTGGTACTCGCGAAATACACATCTCCGATATCGCCAATTTGCACCTCTTCACCATCATCTCCAAGGATATGGACGGCACAACCGACAGGTCGACCGACGGAGCCTTCGTGGGCCAACCACTCTGCGGCTGAAATGTGAGTCGAACCAATACCCTCGGTACCGGAATAGTATTCGTCGACAATGGGTCCCCACCAGTCGATCATGCGACGCTTCAGATGCACAGGGCAAGGTGCCGCACCATGGATGGCATAGCGTAGTGATTCAATCCGACCTGCCTCGCGCTGTTCGGCCGGAAGTTGTAGCAAACGGTGGAACATGGTCGGCACCCAGAGACTGTGCGTACATTTGTAATCCCCGATGGCTGCCAGTGCGCGCGCCGCATCAAAGCTCTCGAAAATCACGCAGGTCGCTCCGTAGTTCAAGGCCGCCGATAGAAAGCGGTTAGGTCCACTGTGGTAGAGCGGGCACGGGGAAAGAAATACCGATGACGCCGTGACCCCATAAACTTGGGCGACGCCAGCGTTGCGTGCATCGATGACATCGTACGGTCCTTCGAACAACGGTTCGCGCACACCCTTTGGGCGACCGGTGGTACCGGACGAATACAGCATCTCGCGGCCAGGTGACGGCGCTGCAGGCAACATCGTCGAGGCAGCCGTACAGATTGCATCCCAGTCTCTCAGCGCGCCATCGCGCATGTCAATGCCGAAGAGATTGATGGGCTGACCGGCTTTGGTGATGAGTTCCATGGTGGCGACCGCTGGTGCCGGATGCGCATCGGCAGAAATAATGGCTACAGTCGCCCCTGCGTCCTGCAGAATGTACGAGAAATCATCAGCAGATAGTTTGGTGGACATTAACGTGTAGTAGACGCCGATGCGTTGCGCCCCGCATATCAATGACAACAGCGCTGGCGAATTCCCCACACAGATGCCGATGCAATCGCCTCGTCGCACCCCTTGAGCGTGCAGAGCATTGGCAACCTGATTCGCTGAGGCTTCGAGTTCGCCGTAGGAAAGCGTTTGCTCGCTCGGCAAAAAGATAGCCGCGATCTTTTCCGGGGTAGCTTTCGAAACATTACTCATGTGGTACATAAAATCCTTTCATTTGTGTTGGACCTGGCAGACATGCGGCCGGTGAGATGCCCTTCGGATCACTATTTCATATCGTTGTGGCGGCGTCCAATGACGGGTTGGAGCATATTGATGTATGAATGGAATAAATGCGGTCGTCGTCTTCAGTGCAGAATAAAATCCGGCTGATTGTTGGAATACAAATAGTCGGGCGGAGAATGCCTGTCGTAGAATGGTGCGTTTTTTTGGACGACTCGACTATTTCCCGCGTGGGCAACAAGCACAACGCGGCTCGTCGGCAACAGATTCTATAGATGAAAAATCAAGGTCACGAACTGGGCAGCAACGCAAACTGAGACGCACCAATTCATGCAAGGTCCGCATTAATAAATCAAAAACACGCATTGGACGAAGCTGAAGCACGGCACATATAGTGGCTATTCGACACATGCGGATGTGCACCACGAAGCGGCTTTTCAGATTGTCGCTACATTGCGCAGTTTTTTCATCTATCAAGGAAAATCCATGGCTATTCCATCAGTCCTCAAGCAAGCACTTCGTCTTCCGATCATCGGCTCGCCGATGTTTATCAGTTCCGGCATTGAGCTGGTGGTGGAACAATGCATTAACGGCATCGTCGGCTCTTTTCCAGCGATCAACGCTCGTCCGCAGGCACAACTTGTAGACTGGATCGCAGAGATTCGCGAACGCCTGACGGCGGCACAGCTGGCGAACCCTGAACGCAAGGTTGCACCCTTCGCCATTAATCAGGTAATGAGTCCACTCAACACACGATGGGAGGCAGATCTCACCACCATCATTCAGCAGAAAGCGCCCATCATCATCACCAGCCTGCGAGCTCCGCCGCCGGAAATTATCCAGGAAGTGCATTCCTATGGCGGGTTGGTCTTTCACGACGTGACGAGCGTGCGACATGCCCGGAAAGCCGCATCAATGGGCGTAGATGGCCTGATCCTCGTGTGCGCTGGTGCTGGCGGACAAGGTGGGGACCGCAGTCCATTTGCGTTGATCAACGAAGTGCGGCAGTTCTTCGATGGCGTTATTCTGCTCGCCGGCGCCCTTTCCACCGGGCGCGATGTGTTGGCCGCACAGGCCATGGGCGCGGATCTCGCCTACATGGGAACGCGCTTCCTCGCTTCGCGAGAATCGGGAGCTAGCGATTCCCACAAAGAGGAAATCATCGAGAGCGTGGCATCGGATATTATCTATACGAATAGCTTCACCGGCATCTATGGCAATTACCTGCGGCCTAGTCTGATCAAGGCAAATCTTGATCCGGACAATCTTCCACCATACAGCGAAGAAACGAGAAAATACCGCAGCACGGATAATGGCGACATAAAAATCTGGAAAGATATCCGCGGTTGCGGCCATGGCTGCGGTTCCATCCACGGCAGTGAGCGCGTCGCCGATATCATCGCGAAACTTGAAGTCGAATATCATGAGGCCAGTGCTGAGATGAAGAGCAAAATCTTTACCCAAGCCCGAGCCAACACCACTAAACTGCATCTCGCCTGAGGGTGATCATGACAACTCCTTCCACAAAAATATCCCGGACCAAGCTCGTCGGATTCGTTGCATTGGCGGGGCCGGTTACGGCCGCTACGGCACCGATTGCAAGCTATCTGCCGGCGTTTTACAGCGAGCATCTCGGCCTCTCTCTAGCGAGTGTGGGGTTTCTTTTCTTCTCGATGCGCGCGCTCGATTTTTTCTTCGATGTACTGGCTGGTGTGCTGATAGACCGTCGTCCATTTGCTGGGGGAAAATACCGGCCTTGGCTCGTATTGGGATTGCTGGCATTGCTAGTGGGCGTGTGGTTGTTATATATGCCGCCGCGGCAATGGGTGAGCGTGCCGCTCGCCTTCCTTGGGGGAGGATTGCTCTACCTGGGTTTTTCGTTTGTATCGATTGCGCATCAGGCGTGGTCAAGTGCCTTATCCCGGAGCAGTGACGAGCGGGTTGCCATATTCGGGTACCGGGAGATTGCCGTCATCTTCGGAATTTTGGCCATTTTTCTGACGCCCGCCGTGGCCGAGCATGTCTATCACGCCGATTTCGAAACCAAGGTGCACGTCATCGGTTATGCACTACTGATAGGGATTGCTATCACTGGTGTGATTAGCTTGTGGGCAGTACGCGGGAAAGATGAACAAAACTTGCCTGGACAGCAGCACGAGGCTGCGCATTCCCATCGCGTTACGCTGGCCGGAGTGGGGCGGGTTCTACGCGACCCAACCGTGATCAAGATCGTGATTCTGTTCATGCTGGCGTTCTTCGCCCTCGTCGGTACCGCATCGATGATGTCATTTCTGGTTTCAGGTGTGTTCGGCAAGCCCAATCTCGTTGCGCAAATGCAGGGTGTGTATTTCATCGCCGCCATGGCTTCGATCTTCTTGTGGTTGCGGATGGGTAAGCGCTTTGGCGAATGGGGAACCTTACGGGTTTCCACCCTGACCGCCATCGCGGCCCAGCTTTCTGTCCTGTTACCCTTGTATTTTGGTTCTACCTGGATGCTGTTCCTGCACTTCGCATTGCTGGGAGCACACTTCGGCGCGGCACCATTCCTGCTGCGTTCGCTGCTTGGCCGCATCGGGCAATACAAAGCGAACGAACAAGGCACCGACCTGCAAGGGATACTGTTTTCAACCGGTGTTTTCGCTGAAAAAATAGGTAGCTCCATTGCCGTACTGTTCGCCTTCTTAATGCTGGGATGGTTGGGATTCAAGCCTGCCAACGCAACTGATCCCGCCACTCACGGCGCGCTTCTGGGTGTCTACCTTGCCTTACCGATAGGGGCTTATGCCCTTATGTCGCTCATCTTCATGATGCGGCGTTCGCAGTCGGAACTAGCGGAAACTCGCTCCGCGCGCAATGCTTTGGCGTAGGCTTCACTGAACTCTCACTTCCCGTAGCGAGTCATCTTGGTGCCAATGGGCGATGGAAAAATACGTCGTCCCATTGGAACCGGAAGAGCCTCTGAAGCTTGAAAGGCTGATTAGCAAAGGCATACACGCTACAGCTAAAATGTACAATGATTAGAGCCCGCTTCCGGAGCCGGCGTTCAAAGCGCCGGTACTGCGTCACTGAGGTGCCGCCTCACCATGCTGACCATACTCCGGATGATGGGTGATGTAGTGGATTTCCGCCAGATGAATACGTTCTCCAGGGTTAACAGCAAGTCGTCGATATCGCATAGCGTCACGCCTCTTGGTAGCAAGTGATTCTTCGCCAGGGGGTGGATACCGATGTGGTCGCTGTCGAGGATGTCCTTGAGGATCAGGTCGATGAAGTTGGTTTCATACGCAACGGCATCGAGCATCCCTTGCTGCCCCAGAAATGCATTAAGGTTCTCGCGCACGATTGGCCAAGTTCCGGCACTGACGAGGCTCAACGACGCACCACGCAGGTCTGCCATTGTCAGCGAACCGCGCGACGCCAGTGGATGCTTGTCCGACAACAAGGCCCGATATCGGATCTGTTCGATGGGAATCACTCCCAGACTATCTTCGGCGATAGGGCCACCACAGAATCCCACATCCAGATCGCCGTTACGGACGTAAAACATCACGTCTTGCGACGGCATCGATTCGATACGGGCATGCACGTTGGGGAACGTTTTGCTGAATATGTCACTCAATTGCTGCCACTCGCCGTGCCGCGAGGTGGCGCTCACGCCAATCACGAACGGTCCGGCAAGGTCAGAGTCAGAAGCGCCGATCTCAGCAAGTCCGGCCTGGTAGTGCGAGATCGCTTCACGCCAGTGCCGCGCCAGCGTCAGCGCGGCCCAAGTGGGACGCACGAAACGCGTGGTGCGTTCGAAGAGTCGCTGGTTGACGCGTTCCTCGATTGCACTAATTTTGCGCGACAGCCCCGATTGCGTAATATGCAGTTTCTCGGCAGCCGAGTTGAAATTACATTGCTCCACTAATTCGAGAAACGCGTAGATGTGATTGATGTTAATCATGTTCGCTGGACAACCGCGTTGACGGTCGTATAGATGGGTAGCATGGTGTCAACACCTGTGGCGAACACATGCTTGTCTCGGATATTTTTTTTGTTTGAGGATACTCCCACAATCGTCCGCTGCAGTCCAGCGCATCTGTCGATTTTTCTTGATGGGGACTCAGGTACAAACCGGCGGAATTTATCCAATGCGTATTGAGAATGAGCATTGGTGCAGCTTTCGATGGAGAACAGTTTTTTCGGCAGAGTGCCAGATGGTCAAATTTCAGTCGATTTGAGGCTGATAAACTGTACGAAAAACCATGTCGAAATTGCATTTCATACGAATACGTTGTCAAACGTTTTTGTTTCGTCAACGAGGGGAATTCAAATTTTTAGCTGGGCGTGCATCCGTCGCTCAACTGGGCTAATTTGCCCTGACTACGCATAAAATTAATCGACAAAAAACATCGCATCGATATTTTCTATCTTGGCGATCCTATGTAAATCATGCGCATGAGTTCAATACCAGTCTCTTAATATTCAACACGTCGATGCGTTAGAACGCCGCGTAATGCGCTTAACGGGACAGAGCCATGAGTTGATATCTACTCATCGCTCTGCCCTGCATCAATTGATCGAGGACTTTTCCGGTCTTCGTCAATGTTTCAGATCAACTAAACAGTCGCAGCCAATCGCGCTCCTTGATCAATTGCCCTCTTCGCATCCAATTCCAACGCTTTGTCCGCTCCGCCGATCAAATGCGAATTGATATCCAAAGACGCCAGTTGCTGCTGTAGAGCCCGCTGAGAATCCTGGCCTGCGCAAATCACAATATTGTCTACTTCAAGAACCATCGGTACTCCACCTATGGAAATATGCAGGCCGATGTCGTCGATACGTTCGTAGGTAGCGCCGGAGATCATTTCGACGCGTTTATGTTTCAACACTGTCCGGCGTATCCAGCCTGTGGTCTTTGCCAGGCCATCGCCAACTTTGCTGGTTTTCCGTTGTAACAGATAGACCTTGCGCGGTGATGCGCCGACATGGGCCTTTTTGATACCGCCAGGGTTACTGATCGTTTCATCAATACCCCATTCATCGAGGAATTTGCGAACATCGACACTCGGACTCACGCCCTCGCTGGTCAGATATTCCGCTGTATCAAAACCGATGCCGCCAGCGCCAATAATAGCAACCGATTTACCAACCGGCTTTTTGTCGCGCAGCACATCCAGATAACTCAACACCTTCGGATTGTCGATCCCCGGAATCGGCGGCGTCCGCGGTACGATACCTGTCGCCAAGATAACCATGTCGAAACCGTCTGCTGCCAATTGGTCCGCCGAAGCGCGATGGTTCAATTTCAAAGTTACGCCGGAAATATCGATTTGTTTTTTGAAATAGCGTATCGTTTCGTAAAATTCCTCTTTGCCTGGTATCTGCTTCGCGATGTTGAATTGTCCACCGATTTCGCTGGCCGCGTCGAACAAGGTCACCTTATGTCCACGCCCTGCAGCTACTGTGGCAAAACTGAGTCCTGCCGGACCGGCACCTACCACAGCAATTTTCTTAATCGTTGAAGCTGGCAGATAATTCAGTTCCGTTTCGTGGCAAGCACGCGGATTGACAAGACAAGACGTTATCTTCCCGCCGAAAACATGGTCCAGGCAAGCCTGATTGCAACCGATGCAGGTATTGATTTCATCGGCACGCCCCTCTGCCGCCTTCTTGACAAACAAGGGGTCAGCCAGGAATGGCCTCGCCATCGATATCATGTCTGAACAACCTTCAGCCAATACCCGCTCTGCGACCTCTGGCGTATTGATTCGGTTCGTTGCCACCAGCGGAATCGATACCGCACCTTTTAGTCGTTGTGTGACCCATGCGTACGCAGCGCGCGGTACCGAAGTGGCAATCGTCGGGATACGCGCTTCATGCCAGCCGATGCCGGTATTGATGATCGTCGCGCCAGCCTTTTCAATTTCCTTGGCCAATTCAATTACTTCATCCAGGGTAGATCCTTCGTTGACCAGATCAAGCATGGAAAGGCGATAGATGATAATGAAATTTTTGCCAACTCCTTCGCGTACTCGCCGAATGATTTCGATAGGAAATTTGATTCGGTTAGCATAGCTCCCGCCCCATTGATCGGTACGCTTGTTGGTGCAAGCCGCGATAAATTCGTTGATCAGATAGCCTTCCGATCCCATGATTTCTACACCGTCATAACCGGCTTTTTGTGCCAGACATGCACAGCGAACGTAGTCCTCAATTGTTTCCAAAATATCTGCGTGCGATAGTTCTCGTGGAAGGAATGGCGAAATCGGTGCATGCAATGCGCTTGGCGCAACCAGATCGGGGTGATATGCATATCTGCCAAAATGCAGGATTTGCAACGCAATCTTCCCATCCTCCGCATGTACCGCTTCCGTTATCAGGCGATGTTGGGCGACTTCTTCCTCGGTATTCAACTTGGCACCAATCGGGAACGGACGGCCCGCTTCGTTCGGCGCGACACCTCCGGTGACGATCAGGCCCACCTCTCCCTTAGCGCGCTCGGCGTAAAAGGCAGCCATTCGTTCGAAGCCGTTCTCCTCTTCTTCAAGACCCACATGCATGGAACCCATCAACACTCGGTTCCGCAGCGTAGTGAACCCAAGGTCCAATGGAGCAAGTAGATTCGGATATTTCGACATTAGCTTTAACCCTTTTAAGAAATCATACACATCGTCACTGCGATAACTGCGTCTTCACTCTTCCAAAATGACGATCGTTATATCGTCGATCGAAATACCAGATTCTAATTTAGCTCGTATCTCTTTGAATATCGATCATTACGCAAATAGTTGCCAGAAAGACTCCGTCTAGAATATATCCTCGGCAAAAACCAAGTTCGGCAGAGCGTCCGCTGGCATCGAATAGCACTATAAGTGTCCCAGTTCTTCTTCGTCCAATGCGCACTCTTATTTTATTCATGCGGGCTTTGCATGAATTGATGCGTGCGGTTGACGTTGACACAAATATTGGTACGCAGGTAGTTCGAAGCGACTTTGTTGTGCAAATCTCATTTCGCACTGACAACTCTAAGCTTGATGTCCAAACTGAGATTGGGACATCAAAGCCTTTTCAATCAAGAGACCGAAACAGCGCTCAGGCCCGGCTAACTATCCAATTCATCATTTTTTGATCTGCTCCAGAAAAAAATAATTACTTACGTTACAGAAACATACAACTTCTCTGTCATCATTCCGGCGCCCCACTGCGTTAAGTGCATAGCAAAGACGATTAACTAGTGTTTTTCTGTTTATTTTGAGTTTTTACTTGAAATTGAATTGAAATACTCACCCATGAGGACCCATAACATCATGAAAATTGCAATATTTATCCCAGCCGCCATCCTGGCGCTTTCTTCTCTGGGTGGCTGCGTGGTGACACCACCTGCTGTACATCCGCTCTACTCAGCGCCTCCGGGTGTGGTGTATGTGGCGCCAACTTACGCTATACCTGGTCCAGGTTATGTTTGGGCCTACCATCCTCACTACGGTTGGGGATGGCATCATCCACAATACGGTTGGCATAAAGGTTGGCACTAAGAGTTATTCGGCGTACTCCAGCCGAAGTCGCCAAGTTGTCATGCAAAAAAGGGCTTACAGAAATGTAAGCCCTTTTTATTTACACATGTAAACTCAAGCAATAAGGTGCATTTAGCGCATCATGGCTCGTCCCGCAAATAACCTTCTTTGCTCGGATCGCGCATATAAATTGAAACCAGTAAAGCAATCGCTGCCAACACTGTGACATACCAATAAAAACTAGATTCCATCCCTTTGGATTTCAATGTCAATGCAACGAATTCCGCTGAACCACCGAAGATGGCATTACCGATCGCGTACGATAAGCCGACACCTAAAGCGCGTACTTCGGCCGGAAACATTTCTGCCTTGATCAACCCGCCTATCGATGTATAAAAACTGACGATGACCAGCATCAGCATAATCAAGCCAAAAGCGGCATAAGGATTCTGGGTTTCCGCCAAAGTGTGCAAGACGGGCATAGTGCAGAGTGTGGCGAAAATGCCGAAGATGATCATCGAATGACGACGGCCAATTTTGTCTGATAACGCGCCGAATAAGGGTTGGATAACCATGTAGACAAATAAAGCACAGGTCATCACCACACTGGCTGTTTTAGCGGGCATGCCAGCGGTATTGATCAAGTATTTTTGCATGTACGTGGTGAAGGTATAAAACATCAGCGATCCACCCGCGGTAAATCCGACCACCGTCAAAAATGCTCCCTTGTGCTTCAGCAGCCCGGCCAGCGTCCCTGCCTCTTTGTTTTTGCGCGCATCAGCACTCAATGTTTCATTCAAAGAACGACGTAAATACAAGGCAATCAGCGCCGTGCATGCACCAAGCACAAACGGAATACGCCAGCCCCATTCTTTCAACTGCTCGGTCGTCAGAAGTTGCTCCAGAATCACCAGCACCAACACTGCTAATAATTGACCACCGATCAACGTCACATATTGAAAAGAAGCGAAAAATCCACGTCGACCTTTCAACGCCACTTCACTCATGTAAGTCGCGCTGGTGCCGTATTCGCCGCCCACCGATAGACCTTGTAGCAAGCGCGCCAGTAATAATAGTAAGGGGGCAGCCACACCAATCATTGCATAGGTAGGCAAACATGCGATCAGCAATGAGCCGCCGCACATCATCAACACCGAAATCATCATCGCCGTTTTACGGCCGCGACGATCGGCAATTCGACCGAATAACCAACCGCCAATAGGTCGCATCAGAAAACCAGCAGCGAACACGCCAGCGGTTTGCAAAAGTTGTACGGTGGGATTTTGATGCGGGAAAAAAGCGGGGGCGAAATAAATCGCACAAAAAGAATAAACGTAAAAGTCAAACCATTCCACTAGATTTCCGGATGATGCCCCGACAATCGCAAAAATCCTTTTGCGTGTGTCATGCGGATCAATGCTGCTTGTTGTAGATTGCGTGGCTGCCAGGCTCATATATCACGTCCTTTTTAATAATTCGTAATGTCTCCTGCGGCATTGTAGAACAATATGAATTAACAATTGGCGTAAATTCATTACGAACTACGCAATACAAGGCAAACAAAACTTATGTGATTTTGTGTTAAATAAAGCAATTATTATATACCTCTGCCCTTTTAACTCTTTAGTGGAAATCCAAAGAATTAATACCTCTTGTGTAATATCGAAATAATTGCAAAGATGTGTCGTTTATTTTATGTATTACAAGGGGATGATGATGTTGGCAAGATGGAAAGTATGGGGATGTTCGCTGTTTTGTTTATGTGGCGCATTAGCCGTAACCACACTGCATGCAGCCGAAATACACTTTTCATCGCAACGTGATTTTGACGAAATCAATCTCAATATCAAAGATCAGGCGTATGTTGGTCGCGACTTTGTGATCCTGGATGTCACACTGACACCCGAAGCACAAAAGCGTCTGACGGAGATTAGTGATGACACATCGAACCAAGAATTGTCCATCATCCTGGACGGCAAAGCGATTCACGCCACCACGGTACGTTCCGCTCTGAACTCCAACCATCTGAAAATTAGCCTGACCAGAAAAATGGCGCGCGATGTTTTCCCTAGTTTGCTCGCATCCCCGGTATCTTCTGTGACACTCTCTGGTTTTTCCATGCCCGATTGGGGACAAGGAAAATGGGAAGCGGACACCGCTTTGGAATCACCGGATGCTGAATATATTGCAGCGCCTGGAGAGGCCATTTCGATTGCTGCCAAAACCATAGACGCTTCTGGCTGTCGACATGTCAATCACACAGTAGTATCGAGCAATGACAATATCATCGAGCTACAACTCGATCGGCGCAGCAAATGCGTCATTAATGATGTCCCTGTCAGTCGTATTGTCCTATCCAGAAGCTATGATGCAAATCGCATGATGCTTTCTCTGTATGCGATCGGGAGTGATTTCAGTGGTGCGCCCGATAAGGAAAGTACTTATCAACGACAATAATTTCGTATCGCTCAAACAAAAAAGCGTGCCGATTTTATTCGGCACGCTTTTTTTTGGTGAGGCCCCGAAAAATATCGGCTTATTCGACTGCCTTGACCATATCTTCAATCACCTTCTTCGCATCACCAAAGACCATCATGGTTTTATCCATGTAGAACAATTCGTTATCCAGGCCCGCATAACCGGCTGCCATGGAACGTTTGTTGACGATCACCGTTTTGGCTTTATAGGCTTCCAGAATCGGCATTCCGGCGATGGACGATTTCGGATCTTTGGCCGCTGGATTGACTACGTCATTCGCACCCAACACCAACACCACATCGGCCTGACCGAATTCACTATTGATATCTTCCATCTCAAATACTTGATCGTATGGCACTTCCGCTTCGGCCAGTAACACGTTCATATGACCCGGCATACGACCGGCGACCGGGTGAATCGCGTATTTGACGGTGATGCCTTTGTGCGTCAGTTTCTCGGTCAACTCTTTCAAAGCATGCTGTGCGCGCGCCACAGCCAGACCATAGCCTGGAACGATGATGACGGTTTCCGCATTCCCCATCAGGAATGCGGCATCATCGGCAGAGCCAGATTTCACAGGTCGTTGATCTTTCGCTCCACCCGCAGTCGCCGCGGCAGGATCACCACCAAAACCGCCCAGTATCACGTTGAAGAACGAACGGTTCATAGCCTTGCACATGATGTAAGACAGAATCGCACCGCTTGATCCGACCAGTGAACCGGCAATAATCAACATGGCATTATTCAGTGAAAAACCAATCCCGGCTGCCGCCCACCCGGAATAACTATTGAGCATTGATACCACTACCGGCATATCCGCACCGCCGATTGGAATGATGATCAACACACCCAATACAAACGCGATGATAGCCATCAAAATAAATGGCAACCACGATTGTGTCAGAACGAAAATAATACCGAAACCTATCATCGCAACGGCGAGCACCAGGTTAATAAAGTGCTGTCCTTTGAAGCTGACTGGCGCGCCCTGAAACAAGCGGAATTTATATTTCCCAGACAGTTTTCCGAACGCTATCACCGAGCCGGAAAAAGTAATTGCACCAACAAAAGTGCCGATAAATAGTTCGATACGATTACCAAATGGCAGTGCTTCGCCATGCGCTGCGATACCAAATGCCCAAGGCTCAGACACTGCAGCGACTGCGATACACACCGCTGCCAAACCAATCAAGGAATGCATCGCTGCGACCAGTTCCGGCATCTTGGTCATCTCGACCCGCTTGGCTAATAATGCGCCAATGCTGCCACCAACGATTACACCAGCTGCCACCAACCAGAAACCCAATCCTGCACCGTGCGACTCGGCTTTCAACTTGAATATCAGCGCGATTGTCGTCACCACGGCCAGTGCCATACCGGCCATACCGAAGGTGTTACCACGACGTGCAGTAGAAGGATGCGAAAGCCCTTTTAAGGCTTGAATAAAACAGACCGAAGCAATCAGATATAACAGTGTCACTGTATTCATACTCATCAGTGCACTCCTTTGTTATTACCATTCGCCGCATCTGCTTTGACTTTAGGCTCTTTTTTCTTAAACATTTCCAACATACGTTGGGTCACCAGGAAGCCACCGAAAACATTGACCGCCGCCAGTGCCACAGCCAACGTGCCAGCTACTTGGCCGACAATACCTTCAGTCAATCCGGCTGCCAGCATCGCTCCGATGATGATAATGGCCGAGATCGCATTCGTCACCGCCATCAATGGTGTGTGCAACGCTGGTGTCACAGTCCAGACGACGTGGTAACCGACGTAAATGGCCAATACGAAAATGATCAGATTGGTGATGGTGTGCGTTACTTCCATACATTTCCCCTTATGAGAAAACCTTCGCTTTAACCCTTCTTCCGTAGATGGAAGAAGGGTCGGTATGAATGTGATTATCAAGTCCTGAGGTATCAATAAATACCAATAAAACCGTGGTCTGCAACTACCCTCACCTAACCCTTTCCGCCTGCGGGAGAGGAATGAAACGGCGAAGTATAGAAAACTGCTTAGATGGTCTTCATGCCGGTGATGTGATTGTTGTCATCCACAAACACCACTTTCGGCACATAGGATTTGGCTTCTTCATCTGTCAATGGCGCGTATGTACAGATGATCAGCAAATCGCCCAGATGTGCACAACGCGCTGCTGCGCCGTTGAGGGAAATTTCACCGCTACCGCGTTTACCGCGAATGGCATAGGTTGAAAAACGCTGACCATTGTTAACGTTGTAGAGTTCGATTTTTTCAAACTCACGAATATCAGCAGCATCCAATAAATCTTCATCGATACCGCATGAACCTTCGTAGTGCAGATCGGCTTGCGTAACGGTGGCACGATGGATTTTGGCGCGTAACATGATGCGTTGCATATTTTTTCTCCTGCTTGAAATTAAATTAAATCTTTATTTGCGCAACGAAGTTTCGTCACTTAATTTCATCACTCAATGATGTAACTTCTTTGCGCAACTTACTGAGCTTACTTATTTACGTAGTACTTCGCCGCCACTGCATAGCAAGGTAGCAGCAACAATATCGTCGTCACGATTAATCACCAACCCACCGTCTGCATTCACGATCAGTTTGAGAAAGTCGAGTACGTTGCGTGAATATAATGCTGAGGCATCGGCAGCCACCAGCGCCGCCAGATTACCTTCGCCAATAATGTGTACGCCGTGTTTGATAACGGTCTTGCCGGCTTCGGACAATGGGCAATTTCCGCCCTGATCAACCGCCATATCCAAAATGACGGAACCCGGTTTCATCGCTTTCACGGTTTCTTCACTAATCAACACCGGCGCTTTACGGCCAGGTATCAATGCGGTGGTAATAATAATATCCGCTTGTTTGGCACGTTCATGCACCAATTCAGCCTGACGTCGCATCCAATCGGCTGGCATAGGCCGCGCATAGCCACCAACGCCTTGCGCGATCTCTTTTTCTTCATCGGTGATAAAAGGTACATCGAGAAATTTCGCACCCAGCGATTCGATTTGCTCTTTCACCGCAGGACGCACATCTGAAGCTTCAATCACGGCACCCAGTCGTTTTGCAGTCGCAATGGCCTGCAAACCCGCAACCCCTGCACCCATGATCAACATCCGCGCAGCTTTTACAGTCCCAGCGGCGGTCATCAACATCGGCATAAAACGTTGGTAGGTATTGGCCGCCATTAATACCGCCTTGTAACCGGCAATATTGGCTTGCGATGACAATACGTCCATAGATTGCGCTCGGGTGGTACGTGGCGCCGCCTCTAAAGCAAATGCGGTCAAACCATGATTTGCCATTAATGCAATATTATCCGCATCAAAAGGATTCAATATCCCGATGACAACTGTACCTACTTTCATCAATGAACGCTCATCGGCATTCGGTGCCCGCACCTTGAGTACCGTTTCGGCCCCAAACGCCGTGGCAGCATCGACGATCTGCGCTCCTGCTGCACTATAGGCTTCGTCAGTAATGCTGGATAAAATGCCTGCGCCAGCCTGCACCACGACTTGATGTTTGGCACTGACCAGTTTTTTGACCGTCTCTGGTGTCGCCGCAACCCGGGTTTCGCCAGAGCGCGTTTCGGCGGGAATGCCGATTTTCATGATGATTCTCCCGTTTTTTATATATGGAAAAGAATACGTAGCAATGCTGGGGAAATAAAAGTTTGTGGAATATTACACGGAAAATTTGATATCGCAGCGCATCTGGCACCGATGCGTAGTAATTTAGGTAATAGTGTCTAGCGATGAAACATGGCTCAATAACAACATTGGCATCCCGTCACAACTGACAGTGAGCGAAATTCCCGAGGCAAGTTAAAATAGCGGATTCGGCTGCCGTTGTGTGCTTCATCTGTGCAGCCTTTTCAAGTATCTGAGGAATGTATGACCGACGTATGGAAACCTTCCGTCACAGTCGCGGCCATTATTGAACGCGACGGACGTTTTTTACTGATCGAAGAAGAAACCAGTGATGGCATCCGTATCAATCAACCGGCGGGACATCTGGAGCCACTGGAATCGTTAGTGCAAGCCGTGATACGTGAAACTTTGGAAGAAACCGCTTTTGAATTCATTCCTAAAGCATTAGTAGGTACCTACATGGCGCGCTACGTGTCTAAACGCACTGGCAAAACCGTGACGTATTTGCGCTTTGCATTTTGTGGCGAACTGGGTAAAAAATATGATCAGGCGCTTGATCATGGCATCCTGCGCGTGCTGTGGATGTCACGCGATGAAGTGGCATGCTGCCCGAATCTGCGCAGTCCGCAAGTATTAGAATGTATCGATGACTATTTGCGCGACCATCGTGTGCCGCTGTCATTTTTAAAAACAGATCCCAGCGTGGTCGGGGGACACCATGTCTAAAAAACGCGTAGTGATCGGCATGTCCGGCGGCGTTGATTCATCGGTCTCAGCCTGGTTACTTAAACAACAAGGTTATGAAGTCATCGGCCTGTTCATGAAAAACTGGGAAGACGATGACGACGACGAATATTGCTCCACCCGTCAGGACTGGATCGATGCAGTCAGTGTCGCCGATGTCATTGGTGTTGATATCGAAGCTGTCAATTTCGCATCGGAATATAAAGATCGTGTATTTGCCGAATTTTTGCGCGAATATCAGGCTGGTCGCACTCCGAACCCCGATGTGTTGTGCAATGCGGAAATTAAATTCAAAGCTTTTCTCGATCATGCCATGCATTTAGGCGCAGATCTTATCGCGACCGGCCATTACGCACGCGTACGGCAAGCGGCCGCAGGCAATTTTGAGTTATTGAAAGCGGTCGATGCCAGCAAAGATCAAAGTTATTTTTTACATCGCCTGAATCAGGCGCAGTTATCCAAAACCTTATTCCCATTGGGTGAAATCCCCAAAACCGAAGTACGCAAAATCGCTGAGCAGATACAGTTGCCAAACGCGAAGAAAAAAGACTCTACCGGCATTTGTTTTATCGGCGAACGCCCTTTCCGTGAATTTTTGAATCGCTATTTATCGTATCAACCTGGACCGATGAAAACCGATAGCGGCGATATCGTCGGCGAACACGTGGGCTTGAGTTTTTACACATTGGGGCAACGCAAAGGTATTGGCATAGGCGGTATGAAGTCGCACAAAAACAGCGATGGTGATAGCGATCCCTGGTACGTCGCCAGAAAAGACGTCGCCAACAATACTTTGTACATCGTGCAAGGCCATGATCATCCCTGGTTACTGTCATCCAACTTACAAGCCGGACAAACCAGCTGGGTTGCTGGCATCCATCCGGAGCCGGGGCAATTATCTGCCAAAACACGTTATCGACAAGCCGATATGGCTTGTCAGTTTAATGCAGAGGCAGGCAATTTCTCGCTCAATTTCGATGCCGCGCAATGGGCAGTGACGCCTGGGCAATCTGCCGTGCTGTATGACGGCGATGTTTGTCTGGGTGGTGGAATTATCGAGTCATCTGGCAATTGATTCCGCGGATGAATCGTTCAACGCTCAATATTGAGGAATCCGTTATCCTCGCGAACGCGGAGATCCAAGTTGCGATCTCAACATGGATTCCCGCGTTCGCGGGAATGACGCGTTGCGTTTAATGAGCCCATTGAACGGTTCCTCCCACTCCGCAATTTTAAGTATCTGATCAAAATATTCGGAAAAAATATTTCCCTCAAAGGAATAAATTTGCGCAAAAATAAGGCAAAATGAAGCCATAATAAGAGTATCCACGCACATCATCACCGTACTTTAAGTTGCCCTAATGTCAGAAATGTCAGGTGAATTTACAGGAGGCGTTGTATGGACTTCGCGGAAAATGGGGAGAGCCCCTCACGAAATATTACCGGAATCGTCGCGGTCATTCTATTGCATGTGCTGATTATTTACGCGCTGCTGACTGGATTGGCGCGCAAGGTCGTTGAGGTAATCCAACAACCGGTCATCGCCACCATAGTCCCGGAAGTGATCCCCCCCAAGCCTCCACCACCACCCAAACCGAAGGTGGAGAAAACCGTAGAGCCTAAGACAAAAGCGCCACCGCCGCCGTATGTGCCGCCGCCGGAAGTCAAAGTGCAGGTACAACCACAAAAGGATGTCATTTCTGCGGTAACGCACGACGCACCTCCTACCCACGACTTGCCACCACCATCAAATGATCAACCGGTGGCTAACGCCAAGCCAGAAGAAGCGCATAAAGCCGCGACCCCGGCAACGGCCGTATCGAGTACCTGCGTGAAACCGGAATACCCACGACAATCATTGCAAGATGAAGAGCAAGGCACGGTAACGCTGGCATTTCTGGTCAGTGCACAAGGCAAGGTAATTGAATCGCGCGTCGATCACTCCAGCGGTTCTCATGCTCTGGACAGAGCCGCGCTGAGTGCGCTCTCCCAATGTTCATTCAAACCAGGGACTGTTGATGGTAAACCACAAGAATCGTGGACCAAAATGCAGTATGTCTGGCGACTGGAATAAGTTGATAATGAATGGAAATACGAATGGAAATACGTAAAATCAAAAAAGCGTGGACACAAACATTATGTCCACGCTTTTTTAATGAAGATTTAATTTATACCAATTAAAGTTGATGAAGCTCTTCACCTGTTGACTCAATGATAAATTTTGTATCGGAGAGCGGCTTTAATTTGCGCCCATCAGAAAGACGATATTGACGTGGTCCCAGATGCTGGCTGGCCAACAATGCCGTTATGGACGGATCTGCAGCCTCTATCAGTTCTTCATACACTTCTACCTGATGAGGAAATGTCTCAGACGTGTTTTTAAGTTTAACGTCAAATTTTTCTATCAAATTCATTTCCATTTATGTCTCCTAGTGGTTGAGATACCATCTGCAAACTACAATAACAAAAATATGCCGGATAAGCGATAAGAAATTCTACTCTCGATTAAAATCTCTCAACCTTCTTACTCCCCATTAACCTATAGTATTTATGTTAAGCAGCTCACCATGAATGCAGTGCTAACCGTACTTTGTACCCACGTAAATCCTATCTAATCAAAAGAATAACGCACGTGACGAATCCCTCCTCCAGCATCAAGCAAGGTCGCACCGCTGCCATGCGCTTCATCATGTTGACTGTATTAATCGACATGATCTCCATTGGTTTGATTATTCCAGTGCTGCCGGTACTGGTTGGCAATTTCACTGGTTCACAAGCGGATCAGGCGTTTTGGTATGGCGTAGTCGCTTTTACTTTCGGTATTGCCAATTTTTTTGGGTCGCCGATACTTGGCGCACTGTCCGATGCTTATGGCCGTCGCCCGGTATTACTGATCGGTTTTTGCGGTCTAGGCTTGAACTTCTTTGCGACGGCTCTTTCCACAGCGTTGTGGATGCTGCTCGTGGTGCGTTTGGTGGGCGGTGCGATGCAAGCCAATGTCGCCGTAGCCAACGCCTATGTGGCCGATATCACCGCGCCTGAAGATCGTGCCAAGCGCTTTGGCATGCTGGGCGCGATGTTCGGTTTAGGTTTCATTATCGGTCCCATCATGGGCGGATTATTGGGTGGCATCAATTTGCGTTTGCCCTTTTATGCAGCCGGCTGCATGTCTTTGATTAATCTGTTGTACGGCTATTTCGTACTTCCTGAATCGTTGCCGGCAGACCGTCGCCGTCCGTTCGTATGGAAAAACATCAATCCTTTCGCCTCCTTGAAGGCGCTGTCGCAACTGAAAACTGTCGGTCCTTTAGTCGCTGTGATTGCCTGTAGTGGGCTGGCGCAATTTGTATTGCAAAGCAGCTGGGTGCTATACACAACCTTCAAATTTGGCTGGGGACCTCAGCAAAATGGCTGGTCGCTGGCGGCGGTTGGTGTCATGTCCGTGTTGGTACAAGGTGTGCTGTTGGGACGCCTGCTCAAGCGCTTTTCTCCACAACGATTGGCCGTCATCGGGCTGATCTCGTCGTCAATTGCATTTGCATTGTGGGGTGCAGCGAGTCAAGGCTGGATGATGTATGCCATCATTTTCGTTAATGTGTTTGGCCTGACTGTTACCTCATCGATACAAAGTATTATTTCAAGCGCTGCCGATTCTCATAGCCAAGGTAAAACATTGGGCGCTGTCAGCTCACTGAATAGCATGATGGCAATTATGGCTCCTATGATAGGCGCGCCTTTATTAGGGGTCGTCTCGCACTTGCCGAAGGGCGATTGGCGCATAGGGGCACCGTTTTACTTCTGTGCACTCTTGCAATTGGCGTCGCTGATACTGGCTTACAGCCATTTTCAACGTCAGCGCCGCACTCGCCTGGCGAATACTATTACCTGAAATTTTCGCGATAAATTTGTAGGTTTTCCATTGATTATTCCTGTTTAAGCAATAATCAATTGTTATTCGTACTGTTTATTGATGATGGTGCAGTGCATTAAACTTCTCTTCGTCAATGCGGAAAACTCACTTTTGCGCATCAGAGCAGGATCCGACGGGCGCATTTTGCGATATCTGACTAGCCCGCACACCATCCTCATTTTGCGGAGAAATAACTCATGAATACCAAATTTACCAAACAATTACTTGCCAGTTTAGTGGTTTTGTCCTTTGCAGGCAGCGCTTTCGCTGAAATGCCTTACCCACCTAACGTACCTTTCAAATCGACCAAAACACGCGCCGAAGTTCGTGCCGAAGTAGTACAGGCACAAAAAGCCGGCCTGCTTAACCAGGTTGATACTGTCTATCCAATCCTGGAAACGACATCGAAGCTCACGAAAGCGCAGATTGCAGAAGAAAACAGCAACAAAACAGCACCAGTTAATCACGGCGAATAAGACGGGTTTAACTTACGACCGCAAAGATTTGTGGTCGAATAGTCCATAATACTGCCGGGCTTTCATCAGAAACCAACTGAATCCAATAATTTGGAAGGCAGTTGGTTTTTTTCAGTTTGTACGCCTATCATATAAACAGACAACAATGCGTCTTCAACAAAGGTTTTCTATGCAGGTTTTCCCTTCAGCCACGCATCATCGCGTTTCTGTATCCCGCTTAACTGTGGAGCGCGCCGGCGCGCTGATTTGTGCGCTGATATTGGGCGGATGTGCCAGTTTTTCTGGCATCAATCCACAGTCCACAATGAGCGACGGTCATAGCATAGATGGCCGTGCTCTGGAAAGCAGCGCCGCCATGAAGGCCGCCAGGATTGATGCTGTCTGGCCAACCGCTACATGGTGGCAAGCTTATCGCGACCCGCAACTAGATCACCTGATTTCCGAAGCGATTGCTAACAGTCCTACGCTAAAAGTCGCCCAGGCGCGTATCCGGCAAGCCACTGCTATGACCGATATCGCCAAATCCGCGACCTTGCCAAAAGTCGGTGCGGAAGCATCCGTTACCCGTGAATTATTTACCAGCGACGGTTTATATCCACCGCCATTAGGGGGCACCTACAATACCAGTAACGGGGCTTACATCAGAGCCAGCTACGATCTGGATCTCTGGGACAAAGACCGCAATACTCTGGAAGCGGCGCTCGATACCGTTCACGTCGGCAGTGCCGAAGCACGCGCCGCACAATTGAGCCTGGAATCGACCATCGTCAATGCCTATTTACAGCTTGCTACCCAGTATGTGATGCGTGACCTCGCCACGGCAGCATTGGAACAACAACAAGCCATCGCCAGCATTGCGCATCGCCGGTTGAAAGCAGGCATCGGTACCAATCTGGAAGTAAGCCAAGCAGAAACCAACCTGCCGTCAGCACGCAGCACTATTGAAAAAGTCGATGAATCTATCGCGTTGTTGCGCAACCAGCTCGCCACGTTAACTGGCCAAGGTCCCTCTGCAGGTGATGCGATAAAACGGCCATCATTGGCCGTGAAGATCGCGGCGACTGGACAAAATACGTCATTGCCCATTAGTTTGCCAAGCAACATCCCAGCAGAATTAATCGGCCGTCGCCCTGACGTGATTGCTCAGCGCTGGCGGGTTGAGGCGTTGGGTAAGCAGATCGATGTCGCTAAAGCGGCGTTTTACCCGAATATTAATTTGTCTGCCTTCATCGGTTTTGAATCTATCGGCTTAAGCCAATTTATCAATAGCGTCTCTGCCGTGCGCGGTGCCGGACCGGCGATTTCATTACCAATTTTTGATGGTGGCCGTCTACGCGCCAATCTCAGTTCGCAAACCGCGCAACTCGATGCAGCAATTGAGGGTTATAACGGCGCGCTATTGCAGGCCTTGCAAAGCGTCGCCGATCAATGCGTTAAATTAAAATCGCTGCAACTACAGCGCGAACAATCTGAACAGGCTTTAGGTTTAGCGCAAAAAACGTTTGACCTGGCACAACGCGGATTTAAAGCGGGCCTGACTCCCTACCTCGATGTCATTCACGCCCAGATCACACTCTTGCAGGAGCAACAGCATGTCGCACAGGCACGCGCTGCCTATCTCGCTGCGTGGGCGCAATTAATGCAGGCATTAGGTGGCGGTTTAGGCGATGATTTGCCAACAGTAGCCAGTGCTGCTATCGCTAAACCGGCGCCATGATGGACAGCGCGATACCCCGCGACGGCTGGTACCATCGTCTAAAAAATACTGTCGGTGCCGCGCTGCTCGCGCAAATCCCAGCCTTGCTGCATATGTTCAAAATGCTGGTGGCGATTTTTCTCGCCATGGGTTTGTCGATGCTGTTCGATTTATCCAAGCCCGGCACGGCAATGATCACCGTCACCATCGTCATGCAACCGCGCAGCGGCTTAGTGCTGGCGAAAGGCTTTTATCGCTTTCTGGGTAGTCTGATCGGTGTCGCAGTGTCGATTTTATTAGTCGCTTTATTTCCGCAAGAGCCAGTATTGTTTTTGACCGCTGGCGCTTGCTGGATGGCGTTGTGTACAGCTGGTTCCATCACTTTCCGTAATTTCCAGTCATACGCATTTGTATTGGCCGGATATACCTTGGTGATCGTAGGTTTGCCAGCGACCTTAAACCCGGATCTGACTTTCGATATCGCCACCACGCGCCTGTCTGAAGTCATGTTAGGTTTGTTATGCGCAGGCGTGGTGAGTGACGTGATTTTCCCCCAGCATTTAACCGAAATTGTGCTGGCTACTTTCCGCAAACGTTTTGCCCATTTCTCCGTTTTGATACAGCGTAAAGAGCCCACCACCGATAAAAGTAGTGTAGTGCTCAAGCTGATAGGCGATGTCATCGCACTGGAAAATCTGCGCATGTCATCCGCGTTTGAAAGCGCTACGGTGCCATTGCAAAACAACAGAATGCGTCAATTGAACACGGCTTTCATGACCGTTTCAACCACATTTCATTCGCTCGACGAATTATTTCAGCGCCTGCAAAACAACGGCGATGTCACGATGCTCAATGCCCTGTTGATGGAGTACCACGCGATCACTCGCATTATGGATAACGATAAAGCGCGCATCCCGGCACTTCTGCAGCAATCACGCCAGCAACAAGGACAGCGATTGATGGCATTGAGACGTGCGCTTGTACTGGTTGAGCATGAACCGGATACTTTATTGGATTTCGACTCTGCCAGTGAATTGCTACAGCGCTTTAGCGATGAATTAAGTATCTATACGCGTCTGCACAATGCGGTTCTGCATTTCAGTAGTACCGCTGATGACGCGCAAACTACGATAGACCTTGCTCTTGAAGCAGTGCCGGAAATTCCGTCCCATTATGTCAATCGCACCGACCCCGTGCTGGTCATGATGTCCGCTTTACGCGCCGGCATCGGCTTTGCCGTTTCTTCCTGCTTTTGGATATTCAGTGGCTGGCCATCGGGATTGGATGCGGTGGTTTTTGCTACTGTCGCCAGTGCCTTATTTGCTGCATCTCCTGAGCCGACTAAAACGGTATTCGGCTTTATGAAGGGCGCTGCGTTAGGTGGGATACTCGGCTTTATCTGCTCCTATTTTATTGAGTCGCATGCAGACAGTTTCACCATGCTGTGTTTTGCCTTGGCACCGTTTATTTTGTTTGGCACCTGGCTTACCACGCGACTCCAATATGCTGGCATGGGAGCCGGCATGCTGATGTTTTTCCTGACGTATGCGTCGGTGGACAATAATTACTCGTATGACTTTATAGGTTTTGTGAATGGCCTGACTGGCGGTTTAATTGGCTGTACCATTGCCGTCGCCATGTATATGATCATCGACCCGGCTGGCAGCCGTTGGGAAAAATTACGTTTAGGACGCGCCTTGCGACGACAGGTAGTCGATGCCTGCAGAAATCCACTACCCGGATTGCTGGCACATTTTGAAAGCAGCACACGCGATCTGGTTGGACGCTTTGCAGTTATGCACTCCAGTACCAATCCAGATGATCGCAAAGTAATGGCATGGTTATTGTCGGTATTTGAAATCGGCCGCGCCGTGATTCATTTACGCGAACAAATTGCCGACTCTGCTCTTCCGCCTGCGCTAGAGAGCAGCTTGCAAACCAGCCTGAAAAGCATCGCTGCATTGTGTGATAGTCCTAATGCCGAGCGATTGCATACTGCGCTGGACGCAGTACTGACATCCATTCGCGCCTGCACGCCAAGTACTGCACCAACCTTAGCCAATCTACATCTGATTCGCACGGCCTTATTGGCGCATGCACTGGAATCAACGATCATCACCGACACCACATCAGGGGAACAGCATGCCACGTGAAATTACCGTCTTCGGGGCATTGATGCCGACTTTAATGTTGGTGTTGATCGTCGCCTTCATTGTACAAATCGGCATTGACTGGTTGATGTCCCATTTGCATCTGTACCGCTACGTATGGCATCCGGGTTTATTTCGGGTCGCTTTATTTTTTTGTATTTTCAGCAGTTGCGGGTTGTTATTACACGCCGTTTAAAACTAAAACTCCAAAGATTCCAACGGATTCATTATGAAATTATCTGACTTCATCAAAATTATTATCAAGGCTGCGATCACGCTAATCGTGGTCGTCATCGCTTTTATCCTCACGCAAAAACTGTGGGATCACTATATGAACTCACCCTGGACCCGCGATGGCCGGGTCCGTGCCGATGTGATCACGGTTGCCTCTGATGTTGCCGGTCGTGTGTTAGAAGTGCCTGTACGCGACAATGCCTTTGTTCATAAAGGCGATCTGTTGATGAAAATAGACCCGGCAAATTACACTTATGCGCTGGCACAAGCTGAAGCGGTGGTCGCCCAGCATAAAATCGCACTCTCCGCCAAACAACGCGATGCAGCGCGCCGCGCGGCGCTGGACGTCGATGTGATTTCCAGCGAGGTACGTGAAAATTTCAGCGCAGATGCCTCTTCCGCACAAGCCACTTATCAAGCCGCATTAGCCGCACGCGACCTCGCCAAAGTCAATCTGGCGCGCACTGAAGTCCGTGCGCCAGCCGATGGCTGGATCGCTAATCTGAATGTCTATCCCGGCGATTATGCGCAAGCCGGTGCGCCAAAAATGACGGTGATCGATGCCAGCTCATTCTGGGTTTACGGCTATTTTGAGGAAAATAAAATACCATTGATGAAAGCCGGTGACCCGGCAGAAATCCAGTTGTTAGGGAACGATAAAATCATCAACGGTCACATCGACAGCATCGCGCGTGGTATCACCGATCGTGACAACGCCCCCAGCAGTAACGGCCTGGCCAACGTCAATCCTAGCTTTAACTGGGTACGCCTGGCACAACGCGTACCAGTGCGCATTCATATTGATAAAGTACCGGATGGTATTACTCTTGCAGCGGGGATGACTTGTACAGTGGTGGTGAAACCCAACACTAAAACCGCAGGAACTGTTGCAAAGTAAGCTACTTGATTTAGTCAACGCCAGCGTTGAGTTTGACGAAGTAGTTTCAGCAAAAACCAAAAAGCCACTTCAAAGGAAGTGGCTTTTTTATTGCATGACTTACGTAAATCGGTTGACACATTCCCCTCTTCAAATCTATCATTGTTTCAAACAACAATACTTTGTTTCATTAGATAAAACAAAGACCATCTTACATTGCACTAACCGGCTGGGCGATCTCGACAATAGACGCCTTTGCGCTAGCTGCATTCCATAGGTTGATAACGAGGGGATATCCATTTTGAAAAAATCTTTAATAGCACTTTCCGTACTTGGCGCTTGTGCCATCACAACAACGAATATCGCGCAAGCGCAATCCAGTGTGACCATTTATGGTTTGATCGACACCAGTATTAGTTATAACAACAAAATTGCCACGCCCAGTGCTGACGCTCCGCGTGCTACTGGCAGCAAATTGGGAGTCGACTCCGGTGATTTACAACAATCGCGCTTCGGTTTTAAAGGCGTGGAAGATTTAGGCGGCGGCATGAAAGCGCTGTTTATTCTGGAAGGCGGCTTCTCTGGTACCACGGGCGCCTCAACACAAGGCGGCTTGCTGTTTGGGCGTACTTCCGTCGTCGGATTGTCAGGCGGGTACGGTACGGTACAACTCGGGCGCAGAAAAGATTTCATCGACGAAATCGCTACCTACTATTCTAGTGTCTACGATTTTGGCTTGTTCATTAATGGCGTACATGACAACAATCTTGACCGCGTAGGTGGGAATCGCGCCAATAATCAAATTCGCTATGACACAAAAAATATCGCGGGTTTCACTGCCAACGCTACTTATGGCTTCGGCGAAGCAGCGGGCTCCACATCTAGCGGTCAATCTATAGGCTTAGGAGCAAATTACGACAATGGGCCATTTGGTATCGGCTTTGGTTATTGGCAATCGAAGTTGGGCAGCACCGCCTATCCTTCTAGCGATCAGGGTGCCTGCGTAGCTGGTCATGGCAAGGTTGGTGATACTTGCATCAAAACATGGATGTTAGGTTCCAGCTATAAAACCGGACCATTTAGAATCTATGGCGCCTGGTCGAAAACCATGCAGCCGCTGGCGACTTTCGGTGGTAACACAGCATCTTTCGACACCAAATTTACCCCCGGCACCATTGGTGCGCCGACCTCCTATTTCTCTGCCGCTGGCGCGAACAACAACAGCACTAACGTATTCGATTTAGGTCTAGACTACCAACTCACCGGTACATGGAAATTGATAACCAGCGTATTGCAATCACGCTATAGCTTCGTTGGCACCGACACCAAAGGACGTTTGACGCAGATCAATCTCGGAGCAGATTACGCACTGTCAAAACGCACCGATATCTACAGCTATTACGCCAATCTGCGTGCCAGCAATATGTACAATCCAGGTATCGTAGGCGGCGCATCAGGCGTAGCAAATACACAAAACGCTATCACGCTTGGTATACGCCATAAATTCTAAGTAATTGTTATTAAAACTTCTGTCGAATAGCCATCGTGCGGGCCAAAAATGCAACATTTTTCTGGCCTGCACGATGCTTTTTCACAGAGGCTAAACCGCATGGAGTTCCAATGGCAACATCCACCGCCGCCCCTTCCAACGATCAACCATCTCACGGCACAAGTCGCATGCTGCATCCGGTTGCGATGATGTTGCTCATTATCCTGATTGCTATCGGCTTAACCTATGTTTTAGATTCCGGTGAGTTCCAGCGACATGAAAAATTAGTCGTTCCCGGCACCTTTCATTTGATAGACAAAGATCGCGACCTCAGCGCTTTAGTTAATCCGAACCCTCCCAAAAGCACCGCTGAACATGCCTATCCTGCCAGCATTTTTTCTGCCGTTTCCAGCATCCCGGTTGGCCTGACAAAAAGTGCACAGCTAGTGTTTATGGTGATGTTCATCGGCGGCATGTTTGGCGTGCTGCGTAAAAGTGGCGCACTCGATGCGGGCATCGACCGGCTACTGAATTTAACTAAAGGCAATGTCTATATCCTGACACCTGTGCTGATGCTGGCGATTGCTTGCGGCAGTACTTTTCTAGGTTTGGTTTCTGAATATCTGGTGATCATTCCCATGATGCTGATACTGGCAAAACGCTTAAATCTGGGGCCATTATTTGCCACGGCGTTAGTCGCCATTGCCGCTAAAATCGGCTATCTGGCATCGGTCACCAACCCATTAGCGTTAGTGATTGCGCAACCGATAGTCGGTGTGCCATTGCTCAGCGGCGCAGGGCTGCGCCTGATCATTTTTGTCTTATATCTGGTCATCGGTATTGCCTACCTTTTGCTGTATGTCAAACGCACCGGCTACACACTGCCGACCGAACTGAATCGGGAAACCCGCTTATCCGCACAACACCTCATGGTATTGGCAATTGTCGCTATCAGCATTGTCATGCTGATCATTGGCACCAGCGTATGGCATTGGGGCGATACCCAATTAGGCGCATTCTATATTTTTGAAGGCATGCTGATCGCCTGCGTCGCACGCATGTCTATGCGCATTGCATGCGAGGCTTTTGTCGATGGCATGAAAGGCATGATGTTAGCTGCGCTGCTGATTGGCCTGGCGAAAGCAGTCGAAATCATTTTGCATGACAGTCTGGTGTTGGACACCGTGATTAATCATCTGGCAGGCATCGTTGAAGGCCGCAGCCGCATCTTTGCTGCTGAAGGTATGGTCTTTATACAAATGGTGCTCGACGTGCTGATCCCGTCCACTTCCGGCAAAGCAGCAATCAGCATGCCAATACTGGGACCGATTGGCCATCTGTCTGGCGTCAGCGGCCAGAGCGTGGTGCTGGCATTTTTGTTTGGCAATGGCCTCACGAACATGATTACCCCAACCTCCGGCATGTTGCTAGCTTATCTTGCCACTGGTCGTGTCAACTACACCGCCTGGCTGCGCTTCATCTTGCCGCTGTTTGCCATCTTGACTGTTTGCTCGATAGTCATCATGGCGATTGCGGTTGAGACTGGCTACTGAATATTTTAGGAAGTTTATGCAAACACCATACACACTGATAGTCCCACAACCGGATGTCGCCGAAATCCCGCTCATTTTCGATTCCCCTCACTCCAGTCGCCACTGCCCGGAAGATATGCAAGCGATTGCGCCGCAGGCCGCCATCGACAGCGGATGGGATGCTTACGTTGATCAATTGTGGAGCGGTGCGGTAAAACATGGCGCGACTTTATTAGCTGCGCAAAACCATCGCTCTTATATTGATCTGAACCGCAGTCGCCTTGATATTGACCCGGAATTACTCGATGATGCGTGGCCGGAAGCGATACAGGTATCAGAAAAAAGCAAGGCTGGCATGGGTTTAATCCGTCGCTATGCTCTACCCGGTGTGGCCATGTATGACCGCAAACTCAGTATCGCAGAAGTCCAGCATCGCTTGACCCAGTACTACGATCCGTATCATCAGCAGTTACAAGATCTGATCCATCATGCCCATGCGCGTTTTGGTCAGGTATGGCATATCGATTGTCACTCGATGAAATCCGTCGGCAATGCAATGAATATCGATAATGGCGCAGCACGACCGGATTTTGTATTAGGTGATCGCGATGGCAGCTCCGCCGATCCGTCCTTCGTTTTGTGGATTGCCGAACAATTGCGCGCGATGGGTTATATCGTCAACATCAATAACCCTTATCGCGGCGCAGAACTGGTTCGTGCCTATAGCAATCCGCAACAGGGCCGTTACAGCATACAAATCGAAATCAATCGCGCTTTATACATGGATGAAAAAACACTGGCCTATAATGCTGGTTTTCCTGTGCTGCAGCAAAATTTGACCACACTGTGCGGATTGTTGGCGCGCTATATAAGGGATAAACTGCAAGCAAATTAAACCTCTGTTCTCATCCCATGACCGATTACACCGTTGCAGCAGTAGACGAAGCGATATCACTACTTTTATTGGTTGCACAAGCGCCTGGATTGGGTGTGACGGAATTAGCCATCAAGTCCGGCAATACCAAAGCTCGCACGTTTCGTTTGTTGTATACCTTGGAGCAACGTGGGCTGCTACACCGCGATGGTATTGTGCCTACCTACCATTTAGGTCACAAAGCACTGTATCTCGGGGTCGCAGCACAAGAACAAGTTGGTTTGGTACGTATCGCACGCAGCCACTTGCGTGACATTGGCGGCGTGTGTAACGAAAATGTCCAGCTACGAGTGCGCGATGGTCTGGAGAGCGTCTGTGTCGCTCGCTGGGAATCGACCCATGCTGTGCGTGTCCATGGTGAGGTAGGTAACCGTCGGCCACTGTATGCTGGCGCCTCATCCAAAATATTATTGGCCTATGCACCAGCGGCCGTGCAAGAAGCGGTATTAAATCAGCCTCTGCAACACTTCACCAACCACACCATCACTGATTCCAGCCAATTGGCGCAGCAAATCAAAGAGATCAGCACCGTAGGTTACAGCACTTCATTCGGCGAAATGTCCACCGATGCAGTAGCCATCGCCGCGCCCATCCGCGATGCCAGTGGCAATGTCATTGCCGCATTGGGCATTTCCGGACCGGCTAGCCGGATCACAACAGAAAATCTGCAGACCTACATCACGCTGGTGGTACAACGCGCGCGCGATTTGTCGCTGGGAATGGGTTATAGCGGAACGCATTAATGCTAAAGTCGTCATTTATGACTAGATAAGTATTGTCAAATAGCATTAAATAGAGTCCCAGCTCAGAACAATTCCTTAAATTAATAGTCAAAGCCCCCATGAAAAGACCTTCCCTATTCCATTTATTGTTGTTCATTCTGATATACGGCGGTCTGGCTTTTCTCTGCACAGGGGTGCGAGACGTAAAAATGCTGGCAAGCGTATATTGGCCAGCTGGTGGCATTTTACTCGGCACCTTAATGATCAGCCCGATACCTCGCTGGGGTTATTGGCTGGTGCTGGCAGCGGCCTTACATTTTCTTTCCGGCTTGTTTTTTAGTGACCATGCAACGTTCGTGACCGTCATATTTGTACTGACGAATATCATTTCTATGGCTGTCATCGCCTACATTTGGCAACGACAAACAGCACGTCAAAATACCCTTACTCATCCTGTCAGTTTGCTTTGGTTTGTTGGTTTGGTGTTAGTCGTCAGCGTACTCGGCGGTGCCTTCGCCACCATTTTCCTCCAAGTTGTAGGCCATCATCATGTTCATCTTTCTCTCTGGCTAACCTGGGCCTTATCTAACGCGCTCGGCTGTTTAATCGGCGCACCGTTAGTATTAGCGTGGTCGGATTTTCGCATCAAACGCTCTGGCGGCCCGAGTTGGCAAGATCTTGGTTTGGGAGGCGCATTTTTCCTATTTGCCATCATCAGTACCACAGTCGTGTTTTATGGGCCGTTCAGCGTTGCATTATTCGGAACAACGCTGGATGAAGTGACCTACATACCGCTACTATTTGTCGTTTTAGTGGCGATGGTATGGGAACAACGTGGCGCAACGCTGGTTCTGGTCCCGTTCGCATTGATCGTAGGTAGTTGCTCATTATTTCAGATCGGCCCATTCTGGCTGACCCAAAGCTTCAATGGAGAGGCATTGCTAGATGCACAAGGTTACATTGCTGCAGCCGGATTACTAGCGTTGTTAATGGCTGCACTGAGCAGTAATCATCAACGCTCGCTGCAACAAGCTTCCGCATGGAAAACCCGTTTTGAGGCAGCGCTGTTATCAAGTCGCCATCTGATGTATGAATTAGATCCGCGCGATGAAAAAATCAGTTGGGGTGGTGATGTCCAAAACTTGCTGGGCATGCCGTCTGAAGAGCTGGAGTCGTTGCAGGATTTTCTTCAACATGTTCATCCAGAAGACCGTCAGATCGTCACAGAGCATGTCGGTCTGGCTGACTTGTCCGTCGAATTTGCTGAAGAAGATATCGTCACTCATCACGCTCGTTTCCGTTTTAAAGGCAAAGATGGGCACTATCAAACGATCGTCGCCAGCGGCGCACCTATCATTGATTTCGATGGCCAGATTTATAAGGTAGAAGGGCTGCTGTCCCGCGAAGAAACGCCTGCCTTTGTCCTCCCCCAACAGCCGAAAGGTTAAGGGAAAAAATAGAACATGGAAGTTACCACTAGCTCGGTCGGTATTCTGCTGGTCCACGGACTAGGCGGCACCCAATATGATTTAGGCATGATGGGGAAAATACTTAAGCGTGCGGGTATGGATACGCATACGCTCACCTTGCCAGGACACGCAGGACAGCCCGAAGATTTATTAGGCGTCACTGCTGAAGACTGGGTGGAAGAGGTGCGCGCAAAATATCGTGAGCTGTTACCACAGTACGACACTTTGCATGTGATGGGCATGTGCATGGGCGCACTGCTGGCAATCGAAGTGGTCAAGCAAGAGCGTCACACTAAAGGTCGCCTGATTGCATTAGCACCACCGTTATATCTGGATGGCTGGTCCACCCCTTGGTATCGCTTTCTGCGCTATTTTGTTTATCGCTTCATGCCAAATACGACCCGTACCATGAAAGTGGAAGAAGAAGAACCATTCGGCGTCAAAAATGAATTGGTACGCTCCATCATCAAAGCTAAATTTGCCCGCGGCGATAATTTTCATTATCAATGGATACCGCTGTATTGCGTACAGCAAGTTGATCGCTTACGTAAATGGGTAAAGGAAGGTCTCAACAATATTAGCTGCCCGACGTTGCTAGTCCATGCGCGCGAAGATGAACTGACCAGTTTGCGTTCCTCTGAGTTTTTGCTTAAAGAAATTGGTGCTCAACACGCCAAATTGGTGGTGCTGGAAAACAGTTATCACATGATTTGCGTCGACAATGACAGGGACCAGGTTGCCGCCTGCGTCCTGGAACATCTCGGCTGCGATCCCGCATTGGTCAGACCGCGTAAGCGTCGTTCGGACGTGGTGGAAAGTGAAGAGTAAGTCGGAAAGCGCGACGGCTTTCCGACCTGCTTTATTTTTGCTTATCACTCGTCCTTTGCGCCAGCAATCCCCAACTCAGCAATCTTGCGCGTAATCGTATTGCGCCCTATTCCTAAACGTACCGCCGCATCATTTTTACGACCATGCGTATGTTTCAGCGCAATCTTGATCAATGTCGATTCAAATTGCCGTCCCAAAGCATCCATGACATCGGCATCACCGCGTGCCAGCATCGTTGCCGCTTCGAACTCCAACAGTTGCAGCCAATTGCCATGATTTTCCGTTGGGGCTGATATCGCTTGTACAACGGGACCAGGTATAGTTGCAGAAAGTGTGTTCTCTGATGGCTGATCGCGATGATCTATTTCTGTCGTAAATGGCTCAGATGACTGCGTATTTTGCGTCAACAAATCTTGCGGCAAATCCTTGATTTCTACAGTCTGTCCGGGCGCCATCACTGTGATCCAGTTACACAGATTTTCCAGCTGACGCACATTACCGGGCAATTCCAGGCTGCTCATGAAATGCATGGCATTATCTGACATCCGCTTACTTTCGCCACCAAGTTGCTTGGCACTTTGGCTGAGGAAATAACGCGTCAGAATCGGAATATCTTCACGTCGTTCACGCAAGCTAGGCAGACGCAGGCGTATCACATTGAGGCGATGATACAAGTCTTCGCGGAACAAGCCTTCGCGCACGCGGGTTTCCAGATTTTGATGGGTTGCCGCGATGACCCTTACATTGGCTTTAAGTGATTGATGGCCGCCGACACGATAAAAATGGCCGTCGGATAACACGCGCAATAATCGTGTTTGCAAATCAAATGGCATGTCGCCAATTTCATCCAAAAACAGTGTGCCACCTTCAGCCTGTTCAAAGCGACCACGGCGCGATGCTTGAGCGCCAGTGAAGGCACCACGCTCATGGCCAAACAATTCCGACTCCAGTAAATCTTTGGGAATTGCAGCTGTATTCAACGCGATAAACGGTTGCGATGCGCGTGGACTATGTTTGTGCAAAGCGCGCGCAACCAGTTCTTTCCCGGTACCGGACTCACCAGTAATGAGCACGGTTACATTCGATTGCGATAGCCGTCCAATGGCGCGAAACACATCTTGCATGGCTGGTGCTTGCCCCAAAATTTCCGGCGTTTGCGTAGCATCTTGCTCGACATTTATTTCGCGCAGGCTTTCAGTCAATGCACGACGGATTAACTCTACGGCTTTATCCAAGTCAAAAGGTTTCGCCAGATATTCAAATGCACCACCTTGGAACGCTGCAACAGCCGAATCCAGATCAGAAAAAGCGGTGATGATAATCACTGGCACGCCTGGATGTTTGGCTTTAATAGTCTGCAATAATTCCAGACCCGATGCGCCCGGCATGCGAATATCGGATACCAATACTTGTGGTGTGCTGACTTGCAAAGCTTCCATTGCATCGCGTGCATTAGAAAAGCTTTTAGTGACCAGATTCTCGCGTGCCAAGGCTTTTTCCAACACCCAGCGGATTGATTCATCGTCGTCCACGATCCAGATTGGTTTCATATTTTCCCTGCAAATTTCATGCTTTTAAGTCCTTCTCCCGCAAGCCGGAGAAGGGTTGGGATGGAGGTTCATGCGATCCGCAGTTTTGGTAAAACCGCGGTCAGCAACGCCCCTCACCCTAGCCCTCTCCCGTCTGCGAGAGAGGGGACTAAACAAATATTTACGGCAACGGTATCAACACCCGAAAATCGGTACAACCCGGTTGGCTTTCGCATTCGATCACACCCATATGCTGCTGCACAAACGTCTGCGCCAAAGTCAGCCCCAAACCGCTGCCACCTTCACGCCCCGATACCAGGGGATAAAAGATTCTCTCCTGAATATCGACAGGGATGCCCGGTCCATTGTCAATGATATGCAAGTCTAGTGCCAGCCGGTAGCGCACCTTGCTGAGCGTGACTTGGCGCAGCACTCTGGTTTGAAAAATGAGCTCTGCATCGCCAGCTTGTATCCGCTCAGATAAGGCTTGCGCTGCGTTGTGCGCGATGTTGAGCACAGCTTGTATCAGTTGTTCTTTATCGCCCCGAAATTGCGGGATCGACAAATCGTAATCACGCTTGATGGTCAACCCAACCGGGAACTCTGCCACGATCAAACTGCGCACACGCTCGCACACTTCATGAATATTCACATCACCAACAATGTGCGCCAGACGGTGCGGCGCCAGCAAGCGATCCACCAAGGTTTGCAGTCGATCAGCCTCTTTGATAATCACTTGCGTATATTCGCGTAATTCTTTGAGATGCCGCTCCGGCAATTCCAACTCCAGCAATTGTGCCGCGCCACGGATACCACCCAATGGGTTTTTGATTTCATGCGCAAGATTGCGTATCAACTCTTTATTGACCTGACTCTGATCCATCAAGCGTTCTTCACGCTCCAGCTTCAACTGCTGCACATTTTCACGCAGCTCTATCAACACCGGCGTTGCGGCATGATCGAGTGCGGTAGTGATGCTATCGACCCACAGGGATTCGCGTCCGAAGCGCTCAAGTATCAAATCCTGACGCACATCATCAAACTGGTGCGCCAATGCTTGTTGGAATAATGCGGCTAATAATTCCCCGTTCGAAAACAATTCCTCCAGCTTTTGGCCGATCAGAATTTTGCAGGAGCTCTCCAGTAAATTCTCTGCCGCCGGATTGACATAGACGATACGTCCTTGCGGATCTAACAACAGCACCGCCGAGGCTAATAATTCAAGGCCATCTGTTGCCATTAATGTTGAGGACAAGCCGGCGGGTTTTGTAGGCATGGAATCTTTGAGAGGAATTAAGCCCGTATCCACAGGCTGGGGAAGATACGAATATAGCGCAGCTTCTAGTGTAGCCAAAAAACAAAGGCCGCATCAGCGGCCTTTTATACTAAGCAAGGTTGATACCATGCTTGAACATTATTTACTTACGATTTTGCGGAAATGCTATTTCCATTTCTATTTCGCTAACTCGCGATTCAAAGCATCAATATCTTGCTGCGTGCGATTGATGTCATCTTTCATGGTTGCCACGCGTTCTTGATATTTAGCGTAATTATGTTCGTTGCCTTGACGCTCAGGCGCGCCGTTGTTGTACACACTTTGCAAATCTGCCATTTTTTTCTGTTTTGCAGCTAATTCATCCTGCAAAATCTGACGACGGTCATCATCACGTTTCTTTTGCGTCCCGCCATCAACTTTAGGGAAGTCACTCGGTGTCGCCGGCGTGGCCGATGCTGCTCTGCGCGCGGTATTATCGCCAGAAGATGGTGCTTTATCATGCGTGATTGTCAGTGCCGGCAAATCCGCTTTTTTACAGCCTTTGGTGTCGCCGGTGTTTTTGTATTCTTTAACGCCGTTACTCTCGCACACATAAACTGTACTTTGAGCATGCGCCGCACTATTAACCAAAAAACATGCATTTAATGCGATTAAAATCGGGAGCAAACGCTTCATAAGCTCTTTCATAGACTCTCTTCTTATTCATAGGGGTAAATCAAAACAGCAGTTTATGCCAAATCCTATGGCATTGACAAACCCATACTGCAAAAATGATAGTTTCTTTGTGGAAATTTAATATTGCTATCAACAGACGCCTAAATAACCATAAAAAAAGGGCAGAAAAACAATTTTCTGCCCTTTCAAATAGATGATTTTCACTTACGAAAAAATCATCATGTAGTCGCTTTTCTGCTTATACCGAATAGTACATATCAAATTCGATAGGATGCGGAACCATGCGCATACGTTGTACTTCTTGTTGCTTCAATTCCAGATAAGCATCAATCATGCTGTCGCTGAAAACGCCGCCGCGTGTCAAGAATTCGCGATCTTTGTTCAATGCATCCAACGCTTCTTCCAGCGATGAACACACAGTTGGGATCAACTTGTCTTCTTCTGGTGGCAAGTGGTACAGATCTTTCGATGCTGCTTCGCCCGGATGAATCTTGTTTTGTACGCCGTCCAGACCTGCCATCAACAACGCAGCGAAACACAGGTACGGATTTGCCAGTGGATCTGGGAAACGCGTTTCGATACGACGACCTTTTGGATTCGGCACGTGCGGAATACGGATAGATGCCGAACGGTTACGTGCTGAATACGCCAGTTTAACTGGTGCTTCATAGCCTGGAACCAGACGCTTGTACGAGTTAGTACCTGGGTTGGTAATCGCGTTCAATGCTTTAGCGTGCTTGATGATACCGCCGATGTAGTACAGAGCGAAATCAGACAAGCCTGCATAGCCGTCGCCAGCGAACAAGTTTTTACCGTCTTTCCATACTGATTGATGCACGTGCATACCCGAACCGTTATCGCCGAAAATTGGCTTAGGCATGAAAGTAGCTGTCTTGCCGTATGTGTGCGCAACGTTCCAGATCACATACTTCATGTTTTGCGTCCAGTCAGCACGCTCAACCAACGTCGAGAATTTCGTGCCGATTTCATTTTGACCGGCGCCAGCAACTTCATGATGATGCACTTCAACTGGAATGCCTAGCGATTCCAGGATCAAGCACATTTCCGAACGCATGTCCTGGAAGCTATCCACTGGTGGTACTGGGAAATAGCCGCCTTTGACGCGTGGACGATGCCCAGAATTGCCGCCTTCAATCTTGGCAGCGCTGCTCCAAGGACCTTCTTGTGAACCGATCTTGACGAAGCAGCCGGCCATATCTTCGCCCCAGCGTACATCGTCGAAAATAAAGAATTCTGGCTCTGGACCGAAGTAAGCAGTATCGCCCAAACCGGATGCTTTCAGATACGCTTCAGCGCGTTTAGCGATAGAACGTGGGTCACGGTCGTAACCTTTACCGTCTGATGGCTCGATTACATCACATTGCATGAACAATGTGGTTTCTTCCATGAACGGATCGATATTGGCAGTGTTTGGATCTGGCATCAAGATCATGTCCGACGCTTCAATACCCTTCCAACCAGCGATAGAAGAACCATCAAAAGCATGACCGGATTCAAATTTATCGATATCGAAATGCGAAACAGGGACAGTCACGTGCTGTTCTTTACCCTTGGTATCGGCAAAACGAAAATCGACAAACTTCACTTCATTGTCTTTCACCATCTTCAAAACTTCTACGGCCGTCATTGCCATGTGGATCTCCTAAGTGTTCAAAAAATTGCAGATAAGTATACTGCCCAATACCGCATTAAAAATCTGTACCGAAAAATCATACTGCTTATGCTCAACCTTGGATGATAGCAGAATCCATGCCACCATCCGCCAGCAGCATCTCAAGCCTGAGCTGAGCCTGTTTTCGCAATGATTTCCCGCATTATTAACTGAACGGAGAGCGGAACCGATCAATATCAATGCCAACTCGACCCTATTTCAATCGCCATTTATGCACCGATAAAGTGCATAAAAAAATAAAGCATCATTTAGGTGCATTTCCTAAAATGATGCTTTGCTCGTTTTTGGTGCATTAATGAAAAATGCAATATTAACAATAATTTTCTATCAAGCTTCCAGGCCTTTATTCAGCAAATCAGCAACCAACTGGTTGAGGTCTAATTCGCGCTCTTTCGCCAATGTTTGTAGCTGCTGCACCAAGGCGCCGTTGAGTTTGACTGCAAACGGCACCAGCCCTGCAGCCTGATCAAGCCTGCGCTGCTCACGTTTATCGATTACTGGTACGGCACTGTTGCCAAAATTGGCGCCGCCAGGGGCGGGCATTTTACCCATCAGCTTCTTGGCGTCGCTCTTTGCCATTCCGGTCTTTTTCATTATTGCTATCCTGGTTGGTATTCATTTGTTGTGGTCGTGCAGTATACGCTGGACTACCAAGTAGTGACAGTTTCCCCTTCATTAGCTTTACCCCCTTCTCCCGCAGACTGGAGAAGGGGCATCAACAAATTTACTGCCCCAGCATCTCTTTCTTCAACTCGCTGCCGCCATATACCTTGTCCAGCGTTTCCAGAATCGCACCGCTATCAACCGCAACCGCACGGTTCAAGACTGGGTCGTACCAGAATGCACCGCCTAACGAATGGATATTGCCATCGAAAATCAAACCGACGATTTCGCCATTGCGATTGATCATCGGGCTACCGGAATTGCCGCCGATGATGTCGTTAGTGCTGACCAAATCGTAGTGCTGCTCTACATTGAGTTTGTTTCTGGCGGCATGCCACGACGCTGGTAAAGCAAACGGATCGGCACCGGTATCGCGTGCAAATGCACCACCGATGGTGGTGAACGGTGGAATCTGACGATCGCCTTCCTTCCACCCTTTCACTTCACCGTATGACATACGCAACGTGAAAGTAGCATCGGGATAGGCGCTGGTGCCTTGCTGGCTGAAGCGTGCTTGCGCGATCAATTCAGAATTTTTTTGCTGTACCGATTCGACTTCTTTTTCATAACGTGTACGAATCGCACGCGCCGCCGGATCAATCGCTAATTCCAATTTGATAAACGGATCATTCGATTTCAAGATCGCCTCTTTACCGCCCTGCCACAATGCCTTGCGCACTGCCGGATCGCCTAACGTGGTGTGATCGACTAACGCTGCACTTAATTGATCCGGCGATTGCTTGCCAAGCACCTGCTTGACGAAGGCATCATCCGTGCCCAACATTTCACGCATCTTGGTGAGAGAAAGTCCCAGTGTCACTTTTTCAAACTCAGGATAAACCGGCGCAGTAGAAAACAAATCTTGCTCCACTTCGGGTAGTTTGGCGTCGGCATATTCCGGCAAACGTTCACCGTTCGGCTTGGCGCGCTCTTCTGCTCCACGTACTAAAGTTCGTGCGTAACTGGCATATTTGCTATTGAAACCGCGACCCCATTCAATCATGCCGAATGGCGCTTCAATTTGACGATACGTTTGCTGTGCCGCAGCAATCGCATCCCAGGCACCGCCGACCTTGGCTTGCAATGCCGGATTTTGTGCAACGTAATGGCGCAAAGCGGTTTCATCATCCTGTTTTTGCTTCATCAGCGCAGGATCCAGCAAGGCAGTAAGTTGTCCCCTGCGTACCTTGAAACCATTTTCCACTCCGAACAACATATGTTCCGCGGTACGCGCTGCCTCCGGGCTAGTCTTGCTGTACTGCTCCAGTACGCCGCGCAATTCGGACAAACTAATGACCGAATTGACCAGCGTAACATCGCGCAAAGTCGTCAATTGCGCGACTGTCAACTGGCGTTGGGTAGAACCAGGTTGACCGGTCACGAACACCATTTCACCTGCTGCCGCGCCGTTTTTACTAAATGGGAAATAGCTTTCGATCTTAGCTGGCTTGCCACCTTCGTAGGCGCGCAACACGGCAATGTCGAGGTCATAGCGTGGGAAGTTGAAGTTATCCGGATCGCCGCCGAAGAATGCCGCCGCTTTTTCCGGTGCCCATACCAGACGGGTATCCTGGAAACGGTGGTATTTATAAACTTCGTATTGGCCGCCGTGATACAAATCGACGACGTCGCAACGCACGGTTTCTTTGTCGTTGCCAACACAGGCCGACGACAGTTTAGCCTTGATCGCATTCTGTGCTTTTTTGAAAGCCTCACCGTCGAGACCAGTAGTCGCACTCTTTACCTGTGCGGTGACATCGGTGATTTGCTCCAACCGATTCAACTCAATCTCCGGGCAGCTCAACTCTTCTTCACGCCGCTTGGCCAGAAAGCCGTCTTTAATCAAATTCTTCTTAGCGGTCGATAATTGTTCCAGACATTCAGAAGCACAATGATGATTGGTCATGACCAATCCGTCTTTCGATACAAACGATGCCGAGCAACCACCGGCAATACGCACCGATCCCAGCATGGCGCGCTTAATCCAGGCTTCGCTTGGCGTAAAGCCGTATTCGGCTTGCATTTTCGCCTTCGGCAAATTATCTAATGTCCACATTCCTTCAGCTGCCATACTCATGGCTGGTACCAACAGCGCTACCAACAAAACACGCATTCGCATTACAACTCCCAAATGAATTTTTAGGAGTAGAACATTAGCACATTGCTATACGCGCTAAAATAATTAATTGACGATTTTCAAGACCCTTTTGGAGGCAATGCCATGAACAATGAGACTGATTTATTATCCACTCTCCGCCAACGCGGACTTGATGAAAAACTGCCCTACGCAGGTGCATGCACCCCCACGGAAGCGCTGAACATCCTGCAAGCACATCCCAACGCCATTCTGGTTGACGTACGCACCAATGCAGAGCGCGACTGGGTCGGCAAAGTCGCCATCAATGAAGCGCAGCATCAAACAGTGCAATGGAATCTCTATCCCGGTGGCGTGCCTAATTCCGACTTTCTGCAGCAGCTGGCACAAGGTGCACTCAAAGACAGCATCTTGTTATTTCTCTGCCGTTCAGGCGTCCGCTCACGCCATGCGGCCAAGCTCGCCACCGAAAATGGTTATGCGAATTGCTTCGATATTCTGGAAGGATTTGAAGGAGACAAAGACGCGCAAGGTCATCGAAAAAATGTCAGTGGCTGGTGTAAAGCGGGGTTGCCCTGGATTGGCGCGTAATGCTCTTGCATAGCGCTGAACAATAAAGGCTCATAGAAAAACTGGAAAGAAAAAATGAAAATTAACAAAAAAAATTACTGCGCCGATCAACCTAAGCGTCGCCTGAATAGCCATGCACGTGCGCTAACAATAACGGCTATCAGCGTATTGGGTTTATTACTAAGCAACGCCGCCGTCGCGCAAGAAATTTTATATGTATATGGCCCGGGCGGTCCTGCGCCGGCAATGAAAGAAGCCGCAGCCGTTTTTGAAAAACTACACGACACTAAAGTCGAAGTCGTCGCCGGGCCTACCCCGACATGGATAGCTAAAGCCAAGCAAAACGCAGATGTCATTTACAGCGGATCAGAAACCATGATGACTGATTTCACAGTCGCAATGGACGGCCGCATAGTCGAACAAACGATAGAACCACTGTATCTCAGACCTTTAGCCATCTTGGTACGCAAAAACAATCCCAAACACATTTCCGGTGTCAACGATTTGCTCAAGCCGGGCGTAAAAATTCTGGTGGTCAACGGTGCCGGTCAAAACGGCGTCTGGGAAGATATGGCTGGCCGCAAAGGTGATATCAACACCGTTCGTAACATGCGCAGTCACATTGTCAGTTATGCAGGCAATAGTGCCATCGCTAAACAGACGTGGATAGACCACCCGGAGATTGATGTTTGGTTAATCTGGAATATCTGGCAAGTAGCCAACCCTACTCTGGCCGATGTAATACCAATTGAACCCGACTACGCCATCTATCGCGATACCGGTGTCGGCCTGACTGTGCAAGGCACAGGCAAGCCAGTCGCCAAGGCGTTCGTGGAATTTTTACATACGCCAAAAGCTGCCCAGATATTCAAAAAATGGGGCTGGAGTGGCTCTTAAATTATCCAAATGACGTGACCTTCAGCTCCACGCCGAATTTCACTCCGCTTTCAAAATTCTGACTATCCGATCATGACTAGCCGGATGCGTCGATAAGTAGCTTGAAAACTCTTTCGACGCATTACCAAGCTTCTCAAACACGGATGCCAATGACTGCATGCTCAGCCCATTCGCTTTAAACATCTTCACTGCATAGTCATCCGCTTCCTCTTCAGTATCGCGGGAATACTTTAAATCCAGCATGACAGTTGGGATATTCGCCACCAAAGCCGATACGTCGCCAAACAAGACCGTACTGACCGCAGCGATGGTTGAGGTTTGCACCAGACGCCGCATCAGATGATGTTGATGCAGATGACCAAGTTCATGCGCCAGTACGCCCATCAGCGCATCGTCATCATTAAGCAAAGTGACGATCTCATCGGTCACGACAATTTGTCCCGAAGGTAAGGCAAAAGCATTGGGGCCGATACGACTTTTACGGAAAACAATCTGGTAATCGGGCACAGCCTCGCCATCCGCATTCTGAATCGTGGTCAGCGACTTAAACCGCGTAACGATGGCATCGCGTCGTTGTTGCGGCAATTGGCTAGGTAATAGAACCTGTTTATCCATAAAAGCCAATGCGCCGCTGCCTATGCTGTGTTCTATCGACTCAGGCAATGCGTTGGCAATGATACGAGATGCCGCTGGCAAAACATAAACATAGCCCAGCACTAATATCAGAATTAATGCGATGGTCACTTTGACTGTGGCGCTCCAGCTTTGCTGCATTCGTACCACCATTGAATCCTGATGACCGGTATTGGCAAGCAAAGTATTAAATGCGTCATTATCCGTAATTTCCAGAAATGCTCCATCCGGAAAAGTAACTTTGCGAGAGGTTGAAGCAACACGTTCGGAGACACGCAAGTCATTGAGCGGACATTTCCTTTCAACTACTCCGGCAACGCTACTAATGCCGTCAACAATGGCCACATCGTCTTCGACACGCAAAGTTACCACATGCTTCCGTGATGTTTTGCCGTCGAAATAAAAAGCAGAAATGGCCATGGCGTTTAATCAAAAAATTTAATAGTGAGAATTTATATTACGCGCACCTCACCGTCATTCCCGCGAACGCGAGAATCCATGTTAATTAGCGCAACTCATGTAAACGTCGCTTTGCTTTTCGCAAAATGGATTCCCGCGTTCGCGGGAATGACGGTGATTAGGTTGTGGCTCTGCGTAGCATCAGAGCGACAAATCAAAATCCAGCAAGTCCGATACACCTTCACCAACAGCGGATCCGGTTGGCTCATTGTCGGCGCAGAATTCATCCATTGAAGAATAGGTATTGAGTGCCATGGCTTCAATCCGATACTTCATCAAACGTATTTGGGCGAAAGGAATGAACAAGCCACACGTAACGATGATCCCCAGCAAATTGGTGATCAAAATGAAGTACATATTTGGCAATTTCAATTCACTCTGAAATTCATGTTCACCAAGTCTGGTGCCATTCCATTCAAGATTTTGCAGCATGGTCAGAAATAGTGGCGCCACTAGGAATATCCCCACGTACAAGATAAGTATAAATGGGAGGATGTCTGCAAAACGGGGAGCTGCAGTTTTGGCATGCTTCATTGAGGCAAAGAAAGGACCGCCAAATAGCTTGAACATCACCACATAAACAATTGCGGTAACCACAAAACCAATCAAGTAAGTCCGATAATAAGCGCCTACCGTTGCATCAAAAGAAAAATGGGTAGTGCCATATCGGCTTTCACTGTGCAGAAATTTTTTGATGCGCTGATACGCGAATGGCACCAATGTATAAAATGTAAAGAGGCAAAGTACCGGCCACAATAAATACGTTTTATAAACCTGTCCCAGATTTCCGCGAAAGCCAAAACGAATGCCGCGATAGCTTGAGTTATACAATTTGAACTGATAGCTTTTCCAGATTAACCAAGGAAAAAGCGCCGCTAGCACTGCGAATGTGATGAATCCCACCGTCGGTGAAACTCTGAACGCCACTTTATAGGCAATGATGCCAACCAGAGCAATCACGCGTCCTTTTAAAATCGCTTTTGGGTTTCCGTGATATTCAAAACTGGCACCTGCAACGTGTGTATTGTCATAGAAATAGCGAGTGCGACGCACCTTGGCCCAGGCGGAATAAATACCGAGTGTAACAATGCTCAATAACAGATTGACTATCCAGATACGAAAATATTCACTACCTCGCCCTGTGAAAGTGAACCGCTCTAATTGCGGCCACGACACATCTGGTGCTGTGTTCAATGATGGTGCTGCAGGATCTACCGTGTTCACAATACTCTTCCTTTAATTTTATTTTTAACGACAGAAAAGACAAGTTACTAAGCATTCCACTCCCTGTGAAAAGCTGAGCGGTAAGATAACAGTAAAAGCCAGGGATTAGTAACTCAAATGGTGAGTAACTGTGCATAGCGCACAAGCGATCGATTGTAACGAGGTAAATATTGTGTAAGTGCGATAAGACTGATGTCGACAGCTTCACGTTCGCGTCCTACATCCACCAAAGCCAGTGCCAAGAAAGCACGCACTGCGCCATTCAGTTCATCATCGGCAGCATGCAGCTCAGCCGTTAACAGTGAAACGGCCTCGGCCGCATTGCCAAGATTGCGGAGCGAGCTGGCCATTTGAATAGTAGCGCGGCGGCGGCGCAGACCGGTCAAACCGGCTTCAAGCGCCGCACGGTACAGCGGGACCGCTTTATCGGAATGACCGGTGGAGTCTTGTGCGGCAGCGCGTTCGAATAGGCCGATTGCGCTCCCAGCTGGTAATTCAGAAGCTAAATTATTAATCCGATTGATGAACTCCTCTGAATTGACATCATCGATCGTTAACCATAGGTCGGCGATTTGCTTTTCCCAAGCTGCCTCCATATTGCTCATGAAAACTATTCCATTTCTGAGTCGAAAGTGAAAAGCCCTTCTCCAACGAGTGGGGAAAGGGCTTCTACGGCGCCACACAATACTACCGTTTCTATTTAAATTATTTCATCCCCTGCACTACGATTTCCACCCGGCGATTCGGTTGCAAACAAGCGATCAGCGCCGCCGATGGCTTGACACCGGTACAGGCTTCAACCTGATCTTGTTTACCGCGCCCTTCAGTGGTAATCGGTGCAGTTACACCATGCGCTTGCAGATAGGTTTTGACCGTGTTGGCACGTGCCAGACTGAGACGCTGGTTGTAGGCGACGCTGCCCAGGCGGTCGGTGTAACCGGTCACGGTCAAGCCGGTGACACTGACATAACCGCTGCTGATTTTTTGCGCCATTTCATCAAGCTCTTGACGCCCCTTCGGCAATAAATCACCACTTCCAGATTTATCGAAATGGAATAGCGCATCAGCAGACAGCGTGATTTTCTCTGTCGTCGGCACGGGTACCGGTGGCGGATTACAACTTTCGGCAGACTGTTCAGCGCGGCCGGCCAAGTCTTCTGCAATCTGAATATACGGTTTGGCATGACGCCAGCCAGCATCGTGAATTTCATTCCCTGCATGTACCAGTTCAACTTCACCGCAAGCCGTTTGCTGCGCAGCGCAGCGGAAACCGGAATGGTGCTTCAAAGCGTCATATCTGGCCCATAAATCGGGACGTAATTTTTCTGCCCCGTTGACCAATGGTGTTTCCCAACCCGGATCTTGTTTGTTTTCCAGAGCAGTCAAAATTCGCTGACTTTCGCCCAATGCCGCTTGTGGGAAACCACCGCGGTCATTGCGGCTATATTCGTGGAACGAAACATCTAACCAGCATTGCGCTTTCGAGAGCTGATAATCGGCAACGCGGCGGCCACCATCATTCAAGACTTTGATGCGCTCTTGCGTATCGCGATAAACACCATAATCGCGATGGATGACGTTATCGGCAATCCTGTCCTGTTGCTGCGCCAGTTGATCTGCTGGCGGATTCGGATTGGCAGTGGTGCAAGCGCTCAATGTTAATGTTGAGGCCAGGGTCATCGCTAAAAATAGTGTGGTCAGTTGCGGTTGTTTCATGTTGGGTCTCTTTCTCTTAGCGCCACTTCAGAATTTTTCGTCATCGTATCGTCCCTCTCCCGCAAGTGGGAGGCGGAAGCAAACCACTTATCGCTTATCTTGTTAATGCCGGATTCACATCAGGATTACGTTTACCAAACAAATCTTCATCAAATTTAAATCGTATGCGTAGATACACGCCTTGATTGGTGTAATCAGAACCGGTCAAATCCCTGTCGTTGAAGCCGCGTACGTTCCAGCCGGCAGACAACCACAGATTGTCCTGTAATTGATAACCGACTTCCGGCCCAAAAGCGTATTGCTTACTGGCGCCTTGCGGACTGTACATGACTGAACCCAAGACCCCGATATCCCAACGTTTGCTGATGTCGTAAGTGACGCGACCGCTAAGCAGATAGGCGCTGTATTTATCGTGGCCACCGCTGTAAAGATCGTTTTCCCATTTCGCCGCAGCCCTGCCATCCAACCACCATGGCCGACTTGGGTGGTAATCGGCATTGATTGAAATGATGTGCTTTTCAAATCCTTGACTGATATTCGGATCGCCATTCAAATCATCGGTGGTTTCTGGCGGCGGCAACGTATTCAATCCGCTCTGATCGCGCTGCACCCAATACTCATAGCGAGCCAATACGTTCAAGCGATTGGTATCGGTATCACGATAGGCGATACCGGCCTGGACTTTGTCCTCCCACAGATTGCCGACATAACCGCGATTGTCGGTGTACAGCAAATAATTTTTACCGAGGAAAGTCCAGTCACGATTGATCTTGCGCGCCGCTGAAATGGTTGACAAGTAAGTATCATTACCCGGCATAAAGGTCGGCGTCGGCGGTGCTGTTGGTTCGCTGGCATTGTATTCTTCGGCCTCGATATCCTTAGTATGTCGCCACTCCAGACGACTACTCAACAACCATAGAGGACTAGGTCGCCATTCGATTCCGCCGGTCACTGCATAAGCACCCTGAGTATTGCCGTGATACGCGCGCAAATATTCTTCTGAAGTGGTGACCTTGACGGTATCGCTGACATTCCACATATTGCGCAAACCACTGGCCCAGGTCAGCTGATCGCCATCAATCGCGTCACGCATAGCGTATTCAGAGAACACGCGTTGATCCTTCATGTATTCGTTGTCGATACCTAAAACGAAAGCACTGCTGTCATACAAACCATTGGTTGCATCGGGAGAAGATAAACCGCTTACCCATTCGTATTTGGCATAGAGCCTCGCCATTTCGGCAAAGTGATAAGCCGCACCGATGGATGCGCGATGGTAATCATCGTCACCCACACCATGTTCATACTCCCCGGTCAAATCGACTTTTTCCGTCAGCTTATACGTGGTGCGCACACGCAAACCAGTGCTGTGGTAAGTGATACCGGCCAAGCCATAGCTGCTGCCATTGAGGCCGTAACCAGTCTGCGGATTCAACAAACTCGAACCAACGCCAAATCCAGTATTCGCGCCAAAGCCATTGGATTGCGGATTGACCAGCAAACCCGATCCCAGACTAATGGTTGACGTCCCATAGTCACCGGCGACTTCATTGGTATGCGTTACCCCTACATCCACATCCCACAGTGGATTGATTTTATAGGCAACGCCAGCCGATTCTGCGTCCCGCTTGGCCTGCGCTACTTCATCTTCGCTGTGCGTGCCTTCGGCGTAGACGCTCCACTTTTCATCGAGTTTTTTAGTGACTTTGAGCGCCCCCTCATCTCGACCTTGCGACAACGACGCCGCCGGATTGTTGAAGTAAGGATCGCTGTGACCGTAATATGCGCGTGCCTGAAGATCGTCATCCTGATGCAGCATTTCCACGCGGTAGGCCGCACCAGTCACTTCCTGAAACACGCCGCCCACTGGCGATGGCTGATCTACGGTCGGCTGCAAACTGTAAGGACTGCCGTTGGTGCTTGCTCCCAAACCCGTACCATCGCCCAGCATACTTTGGCTGCGTGCATATTCGGCCACGATGGTGGTATGCGGACCAAGTTGTATGCTGGCGTTGCCACTACTGAGCGTGTAAGGCGCATACGGATTTTTATCTTTGACAAAACTTCCACCAACTTCCAGATGCTGGCCGAGCTTGACTTGCGCATCGACACCAGTCACCCAAAAGCTGGGGCCGCCAGAATCGACTTCATACGTTACGCGCAACGATTCCGGATTGCCATTGGCATCCACCGAAGGCAATGGCCGAGTTAATAAAATGTGGCCGGAAAATGGCTCAAAACTATAGTCAACATAACGTTGCAAAGGCACGGTCGATAAAATCACCGCCGGTTGATTACGATCGCGCGTAAGGATTTCCACCGTTTCGCTACCGGCTTGCGCATCTTGTGCAGATACTGCAAACGGTCCAGACAAACCTTGCCCCGGAAATTCCTGGATCAGCTGCACCAGACTATCTTTAGTGGCAAAAGCGTTTACCAACACACCGTTAGCATCGTAATGACCACGCGCACCGTTCATAGAGCGGCTGTAATTTCCCAGATCACGTTTTTTGATGCTGGCGACACTACCGCCCCCAGTCACTTGACTAAAACCGTCGCCGGTCTGGAAGTCACCGTACAGAATGTAGGATTTATCTTTATCGATACGTACATATAGTTTCGACTTCGACTGCGCATCAAAACCTTTGATTGAGGAATCCCCGTACACCGCGTAATAATCGTCGGGATTGACATCACGGAACAAACGTCCTTGCAGGTCTTTATCAGAGTCGTAAGCCATGGTCAGCAAAGCATCGCCTTTGATTTTCCCTTTCAGGAAGAACGCAGTACGCATACCGCCATACAGTTTGCCGTTATCGCCACTGCGGGAAAAGCTTTGAATTTCCTGATCAAAACCGTCGCCGGTTGAGGCTGTGCTCAAGCTCACGGGTGACTTGCCGTCAAAGTGGATAATCCCTTCGACCAAACCCACCGCCAGCATTTCGCGCAATTCAGGGATAAAACTGATGACGCCTTTGGCTTGCGCCTTACCGGCTGTCACGCGCACGGTAACGTCCTGCGGCTGATACGGCGCCAACAACAATATCTCGGCTTTGCCATCGACCACTTTGACTTGCATCCCGGGCGTGATGTGATCCAGGTCTTTGCTACCGGGTCCGAATTCAGGCGTCGGCGCACCGGGGATTTGTAAACGCCCACCGGAGGTTTCTACCGTCACCACTGCATCCTTGACGGGCTGACCTTTATAGTCGAATACTGAGATGCTCAAATGTGCCGGCGTCTGGCCATCGGCCGGAATGCTATCGCTATCGACACTAACTGAAATTTTGCCGACGATCGCATTCAAACGGTAATCCGCGCCCTGAATCTTATCAGCGAAAACGTGAGGTGAAACCGGCGGCAGATTGCTATTGCCGGTATCGAGCGGCGGTAAGACGATACCGTCTTTATAGGACTGATCGTTAGCGCCATTAAAGGTGCTGACGGGCAGACTCAGATCGCCAACGGGGCCATTGACGGTGCCTTGTCCCCATGCAGAAAAACTAGCAGCTAGTGCCAGCGTCAACGTCGTGTAGCGAGATAGATTATTGCGCATGGCTATCTCCCTGTGCAGGCACCACTTGATTCGGCGCTTGATTATTCTGCTGACTGTTTTGCTGACTGTTTTGCTGATTCAGCTCCAACTGCTGCAACGGCGTATCGCGCTCACTATTGTTGATTGGCGCTTGCTGCGCTCGCGACACGTCGTCCGGTGAATTTATCCGCGGTTTGACAATGATTTGATTGGCGCTGTCGGTGCCTTCTTGCGGATAGTCTGGCGCTTTGCCTTCAAATTTCAGCGGCACGCCGTGTTTTTTCTCGGTGTCCGGGCCGGGAAGTTCACCTTGCGTGCGACGTGCTTTGACTTGTTCCATCACCGTATTCGAGCAAGAACCTTCGATGAAATCAGCCCGTTCCAGCTCACCATTTTTCAGGTCAAGGAAAATACTATTAGCATCACCGACATTGCGGTTACTGCTGCTGACCAAGCGACTACCGCGCGGCAACGTGGTTTGATCGACTTTCAAGACATGGGTTTGAGGAGTTAAACCACAATAGCTGTATTTACCTTCAATGTCGCTGATCAAGAATGTACCGTCTTCCAGATACATACGTACGCCAGGAATACCGAGTTCTTCTGGATCTTTGATTTGATTGCCGTTGCAATCAACGTAAATCATACCGGCCACGCAAGCAGCGGTGCTGAAGACGCCGCCGCCAATCTTCACTTTCGCCTGTGCCTGATTCGAGCAATTTTGATTATTGTTGTGTGGGCAATGCGCAATGGCGCGGTTAATACCATCACTTTGTGCCGCACCTACCCCAACTCTGACGCGGTAACTGAGCACAACAGAAACACCGGGGGCGATGGTGTCGAGCGTATAAGTCACCGCCGGACCCGGCGCGCCAGTGGTTGCCGTAATTTTTGCACCAGTCACATAACTGCTGTTATCAACCAGACGGAAACCGCGCGGCAAGGTGTCAACAATCTGCGGCCCGGTAACGACGTTGGCGCCAATATTGGTGATGTTGAGGGTGTAGACCAGACTGTCGCCGAGCTCCGCTTCTGATTTGTTGACGGTTTTCACTATCGACAGCAAAGCATTATTCGCTGTAAGCATGGTCACTGCTTTGCCACAATGCACATCCGAACAATTTGTCCCCGGCGCTGGCGGATTGCCACCGTTGCTGAGATCTCCACCGCCGCCAACGGACGCATAGTTTGTGATACTTCCGGCTGCGGCGGGAACACCGACTGTCACTGGTACAGCAATACTGGCGGTACCGTTGGTTGCTGCCAGTGGTGTGGTTGGCGTAAAGTTAAAATTGAGTACAAAACCGGTCGCGGCCGTACCCGTCGTCACCACATTGCTGATGGTTCCCTGACCACTGGTCATCGTGCCATTTAAGCTAAAGCCCACTGGCAAATTGTCGACCAGTGTCAACGCACCGTTGGTCGTACCGGTTCCTGTATTGTTAATCGTCAGCTGATATACGCCAGTCCCGCCTACGACCAATGTGGCTGGGCCGGTTTTGATCAATGACAGCGTTGGTTCTCCTGCGACCACCACCGAATCTTTACTGCAATGATTAACATCACTGCAAGCAACTCCTGGCGGAACGCGTGCGAACGGATCGCCACCACCGCTGATGCTGACATAGTTGACGGCAGTGCCCTTGGCTGCGGCGCTCTGATTGACGCTGATCGTAATGTTCGCGCCGTGGCTTGCCGTGAGCGCTGTGGTCGGTGTAAATCCGAATGTCACCTGCTGGCCAGTAATAACCAGGTTACTAATACTGCCATCATTGCTAGTAATTGGATTGGTGCCGATCAAACTCATGCCGGTCGGCAGAACATCGGTGATATTTATTAAATTGGTGCTTGGTTGCCCACTAACATCGCTAATTGCCAGGTTGTAAACGCCGACGGCACCTACGTTGAAATTGCCGGTATGGGTTTTAACGACTTTCAGAATCGTTGTTGGCGGATATGTCACACAGGCTGGATCAACAGAAGGACAAGTTGGCGGCGTCGCTCCTGTAGGGAAAGCGACATTGCTGATGCTGACAACGTTAGGTGGTAATGGTGATGCTGCTTGAAAGCTGACGGTAACTGCTTTGCTGCTACCCGCAGGCACCGTGAGGCCAATCCAATTAACCGCACTGCCGGTCAGACTACCCGCATCACTGCTACTGATATAGCTGGTGGCAGTGGGTGTGGCATCGGTCAATGCATAACCGGTCACTGTGGTACCGGTAGCATTGCTTAAGGTGATGGTGTACAGCAGCGTATCGCTCGCCTTCAGCGTTTGGCCTGCAACCGGCGCAACGCCATTCACGCTAGTCAATGCCTTGGCAATGGTCACCACGCCCGGCGGTTTTATCAGCGTCGGGTCGCTGGTGCAATGATTGGCATCGCTACAACCGGTTCCCGGTACCATCGGTGTGAACGGATCACCGCCATCGCTGACGCTGGCGTAATTAGTTGCTGTCCCTACTGCTGATGCCGCTACAGTAACGTTGAGCGTCAGCGTGGCAATGCCGCCTCCGGCAGCAATCGCTGGTGCGGGCGTAAAGTCAAAGGTCACTAATTGTCCGTTGGTGATGATGTTGTCAGCGACGCCGTTTGCGCTAGTGATCGGACTGGTTGCTGCCAGAGTCATTCCGTTTGGTAGCAGATCAGATATTCTCACCACGCCTTCTGTGAAACCCGCACCGTTATTCGTCACCGTCAACGTGTAGCTTGCTGGCTGACCAACGACGAAATAACCGGTGTGACTCTTGACGATTTTCAAGTTCGACGCCCGCGGCGGATAGACCACGCAGGCGGGATTGAGCGAAGGACAAGCTGGCGGTGGCGAGCCTGTCTGGTAAGCGACGTTGGCAATACTCAGCGTACCTGGCGGCAGCGGTGTCGCAGCCTTAAAAGTGACGGTGACCGCTTTGGTACTACCTGCCGGTACAGTAAGGCCGGTCCAGTTAACGGCAACGCCGGTCGACACACCACTATCACTACTGCTGACATAACTGGTGGCCGTTGGCGTCGCATCCGTCAAAGCGTAAGCGGTGGCATCGGTGCCACCGGCATTACTCATCGTGATGGTGTACAGAAGGACATCCCCTGCTTTCAAGGTTTGCCCCTGCACCACGGCCGCACCATTAACACTAGTCAGTGCTTTTGCAATCGTCACATCAGCAGTGGTTTTTATCAGCGCAGGATCGTTGCTGCAATGGGAGACGTCAACGCAATTGGTTCCCGGCGGTGTCGGTGGAAATGGATCATTACCGCCGCTGACACTGGCATAGTTGGTGAGCGTCGCGGAGGTGCCAGAAGGCACTGCCGCCGCACTGAAACTACCGTTGACCGTGATGTTGACAGTAGTACCGACAGCAATCGCCGGCGCTGGCGTGAAATCAAATGTCACCAACACACCGTTGGCGGTCGTGCTAGTGACGACGTTAGTCACAGTACCGTTGGGGCTGGTAAACGGATTGGTGGTTGCCAAAATTAAGCCGGTTGGCAGCAAATCGGATAACTGCAACGTGCCGCGCGTAGCACTACCACCGTTATTGGTAATGGCGAGGTTATAGCTTGCAGGTTGCCCTACAGTGAAAGTACCCGTGTGGCTTTTCACCAGCTTCAAGTTCGGCACGATCGGCAAGGCAACCGGATTACAAATTGCCGGATTGGCCAATTCTGCAGCAGATTCATTGAGTGGATCGGCGGGCATCGTACAATTAGCAACCGGCGGATTTAATGCACAGTTAAGACCGTTTTGGGGTGAGCAATCAGAAACCGTCGCCGTATTGGCAATATTGATGACCGGCGCTGTGACAGGATTATTCACTTTCACACTAAAAGTCAGGCTTAAGTCTTGCCCCGCAGTCAACGTCTGAGTCGAACCGGCGAAACTCCATTGCACAGTATTACCGTTCAACACCCCGCCATTAGCTGCCGAAACAAAAGTGACACCAGCAGGTAATGCATCTTTCACAAACTGCACATCATTGGCCAGACTCACCGGTAAATAACCGGGATTAGTTAGCCTCAATAAATACGTCAGGTTAGCGCCCGGTGGAATCGCCTGACCTACCAGCGATGTCGTGGTGCCGGTTAACATCACATCTTTAAACAAAGCATGAATCGGGGTGGTAGTCAGTACTGTCAACGTGGAGTTGGCCGGTAAAGAGTTGGTCACGGTTTGTGCAGTCTGCACTGCGCCAGCCGGAATTATATTGGTCTGATTACCTTTGACGGTGCCGACGACATTGACTGTCACTACGCAACTGCTGCCACTGGTAACGGTGGCATTGGTGATGACGACCGAAGTAGCACCTGCTGCTGCAGTGACGGTTGGTGAACCGCAATTGCTTTTAGTGATATTCGGGGTCGGTGCAATGACAACACCATTTGGCAAATTATCGGTCAGGTTGGTGCCGGTAAAATTACTATTGGCGAGCGTATTACTGTTAATGACCTGGATGGTCAAGGTGCTCATCTGACCGACACCGGTGCCTTGGAAATTGCTGCTAACCGGACCGCTTCCCGGATATTGAAACACTGTCACCGGGTTAAAACTTTTGGATACCTGAGGCGCCGTCAACGGATTGCTGATGGTGAGATTGGCATCTGCCGGTTTGATATTGGTAGCCGATGGATCAGGATTGCTATTCACATCAGTGGCTGTTACCGCATTGGCTAAAATTGAATTGGTGGCAACGCTATTGGCCGGTACGCCAGGAGCGGCAGCCACATTGAATGTCATCGTACATTGCGGCGGTGTTGCGCTGGTGGTGAAGGCGTTGAGCCTGGAAATCTGGAAAGTGATGGTTTGGCCACTGACCTGATAGGTAGTCACGGCTCCGGCAGAATTAGAACAGGCAAAAACCGGATTTAATGGCGCAGCAAAAACCAGTTGCGCTGGCAACGTATCGGCTGCAGAAACGTTATAGCGCGGCACCGAAGCTGGATTAATGATCGTGATAGTCGCCGCGCTGGTACCGTTCAGCGGGATCGATGTCGGATTAAATGATTTGGCAGGATATAGCGGTTGATTGCCTACCACCAAAGCCGCTGCGACGTTACTGATGACGCCACCCGAACAAGCCGTATTACCGGTAACAGCACTGACACAAGCAGCGGCCTGATTATTCTCTGGCGTGCCGTTCGCTGGTGGTGCCGGAGTAATAATAGAGTCCGCGATCAGACGAACTCTGATGGTACAACTGGTGGAAGCCTGTGGGATTAACCCGTTATCTATGGTCAATGTCTGACCATTAGCCGGGGCTGTTACGGTTCCCCCGCACGTGTTACTCACCAAAGCGGAATAGTGAAAATTTGGTGCAGTCGCCGCCCAGCTATCGACCATATGGATAGGCGTCAAATCCATATTGACACCGCCGGTAGGGACGGATTTATTCAACTGTATGGACATATCAATCGCACCACCCGTCACCGTGGCAGGCGCATGACCAGTTGGCAGCGACAATGATGCTTCAGTGACCAGTTGAATATAGGTTTTCGTCATGCTACTCAAGGTCGGTCCGGTACCTGGCCCCGGCGCGATCAACGACACCTGAGCACTAGCCGTAGCCTGTGTAATCGCCGTATTAGTAGCGGTTAAGCTATTTGCAGGAATGGTATTGACCAACACTTGGCCTGTGGTTCCAGTCGGTGCCACGACATTGATCGTCACCGTACAAGAACGCCCCGCTGCCAAAGTTGCCCCGGATAGTTTGACGGTGCTGCTATTCGGCGCAGTAACCGAACCACCGCAAGTAGTAGATGCATTAGGTGCCGTGGTGTAGACATTTAAACCGGCAGGCAGGTTGTCGGTTACTGCCATGCCATTCCATGGCCCCCCTGTATTGTTATAAATCGTCCATGTCATGCTGAACGATTGACCGACATAGGGTGATCCGGTTGAAAACGCTTTGGTCAATACATTGCTCGGCACGGGTGTCACTGACAAAGTGCCATTCGTGGTGCCGGTGCTTGCCAACGGCGGGGTAACTTGTCCGTTTAGTGAAGTAACGCTCCCCGGGCCCATGGAATTTATTAGATTCACCGTCGCCGTGCCCACGACGGTTGCCGTCACCGTACAGTTGGCACCGCCGGGAATGGTGGCGCCCGTCATTCCCAAGGAAGATCCACCTGCCGTCGCGGCTATCGTGCCGGTACATGTGGTAGATGCATTTGGAGGATTTGCCAACACCATACCTGCAGGCAGGTTGTCGGTCATATTGGTATTGGTCAGCGGCAGAAGATTGGCGTTGTTCAGTGTAATCGTCATCTGCGAAGTCTGACCCGAGACGATCGTATTTGGGCTAAAGGCTTTGCCACTTACTTGCGGGGGCGTCGCGTTGCGACGAATCACCGTCAATGAAGCACTGGCATTTTCCCTGACGACCTGACCTATAGCTAACGGCGCTCCCGCCGGGATCGTATTGGTGTACACACTGGCGCTGGTACTGACGACATCAACCTGAAAACTACAAAAGTTACCAGTGATAATCGTCCCCTCACTAATGCGTAGAGAGCTTGCACCAGCCGTCGCATTGACCGTCGCGCCACAAGAAGTACTGGTGTTAGGCGGCGTAGCGATGATGACGCCGGTCGGCAAATTATCGGTCAGATTCAGTTGCGACAACGACGTCAGTGGGTCGGTATTGCTAATTGAAATAGTCAGGCGGCTTTTATTGAACGGCGCACTGTCTTGTATTTGTACCGGATCGAATGATTTATTGACATCGACCGATTGCGCCAAAGCTGCGTTACTAAATAACACGCAACTGACACTGAAGAATATTGCAATGGATTTTGCAACAACGGTTGCAACGGAAACACTGGGTTTATGTAGTATTTGAAATGCAGAATAAAACGGAGGTTTTGGCTTTTTGAAATTATCGTTGTGCTGCAGATTTTTTTTTGCTAATTTTTTTATACCTAAAAAAAGCTGGGGTAAAGGAATTACTCGCCTTGCAAACGCATACTCCATATTTCATCACCCCTTCTCAAGGCCATGGTTTTTTGCCATAGTTACATTCTGCAGTTGCATTTTTAGATGCCAAAATTTCGTCATATTGCAGAAAGCTGTATTGATTTTTACAACTTACTTTTTGTAACAATTCAGCTACATTGAAAGGAATTCTAAATTTTAATTTTCTGGATAGCAACTTATATCTCAAATGCAATGTTTTATGGATAGAATAACGACAGTGCTGATAAACATCTGCATAACAGAAAGAAAGCGGCCCAATTAATAAATCCTATGAGATAATTTTGAGCTGCCCCACTAGAAATAAGCCACAGGAAGACCCAGCGCGTGCGACGGTTCCACACAATGCGAAAGATGAAAAACGTCATATGGATAGCGACATTCGCCATCCTGATGAATGTGTTCGCGCCGTTGATTTCGCATACACTCGCTCAAAAAAATAACGAGAACGCGCATCAGGCAGCATTGATGACGATGATTGCCGATGCAACGTTTTGCACCACGCATGATGCATCTCAACGTGCGCAACAATCCCACGCTGATCACGATCCGAATCTGAGCTCAAACTACAGCTCAAACCACGACGCAGACCACAGCACAGATCATGACGGCATGGAAGCCTGCGGTTACTGCAGCTTGCTGGCGCATCAACCATTTCTCACCACGGCATTCGCGCAACTCGATGCCGCTACCACCATCAACGGCAGCTATGTAGCCGCCCTTTCCGCTGCCTTCCAACCGTACACCGTTGCCCACGCCAACCGTGCGCAACCACCACCAGCTATCGCTTGAAATAAACAAGCGGTGTTACGCATAACCACAATCTAACCGTCGTCATTCCCGCTAACGCGGGAATCCATGCTGCCAAATACAAAGCTGCGTTGACATTATGTTGAACAACACGCGAGGCACGGTATATACCGCCGTCCCTCTGGTATTGATTAAGCTAAGTTACATGGATTCCCGCGTACGAGGAATGACAGAGGTGTTTGCGTAACATCAGTAAATCACCCCAATTTCACAGATAGCGCACCATGAATTTCAATAAAAAAACCTTGCATCCTTTATATCGATTTGCGCTTCCATTTGCAGCAAGTATGTTTTTACCTGTCGCCGCATACGCATGTGCCACTTGCGGCTGCTCTTTGAGCACTGATGCGGCGATGGGTTATTCCGCCGAGCCTGGCTGGAGTATCAATTTGGGTTACAGCTTCATTAATCAAAACCAATTGCGCTCCGGCTCAAGCGCCGTACCGGGCTCACAGCCCGCCAGCATCAATGATGCCGGCGGCAGCCAAGAGGTGGAAAAACAAACCATCAATCGCTATTTCAACCTTGGCATTAACTACGCGCCGAACGCTAACTGGAATTTCAGCGCGATCATCCCTTATATCGATCGCAGTCATACCACTTACGGCAATGCCACCACTGACCAGCTCACAGCCGACAACATCAGCGGTGTGAGCAGTACCGGTTTGGGCGATATCAAATTAATAGGAAACTATCAGGGATTTTTACCAACCCATAATTTGGGTGTGCAGTTCGGCATCAAACTCCCGACCGGAAATTACGGCGGACAAAACGTGCTCACCGGTGCCACCGTCGGCCGCAATCCGACGTTCTTTTCGTCTGGCCCCAATGCCAGCTCTGGCCAAGCGTTAGATACCAGTCTGCAACCGGGCACCGGCAGTACTGACCTCATCATCGGCGCGTATTACTATCAACCGATCAGCCAGAATTTTGACGCCTTCATTAACGGCCAATTTCAGGCGGCCTTTATGGAGAAGCTAGATCAAACCGGCGCCGATTACCGTCCAGGCAACATCAGCACCATGAGTTTTGGTTTGCGTTATGAAGCTAATCCAACGGTGGTACCGCAAATCCAGATCAATATTTCCCGCAAGAGTGCTGATCAGGGAGCGCTGGCCGATACTACAGATACGGCTGGCACGGTTGCTTATTTGAGTCCAGGCATCAGTGTTAATGTGATGAAAAACGTGAATGTTTATGGCTTCGTACAGCGCTCTATCTATAGTCACCTTGAAGGCTATCAGGTGTTCCCGCGCTGGACCGCTTCCGCCGGAGTGAGCTATGCATTCTAATCCGCTAAAACCATCATTTTGGTTACGTGCAGCGCTGATATGCTCTTTGTTGATCAGCATTTTCAGCTGGTCAAGCAGTGCAAATGCGACTACGTTAACTGTCGGCAAACCGGCTCCACCGTTAGTGCTGCACACTTTAGACGGACGCAATATCTCCAGCAGCGATTTGCGCGGCAAAGTGGTTATCCTGACTTTCTGGGCTAGCTGGTGCGGACCTTGCCGAGAAGAGCTGCCGCTGTTGTCGGCCTATGCGGCGAAGCATGCAAAACAAGGTCTCGAAGTATTGGGCTTCAGTTTGGATAGCCCGGGTGATTTACCGGAGGTGCGCAAAGTCGCTGCCAGCTTGAGCTTTCCGGTGGGACTGCTTGGCAGTCCCTGGGCTGGCGACTATGGACGCATCTGGCATATTCCGGTGAATTTCACCATCGACCGTAATGGCATTCTGGTCGACAACGGCTGGGACGATAAGGAACCGGTTTGGACCTCCGAACGTTTAGAAAGAATTGTTACGCCTTTGTTACGATAACAGGCTAGGTAAATAATGCAGTTTGCATTAAAAGTAGATACCCATCCTACGTTGTATATATATCCGCCTCAATAAAGAAAGATCACATGTTTACTATGACATTTCCGCGCGCATTCGTCCTCTTGCTCAGTCTGGTCATCAGCCTGTTCATCGCAAATTTTGCGCACGCGCATGCACATCCTGTCACGCAAACTCCTGCTGCCGATTCCGCTTACAGCATCGGTAACGCGCCTTCCGAAGTAAGCATTACTTACGATGAAGCATTGGAACCTGCGTTCAGCAAGTTGGCTGTCACTGATGCACAAGGCAAGGCCATCACCATTAACAAAGCCGAAGTAGATACAACGACGCACAAAACACTGCGCGTAGCTTTATCGAAATTAGTTGCCGGGATCTATCTGGTTAAATGGGTTGCCGTCGCTGACGACGGGCATCGTACACAAGGCAGTTACAAATTCACGGTGAAGTAGTACTGATGATAGGCGATTGGTTGCAGCCACTTTGTGCGGTGTTGATGAGTGTGGCTTTGGCCGCTATCATCGGCGCGGCATTGCTACAGCCGATACTGCAAGAAACAGCGACTACAGCATTACCATGTCAAATTACCCGCATCTATCGTTATGCATGCACACTGCTAGCCATCGCGTTGTTGGCTTACAGTTGCGCTGGTACGGTAGCGATGACCGATACTGGCCTCATTGATCTTCCTGCGTCGTTATGGCTAGTAGTCACACAGTCGCATTTTGGTGCAATGATCTGGTGTGGATTGGTTGCCAGCTTACTGTTAATCGCGGCGTTGACGCTTCCTGTATCAATCTCGTCGCAGCGCGGTTTATTGCTAGTGAGCGTATGCGGATTTGCCTATTCACGAGCAGCAACCGGGCATGCAGCAGATCATGGCTGGGTCAGTCTGGCAATGTTGGTTCACACCGTACATTTGCTAGCCGCTGCGACCTGGGTTGGCTCAGTTGGCGTTGGTGTGCTGCTGACATCGCGTTGGCAGCACTGGCCGGCATCGCAACGACGGCTGTTTGCACACCGCGTATCAGAAATCGCCACGCTTGCATTTGTAATCGTCGTCAGTAGCGGCTTGTTAAATATCGTTCGGACACTCGGCAACGCGCAGCATCCATGGGACTATGCTTACACCTGGATCTTGCTCGCAAAACTTGCGGTGATAATCATCGCCGCAGGATTGGGCGCATGGAATCGCTGGTACTGGTTACCACGTCTGGACTTAGAACATACAAGCAATGATCAAGTTATTCACGACGTGCGCATGTTCAGAATCGTCTTGCTGCTTGAAACGGTCGTACTCTGTACTGCGCTGCTGATTGCGGCGAAACTAGGTGTGACCATGCCGGCTCAATGAGCTTGATATAGACACTTCAGTGTGCTTTTTTAAAAATTTCCAGATTCAACGGCAAACTATTCCCAAGCCAAAGCGGAAATTCTTTATGGTCTCTCAAATCATCGTCGGTAAGAGGATGCACCAAAATATCCAATCGTTGGCGATGCAACATCAGCCACTGAACCACATCGCTAAATTGTTCATTTGAAAAAGCTATTTGATAAGCACCTTTGGGATGAGGGCCGTATGCTTGATCGCGCACGCGACCTAAATCCACTGAAAAAACGTTAGCGATCTCCTCGCGAAGCTGCAACGCAGCTGGCAATTCACGGCTGTCGAAGTAGACATGCGCGTGATAACCTTTTATGACAACACTATCTTTTTGCATTTAAAAATTCCCTCAATATTGTATGGCCGAAGAACAAGCAAAACGGACTATAACGCACAAACAAAAAACTTTTTTACACAGATTAATTTAAAAGATAACCATGACACAAAACATATACGACAACGATGCTTTTTTTAATGGTTATAGCCAGCTGGAACGCTCCATCTCTGGCTTGGATGGTGCGCCGGAATGGCCGGTAATACGCGCCATGATTCCTGATCTGCGCGGACGCAAAGTACTTGATCTGGGATGTGGTTACGGCTGGTTCTGTCGCTGGGCAAGCGAGAATGGTGCAGCTTCGGTCCTTGGCCTGGATGTCTCAGAAAAAATGCTGGCACGTGCCAAAACCAGTACGCTCAATCCAGCCATCACTTACGACAGAGCAGATCTGGATAACATCACGTTGCCGGTCGCAGCATACGACTTTGTCTATTGCTCTTTGACGCTGCATTATCTCGCCAATCTGGACAAGCTGCTGGTGCAAATTTATAACACGCTCACTCCCGGTGGCAGTTTTGTATTTTCGGCAGAACATCCTGTGATGACCGCCCCCGGCAATCAGAATTGGATTACGCAAGCGGATGGCCGTGTCGTCTGGCCGCTGGATAATTATCTGGAAGAGGGATCGCGCTCAACCAATTGGCTAGCCGATGGCGTCATCAAACAACATCGCACCATCGCCAGTTATTTCAATCTGCTGATTGCTGCAGGATTCAGTATTAACCATGTGGAAGAATGGAGTCCAAGTAAGGAACAGGTCAACGCGCGACCTGAGTGGGCGAAAGAACGCCATCGGCCATGGTTTTTGTTGGTGCGTGCAACGCGTTGAGTCTATTTTTGTATGGATGTTATGCAATCACAGCCGGTAAGGGCGCGATGCGTTGTGAAATCACGTGTCCCTCCGAATATCAGATACGAAAATCAAAGTCTCGGAGTTAATTTGCGCATTCTTTGTTGTACTGAAAACATCAAAATGAAAATAATCACCTTATAAAATTGAACATAACACTGCTATAAACAACGTTGAGCGCATGTCGCACTGGCAAAAATATGCCCAGTCCACAGGTTATGCGTAAGCCCCACTTACCATATACAGCTCAATACGCTACACTCTGCGCCCTGCAACAAACCGCTTTACTTAACTTTATTTCTATATGGAAAGAGAAATGTCGCCTATTGTTTACTCGTGATGGGCTCTCTACTTCCAATGTCATAAGCTGTGATCGCTGGGTTCATATATCGATATTTAATTTATATAAATAGGCGACAGTTCAGCGACCAAATATCCCCATTTTGGTAACTGATTATTCAAACAAAAAATACACACGAGACACCCTGACAGCCGGCCGCAAAGCATTGACGTCCGTTTCAGTGGATATACATAGGAGCAGCGCAATCATGATTGATCAGCAAATCCAGCCCACTTCGGGTCTGGGAGATACTATCGCCGTCAGCGAAAGTAAAATCGACCAATACTTCCAGATCACCGAACGTGGCAGTACACAACGACGTGAAATTATCGCTGGTATCACTACCTTCCTGGCGATGGTGTATTCCGTTTTCGTAGTGCCCGGTATGTTGGGTCAAGCTGGCTTTGATGTCAGTGCGGTATTTGTTGCAGTATGTTTAACCACTGCTTTTGGTTCGTTGATAATGGGTTTTTGGGCACGTTTGCCAATCGCGATAGGTTGCGCAATTTCGCTGACCGCCTTCACTGCCTTCGGACTAGTATTAGGCAAAGGTTTATCCCCATCCGTAGCGTTAGGCGCGGTATTCCTGATGGGTCTTATTTTCACTGGTATTTCAGTGACTGGCGTACGCTCATGGATCTTACGTAACCTGCCAGCCGGCGTTGCGCATGGCACTGGCGTTGGTATCGGCCTGTTCCTGCTGTTGATCGCATCGAACGATGTCGGTCTGGTAGTGAAAAATGCAGGTCCTGGTCTGCCAGTAGCGCTGGGTCACATCACGGCGTTCCCGGTAGTCATGAGCGTCATCGGTCTGGCCGCTATTTTTGGTCTTGAGCGTCGCAAAGTACCGGGCGGCATTCTGCTGGTCGTCATCGCTATTTCTATTATTGGTTTGATCTTTGATCCAGCCGTTAAATTCACAGGCATCTTTGCTTTGCCTGCATTAAGCAAACCTGGTCATGCTTCGCTAATCGGTGCGATGGATATTAAAGGCGCATTGAGTATGGCTGTAATTCCAAGCGTGTTGGCGCTGGTAATGACTGCGGTGTTCGACGCTACCGGTACGATCCGTGCCGTTGCTGGTCAAGCCGGATTGGTTGATGACAAGGGTACTATTAACAATGGCGGCAAAGCGTTGACAGCTGATTCACTGAGCTCAATTTTTGCTGGTCTGGTTGGCGGTGCACCTGCTGCTGCTTACATCGAATCATCAGTTGGTACTGCTGCCGGCGCTAAAACCGGTTTGACTGCTGTTGTCGTTGGCTTGTTGTTTTTAGTCGTTATGTTCTTCTCACCATTGGCTGGCCTGGTACCTTCTTACGCGACGGCTCCGGCGTTGATGTATGTTGGTTTGCTCATGCTAAGCAGCATCAGCCGCATGCATATGGATGACACTGTTGATGCGATGGCCGGTCTGGTTTGTGCAGTATTCATTGTCCTGACTTGCAACATTGTTACCGGCATCATGCTCGGTTTCAGCACTCTGGTAATCGGCCGCATTGTTTCTGGTGATTTCCGCAAGCTGAACGTGGGTACAGTCGCTATTGCAGCGGCACTGGTAGCTTTCTATGCTGGCGGTTGGGCGATTTAAGAACTAGCTAGTTTTCGGACGTCCTCGACTGTCTCCAAAAATAGTCGATTTTAGCGGCACCCAAGGGTGCCGCTTTTTTGTTTTGGCGTTCTCATTTTTCATTAGCGAGAATAGCTTGAGTCCGCGTACTGACATTTTCAGTTGGGCTCGCTATCCCCTCCTTGACGGAACCATTGATGATTTCAAATCCAACAGAACCGAGACGCACTTCATCACGTCGTCGTTCAATAATATTTGGTAACGTAATACCATCCGGCAAAGCCTGCGCCAGCTGATTACGTATCCGAAATATGTGTGTATTGACGTACGAGACGTCTAGTCCGAGCATTGCCGCAAACAATTGCAGATCCATCCATCCCTGACTGCCTGAATCAACCCCTAATTTAGCGTCTTCCAAGCGCTTCCTGGCTAGCTTGATCAAACAATAGTGATGAACGCGCTCCCCCAAATCAATGATCTGATCCATCACGGTCATCTTTAAGGAGACACGTTCTCCATTCCAACTGTCATGAAAATGCAAAAAAATATTCGGTCCGGTGAAAGTCGGAGCAAGCGTATTGCTGCTCGTCGCTTCTATCTCACCCGCGTTAAAAAACTTCCATTGTGTCCCAGCGATACTGACCTGATCGCCATCTCTGAGCAGACGTACTTCCTCGTTGCATTCCCACACCCACTGCCCTGTTTCAGAGCGATAGATGGAAAATTCAGGCGCGATTTCGTTCGGAATCAAGTTGAAATTTTGCAGTTCAATATACTTTTCATCACCACTTAAAGAGAGCAACATGCTGCACGGCGGCGTCAACTTTTCCACCGTCCAATTTGATTGTTTTGATCGACCAAAACAAATACTGGTGCCAACATTAAGTAATGCTTTTTTTTCACACAACAACAACGCCCCGTCAATCATGGTTCCGTTGCGACTGTGATCAAAAATTTCCCAAACAACGCCATTCCATTTCACTGATGCATGAAGTTGGGATATATCTTTTCCTTCTAAATGCGTATCCGAATTGGCGCTTCGGCCAAAAATATGCGGTGAACGCAAATATATTTTTTTATGTGTGAAAGTACATTCGAATATGGCCACCAGTGTTCTCCCGGTTCAATTGCTTGTCATATCTTGATAGCGGACTTCTTTACGAGCCTTGGTCTCGGCAAAAATATTTGCTCGGAGAGCAGATATTTCCCCACCAGCTTGCTGAGAGGAAGATTCCTAAAGAAAACTAAAAAACCACCAGCTCCCTAAATTTGATGCTTAAGTACATTTTTTGTAAAAAAATTAGGTAAATTGATACAAGCCGTTGGAACAATCCGTAAAGTTCAGCAAGAAGCAAGTGTATTACAGCATAAATATTGTAACAGTCAATGACAGCAATAATTATTGCTGCATTGTTAAATGTTGTTGCATAGAAAATGTTACAAATAGGATTACTAATCAATTGCGTCGCAACAAATGGAAGCGATTCATCGTAGAAATTAGCTTTACATGGCAAATTTACCCCTGATTTTTTATTATCAAACGAGTATTGCTTTTGTAATTTTGTGCGAGTGTATATGCGATTTTTTGATGGGCTTGACCGTATGTCTCAGCACGACAAAATATTGACGTAGTTGGACACAAACCATCCGACACAGCATTACGATGAACTGCACTTGTATTAATTGATGGCAATAATTTGATTTGCTCAGCTTTACACCTCGCCGTATATCTGCGGCTCCCATTGCTTGCTCGTTTCCACGTATCGCTATTGCAAATATCGACACGATTAGTGAAATTTAACAAAAAAAAAGCAGGCTCAAAGCCTGCATTTTTTATCTACAAGCAATGCTTTAAGGCATATAGAGCGGATAAAGAATATTCTCTTCACGGGTAATACGATCGACCAAAACCTTACCGAGGTTGTCAAATTCGCTTTTGAAAATACCCCGCAACTCCGCCGAAAAAATCCACTCATTGCTTTGGTATTTATCAAGGAAAGTAAACGCTACACGTCCGATTCCATCCATTTCCTTTTTATAGGAGCGGTAAACTTCCATTAAGGTTGGCTCATCTTCCAGATTGTGTCGCATATACGAATACAGCTTGACGCCTTCGGTCAACAAATGACCGTACATCGTCGTGCGCATTTCCCGCAATGCCCCTGGAATGGTGTCCCATTTGTCGGTAGCGATTCTATTAGCAACCGTTGTGTACATGGTCAGCAAGGTTGCATGATCAGCTTTTAATTGTGAAATCAGTTTGTCGTCGAAGTGAATCTGATTACCACCGCTGGCAGTGCTCACTTTTGCGGCCGGCGCTTGTGCCCGTTCCACTACAGGTGCTACTTGAGGACGTGGAGCCGGCGGTTGCGGATTAACCGGTCTTTTAACAACCTCGATTTCTTCTTCATCTTGGTCGCTAATTGCTTTTTTACCGAAAATAGACTTCAGCCACATATTTCACCTTATCAGTTAGCCAATTGGATTCGCATTTCTTGCATGATACGTTTGCAGATACACCATTTTGGTAATGATAATACATTAATTTCTTGCGAGTAATATGTTTCTGGATGTTACCAGGCAAATATTTTTACCCCCTTACCTCCTATAAAATCAGTATTTAAAACAAAACAACTTATCGTCTGTTTTAGGGTCTGCTGACATATGATTTGCGAATGAAAACATAGGCATTCCATGTCGTGACAGGATGAACGGTGAAATGCATCGGACTCCACGCAAACCATATGTCAACAGGCCCAAGTAGTCGGTTCGGTTGAGCTGACTACTGAGGCAACGGACGGCCTATTAACGATGCAATAGACCTGGGTTCAGCGACCCGGTGCTTCCTTAACAATGATCATCAACGCATAGCGGCCAAAAGACTATCCCATAATTGATGACGCTCGTTGATGGCACTAATCCCCGCTTCCAACACTTCCTTCAGCTGTGCCGGATCGTTATCCGTAATCTCACTGATCATGCGTTCGGCTGCCGGGCCATGCTCACCGGAATCGACTTCGATATGTCTTTCCAGATAGAAATTGAGCTCCGGTACGGTTGCAGGATCGATCTGCCATGTATCCAGTAACGTTTGGAACATCGCAGGAATGACATTTTCGCGACCATAAAAAAAACTGCCCATCACTTGATGTGTCCGACCGTTTTTACAGGTGTCTATCGTTGCCATCGTAAAGCGTTGAACCGCGGGCGGGACTTCTGCCCGATTGAGTGCTGTTGAAAGAGACTCTCCGCTCTTGATATGCTTCAAAAATTGTTTGATCTGTCGTGTCGATGCACCGATCTCTTCCATCGCCAATAAGTAAAGATCAAAATGTGTCATAGGGCCATGCGAAGTCATATCTGACTCTTCACCCAGGACAATTTCATTGATCAAACGCGCAGCATTAGGATTTGCTGGGGGAGTCCACGGTAGCGTTACCGTGGTCAAATCAATTTGCAGCCGTTTGACTAACGACATAAAATCCCACACCGCAAAAACGTGCCACTCCATAAACACGCGCAATTCGCTTTTTGTACGAATAGCTGAAAACACTGCATGATTTGTTAATAACTTGTGTTTTTCTTGAATACTAAGTTGTAGCGATTCAATGCTAATTGTCATGTCATCTCCAAGTTAAATTACACACATTTGTGTGGGAGACAACATTGGCACATTAATTTCTATATTGCAACTAATATGTATTCCAAATGCAACTAATTCTTGCGCTGGCCGGTAATTGGCCAAGTTGAGTGACAAAGTTTGGGCGCTGGAATTTCAGAGGTCTTTGCGTCATTCGGAGAACATCATTTTCTTATAGCAGCAACAACAGTCTCTAAATGTTTCTATTTAGAATCATGCTAAGATGAAAGACGCACCAGCGGTAAACTTATACACATACACTTATGCAATCCCTGTGAATTCATTCGACCATACGCCCGGAAAGCCACTATTATCGCTAGTAGTTCCTTTCTACAACGAGAGTCAGGCCGTTGCACATTTCTTCCATCGCATCAATCCGATCTTAGCGGCTCTGGAGCGCTTCGATTGCGAAATCGTGTGCGTCAACGACGGCAGTGCCGACGATACTTTGGCGCAACTGGTAGCCATCTCCAGCCAGGACAGCCGTGTCAGGGTGATTGATTTGTCACGTAATTTCGGCAAGGAAGCAGCACTGACCGCTGGCCTCAACGAAGCGCAAGGCGATGCAGTCATTCCCATTGATGCTGATCTGCAGGACCCGCCTGAACTGATTCCGCGCCTGATCGCAGAATGGCAGAGCGGTTACGAAGTCGTATTGGCCAAGCGTGTCAACCGCGACAGCGACTCCTATATGAAGCGTAAGACCGCCGCCTTGTTTTACCGGCTCTACAATGCAGTGTCGGACATCAAGTTACCGGAAAACGTCGGCGATTTCCGCCTGATCGACCGCCAAGTGCTGGAGTCACTTAAGCAGTTGCCGGAAAACCGCCGTTTCATGAAAGGTCTGTTTGCCTGGGTAGGCTTCAAGACCGCCACTGTAGAATATGCGCGCGAAGCACGCAGCGCAGGTGAGTCAAAATTTTCCGGCTGGCGCCTGTGGAACTTTGCATTGGAGGGTATCACCAGCTTCAGCACCGTGCCTTTGCGCTGGTGGACTTACTGCGGTTTGGCAATTTCATTATTCGCCTTTATTTACGGCTTGATAATCATTTTCAAAACGCTGATTTACGGCATCGACATGCCAGGCTATGCATCAATCTTGACGGTAGTACTGTTCCTCGGCGGAATACAGCTGATCGGAATTGGCGTTCTGGGCGAATATCTGGGTCGAACTTACCTGGAGTCAAAAGGGCGCCCTATCTACCTGATTCGCCGCCGTTACCAGCAAGCCGAAGATTAACAGTTTGATGACTATGCATCACTACAAGCGGTTTCTGATCTATGCTGCGGTCGGTGCGACGGGCACTGCATGTCAGTACATCATCCTGATCCTGCTGGTGCAGAACGCTCTGGCCAATCCGGTGCCAGCCTCGGCAATCGGTGCCTTGGTCGGTGCCATCGTCAACTACAGCCTCAACTATTGGATCACTTTCCAAAGCCAGGCCGGTCATCTGCGAACCGCCAGCCGCTTCGCCGTGATCGCCGTTGCCGGCATCGCTCTGAATACCGGGCTGATGCATCTGCTGACAGTGCCGCTGGCACTCAATTACATCGCAGCACAGATACTGTCGTCGGCCGCAGTACTGGCGCTAACCTATTCCACCAACGCATTGTGGACGTTCGCAGCTAAACATCCGCATGTAGACCCTCCATTCAAACCTACACAGCATGACGATTAAAAAAATCCCTCCTGTCATATGGGCGGCTTTAATAGGTATCGCTGCCTTTCTGTTCTACACCGGCGGTGGCACTATCCTCCGGCCGACCTATACCGAATGGCTAATGCGGGGCGATTTCGGCCAGCACTTCCTCGGCTGGAATTTTTTCCGCCACACGCCGATGCTGCAATTTCCGCTTGGCGCTAATGGGCAATATGGCGAGACCTTGGGCAGCTCGATTGTCTTCACCGATTCGACGCCGTTGTTTGCATTCATTTTCAAACCTATCGCAGCGTTGTTGCCGGAGCCATTCCAATATATCGGCATCTGGCTGGCACTGACCGTCATGTTGCAAGGAGTTTTTGCTTACAAGCTGCTATCCCTGTTCTCAACGGATCGTCTGACTGTACTGCTGGCGACAGCATTTTTCGTCATTGCTCCGCCATTTTGGTGGCGAATTTATCTCGAATCGGATGCCTTGTCAGCACATTGGCTAATCCTGGCCGCTCTGTATCTGTACTTCAACGAACAATTTCGCCAGCGCGGCTGGTTGGTGTTGCTTTGCGTTGCGTCGTTGACACATGCTTATCTGCTCGCCATGGTGCTCGCAATCTGGGCTGCCAATCTATTGCAACGTGCCCTGAAAAAGCAGCTGTCATTCTTGACGATTGCGATCCACGGGTTAGTCGCAGCAGTGATGCTGGCCCTGGTCATGTGGGCTACTGGTTATTTCATGCTGCACGATGGCCTGAGCACTCCGGTCGGCAGCTATTTTCGCATGAGCTTGCTAGGACTGTTTGATCCGGCGTCGTGGTGGTCGACGATTCTGCCTGATCAGCAAAAAAGCGGCGGCGAGTATGAAGGTCAGAGCTATCTGGGCAGCGGCATATTAGCGTTGCTGATCATCCTCGTGCCAATCCTGTTTTTCTCCAGCAAGCGACGGGCAACCCTGACGTGGCGCTGGTGGACATTGCTGCCTTTGCTTGCAATCGCCGTGATCCTGACTTTGCAAGCCCTCACCACTTATATCGGCTGGGGTGAGCACAACATATTCGTGTACAGCGTACCACCAGTTGTGCAACGCTACTTCGGAGTGTTCAGGGTTGCCGGTCGCATGTTCTGGCCAGTGTTTTACCTGATTTATGTCGGCATATTTTGCCTCGCATTCAAACTGGTAGGCAGAAAATGGCTGGCTTGCCTGCTGGCTGCGCTGCTACTGTTCCAACTGATCGATGGTAATAACGCCACCCAGTATCTTCGGAAAAGCTTGCGTGACTATCAATGGCAATCCCCACTGCAATCGGCTTTCTGGAAGCAGCTTCCTGCGACCTACCGACGGATTGCCGTCGTGATGCCGTCTTCTTACTCATACGATTATTTTCCGGTCGCGCTGTTTGCGTCGGAACATGGAATGTCGATCAACCATGGTTATTTCGCTCGCATGGATACGAACAAACTGCAGTTACTGCAGCGTCAAACCAGTGCAACCATATTTACTGGCAATTACGACCCGCACACACTGTATGTGTTCTATAAAGATCCATTGTCGGTTGCATTGTGGGAGCAGGCAAAGCTTACTGCTGGTGCGGGGGATTTTTTCGCTGTATTCGATGATTACAGAGTGCTGGTACCGGGATGGAAAAATTGCAATGAATGTCAGCACCTCAATATCAAAGCTGCCCCGGCACCACATGTACCGCCGCCAGAATATGTGCTCGGCACGACAATCGATTTTCGTAGCGGCGGCAATGGCGCCCCTTATCTCGCAGGCGGCTGGTACGACCAAGAAGACTGGGGGCGCTGGTCCATTACCAATCTGGCAGGCATACAACTCAGCATTCCTGCGCAAATCTCCGCGGATCTGACACTTGAAATAAACGGTCATTCTTACGTTACCGCCCAATACCCACAGCAGACCGTGCAAGTGTCTGCCAACGGACAATCCATAGGCGAATTGCGTTACACGCACACTGCCAATCAAAGCGTGCAGAGCTTGCGAATTCCGGCCGCATTGATCGCAAAGAATCACGATGAATTGCTGCTCGTATTTACCGTTGCTACGCCAATCTCACCTTTGCAGGCAAGGGAAAGCAAGGATATGCGGACTTTAGGGCTGGGCATCGTATCAATGACCATACACTGAACTAGCCACCATCATTTTAGGAATCTGACATGGGAATCTACCGGTTGCTGCTTGCCATCGCCGTCTTGCTTTCGCACCTTGGCATTACAATTTATGGCCACAATATCGGTGTGTTCGCAGTAATCTCGTTCTTCATCCTGAGCGGGTATGTCATGACTGCTTTGGTGGACCGTCACTATATGGAATTTTCTCGTGTCGGCAGGTTTTACCAGGATCGCGCGATGCGGCTGTTTCCGCAATTCCTGTTCTATTTTTTCCTGACATTGCTATTGATCGGACTCGCCCATCCGTCGTCGTTTTTTATCGGTGATGTTACGCTGCCGAAAATCTTGCTGAACGTGACCATGCTGCCGCTGAACTTCTTTCAGTATTTTATTAACTGCCAGATCATTCCTCAGGCATGGTCGCTCGGCCTGGAATCTCAGTTCTATCTAGTCATTCCGCTAGTGATCATCTGCAAGGCTCGTGGCCCGGTGTTGGTGGCATCGCTGGCCTTTTTCCTGTTGGCTTATCTTGGTATCCTGAATGCGGATACCTGGGGCTATCGTATGTTGCCGGGAACCCTGTTCATGTTCATTCTGGGCAGCTATATTTATCGCACTCCCAGCCGGGCCGCTTTGTATGCCATCTATCTGGTCATTTGCGCAATGCTAATCGGGCTCGTCATTCATCCTGCCTGGCAACTGCCATTCACTTTTGAGGTACTGGCAGGCCTGGTATTTGGTGTGCCGGTAGTATGGGGATTATCCAAGCTGAGCTTTGGGCGGCTGGAAGAGCTGGCGGGCAATCTCAGCTATGGCGTCTTCCTGAATCATTTCTTACTCATCTGGCTATTCCAAAGCATTGGCATCAGTGGCGATTCATGGTGGTATGTATATGCCCTCATTGCCAGCTCGATTGCCCTGGCTGGCATCTCTTACCAGCTGGTGGAGCGCCCTGTCATCCGTCTCCGGCATGTCTTGCGCAAGCGCGGCGCACGATCGATCGGTGCAGTAAGCGATCTGTCTAGTCGAGATGAACCAATATCATCCATCTCATGACCAGAAAATTTCGTATCGCAGATGGTGAAACCTGGATTTTTTAAACACACTCCAAAAACCGCGGCCCATAATTCTTGTGCCGTATTGCGTAAAAATATACTGGCAATTTCGGTTGAATAAAATTTCGTTGTATTAAGGCTGTCAGTTCAACTTAGTCTGAAAATACGCCCCACCCAATCCATCGGCCTGAAACTCAATCGGAACAGCAACCATTTTGCCGCAAACGTTGTAAGTCCAGGTCTCTTGCCATTGGCCGCTAATCAAATAAAAATTGTCGAGCAATTTCGCCTCCGTCGGCAGATAGATAGCATTTTCTAACGGGCGTGAGATTTCGGTTTTGGCGAGTTTCATTTGCGCTATCTTGCATTGCTCTGATTCAGTAATGCCGTCCGATTTTGCGCGCAATTCGGCACTCTGCGCTGCGGTTTGTTCAGTATCCATAAACAAGGTGAAGCTGGCATGGCTTTCACCCAGTTTTTGCAATACCGTGACGATGGCGACTCTGTGGCGTAATGGATCAGGAATGTTAGTCGTAGCCGCTGCCAGCTCCAGTAATCGTGCGCGATTGGTTGGGCCAACTTTATCCATTAAAGCAGCGATCGCCATATTTTTTGCCGGTCCATAGCCTTGCTCCGCTGATTTTGACAGCATCGTAAATTCTTCTTGATCCAAAGCCCTTTCCGTCGCTGGTCGCTTAGCCAACGCATCGTATTTTTCCATACTGGGCTTACCGCTGGCATCCAGAAAACTTAAGGAGGGATCATACAAATCCACTTGCGCTACTAAATACTGACCAACCATATCCCCTGTCGCAGCAGAACGATGTGCCCATGATGTAGCAGCATCAGTATTTTTCGGCACCTGGTCCCCAGAAAAATAAAGTTGCGCCAACATGTTCATCGCATCGGCGTCGCCGGCATTGGCTGCCTTTTCTAACCACGGCAATGCTGCTGTCGGATTTTTTTCTGTCCCTGTACCGACCAACAACATTTTTCCGACTGCCAGCCACGCCTGATGATCACCGGCTTCAGCTGCTTCTTTCATCAATGGATAGGCGATTGCAAAATCTTGTTTTTGTAATGCCGCATTGGCAGTCTCAAAATCTGCGTAGGCAGATTGCGTTAGTACCAATGACAATGCAATTAAACCCAATATTTTTTTCATGGTGTTCCTCGAATTGTTTTTAAAAATAACTTCTCTCTTATTTTTCACTTCGGTACAACTGGCATCACAGAACAATATTCTTTTCAATTTTTCAGATTTATTTCTGCGCTTCTTCCGGCCAAACCACTGCATCATCAACGGCATAAAGCTGACATCCCTGGCTGGTTTTTTTACACAATGCTAAAGCTTGCGCAACCGGATCGTCACCTCGCGATGCACCACTAAAATGGCCGCTTGGTGAGATGACGAAAGCGCGGGGTTTCTTGAAAGTCAAAAATTTCGAATAGCCTTGTCGTCCTGCGTCATTGATATACGGTATCGCAGTCGGATCTTCGAGCGCAGCAAAATGCGTAGCCGCTGGGACTGGAGCTAATGGACGCGCAGCCGGTTGGTTCCAGACCACATCATTATCGATGGCATAGATCTGACATTGTCTCCCCGATTTCTGGCAATTTGTTAGTGCCTGTGCGATAGGATCGAAGCCGCCGCTTTGTGCACTGGCCGCACCGTTTTTTCCAATGGCAAAAACACGTGGGAATTGCTTAGTCGTCAGAAAATGCTGATAAAGTGCGCGTCCCTGATCATTCAGATACGGCACCGCGTTGACATCATCAATCGCCGCGTACTGTGCGGACTGCGGTATAGGCGCAGGAAATACGGTTGGCATGTACTCAGGATAAATCGGCCTGTTTGGCAATCCAACTTTCTCCAAAAATGCATCAAGCTTTGGTACCCAAATGCTATGCGCTTCCGGGTAATTAAGCATGACGTGTGAATTTTCCATAAAGCTGCCGTAGGCAACCAATTCCGCATCGCCACCTGCAGCGTTATAGCGATCATGCATGGCGCGCCAGGTAGCAACCGAAAAAAGTTTGTCGTTATCGCCGTAGAACCAAATCGATGGAATATGCGTTTGCGCACCAAAATCTTCTGCACCGTTTTCCAACGATGATTTCGATGACCAGCAACTCGATGCGATAACACCGCCTGCAAAATTAATCAAGCCTTTGACATTCGGATAGTCCAGCGTACCGAACGCCAAAGTGTTCCAACCGCCAAAACTTTGACCAGCTACGACGATGCGTTGTGCATCGATATTCGGTTGCTTTACAAAATAGGAAATCACCGCGCGAATATCTTTAGCGTCACTGAGGCCCATCGCTTCGGCATTACATCCATGCGCAGTTACTGCACCATCGGAACCGGCATAACCACGCATCATGGGGAGAATTACCGCATAACCGCGAGACAAGAAATAGTCAGCTGCGTACGTAATCCGAAAACGTGGTTGCGATTCTGGGCTGGTGTCACCGATAGCGCCATGATTCAACACAGCTAACGGAAAAGGGCCGGGCCCGGGCGGTGTAAATTCAGTCACTTGCAGCGTCACTGGACGATCAGGGTCGCCGGTAATATTGAGCACCTTTTCATGCATAGGCGCATGAGGCATCTCCATCGCATCATGGTTTTGCACTTCAATGATGTTTGCGCGCGCAAAAAGTGAAAGCGTGAAGATGCATACGAAAATTAAATACTGTCTCAAGTGTTGCCAATTTATTGGCATCATTTCTATTGTTTTCATTTCACGTTCTCAGCTTCGCTCTTAGTTCGCTCTTAGTTCGCTCTTAACGTTTTATTTCAATACTTTAACGCTACAGGCTATCGCGTCCAACACACCAGGCATAAACCAAATTGCCACATATCCAAAAACATACACTCGTAAATCATCCAGGTGACGCATCTGATAAAAATGGATAAAATGAAAAATTACCATAAAGAAATGTTTCCCCGTGAAAAATATCGCTTTTGCCCTAGTTGGCGCAGTCTTTTCCTTATCTAGCTTTGCGCAATCGGTTGACGCTCCGTCAGTGAAATCCGGCGATAGTTGGGTATATAAAAACACAACTGAAAAAGGACCAACGGGATGGGTAGAAAACCATGCTGAAATCACCGTTTCGCATGCATCTCCCACCAGCATTTACTACACAGTAAAACAAAGCGGCTCAACCCAAACCCCATCTGAAGTGGTGGTCGGCGCTGACTGGAGCCGACGTCGCGATGTCAATGGCAAGGAAACAGTGGTCAACAAACCATTAGCATTTCCATTAAACGTAGGGAAAACCTGGGATCTTCAATTTACCGAGCAACATCCCAATAAAGCGCATCGGTTTGAACAATGGGACAACAAATTCACCGTTGTCGGCTACGAAACCATTGAAGTGCCGGCAGGGAAATTTAAGGCGCTCAAAGTCGAATCCGAAGGAAAATGGAATGCCGAATTGGAACCTGCACAAAACGTTGTTCAGGGAGCACAAGTAATGCAAGGCAGTACCGCAATGGTCACACAAATACAAAAAACTGGCGCCACGCCAATAACTGGCCGTACTTATAAAGCATTCTGGTATGTCCCGGAGATCAAACGATGGGTCAAGTCGGTCGAAGAATATTATGGAAATGGCGGCGTTCGCAATGAACGTTATACGTCAGAGCTGGAGTCGTTCAAGCTGGCCGAGCAATGATCTAACCGGAACTGCACTTGGGATAATCGAGCGACAAGTGCGCTTGGTTATCCATCATCGATACACTCAAATACGCATGCACCGCATTAATCTTTCCTGAAAATTTTCAAGAAAGATTACCGTACACGCGGCCATTTTTTCGCTCGAAAAATTCCAATTTGAGACATACATTAGATTTAACACTACATCGCTTGTTATGTATCAGGGCGGAAACAAAAATCCCACTCTCTAATTTCCACACAGAAATACAATGCTTTGCTGTTTTATTGTTTAAAACCCCTACATCAATATTAATAATTAAAAGAAAGATTGTTTGTGAAAAAATATCCGTTGGCAGTTACTTTTTTGGCCCTTGCTTTATCAGGTTGTGGTGGTGGCAGTAGTGGCAGCAGTAGCACTCCAGCTGCCGGTGCAAATGCAAGTGCTTCGAATTTGAGTACCGCGCAAAAAAATTACGAAGGTATGGCGTTGTCAGCAAATGGCGGCTTGCACTATTTGGACGATAGTTTAAGTTTTACTTCTTCATCAACCGGGGCGATTACGATCACTCCAAGTAGTTTTTTCTTCACACAAAATTCAAGCATCGCGCAATCTGCACTCAATGGCACACAGCCACTCACAATGACAAACTCCACGGCAGCACAGACACTGCCTTTGCCAGTATTGGCCGCTGCAAGATATATGGTCAATGGAACTATCTATTCTTTAGGAATGCCTGCACAGGCGCAAATTAGTTACAAAGGCAATAATGTTCAGGAAGATTACTTTGCAACGGATGGCGTCACCATCATCCATTCCACACTCGGCACCAGCTACACAGTGAGCAACTTATCCGGATTAATTGCAAGTTCGCCACCTGAGCTTTTTGACAATAGCGGCCTTGGCGTTATAACCAACACCATCAACGGTAATTCCCTATACAACCGCCAGGCGAATTGGCAAACCGGGGCTGCCTATATAAAAGCGGTAAGACAAGTCGTTGGCGACACACTTGAAGTTGGTGATTGCATTGCGCCAGCAACAACGGGACCAAGTATTACGCCTTGTTCGAGCGCCATTGGAACGCTTGAAGGATTCTTTCCCCACACCAGTGCCACTGACGGCAAAACATATCAGCAAACTGATGGCCAGATCGTGACATTGGCTGGCGTTCGCGCATGGGTCGCTACCGCTGTTTTGAATACGGCTACAACCGAGTACCGTGTTTACTATCAGAATAATGGTGCAATTTATAGCGGGGTATTAACGAAAGATGGAACACCGCTCCAAATATATGCCTTGGGTACTACAACCCCACAGAATTTCTATATTTCCTTAAATAGCGCAGCACTTCAGTCGATTAAATCGGCGGTCAGTTTTTGATGTCGTGTTGATACGGTAAAGGTGATTCCTCGGATCGATTGCGATGAGTCGCACGATCTGAGGCGTCAATCTGTTACTTATTCAAGAGGATGAACAAAATCCAGGAAATAAGTTTCAAATTCTACGTCGATTCCCAGTGCGCCAGCCCATACGCAATGTCGGCATTATGATTATTCTGGGCTTGTGATGATGTCGCTTTCGTTAACAGGCATACGCACTGCATACCCCCTTAGTGGCTTAAACATCAATCGTGAGCGAGTTGCATAACGCAACTCATCATAAAAAGAGATTACTCACTGATTCAATTCCCATGCACGATGACTGGCAACGTGCAAAATTGCGGGCTAACATCAAGCCACTTTATTTAATTCAACCAGCTCACGTAAGGTGCTTAATCAATGTATTGAAATGATCGGTAGTGAAATGCGCATCAAGCGCTGCTTTGTTCTGCCATTCTGCGTGCAGCACAAACCTATGGTCATTGTTGTTATCCAACAGAAGATCATAACGATCGCATCCGCTCTCCGCACGTGTAGGCGCTATCGCTGCGTTGATGGCTTCAGACACTTGATGTGTGTGTTTCGGTTTTGCAGTGATGAGCTAGTACAACTAATGGTGTGCTCATGGAGGTTCCTGATTGTGGAGATTGATTAATAAAACGCAACGCGTAAAAAAACAATTCGAATCCGGACGGACTATTAAGCTTGCAAGAGGTATTACGAGAATTAAAGCTAAAAAATCGTGAAAAATTTTAATATAAATTATTTCGCATTTCGTAGTTTCACCAATAGAATCCGTGTGTCAGTTCCCTTTCGTAAAAACTATCTCATTCAACAAAGATAGATGCAATAGCGTGCAAAATCAGTACGCAGGAAATAGCGCCTCCACGCAGAAAATCTATCCTGTCATTTCTGACGAAATCGCCATTCGACACATCTATTCCTTTTGAGTAAAGTGAAGCTGATTGTCATGCAGCGCAAGTACGTCACACGTATTTAACAAGCTTCTCTTCAAGGTTTCTGCGAACATCAGGCCATTCATCATCAATGATACTGAAGCGCACAGAGTTCCTCTTTCGACCATCCGGCATAATGCGTTCATTACGCACAATACCCTCCTGCTTGGCTCCCAGACGAAGTATGGCGTTGCGGGATTTCTGGTTGGTCTCGTCGGTTGTGAGTTGTACGCGCACACAATTGAGTGCTTCAAACGCGTAGCGCAGCATGAGGAGCTTGGCCCCGGTATTGACATAAGTGCCCTGCCACGCAGCAGATAGCCAGGTTCCGCCAATTTCCAGTTTCCTGTTTTGACGGTCGATTTTCCAAAAGCGAGTAGAGCCGACGACCTGACTGGTCTCTCTAATTACGATTACAAACGGCATCACAGTGCCGGCGGATTGACCGTCCAACGCAGTGCCGATGTATCGATCAATAGTTTCAGATGACGGAACTACCGTGAAAGGCAAATTCCACAGTTCACCATCGGAAGCCGCTTCGACCAGAGCAATTGCATCTGATGCGAGTAGCGGACGCAGCAATATTCTTTGACCGACAAATGATGCCATATGCGTGGTTGTTCTAACGATAAATAGACATCAAAAGTAACGTCACCATGTTATGCGCCCATAGGAGAACACAACTCAATGAGCGAACCATCCTTATCTCGGACATAAGCCACAACTTGCCCCCAAGGTTTGTCAGCGGGTTCATTGATAGGCTCCGCGCCGGCGGCGACTGCTTTGGCATAAGCTGATGCGACGTCATCAGTGACGAATGCCAACTCAACACCCAACGGTGCCGCGTTGGGATTAACTTTCTGATACTGTCCGTTGAGATTCATGTCACCCATGGTATGAGAACCAAAAGCCAGCACGGTGGCACCGGTTTCAAGCTCTCCATAGTCGTTTGAGTCGTGCAGAAAACGTGTTTCAAATCCAAACGCTTCTTTATAAAACGCGAGCGTAGCTGGCACTGACGAGACATAAACAATGGTGTATCCGAATTTCATTTCGTTTTTCATTTTCCCGTTGCTTTCTGTTTGAGTACTTGTTGTCGCTCTTCCGTATACGCCCACCAGGGCCGCGCATCTTCTCCGGCCATGAAGCGTGTCACCGATATAAAAACATCCAGCACACAGGGATCGTGACGCATCCCTGTTTTTTCGCACAACTTCTCATACATCTCATAAGAATTTTTTCCTACGAGGTCGCTTGGTTCATGAATACCAATCAGCCGTAAATCTTCAGCACCGGCTTTACCGACATTTGGAAGATCGGTCAGCTTGTTAAGATGATTGCGATCAACCTTGTTCGGATTCATGATGCGGCTTTGATGGAAGACCACGATGGCAAACCATGCTTACGTGCACCGATACGGTAATACAACGCCATAAACATGCCATATAAAACACCTGCCAGCGATGTCCCAATAATGGCTGCGGACTCGGAGCTGGATTTGTCGTGATTCGACCAAAACATAAACCACATCATCAGACCGCACACAACACCAAACCAGATCCCCAAAAATATAAAGTTGAATTTGAAACTGGCAAAATGCGGTGGTGGAATCGTGATCCCGGCGCGCCAGAACAGGCGATGCAAAAGTGGTGCGTAGTTGCTGCGCCAAATGCCTGTGGTTTCCAATAAGGCCAGTGCGGTGGCGACTTTGGGTGGGTACGACATGCGGTCTCCTGCTTTTTTACTAATTAGATAAAATGAAATCTCAAAACTGACTGTCTTGATGCTTGCGTTGCAGAATAATAGCGCAATTAAATCGGTGGATGCTGTCGACTTTTCGCTTCCTTATCCTTCTGCTATTTAGATTTTTATACTGCTTGTAGAGTAGGATCATGACATCCACAGTCAAGCACACCAACACTGGAATCAATATGAATAACACCGCTGTTCTGGTCATCGACGTTCAATTCGGACTTATTAGCACACCGCCGGAAGCATATCGGTGGCAAGAGGTTAGACAGAATATCAATGCGTTATTGGGCAGCGCACGGGATCACGGTTTTCCTGTGATTTTTATCCAGCACGACAGTGCAATCGGGACTATCGTTGAACCGTTCTCAGAGGGATGGCAATTGCATCCTGATGTGCATCGTTGCGATAGTGATCAGATTATTCGGAAAACTGCCAGTGATGCATTTCACGAAACACCGCTCCTGTCGTCTCTTGAAAAGCTGCAGATCAAGCGCTTGCTGATCACAGGTTACGCCACCGAGTTCTGTGTTGACACTACCGTCCGTCGCGCAGCGTCTCTTGGCTTTGAGACGATATTGGTAGCAGATGCACATACGACAAAAGACAGGCCGTTTTTGCAAGCTGAGCAGATTATTGCGCACCACAATTGGGTATTACAAAATATCGCCAGCCCTTCGCAACCGATTCAAGTTAAAAATCTGGGTGAACTTGATCTGCATGCATTGCGGGATCAATAACTCGGCAACAAAAGCGCGGCTTTAAGAAAGCGGCAATTCAACGTCAGCAGTTGCCGTCCTACCTTCTGCTCAGTGTCAAAAGCGATTCAAGCCAGACTTGAACTGCGATCAGCAGACTAATTACTCAACACAATACAAATCACGACCAAGCGGCGGCCTACCGTCGTTATTTGTGCTCGCCAAAATACCTCAAAAAAACAAATCAATATTTGTTTTAAACAAATTTCGATGCTTAATAGCAACGACATTTGTAACTATCAGTAACATCCTGAAACTTTTTTTACATTTAAAAGTTGCCTAATGCAAACTGCTTGCTGTTTTGAAAACTGCATTGTTTCCTCGGCAATTTTTGTGAGTTTGCGCATGCAGAATGACCTATCCAATTGCGTCGATTGTTTGCATTAGCGCAACAGATCGAAGTCCATGCTTTCCCCCGATAACGCCCTTACACCATGAAAGAAGTAAATGAGTCAGCTTTTTTTAAAGAGAACATTCATCGCTGCGGTAATTATTGTTTCTTCACTTCTTTCGGGATGTGCATCTATCGTCAATGGCACCAGTCAGATTGTGTCGGTTGAAGCCAGTGATAGCGGTGCAAAAGTAATTGGTGCCAGCTGCAAGCTACAAAATGACAAAGGTGTTTTTTATGTAACGACGCCAGGAACTGTGACGGTTCACAGAGCCTATGGCGATCTGTCGGTGTCATGTGAAAAGCCAAATGTAAAACCGGGCTCGGCAGTGGTGAAATCAACCACTAAAGCAATGGCGTTCGGAAATATTTTGATCGGCGGCCTAGTTGGCGTCGCTGTTGATACGGGTTCTGGCGCCGCTTACGACTATCCAGACCATATTGTGGTTTTAATGAATGGAAACATCGCTTCGCAACTATCTAATGGTCAAAACCTGGCAGATAGAGTCCCATTTTCCTCGAACTCATGCCAATCATCGTATGAGTTCATACGATCTCAGCCTAAACCCCGTGCCTTTGCCATATCAAAGGATGGACATTGCGGATACGTATCTCTTGCTACGGCCAGAGGCGCTACCGACCTCAAAGAAGTGGCCATTGCCAACTGCAAAAAACATACCAATCTTGATTGCACTTTGTATTTAGTTGATGACTCCATTGTCTACAACGGTCAGCTTGACGATGTCCAGCATGCGCCAGCGCTTGCTCCTCAAGCGCCGATTGCTGCAATGCCTGTAACCGCTACTCCAACTACTGTAGCGGCGGCTACTGCGCCCCCACCGACGATACAAATTCCAGCTGCGATCATCGCTAAGCTACCACCTGAACAAATCGGCCAATACTCTTATCAAGCCGAGCACCTGCCTGAAGCCAAATCCTGTGCAAGCACACCGCAAGCCATTCTCACCAATAAAGGCCCGGGATTGGAGTCTTATACGGTTTCTTGCGATAACGGTGATGCGATTGCCATGCGTTGTGATAATGGGCAGTGTCGCGTGTTGAGGTAATAAGAGTTGAACTCACAACTGATTTAATAAATTAAATATTAAGAATATTCAGATATTTTTGCGGTACGGAGCGTTCTTTGAGCGCTCCATTTTTTTAGGTTAATCACCAATATCCGAGGTACTTCCACCACAAGCCTCCGACCAGACTCCAGATCAGCAGGTTCACCATGCTAATGATCAAACCGGTTTTCCACCATTCGCCCAGCGTGGTGTAGCCAGAGCCAAAAACAATTGGTGCGGTGCCAGTCGCATAGTGCGTCAACGACATCATCAATGACGAGGCAAATGCCAACACCAGGCCAAACAGATCCGGAGGTGCGCCTAAAACCAGACCCGCCGAGTAGAAAGCAGCAAACATTGCGGTGATATGTGCGGTAGTGCTGGCAAATAAATAGTGCGAATAGACATACACCAACGTCAGCAGGATCATTCCGCCGACCCAGCCTATACCAAGATGATCAATAGAATTACCAACGGTCTGTGACAGCCAGCTAACCAACCCGAGTTTCCCCAAATAGGCTGCCATCATCACCAATGCGGCAAACCATACCACCGTGTCCCATGCACCTTTATGTTTGAGAATATCATCCCAACTGAGCACGCCACTTGCTAGCAAAATGGCCAGCCCAATGAAAGCGGCCGTGGTTGGATTAACTTCCCATGCACTGCCAAAAATGAAAGCAGGAATGCCTGCCCACAGAAAAAGTAGCAAGACAAATACTGCCAACGTGATTTTCTCTGCCAGCGATATAGCGCCCAGTTCCTGCAGTTTGTTTTTGGCAAACTGAGGCGCATCCGGCGTATTTTTGATAGTAGGAGGATAAAGCTTGAAGATGACAAGCGGCATCACTAACAGCGAAACAATACCCGGCACCAATGCTGCAGTCGCCCACATCGCCCACGTCAATCGAAAGGTAGAGTTGGTACCTTGAAGCAGCAGATTAACAATCAGCGGATTAGGGGCTGTAGCGGTAATAAACATCGCCGACGTTATCGGATTAACGTTATACGTCACCAATGCTAAATATCGACCAATTTTCTCCGTTGATCCCGGCTCCGGCTTGGAGTCAAAACTGTTGGCGATCGATTTCATAATGGGATGAATAATCCCGCCCCCACGTGCGGTGTTACTTGGCGTGACGGGCGCCAGCGTAACTTCAGCCAGCGCCAGCGCGTAGGCAATACCCAGCGTCTTCTTGCCAAACACGGAAATGAAATAATAGCCAATACGCGCGCCCAGCCCGGTCTTCGTCAGGCTCAGCGAAATCATAATGGAAATCCCTATCAGCCAAATGAGCTGGTTGGAAAATCCACTGAGCGCATCATCCAGCGCAGCGGCAGGGTTGCCCGGATTGGTTACCTGAGTTATCGCCACCAGAGCAATAGCAATAATGGACACTGCACCAATCGGCATAGCTTTACCGATAATCGCAGCAATGGTCGCCACAAACAGCGCCAACAGATGCCATGCATACGGCGTGACGCCTTCAGGAACAGGAATGACAAACCAAATGATCAGCCCAATAGCGACTGATATCAAGGAAGGAATTGGCTTTAGCGGCGTTAAATCATTCATGTTGTCAGAGGTTCAGTGTTCAAGGCAGGGTTGTGCATTGCTGATAGGTTCAAGACCTAAATAACCATTTCAAAGACTACAGAATAATGCTGCACTCCTACGGGAGAGAGAAAACAAAGCGAGCTATCCGATTCAATCAGAGTCAATGTACGTCCGGCATGCATTGCGCCTCGCCCCATTGTTGCTCCGTTTAATACTACTCGCCAACAAGAGCGAGTATAGGTGACTAGTTACAAAAATCAACTATTGCGACGATTAATTTTCCACAAAACACAGCTTGTTACGCAACTCAAACTATCTAATGATCAAACTCTGCGCCACACCGTATTGCCGGCGCATGGACACATTAAGCAAATCAACATGCCAGTATTTTTTAAAAACTATTCGAAATCTTTTGCAATTGCTGATTCCGACCGTAAGATGCATGGATGAGAAAAGACAATAGCCAAGTGATGTCCGCAGCGAGCAATTTACCTAAATTTTGGCTCTCTCAGAAAGAAGACGAAACCATAACAAGCAGAGTTGCACGACATATTTTTAGCGTTCCATTATTTTTTATTGTGATCATCAAATGCCCTTTATTCCCGATGACTTTGCAGCGCCGTCAGTACAACACTTCGACCAATTCGTCTTAGAAGTTTTATCGCCAAAATTCACCGATCAAGACTTCGCTGCAGTAGTAGCAAGCCCAAACGACATTCGCTATGTATTTGGACCAAACAATGCATGGCCGAGCCCGCAAATGACGCTCACTGAGAATCTGGCTGACGTAACACGACATGAAAAAGAATTTGTGGATCGCAAAGCCTTTGCGTATGCAATCCGTAGCTTGGATGGAGAGCGCTATTTAGGATGCGTCTACATAAAGCCCATAAAGTCGAGAATAGAAAATGATCTGCGTAAATCTTTATACGATGCGCAGGTGTTTTTCTGGGTGAGCTCAATAGAGAATACTGGAAATCTCGATCAACTAATTTTGGTAAATATTCAGGATTGGCTACAAAAAGCATGGCCATTCAAAGCGACGGCATTCCCCGGACGAACGATCAACTGGCAAGAATGGGAACAGATGGAGCACGCCGTCATCATTGAGTAATTCCATTTTATTTTTGCGGCCCCACCCCATGCACTAGTAAAGCAATCGCATGCCGTGCAATTACTTTGGCATCCACTGGATGATCCTTTGAGCCAATTTGTCGCGTCATGATGGTAGCGAGCGGTAATATTGTCAGTCCAAGCAACGACATAAATAATAGCGACGGCTCCAACTCAGCATTCATCAGCCCTTTTCGTTGCCATTGCCTGATGCATATCAACACGGCCTTATGATGCTTATCGCCGACGCGTTCATGCATCCGCTGTTTGAGTATGTTGTCATGCGTAATAACTCCACGCACCCATAGCGGTGCAAACCACGGATAGGCTGTCGCTACATCGACGAAGCGTTGCGCCAATTCGGTGATGGCTGCCATCGGATCATCTGCATGCGCTTCGAACACGCCGCCCATCGCTGCCCGCACCGGCAGAAAACGTTCCTCGATCAGATCGTCGATCAACTGATCACGGCTCTTAAAGTAATAGTTAACCATTGCCGGCGTTACCTTCGCTTCGCGCGCAATAGCGGCCATCGTGGTGTCTGCGATTCCTTGCCGCGCGAACAAAACTAAGGCCGTATCGAGAAGCAGGTTGCGCTGTTCGGGACCGCGTGCGCTGCCCGTCGGACGTCCTGGCCGCTTAGCGGTCGAACGTGACGCCGCCGTTGTCTTCTTCAAAACTAACGCCGTGGGTACAACAGATTTACTCTTTGCCATCTTTGGTTTGACCATTTGACTACTCAAGGGATTTCACATATATTAAACGATCGTTTAATTAATTTCAACCCGCCGAAATTACACAAAACACAACTCCGCTCGCGCTAAACTTGTCTGAGGGCAAACGGAGAACAACCACCTATTTTCTTAAGTTCGCCCATTACATCTTATGACCGCTGACACTTCCCCAGGTATTTCTGCACGCATTGCAGATGCCGACACCGCGCATGCACATTCGCATGAATCGCATGATCAGGCGCAAACTCGCCCGCCGATTCGCCTGATATTCTCGGCGCTGCTGCTCGTGATGTTACTGGCCGCACTTGACCAGACCATCGTTTCAACCGCCTTGCCAACCATCGTCAGCGACCTCGGCGGTCTGGAAAGTTTGTCATGGGTGGTAACAGCCTATCTGCTGGCATCGACCATCGTGGTGCCATTGTATGGAAAATTCGGCGATCTGTTCGGTCGCAAGATTGTGCTGCAAACGGCAATCGTGCTGTTTTTGCTGGGATCGGCTTTGTGCGGCATGGCACAGAATATGACGCAACTCGTTGCATTGCGCGCGCTACAGGGACTCGGCGGCGGCGGTCTGCTGGTAGTCACAATGGCGGCTATCGGCGATATTATTCCGCCTGCTGAGCGTGGTCGCTATCAAGGTATGTTTGGCGGCGTGTTCGGCCTGGCAACGGTGGTCGGCCCACTGATCGGCGGCTTTATGGTTGAACATTTGTCCTGGCGCTGGATTTTCTACATCAACCTGCCGCTTGGCATCGCTGCATTATTGGTGATCGGCGCAGTGTTCAAACCGCACGTCGTGCGCGTGAAACATGAAATCGATTATATGGGCGCGGCTTTTCTCGCATCGGCGCTGACCTGCATCATTCTGTTTACCAGCCAGGGCGGCACTGTTCTGCCGTGGTCGTCGCCACAGCTTTGGTTCACGCTGGCGATCGGCCTGGTGTCGATCTGCGGCTTTATTTATGAAGAACGTCAGGCAGCCGAACCTATCATCCCGCTCCATCTGTTTAAACAACGTACCTTTTTGCTGAGTTGCCTGATTGGTTTCATCATCGGCGTGTCGCTGTTCGGATCAATGACGTTCCTACCGCTCTATCTTCAGGTCGTCAAAAATTCGACGCCATCAGAAGCCGGTATGCAATTGCTGCCGATGATGGGTGGTTTGTTAGTCACATCTATCATCAGCGGCCGCATCATCAGCAAAATTGGAAAATATCGCTTCTTCCCGATTTTGGGTACTTTGCTCGCCTGTATCGCGATGTTCTTGCTTTCCACTTTGCAGAATTCCTCACCAATTCACGTGATGTATTTGTATATGGGACTGCTCGGCGCCGGGCTCGGGATGGTGATGCAAGTGTTGATACTCGCGGTGCAAAACAGTGTGGAGTTCAAACACATGGGCGTCGCCACATCGGGCGCGACGATGTTCCGTTCAATTGGTGGCTCAGTCGGCGTCGCTGCATTTGGCGCAATGTTCACGCAAGGATTCCACGCCCGACTGGAAGCACTGATACAACCGGGCACAGAACTGCCACACGGATTCAGCCCCGCGATAGTGCATCAATTACCTGACGTGTTGCGAGATGACTATCTGCAGGCGTTCGGCGGAGCGCTTCATGCCGTGTATCTGGTCGCCGGGTGCATGATCGCATTGGCGTTTGCACTGGCTTGGATGTATGAAGATATTCCGCTGCGGAAGAAATAAAACATTGAACTTAAAGCGCCGGTGAAGATAAAATTAATGCTGCAATACGACGAACTTAAATTTACCGGCGCAAATACAATCGACAACATTACTTCATCAGCACATCGTACCCCGCATCCACTGATTACGTTACTACATGGCTTGCGCAAGGATAGCTTTTTCTTGATATTGCTCGCCGCTCTAGTGCTGCTTAGTTTCATCGCGCCGGGAAAAATCGGCAGCTATCCAACATTAGTCGACTGGCCGACGATTGCGGCATTGACTGGCCTGCTGGCACTGACTAAAGGACTTGAAGTCAGCGGTATCATGCACCGGCTTGGTCACCAGTTGATCGGTTTCATGGCAACCGAGCGCTCTACCGCGCTGTGCCTGGTGATGACTGCCGCACTGCTATCCACGGTGCTGACTAACGACGTTGCATTATTCGTCGTGGTGCCGCTTACTCTGGGCGTGTGTCGTATCGCGAACATGCCCGCCACGCGCTTGATCGTATTCGAGGCTCTGGCCGTGAATGCAGGATCTGCGTTAACGCCAATTGGCAATCCACAAAATCTGTTTCTATGGCAGCTCGCTAAGGTGTCGTTTGGCGAGTTTGTTGTACACATGCTGCCACTCGTGGCGATGCTGATGATCGCTCTGTTAGTACTGACGGTATGCGTGTTCCGCAAACAACCGATTCAGGTCAGCGACCAGGAACAGCAAGCCCCGCTGGATCGCACCCTGCTCTTCGTGTCACTCGCCCTCTACCTGCCGTTTTTACTTGCTACCAACATGCATCATGCAGACTGGGCAGTAATTGTGGTGCTAGCTATTCTTCTTGTCCTGCGACCGCCCGTGTTACTGCAACTCGACTGGGGTCTGCTGTTGATCTTCATATTGATGTTCATTGACTTGCGGCTGTTCGCAAGCCTGAACTTTGTGCGTGAATGCATGCATAGTTTGGGGCTCGAACAAGCCAGCCATTTATATCTGACCGGAATCGCCGCATCACAGATCATCAGCAATGTGCCAGCAGCGATTGCGCTGGCCGAATACTCAGACAATTGGCGCGTAATTGCCTACGGCGTGAACGTCGGTGGATTCGGGTTCATGATCGGCTCGCTGGCAAACTTGATTGCATTACGCATGACTGGCGACCGTAAAGCCTGGTTAAGTTTTCATCTTTATGCAATCCCGTCTCTTGGTATCGCAGCAGCGTTAGGTTATGCGTTACTGTTCCTTGGGCATGTGTTGTGACGCAAATAATCATTATGAAAAAATCATCTCGCGCATACGAATAAAAGATACAAATATTTGCTTGTAATCCCGGTAGAACTTCCTAGACTGAACGTGGGTTCATTGAAATGAGGACTCATCGAAGGGTGTTTTAATTTTATGGAAATAGTAACAATACTTCTTCTACTGATTCCGTTCTCAATCATCGCAGTCTGGATCGCCGATGAAATCTATGAAGAGTATGTTCGCCATCATTACTATTAATGATGATTGTGAATTTAAGTGCCTTCAAAACGCCAGGATCAGATGCCTGGATGGGCGGAAATATTGCTACAACCGCCAGTCAATTGCACTGGTGTATTGCTCAGCAAAATCAGTATGGTTAGTGCCGCGGTTCGGCTCGGCTTTTATTGAATGAATGTCTACAACTTTGGTCAGCGTCCGATCACGCTGACTCTACATCATATCGCCGTCCGTCGACCCAATCGAATACCCACCTCGGTGTGAATGTGGTCTCAGTGCAGTTGGGATATGACGATCATTCAGACAGCCGGCATCCAGCCAACGGCGCGTTTCTGCCGCAGCACGATCTATCAGCATACCGCACTGACTATAGTCATAGGGCGACACATCCAGCGGACATAACGGTGTGACCACAGCTATCGCAGCATGCGCTGACCAGCGCTCCAGATCGGATATCAATTGACGCGCAACCAGCAAGTTGAGTGCGCTCATGGCGTGCTCAAGCGCCCCTTTGGGTTGACGTCGTTCAGCACAGGTATAACCGGTGGCAAGCACGATGACGCGTGTTGCACCAAGTCGTATCGCGGTAGAGATAGGCGTGTTATTGGCAACACCGCCATCAATCAACATATTTCCGTCCAAAGAGACAGGTGGGAAAACACCAGGGATGGCCGTGCTGGCCAATACTGCCTCGACCGCTGAACCGGAAGAAATGACAATCTCGTTGCCGGTTTTCATTTCAGTCGCCACCACATATACAGGGAGATCGACTTCTTCCAGAGTGCGGCTGCCAAAGTGTTCGAAAAGAAGTGCGCGCAATTTTACGGAACTGACCAGGTGATTACCATTGCCTCGAAATGCACCAAAGAGCGACATTATCGACCAGGGCAATATTTGCGGACGACGAATGCCGCGCCACAAGGACTCCAGACGTAACGACCCGGTCGCATCCGGCTGATAGGCGAAAAACACGCTATTAATCGCTCCGGCAGATGCGCCAACCAGAAAATCCGCGCGCACGCCGGAAATAATCAACTCACGCAACATGCCGGCTTCAATTGCACCAAGACTGCCACCACCGGCGAATACAAAAGCTGTCTTTTCCATATTGCTTACCTGTGAATAGCCATAGGCAATACATGGCAACGGTTATAGCGTACATCACTGGTGGTTCTGATGCCAGAGGATGGCGATTTAACCGAAATCCAGGCTAAACAAGGCTACGTTAAATGGCCGAAATAACGGAATCGGTCCCGTCCCCTGGAATTAGTAAAGGGCTATCGTTAGCCAAAGTAGCTGTAGTAGCCTATCACCATAGAACAATCACAATCAGCTTTGCGTTGACAATCGGCATCTGCCCCGATACTATCAAAACGTTCTTAAAACGCCCTTGCGGTTCGCCGCAAGGGCGTTTCTTTTTGGTTTTCCCACTTCAAAAAGGAACTCTTAAAATGAACCCAAACAATGCTTCCATCCAGCCTGTAATTGAAGGGCTCGGTTATACCCAACACGGAACTGGGCCTGAATGCGTACTGGTCTTGCACGACTGGCTCGGCGACCATACTAGCTATGACTCCGTGATCCCCTATCTCGACGGCGCGATGTTTACCTATGTGTTTGCAGATCTTCGTGGATATGGAAAATCCTTTCATATCACCGGCAATTACACCGTTCAGGAAATTGCCGCCGATTGCCTGAAGCTGGCTGACAGTCTGGGATGGCAACACTTTCACTTGATGGGTCACTCGATGACTGGCATGGCGGTGCAACGCATCGCGGCAGATGCGCCCTCTCGCATCAAGAGTGTCGTCGCGGTTTGCCCGATTTCGGCCGCAGGAAATCAAATGAACGACGAAGCGTTGAACTTTTTTGCCAGCACAGGCGAAAGCGACGATAACTTTCGTCGGCTGATCAAGTATGTTAGCGGTGGACTTTCTGATCAGTGGGCCAACGCGAAGTTGCGTCAGAATCGGGAAACCGTGGCTCCCGCATGCCGTTTGGGGTATCTGAATATGCTCACAAAGACCAACTTTGTGAATGATGTTCGGGGATTGGAAATGCCTTATCTTATCGTTATCGCGGAGAGAGATCCTGGACTCGACGAGGATGCGATGAAGAACACATTCCTCGCCTGGTATCCGAACGCTGAATTACTGACGATTCCAAATTGCGGCCACTATCCGATGCAGGAATGCCCACCGTATTTTGCAACGATCATTGAAAAATTCTTGCATAGCCAAATCAGGATACGGCGATAAATGTTACTTTGCTGTTGCCCCGGAAAGTATCCGGGGCGTCCTTGCACATGCACTTATTGCCACGGCATCGAGGCTATCTGATCGAATGATTAATTGCGCAATTGCAATAAAATATTTGATAAACTTGCACTCACCTATCGCAAACAGGAGTGAGAGTTGATTTCCAGAGAACAGGCAGATGTCATATCGGATCAGCTATTGAACATCAAGAAAAACACTGATTTGCTGAAAATAGATATCCCAAGAAGAACGAAAACCCCGCTCTCGCCGCTACTCATAATATCAATTTTTTTAATGCAATTTGTTTCGCTGCACGACAAAGATGGCACCGTTTGGATTTGGATCATCATCGGCATTTTTTACATGGCATTGATTTTTCTTGTGCTCTACCAAAAGAGAACACCGCTCATGAAAATTGAAGGCGATATCTGGACTTGTTATGGTTATTTTCCATGGCAGAAAAGGGAATTTCTGTTCCCAAATATTGCAAAGGTTACGCTATCGCCGATGCTGAATATTTGGCGCAAAGCTTACTCGCTGACGATTCAGAGCAGCGACGGAAAATTTCACGTTTGGCTCCCCAATAAATATCCGGCAATAGAGCGCCAATTGCGCCAAATTCTGGCTGCCAATTTGAAGGAAAGATATTCGGAGGAGTATGCATAACTTCATGCTGCATACAGCGCAACCTAAATGAAATTATCCCGCAATGCGCCTGACTGTTACGGGTTCCATTCGATTTCCATCTTCCGTTCTAGCCCACTTTTCCCGGTGGAAGCAACTGATTAATTTGTGTGATAGCTAGTCAGATTTCCCTACTTCGCCATGCAATACCGCATATTCCAAGGTAAAATTTCACGTTCTCGAAGAGAGACAACTTTAGGTATTTGAACATTATGATTGTAAGACCAATGCAAAGCTGGTTCCGTATGCTTTTTGTATGGAATGGTTCAGTGCTGCAATCTATCATCCCCCAACTGATTTTCATGGGAGTGTTGAGCAGTTTGGCGGTGCTGACGCATGGCCGTGTTTTTGGAGAAAAAATTCCGCTAAGCGCGGCGCCTTTCACGTTATTCGGCCTGACTCTGGCCATTTTCCTCGTATTTCGAAACAATGCCAGCTATGCTCGGTTCACAGAGGGACGACTTCTGTGGGGAAATATGCTGGTTTCTTCGCGTACGCTAATGTCGCAAGTACTGAGCTACTTGCCCGAAAGTGTCGATGAGATGGGGCGTGCTCATGTCGCCAATACGCTGATTGCGTCCATCTATGCACTCAAGCATCAATTGCGCGAAACCGATGCAACCGAGGATCTGGTACGCCTTCTCGGGGAACAACGGGCGAAGGAACTCGCTCACAAAGTCTATAAACCCATCGCGATTCTTAATGACATGCGTAGTTACCTGGCAGCCCCTAATGGCGTGCCGCTAAAGTCCGATATGACACGCTGGATGCTGGATACGCAAATCAACGATCTGGAAAGAAGTGTTGGCGGCTGTGAGCGGATTGCTTCAACACCTATTCCTTTTTCGTACAGTGTGTTGCTGCATCGTACGGTATACGCCTATTGCATGTTGCTTCCGTTTGGCCTGGTTGACTCGACAGAAATTTTTACACCGCTTGTTTGTGTTTTCATCGCCTATACGCTCATTGCGCTGGAGGCGATTGCGAACGAAGTTGCGGAACCGTTCAGTCTGGCGCCAAACGCCCTGGCACTCGACGTACTTACCCGAACAATTGAACGTTCGATTCTAGAAATTTGCGGCCGAGAAATTCCCGCAGAAATCACGCCTGTGCGTCCGTATCAATTTACTTAACAATAAATAGAGACAGGAGCAAATGAATATGGCAACCCCGCAGACCATGCTTTCAGTCGTAGCGCGCGATGAAGTGCATTTGCAGTTTACGTTGAAAGAGCATGCCGACAGTAAGGAATTTTTCAAAACGTTAGGCAAACTGTGGGAGTCGGAAATAACCGGCATTGCAGATCCAGCACTCAACCAACATCACCAATTGACAGGAGGTTCTGCCAATATTGTTCTGGGATTTAAGCCTGAGCTATGGCGGCAGGTTTATCCTGCGAACGCCCCGGACAATCTGTGCTCTTTCGATAAAGATGTGGTCGGCACCAACGGTATGATCGCCCCGGCGACCCAACAGGATATTTGGGTCTGGATCACACAGTCAAACGCGGCGACACTTTATGACAGCATGAGCAAAGTGGTGTCGTTGCTGCTTCCTTTTGCTGATCTTGTCAGTGAACAGATTTGTTTTCCTTATCATAATAATGTGACATTTGACGGTTTTGCAGATGGCGTTGCGAATCCAAACCCGTTTCGTGCCAACAGCGTCGCTATTATTCCTGACGGCGAAAAAGGTGCGGGCGGATCGACCGTGATGATTCAGAAATGGCGCATGGATGTTGAAAAATTAAGGAGTTTGTCGGTTCATCAGGCCGAAAACGTTTGGGGCAGGACCAAAGCCGGAAGCCACCAACTATCACCGTTGCCGGAAGATTCTCACGTTGGCAGAAATCAGTTCAGACGTAACGGCGAAGAAATAGATATCGTGCGCAGAAACGCCAATTACGGCAACGCAAAAGAAGCGGGCATCATGTTTGTCGGTTTTTGCAACGATATTACAGTCACCATGGGAATGCTTAAACAGATGTACGGCGTAGGTGCCGATGGCGTTTCCAAAACGGACAAGCTGCTCGACTTTGCGACTGCGCTTTCCTCGGCGATCTATTTTGTGCCCAGTTTGGATGCGTTGTCAAAAATCGGTATCTCGCCTGCAGATCCCGACTAAGGCGTGATGACTACGCTGGTTTACAGCGGCTATGCTCCATTTTTTCCAACGATAAAATCAAATTCGTCGTTAGACATTACGACGACCAAGCAATTTTCTATCGACGCAGGTCGACACCTTAATCGGTCCTGCCAGACAGGGCACATTATTGAAAAGTGTGCCCTGTCTGGCCATCCCAATCAAAACTTATAGATGAGCGTGCCTTCCGGATAGACTCCGCTGCGGCCCGCACGACTGGCGGTCAGGATGCCCACTTCGGCCCAAATGTGCGGAGTCGGCGTATAACGCAACGCCAAAGAAGCAATCCGTTGATTAACGCCATCCTTGTAGTCGTCGTAACGATAACGGAACAGAGAAGACAAGTCATCTCGCCATTGATAGCTCAACAAAAACAGGGTTTTGCTGTGGATGGAGTTATCCAGATCGGGGTTGGTGATGTAGGTGGCAGTTGTCTGGAGTCGTTGCGTCACCATATACTCTACCCCTGCTTTCACCAGGCTTGTGGTGCGAAGATCATTGACCGTCGTGGGATTGTCATTCAGATCCCGCAATTCCCCTGCGCCCACCAACGTTGCAAAACGCGGCGTCCACTGTGAATGAAGTTCTAGCTCCAGTTTGGTCGAGTTATAGGTTTGCTGGGTCGTCAGCAGAGTGGTCGGGCGGTAGGTGTAGGTCACAGTCCCCACTTGCTCGGGAGTGATGGGAAACGTGTACCGCAAACGGTACTCGTTGAACCAGTCGATGTCCGAAAAATCCGTCGCCGGAGCAGAATAGGTGTAGTTGGATCTTCTATACCTGAACTCCAGAAAATTATTCAGACCGAAAAAATGCGTGAAGATGGCATCATCATCTTTTCGAACATACACTCCCAGGCTTTCGTCATTGACGTGTACCACCTGAATGTCATTATTCGATAACAGCGGAGTGCCAGCACCGAAAGTCTCGGTGCGAAAGGCAAGATCTCTTTCATATTGGGCAAAAACCCGCGGACTGCTCTCGGCAGCAAACTCATCGGCGGCCTGCTGCACATCCCCATCTTTGGGCCAGCGTTGCTGGGCATCGGCATAGCCGGCTGCAGCTTGTTTGAAATCGTGGTTCAAGCGGTAGGTATTGACGATTCCCAAGGCCGCATCAGGATCGTCCGGTTCCAATGCTGCCGCTTTTTCATAAGCTTGCCGCGATTCTTCGAGATGTCCTTCCCAGCGAAGTATCCGGCCAATACCACGCCATGCATCCGCATTTTTCTCGTTCTTGGTCAGTTCGTCGCGGTAAATTTGCAGAGCCTTATTCCAGTGGAAAAGTTGAATTTCGTGGTCGGCCCTTTCTGCATAAGTCATTTCCTTGGGCGGTGAGGCAGCGTCGATTTCCGACGCTGACGCGGATATTGCCAGGCAGGCCAGAATTGCGCCACAAGACAACATATTCCCCTTTGCTTTGAGACTCATTTATGCGTCCTTTATCAAAGAAACTACTGTGTCAAGGTAACTTTACATTCCACAAGAATTCTGAATGGACATCTACGGCGCTCATTGACAATACCGACTCGAAGCGACGTCAAATTGAATCTGAATAATCTTTTCCTAGCTTAAGCTTCGCCAAAGCCTGCCAGTGCGAAGCGGTAAGATACATGCCCGGTGTAATCCAAATATTATCGCTGCCGCCTCTACGGGCTGCACGTATGGCATGCGTCATCTGCTCAGCGTCGATAGATCCTCCCTTATCGTTCCACAACCCGATTGAGTGCCAATAGCGGTTCGCGCCAAAATTGTTGCTCAGGTATTTGGCGACCTTGCCTGCGACCCTGGGCGACAATCGGTCAACGGCAAAGTAATCCCACACCACGAGCTGATCTACCAACGGTAGCAACAAACGATAATCCTGGCCATTTTCACTACTGTTACGCGCCATCTCATCACGGCTCACTCTGACATCCATCAATAGATGCTTGCCATAGGTTCGTGCCATTCCGGAAAGTCTGGCGATTGTTCTGGCTACTTGTTCCGAGCGCCAATTGCCGATAGCGGGGTGCCAACGATCTATCCGTCCGTTGAAATGGCGCGGCCAATCTTTGCGCCCGGACGCCTCTTTGAACGAATCAAGGCAACGATCGTCATAGCACTGAACATCGTAAAACATTTCCGTAATGCAAATCGAGTCTACCTCAATTTTAGTGGCAAGTGCGTAGAATGCAGCGTCGAGCAATTCGCCATATTCTCCGTTTGCGAGACAAGTGGAGCACACCACCTCTTTGCTCTGTTTGCCGTTGATATCAAGCGCTGCAAAATGTGGGTTTAATTGCAAGTATCGGGGTGCCAGCACGTCCAGCGTCGCAATCGTCTCGTACCCCCGCTCTGTCAGCGTCGCAATCGTCTCTCCCAGTATGTCGGCGTCGGCCTCTTGCTGATCGGGACTCCACCATTGTTCCCGTCCCTTCCATTTGTAGAATGTCCAATCGGGCCGCCCTGCGGAGACGGCAACCCGATTGACGTGCCTGGATTCGATCGGCTGGAGGAATGACTGAAGCGCTTGGTCCCAACTGGTCCAATCGGAAAAGTGGATAGAAACGGTAAGGTTGCCGCCGACGGGTTTTCCGGACTCAAACAATTCCCCGATCTCACTAAAGTCGCCTGCATCAACTTGCATTACGGCGCTCGCTACCGTGATGCCTGCTACCGTAGCGCTACCCAACAACAACCTGCGCCTCCAAGGATCGTCCAGCGCATCGGGCGCGTTCAGGTTTCTTCGCTCCAGTTTGTTCCAGTTTTGTGAGTGCGCGCGCGTTTCTGCCCAAATCGAATAAATCACCACGGCGGTGTAAAAATAACTCAAAGGGAGCAAAACCAGGGTATACGGCAAATAAATCAAGTCATGCGGTGACTTGTCTAACAAGATCGCGGTCACGGCTGCAGTGAGCAAAGACCCGAATCCAAGGTAAGCGATCCATTCCATGTTCTGCGCATGAATCAAGCCGGCGTGCAATGCGATCGGCAACAGTGGCAGATTGACCGCTAACAGTAACGGAATAACCACCATGCTAAATAAGTTAAACAACAGGTAACAGCCGAATCTACCGAATTTCCGGCGCCCGATCATGTCATGGTGCATGCGCATGATGCCGAGATAGCTTCTGATCCAACGTACTCTTTGTTTCCACAGACCGCGCAGGGTGTGCGGGCATTCTGCCAGCACCTTGGTACTAGCCCCATACACGATGCGAACGCCGTAACGATGCAGCCGAAAAGTGATTTCCAGGTCTTCCCCCCATACTTCACGGAAGCCGCCGATTGCGCGCAGGATTTTGGTTCGTACCATGCCTAGATTGCCAGGAATGATGGGCAATATCTGCGCCATGGAAAGCGCCCTGCGCACGAAACCAGTTCCTATATGAGAAGTCACAACCAGCATTTTTTGCAGCAACCCCTTAGGATTCAGTGGTGTGTCATTGCCGCTGAGTGCACCTATCCTCGGGTCGGCAAAGTACGCCACACCATTTCGGATCGTGTTTTTTTCAAACAGGGAATCGGCATCCGAAAACAGGATGATGTCACCGGTGGCAAGCCCAATCCCTACATTGAGCGCCGAAGCTTTACCGCCATTTTTTTTGGCGCAATAGCGAATTTTTCCGTCGCTAATGAAGGGGCGAAGTTCACTAGCCGTTGCATCGGTCGATCCATCGTTGACAACGATTACCTCAAAATCGGGGTAATCGGAATCCAGTATTGACTGCACACTGAGAACTATCGTCCGCTCTTCGTTATAAGCAGGTACCAATACGCTTACACGCGGTGCGTACTTAACAGCGTTGGCGCGGCTCATGAGCCGCCGCTCCCAGAGCGGATATGAAAATGCCAGAGGAAAATAAACGAGTGATACCAAACCGAAATAAAAAGTGACGGCACCGAACAGCAATAAAGGAGAAAGGAATAAGTCCGTCATCCGCCGAGATCTCCCTTTTCGTAAAGTTCTACCAAAGCGTCGAAAATTTCCGGTGCCTTCTGCGTATTGGCGCCTATGCGCGCGTTAATCTCAAGGATATGGGCGACACCATTGCTATCGCGCCGGATATCCATATCCAGCGGGCCAACAAGATTCAGCGCTTTGACCGCAGACAACGCGAGCTCGCACACATCAGGAACGCTTACCCGTACCACCTCCAGCGCGTTGCCGGTACGCCCCTCGCGCAACGATGTTTTTTCGAAAACGGTGGCCACCATAGTCCTCATCGGTTGATTCGGCTGAATCATCAGTAATACATCATATTCCGTACCCGGCATGAATTCTTGCCACACCAGATTGTTGCCGACACATTCGGTATGAGGCCCGTCATGCACGACTACCTGACGCCCGCCGCGGCCTATCCTGGGTTTGGAAATACAAGGGAAACCCAAGGGCATGACTTCTGCCGAACCAGGATCACCGATAGCACTGTTGGGAACGGCGACACCTGCCGCCATCAGACTTTGCGCAGTGAGCCATTTGTCGTTACAAATTGCCACTGCTGCCGGACTAGCCATATAGACGGCGATGCCACGACTGCGATACATGGCCGCACGCTCGGCAACTAAGACCAGCTCTTCTTGTACAGTGGGGAAAAACCAGGCTATTTCGTAAGTGCAGAACAATTCATCTAACTGCTCTGCGAATGCCGGATCGAGTGCCGGCAGCACTCGGACAAAAACATCTGCGCAATGATCGACAGGAACCATATCGACTGCGATCACGCGGAAACCCTTATTCTTGAGCGCTTGCATCGCAGCCTTGCCAGAGGGCCCGCCGGCCCCAGTCACCAAAACATTTTTGGACTTCGTCATTGCTGTCTCCCTGAACCGCTCAAGTCGTTACACAGTAAATCTTACGGCTTCGAACGCCTCGGCAGCATGGATGCGCGCTTGCCCTCCACGCACTCTTGCCAGACTGTGTATCACGTCCTCTTCCAGATAGGATCGGTACGCCGTTTGACTGACATGACATTTCAATGCTTTGATTTTGTATTCCAGATATAGCGAAACATCGATGTAGCAATTGGGCTGAAAGTCTGGTGGAGTATTTGGGTTTTCATAGCAAAGTATGGTCGGCACTCCGCGAGCTGCCTCCATTGTTGCCAGGAATACCGCGTGATGATCGCAATGGAAATCATGGCGATTATGTGTAAAAACGACATCTGGGTGCAGTTGCCGCGTGACCTCTTCAATGACATGTTTGATATCGTCTTGCCGACTACCGAGCTTGGTATCGGGAAACGCATGAACCGTCAGGCTGTCGAGTTTCATCACCCGGCCGCCTTTCTCCGCCTCCTTTTTACGCGGATTGTCCTTTATTCCCAAGGGATTGATAACACCGACTTCGCCAGCAGAAAATATAATGCCGTGAGTTTCATGGCCCTCTACCTTGTAGCGAAGCAATGCAGCTCCGCAGCCAAGTTCGATATCATCCGGATGCGCGCCTACAGCCAGCACGACCAATTTTTTTTGCGGTTTTGACATGAATCTAATCAGCCAGATCAGATTGAAAATGATAAATGCCAAAACAATGAAGCTGGCCAGTTGCAGCGCATAAAAAATTGATAGAGCCGGATGTATCGCGCTGGCGAATTCAAATGCACCGTTGGCTGGCATCAGCACGGCGAGAAGAGGCAAGGCACTTATCGCTCTTCTGGCGGGGGCCGGCAATCCCATCAGCACCAGACGGAAACGGAAAAGCTGATACGCCACGAGCAACAATATGATCGAATAAATACACAGCAAGATCGCTTCTTGGATGGAAAACATAAACATCCCCTAAAAGAAAGGCTAGGTGATAAGCGCATCGTTATAGGATGTTTTCCCCTTCAGTACTGGCAGAATTCGATTCCATACTCGGATATTTACTTGTCCAAGTAACGCCATACCGATCGCGGCAAAGATACAAATGACCTAAGCCACAACATCTTGATCAAAACCGTAGCTAGCTTGTTTGTTGTATAACAACTCCTCTTTCTTTGGCGCAGTTTCAGGCGGTCAGCAAAAAATATTTGAAAAAAGTGCGTCACATCGTTCAGCGGTTTCGCTAACAGATAACTAGATAATAGAATTAATAGCCTTGGCATTTACGACAAAACCTTGTCGACTTCGGACATGCTTCATGGCAATACATGACGCATAGCAATCATTGCTAATTAACTCAGAAATAGCGGCCTGCATGCTGCCTGCCAGCGGAAAATACCCGACGCGCTAAAGATTTCATGACTTCTGTCGTTACGCATAAAAGGAAGTCTTTATCAAAAACACGACACAAGATTTTCCCATGCTGTGAAAAGCAACTGCTTTCATTCGTTGTTCGTAACTGACGCTTTTCACGGACCTGTCGAATGCCCCATTTATGGTGAAAGAAAATCATGCGTCTTAATATGCCTGTCAGCAATGTCGAGTATGAACTCAATGATACGCAAACCATCGTATCGACAACCGACACACAGGGAAACATCACTTACGCCAATCCGTACTTCATCCACGTAAGCGGATTTACTGAACAGGAATTACTAGGCGCACCGCAAAATATTCTGCGTCATCCAGATATGCCGGCGGAAGCGTTTGCCGACATGTGGCGGACCATCAAGAATGGTCAGTCATGGACCGGTATCGTCAAGAACCGCTGCAAGAATGGCGATTTTTATTGGGTACAAGCCAATGTCACGCCGGTAATAGAAAACGGCCGCCCAGTCGGCTACATGTCGGTACGCACCAAGCCTGGCCGCAAACAGGTGGAGAAAGCCGCAGCGCTATATAAAAAGATGAAGGACGGCAATCGCGACAAGATCGTCATTGACCAGGGTACTGCTAACAAGAGCGGTATATTGGCCAGGCTAGTCTCGCTCAGAAATATCTCGCTTGGTAAGCGCGTAGCATGGAACCTGGGCTTCCTGATCTGCGTGCTGGTCGTTTTCGCGACGAATAATTTTCTCTGGCCGGAGTCCATGCAGCAAACGGCACGCGGCTGGCTAACGGCGTTGGCGGCGATTGCCATTGTCAGCGCCTCCTATTTTTGGTATTCGCTTTACAGTGCCGTCATAGTGCCGTTGAAACAAGCTGTCAGAGTCAGCCAGGTAATGGCGGGAGGCGATTTGACGTGCGATATAAACACGGTTCGCAAAGATGATATCGGCCAATTGCTGCGATCGTTGCGACAACTCCGGGTTAACCTGAATTCGATAGTCGGTGATGTACGCAGCAATTTCGAACAAATCGGCATCGCCACCGAAGAAATCGCAGTCGGCAACGCTGATCTGTCCAGACGTACGGAATCACAGGCCACAGCGCTGGAAGAAACCGCTTCCAGCATGGAACAACTGGCATCCACGGTAGCGCAAAACAGCAACAACGCCACACAAGCCAATGAAATGGCCGATGGTGCTTCACAAGTCGCAGGCAAAGGCGGTGACATCGTGTCGCAAGTGGTGACCACGATGGGCGATATCCGCAGTTCATCAAAAGAGATAGTCAGTATCATCAGCATCATTGAAAGCATAGCTTTCCAGACCAACATCCTGGCGCTAAATGCAGCTGTTGAGGCAGCGCGCGCTGGTGAGCAAGGACGCGGATTTGCCGTGGTAGCCGCCGAAGTCAGGAACCTGGCCCAGCGTAGCGCGACAGCAGCGAAGGAAATCAAGCATCTGATTGACGTCTCGGTAGAAAAAGTCGAAGCAGGTACTGTATTGGCCGAGCACGCCGGCGTCACTATGCGCGAAATCATTCATTCAGTGCAAAGAGTGAGCAACATCATGGGCGATATCGCGACCGCTTCGCGGGAACAAAATTCTGGCATTGCGCAGGTTAATGTTGCAGTGGCGCAGATGGATGAAGTGACCCACAAAAATGCTGCGCTGGTGGAACAGGCAGCGGCGGCTGCGGGTAGCTTGCAGGATCAGACAATGAAGCTGGTACAGGCATTGACGGTATTCAAGCTTGGCCGTTAGTCGCAGCGACAGTCGGCACTTTTATATTAGCCAACGATAGGACTGAGCATGTTTCGCATCGCACCTCCGTTCGAGAAGGTCTGGAACTACGTGTCTTATCTAATCGCTCAGTACCAGTGAAGATGGCATCGGTATTTTAGCCGGGGAATCGCTGCTTTGAATTTTCCCCACTCTTCATTCACAAAAACTCCACCTTGCCCATCAGTAGAAAAAACGGTCGACAAGTCAGATCCATCCTTGGTTTTTCTCACCAAGGATGGTGACAAGCGATCTATTGGAATACATCAAGCTATAAAGCTAAGCAAATTATGCACGAGTCACTCATCACATCAACGAGTGCCCGGTCTGCTTACAGCGCTAACGATTGCTCGCACTCCAGCACTCTGCGGCGTGCCAGAGCAAGATTGGATTTGGTCTTATCCAGAACCATATAGATAAAAAGACCTTCATTTTTTTCTATCGGGCGCAGGATATGGTACTGCTTGCCAAGAGTAATTAAAATATCTTCGATATTGTCCTTGAGCCCGAGACTTTTCATGGTTTTCATCTTGGCGCGAACTACCTCAGTGTTGCCGGCAGCGGCCAGTTCCAAGTCCACACCTGTTCCACCGGAACCCAAAATCATTCCGCTGCTGCTGTCTACAATAGCCGCAGCCAATCCACCATCGATACTCAACAAATTTTCAACGACGACATCAATATTACTCATACTTTCCTCGCTTAATAATTAGTGGCGTTTAATAGAAAACATCACCGCCGGCCAACCAACGTCGGAGATGCCTGGAGCAGTATTAGGGGCTGATATTTAGTGACTGATATCTAATTGGTGTTCAAAATTTTTGGCAATTTTGTCCACCATCCATGCCGTGCGCCCGAGATTGGCATCTTGGTTGGCAACGACGCAAAGTAGATAGGGATATTTCTTGTCTAGAGATCGGAAAATGATTCTTCCTGTTGGCGTTTCAAGCATCAGGCGATCACAGCCATGGAAACCGACCTCCTTGCCAACGGATCGCGCAATCGCGATGAGCGAACTTGTCATCGCCGAGAGACGAACTGCGCTGAATTGCCGTTTCGGATCATAGATAGCGACGTCTTGGCCATCTAAAGTCGTTATGACAGCTGTGGTTATGCCGTTTAGCGGAAGTTCTATTTGATCAAATACTTGATTCGCTGCGATTGATGCCGACGATAAATTGGTTTTCATTTTTTAATAATTTTAGGTAGTGAGCATTAACGGCGAAAATATATCCAACGCATCAAGCATTTGTAATTTTTCGCGTACATCTGCGGTAATTACAGGTACTGCGACACCTAGCTTGTCCGCTAATAATGATGAAAATCGATTAGATATTTCGGCACTGACCGGCCGCGCCAGTAGCAACATGCAAGGCATCGCCTCGGAAAAAGAAAGGACGGTTCTAACATATTGTTCGGCCATGTCGACGGCATCTGGCTCGTTTGCGTCAACCATCACGATGACCCCGATAGCGATGGATATCAGCCAGTTGCGCATGAAATCGAAGCGATCCTGCCCGGGGCTACCGTAAATATGCAGCTGCTCACCATTACCCAGGTCTACCACACCGAAGTCGGCACCAACCGTGGTGCTTGCCTTTGCGGAAGACGAAGGATCCATATTGGGGACATCGCAATCAACCATCACATTTCCGCACAAGGACCGGATAGCTGTAGTTTTCCCGATCCCCATCGGTCCCAGCAATACAATACGAAGCCCACTCATTATCGTGATCTCTCCAATTCATCTGATCGAGCCCGGCTCAACCATTGTTTCATTTTCTTTACAAGCGAGTTCACGCCGATCACGTGTGGCTCAACAACAATTTCTTTAGAAGACGCATTTCCATCATCGACCTTCACGATTTGTTCGACAAGGACACCATATTTTCTTAACTCATCGAGAAACGAAAATGCCTCTTGCTCGCTTAAACCACCATCAGAAAGAAGCCAGTCAAAACCGATAGCTTTTTTGGTCATGACTACCAGTATTTTTTGGAAACGAATAGAGAAGAAACTTTGCTGTAAATTAATCCACCTCGAGATGCGGTAGTTTTTATTTGCTATTTGATGGGCGCTGGCAGAGTCGGTTTTTACGGCCTTAAGCTCAAGTAATCGCAAGGCGGCCTGATCTAGTACGTTGACCAATTCCCCCACCCGGAAATTGTCCGGCAAAGTCAGGTCTTCTTCGCACTCTGGGCAGGTGTCGGGTCGAGAAATCCATATACAGATACAACCGGCAGGAAGTATCTTCCGATCATGAAAAGTCATTGGCTCCAGAAGGGCTACGGTAGCAACCTTCTGATCGGACGAAGTCCAGTCAAATATCGTTTGTTTTCTGGCGACCTGCATCATGACTACGTATCGCAGCAATTCTTTTGGGGCCAGATAGCTCGTGCAAATGAATGCGGGTTCACGCGTCGGAAGAGTGTCGCCTGATGACACCAATCCTGATGTATTGTCGCAACTGAGCATTTGTTTTCCCTGCAAACGGATTCAGAATGACATTTCATAAATGAACCGGCTGTTGGCTGCCGATCCAGGATATTTTTGCATCAGAAATTCTTGTTCGAAGCTTACAAATGTACCGACTTATTTAGTGCAGTTTGCTTTCACGATATAGGTAGCCCAGTGATGGGCTGCGACAACAACATCAACTTATAAATGCACTTTTCAAATGCTAACGCATCGCAAAAAAATTCACATTTGATCAAAATGCAAATAGTGCTGCGCGGTAATAATAAACCAACTAACTGGTTTTAAGGTAAATTTATTTCGCGCGATTTTCGTAATTTTTGGCGAGGATAAAAGGTGACAGATCGGAGCATTGATTTGATTGCCTGCACATACTTTTTTCCAAAAAAATATACTACGTGACGGCCTTATCGACATCCGAAATTGGTAGATATCTTTAACAAATCACCGGTTGTGGCTGCAAAAAAATTACATATGAAATTGGTGCGCGCCAGCTTGAAATGCATCTCAAATCGAAAACAGGTAATGCAACGACGCAAGTCTGAACATAGACCAGAAGGGCGTTACGTGTTCGAGAACAACGCGGGGCAAGAACGCGGCTATGTGACACAGGCAATCCAAAAGGCGATAGATAGAGCCGCACTCAATGCCCCTGATGTCATCAAAAAAATGCGCAAGGTTACGATGCATACACTTCGTCACTCATATGCCAGCAAGCTGGTCAAGAATGGCATCAGTCTGTTTGAGGTTTCAGTACTGCTTGGGCATTCTGATCCCAAAATGACACCGCGCTATGCTCACCTTGCACCGAACGATGCCAGTCGCAAAGCCGTAGATCTGACCAATACCAGACACACTTGATGCCTGCAAACCATCTGATCGGAAAGTTACCCGATATTCCCCATATCGGCGGTCAGATGGTTTCAGCATTTCTCGCAGGGGAATCACAGTCAAAAATTGCGTGAATTGCGATGATCGCAATCCGGAATCGAGGGATGTCTTATGCAGGTTTTTACCGGACGGTGATCCGATGCGATCACACTTCGGATAAATCAGCCATCACATTCCCTATCCCCTCAACCACCTTTCAAATTTGCAAACCCCGCTCAAACCCGCGTAAAATGCGGGTATCGCGGGTGTAGTTCAGTGGCAGAATGAAAGCTTCCCAAGCTTATCTAGTTTCCTATATCTGGCGCGGTATTACAGCCTATTTCCGCTCCGCAAATACTCTATTTTTACTGCCTTGCATCCCAATAAATATGCGACTCTAAATATTTTTGCGGAGCAGTTTTTCGGTAGAAAAATCCGAAGCTAAACGATAGCTCGACGCAAATAAAAAGACCAACATTTCCGTAGGTCTTTTGGATTTCCTGCAGTGGTTGCAGGGACAGGATTTGTACGTTATATACCAATCCGATTGAAGTAGCATATCGCCCTATTGGCGCAGTTTCGGGAGGTGCCAAGTCCAGGCTATGATCTACGGGCTACACCCCCGCCCTGTCATTCCTGCTTTATTGTCAATTACTCCATAAAACCTACTATTTTAACCACGCACAAAGAAACTCTCTTGATGGATATTATGCAAATTCCGTAGGGCAACGTAACAATCGGCATTGAATAGCCGATAGAATATAAATAATGTAAATTTGTTGTCGATGATTGCAAAGATTGCATGGAATATTTTGGACCACTGAAATGCATAACTCATCAGGTGCACTTGCCGATATAGATCCGGTATCAGCCGGATTCACTATAGACCGGGATGGTTTTGTTTCTTACAAAGACTCACTTCTTTTTTTGCCTCCCAAGGAACGCGGGGCCTTCCGTCTGTTGCTAAATGCTTGGCCGAAAGTCGTTTCAAAAGAAGATTTTTCAAAAAATGTCTGGGCTGGGCGCATGTCAGATGAAAGTCTGGCGCGCTGTATTACGCAACTACGTCGAACTCTCTCCAATCTTGGCGTGGTGGCGATTGATGCCTTTTATGGACAAGGCTATCGTTTGGCGATTTTAGCGGATAAAGTGCGGCGATTGTCCGCTGTGCCGGCGATGGTTCATTCCCCCCAGAAATCCGATGTGGCAAAGCCGCATGCTGCACTAGTCGAGGCTTGCATTCACGCTCGGCAATTACTTGAACGTCGTTCGCCGGATGCCTTTTCCCAAGCTGAAGCTATACTCAAAAATGTCATCTCCAAGGCCCCCAACTATATGATGGCCAAACTGTTGTTCGCACAATACATAGCCGAGCGGGCATTTTTCGATGGGAATATACAGCGTTCACAAATCGACGATGCTCTTGGCGAATTAAGATCAGTTCAAGATGCCGAACCCTATTTGCAAGGCCTGCAATCAGTGACAGGCTACCTTCTTGATTGCAAGTGGCATTTCGATGAGGCCAGAGTCGCGCACGAACAGGCCTTGCAAATGTCTCCGGACGATGACGTCGCCTATTATCGTTATGGTTATCATCTGATCTACACTAATGCCGGATCAGAGGCAGTTAACGCTTTCCGTTTCGCGGCTCAACTCAATCCGTTCTCCGCGAACATCGCCACCATGCTGGTACGCGCCTGCGCTTGCGCAAACATGGATCCGGCCGAAGTATTGGCGCAAGCACGAAGCGCATATGCAGCGCATCCGAACAGTCCCTGGACTTATGTGATCCTGCTCTTTACCTTAGCCTGGGTGGACCCGCAACCGGAACTCGCCCACGCCGCACGTCATTTCGTGGAAAAGAACCGCTATGCGCACACCCTCACTTCCAGGGGTGTTGCTTACATACTTGCACGTTGCGGTGATCATGCAGGAGCGCTGGAAGTCATTGAAAAGCATAGCAGTATCCATGGGATACATCTGGCGGCTTTAACTGCAATGGGAATGCTTGACGAGGCAATGATAAAAGTGAAAGCTGCTGCCGAAACCGGATTTGGCGGCTTGCCTTATTCACTCAACGCTCCAGAATGTGCAGCGTTTAAACAGCATCCTGACTATCCTTTGGTGCATGAGAAAGTATTTTCCCGTATGCCAAAAAAATAAATTTAGCGGCAATCCGAATATGATGTTTTCCTTGGTGCAACTAATATTGAACCAAATGGAATGGACGCCCTCTCTGAGAAGAGGTAGAGAAAACTAGATGAGCTTGGGAAGTTATAGTTTTCCGCTGCTAAATTGGAGGCTTGCTCGCTAGCCTCAACCGTAGGTGAGGACGCGGGTTCGATTCCCGCCGCCTCCACCATTACACACTACTCCAAACCTCGCCAGACCGCGTAAATGCTAGATGTTGCAAAAGCTACTCGGTCTGGTGTGGTCTGGAAAGGTCTCCATTTTCGCCCAAATTTCGCCCACGTTTATTGTTTGTGTCGATGATCCAAAATTTTGCACGGTGGCGTATTGCTACTGGGCGCTGATATGCTATTTCAGTTATTGACGCTTTCTAATTGTTGTGCACCCGCGGCCCCCCTTCTGGATGCAGAGGGGGGCCAGGTTTCGGTAAATTTCTCATCCAGTACACCTTGCACGATGTACGCATCGTTGTCGATCGGACAGATATGCGTCACTTGGTAGATATGCAGGTTGGTTTCAATCTCGCATCAGAAAGATATGGGTAATCGAAAGACTGGCGTCACGATTACTTAATTTATCTCGCCCTGCCTAATCCATCCCGGTGCTAACGTCTCACCATCAGGATCAATATACGTTTCATCAATATGGTATTGGGAGGCGATTTTTCGCTCAGCTTCCCCGCGCTTTTTTGCCAGTCGCTTGCGCTCGGCGGGGTACAGTTCTTTATAGCGCGGGCGGTCTTTTTCATCAAAGTAAGTACGTTCTACAACATTGGCGCTTTTAAAATTGAGTGACACCAGATACGCACCTGGTAAATTGGGATTCATTTTGTCTGAGTCACGCATAAAATTAACATCCAAATACACATCATTGGCATAAAAATTCCAATGACTACCTATATCTTTTATTTTCATCCATTCATCTAGTGTCGGCACATAACTAGCATCAATTGAATAACCACTATTCCCGGATGCCTGAGAATAAACTAGTGCATCACGCCCACTGATACGTGGTTGCTCAACGCCTATCTCTCTTTTCCATCCCGCATTTTGGATAGTTTTGAGTAAGGCATAAAATTGGTGTAAGGCTTCTGGGTGAGATTCAGTCGGGCTGGGAGTTAAAGAAACACTGAGATCAAATTCATCAATTCCTTCATCAGGATGATCAGATGGTAATGCAGAACCCATCACCCCCATCACATACGGCACGGTAAAACTGTTAGCTCCATGATCAATACTTACGGTTCCAAAAGGCCCTTGGTCAGGCCAATCAACCTTATAAAATACGATTTCACCATTCGCATTTTTATCATTGACATGTACCGCGTTCGGATACATGTCTACCCACTCTTTTCCTTGCTGACCGACACGGATGGTCACTTCTTTAGGGTTCATAAAATTATCACTTTCATTTGATTTTGTTGTAGCGGTCATCGGTGATTGCCCTACCGATGAAACGGACTTAGCCGACCATATAAAAAACGATAGCACTACCAGACTGGCGATGACGATGACGGCAATAATGTGCTTGAATAGCATCCTGATCATTTTTGTGCCATCCGATTTTTGAGTGCTTCCATTCCCGTATCCTGATACCAGGCAGCTATCGTGCTTAATTCATCCTCCATGAAGGCAGTTTGTGTTTGCATTAGTCTATGGAATTGTTTGGCTACATCCCCAATCCACTTCATCCGACTTTTAAAATCATTCACCACCGTATCCAGTGGTGCCACCGACTTCAAATGAGGATCATCAACAGTACAAGTACTGGTAAACACCAGTTCCAGTTCTGGCACCACGGCTTTCGCCAAATTGATCGTGGCAGAAGCTCCCATTGCACTATCATCGTATGGCATTGTCCCATCTTGCATAGGATCAGGCTGGTGGCTCACTGCTCGTCCGTACCGCTGCTTTTTAAGTGCTGACGCTAAATCAGGATTATTGTCGTAGATTAGTGGTTGCAGGATATTGTGCTGCTCATGTTGGGCGACCAGCATCAGGTGATCAAATTGCCTATCTGGCTTTTTCTTTTTCTCCGCCCTTTCGAACTCTCCAATCATGTCAAACGCATCAAACATCTCTTGCGTCACTTTCAGATGATGGAGTTTCCCCATCGCTTCGTCATACCATTGCAAGTGCGGTAGGCTTCTTTTTACCTCATCCACATACTCGTTCATTTTCGGGCGTGCTGGTGCGCACTCTTTAAAACTCTTTGGGTCGTTTGCCCAATACCAGTGGGTGGCGGCTATGTCCATAAATAACCAAAAATTACCTTTCCCAAAACTATTGATCACTGACTCCGGTGCCATTCCCATCTGCCACGATTCCAGTGCACAAGCCACTGTTTTACTAGCTAGAGCACCTAGAGCCATCCAATAAAAACGCCCCTTTTTCTTTGGATCACTGAATTTTTCCATCTCCAGATAAAATCGCGCATAGGTTGCAGCAATGCGACGGGCGCGCGGACTGTAATCTTTTAATAGCCGATATTTTCCGGTTTCCCGGTTTTTGTCGCTCAGTCGCGTATAAGAAAATTCGGTAGCACTTGACCAGTGCATGCCGCAGTCACACTGCAAACTCACACAAGTACCAGGTGTAGCATTAGTCATGGCGGTGACGGAAGTTCTGGTTCTGCTAATGACTTGGCTACTCATGCGGATGTTCCTTTGTTGTTTTGTTCATCGTCTCGATACGCTTCCAGCTCTTCGTAATGAACTCCAAATTTCAGTGACTGCTCCTCTGGTGTCGTCACCGATGGGCTTCTACCGAAATGCTCTGTTTCACCATTGTGCCCATCATCTTTATGTTGCAACACATAGGGCATGTTTGCCATCGGCTCGCCACTGACACTGCGCACACTGAACGTTTCGTCGAATACGCCAGCTGCGGTAAAACCTTGTACATTCACACTGCTTCCCTGCGAATCGGTAATCGTCGGATGATCACTCTGCATTTTCAAAATCCTCCCATTAATCACTATCATATCCGGCGTCATGCGGATATAACTTTCGCCCACTTGCAACAAGATGTACTTCTTGCCGTTGATGGTGGCACCATCATTTACTGATGTCATTGACAGCGTTTTATCTGCGGTGTATTCCATCGTATTATGTTGCGCCTGATGGATGACTTTGCCTTTGTTGGCAATCTGCCGGATATCGCCATCGACCGCAAAACCTTCGATGTTGTTTCTTGCCGTATGCGAAATATCACCCATCGCATAATGCTGCTGATTACCACCGGCAACAGTGTCGATATGTTGACCGGCGTAATGCGTTTGATCTTTTGGTGTGGCGCTGGCGATACCGGCGGGAGAACTCATCGCTATGATGGGTTGTTGGGATGCAGTGCCATTTTTCAGATTGGCTTCATCGCCTTTGCCGTGACCGAGGGCTTCGACGGCGTTGGTGAGTGCTTGTTGTGGTTCGGTGTCACGCGGTGAACCTTCGTGCGTGGCAGCGGATTGGCCGAGACCTTTGGCGATGCGGATGGCCTCTTCCAATTCGCGGATCAGTTCATCGCGGCTCAACATGCTACCAGCCGCTTTCGGGCGCGCATCGGTACTCAATAACATGCCTTCAGCAGCACGTATTACGGCTGCGCCATCGGTGCGGGCTTCTAGCCCTTCGCCGCGTTCATCCTTGCGTCCGGCGTTGTCTTCAATTCTCGCAATATGTCCCAGACTGATTTGACTGTGCTGATGGTCGCTTTTAAATTGCGCCTGGATTTTGTCTTGCGTGTCGTCGAGGATTAAATGGTTGCTGCGGCCATTGGCGCTGTTGCCGCCATTGTCGCTAAACTCGCGGGAGCGTATGCCGGATAACGCTTGCTGGCTGGGCAAATTCCATGGCGGCAGATTATTTTGGTTGTTGACGGCGCCGATAATGATCGGGAGATCCGGATTGCCGCCGATGAAATCGACGATGACTTCGCTGCCGATGCGGGCAATAAACGTCATGCCGAGCTGGTTACCTGACCAGAGTTGATCGGCGCGTATCCAGCAACTGCTGTTTTCCGTATTGAGATCGCGCCTATCCCAGATAAATTGAATTTTGATGCGACCGAGCGCATCAGTCCAGACCGGCTGATTGTCCGGGCCAACCACACGCGCAACGCTAGTGCGCATCACTGGACTCGGCGTGACGCGATCCGGGCGGTAGGTGTTGCCCTTCAGCGGCACCACTTCGAAGTCACAATGGATGGTAAATTGTTGATGCGGGGCATCGGCACGCTGGGTTTCTTGCCCGACGTCTTCGATGGTCAGATCGGTGGCAATAATCAGATAGTCGATATTGGCCGCAGTGGTCGGATGTTCAGTCTGTCGGTAGGTACAACCGGCAACCATGCCCCGCAATACACCACTGCCCTGTGAGCGCTGTGCGTCATTGGCCAGACGTTCACGATTGAGACGCGCCAGATAACTGCCGTCTCTCAGTGGTTCATTCTGGCTTTGTTGTGCGCCTGCTTTGGCCTGCACATAGTTGGTCTGGTGGTAGGTATACACTTCGGCCTGACCGGCCAGCTTGGGATCGGTATTGCTCACATCCCAGGTCGCACGGGGACGGGTGTAATCATAGTCGCGTGCAGAAAATACGCCCGCCGTAAGCATACGTGTTGGCGTCAGCTGGCTGATGTACTCCTGATCGATTTTTGACCCGTCGTTGCGGAAAGGTACGGTCACATAGGCCTCAGGATTGGGCTGATGTGCTTGATTAGCATCGGTCAGGATCAGCGTATGGATGCCGTCTTTATGCTCAAAGAAATAGTTAATCCCAAAACGCTCACAGATTCGACTAAAAAAAGCGAAATCCGATTCGTTGTATTGGGTGGTGTAATCGAGTACCTGATCGTAAGGATCGAACAGGCGCTTATCGACGGGGAAATTATACCTAGACAGCACTTCGTCGATGAGTTGCAGCGGCGTCTTATCCTGAAAAATGCGGCAGTCGCTACCTAAGGTCGCTAGCTTGAGCCACGGTTCCAGCGTGATGGCATAATATACATAACGCCCGACCTGACGCGCTACTTTGGCGGCGGTAATGATGCCGGAAATTTCGCGCTTGCCTGCGCCAACGTTACCCATGCCGCTGTTACCAACCATGCCGGCGACGAACGTGCCATTGCCCTCCAACGCAATTTCCACCGTCATCACTTGACCGATGAGTTCCCGCAGATCGATATCCGCCGCTGGCGCACCGATCTGCGCCAGACTATCCGGCGTCTTTAACATCACCTCGTAAGAGTAAAGGTTGTTTAAGGCTTCCTTACCTTTTATCGCTACCGCGATCAAACTGGGTTGATTAAGGATGGTTGGGATAGCTGGGCTGATTGCGGTCAGTGTGCGTGCGGCAGTTAACATCGTGAAAGCTCCTGAATGTTGTATTTATTTTTTGATCATGCATTAAAATTTATGCATAAGGTGCGATTAAGTTTCTTTAAGGCATTATTTAACAACAATTCACATTAAGCACTGTCCATTGGCACATGAAGCTAGGCGATTGTTTTAACGCAATGCGAAGTTGCCTTGCCAACGGAGTGTGAGCCTGAGCGCGCGCGACTAGCTAACGCGGCAGTATTGGCCTGTTCAACGTGATCAACGATGGGCGGGATAGCCCATTTGGTCAGACCAATGAAGATGGAACGATAGTTGTCCGCTGTCTTGACGGCAATTCAGGAAGTAACGGACGCACCATGCATCGTTCCGCATTAACGCATGCGACGGCCCTTTAATACTCAGCGCTGAAATACGACGCAAAGTGCGTCATTTTGCGTCACGCTGACGCAACCTATTTCCCCGCACACCCCGCGTGGCTTAAAGGTCTGGCGTTTTAGCGCACTGCGTTAAAAGCAGTGCATTTAACCTTCAGCACAGGCGAGGGGGGACTCCGCAGTACGGGTCCTAGCCGATGGCTTTTTCATAGCAAGACAATATGTCGGGACGTAAAAAAAGCCGCTGATGAAGCGACTTAAATCGATGCAAGTGCGGCCATCACCTACGACAACAGGTGGGAATGAGCCACACAAAAAAAAGCCCGCTGACCTTTCGGGGCGGGCTGAACCAAGCCGTCATAGAGACGAGAGGTCTACGAAGATAGACATTTTGATTATAGAGCTAACGAAGTGATCTACGATAGGCTTGGAATGTGAACAAAGGTTACATCACGTCACTGCACGTGTTACTGTCATCCACAGCAAAACGTCGCATCAGCACCCTGCCCGCCTCTTCGCCTCCTGCTCCCTCTGGTAGTCATCGCGGCAATCGATATTGCAGAACAGCTTCCTATGAGCGACATCGTCGTCACAGTAATGGCAATGCCCGTCTGCTTCTAACTGCGGCGTCTTACGTGCATGCGCCATCGCTAATTCGATGTCTTTGGCAATGCGCCACTCGGCGCGGTCGGCTACATCACTCATGCTGCTTTCCCTTCCACATGCTCTAACGTGTATTGTTCAAACTTCACGACCTCTTCTCCTATCCATTCGTTGATCATTAAAAATTGTGATTGCAGTGGCACTAACTCGTTACGGGCAAACACCCGTGCCGCCGGTTCGACCGCACCGAAGCCGCCGGCATTACTTGGCATGATTCCCATCAACTGCGGCGGCACCCGATGCGCGGCCAGCAAGTCGTCGCGGGTCACACCTTTGATATTAAAAAATTCGTCCTTGGCCGCCACTTCCGACACCGGCAGAATCTGGATGCCGTCTTTCTTGCCCCCTGGTGCGTACATGAAGACGTTACGGAAATTGCCTGGTCCTTTGCTGTCCTTTAGTGCCGTGCGCAGGTTGTCCACGTCCTTGATGTTCTGGGCCGCGTCGGTCATGTAGAGAATGAAACCTGCGTGCGAGCCGTTCTTGTAATACTTGCGCCGAAATAGCGTGGCCGATTCATTGAGCCAGGCCGACTGCAACGCCGACAGGTATTGCGGCAAGCCGTACACCTCCTGATTCACATCCGGGTCCATCAAGTGGAATACCGCCCCCTTGGCAAACGCATGTTCTTGCTGCCAACCAGAGACAAAATAATAGGTATCGAGATCCTTACCGCGTCGCATGTATTTGGCCAGCGAATGCTTTAACTGGAGTGTCTGACCTGTGCGACTGGCGCGCTTTTCCAGATAGGCATTCCCGAAGGTCATAAAGTCCAGCGCGAGACGCTTAAATGTCGCCAGCGACAGCACCTTATTCGGTACAAAGGTGGACGACAGAATATTGACCTTGAAATGAATCGCACTGCTGTGGTGAACACTGGCGTTAAACGATTTCGCTAAGCCCTGCCAACTGATAGGCGGCTCATACCAACGGCCATTGAGCCAGCATTCTAAATTTTCCATAATGTCGGCATGGTCTAGCACCGGTGTCGGGTCACCGAACGAAAATGCTTCCATCGCTGGCGCGGCCTGCGTCGCTGGCACATTGGACGCCGGCGGCGCAGTCGCGTACTGTCGTGCTTGTGGGTTGATATTGTGTCGTCGTTGCTTTTTCATGCGGTAAATATCTCCATAAATGAGGTGGTGGCATCAGACATGCCTTCTATCGGTTCGTGATCGAGTGCGTGCATACAAGCCCAGGCCAGGTCGGCATGACCGGTCTCTACAGTGCGACCAGCGTCAAACGTGACTTGCCGTCCGCTGGCAGTGATGGTTTTACGTATCGCCATGAAGGCTGCGGATAGGTCGGTGGCGCCGGCGTCGAATTCGAGCCGGCCTTTGCTGATGACGTCCTTGGCTTTTAAGACCATGCGGGTTTTAACTTCCGGCGAATAGTTGATGCCGGTCGCTCCTGGGAAGAACTGTTTGACGATGGGAAATACACCTATCCCCATGCCGGTGGTGTCGATGCCGATATACTCGACGTTATAGCGCAAGGTCATTTGCCGAATGGCTTCGGCTTGCGCGGCAAAATCCATGCCGCGCCATTGATGGCGCTCTAACACCCGGAACTTGCCGCCGGCAACCAGCGGAGGCGCTAACACCACGCAACCGGCACTATCGCCTGAGAGTGATGGGTCATACCCGATCCAGACCGGACGATAACCAAACGGGCGCATCGCAAACGGTTTGACGTCCTCCCAGGCGTCCCAGGCATCGACCATGCAGCGCTGCAATTCGGCTTGCGGAAATATCGACTTGGTGTCATCGATAAAATTACACATCAACAGATTGTCGAACTGATCGGGGCTGTATTCGTAGTCGCGCAGTTGATCCAAGTCGAACAGATTGCAGCCACCGGCCTCGGCATCGAGAATCGTGACGATCTGGCGCCAGATCTTGTCTTCCCCAGTAAATCCACTTGATAGCCGCAAGTGCGAGATATCGATCTTGGCCTTATTGGCCTTCTGTAGGCGGTCACTAAACTCTTTACCAGTCCAGAACGAGTACGCCTGATGATTGACGGACGACGGTGTCGAAAAATAGGTTTTACGCCACTTCTTCTGGATCGCCATCCCGGACGCGACTTTGTTCAACTCGGTAAAATTGTGGGTCCAGAAAAATTCATCAAAGTAAAAATTGCCGTGATAGCCCTGCGCGGTTCTGGCACTGGTGCCCAGAAAGTACAGATGCGCGCCGTTCGGTAACACGATCGGATCGCCCGACAATTCCACGCCAGCGGCTTCCTTGGCGAATTGCACGATGTATTGTTTAAACACATGCGCTTGTGCTTTGGAGGCCGACAGAAAAATTTGATTGCGGCCAGTCGCCAGCGCATCGGCCAACGCCTCGCGGGCGAAATACCAGGTTGCACCGATCTGCCGGGATTTCAAAATGATGCGAGTACGCTCATGACCGTTGCGATACCAGACTTTCTGGTAGTCGAATAACGAATCACGGAAGGCATCAAGTAAGCTGAGTTGGCAAAACAACTCTTGAGCCTATATGCAACGTCACCACCACAACATGCAACTGTTAAGCGATTTAAGGACTAATCTATCTTTCCACTGACCTGCACGAAATCAGTGCAGTTTTATGAATTCAAACGTTCGCTCTCGATCAACGCTACCATTCAAAATTCATTAACTGGTTTCGGTTGCGATCCACGGTTACACCTTAGATTACAGCCTTCGTTGTTACGTTGTGTACTGTGTACTGTGTATAGTAGTTATTAGGAAGTCACCTGCAAACCCGCATGAATATTAGACACCCAGCGCAAAATCCGTCCTAATTTTATGTCGAGAACACTTTTGACAGTTCAGCAAACTTCTTTCTGACCAGGGCGTTTAGCTCTTCATCCGCGACGCTGTGCCGATGATGTTTTACCACCTTTGAGTGTCCGCCGTGTCGTGGCTTTCCATCCGTGTAGCGTTCATACTTCAACCAGCCGACTGGAAATGCGGTCACACTACCACTTGTCCGATCCCAATAATGTTCAACCGTGGCCTTGAAAAATATGTTCTTGCCACGTGTAATAGCCTCAAGCGACTTCAATACGCGAAAGTGCAACAAGCCTGCTAGGCGCTGAAAGCGGTAACCGTCAAGACCCGATAGATAGCTCAGGTTATGTTTCTTGAGCGCTGCGCCGGTCAGAGTGAACTCTGCACGTGCTCTGAAATCATCGGACGCGATCGCCTCCCGATTTCGATCAACAGTCTTGAAATAAACCTGATGCGTGACCGGATCTCTTTTAATCCCGAGTTTCGGATCACCTCCATCTCCGATATACAGCATCAAGCCTGGATCGATGCGATGGCCGTCTTCAAGATAACGCATTGCCAAGCTCTTTTTTTTGCCGGTTGGGTTGATGGTTGGGTCGTACTGACGGGCTTTGCCACGGCCCTCGCCGTGAGCTGCGATGCTTGTCATTAGACGATGCGTCATCTCCCGCAAACCCGCTGTACTTTGAGTGCGCTTGTAAAAATCGAGTGCAATTTCGATGCCGCTGATTTCAGGCTCCGATGCAAAGGGAAACTTGTGATCGAGCGCCGCCATAATGCGGGATAGCTCGTGGTAGCTATTTGCAGGCTCGTCATGCAACCGGATTGTAAAACGGTCGGCTGCATTTCCAGCGCCAGCATTTATCGGCTCGACGCGAATCTCTCTAGCTGATTCCGGCAAGTCCAAAATGAGACGTAATGCCCGTTGCAAGTGTCGGAACTGTGTCAACTGCCTTGTGTTGACGGTCAGCTCAATCCAGTCCACGCAAGCCGAGACTTTGAACGTGCGCTGGATCGTTGGGGTAGATGTGTAGCTCATCAATGACTTATCTTTGTGCATCAGTCTCAGATAGCGGCAACTGGTGTCGTCGGTATCACCTTGAGTTTTCGCTTCGACCACCCGCGGCAGTCTGCTGGATCGATTTCGACCACATCAAAGTGCGGAATTACGCTTGGGAGGGCTTCAGGATTTGCACAGCGTACGGTCTTAACGAACGCGGCGATATCGGATGCGGCGTAGTATGGACGCCAGGCACGCGCGTCACGGATTCTGCAAGCCGGAAGTAAGACACACCCGCAAATGTCGGTCTTGCCGCGACGCATGTCCTGCAACGCGTTACCCCACGCACGAATCGGCCCCAGAAGTTGTCTGAGAATGTGCGCGACTTCCGCCGGAGGGTAGACTTTTGTTTTCATTTGTTATGCACTCCAATGAAGTAGGTTGATCGGTGATTTAGGCGCCGTCGTCACAGTGTCGCTCACAAGAGTCTGATCAATAGACATGCCAGCCGAGATCACCTGGGAGCCAACGATTAGGCGCCCGTACAAAATCGGCACAGGGTTACCCTGCGCGACCGTATTGACTGGCCCGTTGAAGGCGTATGACGGTCGGTTATTGACGGAATTTAGCTGTCCGACAGAGGGTGACTTGGTTAGCATTTGCGCTACACCGCCAATGAGTAAGCTCGCACCAAAACTCATCGCCATGCCGCTAAAACCGCTAAACGCGGCCATCGAAGCGCCCCCTGTATAAAAGGCCGCGACGACAATTAGCGTACCAATAAGGATTTGACCAATGCCGCCTCGTCCCGCCCCTCTCACGACTGGTACGATCTTGATAGTGGACTTCGAGCTAATTAAATTCAAACCCGCCTCATCCACACTTTCTTTACCAACAAAAACGCGATAACCAGGCTCGCTATGAGCAAGCATGTAAGCTTCAAAGTCGGGGAAGTTTGCACGCAGCGCTCTTATAGCTTCAGCTGGCGAACTGACATCAAGCTCGAAAAAGCGTCCAAATTTTTTACCGAGGTGCCCGCATAATTGAATCTTACGCATCACGCGTCACCTTGCGCGATACCCGCATGTTGTCGTTGTCCGTGACGACTTCGAATTCAGGGGCTGGCAGGGGTGGCGCATCGCCGTTAAACCGCTGCGCAGCGCGGCCCATCTCGACCAATTCTTTGCCGAGCGTGATTGCTTGCCCCGCCGACATTGCGAACGCCAGCATCGGCTCATGGATGAAAAATTGTACAAACACGGGGCCACCGTCAGGGGATGGCACAACATGGGCGCGAGCGCCTACCCATTTGCGCCCAAAACTGCCGCCGCCAGGTTCGCCAATACCGAACGCCTGCATTGCCTGTGCTGCGCGGCCAGATAATTTCGTTCTCCCGATGCGACGCAACTTTTCAAACTCCGAATACGCGGCAACGTCCTTTTGATCGTAGAGTCCCGATTTCCCTTCGATTTTCGCAAATTGAAGATTGAAGGTTTGGGGCCGGTCGGTTCGCCGCATGTTGTTAAGCCGAGCCAGCCAGTATTTTTCGGTTTCGCCTGGCACTTGTTCATGCAGAAAATCGGCGGCAGCTTTTGTGTCGAGAAAGGTAGTCATCGTTCGATCCTTCGGCTGTAATTTGATAGTAAGACAATAACATAATTAACGTCATTTGTCATTATGTATTTGACGCACGTGTACTGACAGATGATAATGACTACAAATTAAACGAACATCTTGTGATGTAGTCAAAGAGGAATAATGATGACTAATGTGACATTTATTGCGTACTACCGCGTCAGCACACAAAAGCAAGGCGCATCCGGTTTGGGCCTGGAAGCACAACAAGAAGCCGTGGCGCGTTACTTGAATGGTGGCGCATGGGAGTTAGTAGATGAGTTCGTAGAGACTGAGACCGGCAAAGGTGCCGATGCACTGACGAGACGTCCACAACTTCGAGCAGCGCTGGACGCCTGCCGTAAGTCTGGCGCAAAGCTGCTGATTGCTAAGCTCGATAGACTTGCTCGCAATGTCCATTTCATCACTGGTTTGATGGAGGCATCAAGAGGAAACGGCAAGAACGCAGTCAAATTTGTGGCGTGCGACATGCCAGACGCAAACGACCTGACCATTCACTTGATGGCGGCATTTGCGGAGCATGAAGCGAAGCGAATCAGCGAACGCACTAAAGACGCTTTGGCTATGGCTAAAAAGCGCGGCGTGGTTCTTGGTGCCGCTGGCCCTGCCAACCTGAAACCGCATATCGAAATCCGCCGTGCTGACGCTGATTCTTTCGCTGAAAAATTGCGCGGTCAGATAGAAGGTTTTGAGTTGCGCGAGTTGACACAACGCCAAATGGTCGATGAATTAAACCTGCTTGGAATACGCACCCCGAGGAGTGGTGAGTGGTCACTAATTCAATTGCAGCGGACTATCGCGAGGTTGAGGTAACGCTATTGCAGAATCTAACCGCCAAGCTCTGGCAGGTTCTCGTAGCGGGAGAAGTCAATAGTGGGACTCGCCCGGCGTCCACGGCGACGCAGGGGCGTGACCGTGATCATTGGTGGCGTAACCGCCGCCGACCTCTCCAACATATCACTGATTTCCGCTTTCGCTTGGCGCTCCCGCATCTGCGCCCTGACTTGTGTTCGCACATATTCCACCAAGTCGTCCTCCAGAAAGACCCAGGCGCGGCCAATCTTGGCGCCTGGCAGCTTTCCCTCGCCAGCTAACTTCAGGACGGTCGAGCGCTCGACCTTCAGAAATTCTGCACACTCATCAACATCTAGAGTTCTCATAGTTAAGAAATTCTCTCCAATTTAACTACGGTCGATCGCAAGCATGAAGCGTAGCCTGCAATGCTCTGTAAAAATAAGCACTATGGTCTGGCACACGTGAACTCGGCGCTATCTTACGTCTAGCTTAATACCTCAAACTATTAACACCACCCTCTTCACAGGATGCGCCAATTAATAGCATCATCTAATTTAGCTAAAGCTAGTTTCATTGCCATTGGCCATTCTCGCCCGATGCCATCATAAAGCTCGACAACTTGTTAGGTTCGGGTAGCAATAAATTCTCCTTGCGCGGTTGCCCGAATCATTCTTGGAGGCGTGCCGTCACTCGGCGCTTCCACAATCCATACCCCATTGAATTCTACAACGCGAATTATCGTCCGATGTATTGACAGAAGTGCTCTAATCTTCTTTATGGCATCTGGAAGGTCTTTTGCAAGCGACGCCCATCCTTTATCACTCCCCCACGGATTGTCTGCGTGTAAGAATTTTCCAAGTCGCTTATACATGGTCTCAAAGTTTTTTCTTGTCATGTAGCCATCAAGTAGTTTCTCGTAGTGCCAGTGGCCTGGCTCAATTTGGACTCTCTGTATAAGCGGGTCGGGATAAAAATCGGGGTTGACCTTGCGGAGTGTGAGAAAAATGGTATCCGCTTGCCAGTCGCTTCTATAGTCAGTCGATTTCTCAGCGTTTTTTCTTATAGCGGCGTACTGCTCCTTGTTTGGTGCAATTGCCGCGAACGCTATTGCTTCCATAGACTTGCGTAGTTGCAAAGCGGCTGACTCTAGCTCGATAGGGTGACCGCCGTCTTTGAGCTTGCTAAGGTAATTTTCCGTTGCACTTAAGCGCTCAAGCGCTTCGGCCATTTTGTTTAAATAGACTGCGGGTTCGTCCATAAATTTTCGTATTAGGGGGCCTTGAGAATTGTTAGTTTAGCAGACACTCTGTATTGTCCGCATGTGATCCGATGCCGCCGCTCAAAACTAAAAAACCCATTGTATTGGCTGCGCGAATGAAAAATCGCCTGAACAAACACCCAGCGTCATTCAGCACACTTGTGATTGTCTTGATCATCTCCATCGAGAATCCGATAGCGGAAAGTGCGGCGAACGAAGGTGAAATGAAAAAGCTCCCCGAAGGGAGCTTTTAGAAAGAGCGCGAGGGATTCCGTTTCACTGCGCAGTTGCGCCACGGCATCTAGCTGTTCTCCCCGCTGATCGCTAGACCTTTCCGATGTTTTGGACTCTCACTGGATTTCGGCTCTCACCTAATACGTGTCGGTACAAATATAATAACAGAAACCAAGTATAGTTACGTCAGCCATCCACTAAATTCGGCCAGTCGTTAACACAGGTTTTTGTCAAAACATTGGCAAAATGCGGTTTTACAGACTCGTATATGAAATTTTGTACGCCCAGGTTCCATGCTAATTGGCATGAAATTTATAGCAAGTTAGACTCGCATTGAATCTTCCACTTAAAAAACTTCTCAATATGAAACATATTCTTGACTGGATCGTTGCTAACAAAGAATGGGTGTTCAGTGGCATCGGCGCATCGGCGCTAAGCTTGCTGGTCGGCGTCTTTGCGCGCAAGAAGAAAGCCTCTCCAACTCAAAGCCAGACGTCGGGAAAAAATTCAACCAACATCCAGGCTGGTGGAGACATAAATATTGGGAGCAAGAAGTGATTGGCAGCAAGAACCAAACGCAAAGTGGTGGGGATGGCAGCACAAATGTTCAGGCACAAAATGTATACATATCGGGACTAACAGCAAGCGAAGCGCGGCAAATCGCAATCGATGTTTACAAAGAAAACATAGAAAAGCTATCAATTGAGGCCGCACAAGTGGCCATCGCTCGTGCGGAAAGATTGACAGAAGCATTTATCGAAAAACTATCAGAAAACCATACATCACTTCCAGATGAATTAAAATCGCCAGGAATGCAGCTTTCAATTCTAAACGCGCAAAGGGAAAGTGCGCGCTCCGGAGAAAAATCGACTGAAGAATTGCTAGTAAGTCTTCTTGTTGAACGAACAAACGAGCGACAAAGAACCCTTAGGCAAATTGCTTTCGAAGAGGCAATCACGGTCGTATCGAAGCTCACCGACAAACAGGTCGATATGTTGACGGTAAATTTATGCGTAAGCGATAATTACTTTGCTGCGAGTTCCATTCCAGCGCTAAAGCAGTTCTTGTCAACATTAGTGAAGTTCAGAGTCATCACAAACTTTCGATCACCCGACATAAGTCATCTTGAGTTCACAGGGTGCGCAAAGCTTACAAAAGACAATCATACAAAGCCACTGGAGCTGGCACTCAACAACACATACCCAGGTCTATTTCAAAATTATTTTAGCGAAGATGAATTTTCCAAGAAAGTCCCGGAGCATCACCTTTATAAGGAGCTTCTGACCCCCAACCCTAGTGATGCGGGTCTATTTACCTTAAACGCCATATCAACCATTGAGATCAATAGATTTTTTGCTCAAAAGGGCTACGGAAACGATAATAAGAAATATCTTTTTGAATTCCAGAAATCCAATTCCATGGACTTAGAAGGGATCAGATCCAAAATATTAGGGCTAGAACTATCGTCTGACTTTCTGTTCGAACTTAGAAATCGCCAAATATTTTCACTTGAATTGAATCCCGTGGGAGTTGCGATTGCCAGAGCAAACTTCTACAGGAAGGTTGGATATCACATAAATTGGCCCTTTTACATGCAAGGTGACTGAAGCTCTCTTTATGAGAAAAATTGGCTACACGGCAAGAAACAATTAGAAACCTACACTCACAAGCTAAAGTAGAGGCAAGGAGTTCAGTCTCCTCTCATCGGCTAGTGCTCGTGCCCACCGTATTGCACGACGTTATACGCCTGAATAGGACTAATATGAGCAAGCAAATATACAGCCGCCTCAAACTGGCGCAGGAGCAACTGGAAGTCGCCTTATTGCTTTTTCTCGAAAAGCAGAGCTATCCATCTGCTATTACACTGGCTGGTGCTGCCGAAGAAATTTTCGGTAAAGAGTTGGTTCGACGCAAAAAGCAACCAAATCTCGACTGGAAGTTCGATCAAATGGCAATTGTTCATAAACTGCTTCACGGCAAAGACCTTGAGCGCAAAACTTTTTTCGCAAACGAGAACTTAATTCGCAATGCACTCAAACACTTAAACGCGACTGACACCCCCGAAATAACCATCGATCTCGAAGACACCGCTTGTTGGATGGTCGTACGTGCGTGTGAAAACGCCCGAATGCTTGATTTAGATATCGCACTCTTCCAGGATTTTGACGAGTGGTTCCAAGAACATATTGTTGGGGTTTAGGCATCAAGCGCGTTTAACAATTGCGAACTCGGTGGGCGAATCCAATCACGCATCATGGGGCGATGCGTTCCTCGTTAGTAATTTCATATCGATAACACTTTATTACCATTGGCATCCCGCTTCCCTGTGACACTTCCCTGTGACATAATCCTTCCGCGCCTCAGGTGAGGCGCACAACCACCAGGGTCAGCGGCGGTATAATGATGGTGTGTCACTCCCCTCTACCCGCTCCACGCCCGCTATTTTCCTGCTTTTCCATTCTTTTTATTAAATTTCCAGCATGTCAGAGAACACCCCAAGAAAACCTCTTTTTTATGACCCTGCCGAACGTCGGATTCGTAGCTTTGTGACGCGTGCCGGTCGCTTGTCAGATGCACAAGCTCGGGCGATTGAGGAGCTGGGACCGCGTTTTTGCGTGCCTTATCAAAAAAACATTCTGGACGTTGATCAAGTGTTTGGGCGTAGCGCGCCGACGATTTTCGAGATTGGTTTTGGGATGGGTGAAACCAGCGCGAAGATTTCGGCCGGGATGCCGGAGAAAAACTTCATCGGGGTGGAAGTGCATACGCCGGGCGTAGGTAGTTTATTGAAGCTGATAGGCGAACAAAATTTACAAAATCAACGCGTGATTCAGCATGACGCGGTGGAAGTATTGACGCATATGATTGCTCCCGCTTCCCTCGCTGGGGCGCACGTGTTTTTCCCTGATCCCTGGCATAAAGCACGGCATAACAAACGTCGTTTGATTCAGGGACCGCTGGTGAGTTTGCTGGCATCGCGGATTGCGCCGGGCGGCTATCTGCATTGCGCTACGGATTGGGAAGAGTATGCGCAACAAATGCTGGAAGTGTTAAATGCTGAACCTACCCTGCAAAATTCGGCGGAAGCGTATGCACCGCGTCCGGATTACCGGCCAGTGACGAAGTTTGAAAATCGCGGCTTGAAACTGGGTCATGGTGTGTGGGATTTAGTGTTCATTAAACGCTAAACAGTAAAAACAGAGCGAACGCAAAGGACTGAGTGTCGCATTTGTTGCTCACGATCTTGTGGCGTCGGTATCTATGACAAGGTTAGGCGTCGCCACCGTCTTCGAACCTAACCGCTTTCTTTTTATGCATCGTCTTTTCTGACCAAAAAATGCGACACTCAGCCCTTCGCTTAAGTATTAAATAAAAATATGCTCTCTGAATTCGATCTCATCGCGCAATATTTCACGCGCCCTCCCCGCGCAAATGGTCAGGTTGCGCTTGGGGTCGGCGACGATTGCGCTTTGCTGACGCCGACTGCGGGTATGCAATTGGCGATTTCATCCGACATGCTGGTCAGTGGCCGACATTTTTTTGCCGACGTTGATCCGTATACCTTAGGCCATAAATCATTGGCGGTGAACCTCTCTGATTTAGCGGCAATGGGCGCGCGGCCGCTTGGCTTTACGCTGGCGTTGGCTTTGCCTGAAGCGCGGGCGGAATGGTTAGCACCGTTTGCCAAAGGTTTGTTAGCGCTGGCGGATTTGCATCACTGCGAATTGATAGGCGGCGATACGACTAAAGGGCCGTTGAATATTTGTATTACTATTTTCGGTGAAACTGCGCCAGGGCAAGCGCTGCGTCGTGATGCGGCAAAAATTGGTGATGATATTTGGGTTTCCGGAACCTTGGGCGATGCGCGTTTGGCTTTGGCTGGATATCGTTTAAATGCGTGCAAAAACGATCCAGATGAACCCTTAGGTGGCCAGATTAATTTGGATGCGAGCAACCACGCGTTAGCCGCAGCACGCATGCATCAACCAACGCCACGGGTCGCTCTCGGCCTGGCTTTGCGTGGCATTGCTCATGCGGCGATTGATATTTCTGACGGACTGATTGGCGATCTTGGCCACATCCTGCAACGCTCCGGTGTGGGTGCGAAATTGAGCGTGGACGACTTGCCGTTGGGCGCAGTTTTGGCGCAGCAACCACAAACTATTCAACGCCATTTTGCATTGGCTGGCGGCGATGATTATGAACTTTGTTTTACCGCTGCAGCAGCACAACGTGAAGCAGTACTGACTGCGGCACAGAACGCCTCAACCAAGGTGACGCGCATCGGCTCTATTGTGGCTGATCCCGGGATTGCTTTCGTTGCCGCTGACGGTACTGCTTTGGATTTGCAGCTTTCTTCTTTTGATCACTTCCGTACAACATGAGCATCCCAGATTCAACGCAACTGCACACACCAAAAAAAATCAAAGCTACCGCGGCTTTTATGTTATCTCATCCAGCGCATTACATAGCGCTGGGTTTTGGAAGTGGCTTATCGCGCATCATGCCGGGTACCAGCGGTACGTTGTTGGGGTGGTTATCTTTTATTGTGCTGTCGTCAAAATGGCCTCACTACTTTTCAAGCATCAATTGGCTGGTGATCATTGCCGCTGGTTTTGTGATTGGCGTGTGGGCTTGCCAAGTCACGGGGCGTCATCTGAATTCGCCTGATGATGGCAGCATGGTGTGGGACGAAATCATCGCCTTCTGGCTGGTGCTGGTGCTGATTACGCCGGCGAATTTTTCTACACAACTCTGCGCCTTCGTCGTGTTTCGTTTTTTTGATATGGTCAAACCACCACCAATCAAGTATTTTGATCAGCATATTAAAGGCGGCTTTGGCGTGATGTGGGACGATATCGTGGCCGCGTTTTATACCTTGCTGGTGTTCGCACTTTGGCGAGTTTTATAGATCAAAATCTTATATCCAAGTGATTGCATCTGGCGACAACAGGTGGCAGTATGGCATGACAACCCTATAAAGAAGGAGAGCACCATGACCGCCACCGATCTGGATCAAATCACTGACCTGGCCGAACAAGCAGGGCAAGCGTTACACAGTAAAAGTTTGTTTTTAACTACGGCAGAATCCTGCACAGGCGGTGGTGTTGCACAAGCGATTACCGAGATTGCTGGCTCCTCCAAATGGTTTGACTGCGGCTTTGTCACCTATTCCAATGCATCCAAAACCGACCTGCTTGAAATTTCCGCTGCGTTAATCGCGGAACACGGCGTTGTCAGCGAAGAAATCGCCGCCGAGATGGCCCAAGGCGCGCTAGCCAATAGCAATGCCGATGTCGCTTTAGCCACCACCGGCATTGCTGGTCCAGATGGCGCAGTACCGGGCAAGCCGGTTGGCACGGTGTGTTTTGCCTGGGCCTATGAACACAAAACCCACACCGAACGCTTGGTATTCCAGGGAGATCGTCGGGCGGTGCGTGAACAAACCATCATTCACGCTTTGCAAGGCTTGCTGAAGATATTGAAATAAGTAATACCGAATAATCGATTTGATATGTGCCACCGTCATCCTCGCGAACGCGGGAATGACGAGGTCGATTTGAAAATAATAGGCTTGTCGTACTTAATTCGTTGAAATAAATTCTCAGACTTATTTCAAGATCGATTAACGAAATTGATTGATCGTGTCTCGCGTTTCCAACGCTACACGACGCGCGGCACTGGCAAAATCCTCGCCCGCAGCATCATTCACTTTTGCATACAAAATCGCGCGTGAAGAACTGATCATCATGCCAGTTCCTTGCGCCGTTTTGCCCGCATGCACCGTCGCTTCTACATCACCGCCTTGCGCACCGATCCCGGGGATCAACAATGGCATTTCGCCAATGATGCTGCGCACTTGCGCCAGTTCGTGAGGGAAAGTTGCGCCGACGACCAAACCGCATTGGCCGTTAGTGTTCCATTTATCAGCCACCAGTTTCGCCACATGTTGATAAAGTGGCTTATTCCCGCCCTCCGCGTCTACCGTCAAAAACTGCAAGTCAGAGCCGCCTGGGTTGGAAGTTCTGCATAAAACGATCACGCCACGATCTTTCCATTCCAGATACGGGGCGACTGAATCAAAGCCCATGTACGGATTAACTGTTACCGCATCGGCGTTATATCGTTCGAACGCTTCACGCGCGTATTGTTCTGCCGTCGCACCGATATCGCCGCGCTTGGCATCTAAGATTATCGGAATCGCAGGATATTTTTCATGGATATAGGCACAAATCGCTTCCAATTGATCTTCTGCACGTAGCGCGGCAAAGTAGGCGATTTGCGGCTTGAACGCACAAGCCGTATCCGCGGTGGCATCAATAATGGCTTTGCAAAAAGAAAAGATTGCATCAGGCTGATTTTGCAAATGCAATGGGAATTTAGCAACATCCGGGTCCAGGCCTACGCATAATTGCGAGTTGTTAACATCCCAGGCTGAGGATAATTTGTCGATAAATGAAACAGCGGTCACAGTAGTCACAGCACAACTCCTAATAATGCACATCGCGGCATTGTAATTCCATTTTAAGTATTCCCAAAAAACTGTTTAGGCCAGGGGCAACAACGCATAGCCAGTTTTTGGGGAATACTTAGTGACAAGCTATCATTTAGTACTTGAGCACAAAGCAATAGTTTGCTAACGTGCGCTCAGGTCTATTACTTCCAAGAGAACAAATTTATGGAGATGCGCATGAACACTATCTTTAAATGGTTAGCAGTTGCAGTTTTGGCTTCCCTGCTCAGTGCTTGTGGCTATAACGATTTCCAACACAAAGACGAAGCGGTAAAAGCCGCATGGGGCGAGGTATTGAATCAATATCAACGACGCGCCGATTTGATCCCTAATCTGGTACAAACAGTACAAGGCTATGCGCAGCATGAAGAAGGCACTTTTACTGCGGTAGCGAAAGCGCGCTCAGATGTGGCTAGTTTCAAAATCACTCCGGAGGTGCTCAATGATCCTGCCGCCTTGAAGAAATTTCAAGATTTGCAAGGAACATTATCTTCCGCATTGTCGCGTTTAATGGCCGTTTCTGAAAACTATCCTCAACTGAAAGCAGATACCAACTTCCGCGATTTGCAATCGCAGCTGGAAGGTACAGAAAATAGAATTACTGTAGCGCGCAAACGCTATGTCGATGCTATTCAGGATTACAATATTCTGGCACGTACTTTCCCGACCAATCTGACCGCCAAAGTCATGGGTTACGCTGTCAAACCGTCGTTCACTGTTGAAAACGAAACCGCTATTTCGACTGCGCCAAAAGTTGATTTCAGCACCAAAGCATCTAGCACTCAAGGCAATTAATAATGTCCTTTGCGACGAAATCCCTGCAATCTCACGGCAGCATAAATCCCGCGACGAGATTGCAGTGTTTGCACAAAACGACTTTCCAGCTTCTTGGTGGATTAGCGTTATTAATGGCATTCGCATCGCCGGCAGAAGCGCAATCGGCAGCACCGGCGGCACCAGCCCAATCTGGCTCGCAATCGGCACAGCAAACCGCACAACAGCCAGCCACCGCTCCGTCGATTATTCCCAAACCCTTGCATGACGTGATGACAAAAGTGTTGCCACCAAATGTGATACCGGGGTTCTTACCGGGACCATCGTCGCAGCCTGCACCCCAAAACGCCAACACGGCATCAGGCACCGACGCAGTTGTTCCGCAAACCCGCAGAACTCCGGCTGAACCGCGTGACACGTTGTTGCCGGTGCCGCCGTTACAGGGTCATGTCAATGATCTGGCTGGCATGTTGCAACCGGATCAGCGCAGCGCATTGGAATCCCAATTAAGCGATTATGAAGCACGCACCGGCAGTCAGGTTGTATTGCTGACGGTGGACAGCACTGAGCCGGAAGTCATCAATGATTTTGGCGTGCGCGTGACCGATGCCTGGAAATTAGGCCGTAAAGGTATCGATGATGGTGTATTGCTGATCGTCGCCAAAGATAATTCGCAAGGCTCACGCCGCCTGGCCATCATGACCGGACGTGGCGTACAAGGCGTATTGACCGACGCCATGTCCAAACGGGTATTGCAAGATGTGATTGCACCGCGTTTTCAGCGCGGCGATTTTTACGGCGGTTTAACTGCTGGTGTCACTGCGATAACAACCATCCTTGATCAACAAACGTTGCCTCCAGCGCAGCGTAAACAGGCAGGCGCAGGAACCGACAACGGATTAGAAAGTACCTTTGATGCCTTGGCACCGCTGCTGTTTTTCGGCTTCCTGGTGCTGATGATGATCATCGCGCGCAAACGTAATGGCACGGCTGGCGGTCGTGGCTCGCTCAATGAAAATGTCTGGGGCAATGCTGCTGGCGTGGTGCTTGGCACCATCCTTAGTCAAGCTGGCCGTGGTGGTGGTTTTGGCGGCGGCGGTGGCTTTGGTGGCGGTGGTGGTGGGGGCGGCTTCGGCGGTGGCGGCGGTGGTTTTGATGGCGGCGGCGCGTCGGGAGACTGGTAAATGCAAAAAACCATCCAACGTTTATGGCGGCATTTGACCACTACACGACGCGACTCTCGGCGACTTTTTCCCGCTGCGACACTACAAGCGATTCAAGCCAAAATTGCTGAAGGCGAAGTCACCCATCGCGCTGAAGTACGCGTGATTATTGAATCATCCATGGACACACAAGCGATACTCAACAACATGACTTCGCGCCATCGTGCCAATGAGCTTTTTTCGCGTTATCGAGTATGGGATACCGAAGAAAATATCGGCGTGCTGGTCTACGTAAATCTGGCCGACCATAAAGTTGAAATCGTTGCAGATCGTGCGGTTGGCCGGGCAATTCACAAAAAAGAATGGCAAGCCATCTGCCACACCATGACCAAAGAGTTCATCAACGGCTCGTACCGGGACAGTACGTTACTAGCGTTGGAGCAGTTAAATGGTTTGCTGACACAACATTTCCCCGATCAAGAGGGAAAATACAATGAGATCTCGGATAAGCCAATCATGTTGTGAGTTTTCTGCCGATTGAATGAATAAGTCGAATAAAAAACCCGCGCACTTGAAAGAGTACGCGGGTTTTGTTTTATCGCATCATCGCATTGATTATCGATGATAAGGATGACGATGACTCTTATGATAGTGGCGCGGACGATGTCTGCGTTGTGTATGGTGTTTCCCGTGATAAGGGGAATAACCCGCTAATTCGATTCCACCTTGAGCACCAACATTAGTACCTATCAGCTGTATATGAGGCACATCACTTTGCACACTGCTTCCATTCACAGCCGAAGCCGACATCGCAAATAAGCACATTGCAAGAGCCAACAATAATTTCACTGTTTTTCTCATAATCATTCTCACGTTTTATGGCGGCATGCGCACAATTACACATGCCGTCCGGCCTGGAAAAAAATTAGTGATGGTGAGGATGGTGGTGATGGTGATGGTGGTGGTGATATGGCGGATTAGCGAAAGCTGAAGACGAAACGGCAAAAGCAGCCAAACTAATGACTACGGTAAGCAGCAATTTAATGGATTTCATGTCATTTTCCTTGTTTATTTATCAAATATGAGACGTTGCTCACACATCTAAAACGGTACAAAGGAAGCTCTACATTTAATTACGTAGATGTCAGCTGTATCCAGCGAAATCTACGTAAACGAGTGTATGACAATAATTTCCCGTCAGCAATCACCTTTAAGTGTTTGATCGGTTTGATTCGCTACTTGTGCCTTATTTGCACGAATGCTGAAAGCCATGCGTCGCCAGCTTTAACCGTTCTCATAAACCCACTGCAACAAGGCATCCTGAGCTGCCTGTCCACGTGGTGCATTGCCACTGTTGATGAAAAAAGCTACGACGTAGTACTTACCTGAAGCGGCCAGCACATAACCCGCCAGCGCCCGCACATTATCCAAGGTGCCGGTTTTCATATGCGCTTGCCCTGCCACCGATTGGTTTTTCAAACGCTTGCGCATGGTGCCGTCGTAACCGACCAACGGCATCGAAGAAATAAATTCCGGCATGGTCGATGACTGAAACTCCGACACTAACAAGTGCCCCATTGTATTAGCCGAAATTCGTTCTGTCCGCGACAAACCAGAGCCATTGGCAATCACCAGACCGTTGTCAGGAATACCTTTACTGGCCAACCAGCTTTTCACAGCCCGAGCACCACTTTCCGGGGTAGCGGGTGTTTTCGATGTTTCATAACCTATCGTCAACAGCAACTGTCTGGCCATGACATTGTTGCTGTATTTATTGATGTCACGGATCACTTCCGGCAAAGTCACCGAACTCCACTCGGTAAACATGCTCGCACCAACAGGCACATTACCGGTTTTGATAGCGCCACTGAAAGTGCCGCCCAGATCGCTCCACATCTGACGAAATACAGCACCAAAGTATTGTGCCGAACTCATTTTATAAGGATTCACGTACCAGATTTTTTCGCCACAGGACGAAGCGAAAGTCCCGCCAAAACTGGCGCCGTCACCTTCAAATGACGAACCCAATTTACCGGTCCAGTCGCCACACTTGCCATTTCTATCCAGACGCGGGGGTTTTACCGGATAGCCAGCCATAGGCGGATCTACCGCGACATTGACCAAGCCGGTGGTGTCATCCGGCTCAAACTGAAAAGTTAGCGCTTTGTAATTGACTAATAATGCGTCCGGGCCAACGTTATACGGCTTTAGCGGATCGCCATCGAAGGATGACGGGTCGCTGGCTACGCTGTCGTCATAAATGCTGCGATCGAGCACAACATTGCCACGGATGTCACGAATACCTTTGGCGCGGATCTGACGCAAAAAAAGCCAGAAATTTTCCAGCACCATTTTGGGATCGCCGCTACCCTTAAAAATCAAATCCCCTTGCAGCACTGTGCCTGTTCTTTTGCCATCGATATACGCTTGCGTTTTCCAGCTGTAAGTTGGCCCCAGCAATTCCAACGCAGCGCTGGTAGTCAGCAGCTTCATCGTGGAAGCCGGATTCATAGGCACGTTCACATTTGCCGCCGCCATCATCTTGCCGCTATTGCTGGCTTCTTGTACGTAAAGGCTGACGTTTTGCAAAGGAATACCGGCAGCTTGCAAAGCATTGCTAACTGATGCGGGGATTTGGGATTCTTGTGCATGGCTATATGCAGTGCACAATAAGGAAGAAACGAGCAAAACAGCGCAACGGAGCTTGGACATGGCAGAGATAAGAAAGAGGAAGTGCGAAAGATTATGCCACGCCTTCCTGCCCTCATTCACCTGCTATCAACTATTTAACAAAACAAAAGACTCACCCGAAATAAGCAACTCAATTCAATAATTTGACAGATTTAGCGATCAATTCCCCACTTGAATCAGGCACAGCATCGTATTCAACCCGGTGTCCGATTTTGGTCGCTGGCAGCTCTCCCTCGGATATTGCATGCTTATCAATCAAAATATCAGCACTACCATCTTCTGGGGTGATAATTCCAATGCCCATATCCAGACTACACAGAATACCTTTTGCCATGATGGCCTCCTATGAAGTTAATTCTTCTTTTTAAGCCAATCCACTCAAAAAGCAAGAACAACTTCATTCAGACCATCAATTACACATATTTGTTTGTCAGGAAAATGGCTAACCCATCAATATTGGTATTTCTATCAGCAACCAAATCGCCAGCACAGCACCAACGACTGCACCAATCATTTCCAGACCACCATGCACCAATTTTGATGCCACTGGCACCTCACCCAACAGCACTACCCCGACCAACACCATCGGTATAAAGAAAATCAGGTTAGTTCTGATAATGTTAATAAATGCGAACATGATCATCTCCCGTTGTGGTGATAATTTAAGTATAGCTTTTGATAATGCAAATACAAGGTGATGCGACAAATATTTCCATTAAATAACTTACCGGATGCATAAGCAAAACCCGGCTTCTGCTATCATCTCGCCGCTGGCCAGTGATCTTTCCTGCCCGCCGTTTTCCCCTATTTCGTTGTTGTCATCATTACGTCACGGTTGAGCTCTACAGTGCTGCGGCAGTAGTCAGCCCGGTTAAATTAGTGGGATAGAAATTGATGGATTTTTTCGCCTGACAAGGCGCGAGGAGGAGTCATAGCATGACTATGGCGACAACGAGCAACGCCGACAGGCGGGAAAAGACACAATTTATACCCCACTAATTTAACCGGGCTGACTACTACCCATGCATAGTTTCACTTAACGTTGCATAAAAAAGAAAAGCATTATGAATTTGAATCTACTCAAAGACACTTTCGTTAGATTTGTGCATACCCACGGTATGGATAGGCATTTCCGCCGTTTTGGCGCGGATATGTTCCGTAGCACACCAACTCCCAATGAAGTACCGCCCAGCCTGGCGCAGCATTTGTTGGGTATGGCAAAGATGGACTTGCCAGAATTATTTACGCAATTGCATAGCCATGCAGACGGGCTGACCAGCGCGGAAGCCGATGAAATCCGGGAGCGTGTCGGTCCCAATGAGGTTGAGCACGAAAAACCGCTATCGTGGCAAGCCCATCTGTGGCAGTGCTATAAAAATCCGTTCAATCTGTTATTGACGATGCTGGCAGCGGTTTCCTATGCGACCGAAGACATGAAGGCCACCATCGTCATCAGTTCCATGGTGGTGCTGTCAACATTGATGCGGTTTATTCAAGAAGCGCGTTCCAACACGGCCGCTGACAAGCTTAAAGAAATGGTCAGCAACACTGCCACTGTGTTGCGACATGATTTGGCTGAGGATATCGCTGAAGAAGCCAAGCGTTATTTTGACGTGACTCTGCATCCTAAGGGGGCAAAGCGGATAGAGCTGCCGATCAAGAAACTGGTACCAGGCGATATCGTGCAACTGTCCGCGGGTGACATGATCCCGGCTGACTTGCGCTTGATCACGGCCAAGGATTTGTTTATCAGTCAGGCCGCTATGACTGGCGAATCACTGCCAGTAGAAAAATTTGTCCACCATCGCACTTTGGATACGACCAGTCCGCTGGAACTGGACAATCTGTGCTTCATGGGTACCAACGTGGTCAGCGGTTCAGCCACCGCCATCGTGCTTACCACAGGCAATCAAACTTATTTCGGTGCACTGGCTGAACGCGTCACCGCCACTGATCGTGGCCCGACTGCGTTCCAGCTGGGCGTCAACAAAGTCAGCTGGTTGCTGATTCGCTTCATGATGGTGATGACGCCGGTGGTGTTTTTCTTGAATGGCTTCACCAAAGGCGATTGGCTGGAAGCATTCTTGTTTGGCTTATCGGTGGCAGTTGGTTTGACACCGGAAATGCTGCCGATGATCGTTACCTCGACCCTGGCCAAAGGCGCGGTGGTGCTGTCGCGTCAAAAGGTCATCGTCAAACGTTTGGATGCGATTCAAAACTTCGGTGCGATGGATGTATTGTGTACCGATAAAACCGGTACGTTGACACAAGATAAAATTTTCCTGGAGCGCCATACTGACATTCTGGGTGAGCAAGACGATCTGGTTCTGGAATACGCTTATCTGAACAGCCACTATCAAACCGGCTTGAAAAATCTGCTAGATGTCGCCGTGTTGGAACATGCGGAACTACAGCGCGAAATGGCCTTGGCTTCAGCCTATCGCAAAGTCGATGAAATTCCGTTCGACTTCCAGCGGCGCCGTATGTCGGTGGTGGTCAGCGAACGTGAGGATCACCACGAATTGATTTGTAAAGGTGCAGTCGAAGAAATCGTTTCCGTCTGTACCCACGCGCGCCATCAAGGCCAGGTAGTGCCATTGACAGCAGAACTGCTACAAGAAATACACGAAACTACCTCCAGCCTGAACTCCGAAGGTTTGCGCGTGGTGGCCGTGGCCGCCAAGGATTTGCCGCCGACTAAAGAAGTCTATAGCGTGGCCGATGAATCGGATCTGGTCTTGATCGGTTACATTGCTTTCCTCGACCCGCCAAAAGAATCTACCCGCCCTGCTTTGGAAGCACTCAAAAAACATGGCGTCACAGTCAAAATTCTGACTGGCGACAATCAATTGGTCACCGCCAAAATCTGCCGCGAAGTGGGCTTAGCGGTTGACGGCATGTTGTTAGGGAACGATGTAGAGAACATGAGCGATGCCGACTTGGCCATCGCTGTCGATACCACTACGGTCTTCGCCAAACTCAGCCCGACCCACAAAGAACGTATCGTCCGTGTATTGCATGACAAAGGTCACGTGGTCGGTTTCATGGGCGATGGCATTAACGATGCGCCAGCATTGCGTGCGGCCGACATTGGTATTTCGGTCGATACTGCGGTCGATATCGCGAAAGAAGCAGCCGATATTATTTTGCTGGAAAAGAGTTTGATGGTATTGGAGCAAGGCGTGCTGGAAGGCCGCAAAACCTTCGCAAACATGCTCAAGTACATCAAGATGACGGCCAGTTCCAACTTTGGTAACGTGTTCTCGGTATTGATCGCCAGTGCCTTCCTGCCCTTCTTGCCGATGTTGCCTTTGCATTTGCTGGTACAGAATCTGTTGTACGACATTTCGCAAATTGCGATTCCGTTCGATAACGTCGATAAGGAATTCCTGGAAAAACCACAACGCTGGGACCCAAAAGAAATCGGCCGTTTCATGATTTACTTCGGCCCGATCAGCTCTATTTTCGACGTGCTTACCTTTGCTTTGTTGTGGTACGTGTTTGGCGCCAACAACGTCGACCACCAGACGCTGTTCCAAACCGGCTGGTTCGTTGAAGGCTTGCTGTCGCAAACGCTGATCGTGCACATGATACGTACTCGCAAAATTCCGTTCTTCCAGAGCCGTGCGTCATGGCCGTTGATCGGCATGACGAGCCTGGTGATGGCAATCGGTCTGTTCTTGCCATTCTCACCGATGGTGCATTACTTCAAGCTGCAAGCGCTGCCGATGAGTTACTTCCCTTGGCTGGTGATGATACTGCTGGCGTATGCGGTACTAACGCAGATGATGAAGGGATGGTATGCAAGAAGGTATGGCTGGCAGTAAGAAGTAACAGGCAGGTCGGGCAGTGTCATACTTTTCCGACCTGCAGCAATCTATTTTGTAGGCTCTCAAAAATAAAGCCAGCTATTGCAAACGCATAGCTGGCTTTATTCATTTATTGAATACACACGCCCATAATCACAACACCGTCATTCCTGCGAACGCGGGAACCCATGTTACTTAACGCAGCGAGCCGGCGATACATGATACCAACGTCGCTTTGCATATCGAAAAGTGGATTCCCGCATTCGCGGGAATGACGGTGGCGTTTGTAACATCAGTTACTCCCTCAACGCGATCAACAATCATCAAGACACCAAACCGGCCGCAATATTGATCGCCAATCCCAAAATAGCCAGATTAAAGAGAAATGTCATGACAGACTGTATCAACACCGTCCTGCGCATGGAGCCGGTCATGATGCAGACATCCGAGGTTTGTACCGCCACTCCGATAGTGAACGAGAAATAAAGAAAATCCCAATAATCAGGATTCTTCTCATCCTCCGGAAATCGCAGCGGCAATTTGTCGGCTGGCGCAATATGAAAAAGATGCGCATAGTGCAGTGTAAAAATAGTCCCCAGTAAGAACCACGACCCTAGTAGCGTCAACACAGTGAAGAAATAACGTATCTCTTTCGGCCCTGGCAAAAATTCTTTGGCTTGCGATAGCCCCATCACCAAAGCAATAATGCTGGCGACGGCCGCAACACAAGTCACAGCCAGGATGATGGTGGCGTTCTCGTCCTCGATCATCGCCCGTTTTTTAATCTGCCCCGGCGCGGCTCTCGCCATCATCCACCACACCATTCCTAAGTAAGTCCACACACCGGCATTCCAGGCGATCAAGCCACGTGTAATACCCTTGTGCTCGAACAGTAAAAACCAGACAGCAATGGCGAAAAGCGTAGAGGTGACTAAACGAGGATGAGTTTGAAAAACCAATTTCTTCAGTTGCATGGTGAATCTCCTATTGATCAAGGTAGATAGCCGGGAAGTAGCGTTCCATTAAAGTCTGTGGCTTTGCCGGTGCGTCAAAACCAAACTGTGCGTAAAGTGTATGCGCATCGCTGGTCGCTAAAGTGAATCGCCTTAAGCCTTGCAAATCCGGATGCGCGAGAATTTCTTGCATCAACACTTTGCTATAACCGCAGCCACGATATTCTGGCAACACAAATACATCAAGCAGATTGGCAAATGTGGCGTAGTCCGAAACGACGCGCGCAAAAGCAACCTGCCGGCCATCGATAAATCCCGCAAAGCAAAGTGAATTTTCTATGCCTTTTTGCAGAACGCTAAAAGGAAGTCCCTTGGCCCAAGGCGTTTCTTGCGAAAGAAAGCGATGGATACTGGCGATGTCTAACTCAGCTTTATTTGTTGTTACACGGAAGGTATTCATGCATCTCCATCGACGACTAAATTGCTCCAAAAGCGCAATTCTAAACTAGAGTCGTTTAATTAAATATCGTTAATGGACTTTGTAGGCGGCTCTATAGCTGCTCGATTCTTTTTCTCAATACCTCACAAGCAGCCTGCAATTTTTCAACATCAATAGGCTGATGCTCATCGCTTAGCACCGCTTCAATCTTTTTAGTCGCATCCACAATAGTTGACATCCTGGTCATCTGCGCCGATCCTTTGATTCTATGGAGGTGATGCGCGATGGTCTTGTAATCATTGTGGATCAGAGCTTGCTGAATTTTTCCCCAGTCCTGCTCTGCATTGCTGCGAAATAATTCATCGCTATTTTCTGAATAGATGGGATAAGACGACACCATCAGCTCCACATCGCACCAGGCTTCAATGATGGATTTAAGCTCTTCCAGACGGATTGGTTTTCTCAGTAAGCCATCCATGCCACTGTCCATGCAGTTTTGTTCATGGTTTTTATCAACGGCGGCGGAAATGGCGATAACCGGCAAATGGCGATCACTGTTCTTTTCCTGCTGGCGGATAGTGCGCGCAATTTCATAGCCATCCATACCTGGCAAATAGCAATCGAGTAACATCAGTGAAAAGGTCCGCACGGCCAACAAAGCCAAAGCAGATGGCCCATCTTCTACCATTACAGCATCGCAGCCTAATGCTTCCAATTGGCGACCAATGACCAGACGATTATTAACATGATCATCCACCACCAAAATGGCGAGACGGGATGTTTCCGCTATTGCCGTCTTATCAGATGCAATCCGCACTGGATGTGAGCGTAACTGCGTGTCATCGCTGCTGTCGATACTATTTATTCCATCACCGGAGTTATCGCCTGAACGCAGTTTGGTTGTCACCGGTATCGTAAAGCTGATCGTCGTACCTGCGCCCTTCGCACTTTGCAAAGCCAGAGTTCCCCCCATGACTTTCACCAATTCGTGACAAATAGTCAGACCCAATCCGGTTCCGCCATAGCGTCGCGTTGTAGACCTATCGGCTTGTGTAAATGGTTGAAATAGTCTGCTTTGATGCTCTGATGTGATGCCAATACCGGTATCGGTTACGCTGACGTGCAGCACTTGTGGGCTAGCGTCCGTCTGCGCTGCTAGCGCATCAACTTGCAGGCGAATAATGACACTGACTTTACCGTATTCGGTAAATTTAATCGCATTGGAAAGTAAGTTCAGCAGTATCTGTCTCACGCGTGTCGGATCAATGAATACATCCGTATTTTCTGGCACCTGAACATCCAGACCGAGAGGTAGATTCTTTTCCTGCGCTTTAATCTGCATCATATTGACACTTTGTTGCGCCAATACGCTTATATCAGTTGGTACCAATTCCAACTCCAGACGATGCGCTTCCAGTTTTGATAAGTCGAGCACATCATCTAGCAAACTGAGTAAGGATTCTGCCGCCGAACCGGCGACATTGGCCATCTCTTGTTGTCGCTGATCTAACGGTGAACGTTGCAGCAATTCGACTGATGACAAAATGGCGTTCATCGGCGTGCGGATTTCGTGACTCATCACGGCCAGAAAATTGGATTTATCTTGCTCACTTTTTATAGCCAGACGACGCGCTACTTGCGCGCGATGGGCAAATAGCAAAATGAATACTGCCGCAATGCTTAAACTGATGATCTCAGTATCGTAATACCGTAATAACGTTCCCCACGAAGGCGCGCCATAATCGGTCTCTTCCAGCCATGTATCGACCATGCGATCAGTTTGTTTCGAACTAAGCGACGCCAGTGATTTCTTAATGATAGATGCCAGCACGGGCAAATCCTTGCGGACTCCCATCGATACTGTCGCAGGCATATCACCAATGGCGCCGGCAATATGCAATGTGCCGAGAAATTTACGTCGCAATAAGGGCCGCAGCGCCGTATCAACTCCCAGCGCTGCATCAGCACGCCCATCGACAACAGCTTGTAGCGCGGCTTCGGGATTGGCTACCGAGAGTACTTTTACTTCGGGATAATGAGCGCGTAACACGCGTTCATAAGCCCCTCCCCCTTTGATTGCAACAACTTTCCCATTCAGTTTTCGGATATCAAAAATAATCGGTTCCGCGGAAGTGGCAATAATGACAGTAGAGCCGACGAAATAGGGCTCAGTAAATATCACCTCATTTTTCAGTTTATCTGACGCAAATTGCTCTGATATTGCAGGCAGCAAATCCACGCGGCGATCCATCAGCGCTTGTCGCGCTTCCTCCCACTGATTACTCGGCAACAGACGAAATCTGAGTCCGGACACCTTGGAAATAGCACTCACATATTCAGCCGATAAGCCTTTATGTATACCGTTTTCTACATATTCGAGCGGACGCCAGTCAGGATCGACCGAGATATACACATCGTGATGGGCATTTATCCAAGCCCGCTCTTCGGGAGTAAATACTGGTTTATTGACGACCTGTGGCGATGTCGATTCACCGACGTCATGCGTCTGTGCTTGTGCTGACGACAGCAGGGAAAATCCAAACAGCGCGACCCATATGAACAAAGACAAAATAAAACGTCGCAATCTGCACTGTTGCAGAGCGACGTTAGTTCCACCTCGATGGATATAGCCATTCATAGATGCATAACATGGATTCATAACACTCTTAATTGATGATGGATTTTGAATAATTCATTATCAGTACCGATGCCCAACTTACGAAATGCGGTGCGCTTTTGCGTACTGATAGTCTTGACGCTGCGCTCAAACTTTTCAGCAATTTGCGTCACAGACATCCCATCCAGACAACAGAGCAATACTTCCCGTTCGCGCGATGAAAGATCGGCTTGATGCATCAGTGGATTATCGATAGGACCAGGTGCATCCGATGCCACAAAATCTGCCCCCGCAATTTCCGCTAACAACGGCGCCAATTCAAATGCCAATTTTTTATCCACATAAAAACGTCCTAATGCGACAGTGCGAATCGCACCAATCAAATCTGTCAGTGGTTGAGTTTTCCCGACAAAACCACGTGCCCCCGCACGCAACGCCAATGTTACGGTAGCTTGATTGTGATGGGACGATACCACCAGAATTTTACTCATTGGGAAACGTACTCCCAGCACCCTTATCAGATTCAAACCGTCAATATCACCCTGTGCCAACTCATAATCGAGCAGGAGCAAATCCACTTTGGTAGTATGCAATGCAGTGATTAAATCACGGCTATTGGCGAATGAACCCACTACCCGAAAATCGGATTCTTCGCTTAAGCGTGCCAACATTCCATGACGTATCATGGCATGGTCATCCAGCAATGCAATGGTCAGTTGGGATGCAGCATTCCAATTCATAATACGGTCCTCTTATTGATCAACTTCTCAGCCCGGCCAAATCCGATGGTTATCGACACCGTTGATTTTAATCGTTGAAATAGGACATTCTGATCGTAATTACCGAGAAAAAATATCGGAATTGTCCTATTAAAAAAAAGAAATATCTTGGAAATCAGCCGAAGAAAACCTACAAATCCTCAAGGCTACGGCGCAAAGAAAATAACTCGTTATCTGAACTCAAACCCAGCTTACTCATCGCGGATTGTTTTTGCGTACTGATGGTTTTGCGACTTTTAGAAAATTTTTCGGCAATCTGAATGACCGACATACCATCCAGACAACAGCGCAGCACTTCTCGCTCGCGTGTTGATAATTGCTTTTTTTGTGGCCATTCGGGTGCTGTGCCGTCAGCCATCGCAGCGCCTTCTCCTGCTGAAGGCAACGGCACCCACTGACTTACTTCATCCAATGACTTATCACGATATATACCACCGGCAGCAACGACTCGGACGGCGGCAACCAATTCATCTACTTCTCCGACTTTGCTAACAAACCCTTGTACGCCAGAACGCATTATGAGTTCCACCGTGGCGGGATTATCGTGAGCAGAAACAACCAAGAGTTTGCAGCGCGGGTATTTAATCTTCAGTAATTGAATCAGATTAATACCGTCAATTTCGGTAGGCCCCAACGAATAATCGAGCACCAAAACCTCTGCCGGGTCCTTCTGCAAGCCGCTAATCATGGCGCGCCCTTTCAGGTATGCTCCCACCACCCTGAAATCAGACTCTTTCTCAAATCGCATGCGCATGCCATGCAGGATGACTTCATGGTCATCTAACAGAGCAATGCTTATCGGGTTTTCTGATGATCTCAGCATGGACGATACTTCGTTTATTTACTATCGCCGTATTCATTGATGCCACTAATGATAGGAGGTGTATTGAAAGTACGGAACGCGAAGTGTAAACCAAAGCATTCTGGCTCCGACAATCGCGCTACATTTGCTACAGTTTTATTCATTAATATTTAATGCACTTATAACATCTCCCGCCACTTTTCATATGCATCCGCAAATTAAAAAATTAATGAAATAACCACAAATACTTTCAAACTGAAACGTACTTTTACTATAACAAATTCTCCAGTGATTATCAGCGTTGATACCGCCTTTACTGGATCGCACTCATAAAAAAGCCGCCAAACCAATCTCATCGAGTCAGTTTGGCGGTTCTGATTAAACTACGACTTAGTCACCTAACACCACACCCACACCTGCGCGGATGATCGTGCTGTTACCGCCGGCTGAAGACACCCCGGCATTCACGTTGAGATTACCGCGACGATTCCAATGCGAGATTCCGACACCCAGACCAACCTGACTACGATAACCAGCAACCCCCGCATTTAGCGTTGTCTTCCCTGGCAAATACGGTGTCACCATATTCAACGCCGCGGACGCTGCAATGCCCTGACGAGCATACTTATCAACATTGTTGATATCTTGCTCAACTTGATTAAAGCGTTGATCAGTGTAGCTATTTGCGCTCTGCAAAGTCTGATTTGCGGAGTTAGAAATCGCAGTAGTCACCTGACCAACGTTAGCAGCATCAGTATCATTTACACCGGCCTGGACGTTAGTGATAGCACGTTCATTACCTGCAGAACCCATTGAAACCGAGTTGTCTTGCGTCGTCACTGAACCTGCGCCTAATGCAACGCTGTTGTTGTTAGCAGCATTTGCGCCTGCACCGACCGCTACGGCACTCGTCCCAGTAGCAACAGCCTCATGGGTAGTGCCACTTGCATCATCGGTAGTTGCCAGGTGAGGATTAGCGACCACTGGAGTGACTACTGGTGCAGTTGACACTGGTGGTGTAACTATCGCCGGATTCTGCTCAAGCACATTCACACGATTATCGATATTATTTACCTGCTGCTGCAAACCGAATAATTGACTACCATTGACAGCATCAGTGCTGGTTGCCGTGACTTTGCCTGCTGCTACGTTCGTCAATATGACGTTGGTAGTAGCGCCAAGGCCGCCCAACGTCACCTGACCATGATTAGAGCCTGGGTCATACACTACAGCGTCCAAGGTGCTGCCGTCATCACCAATCAAACCACTTTTTGTCAACGAATCAGTAAGCTGTTTTACGTTGACAGCATCAGTATCATCCACACCTGCGGCGACGTTATGAATGGCTACCGAGCCAGTCGATTTACCATTACCCATGGTCACACTGTTGTAATTGACCGAACCGTCAGCATTCAAATCGTAAGTTACCGCTGCCAATGCATTGCCATTAGCATCGATCAAACCAGATGCTTTCAATTGCGACACATTAACCGCATCGTTGTTATCAACACCATTAGCGACGTTCTTGATTTGTGTACCGGTACCTGCAGCGCCGCCCAATGTGATCGACGCTTTCGACGGATCGTCGTAAGTCACGGCCAGGTCGCTCAAATTGCCAACCTGGTCTTTGACCGCGGTCAACTGATCAAGATTGACTGCATCCGTACCCATCGTGCCTTCTGCAACATTGACGATCTGGCGCTCGCTACCAACATCGCCGACAGAAACACTGTTATTACGGCTCGCAACCGAGTTGGCACCAATAGCTACCGATTTTGTACCTGCTGTGACTGTTGCAGCAGCATCTGTATCTAAACCATCAGCTTTAAAGAAACGTGTCGCAGCCGTCAAATTAGTTGAGACGTCACCAATCTGTGTGCTCAGGTTATTCGAGACATTGGTGATCTGTGTATTCAAGTCCGTTTTTGCCGCATCCAATTGACCTACGTTCACTGCGTCAGTCGCATCCTTACCAGCCATTACATTTTTGATTTGCGTACCGGCAGCACCACCCAATGTGACGCTCCCTTTTGACGCATCGTCGTAAGTCACCGCCAGGCCTGTCGCGCTACCAATCTGATCTTGCACAGCATTCAACTGTGACAAGTTCACCGCATCATTCAGATGCGTACCAGCTGCAACACCTGTGATCTGACGGTCACTGGCAGAGCTTGCCACGCTCACCACAGTACCGCCCGTGCTTGCACCGATGGTGATTGGTGCAGTGCCATCGGCCTGCTGCACCAATCCTGCTTTGCCATTCAACAGATTAGTAATATTGCCTTCATTCGTCGTTACACGACCGTCAAGGTTAGTCACCGCGGTATCCAGCGTACCCAATGCACTGTCAACCTTGTCGAAACCGGCACCAACATCCGTCGCCGCACCAGTGGTGCCAGCAATGGCGTTGGCGTTAGTCAGCGCGTAGGTCGGGCCTGTTACTGAGCCGCTGGTCGCACTTATGCTAGCCCCACCACCTAATGCAGCAACAGTCGATGAAAGTTGATTCACGTTGACGGCATCAGTCCCCTCAGTACCTTGCGTTACATTGATAATCTGACGAGTGCCATTACCAATATCAGGGCCCATACCGACTGACACCACATTGTCACGACTGGCGATAGAGCCCGCACCCAAAGCAACCGAATTTTCACCAGTCGCATTGCTGTTCGCACCGATGGCGATAGTGCCATCATTAGTACTTGCACGCGCACCCCAGCCGATCGCAATGCCGTTCGTATTGCTGGCACTTGCTGATGGTCCCATAGCTACTGAATTCATACCGGTAGCTGAGGCATCATCGCCGCTGGTAACAAGAGAGTTGCCAGTGGCTTTGAAATAACGGCTGGCGTTAGCCAGGTTCGTGATATCGCTCGTATTTTGCGCAATGTTGGTCGTATTCTGACTGACTTGTGCATTCGTCTCAAACAACTGCGAACCATTCACCGCATCAGTACTAGTGGCTGACAATGCACCTGCAGTGACTTTCTGCAAAGTGCGTGTAGCACCATTTTTATCAGCAAAATTGACGTTAACACCATCAGTGTCTTTACCGACCGTCAAATCAGCATTACCGGTTGGTGCTTGCTGCACTAAACCAACGGTGCCATTGTTGATGTTGTTGGTCAGAGTCGTGAGATTACCGGCAACGTTAGTAACCTTAGTATCGACTGCATTTAATTGACTCAAGTTCACCGCATCATTAGCAGCTGTACCATCAGCAACATTATGTAATGCCACTGGCGTGGTCGAACCGACACCGCCTAAGGTGACGCTGCTGCGCGCTACGGCGTCGTCATACGAAACCGCATTAGGATCAGTGCTAGGGCCGCCTGCAGGAATATCGGCAATGGCTTTAGTCAATTGTCCAACGTTGACTGCATCAGTGTCATTAACACCAGTAGCTACGTTGACAATCTTGCGTTCGCTACCAACCGCACCTACCGATACCGTATTGGCTTCGGTCGCAACCGAATTGGCGCCAATGGCGACCGATTTTGTGCCTGCCGTTACTGTTGCTGCAGCATCTGTATCTAAACCATCTGCCTTAAAGAAGCGTGTCGCCGCTGTCAGGTTAGTCGTAACATCACCGATCTGCGTACTCAGATTGTTCGATACTGTCGTGATCTGCGTACCCAAATCAGTTTTTGCAGCATCCAACTGCGAAAGATTGACTGCATCATTGGCATTAGTACCATCAAGCACGCCAGTGATACGACGATCACTGGCCGAGCCAGCCACACTCACCACAGTACCGTCCGAGCTGGCACCGATAGTGATTGGTGCAGTGTCATTGGCTTGCTGCACCAATCCTGCTTTGCCATTCAACAGATTCGTAATATTGCCTTCATTCGTCGTTACACGACCATCCAGATTAGTAATACCACTCGTGTTTTGTGCAATATTGGTCGTATTCTGGCTGACTTGTGCATTCGTCTCAAACAACTGCGAACCATTCACCGCATCAGTACTAGTGGCTGACAATGCACCTGCTGTAACACCTGTTACTTTACGTGTACCAGCGGTACCTGTTACATCAACCGCAGTACCCCCTGTACTTTTAGCGACGGTAACATTAGCTGTCGAACCAGCTTGCTGCACCAGACCAGCAGTACCATTTAGCAAGTTGTTGATATTTGTTGTGTTGCCAGCGATAGCGGTGGTGTTGTTAGTCACGGCAGTATTCAGTGCGCCCAACGCACTATCGACCTTACCAAAGCCCGAGCCAATATCAGTCGCAGCACCAGTGGTGCCAGCGATAGCGTTGGCGTTGGTCAGTGCATAAGTCGGACCTGTCACCGCACCGGTGGTCGCATTAACAGCCGCTCCCCCGCCCAAAGCTGTAACAACCGGCGTGAGCTGACTGACGTTCACGGCATCGGTAGCGTTTTTACCAGCCGATACATTAGTCAATGTCCGTGTGCCACCTGTGCTGTTTGCAAAGTTAACTACAGTGCCCCCTGTGCTTGCTCCCACAGTGATCGGCGACGATGCACCGCCGACTTGCTGCACCAGACCAATAAGGCCGCTGTTGATATTGTTAGTCAGGGTCGTGAGGTTGCCAGCAACATTAGTAACGTTAGTATTGGTTGTATTCAACTGCGCGCCATTAACGGCATCGGTACTGGACGTTGACAATGTCCCCGCTGTCACCCCTGTTACTTTACGTGTACCAGCAGTACCCGTTACATCAACGACAGTCCCTCCTGTACTTTTAGCAACGGTAACGTTAGCTGCCGTACCGTTTTGTTGCACCAGGCCGATAGTACCGTTGTTAATGCCGTTAGTCAGGTTAGTAACGTTAGTATTCGTTGTATTCAAGCCCACGTTAAGACCACCCAGCGCTGCGCCCACATTATTGTAGGTCGTGCCTTGCACCACATAACTTGGATTGGTGATTGCGCCAGTAGTTGAGTTGTAGGTTGCGCCACCGCCCAGTGCTACGGCGATGTTATTGCCAATCGTGTTCGATTTTGCTGCTTCAGATGTCAATTGGCTGACGTTCACGGCGTCTGTTGCGGCTGAACCAGCGGCAACATTAGTCACGCGGCGTTCATTGCCTGCAGAGCCAACCGATACTTCACCTTTTGCCGCCGAAGCAGTACCGGACAAGGCAGTCGATCCAGGGTTGTAACCAGCGGCAGCCAGATTTGCTGTGGTGGTAGAACCTGCGCCCAGCGCTACTGAATTAGCCGCACTGGCATTGGCACCGGCACCAAATGCAGTCGCACTGACTGCATTGGCTGAAGCGCCACGACCAAACGCAGCTGCTTTGTCAGCAGTTGCTTTAGCCGAATCACCAAATGCAGTAGCGCCATCACCGTAAGCTACCGAATGTGTACCGACCGCTGTACCGCTCCAGGCACCAGCTGTAGTACCACCGTCCGCATTAGCTCCCCAACCGATAGCCGTGTTGCCCGTAACAAGAGGTCCTGCAAGCGCCGATTGTCCAATGGCTGTTCCGCTTGAACCAGCAGCATTCGCACCGGTACCGACAGCAGTTGAATTGCTAGCCGCAGCCATAGTATTCTGACCAAGAGCGGTTGAGCTATTACCAATCGCATTGGAACCCGTGCCATATGCTGCTGCATTGTTTCCGGCTGCATTTGCTGCCGAAGCAGTGTTCGCCCCAGCGCCGACGGCGACCGAATAAGTACCAGTAGCCTTCGCACTATTACCCAACGCCATCGCACCGGTGTTTGAAGCAGTAACTGAATTACCAAACCCGATAGCATTTGTGCCGCTTGTGATTGTACCCACGCCAAAAGCCATAGAGCCACTAGCAGATGCATTGGCGTTATAGCCAATAGCTAAAGAATTATCGCCTTGCGCCTTTGCGGCTCCGCCGATGGCAGTGGTATTGGCGCCAGTTGCCTGAGAATTGGTACCAATCGCACTTGCATTGTTCTGAGTTGCCGCCGAACCCTGGCCGATAGCCGTTGCCCAACCACCTGTGGCTTGCGCTCCAGCACCAATTGCCTGAGAGAAATTTGCGCTTGCAACAGCAGTAGCGCCTATCGCAACAGTAAGCCTGCCTGATGCCATAGCATGATCACCAAGCGCCACCGCTCCAGCCCCTGTGGCTTGAGCACTATTACCAACCGCAGTTGCGGTGACACAAATACCTGGTGTATAGGAGTCGTTGACACAGGTAGTGTTTCCTATCGCGTTATCCCCGATCACCACATTGCCTGTCGCCCCTTGTTGTACACCAGTACCAATAGCCGTGGCAGGACTCGCCTCAACCCGACGCGGCACCATAGCAGTACCGCCGGCAATAGCAGCAATCGCCAATGCCAGCGATAACGATTTGGCGGTTTTAGAGGAACTGCCCTTAGTACGGCCTTTAGCCGTTTCTGCTGCCGCCGTCCAGGTACCTGCGGTTGCATTCCAAATTACGCGATAGATGTTGTTCATGTCGACTCCCAGCCAAGAAATTTCGTAAGGAGTGAACTTTAGTAAAATTGGCCCTGCACAAATATCGGATTTGTCCTAAAAATAGGTATATTCCTAGACTAATTGTGAACATTTGTTAAATGTCCATTTAACTTATTTCTTAAAGATTAAATGTATGTTTTTTTAAAAGTAGGCGCAGGTATATCTCGTGACTTCACTATGGAAATGCACATAAATAGAAAGTAAAAAGCTGCAGCGCAGCGCAGGATAACTGAGAAAGAAAATGAAAAATAGGCCTGCGATATTGCATCGCAGGCCTATTTTCATACGACACATTATTCTTAGGATAAAAGCTACAAATAAATAATTTGCACCGTAACAATTGCCTCAAATGGGCCTATTTGCGGATCGCCGATAGGCACTACCGTGGCGCTAAATGGCACATCTATATGATTAACATCAGCGGCAAAATTCGCCAATGGAAAACGCTCGTTAACCGGCAATACCTTACCGCCAGCATCTTTAATTTGAATCCCGAACTGACTATCGGCTGCCGGCAATACCAGATCTCCATTTTGGTAAGGCGTATTGAAATAGCCAGCAATGTTAATCGGTTGCGTGCACTGCTTATCTAATGCCAGGCTAAATGGCTTGGTTGGATTAGCGGGATTAAAACCGGTAGAAGTTTTTTGTATTTGTCCAAAATTGATGATGCCGGGCTCTGGTGTAACGGTGACATCCACCGTGCAAGGTGTGCCAACAATATTTTGTAAACCGCTTAACTGATAACGAAAATTCCCTCGCGGATTACTAGATCCGCCATTCATTCCCAAAACACCATCCAGCTGAAACACATCGTAGGTATCCTGCGGTGGACGTTGGAATGGCAAAAGTCCACGCTTACGGATCACTACCTGAAACGCAATCGATGGTTGTACGAGAGAGCACGTATACAGCTGATCAATAGTGGTCACATCCGGACATGGTGGCGAAGAAAATCCAGTAAACACACCCAAATGCGGTGCCGAACTCCAGTCGCCATCCCAAGCCGTCACACCTTTATATAACAAACCGAATTCGATACCCCAACCCAAGGTATTCAATCCATTAGGATTCCCATAAAAATAAATATCGTCAACCAGATTTTGATATTGCATATAGTCTTTCCAACATTTTGCCGGAACCACATGCGTCTGCGAATACCAAATGATGGTACCGTCTGGAACAGAATCAGGAACTGAAACGGGGCCTATCGACTCTGTTAAATAGGAACCATCGGTCAGCGAACTACATTGCAATGCAGCGGCTGATTGCGCAAAGAGGCCCGCCCCGCACAACAGCATGATTTGCAGTAAACGCACACCATGCTGTTTTATCCAGGGATGAACGTTCATCATGGCTGAACACCATGACATACATTAGCCACGCAATTGAATTCCGAATCGGTTTGACCACCGTAATCATTCATGTTCGACACATAAAACTTGCTGAAGTGGCTGAAATCAGCATCTTTTACTGGCATCTCAACTTTACTAATAGGACTAATCATGACGGCCTTGGCAGACACTTTAGTTTTTTCTGTACCAGCCAAAAATCCTACCACGGTGACATGAAATGGCGTCGGATTATCAATGATAATTTTTTTATGGGCCGGATCAAGCTGCACGTTGAGACTTAACCCCATATCCTGACCACGCTCTCGCTCTACTCCCTTAGGGCGGTAAAACAATTTGAGCTTGGATTGCAATGCAATTTGCATCGCGTTAACGGTTTCAGTCTTAGGTGGAATTTCACGGATGTTCAAATAGAAAACCGATTCTCTATCTTTCGGCAAGCTATCGCCTGGCAATTTAACGATGCGCAAAACATTTCTGTCGTTTGCTTCTACCCGCTGTAACGGCGGCAATACCATAAATGGTCCCGGCACTTTGACGCCCTTCTCATCTTCTATCCATGATTGCGCGACAAAAGGCAGTTCTTTATTTTTATTGGTAATCGTCACGCTGACCGATTGTTGATCTTCCGGATAAATCACCCGGGTGCGGTCCGGCACAATCGCCGCATGCGCAGATATCAGGCTGCTCAATACCAATACTGCAGATAAATGCGTAATCACCGCAGTCATTTTTTTCACGCTAAATATTTTCATTTCGATCTCTCAAACTGGTTTTAACGACTAGCTTCTTTAACTGTCGTTGATTGACAAACTAACGGCGAGGCAATTTCGCTCAGCACTTGTTCCTCCGGTGGCAATGCTGGTAACAAACAACTGTCGTTGTTCCCCCAGCGCGCAACCAACTCGGCATCTGACTTGACACCTGTCAGATAAGTGACACCGTGTTCACCGACAATGCCAACTTCTTTGTTGCTTTTACTGTCTTGTATCGAAGCACCAAATGGCACATCTTTGCCATTGCTCTGCTTCAGCGTCAGATACACATTACGCCCTTTCGCTACGCCGAAATTGACATAGCCAATCGCACCATCAGTCAACACCATGCGGCGGATAGGATTGCTGACATCTACGTTCAGCGGCAACTTATTCATATTGATGCGCGCGTCATAAGCCTGGAACGCTGGCAAACCGTCAATCACGGCATAACCGGCACGATCAGAATGAATTTGACCGCTGAATGGGACATCAGATACGCCATCGGTTGACACCAATAAGCGCGTTCCGCCATTTGAACCATTGCCATGCGGCGTCAAACCATATTTAGTCGCAACAAAGGAGCCATCGACTTCCACCGATCCGGCACTATAGTTTCCCGATGATTCTGAAACTGATGCGTTGGCACGATAGAACGCCGTACGCTTAGCAACATAAGCGCTGGCATAACCACCGCCACCAACACCGCCCGACAATTGATAGCTAAGGCCATCGCCGTTATCGGTGCTGTAGTTAACCGCGGCAGATGAACCGCCGTAGCTTGTGTTCTGTACGTTGGTCGAAATCATCGACGTCGCGCCGAGCGGAATGGTCAGGCCTGCGAATACCTGCGTATTGCTGCCCGTATAGTCTTTGGAGCGATAGGCCGAAAAATTGACGCTGACATTTTTCAATGTTCCTATTGACATCGTGCGTGCCAATGACACACCCAAACGTTCCGCTGGCGTCACATCCCAGTAGGTGGAACGATCATAAGAGAAGTTGGTGGATAAGCCGACAAAACGCTTAGCCAGATTCACGGAAAACCGTTGCTTGCCACCGTTCAGCGCGTAGGATGACGGATCACCGAAAAACTGCGAGAACGTTGTGAAATTGCGATCTGAAAAACGATAGCCAAAAAAAGGCACATCGGTATCAATAGCATCGAAATGTTTTGAGTAATTCAGACGGTAGGAATTACCCGAAACGTTTTGCTGATTCCACCATAGCTTTGCGCGTGAGCCGGTAATATCCGCTGAGATCGCGCCAAAAGCGCCGAAATCTTTACCCATGCCACCGGCGAAAGCATTATAACCATCCGCAATAAAGGAACCGCCATAGACGCTGACATCTAACGGCAAACCATAGGCGATTTCGGCAACAGTGAAGTTACGGATAATGCCATTTCCACCAAATAAGCGAGGCTGGCCCGCTGTCACTTTATAACGCAACTCACCTTGACGCGCCAAAAATGGCACCGCTGCTGTTGACACTGTGAATTTCTGCTCGGTACCGTCCTCTTCGACCACCGCGACATCTAAAGTTCCTTGCACAGTACTGTTCAAATCTTGAATAGTAAAGGCTCCCGGACTGACTTTGGTTGAGTATAAAAGACGTCCTTGTTGCGTTATATTAACTGTTGCATTAGTACGTGCCACACCGCTAATGACGGGCGCATAGCCACGCAAATTGGGGGGCAACATACGGTCATCGCTGTTTAAGGTCGCACCACGCAATGCAAAAGTATCAAAGATATCCGAGCTTAAATAATTATCGCCGACTGATAAATTCGATCGGATATCAGGCAATGCGCGATAAGCATATAAGCGATTCAATTGAAAGGCTTTATGCTCACCTAAATTGTCGTTACCTGAACTTTGTTGCGCCTGATAATCGGCACGGAAACGCCATGCCCCCAGATTGGCTCCGGCAGTACCATAACTGGTCAGGGTATTACTGCTGCTTTGACCGCCAACCACATTGGAACGGCGGGTGTTAGCAATCACACGATAATCCAGTAGCAAACCGTCAACCCCATCACTCCAGCCGGAGGGGGGAATGTAATTTGGGTCATCATACTCAAATGATGCCTGCGGAATGCTGATCACTAAACGCGCAGTACTCTTGACATACTTGATCGTGACATTAGGTATGCTATCTAAACGTACACAGGCGCGATCATCGGTTCTTGGCAATTGCTCCAACACCTTGGGTTTCAGCCCAAATTTGGCAACCAAATCTTCTGACAGGCATGGATAACTGTTCTCTGTTTCTGGATCAACTTTAAATTCGATAGATTGCTGCGCAAAGAATTGTCGATTCATTGCGACGTCCAATAAATACTTACCCGGCACCGTATAATCAGCACGAGCAAATTGCTCAAGATTGACGTCAGAGTCGCCGTCAATGTTGAGAAAGTTCGTGTTGAATTCAGTAGCCTTTACCTGGCTGCAAGAGAGCAGCGAGGCTAACAGTAAGAATTGGCGGTAATCCACAACGGATGCCTCTTAAAAAGCAATTGAAACTTGCGATAAAAAAAGGAGGCAAAGCCTCCTTTTTTTGGAGCTACGACTGACTAATTCGATAAACTGGATTAGTTATAAGCAACAGTGAAGTTGGCAACCGAATCAGCTTCACCGGTTGTAACTGTTGCTGAAGTCGCTTCATACATAGCCGCAAATTGAACAGTATTGTTACCATTTTGCAAATTAAAAGGTGCAACTTGTTGTGTGCCATTGCTCAGGTATTCGCCAGCACCAGTTTGCAAGCGAATACCAACGCCTGTTGCAGGACCAGTAGTCGCGAACAATGCTGGAACGTCTACATCTTGCATGCCAGTAAATGTGAACATGGCGGTTTTTTGCGTTGTTGTATCGCAATCAGTCAAGATGATGTTAAAAGTTTCAGGATTCGAACGATCACCGACTGCCTTGAATGTGTTTGCTGGAACCTGTCCCAAAGGTACTGTCTGATCCAAAGTACTAGGATCGATACCACAAGCACCGGAAACGATTTCACCAGTAAATTTGATGACGCCTGGATTGCCACTTGATGGAGTACCAGCAGCGTTAGCAAACGAAGTGAACAAAGCCATAACAGCTGCAGCGGCGACTAATTTTTTCATAATATTTATTTCCCAGTTAATTATTTAAAATACATTTTCAAGAATGGCGTAGGCTAGTGCATTCATTCGGCCGAAGGACTTCTGCTTGTTACTGCTTTGCACCGCAGTAGTTACCTCAGAAACCACCGTCATTCAGAGGGATGGAGTATTCATCTTAAAAAATATTAAAAAAATCGGAATTGTCCCAAATTTAACTATTTATCTAATCTACAACGCAGCTCTGAAATGATTATTCCTCTCGTGAAATCGCAAAATTTTGTTAAATAATCAATTCTTTGGAAAGTTAAACTAAAGAATTTGTTATAAAGGCACACAACTGACTCGACTCACTGCATGCTGAAAGTGTGCATAAACAAAGAGATAGAGTGAGGAGTAAGGAAATGGTGAAAGGAAATCAAAAAGCCAGGCCAGCGATACCCAGAAAAAATCTGATCAATTTCGGGTAATATCGGCGTCTTCCTTTAGGGCCGTGCCGCTAACGCTGGCATTTTGTAAAAACCCTTCGCACTCTTAAATAAGTTTCAGCATGCATATAGTTGTATTTGATTGGTTTGGCTGGTCTTTGCTTTGGATAACGCCATTGCTGTGGCACATGGTAAAAGCACGCCGGATGAATGGTTCGGCTTTATCGGCCTTACGCGGTCCGGGCTCAATTCGTTTATGGCTAGGCACCTTGCTGCTACTGTGTGCCAGTAGTGGATTGGAAGCGGTAATCCGTATGATGGTATCTGACACCGTCAGCGGTGATTTTTTTGGATTTGCTTTTGCGCAAACACTGATAAAGGTCTTTGGCAAAATTGGCGCTGTGCTATTGCTGTTCATCATCACAGCGCTGGCATTGAGGTGGTTATTTTCAGGTTTATTTCGACCCATTCCTCAAATTACTTCGACGCCCCAAAAAGAGAGGAAAACTAGTGCAGGTGTGCCGGCAACTGCTCCAGTGTCGCCCAAAGGAAAAAATTCACATCCGCATCCTGTACACAATTTGGCCGCGCCATCTGGCAAAGCGCGCAGTACCAACCACATAAGTAGTGCGACTGGATCCGGAAATACCTTCGGCAGCAGCACGGGCACCGTGTCGACTAAAAAGAAATCGTGGCGTCTGCCATCGATGGAAGCTGACGATGCGTTGCCGATCTATACGCAAAAATCCCGAGAGCCGCGTTCCACAGCCATTTCATCAGGGCGCTCAATGGCGGAATGGGCAACGATAGAACAGATTATTCCTACCTCCGCCATGCGCGCGCGCTTTCTCGCCGAACAGAAAGAGCGCAATGCAAAATTTGCTGAACGTGGCAAACAAATACACATACATCGCAGCCCAGTTCCGCAAACTGTGCCGAGTACTGCTGCCATCAAGCCGGTAGCAACAGCTTTGCCAACATTAAGCGAAAACTCCACGCCGCTCGCCACGGATTTAAGCATCCTACCGAGTCATGTAATAAGTCATGTGGAAAGCAAAATGGACCTGCATCGGGAAAACAGTGATGTGCCAAGCATATCGGCGAGCATGGCTGCTATTGCACTACCCACTGATCTGTCCATGATGGAAGCAGTCATGTCTACGCATATGCCGCCTGTAGTGGATCCCGTTCCCCATCAAGCAAGCATCGCTACAACAGTCTATGCACCTGTCGTGATGGAAATCAGCGATGTCTCCGTTAGCAGTGCGGTCTCTACCGCACCACCCGTCATCAATCTGATCACCAATCACAGCGATAATGATCATTTCCATTTGCCAGCACTGAGTTTACTTGACCCGGCAAGTCAGGAAAAAATCGCCATTTCCGATGAGCTTTTAATAGAAACCGGACGCTTGATTGAACAGCGCTTACAGGAGTTCAAAGTCCCGGTCACAGTGCTAGGGCATGATGCTGGCCCCGTGATTACGCGCTTTGAGGTTGAACCGGCGATCGGTGTGCGGGGTAGCCAGATTGTCGGCTTGATGAAAGATTTATCGCGTGCGCTGGGATTGACTTCGATACGCGTGGTCGAAACTATTCCTGGCAAGACCTGTATGGGACTAGAGCTACCTAACGCGCAGCGGCAAATGATACGGTTGTCGGAAATATTAGAATCTCCCGCTTATCGAGAGTCCACTTCCCACGTGACAATAGCGCTGGGCAAAGACATCACCGGCACTCCGGTCGTTGCCGATCTGGCGCGTGCGCCGCATATGCTGGTAGCGGGAACCACAGGTTCGGGTAAATCGGTGGCGATTAATGCGATGATTTTGTCCTTGCTGTACAAAGCAACGCCTGAAGATGTGCGCTTGATCATGATCGATCCGAAAATGCTGGAACTGTCGGTATATGAAGGTATCCCGCATCTGCTGGCACCGGTTGTCACCGACATGAAACTGGCGGCCAATGCTTTGAACTGGTGTGTGGGAGAAATGGATAAGCGTTATCGGTTAATGTCGGCGCTGGGTGTGCGTAATCTGGCAGGTTTCAATCAAAAGATACGCGACGGCGAACGGCGTGAAAAGAAAGTCACCAATCCGTTTTCGCTGACGCCGGATGCGCCAGAACCGTTATCAACGTTGCCAATGATCGTCGTGATCATTGATGAACTGGCCGATTTGATGATGGTGGCCGGCAAAAAAATTGAAGAGCTGATCGCCCGCCTGGCGCAAAAAGCGCGTGCGGCTGGCATCCATTTGATACTCGCTACACAGCGGCCATCGGTGGACGTGATTACTGGTTTGATCAAAGCAAATATTCCTACACGGGTGGCTTTTCAAGTTTCATCCAAAATTGATTCACGCACCATCCTCGATCAAATGGGCGCGGAAGCCTTGCTAGGTCATGGCGACATGTTATTTCTGCCGCCGGGTTCCGGTTATCCGCAACGGGTGCATGGTGCTTTCGTCTCCGATGAAGAAGTGCATCGGGTGGTGGAACATCTGAAACAATTTGGTGAACCTGAGTACGAAGAAGCGATTCTGGCAGGTAGTCCGGTGGAAGGTGCTGCAGCAGATCTATTCGGAGAGAATCAGGATGCCGAAGCCGATCCACTCTACGACGAAGCCGTCGCCTTTGTGTTGCGCACACGACGCGCGTCGATTTCATCCGTACAACGCCAGCTACGCGTCGGTTACAACCGTGCTGCACGTCTGGTAGAACAAATGGAAGCCGCCGGCATCGTGTCGGCGATGGCGACCAGCGGCAGTCGGGATGTGCTGGCACCGGCGCTGGCGGAGTGAGCGATAAGTGATGCTGCGTAATTAATTTCTGATACTACCCACACCTATAATTTAACCACCGTCATTCCCGCGAACGCGGGAATCCACGTTACGAAATGCAAAGTACGTTTGCATCATGTCGCATCATATGCGAGGCACGCTATATATTGGCGTCACTTCGGATTTGATTAAGTGTGCCTGGCAACATAAAGAATTTTTTGTGGATGGATTTTGTGAGAAATACGAGCTGAAATACTTGGTCTGGTACGAGATTCATGAAGACATCACAGAAGCGATCAAGCGTGAAAAACAATTAAAAAAATGGATGCGAATGTGGAAAATTCACTTGATCGAACTAGCCAATCCGAGTTGGAAAGACTTATACCCAGACTTATTGGATTAAGTAGCATGGATTCCCGCGTTCGCGGGAATGACGGAGATGAGTTTTAATAATATCAAAGCAATGTTTCCGTATTACTTAGAGAGCAGCCGAATAATCTCGTGCTCACCTTCTCCCAACAAATAAAACGCCGAGAAAGTCGCTGGTGTTTCTCCATCATTATCAAAACGCGCTATCCGTACATTTGCCGGCTCATAAAAAGCATCGCCAGCCTTGAGATGCTGCACCGCTTGCCCTTCAATTTGAAGCGCAATGCTCCCTGCCGTGATCACTCCAACCACCGGGCAAGGATGTAAATGCAATGGCGCATTTTGTCCTCGGCCTAATGTAATTTCTTTGATTTCCACGTCGGCTACCGATTTATTCGGGCTAATCGCCGCAGTTAACAGTGCTTTTCTCACAATCGGAGATGCAGCAGGCGCAGCTTGGCTTTGTGCGTAGCTACAACCGCAACCACCCGCCAATAACGTTGACAACATCATCGTTTGCATCATTTTCATCAAGATTCTCCTGTTGAATGACCCAGCCATTTTGTTGCATTTCCATCCGACACCGCTTGCACACTTAAATAAACCATCACGCCATGCGCTGTCGCGCCGTGCCAATGTTCTTCCTGCGGCGCAATCCAGACTGCGTCGCCAGCGCGGGCAGTTTCGATCTCGCCACCACGACGCTGTATCTCGCAGGTTCCGCTCAAAATAAATAACATCTGACCTAACGGATGGCTGTGCCATGCCGAGCGTGCGTGTGGCGCATAAGTCACATGGAAAGCCGTATTTTCGCCATCCACTTCGGAGGCAAATAATGGCTGCGCCCATACAATGCCATTGGCCTTGGAGCTATCGACCGTCTGCGCCTGGATGCTCGCATTCGGCACGACGGTCATCTGCTCTGGAAGGCATGTTTTTTGGACTAATCCGATATCAGGATTCATCGTCTAATGCCATTTGTGCTATTCCCATACTAAAAGACCATTCATCAAGCTGACTCTTGCTGATGACTATCATCACATCCTCCGGGCGAATCCCCGGGCTGATTTGTAGCAGTTCTACTATTTTTTTATAGGTCGCTTTTTTAGTGGCAGTTGAGCGCGGTTTGCCTATCGTAATGTGAATCAGGACAAAATCTTCCGAACGGTTGTCAGTGTAATAATGTCGATCAAAGATCATCTCATCCGGTGCATGTTGATGTATCAATTGGAAGCGATCATCAACAGGAACATTAAAAGCGGCAACCATTGCGTTGTGTACGCTGTCGGCAACGGCGCGTACATATTCAGGGGATTTCCCTTTAATGAGTGAAATACGAGCGAACGGCATATAACCTCCATAAATTAAGTTGACGTATGAAATGTTATAGGCGTAAATTGATATTGAAAATCGAAATATATCGAATCCATCATTCCAAAAAACTGAATTGTTTTTATGTTAAAAACCAACCTTGATCTAGATGTTTTGCGCACCTTTGTGACCGGCATCCAATTGGGTAGTTTTGCCAAGGCTGCAGATCATCTGGCGCGTTCGCCGTCGGCGGTCAGTGCGCAACTGCAGAAACTACAGGCCCAACTTGGGACGCCGGTATTTCAAAAATCGGGACGAGGCTTAAAGCTCACCAGTGCTGGCGACTCGATGCTGGTCTATGCTCAACGGCTGCTGCAATTGAACGATGAAGCATTGGCAGCGATGCATGCGGTCGAGGTGGCCGGTTCGATTCGTTTCGGTCTGCAGGAAGATTTTGGCGAGATATTGCTACCAGAAATTCTCGCCAACTTCGCCAAGGCGCATCGACAGGTCGTAGTCGAAGCACGCGTCGCGCGCAATGCTGAATTACTGGAACGTGTCGCATCGGGAAATCTGGATATGGCATTGGTCTGGGGCGACGGCGCTGGCGCAGCGGGGAAGCAGCAATTAGCGCAAATTCCGATGGCGTGGATAGGCGCAAAGCATGTTGAATACCCTAAGGATTTCAGCCTTGCCACTGAAGCCATTCCATTTATCGCCTTTGATCCGCCATGCAGTTTCCGGAGCATGGCGACGGATGCATTGGATGCTGCCAATATCGGTTGGCGTACGGCGTTTACCAGTGCTAGCTTAGGCGGACTATTCGCCGCCACCAAGGCCGGATTTGGCATCACCGTCAGAACCGCGATTTGCTTGCCACCGGAACTGATCGCACTTGATCCTAAGTCCTGCCATTTGCCCGCACTCCCTTCCATCGCATTGACGCTGGTGACTGCGCAATCGACTCAGTCAACATTGGTAAAAAGACTCGCTGATATTGTCATTGCATCGCTGGCGGAGCCCATTGCGGCCATACGGTAATTACTTCGTCATATTTGCCTCATATAATGGTTTGTTAACTTTAGCGATTCCACTTAAACCAACATCACCCAAATGAACTCCATCAAACCGTCATTGCCACGCAAAGCCCTTTCACGTTTTCTGATGATCAGTTCCGTATTAGCTACTGGCTTGCTGCTTTATGGATGCGGCGGTGGCAATAGCGTCATCAAACAGGCCAGTAACGTCAATGCCGACGCCAGTATCAAAGCAGCCTGGGTAGTGGTCGGTGCCAACAATCAGGCCATCGCGCGCGTCGTCACTTCTGAGCTTAGCTGCCCGAAAATTCGCAATGGTTCTGTCTATTTCCCTATGACTTTGCGGGCCGCGGCGGGAACCATTCCGCAACGTAAAACCGCGAGTGATGCTGTCGATTCCAAGCCATCCGTTTTCCCGCTGACAGCGTGTGAATACAGTATTCCCGCTGGCACCAGCAGTCTTACGGTCGGATCATTTTCTTTGCCATTGCCAAAAGCGAATCCACAGCGCATCGTCATCGTCGCCGATACCGGCTGTCGCATGAAGAAAGCTGACCAAGCCTGGCAAGCATGTAATGATGGCGACGCCTGGCCATTCCCTGAAATTGCCAAAACAGCCGCTGCAATGAAACCAGATTTGGTGCTGCATATCGGCGATTATCACTATCGTGAAAACGTTTGTCCGGATGATATCGCCGGTTGCAAAGGTAGTCCCTGGGGTTATGGCTGGGATGTCTGGCAAGCCGATCTTTTTAAACCTGCCGCACCACTGATGGCTGCTGCGCCGTGGGTTGTGGTGCGTGGTAATCATGAAGAATGTCGGCGCGCAGGCCAGGGCTGGTTCCGTTTTCTGGATACCCAACCCTACGATGCCAAGCGCTCTTGCGATAATGCCGCTAACGATGACATTGCCAACTATACGGAGCCCTACGCAGTTGCCATCGGCAACGATACTCAGGTGATCGTATTTGACACATCCAAAGTCGGTAAAAAAGCGATACCGAATACGAGCGAGGTATTTCTTAAATACCAGGCCCAATTTAAAACAGTGAATCAGTTGGCAGCCAAACCCGGCGTGCATAGTATTTTCACCAATCACCATCCGATTCTCGGCTTCGTCCCGGTTCCCGGAAAAGCGCCGCTGCCAGGCAACCCAATCCTGCAGGAGGTAATGCAAAGCGTGAATCCAACCGCCTATTATCCGGCTGGTGTGACAACTGCGATTCATGGCCATGTGCATGATTTCCAAGCGATTAGTTTCGCCACCAATCATCCTGCCACCTTTGTATCAGGTAACGGTGGTGATGATGTTGATGTCAATTTTGCCGATCCATTCCCGACGAATGCCAGCCCTGCGCCTGGCGTGATTGTCGATAAATTTTCACATACCAGCGCGTTTGGTTTTATGGTGATGGACAGACAAGCCGACGGCACCTGGGCCTACAAGGCCTATACCCGCAAAGGTTTGCTGCTGACGACTTGTCTGCAAAATGGCAATAAGATCAATTGCGACAAGACGGGTTATCTGGCACCGAATTAATGTTGAAATTGATGTTGAAACTAATGCCGCAATTAGTAAGGAATTCGCGCAGATCGGAACAGCAAAACACCATCCGACGACTGGCATCCCAAACATGGATTAAAACCGATATCGGAAGGTGCTTGCGCTTTTCCGATCCGTTTTCCTTTCTGTTATTGACTTTATTCTGTATCAGCGTCAATGCGACACCGACTTATACCGCGTTGCCCGCACCCGCCGGTAAGCCGAATGATCCGGCGGCCTTAGTGGCACTCGGTCGCCAATTATTTTTTGACCCGCGTTTATCCGAACCGCGCGGTACTAGCTGCGCCAGTTGTCATGCACCTGACAAAGCTTTTTCCGGCAACCACGGTTCAGGCATCGGCGTTGCACTCGGCAGTCGCCCCGCCAGTTTAGGCACCCGCAACACACCTTCCGTTTTGTATCTGCGTTTTACACCGCCACGTTTTTTCTATGAAAGTGACGACGATCTTGTGCCGACACCTTACGGTGGTTTCTTTTGGGATGGTCGGGCTGACACCTTGGCTGAGCAAGCCTTGGGGCCGTTGTTTAATCCGTCAGAAATGAACAATAAGGATGCGCATCAATTCAGTCGCAAACTGCAGCAAGGTTATCGCGCAAGCATGCAGCAGCAATTTGGTGCGACGATATTTGATCAGCCCGCGCTGGCAACAAAAGCCGCTACCAGCGCGTTGCAAGCATTTTTGCGCAGCGATGAAATGACGCCATTCAGCTCTAAATATGATGCTTACATCCGCGGACTAGGTACGCTCAACGCGGCAGAAATGCGCGGACTGCGTTTATTCAGGAATCCAGACAAAGGAAATTGTGCATCGTGCCATCAGTTCAATGACACCTCCAGTAATCCGGCACGTTCCATGTTTACCGATTTCAGTTATGACGCCGTAGCCGTGCCACGCAACCGCTTGATTCCCGCCAATCGCAACCCGAAAAATTACGATATCGGCTTATGCCAGACTGCCGCCACCCTGCACTGGCCGGATAGTACGCAATGGTGCGGTTATTTCAAGACGCCAAGCTTACGCAACGTCGCCGCGCGTGAAAGCTATATGCACAACGGCGTGTTTACCTCATTGCGCGACGTCGTGGCTTTTTATGCGACACGCTCCACCAGGCCGACAGACTGGTACAAAAATAAAGTGGGAGAAAAATTCGACGACGTGCCCGCAGAATATAGTGACAATATCAACGTCAACGCCCTTCCCTATAATCGCCCCATCGGTGCGACGCCCGCGTTGAGCGACAGTGAGATCGACGACTTAGTGGTGTTTTTGAAAACCTTGACGGATGCGCCTTATCTCAAAGCAGCCCAAAACCGAAAATAATAACTGCAGTTGAAATTTACTGTGGCGCAGCGGCAGATGATGAAGGTACCAGGCCAATTTCAATCGCATATTTGAACAACTCGGCATCATTCTTGATGCCGAGTTTTCTCATGGCGTTGGTTTTGTGGCCACTGACTGTTTGCTTGCTACGATGCTGCTGCGCGGCGATTGCATTAACAGTCATCCCGGAAACGAATAAGCGTACAACTTCCGCCTCGCTCTGCGAGAGCGTTGGCAGGCTATCAGGTGCTTCCTGTGTTTGCATGAGCCGGGTAATAATCGGAGAAAAATATCGACCGCCGCTATAGGCGGCGTGAATCGCGGGGATCAAACAACTGGGATCATCAGCCTTGCTGAGAATGCAGACTACCCCCTGCGCCAACAAGGTGCGTAGAACTACGGGATTATCCATCATCGTCATCACACCGATTTTGAGATCAGGATAATGCCTGCCTAGATATGTCAACATCGCGAGCCCATCGGAGAATTCGCCTTTAGGCATTACATAATCAGTGATCAATACATCACACGGCGTCTGCTTGAGCACGGCTATCAGAGAAGTGGCATCCTGAGCACTGCCAACCAACTCTATCGTAGGTGCAGCAGCCAGTGCTTGTATGACGCCTAGCAAAAAAGCCGGGTGATCATCAGCGATGACGACGCGAATGGTAAATGTACGCATTTTTTCGCCCTCAATACTCATGCTAAAGACCACTTTAGCACATGATCCTTAAGCGCAAAATCAAGCTCAAAACTCGTAGCCTACCTGCGACCGTAATCCGACATCACCAGTATTCGTCACGGACACAGCGGCATTGCCTAACCAATGACCATTGCGCGATCGATGGATAACACTTGCTGCCAACGCGCTGCCACCCATATAAGTCGCGGTACCGGTAGCCACCACGGTACGGCCAGGTCCCGATGGCGTGAAATTCGGCATCGCCATCGCTGCCGCTACACCAGCATAGGCATTTTTCGCAACCGTGTCGATAGCGCGCTGCGCATCGTTGAAGCGCTGATCGGTGTAAGCATTCGCCTGCGCTTTGGCCTGCGTCACTTGCGCGTTTGTGTAGTCGTTTGCTTGTGTTACCTGAGTATCCGTATACGTGTTGGCCTGTTTCAAACCCTGCTCCATCGCAGTACTGATTTGTTCTGGCACGTGATTGTCATTGTTCACATTCGCACCATTGTCAGAGACTGGATTGGCATTCAGATTCTTGTTATTTTCAACAATCGTGACGCGTCCGTCCAGATTGCTCACCTGATTCTGAAGCTGATCCCGCAAACCGATAAGCTGACCATAATTAGCTGCATCCGTATTTTCCACACCTGCTGCCACATTGGTAATCTGACGCTGCCAAGTGCTGTTACCAACCGATATCGTATTGGCGCGCGTTGCTTCTGAGTTTGCGCCTAAAGCTACCGCATAGCTCGCATTTTCAGCCACCGATGAGAACGCCCCAAGCGCCATACTGCGCGTAGCAGAACTACTGACGACAGTATCGCTACCCATAGCAATACCAAACCATGATGCGGCTTCGCTGCCGACACCATAGGCCATGGATTCAATCCCGAGCGATCTCGCATTGTTACCTATCGCTATGGAATTCTGACCTAGCGCCTGCGAATGCGTAGCTATGGCAGTTGCACCGTTGTTAGCTTGAGCATCATGACCGAGCGCAACCGAATAATCTCCCCGCGCCAGGGCGTTGAAACCGATAGCAATTGCACCAAAGCGAGCTTGCGCGCCGTCACCGACCTCTACTGCCTCATTCGTCTGCGCATCAGCATCAGATGCCAAGATGACGCCCCACAACCCGACCGCGAGCATCAATGCCGCCACTGGCAAGCGTGACTTATTGTTACTACCGCCCCCAGCGCTCAAAACGTCGTGATAATCTCTCTTCATGCTGCATTTCCTTCTGATAATTGCGTACAAGAGGAGCAGAATAAACGCTGCAATAACAGCTGTGAACCAGACCAGTACGGATCTAACGGGCTATTTTTTGAACGAGAGACTGTATGTCATTGCAACAACCTACCTCACCGCAATCAACTGCGGCCGACAACAGCGCTAGCAAAAAGAACAGCGACCTGACCTTGCTCGGTCGCTATCAGCGCAATCTGCTGTTTGGAGGCGGCATCGTGCTGTCGCTGGTGATTATGGTGATTGCAGCGATGTCGGCGTGGACACGCAGCAAGGATTACATCGCCGAAGGACGGTCAGTGTTTTTATCTCATCAGGCGCTGCTGCGGGTTGAAATCGAAACCAAGCAGGCGGCGTTACAGCACGATGTGATCAACGCAGAAATGCTGTGGAGTGATCATAGGCTACCGAGTGAAAATTTGGTCCGGCAATTCGCTGCACAGCATGGCCGCATCGAAATACGCGCCAGCGATAAGGTTGATCCCCAATTGGCATTAGCTGTGCTGACACCAGATCATCAGGCACAAGCATACGCAGAATATCTGGCACTGACCGAACAACAGGCCTACGTCACCAGCACCACCGCGATACAGCGCGCTCGCCCGACTACAGGTTATTACTACAACCCCGAGCACACTTATATCGCGATCTCCCCGACTCCTAAAGCGAACAATCCCATCATTGCACTTGACGCGCAAAACACTGCTGATCTGATCAAACGTCTGGCGATTAATGTCGGTGATCTGCAAAATCCTGTTGTTGCCGCACACTTGCGTACTAGTCGCAACGTCGTCTGGTTACCACCCGGCATTGGACCTCTGACCGGCAATGAAGTGATTAAACTGGCGCAACCGGCATTCGAAGGCGACAAGCCTTTTATGGTATTTGTCAGTGATTTTCCGGCCAGCATATTGCGTAACCATCTGAGTGAAGACACTTACGATGGTGAATTTGTGATCCTTGATCAACATGGTGTTGTAGTACTGAAAAGCTCGAAATCCGGTGCTGCCGACGATCCGCTCGTGCGCAAATTAATCGCTTCAGGCGACTGGCGAGCCGGCTTTAAAAAACTGAGCGAACACTATGACGATGGCATTTTTTCGGTGTCGGATCGATTGCCGTTAACCGGTTGGGTACTGAGTTATGCTTTTTCATGGCGCACTATTTTGACCGCTCTATGGCCGCAGCTGGTATTTGTGATCAGCATGATGCTGTTGATGCTGGCATTCTTATGGGGTTTCGTGATCGCTTTCGATCGCCGGATATTCATGCCGGTTTTCTTGCGCTCGCAACGCACTTTTGAAAGCGAAAACCTGAACCGGACCATCATCGCAGCCGCCCCGGTGGGATTGAGTCTGTTGTCTGCTGTCGATGGTGAAGTTTTGCTGCAAAACGAGGTGATGCGTGCCTATGACAGCAAGGCTGGCGGCATACCGTTGCATGCCCGCTTCATGGATGTTTATCGCGCTAACGCAAAGTCTTACTTCGATGAAGAGACGCCTGTATTATTGGAGCACGAACTGACAATAGCGCTGGCCGATGCTGACCAAACGCATTTGCTGGCAAAAGTCATACAGACCAAATATCAAGGTCGCGACGTATTGCTATGCACTTTCTCTGATATCACTGCCCGCCAGAAAATTGAACAAAAACTGGAAGAAGCACGACAAGCAGCAGATGCTGCCAATAGTGCAAAATCCACTTTTCTGGCAACCATGAGCCACGAAATTCGCACCCCACTCAATGCCATGCTCGGCAGTCTGGAATTGCTGGCACGCTCACCTTTATCTGCAATACAAACCAAGTGGATAGGGATCGTCAACATGACGTCGGATTCTTTACTCAATGTCATTAGCGACATTCTGGATTTTTCCAAAGTTGAATCCGGACAAATGAGCCTTGAGCAATGTTCTTTCGATCTGGCCGCTACGATGCAGCAGGTCGTCGCTATCTTTGCGCCAATGGCCGACAGCAAAAATATCTATCTTCATTTATCCATCACACCTGAGATCGCCCGCCACTATCGCGGTGACCCGGCGCGATTGCAGCAAATTGTCTCTAATCTGGTGAGCAACGCCATCAAGTTCACCGCAACTGGCGGGGTCGATATTCATGTCCTCGCAACACCGACACCAGCTGAGAATGACCTTGCAAACGTCACCATTCTCGTCAGCGATACAGGCATCGGTATTTCCCCGGCCTCGTTAGGAAAAATATTTGATGCTTATACTCAGGCAGATACCTCAATCCACCGTCGATTTGGTGGCACCGGTCTTGGTTTGCCGCTATGCCGACGCTTAACTACACTGATGGGCGGCACCATCACTGTAGCCAGTACACCTGGTATCGGCAGTACATTTACGGTCAACTTGCCGCTTCCTGTCGAAAGCGATGTGACGTTAATAGCCTCCCCACTTGCTGACGGCAGCGGCATTCGCAATGCAGATGAGAATTCAGCCATCCGCGTGCTGGTCGCGGAAGATCATCCCGCCAATCGAATGGTGCTGCAGGATCAACTCGATACCTTGGGTTATCAAGCAGATATTGTAAAAAACGGCCGCGCAGCATTACGTGCATTTGGAGAAAAGCCATACGATATTGTGCTGACCGATCTGGGTATGCCAGTCATGGATGGCTACACACTGGCAGCCTGTTTGCGCGATCAGCATACCACCGTCCCGGTGGTGGCCATGACCGCCTATACCACTGCTGATGAGCATAGGCGCTGCGTGGAAACCGGTATTATTGATATCGCGCTCAAACCATTGTCGATGGCATCACTTGATCAGATACTACGTAAATATGCTGGTCATGCTGGCCGCATAACTTCAATCCCCAAAGAAATAACTAATAATTTCGCCGAACAATCTCAACCTCTGAGCCAACATGTACGTGCAGTGCTTAATCTGGCGACCATGCAATCGCTAACGTTAATCCAGAATGCCATCACAGAAGGCGATACAGAAACGGTATTGATGCAATTGCACTCCATCAACGGCGGCTTGATCATGGCAGGCGAATTATCTGTTGCCGCCGAATCCGCACGCTTGGAACAATCTGTCCGCGAAGCTGGGTTGGAGCTTATAAAGTCCGAATGGGCGACCTTTGAAGCCTTGGTTTGCGACACTCTTGAAATTAACAAATAATCAATTACGCACGTCATGTCTCTAGATTTGCCTCATAACAGTGCCTTTCTCATAACATAAACATCGCTTTAAAATATCCGCCCTTGAAATATCGCCTAAGCATCCCTATACTTAGCACTCGTCAGGTGAGAGTGCTAATAACCTCACCTAGTCACGTTTTCTGTGCGGCAGCAATCGGGGGGTCTACTCGATGCCAAACAAATCGAGGCTCACCCTGTTTGCAACGCACTATTGTTTGCAACAACCATAACTTGTTGAATTTAAAGGAGTTACTCATGAGTCATAATCTTCGTCCTTTGCATGATCGCGTCATCGTTAAGCGTCTTGATGTAGAAACTAAAACTGCATCCGGTATCGTATTGCCAGAAGCTGCAGCTGAAAAACCAGATCAAGGCGAAGTATTGGCTATTGGTACTGGCAAAATTATTGACGGCAAATTGCATCCGCTGGATGTCAAAGTTGGCGATCGCGTTTTGTTCGGCAAATATGCTGGTCAATCAGTCAAAATCGACGGCCAAGAATTACTGGTTATGCGTGAAGAAGATTTGTTTGCGGTTGTTGACGGCAAATAATTCATTTCACCGATCGCGAATTTAATCTTTCGTTGATCACTCGAATTCTATCTATTCAGGAGAAACAAACATGGCAGCAAAACAAGTAATTTTCGGCGATGACGCTCGCTCAAAGATCGTTAACGGCGTTAACATTTTGGCAAATGCAGTTAAAGTAACTTTAGGCCCTAAAGGTCGTAACGTTATTTTGGAACGCAGCTTCGGCGCGCCAACAGTCACTAAAGACGGTGTTTCAGTCGCTAAAGAAATCGAACTGAAAGACAAGCTGGAAAACATGGGCGCGCAGTTGGTTAAAGAAGTCGCTTCCAAAACTTCTGACAACGCTGGTGACGGTACAACTACTGCTACTGTGTTGGCACAAGCTATCGTTCGCGAAGGCTTCAAATACGTTTCAGCTGGCTTCAACCCAACTGACCTGAAGCGCGGTATCGACAAAGCTGTTGTCGCCATCGTTGCTGAAGTTAAAGCACTGTCTAAGCCAACAACTACTAGCAAAGAAATCGCTCAAGTTGGTTCGATCTCTGCTAACTCTGACACCGATATCGGTGAAATCATTGCCAAGGCAATGGACAAAGTTGGTAAAGAAGGCGTGATCACTGTTGAAGATGGCAAATCGTTGGAAAACGAATTGGACATCGTTGAAGGTATGCAATTCGACCGTGGCTATCTGTCACCGTACTTCATCAACAACCAAGAAAAACAAGTTGTTGCGCTGGAACAGCCATACATCCTGTTGTTCGACAAAAAAATCTCCAACATCCGTGATCTGCTGCCGGTATTGGAACAAGTCGCTAAATCTGGCCGTCCACTGCTGATCGTTGCAGAAGACGTTGAAGGTGAAGCATTGGCTACTCTGGTCGTCAACAACATCCGTGGCATCTTGAAAACAGCTGCTGTTAAAGCACCTGGTTTCGGCGATCGTCGCAAAGCAATGCTGGAAGATATCGCTATCTTGTCCGGTGGCGCTGTAGTTGCTGAAGAAGTTGGTCTGACTTTGGAAAAAGTCACTCTGGAACAACTGGGCCAAGCTGCTCGCGTTGAAATCAGCAAAGAAAACACCACTATCATCGACGGTGCTGGTCAAGCTATCGCTATCGAAGGCCGCGTTAAACAAATTCGCGCGCAAATCGAAGAAGCAACTTCAGACTACGACAAAGAGAAATTGCAAGAGCGCGTTGCCAAATTGGCAGGCGGTGTTGCATTGATCAAAGTCGGTGCTGCAACTGAAGTTGAAATGAAAGAGAAAAAAGCCCGCGTTGAAGATGCATTGCACGCAACACGTGCAGCGGTTGAAGAAGGCGTTGTGCCAGGCGGCGGCGTTGCGTACCTGCGCGCACGTGCGAACGTTAAAGATCTGAAAGGCGACAACGCTGATCAAGATGCTGGTATCAAAATCGTTCTGCGCGCTATCGAAGAACCATTACGTCAAATCGTATCGAACGCTGGCGATTCCCCAGACGTTGTGATCGCTAAAGTATTGGAAGGCAAAGGTAACTTCGGTTACAACGCTGCTAACGGTACTTACGGCGACATGATCGATCAAGGTATCTTGGATCCAGCGAAAGTAACGCGTTCTGCATTGCAAAATGCAGCATCTGTTGCTGCTCTGATCCTGACTACTGATGCTTTAGTTGCTGAACTGCCAGAAGATGGTAAATCTGCTGGCGGCATGGGCGGCGGGATGGGTGGTATGGGCGGCATGGGTGGCATGGACGGCATGATGTAATAAATTGATCGTGCAGAATCACCGCACGATCACACCGCACTGTCTAGGCATCTTTTTTTATTGATGTCTGATATTTGCGAAAAAAGCCCGCAGCAATGCGGGCTTTTTTATTGCTGGAATAGTTATCAAAAATTTATTAAGCAAATAAGATAGCGCTATCTGTTAGAATATTTCAGCTTGGCAACACGATCACTTGTCATTTCCATTCAGGGCGCTTAGACGAACCAAAGGGGGGTGTGATGAACAAACGCATGCAGGTTTCTCTCATGGTGTGGTGTTTAGCCGTTGTTTTGCAGCCCCTGCAGGGGTTCGCGCAGGAAAATATAGCCGCTGCCTCGACTGCTATCGTCCCGCACACTTCCTCTGAGCGAGATGGTCAACACGATTTTGACTTCGAGATAGGCACTTGGAAAATTCACCTGTCACGCCTTCTCCACCCCTTAACCGGATCGACATCCTGGGTACAATTTGACGGTACTTCCACCACTAGGAAAGTGTGGAATGGACTCGCTAATATTGAGGAGTTTGAAACCGATAGCCCAACCGGCCACATCGAAGGTTTGACTCTGCGCCTATACAATCCGCAATCGCATCAGTGGAGCCTGTATTGGGCCAACAGCAGAAATGGCGCTATGGGCGGCCCACCCAACGTCGGTGAGTTCAACAATGGACGCGGCGAATTTTACTCCCAAGATACCTTTAATGACAAAACTATCCTGGTTCGGTATGTCTGGTCGAACATTACGGCCAATTCGGCGCACTTTGAACAAGCATTCTCAGCTGATGGCGGCAAGTCCTGGGAGGTAAACTGGGTTACCGATCAGAAGCGAGTGCAATGAATAACAAGCAGCCATGCCTGCTACTTAAAAAAATAGTCACTAAGTAATTCAGAATAACTGATTTGAAAATATCCGCCGTCATTCCCGCGAACGCGAGGACGACGATAATTTTCAAATCAGTATTTGATACTACTTAGCATCAAAACTAGCCCCTATCGATCAAACATGATCTGGCTCAGCATCAAAAACCCGATGCTATCGCCCTCGCATAAACAATATAACGCCACCAATTGCAGCGACGATCTGTGAAATTAACAGGATAAAAAAGCCGGATGAAACTTTACCGTAATGCGTCATCACCACGCCCATCAGCACGGGAACGCAAGCTGAGAAAAAATTGCCAACGCCGTTAATCAATCCATAGGTACTTCCCACCGCAGATCGCTTGGCATAATGTTGTATCAGCGTTGGAATCGCGCTTCCCTGTGCGCCCCAAAATGCATTCGCGGCCAACATGAAAAAAGCCGTCGCCCAAATTGCTTCGCTGTGAATGATGCCCCAAATACTTAAGGCTGCAGCTATGCCACCAAACACAAACACCAATGGCGCTTTGTATGGTGGCATTCGATCTAACCACACACCACCGGCATATTTCGCAGCGATGCTGATGATAAAAGGCAAGGACGAAAAAATCCCCATCTGCTTCAGAGAAAAATGCTTTTCATCGATCAAATATGCCGGTAACCAGGAAGTCGTTCCCCATAAATAACTGAGTGTCGCCATTTCAATCACCATAATCCACATCAGCATCGGCGTTTGCCACGCAATGACAAAAGTACTCCAGACACGCTGGGCCACCGACGTGTTGGATGTAGTGGATGCGCTAACCTGACTTGGCTGCGATGGCGAAGATCGCTTGGGCTGAATGAACAATAAAACAAATGACAAACCGATCAGGAGATTCACTGCTGTCAGCACATAAAAAGTGGCATGCCAGCCTAAATGCGTCATCAGCAAAGTAATCAGCGGAAAGCCAATCGCCAAACCCAAAGAAACACCGATAGCGGTCACTGCATTTGGTTTGCCATATTCATGGTGTGAAAAATGATCGCTGATGTACATGGTTTTTAACGAGAACAACGGTCCTTCCGCGATACCCAGCAACGTCCGTGCCATCAGCAGCAATAGTAAGGATCCCGTTAATGGCGAAACCGCCGTAAGCAAAGCCCAGGCAAGCACGCTCCATATCAATCCCTGGCGATAACCTAATAACGTTTCCAGCCAGGGCGTTAAAAACATGGCCGAAATACCATAACCTAACAGGAATACCGTCATCAAAGCACCTTGCCAGCTGCGATCTCCCTGCAAATTGAAATGTGCTAAAAATTCCGGATTGACTAACATGACGGCGACATTTATACGGTCAATATAGGCAATGGTAACAAGCAACAACAAGGTGATGACGCCCCACCAACGATTGGGATTTGACATAGGATTTCTTTCTGCTTGCATCAATTGATGGGACTTGGGAATGCTGATAAATATTGAGGTGTGAAACCAGTAATATTTGCGTCTTTCATGATATCAAAAATGAAACCAGCCTTACATTAAATTGTCGCTGCAACGCATGACAAAGATCGGGATATACGCAAACCGGGTGTTTGCAATGGTGTACTGTTAGTTTCCTGTTTGATTATCTTTATAAGAAAATTTTCGTTTCCCCACAATATTTTTAATTGTGAAACGTCTTCAATAGTATGAGCCCACCGAACAGCCCGAATCCGTTGACAGATCAAGACAGAGACATCACCGCGACTGTTTTGCGTGAGCGGGTCAAACTCGGCAATTTCATACTGCGTCGCGTGCGCGATCCAACCGAGGCTGACGATATTTTGCAGGATGTTTTTCAGGAGTTCGTGCAGGCATATCGCCTTCCCGCACCGATCGAACAGGCGAGTGCCTGGTTGTTCCGTGTCGCGCGCAATCGCATCATAGACCGCTTTCGCAAAAAGAAAGAGCAACAGATCAGCGAGACAGACGACGATGTAGATGATGCAGAGAGCGAGTATCGGCTCGATCTTGTTCTGCCAACGCTCGATGCAGGACCTGAGGCTGTGTATGCGAGGTCAGTATTACTCGAAGAATTGCAGCTAGCCATAGCCGAGCTGCCAGAAAATCAGCGCGATGTCTTCATCGGACATGAACTCGATGGACTCAGTTTTAAAGAAATGGCAGCGCAAAGCGGTGTCGCTGTGAATACCTTGTTGGCGCGCAAACGCTACGCAGTGCTGTTTTTGCGTAGCCGTTTGCAAACGGTATACGACGAATTTGACTTATAAAGAAGGAGAAAGAAATGGATTTCAGAGCAAGAAAATTAGCTAAAGTAATATTCATAGTCGTGGCTGCTGCAGCACTTGGCGCCGCTGTCATGTTGCTATGGAATTTAGTCATGCCAGGATTGTTCGTTGGCAGCCGTCAGATTGATTACTGGCATGCGGTCGGTTTGTTAGTTCTCTGCCGCATCCTGTTTGGAGGATTCCGTGGACACGTTGGCTGGCATGGTCGTCATCAGCATTGGCAAAAATGGCAAGAGATGACACCTGAAGAACGCGAACAATTTCGCAAACACCGCCCATTCCCGCGCAGAAGAGGTGAGGAACGAGGCGAGCAATGAACTCGAGCAAAACGGCGATAGCCAGCTGCAAACAGGAGCCAGGAATAATCGTTCCGATCATCAACCTGACGCGTTGCGAAGGCAAAGGCGATTGTGTCGATGTCTGCCCAGAGAACGTGTTTCAGGTTAGACGTATCGACGATAGCGATTACCAAAGTCTGAACCTGTTACATAAATTCAAGTTACGCGTGCACGGGGTGAAGGTTGCTTATACGCCCAACGCCGATGCATGTCGGGCATGTGGCTTGTGCGTCAGCGCTTGCCCTGAACATGCCATCACACTCACTCGCCTTTGAACCGACAACCAACATATGAAGCCAGCCACCACATCCGCACCACCCCAGTTTTCTCGCTATCAGAAGTACGTTGTCGGCATGCTAGCGTTCCTGCAGTTCGCCGTCATTCTCGATTTCATGCTGATGTCGCCGCTCGGTGCCGTGATCATGCCGGCACTGAACATCGGTCCGAAACAGTTCGGATTAGTCGTCTCCGCTTACGCTTTCAGTGCCGGCGTATCGGGATTGTTAACGGCAGGCTTCGCCGACCGTTTCGATCGTAAAAAAATTCTATTGTTCTTCTATACCGGCTTCATCATCGGGACATTATGGTGCGGGCTGGCACAAAGTTTTGAAGCCCTGCTGCTGGCACGCATCGTCACAGGACTGTTCGGTGGTGTTATCGGCTCGGTCGTACTTGCTATCGCGACCGATCTGTTTCCACTGCAAATGCGTGGCCGCGTGATGGGCTTGATCCAAACCGCTTTCGCCGCCAGCCAGATTATGGGTATTCCCATCGGTTTATATCTATCCAATCAATGGAATTGGCATGCGCCGTTTTTGGCGATGGCCGCTCTGGGCCTGTTCGGCGGTCTGTTCGTCGCCTGGCGCATGCAGCCGGTTGCCGCTCACCTTGCCGTACCTCAGGAACATAGTCCGTGGATGCATCTGTTTCACACGGTGACCGAGCCACGCCACTTGATTGCTTTCGCGACGACAGCGTTGTTGACCACCGGCGGCTTCATGTTGATGCCATTTAGCAGCGCCTATATTGTGGACAACCTTGGCATCAGTCTGCACAGCCTGCCCACGGTTTATCTGATCACGGGGCTATGCACAATTTTCTTCGGCCCCATGATCGGGAAGGCTACCGATACCTTCGGCAAATTCAGAGTGTTTGCGCTAGGCACGACGGTCACTATCATCATGGTGCTGATTTATACCCACCTTGATTCCATCTCTCTTCCTGTTCTAATCATTATCAATGTCCTGATGTTTGCAGGAATTTTTTCGCGCATGATTCCATTCCAGGCGCTGGTATCATCGGTGCCGATTGCCACGCAGCGCGGCTCCTTTAACGCCATCAGTGCCTCCATCCAGCAACTGTCAGGTGGCATCGCCGCTGTCGTTTCTGGCCACATCGTCACGCTCGGGGCAGATGGCAAGCTTCAGCACTTTGACGTTGCCGGTTACGTAGTTGTTGGAACATCGCTGGCAGCGTTAACGCTGGTCTGGTTCCTGCAGCGTGGCTTGGCAAATAGAGTTGTACCGCAAAATGCCCCGGCCTTATAAACCTCGCATTGCAGAATCAATGGTATGAGTGATTTGTTGGCAACTAACTGCAACAAATACCTGATATCGAATCGACATCAAAAGTAAAAAAGGCCGCTATACGCGGCCATTTACTTTTCCATTGGCAACATTACTGCACTTATGTGCAAAAGTAATAAGTACACAATACAAAGATACTTTTACGCATAAGTAAAATATTATAGAATCAAGTCTTACATAAAAATTACATAGGCGGCACATTGTCGAAAGCTAGACAATTTGCTGCTTTTTTTATTTGGACTTTTATTTTTCCATGATCAAAATACAAGCAGTGACACAGCGCTTTAAAGGCGCGAACGGTGCCGCCGTTGATGCGGTCAAGGATGTTGATTTAATCATCAACAAGGGCGAGATTTTTGGCATTATCGGGCGCAGTGGCGCGGGCAAAAGCACCTTGGTGCGAACACTTAATCTGTTGAACCGCCCTACTGCCGGAAAAATCATCATTGATGGCAAAGATCTGACCGCATTGAATGCCGGACAGCTACGAGAAGCGCGGCGCGAGATCGGGATGATTTTCCAGCACTTCAATTTGCTTTCTTCACGCACCGTGTACGACAACATTGCACTGCCGTTGGAATTAGCGGGTATGTCAAAAACTGAGATCAACGCCAAAGTAACACCCTTACTGGAATTGGTCGGGCTGACGGCATTGAAAGATCGTTATCCAGCACAAATCAGCGGCGGTCAAAAACAGCGTGTTGGTATTGCGCGCGCATTGGCGAATGATCCTAAAGTGTTACTGTCGGATGAAGCGACTTCGGCGCTGGATCCAGAAACTACGCGTTCAATTTTAGAGCTGCTGCAAAAAATCAATAAAGAACTCGGTTTGACTATTGTGCTGATCACGCATCAGATGGAAGTGATCAAGCAAATTTGTGATCGTATGGCGGTGATGGAAGCTGGTGAAGTGATTGAGCACGGTCAGGTTATCGACATATTCCGCTCACCCAAACATCCGGTCACACGCTCCATGATCGGTGACGTGATTAGTCAGGAGTTACCGAGCGGCGTTTTGCAACGCCTTCGCGCGCAATTAGAAAAAAGTGATGCGAGTGAAGGTACCGACCACTTGTTCCGTTTAGCGTTTATTGGTGACAGTGTCAGCCAGCCGCTGCTGTCTGAAGTGGTACGGAAATTCAATCTGGACTTCAGCATTTTGCATGGTCAGATTGATGAAATTCAAGGTCAGGCGTTTGGCTCGCTGGCGATTCTCGCCAATGGCAGCAGCACCGACATCGCTGCAGCAATGGCTTATTTGAATGCACAGGGCGTCACCGTTGAGGAGTTGAATCATGTCATCTGAAATGCTGGATTTATTTATCTCGTCGTTCGGCGAAACCTTGATGATGGTTGGAATTTCGGGTGTGCTCGGCGCGTTGATCGGTATCCCATTGGGAATTGCGGCCCACTTAACCGGGCGCGACGGTGTTTTGCCGAATCTGGCATTTAATCGGATTGCCGGGCTGATCATCAATGCGGTGCGCTCGACACCGTTCATTATTCTGTTGGTTGCAGTGATTCCCTTCACACGTTTTTTTGTAGGCACATCCATCGGTACGGCCGCAGCGATTGTGCCGCTGACCATTGCCTCTGCTCCTTTCATTGCGCGTCTGGTTGAAACTGCGTTGCGTGAAGTTGATCGTGGTTTGATCGAAGCAGCACAAGCGATGGGCGCAACTACGTGGCAAATCGTTTATAAAGTTCTGATTCCAGAAGCATTTGCAGGCATCGTCGCTGGTTTAACGATTACCTTTGTTAGTCTGGTCGGCTATTCTGCGATGGCAGGAGCGATTGGTGGTGGCGGTTTGGGCGATCTCGCCATTCGTTACGGTTATCAGCGTTACATGCCGGAAATCATGTGGACGGTTGTGATTATTTTGATTGTATTTGTGCAGTTGGTACAAACCTTCGGCGATATATTGGTACGTCGTTTGAGTCATAAATAATGTTGAGCAAGGCCAATCAATCATTTTAAAAATTCCCTTGTCATTCCCGCGAACGCAGGGATGACGGCGGTATTTTTCAAATCGCGTATTTGGCATTACGTATGTCCCTACAATCTCAGTGACCGATCAACATCTGAAATTCACATTTTTAAAAAGGAAGAAAATGAAACGCACAACCTTCATTCGTATTGTTGCTGGTCTGGGTATTGCTGCCAGTTTAGTGTCTACCGCAGCGTTCGCACAGGACAAACCGATCAAAATCGGCGTCACCGGTGGTCCTCACGCTGAGATTTTTGAAGTCGTAAAAAAAGTGGCGGCTAAAGACGGCTTGAATATCAAGATCATTGAATTCAGCGATTATATTCAACCGAACGCCGCTTTGGCTGCCGGTGATTTGGATGCCAATAGCTATCAACACTTGCCTTATCTGGAAGCGCAAATAAAAGATCGCGGTTACAAGTTCAGCAACGCCGGTTACACCATCACCTTCCCTATGGGCGTGTATTCGAAAAAAATAAAGTCACTGAAAGATTTGAAAGATGGCGCACGGATTGGTATTCCTAACGACCCTACCAATGGTGGCCGTGCATTGTTGCTGTTGCAAACACAGGGTCTATTGAAGTTAAAAGCAGGCGCTGGCTTGAAAGCGACACCGTTAGATATCGCCGAAAATCCTAAGAAACTGAAGATTGTGGAGATCGATGCCGCGCAATTACCACGCTCATTAGATGATCTGGATGCCGCAGCAATCAATGGCAATTACGCCGAATCTGCCGGTCTGGATCCAACCAAGGATGGCATTGCAATTGAAGCCGCACGCAGTCCGTATGCCAACGTGATCGCAGTGCGTACTGCCGATAAAGACAAACCCTGGGTTGCCAAACTGATCAAGGCATATCACAGCCCGGAAGTAAGACAATTTGTGATTACCAAGTATAAAAATTCTGTTATTCCTGCCTGGTAAAAATAAAAACCGACTGTGTTGCTGAGACACAGTCGGTTTTTTTTGATTCTGCATTCACACTAACTACTATCGCTTTTTTGGCACGCTATAACCATCATTGAGCGTCTTCAAAAAAGCAATCACCTCATTAATCTCCGCCGCATTCCATGCCGGCTTATCTCCCTTTTTCCGCGTCAATGGCTCGTCCACAATATCGACGTTGGCGCGTAAAGCAGGTGGCAGATCGTTGAATTTATCTATGCCGCCGTCTTTATTCTTTGGATACCATTTCTCTGGATTGGTATCGCGCTGCACATAAAATTCCAGCGTTTCTTTTAGTGTTGAGAAGCGGCCGTTATGAAAAAAAGCACCGCGGGTTGCAACGTTACGTAGCGTCGGTGTTTTGAACATGCCGCAAAACGTTTTGTCGGATTGCTGATCTTTGCGTAGTGGTCCGCACAAACCCATATCGTAATAACTGGCATCCTTGTTGGCTGGAATTTTGTTATTACGTGGCACACCGATGGCTTCAAACTGGTGATTAGTGAACAAAGGATGTGAACCGTCAGCGCCGCTTTCCAGCGTGTGACATGAAGTGCAATTGCCGCCCTTGGGATCGACAAACAATTTCAAACCGCGCTCTTCTTGCGTTGACAGCTTCACTTTGTCATCCAGATAAGCATCGAATTTACTGGTGAATGGATAGAAGCTGGGGTCGTGCAATTCAAACTGTTCGATCGCCTTCATCGCTTGCGCATAGGCCTGCTGCTTATTGGTAAAAATAGTGGCACCAAACACTTTCCTGAAATCTTCTGCGTAGCTGGCACGGGTTAATTTATCTACCACCGCTTCGATACTGGGATTGGCCATTTCATCCGCATTCAACAACGGGAAACCGGCTTGCTGCGATAATTTATTGAAGCGCCCGTCCCAGCCGAAGCCACCGAACGGCGGACTATCGGTTTCGGTGATGCGCTCGACGAAACTGCTGGCGCGCTCTTTATACCAGATCGGCGTTTGATTCAGATGATAGGCCAATGACGGCGCAGCACGACTGCCGAGCGATGCCATATGCGGACCGCCAAGCTGTACAGACAAGTTGTTGGGTGGTGCATAGGCATGTTTGGGATCGTGACAGCTGGCGCAGGATATGCGGCCTGATGCGGACAAACTTTGATCAAAAAATATTTTCTTGCCTAATGCAATGGTCGCTGCTGTCGCTGCAGCATCTGACATTTTTGGGGCAGCCTGGATTACTGCTACAGGCTTTTCAACCGTGGTTGCTGCTTGTGCCTGCCATCCGTTTACACCGACGCTTAAAATCAACGTGAACGCCAACAAGGAGATAGCCTTCATACTTCTTTTCATCAAGACTCAACCGTAAAAATGGTTCATGTAAGTAATACCAAATAAGCGATTTAAAAATAACCTCGTGATTCCCACGAACGCGGGGACGACGATAATTTTCAAATCGCTTATTTTGAATTACTGAAAGCATAAAGCCTTCTGAACACGACTCAGATCCCATTCAGTGATCCAAACCCGCTATCAGAAGGCGCTGCGCAGTTCCGAAATCATCATCGGCTTTGCGCTGATTCTCTTACTAAAAATTAACTATGTGATGCCGGTGCTGTATAAATATCAGAGCCAAAGCCAACCAATCCAGTTTGTCCGGCGTAACCTAAATAACCCAGCTGGAAGATATCTTCGATACTTTTCAACAGAGAATAATGGTTGTACGGCGTGCTGGAAACCGTGCCTGGCTTAATAAACTGTGACAACAATACAGCGCCAGTATTGTCACCACCGAAATTACCGTAAGTGATGCTATAGCCTGGAGCTAACGCTTCTGTAATCGGGCGAACTGACAGGTTTGGACCAGGTTGTTGATTACAACAGGCGGTGCCGGTGAAAGCGACACTGTAGGCATGCGTCGTCGGGTTGACGGTAATACTGGCGTATGAGCTCTCATCAAAATTGATAATCAACAGACCGTCTTGTTTATAAGCTGGTGATGCGGTGATGATAGGTACCCATTTTTGCAAGAACGCATCAGCCGAAACCAAACCGCCCGGACGACCGTCTACGCATGGTGAATCATGACCGTCATCACATAAGCTTGGTGTGATAAATGTCAGATTGGCAGTCGTGTTCACTGCTTTCAAATCCTGCTGCAATGCATTCAGATTGACCACATTTTGCGCGCAACCGGCGCTGTCGATAATCGAATGGAAGTACATGAAAGGGTTATGACGCGTAGCGTATTGATCGCCCAAAGGAACCGCTGTACTTGGCGCTTCTGCAATTTGTGTTTTGTCTTGCGTATTCAGGGTTGGATGACCGCAAGTGACACTTTCGCGTGTCGGGTCATTGCCCATGTCGCCCATATAGCCTTTCCATGTATAACCAGCAGCGGTCAATTGGTCAGGTAAAGTTTTGACGGCAGCTGGAAACACGCAACCACTACCTTGTGGCAAACCGTCAGCAGTGGTGCCGGTTTGTGCGAAATCCTGGTAAATCTGGCAATCCGATGCCGTTTGATTGGTCGCTGGCTGACCACTGATCATCGCTATGTAGTTATCCAGACTGACGTGCCCTGTACCGTAATATTGAGTCAGTTGCGCACCTTGTTTGGTCAAGGTCTGTGACAGATAAGGGGCTTTTGATGCCGCACCAAAAGTTGTGGCGTAGTTCTCGTTTTCTAAGGTGATGACAAATACGTGGCGAATACTCTGCGTAGTCGCGGCTACGCTGAAGTTAGTCGCGCCGGAAGCACTAGGAGTAGCAGCGGTTCCACTCCCGCTACCGCCGCTACAAGCGGCCAATATGGTAGTTACTAAAAACAAAAAGAAAGCCGACATGGCTTTCTTTGGCGTTATTTTAAACATGCTAATCCCTCGGTTTATGGTAAAAATTTAACCAAAGAATTATGCTGAGGAAATATTACTGGACGATGAAATAGCGTATTTAATAAACAAGAGAAATGTATTTTCTCTTTATACAAAAAATAGCCTATTCAAACTTATTCAATCTCCCGCGGAGGATTAAATCGCAACTCTTCAGCAGCTGCAGCGGCGGCTTCGTCAAGTTTTGCCTGTTGTTTATCCAATTGTTCTTGCTGATGCTGAGCTAATGCCACTGCGCGGCTCTGTGGCGTTTCGAGTGAGATCCTGCCAAGAGCGCCGGTACGAAAATCTTGCAGCAAGGTGTGTGCCGCTTTTTCGAAATCGAAATCCCCACCTTTGAGACGGAAACCGCGACGGCTGGCAACGCCTTCAATCACGCTGACGCCATCAATTCCTTCAGTTTTCATGCCATAACGGGCGGTCAGCAAAGCTGGATATCGCTGCACTAAAACATCGGCCAGAAACGTGGCAATTTCTTCTTCGATTAACGCGTTGACGCCAACCGCATGGCTGACGGCCAGCATCATGCCGTCGCTAGGCAAAGCGATCTTAGGCCATAACATTCCAGGTGTATCGATCAGCACCATGTTCTTATTCATGTATAAGCGCTGCTGCACTTTGGTCACCGCAGGTTCATCACCAACTGCAGCAACACGTTTTTTCAATAACGCGTTCATCAAAGTGGATTTGCCGACGTTTGGGATTCCCATAATCATCATGCGTAGCGGTTTGAGCGGCGTGCCACGATGCGGTGCCAATGCCAATGCCAAATTCGGTACTTTGAGCACGTCGGACGGCTTTTTGCAGCTGAGAGCAACCGCGTGTACGTCTTTCTGGCCGTTGTAATAATTAATCCAGGCCTGCGTCGCAACCGGGTCGGCAAGGTCACTCTTATTCAGAATTTTGAGACAGGGACGCTGACGAAACAGACGCAACTGTTCAATCATAGGATTGCAGCTGGCTTGCGGGATGCGAGCATCGAGTACTTCGATGATCATATCGACCTTTTCCATGGCTTCCGCCGCCTTTTTGCGGGCGGCGTTCATGTGGCCGGGGAACCATTGTATGGACATGCGTAATTCTTCTTTAATACGGATAAGACGCTATTGTACGGATTTGTGGTGTTGATCTCGATTTTTCCGTGCAACTTCTCCGTTTTTTCCGCTACTTTGCCCTTCGTTCAGCATAATTTGGCACTAATTTTGTTTATTTATTAATTATTCTCACGCCCTCAACATAAAAGACATCGCTGACAAGCTGTTCAATATACGTACGGCATATTGCACTGACGGCGCATTAAACGCGACAGTGACGCGATCACGCCGACTGAGCATTGGCAATTGACAAAATAAATCTGCTAACGCTGGGCTTTGTGTCTGCAGTCTGCAGCTAATTGGCGGTTGCAAAATAGATGGCGAGGCTATTGCCATTTTGGCGACTGCTGCTTGCGAATCTGGGCCAATAATTAATTATGCCTTGTTGACCGTCACGATATAGCGCATCACCAACAGCAAAGCCACTGCATATACCGCAGCAATAAAACCATACGCAAGCATTGTGCGAGTTCCCCATTCAGGGAAAGTGTGCAAAATCGCACCTATGATGGCAACACCGACCAACGCGCCGATTTGGCGATTAGCATTCAGTGTGGCGGCAGCGCTATTGGCGTGGCTGCGGCCTGCCACTTGCATCACGGCGGTAGTCATCGCCGGTATCGCAATGCTGACACCAAAGTTGGCACAGGCGGTACCTACGGCAAATAACCAATAGGCAGTCTGCGTTGTCAGCACCATCAGCATGGCTGAAAAAAGTGCTCCTACACTTAACCCCAACAACATCGATAAGCGCGCGCCATGACGTGCGGTAATGCGTCCGGACAAAAGATTACCGGCAAAAATTACCACCATCATCGGCAGCATTTGTATGCCGGTATGCAGTGCATCGGCAGCTCGGGCTTGCTGTAAAAACAGGCTGACAAAAAATATCTGTCCGTAGACACCAAAACTCAGCAGAAAACCGATTCCATTCGCAGCAGCGAACAGTGGCGTAGCAAACAAAGCACGTGGCAATAAAGGTTTTGCGCTATTGCGTTCACGCACAATCAACAGACAAAGTGCCGAGAAAACGACTAAAGTGGCGACGACGATAGGCATTGAAGTCCAACCGTAAGTTGGCCCTTGTATCAGCGTAAAACTCAATGCTGCCAGCATGACAATTCCAAGCGCATGACTGCCAATCGTCAATTCACGCGGCTGTTTCGGCGCTGTGGGAAGCACTTTATAAGCCATAACAAAACCCAACAAGCCTATCGGTATATTGATCAAAAACACACTGCGCCAGCCAAAGGAATGAATCAGCACACCGCCTACCAGCGGACCAATGGCAGCGGCGCTGCTGACTATTGCAGACCAAATACCCAACATATGCGCACGGACACGATCATCCCGATATATATGCGCCATCAAACTCAATGAACTGGGCATAAAAAACGCCGCGCCCAAACCCTGGAACAACCTTGCCGCTACCAGCAAGTTGCCATTGGGCGCCATGCCACATAACAGTGACGCCAATACAAACAACAACAAACCTATTAGATAAATATTTTTAGCGCCATAGCGATCCGCCAGAGCGCCACCGACCAGCAACATGGCGGCAAAAGTCAAGGTGTATCCATCCACAATCCAGACCAGCATGGTCAACGGCGTCGCCAAACTTTCCTTAATCGACGATAAGCCAACATTGACCACCGTGACGTCCAGCATCGCCATCACAAATCCGATTGCCAACGTCATCAACGGCAACAAGCCGGTGATTTGGGGCGCGGCGATGGTGGAGTTTTGTATCGGTACGGGTAGCGCAAGATTTCTGCTTTGCGTGGTCATGATGATTTCCCTTTAGGGACAATAAAATCGTCATTCTAGGACTATTGCGCACTGCAATATATAGGCATAATCTCAGCACTGCGATGCAAAAATGCATCACATAAATTGGAGCGAAAGCGAGAGCATCATGGACTGGGACAATGCACGTATTTTTCTGGCAATACATCGTGTTGGAACGTTGCGCGGCGCAGCCGAACAATTGCTAATAGATCAAGCCACAGTCGGGCGACGCCTGGCAGCAATGGAACAGGAATTGGGAGCACGCTTGTTTTTGCGCACTTCGGCCGGTTACGTGGCGACGCCCGCAGGTGAATTGGCCGTTACCGGTATTGAAAAAATGGAGCAAGGTGCAGACCAGTTACTGCGGCAAATGCAAGGTATAGACGAGCGCTTATGTGGCGAAGTAAAAATCGCGGCGACCGACACCACAGCGCGACATTTTTTGATGAGCGCATTCCAGAAACTGCACAGCAAACACCCTTCCATTCACGTGAAGCTGACCACTGCAACGCATGTATCCAATCTAAGCAGACGAGAAGCCGATCTGGCAATACGCAACATCCGCCCCACCAGTCCGGATTTGATTTCACGCCATTTAAAAAAAATGGCAACAGGTTTATATGCCTCTAAAACCTATTTGAACCTCCGAGGTGAGCCGGAAATGGGCACCGCTTTACGAGGACATGACGTGGTAACTTATCAGCGCGCAGTAGTGCCATCTCCTTATAATCACACCGCTATGTGTGGACTATCCAGTGCCAATGCGCATGTGACGATAGAAGTTAACTCCGGCTTAATGATGGTAGAGGCAGTACGTGCCGGTTTAGGTATCGGTGAATTGCCAACGCACTTAGGCGATGTCGAGCCAGACTTGCAACGCATATGGCCGGAACTGTCCTCGCCGTATGACATGTGGCTGGTACTGCATAGCGATTTGAACCGCACCGCACGGGTCCGCGCAGTGGTCGATGCGATTGTGGAGGCTTATGAAAGCGCTTAGATTCCCGCCAGCACCTTAACATGCGCGACCACACTACGCCCCAGCGCCGATAGGTTATATCCGCCCTCAAGAAAACTGACTATCCGTCCCTGCGAATATTGCTTCGCCACCTGCATGACCTGCGCTGTGAGCCACGCATAATCGTCTTCGACCAACTTCATTTGCGCCATATCATCTTCTCGGTGCGCATCAAACCCCGCTGAGATAAATATCATCTGCGGTTGATGTGCTTGCAAGGCGGGTAGCCATTTTTCCTGCGCCAGTTGGCGCACCACGTCACCACCACTATAGGCCGGAACCGGCAGGTTGATCAAATTGCCGGGAGCTGCTTCGGTGCCGCTAAACGGATAAAACGGATGTTGGAAAAAACTCGTCATCAACACGCGAGGTTCGTGCAAAAAAGCTTCTTCTGTGCCATTGCCATGATGAACGTCAAAATCAACAATGGCGACCCGCTGCAAACCATGTACTTCCATCGCATGGCGCGCAGCAATCGCAATATTATTAAACAGGCAAAACCCCATCGGTGCCACATGTGTCGCATGATGTCCCGGTGGACGAATAGAGCAAAACGCGTTCTCCAATTCACCGTTCATGACGGCATCGGTAGCAGACAGTGCTGCGCCAACCGCCCGCAGCGCCGCCTGCCAGCTGTATTGATTCAGCAAGGTATCGGCATCGAGCGGATAGTAATTCTCACCGCTTTTTTTCAACGCAAGTGAATGATCACGTACCAGTGCAATCGCTTCTTCACTATGTACGCGTCTGATCGCGGTGATCAAGTCGGCTTCGGCTACATCAGGTATTTCACGCAAATCCAGCCATTGGTCAATGCGACTGGAGATCAATTGGTCTTCTATCGCTTGCAGACGCTCTGGCGACTCAGGATGCCACGCGCCCATTTCGTGCAGCTTGCAATCAGGATGGGTATAAACAGCGGTTGTCATTTTATTTTTTGCTGATTTGAAATTGTTTGTGTTGATCTGTGATTATTGCAGCTTGTCGTCGCTTAGAATGTGTAAGTGTAACCAAGAAATTAAAACCTGCAGCCCCTTACCTTATTTACAACCTCACACATACTTAAAAAATCACCCATGTTCACCAAAATCCACGCCGTCGCCAAACAAATCAATCAAATCGTCGTCGGTAAGGAACAGCAAATTCGACAAGCATTAGTCTGTTTGCTGGCCGGTGGCCATTTGCTGATTGAAGATGTTCCCGGTGTCGGAAAAACTACCCTGGCGCATGCGTTAGCGATTTCGCTTGGAATGCGATTTAACCGCCTGCAATTTACCAGCGATTTGCTACCTGCGGACATTGTCGGTATTTCAGTGTTTGATCGTGAGAAAAATCAATTCGAGTTTCACCCGGGGCCGATCTTTACGCAAGTGTTATTGGCCGATGAAATTAATCGGGCAACCCCAAAAACCCAGTCTGCTTTGCTGGAAGCGATGGAAGAACGGCAGGTCACAGCAGAAGGTCAAACCCGCGATTTATCAGAACCATTCTTTGTGATTGCGACACAAAATCCAGCCCATCAAGTTGGCACGTTTGCTTTGCCAGAGTCGCAACTGGATCGTTTTTTAATGTGTTTATCACTGGGTTATCCCGATGCGGCAGCAGAGCGTGCACTGATGATGGGAGAAGATCGACGTACCCTGATCAAATCATTGCCGCGCGTGATGGAACCCAGCGAGTTATTGAGCGCACGTCAGGCATTAAAGCAAATACATACAGCACCGGCGTTAATTGACTATGTTCAGAGACTGGCGCAAACCTCGCGCCAAAACGGCATGTTTGCAGAAGGTCTCAGTCCACGTGCAGCTATCGCCCTGGTACAAGCAGCGCGCGCCTGGGCCGCATTGGAAGGCCGCAATCATGTGATTCCAGAAGACGTGCAAAACGTCTTGATTCCAGTCGCAGCACATCGTTTGCGTCCATTGAAATCACGTCATGAGAATGGTGTGGTGCTTGGTAGTCGTGATCTCGTATTGCAGTTATTGAAATCGGTTTCAGTTTGAGTGAAGTAAGCCACAAATAGATTTGAATTTTAGATGCAAGTTCAGCAAGCAACGTTCTCACTGTCATCCCCGCGAACGCGGGGATCCGCCTTACGTTAACTTGGATTCCCGCGTTTGCGAGAATGACGATGGTTTTCAAATTGATTGTTTGAGCTTACTTAGATTCCATCCTCCCAAGTGAGGAAGAGAGAACATAGCGGCAACATGATGGCAGAACAATAAAATGCTAAACAGGTTACAAAAAATACTTCCGTTCAAACTACCCTCCCGCTCGCACGCGGCCGAAACCGGTGAGGTTTTTCTGAGCCAGCGACGCGTGTACATCGTGCCGTCAGGGGCCGGTTTTGCATTTGCAGGAGTGCTGATTTTATTGTTCGTCGCCGCGATCAATTACAACCTCAGTCTCGGTTTTGCGCTGACTTTTTTGCTCGCATCCTGCGCCATCATCACCATGCATTTGACTTTTCGCAATCTCGCGTATCTGTATTTGAGCACTGGAAAAAAATCTCCGGTTTTTGCTGGTCAAACTGCCTTGTTTGAACTGCATCTGATCAACCGTCGTACCCATCCACGTTATGCAATCTGGCTCAAGTTTATTACTGCCGATTTACCACATATCGAGCAAGCAATCGACATCGCAGCTTCAACTTCTGCCAACGTTGTATTAGGCAGCAACACTTATGTGCGCGGTTGGCTGGCAGCGCCAAAAATACGATTGCAGACACGCTTTCCTCTGGGTTTGCTACGCGCCTGGAGTTACTGGCAACCGGATGCGCAAGTTCTTGTATACCCACAACCTGAAGCTCTCGACACAGCACCGGCATTACCAGTCAGCGCACAACAAAATGGCGAAGGCGATATGCAATCGGGCCACGATGATTTTGCTGGCGTACGCGCTTATCAGGCCGGCGACTCGCTCAAACATCTGGCGTGGCGACAAATGGCGAAATTAAACACGGATGAAAACAGCACATCATTTAGCACGCTATTGAGTAAGCAATTTGATGGTGGCGGCGCCAGCACATTGCTAATCGATTACTCTACCCTGCCGTACGCAATGGATGTCGAATCCAAATTATCACGCATGACGCGCTGGGTATTGGAAGCGGAAATGCGTGGTTTGCCTTATGCATTCAAGCTTGGTGACATTTTCTATGCGCCTGCCGTTGGCGCTCCGCATCAACGCGCCTGCTTGCAAGCATTGGCCTTATTTGATGAGGCATAAATGATGGCATACGCGAAACCCGATAGTGGATGGCGTGTCTGGTCGCACAAATTGTCGGCCTTGTCGCGTGAGAAAAACGATACCTTGCTATTGCTACTTGCCTGCACTTTCGTGCTACTTCCTCATGCACTGCACTTGCCGTGGTGGGCCTCTTTAACCTGCGCTCTACTATTATTTTGGCGGGCGGTGATCACAGTTCGCGGGCAGCGCTTACCCTCAATCTGGTTGTTGCTGCCACTGGCAATGACGACCCTGGCTGGCATTTATTTCACGACCCAGACTTTATTTGGCAGGGAAGCCGGCGTAACGGCGTTAGTGTTGCTGCTGACTTTTAAATTACTGGAAATGCGGGCGCGTCGCGATGCTTTTGTGGTGCTATTTCTCAGCTTCTTTTTGTTATTAACCACACTGTTTTATTCGCAATCCATCGCCACAGCCTTGCTGATCATCGCTACTTTGGCGTTGCTGTTGACGGCGCAGTTATCATTTCAATTTGCCACCATTGCACCCTCATTGATACAACGATTACGTATGGCGGGTTTTATTTTGGCGTTGGCCGTACCCCTTACTTTTGTTTTGTTTATCGCATTCCCCCGCATTCAGGGACCTTTATGGGGCTTACCGAGCGATGCCCACGGCGGACGTACTGGCCTGTCTGACAGCATGTCACCGGGGAATATTTCACAGCTAGCGCAGTCAGATGACGTTGCTTTCCACATCAATTTTTTTGATCCGCCGCCAACGCCAGATCTGCGCTATTGGCGCGGTGCGGTATTCGATCGTTTCGATGGACGGACTTGGACACAAGCGCCGCAGAAAGCGTCACCGCCATCAACTCACAATGCATCAAATACTGCATCAATTATTGCGCCCGAAAAAACTAGAATCCGGCAAAAAATCACCATGGAAGCAAGTGGCCAGCAGTGGCTATTTGCGTTAGAAACGCCAGTAGCCGCTCCGATATTGGAGGATGCTAACGGCAATAATCAAACGACCCTCACGCGCTATCATGAGATCGTGGCGGAGCATGTGATCAATGAACGACAACGCTATGATGTGACGTCCTATCTCGACGATCACCGCAATGATAGCCAAGCTCTCAACAATGCCAATGAAACAGATCAGAGTTTGGCGCAAGATTTAATTCTTCCCAACGACTACAACCCACGCACAATGGCATTTGCGACGGCCTTACGCCAACGGTATGGGGACAATACGGCACTGATTAACGCTGTCCTCCACTTCTTCCGTAATGAAAATTTTAGCTACACGTTAGATCCACCATTGTTAGGCAAAAACAGTGTCGATGATTTTTTGTTTTCTACCCGTGCCGGTTTTTGTGAGCATTATTCCAGCGCATTTGTCGTCTTAATGCGCGCGGCAGGCATTCCCGCCAGAGTCGTAACCGGCTATCAAGGCGGTGAAATTAACCCTATCGATGGCGTCATGGTGGTACGTCAATCCGATGCGCATGCATGGGCAGAAGTGTGGCTGCAGAATCGGGGTTGGACGCGAATTGACCCTACAGCCGCAGTCGCACCGAGCCGGATTCATTTACAGCGTCACGCTGAAGCACCGGCTAGCCTTTTAGGTGAATTATTCGATCTCGCGCCAGTACAAAATAGCTGGTGGAAAAAATTAATGGGAGCCCGTACGGATTTGCAAAATCGCTGGGATGCGATCAGCAACGGTTGGACACAATGGGTATTAAATTACACACCAGATCGGCAAAAAAATTTACTGCAGACGATACTAAAAGCATTCAATGTACAACATGCAGAACAATATGATGGTCGTCGATTGATATGGATGCTGTTAACGCTGATGCTGGCATTAGGGGCCGTTGCGCTTTGCGCAGTAATGCTGCCCTTGTTGCTCATTGCGCGAAAAACTGATCCGCTTGATGCGCTATACTCGGCCTTATGTAAACGTATGGCCAAAAACGGTTTGGCGAAAAAAGTGCATGAAGGACCGGCGACGTTTCGCCGCCGGCTCTGTGCACCTGATTCGCCGCTGTCGCCAACAGCCAAAGATGCAGTCGCACGCTTTTTAAAATTGTATGAATCCTTGCGATATGGAGAAACAACGGACGCGAAAACGAATGCAGGCAATGGCGCATCTTCAGCTGGCTACCAATTTAAAAAACTTAAATACTTATTATCACAATGCCGATAAATTTTTCCATCTCATCTAGCCTTTTACGTCCTCGGATGGCCGTCGCTCTCGCCATTACGATAATGACCAGCGCTTGTGCGGTCGACAATTCCAGAAAAACGTCTCCTGCGCCTCTCGCGCAACAACCTACGGTCGTTGGCGCTGTACCCAATGTACCGATGAGGAAAGATGTTGCGCCCACGTCACCTGACAGACTTATCCTTTCTAGCAATATTGATGAAAACGATAAGGGAGAATTTGCCAACTTCGGTCAATGGAAAGACGTCTCCGCCTTCATCGATCAGTTAGTCGCCAAAGACGGATTTACCCGGGCGGAGCTGGAAGCCGTTTTTAGCAAGACACGCTACGTTGAAAGTGCAGTCCGATTAATGCGGCCAGCGCCACCAGGAAAGACCAAAAACTGGCAGGCATATCGTGCCCGCTTCATTGAACCGGTGCGTATCAACGCTGGCGTGCAGTTCTGGAATACCTACGCCGATGCACTCAAACGTGCCGAAGCTGAATATGGCGTGCCAGCAGAAATCATTGTCGGCATCATTGGTGTAGAAACCGTTTACGGACGCAACACGGGCAATTTCCGTGTAATGGATGCCATCACCACTTTGGCTTTTGATTATCCCGACACTCCTACGCGTGATGCGCGTATGACGTTCTTCCGTGGCGAACTCGAAAACGCATTGTTATACGCGCGTGAATCACGCATCGATCCATTTTCGCTAAAAGGCTCTTATGCTGGTGCGATAGGCTTGCCGCAATTTATGCCGAGTAGCATACGTCAGTACGCGGTGGATTTTGATGGCACTGGCCAGATCGATTTGCGCAATTCGGCTGTCGACGCCATCGGCAGTGTCGCCCATTATTTGCAAGTGCATGGCTGGAAAAGAAACCTGCCGATCGTGTTCTCCGCTACTGTGGCCAGTGACACCAGCACTGAAGATCGCTGGAATGCTTACATCGGCCAAGGCCTGGAAGCCAAGTTTTCACTAGACGAATTAGTTGCTGCCGGTGTCATTCCATCCCCTGCGCTGGCGAATGCTGGCGCAAGTGGATTACGTTTTGGATTAGTGGATTTGCAAAACGGGAATGCGCCGACCGAGCATTGGTTGGGGACGGATAATTTCTTCGCCATCACCAAATACAATCGCAGCTTTTTCTATGCGATGTCAGTGGTCGATCTTGGCCGTGCGGTGCGGGCGGCGCGGGGATATTAGCGGGTAAAAAAATCGTAGGGGCACAAAAGGGGAAACCCTGCCGTGCCCTTTCGACACGACGTCTACTCTTTGAGCGTAGTCAAATCAATCTGCACCGTTTTATCCCCCGCATTCATCCAGGTTTGTCCATCCTGAATGGTGCATTGCAGTTTCATATTCCGCTCTGCCAATTGACTCAACCCGAAACTGGTATCCGATGGAATATTAATGACGCTGAGATTTTTGGCTCGCTCAACGCGATTGCTGAGTTGGTTCCACCAGATGTGACTGGTACTGCTGTAGCTATATACGATGACTTGCCTGGCGCGACCGCACGCTTTCATGATGCGTTTTTCATCGGGCTGGCCGACCTCTATCCATAAATCAATTGCACCAGTAAGATCTTTGTCCCATAAATCCGGCTCTTCAATATCAAATAGCCCTTTAGTAAACGCCAATCTTTCTGAAGCATGACGTGCGAAGGCAAAGAGCCGCACCATCATGCGCTCATCCGTTTCCGATGGATGACGTGCTATCGTCAACGCATGTTCTTGATAATAATGCCTATCCATATCGGAAATTTGCAGATCGGCTTTGAAAATGGTTGCTTTAAGTGCCATGATGCGAGGTATACAAGGTAAGTGAAAAATCTATAAGGTCGCAAGAATAACCTATAAGCTGCTTTCCTTTTAATTTGATTCCGTTGTAATCACCATTCAATCTATCTATGCCATCACAAATTACCCCATCCGACGACGACGTCATTGCCGACACTAAAATTTGGTTAGAGCGCGCAGTGATTGGCCTCAACCTTTGCCCATTCGCCAAAGCGGTGCATATTAAAAATCAAATTCGCTATGTCGTCAGCAAGGCGAAAAACGCCGATACCTTATACGCCGATTTGATGTCGGAACTTAAATTTTTACAAGCAAGCGATGCCGCATTGGTGGATACCACGTTATTAATCCATCCTTGGGCACTTAATGATTTTTTGGATTACAACGATTTCCTGGATCAAGCAGATGAGGCGGTTGAAGAGTGCGCACTCGAAGGAGAAATTCAGGTCGCCAGCTTTCACCCGGATTATCAATTTTCGGAAACAGAAATCGACGACATTACTAATTTCACCAATCGCTCTCCTTACCCGACCTTGCATCTCCTACGCGAAGCAAGCATTAGTCGTGCGGTAGAAGCATTTCCAGAAGCAGAGATGATTTTTGAAAAAAATATAGAGACCATGGAAAAATTAGGTCATGACGGGTGGCAAAATCTTAATTTAACAACACATTTATAAGGCAAACTTGAATTTTCCCTAATTATTTCATAGTGCAGCTGCTGGAAAATGTTGCTTGTTGTAAAATAAGATCATTAGCGCTATAGTTAGTGAAAAGCAATGTCGCTCTTAACAAGAAGTTGCCAAGTAGCATGCAATAATTGCTTGGACTTGTTACTCCTACGCAGCCAGTACGGCAAAGAGCAACAGCAACGAATTAACAGTTTTAGGTCATACTTAAAATTTAATATTAAGCTTTTGCAACTTAATTCTATAATTAGCAATCCAATCCCTACGTTGTTGCCGTAGTCCTAGGTTTACGTTGTGCCGCGAAGCATCAAAGATCTATTGGTTTTTTATTCAGTCTTACAGAGATTTGTTTCAATGTGTTTCTTTGTGATAAAAAAGCTCTCAGAATCGGTATAAAATAACACCACTTGCAACTTCGCTAATAAGCTGAAGGATATTACGCCAATTTTGCACGTAAATTGCGCCATCCTTCCCTATTTAACATTCATTATGGAATATGAAGAATTATGAATACGACTCCAGAAGCTCCAAAAAGCAATAAACTTGATGAACAAGTTACTTATGATCCAAATCATCTTTTGGATTCGTTGATCGATAAATTGCACTTAAAAAATGATGCTGCCCTGTCGCGCGCATTGGAAGTGGCGCCACCGGTGATTAGCAAAATCCGTCACCATCGCTTGCCAGTCGGTGCTTCGCTGTTGATTCGTATGCACGAAGTAAGCGCACTGACAATTAGCGAATTACGTGGATTGATGGGTGACCGTCGTGAGAAATTCCGTATCAGCGACAAGCAATTCAAACCAAAAGATAAGATCGAAGCCGAGAAAAACGGTCTGTAATCAAAAAATGTGACTGATGCGACGGATACGCTTCATGCCGATGGCATCCCTGCGTTTTTTGACTATTTGGTTTTATTTTGCTGGACTGCAGTGCGTTTGAGTTTTACATTTAAAACTTGGTCGCACTGCAATTAATATTGATCTGGTAATTTCTTAGCTTGTTCTGCGACTGCAGAATACAGCAATCATGCAGGGAAGATTCCTGTAGACAAATAACGATCTCCGCGATCGCAGACAATAAATACTATCGTGGCATTTTCAACTCTCTCAGAGATACGTAACGCCACCTCGCATGCACCTGCTGCAGAAATGCCGCAAAAAATTCCCTCTTCACTTGCTAGTCTCCGCGCCATTTGTTCCGCCGCCGCCTGACTCACTGACTCGGTTTGATCAACACGTGCCTTATCAAAAATTTTTGGCATATAGGCTTCTGGCCACTTTCTGATACCAGGAATTTGCGAACCCTCTTCTGGCTGCGCGCCGATGATCTGCACCGCAGGGTTTTGCTCTTTTAAATATCTTGAAACACCCATGATCGTGCCGGTTGTTCCCATTGCACTGACAAAGTGAGTAATGCGGCCTTCAGTGTCACGCCATATTTCTGGACCTGTGCTTTCATAATGCGCCAGGGAATTGTCAAAATTGGCGAATTGGTCAAGCATCGTTCCTTGACCATCTTTTGCCATTTTTTCAGCCATATCACGTGCATACTCCATTCCACCCGTCTTTGGCGTCAAAATAATTTTGGCACCATATGCGGCCATACTCTGGCGTCGTTCTTCACTCAAATTTTCTGGCATCAACAACACCATTTTATAACCACGCATGGTTGCTGCCATTGCTAGCGCAATGCCGGTATTGCCACTAGTGGCTTCAATTAAGGTATCGCCCGGCTTAATATCGCCACGCTCTTCCGCTCGCTTGATCATGGATAAGGCTGGCCTGTCCTTGACTGATCCCGCTGGATTATTGCCTTCGAGCTTACCCAAAATGATGTTATTGCGCTGTTTCGCAATATCGCCTGGAATACGCTTTAGTTGTACCAACGGAGTATTACCGATTGTGTCTTCAATAGTCAGATAAGGCATAGGGTGTGGGGAAACGTGAAAAGTGAGTGGGACAGAAAACGCATTTTAATATGAGACTTTATTATGCGTATGAGCGGGCACCAATTTAGGGGTGGGATGGCCAAATGGACAATGAAAAAACCCCGCATCTAACGGGGTTTTTTGAGTGATTATGCGGTTTCCCACATGACCTGAATCATTTTTTTGTGACCGCGGCAGTTTTATTTTTTACTTCTTTGGGAGCTGTTGTTGCAGGGGTCGTCGCATTAGTTTTAGCTTGTCCGTTTACCGTCAGACCTGCCTCCGACAATTTAACTGATTTTTTCCCGCTTATGCCTTTGACGCGCGTTTCAAAGTCTGGCCAGTCTTTGAAATTACCGCCTTTAGTGCGTTCATCGATAATGCGCTGTGACGTCGCAGGCCCAATCCCCTTGATACCGTCCAGTGCGGCTCGATCGCCTTTGTTAACGTCAACTTGGGCAAACGCCAATCCCATTGTGGCAAACGAAACAACAACAAACCATAATATTTTTTTCAGCATTTTGTTCTCTTTTCAATAAATAAAGATGACTCAATAAAGCACTCACTAGGCCCGACAGATTGCGGAATCTAGCCTGCTTTATTATAAAGATCACATCTTCAAATAATTGACAAAAACATCATGCTTTTGCGAACATTAGGTCTTGGCTTATTGCGTCGACCTATTTAGTCGCCTGAAACAACTCGTCGTAACTAACCGTCGCCGTACCCAGTTTTCCAACCACGATACCGCCAGCACGGTTAGCCAGGTCAACCGCTTGCGCGATCGGCAAGCCTGCACCTAACATCACGGCTATAGTTGCAATCACCGTATCTCCAGCACCGGAAACGTCATACACTTCACGTGCGATCGCAGGGAAATGCACTATCTCATCGGCGGTATAAAGGGTCATCCCTTCCTCTGAACGCGTCAACAATAACGCTTCCAATGCCAATGAAGTACGCAGATTCTGCGCTTTGGCGGTGAGCTCTTCTTCACTTTTCCAATTGCCGACGATATGTCTTAATTCCGATTTATTCGGTGTCAGCATGGTAGCACCAGCATAGCGCGAAAAATCATCCCCTTTAGGGTCAACCAGAATGCACTTGCCAGCTTGTTTGGCAGCCGCAATCATCTCAACTGCATTGACCAGTCCACCTTTAGCGTAATCAGACAAAATGACGACGGGATATTTGGGTAGTAATGTATTGAATTGACTGAGTTTGTCACGCAATACCACATCGGTTGGCGGCTCTTCAAAATCAATTCGCAACAATTGCTGTTGGTGGCCGATCACGCGCAATTTGATGATGGTGGAAATCGCTGGATCACGCGCTAAATGACTGTCGATTCCAAGTTCAGTCGACAAAGCATGCACTATATCGCCTGCCTCGTCCTGACCAACGACGCCCAACAAACCGGCACCGCCACCAAGTGTTGCAATATTACGCGCAACGTTGGCCGCACCGCCCAAACGCTCTTCACGTTTGACGATACGTACCACTGGCACCGGCGCCTCAGGTGAAATGCGATTGACTTCACCAAACCAATAACGATCAAGCATGATATCGCCAACCACCAGAATGCGAACATCTGCAAAAGAAGCCGGAATCGCCATTGGTTTCATCTCTTTATTAAACTGCGCTGTATTTGTCATTTATCAAACCTTCGCTGTCTTACACTTTAAGTAACCGCGCATAACCGTTTATGCGTGGTTACTTAGCCACGCGTCAGCACAGAGCGGCCGATACCATAATATTCAAAGCCGATATCGCTCATCACTGTCGGCTCATACAAATTGCGTCCATCAAAAATGACAGGCGCTTTAAGGTGCTTGCGTACCTGCTCAAAATCCGGACTGCGATAGTTTTTCCATTCAGTGACGATGGCAAGTGCTTCAGCACCTTCCAATGCCTCCATTTGATTTTCGCAAAAACGCAGACGTTGTAGCGCTTCTGGCTGATTAGCAAAATCGAGTTCCAATACGCGCCTGGCTTCCGCCATCGCCACAGGATCGTGCACTGCCACCGTTGCGCCACGGCCCAGCAATTCACCCAACAGTACGCGCGAAGAAGCTTCCCGCATATCATCCGTATTTGGCTTAAATGCCAATCCCCACAATGCAAAGTGTTTGCCACTGAGGTCTTCACCAAAGCGCTCTACAATTTTATTGCCTAGCACATGTTTCTGACGATCATTGACCTGCTCTACTGCACGTAAAATCAACAGATCCTGACCATAAGCGCGCGCCGTACGCTCAAGCGCTTGTACGTCTTTCGGAAAACATGAGCCACCGTAGCCGCAACCAGCATACAAAAAACTATGGCCTATGCGCGGATCAGAACCAATCCCGTGACGTACAGCTTCAATATCGGCGCCAACTTTATCAGCCAGATTTGCCAGCTCATTCATAAATGAAATTCGCGTCGCCAGCATAGCGTTAGCGGCATATTTTGTGAATTCCGCAGAGCGCACATCCATCCAGTAAGTACGCTCGTGATTTCGATTGAAAGGCGTGTAGAGTTGCTTCATCAACGCACGTGCGTTTTCGCCGGCGGTATCGTCATTGCAACCAATCACGATACGATCTGGACGCATAAAATCTTCAACCGCTGCGCCCTCTTTCAGGAATTCGGGATTAGAGACGACAGAAAAAGTCGTTTCTGTGGCTAACTTACGTACCGCCAATTCCGCAGTAATCGCCGCCGAAACTTTATCGGCTGTACCAACCGGCACAGTCGATTTATCGACGATGACTTTGAAATCGGTCATATATTTGCCGATATTGCGCGCCGCTGCCACCACATATTGCAAATCAGCGGAACCATCTTCGTCCGGCGGCGTGCCAACTGCGATAAATTGAATTTGACCATGCGCAACGCTGGCTGCAATATCGGTCGAAAACTGCAAACGACCGACCGCACGATTACGCGCGACGATTTCAGCCAAACCAGGTTCATGGATAGGAATACCACCGTTATTTAAGATGGCGATCTTCTTTTCGTCGACGTCTAGACAAAATACATCATTGCCCAACTCTGCCAGACAAGCGCCTGTGACCAGACCCACATATCCCGTGCCGATGATTGTTATTTTCATGTTGTTCCGTACTCCGTTAAAACTTCTACTATTGCTCTAACCCCTCGCTCCAATCAGGAAAAAGGAGCAAACTCGGCATCACTTAATTCATCACATTCAGTTCTTCAGTCCGTCGCGGTGGATAGGTTTCCCAGCGACTGCAACCCGGGCATTGCCAATAAAATAACCGCGCTTTAAAACCACAATGGCTGCATTGATAGCGCGCCAGTTTTTGCGTATAGCCATGTACCAAATTCTTCACGACAGAAAGTTCAGAGTGCATTTCCGGTGGCGCAATCATCAAGCGCGCTTCCAGCAATTTATCCAACCCTAATAGCGTTGGAGTGCGTCGCAATTCATCGCTCACCAATTGATTCGTGGATTCAACGCCGTCCAGTTCCAACACTGCTTTAAATACAACTTCTAACAGATCAATCGAAGAAGCCTCATTCAGGTAGGAGCGCAATAAATTCACACCTTCGTGCGGACGTCCGACTGCGCGATAGGCATCCATCAACCGTTGGGCCACCAATGCTACGTGCAGCACGCTTTGTTGCTCGACACGACGCCATGCCACGATAGCTGCTTCAGGATCGTTCTGTACCAGATGAACATCGCCCAGCAGCATCGTGGCGCGTACACTGTTTCTATCGTTGTCTAATGCCTTTTTCAGCAATGTCATGGCCATGTCTGGATGACCATCAACCAAGGCATCTTGCGCTAACTCGCAATAGAACTGCGCGATCTCCTTTGGTCGCGCACCGGCACCGGTTTCTTGCAAAACCTGCGCCGCTTCAATTGCTCGTTCCCACTCTTTTTCACGTTGATAAATTTCGAGCAAAGCGCGACCGGCTTGCGCGCCGTAGGGAGTATTAACCAGTAAGTTAAAACTTTCTTCCGCACGATCAAGTAAGCCCGCTTTCAAATAATCCTGGCCTAGTTCATATTGCGCATGCAGACGATGTTCTTGCTCCAGATCGGGACGTGCCAACAAGTTTTGGTGAACACGAATCGCCCGTTCGGTTTCGCCACGGCGGCGAAATAAATTACCTAATGCAAAATGAAGTTCCGCAGTTTCGGGATCAAGTTTGACGATTTCAATGAAAGCATCAATCGCTTTATCGGGTTGTTCGTTCAGTAAAAAATTGAGGCCTTTAAAATAGCCTCGCGGCAAACTACGCGATTCGGAAATCAATTGATTGATATCAACCCGCGCAGCAATCCAGCCCAAGCCAAAAAAAACTGGGATACCTAGTAACCACCAGGTTTCAAATTCCATATGTAAGTCTCTAAAAGATTAATAGATTTCTTTCAAAACCGTCACCTCAGCTTACTGAGAGTAGGTTTTGTGAGAAATCTAATGCAGTACGACATTATATAGACGACTCAAGTGAAACTACATGGGTGCTTGGTAACGCTCCGTAACCAATTGAAAATGCGATATCGCAACGAATGGTATTCATCATGCGGCCATTTCAACATTACTCAGCTTACTTTGAGCGCAATGAGTCGGGCTCTTACTATGTTTCCCGTTGACTATACTTCAGTTATATATTTCTGATGCTATCCACTTGTGGCGCAGCTTCACGCGCAACACGCTGTGCTTCTTGTTCTTTTTGCAGGGAGGTGAGTGCTTTTTTATTTTTAGAAGCATTACGACGGTGACGAAATAGTGCTGGTGTCATTGCCAATACACCCAATACCGCACCAGAGGCGAAGAAACCCAGCAATATCAAAACCAATGGACCACGGATCTCGTAATTAAGAAAAAAATCAAGCGTCACTTCTTGCGTGTTTTTTAGCGCAAAGCCAAAAAAAATAAGAAACAGAAAAATCGCAATGGCGCGGGAGATAAGTTTCATAAACAGGTTCCTAAAATGTTATAAATAAGTCATGTCGAAAACCATCATGATTGCATATTTTAAAACAAAATTGTACGTGAAAAAAAACGGCATCCGAAGATGCCGTTTCTATTTCTTACACATAACATACACGTAAGCTAGTCTTCTATGATTGGCTGTCCAACCATTGCATCGACCCGTTCACGCAACTCTTTACCAGGTTTGAAATGGGGGACCCGCTTTTCCGGAACCATCACTTTATCCCCTGACTTCGGGTTACGACCAATCCGCGGCGGCCTGCGATTTAACGCAAAGCTACCAAAACCACGTATCTCAATGCGCTGGCCGGTAGATAAAGCATCGCCCATCGCATCGAGTATGGTTTTGACCGTGTACTCCGCATCTTTCGCAACCAGTTGCGGATAACGCTCGGCCAAGCGGGCAATCAGCTCAGACTTTGTCATTTGCGTGCTCGCTTCTTACTTAAGTACGTTTATGTTAAGTATGTCCACAAAACTGTTTAGACTAGGCACCCCCGACGCAGGCAGTACTGTAGTACGGCAAGGCGGCGGTAACGACGTATAAACAGTTTTTGGGCATACTTATTTTTCAATACAACTTAGTTCTTATTATCGAACTTAGCTTTCAACAACGCGCCCAGGCTAGTTGTACCCGAAGCAGCATTAGAGTCAACAGCAGTTGACATCTTTTGCATTGCTTCTTGTGTTTCAACATTGTCTTTAGCTTTGATCGACAACTGGATACCACGTGCTTTACGATCGATGCTCAATACCAACGCTTCAACTGTATCGCCAACTTTCAAGTGTGTACCAGCATCTTCAACGCGGTCACGCGAGATTTCAGATGCGCGCAAGTAGCCTTCGACTTCTTCCGACAACTGGATCACAGCGCCCTTAGGCTCAACCGACTTAACAGTACCTGTTACCAAAGCACCTTTGTCGTTCATTGCTGCGTAGTTGTTGAATGGGTCGCCTTCCAATTGCTTAACACCCAGGGAAACGCGCTCACGCTCAACGTCGATTGCCAATACGATGGCTTCCAACTCGTCACCTTTTTTGAAGCGACGAACTGCTTCTTCGCCAGTTTCTGTCCATGACAGATCCGACAGGTGAACCAAGCCGTCGATGTTGCCAGCCAAGCCGATAAACACGCCGAAGTCAGTGATAGATTTGATTGCGCCTTTAACTTTATCGCCCTTCTTGTGAGTGATCGCGAAATCATCCCAAGGATTAGCTTTGCACTGTTTCATACCCAGGCTGATACGACGACGGTCTTCGTCGATTTCCAGAACCATCACTTCAACTTCGTCGCCTAATTGGACAACTTTGTTTGGTGCCACGTTCTTGTTAGTCCAGTCCATTTCTGAAACGTGAACCAAACCTTCGATACCTTGTTCGACTTCAACGAATGCGCCGTAGTCGGTCAAGTTAGTAACTTTACCGAACAGACGTGTGTTCGCTGGATAACGACGTGACAAACCAGTCCATGGATCGTCGCCCAATTGTTTCACGCCCAGTGAAACACGGTTTTTCTCTTGATCGTACTTCAGAACCTTAGCAGTGATCTCTTGACCGACTGTCAATACTTCTGATGGGTGACGCACACGACGCCATGCCAAGTCAGTGATATGCAACAGACCATCGATACCGCCCAGATCCACGAACGCGCCGTAGTCGGTGATATTTTTAACAACGCCATTAACGATGGTGCCTTCTTTCAGCGTTTCCATCAGTTTTTGACGCTCTTCGCCCATCGACGCTTCGATCACTGCACGACGTGACAACACAACGTTGTTACGCTTGCGATCTAGCTTGATGACCTTGAATTCCATGGTCTTGCCTTCGAACGGCGTAGTATCTTTAACAGGACGTGTATCAACCAACGAACCTGGCAAGAACGCGCGAATGCCGTTAGTCAGAACGGTCAAACCGCCCTTAACTTTGCCATTAACTGTACCAGTGACGATCTCGCCAGACTCCATCGCTTTTTCAAGCGAGAGCCAAGATGCCAGACGTTTAGCTTTGTCGCGTGACAAGATAGTGTCGCCGAAACCGTTTTCCAACGATTCGATAGCAACAGAAATGAAATCGCCAACTTGAACTTCAAGTTCGCCATTGTCATTTTTAAATTCTTCAACTGGAATGAAGGCTTCTGATTTCAGGCCAGCGTTGACGATAACGAAGTTATGGTCAAGACGAACGACTTCAGCAGAAATAACTTCACCCATACGCATGTCTTGTTTAGACAGCGAATCTTCAAACATGGCAGCAAATGCGTCGTAACCAGCAGATGCTTCGGAACGGATAGTAACTGTAGACATAGGATTTTTTTACAAGTTTGGCCTAAATTGGAGAACATCCCATGTGATAGCGAACCATCTCACCAATCACAACAACCAGAATGCATACAATAAAGGGTTAAGTTTTAAAATATTCGAACCGACTTTGCATCAGATCGAATAACCAGAAAAATACAACAAAAACATTTAATTCGTTTTTACAGCCGCATACCAACTAAGTACTTGCTGCACCGCTTGTTCTGCGGTCATTTCGGAAGTATCGAGATGATGTGCCCCATCAGCGGCTTTAAGTGGCGCCGAGCTGCGATGTGTATCGCGCTCATCCCGCATCTTCAAATCCATTGAGAGGTCTTTCATATTAGCAGAAAAACCCTTGTCAATCAATTGCTTATAACGTCTTTGTGCCCTGGCATCCACACTTGCCGTTAAAAATACCTTTAGAGCTGCGTGCGGAAAAATCACTGTCCCCATGTCACGCCCATCTGCAACCAGACCCGGAGCTTTTCGAAATCCCAGCTGCAAACCGTACAAAGCTTGCCTAACCGGCATCAAAGTGGCAATTTGTGATGCCGTATTACCAACAACCTCAGCGCGAATCGCATCGCTGACATCTTCATTTGACAAAAAAATATGCATGCCATCGAAATGACAATGCAAATGCTCGGCCACTTTCGCCAGGGCATGCTCATCATCCAGCGGCGTGTTACGGCGCAACGCGGATAACGCCGTCAAACGATATAACGCGCCCGAATCGAGGTAATGAAAACCTAAATGTTGCGCGACCTTTTGCGCCACTGTACCTTTACCAGAAGCGGTAGGTCCATCAATGGTGATAACCGGGATGGCAGAATTTGGCATAGCCAGTACTTTCTTTTTTTAAAATAGACTGAGAACTTACAAAAGTTTAATTGTAAAATTTTTAGGCTTGTAATGGCTCAAAAATCACCTGCAAATCTTCTGCAGTTAACTTGCCATCCAACATTTCCCCCGAGTCGCCCAGAATTGCATCGGCCAACGCAGATTTTTTCTGTTGCAACACCTGAATTTTTTCCTCTACCGTTCCTTTGGCAATCAGTTTATAAACAAACACTGGTTTGTCTTGCCCGATTCGCCATGCACGATCAGTTGCTTGATTTTCCGCAGCGGGATTCCACCAGGGATCGTAGTGAATCACCGTGTCGGCCGCCGTCAAATTGAGACCGACGCCGCCAGCTTTAAGACTAATCAAAAATATTGGCACTTCGCCCTGTTGAAACGCCCTCACCACTGAGGCTCGGTCTTCCGTCGCGCCAGTCAGCATCGTGTACTTAATATTGGCGCTGGCGAGTGCCTCGGCGATTAACACCAGCATGCTGGTGAACTGCGAGAAGATCAATATCCGCCTGTCCTCCTCTAACAGTTCTTGCACCATCTCCATCAATTCCAGCAACTTGGCCGACGGTGCGTGCTTAGTGGCAGCATTTTCGTCAGACATCTTCACCAGGCGTGGATCGCAACAGGCCTGACGCAATTTCAATAAAGCTTCAAGAATGACAATATGGCTACGCGCCAAGCCTTTGGTGGCAATTGCATCGCGCACTTTTTTATCCATCGCCAGACGTACCGTTTCGTACACATCGCGCTGGCTGCCGCCAAGCTCAACAGTGCGCACCATTTCAGTTTTCGGCGGCAACTCGCTAGCCACTTTATCTTTGGTACGACGCAATAAAAACGGCTTGATACGGCGCACCAACAACGCACGCCTTGCTTCATCACCGTGTTTTTCTATCGGCTGGCGGAAATCGCGATTGAAGGTTTTTTCATCTCCCAGCAGACCCGGCAACAGAAAATGAAATTGCGACCACAGCTCACCTAAATGATTTTCCAATGGCGTTCCGGTAAGGCACAAGCGATGGCGCGCTTTTATAAGCGTCGCACTTTGTGCCGCTTTGGAGCGCGTATTTTTGATGTAGTGCGCTTCGTCCAAAATCAATAAATGGAAAGCATGTTCACGCAGTTTTTCTTCATCGCGCGGCAACAAGGCATAGGTCGTCAGCACGATGTCAAATTCTGGGATGCGCTCAAATTGCGTTAAGCGCTGCTTGCCCTGCAAGACCAATACTTTCAGGTCCGGCGCAAAACGTGCAGCCTCTTCCTGCCAGTTAACCATGAGACTGGTCGGCGCTACAACCAAGGCCGGCGCTGTCAAACGCCCTGCATTTTTTTCGATCAAAATATGCGTTAAGGTCTGGACAGTTTTACCCAAACCCATGTCATCAGCAAGAATGCCGGCGAAATCGTATTCGCGCAAAAACTGCATCCACGCTACGCCTTCCATTTGATAGCTGCGCAATGTCGCCTGCAAACCATCAGGCACAGTGATGCCTTGTATCCCGCCAAAGGTGTTGAGCTTATGGCCGACCTGACGCAACCGCTCGCCACCCATCCAGCGCATCTGCGCACTACCTTCCAATTCAGCCAGACGAGCCGCGTCCAGACTTGATAAACGCACAGAGTCGCCGATCAACTTGTCGGCAAAATACAACTCGCCCAAGGTGGTCAAAATAGGTTTGATACGTCCCCACGGCAGAGCGACTCGCAGGCCGTTATCCAAGCGCATCAACAGCTCATCATGATCATCTCGTTGCGCTAAAGTACGCGGATTAAAATCCTGTGGCGCCTGGCGAATTAAATTAATCAGCAACGGCAGTAACGATATTCGCTCCCGATTGACAACTATCCCCAACGCCAAATCGAACCAGGTATTACCCGCCTGCGCATCATCGTTTGCCTCATCAATATCGGCATACCAGTCGTCAATATCGCTCACATCAAAACGATAGGCTGACGATTTATTAATCTGCCAGCCTTGCTCTTGCAACGCAGATATGCCGTCATGATTGAACCGTAGCCAGGCTGACTGGTCAGGCAAAACAAAAGCGCCGGGTAATGTGGCAAGCGGATGATCGCTAGCCGTAGCTTGAAAATGCAATGCAAGCAAGACTTGCTGAGCCGCCGCTTCAAACACGGGATCGCGCGCTATTTTTTCTATGCCGTTGGCGCTGTTGCGCTGCAAAGTTGGCGCAAATGATGCCGGCACCAATGTGCCGTCATACACAAAATGCAACTGCGCAAAATCCAATGTAGAACCATCCACATAGGGCACGTTGTCCAATTTCAAAAGCACTTGCGGCTGCACCGCATCAAGCTGTGCAAACGGCACCTCTATCGGCAAAGGAATCACATGATTGAGGCCCTGCACCAATAGTTGCTGCGCCACTTGCAATTTATTCGTCGCGTCAAGCAGCGGTGCTTGTGCTACCAGAGCAATCAAGTCGTCGTTCGCTATCCGCATCAATGCCGATGGCAAATGCAGTTCCCCGCTAGATAGATTATTAATGTACCACGGCGGATCTGTTGGCAATACATAGTCAATGATTTCAGCCGCAGCAGTATCAACCGCGGAACTCGTTTCAGAAGAAAACTGCCATACCAATTTCAATGCGTCGCGTGCCGGCTTGTAGGCAGACACAGCCAATTTCTTCGGACGTCCCCAGCTAGACATGCGCTCATCAGGTGTATCACCGGCTTCTTCTAAATGCTGCGCGCGCCAGTTTAAGACGGCATGACGTGACACCGCCAATTGCATGTGATGCGCTTGCCCCTTACCTAAATCGGCTAAGGAATTTGCCCACAGCACACTCTTTTTCTGCAACAACAGATTCAGTAATTGCGCCCCGAGTTTTCCACGCAGCTCACAGTGACTGGCCTGACGTTGATAATAAGACGGCGCTTTGATATTTGCGCTCAATGCCATGAACAGACTGACTGCATCATGGTCGCTTTCTTGTATGTTTTCGCGTAACGACTCTTGAAAACTATGACCATCACTTAACGGCTTGACTGCGCTATAACTGCCGTCTTTGCGCAATCGTGCCCGACACAAATGCAAAGTGATCTGCTTGCCATTGTGCCCCGGAACTAAAGCGAAAATGAGGCGAAAGGATGGGTTGTTGGGTGCATGATGAAGCACGTCCTGATTCACCGACGGGGCTGTCGGCAGGTCTATTATCTTAGCGCGATCTTCTGCGATCCGCTGCAACCAGTTGTCAATAACACGCGGCAAAGGTGGCTCCACCTTTGCCGTCGTCACCAATGCTGATGGTGTTATAGCTTCAGATAATGCGTGCACTGAAGAACTCTGCAAATAATGAATTAATACCGCTGCAACATGCTTGCAGTTATAAGCGACAGGACAAGAGCAATGCCCCTCGACATCAACTCCATGCTCACCGTTATACACATAAATTTCCTGCGCATAGATTTGCAGTCCACTGCCACGCACAGTCGCTCGAAAAGAAAATTCGGCGTTGTCGATCACTTCTGTTTCTGTTTTTAATACTCTGTCTTCATCTGCGTATCCCTGCCCGCGTTCAAATGCAGCAGCCTCGACAGCATTCTGAATGTCATCGAGTGTAAAGTGAACAGGCTGCATCGCGCCCAATATCAAGAGTTACGCACCGACTGCGCTGCGATTTGAGCAAACACGTCAAAATAGTCAGGGAAGGTTTTTGCTACACATTTTGGGTCATTGATACGTAAAGCAGCGCCACGTAAACCCGTGCCATCCAAGGTCGCCAATGAAAAACACATCGCCATACGGTGATCGTCATAAGTGTCGATAGTCGCCGCCTGCAGCTGGGCTGGCGGCGTGATGCGCAGATAATCCGCACCCTCTTCTATTGTCGCACCCAATTTGCGCAATTCGGTTGCCATTGCGCTTAATCTATCCGTCTCTTTGACGCGCCAGCTGGCGATATTGCGCAAGGTACTGACACCATCTGCATACAAAGCAGCGACTGCAATCGTCATCGCGGCGTCGGGAATATGATTGAAATCGGCGTCGATGGCTTTTAGTTTTCCCGTCGACGAAGCTTCTATCCAGTTGTCGCCCATCGTGATGGTCGCGCCCATTTGTTCTAATGCTTCAACAAATCGGACATCGCCCTGAATACTGTTTTTGCCAACGCCTTCGACCCTCACCGGGCCACCTGCGATTGCGCCTGCAGCAAGAAAATAAGACGCCGATGAAGCATCGCCCTCAACATGAATTGTTTTTGGCGCCTGATACTGCTGACCAGCCGCGACCGTAAACGATTGCCAGCCATCACGTGCAACGGTCACGCCGAAACGCTGCATCAAATTCAAGGTAATTTCGATATAGGGCTTGGAAATTAATTCGCCAATCACCTCAATTGTGATCGCGTCATGCTTCGCCATCAACGGCGCAGCCATTAACAAGGCCGTCAAAAACTGACTGGAAACATTGCCACGCACCTGCATCGCATGTTTATGCAATTGACCGCGACGAATATGCAACGGCGGATAACCTGCAACGCCGGTATAGATAACATTGGTGCCGATAGCATTTAATGCATCGACCAAATCGCCAATCGGGCGTTCGTGCATACGCGCCACGCCGTGCAAAGTGTAATCGCCGCCCATCGCCGCCAATGCCGCTGTCAGTGGTCGAATTGCGGTGCCGGCATTGCCCATAAACAGATCGGCTTGATGCGTCGGAAAGCGACCATTACAACCATGCACCGTGTAATTTTGCGTGCCCTCTTGTTGCGTCCATGTGACGCCCAATTGCTTCAGTGCCATCAACATCACCAAAGTATCATCCGAAGCGAGCAAGTCCAGAATTTCAGTCGTACCGTTTGCCAACGCTGCCAATAACAAAGTGCGATTGGAAATGCTTTTAGAACCGGGTAACTTCACCGTGCCTTGCATGTGTGAGGCCGGCTGCAGGTTAATATAAGCCGGGTAGCTCTTTTGTTTCTGTGCCATTTAATTTCCACCTTCTTTATTCTGTTTTTCCGCTGATTCGATTGCTGTTATCCAGTCATGTCGCGCTTGTTGCGCGTTGCTATATATCGCTTCCAGACCAGCACCATCGCCAGCTTCCAGCAAATGGCGCAAACGCATCAATTGTGCTTGATAGACGCTCAACTCACCCAGCAAAGCATGACGATTGGCGAGCGAGATATCGCGCCACATTTCTGGCGATGATCCGGCAATACGCGTGAAATCACGAAACCCGCTTGCGGCATATTGGAACATCACATCAGCTTGCGACTTGTTCGCAATCTGATCGACCAATGCGTAGGCCAACATATGCGGAAAATGGCTGACGGCCGCAAAGATTTCATCGTGCTGTTGCGGCGATAATTGATGAATGATGGCGCCACACAGACGCCATGCTGCAGCAACTTTAGCGACATCTTCCGCGGTGTTTTCTGGCAACGGTGTTAATACGACTTTTTTACCGATATACAGATCAACAATCGCAGCATCTGGCCCATTGCTCTCGCGACCAGCAATCGGATGCCCGGGGACAAATTGCGCAATTTTATTACCTAGCACTGCACGTGCAGCAGCTTCGACATCGCTCTTGGTACTGCCCGCATCCGTGACGATAGTTCCGGCTTGCAGATAGGGGCAAATACTGGTGAGTATCGCGGCCGTTTGCGCGACTGGCGCTGCAATCAATACCAAATCTGCATCAGCCATCGCTTCTTCGACCGAAGCTGCAATCGTATCGATGATCCCCAATGCAAGCGCACGCTGTAACGAAGCCTGACTACGTCCCACACCGACAATCTGCAGCCCCGTTTTGGGATTCTTATTGGCCGCTTTAAGTGCCAAGGCAAACGAACCACCAATTAAACCGACACCAAAAATAACGATTTTTTTCACGGTGTCAGGCTCTAGAGGCTAAATGGATACGAACCAAGCAACTTGAAAAACGCTGCATTTTGCTTAAGTTCAGCCAATGCCTTGGCAACATTTTCATCTTGCTCATGACCTTCTACATCGACATAGAAAAAATATTCCCATGCGCCAGTACGTGCCGGTCGCGATTCAAAACGCGTCATCGAAACATCGTGAGTCGACAGCGGTGACAGCAGCTTATATACAGCACCCGCTTTATTTTGCACCGACAACACCAATGAAGTTTGGTCTTTCCCGCTAGGGTTGGTTTGCAGATGACCGATCACGGCAAAACGCGTACGGTTATGCGGATCGTCCTGAATGTGCGCATGTACGATCAGCACATCATAGGTCTGGGCGGCAATCTCACCCGCGATAGCCGCAACACTGGCGTCGTCACGTGCCATGCGCGCCGCTTCGGCATTCGATGCAACGGCGATACGTTCAATATTGGGGAAATGCTGATTCAGCCAGGCATTGCATTGCGCCAGCGCTTGCGAATGCGCGCAAATACGCGTAATGCCATCCATCGTGCCGTTTTTTGTCATCAGACTATGGTGTACCGGCATTGATACTTCACCGCTAATGTTCAACGTAGTTTGCAATAACAAATCGAGAGTGCGATTGATCACACCTTCAGATGAATTTTCGATTGGTACTACGCCAAAATCGGCGGTCCCGGCTTCGGCCGCACGAAACACTTCATCAATCGATACACAAGCCATGCCTTCGACCGAATGGCCGAATTGTTGATATACCGCTTGCTCGCTAAAAGTACCTGCTGGTCCAAGATAGGCAACCACCACGCGCTTTTCCAAAGCGCGGCAAGCCGACATCACTTCGCGGAAAATGGTTTGTACATCGCCGGCTTGTAACGGGCCAGGATTATTCTCGGCCACTTTACGCAGCACTTGCACTTCACGTTCCGGCCGGAATACAGGAGCGTTGGTTTCCGCTTTGACGTGGCCAACTTCTTGGGCGACTTCCGCCCGACGATTCAATAACACTAAAATCTGCGCATCAAGCGCATCGATTTGTTCGCGTAATGGTTTGAGCTTGTCTTCTATATTCATTTGCTTGCTTCCTAATTTACGTAAGCAGAGCAGGATCGACTTAACTTTTTATGTCCACGCGAAGAGTCTCAGAATGCCATCGACAACTTCAGAGATGGTTGCCACCACCCTGTCATCGACATACCTGGCTCCATACCGCGTGGGCACAAAAAGCCATGCCCACCCTACTCCTGCGTATCTTTACTTGCGCTGTTCGCGCTTCTCAAATTCTTTTAAATAAGTTACCAATGCTTGCACACCTTCCAACGGCATTGCGTTGTAAATAGAAGCGCGCATACCGCCTACGGACTTGTGGCCCTTTAGCTGTAATAACCCACGTTCTTTCGCTCCTTCGAGGAAAGCATCGTTGAGTGCATGGTCATGTAAAAAGAAAGGTACATTCATACGCGAGCGACTGTCGGCTGCGATTTTGGTTTGGTAGAAATCGGTTGAATCTAAGTAATCATATAACAGCGCCGCTTTGGCGATATTACGTTGCTCCATTGCTGCTACACCACCTTGTTTTTTCAACCACTGAAAAACTAACCCTGCGATATAAATCGCATAGGTTGGCGGTGTGTTGTACATCGAATCATTATCAGCGACAATTTTCCAATTGAACGCCGAAGGGCAAGATGTCATCGCATGACCGCCCTCTAGTAAATCTTCGCGCACCACGACAATAGTTAAGCCAGCAGGCCCAATATTTTTTTGCGCGCCACCGTAGATTACGCCGTACTTACTGACGTCCATCTCGCGCGACAAAATGTGGGACGACACATCTGCAATTAATGGCGCATTATTGGTTTCAGCAGCGATGTCCGGCGTGTATTGAAACTCCACACCGTCGATGGTTTCATTACTGCAAATATGCACGTACGATGGATTACTCGACAATTGCCAGGTATCACGCGCTGGGATTTGCGCGAAGTGTTGCGCCTCCGAAGATGCTGCAACGTGAACGTCGCAATAGCGCTTGGCTTCCTTGATCGATTTGACCGACCATGAACCGGTATTGATGTAATCGACTGTTGCCGATTGGCCCTTCAAGTGCGCCAGATTCATCGGGATAATCGCGTTTTCTGCAATCGCACCGCCTTGCAAAAACAAAACTTTGTAATTGCTCGGCACGCCCAGCAATTCGCGAAAATCGCGTTGAGCCGCTTCCAGTATCGACATGAATTCTTTACCGCGATGACTCATTTCCATCACCGACATGCCACTGCCATGCCAATCGAGCATTTCTGCTGCGGCTTGTTGTAACACTTCTTTAGGGAGAACGGCGGGACCTGCGGAAAAATTAAAGATCGTCATGTTGGCACTCGTCGGTAAAAACTAAGATGATGTCAGATGGATAGCGCGAAGCAGTATCCATCCGACAAACAACAATATTACTCAGCGTCGGATTCAGTATCGGTAGCACCGGCTTCTGGAGCCGCAGCATTACCAGTGCCATCCTCAGCCACTTCCACTACTTCCTCTACATCGCTTTCCATTACACGTTGCAGACCGCTCAATTTCGTGCCGTCTTCCACCGCGATCAAGGTAACGCCTTGCGTTGCACGACCCATTTCACGAATTTCTGCTACACGAGTGCGTATCAACACGCCACCTGTTGTGATCAGAATAATTTCGTCACTAGGTTCAACCAGCGTTGCTGCAACTACTTTACCGTTACGTTCACTGGTTTGAATCGCGATCATGCCTTTGGTACCGCGACCATGACGTGTGTATTCCGTAATTGGCGTACGTTTACCGTAACCATTTTCAGTAGCGGTCAACACCGATTGCTGTTCATTTTCAGCCACCAACAACGCGATGACTTGTTGACCATCTTCCAGATTCATACCACGCACACCGCGCGCAGTACGTCCCATCGGACGGACATCGTTTTCATCGAAACGCACCGCTTTACCGGAATCGGAGAACAACATCACGTCATGCTGACCATCAGTTAGCGCAGCACCGATCAGGAAATCGCCTTCATCCAGATCAACCGCAATAATGCCGGCTTTACGTGGATTGCTGAAATCGGACAACGGTGTCTTTTTCACAGTACCCAAACTGGTCGACATGAAGATATAACGGTCTTCAGGGAACGTGCGATTATCACCAGACAACGGCAATACCACGGTAATTTTTTCACCGTCTTGCAGCGGGAACATATTGACGATAGGTTTGCCGCGTGAGTTGCGCGAACCTTGCGGCACTTCCCAGATTTTCAACCAATACAAACGACCACGATTACTAAAGCACAGGATGTAATCGTGCGTGTTGCCGACAAACAGTTGATCAATCCAGTCATCATCTTTAGTCGCCATGGCTTGCTTGCCGCGGCCGCCACGTTTTTGCGCGCGATATTCGGACACTGGTTGCGATTTCATATAGCCAGTGTGCGACAACGTGACTACCATGTCTTGCGGCGTAATCAAATCCTCAGTGCCGAGATCGGTCGGATTGTGCTCAATCTGCGAGCGGCGCGCATCTTTATTACCGTATTCGTTTTTAGCCGCAGTCAATTCGTCAGTAATGATGACAGTGACGCGCTCCGGCTTGGCCAAAATATCCAGCAAGTCAGCGATTTCAGCCATCACTTCTTGATATTCGTTGACGATCTTGTCTTGTTCCAAACCAGTCAAACGTTGCAAGCGCATTTGCAAAATTTCTTGCGCCTGATCGTCGGATAGTTTGTACAAACCATCGGCTTGAATACCATAGTGCGTCGGCAGATTATCTGGACGGAAGGCGTTGATGCCGCCGGTGTTTTCTGCACCGGTACGCTCCAGCATGTTGCGCACCACGGATGAATCCCAGGCACGTTCCATCAAACCTGTTTTCGCCACTGGTGGCGTTGGTGCGGCTTTGATGATGGCGATGAAGTCATCAATATTGGCCAATGCAACCGCCAAACCTTCCAGCACATGACCACGCTCGCGCGCTTTGCGCAATTCGAACACAGTGCGGCGTGTGACCACTTCACGGCGATGCGACAAGAAGCATTCCAGCATTTGCTTCAAGTTCATTAACTTCGGCTGGCCGTCAATCAACGCCACCATATTCATACCGAAGGTGTCTTGCAGTTGCGTTTGCTTATAGAGATTGTTGAGCACGACTTCCGCGACTTCGCCGCGTTTGAGCTCGATCACCATGCGCATACCGGATTTATCGGATTCGTCACGAAGATCGGAAATACCATCGAGTTTTTTATCGCGATGCAATTCGGCGATACGTTCGATCAAGGCTTTTTTATTGACTTGATATGGCAGCTCATCAACGATGATCGCAGTACGCCCTTCACGGCCGTACTCTTCAAAGTGCGTTTTAGCGCGCATGACAACGCGGCCGCGACCAGTGCGATAACCGTCACGCACACCGGAAACGCCATAAATAATGCCGCCCGTCGGGAAATCCGGCGCCGGGATAATTTCGATCAGTTCGTCTATCGTCGCTTCTGGGTTACGCAATACATGCAATGCGCCATTGATAACCTCGGTGATATTGTGCGGCGGAATATTAGTCGCCATACCAACCGCGATACCGGATGCACCATTGATCAGCAGATTCGGAATACGCGTCGGCAATACCGACGGTTCTTTCTCTTTGCCGTCATAGTTAGGCACAAAGTCGACGGTTTCTTTATCGATGTCAGCCAGAATATCGCTGGATATTTTAGCCAGACGACATTCGGTATAACGCATCGCCGCAGCGCCGTCGCCGTCAATCGAACCGAAGTTACCTTGGCCATCGACCAGCATATAACGCAGAGAAAACTCCTGCGCCATCCGGACTAAAGTGTCATAAATAGATTGGTCGCCATGCGGGTGATATTTACCCATGACTTCACCGACCACACGTGCACATTTGACGTAGGGACGGTTCCAGACGTTGTTCATTTCATGCATGCCGAACAAGACCCGACGATGCACCGGCTTGAGGCCGTCACGCGCATCCGGTAGCGCACGTCCGACGATCACGCTCATGGCGTAATCGAGGTAACTCTTGCGCATTTCTTCTTCGAGGGAAATTGGGATAGTTTCTTTAGCGAATTGATCCATTAGCGAGTAGACGAGTCTTTACTTAGGTTGATAGGTCATGAATAGAAGCCGCAAGGACAGAGACCGCACGGGCGAACTGGCTATCACTAAACAGATAAGCCAGCCTATATAGCAATCGTGCAGCATCAGCAGTATTTCCTAGTCGACATACGTAGCAGTGGCGAATGTCACCAAGGATGCTCATTACAACGTGCGATTTTAACATGCGACGTACTTCACTTCACCTTTTCTGGCACCAAAGCATAGTCAGATCCGATTTAACGAAAGCAGCACAGCAGATCATCGCCATTACGAGCCATATTAATTAATCAAAGACTAATAAAGCAACGTACACCTAAAGTTGCCATACGCCTAAAAAAAATAAAGATGCTACGACAACCAGAGCAGATTATTGGAGCCGGGAAATTGCGACTTGTTAACACTCGCAACAGTGAATTATTAATTGCAATTTAAGCAATAAATTTAAACCCAAATGATCGTATCGCCATTTCCATCGACAATTAAGCAAAATAATGCGGTTATTTTTTACAAATCGATATATGATGTTGCCGAGACATAAGTTTTCATTATGTTACGTTGTATAAAAACAACGAAGCACAAAAAACGTGTGCATGAACATTTGGCATACATCACTAGCAACACCTGCATGTGGCAGAATGGTGATCAGTTAATTGCATGTGGCTAATTTCACATGTAAAAGCTCGTATCACGTGGTATTATCCAATTTTTGATGTCGTATATTTAGTTGCGCAGTTAATCTGCGGATATCTCAACCGAGAGGAGAAACATGAATAAATTAGCAAAACTCGTCTTCGCTGCGTCCGCAGTCGTCGCAATGACCGCTTCCGCGCAGACAATCACAGATATCCAAGCAAAAACCCCATACAGTGCTTACGTGCAAGATGCACGTGGCGTAATCGCACGTGATCCGTACGGTCTATGCTGGCACACTGGCTACTGGACACCAGCCGATTCAGTACCAGGTTGCGATGGTGAAATTGTTAAAGTTGCTGAAGCTGTTGTAGTTCCACCACCAGCGCCAGCACCAGTTGCTGAATCACAAAAAATCAAATTAGCAGCAGACACATTGTTCAATTTCGACAAGTCGACATTGAAACCAGAAGGCGTTGCTAAACTGGATGAGTTGTACGGTAAATTGCAAGAGATCAACCTGGAAGTCATCATTGCTGTTGGTTACACTGACTTGTACGGTAAATCTGCTTACAACCAAAAACTGTCAGTACGTCGTGCTGAAGCAGTTAAAGCGTACTTGGTAAGCAAAGGTATTGAATCGAACCGTATCTATACCGAAGGTAAAGGTATGAGCAATCCATTGGTACCTAAGACAATCAAATCTGCTACTAAAGCTGGTCAAGCACAACAAGCTCCAAACCGTCGCGTTGAGGTTGAAGTTGTTGGCACGACAAAAGTTGGCGGCCCAACTTTAACTAACTAATAGTTAAATTTGAGTTCAAACTCAGTAAGAGTTCGAAAAAACCTCGCTTCTGCGAGGTTTTTTTTCGTCATCACTGTCGCCATCATTTTCATCATCACGACAGCACTTTCCAGCTATCATTATGCCTATGAACGCAGATCCATCAGAACTCCAAAAATTCAGTGACATTGCCCACCGCTGGTGGGATCCCGATGCCGAATTTCGTCCTTTACATGAAATCAATCCATTGCGCCTTGAGTGGATCAATGCCGCCATTCCTCTTGCGGGAAAGAATGTCCTCGACGTAGGTTGCGGCGGTGGAATATTGACCGAATCCATGGCGAAAAAAGGTGCCAATGTGACTGGCATCGACCTCTCCGAAAAGGCATTAAAAGTTGCTGATTTGCATAGCCTGGAATCTGGCATTCAGGTGCGCTATGAAAAGATTTCGGCAGAGGAATTCGCTGCGCGTGAGGCTGGGCAATTCGATCTCGTTACTTGTATGGAAATGCTGGAACACGTACCAGACCCCGCTTCCATCGTGCGTGCTTGCGCTGGTTTAGTGAAACCGGGCGGAAAAGTATTTTTTTCAACATTAAACAGAAATCCAAAAGCCTATCTGTTTGCCGTACTTGGTGCTGAATATGTACTGCGCATGCTCCCAAAAGGGACACATGACTACGCAAAATTCATTACGCCTGCCGAACTGGCACAATTTGCGCGCAATGCAGACTTAACGGTCAATGGCTTAAAAGGGATGAGCTACAACCCTGTCACGCGTATCTATTCGCTCAATCAAGATACCAGTGTGAATTATTTAATGGCTTGCACCCGGCCGGCATAATTGTTCACATGGCGCCTTAGTAATTAACCAATTCATTTTTCACCAAGAGTCTCTATGTCATTATCCGCACCACGTGCCATTTTGTTTGATCTCGATGGCACACTTGCCGACACTGCGCCAGATCTGGCAGCAGCAATGATGCGTCTGCAAAGTGAGCGTGGACTCACTCTTACCGCTTATGAACACCTGCGCCCAGTTGCCTCTGCTGGTGCACGTGGTTTGATTGGCGTTGCCTTTGGCATCAAGCCGGGCGAAGATGAATACGAAGATTTACGTGTCACCTTTCTTAACCATTACGCAGAAGCGCTCGCTGTAAAAAGCCACCTATTCGACGGAATAGCGCATTTGCTTGAAGACATACAGCATCAGCAGCTGCAATGGGGCATCGTGACCAACAAAGCCTCGCGCTTTACCGATCCTCTGGTGCCGCAAATCGGTCTACAAGACGCCGGCTGCGTCATCTCCGGTGACACTACTCCACATACCAAACCGCATCCCGCACCGTTGTTGGAAGCTGCGCGACGCCTGGATGTAATGCCTTCCCAATGCTGGTATGTAGGCGACGACTTACGCGATATCCAAGCCGGTCGCGCCGCCGGTATGGTCACTATTGCAGTCGGTTGGGGCTATGGCGGCCATGTCGCACCGAGCACATGGGAAGCAGATGCACTTATCAGCACACCGGCTGAATTGATCGCGTTAATTCGGCAGTCACAAGCTTCTTAGAGCCTATGCAAGGTTGCGTGATTAGATCGCGAACAGATTCAAAACTGTTATCCGTCAAAAACCTTGATGCCTGCTGAGTAGTCCAGAAGTTTGCGTGCTGTTCTGCGCATTCTTCAACCAACGCCTTCAGCAATGCAGAGTGAACGAAACCCTTAGGATTTAAGGGCTGTACTAGCTGCACTTATCGCTAAAAAACGCGCATTACTCTCGTAAACCGCATGGCTCTGGCTCAATAGACTGTGTCGGTATATCATTCCTTACCAGTAACGAAAAACAACCACTATGGCAAACTCTCCCCGCCCTGCTTGGCTAACTCGTACTCTGCGCTGGACTGGCATATTTATCGCCGTACTGGCAGTGCTGGCCGTTATCAGTTGGATCGCGGTGCCGCCGCTGGTAAAACACTTGGCGGAACAACAAATTGAACAACAAATTGGTCGTAAAGCGACTATTGGAAAAATCGCTTTTAACCCACTGACGTTAAATTTAACTACCTCAGATTTCACGCTCTACGAACCGGACAAAATCACCCCCGCGTTATCGTTCAAAAGCCTGACGGTCAACGCATCACTGGCGTCCATCATTCATTTGGCACCAGTATTGGATGAAATAAAACTAAGCTCTCCAACTGTGCATTTGATACGTACCAGTGCCGCCGGCATCGGTCGTTATAATTTTTCTGACATTATTGACCGCATACTGGCCAAGCCCAAAACCGAGGGCGAAACCAAATTTTCCATCGAGAATATTCAGCTCGATAACGGCACCATTAAGTTTGACGACAAAGTCACCGGCAAAGAAATCAATGTCGCTGCACTTAATATCGGTGTGCCGTTCATTTCCAACCTTAACCGCGACATCAATACCTTTGTACAACCGAAACTTAGCGCAACGATAAACGGTACGCCATTTGCATTGAAGGGCCGTTCTAAGCCGTTTGCGGGCAGTCAGGAAACCACACTAGCGCTCGATATTGATCAACTTGATGTTGCCAGTTACGTCGGCTTTTCTCCGGTCGCTTTGCCGTTGACGATACAAAGTGCCAAGCTCTCGACCAAACTCGATCTGAATTTTGCGCGGGCTAATAGCAAGCCTGAAATCAATTTATCAGGCGATATCAAACTCAGCGATATCGCCCTCGCAGATAAGAGCGCAACTCCTGCCCCGCTACTCAAAGCACAGACCCTGGATACCCAGATCGGGAAATTCGACCTGATGACTACCACTGCAGTGATCGATAAAGTCACTCTGCAAGCACCAGAAATCTGGGCGGCAATGAATACAGATGGCAAGCTCAATTGGGCAACACTCGGCGAAGCTAACTCTGCCAAGGCATCAGAAAAAGCCGATGCTGCGACCACTAAGGCAGCACCCAAGGCTGCTCCGGCCATCGCGCTCACGCAATTAAACATTAACGACGGTGTGATTAACTGGACCGATGCATCCAACGCATCACCAAAGATGGAGATGCAATTAAAAAATCTGACGGTCGATGCAAAGCACATCTCATTGGCTGCCAATGCACCACCCGCTGCCATCACCGCCTCTGTCGGCAACGCTGGAGATCAAGCCATAAAATTTACAGGGTACGTTTCGCCTGCAACCGCGGCGGTCAATGGTGAAGCAAGCATTGATGATTTATCGCTGGCGCAATACCAACCGTATTTGAACGGTGCATTGGCCGCTGATCTGTCCGGTCAACTTTCGTTAAAAACTCAAGTGGCAGTCGCAGATGGCAAGGTGTTGCTCACCCAATTAGGCGTCGACATCGACAATGTCAAACTGGCTGGCAAACCGGCCAGCAATGGTAGTCTGGCCGTGAAAAAAATGAGCTTGACTGATGCCAGTGTCGATGTGGAAAAACATCTGTTCAACGCAACAGCACTCACCATCGCCGGTATACAAACCGATGTGCGACGCGATGCACGTGGCCAAATAAATCTACAACAATTTGCCAAAAACGCAAAAAAACCGACTAAAGCGCGGGTAACATCTTCAGCTAAGAAAAGTAGCGCTCCAGAATGGCTCGCCAATCTGAATACTGTCGCTGTCACCGATAGCAATGTCTCATTCAAAGACTATAGCGTTACACCGACAGCAGCATTTAGTGTTGATGGCTTCAATCTCAAACTCGAAAATGTTTCCAGCAAGTTGGATAAACCCACCAAAATATCGCTAGATACACGGGTCAACAAAACAGGAAAACTCAAGATCAACGGCACTGCTGCTGCACAGCTTAAATCATTTGATCTGGCGATTGACGCTCTCAATCTGCCGATTCCGGCACTGCACCCGTATTTGACGAATCTCTTTAATGTGACCTTGACCAGCGGTCTTGCACACGCCAAAGGCAGACTGCAACTCACTCCGCCGACAGCCCGGCAGACATTGATTGCGCGCTATAACGGCATGGTGCGTTTTACCAATTTTCATTTGGTCGATAAAGTAAACGGCTACGACTTTTTAAAATGGAAATTACTCGATGTTAGTGGCATTAATGCCGATATCAACGGTCCACGTCAAAATGTCACACTAGGAAAAATCACACTGAATGATTTTTTTGCGCGCGTAATTCTATCGCCGACTGGCCGCTTAAATTTACTAGACATGCGCGTGTCCAAAGTCGGGAAAAAATCAGTTGTATCAGAAGCCGCAACAAAATCCGGGGCGAAAGCTGCTCCTGCACCGGAATCCGAGCCAGCGGCGCCTGCTGGCTCACCTGCACTTGCACCTGATGCTGCTGCCGCTGCGGCAGCATCGGCGGAGGCTGCAAGTAGTGTCGATAATGAAGAAGCTGCTGCCACGGTCGCCGTCGATAAAACGGTTAAAGGCGACACCACCGCTGCCACCTTACCAAGCAAACCTGCGACCGATAGCAACGCGCCGGCACCGATTATTCACATTGGTCAAATCGTGCTAAAAAGTGGCAACATCAATTTCACCGACAACTTCATCAAACCTAATTACACCGCCAACATGACCGGTATGAACGGGACCATCGGTGCAATCGCTTCGGACAAACCCGCGCCAGCACCAATTGACATCAAGGGAAAAATTGATAATGACGCACCAGTCGCCATTTCCGGGACGTTTAACCCACTGTTCAAGCCAATGTTTTTGGATATCAAAGGCAGTGCCGACGGCGTTGAACTGCCGCGTTTGACATCCTATGCTGCCAAGTATGCCGGCTACGCCATCGTTAAAGGCAAGCTGTCTATGGAGGTCGAGTACAAAATTGAAGAACAAAAGCTGACTGCGCAAAATCATTTGAAGATTGATCAATTCACCTTTGGCGATAAAATCGATAGCCCGACAGCGACCAAACTTCCGGTACGTTTAGCCATCGCGCTGCTGAAAGATCGCAACGGTGTGATCGACATCAATTTGCCGATTAGTGGCTCGTTGTCTGATCCGCATTTCTCGATGGGTGGCATCATCATCCGCGTCATCGTCAATCTGATCGTCAAAGCCGTTACCTCACCTTTTGCGTTGATCGGCAATATGTTTGGCAGCGGCGGCGCGGATTTGAGCTATATCGAATTCAAACCCGGTTTAGCCACCCTCACACCGGAAAGCAAAGCCAAACTCGATACGCTAGTTAAAGCCCTGATTGATCGTCCAGCATTAAAAATGGATATCATCGGTCGGGTTGACCCAGACACTGATACTGTTGGGCTAAGACAAGCTATGCTGAATCATAAAATGAACGCCTTGAAACAAAAACATGCGCCACACCAAGCTGCTGCTGAAACGCACGCTGAAACCGCAGCAGATACAGACATCGCGGGCGACACTACTGCCGCCAAAGAGCCGCAAGAAATCACCCTGACTGACGCCGATAAGGCGCAATACATGGAAAAAGTCTACAAAGACGAAAAATTCGACAAACCTCGCAACATGATCGGTTTCACTAAATCGTTGCCAGTGCCAGAAATGGAGAAATTAATCCTGACTAACGCCAAAGTTACACCGGATGAGTTACGTAATCTGGCCGACCAACGTGCTCAAGCGGTGCGCGATTATCTGCAGAACGTCGGCAAAATTCCGTTGGATAGGGTATTCCTGATCGCCCCAAAATTGACCGCAGACGGCATTAAAGACAAAGGCAAGCCAAATCGGGTGGATTTTTCCATGAAGTAAATGCAACAAAAGCGCTGTGAAACATCGCACTATCACAGCGCCGGCACAACATGCAGGCTAAGTGCGTTACAATAGAGTCTGCTTGGGGGCGACCTGGTTTCGACGTGGGTTACAAAGCAGCGCAGGGCATACCGAGGGCTGGCTACCTCGTAAATACAACCAGAAAATATATAACTGCAAACGATAACTCGTACGCACTAGCAGCTTAATCGCTGTCTAGCTCTACACCATCTCGTCTCTGGGGTGGGCTGGCAACAGCAGTAGAGTCATTTACAGAGAATCGCTTTTAGTCGGGTTACCTGGCTAAAAGTTAAATTTAGGTAACTCGTTTGACCGCAGCGTGTGCGTCCGCGTCGGCCAGATTAAATCAAATGGCAGCACTAAGTATGTAGAACTGTCTGTAGAGGACTTGCGGACGCGGGTTCGATTCCCGCCGCCTCCACCATCACAAACCATCCCAGACTCCGCCAGACCGTGTAAATGCTAGATGTTACAAAAGCTAATCGGTCTGGCGAGGGCTGGAAAGGTCTCCGTTTTCGCCCAAATTTCGCCCACGTTTATTGTTTGTGCCGATGATCCAAAATTTTGCACAGTGGTCGCTATCGCAGATCGTATGAATCGAATGGGAATGCAGGTGATTCGCAATTTCCTAGAAGAAGTGCTACCTGTGGGCAGGCTGATGATGACTGAGCGTCGTTAATTTATCTCCCCCTGCCTAATCCATCCCGGTGCTAACGTCTCACCATCAGGGTCAATATACGTTTCATCAATGTGGTATTGGGAGGAGATTTTTCGTTCAGCTTCTCCGCGCAGTTTTGCCAGTCGTTTGCGCTCGGCAGGATACAATTCTTTGTAGCGTGGGCGGTCTTTTTTGTCAAAGTAGGCACGCTCTACGGCATTGGCGCTTTTAAAATTTAACGAAACTAAGTAAGCCCCTGGCTGATTTGGATCCATTTTGTCTGGATTACGCACAAAGGTCACATCTAGATACACCTCATTGGCGTAAAATTTCCAGTCTGTATAGTCGTTTATTTTCATCCATTCATCTAGCGCCGGTACATAGTTTGCATCGACAGAATAATTGCTATTACCCCCCGCCTGCGAATAGAGTAAGGCATCGCGCCCACTGAGGCGAGGATTGTAGACACCAATTTCTCTTTTCCATCCCGCATTTTGGATAGTTTTGAGTAACGCATAAAATTGGTGCAGAGCTATAGCATGAGAATTTGTAGAGTTGGGAGATATCGCAACGCTGAGATCAAAATTATAAATTCCCTCTTCTGGAAAATCTTGCGGTAGTGCCGTCCCCATAATACTCAACACATAAGGAACGCTAAAACTGTTGTTTCCATGGTCAATACGCACAGTGCCAAGCTGTCGATTAGTTAGTTGATCTGATTTCCAATCGACATCATAAAAAACAATTTCGCCATTTGCATTTTTGTCGTTGGCATGTACTGCATTTGGGTACATATCTACCCACTCTCTACCTTGTTGACCAAGACGGATGGTGACTTCTTTAGGGCTCATGGAACTATCTCCTTCTGTTGATTTTGTAGTGTTGGTCACCAGTGATTTCTTTGCTGACGACAAGGGAGTTGTCGACCATACCAAAACGGATGCCAGTAGGAAGCCGACAATAGAACAAGTCATCACGATGCGTTTACGCCGGATTGATTTGCTCATTTCTTTGCCATCCGATTTTTAAGTGCTTCCATCCCGGTATCCTGATACCAGGTCGCTATGGTGCTTAATTCACTCTCCATGAATTCTGTCTTTTCTTGCATCAAACCATGAAATTTCAAAGCGGCCTGTTTAATCCATTGCATCCGACTCTCAAAATCGTTTACCACCGTATCCAGCGGTGCTACCGATTTCAGTTGAGGATCATCAACAGTACAAGCACTGGTAAACACCAGCTCCAGCTCTGGTACCACGGCTTTTACCATGTTGATCGTAGCAGATGCCCCCCCATCATCATAAGGTATTGCCCCATCTTGCATAGGGTCCGGCATATGGCTAACCCCGCGCCCAACCCTCTGTGCTGTCAGTACTTTCTTTAAAACAGGGTTGTTGTCGTAGATCAGTGGTTGCAGGATGTTGTGCTGCTCATGTTGGGCGACCAACATCAGATGCTTAAACTGATATGCGGGTTTATCAATTTTAGTGGCATTTTCAAATTCCCCAATCACGTCAAACGCTTTAAACATCTCTGGCGTAATCGGCAGATTATGGAGTTTCCCCATTGCGTCCTGATACCACGGCAATTGCCGCATGTGGTCTTTTATTTTTGGAACAAATTCATCAATTTTGGGACGCTCAGCAGCACATTGCTTGAAACCCTTCGGATCCCTTGCCCAAAACCAGTGGGTGGTGGCGATGTCGATAAATAGCCAGAAATTACCTTTCCCAAAACTCTCCACCACTGACTCCGGCGCCAATCCCATCTGCCACGATTCCAATGCACAGGCTACCGTCTTGCTGGCTAGAGCGCCTAGAGCCATCCAATAGAAACGACCTTTCTTATTCACATCACTGAAATCTTCTTTCTCCAGATAAAAGCGTGCATAGGTTGCCGCAATACGACGGGCACGCGCACTGTAATCATTTATTAAGGTGTATTCGTCATGCGGTTTATCATAGGTGCTCAAGCGTGTGTAAGAGAACAATGTTCCCATCGACCACATAACGCTGCAACTGCATTGCAAATCGACGCAAGTGCCTCGCGTGCTGTTGGTCATCGCGGTAACGGACGTTGGGGTTCTGCTGATCACTTTACTATTCATGAAGAGGTTCCTTGATTATTATTTTCATCGTCTGCCGGGCTGTTTTGCGTGACTTTAAATTGGGATATATGCAAACCAAACTTGAGCGCTTGTTCTTCTGGCGTCGTCACCGATGGGCTTTTGCCAAACCGTTCGGTTTGGCTGTTGTGCCCTTCGTCTTGATGCTGTAACGCGTAGGGCATGTTTGCCATCGGCTCGCCACTGGCACTCCGCACACTGAACGTTTCGTCGAATACGCCAGCTGCGGTAAAACCTTGTACATTCACACTGCTTCCCTGCGAATCGGTAATCGTCGGATGATCGCTCTGCATTTTCAAAATCCTCCCATTAATCACTATCATATCCGGCGTCATGCGGATATAACTTTCGCCCACTTGCAGCAAGATGTACTTCTTGCCGCTGATGGTGGCGCCATCATTTACTGATGTCATTGACAGCGTTTTATCTGCGGTATATTCCATCGTATTGTGTTGTGCTTGATGGATGACTTTCCCTTTGTTGGCAATCTGCCGGATATCGCCATCGACCGCAAAACCTTCGATGTTGTTTCTTGCCGTATGCGAAATATCACCCATCGCATAATGTTGCTGATTGCCACCGGCAACGGTGTCGATGTGTTGACCGGCATAATGCGTTTGATCTTTTGGCGTGGCGCTGGCGATGCCAGCGGGGGAACTGATGGCGATGATAGGTTGTTGTGGTGCCGTGCCATTTTTCAAATTAACTTCATCACCTTTGCAGTGACCAAGGGCTTCGACGGCGTTGGTGAGTGCTTGTTGTGGTTCGGTGTCACGCGGTGAACCTTCGTGCGTGGCAGCGGATTGGCCCAGACCTTTGGCGATGCGGATGGCCTCTTCCAATTCGCGGATCAGTTCGTCACGGCTGAGCATGCTACCAGCCGCTTTCGGGCGCGCATCGGTACTCAATAACATGCCTTCCGCAGCGCGTATTACGGCTGCGCCATCGGTGCGGGCTTCTAGCCCTTCGCCGCGTTCATCCTTGCGCCCTGCGTTATCTTCAATCCGGGCGATATGTCCCAGGCTGATTTGACTGTGCTGATGATCACTTTTAAATTGTGCTTGTATCTTCTCTTGCGTGTCGTCGAAGATCAAATGGTTGCTGCGCCCGTTGGCGCTGTTGCCGCCATTGTCGCTAAACTCGCGGGAGCGTATGCCGGATAACGCTTGCTGGCTGGGCAAATTCCATGGCGGCAGATTATTTTGGTTATTAACGGCGCCGATAATGATCGGGAGATCCGGATTGCCGCCGATGAAATCGACGATGACTTCGCTGCCGATGCGGGCGATAAACGTCATGCCAAGCTGGTTACCTGACCAGAGCTGATCGGCACGTATCCAGCAACTGCTGTTTTCGTTATTCAGGTCACGTCGATCCCAGACAAATTGAATTTTGATGCGACCGAGCGTATCGGTCCAGACCGGCTGATTGTCCGGGCCAACCACACGCGCAACGCTAGTGCGCATCACTGGACTCGGCGTGACGCGCTCGGGGCGGTAGGTGTTGCCCTTCAGCGGCACCACTTCGAAGTCACAATGGATGGTAAATTGTTGATGCGGGGCATCGGCACGCTGGGTTTCTTGTCCGACGTCTTCGATGGTCAGATCGGTGGCAATAATCAGATAGTCGATATTGGCCGCAATGGTCGGATGTTCAGTCTGTCGGTAG